>NZ_CP035281.1 GCF_004103735.1 Aminipila luticellarii | reverse complement strand
TTGTTTACATCCTTATGCTTAAATATAAAATGATTAGTAAAAAAGAACTAATCAGATAAAAAATGAAAATATATAATTCCTAAATATATAATAACAATTAAGTTATCCACAGGCAATAGTTAAATTTTTTATATTGAACTTTCAATCCTTTCAACTTTATCCACATATAGTGGACAAAATTGTGCATAGTTTTCACACGAACAACTAGATATAGATTTTAGATAAAAAAACACGGATCAAAAATATTTATTTCATTTTAATTATTATTGGTAAACGTGTTAAAAACATTGACATGGCTGGGTACTGACTGTATAATGATATGGCATGTAAAGGACATGCGATCGGAAATGTACGTTGAAATTTAGATGTACGTAAAACCTGATAATTATTGAATGAAGCAAGGAGGTGTGTAAAATGAAACAGACGTATCAGCCAAAGAAAAGGCAGAGATCAAAAGAACATGGTTTTAGAAAAAGAATGAGTACAAAGAACGGTAGAAATGTATTGAAGAGAAGAAGAGCAAGAGGCAGAAACAAGTTATCTGCATAGAGACCGCGACTGTGGTCTTTTTGTTTTAAAGATGGATCAGAATACTCTTGTATGGTGATGTAATGCTTAAAGAAGGTGTATTACGCAAAAAAAAAGATTTTTCTGCTATTTATAAAAAAGGAAATTCTTTCGGTGGAAGATATGTGGTCTTATTTTACAAAAAAAATAACTTGGATTACAATCGATTAGGGTTTTTAGCAAGTAAAAAAGTAGGAAACAGCGTAGTAAGAAACAGGGCTAGACGACTTATGAAAGAGAGTTTTAGACGAATGGAATCCGATATGCAAACGGGATTTGATCTTATTTTTATTGCGAGAAATACTATCAACGATGTAAAATGTGATGAGGTTTACAAATCTATGAATTCTCTTGTAAAAAGAGCTGGATTAATTCAAAAAAAATAAGTGAGAGGGCGTTCTATTTGAAAAGAATCGTTATAGGACTTATTAGGGTATATCAGAAATTTATTTCACCTTTATTTCCACCAACCTGCCGGTTTTATCCGACTTGCTCAGCATATTTTATTCAGGCAGTTGAAAAATATGGTGTTGTAAAAGGCAGTTTTCTTGGAATTAAGAGGATTTTGAAATGTCATCCGTTTCATCCTGGTGGCTATGATCCTTTAAAGTAGCGGAGGAAATTAATGCAAACAATTATTGGTTTTATTGCAATGCCTCTGGGTTGGTTATTAAGTTTTATTTATAGTTTGTTAAATAACTATGGGTTCACTTTAATAATTTTCACCATATTGGTAAAAGGTTGCCTTTATCCGCTCTATGCGGCACAGATTAAATCGACTGCTGGTATGGCCGATATTCAACCAAAAGTACAGGCTTTGCAAAGAAAATACGCAAACGACAAAGAAACACTGAATATAAAGATGATGGAGCTTTATAAAGAGGAAAAGTTCAATCCGATGGGCGGATGCTTACCTATGCTGATTCAAATGCCTATCATATTTGGGCTTTTTGCTTTACTTAGAAATCCAATGTCTTATATTTCGAGTGATACGATGCTATTGGCAATCCATGAGTCCTTCTTTTGGATTATGGATTTGAGCCAGCCAGATTTATGGATTCTTCCAATAGCAGCCGGTATAACCACTTTTATTTCTTATACTCAAACACAGTCTCAGCAGCAGGGTATGAATAACCAGATGGCACCGATGATGAATATGATGAAATATTTGTTTCCGGTGATGATCGTATGGATGGGCAGATCTTTTCCGGCCGGCCTGACGATTTACTGGTTTATAGGTACCGTTGTTCAGATTGCTTTCAACTTTAGGCTTAATAAATTAAGAAAAAAGATGAAGTTGGAATCAGAGAAAAAACGCAAGAAATAAAAGCGTATATTTGAAGGGAAATTAATATGGATTACGCAGAAAAGTGGGGGAAAGACGAAGATGAAGCAATCAGGCTTGCCCTCCTTGATTTAAAACTTACGATAGACGAAGTTGATGTAATTGTATTGGAAGAATCTTCAAAAGGCTTTTTTGGCATAGGTTCAAAACTTGCCAAGGTAAGAGTTCAAAAGAAGGCAGCTGCTCAGGCTGAACAAAAGTCGGCAAAAACAGCTGTGAAAGAAACTCCAATAACAAATGTACAGAGTAGCTCAAGTAAAGAGTTTACAAAAAAAGAATTTGGAAAAAAAGAAAAGAAGGAGCACAAAGAAGGAAGAGAAAACGGAAGTGCTAAAAAAAGTGAAAGCCTTGAAAGTATTAAAATTGAAAGGCCGGATGATTTAGTAGCTGTTGAACATTCCCCTGCTTTAGATTTTCTTAAAGAAGTAACTGAAAAGATGGGAATTGAAGTCACAGTTACTGCTGCTGAAAATGAAAACAGCATATATCTTGACATCAACGGTAAAGATTCAGGGACTGTTATCGGGAAAAGAGGACAGACCTTGGATGCGATTCAGTATTTAACTCGTCTTGTTGTCAATAAAGAAGATGAAAAATATAAGAAAGTAGTTGTTGATGCCGAAAACTATAGAGCTAAAAGAGAAAAGACTTTGGAACAGCTGGCAAATCGGCTGGCAGACAAAGTTGTTCGGACAAAGAAGAGTGTAAGACTTGAACCAATGAATCCTTATGAGAGAAAAGTGATTCATGCTACTCTTCAAGGCAACCCTAAGATCACGACACGAAGTGAGGGTGAAGAACCTTATAGAAGGGTTATAATAGAAATGAAATAAAAAATAGCCCATTGGGCTATTTTTTTTAAATGGAGTGAATGGGGATCAAAATATGGAAGATACGATAGCAGCAGTTGCTACTGCTTATGGTGAAGGCGGAATAGGAATAATCAGAATAAGCGGAGAGAAAGCTTTGTCTGTTTTGAATGCGTTTTTTCGGCCTATGAGAAAGCATATGAAACAAAAGGAACAGAAAAATGTTTTTGAACCCGATTCCGTTGGTATGACTAATGGAGAGCCTATAGTAAATAGGCGATTAACATATGGACATATCATAGATTATAATACGAATCAAGTTTTAGATGAAGTATTGGCTGTCTATATGAAAGCGCCTTATACTTATACCACAGAAGATGTGGTGGAAATAAATTGTCATGGGAGTATTGTCTCCCTTAGAAAAGTGTTAGAGCTTGTTCTAAAAAGCGGAGCTAGAATGGCTGATCCGGGTGAATTCACAAAACGGGCATTTTTAAATGGCAGATTGGATTTAACACAGGCGGAAGCTGTAATCGATTTGATTAAAGCAAAAAGTGATAAAAGCTTTGATGTTGCTTTGGGTCAGTTGGATGGAACTTTATCTAAGAATATAGAACAAATTCGAAATTTATTGATGGATGAGCTTGTGAACATAACCGTAAACATTGATTATCCGGATGAAGATATAGAAGAAATAACGTATGATACCTTATTAAATAACTTATTGCAAATAGGCGATATGATCCAAAAATTAATTGACTCTGCCGATACTGGGCGGATTATAAAAGAGGGGTTTAAGGTTGCTATAGTCGGCAAACCAAATGTAGGAAAATCTTCTCTGATGAATGCGCTGCTTAGGGAAAACAGAGCTATTGTGACAGATGTTCCGGGAACTACCAGAGATACCATAGTCGAAGATATTACAATCAAAAGTATTCCGGTGAAACTGATCGATACGGCAGGTATTCATCATACAGAAGATCAGGTTGAAAAAATCGGTATTGAAAAGAGCAAGGAATCCTTTAACGAAGCTGATTTAGTTTTGCTTATTTTGGATGGAAGCCAGCCGCTTTCCATAGAGGATCAAGAAATAATAGAAGTCATAGGAGCACGAAGAACTATAGTGCTCATCAATAAGATGGATTTAGGACAGGTTGTGGATGAAAAGAAGCTTCTGGAGGAAATGCCAAAGGCTTCTTTCATACACACGTCTGTGAAAAACGGACAAGGTATTGATGAAATTGAAGATAAAATGGAAGAGCTGGTCTTTAATGGAGAAGTGAAGCAGAGCGGAAGCACTTTTATAACAAATGTTCGTCATGCTAATCTTTTGGTTTCAGCCAAGAGTGCTTTAGAGGACGCCATTCATATGGTACGTTTAGGAGAGGCTCTTGAATTTATTGAAATTGATGTAAAGAGAAGCTTTGAGCTTCTTGGGGAAATCATTGGAGAGACCGTCAGCGAAAGTGTAATTGATGAAGTATTTTCAAGGTTTTGTCTTGGAAAATAAATAAGTAGGTGAATAATAGTATGAATTATTATATGATGGGCGAATATGACGTGATTGTAATCGGAGCGGGACATGCGGGATGTGAAGCGGCACTGGCCTCAGCTCGGATGGGGAAAAAAACACTGGTTTTCTCCATCAATTTGGAAGCTGTGGCTATGATGCCCTGCAACCCTTCTATAGGAGGTACGGGGAAAGGGCATTTGGTACGGGAAATAGACGCTCTTGGCGGAGAAATGGGACTCAATATCGACAAGACATTTATTCAAAGTAAAATGTTAAATACGGCTAAGGGACCTGCGGTTCATTCTCTTCGGGCACAGGCAGATAAGCACCAGTATCATGAGGAAATGAAGAAAACGATGGAAAGGCAGAAAAATCTGGATCTAAAGCAGGGTGAGGTGGTGGATCTCTTTGTGGAGGATGGAAAAGTTTGCGGCGTTATTCTTCGAACCGGTGCGGCGTATAGGGCGAAAGCTGTGGTGCTGGCGACGGGAACCTTTTTGAGAGGTAAAATTTTTATAGGAGAATGGTCTTTCAGCAGTGGACCCAATGGCCTTGCGCCTTCTATGGAGCTGGCGGATAACCTTAGAAAACATGGAATGGAGCTTCGCCGGTTCAAAACAGGCACTCCGGCCAGAGCCCTTGCCGACAGTTTAGATTATGCCAAGATGCAGGAACAGCACGGGGATGAAAAAATCGTTCCATTTTCTTTTATGAACGATGAACTGGATAAAGAGCAGATTTCCTGTTGGCTGACCTATACAAATGCTGAAACACATGAAATCATACGAAATAATTTTTCAAGATCTGCTCTCTTTGGCGGACAAATTGAAGGGGTAGGACCGAGATATTGTCCTTCTATAGAGGATAAAGTAAACCGATTCAGCGATAAGCAGAGACATCAGTTGTTTATAGAACCGGAGGGGCTTAATACAGAAGAAATGTATATTCAGGGTATGTCCAGCAGTTTGCCTGAGGATGTGCAGGAAGCTTTTTATAAAACCATTCCCGGACTTGAAAACCTGAAAATTACAAGGCCCGCCTATGCCATAGAATATGATTGCATCGATCCGCTTTACCTGAAAACTAATCTTGAAAATAGGCAAATTGAAAATCTCTTCTGTGCGGGTCAGTTTAACGGCAGTTCCGGTTATGAAGAAGCAGCGGCGCAGGGATTGATGGCAGGAATCAATGCAGCCCTCCGGGTTGATGAAAAAGAGCCTTTTGTTTTAGACAGATCAGAAGCATATATCGGTGTATTGATTGATGATCTTGTAACAAAAGGCACCAATGAGCCCTATCGTATTATGACTTCCAGAGCAGAGTACCGACTTGTTTTAAGGCAGGATAACGCAGATTTGCGCTTGACAGAAAAGGGTCATAGAATCGGCTTGGTTACACAGGAGCGGTATGATCGATTTCTGAAAACAAAAAATGAAGCGGCAGCGGAAATGGAGAGGCTGGAACATGTCATAGTAACGCCGACGGAAGAGATTAATGCTTACCTTGTTAGTCTGGGAAGCTCGCCTTTGAAAAGCGGGATTTCTCTTTCTGAGCTTTTAAAGAGACCGGAAATTACTTATGCGTTGTTGGCTCCATTGGACAAAAACAGAGAAAATTCTTTATCCATGCATTCCATTACACAAGTGGAGGTGCAGGTAAAATATACCGGATATATAGCAAAGCAGCTTCAGCAGATTGAACGGTTTAAAAAGCTGGAAGACAAAAAGCTGAAGCAGGGCTTTGATTATACGAAGATTGAAGGGATGAGATTAGAAGCCATTCAAAAATTAAATCAATTTCAGCCTGTGTCCGTAGGACAGGCCTCAAGGATTTCCGGTGTTTCACCGGCTGATATAAACGTATTGCTGGTATATTTTGAAAAAATGAGAAGGAGTAAAAAAACTAATGCCGATAGAAACCTTACAAAATGCTTTTAGCGAATTAGGCATTTCTAATGATTATACTGTCCTCAATAAATTTCGGCAGTATATGGAAATGATTCTGGAGTGGAATGAAAAAATAAATTTGACAGCCATAACGGAGGAAGAAGAATTTATAAAGAAACATTACATTGATTCGGTCATCTGCTATTCCTTTCCTGAATTAAAGAAAGCAAAGACCATTATCGATGTGGGAACCGGCGGCGGTTTTCCCGGTATTCCCCTGGCACTTTTATTTCCGGAAAAACAGTTTATTTTAATGGATTCTCTACAAAAACGTTTAAAAGTAATAGACGATTTAGCTTGTAAGCTGGAAATAAAAAATGTAAAGACTTTGCACGGAAGGGCAGAAGATCTGGCTCATGCCAAGGAGCACAGAGAAGCTTATGACCTCTGTGTATCCAGAGCTGTAGCGAACCTTTCCACCTTATCTGAATATTGCATTCCATTTATTAAAAAAGGCGGAAGCTTCTTAGCCTATAAAGGAATAAAAGCAGATGAAGAAATTAAAGAGGCTCAAAGTGCTATAGGACTTTTGGGCGGAAAGTTTTTAAGGGAAGAGCAAGTACCTCTTTCAGAATATGATCTGGATCATCATATCATTGTTATAGAAAAAATAGGGGGTACGCCCGCAAAATATCCAAGAAAAGCGGGAACCCCATCGAAAGAACCACTGAAATAGCGATTTCGGTGGTTTTTTGTTTATCATATGGGTCTTTTAATTGGACAGGCTTCTGATACTATTAAAGATAGAACAATATATGCTTCTGTTGTTTTATTATCGGGAGGATGATTTTATGTTTAATAAAAAAAATATTGAGGTTTCTGTTGACTTAGTAAATTTAAATCCGGACCAGCCCAGAAAAGTCTTTAACGAGGAAGAACTTTTGGAATTGGCGGACTCCATTAGAGAGTATGGTGTGCTGCAGCCAATCATAGTCAGTAGGAGTAAAGAGGGGGAATATTTTTTAATTGCGGGAGAAAGACGGCTCAGAGCATCCAAGCTGGCAGGTCTGTCCAAAATACCGGCGATTGTCAAAGAGGCTGATCTAAAGGATGTGGCTCTAATTGCTTTAGTGGAAAATGTCCAGCGGGAAAACTTAAGCTATCTGGAGGAGGCCATTGCTTATAAAAGACTAATGGAAGACTTCGGCCTGTCTCAAATAGAAATATCAAAGCGTGTGGGAAAGCAACAATCCACGATCTCAAATAAAATCAGACTGCTTACTTTGCCGGAGGATATTCAAGAAACGCTTATGAGCAATCAACTGACAGAACGTCATGCCAGAGCACTTTTAAAGCTAGATGATGAGAATTTGAGAAAAAAGGTACTTGAACGAATTATAGCCAACAACTTAAATGTGAAGCAAACAGAGAGGTTGATAGAGGATATATTGAGTAAAAAGCAAGAGGAAATGAGAAAAGCACATAAGCTTCGATACATAAATTATAAAATCTATATTAATTCTATACGAAAGGCATTTGATCAAATAAAAGATGCAGAAGCGAATGCGAAATATTATCAACAGGACTTGGGAGATATGTTTGAAATAAAGATATTGATTCCTAAAAAAAATGCATGCGATAAAGTAGGTTAAAAATTACAAAAAATGTAAATAGAAATGTTTCACGTGAAACATTTCTATGTTTTTTTGTGAAAATGAGGATATTCTGTAAAAAGTAGTGGTTAAATATAGCATTGTATAATATAATATTATTTAGGTTATAAAATCATTATTCTTAGTCAATGAACTCATTTGATGATATTATATTAACTATATAAAAGTAAAAAAAGGAGAAATGTTTTGGGAAAGACAATAGCAATTTTTAACCAAAAGGGCGGTGTAGGTAAGACCACTACAAACATAAATTTGGCAGCTTGTTTAGCACTAAAAGGTAAGAGAATACTTATTCTTGATATAGATCCGCAGGGAAACACAACCAGCGGCGTAGGAATATCCAAAAAAGGATTAACTAGAACGACTTATGAGATCTTGGTGGATGATACAATTGCACCAGAAGAGGCGATTATGCATACCAGTGTGGAGAATATGGACATCATTCCGGCCAGTGTCCAGCTTGCAGGCGCTGAAATTGAGCTGGTGCAGCTAGAGGGAAGGGAAAAGCGATTAAAGAAGGCGATTGATAAAATTAAATCTAATTATGATTACATATTTATAGATTGCCCGCCTTCACTAGGCCTTTTAACGATTAATTCGCTTACAGCAGTGGATAGTGTTTTGATACCAATTCAATGTGAATTTTATGCTTTGGAAGGTGTCAGTCAGCTTATGAGTACTATTGAACTGGTAAAGAAAAGCCTGAATCCTGATCTGCAAATTCAAGGTGTTATTTTGAGTATGTTTGATGGACGAACAAATCTGTCCATTCAAGTAGTAGAAGAAGTAAAGAAATATTTCAGAGAGAAGGTTTATACTACTGTTATACCGAGAAATGTGCGATTAGCAGAAGCACCGAGTTATGGCATGCCTATCACAGAATACGATCCAAAATCAGCAGGAGCTGCGGCTTATCACGAATTTGCTGAAGAATTTTTAGATTTGGAGGCAGAAGAATAATGGCAGCACCGAAAAATAGAGGTCTGGGCAGAGGATTAGAAGAACTTTTTAGCGCGGTAGAAATCAACGCATCAGAGGTTTCTAATAAAAATGAAGGAAATGCAGAAAATTTAGACTCTGTAAATAAGAATTCCATTTTGTATTTAGATATCAATGAAATTAAACCGAATGCGAATCAGCCGAGAAAGCGATTCGATGATGAAAAGATCGATGAATTGGCAACTTCTATAGAGACTTATGGAGTGATACAACCTATTGTTTTGAGAAAATCAGAAATAGGTTATGAAATAGTAGCAGGAGAAAGAAGATGGCGTGCAGCTAGAAAAGCAAACCTAAAAAAGGTTCCATGCATTCTTAAGGAATTGACCGAGGAAGAAAATATGGTTATTTCCATCATAGAAAACATGCAAAGAGAAGACTTGAATCCGATAGAAGAGGCAGAAGCCTTACAACAGATGATTGAACGATTTGGATTAAGTCAAGAACAGGTTTCAAAGAATGTTGGAAAGAGCCGGCCTTATATAACAAATGCTTTAAGACTTTTAAAGCTGCCTTTTGAAGTAAGAGCATATGTACAGGAAGGTAAGCTTACAAACGGCCATGCTAGAGCTATTGCGGGAATAGAAGATGAAACCATGCAGGTAACTGTGGCAGATAAGGCAGTAGAACAGGGCTTGTCTGTAAGAGAAGTCGAAAGCCTGGCGAAAAGTATAGGAGAGCCTAGAACTAAAAAGCAAAGTGAAAAAAGAATGAAGTCTCCGGATGTTTTAAAAGTGGAAGAAGAGTTAAAAGAAGTGCTGGGCACGAAAGTCTGCTTAAAGCATTCAGGGAACAAAGGAAAAATTGAAATCGAGTATTATAATAGAGAAGACTTGGAGAGATTAATCGACTTTCTAAGAAACGCAAGATAAAATATATTTATTTATTTATCGCATTTACAACCTGTAAATGCGATTTATTATGTATAGGGAACATTGGTCATAGTAAGCGAAGGCAGCAGGTGAAAAGAAAACGTTTCACGTGAAACATTTAGATGAAACAAAAAATTATTTAGTAAGAAAAACAATAAGAAGTTAGGAAGGGTATGAAGGGCAGGAAGAGGATATGAAGTACACAATAGTAGTATATATAATTTGGAATGTAGTCGCATTTGCAGTTATGGGGATTGATAAATATAAAGCGCAAAATAATAAGTGGAGAATAAGTGAAGCAACTCTTTTGTCCATAGCTTTTCTAATGGGAGGAGTTGGAAGCATGATAGGATCTCAGTTTTTTCGGCATAAGACCAAAAAAACCAAATTTAAAATATTACTGCCTATATCTGTATTGTGTAATGCAGTCATACTATTTTTAGTAACAGGGGGAAAGAGTATGAACCTATAATATCTATTTATAATAAGACCTTTTAATCAGACAATAAAAAGCAGCTAAATGAACAAAAAAGACAAAGATAGCACCGTTTACAACTTTTTAAAGACTGCAATGTAAACGGTGCTATCTCTGTTCAATTTGCATTTCTGGTGGACTCACCCCTTTCTAAAGGATACCTGTGCTTCATAGTGATAACAATAATTAAATCTCTATATTAGCTTTAGTATCTTTCTCTTTTATGGTTTCATTATAGCATGTAATTTTATAATTGCAAGTATTTTCTGAAAATTTTTCTACAAATTTTGATAAGTTATTACAAGGAGTTTTGCAGTGTAAAAATATAAAAAAACGTATAGAAATCGTATACTTTAAATAAACGATATAAAAAGAATTGATTGAAATATTAGGATTGTTAAGAAAGAATTAATAAATTTTGGGAAAATTTTAGGGTATAATGAACGCAGTGATTGAAAACGGCGTTGCCGCAAAGAAGCGTTCATTGCATCCTGCGTCGACGCAGCTTGCATGGTATAATGAACGCAGTGGTTAGAATCGGCGCTGCCGAATTTTCTGAGAGGACGTGAGCCATATGACGGATGTGTGGATCTCAAGAGGGGGAATTATATATGTCAAAAGATATAGCTAAAAAGTTTAAGAAAAAGTGGATCATTATTCCTGTGGTAATATTTGTGATTGTTGCTGTTGCTTGTGCCTTAACACAGAAGCTGGGAAAATCAGAGCCTGCGGGATATCCGGTCACAGCCGGAAAGGCAGAGCAGACCACGCTGAAAGAAATTGTTTCCATAAAAGGAAATGTGGAAGGCTCAGAAAAAGCTGAGATCCAGTCCACTCAGACAGCGGAAGTCAAGGCTGTATATGTAGAAGAGGGCGATCGGGTAAAAAAAGGACAGCTGTTAGCTTCGCTGGACAGCGGAGACTTGAACGAGCAATATGCCAAAGCGCAGATAGCTGCGGCGGAAGCTAAGAGAAAATATGAAGATGCAAAGCTTCTGTATGAGCAGGGAGCTTTAGCAGAAAATGACTATTTAGAGACCAAAGCAGCCTATGAATCAGAAGTGCTTTCTCTAGGTACTTATGATTTTGATAAGGTAAGGATTACGAGTCCTATAGCGGGAACTGTCACTAGAGTAAATGTTACCGTAGGGAGTAATGCAAACGATACGACGGACAATAAATCCATGTTTGTGATTGAAGATCTAAACCACCTGCAGCTAAAAGTAAAAATCAGTGAATATGACATAAGCAAAATCAAAGAAGGACAAAAAGTTACCATTACTGCTGACGTGCTTGGAAACGGCACGGCCACCGGTATCGTATCCAAGATCGCTCCATCAGGAGAAAGCAAGGACGGCAGCGGGCAAAACAGCTCCAGTGAAAAAGTAATTCCTGTAGACATTGATATTAATAACAGTAACGGAAAATTAATTGCCGGAGTCAGCGCGAAGGCAGAAATTTTGATTCATGAAAAAGAAAATGCGCTGGCTGTTCCTGTAGATGCTATTTTTGAAGATGCTAACAATGGAATGAAATATGTATTTGTTATTAAAAATAACAAGCTAAAGAAGATAAAAGTACAGACCGGAATAGAAGGAGATTTTGACACGGAAATTATTACAGATCAAATAAAAATAGGAGATCAGGTTGTTCTATCGCCTACTTACGATCTGAAGAACGGCATGGCTGTCACTATTTCTGATCCAAGCAAGATGTAGGGAAAGCAGGGATCAAAATGAACAGTGAAGTAATCAACATATGTAATTTAACGAAAACTTATAAAAATGGAAGCATAGAAGTTCAAGCATTAAAAGGTATTGATCTGACCATATGCAAGGGGGAGTTCGTGGCTATTATGGGAACCTCCGGATCAGGGAAGTCTACACTGATGAATATTCTGGGCTGTCTGGACAGACCGACCAGCGGAGAATATCTGCTGGAGGGTATTTCAATCAGCGATAAAAATGACAAGGAGCTGTCGTACATAAGAAATAAGAAAATTGGATTCGTTTTTCAGTCCTTTAACCTTATTTCGAGGACCAGTGCCCTTAAAAATGTGGAGCTTCCTATGATATACGCAAAAATGGGAGCCGGAGCCAGAAAAAAAAGAGCCTTTGAGCTGCTGGAAAATGTGGGCCTTGGAACCAGAGCCGAGCATATGCCAAATGAACTGTCGGGAGGACAGCGGCAGCGTGTGGCTATAGCCAGAGCACTGGCCAATGAACCGCCGATTATATTGGCGGATGAACCAACAGGAAATTTGGATTCCCGCTCTTCTGTAGAGATCATGGAGCTTTTCACCGAATTGAACAGAAAAAATGGCAATACGGTTATTATAGTGACCCACGAGCCTGATATAGCTGAATTTACAGACCGGGTGATAACCTTTAAGGACGGCCAGATCATAAGCGACCAATTGACCAGGAACGGAGAGGAAACCAAAACACAGAAGAAATTAACGGATGCTCCTAAAGCCGAAGAGGAGGTGGGAACATGCTGCTGATTGAAAATATAAAGCTTGCATTGTCGGCCATTAAAGTCAATAAAATGCGTTCCTTTTTGACCATGCTGGGGATTATTATCGGCATCAGTTCTGTTATTGCCATTACCTCTATAGGAGACAGCGCTAAAGGTGCTGTCACCAAAGAATTTGAAGGCTTTAATGCGAATATGTACGTTATGCTGAACTGGGAAATGACAGAGGACGGCGTAGAAGAAAAAGATCTATTCTATCGGGACGATCTGGAAGCGCTGAAAGCACGGTTTCCGGATGAAGTAAAATATGCAGTTCTCTACGCATCAGCCAGCAGTGAAACAAAAATCGGCAGGCTCAAGGGAAAATTTGAGATGAGCGGCATCGATGCAGATTATTTTAAGTTCGATATAAAAAATAAATTAATCTATGGAAGAAACATCAACAAGAGTGATGTGGCAGGAAAAAAAGGTGTGATCGTCATTGACGACAAAGCCGCCCAATTTTTCTTTAATAAAAAAAATATAGTAGGAAAGACGATTCCCGTGACCATAAGGGGCGACAATGTAGACCTGACGGTAGTAGGTGTTTATGAACAGGAGAAGTCCGTCTTTTCCGGTTTGGACAGCTCGGGAAGCTATTCTGGTTATATACCGTATACCATCGCCATTGGAGAAGATGAGGGCTCATCCATCATCGATATCTATGCCAATGAAGAATTGGATCAAAGTAAACAAGCCGAGGATTTTAAAAACTATCTGACAAAAATTAAAAAGGTTCCGGAGGGTCTTTATAAATCTGAGACAGCAGAATCTCAATTGGGAACCATCAACAATATTTTGGGCATCTTATCCATCGCCATCGGTGCGATTGCGGCCATATCCCTTTTAGTAGGCGGCATAGGGATCATGAATATCATGCTGGTGTCCGTAACGGAAAGAACCAGAGAAATAGGAATACGCAAATCTCTGGGAGCACAAACGAAAGATATTTTGACACAATTTCTGATAGAAGCTATGATTCTTTCTATTATAGGCGGATTGATCGGGATTGGAATCGGAGTCGGTATTGCCGCCATAGGAATGACTATAGCTGGCATCGGTGTTGTCATAAATCCTATGGCGATTCTGGTAGCCGTCGCCTTTTCTGCTTTTGTGGGAATTTTCTTTGGAATCTTCCCGGCAAGAAAGGCAGCCAGATTGGATCCAATCGAGGCCTTGCGGTATGAATAAAAAATACGCCTCTAAAATGAAGGAGTAGGGCAGGTAAAAATCATATGTAATACCAATACATCAAACAAGGCTTAAATTCGCTTAAAACGCAAATTTAAGCCTTGTTTATATTTCTATGAAAAAATATATTTTCCAATCTAATTTTTTCAAAATACCTTTTTAAAATTCTAAATTAAAATAAAAATCTTTAAATTTATTCGAAATTATATTTTCTGTTAAAATCCTCTGCTAAAAAATAGTAAAGGAATATCAGGCGGGAAATATGAAAAAGTTATTGCCCAAACAAAATTTAAAGCTGTTTCACGTCGAGCTGAATTCTTAGGGTAAAGTTCCAAATTAATAGATTCAAAAAAACGTATAAAAATCCATAAATTTGAAGCAAGAGTAAAAATCAAGAGTATTATCACAGAGATTGGAGTAATTTTTAGAAGTTAAGTCCGGGAAGAAGAAACAATAATTTTTAGTAAATCCCAGAAAACCATGGGATAGAAGAATCGTAAAAATAAAATATTGTATTATTTATTTAATACAATAGAATAGAACAAAAACAAAGAATTTTAATAAAAATCTATGGAAAAGGAGTCAAAAAATCAAAGAAATCAGCCGAATTTTACTTTAAAAGGCTAAAAAATTTCGGAGGAATAAAAAGAAGTACTTTGTATAATTGTATTATATATAACATACAATTACTAGATAAATTTTATGAAAAATAGTAGAAATCTCAGGTCAAGACGTTCTTATATAATAGAAATTCTGTAAAATTTAAAAGAAAGGGCCTTTAAATAAATTACAAATTATGTAAGTAGGCCTTAAAATGGCTATTTTTAGCTTCTTTCATACATTTAAGTTTCTCTAAATACTCCTGTAAAGAAAAAAATGTCGCAGAGGAGAAAATCTTAAAAAATAAATTAAATTAAGTAAAAGCAAATATAGAACCAATTTATTTAAGCCAAAAACGTTGAAATTTACAGGAATATGTGAAACACTTAAAAGCAGAAACTGTATCACAGACACCATACAATAGTACAAAAAAATCTACGAATATTTTAATGATGTCGAAAAAATACCACAAACTGTATTAAAACAATCATACAATAAGAAGAAAATGAACTAAAAAAGTCGAAGAAAAACGAGAGGCTGTGGAAGGTACTCGGTAAAAAACATATTTTTTAAGAAAAAAACGCTTAAATCAACGATTTTAAAAGCTGTATTTCAGATGAACTATTAAAAACTGTAAATTTTTAAGCGATATAAAATTTTAAAAAATTTATTGATTTTTAAAGTAAAGAGTATATTTTAATCCACAATGTAAATATAATATGTTGAAAAATACAGGATATATGGTAAAATATAGAGAATTGGCTGTATCATTTAAATAATACAAGAACACAGTATAAATTTACATATTTTACATATAATAGAACTTAAGAGCAAACAAGTTAAGTATTACTGTATTATATGAACAACACAATGAGGCATATAATTTACAAGAACTTACAAATTATTGTTTCAGAGGATTGACAAATAAATGAATCTGTATTATTGTATTATAGGCACGGTACAATCAAAAATGGGTGAGTGGGAGTATGAAACAGGGATTAGGAGGTAACTAGATTTGGAAACAACTATACCGACTTATATAAAAATAATGCAGACGATAAGGCAGGAAATTGTCTCAGGAGTATTAGAACCCGATCAGAAAATGGCTTCTATTAAAGAATTATCCGGAAAGTATCATGTCAATCCAAACACAGTCCAGAGGGCATTAGCTAATTTAGAAGAAGAAGGTCTGGTAAAATCCAGGAGAACTGCCGGAAAGTATGTTACAGACAATAGGCTTCTTATAAAAAGCGTCCGCTGTAAGGAAGCAAGAAAAATAACAGAAGAATTTCTTTCAAGCTTAGAGCAGTTAGGTATTCATCCGGATGAATTAGTAAGCCTTTTTTCAGAGCCTAAGAGAACAGAGAACGTGGGAACAGCATAGAGAGAGGTGGAATTTTGGCAGACATAGCAGAAGCACAGTTTAATGAGAGTATACCCATTTATTTACAGTTGATGGAGCGAATAAAACACGATATTATTTCCGGGTCATTGACACCGGGGGCAAAAGTAGATTCGGTAAGAGACCTTGCAGCACGATTCAGCGTGAACCCGAATACCATGCAAAAGGCATTATCCGAACTGGAGAGAGAAGAGCTGCTGCATGCGGAAAGAACCGCCGGCAGATTTGTAACGACGAACAAGCTTCTTATTGAGAGCATTCGATATAAGGAAGCCAGAAACGTTACGGAAGGCTTTATAAAGCAGATGAAAAGTCTTGGATATTCGGAAGAAGAAATAATTGAATTTTTACCTTATTCATTTAAGGAAGAAGAATAAAGCCAAGAGTGGAAAGGCACTTTTGGCTTTTAAAATATTAAGGACAAAAATATGGAATATATAAATGATCTTTACGAGAAGGTCTTAGAAGAAGCAAGAGATTTAAAAATACCAGTTTCAGATCAAATCAAAAATGATATTACGATTAATCGAAGGGCCAGAAGCCGATTTGGATGCTGTAAAAAAATAAGGAAGGGATCCAGAGAAACCTTTGAGATTGAATTGTCGTACAGATTGCTGGACTGCGAAGAAAAAGTGATAAAGCAAACACTGGCACACGAAGTACTGCATACATGCCCCGGCTGTGATAACCATGGAGCCTTGTGGAAAGCCTATGCAGGCAGAATGAACGAAAGATACGGCTACCATATAAAACGGACAGAAACGGCGGAAGGCCTGGGGATTAAAGAGGAAACGGCCTTAAGGAAACGGCCCCAGAAGGAAAATTATGTTTTAGTCTGTAAGAACTGCGGAGTTCGAATTTCAAGAACAAGGATGTCCAATGTGGTGAAGCATCCTTCCCACTACAGATGTAAGTGCGGAGGAAAGTTAGAAAGGATCCGGTAGATGAAAAAAATTTGGTATTATAGCACGTTGTTAGGCAAAATAGGTATAGCAGAAGAAAACCATGAGATTACAGATTTGATTTTCGAGAGCCCGGAAATAAAGAATAAGAAGCATTTGAAAGAGAGCATAGCGGAAGAAGAGACGGAGCTCTTAAAGAAAGCCGCGGTACAGCTCCATGAATATCTGACAGGAAGGCGAAGAGAATTTGATCTGCCGCTCAATCCAGCCGGGACTGCATTTCAAAAAAAGGACTGGAAAGCTCTTCAAACCATTCCGTATGGACAAACGGTCAGCTACGGAGAAATTGCGAAGCAAATAGGCTGCCCGAAAGGAGCCAGAGCAGTGGGGCTGGCCAACAACAGAAATCCTATTCCCGTTTTTATTCCTTGTCACAGAGTGATCGGTGCAGACGGAAGGTTGGTCGGATATGGCGGTGGAATAGACAAAAAAGTAAAATTGCTGGAGATAGAGGGGATAGGCGTAAAAGATGGGAAGATGGAATGATGGAAAAAAGTAAAGTAGCACTTTTGGTCTGTAAGGACTATGGAGAAAAGCACGTAGATCAGGCAATCAAAGAGGGGATGGATTTGCTGGGCGGAGCAGAGGCTTTTTTTGAGCGGGAAGAGAAGATTCTTTTAAAACCGAATTTATTAGGAAAGGCTTCTCCGGAAAAGGCGGTGACCACCCATCCTGCCGTATTTAAAGCTGTGGGGAAATATTTAAAGGAGCACGGATATAACAACTTGTATTATGGAGATTCGCCGGGCAACCCCATAGGAGCATCTAAAGTGGCGGCAGAATGCGGCATAAAGGCCCCTGCGGAGGAAGCGGGTATTCTTCCTGCGGATTTCAGTAAAGGGACGCAGGTTTCCTTTGATGAGGGTAAAAAAGAAAAGCAGTTCATGATAAGCAACGGAATTTTGGAATGTGACGGCATTATAAACCTATGCAAAATGAAAACGCATCAGCTGGAGCGGATTACGGGCGCAGCAAAAAATATTTTTGGGGCAGTCTATGGACTGAATAAAGGAGCCTTTCATGCAAAATATACGGATGCGGACAGCTTTGCCGAAATGATTGCAGATCTGAATAATTTCCTAAGACCTAGACTGCACATTATGGATGGTATCCTCGCCATGGAAGGAAACGGCCCTCAGTCGGGAACGCCCATTAAAATGAATGTGATTTTAATGTCAACGGATCCGATTGCATTGGATACTGTTTTTTGTTATCTCATCAATCTGAAGCCGGAGCTGGTTCCCACAAACAGATACGGCTATGAATACGGCGTAGGAACCATGAAGGCGGAAGAAATAGAAATTCTTACGGCGGACGGAGAGCGGACAATCGAGGAAGCGGCAGAAACCTATGGAAATAAGAAATATGACGTGTATAGAGGAACGGACAAAAAGACCCAGATCCGATTATTACAACCTATACAGCCGCTTTTGCAGAAGAAGCCGTATATCTTGAAAGAAAAGTGCGTAAAGTGTGGGATTTGCGTAAACAGCTGCCCGCTGGAAAAGAAGGCGCTGGAGCTGAGGGAGTATCCGAAGTATGATTATTCGTTGTGCATAAGGTGCTATTGCTGTCAGGAAATGTGTCCGCAGAAGGCGAAGCTGATGGATAGAAACTGGAAAATATAGATATGTTGCAGCTTAAAATGGTGAAACGAAAAGAAAGAGGGATGAGATGAAGCGTGCAGAGGTTAGAGCATTGCTGGAGCAGCAGGCAGAAGAAAATTATAAAAAATTTAATGATAAGCTTATTCCCGGCGTAAAAAATGCTATCGGTGTAAGAATGGCTCCGATGAAGGCGTTGGCAAAACAGTTATCCGGAGAGGGGTATGACGAATATTTCAGAGAGCTGAGCAATGCGCCGGCAGAGGAAATTTATTATGAAGAAATTCTGCTTCAAGGGTTGACCATAGGCTGTATAAGGGTGTCCACAGAAGAACGATTAAAATATATAGAGGCGTTTATCCCCAAAATTGATAACTGGGCCGTCTGCGATTCTTTCTGTGCCGGACTGAAATTTACTAAAAAGGAGCCGGAAAAAATCTGGTCGTTTATTCAGCTCTATTTAAAAAATTCACAAGAATTTTATATCCGTTTTGGCGTTGTTATGCTGATGGACTATTTCATAGATGAAGAGCATATTGAAACCGATTTAATCCTTTTAGAACAGATCGACCATGAAGGATACTATGTAAAAATGGCTGTTGCTTGGGCAATATCTGTGTGCTTTGTAAAGTTCCCTGACATGACGAGAGCTTTCTTTGTAAAGGGAAAAAATGGATTGGATGATTTTACATATAACAAAGCCATTCAAAAAATCAGAGAGTCTTATCGAGTGCCTAAAGAGGATAAAGAGTTTTTAAATCAATTAAAGCGAAAAAAGACGGCTCGTAAATAATATCAATGAGAGGACACTAATTTTAATCCGATGATTCCGGTTACGATAAAGCCAATGCAAATTAACCGCATTAAATCTGCTGGTTCCTTAAAGAACAGTATTCCTAAAATTACAGTGCCGACAGTGCCGATGCCGGTCCAGATGGCATAGGAGGTTCCTAAAGGAAGGGTTTTTAAAGCCAGTGACAAAAAATAAAAACTCAGTATCATTCCTATTACCGTTACCACACTGGGCAGGAGTTTGGTAAAACCATGCGAATACTTTAAACTGACGGCCCAGCATACTTCAAAGAGTCCGGCTGTACCTAAAAATAACCATTGCATAAATTTCATTCCTTTCTGTGGTTGAGTATTTCAACAAAATAAAAAAGCCAGAAGTGATATATAAAATATCTCCCAGGCTTTTATCCTTCCGTGTATACAGTCAAACTGTACGTTTTATCTTGGACCAGACTAGTTTTTGCTTTCAAAACTACGGAACCCTATAAAACTTTTAAAGCATATATTTTTATGTCTATGCACCTAATATACCAAACATTTTTAAGCTTGTCAATATGCCGCCGTACCGGTGATCCTCTAAAAAGGCAGTAAAAAATGACAGGATTTTAGCTTTAAAATCATTCTTTAAGGAACATAATGGGAACAAAAAACATATATTACATATAGGGAGCCCTTTGCTCTCTAAAACAAATTAGATTTTGTATGGAGAGAATATATGATTTATTTAGATAATGGTGCGACATCTTTTCCTAAACCGAAAGCCATGATGGACAGCATGTACAAATGCATGGCTGAATACTGCGGTAATCCGGGACGTTCAGGACATTACATGTCCATGAGGACCGGGGAAGAGGTCTATAAAACGAGAAAAAGCCTGGCTAAATTATTTAATATTACGAATCCGGGAAGAATTATTTTCGCGATCAATACAACGGGAGCTCTGA
The DNA here is from genome assembly GCF_004103735.1 of Aminipila luticellarii. Taxonomy (NCBI): domain Bacteria; kingdom Bacillati; phylum Bacillota; class Clostridia; order Peptostreptococcales; family Anaerovoracaceae; genus Aminipila; species Aminipila luticellarii. The sequence continues at coordinate 2,730,691 of NZ_CP035281.1, read as the reverse complement.
ATCAGGGGATTCAGGGGCTGCTCAAGGCAGGTGATCATGTGATCACCACCTCTATGGAGCATAACTCTGTGCTTAGGCCTTTGAAGATGCTGGAGGCTAAAGGCATAGAGCACACGATTATAAAGTGTGACAGGACGGGAGCAGTAAATTTACGGGACATGAAGGCTTCCATAAAAGAAAATACCCGTCTGATTGTTTGCACACATGCATCGAACGTGACAGGAACCATCATGCCCATTGGGGAAATCGGCGAGCTGGCACATAGAAACAACCTGTTATTCATGGTAGACGGCGCGCAGTCGGGCGGATGTATACCCATCAACGTGGGGGAGATGAATATTGACCTTTTGGCACTCCCCGGACATAAGGGCCTATTGGGTCCGATGGGTACAGGGTTTTTATATGTGAGAGACGGGATAGAGCTGGAACCTCTTTTGCTTGGCGGCACGGGGACTTCCTCTAAGGAAAGAAAGCAGCCGAAGGAAATGCCTGAAGGGTATGAAGCGGGAACGGTCAATGCACCGGGAATAGTAGGTCTGGGGACTTCAGTGGAGCTGCTGCTCAACATCGGTGTAAAAGCAATCCATGATTATGAGGAGGAGCTTACAAGAATGCTTGATGAGTCCCTGAGAAATATGAGCGGTGTTACGGTCTATGGCGTGGAGGACTGCGGAAAAAAGGCAGGAATCGTTACCTTTAATGTGAGAGGAAAAAGTTGCGAGCAGGTGGCTGATGAGCTCAGCGAGTCCTATGGAATAGCCGGCAGAGCAGGCTTTCATTGTGCGGGTCTGGCGCACAAGACCATCGGAACCTGGGAGACGGGAGCTGTTCGGCTCAGTGTGGGCCCTTTCAATACGAAATCTCAGATCAAAACGGCCGCAGAAGCAGTCAACCGAATCACAAAGAATCTCTAACGGCATCAATTCCCTTGTTGGCAAGAGCGTCGGCTTTGTTGTTCATTTCGGTGATATATTTAAAATCATCGAAGGAAAAACCGGCACCATTCATCTGAATAAATTTTTCGTAAAGGGCATCAAAATTTGTAGTTTTGCTATTTAAATTTACATGCCCCTTTACTCTGTAAAAAGAAATGCGGTGGCTTCCGGTAAGCTCCAGTAATCTCTCCCAGAGATCGCGGTTTTCAACCGGTTTCTTACTGGAATTCATCCAATTATTTTTCAACCAGCCTTCATACCATTTTTCTCGAAAGCAATTCATTAAATAAGAGCTGTCGGAAAAAATTTCGATGGTCTGATTTTCTTTCTTGACTGCTGAAAGGGCTTCAATAAGCGCCATCATTTCCATACGGTTGTTGGTCGTATTCTTTTGACCGCCGAATAATTCTTTTTGGTGTTCCCCATACTCCAAAACGGCACCCCATCCGCCAATATTATTTTCATTTTGATTTCCGGAGCAAGCCCCGTCTGTATAAAGCCTTAAAATTTTCATTTCACATACTACTCCTCTTGAGATTTGAATACTATTATTATGCAATAAAAACGGCATATTTGCAAATGTAAAAGCATTTTAAAACGGCTGTAACACGGTTGTAATAATAATAAGGTATACTGGTCTAATAAATTGGTGAATTTTATGCTCTATGCCAGTTTGTGGTACGAGATAATATATAGACTATAATGAGTTTGAAAGAAAGGAGAGAGAAGGCTTTGAAAAAGTGCATACTGGCATTTATTTTAATAGTATCCATAGTATTTGGCAGCATATCCATGTCCTTTGCGGCAGTGGATCAGGATGTTACGATTGTAAATCCGGTAAACGGCAGTGCTATTACTTCAAGCAGCCTTTTTCTTTCCGTTAAGCTTACACAGCCTAAGACGATAAGGGTTTCCGTTTATGAAGTACGAAAAGCTACGGGAGCCAACAGCTCCATATCCTTGGGAGAAAGTGATATGAGAGCCATTATTCAGGGAACCTATGCGGACAGCGGATCTTTAATCTATGTTCCCTTGGGCGCAGGAGAGAGCTTTACCTCATCGAACAAATTAAGCTTTTATACCAGAAACCTGGAGAACAGAAGTCCGGGCGTCTATTACATAAAAGTGGATACCATGTATCAAAACAAGGCTGTTTATTCCAGAAAATGCTTCGTTACCATAAAAAATAAAGAGGACAGTAAGCTGTTTGATTCTTCACAGTCAGGGACGGCAACCTTTCTGCAAAATTTGATCAAATCTATTTTTAATTGATAACAGGACTTGTGTAAAGGGTAGAAATGTGATAACCATGGAAAAGATGCAAATAGATATCAAGAAGCAATTTAACATCGAGAGATTGAAAAATATATTACTAGTAGTATTGGTTTTTACAACGATACTACTATTGTATTTTTTGTGGGGAAGTAAAAGTTTGGAAGCTTTTATTTTTAATGATGATAATGAGCCGTATGAGGTGCTTTCCAGTGAACAGGTGCTTGTGCCCGACCAGATTGTCTTGGGCGGCGGAAATGAAGATTACATAGTGGTAACGGATAAAAAAGAAGAGCTGTGGAAAGATCAGGTCTTAAAGACCTTTAGAGATTTTTCAAAGGGCACCAATATTTTGGTAGAGGAAATAACGGAAGAAGAGTATAAAGATGCGATGAAATATCCTTCTATTTTTGCAAAATTCCAGTATAATATCCCTTTCACAGACTTCTGCAAGGAATTCGATATAAAACAGCAGCAAGGATATGATAACATCAGCAATATGACAGAGATTGGGTTTTCTAAGGGAAGCGCAGAAGGAACCTTTATTTATGACGGAAACAAGAAAAAATATTACTGGATTCTTGGAAACAAGGCTTTACAGATTTCTGATCAATTAGATTCTCTTTTTGCACAGCAGCAAGCTATTCCATATTTTCCGCTGAAAACGTATCTGGGTTCGGAGAGCACCAATGACACGCTTGTTCCGGTGGAGAGCCCGATAGCACCAATCCCTTTGGATTACAAAAAAGACATCAGTATGGAACAGAAGAATGCCATAGAAGCACTGGCTCAGTCCTATTTCGGGAAGACCCTCGATTTTGTAAGAACCTTGGAGGAAACCAATGAGAAAATCGTGTATATGTACGGCTATGGGCAGAAAGTATTGATCATTAATCCAAATGACGGCTCCATAGAATATAAAGAAGAGATAAAAAGCAATAACGCCGAACAGCAATCCATGTTTGCATCACTGGATGCGGCGTTGAATTTTATAGGCGCCCATGGCGGATTTCAGACCATGGCAGGAGAAAAGATAAAGCCTTATCTGGAAAGTGCATCGCCTATAGACGATAAGAAAAACAGCTATCAATTTATATTCGGCTTTGAATGCGGAAAAAATAAAGTCTTTTATCAAGACAACATGCCGATTATAATAGATGTAAAGGATGGACAGATTTCATACTTCCGGAAAGAGCTTATAAACTTTGATGAGAATCAGGCGCAGAAGAACTCGGAAGAGGAACGGATTTCTGCCATCAATATGCTGGCGCTGAATTATAATTATATTTCAGCCAAAGCAGGCCTTGAGACCAAACAGGATCAGAAGGAACTTTCCTTTGAGGATGTGGCCAACCGGATCGACAATTTATATATGGGCTACTTAAAACCGGCGATAAAGCTATCCACAGACGGAACCGCCGACAAGGAGAAGAGTTTGCAGCTGGTTCCGGTATGGGCATTGGAAGTCAATGGAGTTTGTTTATATTTTGATCTGTATAGCGGTCAGCCGAAGGGGTACTCCAAGGCGTATTAATATAGAGGATGAGGGAAAAAATGGATTGGTCTAAAGCGAAAAATATTTTAATAGTGGCATTAATTGCGACGAATATATTTCTCCTGTGTACCTATTTGACGAAAAATAATGCGGACAATCAGGTTCTGGATCAGGATGTACTGTTCGCGATTCTCAAAGAAAAAAATGTGTTTGTAGATACAGAAATACCGGATAAATATGAAAATATGCCGGCTATTACTATTGAGTATAATAATGGCAGGCAGGCCCAGATTGAACAGGCTTTAAAGCAGGACATCTATATGATACCGGCAAATTCCAGCCAAGAGCTTTATCGCCAAACGGCAGATCAATTTTTAGAGGACAATCAGTTGGGCAGAGATAATTTAATTTTTGACAAGGTACTGACCCATGGAAAATCAACGGTGGTGCGGTATAAGAACAGCTATAAAAAGGTGGCCATCGGGGACAGCTTCGTAGAAGTATCGTTTCAGAGCGGAAAGGTAAAGGATGTGACGAGACAGTGCTTGAGCCTCACGCCCAAAAGTAAGAAGAAGTTAAAGGTCTCCTCTCCGGAAGAAGCGCTGCTACTGTTTATGAGTGAAAAAAATTCAGAGGAAATCATTCATGTAGAAAAGATGCAATTAGTTTTCTGGGTCAACAGCTCAGATTTTAACGGAGAATCTCTTATATCAGATACAGCCTTTCCGGCGTGGGAAATTACGTACAATGGAGGAAAGACGAAATATATAGATGCGTATAAAGCATGAAAGGAAAGAAATCAATGGCATTAAGTTTTTGTTCGTTTTCCAGCGGAAGCAGCGGAAATTGTTATTTGGTCAAAAGTGACAGCACCGCGCTGTTAATAGATGCGGGAATAAGCGGAAAGAAGATACTGGAAGGACTCAATACAACACAGACCCCGGAAGAGCAGGTTCAGGGCGTACTCGTGACTCACGAACATATCGATCATGTGAAAAGCCTTCGGGTTCTGTCAAAAAAGCTTCCGGGTGCTAAAACATATGCGAATGCGGGAACATGGACACAGATTCAGGAAAACGTGCCGGAAGGACAGCGAGGGCTTTTCATTACAGGAGAGGCTTTTTCCATAGGAGATATTAAGATAAAACCCTTTCATATCTCCCACGATGCGGCGGAGCCCGTGGGCTTTTCCCTCTTTGCGGAAGAAAAGCAGATTACCATCGTCACCGATACGGGGTGCATAACCGAGGAGATCTTTGACGAGATCCGGCAAGCAGATCTGCTGACCTTAGAAGCCAATCACGATGAGAATATGCTGAAGGTGGGCCGCTATCCCTGGAATGTGAAACAACGGATTCTGGGAAGCAGGGGACACTTGTCCAATGTAGCCGCAGGAAACTGCTTGTGCCGACTTTTAGACGAGTGCTGCAGCAAGCCCCGAAAGATTCTTTTGGCCCATCTGAGCAGAGAGAACAACTTCCCGGAAATGGCGTATCAAACCATCAAAAACGTGCTGGAGGAATCGGAGCATTACCTGGGGGGACAGCTCCAGCTGAACACCATGATGAAAGACGAAATCAGTATGATTTACACGGTATAGAGCATGAATATAACAGTGATATGTATTGGAAAACTAAAGGAAAAATATTGGGTTAGCGCCATAGAAGAATACAGCAAGCGGCTGTCTAAATATTGTACATTGTCAATAGACGAGCTGAAGGAAGAACGCTTACCCGACAATGCTTCGGAGGCGGAGGAGGAGGCCGTCAAGGCGGCAGAGGGAAAAAGCATATTAAAAAGAATTAAAAAAGAAGCGTATGTGATTTCTTTGGAGATTAAGGGAAATCAGCTTAGTTCCGAGAAGCTGGCGGATAAGATCAACCAGCTGGGCCTGGAAGGAAAAAGCGATCTGGTCTTTGTCATAGGCGGCTCCCTGGGCTTAGCGGAAGAGGTCAGCCAGCGGGCAGATTATAAGCTGTCCTTTTCCGCTATGACCTTTCCCCACCAGATGATGCGGGTCTTTTTACTGGAACAGATTTATCGAGCGTTTAAAATTAATAAAAAGGAAGCTTATCATAAATAAGAATGAGTGAGAAACAAAAACAGCATGAACCGAAAAGAAAAAGGCATGCTATGTTGTAAAAGGAGGTGATGGCCATGTGGCTTAATCGTTTTAGAGAATATTCCCTTCCATTAATACTAGGTGTTGTGACAGCCTTGATTTGGGCCAATTTATCTCCAGAAACCTATGAAGGAGCGGTTCATGGAACGATTGCAGGTCCTGTTAATGTCCATTTCTTAGTTAATGACGTATTTATGGTCTTCTTTTTCGCCGTTGCTGGCATTGAGATTGTCAACAGCTTATCTCCCGGCGGAGACTTAAATCCTATAAAAAAAGCTATAACACCGCTTTTAGCTACAGCAGGAGGCATTATCGGTCCCATCGTTGTATTTTTTTCGTTGAATGAGCTGATGGGCGATCCGACCTTTTTAAACGGTTGGGGGATTTGTACCGCTACGGACATTGCGCTGGCTTGGCTGCTGGCTCGAATGGTGTTTGGAAAAGATCATCCGGCGGTGAGCTTTCTGCTGCTGCTGGCGGTGGCTGATGATGCAATAGGATTAATTATCATTGCAGTCTTTTATCCGGATCCCAATGCACCGGTAGAGCCCCTATGGCTCTTGCTGATTGTTTTAGGAATGTTGGTGGCAGCACATCTGAATAAACGACAAGTACAAAGCTATATCCCTTATATTTTTGGAGCAGGTACCATCTGCTGGATTGGCATGCTCAATGCGCATCTGCATCCGGCACTATCCCTGGTTTTCATCATTCCTTTTCTGCCCAGGCAGGGCCAATCCTTGGAAGGGGTGGACATGCACGGCGTAAACGATGCACCAGAGTATTCCACTCTGAGCTGCTTTGAGCATCACATTTCACCTATTGTGGATTATGGGCTGTTCTTTTTTGGAATAGCCAATGCAGGTGTTGAATTTTCATCTGTTTCCAACTTGACCTGGATTATTTTTGCCTCCCTGGTGGTAGGAAAGACTCTGGGTATTTCTTTGTTCACCTGGCTTGCTACCCTGTGGAAGTTTAATCTGCCGGAGGGAATGTCCGGAAGGGACGTTTTCCTGGCAGGTGTGGTTGGGGGAATGGGCTTGACGGTAGCCCTGTTTGTAGTGACTCCTGCATACACGGATCCAGCCCTGCAGGGGGCGGCAAAGATGGGTGCCTTATTTACCGTGTTTGTATTTATCCTTGCAACCGTATTGGCTCGGATATTGAATATTAAAAAAATAGGATAATGCCATTTCTCATAAGTTTATGGCTTCCTTTTCCTATTCAACCGTCAAACTTCCGAGGTCAGCCAGCGGGCAGATTATAAGCTGTCCTTTTCCGCTATGACCTTTCCCCACCAGATGATGCGGGTCTTTTTACTGGAACAGATTTATCGAGCGTTTAAAATTAATAAAAAGGAAGCTTATCATAAATAAGCTTTTTAAGAACGAGTATTGAAGCCAAGCGGTTATTGTATTTATAGCAGCTTGGCTATTTTTTTGTGCAGCGAAAAAGTATTTATGCAAAAAAAGCATTTTTCAATGTAAGCCATCGGATGGTACTTTAAAACTAAAGTTATATCAAGTAACAAGGATAAATTTATTTGATCAGAAAAGGAGAAAAGAAATGGCAACTCAAACACAGTTCGTAGGCTGGCCTACATTTGATGAATTAAAAGAAATGTTTAAAGAACACTTTATCATGGAAAGAAGAGAGGACGGCGTTGTTTTAGTTCGGATGCACACCAAGGGCGAATCTCAGCTTTGGAGTATGGAATTACACGATGCAATCGGAAAAATGTGGAGACTTTTAGGAACAGACAGAGAAACGGAATGCATTATTTTTACAGGTACAGGTGATAACTGGATTAGTGTATTTGAGGATGAGAGCTGGGCTCCTGAGAGAACAGATCCGGCAGGGACAAGATATGACCATATGTTTATTGATGGTCGAAGAATGCTTATTTCAATGATTCAGGACGTTGAAGTACCAACGATTGGTGCTTTAGTTGGAAGAGGCGGACATGCGGAATTAGCACTGATGTGTGATATCTGCATTATGGCGGAGGATTCCGTTATTTCAGACCCCCATTATGTATATGGGATTGTACCGGGAGATGGCATCCACAGCTGTCTGCTTGAATTAATGGGAACAAGAAGAGCCGTTTATGCAATGTTCATGAACGAGATGATGGATGCAGAGACCTGCTTGAAGTATGGGTTGGTAAGTGAAGTCGTACCAAGAGAAAAGCTGATTGACAGAGCCTATGAAATTGCTGATGTTATTATGGCGCAGAATAGAACAATCAGAAGACTAACGACACAGGTTGTAAGAAGACCTTGGAAACAGAGAATTGTTGATGATTTGGACATGACCTTTGGTACAGAAATGTTCGGAGACTTCTGCAATACAAAAATGTATCACTCTGATTTGGACTCAAGGGATATTTATCAGGCAGCATATGACGAAAAGGTATTAGGAAAGAAATAATTTAGAAATAGCTTTGGCCGGCGGAGAGATCCGGCGGCCAAATTGTTTTAGTATACATAAAGAGAAAGGGCAAAGTTATGGGCAGCATCAATGGAAAATTATCCGTGGAGAGCGAAAATATATTTCCGATCATAAAACAGTGGCTGTATACAGAGCAGGATATCTTTGTAAGAGAGTTAATATCAAATTGCGCCGACGCCATTTCGAAGCGGGACAGTTTAATAAAAATTGGAACGTGCCAAAACTATGCTGTGAATAGTTTTATTTGCATTGAGATTAATCAGACAGAAAATACAATAAAATTTATGGATAACGGCATTGGAATGGATGCAGACGAAATAGAAAGGTATATCAACCAGATTGCTTTTTCAAGTGCTGCAGATTTTTTAAATCAATATAAAGACAATGTGGATAATTCACTTATTGGACATTTTGGGTTGGGATTTTACTCGGCTTTTATGGTTGCAGATAAAGTGGAAATTGATACGCTGTCCTGCAAGCCTAAATCAAAACCGGTTCATTGGACGTGTGATTGTGAGATGAACTATAAAATGGAGGAAGGAAATAAATCCGAAATTGGAACAACCATTACGCTTCATGTTGAAAGTGATTTACAATATCTTAAACCGCAAAGGATGGGAGCTGTTATAAACAAATATTTTGCCTTTTTCCCGATTCCCATTGAACTAAGCTGTAAGGATGCTTTAGCAGATACGGCTGAAAGTCCTGAAAAAAAGCAAATAAATGATACGAATCCATTATGGGTTAAAAATCCGGAAGATTGTACAAGAGCGGAATACATCGCTTTCTATCAAAAAGCGTTCAACACCCATACGGAACCTGTACTTTGGCTTCATTTATATAATGAGGAGCTGGGAATAAAAGGGCTTGTTTACTTTAGAAATGAAGACAGTTTTAACCAAAACATTGATGGTCAAATAAAAATTTACAGCAATCAGGTGTATATCACTAATGAAGGAAAAGGACTGCTTCCTGAATTCCTGTCCCTTCAAAATGTAATTTTTGATTGTACGGATCTTCCTTTGATGGCGTCCAGATCATCCGTTCAGAAAAGTGAGGCTCTTAATTCAATAACCCATTATATAGTAGAGCAAGTGGCTTTCAAGTTATACGGAACCTTTGAATGTGAGCGTGAGTTTTATGAAGAAATTTGGAATTCTTTAAATCCATTTATAAAGTTCAGTTGTCTCAAAGATAAGTTGTTTGCCAGCTATGTTGAAAAATTTATTATTTTCAGAACGTTAAGGGATAAGTATGTGACCTTAAACGAATACCTGGAACAGATAAAGGATAAACATCAAAATATTATTTATTATGTATCCGATGAAATTCAACAGGCACATTACATCAGCACCTTCAAAAAAGCAGGCATTGATGCCTTATATATGACTCATGTTGTTGATCAGCCTCTTATTAAAAAACTTGAAATGAAAGACACCAATTTAAGGTTTAATCGCATTGATTCCGATTTTTGTTCTGCATTGAAGGAAAAACTGACAGAGGATGAGGAGGCAAAAGTAACGGAGGATGAAGCAAGGCTTGTCAATAGCTTTAAAGGATTGGTGGAAGATAAACATTTGACGGTTAAAGCGGATCGGCTGATTACAAAAGAAATATCCTCTATCATGATTTTAGACGAGGAAGAGAGACGGGTAAAGGATGCGATCGAAATGTATAGTGCCACCGGAATCGATGTTAGTAAGTTTTCCTACGGGAATGATATTTTGTTATTAAATCTCAATAACAAGCTGGTCCATTTTCTGCTGAACCCATCCGCTTCAGAAAAAGTCACAAATATTATAAAAATGCAGTTGATCGATATTGCAAGACTTGGTCAGGAAACACTTGAAGCAGAACAGATGTCAGCATTTATTGACAGAAGTAATATGATTTTGGAATTAGCCATTGAAAGGGATAACGCATGAAAGAAAAATTAATAACCAAAAAGGAGCTAAAAAAGCTATTTCATGACAATATGACAATGATGATCGGTGGTTTTGCATCGGTAGGAACTCCCGAAGTACTGATCGATGCAATTGTTGAAAGCGGGGTCAAGGGACTTACCGTTATTTCAAATGATTCCACCCATCCAGAACAAGGACTTTGGAAATTAATTTCTAAAGAAGGGGTTGTAGCGAAGCTGATTGCCTCGCATATCGGCATGAACCCGTTAACGGGAACAAAAATGAATGAAGGGACTCTTCCCGTTGAATTGATTCCTCAAGGCTCACTGGCAGAAAAGATCAGGGCTGGCGGAGCAGGCTTGGGGGGAATACTGACCCAGACAGGGCTTGGTACAGAAGTGGAAGAAGGAAAAGAACGAATCACAGTGGATGGTGTAGAGTTTCTGCTGGAAAAGCCACTTAGGGCGGATATTGCACTGATTAGGGGATCTATTGTTGATAAAAAAGGCAACATTATGTATAAGGGTACGACTCAAAACTTTAATCCGTTGATGGCCATGGCTGCGGATTTGGTCATTGTCGAAGCAGAAGACCTTGTAGAGGTGGGAGCAATTGAACCTGAAAATGTTCGAACACCGGGAATTCTTGTAAATTATATTGTTAGGAGTGAGTGCCATGAATAATGAGAAAGAGATTATCGCCCGAAGAGTTGCAATGGAAATTGAGGATGGCAATGTGGTAAATCTAGGGATTGGATTGCCGGAAATGGTTGCAAATTATATTCCCGACACAATAGATGTTGAATTTCAGGCAGAAAACGGAATCTTGGGCATGGGCGGAACCTGCAAGGCGGGAGAAGAAAACAAGGATGTAATCAATGCGGGTTTTAAATACGTTCAAGTTAAAAAAGGTGCTATGTTTTTTGACAGTGCCACTTCATTTGCGATCATCAGAGGCGGTCATGTAGATGTCACCGTTTTGGGTGTATTAGAAATTGATGAAACCGGAACTTTTGCAAGCCACAAGATACCAGGGAAAAAGGTACCAGGTATGGGCGGTGCTATGGACTTAGTCATGGGTGCAAAAAAGGTAATTGTTGCAACCACACATACCAAAAAAGATGGGGGCAAAAAAATTATAAAAAAGGTTTCTTTGCCCATAACTGCAGTTTCAAAGGTCGATCTTATTATAACCGAGCTGGCAGTAATACGGGTGACGGAACAAGGCCTGGTATTAGAAGAAATAAATGAAAATACTACAATAGAAAAGGTTCAAGAACGGACAGAACCGAAATTAATTATATCGAAGAATTTGAAAGTCATGTTTAGTGAATAACTGGCGGCGGAATGGAGGCTAACGATGGAAAAGAATAAAGTTATTATAACAGCAGCATTAACAGGGGCTGTTACCCCAAAAGAAATAAATGAGTACATACCTATGACCCCGCAGGAAATCGCCGACGATGCTTACGCTTGCTGGAAAGCGGGAGCGGCGGTTGTGCATCTTCATATGCGGGATGATAAGGGCATTGGGACCATGGATCAGGAAAGATTTGCAGAAACCATTAGATTGATAAAAAAACATGAGGATTGTAATGTGGTTATTAACTGCACTACATCGGGTGATAATTCCGCAAGTGATGAAGAAAGAGTAGCACACGTAAAAGCGTTGAAGCCGGAAATGGCATCGTTCGATGCAGGCTCTTTTAACTGGATGCCTTTCGGCGTATTTAAAAATGAACCAAAGTTTTTAGAAAAGCTTGCAAAGACCTTGCAAGAGACCGGCGTTAAGCCAGAAATTGAAGTTTTTGACACCGGTATGCTGGGCGTGACAGATTATTATTTAAAAAAGGGAATGCTTACAGCTCCCACCCATTTTCAGTTTGTTTTGGGCGTCAAGGGAGGCATGGAAGCAACCATTGAAAATCTTTTATTCCTATTAAGAAAGATCCCAGAAGGCTCAACCTGGTCAGCGTTTGGCATTGGTGCGGGCCATATGCCAATTTTATATGCTACCATTGCATTGGGCGGACATGTAAGGGTTGGCCTTGAAGATAACGTCTATTTGGCAAAGGGTGTGAAAGCCACAAATGTACAGCTTGTTGAGCGGGCGGTCGCTGCAGTTAAAACCTATGGCAAAGAAGTTGCGGATCCGGATGAAGCAAGAGAGATTCTGGGATTAAAGCGTCGTTAGGAGGACGAAATGATAGAAGCAGTTATTGTTGCATATGGCCGCTCTGCCATATGTAAATCACGTAAAGGCGGATTTTCACAAATGCATCCTGTTGATTATGCGGCGCAGGTATTAAAGGGTGTTTTAGAACAAATCCCGGAGCTTGATAAAAGCGATATCGAAGATGTCATTGTAGGCTGTGCGGTCCAACAGGATAAAACCTCTATGAATGTTGCAAAAAATATAGCCGTGCGTGCAGGGCTTCCGGAAAATGTGGCGGCGCAATCCATCAATAGGTTTTGTGCTTCGGGCCTTCAATCTATTGCCCTTGCAGCAAATGCCATTGCCGCAGGGCAGGGTGATGTAATTATTGCCGGGGGTGTAGAGGATATGACCAGCACCTTTAAGCCCTATCCGGTGGAGTTTTGTGAAGAGTGGCTTTTGGAGCATGCCCCGGGAGCCTATATGCCAATGGGAATCACGGCAGAAAATGTGGCAAAAAAGTTTGGAATTACAAGGGAGGAGATGGATCGCTTTGCAGTTGAATCACACCGCAAGGCTAAAGCAGCCAGAAATGGCGGAAAGCTTGCGCCTTCTATCATTCCGGTTAAAGCCATGGATCTCCATAAAAACGGTAAGCTCATTACAGAGGATGAAGGAATTCGCGAGGATGCCAGCATAGAGAGTATGAGTGCGCTGAAGCCTTGTTTCCTGCCTGAAAAAGGAACTGTAACGGCGGCAACAAGCTCACAGACATCGGATGCGGCAGCTTTTGTGGTGTTGATGTCGGTTCAAAAGGCAAAAAAATTAGGGATTAAACCGATTGCCAGTTTAGCTAACTTTGCAGTGGCAGGCTGCGACTCCACAATGATGGGAATTGGGCCGGTATATGCGGTACCTAAGGTAATGGCACGCTCCGGATTAACGGTTGAGGACATGGATACGATTGAAATCAATGAGGCCTTTGCCTCACAATCGATTTACTGCATTAAGGAACTAGGCTTTGATACACAAAAAGTTAATCCATATGGAGGAGCCTTGGCCTTAGGGCATCCATTAGGAGCCACCGGTACCATATTAACCTGTAAGGTATTAGATTATCTTAAAGATAATAGGAAAAAATATGGCTTGGTAACCATGTGCATAGGTGGCGGAATGGGTGCTGCAGGCATACTGCAAATGCTATGACACTAATTGGATAATAAGTAAAAAAATATAAAGTCTCTCGTGCTGCCCAATGGGCAGCATTTTCGTTTTTTTCCATGGTTACTGAGCTTTGTTGGTACCTGCTCTCAGCGGTATTGACTTTAAATAATACATAAGATATATTTATAGTAGTTAGATTATTCAGTAATTTATGAGGAGATAAATATGGATACAGAGCAATTAAAAGCTTTTCTGTCAGTAGCAAAATACCAAAATTTTACTAAGGCATCCCAACATTTACATATTGATCAGCCGGCGTTAAGCAGACAAATATTAAAATTGGAAAATCAGCTAGGTGTCCAGCTTTTCATCAGAAATAATAGATCGGTTGTTTTAACGGCTGCAGGGGAAATCCTTCAAGAGGAGAGCCCATGGATTATTAATGAAATAGAGAATCTTGCGGAAAAAATCAAAAATGCCGGCAAAGGTCAGATTGGCGAATTAAAATTAGCCACATTAGGAAAAATGTCTGCTTTAACGGCAATCATTTCGGAAGTGCAGACAAATTTCCCAGATATAAAGATTCAATTAGAAAGCTACAATTTTGAAACGATCAACAGCTTGCTGATTCGCGGCAATATTGATATTGGCGTTACATTTGAATATGCGGTAACGGATTTAAAAGAAGATTTGGATTGGAAAGTCCTCTTTCAAGAGCCATTTTGCCTTATCGTGCCAAAGAAAAACAAGCTATATCAAAAAGAAGAAATCACCTTAACCGATTTATCGGAACATAAAATTATTGCGTTAAAGACAAAGTTCAATCCTAAATTCTATTATCAATTATTTAATCAAAGAGCGTTATCTGGAGAAATACAATACAGCTTGGCATCTAATATGGAATCTCTGATATTGCAGGTTGATGCAGGGTTAGGAATCGGGCTTACCCCCAGATTTATAGCAAATAATATTCATGATTATGACTTTATTATAAAACACGTCAGTGATTTAAACATGCAGGAAAAAGTAGTGCTTGCCTGGAATAAAAGGAAATATAATCCCATTACAAAGAATTTTATTACCTGCTGCGCCAAAGTGTCCCAGTAATTAAAAAATGAATATTTCAAATCGATTAAAACCCCTTTTAGAGATAAATGGGTTTCATAGATCAGATTAAAAAATCTAACATATGGAATCCGTTTAGACGGTCTAATGAAAGGGGTTTATTTTGTCATAGAGAATAAGTTCGTTTTTATATCCTTCAAAAATTTTAACCGATTGCACAGACATTGATTATGTGAATTTAGCATTTTTCAATGTCAAAGCCCTATTATATACTTTAGTCGTAATAGATGATGCACGGAATGAGCTAGAAAACGAGTCAAAATTTTCATCTGAGGATCGGATTTATAATTTTAGGAGGTTTCTATGAACAAAATTACCAAATTTTCAGCATTTGCTATCCTAATGGTTCCAATGGTATGGAACTTTGAAGCTGCCACCGTCGGGCCAGCGTTAGGTTCTTTGATGCAGGCATTTCCAAATGAACCGGCTCTAAAGATACAACTAATAAGCACCTTGCCCTTTTTAGCTTCGGTAATCTTCAGTGTAATATCGGGAAAGCTGGCTAATTTTTTTGACAAGAAAAATATAGCTGTTATTGGGCTTCTTATCTATGGAATCACAGGAATAACGCCGGCATTTGTAAACAGTGTTAATACGATTTTAATATTACGGTTATTAACTGGAGTTGGAGTGGGATTGGTTTTGCCTTTGCCCAATCAAATTATTGTTGAACATTATGAAGGGCGGGAAAGAGAACGAATGCTTGGGCTGGCTACTTCCACCTTTAATTTTGCGAATGTAGTGATTAGTATTTTAGTAGGAATCTTGCTTGTCAGAGGCTGGCAGATGGCCTTTTATTCGTTCTCATTCATCTTCGTGGTATTGCTCATCGTTGCCATTGGACTTCCAAAATCCCCTCCAATCAAAACAGATGAAAGGAATAATGAAGTAAGAGAAAAAGTTAAGCTGCCTAAATATGTATATGCCATGGCACTGGCAATGACCTTAGTATGGATTGCCTTTGGAGGATTCCAGCTTACGATTTCTATGTTTGTTACAAAAGAAAGGCTGGCACCCATCTACATGATGGGTATATTCCTTGCTGCTCCGGCATTTGGGAGTATTCTCACCGGAATTATTTTTTCAAAGTTAAATAACTGGTTGAAGCAGTATTATGTTTTTTCGGCCATGTTATGCTATGCGGCTGGCTTTATTTGTATGTATTTGTCACAGGAAGCAACCCTAATCATAATCGGAACGTTGCTGATTGGTATCGGATCGGGAGCTATGGTACCATATATCTCCAATCTGACCGCCATACATGTCAATGAGAAACAAAAGGACTTAGCATTTGGAATCGTTACGGCATGTATTCATTTGGGAGGTCTTGTGTCAGCATTTATTTTGTCTTTTATCATGCAATTAGGTCATGCGACTTCTTATCGGTTTATTTATATTACATATGCGATTGCGCTAATCCTAGTAGGTGTTGTTTCTTTAATAATAAACACGAAAAAAAGAAAAGTGAGCGCATAAGCGGGCATATCATTTTTGCTTACTTCATGGTACAATATAAACGCTTGAAGGAGGGATTTATATGCATAAATTATTACAGCTGCAAAGCGCATTATTAAAAGAAATAGATCACTATGAAAAGGTTGTACCGCAAAGAGATCAGCCCATAGACTGGGAACGGGTACACCTTGCAAGCTGTGCGAAGCTAGGGTATCTGATGGCGGAAGAACGGGGCGTCGATCCGATTCTGGCAGCCTCTGCCTGTTCCATCCACGACTATGGAAGGATCATCACCGGAAAGCAGGCAGGTCATGCGGAGGCAGGTTATATACCCGTTCAGGAGTTTTTGAAAAAGACTAAGCTTTTTACAGAGGAAGAAATAGAGATGTTGGCTGTTGCTGTGAAAAATCACAGTAAAAAAAGTGAAGTCGGAAGTCCTTTGGAGGAAATCGTTAAAGATGCGGATGTATTAGATTTCCACCAATACGGTTACGATATGCCGAGAGCAGAACAACAGGCGCGTCTGGAGCGGCTGCTCGCTAAGAAGTAGGATCAAGAGATATGGAAACAATAAAGGTGCTGTCCGGTTCATGGACAACACCTTTTTTAAATAATACCGTACCGTCTGTTTTGACTTATGCCTGAAATGTACTGAATTTTTTTGTTGCATTTAAATATTTCATTAGTATGCCGATGTTTGCGTAATAATAGGAGTATTTATCCTTGCTCTGTGACTGTACCAGTTCAGCCTGCACTAATTTTTTGATATGCTGTGAAATAGTTGCCTGAGAATAATCAAAGGCGGCAACGACGTCTTTATTGCAGACCGGTGTACGCTCCTTGTTGCACTGCATAATGTACTGATATATTTTGATTCTGGCGGGATGCGCCAAAGCGTCGGAAACCTGAGCGACCAATACTATTTCTTCTTCCTGCATATAGTCCGATTCTTTTCTTAATCTCATAATAATTCTCCTTGTGTATTGTCTATTAACAATACACATTTTACTATGGGAAGAAGCCTTTGTCAATCCGAAGCTTCTGTAGTATATCCTTTTTAATTTGGAGCAGAATAAGAGATAAAGTTTTAATTTTAGAGGTGAGTAAAATGCCAAAAGACAGTCAGCCGGACAATAAAAATGCGCGAATGAAAAAATGTAATAATCAGACTCCAATTACAAAAGAAAATCAAAATCAGAACCGTAACGCTAAAAAACAGTCTATAAAAAATAACGATGTTTAAAATTTCTTAAATATCATTTATAAAAGAAATAGCAGGATAAGTGCAAATTTATTTGCACTTATCCTTTTTTTGCGATAGAATGACATTAGATTTCCATTTATTTTTACAGAAACAGAAATATTTTTTCTACTGTGCAAAATGAAGAATGCAGAGGTGCAAAATGAACGCGAAACAATATGAAAAAATTGTACAGGAACTTGCGAATATTATTGATGAGGGGATTCACATCGTCAATACGGATGGGAAGAGCATCATTTATAATCAAGCCATGGCAACCCTTGAAAAGACCAATCGAGAGGATGTGATCGGCAAGCCTTTCCGAGTTGTTTTTTCTCATATACCGGAGGGAGAGAGCACGCTTTTGAGAGCTTTAAGGAGAGCAGAGCCGACGCCCAATAAACAGCAGACGTATCTGAATCGGTACGGAAAGGAAATCACGACGATCAATTCGACGATTCCGATTATGGACGATTCGGGAGAAGTGGTGGCAGCCCTTGAAATCGCAAAGGACATAACCAATTTTAAAACTATGTCCAACACGATTTTAGAACTTCAGAGAGAGGCGATTCCGGAACATAAAGTAACCGAACCCAAGATCAGAAAATACAGCTTCAAGGATATTATTGGGCAGAACAGGAGGCTGAAACATCAGCTGGATATTGCGGCCAGAGCCTCTAAAACCGATGCTGCCGTGTTCATATATGGGGAAACCGGAACCGGAAAGGAATTAATGGCTCAGAGCATTCATTTTAACAGCAGTAGAAGGAATAAGCCTTTTCTGGCGCAGAACTGCGCGGCACTGCCGGAAAGTTTGCTGGAAGGGATTCTTTTTGGTACGGCCAGAGGAGGGTTTACAGGAGCCGTAGACCGGGCAGGACTCTTTGAGCAGGCTAACGGAGGAACACTGCTGTTAGATGAGATAAGTGCCATGCCTTATGAATTGCAAAGCAAATTGTTGCGCGTTCTGCAGGAAGATTACATTCGGCGTGTTGGCGGAAGCCGAGACATTCCTATTGATGTCAGGATTATTGCTACGGTCAATGAAACGCCGGAAACGCTTATAAGAAACGGCTTGCTCCGGAAAGATTTATACTACCGTCTAAATATTGTAAATATAAGCATTCCGCCTCTTAGAGAACGCAAAGATGATATTCCCATACTGATAGAACACTTTTTGGAAAAGCACAACAGCAGGTTTCAAAAGGAGCTATGGATGCTTTCGGACGGAGCCTTGGAAAAGCTTGAGAATTATGACTACCCCGGTAATGTGAGGGAACTTGAAAACCTGATTATGTCAGCCGTGTCCCTGTCCGATCGGGAGCATGTTCTAACAGAAAAATATCTTCAGATGCCAAAGGAAGCAGCCATTGCCAATGTAGGAGCGGACTACGATCCGGAAGAAATGAGCATAGACCAATATCTCGAGTCTTTAGAGATCAACATTATCAAGGAAAAAATGGCGGATTTTGGCGGAAATATTTCTAAAACAGCCGAGGTGCTCGGCCTTAAAAGACAGACTCTGCAGCATAAAATAAAAAAATATCAGATTTAAGAAAATAAGCGGAGCATGATTGTACAAAACCAAGAAGAAACATAGCATGATAGTAAAAAGTGCAAATATATTTGCTTATTTGGCGCAAATATATTTGCACTTTTATGAAATATTACAGAAAATTTTACAAATTCAAAGAAGCTATAACCGTTAAAAAACGACAAATGTTGGAATTTAGCCACTTTTTTTAATTGGCACGAAGCTTGCGTAACATATAATTGTTGCGCGGGTAATCTGAAAACCTTTCAGATGATCCCCGGCCATAAAACTTTTTAACTAATTAGAATAAATCTAATATTTATTGGAATGAAAGGGAGAGTAAGTTATGGAAAATGTAAAAGTAATTCTCTGGGGTCTTGGTGCCATGGGCGGCGGAATCGGAAAGATGATCACGAAGAAAAAGGGCATTGATATTGTTGGTGCGATCGATATCGGCGCTAAATTAGGAAAGAGCCTATATGATGTCGTTCCCGGCATAGAAAGAGGAGACAGAGAAGATGTCATTGTTGGCACGGCTGAAGATGTGATTAAGCCGGGTTCTGCTGATATCGTAGTTGTATGCACAGACTCTTTTACAAGCAAGGTATATGACAAATTGGTATTTGTTATGGAAAGAGGAATCAATGTTATCACTTCTGCAGAAGAAATGGCATTCCCTCAGGCTCAGGAGCCGGAACTTACAAAGAAATTAGATGAAATTGCTAAGAAAAACAGCGTAACCGTACTTGGAACGGGAATCAACCCTGGCCTTATCATGGATCTATTAGTAATTTTATGGACAGGTGCCTGCGAAACAGTAGACCATATCGTATCCAGAAGAGTAAACAGCTTATCCCCATTTGGACCTGCTGTAATGGAAGAACAGGGAATCGGTATGGAGGTCGAGGAATTCAACAAGAGAAAAGCAGACGGAACGATGGCTGGCCACGTTGGTTTTGCCGAATCCGTAGGAATGATTACCACAGCTTTAGGATGGAAGCTGGATAAATTTGAACAGGATATGGAACCAATCGTAACAGATGTAGATAGAAAATCCCCTTATGGATTTGCTAAGGCAGGGCAGGTTGCCGGCGTAGCAATGAAAGGCTGGGGCTATGTTGACGGAGAGAAAAAGATCGAAATGGATCACCCTCAGCAGATCGAACCAGAGCAGGTTGGTGTGCACACTGGTGACTATGTAGAGATCAAGGGAGTTCCGCCGGTAAACATGGCTAACACACCTGAAATTGAAGGCGGAATCGGAACAATGGCTATGATTCTTAACACCATTCCACATGTAATCAATGCAAGACCGGGTCTAAAGACAATGATCGATATTCCTGTTCCTAGAGCACTGATGGGAGACGTAAGAGATCAGATCTGCGAAGAATGCAAAATAGTAAAATAGTAAGCTATTAACGTTTAAAACGTTTAATAAGTCGAGTTTATGGATAAATTATTTATGCTAAACAGTATTAAGTAATTGAAAAAATTGAAAACAGTGATGTACAGGACACTCTTGGGATCGGCAGGGGTGTCTTATGCAATCTAAAAAAGGAGAATCAAAATGGTTAAAAAAGGTGAATGGGTCAGGATTCACTCGATTGTGTTAAAAGCCGAAGAGAGAACTGCAAAACTTCCTGAAGACACCCAAAAATGCCCACTTGAAATGTGGACCAAAGGATTTCTGCAGGCAGATGCAGAAATCGGTGATGAAGTAACGATAATGACTGCAGCAAATCGAATCGAAAAAGGAACGCTTTTAGAGGTAAATCCATACTGGAAGCACAGCTATGGTAAATTTATTCCTGAGTTAGTTCAGATTGATAAGCAGTTAAGAGAAATCATGTACGGAGGTGACAAATAATGGCATTAGCAAAAGACTATGATTCCGTCATGGGAAGATCCAATGATATCATGAAAGAAGCTCTCGGTTTGGACTATGAGGAATTTGAATCCGGTTCGATCGCGTTCGATTATGAAGCTCTGATGAAATCAACAGAGTATACTCTGGATGAAATTAACAGAATTCAGAGCAGAACAGGAGTCGGCAATACACCGCTTCTTGAACTGAGAAATTTAACAGAGCTGGCAAGAAAGTATGCAAAGCCGGGATATGGTGCAAGGATTTTTGCAAAGGATGAAGCAGCAAATGCATCCGGAAGCTTTAAAGACAGAAGAGCAGCTTGCGCGGTGGCTCATGCTAAGAAGCTGGGATATAAAGGTGTTATTGCAGCAACCTCAGGAAACTACGGGGCAGCGGTTGCGTCACAGGCAGCTATGCAGGGACTGGAATGCGTCATTTGTCAGGAATGCTTTGACTCACACGGAGTAGGCCAGCCGGAAATCATTGAAAAAGCCAGAAAGTGTGAAGCTTTGGGCGCGGAAGTTGTTCAGCTTACCGTGGGACCGGAATTGTTCTACGAGTTTTTATCCATACTGGAAGATAAAGGATATTTCAACGCATCCCTGTATTCGCCATTTGGTATTGCAGGTATCGAAACGCTAGGATATGAAATTGCGGTTCAGTGCCGTGAAAAGTTAGGGAAAGACCCGGCCATGGTGGTTTGTACAAATGCAGGCGGCGGAATGGTTACCGGAACTGCCCGCGGTCTGATCAAGGCTGGAGCGAAGGACACAAAGATCGTAGCAGCTTCCATTGACCTTACAGGTCTTCACATGGCTTCAGACAAGCAGTTCAACATGAAATCCTGCACGACAGGACATACCGGATTTGGGGTTCCTTATGCAACGGATCCGGATCATTCCGATGTTCCTAGAAGTGCGGCAAGACCGCTTCGCTATATGGATCGTTACGTAACCGTATCTCAGGGCGAAGTAATGTATATGACAGAGGCTATTGCAAATCTGGAAGGTATTGAAAGAGGACCTGCCGGAAACACTTCTCTGGCGGCGGCATTCTCACTTGCTCAGGAACTGCCTGAAGATGAGATCATCGTAGTAAGTGAAACAGAATACACCGGTGCCGGAAAGCATGTTCAGCCTCAGCTTTCTTTTGCAAGAGATAATGGAATAGAAGTGCTATTCGGAAATCCAAAGGATGAAAAACCGGGCGTAAATGTTATCCTTCCAAAGGATCCAAGTTTCTTTAAGTGCGTGGATGCGGACATCAACCATTTCAGAGCTTCTTTGATTAAAAAAGCCTGCAAAGTACACAACGTAACAAATCCGACACAGGCTGATCTGGAATTCCTTGCAGCAGAAACAAAGACAAACGTGGACTTTGTTAAGGATGTTATTAAGAGTTTATAAGATAACGTAAACTTTATATTAAAAAAAGGAGAATGAAGAATGAAATCAGGAATGAGAAGAGAAGATGATTTTCAAGAAAGACGCAAACACATTGCGAATCTTACTGATGAAGAACTTTATAACCGATTCTGGGAATTAACAGCACAAGTAGTAGATCCGCTTCTTGAACTGGGCAGAAAAAATACAACTCCTTCTGTTGAAAGAGCCGTACTGTTAAGAATGGGCATTTCCTCCCTTGATACGCAGAAAATCGTGGAGGGCTGCATGGACAGAGGCTTGATGGCGCATGGTACAGGTCATGTTGTATATAAGTTATCAAAAGAGAAAAGCATTTCCATCAGAGAAGCAGGAGAAATGCTGGCTCAAGGTAAGTGCTGGGATGAAGCAGCCGCTTTGTTTAAATAAGGAGGGACGTAAAGATGACAGAATTAAAACATAATGAAAAATTAGATGTTCAAAACATCTTGAAGGACCTTGATAAGTATGAACCGAGAAGAAGAGGCTGGCACTGGAGAACCCCTGCTCCCGGAATCAAAATGGGACCTTTTGAATATCATGATTGCTCAGAGCCTTTAAAGAACAGTGTAGGACTTCCTCCTGCAAAATTCTTCGGAGACATCGATCCGCAGCCGCTGCCTGTTATTACAACAGAAATCGCCTCCGGAAGATTTGAAGATGATATTCGAAGAATGAGAATGGCTGCATGGCATGGCGCAGATCATATCATGGTTATCAGACATATGGGTCAGTCTCATATCGACGGATTGATGGAAGGTACTCCACAGGGTATCGGCGGTGTTCCTATCACAAGAAAACAGGTCAGAGCACAGAGAAAGGCTCTTGATCTGATCGAGGATGAGGTTGGCCGTCCAATCAATTACCATTCTTATGTATCCGGCGTTGCAGGTCCGGACGTAGCGGTTATGTTTGCAGAAGAAGGAATCAACGGGGCTCACCAGGATCCTCAGTACAATGTACTTTACAGAGATATCAACTGCGTACGATCCTTCGTTGATGCCTGTGAATCCAAGAAGGTTATGGCCTGGGCTGAAATGCTTCAGATCGATGGCGCACACAATGCCAACGCAACGGCAAGAGAGGCCTGGAAGGTAATGCCTGAGCTGATCGTACAGCACGCAATTAACGCTTTATTCTCAGAAAAGGTTGGTATCAAGCCTGAACTGATCAGCTTATCAACAGTACCGCCTACTGCAACTCCTGCTCCTTGCGTATATATGGATCTGCCATATGCAGTAGCACTGAGAGACATCTGCGGCAGATATAAAATGAGAGCACAGCAGAACACCAAGTATATCTGTTCTTCCACAAGAGAAGCAACGGTGACCCACGTTCTGAACATGCTGATCTCCAAGCTGACCAGTGCAGATATTCAGTCTACGATTACGCCGGATGAAGGAAGAAACGTTCCTTGGCATATCTACAACATCGAAGCCTGCGACAATGCAAAGCAGACCTTGATCGGTCTGGACGGCTTGATGGAAATGGTTGAATTAAAGAAGGACGGTCCGTTAAGAGACATGGCCAGAGACATTAAGGAAAGAGCCTGCCTGTTCATGGAAGAAATCATTCAGGTTGGCGGATATTTTCAGGCAGTACAGGAAGGTTTCTTCGTTGATTCTGCCAGATATCCTGAAAGAAACGGCGACGGTATTGCAAGAAAGATCGAAGGCGGCGTAGGCTATGGCTTTATCTTTGAGAGAGCAGAAGACTACATGGCTCCGGTAACGGCTCACTTTGGTTATAACAACGTGGAGCAGTACGGCGGAGATCCTGAGAATCCGTCTGCTTTGATCGGCGGCTGTACCTTTGAAGACAGAAGCAAGATCGTATTCATCGACGAGCTGGATGAAACAGACTGCGTTGATGTAAGAATTGCCAATGTGAAGAAATATCTGGACGGCAAAGCACTGAAACCGGAAGTAGAATGGTGCGCAGACGGCACGATTCTCCTGACCATGTGCATTCCGGCCAATACCAGGGTAGCAGAAGCAGCTGCTCTTGAAATCGGTACCAAACTCGGACTGGAGAGCCCAGAAGTAATCAGTAAGGAAGTTCTTCAGGAAGCAGAGGGTACGAGAATTGAAATGAAGGGTAAAGTTACCTTTGACGTAGATCCTTCCAAACTGGTCATTCCGCCTGAACCGCATTATCTGAGCGATGAAGTTCTTTACAAAGAGTTCGGCGATCATCCGATGAAGGTGGTCTGCGGTACAGTGGGAGAAGACGAACACTCCGTAGGACTTCGTGAAATCATCAATATTAAGCATGGCGGTATTGAAAAATGGGGCATTCAGGTAGAATACCTTGGAACCTCCGTTCCGGTAGAAAAGCTGGTGGATGCAGCCGTAGAGCTAAATGCAGATGCAATCCTTGCTTCTACGATTATTTCACACGACAATGTCCACTACAAGAATATGAAGAGAATCAATGAGCTGGCTATCGAAAAGGGCATCCGTGATAAAGTGATCATTGCTGCCGGCGGTACACAGGTTGTTCCGGAAGAAGCTCGAAAGACAGGAATTGATGAAGGTTTTGGAAGAGATTCCCACGGTATAGATGTTGCTACTTTTTTAGCAGAAGAAGCAATGAGACGCAGAGGCGATCTGTAAACCATCAATATGAACTGAAAGGTTTTCGCAGCTTTAGCTGCTGAAAATTCGGTATGAGACCTGCGGCCACATCATAGATGTGAGCAGGGCTTCAACAAAACCAAGGGCGGGCCGTAATGAAAGCCCGCCCTTATTTCATATTGTGATAAGAATTGCGCTAAGAGAGGGATATAAAAGGAGAACAATATGAAGGTTGATATTTTAGTAGCTGAAATAGGGTCGACTACTACGGTAGTAAACGCATTTAATGATATTAAAACAGATACTCCTGTATTTTGGGCACAGGGGCAGGCACCCACTTCCGTTTTGGACGGAGATGTAAGGATCGGTCTTCAGGGAGCCATTGACGATTTGTGCAAAAAAATGAATATCGATAGTCTGGAGTATGACGAAATGCTGGCTACTTCATCAGCTGCCGGCGGTTTGAAAATGACAGTTCACGGGTTAGTTTACGACATGACGGCAAAGGCAGCCAAAGAAGCGGCACTGGGAGCAGGAGGCATTATCCACTACGTTACGGCAGGAAAGCTTCGCAGAACAGACCTTGCAAAGATAAAAGAAATCAATCCTAATTTAATCCTCATAGCAGGCGGTGTGGATTACGGTGAACGGGATACTGCGATTGATAATGCGGAAATGATCCGCTCTATGGGGCTGAAAACACCGGTCATCTATGCGGGCAACTGTGAAAATCAGGAGGAAATGAAGCTGATTTTTGATGAAGAAAGCGGGATGAAGCTTTACAATGTGGAGAATGTATATCCTAAGATTGATGACCTGAATGTGGAGCCGTGCCGGAAGGTGATACAGGATGCTTTCGAGGAGCATATCACGAATGCACCGGGCATGGAGCATGTACGGGATATGGTAAGCGGCCCGATCATCCCGACTCCGGGTGCGGTCATGGAATGTACAAAACTTCTTTATGAATGTATAGGGGATTTAATTGTGCTGGATGTAGGCGGAGCGACTACAGATCTTCATTCCGTTGCAACCGAATCCGATCAGATCGCGCGTATTATGATCTCGCCGGAACCGAAAGCAAAGAGAACCGTAGAGGGAGATCTGGGCGTCTATGTCAACAGAATGAAAGTAATTGAGTCGATTGGCGAAGAAAAGCTCCGGGAAGAGTGTGAAAAAATGGGCATAGACCTGGATAAGACCTTGGAGACATATGTAGCCATCCCGAAGAACGAGGACGAAGTCAAGCTGGTAGAGCGGCTTACAAAAGAAGCTGTTTTAAAAGCTGTGGAGCGTCATGCGGGAAAAATAAGATACATTTACGGACCGACGGGAAGAAGCTCTGTAGCAGAAGGAAAAGATCTGACACAGGTCAAATACATCGTAGGAACCGGCGGAGCCCTTACAAGGCTGCCTCACCGGGTAGAGCTCATGCAGGAAATCGCGAAGCATAATGATACCGGTATGCTTCTGTTCCCCAGCGAACATGCGGAAATTCTGGTAGACAATGAATATATCATGGCGTCCTTGGGCGTTCTGTCCAAGAGATATAGAGAAGCAGCCATTCGCTTGCTTGAAAAGACCTTGAATTTTAAATTCCCTGAAAAAAAAGAGACCTCGTATCAGGCGAAATATATTGATGAACTGAATAAGGTTACTGAAGAAGCCAAAAAGAAGGAAGAAGAATACAAGAAACATATTGAAGAAAGTGAAGCTCTTGGCTATGATATGAGCGCATACAAAGAGGAAGAGCCTATAGGCGGAGCAAACAAGCGTAAGAACAGTGCTGCGTCGGATTCTGTAAAGGATGACAAAAAAGGACTCAGAAATGGAGACGGCGTTCAGGGAAAATGGGCCGGACAAAAGCAGGATATGGGAGATTGTAACCATGACTGCAGACATTGCACCAGACCGCACTGTCCAAATCGTAAAAACTGCTAGGGTATAGAGGCCTGTACTATTTTAAAGAGTTATAAAGGAGAGAGAAAATGTATCCTAAACTGATCATTGATTTGAAAAAATTAAACAGCAATCTCGATGCGGTAGCTAAAATTACAAAAGAGGATGGAAACTGTTCCTTGATGATTGTCACAAAAGGCCTGTGCGCCGATCCGCAAATGGTCAAGCTGGTTGCAGAGCATAAATCTGTAGACTTCATGGCAGACTCCAGAGTAAAAAATATCGCTACTTACGCGGATCTTGCCAGGAAGAACGGTAAAAAGACAGTTCTTTTAAGGCTTCCGATGCACAGCGAGATTGAAGAGGTCGTAAAATATGTAGATTTGAGCTTTAATTCCGAGATTTCCACCATTCGTTTGCTGAATGAGGAAGCAGCCAGGCAGAAAAAGCTGCATAAGGTTTTGCTGATGATTGACTTAGGCGATTTAAGAGAAGGGCTTTTTTATAAAGAAGAAGCCTTGATCTTTAATACGATTGAGGAAATTTTGAAAATGTCTAATGTGGAATTCTATGGAATTGGGGTAAATCTGACCTGCTACGGCGCTATTATCCCTAAAAACGATAATCTATCTATTCTTGCAGGATTAGCCGAAAAAATAGAAAAGACCTATTCCACTCATTTGCATATGGTATCCGGCGGCAACTCCAGCTCCATTTATTTAATCGGAAAAGGAGAACTGCCAAAGGGCATTAATAACCTAAGATTAGGGGAAGCTTTCCTTCTGGGAAATGATACGGCGTATGGCGCCAAGCTGCCGGGAACAACAGGCGATACGCTGACCTTAGAAGCGCAGATTGTTGAATTGCAAAAGAAACCATCTTTACCAATCGGCGAGGTGGGTGTGGATGCGTTCGGACAAAAACCGTATTATGAAGACAGAGGAATCATAAAGAGAGCTATAATCGGAATCGGAAAACAGGATACGGATTTGGACAGTATGACGCCGATAGATGAAAAGATCGATATTTTAGGCGGAAGCTCGGATCATACCATATTGGATGTGACAAAGTCAGATACGGAGTATAAGGTGGGAGATATCGTAAGCTTTGAACTTGGCTATGGCGGTATGCTAAAGACTGCTACCAGTCCGTATGTAGAAAAGGAATATAGAAAATAAGTTTTTACCCTATTTAGTGTGTTACTGTAAATAAATGTGTGAATAAAATAAATGAGAATGAAATAAAACCAAAAAGTAAAAGGGAAGCTCCGTGATTGGAACCTCCCTTTTACTTTTTGGTTTTTAATATTTATCACTATAGTCATTAATGGCAGTACCTGCTGGAGTACTTGCTTTTGGGACTGTAGCGTGTTCTGGCTGTTTGGATTCAAACTTCGGACTTTCCACAATTGGCTTGAAAGCGGATTCTGCCTCGGTTCTGATTTCTGATTTTTTTTCTGTTTTCGGTTCTTTTTTTATTTCACGCCTCGGAGGTTGTGCCGGTTCCTCTTTTACAGATGCCGATTTCATTTGAGGTGTGATCTTGTGTTCTGCACCTTCTGATGGATCCGCAGCTTTATCTTTTTTATCTTTCGATTGAGAATCTTTTAGAGCTTTGGATGTGGATTCCGTCAGTCCCTTTTTTGGAGACTGGACAGGTGGACCCGGCGTATGTGGTTTCAGATTCACCAGAGGTGGCTTTTCCGTGTTGTTTTGGGTCGGAGCAGTATTCCCGTCAATTTTAAATTTATCCACCAATTTGTTTAACAAATCGGCCTGAGCGTTTAATTCTTCACTGGCAGCAGCCCCTTCTTCTGCGGTAGCCGAGTTGTTTTGAACCACTTGAGAGATCTGGTCAACACCGGTGCTTACCTGTGCAATGGAAGTAGATTGTGCTTCGGAAGCTTTGGCAATTTCAGCGATCAGAGAAACAGCTATGCCGGATTTTTCAACAACTGAAACCAATGAGGCGGCTGTATCGTTAGCGATTTTTGAACCATTGGCTACAGCAGCAACGGTCTGTTCGATTAAAGCGGTAGTATTCTTGGCGGCCTCCGCTGATTTAGTCGCCAGATTCCGAACTTCATCGGCTACAACGGCGAACCCTTTTCCGGCAGTACCCGCTCTGGCTGCTTCCACAGCGGCATTAAGTGCCAAGATGTTTGTCTGAAATGCGATATCTTCAATGGTCTTTATAATCTTACCAATTTCGTTTGATTTGTCTGTGATGTCGTTCATAGCCGATGTCATCGCCTTCATCTGCGCATTGCTCTCCGCCACGACGGAACCGGCTTCATTGGATTTAAGATCTGCTTCATACGCATTTTTTGCGTTCAGCTTGACCTGTTCAGAAATCTCAGAAATAGTAGCAGAAAGCTCTTCAATACTGCTGGCCTGATCTACCGCTCCCCGTGAAAGGGTTTGGGAAGAGGAAGCAATCTGGTTTGCTCCGAGAGTAACCTGCGCACCGAATTTCTGTATCTGCAAAATGGTATCGTGCATATTACCTTTTATGGATTGCAGAAGAGTTAGGGTATTCTTGAAATCGCCAACATAGATTTCTTCATTTTTAGTTGTTATATTAAAGTTGTAGTCTGCCATTTCTGCCAGTAAATAGTTTATGTCTGTAATATATGTTTTTATGGTTGCCGCAGTTTTATTAAAACATGCGGATACTTGTCCTATTTCGTCGTTGCTGCTGGTATCAAGCTCTGCACTAAGTTCTCCTTTGGAGAGCTTTTCTGCTGCCGAAACGATATCGTGCAGGGGCCTTAGGGTTTGCTTGGTTACGTTATAGATAATCAGAACCAAAAGGATCAGAGCAACCAGATAAAAGCCGATCAGAAAACCAATGGAATTTATAAGACCGGTCGCCTTAAGAACCGTAGTGGCTACGATAAGAAGACCAAAGACAACAGCTAAAGCAATAGCCGAGACGGAAGCTATTTTTACAGATAAACTTTTTTCTCTACTTTCTGCCATAAAGGACACCTCACAATGTTGTATTTTTATGTAGTATAGAACGTATAAAACGCATTTTAGTAACAAATTTGGACAAAAACTTCAAGTTACCTACAGTATAGTACATTATCTGATGAGTGTCTATGTAAATATTAAAAAATATGGCTTAAAATAGCATATTTTTGCATGATTTTACAATATTCTGAGCCGATTTAGAATATGCCGGTTCCGAATTAAAAGTGATATTGCTATGCGACAGAAAAGAAGAGATGTGATATGATGAAGAGACAAGATCGCAAGAAAGAGTAAAAGTGAGAAAGGCCATATGAATAAAACGAATTATGTATATATTTTGGAATGCGGGGATGGAACCTATTACACCGGATGGACTGTAAACCTGGAGAAAAGAATAAAGGAACATAACGGGGAGCTGAAATCCAGCATGGCAAAATACACCAGAAGCAGAAGGCCGGTAAAGCTGATTTATGCAGAAGAGTATGAAGATCGATCGGAAGCTTTAAAACGGGAATGTGCCATAAAAAAACTAACCCGGTCAGAAAAAGAAAAATTGGTAAGTGAAAAGGCAAAACTTATGGTGCAGCCAAAAGATGTCTATGCAAGAAGCCTTTAATGTTGTATAATAAAGTAATATTTTACAATATTATTCCGGTAAAACCGAAAAAAGTAGATTTTGTATGGGAGGAATGGATATGGCAATTCCAGAAAATATCAGTAAGACCAGCATACTTTTAGAGTCAGGAACCAATGAACTTGAAATCATCGAATTTACAGTTGCAGATGAAATATTTGGAATAAATGTCGCTAAAGTACGTGAAATCATGGTGGCACAGAGTGTAAAGCCTATGCCTAATTCACACCATGTTATAGAAGGGGTATTTAAGCCGAGAGATGAAATCATTACGGTAATTGATCTTGCTAAATATCTGGGATTACCCAAATGTGAAAATTCGGGACGTGATATTTTTATTGTCACCCATTTTAATAATTTAGATTTTGCTTTCCACGTACATACTGTTGTGGGGATAGACAGAATCTCATGGACGGCAATCAAAAAGCCGGATAAAGCAGTTTATGGAGGGCAGGATGGTGCGGCTACAGGTATAGCAGAGTATCAAGGCCGTCTTATAACCATATTGGATTTTGAGAAAATCGTGGCCGAAATTAGTCCGGAATCCAGCATACAGGTTGAGAGCATTGAAAAGCTGGGAGAGCGTCATACCATGGATAAAACGATTCTGGTGGCAGAAGATTCTATGCTTCTTTCCAAAATGATCATAGAGTGCTTACATAAAGCCGGATATAAAAACACCATTAAAACAGACAATGGGCAGGAAGCCTGGGATTACTTGCAGGAAGCGAAAGAGTCCGGAGATCCCATCAAAGAGCATGTGGCCTGCATCGTATCAGATATTGAAATGCCTCTGATGGATGGGCATAGATTGACCAAGCTGGTGAAAGAGGATTCAACGCTCAAAAAGATCCCGCTGATTTTATTCTCCTCCTTAATAAGCGAGGAAATGCGCATAAAGGGAAAACAATTAGGCGCGGACGAGCAGATCAGCAAGCCGGAAATCGGAAAATTGGTTTCGATTATCGATCAGCTTACGGCAGAGCAGTAATGAAGTAAAAAGTAAAGCAGACAGGAACACATGGGTTCTGTCTGCTTTTTTGATAAACGAAAAATCCCCAGCTTATGCTGGGGAATCTTTTTCACGCAGAAAATATCATTATCCCAGAAACCGTTCTCTGAGCATGGTAATTTCGTTCTGATAACCGTTCAGATCATTAGGGGTTTCCAAAATAAAGGGTAAATGGCGAAGCTTAGGATGGTTGATAACCTGACAGATGCCTTCAAGACCTATATGCCCTTCGCCTATTTTGGCATGACGGTCTTTGTGGGCAGAAACCGGATTCAGGCTGTCGTTTATATGCACAGCATAAAGCTTGTCCAATCCGATGATTTCATCAAATTCAGATAAGACCCCGTCAAGATTTTTTACGATGTCATATCCGGCATCGTTGATATGGCAGGTATCCATACATACGCCAATCCTGTCCTTTATTTGGATCCGATCGATAATAGCCTTTAATTCTTCAAAGCGGCTCCCGACTTCACTTCCTTTTCCGGACATGGTCTCCAAGAGAACGATAGTAGATTGATCCGGTTTTATTAAATCATTCAGCAGGTCGGAAATAATTTCAATGCCAATTTCCATCCCTTGCCCCACATGGCTTCCGGGGTGAAAGTTATAATAGTTCCCCGGAATATATTCCAGCCGATTCAGATCGTCTTCTATAATCATACGGGCAAATTCACGGGTCTTCGGCTCCTTAGAGCAGGGGTTCACCGTATAAGGGGCATGAGCCACCAGCTTGGCGAAGTGATTTTCTTCCGCCAGCTTTAGAAAAGCCTGTACATCCTTTTGGTCGATGTCTTTGGCTTTCCCGCCTCTGGGATTCCGTGTAAAAAACTGAAAGGTATTTGCTCCGATGGAAAGTGCCTCTTTTCCCATATGCTCAAAGCCTTTTGAAGAGGATAAATGACATCCGATATGAAGCGACCTGTCGTTTATATATTCCATACCGCTTTTAAAGGCTCTTGCATTTCAAAACCGCAGGATGCTAATAAATCGTTGATCTGATTTATAGATTCGCCGCTCCAGCCATAGGAACCAAAAGCTTTTCCGATCCTTCCCTTTGGTTTTAAGCCCTTCATATAGGTAAGGAAGGCCATGACGGAAGGCAGCATGGTGTTGTTTAATGTAGGCGAGCCGACAAATATATATTTGGCTTCCAACGCTCTGGACATAGCGTACGAATAATGCTGTTTGGTCAAGTTGACAGCTTCCACCTGAAAACCTTTATCCGTATATTCCTTCTGAAGCTTTTCCGCCAGCTTTTCAGTAGTTCCCCACATGGTGTCGTAAACAATCAGCACCCGCTTTTCGTCGGTCTCATTTTTGCTCCATGAAATATATTTCTGCACTATTTCAGAAATATACTTGGTTATGATGACACCGTGAGACGGACAAATAATCTGAATATCAAAAGCGGAAACCGCTTCGATTAATTTGGTTACCTGCATGCCGAAGGGCAGAACAATATT
Organism: Aminipila luticellarii; assembly: GCF_004103735.1. Taxonomy (NCBI): domain Bacteria; kingdom Bacillati; phylum Bacillota; class Clostridia; order Peptostreptococcales; family Anaerovoracaceae; genus Aminipila; species Aminipila luticellarii. The sequence goes on along the minus strand of NZ_CP035281.1, from coordinate 2,697,990 downwards.
TGCGTAATAGTCTCCGGCGCGATCCAACAGCCGCTCTAATCCCTTGTCTGTATCAGAAAGCTCTCCTGTGCCGGTGTGCTGTCCAAAGGCATCATTGGAAAATAAGATCTTTGCTTCCTGCAAATAGGTAGACATGCTGTCAGGCCAGTGAACCATTGGCATTGGAATAAAGCTAAAATGATATTTTCCGGTGTTTAAGGTATCTCCTGATTTTACTACCGTAAAATTATATTGGGCATTCGGGTAATAGGCCTTCAGCTCTTTTTGGCAGTTTGCCGTACCATACACCATGGCGTTTGGATATTTCGCTGTGACTGTCGGAAGTGCTCCGCTATGATCCGGCTCAACATGATTGCAGATAATATAATCGATTGTTCGGCCTCGGAGAACCTCTTCTATGTTTTTTAAGAATTCTTCTGTAAACTTTTCTTTTACAAAATCAATCAGCGTTACTTTTTCGTCAAGGACAAGGAAAGAGTTATAGGTGGTTCCAATCGGCGTAAAATATCCGTGGAACATTCGCACGTCCCTGTCTATGACCCCTACGCTGTAGACGTTGTCTGATACTTTGATCATGCGTCCTGCTCCTCAAACTGATCTTTACCAACACCGCAAACAGGGCATTCGTAATCATCAGGAAGTTCTTCAAAAGGGGTTTCTCCATCATATTCATAGCCGCAAATTGCACATACATATTTTTTCATATCACTCAGTTCCTTTCTTTCTCTTTTTTCTATAGAATTCTATAATTTGCCTAGATTATACTTCACCCTATGAAAAAAGTCTACTGTTTATTTAACAAATATATACCCGATAGCCTGCCTGCGAATCAGGGAACTTCAATTTTTTGGTACAAGTCCTATCAGCAGGAGGATAACAGGATCGTTAAGGTCTTATATAAGCCGTATCAAAGGTAATGCGCACAAAGTAGGAGGGATCGATTTCTTTGATTTTGCTGTCAATAATGGCCTGAATTTCGGACTGTTTTATAGCAGAGTCCGGTGCCGTGACCATATCGAAGATGATATTGGTATGGGTCGGACCGGGAATCAATCTTAAATCGTGGATGCTGTATACACCGTCCAAGGGTTCAATCGTCTGTTCCAATACGGTGCGGAGTTTTTCTGTAAGAGGATCATTAAGCTTTACCGGATCCATGTGAACCGTCAGATTGATCCGAAGGTTTTTGCTTAAGGCCCGTTCGATATTGTCTATCATATCATGGCTTTCCATAATATCCCGTTCCGCATCCACCTCGATATGTATGGAGGCGAAAATTCTGCCGGGACCATAGTTGTGCACCATGAGATCGTGGGTTCCGATAACCCCTTCGCAGGATTCGGCATAATTCAGGATGGCATGAACCAGTTCCGGATCGGGAGCTTCGCCCAGTAAAGGGCTGGAAGTCTCACGAATAAGCTGAATGCCGGACCACAAAATAAATACGGCAACGACGCAGCCCATGATGCCGTCCAGTTGAATTCCGGTGATACGGCCGATAATAATGCTGATCAGTACCGCACTGGTTGCAATCACATCGTTTCGGCTGTCGGTACCCGTTGCGGTCAACGTCAGGGAATGGATTTTTTTTCCGGCGGAAATATAAAATAAGCACTGCCATATTTTTACCGCAATAGAGATAGCCAGAATGATTAAGGTCAGATAGCTAAACTGCACCGGTTCCGGATGCAGTACTTTATCAAAGGAAGTTTTAAACAGCTGAAAGCCGAGCAAAATGATGACCACAGAAATAAGAAGCCCTGTAAGATATTCGATTCGGGCATGTCCATAGGGATGACCTTCATCTCCGGGCTTGGCGGCAAGCTTAAAGCCTACCAGCGTCATTGCAGAGGAAGAAGCATCGGTCAGATTGTTGATACCATCTGCAATAATAGCAATGCTTCCTGTAATAATACCGATCACAACTTTCATAATGCATAATATGACATTGGAAATAATCCCTACAACACCAGTCAGCAGACCATATTTCTCCCGAACGGCGGGATCATTTGTATTTTCATAATCCTTTATAAAGGTTTTAAATAAAAATGCACCCATTTTATCCCCCTTGATATGTTATACTTAATGTATGCACTACGAAAGATAAATACTCTATTTAATTGTATGCTAAATTTTGGGAGGTTGCAATGTTAAATAAGTTAAAAGAAATGGGAAAGTTGGATGAAACGGTGCAGGCCTTGGCAGATGCACGAGAAACCCTGTGGATTAATCCGAGAGGTATGGAAAACACTTTTGACGAAACGATTACGCAAAAAGACATTGACGAAACAGAAGCACGGCTTCAGAGGTTTGCCCCATACATTAAAAAGGTTTTTCCGGAGACTCGGGAAAGCAACGGGATGATTGAATCCCCCCTCAAAGAGGTTCCCAAGCTGCAGAAGGCTTTATCGGACATGCTGGGCTATACTCATCCGGGCAAGCTGTTATTAAAATGCGACAGCCATTTACCCGTATCGGGATCGGTCAAAGCCCGGGGAGGCATTCATGAAGTTTTAAAATTTGCGGAAGAAGTAGCGACCGAGGCCGGAGCACTTCATGAACAGGATAATTATGAGATTTTAGCGGAAGACAGGTTCAGGAAACTGTTCAGCGGATACAGCGTAGCCGTAGGCTCCACAGGAAACCTTGGACTGTCCATAGGAATTATGAGCGCACAGCTTGGGTTTGATGTGACGGTTCACATGTCCGCAGACGCCAGACAGTGGAAGAAGGATCTACTCCGTTCAAGGGGAGCAAGGGTGATCGAATATCCGGACAGCTATCAAAAGGCAGTAGCAGAAGGACGGAAAGAAGCCGCAGGAAATCCCAAATGCCATTTTGTGGATGATGAGGGATCCCTGGATTTATTTCTGGGATATGCTACCGCCGGAAGAAGGCTGGAAAGACAGCTGACCGAATTAAGTGTTCCGGTAGACTCCGAGCATCCTTTGTTTATATATATCCCATGCGGTGTGGGAGGCGCTCCGGGAGGAGTCACATACGGCATCAAAAAGGTATTCGGGGAGAACGTTCATTGCTTTTTTGCTGAGCCAACCCATGCTCCTTGTATGGTGCTGGGAATGGCAACGGGCCTGCACGACGGAATCGCCGTTGAGGATATCGGACTGGACGGAAAAACGGCGGCGGACGGTCTCGCAGTGGGCAGAGCGTCCAGACTGGTAGGGAAAACCATGGAAACGCTGTTAGACGGTATATCGACTATAGACGATTACAAGCTGTATGACTATTTGAAGCTCTTAGCTGATACGGAGGGTATTTATATTGAGCCGTCTGCTTGTGCCACATTTGATACGATTGCACGAGTCATGCAAAATCAAGCATACTTGGAACAATACCGATTAACGGATAAAATAAAAACGGCCACTCACATTTTGTGGGCGACCGGCGGAAGTATGGTACCTGAGGATGAAATGAATCATTATTATTCTTTAGCTTCTGAAAGTTGATGAAGAGCCTGAGCCAACTGGTCAGGGCAGGATGTATTTTTGTATCCGCACTTTATACCGGACAGTTTATCGATAACCTGTTCAACAGGCATTCCTTCCACTAGAGAGGCAATACCTTGCAGGTTGCCGTTACAGCCGCCGTTGAAGCATACATTTTTAACCTTGTCCTCTTCAATTTCAAAAGACAGACCTCGAGAACAGACCCCACGGGGGGAAAAAGTATATTCCATATTATTCCTTCCTTTCGTTAGTATATATAATCATTGTACCACAGAAGGAATAATGTAAACAATTTTTATGAAAGAGCAGATATTGGGAAACATATGAACGAAGACAAATTGATAATTGCCATGGCAGAGGATAAGGCCGATCAATGCCAGGAAAACTACATGATAACCAACACGGGATTTTTAGATATGAGACAACAGACCCTCTGCAAGAATACCGTAACGAAAAATCCCGGAGCAAAAGGCTTTTTTTATGGGGGGTATCCCGATGCGGAACGCAGAATTGCTGTTTTTATACCGGACTATATTGAAGCAGCCACCGAAAAGGATCTTCACGAATACTTTCTAAAAAATAAAGAAGAGAGCCCGCTGGCTTTGATCCGGGCAAGACATAACGGGTATAAACCCCTGTCCCACAGAGATTATCTGGGCTCTCTGACGGGGCTTGGCATAAAGCGGGACGCCATAGGGGATATTCTCGTATCCAAGGATGGGGCGGATATTCTCATTCTCAGGGAAATGCACGATTTTCTTTTAGCCAATTATGGCAAGGCCGGTCGGACTTATTTAGAACTTACCGCAGAGGAACTGGATCAGTTGATCCTTCCGGAAGGTCAGGTGTCTGAAAAAAGTGGAACGGTCGCTTCCTTAAGGCTGGATAATGTGGTGGCGGCTGCTTTTGGAATGTCAAGAAGCAATGCAGCAGAAGCCATAAAAAGCGGGAGCGTGTTTGTAAACAATTTGCAGACCGCCAAAAACGAAAAGCTGGTACGCGAAGGGGACAAAATTGTGTGGAGAGGAAAAGGAAAGGTTGTTCTGAAGGACATCGGCGGAAATACCCGCAAGGATCGAATCTATATAACCTTTATGGTAATGAGATAAAGTGGTAACACGAACAACTGCTATTTAAGCAGTTGTTTTTCTTTATAAGGAGCAAGAAAATATACAGAATTGCTCTTTTTTTCATACAATTTAGGCATTTTATATGGAATACTTTGACTCAATTTTACTTAAAATGTAAAATGTAACTATACCCAATAATTTATATCAGTGTATCAACTTGAAGAGGAGAGGAAAGATGAAAAGATTTAGAGTTTTAGCCTTAGCTATGGCAGTGACTCTGCTGCTTGGCACGACCAGTGCATTTGCATGCACAGCAGTATACGTTGGTAAAAATGTAAGTGCGGACGGCAGTACGATTCTGGCTCGAAGCGAGGATCAGGGTACCGGTGCTTACAACAAAATGTTTCTTGTGGTAGATCGGGTCGAAAATGTACCTGGACGTACCATCGATGATGTTCAGGGATTTTCTTATCCATTACCGGCAACGACTTACAAGTACACCATGGTTCCGGATACACCGGGAGAGGGAGACGGACCTTATATGGGGGCTTGTACCAACGAATATGGATTAAGTTTGACCGGTACGGTTTCAGCTTCTCCTAGTGCTGAAGTTGAAAAGGTGGATCCTTTCGTTGAAGGCGGTCTGAGAGAAGCCGTTCTGACAGGTATCGTTGCAGCGACCTGCAAAACCCCTAAAGAAGGTGTGGAAAAGCTGGCAAGTATTATTGAGAAATATGGTTCAGAGGAAGGCAATATTATCATGTTAGCCGACCAGAAGGAAGCATGGATCTTTGAAGTGTACAGCGGACACCTATGGGCTGCTCAGAAAATGCCTGCGGATAAGGTTGCTGTTTTTGGCAATCAGTTCATGATTGGTACCGTTGATCCGGCTGATACGGAAAACTTTATGTATCAGAAGGATTTATTTAAGACAGCCGATGAAAACAAATGGACGAAGCTCGTAGACGGAAAAGTACATTTGGCAGCGACCTTCGGTGAGCCGAGAGAAGACTATTCCAACATGCGTACATGGATGGGGCACAAGCTTCTTGCACCGGCAACAGTAGGGGAGTACAAGACGGATACATTATATCCGTTATTCTATGATCCGGCTAAAAAGGTTTCCGCACTGGAGGTTATGGACGTACTTCGCAACCGATATGAAGGAACGAAATATGACGCATCTCTTCCGGGCAACGAAGCTTTGAGAGTAATCGGAGTAGAGAGACAATCTCAGATACACGTTATTCAGGTGAAGGACAATTATCCAAAGGAAATTTCCGCACTGCAGTGGCTTGCTTTCGGTAATGCCGAGCATTCCGTGTTCCTGCCAAATTTCAGCGGTATTACAGACACGTACAAAGCGTATAAGGTAGATGGCGAAGATTACGATCCAAACGGCGCATACTGGAAGTTTAAGCGAATCTGTACGCTGGCAGAGCAGAACAGAAGTTTCTACGGACAGGGCGTAAAGGATTATTGGAACTTCTATGAAGAAAATCTGTACAATGATATGAAATCTGCAGAGCAGAAAATGATAAAGCTGTATGCTGAGGATCCTGCAAAGGCAGAAAAATATGTGACGGATTTACATATGCAGATTGCAGAAAAAGCCTGTAAGGATGCAGACCACTTATATGATAACCTGTTATTCTTTGTAATGGATCGATTTGGCCGTACAGCTGAAAAGCTTGGTGGACCTTTTGTTCCGGAAATAGCACTTCGTGATGCTGCCACTGCAAAGGGATACAACATCAAGTGGACGGGAAGTAAGGATCCAATCGTTCTGACAAACGGTTCTTCTACTTACAGCTTTACTATAGGCAGTGATACTTGTAATGTTACAAAAGCAGGAAAAGCTTCAGAGGTGAAATTGACTTTTGCCCCTGTAGAAAAGAACGGAACCACGTATATTCCGTTGGATTTGGCTATGACCCTTTAATTTAAAAATTTATTATATGAAAAATGAGAGTACTGCAAACAAGATAAAGGGAGCAGTGCTCTCTTTTTTTGCCTGTCAAAAGGTTCTAAACTTATGAACGCCTGTAATAAGCTGATTTCATCAGATTGACAAATAAAAGGGGTTCCCCTATAATGGAAACTATCAAATATGTCAGAATTTGTCGATAAATTTTTAGGACGATGGGAAAGGAGTTATGCCCATGTTTCGTAGTAAAGAGGCTAAAAATGCAGAAAAAAATAATAGGGTGGACGAAGGAAAAGGAAAAATTGTTGAGATTTTTAAGCATATATTTCACGCAGCGACGTTAGTCAGCAGTTTTGATTTAAAGCTTTCCTTTTTTGGAAATCAGATTAAGGCTTCCTCCGGCGGATTGAGCGCGAAATCTTCCGAGTCTGCCACGGCAACAGAAGAAATATCGTCTTCTATGACAGAGGTGGTGAGCGCAAATGAAACGCTTGCTTCTTCCTTGCAGCAGATTGCCAAGGAGGCTGAGAGCCTGAATAAGAATACCATGGAAAGCAATCGGCTTTTACAGGACATCAGTATGGAAAATCAGGAGATGATTGCTTTTTCAGAACACATGCAGCACAGCATGGGAGAACTTTCTGAGGTCGTATCTAAAATTAGTCAGGTAATCCTTGGAATTAATCAGATTTCTTCCCAAACAAAGCTTTTGTCTTTGAATGCGTCTATTGAGGCGGCCCGTGCAGGAGAAGCCGGTAAGGGATTCAGTGTGGTGGCAGGAGAAATCAGTACCCTGTCCGAATCCACCAGGGCACTTACTGTCAGTATCGACGAGCTCCTCCATACCATGCAGGGAGCACTGAATGAGAGCAAGGCCAGTGTGGAACACGCCATTTCTTCCATTAGCAATGTGGGTAAAGGCGTGGAATCTGTAACGGCGATGATGCAAAGAAATTCTGATTCCGTAGAACATATCACCGATAGTATCTCCGGAGCAGCAGCTTCCGGTGAACAGGTAAACGCGGCCCTGCAGGAGTCCTCTTCCGCACTGGAGATGATCAATTCCGATTTACAGGAAATGGCGGACTCTGCTGCGGAGTTAGATGTTATTAGTCATTCCATCAATGAAATTTCTGCTTCTGTACAGGCTATTGAGGGAGAAATTACGAATCTTGCGATGGACTCCGGCAAGCTGGTGAACAGCGGGCAATATCCGCTTTCCAACGAGGATTTCATTCATACCATTCGGGATGCTATTCAGGCACACACACAATGGGTGGATACGGTATCCGAAATGGCTTCCTCCATGCAGCTTTCGCCGATTCAAACAGACGAACACAAATGCGGATTTGGGCACTTCTATTTTGCGGTAAGGCCAGCAGCACAGCGGCTGTCCCGCATGTGGGATGATATTGATTCGTATCATCACGATATCCACCACAAGGGAGATTCAGTCATTGATTCTATTAAGAGCAAGGATCAGTCCGGTGCGATTCAGGCAGCCTTAGAAGCCAGAACCTTATCCGAGCAGATTATTAATCTCTTTGAGAAAATTATTATAGAAGTTCAAAATATGAGCCGGACGAATGAGGCGGTGTTTTAATAAAAAACTCATTAGCAACTCATACAATCTTTTTCCGCATACCGATTCCATAGGTATTATATCAATTAAATAACAAACGAAAAAAACCAACTGTCTAATACAATTGGTTTTTTTCGTTTGTTATTTCTATTGTTGAATCAATGTCTTGAAATAATAAATATATATCCTTAGGCACCTTTACAGTTTGACCTTTTCTTATTTTAACAATATCTTTATTTTGAGATGTTTTTTTTGTTATTTTGTTAACTAATTGTCTTGTCGCACAAATTTGTTTATCTGTATATTTATCATTACTAACATTTCCTAAACGTAGTAATAATGAGAATTGTTTTTGATATAGCTTTTTAAAATTTGGATCTATTTTGGAGTAATTTTTATAAAAACTGTTTTTATTTACTATGTCATTATTTACGATACTATTATATTTGTAAATGACATCTCTCAACTCATTAGATGTCATATCTTTATTACCAAGAAACTCCATATCCATAGAAAGGACTGTGTTAGAGAAAAACATTATATATTCTTTATATATAAATTGCTTTAATGAATAAAATTGATATGCATTAAAAATGCTAACCATTATGGAAAATACTAATAGTATAGTTAATGCTCTTTTTGATATTTTTAAATTTTTCATTTTTAACTTCTCTTCTTTCCCCTTTTATTAACTCTATAACATAATAACTTTGTTTCTCTTTTCTAGTCAATGATTATAACTTGCAATTTACTTTGCAGAATTGCAAGTGTGTCCGAGCGATCAGAGGAAAAGGGGTTTGGGGGTTCCCCCAACAAGCTCAAAAAAGCTACCGCTTTTTTGAGAAAGTGGACGACCACTTCCAAGGCTTGCTATTCTTTGATATAGGTATTATCCCCTTTTTTATTTTCCAATAAACCTGATATAATATTTAACTTATATGTGACCAATACCAAGACACTTTAGTTAATATTACAATATATAAGACATAAAAGTATTAGAATATGTTTCACTTTTGCTAAAAAATATAAATTTTTTAAGATGTGACCTAATATTGAGGTACTCTTGCCAAAGTTACACCCTAGAAAAATGTTAACAAAGCGTAAGGGGTTTTACGGGTAGGGTACTTTTATTTGAATTGCGCCCTTATATTTTAAAGCTGGTTTTATAACTCTTCTTTTAAAGTCCCTATATTCTAAATATTTAGTTTTAGCATCTTCTTTCCCTAACCATTTTTCTTTTATTTCTTGCACTGTGGATGTTTTAATATAGCTGCCATTTTTATTTAATAAAAAGGTATTTTAACGAACAAAATAGAGTTGATGGAAAAAATATGCCATTAACCCTATTTTTATATATACAGTTTGAGATAATCAAGCTTTATGGGGAAACTGTATATATTAAAATAATTAAAATTGCGTATTTTAATATTGTCACTCTTGGCGTAATATAAAGATATAGATAAAAACAGTTTATGAAAGAGGGCAGAAATATGAGCACACATACACAATCCGTTTCCGATTCCAGAAATGCGACAAAAACATTAGTAATCAATGCTTTATTTATAGCGCTTACCTTAGCCGCAACCATGTTCATTAATATCCGGCTGCCGATTCCGGGTAATGGTGGATTGATTCATCTGGGGAATGTTCCTCTCTTCATTGCGGCCATCGTGTACGGAAAGAAAACCGGAGCTTTGGCAGGTGCGTTCGGAATGGGGATGTTTGATCTGATTTCAGGCTGGACGGCATGGGCACCCTTTACCTTTGTTATCGTCGGACTGATGGGCTTTACCGTCGGACTTATAACAGAAAAATTACATTTTAAACCGGCTGTGGTCAATACGATTGCTATAGCCGCCGCACTTATTATAAAGCTTGTGGGCTATTATTTCGCGGAAGTGTTCTTATATGGAAACTGGATTCAGCCTTTCGGCTCCGTTCCCGGCAACATTATGCAGATTGTAGTAGCCGCTGTTATCGTTCTTCCAATTGTAGAACGTTTAAAGAAAATTGCGAAATAGTTTCAAGGAGGTAAAAAGTATATATGTATAAGACAATGACACCTGGGCCTACTAATGTGAGAGAAAACGTGCGTATGGCAAGAAGCTTGGAAACCACCAACCCGGATATAGATCCTGCATTTTATGAATTTTACAAGGAAACCTGTGAGCTTTTGGCCAGGCTTCTGCATACAAAAAATAACGCTTATATTTTGGGTGGGGAAGGAATATTAGGATTAGAGACCGCCTGCGCTTCCTTGACCGAACCGAGGGATCGGGTCCTGATTCTGGATAACGGAGTTTTTGGAAGGGGATTTGCTGATTTTGTAACCATGTACGGCGGAGAAACGGTTTCCTTTGTTTCCGATTATCACAGACCGATTTCGGTATCCGAGCTGGAAGACTTTCTGAAAAAGGATTCCGATTTTAAATATGCTACGGTTGTTCACTGCGACACGCCCAGCGGTGTACTGAATCCCATAAATGAAATTTGTAACCTGCTTGCATCCTACGGAATTTTGACCGTTGTGGATTCCGTGGCCGGTATGTTCGGTGAGTATGTTAATATTGATGAAAGTAAAATTGATATTTTATGCGGCGGTTCACAAAAAGCACTGTCGGCTCCTCCGGGATTGACCATGTTATGGGTGAGTGACAGAGCCATGGAGATGATAGAAAATAGAAAGACTCCTATCGCGTCGTTTTATGCCAACATATTAAATTTTAAAGATTATTACAAGAAACAAGAATTCCCGTATACCATGCCCATCAGTGATATTTACGGACTTCGGGCGGCAGCAGAAAATGTAGCGGCGGATAAGAACATTTTAGAAAGACATGCAAGAATTGCCGCAGCTACCAGAAAAGCACTGACAGCAGGCGGTTTATCCTTCTTTTTGGAGGACGGATTTGCCAACACAGTGACGGCGGTGTCTGTGCCGGAGGGACTGACGGATCGGCAGATCCTAGACACCATGAAGAATCGGTATCATGTGATGATTACCGGCAGCTTCGATACCATGGCTGGAAAAGTCCTGCGAATCGGCCATATGGGGGAGAATGCTAACGAAGCAGATCTCTGCATCACTCTGCGAGCCATGACCCAGGCCTTGAAGGATCTGGGATTCCCGGTGGCATGCAGTATGGATGAAGCTTTTCAAAAAGCTTTGGCAGAAGATGAAAACAGATAGTTTTATGACAGAATTGCAGATCTTCTTAAATATGGACGAAATGTTAAAATAAATAACGATTTAGAATCCCTTAAAAATTAGACTTAGTCTCAGGGATTCTTTTTTTTACTTTTGTTTCTATTCTTATTTTTTTCTCAGACCTCGTTAAAATTTATGCTATTTCTAATAATTTACTTAATTTATAAAATTTAGTAATACAAAATCAAAAATACCTTGAAATGTCGAGGTTTAAGTTCTATTGTCAAATAAAGAAGAATCTGTATTTGTGTATTAATAACACAATACATTAGTACAAATAGATAGATTGAATCTGATATTGTATTAATAAAACCATACACCGGTGGCTGCCCAGAGATTTGAGATAAAAAACAGAAGAATTTTGGTGGGGAAAGGACGGAATGAAAGTAAGGAAAGGTAATAAAAATAATGCTAAAATTTTACAATATTTTATAAATTTTAGTATTGACTATGTTATAATACATGAATGTACGCAACATACTTAAAGTTTGCAAAGGGGAGGGATTAAACATGCCAAAAATAAAGATAAGCCAAGTTATTCCGTTCATAATAAGCCTTGTTATTTTTTTTATACCAACAATCATGGTGAGCAGTATGAAACTGCAAACTGAAGCCGGAGCGAACGATTATGACGGATTTAATTGGGATTGGATACCGGTCACGGCGGCCATCTATCTGTCCAAGTGCATATGCTATACAATAGCAGTAATTGTCTTTTATAAAGGGCTTCAGCCGTTGTTAAAGGATAAGGAATAATTAAAAAAATAAGAACGTATCCGGCAGGATGCGTTCTTATTTTTTAGGAAGCAATAATATCCTCCCTTATTTGTTTAATTGAAGCTTGCCGATCTGAGCCATCATATTAATCAACGTTAAAGCGGCCAGCCTCACCGTGATTCCGGAAGGATCATACTGAGGAGCCACTTCGACCAAGTCTATGCCGACGATTTTACCCATTCTACAGATTCCTTTAAAAATATCCATGGCCTGATCGTAGAACAAGCCGCCGGGATATGGAGAAGCAACACCCGGTGCAATGGACATATCATAGCCATCTATATCGAAGGTGATAAAATAGTTATCCGCTTTTGGAATTCTTTTTAAGATGCCTTCTACACCGATAGCATGGGCTTCCCTGGCGGAAATCAGTTGACTTCCATAATTCTTTGCATCCATATAATCGGATTTTCTGCCGCTGCCGATTCCTCGAAGGCCAATTTGTGCCATTTTGTCAATATGGCTCATTTCCGACAGGCGGCGCATAGGACTGCCATTGCCGTATTTTTGCGGACCCACATGATCCGTCCAATCCAGATGCGCGTCAAACTGAATAATGCTGACCTTTTCTCCAACACTCTCCAATGCTCGTCCTACCGGAATGGTGATGGAATGATCGCCGCCCATAATAATCGGAATCGTTCCGTTTTCAATGATTTTCCGTACGGCATATTCGATGCTGTTAAAAGAATAATCTACATCCCCTTGAAGAATATCGGCATCGCCGCAGTCCACGATGTTTAAAGGGGAAGCAAGATATTGTTCATCTTCCTCAAAATCGTAGAATCCGGCAGGCCCTTTTGCATACTGTGCGGAGGCTTCTCGGATTCTGCGGGGACCCAGTCTGGCTCCGCTAAGAAAACCGACCCCTAAATCATATGGAACGCCTAAAACTGCCATATCGGCATCACCTAGATGATCTAAATCCATACAGATTGGAAATTTTGAAAAGGAACAGATTCCTGTAATTGCTTGATTAATTTTTACCATTTTATGACCTCCTGTCTTAAAATCATACCCTAATTTGCTTGGAAAAGTTGTATAATAAAAACTAACTTGTTGTTTTTCTATTATGCTAGTAACAAGTATAACGCTGTAATAAAGACGTGTACATACTGAAAGCAATTTGTTATAATAAAAACGCTTAATAAAGTAAAGCGTTAAGCGATAAAACCTAACAAAGCAAAGACATTAAAGCAGATAAAAATATGGGAGGAAGATCGTGGATAATACAGACATAAATATTATAAATATTTTGCAGAAAAATGGCAGGAGCACCATCAAGGAAATTGGGGAAAAGGTAGGGCTTACTTCTCCCGCTGTTTCAGAAAGAATCCGAAGACTGGAGGGTGCGGGAATCATTACAGGATATGCTGCCGAACTGGATCTGTCCAAAATGGGCAAGGGAATTTCCGCTTATGTGCATGTGGATGTATATCCTAAAAAGTATGATTTATTCTGCCAATTTTGTGAGGAGACAGATGCCATTATTGAGCACCATCATATCATAGGAGTGCATAATTCCCTTTTGCGTGTGGCGGTGGAAAACTCCGAGCAGCTGGAAAGTCTGCTTGGGCATATAAAAGATTATGGAATATCGCAGACCTCCGTGCTGTTGAAAAGTTACTTTAAACATAAAAATATCAAAGGGTAAGGAGGTCAAAACATGTTATGGAATAAAGAAGAACAAATGTCGGAATCCTTTTTAGTCGGAGCGTTGCTGGCCGTTGTGGGCGGATATCTGGATGCTTATACTTATGTTTGCAGAGGACAGGTGTTCGCAAATGCACAGACAGGAAATATGGTCCTATTAGCCATTCAGCTGGCACAGGGAGACCTGCTGCGGGCACTTCATTATTTAATACCGATTCTAACTTATTTTATAGGAATTACTTTAACCGAATTCATTCGGAATAAATATCGGCTGAACTATGCCTTGCACTGGAGGCAGATCGGTATCGCCATAGAGCTGACAGTCTTAATAGGCGTAGGCTTTTTACCCCAGGGCAGATATAACACCATAGCCATTGTTTTAGTATCCTTTGTCTGCGCACTTCAGGCACAAAGCTTTAAGAAGTTTAAAGGAAAGGCTTTTGCCTCAACCATGTGCACGGGAAATTTGAGGAGTGCAAGTGAGCATTTTTATCTATCTAGAAGCCTGAAAAGTAGAGAAGAACTTATGATTTCTTTGCAGTATATTTTGATTATATGCTTTTTTATTGCAGGAGCGATCATAGGCTGTTATCTGACAAATATTTTTGAAATGAAATCAGTGGTCTTTTCCTGTATTGGATTAGCGGTCGCCTTTTTACTGATGATTAAAAAGCCAGAAGAATAACCAGGCGTGAAACCGGCAATGGACTTGCAGTGCATGGGAAGCCGTTTAAACAGAAAACAGCTCTTCATCCAGCAGGTATTTTTCAAACTGGTTTAAATTTTTTAATATATAGGAAATACTGGCAGCAGTTAATGGAACGACCAGAACACAGGCCAAACAGCTGAAGAGAATAATGACGAATTCCTGACAGAAGGCTTTTGAATTAATCACCTCAAAAAAGGAATAATGATAATTTTTAAATAAAATGAACAGGGTCAAGGATTCGCCCAGACATGCAAAATATAAGGTGTTCATTGTTGCCCCCAGAATGTCACTGCCAATATGAAGGCCGGATTTAAACAATTCACTTAAATTCAGTTCCCTGTTATTTATATATACTTCGTAAACTGCAGAGGATACGGAAATAGATGCATCCATTTCGGCACCGATCAATCCCGTAATAATCACCGAGACCGCTATTTGCACCATACTGATGTCAATGTCGGGCGAAAGCATGGCTATTTCGTCCTCATTTCTCAGGATTTCATTGATTCCTCCCAGATGGCATACATATCCTATATAATAAGATAAAGCAAATAAAAGGATTAGAACGAGGATAACGGCACTAAAGGACGCCAAGGTTTTAGCATTTCTCCCATTCTGGTAAAATAAAGTGATATAGCAAATGATCAAACAGCAGGGAAATGTGACGAGAACTGGATTCCAGCCCCACGATATAAAAAGGATTAAACTGCAGAGCACGGCAACATTGAGGCAAAGGGACTTAAAGGTAATAATTCCCCGACCTCTGCCGATCAGATATAATAGTAAAATAAAAATGACTGCCAATATCTTTATCATAGCGACCTCCTCAACTTTTTAAACAGGACAATAGAAACAAATACAGAAATTGGGATGGTCAGGAGTATTCCGATACCTCCAATCATAAATCCGTAGAGCTCCATGGGCATTTGCATTCGTATAATGGTACCTAATTTAATGGAGTTTTTCATTTTTAAGACGACGATGGGAATGATTCCGCATACGTAGGTAAACAGCAGAATGTTGATCATGGTTCCCATGATGTCAAATCCCACTTCACGTCCCGACTGTATTAATTCCCTTATGGAAATTTCTTTGTTTACAACGACTAATTCGTTGATTGCGGAAGTTTCTGTAATAGCCACATCCATGATAGCGCCTAATCCGCCGATTAGAACTTGAGACATAAACAAATCCGCCATATAGTTTTGGCCGGTAATGTATTCCATATAAGTATAATTAATGTCTTGTGTACATATCATGGCGAGCTTAAAAATCAGCATGGTAAAACATAAAGAGATTAAAGTAGACAATATTGCAACAAAAGTTTTCTTTTTGAACCCGCCGATCAGGAGCAAAGAGATAAAAGTAAAAAAAAGCACGAGAAATTCACTGAGAATCAGTACGTTATGTCCCGCATAATTCAAATGCACAGCATATATGAATCCGCCGATATTGATACATAAGGATAAAAGGGTAAAAAATCCTTTCATTTTGGTCACATTGATCAATAATAGAATAAATAAAGCTAACAAGACAGCCATATATTTATCTCTTTTAAAACCAATAATGGAACCTGTAAGCTTTTTACTGCTATGGTCCAAATGCAGCTTAACAAAAACTTCATTTTGAGATTTATATTTGTCATCCAGAACCCCTGATGAAGAGGATTTATTTTGTAAATAGATCCTCTTCCCCTGATATTCTCCATTCATAATGATACCGACCATAGACTGCTGAAAATATTTTTCGTTACTTTTAGTTCGATTAGATTCGGTGACTGGTGAAGCCGCAACATTTTGAATCTGGACGATGGTTGTGTCATACCATGAATAATCGTTAAATACAAAACAAACGCCGACTGTCAAAATAGCAATGATAATTATGTTTAATATTAAATACTTTTTATATATTCCTTTTGATCCCAATAATGCAGTAATGATTGCTGCGAATTTTTTTAACATATTTTTACTTCCTTATTATTTATGAGCTGAATTCAATGGAGGAACAAGTCACTTCCTGTCTTTACAATGTAAGTACATGATATAAATTATAACATGTTATTGTTTCAATATCATTAACTTGTGTATTACGGATGCATTATCTTATCGGGTGAGGAAAGCAAAATTTGAAAGAGTGTGATGCACAATGGTAACTTATCTGTTATTATTTATGTGATGTAAAGGTAGAAAGGAAGGCATATGCCGTGCGAATAAATTCTTTAAAAAATAAAATAGTGATAATAGTATTGATATTTGTTTTGCTCCTGCTTTTAATGTATGGCATCATGAAGCATTCTGCGGCAGAGCCGGTAACAGAGACAAAATTTGCGTTGGATACTATTTGCCGTATTACCCTTTATGGAACAGCGGATAAAGGAATATTCGAGGAATGTTTTCAAAAGCTTGAGGATATTGAGAAAAAGATGAGTGTGGATTTGTCGGAAAGTGAAGTTTCTGAAATTAATCGGAAGGCCGGAATCAAGCCGGTCAGGGTTTCAGAGGAAACGTACAACGTGATTTGTGCAGGCAAGAAATACAGTGAAAAGAGCTCCGGAAAATTTGATATTACTGTGGGGCCTTTGGTCAGGCTTTGGGGAATCAATAAACCCAATCCAAAAGTTCCGGCAGAAACAGACATTCAGTCCACAGTAAAGCGGATAGGCTATGGAAAGATTGCTACGAACGACAAGGATAAAAGTGTTTTTTTAGAAGAGAAGGGAATGGCTCTTGATTTAGGCGGTATAGCAAAAGGCTACGCCGGCGATGCAATTGCTGAGATCTTAAAAAGCGAGGGCGTTCAGCATGCAATTGTGGATTTGGGAGGAAATCTGGTCCTGATGGGATCGAAGCCGGATGGAACCGATTGGAAGGTTGGAATCCAGACGCCATTTCAGCCGACAGGCAATTCTTTCGCCCTGTTAAGTGTTTCAGACAGAGCGGTTGTTACGTCGGGAATTTATCAGAGGTATTTTAAAGAAGACGGACAGATCTATCATCATATTCTGGATACGCAGACCGGTTATCCGGTTCAGAATGGACTTGTGAGCGTCACTGTTATCTGCAAAAGCTCCATGGAGGCAGATGCACTGGCAAAAGCGTTTACCCTTGGTCTCGAAAAGGGGATGCAATTCATAGAAGCACAAAAAGATGTAGATGCCATATTTGTGACAGACAAAAATGAAGTGCATATAACGCCGGGGATTCGGAATGCGTTTAAGATTACGGATGAGACGTATAAACTGGTGAACTGAATCAACGGCGTTATCAGAAATTAAAAAGCAAGAAATAAAATAAAAATCCTTTGAATCTGTTGAATTCAAAGGATTTTTGTTTGGTACACCGTCGGGGTCTCGAACCCCGGACACCCTGATTAAGAGTCAGGTGCTCTACCAACTGAGCTAACGATGCGCATTGGCGTGCTCTGATTTGCACGTCGATATATTATAAAACATTATATAAGAGTTTGTCCTACATAACGTTTTTTATGCATTGGTACACCGTCGGGGTCTCGAACCCCGGACACCCTGATTAAGAGTCAGGTGCTCTACCAACTGAGCTAACGATGCACATTTGTATGAATAATTGGCACGTCCTATACTATAGCATTTTAAAGAGGACGTGTCAATATTTTTTTTGAAAAAGTAATAAAAAGCTGCCAGAATTAGGCAGCTTTCGTGGGAATTGCAAATATGATGTACAAATTTTCATTCGGTCTTTCATTTTACTTATTTGTTCCATAGTTTGTCTGCAACAGGATGCCATTCTTCCGCACAAGCCTTGCATTTGTCGGTTAGAGCATCCACATCTTCAGGGGTTTCCAAATCAGTTGATTTAGCACCGGAATTGTGCACCATCTCAGAAAGTGCTCCGGGATTATCCATTAAAGGACAAACGCGAAGAAGATTTTCATTAAAAGGCTGATGGTGTCGATATTCCATGAAAAGTGGAGATTGCAATGCTTCCAGCAAGGATGTATCTTTAATATTTGAATTGGAATAATGGATGAACGCACACGGATCAACATCTCCGTTGGCGTTGATGTGCAGATAACGTCTTCCGCCGGCAATACATCCGCCTACATATTCGCCGTCATTCCAGAAATCCATTGTGAAGATCGGTTTTGTTTTGCGAAATTCTCGTATCTGATGATATAGGAATTCTCTTTGCTCTGCTGTAGCCAGCAGCTCTGGTAAGGCAGTTGCACCAACCGGTACATAAGTGAACAGCCATCCGAATTTGCAGCCCTTTTCTATCATATCGTCAAAATATTTCTCACTGCCGATGATTTCTGCATTTTGTCTGTGGTAGCAGGTAGAAAAGCCGAAAGGCAGCTTTTTTTCTTTTAACAGCGCCATAGCCTCTACCACTTTTTGATAGGTTCCTTTTCCTCGGCGCATATCGGTTTCCTCTTCGAAGCCTTCAACGCTGATTGCCGGAACGAAGTTTTTTACCCGCAGCATTTCGTTTGCGAAAGCTTCATCTATAAGAGTCGCATTGGTAAAAGACAGAAAAACACAATCGTTGTGCTTTTCACACAAACGAATAATATCTTCCTTGCGGACAAGAGGCTCTCCTCCCGTATAGATATACATATACATGCCCAGCTCTTTTCCCTGACGTATAATGTCATCCAGCTGCTCATAAGATAAAGATAAATTATTCCCGTATTCGGTAGCCCAACACCCTTTGCAGTGCAGATTACATGCAGAGGTCGGGTCCATCAGCAAAGTCCACGGAATATTACAGTCGTATTGATCTTCAAGCTTTCTCCGAATTTTGCCGCCAACCAGAACAGAATGAACCAGGAAATTTTCAAAGATCGTTCGGCGAACGCCTTTATCAATATCCGTAAATAAGTTAATTAAAAATTTATGCCATACATCATTAGGATCATTTATCGCGCGCTCTCCTCGCTTAAAAGCTCCGGCATAAAAGTTGTCAGAATCAAGCTTTTTTAACCAGTTAAAAACCTTAGGCAGATTTTCTTCAGGATTAGAGTCTAAGTATTCCAAAATTCTTTTAATACCAAAAGCTTCAACCTTTTCTTTTACTGTACTCACACCAAGTCCTCCTAACAATTTTATAATTTGATTTATTTTATCACAAGCAGCCATTATAAACCATTTTTGAAAACATAATATTGAACATCTTCAATATTATGGAATATATTTTGGACTAATTTGCGTCCTTAATGAAACTTGTTTGCGTAATACTAAGCTTTTTTTAAAATAAATTGGCTATAATAAGCTTATGCAAGAGACAACCATTCATTCTTATAATTCCTCTTTTTGCCTAACATATTCAAAGAATTTATGTACACAATAATCACTAAAGAGGGATTAGATTATATCAAGACCTGATCTCTCTTCTAAATACAGAGCGGGAAAAACCCGCTCTTTTTGCTGTTTTTTGTGATAATTCTGTTGTTTTTAGTCGTTCTGGGAATTGCTATTGTTATAAATTTATTGTATAATATAAAAAGGTATATTCTGTATTCTTTAGGAAGGTGTATTTGAAATGATTACCGATTATGTGGTATCAACCATTCAATATATTGAAAACAACCTTCAAGTGGAGGCAATAGGCGCAGTTATCATAATCGCGCTCATACTTTTAGTGTTGATAAGTCTGATATTTTTGGCTTTTAGAGGTGTAAGGCTGTGGTATTGGAGAGTGAATACACAAGTGAAGGCTCTGGAGCACATTGATAAGACCTTAGAAGAGATCAAGCAAAACCTGCCTGAAAGTCTGCCCGAAGCTTCAAAAAAAGAATTTGAAGCAGCAGACATGGAAGAAAGCATCACCGAACAGGAAGTAGCATTGCCTGAAGAATGCACATCAGAAGCGATACATACGGAGGCACCGAATGAAGCCCCTAAAATAGTTTTTGATAAAAGGGATAAAGACGAACGGACCATTATGAAACCGGGATATAATATCGGAAAAACAGGGAAAATTTATGCAGAAGAAACGCTGCGTGAGCAAATACAGTTTTAGAAAAATAGACTGGGAGGAAATCAATGTTTTGTAGAAAATGCGGAAAAACCTTACTGGATGGAGATAGATTCTGCAGCTATTGTGGTGCGCAGGTAATAGAAAGACATGAAAACATGAATAATATGGCGGAACCGATGGAAGAAGTAGTATATAACCACGAAGTACCCGATTCTACCATAGAAAAACCCATTGGACAGGCAGAAAATATTGGGGCTCCCCGAAAGACTATAGCGCAGACGTGGCAGGATATAAACGAAAAAAAGACGGACAGGCAAGGCAGACCTCATTGGAATTTAGAAGGTTTTCCGGCACCGGGCGAAGAACATAAAAAAACCGAAGACATACGGGTGGATTGGAAGAAACGTGAATTGTTGAAATTCGATCCGATATCCGACCCGGAAGAACAAAAAACGAAAACAGCTCAAACGGATATGCAGAAGGAGATCGAACCGGCGGCTAAATTAGAGACAAAACCGGATATCTTCGAACTATTTGACAGGCAGATGCGGGAAGAAGAAGCTCTAAACAAAGAAAATAAGGACAATAAAGAAACGCTTATTTTTCGCAGGGGCGGTTCTGAACAGCCCAAGCAAAAGGAACCGGAGATTACAGAAGGCACTGATTTAGAGCAGGAACTGTTCAAACCAAAGATCGGCAGCAGTGAAAGTCTACATACGCCCGCAGAAGAACAAATCGATAAATTTTATACATTTAGCAAAAAGAATGAAGAGTTTCAAAAATTATTGGACAAAGAATATGACCGTTTAAAGAAGATGCCGGATTCGGTTTATCACGAACCGCTTAAAATGCCGTCCAATATAGAAAAGCTGGACTTAAATATTCCAATAAATTTGGATCCTTTTCCGGTTGATACGAACAATACCCTCGCCGAGAAGGCACCCGTAGGGCAAGAAGAAAATGGTACTGCGGCAGCTGCCGGCACCAACCTGCTGGAAAAAGAAGAAGAAATCAAAGAAGCTCCGGAAGAAGCATCCGGACAAGGCTCAAGCTATTCAAAGGAAGAGAACTCTCAAAAACTCGTTTCAACAATGAAAACAACAGAGACAGAAGAAAAGACAAAAGACGAGGGAACAAAGGATGCGGCGGCTCAGGAGATTGAATCAGTATTTCAAGAGGAGGAGACAGAAAAGCCTGTCATACTTCCTTGGGATGGAATGGAGAGCCCTCTAACGGAGTTTGTCGATGAAGAGGCGGGGAAAAAGATTTCTCCCATAGCTGTCCTTTTAGGCATTATCATAGCCTTACTGATCTTTGAAATTACAATACTTGGAATAAAATGCTTCCTGCCGGAAAGCAGTGCAGCAGCATTTATAAATGATAAGCTGGGTGTTGCCGTGAACTGGGTGGATCGTTTAAAGAGCGATGAGAAGCAGGAAAAAGCAGAAGACCAGACGGAAAAAGAGAAAGCTAAAGAGGCCCAGAAAGTAAATGCCGCGGCACAGACTGACACGGCACCAAATGCAGATAAAGATGCCTTGATCAAAGAAGCGCTGGCTGGTACCAGCACGAATTTGAAATGGGTAGGGGCAGACGACAGCCTTTCTTATGTAGAAAATAAGGATTATGGCGATAAAAATATAAATAATTCCAAGGGAATTGAAAATAATATTTGGTATCAGGATAAGGATGGAAATTCGGTCTGCTATGATCAGGAAATCGTAAAAACGATTATTCAGTTCAATTCAGCATGGATCGACTATGTAAACAAGAAAGATCAAGCAGTTTTTCAGTTCCTTAAAGAAGGATCAGCTGCCTATAAGAGTACAAAGGATTTTTCAAAAGCAGGAAAGGTAACTGAAAGCTTTGATGTCCTGAAAATAGGAGAGATAAGGCAAAACGACGGAAATTTCTATTTATGGGTATATGAAGAGATCACCGTAACTGAAAACGGAAAGGCAAAAACAAATCATTATAATCATATATACCATCTTGAACCTGTAGATAAGAGCATGAAGATTGTAAGTTATATAACACTTTGATCGACAACACATTTCAGATAATTATTCAACAGAGCTGTATTTGAGCCGGTTTGGCTTACTGCAGCTCTGTTGGTTCAATAAATCCTATCGGAAATTTATTAATTTAAGGGTTTATTACATTAATTATATTCATTACATTATTTTTAAGTGGGTATTCGTATATACGAACAAGTGTATACGACCTGGCAGAAAGGGAGAGTTAAGAAAAATGGCAACGAGAGCTAACTTTAAGAGAGAACAGATTGGTAAAGGGAACAAGGCATTTTCCACATCCCGAACCACCATTGAGACTGCTTTTTATGGAAACAATGTGGAAAAGATTCTTGACCTGAAGCAGGCCTATGAAATGGCAAAAAATGCAACAGGTACAATTCAGACAGACATGCCGATCTATGAACCTGAGAAGATTGGCCTTCCGGAAAACGCAAAGATTTTACTGTTTAATGATGGAGAAACCGTCGGCAGATTTGCCGGAGCACGTGTGATACTGGGTGAAGCCGGTGTTGACGAGGCAGAAATGGCAAAGGTGCTCAGAGAAGCTACATACAACACCCGATACAAGAAAATGTATCATTCGGAAGCATACATAGGACTGGATAAGGATTTTATGGTAAAAGCGCATTTGCTTATTCCTGAGACCTATGAAAATACACTTTTAAATTGGCTGTTAAATTTCCAGTATAAGACGGCAGAATATAATGATATGTATAAGGAATCCAAGCAAATCGGAGATGAACCGGACATCTTTATTTTATCGGATCCGGATTACAAGCATCCAAAGTTTCCGAACGGGCTTGCTTACTTTGATCCGGAGCATAATTGTGCGTGCCTGCTGGGCATGCGGTATTTTGGTGAACACAAGAAGGGTACGCTTACCCTTGCATGGGGGATTGCCAACAGAAACGGCTATGCATCCTGCCACGGAGGCTTGAAACGCTGCATCAAGAAAAGCGGTGAAGCACATGTTCTGGGCGTATTCGGGCTGTCCGGTTCAGGAAAATCAACCTTGACACATGCTAAGCACAACGGAAAATATGATGTGACCATACTGCATGACGACGCTTATATTATTTCCAGTGAAAATGGTTCAACCGTTGCACTGGAACCATCGTATTTTGATAAAACGCAGGATTATCCGCTGACCTCAAAGGACAACAAGTATCTTTTGACCGTTCAGAACTGCGGAGCAACTCTTGACGAAGACGGAAAGCTTGTTCTTGTCACGGAGGATATCCGAAATGGCAACGGCCGAGCTATTAAATCCAAGCTTTGGGCTTCAAACCGGGTGGACAAGATGGATGAACCGATCAACAGCATTGTTTGGCTGATGAAAGATCATACCCTTCCTCCGGTTATAAAGATAGAAGACCCGGTGATTGCATCCGTAATGGGCGCATGCCTTGCGACAAAGCGTTCTACGGCAGAGAAGCTTGCCGAAGGGGTGGATATGAATGCACTGGTTTTCGAGCCGTATGCAAACCCGTTCAGAACCTATCCGCTAAAGCAGGATTATGAAAAGTTCAAAGCATTGTTTAAAGAAAGATCCGTTGCAAATTATATTATTAATACCGGACATTTCATGGATAAGAAGATTCCGAAGGAAGTCACCATTGGCATTCTGGAGAATATCATTGATGGAACGGCTGAATTTAAAGATTTTGGTATGATTTCACAATTTAAGACTATGAATGTAGAAGGCTTTATTCCGGACTTTCAGGACAAAAACTATATTGACGCTTTAAAAGGCGGCATGTTGGGAAGACTGAATTACCTGAACTCCTTAAAAGAATTTAAAGGTGGAAGAGATGATCTCCCGCAGGAAGCCAGAGATGCCATCGACACCATCATAGCAGAAATAAAATAATAAAAGGCAGAAATAAAATAATAAAAGAATGAAGGAGGGGAATTTTTGAAAAAGAGAAGTAACAAACGCCCAGGAATGATTTTACTGGTGCTTGTCATCTTATTTGGATTGTTTTTTAGCCTGATAGGATTTTTTACGGACTTTTTGTGGTTCAAGGAATTAAATTATGTCAGCGTATTTTTCACCAAATTATTTACGCAGTTAAAGATTGGTGTTCCTGCGTTTATAATCATTACCATTCTGGCATATTTATATCTGAAGGTGCTGAAAAGGGGCTACTTTAAAAAAGTGGCGTCTGATGATGCGGTGAATGAAAAAACACTGAACCGTACCGCATGGGGACTATCCGCAGTATTTGGTGCGTTACTTTCAACAACCGTAGCATCGAATCTGTGGTTCGAGATATTGCAATATCTGAACAGCACGAGCTTTGGCGTGAAGGATCCTCTATTTGGAAACGATGTGAGTTTTTATGTTTTTAAGCTGCAGTTTATAAGCGGATTGAACAGTATGGGTCTGGGAATAATCGTTGCCTTTGCGATTTTAACCTTTATTTTCTATACGGTGCTGCTTTCGCTCAGAAGACCGCAGGTCTTTGAACATACGCCGCCGGAACCGGAATCACCATATGATGAAGCCGACAATGTCAGGCAGGGAAATTTCGGAAGAAATACTTTTGGCGGGCCATGGGGCGATCTGTTCAATAAGGCAATGGGCAGACAGGCAAACAGCAGACCCATTAAGAAAAAGCAATTTGACAATAATAATCTAAAACAGCTTTTAAATATCGCGTCAAAACAGATTATGATTCTGGGCGTTCTGTTCCTTTTGATGGTGGGTGTGAATTTCTTGCTGAGGCAGTACACCCTGTTGTTTACCAACTCAGTCGGTATGGTTCACGGGGCGGGATTTACCGCTGTAAATGTGACCCTTTGGGTGTTCCGAATTCTCATGGTGCTGTCCGTAGTGGCTGCCGTGGTGTTTGCGATCGGGATGATCAGAAAGAAATATCGGGTTCTGCTTACAGTACCGGTTATTATGATAGCCATTGGACTGGTAGGCGTAGGCGCCACCATGCTGGTACAAAATCTTATTGTTTCCCCGGATGAAATCAACAAGGAGAGTCCATATTTAAAGAATAATATTAAATTTACCCAAATGGCTTATAACTTGCAGGATGTAACGATTAAACCTTTTGCGGCCAGCAACACCTTATCCAAGGATGATATTCTGAACAATATGGAAACCATTTCAAATATCCGAATCAATGATTATGATCCGGCTAAAAAATTCTATACTCAGACACAGAGTATCAGAAGCTACTACTCTTTTAACGATGTAGACGTAGACCGATACTTTGTGAACGGAGAATATACGCAGACCTTCTTAGCCGCCAGAGAAATCGATGAGACTCAGATCCGGGAAGAATGGCTGAACAAGCATTTGAAATATACCCATGGGTATGGCATCACCTTATCCAGAGTAGATAAGGTGACTGCCAGCGGACAACCGGACATGCTGATATCCGGCATTCCGCCGATATCGCAGGTCAATGAAATCGACATTACAAGGCCTGAAATCTATTTTGGTGAATTAACGAACAACTATGTATTGACAAATACAAATGAAGAGGAGTTTGATTATCCAAATGGGGAGGACAACAAATATACCACCTATAAGGGTAAAGCAGGCATAAAGCTTAATCCGCTGAACCGCGTTCTGTTTGCTATTCGGGAGCAAAGCTTGAAGCTGCTGGTATCGACCAATATTACAAGCGACTCCAGAATCATCATCAATAGAAATATTGAGCAGAGGGTTCACAAAATTATGCCCCATCTTCAGTATGACGACGATCCATATATCGTAGCTGCTGACGGGAAACTGTATTGGATGATCGATGCTTATACGGTAAGCAGGAACTATCCTTACTCAGAGCCTTTTGCAGCTACCGGAGAAAATTATCTGCGAAACTCCGTGAAGGTGGTTATTGATGCCTATAACGGAGACACCTCCTTCTATCTGGTAGACGATACGGATCCGATTGCCACAACGTATAAAAAAATCTATCCGGATCTGTTCAAGGACTTTAAAGAAATGCCGGAAAGCATTCAGTCCCATATAAGGTATCCGAATAAATTATTCAACATACAGGCAAACATTTATAAGCGATACCACATGAATGATGTAAAGGTATTCTATCAAGGAGAAGATCTTTGGGATATTGCCAATGAAATCTATGAAACGCAGGAAATCACCATAAAGCCAAGCTACTATATCATGAAGCTTCCAGGTGAAACGCGGGCTGAATTTGTAAATACCATTCCGTATACGCCGAGGAATAAGAAAAATATGACCGGCTTATTGGTAGCCAGAAACGACGGCGAAAATTATGGTAAGATCGTTCTTTATCAGCTGCCAAAGGATACCACGATTTACGGACCGATGCAGGTAGAAGCACAGATTGACCAGAACACCGAGATTTCAAAGGAATTTTCACTGTGGAATTCCTCAGGCTCTACCTACAGCAGAGGAAATCTGTTTATCATTCCGATTGAACAGTCGCTGCTTTATGTAGAACCGGTATATTTGGAAGCCACAAACTCCAGTATTCCTGAAGTAAAGCGAGTCATTGTGGTTTATGGTGACAAGATCGCTTATAAGGAAACCCTTAGTGAGGCCTTGGATTCTTTGTTTGGAGAAAATTCAACGGTTCAGGCAGGACAGCCGGGAACGGGTGCCGAAGGACAGCAGCCCGCTTCTCCTGAGCAGATGTCTACAGCCGATTTGATTATGAAAGCAAATGAAGAATTTGATCTGGCACAGGATGCTCAAAGAAACGGCGATTGGGCAGGATATGGCGAGCATATCACCGCTTTGCAGAAATATTTGCAGCTTTTAGCTCCGAGTCAGCAAACGCAGCAGGCTCAGCAGTAATCGTGAAAGCACTGCAATCAAAAAGAATATAAAATGATAAAAATAGACGGAAGACAACCCTTTATGTGTCCTCCGTCTATTTTGTTATTCCGTCACCACCATTTTTTTGTTATAAAATACAAAAAACTTATAAAAAACAGTTTAAAACATCGCAAAAAAGTAGTACAATTAAACAATATAGCTATAGATCAGTACAAAAAACCATACGTTTATATAAAATACATACACAGTATAAGGAGGACAGTATGCTGGCATACGATAAGATGTTATTTAATATTCCCGCTAAAGATCACGAACCGGGAAAGGTACGGGAGATTTTAAAAAGCCATCCCGAGATTATGTTTGTGTCGCTTGTGGGTCTTGATATAGGTGGGCAGAACACAGATGAGAAGATTCCTGTGGACAGGTTTCTGGAGGACATGGAAAAGTTTTTAGCTGAGGGTGTTCAGACGGACGGTTCCAGCGTAGTTCTTCCGATTATTGCAGAGCTGAATAATGCAAAGGTCGATATTATTCCGGATCTGAATGTCAGCTGGTATGTAGATCACAATTTTGATTTTATTCATGAGCCGTCGGGTCTTCCGGTGGGAACCTTAAGAATTCCTTCGTTTTTAGTGCATAACGATACAAATGAGGTGGGATCCAGAGTCATACTCCGGGATGCCATTACAAAGATAAAAAAGGACTTGCTGGCATTAATAAAAAATAATCCATATGTTCTTGAATATCTACCTATTGATTCGGCGGATGAAATCGAGGAGATTTTGCTTACCTGTGCTACGGAACTGGAATTTTGGGTAAAGACGCCGGATGAGAAAGGCGACCGGGAGGAGCTTTCTACCGCTCAGGTGATGAAAGAGCAGTATTGGAAGCGAACTATCGGGCCGGTTCGGACAGCACTGGAAAAGACGCTGCTGCTTTTAGATAGATATGGGTTTGAAATGGAGATGGGCCATAAAGAGGTCGGAGGAATTAAAGCAAAGCTGGGAAACTCAGGGAAATACGACCACATTATGGAGCAGCTTGAAATCGATTGGAAATATTCTGATGCCATGCAGGCTGCGGACAATGAAAAACAGGTCAAGTATATTGTTCGGGATGTGTTCCGGCTGCACGGACTGGAAGTGACCTTCCGGGCAAAGCCGATCGATGGCGTGGCAGGAAGCGGAGAACATACCCATCTGGGTGCAGCAGCCAGATTGAAGAACGGAAAGATCATCAGCCTATTTGCACCAAAAGATATGAAGGCAGGCTTTTTAAATCCGATAGGTTTTGGAGCCCTTATGGGCTTGTTAAAGAACTATGAGGTTCTGAATCCATTCATCACCTCTACGAACGATGCCTTTAATCGATTGAAACCCGGATATGAAGCGCCGGTCTGCATCGTGACATCCATCGGACATACCGCTTTCCAGCCGTCAAGGAACAGAACGGTATTGATTGGGCTGGTTCGGGACTTAAATAACCCGCTGTCCACACGGTTTGAACTGCGGTCGCCAAATCCGAAGAGCAACACGTATCTGGTCATCGCCGCTTCTTATATGGCGATTCTGGATGGAATTACAGAGGCTTTAAAAGCAGGAAAAACACCGGAGCAGCTGCTGGCTTCCCTCTCTAAAAAATATGGAGAAGAAGACTTCTATTTTGAAAAAGACAGAGAATACAGAAGTGAAAAAAATGTATTTGACGAATATACGGAGGAAGAACGAGACAGACTGTTTGGAGAAGCACCGAGAACGGTTTGGGAAAATGTCTGTGCCTTTGATAAATATCCGGAGAAGATGCAGATTTTATTTCAGGACAGTGTGATGACACCTATTGTCTTGGAATCTTTTAAGAAAGCGATTTTGGATCAATGGGCTACGGAGCTGCACAGCAGGATCATTCCGGATAACATGGATCTGCTTCGGGAGTGTGTCGTACTGCACGATGAGCACGATTGTGCGGATTATGATATTTATATGTGGAATAAGGTTCAGGAGCTGAGACATTATATCGGACAGGACAGACTGGACAGCAAATGTTTGCTGACTAAAATCAAAGATGCTCTGGATGAAGGAGACTATCAGTTAGCCTCAGATCTGCAGCTGGAAATGCAGAACCGAGTGAAGGAATTAACAGAAGTCTATACAGCATACAGGAAAAACATCTTATAGAAGAAAGGAAAGGAAAACATGTTAGACATAAAGAGAATCAGGGAAGACTATGAAGCAGTAAAGGAAAGCGTAG
Source organism: Aminipila luticellarii (assembly GCF_004103735.1). Classification (NCBI taxonomy): domain Bacteria; kingdom Bacillati; phylum Bacillota; class Clostridia; order Peptostreptococcales; family Anaerovoracaceae; genus Aminipila; species Aminipila luticellarii. Next base: position 2,668,574 of record NZ_CP035281.1, on the reverse strand, counting down.
AAAGAAGAGGAAAGGGAGACTTTGGTCTGAGCAGTATTCCTGCACTGGATGAAAAGAGAAGAGCTATACTTGCAAAAGTAGAAGCGATGAAAAATAAACAAAATCAGGATTCTAAAGAAATTCCTAAATTAAAGAAGGAAGGCAAAGATACCACGGCACTGATGGCTGAGATGAAAGCTCTGTCAGACGAGATCAAAGAGCTTGATGCGCAAGTCAGTGCAGTGGAAGAGGAATTACATCAGGCCCTGCTAAACGTTCCGAATACGCCAAATCCGACTGTACCTATGGGAAAAGATGATGCAGACAATGTAGAGCTTAGAAAATGGGGAGAACCCAGAAAGTTTGATTTTGAATATAAAGCCCATTGGGATGTGGGAACGGATCTGGATATTTTAGACTTTGACAGAGCAGCAAAGATTGCCGGAGCAAGATTTACTGTATATAAAGGATTGGGCGCAAGGCTGGAACGTGCGGTTATCAATTTCATGCTGAATCTGCACACGGAGGAGCAGGGATTTACGGAAATCCTGCCGCCGTTTATGGTGAACCGGGCAGCCATGACCGGAACCGGTCAGCTTCCTAAATTTGAAGATGATATGTTCCATGTACCGGCGAAGGATTTCTTCCTGATTCCGACAGCAGAGGTTCCCGTAACCAATCTGCTTATGGATGAAATTGTTGACGGAGATCAGCTGCCTATTTACTATACCGCATATACCCCATGCTTCCGAAAGGAAGCCGGCTCAGCGGGCAGAGATACAAGAGGACTGATCCGACAGCATCAGTTTAATAAAGTAGAAATGGTGAAGTTCGTAAAGCCGGAGACTTCTTATGATGAGCTGGAAACCCTTACTGCTGCGGCAGAGGAGGTTTTGCAAAAACTGGAGATTCCTTACAGAGTGGTTAAGCTAAGCACGGGAGACTTGGGCTTCTCATCAGCTATGACCTATGATATTGAGGTTTGGATGCCAAGCTATGGACGATATGTGGAAATTTCTTCTTGTTCTAATTTTGAAAGCTATCAGGCAAGGAGAGGAAATATTCGATTCAGACCGGAACCAAAGGGCAAGCCGGAATTTGTGCACACGCTGAATGGGTCAGGTCTTGCAGTGGGACGAACCGTAGCTGCCATTTTGGAAAATTATCAGCAAGAGGATGGAAGCGTAGTCATTCCGGAAGCATTAAAGCCTTATATGGGCAATATGGAAAAGATAGAGAAAAAATCAGCTCGATAAATCTATACAAATACCAAAAACTGTCTAAATTTTAGACAGTTTTTTTATTTGTGTTTAAATTCTATACAATTACAAATAATTATCTATTTAAGAACGATCTATAAAACAGTAAAATAGCTTAGGATAATGAAAAGGGGGCTACAAAAGTGAAGAAAAAATATATTTGCATGGTATTGGCGGCAAGCTTAGTAGTAGGCTCTGCGACTTTTGCCTTTGCAACGACAAATACAGAAACGAAAGCGGCGGTAACAACGGGAACATCAGTGACTGCAACCGGAGCAGCCGTATCTAATACGCAGGCGGCGGACACGGTGACCAATGGAGCAGTAACCACCTCATCAGGTTCAATTACCACCACTGGGTCGGGAGTAAGCACTACAGATGGAGCGGTCACTACAACGGATGCGGCCGTGAACGCTTCAGGAACGGCCCTTGAAGGTGTTGTACCTCCGGAAAAGACGGATACGAAAAAGCTTTCTCTCGAAGAAGCCATTAAAATCATGAAAACGACGGGAACATCAGCAGAGACCGCAGAGCTTCACAAGAAGTCTGATATTGCTGTTGGAAACGGTTATTCGGAAACCGTCAGCAAGATTAAAAAGACACAGGATAAGTTGGATTTTTTAGACAGTATTCCATCCAGTATGCTGCCGGCAGGGGTCGATCCCGTTGAAATGGCGTATGAAGCCCAAGTAGCAGGCGTTTCCTCAAACAATAAAAAGATTATGCAGCTTAGACGGGATTTTGCCAGAAATAACACGGAAAATAATTATCAGGCAGAGCTGAACCAGATTGAAGCGGACACCATCAGCATTTATTATAAGGTTCTGCTGGCTCAGGATAATCTGAACATTGCAAAGGAAAATCTGGCCACACAGCAGCAGACCCTCAAAAATGTTCAGGCAAAGAAGGATGTAGGACTTTTGTCGAAGAAAGACGTATTACAGTCCCAATCGGCAGTAGCGGATGCGGAAAGTGCTGTTCGAAGTGCAGATACGCAGTTAAAGTATGCAAAGATGTCTTTTAACTATCTGCTCGGTTATAATGTACAGCAGGATGTGGTCTTTACAGACACATTAAATACCGTTACATCGGCAGCGGCCATAACTCCGGCAGATACGGCGGTGCAGAACGCCTTGAATAATCGAATTGAGCTGAAAGGAGCGAACCTTGCGGTCAAGGTCTATGAGGTCTTACTTGCGGATGTCAAAGCGTATCCCAAAAATTCTTCCACCTATCTGAATGCGGAGATAAATTTGGCCGAAGCGCAAAAGACCGCAAAGGATGCAACCAGCAAAATTGAAATAGATATCAGAAATAAGTACGATCTGGTACAGGATAAGAAAGCAGCTGTGGAAGCGGCGAAGGAGCTGCTGACCTATGCCACAGAAGGGGAAAGATTGATGCAGCTCACCAATGAAGAAGGCTTGAGCACAGTCGAAGAATTACTGGCAACGCAGGTAAGCGTATATAAAGCCAAGTTAAATCTGGCCAATGCCAATTCGGAATATGCCTTAGCCTTAAAGAGCTATGAATTTGCACAGGGTGTTGGAACTACAAGGATTCCACTATAAAAGTATAAGCGGGAAATAGGGTCAGACCGGCTTGGATTTTGCGGCGAAACGCTCCAATGCCGTTCTGGCAGTACCGGAAGTAATGGTATCCAGAATATCGATCAGTTCTTCCGGTGAGTTGTTCATACCGTTGGAAAGCCAATCTTCCAGCAATGCACCAAAAGCTACCGCATAATAGTGGACCACGTGGTTGAAGGATTTTTCGTCCACGTCTATATCAGAGGCAATCTGTGTGATGATTTGAGTGGCTACCTTTAAAACATCATCGAACAGCAGCTGCTTGATAGCAGTTCGTCCCATGGAATTCAGTGCGCAAAGAACAATCGTCGAATTCTTTTTCAAATATTTAAGAAGATAAATGCCGGCCTCCTGCCAGGTCAGAAAATTTTCTGTATTGCCGAGAACAGAAACAATTTCCTGATTGATGATCCACTGGAGCAGGTCATAAATATCTTGAAAATGATAATAAAAGGTCTGCCGGTTCACGCCGCAGCCTTCCACGATTTCCCGGACGCTGATTTTATTTAGAGGCTTTTGAGCCATCAATTTTTTTAAAGAGTCCGCCATAAGATTTTTTGTTAGTTCGGTCGTTACAGACTGTGCCATATTGAACCTCCGTCAATTAAAAAAGAATAATTATATTATATCGGAACACTTGTCAAAAAACCATACAAATGTATAAGAAAATGGTTTAAAAGAAAGGAAGCATTCAATGAATGGAAAATTTACCATAGTATTGAAGAGCCCGATGGGTCCTAAGGAGGGCTTTTTATACTTAAAGGGTATGAATAGCAGTATAGAGGGCATTTTGGAATGTCTGGGAGAAAAACACACTTTTTCAGGAATGATATCGGAGGACGGAGCCCTTTTATTAAAGGGAATATTGAAGGCACCCTTGGGGGAAGAACCCTTTATGATTTTGGGAACCATTGAAAAAAAGGTGCTCACAGCAAACTTCAAAAGGCGAAACGAAAGTTATGAGCTGTCCGGGCTTCAAATCGATGATAATAGATAGAGTTTAGGAAAGGGAGAGAGAAGATGGAAAAAGAAATTGTAACAGCAATGGATAAAAAGAAAAAGACTACGGCAATCCTTGCAGGAGTGCTGATCGTAGCATTGATCGCAGCAGGCTGTTGGTCTTTCAGCAGTAAAGCTGAGGATAATAAGGACTTTATTGTTCAGGGAAATGTTAAAAAAACGGAGATTGATTTAAACTCGAAACTGGCGGGAAATATTGGAGAGATTTTAGTAAAAGAGGGGGATGAAGTAAAAGCCGGAGATGTCATCATTAAAATTTCCAGCGAAGCAGTAGAGGCAAAATTGCAGCAGGCAGAAGCCGCGAAAGCGGCGGCTCAGGCAGTGGCACAGAAGGCGCAGAACGGAGCTCGAAGTCAGGAAATCGCACAGGCGAAGGCTGCTTTTGATTATGCACAGAAAACCTACAATCGAATGAAGACATTACTGGATCAGGAAGCCATCTCTCAGGCTGCGTTCGATCAGGTAGAAGCTCAGTATATTGCGGCGAAAGAAACGTATAACATGGCAGTAGAGGGAGCACGAAGTGAAGACGTTGCTGCCGCAGATTCTCAGGTGGCGCAGGCTAACGGAGCCATTGCAGAGGTCAACAGTTATTTAGAGGATTCACAGATCAAGGCACCGGCGGACGGAACCATCACAGCCGTCAATGTAGAACAGGGAGAACTGATTTCTACCGGAATGCCCCTTGCGACTCTCACTACGCAGGATGAACCGTGGATTGAGGTCAATGTAAAAGAGACCGATTTGAATAAGGTTCAGAAGGGACAAAAGGTAAAGGTTACGTTTCCGGCATATCCGGACAAGGAATGGACGGGAACAGTTACAGTGGTAAATAAAAAGCCTGATTTCGCAACCAAAAGAGCAACCAATGAAAACGGAGACTTTGACGTACTGTCCTATGGTGTAAAGATTTCTATTTCAGGCATGAATCAGGAACTATACTCTGGAATGACGGCAATGGTCGATTTCGGAAGAATTGAAGGAAAGTAAGATGCTTAAGAAAACAAACAGAATAACGGTGGCATTCTACAACTTCAAACTAAAGCATCCAAGGCTCGTAATGGCTGCTTTAGTTTTTATTATTATCCCCTTGGTATCCGGTCTGGCCTTAGGCTATGAGATGAAGGCAGATGTTCCTACAAGCATACCCACCGTTATCGTAAATCATGATGATTCGGATTTCAGCAGAACTTTCACCGGGTTTGTGGAAGACAGCCATTATTTTAACGTCATAGAATATGCGGAAAACGATCAGAGAATAAAAGATCTGATGGATCGGGACAAAGCCTTTGCAGGAATCATTATACCGGAAAATTTCTATAATGATATGCGGGCGGGGAAAGCACCGAAAATTCTTACCTTATACGATGGCGCATCCCTTTCCGTGGTGACTACCTGCAAGACCGCCATGTCGGAAATCCTGCTGACCACCAAGGGCGCCTATATGATGAGCATTTTTGAAGGGAAAATATCGGCTGTTCCGGATCAGGTCATGAGCATGGTAACGCCTATTGATGTAAATTATAAATTTCTGTATAACTCTACAAAAAGTTTCAGAAATTATCTGCTGATCGGGATGCTGGCTTCTGTGATCCAGGTGGGGATCGCCATGCAGGGAGCAGAACGAGGGTATGAAAATCAGATCGCCCCGAAGTCCTATCCGGAGCAGATCAAGGTGCTCGGCGGATGGTCTTTCATGAGCATGATCTCTATCTTATTGTGTCTGGGTGTGCAATATCTGTTTTTTGATATGCCGTACCGAAGCACCGTATGGGGCGGACTGCTGATGACCTTTCTATTTGCCATGTGCATTTTGACCATGGGATATATCGTGGGGAATCTGGTGCCGGACCGAACCTTTGCCATACAGATCTCCGCGATTTTGGTGCTGCCTACCAGTGTGCTGGGCGGGTATACGTATCCCATCGAGGGAATGCCATACGGATTCCAAACCTTCGCAAAAGGCCTTCCATTCTTTTATTATGGAAACTGGATCAGAAGTCTTTGCTTAAAGGAATTGGAATTTCACCATTTAATGGTACCACTTCTGTTTTTTATAAAGTTTATTCTTGCAGAGCTTCTGATCATCTGGGCAGTTACTCTGTTTAAAAACTGGTGGAGAGCTAAACATAAAAAGGAATGGGAGGTGACTCCGATTGTCTGAGAAAGCTAAAAAGATGACGCTTGCCGAGAAAAAAGAAAAGTTCATGGAAATAAAGCCGTATTTGATCGTTTTGTTGATTCCGATTGCGTTTACTCTGCTGTTCGGAGGATTGTTCAGCCCTATTTTTGCGCAAAATATTCCGATTGAAATATTGGATATGGATCAATCAGCTACTTCCAGAGAGGTGATCGATAACTTCTACGATTCGCCGACTTTAAGCGTAAAAGAAGACGTGTCTTCCGTGGATGAAATCAAAGAAAAACTTCTCACGGGTGAAATTCACGGAGCCATTATTATCCCGCAGGATTTCGGGAAGGATTTAAATGGTAAAAAGGGAGCAAAGGCCGTGGTGCTCATGGATAATAGCAATTTCATGTATGGAAATAATGTTATGAGTGCGGTGAATACCATTTTTGAAACGGTAAATGCGGGGGTACAGTTAAAATATTTAGAGGCCGGTTCCCTGGTGCCTTATCAGGCAGAACAAAGTGTCTACACCTTGAATCTGGTGGATAGGATTATGTATAATCCACAGCTTGGCTATTTTTATTATCTGCTTCCGGGACTTCTTGCCATATTTGCCCAGCAGGCTTTTTTAGCCGCAGGTGTTCCGATTTTGGTAGAGGAGAAAAAACGTCTGAAGGATCTGCCTATGAAGCTGTCTCGGCAATTCATACGGGTGGATCTGTCCTTAATGGTAAGGCGGTTCATGCTGCTGACGGGATTGAGTATCATAAGCACCATGATTTGTTTGAGACTTATCATAAAAATATGGGGTTTTCCAATGGAAGGAAATATTTTCGTATTGATTTTATTTGAGACGGTTTTTTTGGGTGCCGTGACCGGAATGGCATTGGTGATCGCTTCTATTTTTGAAGAGGTAGCTCATGCGGCTCAATTCACCATGTTCTTAACTATACCGACTTTCCTTTCCTGCGGATTTGCATGGCCGGAATACATGATGGCTCCGGGATTTGCAGCAGTAATAAAAGCTATCTGGCCGCTTTACTATTATGTTCTTCCTGTGAAAAACATCATTTTAAAAGGCACGGGACTGGAGCTTTTAAAGCCTTATCTGGTTGGTTGTGCTTTGTTTGCTGCTGTTTGGATTCCTATAGGTCTTCTGTTGTTTGGAAGAAAGGTTAAAATAATAAGAGAGCTTCACGGATAAGGAAGCTCTCTTATTATTTTGTGTCTATCATTTTATTTATTTTGGAGTAAATTTGTCTAAATCTTCTAAAAAGCTGTGGATTTTTTGCATTTGGAGATCTGAATCAGCGATGTTCTCCGAGCATTCCTTCAGCTCATCGGCAATGAATTTGGGAATCTCTCCTTCGGCCTTGTATCTCAGCTGGTGCTCCAGACTGGCCCAGAAGTCCATGGCCATGGTTCGTATCTGGACTTCCACAGGGATTTTTTCCACCCGATTCACAAAAAAGACGGGGACTTCCACGACTAAATGCAGGCTTCGGTATCCGTTGGGCTTGGGGTTCTTTATATAGTCGATTTCCCGGATAACGGTTATATCGTCCTGCTTTTTTAAAAGCTGAGCCACAGTATATATGTCATCCACATAATGACATATAACGCGAATACCGCCTATATCCAGAAGCTGCTTGGATATATGATTAAGATCTAAATCATATCCCTTTCTTGTGAGCTTTTCCAGAATGCTTTCGGGGGATTTCACCCGGCTCTCCATATGATGGATGGGGTTATGCTTATGTAACAACTGAAAGTCATCGTCAAGAATTTCAAGCTTGGTTTTTACTTCACGGATAGCCGCCGTGTAATTTTTATTAATTTTTGCGTATTCCATTAAAATATTTTTAAGATCTGCAGAAGGCTCAATACCAAAATCCTGTGATAATGTATTTGCGTTCATCTTACAAAAATCCTTTCTGTAATAGTCTCGTCATATAGTGTACCACAACAGTACTATAATTTGTGACGTTTTGAAAAATTTCCTTATTTTTGCTTTAAAAATCGGTGGCGTTTCTTTTTAAAGGAACTTCCAATAACCGCTGTGACCTCAAACATGGAGATAAAGGCTTGCGGATCCAGTTTCAGAACAATACCTTTCAGCCGAGGCGTTTCGTGTATATTGATGGTACACATTACCTGAGATTGCTCCCGGCCTAAATAGGCACCCGTAACGTGGCTGATCGTAGCGCCCCGCCCAAATTCAGAAGATAAAGCTAAGGCAATATCTTCTCCTTTGTCCGTGACCACGAGGACCATTCTTTTATAATTCATTCCGTCCAGGATATAGTTTACCACACGCGAGGTAATAAACAGGGTCGTAATCGTGGCAATGGCAATGTCCAAATTCAGAAAAAAGGCGGCCAGAAAAACAAGAAATGCGTTAATGGACAGGGAGACACTGCCGATTTGAAAGGACGTATATTTGTTGATGATTCTGCATATTACATCCGTTCCGGCTCCGGATCCATTATATTTCAGCATAAGTCCGCCGCCGCCTCCCACCAGGAGCCCGCCGCATACGATACAGGTAAAAAGGGAATCAGAGGGAGCCGGAACTTGTTCCAAAAGCTTCATAAAGGCTGTCATTCCTATCATCCCTAAGGTGCTGTACAGCATGAATTGTCTGTTTACCATGAAATATCCCAATGCCAATATGGGGATATTTAAAAAAAATGTAGCAATGGCCACATTGCTTCCCGTCAATATGTGAAGCATGATGGAAATGGCTGTGATGCCGCCGCCTAAAATATTTCCGGGCACATAAAACAGCTGAACGCCGGCACCGACGATGAAGCTTCCCAAGATGACCAATAAAATATCCTTCAATCGGTAGACCGATTGAGATTTTTTTTGATTTTCAGTTGGTTTCATTAATTTATCCTCCAAGTATTGATTCGTTTTTATGAATTGTAATCTAATATAGAATAACCTATATGGAAACAAACATGCAAGAGATAAATAAGGGAGGACTCAAAAACCGGTATTATAATCGCATTTCATTGCAATTTATGACTAAAAAAGGAGAATTTTGTAGAAAAATGGCGGCAAAGAGTAGACAAAGGAAGCAGCTTCATGTAAAGTGTGACAAACAATGGAAAATATTCTAAAAAATACAACAATTTGTTCGATAAGATAGGAGACAGCTGCTATGAGTTTTTTGAAGAGGAGCATATTACTAAAGTTTTTGGTAGGGGTCATACTACCCGTTGTAATCTGTCTGTGCATCTTATTGACCAGTATGTTTTCTCTGGTAAAGTCACAGGTTGAAAGCTCTACAGAGGAAAGCTTAACGGCGCATTCTAAGCAGGCAGCCTATCATGTAGAAAACTTTTTTACTCAATACACAAAGATGACAGAAACTTTAGCTTCCAATCCGGATGTGTATAATCTGTTTAAAGACGTGACAAAAGGTGTTGAGATTACGTCACCTGCTGAATTCTCCAATGTCAACGGAAACCTGATTGCTCTTAAGGAAATGGATCCGGAAAACATTTTATCTGTATGGACAGCGGATGTGGACGCCAGCCAGCTGGCGCAAAACGATGGATTTGTCTCAAAATCAGATTGGGATATTACCGGAAGACCTTGGTATATATTGATGAAAGAAAAAAATACCACCATACTGTCACAGCCCTATACGGACAGTATTACAGGCAAATTAGTAGTAACAGCAGCAAGTCCTGTCTTTGACAGTGCTACGAAAGAAATAATCGGTGCGGTAGGCGTGGATATTGCTTTAGATAATTTAGAAAAGATTATGGCAAGCTACAAACTGGGAAAGACCGGATCGTTTACCTTCTTATCTGCTGACGGCTCTGTGGTTTATGATAAAAATACGGATAACGTTATGAAAAATGTAAAGGAGCTGGGTTTGTCTGAAGAATTGGTTGGTGCCTTTGAAAAAAAGACAGCGGACTATTTCTCCTATCAGAAAAATGGAGAAACCACCTATGGGTATTACAGCTTCATTGGCGATACCGGATGGAGTGTACTGTCTTCTCTGCCGGAGAAAGAATTTTATCAGGATTATAAGGTTCTGATGAGGGTGAGCTTGAGCATTTTTCTCATTGTACTGGTTATCCTGTCAGCAGTCATTGCCCTAATTGCCAGAGGGATTGTAAAGCCGCTCAAACATCTGGCTGAAAGCGCACATCAGATTGCAGACGGTGATCTGGATGTAACCGTGGACACCAGATCGGTGGATGAAACGGGACAAGTGGCGGAAGGATTGAAAAAAACTGTTATCAGACTGAGAGAATACATAAAATATATCGATGAAATTTCTTTTATTCTAAAGGAAATGGCATCCGGAAATTTGCTGTTTGAGTTGAAGCAAGATTATTCAGGTGACTTTTCCAAGATAAAGGTGGCTCTGTTGAACATTCAAAAAACCTTTATTGAAACTTTTTCCGAGATTGCTGTTTCTGCCGATCAGGTAGCTACCGGCTCCGAACAATTAGCTCAAGGAGCGCAGCAGCTGTCTCAAGGCTCCATGGAACAGGCCAGCTCGGTGGAAGAGCTTTCCGCCACGATCATGGAGATTTCTGAAGGAATTAATAAAAGCGTACAGAATGTTGGTGAGGCAAGAAGCATTTCGCTGGAATCAGAGGCAGAAGTTGAGCATGGAAATCAACAAATGGCTAAAATGATAACGGCTATGGAAGAAATCAAAAATGCTTCGAATCAAATTAGTAATATTATCAAAGCAATAGATGACATCGCTTTCCAGACGAATATTCTTGCACTGAATGCCGCAGTTGAGGCTGCAAGAGCAGGAGATGCAGGAAAAGGCTTCGCCGTGGTTGCGGATGAAGTTCGAAATTTGGCCGCGAAGAGCGGAGATGCGGCAAAGGATACCACATCGCTCATTGAGACCGCTATCGCCGCTGTAGAAAATGGGACAAAAATTGTGGATGAAACAGCAGCATCCCTGGAAAAAATCGTCGCTAACACAAGGCGATCTGCACAAGTAGTAGATGAAATCTCTGATGAAAGCAATCATCAGGCCACCTCCATGAATCAGGTGACGGTAGGAGTGGATCAGATTTCCATCGTGGTTCAGACCAATTCCGCTACGGCGGAAGAAACAGCAGCAGCCAGTGAGGAGCTGTCCGGACAGGCAAGTCTGCTGAAAGATTTAATTGCAAGATTCCAAATTAAATAGTGCTCTAATAAAGTGAAAATCCCTATTGACACAGTAGGGATTTTCATCTATACTACAATTAAACAATTGCTTAATCGTTTAATATAAAAAGAATGATACATATTACCCGCAATTAGAAAAAGAATAGATGTAGTAGGATTTGCGGAAAAGATTTTATGAGGAAAGGAAGACAGAGTATGGACGTACAGAACGAAAAAAGGTGTAAGTGTTTAGATTGTCCGCTGCACATTGATTTGCCGCATGACCACGGAAGCAGGACAGCGGAGTTTATACAGACAAAGCCTGAACCCATTGTTTTTGAGCAGACTGCCAGCACCTTTCAGATGATAAGCGACAGCACACGATTAAAGATATTGTGGCTGCTCTGTCACAGTGAGGATTGTGTTGTAAACATTGCTGCGGCCATTGAGATGAGTTCTCCGGCAGTGTCTCATCACTTAAGGCTGTTAAAGCAGGCAGGATTGATTGTCAGCAGAAGGGTAGGAAAGGAAACCTATTACACGCTGGCTAAAACAGAGGAGGCGGCACTGGTACACGATATCGTAGACCGAACCTTCCATATTAAATGCAGATAAGTCAGCTAAATTGATACAGGAGAGACAGAGGTATAAGCTATGGATAAAGTTTATCATATTGAAAATATCGACTGTGCAAATTGTGCAGCCAAAATAGAACGCCTGATTTCAGCACTACCCGAAGTAGAGGCGGTGAATCTTACGTTTGCCACAAAGAAGCTCCGGGTGTCCGCAGAAAATCCGGATCAGCTTTTGAAGGAGATGACCAGACTGGCAAACACGGTGGAAAACGATGTGGTCATTACAGCAGATGCCAGCGAATCCAAAGCAGAGGAGCATGACGGGTTCAAATTCTTTACGGATTCACACGTTATCCTCGTAGGAGCTGTGCTATTTGCAGCCGGTATTGTCCTTGAGCATACAAATGTGCTGCAAGGCTGGTGGATCGGCTGTTTTGCTCTGGCATACGTGGTACTGGGCGGAGAGATTTTGTTACAGGCCGTTAAAAATATAGGAAAAGGGCAGATTTTTGACGAAAATTTCCTCATGAGCGTTGCTACTCTGGGAGCCTTTGCTATACAGGAATATCCGGAGGCTGTTGGGGTCATGTTATTTTTCAGGATCGGGGAATTCTTTGAAGAAAAGGCTGTGGAGAGAAGCCGCAGTCAGATTATGGAAGCCGTCGATCTCAGACCGGAAGTAGTCTCCCTGATTGAAGGCAATAGCACGAAAGAGATTCCGGCAGAGGATGCCCAAATAGGAGAGCTCCTGCTGGTAAAGCCGGGGGATCGAATTCCTCTGGACGGTGTTATTATAGAAGGTGAAAGTCGAATCGACACTTCTCCCATAACTGGGGAACCGGTACCGGTGAAGGCTGCGGCGGGGGATCAGGTGATATCCGGCTGTATCAACACTTCTGGAGTACTAAAGATAAAAGTCGAAAAAACGTTAGAAAATTCTATGGTTTCAAGAATTTTGGACTCTGTAGAAAATGCTGCGGCAAGCAAGCCTAAAATTGATCGCTTTATTACCAGATTTGCCAGAGTGTACACCCCGGTTGTTGTTGCAGTGGCCATACTAACGGCGATTATTCCTTCGCTGATTACAGGAAACTGGCAGCACTGGATCTACACGGCGCTGACATTTCTTGTTATAAGCTGTCCGTGCGCCTTAGTTTTAAGTGTGCCGTTGGCGTTCTTCTCGGGAATAGGAGCCGGCTCTAAAAAAGGGATTTTGTTTAAAGGCGGAGTTTCCTTAGAAGCACTTAAGAATATTAAAGCGGTCGTGATGGATAAGACCGGAACGCTGACAAAAGGAGAGTTTGTCGTACAGCATGTTATTTATTCCGGAAATTTGATCTCTTATATGACTTCCGGCATGACAGCAGGGAAATCAGCAGAAGGAGAGGCGGAAGGAGCATCAAGAGTACTGAACGGGATTGAAAACAGACCAAAGGGCCTCTCTAAAGAACATGCGGAAGCAACGCTTCTATCTTTGGCGGCCAGCTGTGAATTAAGTTCGACCCATCCGATAGGGGTGAGCATTATAAATGAAGCCCAGAGATACGGACTGACACCTCAGGCACCGAAAACCATAGAGGAAATAGCGGGGAAGGGCATAAGAGCCGTTCTAAACGAAGGAGTAGCTCTGTGCGGCAATCGAACGCTCTTAGAGGATGCAGGTGTAGACCTGACAGGATACCGGAATCTGGCATCGGGAAGCGAAGTGCTGTTCGCTTTGAACAACCAGTTTATGGGAACTTTAATTGTTGACGATACGATTAAACCGGATTCAATTTCAGCTGTGAAAAAATTGAAGAGGTGGGGGATCGCTACGGCAATGCTCACCGGAGACGAGGAAACAAGTGCTCGTGCAGTAGCAGAAAAGACCGGTATTGATCAAGTCTTTGCCAAGCTTCTGCCAGAAGATAAAATAAGAATTTTGAGAGAGCTCCGAGAAGAGCATGGCAGTGTCATGTTCATAGGGGACGGAATTAACGATGCACCGGTACTGGCCGGAGCAGATGTGGGTGCAGCTATGGGAAGCGGAGCAGATGCTGCCATAGAAGCCGCAGATGTGGTATTCATGACCTCCAGTGTGGAAGCAGTTCCCCAGGCTATAGCTATTGCCAGAGCTACTAATAAAATCGCCATGCAAAACGTGGTATTCGCCTTAGTGATAAAAGCCTTGGTCATGATACTGGGATTGGCAGGCCTTGCCTCCATGTGGATGGCAGTTTTTGCAGATTCCGGAGTGGCAATGCTCTGTGTTATGAATTCCATTCGAATATTATATAAAAAATAGTGTAAAATCATATTAAATTAAAAAATTGGTACAAAAGTAACCTTCCGTGCTTTTGTACCAATTTTTTTATTGCATTCTTGTATTTATGAACAAAAATTTGATCAAAAAAGCTTGGCTATTGCAAAAGTGTTGCAGAATATTTTAAAAAAACAAAAAACAGCAGGCAAATACCATAAAAACTAGTATAAACAAAACAAAAAACACAGGTATAGAAATGTTCCATAAGTATAATGAAGAAAAATAATATCATTTTTTTGAAGGAGGAAGTAAAAATGGATCAAAATTTTAAAAAACCATCTCTGGCAATATCGTTGATAATTGTATTGTTTTTGTTTGGAAGTTTTGCTGTACAGCTTGTTACAACGGGGGCGCCTGATGTGCATATGACGCTGATTTTCTCTGCGGCTTTTGCGGTAGTACTGCTTACAATTTTTAACAAAACACCTATGGCACTTATTGAGGAAGGAATTATTCATGGAACAAAAATAGCAACAATATCGATGATGATTTTGATGTTTATCGGCGTTATGATTCCGGCATGGATTGCAGCGGGAACCATTCCGTCCTTGATTTACTATGGCATACAGATAATCTCGCCATCCGTATTTTTATTGACGACTACCCTGGTCTGTTCTTTATCCTGTCTGGCGACAGGAACTTCCTGGGGCACAGCCGCAACCTTTGGGGTGGCACTTATGGGAATTGGAAGCGGACTTGGAATTGATCCGGCGATGACTGCGGGCGCAATTATTTCCGGAGCAATTTTTGGTGATAAATTATCTCCAATTTCTGACACAGTAAATTTATCTTCTGCAACCTGCGAGGTCAATGTTTTTGCACATATTAAAAGTGTAGCCACAGCAACCATACCAGGTTATATACTGGCTTTAGCAGCAGCAATTTTTCTTGGGATGAAGCATTCAAAAGGACAGATAGACAGTCATGAAGTAGATGCTTTACTCTCCGGGCTGAGCGCACATTTTAATGTGACACCTATTTTCGCTATTATCAGTTTAATACCTATGATTTTGGTTATTGTGCTGGCCTTAAGAAAGTTTAATGCCCTAGCAACGATTGTTATCAGCGCACTGGTGGGGATGGGGATTGCTATTGTATTTCAGGGATATCATTTGACCGACATGATGAGCTACATGAATTATGGATATGTGATAGATACCGGAAACGCAAATATAGATAAGCTTTTGAACAGAGGCGGACTGCAATCCATGATGTGGACGGTATCCATTGGGTATTTGGGCTTGTCTTACGGAGGAATTTTGGAAAAGACAGGAGTACTTAACACCCTGTTGTTCAGTGCCAAATCGGTTACAAGCAATGCTCGAAATTTGATTTTAACACATATGCTGGCAGGAATGGCAACCGTTATGGCAACCGCAAGCCCTTATGTTGGAATTTTGATTCCGGGCAGAATGTTTATTGCGGGTTATGATAAATTAGGAATTAAAAGAACGGTTGCTTCAAGAACTTTGGAGCACTCTGGAATTTGCCTGGATCCACTGCTGCCATGGTCCCTTGGTGCCGTATACTTTTCGGGTGTACTCGGTGTCAGCCCTCTTGAATATGCACCTTATACAGTCTTATGCTGGACTGTTCCAATAATAGCGGCATTTTATGCTATAACAGGCATATTTGTATGGAAGGAAGATTCTTTGCCAGATGGGGCAGAGGCAGATAAAACAGCAGAAACAGCAGTTAGATCAGGAACAGAAAATTAAAGGAGGAAAAAATAATGAAGTTAGATGTATTGCTTAAGAATGGAAAGATATATACAATGGAAGAAGAGGGTAAAACGGTTGAAGCCTTAGGCATAAAAGACGGAAAGATTGTTTTTGCCGGAAGCAATCAGGAAGCAGACAGCTTTAGCAGTACGAGTATTGTCGATTTGGAAAATCGTGCAGTAGTACCGGGTATGGCTGATTCCCATATGCATATGTACGCTTACTGCCAGAATCAGACCACAGTCAATCTGGAACAGGCTAAAAGCATAGATGAAATGATTGCGTTAATGAAAGAAAAAGTGAAAAAAACCCCGGAAGGAAGCTGGATTAAAGGTTCAAATTTTGATCAGACTAAATTTAAAGAAAACCGTTTTCCTACCCGAAAGGATTTGGATAAGATCAGTACCGTGCACCCGATTGTGATCAGAAGGTGCTGTCTGCATGCGATCGTGGCGAATACCAAAGCTCTTGAATTAGCTGGAGTAGGGATTGGGTACGATGGAGGACCGGGAGGAATCGTAGAATTTGATGAAGACGGAATGCCAAATGGAATTTTGAGGGAACAGAGCACGAAGGTCTTTGATGAAATCATTCCGGATCCGCTGACAGATGAAGCGGAAAAGAAAAGAATTTTTTTGCAGGTACTGAAAGATATGTCTTCTAAGGGAGTGACTACAATTCATACATACGCTGCAAAAATTTGGCGCTATAATGAAGACATTGATACATATCGCAGGCTTGATAAAGAAAAGGAGCTTCCTGTACGAGTGACTGTATATCTGGATGAATTGTTCACGCCAGAGGGGTTGACCGCAGAGCAGAAGGCAGACCCATTCAGACTGGTTCAATATGGCGGACATAAAATATTTTCAGATGGATCTCTTGGATCCCGATCAGCAGCATTACAGGAGCCTTACAGTGATGATCCCGATAATAGAGGGTTTGTTGTTTGTGAGCAGGAAGAATTGAACGATAAGGTCCTCAAAGCTTATGAGTACGGTCTGCAACCTGCTATCCATGCAATCGGAGACCGCGCCCTTGATATGACGCTTACTGCTATAGAAGAAGCCTTACGCATAACGAAGGCAAATGGCATGACGGAAGAGGAACAAAAGAAACGCCTGCCATTCCGAATCATTCACGTGCAGATAATAAACGATGCACTTCTTCAACGGATGAAAAAACTTCCGCTGATACTGGATATACAACCAGTATTCCTTGGCACGGATGCACATTGGATTGAAGAGCGTATTGGAAGCCAGCGGGCAAAAGGCTCATATGCATGGAAGACGTTAAAAGATGCCGGGATGATACAGACCGGAGGGTCTGACTGTCCGGTTGAGACGTATGATCCTATCGCCGGAATATTTTCTGCTGTGGCGCGTTGTGATAAAGACGGAAAACCGGCAGGAGGGTACAGGCCTGAGGAAAAGCTTTCCGTTTATGAGGCGATTGAGCTGTTTACGAAGAATGTTCATTATGCCACCGGCCAGCAGGACTACTTAGGAACTCTGGAAGTGGGCAAGTTTGCTGATTTGGTAGTTTTAGACCGCAATCCATTCGAAGTGGATGAAATGGAGATAAAGGATATTAAGGTGAAACAAACTTATATTGCAGGGAAAAGGGTATTTTAAAACCAATCGAACATAAAAGCTTATAGGAAATGGCTGGAGGAGCAAAAGATGCATGCAGATATAATTGTAAAAAATGCAAAATGTTTAACAATGAATAATGGTAACAAAGCAGATTGGATTGCCGTTCACAACGGAACCATTCTTGCCTTGGGACAGAGCACAGCATATGGTGATTTGGTTGCTGAAAACACAGTTATCATTGATGCAGGAGGCAATACTGTTTTGCCAGGATTTATTGACAGTCATTTCCATGTTGTACAGACCGCTTTAAATGCAAAGCGAATCGATTTAAGAGGGGTTCATAGCTTTGAAGAAATCGGAATGCTGATTCAAAAATCAGTCCTTGAAAATCCGGGGAAAAACATAATTGGTATGCGCCTTCAAGTGGAACAGCTCAGAGAAAAGAAATTTCCTGATCGTTTGGAACTGGATCGATATTGCAATGATGTTGCGGTCTGGATTAACTGCTTGGATTATCAGGTCAGTATGCTGAACACATACGGACTTTTATACTATAAGGTTCCGTTTAATATGCAGGGAATAGAAAAGGATAGTCAGAGTGTTGCGACAGGTGTGTTCAGAGGAAAGGCAAATGCCGTTCTGCGAACGAACATATTGGATGGTATAACAGATAAAGTTAGAAAAGAGGCTGTTTCAGACATTGTTCCGGGGCTTCTGAAAACAGGCATTACTACGGTAAACGCCATGGAAGGCGGATACATGTACAGCGACAGAGATGCGGACTTCATTTATGAATACGGGAGTGAGTTTCCTGTGGACATGGAGCTTTTTTATCAGTCCTTGGATGTAGAAAAGATAAAGCGCATGCATTTAAAGCGCATTGGCGGAAGCTTTTATGTGGACGGAACCATGGGGGCAAGGACGGCAGCCTTATCTTTTGAATATGCAGATCGGCCGGGAACAATGGGAGGTTTGCGTTATACTCAAAGTGAATTAAATGAATTTGTACTGGAATGTTATAAGAATCATCTACAGTTATCCCTGTATACGATTGGAGACAGAGCTATTGGTGCTGCTTTGAAGGCTCATGAGGCGGCATTGTATCAAACAGGTATAACGGGATTGAGGCATAGATTGGAGCATGTGGAGCTTGCAAATGCGGAGCATATACATCAGGCGAAAGAAATGGGAATCATTTTTTCCATGAACCCGACGTATGAAACGTATTGGGGCGGACCGGATAAAATGTATAGAAAACGTCTGGGAGATCATTATATTAAAACGAACATGTTCAGAGAAATCATTGATCAGGGTGTATGTCTTACCGGAGGCTCCGACAGCGATGTAACGGAGTACAATCCTATGATTGGTGTTTCCGCAGCGGTGAATCATCCCGTTAAACAGCATCAAATCAGCGTGTACGAAGCCCTGGAAATGTATACCTGTAAATCGGCTTATGCTATCTTTGCGGAAAAGGAGAAGGGAACGCTTGAAGTGGGAAAAATTGCAGATATTGTTGTACTTGATCAAGATATCCTTTCGGTACCTCATGACCTATTGGATCAGGTTAAAGTAATAGTTACGATTAAGTCTGGAGATATTCTTTACAATACTTTAGGCTAGATAATGAATGGAAGTTACGATTATGCTGAATCTATATTTTTTGGGAAGAGCAAGAATAGAATATAATGGTAAAAGCGTGGTTGAAAATTTTCGGAATAAGACCATTGCTTTGATATGTCTGCTTATCATCAATCAGGACAAGTACTTAAGCAGAGAAAGAATTTTAGGTTATCTTTGGCCGGACAGCTCGGAAGAAGCTGCCAAAAATAATCTGCGGTATAATCTATGGTTAATTAAGAAAAACATTGGAAAAAGCGAGAGCAATGAAGAGTTTCTGTTTATTGATAAGGAGCTCTGCGGTGTGAACGCCGAGTATGATTTTCAGTGTGATATCCTTGATATTATGAATTTTAAGCCCCAGCAGTCTGATTCTATTGAAAGGCTATTAAAGCTGAAAAATATGTTTGAGGGAGAATTCTTAGAGGGCTGTTATTATAATAATTGTGAGGACTTTAACGAAGTTATTATTTTTCAAAGAACACGTTTGGAAAATTTCAAAGTACAGATTTTAAAGAGATTAACGGAACTGTATGAAAAAGAAAGCAAGATGGAAGAATGCTTGAATGTCTTGGAGGAAATTCTGGATATCGATCCATATGATGAAGAGGTGGCTTTAAAAATAATTATTCTCTATATGAAAATCGGGAAACGCGGGGCAGGAGTACTTTTTTATAATTCATTCAGGGATAGGCTTGCCAGCAGACTTGGGATTCAACCATCCGAGAAATTGCGTAACAAATTCGCCGAGCTTAAACAAAGTCAAGGATCTGAGTGTCAGCCTCAAGAACCTAAGGTGATACAAATACAGACTATTTGTATCAAGGATATTCAGTATTTTTGGATGGCTGACGTAGTAGGAAAGCTTGTTGGACAAAAACGGGTAATGTGCGAAAAAGTGTTAAATGAAAATATGATTAATGCTCTTGGATATATACAGCCGGCTGTCTTTAATGACGTACAAACTGAAAAAAATATGGAAATACCAGATGTGCAGATCGTTAATGCATTTATCCACCTCATATTAAATATTTGCGAAGAACATAAGTTGGAAATTTTTATTACAGAAATGGAAAATATGGATTCGGTTTCTGTAGGGGTTTTAAAATATTTAAAAAATAGCGGCATAAGTAAGCTGAGCATCCATGAACATTAAAACCTATTTTATTTTAAAACAACAGCCGTGGAGACCTTATTATTATCATCTAATCCCAGAAGGATTCCACTTTAGGCTGACTGTGATTTTCGATGGTTGAGGTGAAGGCTATAAAGGCCTTCATGGCGTTGGAAATATAGGAATTTTTTCTCCAAAGAACGCTTACGTTGGCGTTGATCGGTTCTTCCAAAGGAATGTGTACGATTTTTGCGGAAGCGTCAAAGCTCTCCTGGTAAGTGATCGTCACTGCAAAATTGTTTTCTACGATATAGCGAATCGTAGAAATCTGGCTTGCCTCCATAATAATGTTCAAAGGATGATCTTTGAAGTGCTCCGTTATGGCGGTATAGTGATAAGACCCATTCGGGAAAATAATGAAAGGCTGTTGGCAGATCATTTCCTTGCTGGCAAAAGGTTCCTTTGCCAGCGGGCTGTCCGGGCCTACGGCAAGTCCGAATTTTGTTCGGAATATTAATTTAGAATCACACTGAGGATAAACGGTATCGTCCATCGCACCGAGAAGAAAGTCCAATCTGCCTTCGTTTAAACGTTTTAAGCCGGATATTGTACCGATTTCAAACATTTGCAGCCGCGTATTGGGATATTGCTGTTCAAAAGCCGGAACAAGTTTTTTAAACATAAAAGTTCCCAGCACCGGAGGAATACCCACCTTTAGGACCACATGGGTCTTGTCGCCGATATCCAGTGCCTCCTTATGAAAGTTATCGTAGGCATTGATGAAATTTTTTGCTTTTAAAAGAAAAGAAGCACCGTCATCTGTTAAAGAGATCCGGTTATTTACCCGGTTAAAGAGCTGATACCCCAACTCGTTTTCCAGTTCCTTTATGGCAGCCGTAATGGATGGCTGTGAAACGTGCACCGCTTCTGATGCTTTCGTAATATTATTATATTTACATACTTCTTGGAAGTATCTTAGATGGTTTATATTCATGAAATTCTCCATATATATTATAATGTAACTTTATCTACTCTAACACAAGTTTTCTGTAAATTCAATAACTTTAAGCACATCTATTTATAAAAATTATATAGCAATAGTTGTTTCCTATGGACAAAAACGTTGAAATATAATGTATAAAGGTGATAGAATAAAATAATATTAAAAAAGTTGTATAGGAAGGAAGCGTAACATGGCCGAGAAGAAAAAACATTTACAAAGCATACATGTACCGCATAACAAGAACACGGTTGAATGCGAAACAGAGAGAATGCCCATTCCTGATTTCGTTTATATCTCTATGTCTCAGCATATAGGAGCTCCGTGCAGGCCTCTTGTGAAAAAAGGGGATTCTGTCAAAGTGGGGCAGCCCATAGGCGATTCAGATGTACCGATGAGTGTGCCCATTCATTCCAGCGTTTCTGGAATTGTCTCCGGGATTGAGGAGTCCCGATCGGACAATGGCGGAAAGAATACGCTGGTTGTTATTGAAGCGGATAAAAAACAAGAATTATGGGAAGGAATACAGGCTCCAAAAGCAGGCAGCAGGGAGGAATTCATTCAGGCTGTAAGAGCTAGTGGTCTGGTGGGTCTAGGCGGAGCAGCATTTCCGACTCACATTAAATACAACCCTAAAAATATTCAGGATGTAACCACTTTGATTATAAATGGTGCGGAATGCGAACCATTTATTACTTCGGATCACCGAATCATGGTTGAGGAAACAGAAAATATTATTGATGGAGCACTGCTTGTCATGAAGCAGCTTGGCATGCAAGAGGGATTTATCGGTGTGGAAGATAATAAACCGGATGCTATCGCTGCTTTAAGGAGTATGATTGAACAAAAGGGAAATCCGAACATTGAGGTCATACCGCTAAGATCCCGGTACCCGCAGGGAGCAGAACGGGTTATGGTATATGAAGTAACCGGAAAGACTATGGATGCCGGTGTACTTCCTGCTGACCTTGGGGTGATTTTATCAAATGTGACTTCCATTGCGTTTATTGGACAGTATTTTAAAAATGGAATTCCCCTTATAGCGAAAAGAATAACAGTTGACGGGGATGCTATATCAAGACCGGCCAACGTTCTATGTCCCATTGGAACGAAGATTGCAGATGTCGTAGAGTTTTGTGGGGGATATAAAGAACCGCCGAAAAAAATTCTGATGGGCGGACCTATGATGGGAAGAGCTATTTTTTCAGACCAGCTGCCCGTTATTAAAAATAATAATGCGATCCTCATTTTTGCAGGAGAGCAGGCTTGGGTCAAGGAGGAGACTGCCTGCATTAACTGCGGCAGATGCTATAGAGCCTGTCCCTTCAAACTAATGCCGACACTTCTTTCTTCCGCTGTGAAAAGAAGGGATGCCGGAGCATTGGAGCGTCTTAAGGTCATGCAGTGTATGGAATGCGGAAGCTGTTCCTATATTTGTCCTGCCAGAAGACCTCTGAGTTTTAACAACAAACTGGGTAAAGCAATAGTAAAGGAGGCACAGAGTAAATAAATGGAAAATAAAGCAAATGACACCTTAATCGTATCATCGGCACCTCACTTGGTCAGTGAGGTAGACACTTCCAGAATCATGGGGACGGTGATTTTAGCATTAGTACCTTCATTTTTTGTCAGCACATACGTGTTTGGATTCAGAGTAATTACGCTCACACTGGTCTGTATAGCGGCCTGCGTGACGTTGGAGTATCTTTTTAACAAAATAACAAAGAAAAAGCAGACGATTGGAGACTTGAGCGCGGTGGTAACCGGTATGCTTCTAGCCTTTAATGTGCCCTCCAATCTGTCTTACATAATAGCTATCATTGGATGCTTCGTTGCGATTGTCATTGTGAAAGGCCTGTTTGGAGGACTAGGACAAAATGTGGCTAATCCGGCTATTACAGCCAGAATTGTTCTCTTCCTTTCATTTACAACACAGATGACGACTTGGCCGCTGCCCAGAGGTCAGCAGACCGCTGATGTGGTGACCGGACCTACGCCTCTTGGCATTCTCAAAGGGGCAAATGGAGTTCTGCCTTCCAATACAGACATGTTCTTTGGGTTTATCGGCGGCTCCATGGGTGAAATCAGTGCCATTGCTCTGTTGATCGGAGGAATCTTCTTGATTTGGAGGGGAATCATCTCACCAATCATTCCGGTATCCTTTATTGCTACCGTTGCGGTCATAGCGCTGGCTGCGGGACAAGACCCTGTTTTTCATGTGATGGCAGGGGGTGTTATGATTGGTGCCTTCTTTATGGCCACGGATTACGCCACATCTCCAATCCTGCCGCTGGGGAAATTGATCTTTGGCATCGGCTGTGGTTGTTTCACTATGATCATCCGGCTGTTCGGATCTTATCCGGAAGGCGTGTCCTTTGCTATTTTACTGATGAATATTATAACGCCGCACATTGATAATTTCTGTGAGAGAAGAATATTTGGAGGTGTTAAGAGCTAATGGGAAATTCTACGTTTAAAGAACACATAAAACCGTCCTTGGTATTAGTTCTGATTTGTCTTGTTGTATCCGTCGCTCTATCGCAGGTACATTCCATTACGCTGCCTCTCATCAATGCGATGGCAGCAAAGACGGCGGATCAGACCAGAACCTTAGTCCTTCCAAACGCAACGACCTTTACTTCGTATGAAGGAACACTGCAGGAGGGAATCATCGACTTTTATTGGGCAGACAATGGTGCCGGGGCAGCCATCACCGCAGAAGCAAACAGCTACGGCGGTCCGATCACGGTAATGATCGGTGTAGACGCAAAGGGTGCTGTCACGGGGGTCAAGGTCATGTCCCATTCGGATACGCCGGGTCTTGGGACAAAAGCGCAGACACCGGAATATTTAAGCCAATATGAAGGAAAAACAGCAGCAGATCTCATTGCTGATCTGGAAACGGTCGGGCAGGACACCATTAAGGATAATACTAATCTGGATGCGGTCACCGGCGCCACCATTTCTTCCAACGGCGTTTATCACGCAGTTCAGAGAGCTTTAGCACAGTTTGAAGCTGCAGGAGGTGTAAAGAATGAGTAAACTTGGTATTGTTACAAAAGGCATTATAAAAGAAAATCCTACATTAGTATTACTTTTGGGTACCTGCCCGACTCTGGCCACCACGTCCAGTCTTATTAACGGGCTGGGAATGGGCATCTCCGCAACCGCAGTATTGATTTGCTCCAATATTGTTATTTCGATGCTGAAAAATGTGATTCAGGATAAAGTTAGAATCCCCTGTTATATTGTAGTAATCGCCGGATTCGTTACATGTGTACAATTTTTGATAAAAGCATATGCTCCGGCGTTAGATAAAGCGTTGGGTCTCTTTATTCCGCTGATCGTAGTAAACTGCATTATTTTGGGAAGAGCAGAGATGTTCGCCAATAAGAACTCTGTGATCGATTCCGCTTTGGACGGACTTGGCATGGGGCTTGGGTTCACACTGGCACTGGGATGTATGGGATTCATCAGAGAGCTGTTGGGAGCCGGAACTTTGTTTAATATACCTGTTTTTGGCAGCGGATTTACTCCAATGTCCATTTTTATGCTGGCTCCCGGCGGATTTTTCGTTTACAGCATTTTAGTTGCCGGGATCAACTATATATCCAAAGGTAAAGCCATAAAAAAGAAAGAGTTTGGCTGTGAAGGCTGTGCTATGTGCAGTACCTGCAACTCTGCCGATAAAGGAGGATGCAAATCATGAAAGAAATTCTTATGATTATGATGTCCGTTGCGCTGGTCAATAACTTTGTGCTGGCTCAATTCCTGGGCATTTGTCCCTTCCTCGGTGTATCTAAAAAATTAGATTCTGCTGTAGGGATGGGAATCGCGGTAACATTTGTCATGGTTCTTGCAACAGCGTGCACGTGGCCGATTCAAGTTTTTTTACTAGATAAATACAACATTGGATATTTACAGACAGTAACGTTCATTCTGATTATTGCAGCTTTGGTACAGTTCTTGGAAATGTTCCTGAAGAAGTTCATCCCTTCTCTTCATAAAGCGTTGGGTGTATATCTTCCTCTTATTACAACAAATTGTGCGGTACTGGGCGTGACGATCATGAATATTAAAAGTGAATTTAATTTTGTGGAATCTATTGCCAACTCCTTTGCAGCCGGTGTCGGATTCCTGCTGGCGATGGTGCTGTTCTCCGGCATGCGGCAGAAGATGGAAGTTGCTGACACGCCAAAAGCGTTCCAGGGAATTCCTATGGTACTTATCGGAGCTTCTATCCTGTCCCTTTCATTCATGGGATTCAGCGGAGTAGTTCAGGGCATATTCGGTTAAAAGGGAGGAAAACAATATGATGACACCGGTAATATTATTAGTAGTGATGGGTCTGGTCGCAGGCATTGTTCTAACGATTGCGTCAAAAGTATTTTTTGTTCCCGTTGATGAAACCGTATCTCAGGTTCGTGAAGTGCTTCCGGGTGCCAATTGTGGTGCTTGTGGGTTTGCAGGCTGTGATGACTATGCGGCGGCTATTGGTGCGGATCATTCATTAAGTCCGAGCCTATGTCCGGTAGGAGGAGCAGAAACCGCATCGGCGGTTGCGTCAATCCTTGGGGTAGAAGCTGCGGCAGTGGAGCCGCAGGTTGCTTTCGTTAAATGTAAAGGAAATAATGAAAATACGAAACAAATTATGGAGTATAAGGGGTTGCAGACCTGCGCTGCCGCTAAGAATTTCTACGGGGGGAATTGGGCTTGCGCACAGGGCTGTTTGGGGCTTGGCGACTGCGTTTCAGTCTGTCAGTATAACGCCATAAAAGTCTGCGACGGAGTAGCAGTGGTAGATAGAGAAGCCTGCATAGGATGCGGTATGTGCGAAAAGGCGTGTCCTAACCATGTGATTACCATCGCAGGGAAAAATAAGCTTGTATATGTAGCTTGTAAGTCAACCGAGCCTGGTGCGAAAGCAAGAAAAATCTGTCAGGTTGCCTGCATCGCTTGTAAAAAGTGCGAAAAGGCCTGCAAGTTTGACGCCATAGCCGTAACAGATAATCTGGCAAGAATTGATTTTGATAAATGCAGAAACTGCGGACTTTGTGAAAAGGAATGTCCAACTCAGGCTATATCGAACTTGAGAGTTCAGAAAAAGACAGCGGCCGCTCAATAAAATTGAAAATAAATAAAACAGGCTAAAAAATCAACGGAACTAGCCCGGGAAATTGAGCCTATAGAATAAAATATTTAAATTACAACAAAAAATCAAAAAACTTGAAAAAAGTGTTGACAGAGAGAGCATAGTTTGGTATCCTAATAAAGCTGTCCCGTGAGACAGGGCGTATCCTTACTAAAAGGAGAATGTCTCTACATCTTGTAGTTTAAGCCAGATAAGGCATAAAAGCAGACTATATTTTGCTTTTACTACAAAATTCAAATTTATGAATTAAGTTGAAAAAAGACGAAAAAAGATGTTGACAAAGTTGCGGAATAGTATTATGATATAAAAGTTCCTTACGGAACGGCGCTGACGGTGTAAACCGCAGAAGCGCATGAACCTTGAAAACTTCATAGTGTAAAAGAATTAGTCAAGAGAACATTAACTTGTTCTCAAAACTAAGTACAACACACTTAAAGCTATAATTTGAATGTAAATTCGGTTAAGGCTTTAATTGGTAAGACGAATTCAAAGTTGAATGAGTCAACGTACAATTCTAAAAAACAACAATAATTCTAGGATTTATGCTTTGCATAAATTAAAGAATCAGCAAAACGCAAACGCGTTTAGCTTGAGTTAGAGACTCGATTTTATCTCGTTCAATTCTAAGTCGATCTGTAAAGGTGAGATGCAGAGGAAAGACGAGTAAGATACCATTTAATAAAGAGTTTGATCCTGGCTCAGGATGAACGCTGGCGGCGTGCCTAACACATGCAAGTCGAGCGAGAAATCTACAAGCGAATCTTCGGAAGAGCGAGTAGATGGAAAGCGGCGGACGGGTGAGTAACGCGTAGGCAACCTGCCTCATGCAGAGGGATAGCCTCGGGAAACCGGGATTAAGACCTCATGACGCTGGAGGAACACATGTTCTTCTGGTCAAAGATTTATCGGCATGAGATGGGCCTGCGTCTGATTAGCTAGTTGGTAGGGTAACGGCCTACCAAGGCAACGATCAGTAGCCGACCTGAGAGGGTAATCGGCCACATTGGAACTGAGACACGGTCCAAACTCCTACGGGAGGCAGCAGTGGGGAATATTGCACAATGGGCGAAAGCCTGATGCAGCAACGCCGCGTGAGCGAAGAAGGCCTTTGGGTCGTAAAGCTCTGTTGGAAGGGAAGAAAGAAATGACGGTACCTTCTGAGGAAGCCCCGGCTAACTACGTGCCAGCAGCCGCGGTAATACGTAGGGGGCGAGCGTTATCCGGAATTATTGGGCGTAAAGAGTGCGTAGGTGGCCAGGTAAGCGTGGGGTGAAAGGCAATAGCTTAACTATTGTAAGCCTTGCGAACTGTCTGGCTTGAGTGCAGGAGAGGAAAGCGGAATTCCTAGTGTAGCGGTGAAATGCGTAGATATTAGGAGGAACACCAGTGGCGAAGGCGGCTTTCTGGACTGTAACTGACACTGAGGCACGAAAGCGTGGGGAGCAAACAGGATTAGATACCCTGGTAGTCCACGCCGTAAACGATGAGCACTAGGTGTCGGGGCCGCAAGGCTTCGGTGCCGCAGTTAACGCATTAAGTGCTCCGCCTGGGGAGTACGCACGCAAGTGTGAAACTCAAAGGAATTGACGGGGACCCGCACAAGCAGCGGAGCATGTGGTTTAATTCGAAGCAACGCGAAGAACCTTACCAGGACTTGACATCCTACTGACAGACCCGTAACGGGGTCCTTCTTCGGACAGTAGAGACAGGTGGTGCATGGTTGTCGTCAGCTCGTGTCGTGAGATGTTGGGTTAAGTCCCGCAACGAGCGCAACCCTTGTCAATAGTTGCCAGCAGTAAGATGGGCACTCTATTGAGACTGCCGTGGATAACACGGAGGAAGGTGGGGATGACGTCAAATCATCATGCCCCTTATGTTCTGGGCTACACACGTGCTACAATGGCTGGAACAGAGAGAAGCGAGACTGTGAAGTGGAGCAAATCTTAGAAAACCAGTCCCAGTTCGGATTGCAGGCTGCAACTCGCCTGCATGAAGTTGGAGTTGCTAGTAATCGCAGATCAGAATGCTGCGGTGAATGCGTTCCCGGGTCTTGTACACACCGCCCGTCACACCATGGAAGTTGGGGGTGCCCGAAGTCGGCTAGTAAATAGGCTGCCTAAGGCAAAACCAATGACTGGGGTGAAGTCGTAACAAGGTAGCCGTATCGGAAGGTGCGGCTGGATCACCTCCTTTCTAAGGAGACTAAAGTCTTTTGCACTATGAGTTTTATACATGGGCTTGTAGCTCAGGTGGTTAGAGCGCACGCCTGATAAGCGTGAGGTCGGAGGTTCGAGTCCTCCCAAGCCCACCAGAACACATTTTTTAATGTGTGAAAAGGTCTAAAGGGATGAGAACCTGAAAAGGAAAGGATTCTTTTAAGCCACCAGAACTTTGGAAGAAGTTCAGGGATGTACTTTGAAAACTGGATAATATGCAATAAATATCAGAAATCAAAAGTATGTGATATGAAAATATCTTCATACAAATTGACAACGAAATCGAGGTTATCTATGAGAATAGATAGCAAACAGTTATATAACAAGACAGAGTCTTTTCGAGCCGAGAGGCAAGGAAGAATGATGTCGGGTGTAAAATATGACTACGATTTAACGGAAAAATTCAAACTGGCTAAAGCCAGAGAATTTCCGTATGAGGCCTGCGCGCTGTATCAAGATACAGGCAGGGCTTCAAACCGAGAAACCAGAAGAAATGCAAGCTTTTTTACTAAAGCGAAGTTTCTTAACAAATACAAATCCTGTTTAACGCTAAACAGGTAAAATGCTGGTCAAGCAATAAAGAGCATAAGGTGAATGCCTTGGCACTAGGAGCCGACGAAGGACGTGGCAAGCTGCGAAAAGCTGCGGTGAGGAGCAAACATCCGTGAACCCGCAGATGTCCGAATGGGGGAACCCACCTATGGTAATGCGTAGGTATCCTATGATGAATATATAGTCATAGAGAAGGTAACCCGGGGAACTGAAACATCTAAGTACCCGGAGGAAGAGAAAGAAACATCGATTTCCTAAGTAGCGGCGAGCGAAAGGGAAAGAGGCCAAACCATAGTTTACTATGGGGTTGAGGACACTCATGACGTATGGCGTGTATAGTCGAAGCTGTTTGGAAAGGCAGACCGAAGAGGGTAAAAGTCCCGTAGACGAAATGCACAAGATGCAGAGTGGATCCAGAGTACCACCGGACACGTGAAACCCGGTGGGAAGCCGGGGGGCCCACCCCCCAAGCCTAAATACTACCTAGTGACCGATAGAGAATAGTACCGTGAGGGAAAGGTGAAAAGAACCCCGGGAGGGGAGTGAAAGAGAACCTGAAACCTTATGCTTACAAGCAAAGGGAGCGCAAGTGACCTTGTACTTTTTGTAGAACGGGCCAACGAGTTATGGTGTGTAGCGAGGTTAAGGTGCTGGAGCACCGGAGCCGAAGCGAAAGCGAGTCTTAAAAGGGCGAGTTAGTTATATGCTGTAGACCCGAAACCGGGTGACCTATCCATGTGCAGGTTGAAGCGAGAGTAAAATCTCGTGGAGGACCGAACTCATGTCTGTTGAAAAAGGCTGGGATGACGTGTGGATAGCGGTGAAATTCCAATCGAACCCGGATATAGCTGGTTCTCCTCGAAATAGCTTTAGGGCTAGCCTCAAGGAATGTGATACTCGGAGGTAGAGCACTGAATGTTCTAGGGGCCTTCACCGGTTACCGAAAACTATCAAACTCCGAATGCCGAAGTATTAAACTTGGGAGTCAGACTATGTGAGATAAGTTTCATAGTCGAAAGGGAAACAGCCCAGACCAACAGCTAAGGTCCCAAAATGTAAGTTAAGTGGAAAAGGATGTGGAGCTGCATAAACAGCTAGGATGTTGGCTTAGAAGCAGCCACTCATTTAAAGAGTGCGTAATAGCTCACTAGTCGAGTGGCTCTGCGCCGAAGATAAACGGGGCTAAAACTTACTACCGAAGCTTTGGAATATCAGTAATGATGTTGGTAGAGGAGCATCGTATACGGGCAGAAGCAGAGATGGAAGTCTATGTGGACTGTATACGAGAGAGAATGTTGGCATGAGTAGCGTAAGGCAGGTGAGAATCCTGTCCACCGAAAATCTAAGGTTTCCTGAGGAAGGTTCGTCCACTCAGGGTTAGTCGGGGCCTAAGCCGAGAGCGAGAGCTGTAGGCGATGGACAACTGGTTGAGATTCCAGTACCACCGAAATTCGTTTGAGCGAAGTGGGGACACAGAAGGATAAGTTGAGCGCGCCGTTGGTAGAGCGCGTCTAAGCATTAAGGGAGATAGAGTAGGCAAATCCGCTGTATCAATTCTGAGATGTGATGGGGAGGGAAATAAAAGTACCGAAGCAACTGATTTCACACTGTCAAGAAAAGCCGCTAGTGAGAATGTAGGTGCCCGTACCGCAAACCGACACAGGTAGATGAGGAGAGAATCCTAAGGTGAGCGAGAGAACTATTGTTAAGGAACTCGGCAAAATAACCCCGTAACTTCGGGAGAAGGGGTGCCTGCGAAAGCAGGCCGCAGTGAAAAGGCCCAGGCGACTGTTTACCAAAAACACAGGTCTCTGCGAAAGCGAAAGCTGAAGTATAGGGGCTGACGCCTGCCCGGTGCTGGAAGGTTAAGGGGAAGTGTAAGGGCAACCGAAGCACAGAACTTAAGCCCCAGTAAACGGCGGCCGTAACTATAACGGTCCTAAGGTAGCGAAATTCCTTGTCGGGTAAGTTCCGACCCGCACGAAAGGCGTAACGATCTGGGCACTGTCTCAACAATAGACTCGGTGAAATTGTAGTACCGGTAAAGATGCCGGTTACCCGCAGCAGGACGGAAAGACCCCATGGAGCTTTACTGCAGCTTGATATTGGATTTCGGCGTTGCATGTACAGGATAGGTGGGAGGCAAAGAAGCTAGTACGCCAGTATTAGCGGAGCCACCGTTGGGATACCACTCTTGTAACGTTGAAGTTCTAACTTAGTACCGTAAACCGGTATGAGGACAGTGTCAGGCGGGCAGTTTGACTGGGGCGGTCGCCTCCTAAAGAGTAACGGAGGCGCCCAAAGGTTCCCTCAGCGCGGTCGGAAATCGCGCGAAGAGTGTAAAGGCAGAAGGGAGCTTGACTGCGAGACAGACAGGTCGAGCAGGGACGAAAGTCGGGCTTAGTGATCCGGTGGTACCGAGTGGAAGGGCCATCGCTCAACGGATAAAAGCTACCCTGGGGATAACAGGCTGATACCGCCCAAGAGTCCACATCGACGGCGGTGTTTGGCACCTCGATGTCGGCTCGTCTCATCCTGGGGCTGAAGTAGGTCCCAAGGGTTGGGCTGTTCGCCCATTAAAGAGGTACGCGAGCTGGGTTCAGAACGTCGTGAGACAGTTCGGTCCCTATCCGCTGTGGGCGTTGGAAATTTGAGTGGAGCTGTCCTTAGTACGAGAGGACCGGGATGGACATACCTCTGGTGCACCAGTTGTCTTGCCAAAGGCATAGCTGGGTAGCCACGTATGGAAGGGATAAGCGCTGAAAGCATCTAAGTGCGAAGCCCCCCACAAGAAGAGATTTCCTCCAGAAATGGTAAGACCCGTGAGAGACGATCACGTAGATAGGTCGGAGGTGGAAGTGCAGTAATGTATGGAGCTGACCGATACTAATAGGTCGAGCGCTTGACCAAGAGAAGGTTTCAAGGGAAGAGGACTGATAGGAAGGTATGTTATCCAGTTTTGAGAGTATGCTCTCAAGAGGAAACAAGTGAATAAGCAGATAGCGAGTAGGAATACAAGCTAGAAGCGAACAGAATAGCGAAGGAAGTTTTTTAATAGCCAAGGCGTGCGAAGGAAGAGGAGCGGAATGTACAAAGGTACATGAGCACCGCATGAGAGAGCAAGAAGGAAGGCTAATGAAAAATTAACAAGCTAAATCCGGTGACAATAGCGAGGAGGAACCACCTGTACCCATCTCGAACACAGAAGTTAAGCTCCTTAGCGCCGATGATACTTGGCGGGCAGCTGCCTGGGAAAGTAGGACGTTGCCGGTTTTAACAAAGAGCATATTGCATCTGCGATATGCTCTTTGTATTATTCTTCAGATTTTGCAGTAGGAAAGATTAATTCCTACTGCTATTTTCGCATTAAAAACTGTTTACTTGAGCTGATTAAGGAGATGAAATCCATGTTAAATATATTTGTTTGGATTATGATTTTCTCAACGGTGGTTAGCATCATCCTGATGATATATGCAGTTGCGACTTATAATTCCGAACGGTCATTTTTTTTGATTTTCAGTTGCATCTGTACTTTTTTATATAGTTTTGGCTATCTCCTGGAAATCATTTCTCCCACAATAGAAGCTGCTTTCATGGGGGTGCGGGTGCAAAAAATGGGTTCACCGTTTATTGTACTTTTAAATTACCTTTTTATGAGGGACGTCTATGGAGAAAAGCGCTTTGGAACGAAAGGATATTGTATTCTTTTTGCCTTGCCTGTTTTCAATTTGTTTACTGCTCAGGCTTTTCCGTGGATACGTCTGCATTATACGCATATTGAATACTTTTGGGATGGTTTAATTGCCAACTGTCAAGGAACTTTAGGACCTGTGGGTATTCTGGCTATTGCCTATCATTTTGTCCTTGCTTTCCTGACGATTCTTCGCATTTTAAAACATTTAAAAAACGAAAGCGGACTGCTTCGGTACCAAAACCTTTGTTTGCTGGCATCCGTTCTGATTCCGCTTTTTGTTAATATTTATCATACGCTTTCTTATGACTACCTCCGAATCGATTTGAATCCTTTTGCGGTTGCCGTCGGGCAAAGCCTGCTTTTATATTCTGTTCGAAAACAGAACCTGCTTCACGTGGTGCCATTGGCAAGGGCTCAGGTAATTGAATCTATGACCGACGCTTTTATCGTCTGTAGCAGAGATTTCAGCTTTCTGGATGCTAATCAAGCGGCCAAGCAGCTGCTGCCCGAGTTGAACAGCCTGCTTCCGGGTGAGAGCATGGGAAAATTGAAGCAAATTAAAAATGAAGCGGAGTTGTATCTTGAAAAAAATGGTGAAAAAAGATTTTATAAGATAACGAAGACCGACATTTTACAAAACAGCAAAAACAGTGGAGTCTGTATTTTGCTTCACGATATTACGGATAAAGAAAGGCAACTGAAAAAATTGTACAACAAGGCGACTTTTGATTCGCTGATGCATATCTATACCAGAGCCGCCTTTTTTGATCTTGCTCAGTTTATGCTGACCCCTGATAAGGTGAGAATTTATTCCTATACTTTGTTGATGATTGATTTGGACCATTTTAAGAATGTGAATGATACCTATGGTCACCCCTGCGGTGACATTGTACTGGAAACCATTGCAGTCATTGTGAAAGGTCATTTTTTTGAAAATGATATTGTCGGACGTTATGGCGGAGAGGAAATTGCTGTTCTGCTGGAAAATATTTCAGCCGGCCAGATGGCTGAAAAAGTGGAAAAGCTTCGTACAATCATTGAAAATACCAGAATCCCTTATCAAGGGAATGATTTGAATATAACGGTCAGTATCGGGATGGCATACTTTCCTGCCGGAAAATCCCAACCGTTGGAAAACATGATAGAGCGGGCAGACTCTGCTTTGTATAAAGCGAAGAATAGCGGACGCAACCGCGTCTATCTCTACGAAGAAAAGGGAAGGGAAGTTTGATGATAAAGAGAGCGGACATTATTTTAGCGGTAATACTGATTCTGTTGGGGGGGCTGGTTTCCTACGTGGCGGCACAGGGAGACAGCCGGGGAGATATGGTTTTGATTACAGTGGACGGAAAGGAATACGGCAGGTACTCCTTGTCAGAAAATAGAGATATTGTTGTGAAGCAGAACGGTCATATGAATAAAATTCTCATAAGAGAGGGTATGGTTTCCATGGGCGCCGCGGATTGTTCCAATCAGATTTGTGTAAATACGGGAACCATTGAAAAGACTTCTCAAAGTATTATATGTCTTCCTAACAAGGTTGTGGTACAGATCATAGGAAAAGAGGAGGCAGGGTATGACGCAGTTTCAAACTAACAGAGAGAAAACTCGGCGGCTGGCTGTGGGTGCGGTAATGGCTTCTCTGGGGCTTATTTTTTCTTATATTGAAGTTCTCCTCCCTTTTTCGGTGGGGATACCGGGTGTGAAGCTGGGGATTGCCAATTTAGTAGTGGTTATAGCACTTTACACTTTAGGCGGCAAGATGGCCTTTTCTATAAATGGGATACGAATTCTTGCAGCCGGACTGCTTTTTAACGGTGTTTTTGGAGCTCTATATTCTCTGGCCGGAGCTTGTATGAGTTTTTTTGTAATGCTTGCCTTGAAAAAAACCAATTTGTTCAGCATCGTTGGCGTGAGCATGGCAGGAGGTGTCGCCCACAATGTGGGGCAGCTTTTGGTTGCAGCCGTTCTTATCTCCAATTTAAAAATATTTGTATATTTTCCGGTGCTGCTTTTCTCTGGAATGCTCACAGGAATTTTTATAGGAATCTTGTCTTCTCTCATTCTCAGCAAGGTGAGACTAAAGGATTCTGCTAAAAATCTTTTTTTCGATAGATAACTAAGGATATGCTCAAGGAAATGAGCAATATGACAACACTGACTGCCAACAGACTGATGAGAGATAAACCGCTGTTAAAGAAAGCATCCATTTTAGCTCCCCACAGGATCCCGTATTTATCCAGCGTCGTAGATAATTTTCCTTTGCTGACGCTCATGGCAGCAGCACCTCCGAAAAAACCCAGAACCATAATGCTCCCTATTACTATAAAGCGGCCTTTTTCCACCCCATATTTAAATATGGGCGGCAGTGAAACAGAAACCATCAGACTGCCGAGCAGCATGATGATAACAACGCTCCACACGCTTTCCATAAAAGAAGCGGAGCCGATGAACAAGGAAAAGAGTAAGGATATAACGCCCCCACAGCTTATCAGGATAACGGTCACCAGATACTTGCTGATGACCAACATGCTTCGGGAGATGGGCATAGTCAGCGCATATTTAGAAAATCCTGACCGTTCGTCAAAGGACAGAGCGGTGATCGGCAGCATAGCACAGAAAATCATAAGAACTCCTGTTAAAAAGCTACTGTCTTTCGTCATGATAGCGATAAAAATGTATATACCGAAAAATAGGAACATGGGTATGAATTGTTTCTTTAGACTTAACAAATCTTTTAAAATAATACCTCTCATTTTATTTCCCCCTCACATTATAAAGTAAAATTTCTTCAAGGCTGGCAGGATCTATGATAAAAGGGCCTTTGACCTTTTGCCTTTCAACGAGCGCCGTCACGCCAAAACTGTTCCGCTTGTACCCGTGAACGGCCTCCGGCGCTATTTTTTGAAATTCTTCTTGAGTGCACTTCAAAATCCCGTAGTTTGATAAGATATCATCCTTGACATCACTTAATATAATGCGCCCGTCGTTTATAAATGTAATATAGTCGCAAATTTTTTCCAAGTCACTGGTAATATGAGAAGAAATTAATATGGAATGTTCCTCGTCTTGAATGAAATCCATGAAAACATCTAAAATCTCATCTCGAACCACCGGATCCAGACCGGCAGTAGGTTCATCTAAAATCAGAAGCTTTGCATGGTGGGATAGAGCTGCGGCGATGGAAAGCTTCATTTTCATTCCCTTGGAATAATCTTTAATTGCCTTTTTTGCAGGAAGGTTAAAAAGCTCCCCATAACGGTTAAAGCAGCCGGGATTCCAGTTTTTATATATGTTCTGCATAATTTTATTAATTTGAACCAGATTAAGGGTATCCGGGAAGCAGCAATCATCTAAGACGACTCCGATTTGTTCTCTGGCAGCCGTCGGAAAACTTTGAAGCTCATGATTTAAAATGGTGATACGGCTACCGCTCTTTTTATCAGAGGCTGTATCCTTTTGCGATGTTTGAAGCCCCAGGATCAGCTTGATTAAGGTCGTTTTACCGGCTCCATTTTCTCCTATAAGCCCCATAATACTTCCTTTTGGAAGCTGGAGGCTCACATGATCCAGAGTAAATCCCTTGTATTTTTTAGTGACATTTACGGCATTGATGGCGTAATCCATATATTATTCCCCCTTTTGCAGGTGTTTGAGCTGGTCGATGACATCGGATATTTCAATATGAGATATATGAGCCAGTTCAATGATTTCCTGAAGTTTTATGTTGATTTCATGTATGTGTTGTTCTCTGAGCTGCTGCTCATTTTGTGCTTTTACAAAACTGCCTTTACCGGTATAAGATTCAATAAATCCTTCCTTTTCCAGTTCTTCATAAGCTCGCTTTGTGGTTATGACACTGATTTTTAATTCTTTGGCAAGAAGGCGCATGGATGGTAATGCGTCTCCCGCAACCAGATCTTTTGTAAGAATCTGATTTTTAATCTGGTGGACGATTTGCTCATAAATCGGCTGACTGTTTGAATTACTTATAATGATGTTCATAAATTTCCCCAATGAATCATGATTAATTTACAATATTGTATATGTACATTATATACAATATAATCGGAGTGTCAACACTAAATTAAAAAAAATAAGCTGCACACAAAAAGGTTCAATTCCTGTGTCCTTATAATTTTTACATAAATTGTTGTATAAAAAAACAAATAATATAAATAAAGTTATTGACAAGCAACAAAATAAATGATATTATCACAATAACTTAAATAGAAAACCGTAGACGAGGGAGTAAAGCTGTTAAACGATTTCAAAGCGATTCCGGGCTGGTGAAAGCCGGATAAATGTCAGTCACAGCAAATGGGCCTCTGAGGGCGACGTGAAAAGTTCCTAAATTTTTAAAAGAACTGATTAGCGAAGACGTGAAGCCGGCGTTATGGGCTGAGAGTGTGATGGCACTCGTAGAGAGGATGTGTTTATAAAATGCATCAAACAAGGTGGTACCGCAGGTTAACACTTGTCCTTGTATATTCTGTATATACAGGGGTAGGTGTTTTTTTATTATTCAGAAAAAATTGCTTGCAATAGACTGAAGTGTAAAAAGGCATACCATCTGACTTCATCACACAAATTATAGTTGCAGGTCCTAGGACAGAAAGGTGAAGAAAATGAAAAAGAGAACAGTAACAGGGTTATTAATTTTAGTATTAGCGGTAGCGGCTGCATTTTCCGGATGCGGCAGTGACAGCAGCACCGAGAAAAAGAGCAGTGAAAAATCCGATCTGCCAACGATAGGCATCGTACAGATCGTAGAACATCCTTCTTTAGACACGATTCGTGAGAATATTATTGCACAGCTAAAGGAAGAAGGCTTTGAGGATGGAAAAACGGTTACAATAGACTATAAGAATGCACAAAATGACACAAATAATTTAAAAACCATTTGTCAGTCCTTTGCGGCAAAGGATTATGATTTGATTATTGCCATTGCCACGCCGTCCGCACAGGCGGCGTTAGGAGAAACGACGGATATTCCTATTATATTCTCCGCCGTAACGGATCCGGTAGGTGCCAAGTTAGTATCCAGTCTGGAAAATCCCGGCGGAAACATCACAGGAACCTCCGATGTTGTTTCCGCCACAAAGATCATGGATTTAGCTCTTCAAATTACCCCGGATATTAAAAAGATCGGTGCCATCTATAGCACGGGCGAAATCAACTCAGTATCGGTTATCAAAGAGTTGAAAGAATATGCGAAAACCAAAGGAATTGAAGTAGTTGATGCGACTATTATGAACAGCAGTGAGATACAACAGGCGGCTCAATCCTTAGTAGGCAAGGTGGATGCGGTCATCTCCCCGATTGATAACACGGTTGCATCCGCCATGCCAACGATTGTAGATGTTTTGAATAAAGCAAAGCTACCTTACTATGTGGCTGCAGATTCCATGGTAGCAGACGGAGGATTGGCAACCGACGGTGTAAATTATGTGGAGCTGGGCAAGAAAACAGGTACGATGGCTGCAGAAGTGCTAAACGGAGCTGATACAGCAACGATGCCGGTACAGGTGATGACCAAAACGCAAATTTACATTAACAAGAAAACAGCCGACGAAATCGGAGTTAAAATTCCTGCTGGCATTTTAGAAAAAGCAACGGATTTATCTGAATAATTGCAGATGAAGGATTTAGCAGGTTATATTTGGAGGACATTATGCTATTAACATATACAGCATTCATTGGATCCCTGGAGCAGGGAATGATCTATGCAATATTGTCTTTGGGGGTCTTTCTCTCCTTTAGAACACTGAACACCCCCGATTTAACAGTGGACGGCAGCGTCGTAACCGGTGCTGCCGCCTCGGCTGTTGTTTGCAGCATGGGAGGCAATCCGTTCGTAGGATTGCTGTCAGCCTTTGTTTGCGGCTGCGGAGCCGGAGCGGTTACCGCATTATTGAACACAAAATTAAAAATACAAGCACTTTTAGCAGGTATTCTTGTCATGCTCGGATTGTATTCCATCAATCTGAGAATTATGGGAAGCAAGCCCAACATTGCTTTGACTCAAAGTCATACATTATATAAATCTGCACAAGAGCTTCTGCCGGAAGATTATTCGGCTTTAATTGTAGGGGCAGGAATACTGGCTATAATTATTGGGTTATTTTATTTTTTCTTAAAAACACGGCTTGGATTTGCACTTCGAGCCACCGGTGACAACGAAGAAATGGTAAGGGCCTATGCGATTAACAGCGATGGAATGAAGATATTGGGACTGGCTCTTTCCAATGGATTTGTAGCTCTTGCAGGGGGTATGCTGGCACAGTACCAGTCCTTTGCCGACGTGACCATGGGAACCGGTATGGTGGTCATAGGCCTTGCTTCGGTCATCATAGGCGAGGCCATTTTCGGAACGAAATCCTTACTGCGAAGATTGATTGCCGTTTCCTTAGGTGCGATCGCATATCGGCTTATCATTGCGCAGGCATTAGCATTTGGACTTCCGACAAGCGATTTAAAGCTGGTATCTGCCGTTATAGTGGCAGGAGCCCTGTCAATCGGTACAGTCAGTGAAAATTTTCCGTTCAAGTCGCTGCTGGTGAAAAAGGAGGCTCAATAAATGTTAAAAATAGAACAAATGAGAAAAACCTTCGGAAGAGGCACCATTAACGAAAAGGTTGCGATAGATGGCTTGAGCCTGCATTTAGAGCCGGGAGAATTTGTGACGGTAATCGGCAGTAATGGGGCCGGTAAATCGACCCTTATGAATTGCGTATCCGGTGTATTTCCCATTGATTCGGGCAAGGTGAGCTTAGATGGACGGGATATAACGGGATGGCCTGAATTTAAACGTTCAAGAATGATAGGACGGGTATTTCAGGATCCGCTGAAGGGCACGGCTTTTGATATGAGCATTGAAGAAAATCTTTCGATTGCCTATAATAAAAATCATGTTCATGGGCTTCAAGCTGGAATCAGTAAGAAGCAAAGAGAGATTTTCAGAGAAAAACTGTCCCTGCTTGGAATGGGTCTGGAGGATAGAATGAAACAGAAAGCAAAGCTTTTGTCCGGCGGACAGCGGCAGGCTTTGACTCTGTTCATGGCAGTGATGTCCAATCCGAAGCTTTTATTGCTGGATGAGCATACGGCAGCTCTGGATCCCGGTGCCGCCGCAAAGGTACTGGAATTGACCGATTACCTTGCGCAAGAAGAGAAGCTTTGTACCATGATGATCACTCATAACATGAAAGCGGCCTTGGAGCACGGAAACAGAACCATTCTCATGAAGGAAGGCCGAATTGTTATGGATGTATCCGGAGAAGACCGAAAAGAAATGAGCGTGGAAAAGCTTATCGAAAAATTTGAGATCGATAACGACAGGATGCTCTTGTAACTATTTAAAGTGGCCTAGTTGTTTAAGTAAAAAAACATGCTGCAATCTTGTAAGCCTCATTTTTAATGAATAAAAAGTACCAGAATTTACATAATACTAAGGATAAAGTTTTATGGGAGGTGCGGTTATGAAGAGGTTTACCTGCGGATGTTTGGAGAAACAATTTAAAAGTACGGATCAAGTGTATGTTGGGTTCGAGGGGCTGCCCGTAACGGAGATTCCATGCATATACAGGCCGAAGGGGAAAGCCACCTTAAGACGAATCCGGTTGGAAACAAATTATTGTCCCATGTGCGGAGCAAAGCTGGAGGATGTGAATGTGAAAGAAGGATTACCTCAAGATTGAGCAATCCTTCTATGTTAATAAATTTTTTGGAAAAAAGTCTGTCAGGAAAATCCGGTAGATTTATTTTACAAGAGTATATACTTCCTCCAGAGCTTTCTTTGCCGGGCTTTTCTGATTTGCCTGAGGAAGGCCGATGGCGAACATATTCACAAAGAAATAGCCGTCCTTTTCAAAGCCGATTTCTTCCTTAAGAATCTGCTCGATTTCGGCTGCAGCGTAATTTGCACTGGTCAGCCAGCAGGTTCCGTAGCCCAGATCGATCGCTTTAAGGGTAAGATTTTCACAAGCTGCGCCGACGCTTTGCATACCGGGATTTCGGTAGCCCATCAAATCCAAAAGAAGCTCCTGCTCTGCGCCAATTAATTTATATTCATTATATCCGGAAGGAACATAGACTGTAGCCATGGTCAAGATAATGGCAGGAGCCGTATCTCTCCAGAAGACCGTAAAATTCTTACAGAACTTTCTGAATCGGTCTGCCTTTTCTTTATCGACCTTATCCATCTCCAAACAAATGGATTCATTTTTCTCAGAAATGGCGTCTGCTATTCTCTGAATAACTTTTCTGTTCTTTATGGCAATAAAATGCCAGTTTTGTGTATTCTTCCCTGACGGGGCAGTAGCTGCCGCCTTGATTATATCTTCTAAATCGGCATCGGGAATGCCGCCCTCCAAATAGTGCCGGATACTTTGTCTCTTTTCAATAATAGCTTGTAGTTCCATAAGACCCTCCTAAACCTATATCTCAATTTGAATTACATGCCCAGTGTAGCACCATTTGCCTTATATTTCAAGTGCGGTTCAAAAACAGCTCCGCCGGGAATTTGTATGGCATCTTATGAAGATATAGGATAAAATAGATACAATCATGTAACGTTACTGAAATCGGTTCTTTAAAGGTGGTGTGAATAAGTCGTGTTTAACTTAGATCAACTGGGCATTTTTACAGATATGATGAAAGAGGGTTTTATTTATATAGACAAGCATTCCCGAATTAAGCTCTACAACAAAAAAGCAAAAGAAATTTTTGGCATAGATAAAAGCGTTGGGATAGGACATCCGGACGGGGTGATTCAAAAAGGAGATCTTGTTATTATAGGAGATAACTGTCTGGGAAAGGATGATGGCGGGCTAAAGCCCGAAAACCTTGGGAAGATTGGCATTTATGATGAAAATATTCAGCTGGCCGATCTGTTTATGGGGATTGGAACCTTTGAGGATGGCAGGCTCAGACCGATCTATCAATATTATCATCCGAGCGAAAGTTTTCGAGAAAATTTCTGTTTGAAGGCAGAAGTGTCAGGACGCAGCGTTTCAGTAGAGATTGACGGAAAATGTATCACTATATCTTTTGAAAATAAAAAGTTTCCAATGAACTATAATAATTCCATCGGACATATGGTCATCCTTGACCCAAACACCTTTCAGGTCAAATTTTATCAAACCAGCGGATATACGGCCAGAGGGGAGGATACGCTGGATATACTTAACGGAAAGGCATATCGGGCGAAAGGGCCGGCTGTCAATGAGTTTAATGTTATAGGGAAGAAAATATCCAGTATTCATAAAGATGCATCAGCTATTAAAGAGCTGTGCAATATTGCTCAGGGGCAAGAGGACAACTATAAAGAAAAGTTTTCTGAAATCAACGGCATTCCGACCCTATATTCTATTTTCCCTGTGGAGATCAACGGGAAAAGAGAAGGTGCCGTATTGCAGGTAGAGGATATTTCGACTTTGCAGAATGTCATTAAAGAAAGAAATGATGCGCTTGCTTACGTGGAAGAGATGAAACAGATTATTAATGATAATGCATTGGATTGTGAAGGTCTGGCCGTCATTAAAGGAGAGAGCCGGGTCATGAGGAACGTGAAAAAATTAGCGTATAAAGCTTCAAAGTCTAACTCTACCGTGCTGTTGCTGGGAGAAAGCGGGACAGGTAAGTCTTATCTGGCGGAGACCATTCATAAGGCCAGCAAGGAGCCGGAAAAGCCTTTTATTCATGTGAACTGCGGAGCCATGCCGGAAACCTTGCTGGAGAGTGAACTGTTCGGCTATGAAAAAGGATCCTTTACGGGCGCAAATCATGAAGGGAAGATTGGATTTTTTGAAAAAGCCAGGGGCGGAACCATATTTCTTGATGAAATCGGGGACATCAGCTTGACAGCGCAGGTGAAACTTCTGGGCGTACTGCAAAATAAAAGCTTCTTTAAAATCGGCGGGACAACAGAAATAGCGGCGGATGTTCGAATTATTGCAGCTACAAATAAAAACTTGGAAGAAGAAATTAAAAAGAAAAAATTTAGAGAAGATTTATTTTACAGATTGAATGTTTTTCCGATCTGGATGCCGCCTCTCCGAGAAAGAAGAGAAGACATCAGCAATTTGTGCAACCAGATTTTAAGCCAAATTTGTGATAAGCTTCAATGCGGCGAGAAATTTATCTCTCCGGCAGCTCAAAGAATACTGACCTCCTATGGCTGGCCCGGCAATGTCCGGGAGCTGGAAAATACTCTGGAAAGAGCCGCCAATATTGCGGATGGGAGAATTATTACCGAAAATCATCTGCCGAGTAAAATTACTAATAATGAGTATGGAAGCTATACCGAGAAATGGAAAAGCTTTCAGGATTATATGGAGGAAGCGGAAAAGAGGGCTTTATTGGAGACTTTGGCTTACTGCGGCAACGACAAGAAGAAAGCCATGCAGGCCTTAAAGATGGGAAAGACAAACTTTTATCAAAAAATAAAAAAGTACGGCATGTAATGATTGGCTTGTTCGCAGAAACGGAATGCAGTTCGAAAAATCGGACTGCATTTTTCAATGATTATCTTTATTTTTTCCGAAAAAACGGAAAAAAGGGGGACAACATTTTTGAGAAAGTTTGAAATTTAAGGCTCTTTATGCTTGGCACGATTTTTGAATAAATACTAGTATAAAAGTACAGAAGAATGTGAGGACAGAAAGGAGAATACAATGAACAATAAAGATTTTATTTTTGATGGCTGTAATATGACAGAGATTGCTGCTAAGTACGGCACACCCCTCTATGTAATGTCTGAGTCATCGATTCTGAAGAAATGTCAGGAGATCAAATCCGACTTTCTCGACAAATATCCAAACACTAGGGCGGTATTTGCCAGTAAGGCATTCCAAACCTTAGAAA
The DNA here is from genome assembly GCF_004103735.1 of Aminipila luticellarii. Taxonomy (NCBI): domain Bacteria; kingdom Bacillati; phylum Bacillota; class Clostridia; order Peptostreptococcales; family Anaerovoracaceae; genus Aminipila; species Aminipila luticellarii. Next base: position 2,625,047 of record NZ_CP035281.1, on the reverse strand, counting down.
TTTGCAGAATGGTGGTACAGGAAGGGTTGGGGCTGGATACCGTATCGGGCGGTGAGATTTATACTGCCCATAAGGCTGGCGTGCCAATGGAGTTTCTGGATTTTCACGGGAACAACAAAACCTTAGAGGAAATCAAAATGGCGGTGGACTACAATGTGGGCAGGATAGTAGTAGATAATCTGTATGAGCTGGAAGCTTTACAGGAATATGCGCAAAAAGTGAACAAAAAAGTAAAAATCCTGTTCCGCATTACCCCCGGTGTGGACTGCCATACGCACAAGTTCATAACCACGGGACAGTTGGATTCAAAATTTGGAATACCACTTGAGAACGGCATATTAAAGGATTTTATCAGGCGGGCCTTGGATATGGAGAACATTGAATTAATGGGCTTTCATTTCCATGTGGGGTCACAGCTGGCTACCAATGAATCTCATCTGGCTGCCCTGAATATTGCACTTGATCTGATGAAGGACGTAAAGCAGACCTTGGGATTTGAAACCAAAGAACTCAATATCGGCGGGGGCTTTGGTATTCATTATACGGGGGACGATAAAACAGTAAAAGTCAGTGAGTTTATGGATCCGATTATGAATGAGCTTTATGCCAAGTGCGATCAATACCAGCTGGCAGTTCCGCAGATAACCATAGAACCGGGACGCTGGATTGTAGGGGAAGCCGGAGTGACCCTCTATACGGTGGGTTCTATCAAAGAAATCCCCGGAATCCGAAAATACATAGGTGTCGACGGCGGTATGACGGATAATATCAGACCGGGACTATACGGAGCAAAATATCAGGCGGTGCTCGCCAATAAGATGAATCAGGCCAGCAAGGAGAAGGTCACCATTGCGGGCAAATGCTGTGAAAGCACAGACATTCTGATCTATGACATGGAGCTTCCGGAAGTGGAGTCGGGAGATACTTTGGCGGTATTCAGCACGGGCGCATATTGTTATTCCATGTCCAGCAATTATAATAAGATTCCAAGACCCGCAGTGGTTATGGTAAAGGACGGAAAAGACCGGCTGATCGTAAAGAGAGAGACGTATGAAGATATGATTTCCAGAGAGATATAGGAGGGTAGGTTTATGAATCAGTTATTTGATGCGGTAAATGCATTTTTTGCGTTCATTGTGCCGATTTCAGATTTTTTGTGGGAGTTTCCGACAAATTTTGAATGGTATGCTCAGATCCCGATATTGGGTCATTTTGCTCTTTCAGTTCTGATATTAGTGGGGGCAGGATTATATTTCACAATCAAGACTAGATTCGTACAGCTGAAAAGATTTACAAGAAGTATTAAAATCGTTGCCAACCGGCAGGCTACGGAAACAGGAATCTCTCCGTTTGCGGCATTTATGCTGAGCTCGGCGATGCGCGTTGGACCGGGAAACATCATGGGTGTGACCGGTGCTGTTTCAGTCGGCGGGCCTGGAGCTATATTCTGGATGTATGTCATGGCACTTTTCGGAATGGCTACAGGATTTACAGAAGCAGTTCTCGCCCAATTATTTAAGGAAAAAAAGGACGATGAGTATGTAGGCGGACTGGCATTCTATGGAATGCGTATTATGGGAAATAAGAAAAGCGTTGGAGTTTTGCTTTCTTTGCTGTTTATCGTCTATGCGCTGTTCAATGTTCCAAGCCAGACCTTCCATTTATTTACGGCTTTGGGTTCGGTAGCCAACACACTGGGGAACACCACCTATGACCGAACCTCAGCGGTGTACTATGCAATAGGTATTATTCTTATTATTGCGATAGCCGCATTGGTGCTGGGCGGAATGAAACGTGTTACCAAATTTACGGACATCTGCGTTCCGATCATGGCTGTTGTATATTGCGGAATTGTTCTTACTTTGATTGTTGTTAATTATCGTGCGATTCCATATTTCTTCTCCGCAGTAATCGGAGGGGCATTTTCGCCGGAAGCGATCTTTGGGGGACTTTTTGGTGTGGCTCTCCAGCAGGGAATAAAAAGAGGGTTAATGGCCAATGAAGCCGGTCAGGGAACCATTACCATGGCGGCTTCTGCCGCAAGCAACAAGCATCCAGTCGATCAGGGTCTGGTGCAGTCCATGGGGGTATTCTTTGATACCTTTATCATTTGCTCTATGGCAGGCTTTGTTATAGTTATGGCACATGTCTGGACGGGAGATGCCGGCGTTGCATGGGATGCGATCAAGGATGATAAGCTGGGGGTATACATGCTTTCAGCCCAGACTCTTGCCCCGGGAATTGCAATGGATGCAGTAGTAAAAGTCATTTTATCTATCTGTTATGCTCTGTTTGCTTTTACCACTTTAATCGGGATGATTGTTTTTGCGGAGATCAGTGCCAATGTGATTTCTAAGGACAAAAAGTTTATCATGGCAATCCGAATGTTGGGTTCTTTGTTCTTTGTTCCATTTGGTGTGGTGACCGTACTGGCCAATTTACAATTAGGGAATATATGGTATTTGGCAGATTTAATGAATATATTCCTCGTATTTGTCAATGTTCCAATTATATTAAAGGGAAGCAAATATGTATTCAAGGCTCTGGAGCATTACAATAGAACGGACGGAAAAGAAGGGTTTGTTTCTAAGAGGGATATCGGACTGGAGACTGCTTATTGGACGGAAGAGGCAGAACAGGCAAGAGAGCAGTTCCGCAGTAAACAGGAGGAGTCCCAGAAATCAATCGGATGACAAATAAATAGATTGGTTTTTAATCGGATTCACAAAACTATGCCGGTGCATTTGCACCGGCTCTTTTAGATTTCGGTAAGATGCTTCCAATAACGAACCGGCATAAGATTTTTCTGGCATCGGGGATTTGTACGCTCTTTGATGGCAATCGTCCGAAAATATTTTTTCCAAAGAGCCCGATACTCTTCTTCCTTTGCGGACAAGCGTGGGAGATTTTCCTCCGTGAAAGCGGTAATATACCACTCGCCTTCCTGAGCTACCAGTGCTTTGCTCCGTCGTTTGTCATAAATGATAAAGGGCTCCCTTTTATATCGGTCCGTAAAGTGTCCCGCAAGAAACTCCAGAATATCGTGATCCGGTTCTAAAACGGCATAAAGGACTTCGCCCTCCAGTACGGAAAATCGGAGCAAGCCAAGCAGCCTGTGGATTTCGGAGGTGACTTTTTTTTCAGTTTTTTCTACCGGAGAGACGTAGGGATTGCCGTGGAGAAGACTGATCTTCGACCCTTCCTTAAAACCCAGACGGATATAATTTAAGAGCAGCATTTCCCGTTGGTCTGCGGCAGACCGAAAGACTCGGTATATTCGCTGTAAATCATAGGAAGATATTTTCTTTTCGATGGCATCATACACTTTAGCAGCCTTTTCAACATCCGTATTTATTTCAAGGAATGAATGTAATATACTGGGCTGATACTGATCCGAAGTAAAAATTCCTGATGCCTTTTCTTCATAATAGTGACAGTAAACGCATGTTAAAAAACCTTCAAAGCTGCTGTCATATAAGTAATCCACCATTTGTTTCTAAGCTCCTTTGCAATGATACAGAATCTTGTGGCGTGGCCGGCAGATGGAAGGATTCAGGAGAAAACATTGAAATCTGAATTTCATCGTTTATTGGCAATAAGCGACTTTTTATTCCATCCGCTTTCAAAATCTTCCCTTTTATATACTCCGGTATTAAATCCTTTCCGCCGTAGTACTTTCCTGAACAGGTCAGGAAAAACCGGGCGCGTTTCAAAACTACGCCCATTTTTTTCAGATCCTCGTACTTTACGGCACACACTTTTCGCTGCCGAATTATGCGCAGTGCAGAAGTCGTGCCCACTCCGGGAATCCGTAAGAGCTCTTCCATGGATGCTTTGTTCACCTCAATGGGGAAATAATGAATATTTCTCAAAGCCCATGTAATCTTTGGATCCAATTCTAAGTCTAAATTGGGTTCTGCATCGGTAAACATTTCATCTGCGGAAAATCCATAAAACCGCAACAGCCAATCTGCCTGATAGAGCCGGTGTTCCCGCACCAACGGAGGCGCCGTAAAAAGAGAGGGAAGGAGCGGTGAATTCCGCACGGGAACATACGCACTAAAATATACACGTTTCATCTTAAAAGAACGATAGAGGCTTTCCGAAGTTTTAACGATCTGCCGGTCTGTTTCGGTTCCCGCCCCGATGATCATCTGTGTTGTCTGGCCGGCGGGAGCAAACCGTTCTTTATATTTATAGCGGGGTTCTTTTATCAGAGAGTGGCCTTCTTTTGGGCTGCTGATCTGGTACAGACTGCCATCGCCCATGTCAGCGTCGGCGCCCTCCGTCTGAATAAGCTCTTTGCCCATCGGCTGGAGATCGTGCAGCGGATTATTTATATTTTTCCCTTTAAACATAGTACCGGGGCCTTTTAAAGCTTTCTGCTCAATCAAAGTAGTGGTGATTTGCTTCATGGGAGAAAAAATAGCGTTGACCTTCTTCTGCGGAGCAAGTCTTTGGAGGCTTTCCCCGGTGGGAAGTTCAATATTCACGCTTAACCTGTCCGCAACCATACCGATGGCATGAATGAGTTCCTGAGATACGCCGGGAATGATCTTGGCATGGATATAACCGGCAAAACCATATTCATACCGCAACAGGGAAAGGCATTGTAATATTCTTTCAGCAGTATAATCGGGAGAATGCTCTACGGCTGAACTTAAGAATAAGCCTTCTATATAGTTTCTTCTGTAAAACTCCATGGTCAAATCGGCCAGCTCCGAGGGTTCAAAGGAAGCCCTTTCTACATCGGCGCTCCTGCGGTTCACACAGTATTCACAGTCATAAACACATTTATTTGTAAAGAGTATTTTAAGCAATGAAATACACCGGCCGTCAGCAGACCAGGAATGACAGATGCCCGCACAGGCGGCATTTCCCATTCGCCCTGCATTTTTTCTTTCTACGCCGCTAGTAGAACAGGACACATCGTATTTTGCACTGTCCGCTAAAATTTGAAGCTTATCCATCAAGGAACGATCCATAGATTTCCTCCTATTTAAAATAATAATTTTTACAATTAAGAACTTTTGTTCTATTATACCATCAAAAGAACTTATGTTCAAATAATAAATTTTGACAATTTTGCAGAATATAATATAATGAATTGAAATGTTTATACGGTGTGGCAAAAGGAGGAAACGATGCAAAACGGGAAGACAGCACTGGTGCTGGGGGGCGGCGGCTCGAAAGGTGCTTATGAAATCGGTGTATGGCAGGCATTAAATGAGCTGGGAATCCAAATTGATATGGTTACAGGCACATCCATCGGTGCGGTCAACGGAGCATTGGTTGCACAGAACGACTTTGAAACCGCTAAAAAAATCTGGAGTGAAATAGAAGAAGGCACCATAACCGAGTTCACGGAAAAAGAAGAACTGAAAAGGATTTTAGAGCAAAATCTGCAAGAGGAGCAAATTCGCTCCAGCCGAACAGAATATGGCATTGTAACAGTAGAATTTCCTGTATTTAAGGCCCATTGTGTTTTTATAGAGGAAATCCCTGAAGGGAAGCTGGTGGATTACATTTTAGCAAGCACGGCTTGCTTTCCCTTTATAAGTCCCCATGAGATTGATGATAAAAAATTTATAGACGGTGGTTATTTTGATAATATTCCGGTAGCCATGGCGTTGAAAAGGGGAGCGGAGAATGTTATAGCAGTGGATTTATCCGCAGCAGGTATTATAAAAAAAGATACCTTAAAGGAAAGCGATTCCTTAAAAAAGATTTCATGTAAATGGTCTTTGGGCAGTTTTTTTGCCTTTAATCCCGAAAACACAAAGAGAATCATTCGATTGGGTTATTTGGATGCTATGAAAAGCTTTAATGTGTTTTCCGGAGAAAAATACACATTTATTAAGGGAGAATTTGCAAAGAGCGGGCTGGAGGAAGCGGATGCGGCTGCGGCCGTTTTCGGATTGGATCCGACCCTGATTTACAGCAAGGAAATTCTCGATAACCATTTGAGGGAAGCAGCAAATGAGGACGGAACAAAAGACTGGAAAGACGAGTTAAAAATAAAAGTAAAAAAGATCATGACCAATAGTCCGGCAAGCTTAGTTGAAGAAGAAATTCTGGCCAAAAGGTATATAGAAAAGAACAAATTGTTGTGGTAAACTACAAGTATATGGAAAAGTAAAGAGAAGCAGATAGTTCAAATGGATATAAAGGAAAGGTGATAATCTATGAGGAAAACAAAAATAATTTGCACGCTTGGTCCTTCAACTATGGACGATGAAATATTGAGACAACTGATGCTGGAGGGCATGAATGCGGCAAGGCTGAACTTCTCTCACGGGGATCACAAACAACACGCGGAGACCTTGCACAGAATCAGACAGATGCGGGATGAACTGGGCCTCCCCATTGCTGCTATTCTGGATACCAAGGGGCCGGAAATCCGAATATGCAAATTCGAGCAGGATAAAATTATTTTAGAGCGTGGACAAAAATTTACACTGACCACCAGAGACATGATTGGAAATCAGGATATGGTAAGCATTACATATCAGGATTTGCCGAAGGACATACATGCCGGAATGAAAATCCTCATAGATGATGGGCTTATAGAGCTTCAGGTTCTGGAGGTCGGGGAAACAGATATTGTCTGTGAGGTAGAGAACGGCGGTCCGGTATCTAACAATAAAGGTGTCAATGTGCCGAATTCTAACCTTTCTATGCCATTTATAAGCCCGAGAGATTACGATGATATCTTATTTGGGATTGAGCAGAATGTGGACTATATTGCGGCTTCTTTTGTCAGAACAGCTGAAGATGTACTGGCTATTCGGAAGATCTTAAAAGAGCAGAATTGCAATACCATACAGATCATCGCTAAAATTGAAAATATGCAGGGCGTTGAAAATATTGATAAAATTATTGAAGTCTCGGATGGGGTCATGGTTGCAAGAGGAGATATGGGAGTTGAAATCCCGCTGGAGGATGTTCCGGTTCTCCAAAAAATTATTATTAAGAAGTGCATTTCAGCAGGTAAAATTGTTATAACGGCTACGCAAATGCTGGATTCCATGATGAAAAATCCAAGGCCAACAAGAGCAGAAGCTACAGACGTTGCCAATGCGATCTATGATGGGACAAGCGCCATCATGCTTTCCGGTGAAACCGCAGCAGGTGCCTATCCCGTAGAGTCCTTGCAGACCATGGTTCGGATTGCAGAGCGTGCAGAAGAGGATATCAATTATAAGAGCCGATTTGCGCAAAATCGAGACATTATAAAACCGGATGTGACCACAGCTATTTCACATGCCACCTGTACGACTTCCATGGATCTCAATGCTGCGGCTATTATTACAGTAACCGCCTCCGGCAGAACGGCACATATGATTTCCAGGTATCGGCCGGATTGTCCTGTCATAGGATGCACCAGCAATGCCTGCGTCTGGAGACAGCTGAATCTGGCATGGGGCGTTACACCGCTTATCATCCCGGAATATCAAAATACCCGTGACTTGTTTAACTCTGCGGTAGCCGCCGCAAGTAAAGCCGGCTATGTAAAAACCGGTGAAATCGTCGTTCTGACCGCAGGCGTTCCGATTGGAATAACAGGAACGACCAACATCTTAAAGGTTCAGATCGCGGGGGTATATCACTAATAAAAAAACCTTTCCCGTAAAAAGGAAAGGTTTTTTGGTTCTTATGTTTGCCGGCTTACTGCGGCTTCTTTTTATTGTTGTGTATTTTTTCCTGTTTGGAGCGTTCTACCAATCTGCCCATAATAAAGGCAATGATGCCGACGCCGATTCCTGTCTGAACACAGAATAACAGGCTCTCAATTTCTCCCGGAAGTTCACCGTGAATGGCCGTTTCCAGAACGGGCGTGAACCAAGGGGTATATTCTGTTCCTGTTATTTCAGAAATGGCAACGCTGCCCGCATCGTCAGAACCGCCGAATTCAGCGCCTTTCAATGCAAATAATGGAACAATAGCTATTAACAGTGCAATGATCAATAAAATGATAACCTTTGATTTCGTTTTCATTATTTTGTGTCACCTCCAACTTCAAATCTTAAATCGGCTAATTCCGGTTTTGCATAGGTTTCAAGACCCATGATAATAATGACGGTAAGAATTCCTTCAATAATGGCAAGCGGAAGCTGAGTCGGAGCGAAAACCGCAAGGAATTTAACAACAGAAGCCATATATCCTCCGGTAGGGGAAGGATAGGCTATCGCCAGCTCTAAACTGGTAACGCAATATGTAAATATGTCACCAATGGACGCGGCAAGAAAAATGCCAACATATTTATTTACATGTAATTTTTTGCACAGAATGTAAATTCCGTAGGAAAGAAATGGTCCTGCGATCGCCATGGAGAAGGTATTGGCTCCTAATGTAGTTAATCCTCCATGTGCAAGCAGAATAGCCTGAAAAATCAATACGATAATACCTAAAATGCTGACAGCACTAGGACCAAGCAGAATAGCTCCCAGACCTGTACCTGTCATATGTGAACAGCTGCCTGTCACAGAAGGAATTTTTAACGAGGAAATTACAAAAACAAAGGCTGCAGCCATAGCAATCATGGTAATATTTCTGCGGCTTTGAGCAAGGGTTTTCTTAATGGACAGAAAGCCGGCTACCAAAAATGGAATACAGATCACGCCCCAGACAATACACATACTAGGCGGAAGATATCCCTCCATAATGTGCATTGCGCTTACTGTTGGAGTAATACCGAAAAACAAAGCGACAGCAGTAACGCTTACAATCAGTTTTTTTTCTTTCATACTCATTTTCATATTTACTCTCCTTTTCTATTATATTTTTTGAATTACTTCCTGTAGTTCCTGAAATGTCTTTGGATAAACCTGTTCATCTTTGAGCAGTGCGTGCTCGACCAGCAAGTCATAGACCTTCATTAGCATGGGCTGTTTTAAATTAGCCTGCTTTAAGATTTCGATCTCTTGAAAAATTTCAAATGGCGTACCGTCGGCAATAATCTTTCCCTCATTAAAAACAAGAACCCTCTCCGCCCATCGATAGACGAAGTCCACATCATGTGTAGAAATGAGCATAGTTTTTCCCTCCGAAGAAAGTTTTCCTAAGACCTCTTCCAGCATTTCCGCATTTAGCGGATCAAGCCCTGCCGTAGGCTCATCAAATATGATGATTTCTGATTTCATAGCAATAATATCAGCAATGCTGACCCGTTTCTTTTCCCCTCCGCTTAAATAGTGAGGCGGCCGATCCTTAAATTCAAGAATGTTCATATAACGCAAGGCTTCCTCTACACGCTCTAAAACCTCTTCTTTTTTCAGCTTTAGATTCATCGGGCCAAATCCGACCTCTGCCAAAACAGTAGAAGCAATAATCTGATTATCTGCGTCCTGAAAGACGATACCGATATTTTTCCGTAATTCCTTCAGATTCTTTTTGGTTATTAAAGTTCCTCTGTAATAAATGTCGCCTTCATCCGGCGTAAGAACTCCGTTGGTATTCAGAAAAAAGGTAGACTTTCCGGCACCGTTGGAGCCGATAACAGCAATTTTTTCACCCTCATAAATATCCACACTGATGTCGTGCAGAGCGGTTTTTCCGTTTCCGTAGCAATACTGTAAGTTCTGAATTTGTAAAATCGGGTTTTTCATAAAGATCCTTTCTATTTTGTGATGTACCATAAAGCTAACAGAAAAAATATGAATATAGCTGCTATAACAACTTGTTTTGCTTTTATATTCTGGGTTTCTTCCAGAACCATAAATTGTCCGTCATAACATCTGGCTTCCATGGCATCATAATAGGCGTTGGATTTTTTCATGGAAACGATCAACATATTGCTTGCAACTTTTCCAAATGTACTCCAAGAAGTTTTTAGATCGCAGAAGCCCAAACGGGAATCTGCGGAATTTCTGATATTGATGTTGACATCAATCAGAATAAATATATAACGATAAGTCATCAGCATCAACTCTGTAAAGAGCTGGGGCACATATGTCTTCTGTAACACGCAGATGATTTCTGAGGATGGAGTCGATAAAGCCATCATCTCCATTGCGCTGATTGCACCGAAAACCTTTAAAATTAAAAAGCACATCATCTTTAAACTCTTTTCGGAAGTAATAATATAAAAGAATCCCAGATGTAAATTGTATTGACCGATCGGTTGCGTGGAAAAGTCAATACCGACCATAATTGTGCCAAGAAGAATAAAGGTAATGGGAATCGTCAGCACGGATACATATGCGTGAACTGGAAGTCGGCCCTTTATTACCGTTAGATATGCCATGGCTATCATGACGGCGATGGACACATATGGATTGTTTAGCGCTATGCATAAAATTAATGTCAAAGCAGAAAACGATACCTTGAAGGTCGGATTCCAACGCCTTATCCCGGAATTATACGCGTAAAAATCAATACTGGAGCCTTCTCCGTGTTTGTGTCCGATTTTATGGTGTTTATGATGCTTTCTGTTCGTAGGAACGATATGTTCTTCCATTTTTCTTATCCTCGACTATATTTCTAGAAATTTATAGGGCATGCCCTGTACGCATCTTTCAAATAAAAAAGACTGCAGCTTTCGCTACAGCCCGTTTTCCTGTAAAACACAATAAAGATATAAACCGATCTCCCTTCGGATTACATGGAATTTTATGCAGGTCTTCTGGCTTACGGATCAACGTCATCTTCCGATCTTCCCAAAGCTCATGCTTCAGTGATCTTCCTTTTTGGAACAGGTTCTGACTCCCCGATTACAGCGGCGGGACCGCGCAGGATTATGACCTGCTTCCCTCTTAGCCGTCAAACGCATTTGACGGAACATAAAATAACTATTTAGTTGCATCTTGATATTATCACCTCCGGTATTTAATGTCAAGGGTGCGAAGCGTTTTATTGGGATTCTTGCAGAAAATTGCGGGAATAAGGCCTTGACAAAAATAAAGGGTGGTTGACAAAAGAAGGAAACGTGATATAGTTTTCGTATCCCCTATAGGGGGATACAGAAACAACAAGAAAGACCGATAGAAAGATAAATATATTGCGATAAGGGAGGACAAAACAAAAAATGAAAAGCTGGATAATAGAAGAAGACAAGCGTAATTTAATATGGGTTATCCTATCGGGAGCAGCACTGCTCGGCAGTCTATTTCACTGGCAGGAAGGAGCCTTACCCTTTGACCCGGCGTGGGCAGCCATTGTCTTATGCGGGATTCCCATCCTTGTTGGGGCAATCAAGGGCTTGGTGGTGGATCACGATATAAAGGCCGATGTTCTTGTTTCCATTGCACTCGTAGCTTCCGTATTTATAGGGGAATATTTTGCTGCCGGAGAGGTCGCTTTCATCATGGCCATAGGGACTCTGCTGGAGAACGGAACATCTAAAAGAGCCAACCAAAGTATAGAAAATCTGATGAAACTTACTCCGCGAACCGCCCGGGTGATTCGAAAGGGCAGGGAAGAGATAATCCCGGCGGAGCAGGTAAAGGTTGACGATATATTAGTAGTGCTGGCGGGGGAAGCCATTGCAGCAGACGGTGTTATTTTATCGGGGCAGACCTCTATTGACCAGTCGGTCATGACGGGCGAATCTCTGCCGGTAGATAAAACAGCCGGAGATCCGGTGACCAGCGGGACAGTCAACCAGTACGGCACCTTTACCATGAGGGCCACTCAAGTTGGTGAGGACAGCTCCCTTCAACGGATGATCAAACTGGTGAAAGAGGCCGGTGCCAACAAGGCTCCTATCATAAGCCTGGCGGACAGATGGGCCACCTGGATGGTGTGGGCTGCATTGGGCGCGGCAGTCATCACAGGGCTTGTTACCGGGGAATGGATTCGTGCGGTCACCGTTTTGGTCGTATTTTGTCCGTGCGCATTTATATTAGCTACACCTACGGCGATTATGGCCGGTATCGGCAATGCCGCAGCGTATGGTATCATCATTCGTTCGGGTGACGCATTGGAACGCTTTGCCAAAGTAAAACACATGGCTTTTGATAAGACCGGAACGCTTACTTACGGCAAACTAAAGGTGATTGCACTGAAAAGCTTTAACGACAGCCTTTCTGAAGAGAAGGTGCTATATTATGCAGCCACCGCAGAGCAGCGCTCGGAGCACCCTATAGGAAAATCTATTTGTGCTCATTATCGAGCGTTACGTGAGCAGGATCTTATAAAAAAATCTGAGAAGAAAGTAATGCTGGAGCCGCAGGACTTTATCTTACTGGCCGGGCAGGGAGTGAGAGCACAGATTGACGGGCAGGAAATACTGATAGGGAAACCAGACTTATTTCAGCAGGAACAAATTTTTATATCGAAGGAAATAGAAGATATATCGGAGGATTATTTGAAGAAAGGTGCAACGGTGGTCTACATAGGAATAAACCGGCACATGGCTGGTCTTATCGCCCTGTCCGATACGGTACGGGAGGATGCGGAGAGGATGATCTCCAAATTGAAAAGCCTTCACATAGAACCCCTGCTCCTCACCGGAGACAATTCGGACGCTGCTCAGGATATCTCAGAAAAGGTAGCCATTTCAAAGGTCAAAGCGAATTTGCTTCCGGAAGATAAGATGAAAGAGCTTAAAAGGTATACGGATGAAAACAAGCCTGTCTGCATGGTCGGGGATGGAATCAACGATGCGTTAGCCTTGAAATCCGCTTATGCCGGAGTCGCAATGGGGGGGATCGGGAGCAGTATCGCGGTGGAGGCTGCCGATGCGGTACTGGTCGGTGACGATATCCAGAGAATCCCATATTTGATCAGACTTTCGCAGAAAACTATGAGGAAAATTAAGGTAAATATTGTATTCTCTATGTGTCTGAATCTGCTCGCCGTCATCCTGTCAGCAATGGGCATACTAAATCCTGTTCTGGGGGCTTTGGTTCACAATGCGGGTTCTGTGGCGGTGGTAATCAACTCTGCATTGCTCTTAACGTCAAAGGATGAATAAGCCTATGAAGTGCCGGTTCATGGACGAATCCCTGCTTGTGTGGTACAATGATTTCAAGGATTGAGGTGCGGTGCTGCCGCAATGAATTGAACGTTAAAAGAAGATAGGGGTATTTTGTTATGACCGTATATTTGGATCGTTTCCACTTTCCCGATAACGTGAGCGAGGAAATTTTTTTATCAAATGAGGAGAGACTGAAAGCAACGTGTTACTCTTCCGTATATCCGTTCACTTTATTTTTTGAAAAAGGATTGGAAGAACTGAAATTTGAGCCTGTTACATTTTTATACGGCGGAAATGGTTCCGGAAAGACAACGATTCTGAACATCATTGCGGAGAAAATGAAAATTCAGAGGGGAACGTATTTTAATAAAAGCGACTTTTTTGATGATTATGTAGGACTTTGTGAGCAACACACCATAAACAGTTCGTTTTCTATTTGGAGAAACAGCAGGATTATTACAAGCGATGACGTATTCGATTATATGCTAGCTGTCCGATGTGTAAATGAGAAAATTGATATCAAAAGAGAAAATTTATTTGATGAGTATATGGAAACCAAATATTCCTCATTTCAAATGAGATCGCTGGATGATTATGAACAGTTAAAGAAAAATAATGATGTAAAAAAACACACCTTTTCAAAATATGTAAAAAGGAATTTAATGGGAAATATCCGGGAGCAGTCTAACGGAGAAAGTGCTTTTTGGTTTTTTACCGAGAATATCAAAGAAAACGCATTGTATTTGTTGGATGAGCCGGAAAATAGTCTTGCTGTGGAGCTGCAAGTAAAGCTTTTGAAGTTTATAGAGGATTCGGCAAGATTTTTTGGCTGTCAGTTCATCATTGCTACGCATTCTCCCTTTTTATTATCCATGAAAGAATCCCAAATCTATGATTTAGATGAAACACCTATAGCAGGAAAGAAATGGACAGAACTGGAGAATGTAAGAAGTTACTTTAACTTTTTTAAGGAGCATGAAGAGGAGTTCAAATAATAATGGGCATAGCTGATGTTGCAGCTATGCCTGTTTTTGGGTTATATGAAAATCCTTCTTTAAATCCCGCAGACCTCTCCGAGAACCTTTCCGATGGCATCATAGATGACCAGATTCGCCTTATGGTCATATTGTGTTTTTGATTTGTTGATCAGGATCAGATTGTTTCCTCTAAAGTAGTTGATCAGTCCTGCGGCAGGGTATACCACTAGGGACGTGCCGCCGACGATCAGGGTATCGGCCTTAGAAATGGCGTCGACGGCCCCTTGGATCACCTCGTCGTTCAAGCATTCTTCATAAAGAACCACATCCGGTTTGACAATCCCGCCGCATTTTTTGCAAGTGGGAACCAGTGTCTTTAATCCTTCCTTTTCTTTGCAGTTTTCTGGCTTCAAGATGTAGTCCAGATCGTAAAATTCTCCGCATCGCATACAGTTATTTCGCAGCACAGAGCCGTGCAATTCAAAAACCCTTTTACTGCCGGCCAGTTGGTGAAGCCCATCTATATTTTGGGTTACGACAGCCTTCAACTTGCCTTCCGCTTCCAGTTTGGCGAGAGCCAGATGGGCTTTGTTGGGTTTTGCCTCTTTATAAATCAGGTTATTTTTATAATAGTCATAAAAGGTTTCTAAGTTGTTTTGAAAAAAGCTATGAGAAAGCATTGTTTCGGGGGATTTTCCATATTTGTTCATGGCCCGATAAAGCCCGCTCTCAGAACGAAAGTCTGGGATGTTACTTTCCGTGGACACACCTGCTCCCCCGAAGAAAACAATATTGCTGCTGTCTTGAATGATAGTTGATAGTTGTTCTATTTCTTTACTCATGAAATCATCTCCATACTTTATATATTAATTCTATTATGACATAAAGAAGCCAAAAGTAAAATATATTATTCGGAGTAAGGATAGGAGGGAGGAGCTATATGGAATATCCATATCGAAATTTAGTATTATCCGGAGGAGGAATCTTAGGCATTGCTTATATTGGTATGCTGGACTATCTCTATCGAATTGAGCTTATAAAGGACATAAAGCGCATAGCGGGATCATCGGCAGGAGCCATCGCTGCCTGCATCACATCCTTCGATCTTCCGTTCGAAGAAATGCGAGCCATTACAGAGTCTCTGGATTATAGCAAAATCCCATTGAACAGCAATTCTACGGAATCTTTTTATTTCACAAAATCAGAAAAGGTGCAATTAGATAAAATATTTGAAAATGCCGAATGTGTTTACAGGCTGGTCAAGAAATACGGCTGGTATTCCTCCGGTTATTTTTATGATTGGATACGGGATCAGATTCATGCGCAGTTTGATCCCCGGAAGAAAAAGCCGCCATATACTTTTGAGGATTTTAGAAATCCCGCGATTCATAAAAACGAGCACGAATTTAAGGAGCTTTATATCGTCGGAACAGATGTTGCGGCAAATGGATCTATTGTTTTTTCGGCAAAGGATACGCCATATTTTGAAGTAGCGGAAGCTGTTCGGATCTCCATGTCCGTGCCTCTTTTCTTTGAAGCAGTCAAAACAGACCAACCCATAGGAGATGACCGTAAGCAGCCTAGAATCTACGCTGACGGAGGAATCATGTATCGGTATCCCATTACCTTATTTGATAAGGAATGCCCTGAGAATCAAACCGTGGGCGCCCTGCTCACCGGAAAAAATCAAGATCAGGACAGAGAAATTAACAATTTATTGGATTATATCCGTAATCTGATTTCATGTGCGGAGGCTGTTCAGACAGAATTCTCCTATAGCGATCCTGAAAACATGAAACGCACCATTCAGATTTTAACAGGCAAAATTTCTTCTTTGAATTTTGATATTAAAAAAGGAGATGCCGCCTATACCTATTTATACGAACAGGGCTATAAGGCAGCAGAAAAATATTTCAGTGCCGTATTTAGTTCGTGACCAGTTTTTGTTTTCGCATAGAGAGCTGCCGCACTGCGGCAGCTCTCTTAACATAGATTTAACCTGATTTTACACATTCTTTACTTCATTCGGCCTGTTGATTTAACATGGTGAATATACTATGTGAATGTAGACAAAATAAAAGGAAAACGGTAAAGGAGCGAATAAAATGAAAAATGGATTCAAAAGGTTTTTAGCCTTTGCGGCAGTAACGGCCCTTATTGCAGGAAGTCTGGCAGGATGCGGAAGCAAGGACGGTGCAGACGGTTCGGATAAGTCAAAGACAAGTCAGGACATTTCTGTCATATCAAGAGAAGAGGGTTCCGGAACGAGAGGTGCGTTTATTGAGTTGTTCGGCATCGAAGAGAAAAACGGGGCAGGAGAAAAAGTGGACAAAACAACGGAAGAAGCCAACATTACCAACAGCACGTCTGTCATGATGACAAGTGTGGCAGGAGATACGTACGCAATCGGATATGTCTCTCTCGGTTCCCTCAACGATACGGTCAAGGCTCTTAAAATTGACGGTGTGGCACCGAGCAAGGAAGCCATCAAGGATAGCACCTATAAGATTGCAAGACCGTTCAATATAGCTACAAAGGGAGAGGTAAGCAAGGTTACACAGGATTTTATAAACTACATTATGAGTGCGGACGGCCAGAAGGTGGTTGAAGACAACGGATATATTTCCGTCGGGGAAGCACCGGATTTCTCCGGGACTATGCCGAAAGGAAAAATCGTTATTGCAGGTTCTTCCTCTGTAACACCGGTCATGGAAAAGTTAAAAGAAGCCTATCTGGCAGTAAACCCTAACGCTTCTATTGAAATCCAGCAGAGCGATTCCACCACAGGAATGACCTCCGCAATCGACGGAATTTGTGATATTGGTATGGCTTCCAGAGAACTGAAAGAGGAAGAGACCAGCGGAGGTTTAAAAGCTACGGTCATTGCAATGGACGGCATAGCAGTAATCGTAAACAAGAACTTAGAAGTAGATGAATTGACATCTGATCAGGTAAAGTCCATCTTTACGGGAAAAATCTCAAGCTGGTCGGATATTATCAAATAAGAGGACAGCAATCGTATGAATACATTTAAAGAACTGTTTATGAAATGCGTATTTCTTGCAGCTGCCTGCACTTCGGTGCTGGCAGTTGCATTGATATGCATCTTTCTGTTCGCAAACGGCATACCGGCTATAAAAGAAATAGGTATTTTTGATTTTATTTTAGGGCGGACATGGCGGCCCTCCAACGATGTATACGGCATTTTCCCGATGATACTGGGAAGTATCTATGTAACAGCAGGGGCTATTTTACTGGGTGTTCCCATAGGCCTGCTGACAGCAGTTTTTATGGCTAGGTTCTGCCCGAAGTTAATTTATAAGCCTCTCAAGGCAGCCACAGAACTGTTGGCGGGAATCCCGTCCATTGTATATGGATTCTTTGGATTAGTAGTTCTGGTTCCGTTTGTAAGGGAAAATTTTGACGGAAACGGCAGCAGTATATTTACCGCTTCTGTTCTCCTTGGAATCATGATTCTGCCTACAATCATCGGGGTCAGTGAGTCTGCCATACGAACGGTGCCGGAACAGTACTATGAAGGAGCCTTGGCACTGGGCGCCACCCATGAAAGAAGTATTTTCTGGGTCGTGCTTCCGGCAGCAAAGTCAGGTGTAATCGCTGGTGTGGTTCTTGGAATAGGACGTGCTATCGGGGAGACTATGGCGGTCATGATGGTAGCTGGAAATCAGGCAAGGATGCCTGCGGGACTCTTTAAAGGCGTGAGAACCATGACAACGAACATTGTTATGGAAATGGGGTATGCGGCAGGGCTTCACCGAGAAGCTCTTATTGCTACCGCTGTAGTTCTATTCGTTTTTATACTTATCATCAATTTATCGGTATCGATTTTGAACAGGAGGAATTTAAATGGAGGAAGCTAGACGAGAAATAAATGCCATTAATACCGTAAAAGTAAGAGATAAAGTAAAAGCTTATTTTAGAAATCCTGTTTCATTTATTTTGTTTTTACTGGTCATGGCAGCAGCGATTCTGACCTTTGTGGTCCTGATGTTTTTAGTGGGGTATATTCTGACAAAAGGAATACCGCATTTAACGCCGAGTCTGTTTGAGTTTAAATATACCACAGAAAATGTATCGTTGATGCCGGCATTGATTAATACTATTGTCATGACGATTTTTTCCCTGCTTATAGCCGCACCGTTAGGTATTTTTTCGGCAATTTTTCTGGTGGAATACGCAAAACGGGGCAATAAGTTTGTCAGTTTGATCCGAATTACGGCAGAGACCCTGGCGGGAATTCCTTCCATCGTTTATGGGTTATTTGGTATGCTGTTCTTTGTAACGGCACTTCATTGGGGCTATTCGATTTTGGCGGGAGCATTCACCCTAGCCATCATGATACTGCCTTTGATTATGCGTACAACGGAAGAAGCCTTGAAAGCTGTTCCAGATTCTTTCAGAGAGGGCAGCTTTGGACTGGGAGCCGGTAAGCTCCGTACAGTTTTTGTCATTGTTCTTCCCACGGCAGTGCCCGGCATACTGGCAGGTGTCATACTGGGAATCGGACGAATCGTAGGAGAAACGGCAGCATTGATTTATACGGCGGGAACGGTGGCAGATATTCCGCAGAATCTGATGGGCTCGGGGAGAACCTTAGCCGTGCATATGTATGCGCTGTCCAGTGAAGGACTGTACATGAATCAGGCGTATGCTACGGCGGTGATATTGTTGATCATTGTGGTAGTAATCAATACTCTTTCCGGCTTTATTGCAAAAAAGATTGCCGCGCGTTAAGAGACAGAGAAAAGGATAAAATATGGATAAAATTAAAGTAAAAAATTTAGATTTATATTACGGGGATTTTAAAGCTTTAAAAAATGTAAATCTCGCATTGCCGGAGAAGGAAATAACCGCTTTTATAGGACCCAGCGGCTGCGGGAAATCGACCCTTCTTAAATCCCTGAACCGCATGAATGATCTGGTGGAGGGCTGTCAGATAACCGGAGAAGTTCTGCTGGACGATCGGGACATATATGGCAGCATGGACATCAACCTGCTCCGGAAGCGTGTAGGTATGGTGTTCCAGAAACCGAATCCATTTCCAATGAGCATCTATGACAACATTGCTTTTGGGCCGAGGACTCACGGAATAAAATCCAGAAGTAAGCTGGATGACATCATAGAAAAATCCTTACGAGATGCGGCCATTTGGGATGAGGTAAAGGATCGTTTGAAGAAAAGTGCGTTGGGGCTGTCGGGAGGGCAGCAGCAGAGGCTTTGTATTGCAAGAGCCTTGGCTGTGGAACCGGAGGTGCTTTTAATGGATGAGCCGACTTCTGCGCTGGATCCGATTTCTACATCTAAAATAGAGGATCTGGCTCTGGAGCTGAAAAAGAATTACACCATTATTATGGTTACGCACAACATGCAGCAGGCGGCCCGTATTTCGGATAAAACAGCCTTCTTCCTTTTAGGAGAGGTCATCGAATTTGGTGACACGGAAGAGCTGTTTTCTGTTCCTAAAAACAAAAAAACAGAAGATTACATTACCGGAAGATTTGGCTGATGTTTTTTATGAGATTATTGTGATAAAATATAAGGAGGCATAGCAGTGCGAAACAGATTTGATACGCAGCTGACATTACTGAACAAGGAGATTATTGAAATGGGTGCGTTGTGCGAGACAACGATCAACGACGCCGTGAAAGCACTTATTGAAAAAGACAAAGAGTTGGCGAAGAAAACCATTGAAGCAGAAAAGCAGATCGATCAGAAGGAAAAGGATATTGAGGCTTTGTGCCTAAAGCTTTTATTACAACAGCAGCCGGTAGCCAGAGATTTGAGACTGATTTCTGCCGCTTTAAAAATGATTACAGATATGGAGCGAATAGGGGATCAGGCTGCAGATATTGCAGATATTGTTATGCTGGCGGATCTGTCCCTTCCTACAGACTTTAAGGACATAAAGCAGATGGCAGAAGCGACGATTAAGATGGTAACGGAAAGCGTCGAAGCCTTTGTGCAGAGGGATTTAGTTCTAGCAAAGGAAGTCATTGCATATGACGATGTGGTAGACAATCTTTTTGATGTGATCAAAAATGAGGTAATAGATACCATTGGAAACATGCCAAAACAAAGCCGGGAAGAGCAAAATAAAATGGGGCTGGATGTTATAGATATATTGATGATAGCAAAATATTTTGAACGAATAGGAGATCATGCGACGAATATTGCCGAATGGGTGGAATTTTCCATTACAGGCACGCATATGGAGCAGGAGGAGTAGAATATGATATTTTGTGTTGAAGACGACAGCAGTATAAGGGAATTAATCGTATATACCCTAAGAAATACCGGCTTTAAGGCGGAAGGCTTTTCGGACGGAGCGGAGTTGTTTTCTGCACTTTCCCAGCAGACGCCGGAATTGATTTTGCTGGACATTATGCTTCCGGGGATGGATGGTATCGAAGTCTTGAAGAAAATTAAGAGCAGTAAGGGGACAAGGGATATTCCGGTGATCATGCTGACCGCCAAGGGCACAGAGTATGACAAAGTAATCGGGCTGGATAACGGTGCCGACGATTATATGACAAAGCCTTTTGGGATGATGGAGCTGATTTCCAGAATTAAGGCTGTCCTGCGGAGAGTGCAGCCCAAAACAGGAAACGGCCAGATCACCTGCGGAGACATTACCCTGAATGCAGAAAAGCATTTGGTTACCGCCGATGGAAAACCGGTACAATTAACGCTGAAAGAGTTTGAAGTACTGCGGTATTTAATGGAAAACAGGGGAAATGTTTTATCAAGAGATCTCCTGCTGGAACGCATTTGGGGATATGATTTTGACGGAGAGACCCGAACTCTGGATGTGCACCTGCGAACCTTGAGACAAAAGCTTGGGGAAAGCGGACAAATCATAGAAACGATTCGCGGCGTAGGATACTTGATCAAAGAATTTTAATTGGGGTATTTGGTATGAGAACAAAAATATTTAAGAACTTTTTTTCCCTTTCAGCTATTGCCATTATTATAACGACCGTTATGATTTCTTTTATTATGTACAAGGGTTTTTATCGGGATATGAAGGTAGAAGTGGAACAAGAGGCGCAATATATATCAGCAGCGGTCAATTTGGGCGGCGAAGGTTATTTGCAGGGAATTAAGGGTGTTCAGGGGGATCGAATCACTCTGATTGGATCGGACGGTACGGTCTTGTTTGATAATCGGCAGAACCCCGCTGAAATGGGAAACCATTTAAAGAGGCCGGAAGTAGCGGAAGCGATTCAGACCGGAAGCGGTGAAGAGGTGAGAATGTCTGACACGTTAGGGCAGCAGACCTTTTATCACGCGGTAAAGCTTCAAAATGGAAATGTGATTCGCGTGGCTAATACCACCTCCAACGTATATGCCGTGGCGGCAGTCAATTTGGCATATGTATTTTTCATGTGCCTGATTCTCCTGACTGCTATTTTGTTCTTAGCCAAACGTCAGACAGAGGCTATCGTAGCTCCTATCAATAATCTGGATTTGGAAGACCCCTTATCAAATGAGGTATACGATGAATTTTCACCATTATTAAGAAAACTGGAACAACAGAACCGCCTTATTGAAGAAACCTATGCTATTTTAAAGAAAGAGCGGGGCGAATTTCAGTCCATTACCCAGAACATGAAGGAAGGCTTGATTGTGCTGAACTCCGAGGGGGAAATGTTGATCGTCAATAAAAGAGCGGCAGAAATTTTTGGAAAGGTTCGGGAGGGTCATTACCTCACCTTGAACAGGAGTGCTGAATTCAGAGAGGTCGCTGAAAAAGCTCTCCATGGCATAGCCGCGGAAAGCAGCTTGAAACAAGACGGAAGGCTGTATCATTTACTTGCCGTTCCATCCTCTTCCCAAAAGAATGTGGACGGAAACGCGGAGGGTGCCGTGGTGCTGGCACTGGACATTACGGAAAAAGAGGAAACAGACGGAATTCGGAGAGAATTTTCTGCAAATGTTTCTCATGAGCTGAAAACACCATTGACATCTATTTTGGGCTATGCGGAAATTATCAAGGAGGGGATCGCCAAACCGGAAGATGTAAAGGGATTTGCCGCCAAGATCTACAGCGAAGCAAAGCGGCTGATTGCACTGGTAGAGGACATTATGAAGCTTTCTAGGCTGGACGAGGGAGCCTGTGAACTGCCCGGTGAAGTGGTGGATTTGCAGGAAATCTGCCAAGAGGTGATAGAAAGATTGAAAGATAAGGCGGAAGCAGCTCACGTAACTGTTGAATTTGCAGGATCATCGGACGGGAGCCCAATCCACGTGACGGGAGCTTACGCCATGCTGGATGAATTGGTATTTAATTTATGTGAAAATGCCATAAAATACAATAAAACAAATGGGAAGGTAAAGGTGGACCTGACTGATAATCCGGTCAAGCTGATTATATCCGATACCGGTATCGGGATAGATAAGGAATATCAGGAACGGATTTTTGAACGGTTCTACCGGGTGGATAAAAGTCATTCCAAAGTAACAGGCGGCACTGGCTTAGGGCTTTCCATCGTCAAGCATATAGTTAAACAGCATCATGCGGCTATTCAGTTAGAAAGTGAGCTGGGAAAGGGAACGACCATAGAGGTACGGTTTTAGGGATAAAGTGTGTTTTCAAAAAACTGAAAACACACTTTATTTTTTTAATATGGGATTCCTTCAATAAGAAAAATTGCTTCTTGGCTGGATTAATTCGAAGCAAAGTATTAAAATAGAAGAAATGGATAAAATTAAGTTAATTATTGTTCAAGCAATAGAAACCTGACCAAACGTAGTTTGTACAAACGCGGCCAGATTATTAAAGGGAGGAAATCTATTATGAAAAAGAAACAAGAGTTACTTATCGATTTTTTGAAACAATTCGATGAAAACCCATTTGCAATCGTGATGGATGAAGAAAAGTATCTGATAGGGGAAGGGGAGCCAACATTTACAGTTCGGGTAAATAAGCCGATAGAAATAAAGGAGCTGATGGCAAGCACTTCTCTGGCTTTAGGTGAAGCGTATATGAGAGGAGATATTGAAATTGAGGGTGACCTTTATACGGCACTAAACAATTTCCTCGGCCAGCTAGGAAAATTCCCCAAAAACACGAAGGTATTAAAAAAACTAATGTTCACGTCTAACGGAAAGAAAAATCAGAAAAAAGAGGTATCTTCTCACTATGATATCGGAAATGATTTTTATGCACTTTGGCTGGATGAAACGTTGAGCTATTCCTGCGGGTACTTTAAGAAGAAAAGAGACACCTTGTACGAAGCTCAAATGAACAAAATTCACCGCATTCTCGAAAAGCTTTGCCTAAAAGAGGGAATGAGCCTGTTGGATATTGGCTGCGGCTGGGGACAGCTTTTAATTGAAGCAGCTAAGACCTATAAGGTCAAGGGTCTAGGGATCACTTTAAGTCAGGAGCAGTGCAAGAAATTCAATGAAAGAATTAAGGAAGAAGGCTTGGAAGACTATCTGACAGTCGAAATCATGGATTACCGCGATCTGCCTAAATTAAAGACCACCTTTGACCGGGCAGTGAGCGTAGGAATGTTGGAGCATGTAGGAAGAGATAATTACAATCTGTTTATGTCCTGTGTTGATAAAGTATTAAAGCCGACCGGCTTATTTTTATTGCACTATATAAGCGGCATGAAAGAGCATCCCGGAGATCCGTGGATGAGAAAATATATATTTCCCGGCGGCATGTGTCCAAGCTTAAGAGAAATCATCAATTTGTGTGCAGAATACAATTTCTATACGCTGGACGTAGAAAGCTTGCGACGTCACTATAAAGAAACACTGCTTCGATGGGATGCCAATTTTAATGAACGTCGGAAGGAAATCGAAGCAAAGATGGGAATCGAATTTACCCGCATGTGGGATTTGTATCTGTGTGCCTGTGCAGCGACTTTCAACAGAGGCGTAATCGATTTGCATCAGATTTTACTTTCAAAAGGTGTGAACAATGATCTGCCGATGACAAGATGGTATTAAAAGATTATAGCGGCTCGTTGCATTTTTCCATAGATAAAAAGGGATATTGGTGATAGTATAAATAGCAATAGGATTTTAAAAGGAGTAGAAGACAGAATATGAATATTTTGGTTGCCAATGATGATGGAATAAAAGCAAAGGGTATTTTTGAACTGGTAAAAGCTTTATCTGAGGTCGCTCAGGTATATGTATGCGCCCCGCATGTGGAGCGGAGTGCAGCCGGTCACAGCATTACTGTAAGGGAAGG
This sequence comes from Aminipila luticellarii, assembly GCF_004103735.1. Taxonomy (NCBI): domain Bacteria; kingdom Bacillati; phylum Bacillota; class Clostridia; order Peptostreptococcales; family Anaerovoracaceae; genus Aminipila; species Aminipila luticellarii. Next base: position 2,600,920 of record NZ_CP035281.1, on the reverse strand, counting down.
CCTGGAAGCAAAAGAAGTTCCTTATGAAAACGCGGAGCTTGCTCTTGAAATAAACGGAACTCCGGCAGATTGTGTGAAATTGGGTGTTTTACTTATGAAGGACCGGGGTATAAAAATAGATATGATTTTTTCAGGAATCAATCATGGAGGAAATTTGGGCACGGATACCCACTATTCCGGGACAGTATCAGCTGCTATAGAAGGCTGTATCTGCGGAATTCCGTCGGTAGCGGTTTCTGTGGATAACCATAGGCCTCAGCATTTTGAAGTGGCCGCAGAGCTGGCGGTGCAGACGCTGATGAAATCCATCGGACGGCTGGATGGGAAGACCGTGCTGAATATCAATGTGCCGGACGTGCCGAAGGAAGAATTGAAAGGTGTGAAAATTACAACTTTAGGACCCAGAGAATACGACGGATGGTTTCAGAGCAAAATAGTAGGCAAGGCAGGTGCTTCTCAATACTGGTACAGCGGAAAACCTGTAGTATATGATAACCTGCCGGAGCATTACGATGTAATAGCTGTACAGGATGGCTATGCTTCCATTACACCGCTGCACTACGATTTTACAAATTATGAACTAGTAGAGGAAGTAAAGAGCTGGGGCATTCAATAGCAAGATGATGAAAATTCTGCCGAACGGGGATGAAGAGCCGGGCAGAATATTAAAAGGAAAGAACAATAAATGAGTAGTATATTTAAAAACGAGATAACGATAGAAAACAGAGAAATTTTGGAACAGTATTTAACATCTTACGAATACAGAACCTCAGGATTATCTTTTTCTTCACTATACATGTGGAGAGATCAGAATGAATTTTCGTGGGAAATCATTGGGGATTACATGGTCATTGCCGGATTGAGCCATTTAGAAATTGAAAAGCATGAATATTTTTTGTTTCCGCCGCTGACCCGCACCGGAACATACGATCCGGCAAAGCTGAGAGAAACCTTATGTGAGACGAGGAAACGATTTCAAGAAAAGGGATCCAATTTTAGTATCCGGCTTCTCCCTGCACATATGAAAAAAATTATTGAAGAGGCTTTTCCCGGAGAGGTGGAGTTCATTCCGGACAGGCCGAATTATGATTATTTATATTTAAAGCAGGATTTGATCGACTTGAAAGGCAGAGCATACCATGCTAAAAAAAACCATTTAAATTACTTCTTGAATAACTACAATTATGAGTACGTCACGCTGACTCCGGACATGATCGGTACCGTGATGAAGTTTTTGGAAGAATTTAATGCACGAAAAAAAATAGCGCCTCACGAAATGCGATGGCTGCTTATGGAAACCGATGCCATGCGGGACGTGGTAATGAATTTGAACCGATTGGATTATACGGCAGGTGCCATTGTTATCGATGGAAAGGTGGAAGCCTTTGCCATTGGCGGAAGAACAGGAGAACAGACCATTACAGAGCACGTTGAAAAGGCAAACAGTCAGATAAGAGGATTGTATCCAGCCATTAATAATGAATTCTGTAAGCACTTAGATGACTCCATAATCTATGTAAACCGTGAAGAAGATATGGGCATAGAAAATTTGAGAAAAGCGAAGCTTTCCTATAAACCGGTTGAATTAGTGGAAAAATATATTGTTCAATTTTTATGATCGTGATGAAGATGAATCCATCCCCTTTTGCTTTATTAAAGAGAGGGGATGTTTTTATGGAGTAAATAATTTCCTTTATTAAAAAAGTAGGAAATTATGGTTTGTAATTTTTGGCAACGGGTATAAAGATGGAAATGATTCTAAGGGTGAAAATTATTTAGAAACATGCGGACAACCGCAAGGCTCTAATGGATAAATATACAAGAAATATATGGAAGATATAGGAGGAAACTATTGCATGAAAAACTTAAGCATCAGCAGGAAACTTATTTTGGGTTTTGGAATTGTACTCGGACTTATGGTATTGACTTCACTACTATCCTTGTATAGCATCAAAAAAATTGACACGCAGGTAACGTACTATTCAACTTATACAACGCCTAACATTAGTCAGACTGGGTCTATGCGGTATCATTTGATGTCCGTGGAAAAATATATTTTACAGGCTTTCGACGCCAACGATCAGCAGACTAGGCAGAAAAACTTAGATCAGGCCAATAAGGATAGGGACGTGATAAAGAGCACGTTGGAAGAGTATGCAAATACTCAAAGAAATCATGATCGTGACGCCAAAATAGAAAAATTTCGTACACTGCTGGAAGAAGGAGCACCTATCCGCCAGGAAATGGAAGAACTCCTTTTGACCATGTCGGAAGAGGATGAGCAGAAGGCTCGGGATTTGTATTATAATGAGTATCTTCCTATCTACGATCAGGAGGGAGAGATCATGGCTGAGCTTACGGACTCTTCAACGGCGCGGTCTGAGCAGCAGAGTAAAGAGGCTCAAGCAGCTACGGTCATGGCATGGATCGTACTGCTTCTGTCTACAGTTATATCCATTATATTGACAGTAGTTATCGTAATCAGCATTCGGAAATCTATTATGGCTCCTGTAACAGAAATTGTAAATGCTTATCGCAAAATATCTCAGGGAGAGCTTGGAACTGAGATTACATATGAAAGCAAGGACGAACTGGGACAGATGGTTGAATTGATTCGAAAGAGCAATCAAATGCAACAAATTATTTTGGCTGATATTATTAAGAATTTCAGCAGTATTGCGGATGGTGATCTGCAAATTAAAGTGGAGCTTGATTATCCCGGAGATTTTGCAGCAGTCAAAGAAGCGATTGTCCATACAGCAACGTCCATGAACTACGTAATGCGTACGATTGATGTAGCAGCACAGCAGGTCAATATTGGTGCAGAACAGGTCTCCGCCGGAGCACAGGAACTGGCGGCAGGTTCCACAGAACAGGCTTCTTCTGTGGAAGCCCTGAGTACAGCTGCGGTAAAGATTTCAGCACAGGCCGAGGAAAATGCGGGCATTGTTGAAGAGGCAAGTCAATTTGTTCAGCAGGCAGGGGGAAGTGTAAACAACGGAAATCAGCATATGGCGCAGCTTACCGAAGCCATGTCGGAAATCAGTGCTTCTTCCAATCAAATTTCCAATATTACAAAGGTCATTGAAGATATTGCATTCCAGACAAACATTCTGGCCCTGAATGCTGCTGTAGAAGCAGCTAGAGCCGGAGAAGCCGGAAAGGGCTTTGCGGTGGTGGCTGATGAAGTTCGAAACTTGGCCGCAAAATCTGCGGAAGCTGCCAAACAAACGGGAGAGCTTATCCGAGGTTCCGTCGATACCGTATCCAGAGGTGCGGAAATAACGGTTAAAACAGCACAAATTCTCAAAGACGTAGGGGAAAATACGTTGAAGATTGAAGAAAGCTTTTCGAAGATTGCACAGGCCTCTGCGGAGCAGACCTTTGCAATAGAACAGATCAAGCAAGGGTTAAACCAAGTTTCAGCAGTTGTTCAGACGAATGCGGCTACTGCGGAGGAAAATTCTGCGACCAGTGAGGAAATGTCTGCTCAGTCGGTCACCTTACGTGAAGAGGTAGGAAAGTTCAGGCTGGATAAGGGAACGGAATAACAAAATTCAATAAAGTTTTAGGATTGAATTCTGCCGGCGCTCCTGTTTATGTGGTACAATGAATGCAGTGATTGTTGACTTTAGAACAAAATAAATGGGGAAATGGTGGGCATAAGCAATTTTATGGAAAATTATCAGAGATCGAAAAAAGGACAAGCTCTGATTTTATTAGAATTCATAAATCTTATTTAGTAAATAAGCATTACATATCAGAATATAATTACGGGAGCATAAAGCTGCTTAACGGGCAAGTATTGAGCATCACACGGATATACCGCTCTGAGATAAGGAAAATGCTCATGAGAGAGGGCGTGTAAGGAATGATGGCAGAGCAGTCTTATTTATGCTGCGACGTGATATTGTCTCTGATGTGTAATGCTTTTGGCATATACGTTGTTTTTAAATTTAATACTATTTTTTTTGACAGAAAAGATATAAGTAAGAAGTTGGAAGCGGTGGTGTATATGGGCTGCCTCGCCCTGCTTTCAATCGTTCAGGAGGTCTGGTCGCTTCCAATCCTTACTGTGGGAAGCAATCTGGTGCTGTGTTTTTTGGTAAGCTGTATATACAAAGGAAGTTGGCGTAAAAAGGCTATTCTTTCCGTTTTTATCAACACTTTGTTTCTTCTATTTGAAATGGTGTCGTATCTGCTTATTTTTCGATATGATCTGATCAGTATGGAATTTGTGACCGGATTTGTTTCAACTCTTGTTTCATATAATTTTGTCATTATTTTGGAGCATGCAGTTAAGAGCAGGTCGGGCGAAAACATACACAGATGGCACTGGGCGGTAATTTTTATCGTTTCAGCCATTAGCATTTATCTGATATTCATCCTGGCTTTATCAAATGAGCAGATGAAATATGTCAGATTGGGAGTTATCAGCCTTTTAACAATAAACTTTTTAATATTTTACCTATATGATGAATTGTCAGAAGCATTTGAAGCAAAGTATGAGAAATCTCTGTTAGATCAGAAAAATCAAGCCTATTTAAATGAGCTGGAATTTATTAAAAGCTCCAATGATGATTTGAGGAAGCTGAGGCATGATTTTCGCAATCATTTATTGATTTTGAATAAGAATCTGAAATTAAATGCTGAAGATTTTGAAGCTAGATGGACTGCGGATTAATGAGAATTGTGTCCGTATAAATAGATCGGGAGGTACTAATGGATTCATTTGAAAATAAGGGCGAAGTCATTATTTATCAAACAGATGATGGTCTTACACATATTGATGTGCGTATGGAAGATGAAACAGTTTGGCTTACACAGGCACAATTGTCTGAGCTATTTCAATCAAGCAAGGCGAATGTGAGTGAGCATATCAAACACATTTTTGAAGAGGATGAGTTGGAAGAGAATTCAGTTGTTCGGAAATTCCGAACAACTGGATCTGACGGTAAAAATTATAATGTGATTCATTATAATTTAGACATGATTATCTCTCTTGGATACCGAATTAAATCATCTGTTGCAACGAAATTTAGAAAATGGGCTACGGAACGATTAAAGGAATATATGATTAAAGGCTTTATCATGGATGATGAACGTCTGAAAGGAAACGGCGGCGGCGGTTACTGGAAAGAATTGCTCGACCGTATCAGGGATATTCGTTCTTCGGAAAAGGTTCTTTATCGTCAGGTACTGGATTTATATGCCACCAGTGTGGATTACAATCCAAATAGTGAAGCTTCTATCAGATTTTTTAAAATCGTGCAGAACAAATTACATTTTGCAGCTCATGGGCATACGGCAGCGGAAGTTATATATGAAAGAGCCGATGCGGATAAATCATTTATGGGACTTACATCATTTGCAGGAGAGCTGCCGGCATTAAAGGATATTGGCATTGCAAAAAATTATCTTTCAGAAGAAGAACTTAGAGTCCTGAATAACCTCGTTTCAGGTTACTTCGATTTGGCTGAAATCAATGCGATTGAGCATAAGCCTATGTATATGAATGACTATGTGGAACAGTTGGATTCTATTTTATCTTCTGGAAATCGTCAGCTTCTTGTGGGTGCTGGTAAAGTGAGCCATAAACAGGCGCTTGCAAAAGCAACGGAAGAATACAGAAAATATCAAAAAATTACGGTTGCACCAGTTGAAGAAGCATATCTGGATAGCATCAAGTTACTTGAAAAAGAAGCTAAGAAGAAAACAAGAAGTAGTAAAAAGTGACGAGACATAATACTTAGGGTTTATGGCATAAGGGGTGTAGATGTATAGTATCTATTATTTCAATTTTCCCAAATCATATGAAATATAGAAGGAAAAAATCATCAAAAGAATGCGGGCTGGGTTTATACGAGGGAAAATAAAAAAGGATATTGTTAAAATAAAAGACAACAAATTGTAAGAGTAAATAAGGATATATATTTATTGTTCCAAGACATTGATTCAAGAATATATGAAATAGAGGAAAGAAACCAGCTGTAAAGATTTGGAAAAATCTGCAGCATTAGAGCACGCTGTTTCATTATGATAAAAACGTATTAATCCTGTTTCCCAAAAGTGGGTTTACGAAAGAGTGCGTAGCCCTGGCAAATAGTATGGAACATGTAATGGTCATAAGCTTTGAGGATATGGCTTGGAAATAGCAAATAATATATTGACAAACTACTGCATAAATATTAAAATGAAGTAAAATTGTGAAATATATAACAATAAGAAGAGATTTTGTCTGGTTAATATATTGCAATTGGCGGAAAATGTGATATGATATATTATAATGCGGGACTTGTGGTGACGAACCGTTATGCTCCCAAATCAAATTGAGATAATTATGTTACATTTATTTTTAAGAAAAACTCTTAAATAAAAATTCATAATTTATTTATAACACATTTTATTTGCAAGTTGTTTTAAGGAGGACTGAAAACATGAGAGAAGTAGTAATTGTGAGTGCAGCTAGAACGCCTATCGGCAGTTTTGGGGGAACTTTAAAGGATGTTCCTACAAGAACCCTTGGTGCTGTTGCAGTCAAAGGCGCTATTGAAAGAGCTGGAATTAAGCCTGAACAGGTTGACGAAGTTGTTATGGGTTGTGTATTACAAGGTGGTCTTGGACAGAATGTCGCAAGACAGATCAGCCTTGATGCAGGACTTCCTAATGAAGTTCCGGCAATGACTATAAATAAAGTATGCGGTTCAGGTCTTAGAGCTGTATCTTTAGCAGCACAGATGATCAAAGCAGGCGATGCAGACATCGTTGTTGCAGGCGGTGCAGAAAACATGTCAAAGACAGCATATGCTTTACCTACAGCAAGATACGGAGCTAGAATGAATAACACTCAGCTTGTAGACATGATGGTAAACGATGGACTTTGGGATGCATTTAATAACTATCACATGGGCATTACCGCTGAAAACATTGCTGAACAGTGGGGAATCACAAGAGAAGAATTAGACCAATTTGCAGTAACTTCACAGAACAGAGCAGAAGAAGCTATCAAAACTGGCAAATTTAAGGACGAAATCGTTCCTGTAACCATTCCTCAGAGAAAGGGCGATCCAATTGTATTTGATACAGATGAATTCCCTAAGTTTGGATCAACGATAGAAAAGGTTGCAAAATTAAAGCCTGCATTCAAAAAGGATGGTATCGTTACAGCAGCCAATGCTTCCGGTATCAATGATGCTGGCGCAGCAGTAGTTGTTATGTCAAAGGAAAAGGCTGATGAATTAGGAATCAAGCCTCTTTGCACCATCAAATCCTATGCTTCTGCAGGCGTAGATCCTTCAATCATGGGTATCGGACCTGTTCCTTCCTCCAAGAAGGCTCTTGAGAAGGCTGGATTAACGATTGACCAGATTGATTTAGTAGAAGCAAACGAAGCTTTCGCCGCTCAGTCTGTAGCAGTTAGAAGAGATCTTGGATTAGATCCTGAAAAGACAAATGTAAACGGCGGAGCTCTTGCTCTTGGACATCCAATCGGAGCATCCGGAACAAGAATCCTTATTTCACTTCTTTTCGAAATGGCTAAGAGAGATGCCAAGACTGGTCTTGCTACTCTTTGCATCGGCGGTGGACAGGGAACTGCTCTTGTTGTTGAAAGATAATAGGCAGATATTAATTCAATAAAAATCATGAAAGATGGCTGGATTTTCAGCCATCTTTTTTGTATAATGGGGTATAACGCAAAATTTTCTTGTTATGTAAGAAATATCTCTTGCCATATAACGAAATACAGGAGTAAGACAGATTTATTGGAGGAACAAATGGATAAATCAAAAGTATATTTTACCAGCATGAAAACAGAGCCCGGAATCAGTTTGCTCATGAAGCTGGATAAATTAATTCGAAAAGCCGGTATGGATTCCATTGATTTTAAAGAAAAATACACGGCAGTTAAAGTTCATTTCGGAGAGCCGGGAAATCTGGCTTATTTAAGACCCAACTATGCTAAGGTGCTCGTAGATTTAATCAAGGAGCAGGGGGGAAAGCCCTTTTTAACAGATTGTAATACCTTGTATGTAGGCGGAAGGAAAAATGCTTTGGATCACTTGGATTCAGCCTACGTGAATGGCTTTTCACCATTTTCCACAGGCTGTCACGTGATTATTGCGGACGGACTAAAGGGAACGGATGAGGCGCTTATACCTGTAAAAGGCGGAGAATTTGTGAAAGAGGCCAAGATTGGGCGGGCTGTAATGGACGCAGACATTTTTATTTCCTTGAGCCATTTTAAAGGGCATGAGTCTACCGGATTCGGCGGAGCTATAAAAAATATTGGGATGGGGTGCGGCTCGAGAGCCGGAAAAATGGAACAGCACAGCGCAGGAACCCCTATGATAAGCCAAAAGAAGTGTATCGGCTGCGGACAATGTACCACCGTGTGCGCACAGGATGCCATCAAGATAGAAGCAAAAAAGGCTTATCTTGATGAGGAGAAATGCGTGGGCTGCGGCAGATGTATAGGGGTCTGTCCCACAGATGCAATTGGTGCAAAGTGGGATATATCCAACGATATTTTAAATAAAAAAATGGCAGAATATGCGTGGGCTGTTTTGAACGGCAGACCGCACTTTCATGTATCCTTAGTGGTAGATGTATCTCCGAATTGTGATTGCCGCCCTGAAAACGACATTCCAATCGTGCCGGATATTGGCATGTTTGCCTCTTTCGACCCTGTTGCTCTGGATATGGCCTGTGCAGATGCGGTAAATAAGCAAATACCGATTTCAGGAAGTTTATTGGAAGAAGCCAGGCATAAACATCACCCAGATACCTGTTCCTGCGGGTGTGGCGGTGAGACGGAAGGGTGCGGTTCCGATCATTTTAAAATGACCCATCCCGATACGGACTGGACGGTTTGTTTGGAGCACTGTGCAAAAATGGGCATAGGAAGCTTGGATTACGAGCTCATTAGTGTAAAATAACATATGAAATACAATAAAGCGTTGTCAATGTTTCAAAATGAAGGATTGACAACGCTTTTCTATTTAACAGGAAATATCGTTTCCTGTTAAGTAAAAAAATGGGGAATGCAGAGGGGGCGCCCCTCGCCGACGAGGGTGCTCGGGACTGCATCCAAAAACAAGTTGACAATAACCATAAAATATGGTACTATAATTTAGCAGTGCTTTAATGAGTTAAAGCGACAATGGGTAAAACAGAAACACTATTTATTACAGAAGGAGGACAATGAGAATGAAGAAATTATTTACAATTTTACTTACAATAGCCTTAGTATTCGGAATGCTCACTGGATGTGGAAAAACAGAACAGAAAGAGGGAAGCAGCTCAGAGCTGACCGGATGGGACTACATAAAGGACAAGGGTGAATTGGTAATCGGACTGGATGATGCGTTTGCCCCAATGGGATTTCGTGATGAGGCAGGAAATCTGGTCGGTTTTGATATTGATCTTGCCAATGCGGTAGCCGAACAGCTGGGCGTTAAAGCTACATTTAAGCCAATAGACTGGAATGCAAAGGACATGGAATTAAAGTCAAAAAGAATCGACTGTGTCTGGAACGGGATGTCTGTAACAGATGAAAGAATGGAAAAAATGGCTTTGACCGATAAGTATTTAAACAATAAGATCATCGTAATGGCAAAAGATGACACGATTAAAGTTGAAAAAGCCGCAGATCTGGCAAAGTACAATGTTGGAACACAGGCGGATTCTTCGGCTCTTGAGGTATTGAAGGCAAATCCGGATTATGATAAATTTGCTGACAAGGTTTCTGAGTATAAAACGTATGATGAGGCTCTCATGGATATGAAAGCTGGTCGAATTGACTGCATTGCGGTAGATCAGGTCTTAGGAGAATACAAAAATTCAAAATTAAGCAAGAAAATGGTGGTATGCGACTATAACTTTGGTGACGACTATTATGCCATCGGATGCCGTAAGGAAGATAAGGATGTAGCGGCTAAAATAACAGAAGGACTCGATGCTGTAATAAAGAGCGGAAAAGCCGAAGAAATCAGCAATAAGTGGTTTGGACGAAACATCGTTATATTGGAAGGGTATGATAAATAAGGAGTAATAGTACAGTGAATCAATTTTTATATCAGCTGACAGAGACTATGAACTATGTGGGCGTTTTAATGCCTACGTTATTGCAAGGAGCTTGGGTAACCGTCAAGCTCTTTGCTTTTACGTTAATTTTGTCTCTGCCTTTAGGTCTGCCTTTCGCACTTGGCAGCAACAGTAAATTTGCACCTTTCAGGTGGATTTCAAAAACATATATCTGGATATTTCGAGGAACCCCTTTAATGCTCCAGTTGTTTTTCTTCTATTTTTTCATTCCTATTGTTATGGATTTAAGATTAGATGCTTTTACGACTGCGGTCATTACTTTTGTTCTGAATTATGCTTCTTATCTGGCAGAAATATACAGAGGCGGTATCGAAAGTATCGATAAAGGACAGTATGAGGCGGCTCAGTCTTTGGGTCTGAGCAGGAGGCAAACTATGTTTGGCATCATACTTCCTCAGACGATAAAAAGAGTATTGCCTGCAGTATCCAATGAAGCGATCACTCTTATAAAGGATACCGCATTAGTTTCCGTACTTTCGGTAGGAGAATTGCTGAAAGCATCAAGCAGTGCAGTAAACCGAGACGTAAATGCGACGGCTTTTGCTATTGCAGCAATTATATACTTAATATTTACTTTCCTGCTGACATTACTAACAGGATATCTTGAAAAGCATTATTCAAAATACGAAGGCAAAGAAGTTCAGACTGTCAACGAAAAAAGGAGGAGCGGCATATGGAAGATATTTTGCAAATGAACGACATCGTGAAAGAGTTTGCAGGATGTACGGCGTTGGATCACGTAAACTTCTCCATGAAAAAGGGGGAAACAGTGGCTATTATTGGTCCTTCCGGCTCAGGGAAAAGTACGCTTTTAAGGTGCATAAACTGCCTTGAAAGGATTACCAGCGGAAGTATTACACTGAATGGAGATACGTTTGCGGAAACAAAGAATGGTCAAAGGGCAGCGTATCTGCCAGATAAGGCATTAAAGAATATATGCGCAGAGACGGGAATGATCTTTCAGCACTTTAATCTTTTTCCGCATATGACTTGCTTAGAAAATGTGTGCTATGCTCCGGTCAAGGTAAAGAAACAGAGTAAAGCAGACGCCCAGAAAAGGGGACGTCAGCTTCTGGATATGGTAGGGCTTGCCCATAAGGAAGACGCTTATCCGGCACAGCTTTCAGGCGGACAGAAGCAAAGAGCAGCCATAGCCAGAGGACTTGCCATGAATCCTGAAATCATGTTGTTTGACGAACCAACAAGTGCTCTTGATCCGGAGATTACCGGAGAAGTTCTCAATGTTATGAGAAAATTATCAACAGCACATACGACCATGGTCATTGTGACTCATGAAATGGGGTTTGCCAAGGAGGTAGCGGATCGCGTCATATTCATGGATGCCGGAAGGATCGTTGAAGAAGGAACAGCCGAGGAGATATTTCAGAATCCCAAAAGCAGCAGATTAAAAGAATTTCTGAGTTCTGTACTGCGATAGGTAATCTGGTGCGGGAGCATAGAAGAGATCATAGAGTTGTGGCATATAGGAAAAATAAAAATCTTTCTATATGCCGCTTTCAGTTTTTGAAGCTTTCATTTGATCATGGGACTGTCCTCGGATATAACCGTTTGAAATGCAGGCATGCCGGATATCAATCCTATGGCATAAACGGTATAAAACGTATGAGATTCAAAGGCAACATCCGGCAGGGACAGAAGCGTTGTAGTGGTTCTTGACATCCTGATCTGCAGGTCATGGGGTTCAGGGGATATAGGTGAATAGGAAGAGGCCTGTTTAAAAGAAATATTTCGAAATAAAAACGTAGTATTTGCCTGTGTCAGATCTAGCTGGGGTGCGTCCGGAGACAAATGTACAAGGCGCACCCATGCATTAACCGCACCTGCAAGCCTGTTGAAATCTGTGATTGCTAAAAAACTGATGCTGCTTAGCAGACCACAAACGGCGACGGTAAAAACATCAGAGGAATGAACAGTTAGCATATTAGATAACAGCGGGAAGCGGTGCTGACCTGTCTCATAAAGCATTATCGTATAGGTACCTTCATCCAGATGCACGTAATCTGTGTAGCTGCCATAGGGCAGATTTTCCGCAATTAATGTATCGTCCGCATATACATCCATATTCGGTGCATCGGGAACAGCATGAAATACGCGGACGTAGCCTAAAGAATTATTTTCAGGAACCGTTAAATTATTCATATTCTCACCCCATAGTTTTAATAAGATAAATTCGTTTAGATTACAATCTAACATAATATATTATGTTACAAAATATATGGGGTTCGTGAAAAAGGCTGTACTGAAAAACTATTCCATAGATTCTTTATAGAGCCTTAAGGCCGCATCAACGATTTCATTGGCCGTATCAAATTTGGACATAATAGGGAATTCTTCAAATCCATCCTTTGTGATAATGGTCACAATGTTGGTATCTGTTCCAAACCCGGCACCGGCTACCTTTAGGTTGTTTGCCACAATCATATCTACATTTTTTTTAATCAGCTTTGCTTGGGAATTTTCCAGCATATTTTCAGTCTCCATGGAGAAACCGCATAGAATTTGTCCCTTCTTTTTTATGGAACCTAAATGTTTCAGGATATCTTCCGTCCTTGTCAAAGGAATCGATAAATCTTCATCCTTCTTTTTTACTTTATTTTCATAGGTTACGGATGGTGTGTAGTCCGATACGGCAGCAGCCTTGAACACCAGATCGGCTGTTTGAATTTTTGCACATACCGCATCATACATTTCTTTGGAAGAGGTGATAGGCATCACTTCCACGAACATAGGGGGCTCCAGAGCTGTTCTTCCGGTGATTAAGGTGACCTGCGCCCCGCGGAGCATACAAGCCTTTGCCAGAGCATAGCCCATTTTACCTGTAGAATGGTTCGTGATAAATCGCACCGGATCTATGGCCTCCTGTGTAGGTCCGGCCGTTACTAGAACCTTTTTTCCTGCCAAATCCTTCTTCAAAGCCAGATGCTTTAAAATGTATTCGAAAAGAACTGCCGGCTCCGGCATTTTTCCTTCTCCCACGTCATTACAAGCAAGCAGACCGGTGGCGGGATGAATGATTTCAAATCCGTAATGCCGTAATTTTTGCAGGTTGTCCTGAGTGATAGGACTCTGATACATATTGGTATTCATGGCAGGAGATACTAGTTTTATAGCTTTAGAGGCTAAGACAGTAGTGGTGAGCATATCATCTGCAATGCCTCCCGCCAGTTTGGCTATGACGTTGGCACTTGCCGGTGCGATCATGATCAGATCCGCCTTTTTAGCAATAGATATATGCGTGACATCAAACTGAAAATCCCGGTCAAATGTATCTGTCAGGCATTTATTTCCTGTAAGGGTTTCAAATGTAAGCGGTGTGATAAATTCACAGGCGTTTTTGGTCATGATGACGTGCACATCACAGTGCTGCTTTTTTAAAGCGCTTGCCAGATATGCCGTTTTATAAGCAGCAATGCTGCCTGTTACGCCGAGAACGACGGTTTTTCCTGTTAGCATAATGTAAGTTACCTTTCTACGCAATGAAAATTTGTGTGCAGCCACAAAATCTTTTGCGGCACGCATTACCATTATTGTAAATACTTATTGCGCGAAAAGCAACCAGAATGTTATAATATTAACTTAGATAGTAACGGCGTTGCCGTTTAAATAATTACAAAGAAAGAAGGAGGAAGGATAATGGCTGACATGGACAAAAAGGTTCGCTCCGAAGCGGCAGAGACGCAGACAGCTTCCAATTTTATTCATAACATTATAGATAAAGATTTGGAAACTCAAAAGTATGGAGATAGGGTATACACAAGATTCCCTCCGGAACCAAATGGATATCTTCACATAGGACACGCTAAATCCATATGTTTAAATTTTTCAACAGCACAAAAGTATGGCGGAAAGTGCAATTTAAGATATGACGACACGAATCCGATCAAGGAGGACATGGAATACGTCGATTCCATCGAGGAAGATGTAAAATGGCTTGGATTTCAGTGGGATAAACGGCTTTGGGCCTCAGATTATTTTGATAAGATGTATGAAGCGGCTGTTGATCTCATAAAAAAGGGAAAGGCTTTTGTATGTGATTTAAATGCAGAGCAGATCAGAGAATATAGAGGAACCTTAAAAGAACCGGGAAAGGAAAGTCCTTACCGAAATCGAAGCATAGAAGAAAATCTGGCACTTTTTGAAGAGATGCGGGATGGCAAATATGCAGATGGGGAAAAGGTTCTCAGAGCTAAGATTGATATGGCTTCTCCAAATATTAATTTAAGAGACCCCGTTATATACCGAATCGCTCATACTTCACACCACAATACGGGAGATAAGTGGTGCATCTATCCAATGTATGATTTCGCTCATCCCATTGAAGATGCTATAGAAGGAATCACACATTCCATATGCACTTTGGAATTTGAGGATCACAGGCCTCTTTACGAGTGGGTGCTCCATGCACTGGGCTGGTGGGAAGCACCGCCGCAGCAGATTGAATTTGCCAGATTGAACCTTACCAATACGGTGATGTCCAAGAGATATTTGAAGGCTATGGTAGAAGATGGAACGGTAGAGAGCTGGGATGATCCCCGTATGCCGACCATTGCCGGATTGAGAAGGCGGGGCTATACGCCGGAAGCTGTAAGAGATTTCTGTGAAAGGATCGGTGTATCCAAAGCCAACAGCCTTGTGGATATAGCACTGCTGGAACACTGTGTCAGAGAAGATCTGAAGAGCAAGGTACAGAGCAGAAATGTTGTGGAAAATCCAATCAAAATAGTTCTGACCAATTATCCGGAAGACAAGACAGAAGAACTGGAAATTGAAAACAATAAAGAAGTGCCGGAGATGGGCAGCCGAAAGGTTCCTTTTTCCAGGGAGCTTTATGTGGACGGCGAGGACTTTATGGAAGTCCCTGTTAAGAAGTATTTCAGGCTGTTTCCGGGGAATGAAGTCCGGTTTAAAGGAGCATACTTTATTACCTGCAATGAGGTCATAAAAAATGAAGATGGCAGTATCAAGGAGCTTCACTGTACGTATGATCCTGAGACGAAAAGCGGAAGCGGATTTGAGGGCCGTAAGGTCAAAGGAACCATCCATTGGGTAGATGCCAGAACGGCAGTTAAAATTAAGATTCGCCAGTATGATTATCTGATGATCGAAGATGAAAACGGCGAAAATATTATAAACCCGAATTCATTAAAAGAAATTGAA
This sequence comes from Aminipila luticellarii, assembly GCF_004103735.1. Lineage (NCBI taxonomy): Bacteria > Bacillati > Bacillota > Clostridia > Peptostreptococcales > Anaerovoracaceae > Aminipila > Aminipila luticellarii. Next base: position 2,585,638 of record NZ_CP035281.1, on the reverse strand, counting down.
GCCTATGCGGAACCTGCCGTTGCCGGAGCAGAACCCGGAGAACGTTTCCAGTTCTTCAGGCATGGCTATTATATTGCGGATACAAAGCTTTCAACTGATACGGAAAAAGTATTTAACAGGATTGTAGATCTGAAGAGCTCCTGGAAGAAATAAAGAGATTCAGCGGCTATATAAAATAAGAATATTAATAGAATCAAGAACAAAAAAATAGGGAGCACAAAAGTATGCAAAAAGTATATTGTGCTCCTTTTTTTAATTACAATCAGAGCCTTCTTTGCATACTCCGTCAAGCTCATATCTAAACATTGGGAGAAGCGTTGTCGCTTTTTCCGATTCTTCTTTCAATGCCTCCTCTAATTCGGATGCAACCTGCTGCAAGGGGATTAATCCTAAAGTTCCGGCGAGACCCTTTACAGAATGGGCTATTCTGTGCGCTTCCGTAAAGTTCTTGTCCAGAAGCAGTTCCTGAATATCATTGTCAACGTGGGCATAAGACGTTTTAAACTTTGTTAAATGCTTTATATATTGTTTCTCTGAGCAGCCTAAGTTCTTGGCGGCTTCCGCAAGGTTTAAATTGTCAGGGGTCTCCGGACTTTCCGACTCGGCAGAAGAGGAAAGCGAATCTGAGTCCTGAACACTTCCGAAGTATGGGAGCAGAGCTCTGTAAAATTCTTTATAACGGAACGGCTTGCTAATGAATCCGTCCATGATCCCTTTATATTTTTCTTTGGTTTCAGCATCAATATTGGTTGCCGTTAAAGCCAGTATAGGGCACGTAACGCCGATTTCGGTTTTCAGAATCTCAGCGGCGGTATAACCGTCCATGTTAGGCATATGGATGTCCATGAGAATCAGCGTATAGTAATCCTCAGGAACCTTGATGCACATGTCAATCGCTTCCTGCCCGTCACAGGCATGTTCACAGATAATGTGAGAATCCCCCAGCATGTTTTGCGTCACTTCATAATTTAATTCAGTATCCTCCACGACCAGAACGCGGTGACCTTCACCGTTCAAAACAGAAAGGGAGCCGGACGCTGTGCTTGAAACGTCACATAAAGCCGGATCCACTGTGCGTGTCCAAATGGTAAACTGAAACCTGCTGCCGGTGCCTTTCTGACTTTCCACCCAGATATCACCGCCCATAGCATGTACCACATGCTTGCAGATAGCCAGTCCAAGACCTGTTCCCTGATGCTGTTTTGTCAAATGATTCTCCAGCTGCTCGAATTCTTGAAATACCTTTGGTATATCTTCTTCATCTATCCCCATGCCCGTGTCTTCCAGTGTAAACTTTAACAGAACAGAATTTTTTTGACTGTCAAGCTGTTCAATGACGAGCCGGATATGCCCTGATGTTGTAAATTTGCAGGCATTGTTTATTAAATTTAAGAGAACCTGCGCCAAACGGGTCTTATCCGTGGATAAACATAAATCCGGTGGAAATTTAAAATCCTTGATAAACTCAAGCCCTTTATTATATATGATTGGTCTGAAAATTTCCTCCGATTCATTGAGCATGTTCATAAGGCTAAAATCTGAAGGGTATAGAATAAAGTTTGATTTTTGTATCTTAGATATATCCAAAACATCATTGATGATATTTAAGAGGAGCTCTGAGGATATATGTATCTTTGATAAAATATCGTTTTGCTTGTTGGTCAGCTCGGTTCCTTTTAGGATATGTACCATTCCACAGATAACATTCAGCGGAGTCTTGATTTCGTGGGATACGTTGGCAACAAATGAAGATTTTGCATTGGCGAAGAATTCAATCTCCTTTAGCTGCTGCTTTAATTCGTGATCCTTTCTTTTGCTGTCCGTACAATCTTGTATCAGCGTAACAAATTTGGGCTCGTCATTATCATCGAAGATGGCAAAGCAGTTATAATTGATATAACGCATGGTTCCTTCGTAGGTATAGGACAGCGAAATATTTTTCTTATTCTCCGCAAAAGAATGCGATGGCAGGGTTGCCGCGATTTCTTGGGGAAGCACCGCAAAAGCTGTCTGTCCCAGTGGGTTTGGCGACTGTATGTTAAAAAGCTGTTTATACGTCGCGTTCATGTATTCATATTTATAGTGCTTGTCCACTATAGCCATACCCACGTCGGCATTTTCAATGGCCTTACTGTAAAGTTGGTTAAAATAAGCGTTGTACTGGTTATTTTTTAAATACAGCGAAACTCCTTTTGAAACAGCCAGTGCGAGTATTGTACCAATGAAAATGGAGAAAGTGGATATAAAGTGCAGGAAGAACTGTAAATTCTTTTCTTTCTCCTTGATACGATCCATGTAATGAGCTGTATATTGATTTTTTAAGTCAATCTTTGCGTCATATAATTCATAAAATGTGCTGCTGCGAAATAAAGACAAGTCTTTTTGATCTACAGCGGATAGAATAATATCCAGCATCTGGTTATATCCATTCAGATAGGATAAAAGCATATTCTGTTCCTTAGAATCAAAAGAAAACGTCGTAAGCGTTTCATCCGCAGAGGTGCTGTGATCGTCGGGGAGCTGGAAGTCACTGAGCTCTCCTCTGTCAGAAAAATTCAGATAATTGGTGTTTGCGTTGTTACAGCTGATAAAATCATTTGCATCATTTGTAAATTTATATTTTGCAGAAGCGTCGCCGGTAGCGATATACTCCTTTGCATCTGAAACCAATCCGTAAAATACTTTATCATATGTACTGTTAAAATTTAAAAGATTGTTTTTACTTTTCTCGTAGTAAATCAGCTGACCGTCTGCTGATACATAGCAGATCATGCAGCATACAAATGTTAAGGACAATATGATAATGGTGATTAAAATATACTTCAATTTGTGCAGCATACCGGATTCCTCCTTTCTAGTGTCAAAATACATTTATAGATGCATTGTAATATGTCGAAAAATAAATGTAAATAGGTTCGACAAAAGCAGACAATTTACTACTACTTTTATTTTTTAAAATGATGTATAATACTATCTGATAATGTATTTTTGAAAGGGAAAAGAAAGAATGATTACGAGTAAACAAAGAAGCTATCTGAAAAGTCTGGCTCATAGCCTGGAGCCATCCGTGTATTTGGGAAAGGGCGGACTGACAGAAAATATTATAAAGGAAGTTGATGTCAATCTGGAAGCCAGAGAACTGATAAAGGTCAAACTTCAGGAAGGCTGCAGCTTGGAACCGAAGGAGGTTGCCAATCAAATAGCAGAGGAGCTGGGTGCGGATTTCGTGCAGGCAATCGGAAAGAAATTTACACTGTACAGGGAATCGAAGGAAAACAAGCAGATCGAACTGCCGAGAGCCAAGAGATGATGAGCTACGGCTTGAGAAATAATGGGACAGCTTATGAAAAATATTTTGCTTACAATAGAATATGACGGAACGCTGTTTTCCGGATGGCAGAGACAGCCGGAAAAACGGACCGTTCAAGGTGAATTGGAACGGGTACTGGGTATCGTGTGCAGATGCCCCGTACAACTCAATGGAACCAGCAGAACCGATGCAGGTGTTCATGCCTTAGGGCAGCGAGCCAGCTTTAAAGGAGATTTTGGAATTCCGACGGACCGGCTGATGCTGGCTGCAAATAATATTTTAGCCGGCGGTATGAATGCTGTGGGAAAAGCAGGGGATCTGAGAATCCTTTCTGCAGAAGAAGTACCAGAGGACTTTCATGCCAGATTTGATGCAAAAGGGAAAAAATATGTATATAAAATCTTAAATTGTCAGGAAACACAAATTTTTAGAAGGAACCAATACTATCAGGTCAGAAAAGAACTGAATGCGGACGCTATGAGGCGTGCCGCCGGATATATTACAGGGACGCATGATTTTAAGTGTTTTCAGTCTGCGGGCGGTCAGGAAAAAAAGACAACCGTTCGGACGGTATATGAATTGAACATAATAGAAGGAAAAACAGAAGCCGGTCAAAGAACTCTTTCGATAGAGATCAAAGGAGACGGCTTTTTATATAATATGGTAAGAATCATTACCGGGACTCTGGTGGAGGTGGGCTTAGGAAAGCTTAGTCCGGAGGCTTTGCCCGACATTTTAAAATCAGGTCAGCGGCAGAAGGCCGGACATACGGCACCGCCCCAGGGACTATATTTATCAAAAGTGTACTACGACCTTGAAGATTTAGCAGGTCTTTGATACAATAAATAGATTAGGACAAAATTCATTTTTTTAAACGCAGCAGATTTCTGGAGGAAATGAGGATGAAAAGACCCAGCTGGGATGAATATTTTATGGGGATAGCTGTATTGACAGCACAGCGTTCTACTTGCTTAAGAAGACAGGTCGGTGCGGCTATTATATGCGATAAGCATATTGTGGCAACGGGCTATAATGGCGCGCCCAGAGGTATCAGGCATTGCGAGGAACGGGGCGGATGCCTGAGGGAAAAACTGCATGTGCCTTCCGGAGAACGGCACGAGCTGTGTATGGCTCTCCACGCAGAACAGAATGCCATCATACAGGCAGCAACCCTCGGACAGAGCATCGAAGGGGCTACCATATATATTACACACCAGCCCTGCGTGATCTGTGCAAAAATGATTATCAATGCGGGTATTGAAAGAATAGTTGTTAAAGAAGGATATCCTGACGAATTATCCATAGAAATACTGAAAGAGGCAGGACTTAAAATAGAAAAGATAGGGGATTAAATTTATTATGGTTTTTTGGATTGCATTTTTAACAGCCTTTGCGCTGTCAATTATTTTCACGCCGGTAGCGATTAAGCTGGCTCCTGTGATTGGAGCGGTAGATATACCGAAAGACGCAAGAAGGATGCACACGAAGCCGATGCCGCGATTTGGCGGATTAGCAATATTTATAGGAGCTATGTCAGCCGTATCCTGGATTACGTGGTGTGGTTGGCCCATGCTGGCAGAGAATTTCAAGCAAATGGGTGCGGTCATATTGGAACAGCCTGTAGAAAGTATGCCGGGCGTTCTTCTGGGCGGTGTGCTGATTTATATACTTGGCATTATAGATGACTTGAAAGGACTGCCCGCAAAAGTTAAATTTTTAGGACAAACTCTGATTGCATGTGTTCCTTACGCATTTGGGGCAAGGATTGAATTCGTCACCAATCATTTTGGCGCATCTTTTGGAGATACCCACAGCTATTTCGCAGGAGTGATATGCTTTTTCATAACGATTATCTGGATTGTAGGAATAACCAATACGGTCAACTTGATTGACGGATTGGATGGACTGGCTTCGGGAGTAGCCTGCATTTCCTCCCTGTGTCTGGCTTATACAGCATACATTCACGGCTCGTATTTACCGGCGCTTGCCATGCTGGCTTTGGCCGGAAGTGCACTGGGATTTTTGCCGTATAACTTTCACCCGGCTAAAATCTTTATGGGAGACGGCGGTTCGCTGTTCTTGGGATACATGCTGGCCACCCTTTCCATCGTGGGGCCTGTGAAAGGGGCGACGATTATGGCTGTTATTGTTCCGGTACTGGTTCTGGGGCTGCCGATTTTTGATACGGCATTTGCCATCTTTAGAAGATTGGTGAATCACAGACCCATTATGGAAGCGGATAAGGGACATCTTCACCATCGCCTGATGGCCTCCGGCATGGGGCAGAGGAGGACGGTTCTTACCTTATATGGAATAAGTGGTATCATGGGCGTGGCAGCGGTGCTGTTCAGCCGGGACTTATTTGTAGAGACAGCCGGACTCATCGGTATTGCCGCCATGTATATCTATGTATTTCTGACAGACGCAAACAACTGGAGATTGCAGATCAAGGCGGTAAATATCGCTCATGAAGAAAAACAGCAGAATAAGATGGAAAAGAAACAAAAAAATTCGGACCCGAAAAAAGAATAGGAGTGTGTAACGATGAAAGTAATGACTGTCTTTGGAACGAGACCGGAAGCTATAAAGATGGCTCCTTTAGTAAAAAAACTGAATGAAGCAGAAGGCATAGAATCTGTGCTCTGTGTAACGGCCCAGCACCGGGAAATGCTGGATCAGGTATTGGAACTGTTTCAGCTGACACCTGATTATGATTTGAATATCATGAAACAGAACCAGACCATCAGCCAGATCACATCCAATGTGCTGATTGGACTGGAGGAAGTCTTGAAAAAAGAAAAACCAGATGTGGTTCTGGTACACGGAGATACGACGACGACTTTTGCGGCCGCGCTCGCCAGCTTTTATCAGCAGATCAAGGTGGGGCATGTAGAAGCAGGACTTCGGACCTACGACAAGTATTCTCCTTATCCAGAGGAAATGAACCGAGTCTTGACCGGCCATATCGCAGATTTTCACTTTTCTCCTACGGAGAGAAACCGGGTGAACCTTTTAAAAGAAGGCGTGTCAGATGACCAGATTTACATTACGGGAAATACGGTCATTGACGCACTTTTTCAGGTGGTGGACAAACCGTATGAGTTTGAAGAGGAGACACTTAAGGCGATTGATTTTGAAAACAGGCGGATTATTACGGTGACTTGTCACCGAAGAGAAAATTTAGGGGAAAATATGGAACATATTTTCGGAGCGATTCGAAAGATTGCCGAGGATTTTGAAGATGTGGAGATTATTTATCCGATGCATATGAATCCAAAGGTTCGGGAAACCGCCAATAAGATCTTAAATGGAATGGACAGAGTGCATTTGATTGACCCGCTTCAATATCAGCCTTTTCAAAATCTTATGGCCAAATCTTATCTGATCATTACGGATTCCGGTGGAATTCAGGAGGAAGCCCCTTCCCTTGGAAAGCCGGTGCTGGTCGTAAGAAAAGAAACCGAAAGGCCGGAAGCTGTTGAGGCGGGAACGGTAAAACTGGCCGGTGTTGAAATGGAAGCAATCTATAGCCTGTCCAAAGAACTGCTGACAGACAAGAATGCTTACGATGCCATGGCCCATGCGGTAAACCCTTACGGAGACGGTCATGCTTGCGAAAGGATTGTTGAGATATTAAAGAAGAAACTTTAGTAACGATTGAAAATAAATACGTATTAAAAAAGCTGGTGGTCATCGCTCTGCCCATAGCCATGCAGAGCCTGATTTCTTCCTCTCTCAGCCTGATCGACAATTTAATGGTCGGAAGCTTGGGGGAAAAAGAGCTGGCGGCAGTAGGCATAGCCATACAGATTTATTTTATACACTGGATTGTTATGTTTGGGTTTACCAGTGGGGTGTCGACCTTTATGGCGCAGTTCTGGGGCGTGAAGGACCTGGCAAGCATCAAGAAGACCACAGGCTTTGCTATTTGTGTATGCTTTTCCATAAGTGTTATATTCTTTACAGTGGCTATGTTTTTTCCGCAGAAAGTCATGCGGCTGTTTACCGATATTCCCGAACTGATTGAGCTGGGTACAGGCTATATCCGCACAGGATCCTTTACCTTTCTGACCATCAGTATCACCGTGCCCTTTACGGCGGCACTCAGAACGACTCAGCAGACTAAGATACCGCTTTATATTAGCCTATTCGTCTTTAGTGCGAATGCCTTTTTGAACTATATCTTTATTTTTGGAAAGTTTGGAGCACCGGAACTGGGCGTAATCGGCTCCGCTTTAGGAACCTTGATTGCCAGATGCTTTGAGCTGTGTTTGATTCTTTTTGCCGTATTTGGTAAAAGGAATATAGTGGCGGGTCGTTTCTCCGAGCATTTTGGATGGAGCAGAGAGCTGGTGGGAAGGATCATAAGAAATGCGATTCCAACTACGATGAATGAAACCTTTTGGAGTGTAGGCACTTCCATGTATGTGGCGGCGTATGCCCGGGTAGGTGTGACTGAATATGCGGCTGTGCAGGCAAGCAATGTAATCAATAATTTGTTTACGCTGGCAGCTTTCAGCATTGGGGATGCTACGCTGATTCTCGTTGGACAGAAGCTTGGCGAGGGAAAGCTGGATTTCGCGTATGAGCTTGGCAGAAAGCTTCTGCGGGTCGGTATCGTTTTGGGTCTTGTTTCCGGCGGCGCACTGATAATCAGTTCAAAATTCATCATAGGATTGTTTGAACTGACTCCGGAAGGCCAGAAATATGCTTTTTATATTCTTATCATATATGGGGCTTTTATGTGGCTGACTGTATATAACGGAATCAGCGTAACGGGGATTCTGCGTTCCGGCGGAGATACGATTTTTGCCATGGCCGCAGAGACGGGAACCATCTGGCTGTACGCCGTACCCACCGCATTTATTACGGCACTGGCACTGCATCTGCCGATTTATTGGGCGGTATTCTTTGTTAAGATGGAAGATGTCATTAAATCTTTTATATTAGTAAAAAGATTTCGATCTAAAAAATGGGCAAGGAATGTGATACAGGACATCGCCGTACCGGATTAGGAGATCTGTTCAATGGAGTGGACTAAAAGAAAAATTTTCATAATCAGGAATGATTATAAAAATTCATCAAATACTAAAGGCAAAGTACTGTCTTCTGGAGGATTCCAAGGAAGAGCAATTTATCGGTAGGACAAATTTGTTGCGATAAGCACGGATAAAACTGCATAAAAATACTAAGTTGCTTATAATAGTTTTTTTAAATGGTTTTATAAAAATAAACGATAATGACAAATACAACCCAGTAATTTCAGTCATTATGGGCTTTTTTTCGACAAAATCGGACAGGACGTGAAAATTTTTAAAACAACAATTCTTTACAACAGAAAAATTCAGAGTATAATAAAGTCATTGTTATAAAATCGTACGTTGGAACAGTTTGTTTACAATGAGAGAGGTTTGTTAGATTGGAATATGTGATAGGTGCCATAGTTGGTATTTTATATGGCGGGTTGGCTGGATTTTTAAAATACATTTTTCTTTGGAGAAAATTAGTTAAAGAAACAGACAATACCATTACGATGGGAGCAGTGACGACGAGAATGGGAATAAGCTACGTCACGAATGTAGTGGTGTTGCTGATTACTTTCCTGATTCGAAACAGAATTCCATTTGATTTTGTTGCTTTAATAATAGGAACTGCATTTTCCTTGGCTCTTACAGGAAAAATTTTCTCATTACAGAAGTTGATGGAAAAAACAAAATTATAAAAGAAGCAGAATTTATAAAATATATGTTATATAAATAGATCAAAATTGCATTTAGGAGGAAGCAAAAATGATAGAAATGTTAAATTCAATGGGAGTTACGAACGCCATGATAACCAGCACGGTTATCACGCTGATTCTCTGCTTTTTAGCTATTTTAGCGGGAAGGCACATGGAAATGATTCCATCGGGTCTTCAAAATGTGATGGAAATCATCGTAGATGGTCTGGATCATTTTTTCCGAGATTTAATGGGTGAGTATGCGGGACGTAAATATTTTCCGCTGGTAGCAACCTTGTTTATTTATGTGCTGATATGCAACTATTCAGGTCTGCTTCCTCTTTCGGGAGAACTGCCGGGTCTGAAAGCACCTACTAGTTCCATTAACTTTCCATTAGCCTTGGCGCTGATTGTATTTTGCAGCATACAGTATGTCGGAATCAAAGAAACTCATGGCTTGAAGTACTATAAGCATCTGCTTCAGCCAATTGCGGTACTATTTCCGCTGATGTTGCTGGAGGATCTTGTAAAGCCGGTATCTCTTACAATACGACTTTACGGAAACATTTTCGGTGAAGAATCCGTAACCAATGTATTTTTTGGTATGGTACCGATTGGTCTCCCTGTTATTATGCAGATATTCAGTGTGCTGATGGGACTGATTCAGGCCATGGTATTTGCCTTACTGGCAGGCGTTTATATTTCAGAGGCGGCAGAGCATGGTGCTGAGGAACATGAACGTTTGGCAGCACAGAATGTATAAGTATAAAAGTGATTCAAATTCTTTCTACTATTTAAGATATCTATTTTAGCTGGAGGTTTTAAAGACCCACAGTAAAATATATATAGATTTAAAAACATACGGCTGAAGTTTATCAGCAGAAATGAAAGGAGAAAATAAAATGACAATCGCATTAGCAGTAGCATTAGCTATCGGACTATCCACTATCGGCCCTGGTGTTGGTCAAGGTATAGCATCAGCAAAAGCTTTGGAAGGTATGGCAAGACAGCCTGAAATGGTAGGTACTCTTCGTACAAACTTAATTCTTTGCCTGGCATTCATGGAGTCTTTGACAATCTACGGACTATTAATCGCATTTCTTTTAATGGCAAAAATGTAGTTGTTTTGTTAAAGACAACGAGTCGAACGCAGGGAGGGTTTATTTATGGCTGAAGCATTAGGTATAAACTTATCAGAGATTATCTTTGCTATTGTAAACTTCTTAATCCTTGTGACCGTGTTGGCAAAGTTCTTATACAAACCGTTTATTGAAATGCTTGAAAACAGAAAGCAGACTATTCAAGATTCCTTTGATCATGCAGCAGACACAAACAGAAGAGCTGACGAGAAAATGGATGAATACAACAAGCGCATTTCAAATGTTGAACAAGAAGGTAGAGAAATCATTAAAAATGCAAAGGCAAAAGCTGAAGTTCAAGCAAGTGATATTATTAATGAAGCAAATGCAAAAGCAGCAGAATTAAAACTTCGTGCAGAAAGTGAAGTGGAACGCCAGAAGGCGAAAGCTTTAGCAGAAATGAAGTCTCAGGTCGCTGCTATGGCACTGCTTGCTGCTGAGAAGATTCTGGAGAAAGACTTGGAATTGGAAGGTCAGGAGCATTTAATTGATAGTATCGTTGAACAGGTAGGTGCGGCGAAATGGCAGAATTAACGGTTGGAATGACATATGGTAACGCCTTGTTTCAGGTGGCTAGTGAGGTTCATAAGACAGAAGTGATCCTCGACGAAGCCATACAGCTTCTTGAGTTGTTGAAACAGGAGCAGGATCTGAGTGCCTTTATAGACACCCCGGTAATCTCCATTGCTGATAAGAAAGACGTTTTAAAGTCGATCTTGGAAGGCCGCATTTCGGAAGAACTTTTGAACTTTCTATACGTCATGATAGACAAGGGAAGAACAAAGCATTTTGAGAGAGCCATAAAGGTTTACAAGGAACTTTTAGATAAAGAAGAAGGGCTTGCCTACGGAAAAATATTTTCTGTAAAGCCCCTTAGCGCTGATAAGCTCCAAAAGTTTGAAAAAGAAACAGGAAAGCTTTTACAAGAAAAGGTGAAGCTTGAAAACGAGATTGACACCAATTTGATTGGTGGCATCAAAATATTAATTGACGGCAAGGTGATTGACGCTTCCTTGAGAAAGCGTCTGGAAGACCTTAGCAATACTATTATATAGAGAGGAGGTTGTTGACATGAACCTCAAACCCGAAGAAATAAGTGCCGTAATCAAAGAGCAGATCAAGAATTATAAAAACAAGCTTGAGATTTCAGATTTTGGTACTGTTATACAGGTCGGAGATGGTATTTCCAGAATTTATGGACTCGAAAAATGCATGGCAGGTGAATTGCTCGAGTTTCCAGGGGAAATATATGGTATGGCGTTGAATCTTGAAGAAGATAACGTTGGTGCAGTTATGCTTGGTTCCGACAAGAATATAAAAGAGGGCGACATTGTAAAACCTACAGGAAAGGTAGTTGAAGTACCCGTAGGTGAAGATCTGATTGGCCGTGTAGTAAATGCATTAGGTCAGCCTCTTGACGGTAAAGGTCCTATCAAAGCAGAAGATCACAGACCGGTTGAATACCCGGCACCGGGCGTACTGCAAAGAAAATCAGTTGATCAGCCTTTACAGACCGGTATCAAGGCCATTGACGCCATGATACCAATCGGAAGAGGACAGAGAGAACTGATTATCGGAGACAGACAGACCGGTAAAACAGCTATAGCGATAGATACGATTCTAAATCAGAAGGATTCCGGTGTAATCTGTATCTATGTTGCTATCGGACAGAAAAAATCCACAGTAGCCCAGTTGGTACAGACTCTTGAAGATAAGGGTGCCATGAGCTACTCTATTGTTGTGTCTGCGACGGCGAGTGACGTTGCTCCGCTTCAATATATAGCACCTTATGCAGGATGCGCTATGGCAGAGCATTTCATGTATCAAGGCAAGGATGTTTTGATCATCTATGATGACTTATCAAAACATGCGGTTGCCTACAGAGCTATGTCACTATTGCTTAGAAGACCACCAGGACGAGAAGCTTATCCCGGAGACGTATTCTATTTACACAGCAGATTGCTTGAAAGAGCAGCAAAGCTTTCTGATAAGCTGGGCGGCGGTTCCATTACGGCATTGCCTATCATCGAAACACAGGCTGGAGACGTATCTGCATATATTCCGACAAACGTTATTTCCATCACGGACGGACAGATCTTCCTGGAAACAGAATTATTCTTTACAGGACAGAGACCAGCAGTTAACGCCGGTATTTCCGTATCCCGTGTAGGTGGTAATGCACAGATCAAGGCGATGAAGCAGGTATCCAGCAAGATCAAGCTGGAGCTGGCACAGTATACTGAGCTTGCAAGCTTCTCCCAGTTCGGTTCGGATATTGATAAGGATACGAAGGAAAGACTGGATCACGGAAAGGTCTTAATGGAAATATTAAAGCAGGGACAGTACAAGCCAATTGCGGTTGAGCATCAGGTTATGATTATATATGCTGCGGCTAATAACTTCCTTGCGGACATTCCTATTGAAGAAATTAAAGAATTTGAAAGTGGATTATATGACTTTATGGATACACAGTATCCAGAGGTTGGTAAGAACATCAAATCCAACGGCAAACTGGATGATGCTACGGAAGAAATTCTTAAAGGAGCAATTGCGAAGTACAAAGAAGTACGAGACAAGTAGGGCATGTCAATAGCAGCAGCTTCTTTAAATCTTAGATTTGTGAAGCTACTGCATCAGACTGTCTCGAATTATTTCGTAATGGAGACAGTCTAGTATAGGAGGAAAAAATGGCTTCAAATAATATGCAGGATATAAAGCGCCGTAAAAAGAGCGTAACCAGCACAGAGCACATAACCAGTGCGATGAAGCTCGTTTCTGCTGCAAAGCTGAGAAGAGCTAAGGCCACCTTCGAAAAAACAACTGAATATTTTCATTATATTACAGAGTCTATAGCAGATATTTTCAACAATATCAGTGATGTTCCGGAACAGTATCTGGCCGGAAGCCGTGAAATCAAAAACACTTGCTACATTATCGTAACAAGTAACAGAGGATTATGCGGCGGATTTAACTCCAATATCATAAAACGAGCTGAAGCTGAAATGAAGGATTATCCTGAAAAGCCGATTCTTATTGCTGTAGGATCGAAGGGGAAGGAATACTTTGAAAAGAGAGGATTTGACATTTACAACGAATATTCGGAACCTCCGGAAGATATTTCTTTCCTTCAAACAAGACAGATCAGCAGGCCGATCATAGATCGGTATAATGCCGGAGAAATTGATGAAGTAGTGATTATTTACACCTCCTTTAAAAACTCCATGGAGCAGGAAGTGAAAAGCGAACGATTGCTGCCAATCGACATGCAGAAGGATCCGGAAGTGATAAAACATGACCGAGAGGTGGAGTATGAGCCATCTGCCGAAGCCGTATTTGACTATTTGATTCCTAAATATGTTGAAATAAAGGTATACGGAGCGATTGTTGAATCTGCTACCTGTGAACATGCTGCCAGAAGAATGGCCATGGAAAGTGCAACGGACAATGCCAGAGAGATGCTGGAAAATCTGTCCTTGTTCTATAACAGAGCTAGACAGGCAGCTATTACGAATGAGATTATTGAAATTGTTGCAGGGGCTGGGGCCCAAGAATAAGTTGTTACAAAAGAAGTAGGGAGGTGGTTTGGAATATGGAACAGAATAAAGGAATTATTCACCAGATTATCGGACCGGTTATTGATATAAAATTTTCGCCCGAACATATGCCTGAACTATTAAATGCCATCATTATCAAGTATGAGGGCAAGGATATCGTAGCAGAGGTTTCAAAGCACGTCGGCGATGATATCGTAAAATGCATTGCATTGTCTTCAACGGACGGCTTGACCAGAGGAATGGAGGCTATTGATACAGGCTCCCCGATTCAGGTGCCGGTAGGTAAAGAAGTACTGGGCAGATTGTTCAATGTTATAGGTGAAACCATAGACGAGAAGGGTCCTGTTGTTACTGCGGAAAAGCACTCTATTCACAGAGATGCTCCACCTTTTGAAGAACAGGATACAAGCGCCAGGATTTTCGAAACGGGAATCAAGGTCATTGACTTGATCGCACCGTACACAAGAGGCGGAAAGGTTGGTCTTTTCGGAGGTGCCGGTGTAGGAAAGACAGTTCTTATTCAGGAGCTGATCAATAATATCGCAAAGGAACACGGCGGTATTTCCGTATTCGCAGGCGTAGGCGAAAGAACAAGAGAAGGTAATGACCTGTACTATGAAATGATAGAATCAGGCGTTATTGAGAAAACAGCGATGGTATTTGGTCAGATGAATGAACCGCCGGGAGCTAGAATGAGAGTAGCCCTGACAGGTTTGACCATGGCAGAATACTTTAGAGACGTGGAAGGACAGGATGTACTTCTGTTCATTGATAATATCTTTAGATTTACACAAGCGGGTTCAGAGGTATCGGCACTACTTGGACGTGTACCGTCAGCAGTAGGCTATCAACCAACACTTGCGACTGAAATGGGTGCATTACAGGAAAGAATTACTTCGACAAAGAAGGGTTCTATCACATCAGTACAGGCTATTTATGTACCGGCTGATGACTTGACTGACCCGGCACCGGCAACTACTTTTGCTCACTTGGATGCTACGACAGTATTGTCACGTTCCATCAGTGCGCTTGGTATTTATCCGGCAGTTGATCCGCTTGAATCCACTTCAAGAATCATGGATCCGAATATCCTTGGTGAAGAACACTATGAAACAGCCAGAAGCGTACAGGAAGTTCTGCAGAGATACAAGGATTTACAGGATATTATTGCTATTCTTGGTATGGATGAATTATCAGATTCTGATAAGCTTATCGTTTCCAGAGCAAGAAAAATTCAGAGATTCCTTTCACAGCCGTTCAGCGTTGCCGAACAGTTTACAGGTATGGAAGGAAAATATATTCCGTTAAAGGAAACCATTCGTGGATTTAAAGAAATTCTTGAAGGAAAACACGATGATATCCCTGAGTCTCTATTCTTGCTTGCGGGCGGTATAGACGAAGTTGTAGAAAAGTTTAAGGCGTCAAAATAATTTTTCGCCGGGAAGGGAGATAAGAAAATGGCTAAGAGTGTCCAACTTGAAGTTATAACACCTTCAAAACTATTCTATAAAGATAAGGTTGAGATGGTTATAGTCCGAACCCTAACAGGTGAAGAAGGATTTATGGCAGATCATACCTGGGCGTGTAAGCTCCTCGATATCGGCATTATGCTGATTAAGGAAGAAGGCTCTACTGAATTTAAGGCGGCAACCATAGCCGGCGGATATATTGACATAAAAGAAAATTTTGTCATATATACAGATGCGGCTGAATGGGATGAAGAAATAGATGTAGCAAGGGCTAAGAAGAGGAAAGAAACCGTAGAAAAGTGGCTGGAATGCCATGATTGTACGAATGCAGGCGCAGACGAGATCGCCAGAGCGCAAGTCAGTCTGCTAAAACAGATCAGCAGAATGAATCTGGCAGAAAACGGAGCCAGACGAAAACGATAAAAAAACAGGTGGATTTTAATCCACCTATTTTTTTTACTTATTTTTTAAATACCTTCCAATTAATTTTTGAAAATTCCAAAATCAGGTAGAAAGTTGTCGGAATTTTTACTATACTATAGGTAAATTTAAAATTAAGGGAGAAGCAATATTATGGTGAAGAGTAATCAGCATGTAATTGAAATTGCAGTCAGGATTTCTATTGCTTTTTTAGCTTTATTAATAATGCTTTTTTTTACACCGCCCCAGACTTCCTTTGGAGAAGTAAAAAGTAATCCGGAAAGGAAAATTGTAAGGGTTGGATATTATCTGTATGATGGCTATCAAGAGGCAGATAAAAATGGAACCTATTCGGGATATGGATATGATTACTTACAAGAAATATCCCAGTTTGCAGGATGGGACTATACTTTTATCATCGCAACCTTCCAGGAATGCGTTCAAATGCTGGAAAGAGGGGATGTGGATATTGTGGGCGGACTGGATAAGAATGCCTTAAAGTCTGATAAAATCATTTATTCTCACTTGTCCAACCGGGTTTCTGAAACCGAACTATATACAACGATGAATAATATGAATTTGAATTTTGATGATTTTTCTAAAATGAACGGAATTTCAGTAGGTATTTTGAAAAATGATTATCAAGAGCTATATTTGAATGAGTATGCCAAACAAAATCATATAACGCTACATAAAAAATATTATGATTCGTTAAAAGATATGGAACGTGCTCTGGAGCAGGGAGAGATTCAGGCAATTCTTACCTCTGCTGAAACGAATAAAAAATACAGCAAAGTCATTGGAAAGATGGACGAGCATCCGCTGTATTACGGGATTAATAAAAAAAATCAATCCTTGATGGACGAGCTGAACAAGTCCATGCAAAACATAAAAAACAGCAATCCTTCTTACGATATGCAAATACAAAATAAATATTTTATCAAAGGAAAAATGGCAGCACCTTCTTTCACCGTGGAAGAACTTCGTTACATTAAAAAGAAAGGAACGGTAAAGGTAGCCTACGATCAAGGCTGGCAGCCTATTGAATATTACGATGAAAAGACAGGCGACATCAAGGGGGTCACGAAGGACTTATTTGATCTGTTGTCCAAGTATACCGGACTAAAATTTGAGTTTGTGAGAGCAGGAGATCTAAGTGAGGCTTTGGAGGATGTAAAGACGGGGAAAGCCGATATGATCAGCCTGGTCTCTCATGACTATAACATCTCGGAGCAGAGGGGAATTTATACCTCCAGTATCTGTATTAACGCTTCTTTGGTGGGCGTTCTGGCAAAAGATCGGAATTTTGACGGCATCAAGCAGATCGCCATGCCAAAGGATTATTATTTAGATATTTTAAAGAATTATAAAGTAAAAGAATACGATACGGTGGAAGATTGCTTTGAGGCGGTCAATTCAGGGGAGGCAGATGCGACCATTGCCAATGCCTATGCTGCGAATTATTATTTGGCTAATCCTAAGTTTGTCAATCTGATCCGGCAGGATCTGATTGGGTATTCGGAGGATTTATCATTAGGTGTTTCAAAAAATGAGGACATTGAACTGCTAAATATTTTAAATAAAGGATTGCATTGCATTTCTGATATGGAGTTATCCAACATTATCTTAAGCAATTATGTGGTATATGAGCAGCCTAAGTTCCGGAAACTGTATTATTCAAACCCCATATTTTTTTTAGGCTCTATTATTGTTTTGGTAGCGGCAGTTATGGGTATTCTGATTTATATCATCCTGCTGAAAAATAAGATGTATGCCACTAATATGAAAATGATTGAATTTTTAAATATAGAAAAGAGCAGAATGGAAAATACTTTGCGAAATGAAGCGGAAAGAGATTCTTTGACAGGGTTGTTTAATCGGCGAAAAATTGAATCCGAAGTAAAGGAGTTCCTGTTAAAAATAAGCGTGGACAATCAAATAAGCTTGCAGGATACCAATGTTCCCAGCCATGATCTTCACAGCTTTATGATCATGGATCTGGATGGATTTAAAAGTATTAATGACCACTATGGACACCCGGAGGGAGATGCGCTGTTAAGGCGGATCTCTGTGGAATTGGAACTGGCTGCCGGGCAGGACAATTTGGTGGGCAGACTGGGGGGAGATGAGTTTGTATTTCTCTTTAAGAATATTACGGGTAAAAGCGAATCGGCACATTTAGCCAAGAAAATCCATAAGGTCATCAGGCAGATCGCACAAGAGGATGAGAAGTGGAAAGCCATATCGGTGAGCATCGGAGTGACCCTGTTTGGATATGAAACCTATAGCTTCAAAGAATTATATCAAAGGGCAGATCAAGCTTTATATCAAGCCAAAAAGACCGGTAAGAATAAAGTTGTGTTTTATGGGGAACTATAAAAAGTTGAAAGGAATATCATGAAAGGCTGAAGCCCAAGTTCAAGCGGATTCAGTCTTTTTTCGTCATATTTTCTTGTCAATAAAAGGCGTAAACGGACTAACTTGTCTTTACAATGAAGGCGTTTTTATTTATAATATATTGCGAAAATATTGAAATAGTGGTATAATACACACTATCATCTCAGTAAAGCGGTAGTTTGTTAATATAAAAATGTATTAATTTGCTTTAAATTTAAAACAAGGGGGACAAAATATGTATAGTGAGAGATTAGACGATAAATATTCGACAATAACTGCAGAAATACAGGAGCTGGCCGATGAGTGTGTAAAAAATAGTACGATTGATACCTCGTTGTATAAAAAATATGAGGTCAACAGAGGACTTCGTGATTTAAACGGAAATGGTGTACTTACAGGTCTTACTGAAATTTCAGGAATATATGCTTTTGATATCGACCCGGAAACGGGAGAAAAGATGCCGGCGGCGGGCAGGCTTTATTACCGGGGGGTCAATATAAACGACATTGTAAAGGGCTTTGTGAAAGAAAAGCGTTTTGGATTTGAGGAAGTGACCTATCTGCTTATCTTTGGAAAACTGCCGACGAAAGAACAGCTGAGCAGCTTTAACGAGCTTCTGGCAGAATACCGTACGCTGCCCCCGAGCTTTGTCAGAGACATTATTATGAAAGCACCCAGCATGGATATGATGAACAGCTTGGCCAGAGGTGTACTGACTCTTCATTCCTATGACAACAGGCCTAATGATACTTCTATACCGAATGTGCTGAGGCAATGCCTGCTGCTCACAGCGGTGTTTCCGTTACTGGCGGTTTACGGCTATCAGGCGTCCAGACATTATCACTACAGAGACAGTTTGTATATACACATCCCGAAACCGGAATTGTCTACGGCGGAAAATATTTTGCATATGCTGAGACCGGACAGCCACTACACGGAGCTGGAAGCCAGACTTCTGGATTTAGCATTAGTACTCCACGCAGAGCACGGCGGCGGAAACAATTCGACCTTTACGACCCATGTGGTTTCTTCCTCCGGAACGGATACGTACTCGGCCATAGCGGCGGCATTGGGATCCCTTAAGGGGCCTAAGCATGGAGGTGCTAATATTAAGGTCGTGCAGATGTTTGATGATATGAAAGCTTGCATTACAGATTGGAACGATGAAGAGCAGATTCGAACCTACTTAAAGAAGCTGCTGCACGGTGAAGCTTTTGATAAATCTGGATTGATATACGGTATGGGACATGCGGTGTATTCCCTGTCCGATCCAAGAGCAGAAATTTTTAAAAAATTCGTGGAAAATCTGGCAAAAGAGAAAAATAGGGAAGCAGAATATAAGCTGTATGCCAGTGTGGAACGGATTGCCGCTGAAATTATTGCAGAGGAACGAAAGATTTATAAAGGGGTCAGCGCAAACATTGACTTTTACAGCGGCTTTGTTTACAGTATGCTGGATCTGCCGTTGGAGCTTTATACACCTATTTTTGCTATCGCCAGGATGGCAGGATGGAGCGCGCACCGAATAGAAGAGCTGATCAATGCAGGTAAAATCATCAGACCGGCATATAAAGACGTAGCGGACTTGTGCGATTATGTGCCTATAGCAGAAAGATAAAATGAGGAACCGAAAGGACTGTAATATGTAATGTAATGGAGAGCCATACCACATAATTGTTGTATGGCTATTTCTGTGTTCCCTGCGTCGATTTTTCAGATCCACGGTACAGGACAAGAGCATGTCGAAAAGGAAATTTATATATAGGATATTTAAGAATATATTGTCAAATATTAAAGAGCATATTTGTAATGTCAAGCAAAAAATAAAGTTTTTTTAAAAGAACATGAGCTGAAATAACGTTGAAAAATACACAAGTTAGCAAACGGTTACCCTGGTTTAAATTTTCTGAATATAAGCAAAAAGGTATACTTTTTGTTAAAAAGTGCTATAATAACAATGTCTTACAAAGAGACAAAGGAAAGAGAGGAGAAACAAGGTATGGCAAAGAAGCTTATATCTGTGTGGCTTTCATTGACCATTGTACTTTTCTCATCAATTTCTATATATGCTGAAGAATACGTTCAAGGAGATTTTTTTAACAAAAAAGTCGTTATAAATGGGAGTGAGATTGTAAATTACAATCTGCAATATCCGTTCTTCCTTTATAAAGACACGACTTACATTCCATTAAGCCCAGATATGGGAAATATCTGTGGATTTGAGGCAGAAATGGACTGGGAAAGCCGCACATTAAAACTTCTTAAGACGGAAGGAACTCAAAAGATAATTAGTAAAAATTGGGCCAAGAATAATGGTTACGATATGAAATTAGAAGTTATATCAGGAGTTAAAGTATTAGCTTATCAAGAGCTTTCAGACAAAGATGAAGCAGAAGCTCAGGCTGAGGATTCAACCGGAGTGATCGAGGCACCTGAGATGCTGGTCGAAGAAGTGAACTTAAACGGTATGCCGGTATTGGCGATCGGAAAGTATTTATTCATCCCTGTAAAGGCGATGAGTGAAAGCAAAGCGTTTAATTGGGATTTATACTATGATGCTTATTATGGATTATGTATAAGCACGATTGAAGGCAAAACCGCAAAAAGTTTCTGGAGTGAGCCGGAATCCAGATACAACAAAGGGTTAGTAAATTATATTTTACATTATAACGGCAGCCTGTCACCTTCCTATGCACAAGATCTGGTCTTTATGTTTAAAAGAGCAGCGAATCTGTATAAGGTAGATGAGAAGCTGTTACTGGCCATCGCCCACAAGGAAAGCACCTTCAATGCAGCTGCGGTTTCGCAGAGCGGTGCCATAGGGCTGATGCAGATCATGCCGGCTACGGCAGCCAATTTTGGTCTGACACCACAACAGTTACGAGATCCGCGCTCGAATATTAATGTCGGAGCGAGTATGATCGGTACGGGAATTACGAACTATAACGGAGACAGAGCAAAGGCGCTGTCTGCATATAACCAAGGCTCATCAAGGGTTAGCCGAGGAAACTACTCCACAGCTTATGCGACAAGAATCATGTCTGCATATAGCGGAGTACAAAATTTTCTTTCTGTAAACGGATATAATTAATTGGCAAAATAAGATTTTTACACAAGAGAAAAATCGCAGGACAGAAAGAGGATTAAAAAAATCACGACCCAAAAAGCATATAAGATAGAAAAGTAAAAGACCGAGGAGCATTCTCCTCGGTCTTTTACTTTTGCGGAAGCGGTAAGAGTACTTTTTATTTGTAAATATTGTAAATTACAAGTATAATGTTATAAGGTTAAGCTGTAAAAAATTTTTATTGTATAAAAGCAGAAGTAAATCAAAATATAATATAAAAAGGGTAGAGGTGGCATATGAACACGAGTATTTTTCAGGTAGCAGGGCCGGTCATGATTGGTCCCTCCAGCTCACACACTGCTGGGGCGGCTAAAATCGGCAGGATAGCCAGACAGATTGTAAACGGAGATTTTGACCGGGTGACGTTTGGCCTTTACGGTTCCTTTGATAAAACGGGAAAGGGGCATGGGACGGATAAGGCGCTGCTGGCCGGTGTCATGGGAATAAGAGAAGATGACGAACGGATTTCCAAATCCTTTGAGCTTGCTGAGCAGGATAATCTTGAATTTGAGTTTTATTCTGTTGATCTTCCCGGAGCTCATGAAAATTCGGTGATCATCACCTTCTATAAAAATGGAGAGATCCGGTCAAGGATACAAGGGGCTTCCGTAGGGGGAGGAAACGTAAGAATTGTGAAGATAGACGGATATGAAATTGGTATCAGCGGAGAGCTTCCCACGATATTTGTCAAACAAAATGACCAAAAGGGCGTCATCAGTCATGTGGCTACGATTTTGGCAGACAATGGAATCAATATTGCAACGATGAAGGTCAGCCGTATGCAGAAAAAACAGGATGCCATCTGTGTGATTGAAATTGATGATTCCATTGACGAAGAGATACTGAATCAGCTCAAGGCTCATCCATATATTCAAATCGTACGCTTCATTGCCTGCGCATAGGGGAAAGGAAACAGAAACATGTATAAGAATATAAAAGAACTTTTAACATTGGCACAGGAAAGGAACGAAACGCTTTCTCAGATCGTACTGGAAAACGAAGTCAAACACAGCGAGAAGAGTCCGGAAGAGATCTTACAGATTATGAGCGACCGATATGAGGTCATGAAGAATTCGGCGAAAAAAGCCTTGGAGCATCCTACAAGCCCGGAGGGAAACCTTATCTGTGGAATCGCTTCCACGCAATATGCGTATGCAACCGGAGAAAAAAAGAATCTTTGCGGTGATTTTATCAATCTGGTTATGGCCAGGGCGCTTTCTTCCAGTGAGGTCAATGCGTCCATGGGTAAAATTTGTGCCATGCCTACGGCGGGGTCCTGCGGAATCGTGCCGGCGGTCATCCTATCTGTAGCGGAAGAAAGAAAAGCAGCGGAAAAAGATGTGCTGATGGCGATGATTACCGCTTCGGGGTTCGGGGCTATCGTAACGGAAAATGCCACGGTAGCAGGCGCCGAGGGCGGATGTCAGGCTGAATGCGGAGTTGCAGCCGCTATGGCGGCAGCTGCTGCTGTAGAACTTTGCGGAGGCACACCTTTGCAGTCCGTGACCGCTTTCAGCTTGTCGCTTATGAACATCATGGGGCTGGTATGCGATCCGGTGGGCGGTTTGGTACAGATTCCATGTGCGCAAAGAAATGCTTCTCAGGCGGTCAATGCACTGCTTAGTGCGGATTTAGCCATGGCGGGCGTTCAAAGCTATATTGATGCAGATGAGGTCGTGGAAGCCATGTACAAGGTGGGCAAGCTTTTACCTATGCAGCTGAAAGAGACAGCGTTGGGCGGAGTAGCGGCGACCTGCAGCGGAGCGTGTTTAATGAAAGCCCTGCCGCAGCTGTAAGGAAATTTTGGGTTCAAGCTGTTCAACAGCAGGATAAAAGTGTATAATTAAATGTTAGGATAATGAATAAAACGGCCGGAAACGGCCGTTGATTACAGATTGGGAGGAAAAGATATGACATCGTTTATGTCACCTATAAAGTATGAGCATGAAAAAATGTATCTTCTTGATCAGACCTTATTGCCGGGACAGGAGGTGTATCTTGAGATTCAGAACAAAGAGGACTTGTGGGAGGCGATTTATAAACTAAAGGTCAGAGGAGCGCCGGCTATTGGAGTAGCGGCAGCCTGCGGCATATATGTCTGCACCAGAGATATGGCAGCGGCGAGCTTTGAAGAATTTTGCCATGCCTTCCATGAAGTGAAGGAATACCTTGCTTCCGCAAGACCTACAGCGGTCAATCTTTTCTGGGCTCTCAACAGAATGGAAGCGAAGCTTCTCTCTTTAAAAGAAAAAGCGAAAACTGAAACATGGGAGAGGGCTCAGATACATATTACACAGGAGCTGAAAGAAGAAGCACGGAAAATTTATCAGGAAGATGTGGATTCCTGCTATGCCATGGGAAAATACGGGCTGTCTCTTCTGAAACCCGGGATGGGCATTCTGACCCACTGCAACGCGGGTACCATCGCAACGGCCAAATATGGAACCTGTCTGTCTCCATTGTATTTGGGACAGGAACAGGGATACCATTTTAAGGTTTTTGCGGATGAAACAAGACCGCTTTTACAGGGAGCCAGATTGACTTCATGGGAATTAGATAAAGCGGGGATAGATGTCACGCTTATTTGCGATAACATGGCTTCCATTGTCATGAAGAACGGCTGGATCGACGCTGTGGTGGTGGGCTGTGACCGAATGGCGGCAAACGGAGACGGGGCAAATAAAATTGGGACATCGGGAGTGGCCATATTGGCGAAAGAATACGGCATTCCCTTTTATATGTTTGTGCCTACTTCGACTATTGATCTCAATACGCCTGCCGGAAAGGATATTCATATTGAACAAAGAAAGGGTGAAGAGGTCTATAAGATGTGGTATGAAAAACCAATGGCTCCGGAAGGAGTAAAGACATATAACCCGGCCTTTGATGTGACGGATGCAAAATATATTACCGCCGTTATAACGGAAAAGGGCATCATGTATCCGCCTTATGATATAAATTTGCCCAAGGTATTTGAAGTTTAGGCTTAATGAGTTAAGGAGCACTTATGAATATTTTTGAGAGAAACGTAAAAAAGGTAGTAATTTTAGCAGTAGTTGCAGCAGCATTTTCTCCGATCTTTGTTCGGCTCACTTCTGCACCCGCCATGGCAATCGGATTTTATAGGCTGGCTTTTGCCCTTCCTGTATTTGCAGTGATGACCCTGGTGAGACACCGGGAAGAGGCTTTGTCCATGACGAAAAAGCAGCTGGGCGGCTGCGCTGTTGCCGGTATATTTCTGGCAGGGCACTTTTTTTCATGGTTTACAGGAATAGAGCATACCAGTGTTGCCAGCGGAAGTGTTTTAGCCATGACGGATCCGTTTATGATCCTGCTGATTTCCGTTTTTATCTTTAAAGAAAAGACAAATAAAAAGGCAGTAGCAGGAGTTATTGTTGCCTTTATAGGAAGCGTTATCATATCGGGAAGTGACTACAGCATTTCTGCCGACACCCTGTTCGGAGATATTATGTGCCTGTTTGCGGCATTATTTATAGGTTTGTATTTTATTGCCGGTAATAAGTTTAGAAAGGGCATCAACGCAGCCGTATATGTATTTTTTGTCTTTTTGTTCTGCTGGATTACCTTCACCATTGGAATGCTGGTGACCGGAACGCCTTTTACCGGATACAGCGCAAATGATATGTTCTGGATCTTTGTAATGGCCATGGTGTGTCAGATTGGCGCACATGCCGTATTCAACTGGTGTCTGGGATATACCTCCGCCTTATATGTGGCAACTTGTGAGAATTTAGAGACGTTTATTTCAACGGGAGTAGCGATGGTCTTATTTGCCGAAATTCCTTCTATCTGGCAGATCGTAGGCGGTCTTACCATCGTTGCGGGTGTCATGTATTACACAAGACATGAGGGCGACAGCAATGGCATATAAAGTAAAATTGGATATCTTTGAAGGCCCCTTTGACCTACTGGTATATTTAATTGAAAATGCAGAAATGAGTATCTATGATATTCAGGTCGCAGAAATCACGGAACAGTATCTGGCATACCTGGAGCAGATGCAGGAGGCAGATGTAAATGTGGCGACTGAATTTATGGTACTGGCGGCTTCGCTGATTGAAATTAAATCTAAAATGCTGCTTCCGAGAAGTACACCTGTGGAAGAGGGCGTTGTGGAAGAGGACCCGAGAACAGAGCTGGTCGAAAAGATTCTGGAATATAAGAAATTTAAGGCGGCGGCAGAGCTTTTGGAAGGTTATGAGGATGAAAAGATGCGAAGCTTTGAAAAGCCGAAGGAAGATCTGGAACCCTACAGAAATGAAGCAGATGAGTTCTTGTCGCTGGACATTAAGCAATTTGTATCGGCCTTCAATCTGTTTTTAAGGAAAAAACAGCGGATTGAAGAGGTCAGAAAACATTATACAAGAGTGGAAAGACAAAAACAGAGTATTGAAATGAAGGTTCAATATATCGTAGATTTTTTTAAAAAGCACTGTTTTAAAAAGGTATCGTTTAAGGAACTAATAAACGGCGAAAGTGACCGGTATGACGTGGTTCTTACCTTTACCTCTATGCTCCAGATGATCCGGGACAGGCTGGTTCGGGTGGAGCAGCAACGGGCTTTCGGTGATATGGAAATAGAGCTGATGCCGCCCGCAGAAGAGCACGGTGGTATGATAGGAGAATGGGATGACAACTAAAAAAACGATTAAATCTGCTTTTGAGTCGATGATGTTTGTATGGGGAGAGCCTTTGGACGTAAAAACAGCAGCAGAGGTATTTAACATGAATTGGAAAGATGCCTATGATTATTTTCTGGAATTAAAACAGGAATATGAGCAGGAAGGCAGAGGAATAAGAATAGTGGAAGTGAACAAGTGCTTTCAGTTTGTGACGGATGCCGATAATTCTTCCTATATTGAAAGGCTGTGTACGCCGGTAAAGGAGAAAAAACTATCTCAGTCGGCTTTAGAAGTTTTGGCCATTATTGCCTATAAACAGCCGATTACAAAGGGCGAAATTGATTCGATCCGGGGAATCAAATGCGATCGGGTCATAGAAGGGCTGATGAAAAAGGAATTGATCCAGGAAAAAGGCCGGTCCAACGCCATTGGAAGGCCTATTCTTTATGGAACTACAGACGCATTTTTAAAGCACTTCGGATTTGAAAGCATACAGGATCTACCCGATATAGAGAACATAGAAAGCGCTGTTGCGGCAGGCGATCCTGAGGATGAGGTGTATGCCCAACAAATCGCACTAGATTTTGATACGTAACTGAAAAGCCGCTGTTTCCAATGGAGATAGCGGCCTTTTTAAAGAGTGAACCAATACC
Source organism: Aminipila luticellarii (assembly GCF_004103735.1). Lineage (NCBI taxonomy): Bacteria > Bacillati > Bacillota > Clostridia > Peptostreptococcales > Anaerovoracaceae > Aminipila > Aminipila luticellarii. The sequence continues at coordinate 2,559,207 of NZ_CP035281.1, read as the reverse complement.
AAAGAACTACAGGCATTTGCACCTTTTATGAATGGTTCCATCCGGATCCACACAGCTGCAAGCACCGCATATTCCCTCACCGCAGCAGATATTTGCGTTGTTGCTATGTACAAACACCGGAGGGGTTGGCAAGTTTGAAAGCTCCTTTTGGATTTCTTCTATATAAAAATCCGAGGCTAAAGCGGCGACGATGGTATATCCGCCTTCTGTAATTTTTTCATGCAAAACAGACGCGCCGAGGCATTCTTGCAGGCTTTTTATATGCACCTTATCCGCGCCGGAAAAATGCAGATAATCCCATATTAACTGCGGGCAGATTTTATCGGGATCTACAATAATTTCGGTTTCTGTATTGCTTCCTGCCCAGTTCAGCAGGTTGATGGCAGGGGCGAAGCCCACCCCTTTTGTTAGAACCAGTAACTTTGAATCAGGAATGATTCGGCTGAATCGGCCGATTATGTTGGATATTCCGGAGATACCTCCCCTGTATACACCTCGAACAATCAAGTTTTCTTCCTGCATGCAAAGGGCTTTGGTTTTGGCAGAGATACTTTTTATGAGAACGGTAATAAAGCCTTGCTCCGTATCCGCCTGCATGATGGAAATAGGCGTCTGGTAATAACTGGCACAATCCGGGGCCTGTAAAAATATATAGCTGCCGGGAATGGCAGACTTTAAGGCAAAGCCGCGCCCCACTTCCAAAGTAATAACGTATAAATCTTCTAAGTATTTCTTTTTTGATACAATTCTTGCACTGAAATCTTTTCTTGGATTATTAATTTTTTGGTTGCTCTGAATAAATTCATTATATATACAGACCCCTTTCCACAGACAGTCGCAGTATTCTTTCCCCTGTAGTCTGCTGCATATAAGGCAATCTCCAGTGGCAGCCAGATAGCAGGGGCAGTTTTCTGTACCGCTGTCTATGCAGTCCATGTTGTTCATAGAATTCATGAGTCATCCTCCCACCTGATTAATTTAATTACTATCAGTATATTTTTATGGGAGGGAAGGGGTGATATTATTTTAAAGAAAAACCGTAATCCATCAGCTTGTAGGAGTCGTTGAACCAGTCAGGAGCTTCCATGACGACGCAAATTAGCTGTTTCCCATCTCGCTGGGCCGAGGCGACCAGCGTTCTTCCGGATGCCTTTGTGTAGCCGATTTTGATTCCGTTTCCTCCTTTGTATTGGTGAACGACTTTATTTTTGTTGTAAAAGTAATTATATTTATCGGGAGCTCTGCCGGCTTGCCATGTCTCCGCAGCAACAATTTTTTTGAAGGTTTCGCTCTTCATAGCCGCTCGGGATATACGGGCCATGTCGGCAGCGGTAGTATAATGATTTTCATCAAAAAGTCCGCTGGGGTTTAAGAAGTTTGTATCCGTGCATCCAAGCCTATGGGCTCGGGCGTTCATCATATCCACAAAATTTTGCTGATTGCCGCCTATGATACAGGCCAAAGCGGTAGCGGCATCATTTCCGGAGCGCAGCATCATGCCGTATAGAAGATCTTCAATACTGACCGTTTCATCCGGAGCCAAATAGATGGAAGAACCTTCGACGCCCACGGCTTCGGCGGGAATCTTCACCTTTTGAGTCAGATCGCTATGCAGACGCTCTGCGGTTTCAATGGTAAGCAATGCGGTCATGATCTTGGTCGTGCTGGCAGGGTAAGCCTTATCGGTGGCATTGCGTTCATAAAGAATCTTGCCGTTAGCTGCATCGATAAGGATGGCCTGTTTGGCAGAGATGTCCGGAGGGGCTGCGGCAGAGGTCTCTTTGGAGATAGGCGGCAATAAGAGGTACGTTATAATCAAGCTTACAATAAGAGTAAAGAAGATACCTGCCCGGAAGAACTTAGAAGAAAAAAATCGTTTTGTCTTGGGAATGTTTTTATGCTCATAGATTTTACTTAATTCCATTATATAACCCTCCATCTAAATATATTTACGATGATAAGGATTGCTTTATGCAAAAAAGTGTCGGGAATATCCCATATGACTTGATAAAATAGCACACCTGTGATAGTATAGTAAAGGTAATTTTAAAAATAATTATTCTTGTGTAGTCTTGGCACTGCCGGACTGCCGGGTTGGAGGTACAAAATGAAAAGAATACAGACTATTGAAACAAGAAATCTTGTGGATTCAGCTAAGAAAGGCGGATGCGGAGAATGCCAGACATCCTGCCAGTCAGCAAGCAAGACTTCATGCAGCGTTGCTAATCAGCAGTGTGAACAGCTAAAGAAATAAGCTAAACTTTTCAAATCGCTATAGGCTGCAAAAGCTTGTAGCGATTTTTACATTCTGCCCAGTGCTTCAGCACTGCTGGCAGAATGTATGCTAGAAAGTTCCAAGAGACAGAGTCGATTGGCAAACTTTCATCGTATAATAAAGCAGGCCCAGTGCTTCAGCACTGCTGGCAGAATGTATGCTAGAAAGTTCCAAGAGACGGAGTCGATTGGCAAACTTTCATCGTATAATAAAGCAGGCCCAGTGCTTCAGCACTGCTGGCAGAATTTACGAGATAGATTATATAGAGGATGAAGAAAGGATACCGAATATGGTACATACTTATAAAAGCAACGGTTATAACATTGTTTTAGATGCGAACAGCGGAGCTGTTCACTGCGTGGATGATGTGGCATACGACATCATTGAGATGCTGGAAGAGGGTATTAACAGAAACAATATTACGGTTAATATATTGAAAAAGTACAGCCACCTCCCCGAAGTAACCAAAGAAGAAATAACGGAGATCTTTGATGATATAGAAGAATTGAAAAGGCAGGGAAAACTGTTTTCAGAAGATATTTATGCCAAGATGTCCTCCGAGTTTAAAAAGCGTCAGTCCGTAGTGAAGGCGATCTGCCTGCACGTGGCTCATGACTGCAATCTGGCCTGCAAATACTGCTTTGCGGAAGAAGGGGAATACCAGCAGGGGCACAGAGGGCTGATGTCTTATGAAGTGGGAAAAAAGGCTCTTGATTTTCTTATTGAAAATTCAGGAACCAGAAAAAATCTGGAGGTGGATTTTTTCGGAGGAGAACCCCTTATGAATTGGGATGTGGTGAAGAAGCTGGTCGCATATGGACGTGAACAGGAAAAGCTTTATAACAAGAATTTTAGATTTACGTTGACGACCAATGGAATCCTGCTGGACGACGAGGTCATGGAGTTTGCCAATCGGGAGATGGGGAATGTTGTTCTCAGTCTGGACGGACGAAAAGAGGTCAACGATAAATTAAGAGTATCCAGAAATGGCAAAGGCTCTTATGATACCATTCTGCCTAAATTTTTAAAGATGGCAGAAGAACGAAATCAGCAAAATTATTATATTCGGGGAACCTATACGCATTACAATACCGACTTTGCCAATGATATATTACACATGGCAGATCTGGGCTTTAAAGAACTCTCCATGGAGCCTGTAGTGGCGTCTCCGGAAGCGGATTACGCCTTGACGGAAGAGGATCTTCCAAAGCTTCTGGCAGAATATGACCGCCTTGCCTGTGAGATGATCAAGAGAAAGAAAGAGGGAAAAGACTTTCATTTCTATCACTATACCATTGATCTGGCAGGAGGACCCTGTATCGTAAAACGAATCTCCGGATGCGGCGTAGGGACGGAATATCTGGCTGTTACACCGGAAGGGGATTTATATCCCTGTCATCAATTTGTAGGAGACGAGCATTTCCTGTTGGGCAATGTCTTTGAAGGAATAAAAAATGCTGATGTATGTGATGAATTTAAGGCTTGTAATATTTATTCCCACGAAGAATGCAAGAATTGCTTTGCCCGCATGTATTGCAGCGGCGGTTGCGCAGCCAATGCTTACCATACCACGGGGAGCATCTCAGGCGTGTATGATTTCGGATGCGAGCTGCATAAAAAAAGAATTGAATGCGCTATTATGATTCAGGTAGCTGAAAGATTTGGGCAGAATTAATACCCAAAGAGCATAAGGAAAGTAAAACAGGTTTTTGTTCCGGATAAATGGGGGCAGAAACCTTTTTGCTGTCCCGCCATTTAAATTTTTTTTTCTATAAGCATCGCAGAAAATGCAGATATAGCTGAATAATTGGATAAAAATTGAGGGATCTATGGCGGAAACAGTTGACAGACAGATTAAATAAGCGTATTCTGTTAAATTGGTAAGACCAATTCAGAAGGAGTACATATGAAATATTTAAGACAATTTGGAATCATTTTATTGATTACCTTTTTAGGAGAAATTTTAAAAACAATTATTCCACTCACTATTCCCGCCAGCATATACGGTCTGGTGCTGATGCTTATAGCCCTCCAGACTAAAGCGATCCATTTGGACAGCGTGGAGGACGCAGGCGTATTTCTTATAGAAATCATGCCGGTGATGTTCATTCCTGCGGCGGTAGGCCTGATGGATTCATGGGCGGTGTTAAAGCCTATCTGGATTCCGGTAATCGTGATAACCGTGGTGACCACCATCCTGGTCATGGCAGTAACGGGTAGAGTCACCCAATTTGTAATAAACTTGGAAAAGAGGAGGGGAGCAAAATGAGCAGTTTTTTAGAAGGTTCGACGTTTTTTGGAGTCACCGTCAGTTTGATAGGCTATCAACTGGGCGTTCTTTTAAAACGAAGGTTTAAAAATCCTGTTTTTAATCCGCTGTTAATCAGCATACTATTTGTAATACTCATGCTCCTTCTATGCCGTGTTCGATATGAGGACTACAATGAGGGCGCTAAATATATAAGCTTTTTACTGACGCCGGCTACGGTATGTCTGGCTTTGCCTTTGTATCAGCAGATGGAATTGTTGAAAAGCCACATAGCGGCTATTTTGGCCGGGAGTGTAGCCGGTGTACTCACTGCGTTGGGCAGTGTTTTTATTCTGGCAAAAATATTTGGACTCAATCACCAGGAATATGTCACCCTGCTTCCCAAGTCCATAACGACTGCTATTGGAATGGGCATTTCGGAAGAACTTGGCGGCATCGTAACCATTACGGTAGCCGTTATAATTATCACAGGAATATTGGGTAATGTCATAGGAGAAGGGGTCTGTAAGCTTTTCAGGATTAAGCAGCCTATAGCAAAAGGCTTGGCACTTGGAACGGCAGCTCACGCCATAGGAACGGCAAGAGCTATGGAAATGGGTGAAGTAGAAGGTGCTATCAGCAGTCTGGCCATAGCGGTATCGGGACTTTTGACCGTAATTGGTGCATCAATATTTGCATACTTTATATAGCGAGGTGGAAAAGATGATTATTACCATAGGAAGAGAATATGGAAGCGGCGGACACGATATTGGGGAGATGCTTGCCGAAAAGCTCGGCATAGTTTTGTATGATAAGGAAGATCTGGCTGAAAGATCAAAAATACTGGGCTACTATGAGGAGGAAAAAACCTTCTATGAGGAACAACCTGCGAACAGTCTCCTTTATGCCATATCCAAGGGGGAGGAAAATGGAAAAATGAGCGCTAAACCGTTTAAACATATAAAGGAGATCACGGAGAATCAAGCCTGCGTCATTATAGGAAGGTGCGCGAATGTTATTTTCAGAGAAGAGGTGGAGCATATCAGTGTTTTTGTGCATGCAGATCTTTTCAAAAGAGCAGAAAGGATTGCCGATACGAATCATATCAGCAAAAAAGAGGCTGAATTATTAATTCGCCAAACCGATAAAAGAAGGGCAGAGTTTCATCATCAATACACCGGCGAGGATTGGGGCGATTCCAGAGGATACCAATTATCAGTAGATAGTGGCAGGATAGGCATAGAAGGAGCCGTACAAGTAATCTGTGACTATATGGAAGCTAAGAGGCGGTGGGAGAACGGTGGAAAACAGGGAATATAGAAAAGTCATCGAGTATGTCAAAAATGAAATAAAGCGAGGGCACATCCATCTGGAGGATAAGCTTCCCGCAGAGCGGGTCATGGCGGAAGAACTGGACATGAGCAGAGGTTCTGTTCGGGAAGCCCTGCGAACCATGGAGAACATGGGTATGCTGGAAAGCAGGCAAGGGTCGGGAAATTACCTGACAGGAAATTTGAATAAGGCTTTTCAAGAATCCATCAGCATGATGTTTTTATTAAAACAGGTGAGCTACAGCGAGGTCAATACCCTGAGAAGAGCAGTGGAGACGGAAGCTTATACATTAGCCATAAAAAATATTTCAGATAACCAGATAAAACAGCTGAAAGAGGTACTTGAATCCATGCAGACGGTTGAAATAGACGAGCTGATTCTAAGGGATAAAGAATTTCATTATCAGATGATCCGTGCTTCGGAAAATCATTTGATTATAAGCATTATGGACGCATTAGAGGAAATTTATGCCGCTTCGGTGGAGCATATGCTGCGATCCGTATCGGAGCAGACAAAAAACAAGCTTGTCCTATGCCATGAAAAAATGTTGGACTGCATGATAAGAAAAGATGAGGATGGCGGTAGGAAAGCCGTGAATGAACATTATGATCTGCTTGAGTCTTGTTATCACAGAAAGAAATAAAACTTGAAATAAAACAAATGAATAAAATGTAAGGCGATGAACGACTTCAATTGTTAGAACAAAAATCTAACGAATTGGAGTCATTTTTTGTTCAATGATGGATCGGATGTCTGATAAAAGACAAATTCCGAACAATATAAAAATATTTGCCTTAAATAGTTCGTATTTATGCTAAATTTTTTTAAAAATAATCAGGTATTTCTTGTATTGCGCTAAAAAATATGCTAATCTTTAACCATAAAGAACAGAAAGAAGTAAAAAATACGAACAATTAATCATAAAAATCCGATGAATGTACGGAGAAAGGAATACGTATATGGTAAAGTGCATCTTTGTAGAAAAAAAGAAAGGGTTTGATGTTGAGGCACAGGGGCTGAAGGAGGAACTCCGACAGAACCTTCATCTGGAAAAGTTAACGAACGTTCGAATTTTGAATAGATATTATATAGACGGAATAGATGAAAGCACCTATGAACAGTCGATATATACTGTTTTTGCAGAGCCTGCCGTTGACTGTGCCTATGAAGAAAAAACGCCGTCAGATTTAGGGACAAATATGTTTGCGGTGGAGTTCCTTCCCGGTCAGTACGATCAGAGAGCGGATTCGGCAGCGCAGTGTATCAAAATGATGGAAGCAAAGGCTCAGCCTGTGGTAAAGTTTGCGAGACTGATTGCCTTACAGGGAGACATTACAAAGGATCAACTGGATGCAGTAAAGCATTACTGCATTAATCCGGTGGATTCACAGGAAGCGTCCATGGAAAGACCGGAACATTTACATATGGAAAGTGCTGTGCCGGAAGACGTAGCTGTGATAGAAGGATTTACTGCTATGGATTCCAAAGAATTGGAATCTTTCCGGAAAGAAAACGGATTTGCCATGAGTGCAGAGGATCTGCTGTTCATCCAACATTATTTTAAAGCCGATGAAAAACGGGATCCCAGTATTACAGAGTTAAAGGTAATCGACACCTACTGGTCTGATCATTGCAGACACACGACGTTTATGACGAGATTAACGGACATCCAGTTTGAAGAGGGAGCCTATGCCGATTTGATCGAAAAGGCTTTTGATGAATATCTGGTCATGAGAAACGAGGTGTATGGGGAAAGAGCATATAAATCTTCCGAAGAGGGGGGCAAGGATATTTGTTTGATGGATCTTGCCTGTATCGGAGCAAAATATCTGAAAAAGCATGGAATGGCTGAGGACTTGGATGAATCCGAGGAAATAAATGCGTGCAGTATCAAGGTGAAGGCGAGAATAGATGACAAGGAGGAAGACTGGCTTGTCATGTTTAAAAATGAAACGCATAACCACCCCACAGAAATTGAGCCTTTTGGCGGTGCGGCTACCTGCCTTGGAGGGGCTATCCGAGATCCGCTTTCAGGCAGGGTGTATGTTTATCAGGCCATGAGAGTGACCGGCTCTGCAGATCCGAGAAGGCCCATTGAGGACACTCTTGATGGTAAGCTTTCTCAACGAAAGATTACCCAAGGAGCAGCATCAGGATACAGTTCTTACGGAAATCAAATCGGACTGGCTACGGGACAGGTAACGGAAATATACGACGAAGGCTATGTGGCAAAGCGAATGGAAATTGGTGCGGTGATCGGTGCCGCTCCGGCATCCCACGTTAGACGGGAAAGACCGTTAAAGGATGACATCATCATTTTGGTAGGGGGAAGAACCGGGCGAGACGGCTGCGGAGGTGCCACCGGCTCCTCTAAGGAGCATACTGAAGAGTCTATTTTGAACTGCGGAGCCGAGGTTCAAAAAGGCAATCCTCCGGTGGAGCGAAATATTCAGAGGTTGTTTAGAAGAAAAGAGGCAGCAACCTTGATTAAGAGGTGCAATGATTTTGGAGCCGGAGGGGTCTCCGTGGCTATCGGTGAACTGGCGGACAGTCTGGATGTGAATCTGGATCTGGTTCTGAAAAAGTATGAAGGATTGGACGGAACAGAACTGGCCATCTCAGAATCACAGGAGAGAATGGCTGTGGTCGTTTCTAAGGAGGATGCGGATCAATTTATCGCCTACGCTCAGGAGGAGAATCTGGAAGCAGTGGCTGTGGCAAAGGTTACGGATACGGGGCGCTTCCGGATGTTCTGGCGGGGAACGTGTATTTTAAATTTAAGCAGAGCATTTTTAAATACCAACGGAGCTACGCAGGAAGCAAAGGTTCTGGTAAAAAATAAAGCTTTGTCTGATTCGGATAAAGAAAAAACAACAAAAGCAGATTGGGACAGTCTTTTATCGGATTTGAACTGTTGCAGCCAGAAAGGCTTAACGGAGCGCTTTGACAGCACCATCGGGGCAGCTACGGTGCTAATGCCGCTGGGAGGAAAATATCAGCTTTCACCGGCAGCCGGTATGGCGTGTAAGCTGCCGCTGACAAAGGGAGAGACGACAACTGCTACGCTGATGGCCTACGGATTTGATCCGAAGATCGCCGCATGCTCCCCTTATCATGGAGCGTTATATGCGGTCATTGATTCCGTGACCAAGATTGTTGCCATGGGCGGTGACTATCAAAACATCCGTCTGACCTTTCAGGAATACTTTGAGCGGATGACAGAGAATCCGGAAAGCTGGAGCAAACCGTTTACGGCTCTTCTCGGAGCATTAAAGGTTCAGAAGGAGCTGGGCATTCCGGCTATCGGAGGAAAGGACAGTATGTCCGGTACTTTTATGGATATTCACGTCCCACCGACGATGGTATCCTTTGCGGTGGCGGTGGCGGATGCAAGAGAGGTTCTTTCCACGGAATTAAAGAAAGCAGATAGTCAATTAATCTATCTTTTCACAAAGCGGGATAAAAATCAAATCCTGGATTTCCATACGTATCGGAAAAATATGGCCCGGGTTCGAGAGCTTGCTAAAGAAGGAAAAATTCTTTCGGCAAATACCGTTGGAAGAGGAGGAATTCTCCTTTCTGTTGTAAAGATGGCAGTCGGTAATAAAATCGGTGCTTCATTGGAGCATGTGACTCAGGAGGAGCTTTATGAACCGCAATATGGAGCATTGATTCTTGAAGTAGAAGGCAGCGCAGATACGGCCTCCCTGTTTAATGGTGTTTCGTATAAGAGAATCGGATATACCTGTAAACGGGAAAGCATTACTGCGAAAAGTGCCGGTGAGAATAATAACCGTTCAGAGACTTTTGAAATGGAACTGGAAGAGGTGATCCGAAAATGGACGGAACCGCTGGAAAGTGTATTTCCGGTGAGAACCTCCGATTTTAAAGGAACCATGGATCGGACAGACGTTCCAAGCATTACATACCCGGTGGAAAAAAGGGTGTCACCGGCCATCAGAATGGCAAGACCAAAGGTGTTGATTCCTGCTTTTCCGGGAACGAACTGCGAGATGGATTCCAAAAGAGCTTTTGAAAAAGCAGGAGCAGAAGCAGAAATTTACATTATGAGAAATATGACACAGAATCAGCTTATTGATTCGATGAAGGAGCTGGAAGAAAAAATTAGAAAAAGCCAGATTTTGTTCTTGCCCGGAGGGTTTTCCGGCGGAGATGAACCCGACGGTTCAGCAAAGTTTATTACAGCCGTGTTCAGAAATCCGAGAATAAAAGAAGCCGTCACTGAGCTTTTGGAAAACAGGGACGGATTGATGCTCGGTATCTGCAACGGATTCCAGGCCCTTATAAAGCTGGGTCTGGTGCCTTACGGAAGGATTATGGAGATGGACGAGAACGCACCGACGCTTACCTATAACAAAATCGGCCGTCATGTTTCCTGTTTGGTGAATACAAGAATTGCCTCCAATAAATCCCCTTGGCTTGCCGGTACATCGGCAGGGGATATTCATACCGTTGCGGTATCCCACGGAGAGGGCCGTTTTATTGCCGGAGAAGCACGGATGGCAGAGTTGATTGAGAACGGTCAGATCGCAACTCAATACGTTGATTTTGACGGGAAGCCTTCCATGGATATTCAGTTCAATCCGAATTACTCGGCCTGTGCTGTAGAGGGAATTACTTCTCCGGATGGGAGAGTATTTGGAAAGATGGGGCATTCAGAACGAATTGGCTCGTATGTATATAAAAATGTAGAAGGAAATACGGATCAAAAAATCTTTGAATCCGGTGTGAAGTATTTTAAGTAGGAGGAGACAGATGAAAGCAGCAATCGTAATGGGAAGTAAATCAGATTATCCCGTGGTACAGAAAGCAGAAGATATTTTTAAACAATTCGGAGTGGCGTGTGAGACCAGAATCATTTCTGCCCACAGAACGCCGAAGGTGGCAGAGGAATTTGCCAGGACCGCAGAAGAAAAAGGAATTGAAGTGATTATTGCGGCAGCTGGAAAAGCCGCACATCTGGCCGGAGTGCTGGCAGCGACTACTCCCCTTCCGGTCATAGGACTTCCGATGAAATCCAGCACAATGGATGGACTAGATTCTCTGCTTTCCGTGGTTCAGATGCCAAAGGGTGTGCCTGTAGCCACGGTAGCTATTGACGGCGCAGAAAATTCAGCATTGCTGGCTGTTCAGATGCTCGGTATCAAATATCCTGAGCTGAGGCAGAAAATAAAAGAATATAAAATCAAAATGGAACAAGACATTATAGCACTGGATGCAGAATTTAATAAATAAAAGACAATGAAATGCGGGAACTAATAACAGGATATATGAATGAAAAAGTAACGGGAGGAAAGAAAAATGAAAAAGTTAGAAATGCTGTATGAAGGAAAAGCAAAAAAGGTGTACAAGACAGAGGATCCAAAAAAACTGATCGTGGATTATAAGGACGATGCCACGGCATTTAATGGTCTTAAGAAAGGACAGATCGCCGGAAAGGGCGTGGTAAACAATACCATGGCCAACATTATTTTTAAGATGCTGGAGGAGAAAGGCATTCCGACCCATCTGCTCGAACAGCTAAACGAAAGAGAAACTTTAGTAAGAGCGGTGCAAATTCTTCCTCTTGAAGTCATCATCAGAAATGTATCTGCCGGATCTTTTTCAAAGAGATACGGTGTGGAAGAAGGTATCGTCTTTAAACAGCCGGTTTTAGAGTTTTCCTATAAAAATGACGAGCTGGGCGATCCGCTGATCAATGATGATCATATTCTTGCACTGGAGCTGGCCACACCAGAGCAGCTGGAAGATGTAAAGAAATATGCTTATGAAGTCAACGACGCACTAAAAGAATTTTTCTTACAGCGGGATTTGAAGCTGATTGACTTTAAGATTGAGTTCGGCTTATATGACGGCAAGGTCATCCTTGCAGACGAGATTTCTCCTGATACATGCAGACTTTGGGATGTCCACACCAACGAAAAGATGGATAAGGACAGATTTAGAAGAGATTTGGGGCAGGTAGAAGAGACCTATCAGGAAGTGTTCAGCAGGATACAGAAATAGCCGTGTGAAAAGGGCTTGTAGGGATGACTTTTAGCGGTTTATGTATATAAAAGAAATTGGAGAACATAAATGATTGATATAAATCAGGAATTGAAGACTTTTGAGGATGAAAAGTTTCATGACGAATGTGGGGTCGTCGGTGTTTACGAACCCGGAAACAAGCAAAATGCCCGCTCTGTATATTTCGGACTGCATTCTTTGCAGCACAGAGGACAGGAAAGCGCAGGTATCGCGGCAAACCTGGGAGGAAAAATTCAATATTACAAGGAAATGGGTCTGGTGCAGGAAATTTTTAATGATGAGATCATCGAAAGGCTTCAGGGCGATATAGCCATCGGTCACGTAAGATACAGCACTGCCGGAGAAAGCCATGCGGTCAATGCCATGCCGCTGGTAGTCTACCATAAAGGCGGTGCGCTGGCCTTGGCACATAATGGGAACCTGGTAAATGCCCGGATATTACGGGAAGAAATGCAGGATGACGGTGTCATTTTTCAAACGTCCATCGATTCTGAAGTAATAGCGGCACTGATTGCACGGCACTTAAAGAACAGTACCATTGAAGAGGCTATCACCCGGACGCTGCAAGAAGTACGGGGTGCATATGCACTGGTCATCACCTCAGCCAATAAATTAATTGGGGTGCGGGATCCCAACGGCATAAGACCTTTGTGCATCGGGAAAACAGATCAGGGCTTTGTGCTTTCTTCCGAAAGCTGTGTTTTTCCTCTTTTAGGAGCAAAGCTGCTGCGGGATGTAGAGCCGGGTGAAATGATCGTCATTGAAAACAATGAAATAAAATCCTATCAATATGCCAAAACCGGAAAAAGAGCTTCTTGTGCTTTTGAATACGTGTATTTCTCAAGACCAGATAGTGATATGGACGGAAGAAATGTGTATACGGCGAGGAATCTGTGCGGAAGAATCCTTGCTAGGGAGCATCCGGTGGAGGGAGATGTTGTTATTTCTGTACCGGATTCCGGTACAGTAGCCGCAATCGGATATGCCAAGGAATCGGGCATACCATACGGAGAAGGATTCATAAAGAACCGATACGTAGGAAGAACGTTTATTCAGCCGGATCAGCGTATGAGAGAACTGAGCGTCAAGTTGAAGCTTAACGTGCTGAAAGAAAATGTCGCAGGGAAACGGGTCATTATGATCGATGATTCCATTGTTCGGGGAACCACCAGCGTCAAGATAGTAAAAATGCTGAAGGATGCCGGGGCAAAAGAAGTTCATGTTCGGGTGGCTTCTCCGCCTGTAACGGACCCTTGTTTCTTTGGGATTGATACACCGGACAAAAATAAGCTCATTGCAGCGACTCATGCCATCGAAGAAATCAGAAAAGGAATGGGTGCAGATTCCTTAGGCTATTTGAGCGTGGAAGGAATGCTGGAAGCCATAGGTCTGGGGGAAGATAAGATTTGCACAGCCTGTTTTACCGGAGATTATCCCATGGAGCTGCCTGAACGGAGCATGAAATTTGAAGAATAACGGAGGATGATATGGAGAGCAAACTAACGTATAAAGATGCCGGAGTGGATACAAAAGAGGGTGAAAGAGCCGTAGAGCTGATGAAGCCTCACGTAAAGAAAACCTTTAATGAAAATGTCCTTACAGGTTTGGGCGGATTCGGAAGTCTCTTTAAGCTGGATACCTCCGGCATGGCGGAACCCGTTTTAGTTTCAGGAACAGATGGGGTCGGAACCAAGTTGAAAATTGCATTTCTGATGGATAAGCACGATACGGTAGGTATCGACTGCGTAGCTATGTGTGTGAATGACGTCCTCTGTCAAGGGGCAAAGCCCCTGTTCTTTCTTGATTATATAGCGACCGGAAAGGTCAAGGCGGAGAAGGTCTCTGAAATCGTAAAGGGCGTTGCAGAAGGCTGTTATCAGAGCGGGAGTGCGCTGGTCGGCGGAGAAACGGCCGAGATGCCGGATTTCTATCAGGATGGGGAATACGATATGGCTGGCTTTTCCGTAGGTGTCGTGGATAAGAATAAAATGATTACCGGCGCAAATATAGAAAAAGGGAATCAAGTCATTGGCATCGCTTCCAGTGGGATACACAGCAACGGCTATTCTCTCGTAAGAAAAGTATTCTTTGAAAAGATGCGGATGAAAGTCGGTGATTATGTGGAGGAGCTGGGCATGACTCTGGGAGAAGCTCTGCTGACCCCCACTAAAATCTATGCGAAGGCCTGCCATGCCGTTTTAGATAAACATTCTATCAACGGAATTATACATATTACCGGGGGTGGATTCTTTGAAAATATTCCCAGAATTATTCCGAAAGGCTTGGGCGTAAAAATTAAAGTAGGCACATGGGAGGCTCCGCCTATTTTTTCCTATATTCAAAAATGCGGAAATATTGATCAGACAGACATGTTTTCCACGTACAATATGGGGGTCGGCATGATGATGATCGTGCCGGAATCAGAGGCGGAAGCCGTTGTTGCCTCTCTGAGGGCTGCGGGAGAAACTGCGGAGGTTATCGGTGAAATCGTTGAAGGGGAAGGTGTGGCTTTATGCTGAGGATTTCGGTTCTGGTTTCCGGTGGGGGGACGAATCTGCAGGCTGTCATGGACTCCATAGAATCCGGCAAAATCAAAGATGCGGAGATTGCCTGCATTATTTCCAGCAATCCAAAGGCATTTGCTTTGGAAAGAGGGAAGAAGCGTCATATCAAAACGTTCGTTGTTGATAAAGGACAATATCCGGCTATGTCTCTCCGGACAAAGGCACTGCTTTCCGCATTGCAGGAAGCTCGGACGGATCTGGTGGTTCTGGCAGGATATATGAGCATTTTAGAGCCGGAACTGATAAAGGCGTACAGCGGAAGGATTATCAATATACATCCTTCCCTGATTCCCAAATACTGCGGAAAAGGTTTTTTTGGACAACGGGTTCACGAAGCCGTTATCGCCGCCGGCGAAAAAGAAAGTGGTGCGACTGTTCATTTTGTGGACGAAGGAGTGGATACGGGGCCGATCATCCTCCAGCAAAGGGTGCCGGTTCTTGCAGGAGATACGCCCGAAGAACTGGGAGCACGGGTTCTTGCAGTAGAGCATCAAATTTTAACGGAGGCTATCAATAAAGTGATTGCAGAACTTTAGTTTTACAGCTTCTGTTCAAAATAAAAAGGTTTTAACCGATATAGTTGGAGGAGAAAAAATGAGAGCGTTAATAAGTGTTTCTGATAAAACAGGTGTAGTGGATTTTGCTAAGGCATTATCCGAACTTGGCGTTGAAATTATATCTACAGGCGGGACTCATCAGAGGCTTGCCGATAATGGCATACAGGTGATGGGCATTTCCGAGGTCACTCATTTTCCGGAGTGCCTGGATGGCAGGGTCAAGACCTTGCATCCGGCTGTGCACGGAGGAATTCTCGCCAGAAGAGATAGACCCGAACATATGAAGCAGCTGGAGGATAATCACATTGAAACCATTGATATTGTCGCTATTAACTTATATCCGTTTAAGGAAACAATTTTAAGGCCGGGGGTCACGCTGGAAGAGGCTATTGAAAATATCGACATAGGAGGACCTGCTATGCTCCGCTCTGCTGCAAAGAACCATAAAGATGTAGTGGTGGTTTGTGACCCTGCGGATTATGAGAGCGTAATTGGGGAGCTTAAGCAAAATAACGGTGTTTCTATGGATACAAAATATAAACTGGCTTTAAAAGTATTTCAGCATACGGCAGCTTATGATGCCATGATTTCAGAGTATCTGAGAAGGCAAATTGATGCGGAACTTCCGGACAATCTGACAATGACCTTTGAAAAAAAGCAGGATTTAAGGTATGGAGAAAATCCCCATCAGAAAGCTTGCTATTATCAAGAAATACAGCCCCTTGAAGGAAGCTTGGCACAGGCTGTTCAGCTTCACGGGAAAGAATTATCTTTTAATAACATCCATGATGCAGAGGGAGCACTGGCCACGCTTAAGGAATTTGAACAACCTGCTGTGGTGGCAGTAAAGCATGCTAATCCGTGTGGTGTGGGTACCGGGTTCGACATTCTGTCCGCCTATAACAAGGCTTATGAATGTGATCCCACTTCTATTTTCGGAGGAATTGTCGCAGCAAACAGAATAATTGACGCGGGCACGGCGAGAGAAATGAGTAAAATCTTTCTTGAGATCATTCTTGCACCGGGTTTTACAGAGGAAGCTTTAGAAATTTTAGAGCAGAAGAAAAATATCAGGTTACTAAAGTTAGGGAGCATTACAAGGAAATTGGAAGGACAGATTGATGTCAAGAAGGTTTCGGGCGGATTGCTGGTACAGAACACAGATGATCTGTTGTTTCATGAAGAGGAATTGAAGGTGGTTACGGATCGGATTCCTACGGAGCGCGAAATGGATGATATGAGACTGGCCATGAAAGTGGTGAAGCATATTAAATCCAACGGTATTGTTCTTGCCAAAGAGGGTAAGACCATAGGCATAGGCCCCGGACAGGTCAATCGGATATGGGCTGTTGAAAATGCTATCAGTCAATCCAATTTTTCGATTCAGGATTCGGTTCTGGCTTCGGATGCGTTCTTCCCATTTGATGACTGCGTAACAGCAGCTGCGGCAGCAGGTGTAACCGCTATTATTCAGCCCGGCGGATCTGTGCGGGACGAAGATTCGATTAAAAAGGCCAATGAACTGGGCATAGCCATGGTGTTCACCGGAATTCGGCACTTTAAGCACTAAAAAGGATGTTGTCATGTGGAATAACGGAAGGGATTTGTTATGAAGGTACTGATTGTAGGCGGCGGCGGCCGGGAACATGCGATTGCATGGAAACTGGCTCAGAGCGATAAGGTGGATAAGGTGTATTGTGCTCCCGGCAATGCGGGAATTGCAGAGCTTGCGGAGTGTATCCCGGTAAAAGCAGAAGATATAGGCGGTATATGTAGGGCGGCAAAAGAAAATCAGGTTGATCTGGCGGTCATAGGACCGGAAGTGCCGCTGGCCATGGGTATGGTAGACGAATTGGAAAAGGTGGGCGTAAAAACCTTTGGCCCCAATAAAAAATGTGCACAACTGGAAGCCAGCAAAGCGTTTACCAAGGCTTTTTTGGAGAAACACAACATTCCTACGGCGAGATATAAAGAATTTACCCATAAGGCAGAGCTGTTAAACTCTTTGGGCATCTTTGGGTATCCAATGGTTATTAAAGCTGATGGTCTGGCTGCGGGAAAGGGAGTTGTTATTGCAGAAACCGAGGAAGAAGCCAGAAAAGCCATCGAAGAAATGATGGGGGACAAGGTCTTTGGAGCGGCTGGAGATAAGGTGGTCGTGGAGGAATACCTCACAGGAGTCGAAGCTTCTATGCTTTGCTTTGTAGACGAACACACCATTGTTCCCATGGAATCCGCACAGGATTATAAGCGAATCTTTGATGGGGATAAGGGACCGAATACCGGCGGAATGGGGACCTATTCTCCGAGTCTTGTGTTTAATCCGGAGCTGGAAGAAAGAATTCGCACAAAAATATTGGAGCCTACCTTAGCTGGATTTCAAAAAGATGGCCTGAATTTTAAGGGGGTTTTATTTATAGGGCTGATGATCGGTGAGGATGGGCCAAAGGTCATTGAGTTCAATAACCGCTTTGGCGATCCGGAGACTCAGTCTGTATTACTTCGACTGGAAACGGATTTATTTGATATTTTCAGCGCAGTAGTTGACAATAAATTAAGTGATGTAAATATAAAGTGGAGCGAGAAAAAGGCGGTTTGTGTTGTCTTGGCTTCCGGAGGATATCCGGGCGCGTATGAAAAGGGAAAAGAAATATGCGGGCTGGATCAGGTGGATAAAGATGTGATCGTATTCCATGCCGGAACAGCACTGAAAGAGGAAAAGGTCGTGACGGATGGGGGTAGAGTTCTGGGAGTTGCCGTTCTGGGCGATACTCATGAGGAAGCACGGAAAAAAGCCTTTGAAAACGTTAAGAAAATTAGTTTTGACGGAATGCAGTATAGAAAAGATATTGGAGTGGTTGTAATAAAGTAATAAATAACAATGCATGATGTGCAGCAATCTAAAATAGAGAGACGAGTACATAGTGGAAGAATAAAAGCGGTTATTGACAAATGTTGATAATGGTTGTATTATGTATGTGATAAAAGAATACAATAGTTAATAAGGATTATTGAGGTCGGAAATGGTTCCCGACACACTCGCAAAGAGTACCTGAGATGATGGATACACCGCCCATCCAATAATCCATAAGAGTTAAAAGACCTAAGGTTTATTCCAAGGGTCTTTTGTTATATCAAGCTTCTTCTATATAATTGAAGTTGAGATTCATATAAGAAATGGAGGGAATTCGTTGAAGAAAAAATTTGGTGTTGGAACTTTATCGCTTATTTTATTTATTTTCGCAATGGTATGGACTAGCGATATAAAATCGTTAGATGGGTTTTGTTTAGGAGACACTGTTTTGAACTTTATTAATTTGCCGGCATACTCCATTTATCCGAACGGCAATCCGGGACTACACTATACAACTTTTTATTCTTTTGCAATGTTGATAATAGCTATTATACTCGGTCACAAATTTCCGGAGCATATATTTGCGAAGTCTGGAAAGATTCTTTCTATTATTTTTTCACTGTTATTTGTATATACTTGGTTCGTCTCTTCTATGACTGCATAAGGTCAACGTAGGAACGGTTGCTTGATATGACAAACAAGTTAACGGTATAGCAAAACCCCCCTGATGCAGCAACGAAACCGCATCAAGGGGGTCTTTATTTCTCAGAGCTGAACTTCTTCAATGTATTGGTATTGATCTTGAATATGTCTCAAAAACAGGGACAGCCTTTCATAGAGCGGCTGCACCTTATCTCCGAATTCAGCCTCAAGTGCTTCGCCGATCTCTCGCACCGTTTTATGACCGTCGATTTGTAAAAAAGCATAACTTCCGAAGTCATCCATCGTAATCCGCCGATATTCTGGAATTTTGACCCGCAGCTTACGAAAGAAACGTTGAATCATATGATCCTGTTTAATCAGTATGGTCACGATGCCTTCCTCACTGACTTCATACAGAAGCTTATTTGAAACTCGAAAAATGACGTCTAAGAAATTATCTTGCTTAATCGACATGTTTTGACTTACCGGTTAAAAGAGGGATGGCAGTGGCAATCACCAATACGACCAGTAAGAGGATGGCCATACCATTCGAGCTGGCAAATCCGGATGGAGAGGCTGATCCAACCACGCCGGTTACTTGCAGGATGATACCGATCAGTCCGATGATGGAACCACCGGCAACCAGTCCGGAGGACAGGCTCACGCCGTTTCCGATTCGATAATCCCTTTCTTCTTCGCTCTTTGATGCTTTTTCCACAAATACGCGAAGCAGAGCGCCTACCAAAATGATGGAAGTAGTGGAAATCGGCAGATAGAAACCGATAGCAACTGTCATAACAGGCAGATCCAGCAGGAAGAACACAATGCCTAGAGCGATACCGGCTATGATCATGACCCAAGGCAGTTCGCCTGACATAATGCCGGAAGTCAAGGTTGCCATTAAGTTCGCCTGAGGAAGAGCAAACGGTACATTGTCGCCGGTCATGGACAGCTGGTCGGCAAGTAATAGGATAACGCCGGTAACAACGGCTACACCCACAATAGTGGCGATGCAATAGTATTTCTGCATCTCATTCTTATCGCCGCCGATGACGAACGTAACCTTCTGAGACTGACAATAGCCGCCGGCTGTAGCAATGGCGGTAACAATAAAAGTACCAAATAATAGCAAAATACGGTTATCAACTGCGCTGCTCCAACCCATGCTCACAAACAGCAGCGTGACGATCACGATAGAGGCGATGGTCATACCGGAGACCGGCAGATTAGAAGTACCGATGGTACCGGTCAATCGTCCGGCAACAATGGTGAACAGCAGGGACAGAAGCAAGGACAAGATGGTGGTCAGAATTGCCATCAAAACGTTGCCGCCGGAAATTAAAAATCCACCGACAAAGCCGACTACAACACCGCTTAACAGAATAACGGTCTGCTGAGTGCCGCCGCCATTCCCCGCAGCCTTAGCCCCCATAGTTTCTTTAATGGAGGAAACCACAGTTGGAATCAGGCGAATCGCACCGATCAGGCCGCCGGAAAGCATGATTCCGGCACCAATATATTTGACATAGCTGCCGGAAATATCGCCCACCTGCATGGCACCGATGGTGACAGACGGATTGTTCCATACCGGATCAGTGCTCCCGCCTAAAGCAGCAAAATATCCGATTAGAGGTGTGATAACAAAGTTGGACAGGATGGAGCTGGAGAACATAGTCAGCGCCACCGGCAAGCCAACGATAAAGCCGATTCCCAGCAGCAGAGGGTTTACCTCTAATTGAAACCTCCATTTATAGAAGGATTCATTGACATAACTGATGACATTGTTGGTCACATTCAGGAAGGAGCTGGTCACAACAGTCAGAAGACCCCCGATGACAAAACCGATTCCCATGAACTTGATGGAATCCTTGGCACCTTCGGAGGCTATCAGCGTTTCGGAAATAGCCATGGATTCCGGATACATCAGTGCACCGTGCTCTTCAACGATCAGATAGTTATAAATTAGGGAAGTTGCCCCCAGACCGAACAGCGCACCGCCGATACCGATCACCAAGCCCTCCAGAGCAGAAACGTGCGAACCGATTAAAAGGATGGCAGGCATAACGAAAATCATGCCGCTGGCAATGGATTCACCACCGCTGGACATGCCTTGAATCAGGTTCTTGCCCAAAAGGCCTTTTTGCTTGGCAAAGATCGCCACAAACACAGATCCCAAAATGGAACCCGGAATACCTGCGGCTACAGTGAGGCCGGCCTTCATACCGGAGTAAGCGGTAGAGGCTGCAAACAATGCGGCCAGTAAAATACCGATAATTAAAACGGCAGCGCTTCCTCCCAGTTTGGAGCCGCTGGAGATATATGGCACGTAGTCTTTTCCGGCTACGCCGCCATAAGCTTCTTTGGATAGTTTTTTATTCATAAAAAACACTCACCTTTCAATAAATTATTGAGAATAGATTTTATTTTCAATTTTGCTAACTCCTAAAGGTTCAGCCGATTTGAATTAGCACATGGCCTTAAGTGCTTCTTTTAAAAGTTCCCATGTTCGCTGGGTGGAAGGAATACTCAGATGCTCTTCTGCTGTGTGAACGCCCACCATGCTCGGTCCAATGGAAATCATATCCATTTTACCGCCGAACATTTCATCAAATATAGCACATTCAAGACCGGCATGAATAGCATTTATTAACGGCTTCTGACCAAACATCTTTTCATATAGGTCAGCAAACAATGTGCGGACTTTTGAGTCCGGATTGTACCGCCATTCCGGATAGGAAGATTCTTCAATCACCTTTCCGTTCGTAAGATTTGCAAGAGAAACAATGGTATGGAAAATATCCGCTTTAATACTGCCGACAGAACTTCTGATGGCACTGATAATTTCTACCGCATTCTCTTTTGTTTCAATAACGCCCAAATTCAAAGAGCTCTCCACAAGACCTTCAATGTCCATGCTCATGGTTTGAACTCCATTGGGGATAAGGTACAGAAATTGGATGATCTGATGTGCGCTGTTTGCTGTAAAAGCCTGCTCAGGCTGCTTTTCCGGCGAAGCCAGAAGAATACGCAGATCGGGATCTACTGTTTTACATTCATCCTGCAGTACCCGCTCCAGTTTCTCTACTTCTTCGCGCAGCAAGGCTTCATCTTCCTTGCGAAATCCTAAAACAGCTCTGGCATCCCGAGCAATAGCGTTGTGTTTAGAACCCCCGTCTATGGAGCACAAGCTAATGGACATTTTTTCAGTCAGATGATCCAACAAGCGGGCAATCAGCTTATTTGCGTTGGCTCTGCCTTTGTGGATTTCGATTCCAGAATGTCCGCCCTTAAGGCCTTCCACTGTCAAAGTAAGAAATGCCATATCTGCAGCCGGATGCTCCCAGGAAACGGGAATGCTGATTCGAGCCGTGCAGCCTCCGGCACAGCTGACCGTCAAAATCCCCTCTTCTTCTGAGTCAATATTGATCAGTGTTCTGCCTGAAATGGTTTCCGGATCAAGAGCATGGGCTCCGTCCATTCCGGTTTCTTCACAGGTAGTGACCAATAACTCCAGCGGCGGGTGGGGAATGCTTTTATCGGCCAGAACAGCAAGACCCATAGCAACGGCAATGCCGTCATCTGCTCCTAGAGTCGTGCCTGTGGCATATAACATGTCATCACGCACTTGAAGACGAATCGGATCCTTTAAAAAGTCGTGGATAACTCCGGGGGCTTTTTCACAGACCATATCCATATGACCCTGAATCACCACACCGGGACTGTTTTCATAGCCTGCGCTGCCGGGACTTTTAATCAGCACATTCTGTGCTGCGTCCTGTACAACATAAAGACCATGGGTTTTTGCAAATGAGACCAGGTAATCACTGACTGCCTGCTCATTGCCAGAACCTCTTGGAATTTTGCTGAGTTCTTCGAAATAGAAAAAAACATCAGCAGGTTCTTGATTTCTCAATACACTGTCTTCCATAATAAATCTCTCCTTTTGATTTAGAACTGGATAATATTACCCCTAAAAGTGTATCATAAAAATATAAGAAATCAAGGGAAATAAAGGAAGAGCTTCCATGTATTTTTACACATATTTTTATACATTTTTTGCGTATATTTTTATAGATGCGTATAGAACTGGACAGATTCTCAGCGGTCATGTATGATGGGGATAATAAATGGAAATAATGACAGCATTGTCTGTAAAACAATGAAGGAAGGAGGGCTTTGCGTATGATTGTTGGAACGATGCTAATTGAGTTGCATGCTCCTTGGGTGCACTCGCTAAAAGAGAAGCGGATGATTGTAAAAAGCATCTGTGGAAAAGCAGGAAATAAATTTAATATTTCCATAGCGGAAGTGGATAAGCAGGATCGGCATCAGGCAATCGTCCTGGGAATATCCTGTGTAACAGATGAGATGGCGCATGCAAACAGCATCCTTGATAATGTGCTGAATTTTATCGAGGAGCATACGGAAGCAGAAGTGATTTCTGTATATCGTGAACTGCTTTGATTTTTTGCACTCTTTTACACGTTTTTGACTGCCTTGTAGCCAAGGCCCCGTACTGTTTCTATGGTGAATTCCGGATATTTTTCAAACCGTTTTCTTAATCGATTGATATGAACATTGACGGTATAATCGGTGGACTCGGATTCCATCCCCCAGATTTCATCCATTAACTGAATGCGAGTAAATATTTTATTGGGATAAGCTAACAACTTGTACAGCAGATAAAATTCTTTCTGCGGCAGAGTCTGGACTTCATCGCCTCTTTTTACAGTCAAAGCATCGTAGTCCAGAACGACTTCACCAATGGTAAGCTTATGGTCGCTGACGATCTGAGCCCGTCTTAAAAGTGCTTTGATACGAAGGAGCATTTCTTCTTCATCCACAGGTTTTGTCATGTAATCGTCTGTACCGACGATAAACCCTTTCCGTTTATCAGCAGGCATTTGTTTTGCGGTGACCATTAAAATAGGCAGTTCATATCCGGAAGATCTTAGTTCTTGGGTAAGTTCATAACCGTCCATATTAGGCATCATGACATCCAGCAGAATCAAGTCGATATGTTCGGAATCTAAGACCTCTAAGGCTTGAAGCCCGTCAGAGGCGGTAAAAGGAAGATACCCATTGGCGGATAAGACCGCTTTCATCAATTTTCTTGTGTTTTTATCATCTTCAACAATTAAAATACGAAACATGGTTTTTCCTCCAGTCTTTTTTATCTCATTATTGAACAACCGCAGCAACTTGTTTAATTGGTAAATAAGCTGCAGATTTGCAGTATACCCTTTCAGTTTATCATAGGATATGAATATTAATTAAAGATAAACTTTTAAAAAACTATTTCCAATTAATTTATTTTCAGTTAATATTAATTCTATACAATATACCATATAAAAGCAATTTCTATTGAAAATAATTCATGGGGCAAGGAATTGCGCTTTGATTTAAACATACAGAAAAGCTAACATATTGGACAGAAAGGTAAAAGGAGGAGTTATATCATGAAGAAAAAATATATTTTATGGATGCTGACCATATGCATGACGGTATCCATGTCCACTACAGCCCTGGCATTTGCAGAAACCAACAGTAATGCAGGCGGACTCAGTACGGCTGCCGTACAGGAATCCAAAACGGAGGAGACAGCAACCGGCGGTGCAATAACTGAAAGTACAACCACCGAGGGCGCGATAACGGAAAGCACGACCACCGAAGGTGCAGTGACGCAAGAAACCACTTCGGCGGCAATCACACCGGAAAAAATCAATCTGTCATTGGACGGAGCTTATAAGCAGCTGGATAGCAGTAAGACGATGGAGCTGATCAAATTACAGAAGCAGAGCGATGAAAGCATTGCAAAGGGTTATAGTGAAACGTCAAGCAATTTGAGTAAGCTGGAGAAGGTGGACGCGGTTATTGCAGGATTTGATTCTTCCAATAAAAAAGTAGTTGAGAAGAGAAGGGATTTTGCAAAATCCATGATTGACGCGAACAATGAATCAAGGGTGAACGCTTTAAAACAGAGCACCTTTCAGACCTATTACGCCTTGAAGAACACCGAAACGCAGGTGGATCTCACCAAAGAAAGCTTAACCTTGAAGAAGAACTTTTTTGAGACCACGCAAAGAAGATACAATGTGGGCGCCGCTTCCAAGATGGAGGTAGACAATGCGGAAAAGGATGTTAAAAATGCAGAAACTCAGTTGGAAGCAGCACAGAATAGCCTGCAACAGCTAAAGCTTAGCTTTAACTCATTTTTAGGCTATGATATTTCTCAGGAGATCGTGCTGACAGATACCATACAGGAAGTGGAACTGCCAAAAACTACATTAACGGATGCGGTAGATTCTGCGTTGAAAAACAGAAATGAAATGAAACAGGCTTCGTACATGGTGGAACTGTCCGAATTGAACTTTAACAGCTTTAAGGCCTATCCAAGCAATTCTTCCAAGTATATCACCGCAAAAACTCAGCTGTTAAATGCTGAGATTGCGAAGCAGAATAAGCCAACAGATATTGAACTGGATGTGCGAAAAAAGTATGATGCCATGACAGATGCGTACAATTCGGTTCAGACGGGAAAGAAAAATCTCAAGAGTGCGGAGGATGCATTGAATGCGACCCAAAGAAAGTTTGATTTGGGAATGGCGACGACCTCAGAGGTACAGCAGGCACAGCTGGCTGTAAACAACGTAAAATTAAGCCAGGCAAGTGCTTTGCTCAATTATAATCTGGCAGTTGAGAATTATAATCTGTCCATGGGAGTAGGTACGACACCGGCCAGCTTATAATAATGCCAACGCATAAAACATCGGAAAAGATTTAAAAAGTACAAATATAAAAAAATGGAGAGGACAGAATCAAAGAGTTCTATTTCCTGCATAATAAAAAAGGAACTGTGACATGTACTGCACTGACCGCCATAAAGTTTAACTTTAAGGGGTCACCTCATGTTTCGGTTCCTTTTATGTTGAAAAATGAAATCTCCGTGTTGAAGAGGCGGACGCTGTTTTTAAACAGGAAGGATCACTGTAAAGGTGGTGCCGATATCGAGTTCACTTTCTATGAGAATCTGCCCCTGATGCAGTGTGACAATCTTATTAACGATTGCTAAGCCAAGCCCATTTCCTTCCGTGGAGTGGGATTTGTCTCCCTGGTAGAACTTATCAAAAATGTGTTTTTGACTTTCCTCGTCCATGCCGGAACCGTTGTCTATAATTTTAAAAATAATGCCCTCTTCGCAGGGTTTCAGTTTAATTTTGATTTTTCCATGGTCGGATGAAAATTTAATGGCATTGTCAATCAGGTTGATCCATACTTGATTTAAAAGATCTTCGCTGCCGCTGTAAGAAAAGTCGTCTAAATCGATAATCATAGATAAATGCTTATTGGACCATTTGGATTCCAGCATTAATACGCTTCTTCGAACTTGTTCGGATAGGTCAAAGGTGGTTTTTGGAGAAACGATATTTAAATTTTCTAAAGTAGTGAGGGTGAGAACATTTGTGGCCAGCTCAGTCAGTCGATCTGATTCGCTGATAATAATGTCCAGATATTCATTGCGCTCTTCCTCGGTGAGATTTGAATTTCTAAGAATCTTGGCAAAACCCCGGAGAGAGGCAATCGGTGTTTTAAATTCGTGGGAAAAATTATTGACAAAGTCAGAACGCAATATTTCCAAGCTGCCAAGTTCTTCTGCCATTCGATTAAAACTTTTGGCGAACATGTTAAATTCATCAATGGGCGTGATGGGAAGCCGAACCGAGAAGTCACCATCGGCGACTTTATTGCAGGCGGACACCACTCGGCGGAGGGGTTTCAAAGGAATTCTGCTCAAGATTGCTGTCAGTGTGGTGCCCACAACAGTACTGCTGATAATCAGAAGGAGTATGGGACCCAGAAAAGTAGGATCCTGCTGCTGGTGTAAGAATCCTCGCTTAAATAAAAAAACAATGGTCAGTCCGATGATGCTCATGGTCAAAAGCAGGATGACTAAAACGATAAGAGAAAGCATAAAAGCTAATGCTTTTTTGCCTAGATTAGAGTGTATCCTTGAAGCTAACGTTTCCCGGCAGTTTGATTTCAAGATCTGTACCTCCTCAAGAAAAATTTTTCGGCAGCTAAATCTGCTGAAAATTTTGTATTTAATGCCATTTTAGCACAGTTTGGTTACATGAATATAAACAAAAATAATATTTTGAATTTAATTTTTAAAATTTACCAATTTGTTTACATTGAGTTTCTAATTATATCTTATTGTTGTATTTGTGGCATTATCTGAACTAATTTTTTTTGTTAGTGTTTATCTGTAAAATGTGATAAACTTTTATGTTAGTTGTAAGAAGCCATTTTTACTGAACAAAAGCTATAGAGAGTCAAAGGAAGGGAGAATATATGAAAGGCATACTAAAAGGCAAGATGAAGATTATTATCATTGCCGTAATAATCCTTGTAATCGCCGCAGTAGCAATTCCAAAAATACTGGCGGCCAGACAATCGGATTACGCAGAAGCTGCACCCCCTACAGTGGAGCTTGCTAATCCTGCAACGGGAAATATTGAGCTAAAGAGCTCTCTGATAGGAACGGTGGAACCCTCCAATTTTGAAGAGATTTATCCTAAAATATCAGGAGAGGTAACCAGTGTCCGGGTGAAAGCCGGACAAAGAGTTTCGGCGGGTCAGGTGATCTGTACGATTGATAATAAAATGTTGAATACGGCCAGTATCGGCGTGCAATCTGCTCAGGTGACTCTGTCTGACGCAAGAACTGCCATGGACAGGGCAGAAGCATTATATGCAAGCGGAGACATTTCTACCCAAAACTATGAAGCCGCACAAAACGCATTAGCGAAGGCACAGCTGGCATATGAATCGGCGGCCAATGATTACAGCAATCAGTCCGGTTATAGTACGGTGACCGCATCGATCAGCGGACTGGTGGAATCCTGCGATATTGATGTGTATGACAATGTAGGTCCGCAGACGAAGCTTTGTGTGATTTCCGGCGGAACGGACAAGGTGGTTTCTTTTGATGCCACAGAACGAATCACAAGAAACATGAAGGTAGGAGACAAACTGACCGTAGAAAAAGGCGGCACCAAGTATGAAGGAACTATCAGTGAAATCAGCACGATGGTAGATCAGACCTCCGGATTGTTTAAGGTGAAGGCATTGATTGGTTCTAATGCAGCATTAGCCACAGGAACGTCAGCAACCGTAAATGTCATTACCGACAAGGTTCAAAATGTTATGACTATACCGGCAGACGCTGTCTATTATGAGGATGGGAAGGCACTGGTATATACATATGAAAAAGGAAAAGCTCACAAGGTGTTTATTGAAGTGGGAATATCCGATGATAAAAATATAGAAGTAATTTCAGGTCTGAGCAGTTCCGACAAAGTAATAGCAACGTGGAGTTCAGAGCTTTATGAGGGGGCAGCAGTAAATGGGGTTAACTAAATTCGTATTAAAAAGGCCTGTTACAGCCGTTTTATGCGTTCTTTGTCTGGTTGTCTTCGGATTGTCCTCTGTAGCCAGCAGTACCTTGGAAAGAACTCCTGAAATGAATCTGCCTATCATGCTGGTAAGTACGGTTTATGGGGGAGCCAGTCCGGATGACATAAACGAATTGGTGACACAGCCTATAGAGGACGCAGTCGATACCTTGAGCGGCCTGGACGGAGTATCCTCCATGTCCCAAGAGAATGTCTCGATTGTAATCATTCAGTATGAGTATGGCACGAATATGGATGAGGCATATATCGACTTGAAAAAGAAAATAGACGGGATAGCAGGGGATTTGCCGGATGATGTAGATACGCCAAATATCATGGAAATCAATATCAATGATATGCCGGTGGTAACCCTGTCCGTCAGCAATAAGGCGCAAACGAACCTGTATGACTATATTGACAGAAAAATTGCACCAGAATTTGAGAAAATCAGCTCAGTAGCCAGTGTAGATATTTCAGGAGGCCGGGCTTCCTATGTAAAAGTGGAGCTGAATTCGGAAAAATTAAAACAATATGGCCTGACCATGAGCAGTATTTCGCAGGCGATTGCCAGCGGTGACTTTTCGTATCCGGCAGGAAGCACCAAGACAGGAAATATGGAATATTCCGTTTCTACCGGGGCGGATTATGATGATGTGGAAAGCTTGAGGGGAATCCCAATCAACGTATCAAACGGAAGTGTGGTACAGCTTCAGGATGTGGCGACCGTATACGAAGCCCTAGAGGATCAGGACAGTATCAGTAGATACAATGGAAAGGATACGGTTTCCATAGGGATTAAAAAACAGCAGAGCAGCAGTGCGGTAGAAGTTTCCAACGAAGTGATGAAAGTAGTGGATAAGCTTGAAAAGGCGGATAGTAACCTGAATATGGTTGTAGTAAACGATACAAAGGATGACATCATGAAATCCTTAAACTCGGTGTTTGAGACCTTGATATTGGCAGTTATTATTTCCATGGCGGTTATTTATTTGTTCTTTGGAGATCTAAAGGCTTCGCTGATCGTAGGAACCTCTATACCGATATCCATATTTGCAGCGTTGATTTTGATGAACCTGATGGGCTTTTCCTTAAACGTTGTTACGATGGGTGCTCTGGTTCTTGGTGTAGGATTGATGGTAGACAACTCTATCGTAGTTTTGGAGAGCTGCTTCCGATCCATTAATGCTGTTCCGGACGATGAATATGATTCGGGATATATTGAGGCAGCCAATAAAGGAAGTATACTAACCAGAAGTTACAAAACAGCAGCGATTGAAGGAACTAAAACGGTATTTTTAGCAGTCTTTGCTTCCACAGCAACCATTTGTGTGGTATTTTTACCGTTAGCCTTTTTATCCGGTCTGACTGGGCAGATGTTTAAACCATTGGGCTTTACGATTGTGTTCTGTATGTCCGCTTCATTTATTTCGGCGGTTACCATCGTACCTCTTTGTTACTATATCTACAGACCGCAGGAAAAAGAGAATGCACCGGCTCAGAGAAGTATCAGAGTTATGCAGATTGCATACAGAAAATTTATGAGAACTTTCCTGCCTAAGAAAAAAACAGCAGTGATTGCTGCTGTACTTTTACTGGTGATCTCAGTTTTGATTGCTTCACAGCTTGGAATGGAACTGGTACCGGAGGATGATAACGGCACCGTTGTAGTAAGCGTCGAAACAAGGCCGGGAATGAGCATAGAAAAAGTAGACCAGACCTTAAAACAGGTAGAAAAGGTGGTAGTGGCAGATAAAAATGTGGAATCTTATATGGTCACTTACGGCGGAAGCGGACTTTCTGCTTTATCAGGCGGTTCAGGAGCGACCTTGACCGCATATCTGCAGGATAAGGTAAAGGATTCATCAGTCGTAATGAAGTCGTGGAAACCTTCTATGGATACCATTAAGAATTGCAATATTTCCATGAAGGTGGGGTCGGCTTCGTCTATGTCTGATACCAATTCTGACGGATATGAAGTCATCTTAAAAAGTACCCAATATGAGGACTTGAAGCAGGCTTCTGACAAGATCGTTACAGCACTGAAGGCCAGACCGGAGGTGACGAAGGTTCATTCGGATCTGGAAAATGCCGCTCCGGTGGTAAAAATATCGGTAGATTCCGTAAAGGCTAAAGCAGAAGGACTGGCACCGGTTATGATCGGACAGACCGTAAATAATATGCTGAGCGGAGTAAAAGCTACTACTATGAAAGTCAATGGGGAAGATACAGATATAAAGGTTGAATTTGCAGACGGAGAATATGATACGCTGGATAAGGTACAGGGAATTGTCCTTGCCAATGCAGCGGGCGGCTCTGTGGCGTT
Source organism: Aminipila luticellarii (assembly GCF_004103735.1). Classification (NCBI taxonomy): domain Bacteria; kingdom Bacillati; phylum Bacillota; class Clostridia; order Peptostreptococcales; family Anaerovoracaceae; genus Aminipila; species Aminipila luticellarii. The sequence continues at coordinate 2,528,909 of NZ_CP035281.1, read as the reverse complement.
ATCTGACGTAGCAAATATTCACTATGAGGACAGTCCGAGCACCATCACGAGAGAAGATAAGCAATATAAAGTAACGATCGATGCGGACTATACGGACAAAGCGGATAAGGACACAAAAGCAGTTCTGGATAAGGACGTGGCCGGAAAATATGCGAAAGGAAGTGTGGCTTTAGGCGTTAACTCAACCGATGAAATGATGGGTAAAGAATTTGCATCCTTGGGAAAAGCGATTTTGACCGCTGTATTCCTTCTGTTCGTAGTAATGGCGGCTCAATTCGAATCACCAAGATTCTCCTTGATGATTATGACGGCCATTCCTCTGGCATTAATTGGATCATTCCTGCTTCTGTATGTGCTTAATGTGAATATCAGCATGGTTTCCCTGCTGGGATTCCTGATGCTGGTAGGTAATGTCGTAAACCACGGTATTTTGTACGTAGATACGGCACGGCAATACCGGGAGGAAATGCCGCGGGACAAGGCTCTTATTGAGGCGGGTGTGACCCGTATGAGACCTATTGTTATGACAGCTTTAACGGCTGTATTAGCCATGATTCCGTTGGCTCGTCCGGGAGAGATGATGCAGGGGCTGGCACTGGTAAACATTGGAGGCGTTATTTCGTCCACTATTTTATCCTTGATCATGCTTCCGGTATTTTATACCATGATTGACAGAAAGAAAGCGCGTAAACAGGATATCCTTCGAGAGCAGGATATGGATATTTAATTCTTAGTATTTTGCAGAATGAATGAAAAGCTGCCGGATTTTCCGGCAGCTTTTGACATTATGGGAAATAGTATTGCTTATTTTTAAAGGACTTGACTTTTTTCGATAATCCAATAGAATATTTAGCAGAGGACTTGTGCCTTGGCATTATTTTCACAAGGAGTTTACATATGGATGTTTCTTTAATTATTGGTGTGGTTTTTGCCCTTGCTTCGCTGCTGATGGGTTTTATGCTGGAAGGAGGCAAGCTGCTTTCCCTTATGCTTTTAAGCCCTCTTATTATCGTACTGGGGGGAACGATCGGAGCTGTGGTGGCATCCTTTTCATTTCAGGATATTGCACAGGCCTTTAAGACCTTAAGAAAGACCTTTAATCCAAAAGCCAGCGGAGATCCGGATGAAATCATACAGACCATTGCGGATTTATCGGATGCAAGCAGGCGGGATGGAATCAATACGATTGAAAATTGTCTGACAGATCCTGCCCTCAGTGGGGAACAGTATTTGCTGTTCAAAGAGGGATTGATTCTGATATTGGAACGAAAAACGGTGGATGAGATTCGATATATCTTAGATGCGGATATTCGGGCTTATGTGATGCAAAAACAGGTAGAGATCAATGTTTTTGAGTCGGCAGGGGGCTTTTCACCGACCCTTGGAATCATCGGAACAGTTTTAGGCCTGATACAAGTGTTGTCAAATTTCAGCAGTCCGGAAGAATTAACATCTTCTATTGCTGTCGCTTTTGTGGCTACCCTGTATGGCGTATCCTTTGCGAACCTGATTTATTTTCCCATGGCAAATAAGATCAAGGTTTATTTAAAACGCCAGCGGATTTTAAAGGAAATGATTATGGACGGCGTTTGTATGATTGCCAACGGGGCTTTCAGCAGAAGTGTCAAAAATGAATTATCCCTTTATTATAACGCTTTCCCAGACGGCAGCTCCAAATACATTGATAATATAGAAAATTAGCGGCAGAGCATGAAATTAGATGGAAGTGCATTATGAAGAAGAGATCGATATATGAAGAGGAAGAAAAAGATAACAGGGACAGATGGCTGCTGACATATTCTGATATGATTACCTTGCTGCTGGCACTTTTTATCATCATGTATTCTATGAGTACGATTAATGAAGCCAAGTTTAGAGCAGTAGCAGAGAATATGGGTCATGCCCTGAACAATCCCAGGGCTTCCGAACTATTTGAGCAAAAGGATAAGGGTTCAAAATCGGAGGATCAGGATATGGAAAAGCTGGCTCAAGAGGTTAAAGATTATATTAAGAAAAATAATTTAGACGGTCAGGTGGAAGTGACCGGAACGGAATCCTATGTGAAGATTGATTTGAAGGATACCTTATTGTTTATCCCTGACAGCGATCAGCTGATCAACGGAAACAGCGAGGTTCTACTGGAGTTGAAGGATTTGATACAGGAATATTACTCTCAGGTATCCCATATTGTAATCAAAGGGCATACGGCTTTTGTACCCGGAACGGATGAACAGTTTTCTTGGGAATTATCCTCGAACAGAGCGCTTACGGTGGTTCAATATTTAACCGAAAATGGAATGACTCCGGATAAATTTTCTATTGAAGGCTATTCTCACTACGCCCCGGCGGCCAACAATAATACGGAGGAAGGAAGAGCCAAGAACAGGCGGGTAGAGATTTATATTACAAAGCAATAAAAACAAAAGGTCCCTTTTATTAGACTTATTTTTCTAATTCTAATAAAGGGACTTTTTCATATCTAGCAATTTTTTAAGTATTCAATTTCTTTTGGTGTAAGCTTACGATAATGTCCTACCATCAAACGCCCTAAATATAGTTCGCCGATAGCAACTCTTTCAAGCTCCTGCACCTTGTTGCCCACCGCCGCGAACATTTTTCGAACCTGACGGTTTTTTCCCTCGTAAATCTGAATTTCAACGATGGCTGAACGTTCAGCCTGTTTGATTACTCTGACATTGGCTTTTGAGGTAACAAAACCTCCGATATTGACACCGTTTCTGAGTTTGGCTATTTTCTCCGGAGAAAGTACACCGGAGACTCTTGCGCGGTAAGTCTTGTAGATATGATGTTTCGGATGCGTGAGCTTGTAAGCCAGATCTCCGTCATTGGTCATGAGCAGCATGCCGGAGGTATTATAATCAAGGCGGCCCACCGCAAAAAGCCGGGCATCTATATCGGAGACCAGAGCCTGAACGGTAAGACGTCCCTTTTCATCGCTGGAAGAGGTGATATAGCCCAGCGGCTTATTCAGCATGATATAGACAGGTTTTTGCTCTACTTGATCTATTCTGCGGCCGTTGATCTCAACTACATCTCCGTCTTTCACATCATACCCAAGTTCTTTGACCACTAATCCGTTTATTTTGACATTTCCGTGGGCGGTAAGCTCGTCCGCCTTGCGTCTGCTGGTAATACCGGCCTGTGCAATATATTTGTTCAGTCTCATCTGTATATTTCTCCTTTAATAGTATGGAGGTAGTATATCAAAAAAAAATGTAAAAGTCCAGTTGACCGAAAGCAAACTGGACTTTAAGAAATGGGTAAACTATATAATAGATACGTGCTAATGATAAGAACCGATAAAAGTCGGTTTTTGATTTTCAATGCTTGTTTGGATGCAGCCATTGATGACATATAAAATGTAGGAGCTCCATTCTTCTTTGGTTAAATCTTTCGATTTCACTTCCTTAATAGGTTTCTTCTCAATCGTGGGTGTCATGGGTTTCTCCTCCTGACTACAGTATGCGCACTGATGCATTGCGATAATTTATTAATACATTATCATAATAAAGCAATACAGACAAAAAGTCAATGTATTTTGATATATTAAATTTTAAGTTTAAGTAAAAAATACTCATAAAATTATGGTATAATGATTCCATTCATTAAAAAAATACGGCTTCGCCGTAAAGAAGGAATCATTGAATCATGCGTCGACGCAGCTTGCATGGTATAATGATTCCATTCCATACTAATTTTCCACTGGAGGCCTTTATAAAATGATGAAGCAGGTTCAGAAGAAGATTATCATAATGGCTTTAAGAGCCGGCGAGATTATGATGAAAAGCGGAGCGGAAATATACCGGGTAGAAGATACGATATCTAGGATATGTAAAGCGTGCGGGATTCCATATGTGGAAGTCTTTGTGACGCCTACGGGGATTTTTTTGTCGTTAGATGAAGGCGGAGAAAACAGTGAGATGTTTACTTTTCTCAAAAGGATAAATGGAACGGGAACGGATTTAGGTAAAATATCGCAGATCAATCAATTTTCAAGAGACTTTGTCAATACGGACTTATCCATTGAGGACGGGATGAAAAGACTGAAAGAAATCGCTAAAAGCAAGCCGTACAATCTTTGGATAAGAGCTTTAGGAGCCGCTTTGGCTTGTGCATTTTTTTGCCTGATGTTCCAGGGGACTCTACAGGATTTTGTCTGTGCGTTCGCAATAGGAGCTGCCAGCTATTTGTTGTCGGTGGGATTTGAACAGTTTGAAACCAATTACTTCATAAAAGGGTTTTGCTGTACCGCTTTTGCCGCTTTTTTGGCTCTTCTCTGCACCGCAGCGGGCTTAGGAGACAGCTCGGGGCCGATTACAATTGGGGCTCTCATGCTCTTTGTTCCGGGGGTGGCCATTACCAATGCAATCCGGGATTTTCTCGCAAGCGATATGCTATCGGGACTGGCAAGAACTGCGGAAGCATTTTTTATAGCTATTTCATTGGCCACAGGTGCCGGAGTAGTTATGAGATTGTGGGTGCTGTTCGGAGGGAATATTTTATGATATATTTTTTACAGCTGATCTTTGGCATCGTATCGACGGTGGGATTTGCCATCTTATTCCATGTCCCCAAGAAGAATATTTTTATATCTGCTTTGGTCGGTGGAATCGGGTGGGTCGTTTTTGCTTATTGCCGCAATGAATACGGAGGACCGCTGCTGGGATGTTTCCTGGCAGCCTGCATGGTCGGTCTGCTGGCCGGGATATTTTCAAGGGTTTATAAAGAAACAGCTACGGTATTTACTATTCCGGGAATCATTCCTCTGGTTCCCGGAGCAGGTATGTATTATACGACCTTATATCTCATAAACGGACAGCTTGAAAAAGCAGCTACCACGGGAACACAGACCCTGTTGATGGCCGGAAGCATTTCCGTGGGACTGCTGGTAGTAGGGTCTTTTTTTAAGGTGCATTACAGGCTGACCGGAACAGTTAAAAGAATCATAGAAAAGATGTAGAAAAGATATGGTATGTTTTAATATCATCTTCAAATTTGGAGGAATGGCTAATGAAAAGCATTTTAGTTGTAGATGACAGTCAATTTAATTTAATGGTGGTCCAAAAGGCGTTGGAGAAGGACTATGAAGTGAATACGAGGCTGAATGGAATAGAGGGCATTAAATTTGCTAAAAATAATCCGGTAGATTTAATTTTACTGGATATAGATATGCCGGAGCTTAGTGGAATTGATACAATTAAAATTTTAAAAAAGGATCCGAGACTAGCCAAAACGCCGATTATATTTTTAACAGGATTATCCGATCATGAAGTGGAAAGAACCTGTTTAAATTTAGGTGCAAGAGACTTTATTACAAAACCTTTCAATGAACCTGTCATTCTGCAGCGGATTAAAATGATTCTGGAGTTAGAGGACTTAAGGAAGAATCTGGAGAGACAGGTTCGGTATAAAACGGAAGAATTGGAGAAGCTTACCGCTAAAATTATTAAAACGTTTGCAAACAGCATGGATCCCATTACGGAACTATGGAGCAGGATGTATATAGAGGAGAAGGTCAATGCGGCAATCAGCCAATTTTCCTTAGCCGGGGCGCTGGTGGTGCTGAATATCGACAACTTCCGGCTGATCAATGATGCCTTGGGATATGAACAGGGCAATGTCTGTTTAAAAACCGTCGGACGTGCCATACTGAATACGATTAAAGAACCGGAGATCGCTGCAAGATCTTCAGCAGACGAATTCTTAGTCTATTTGCCCAAGGTGAGCACAAAAGAAGAGGCACGAATCATGGTTAAGGAGATTTTTAAGGAGGCAGAAAATCTGCTTGAAAAAAATAAATTCTATGGGATTACAGTATCGGCCGGAATTGCAATGACGCTGGAAACAGGTGAATATTTTAATTCTCTTTATTATTACGCAGAAAAAGCCTTGCATCATGTAAAAGTAAATGGGAAAAATGGCATTGCAATCCACAGTCAGAAGGAAGAATAAAATGAAGCAGGGTAATAATTTAAGCATGCCCTTAAGCAGAACGCTTAAAATAGGCGGGCTGGAGGCTAAGAACAGGTTCTGTATTCAGCCTATGGAGTGTGGAAACGGAGACTTAAAGGGCGGATTTACAAAGGATACGTTGAGGCGGTATGAAGACCTGTTTCGCGGAGGAGCAGGTGTCGTTGTGATGGAATCCGTGACGCTGCAATACGAGAGCAGAGCCAGAGAGCATCAATTACTTTTGGATGTAGAGGATCTTCATAATAGGAAGATGTGGGAGAGCTTTGTTAAAGAAATGAAAGCAAAGTATCCAGATCCTATTTTTATCGTTCAGCTGAATCATTCCGGAGAGCTGTCGGATACGGCTTTTTCTAAGAGAGTCTGTGTAAAACCGAGAAAGGATTGGGGCGGAGAGCTGCTGGATTCAGCATATGTGGACAAGACAATAGAGAAGTTTGCAGAAGCGGCAAAATTTCTTTATGAGATAGGCTGTGACGGTGTAGATCTGAAATTTTGTCACGGATATTTGGGCACACAGATTTTAAGACCGTATAATGATCGAATATGGAAATACGGCGGTTCCTGGGAAAATCGCAGCCGTTTCGCTTTTGATATGTGCGAAAAGGTATCAAAGGCTGTCAATACTTCTAAATTTCTGATTGGGGCAAAAGTATCTTTATATGAGGGAATGGCTGGAGGACAGGGTCATGCAGGAGCAGACAGCAAGCAACTGAATCTGGAAGAGACTTTTGCCCTGTGCAGAGGCTTGGAGGAAAGAGGAGCCAGCTTTTTTATAGAAACGCTGGGAAATGCGGAAACGGCAGATTGGCAATTGATGTGTCCAAATAAAAATACCAGTGAAAATGTTTACAGGCACATGGCCATGGCACAAAATTTGAAAAGAGGGCTTAGACCGGAAACTACAGTAATATGCGGCGGACTCTCCCTGCTTGCAGAAGGCAGATTTAACGAAAATCACCAAATCAGTGCCGAGAAAAACGGTTTGTTGCATTGGGGAAATTACTGCATAGAAAAAGGCAGTTTTGATATGATTGCTTTAGGGAGACAATCTTTTGCAGATCCGTTTTTGCCAAAGAAATATCTGGAGGGGGTTGAGAAGGATATAAATTGGTGCTTGTGCTGTGACGGCTGCGGCGGACTGCTTGCCCAGCAAAAACCGGTGGAATGCGTCATTTATAATAAATAACACAAATGACGGCTAGCTAACCTAGCTCCGGCTGCATGTAGAGCAGACTGGGGTTATAGAAGCTTTTCTACTTGTACCAATATCTCGGTAACGAAGAAGTCCGGATTTTTTGTTGTCCAATAGTCTATCAGAAAACGTTCATAAGATTCAGCAGCGCAGGTGTACTGGTTTTCAGAAGCCCATTGGAGAATTTTCAGATAGGTGTTTTCTATGGTTTCGTGTGGACCCAGATGGTAGCAGGAAGCAAAGACCTGACCGCCGAATATTTTTGTTTGTGTTTTGCCTGTTGTAGCCAGGACTAGCTGCTGCATGACGGTAACACTGCTTTCTTCTTTATTCAATTTCTTATCAATGGACGGAAAATTTAACATAAGGACGCCGGCTGCTTCATTTCCTATAGACTCGATATAGTTGGTAAAATCAATGTTGATGATCGCCTCTTTATAGTTGTAGTTGAAGTGCTGTTCCATACAACAGAATGTGGAAGGTTGTACATACTTGAGGGATACTTGACGTACGTCATTTTTTCGGATCATTTCTGCTTCCGTAATGAGCTGCAGCCAACCTTCAATAGCAGCATATTTTTTATAGATGCTATCTTTCATTTCCTTTAATTTGTCGGATTTTTCCTTAAATAATTTTTCGTGCAGAACGAAGGAGTTTTCATCTACGATTTCTTTAATCTCTTCAAGAGAAAAACCCATCTGCTTATAATATTTAATAACAGGGATATAAGTCAGCGTTTCCTTGCTGTAAAATCTATAATTGTTCTCCCCGATCTTATTCGGATGGATGAGGCCGATTTTATCATAGAATCTCAATGTATTTGCAGATACATTACAAATTTTGCTGACCTGTCCCACAGAATAGTATTTTGTCTTGTTTTTCATAATAAATCCTCAAATGATTCCCTACGGTAACGCTGTTTCAATCATAGTGTTCATCTTATCAAAAGGTATTATAGCATATTTGACTACTCTTGTTCCTTATATTTTCAAAAAAGTAAAAGCACGCTATGATCAGACCGGTATGACTGATTACACAGCATGCTTTTAAAGTGAACGAAGTTTTTTGGTTAATTTGTATCATTGACTATAGTATAAAGTATTCCCTACTATCTAAGGTCAAGATTTATTTTAAAAAAATTTTTGGTAAAATTTATAGAGCTAATAGAAGTTTGGGTAAAATAAAAAGCAAAAGAATAGTGTAAATTTGTCGGTATTTGTTAAATTACTTTTAAAAATTGCAGAATTTGTAGAAGATAAAACGTTACCCTTAGGATTAAGGTTATTCGTCGTATATCGTGTTCAACTTCGCCCTCATAAGAGAAAAGAATGGAATTCATTTTAAATTTTATTAAATATATTACATCTTTCCCGAAAAGGGTATAGTATAATAGGTAATATTTAGAATATTTAATTAAATGTTAGTTTTCATCTATGATGTGGGACAAAAGAGGTATGTGACATGATGACAAAATACTTGGAGAAAATGATGTATATATATAATACGATGGACTCCGTATTAATTACAAATACAGATGGAGTTATTGAGTATTCCGCTACTTTTGATGAAAAAGAGAACTCTATTAAAAATGAAGGATATACGGGAAAGTATCTTTTAGAGGTGTATCCCGAATTAACTCAGGAGACCAGTACCCACTTCCGGGCTATGAATACCGGCAAGGCCATTACAGACGAAATCCAGACTGTGACGGACTGTAATGGAATGAAACGCACTTTTGTAAGCAATACGTATCCCATCGAAGTAGACGGAAAAATCGTTGGGGCTATTGAGGGTACGGTTATTCTCTCGGAGTCCGGCCTTCCTTACAGCAAAAGATTTAAGAACAGCAAAATGAATCAGACCAGTGAATTGTATACGGTGGAGGATTTAATAGGCAAGAGCCAAAAGATGATAGACCTGAGGGAAAAAATTTTGCGTGCAGCAGAAAGCAACTCTTCGGTAATGTTGGTAGGAGAAACGGGAACCGGAAAGGAGCTTGCGGCACAGGCGATACACAGCCATAGCAGCAGGAAGAATCGGGCCTTTGTATCGCAGAATTGTTCCGCCATACCGGCGAGCTTATTGGAAAGTACTTTATTTGGAACAGTGAAAGGAAGTTATACCGGAGCCGAGGACAGAAAGGGCCTGCTTGAGTTGGCGGATAAAGGAACTCTGTTTCTGGATGAATTGAATTCTATGAATATTGAACTTCAAGGAAAAATCTTGAAGGCCGTGGAAGAACAGAAAATTCGAAGGTTAGGCTCGGAAAAAGAACGAAAAATTGATGTAAGAATTATTTCTGCGGTAAACGAAGGCGTAAATGAAGCTCTGGAGAAAGGAAAGATTCGGAAAGACCTCTACTATAGATTGGGTGTATTTCAGATCGATCTGCCCCTTTTAAAAGACCGGAAGGAAGACATCCCTTTGCTGATCAAACATTTTATCAGCTATTACAACAGAAAGGGGGAACGAAAGGTTCAAGGATGCAGTGAACTGGCGGAAAAACTTCTGATGGAGTACGATTGGCCGGGCAATGTGAGAGAGCTAAGAAATGTTATAGAATATGCTTTTAATATGGCCAAAGGGAAGGATATCACCATGACGAGCCTGCCGGAGCACTTTATCTATAACAGAAAAGAAGAGGTGCACGGTGCGGAACGGCCCGATTGGGAAAACGAACTGGAAGGAGGAGGAACCTTGGTTTCTATTGTTGACAGCTATGAAAGCAGAATTATTGAGAAAATCCTTCGAGAAAGTTCTAATGTGACAGAAGCGGCAGATAAGTTAGGTGTCAGCAGGCAGGTATTGAAATATAAGATGAAAAAATATGGACTGGTATTTTAAGAGGAAATAATTCAGAAAATTAAAAAGAGTAAAAAATTTTGCGAAATAAGCGCAAAATTTTTTACTCTTTTATTACTTTTTGACCACAAGAAGAAAATAAGGGGTACCCGGTAGAATAAGGAAATCTTTTGAAACCCTTTAAAAACAGGCATTTCAGCAAGCATATTTATGCAATTACATAAAAAAATATAGAATTGGCACAATATTTGCTCTATTTAAAGATAAATTATGACAAGAGTCAAGGAGGATAAAGAATATGAAATATGGTTGTCAGTCAATGGTAGGAGAAATTGAAGCAATTTTAATTAAACGGCCGCAGGAAGCTTTTATCAGTCAAGAGAATCTGGATAAAACATGGGAAGAATTTAAATACTTTGGCTGCCCGGACTATGAGACAGTTCTAAAGGAATATGAGGTTTTTGAAAAGATTATAAGAGATAATGTGAAAGAAGTCTACACCCTTCCTTACGATTCAAGAACGGGATTAGATTCAATTTATGCACATGATCCTTTGAAAATAACAAAAAAAGGAGCCATTTATTTCCCTATGGGCAAGGTTTTGAGAGGCAAGGAATATTTGGCAACAAGAGAATACCTGGAATCTATAGGGATACCGACACTGGGAGAAATTAAAGCTCCGGGGAAAATGGAAGGCGGAGATGTTCTATGGATTGATGAGAAGACTGTTGCTATAGGAAGAGGCTACAGAACAAATGATGAAGGTATCAGACAGTTTAAAGAATTGACCAAGGATGTGGTTGAAGAATACATCATTATACCGATGCCTCATGGAGACGGAGTAGATGCCTGCCTGCATTTAATGAGCATTATCAGTTTTGTGGATTACGATAAGGCTGTTGTTTATTCAAAATATATGCCGGTTTTCTTTAGAGAATATTTGATAGACAAAGGAATCACCCTGATTGAGGCCGATGATGATGAATATGATTATCTGGGAACCAATCTATTAGCTTTAAAACCGGGCAAAGTCGTATTCATCAAAGGGTGCCCAAAGGTTCAGAAGAAGCTGGAGAATCTGGGGGTAGAAGTTTTAACATACGAAGGAAAGGAACTTTCCTATAGAGGTACAGGCGGTCCTACTTGTTTAACTGCTCCGCTGTTTAGAAAATAAAATAATAGAAATTTACAAGTTAGAAAGGCAGTGGCTGTTTATGGATAATAAAAATCAGATACTGGAAGGAATCGGTCAGAGGATTAACGAGATCCTTCTTCAATATATTAAGGCACAAAGCTTTACGTTCAGTAATGGCGAAAAGGATGCAGAAGTCTTTTTAATGAATCACTTTTCAAAAATAACATACTTTAAAGATCATCCGGAATATTACGGAACTTATAAAATTGCGGAAGATCCATTTAACAGGGCTGTTTCTTATGCAATGGTAAAAGGAAATGGGGAGGATACGGTCGTATTTATTCATCACAATGACGTGGTGGAGGTAGAGGATTATAAACTTCTTAAGCCTTACGCTTTCTCCCCTAAAGCGTTAGAAGAGGAGCTGCTGAAAATTAAGGCGGCCTTGCCGGAGGAAGCCCAGGAAGACTTGTTGGAGGGAAGCTATTTATTCGGAAGAGGTGTCTGCGACATGAAGGGCGGAGGCTCCATACAGCTTGCCCTTCTGGAGAGATACAGCGAAATCAAGGATTTTAATGGCAATGTTATTCTTATTGCCGTTCCGGACGAAGAAAATCTTTCGGCGGGAATGAGAGCTGCGGTCAGCTTGCTGAAAGAACTAAAGCGTACATACCATTTCAATTATAAGCTTATGATTAATTCGGAACCGCATCAAAGAAAGAATCCGCAGAAGGGAGTTTTTTCAGAAGGTTCTGTTGGAAAGGTCATGCCGTTTATCTATGTGCGAGGATATTTATCCCACATAGGAAAGGTCTTTGAAGGTTTCAATTCGCTGAACTTAATGAGTGAGATCGTGAGGAATACAGAGCTTAACTTGGATTTCAGTGATATCGTAGGCAGCGAGATGGCTCCGCCGCCTACGTGGCTGTATTTGAAGGACAATAAAAAACAGTATGATGTATCCATGCCGTTATCTGTGTCCGGCTGTTTCAGCATATTAACGCTGAATCGGACTCCGCAGGAAATCATGGATCGAGTAAAAGACATCTGCCGCACCTCTTATGAAACCATTCTGGAAGAAATGCAGGGCAGATATAAGAGGTTCGCAAAGATAAAAAGGTTAGAATCCGACACGCTTCCATGGGAAGTAAATGTAGTGGCTTTTGCGGAGCTGTATGAAGAGGCTTGTAAAAATTATGGAAAAAAGTTCAGAGAGGATTATAAAAAGCTTGTTCAGGCTGTAGAAGCCAAATTTAATACCGGTCAATGCAGCATCATAGAGTGTAACTTTGAACTGGTTGAATTTGTTTATCAATATATTGATGATATATCTCCGAGAATCGTATATGGGCTGGTGCCTCCATACTACCCGAATGTAGCGAACAGGCATTACAAAGACTTAGATGAAGAAATCTTTCACTTATCTGACCGGCTCTGCAGATATACGGAAAAAGAGTTTGGGCAGATATATGAGACAGAGGATTTTTATACGGGGATATCCGATCTCAGTTATACCAGTATAACGAAAGGGGAGGAGACCGTGAAGGCATTAAATGCGTATATGCCATTGTTTGGAGACTTTTATTCCATACCGATTGGCGATATTGAAGAAATTTCTATGCCTTGTATAAATATTGGACCTTGGGGAAAGGATTTTCATAAGCTTACAGAAAGAGTGTACAAAGAGGATCTGTATGACCGAACCCCGAAAATAATCAATAAAGCAGTGGATTTACTGCTCAATAAGCCCCAAATATCGTAAGGAGGAAAGATGATGGATAGTAAAAGAGAAATACCTGAAGACAGCAAGCTTGAACGTAAATTAAAACCGAGACAAATGAATATGATCGCAATAGGAGGAGCTATCGGTACGGGACTGTTCGTCGCTACCGGTTCTTCCATCAGCACTGCCGGGCCCGGCGGAACGATGATCGCATATGCCATTATCGGAATCTCCGTATATTTTATGATGACGGCTTTGGGAGAAATGGCAACCTATTTACCGGTTGCAGGTGCTTTCGAATTATATTCGAAAAAATACGTGGATCCGGCATTTGGGTTCGCAATGGGGTGGAATTACTGGTATTGCAGTACGATGACTATCGCTACCGAACTGGTCGCCTCCGCTATTGTTATGAAATTCTGGTTCCCTGACAGTGCTTCTGCCATGTGGAGCTCTATCTTTATAGTACTGCTGTTGTGCCTCAATCTGTTTTCTGTCAGCATATTCGGCGAATCCGAATTCTGGTTTGCCGGTATAAAAGTAGTGACTATTATTATCTTCTTAGTGGTTGGTGTGTTGATGATATTTGGCGTTTTTTCAAACGACAGCCCAGGATTTTCTAATTGGACTGATGGAGAAGCACCGTTTGTCGGAGGACCTTTTGGCATATTCAGCATCCTGATGGTGGCAGGGTTTTCCTTTGTTGGAGTTGAAGCCACAGCTATTGCAGCAGGGGAATGTGTCAATCCGGAAAAAAATGTTCCAAAAGCAATTAACAGTGTTTTCTGGAGAATATTGATCTTTTACATAGGCGCGATCTTTGTAGTAGCGACATTGATTTCCTACACAGACCCGAATCTGTTAAGTGCAGATGTAGATAATGTAGCGGTCAGCCCTTTTACAATTATTTTTGAAAAAAGCGGTATCGCTATGGCAGCTTCTTTAATGAACGCAGTCATTTTAACATCGATTCTTTCCTGTGGAAACTCTACCTTATATTCGGCCAGCCGTCTGCTGTATTCCATGGCTATTTCAGATCATGCACCTAAAATATTTGCCCACACCAGCCGAAAAGGTGTACCGATTTACGCTGTGGTCGGCACTTTGATTATAGCCTGTCTGTGCTTCCTGACTTCCTTTGCCGGTGACAGTGTGGTGTACACATGGTTATACAATGCAACTGGCCTTACCGGATTCTTGACCTGGTTTGGTGTTTGCATATGTCACTTAAGATTTAGAAGGGGTTTTGTAAAACAGGGAAAGGATTTGTCTGTGCTGAAATACAAAGCAAAATTATATCCTTTTGGAACCGTTTTTTCACTTATCGTGTCCGGAACTGTTATTATAGGGCAGGGATATTATGCATTTTCCGCTTCGGGAGTAGACTGGTATGGAATCCTTGTAGCCTATATAGGCCTGCCGATTATGGTGGCATTATATATCATAAGAAAAATTGTCAAAAAGACTCATATTGTTCCGCTTGAAGAAATGGATCTATCCAGAAATGATATAGTGAAGGAAGATCTGTAACCTGTAATATCGTTCGAAATATTCATATATTTAGGGTACTTAAAAAAGGCTTGCCAAAAAGTGTTATACGGATTGGCAAGCCTTTTGTCGGAATAAGGCGTATTTTGACGAATAAAAAAACGTTACTTTTTTACATAAAAAGGGTATTCTTTTATAAAGTAAATCTTTATTAATTTATCAAAATATCCTGATAAATTATAGAAGAGGAGAGCCAATAAAAATCACATTTGCTAAGTTAAGGAAAATAGAAAGGATGGGATTTTATGAAAAAAAGCTATAAACTTTACGCCGCTTACGGAAGTAACATGAGCTTAAAACAGATGGCTCGAAGATGCCCTGGTGCAAAAATTTTTGGCGTCGGGGTGATAGAAAATTATAAGCTGACCTTTAGAGGATCCCGAAGAGGACTGGCAAATATCGAAAAAAATGAAGGAGCAAGTATTCCGGTCGTCCTTTGGAAGATTACAGCAATCTGTGAAAAGGCTCTGGACTTTTATGAAGGATTCCCTAAGCTTTATGTAAAAAAGCAGATTCCAGTCCGATTTGAAGAGGAAGAAATAGAAGCGATGACCTATGTGATGTCGGATAGGTATTGCAATTTTCCTGTGAAGCCCAGCCCCTATTACATAGAAATGCTCCAACAGGGCTATGAAAGCCATGGCATTATAAAAGATGGAATTTTTGATGCTGTTCAGGACATTTACAGAGAATTGGCTATGAAGAAAATTTATCAGCGATAAATGGAGGACAAGCTCTGTATCTGTAAAAGTAAATCAATAAACTAAAAATTTCTGTATAAGGCCTGAAAACATATCGTAGATGTGGTTTCAGGCCTTTGGTTTTCGCAAAAAACTAATGAGTTTTAAATTCATTAGTTTTTTGGTATGGTGAAGAGATGTTTATACAAATATGTATAAAATGAAAATCAGATATAATAACCCGCTGAGCATGAGAATGTAAGCCTGAATAGTTTTTTGCCATTTCATCCAGGTAAAGTGAAATATCGCGGAAATCAAAGCTAATACCGCAGAAAGCAGAGTGACTCCCGTTAGATGCCATGGGGTAAATATCATACCAAATACTACTGGAAAACAACTTTGAAATATCATGGCACCGGTTATATTACCCAGTGCCAGCGTATCTTTCTTTCTGCCCGTCCAGATAACAGAGTTCAGTTTTTCCGGAAGCTCTGTAGCGATTGGCGTAACGATCATGGATAAAATCAGAGGGGTAATACCGAGGACTGTTGACAGACTTTCTACATATCCTACAAATAGATGAGCCCCCCAGATGATAGCGGCTAAAGCTATAGCCAGCTGCAATATTATCCAGAAGAAATTTGTTTTTACCCGAAGTATTTTGGCAATATATAAATCATCTAACTCCTCCATTTTTTTGCTGTCCTCACAAAATGTATTTTTTAGATAAATGAAGTAGGAAGCCAATAGCAATATGGCGATTGTATTTTTTACAATGGTGTGGGCAGATATAAAACTGGTTAATACGGCAATGCCATAGATTATTATAAAATATTTTAAATCCCTGGAGATAATATTTATGTCAGCATTTATCTGCAGGCTTCTCTTCCCCAGAAGAGAGTAAATACAGACAGCTGTACCTACGACAAAAAAGGCTAAAGTACCCAGCATAAAAGGAGCACCTGCAATGGCGCCTACACCGATTGCATTCGCCCCATCTCCCTTATAAAAAATAATTGCAATAATGGGAATAACTGTCTCCGGTAGAGCCGTACCAATCGCGGCTAGGACACTGCCCACAACGCCTTCTCCCAGATTCAATTTTTTGCCGAACCATTCAATGGCATTCGTAAAAACAAAACAGGCAAGTAAGATCAGGGATAAACTTAGAATAAGCAATATTATATTTAGTATCATAGCAATTCCTCCTAAAAAACAAAAAAGACTTTTAACACAACTCGGTCAAGAGTTATGTTAAAAGTCTCATTACCAAAATCGGCTACAAAGCCAGACAGACAAATCTGCCAGGATGTTGACTTTGTATATTAATTACTCCCTTTTAACATCTGTAACGTGATTTAGCGCAGCTTTCTAAAATTCGTGCATCATCATATTAACTTTAAACATGATATACCTTATTGGGAAGATTGTCAACTTGAGAAAAAATAATAAAAAAATAAATGTAAAATATTTACAAACAGAAAATTAAGATATATAATACATATATGTAATAAAATGTCAGATGAACTTTGATAATTAAATAATAAGCAGAGGGCTTTAAATATAGATAAATCAGGGAATAAATAAAATAAATAGAAAACGATTGTAGTCTGATCCTTGCTTTTGTATTGCATTTGGCATGATGATATTTATGTATATGGGTTTAATAGTTAGAGAAGTCTAGTGATGCAGTACTCAATGCAAGGGTAGAGGAAATCTTTAAATTTTGAGAGGAAGGAAATCTGATATAAGATTAAATGAAAAAATGGATGGAAATAATGTAAAATTATTGAAATTCAGATAGGCTTATGGTAATATATAAGTATAAGGGTTGCCGTTTGGCGGTTTGGTCACCTACAGACAAAAGGGTATGGGCTCGGAAGAAAGTAGGTGATGCTATGGAATTTGTTACATATAGCGGACTGTTTCAGTTCTCTTTAGTAATAATTGGAGTTGTCTCCATTTGTGTAACCGTGTGCATTGCCATACTTAAACACAAGAAAAAGCAAAACCGCCTAATCCTTTTCGGTTTAGACGGTCTTGTTACAAACGATATTGTGATTAGCCGCCATACCAAAAGCGATAATCCTTATACCAACAGTATAGATTAGATTAAACTATTCGTCAAGCCTTCCCCTGACCTAGTGAGGGAAAATATAGAAATAATGAGGAAATCGAATGAAGAAGAAATTATTAAGTGTAATGTTAGCAGGCTACTTGCTGATTGGAGCTGCATCCGCAGCTTATGCCGCAGACGGAAATACGCCATCGGCGGGAAACGTGAATTACTCCGATCTCAAAAGTACGAACTGGGCATACGGAGCAGTAAGCACCATGAGCGAAAAAGGTATCGTAAAGGGCTATCAGGATGGCAGCTTCAAGCCGGCCAATACTGTTACCTATGGTGAATTTATAAAGATGGCACTGATCGCAGCTACCGGAGAAGATATCGGAAACAGCACCGAAGGGAACTGGGCGAAAGGATATTACGACAAAGCTCTGGAACTAAAGTACTTTGGGAGTACCGACATTAAAGCAGATCAACTGGACAGACGGATTCCAAGAAGTGATATGGCTCTCATTATTTCCTCTATCTTAGGTGATACGAAGATCGGGAACTACGATGAACTGGAGAACAGTCTTAAAGATGTGAATGCAGCCACAAAATACGATTATGACATCATTAAAGCCTATGCAGCAGGCATTATAACCGGATATGAGGACAGCACCTTTAGACCGGAAAATACGCTGACAAGAGCCGAAAGTGCCACCGTTATTTACAGGCTGATCGATGAAAGTAAGAGAGTGCTGCCGGAAGAAAAGAAAGAAGAAAGCAGCAGCACATCTGGAACAGATATTGCTTCTGTTATAAAGAACTATAAGACGTTTGGCGTAAGTAAATATAGTGGTACGGACTCAGACGGTAATTATGAAGAGTGGTATGAACCTGGACCTTTTGCCGAGGCTACCAGTTATGAATTTGTAACAGATATGTCCGGATATAAAATAGAGGAAAAGGTCAATAATGGGACAAAAGGACTTAGAATCAATGGCAAATATCCATTAGACTTAGGGTGGGGCAATCTGTATTTTATGAAAGACGGAGAACTTGTGGAGTTTACCAGTGATGGAATTCATGAATCAGATATAACAACGATTGAATATTTTGTATTTCCACGATATCAGAATGTAGACCATGTGATCGGAATTATGCCAAATCCGCTGTATCAAGGTAAATAGAAGATAAAATAAACAGAAAACCCTTGCATTTTTTACTGAAATGTGGATATAATAAAGAAAAGGATTACCGCCTTTGCACTGGTGGTTAGTCCGAATTCGAACTGAGCCATCTAAATTGCTAATTTAGGTGGCTGTTGCTATTTTTTGAGTCGATATAAAGTAATGACTCCGACTACAAACATACCTAACGTACTAAACGCTGTGATAGCTTCGTAAGTAATCATAAAAGCATCACCCCCTTTTCAAGGAAGTGACCAACCACCAAACGGTAATCCACAGGAATAATATAGCAGAAACTTTAACAAAATTCAACGCATAAGGAGGATTTCATGTTAATTATACAAAATAAAATAATACGAAAAAGTATATCCATACTTTTGATACTGGCCCTGATTTTATCAGGGTTTTTTATTGCACCAAATCAGATTCATGCACTGTCCATAGAAAAGACGGTGACAAAGTATCATCTGGATATTGGTGTCCAGCAGGTATGGGGAACGGAAGATAAAAATGAAAATATCCTCTGGGATGATGACATCGGGCCGGGAGAGAATATGTACAATATTAGTCCCAGTATAACCTTTTCTCAGGCGGTTTCCAATGTAAAGGCATATGCATATAGTGCTTCTAGGTTTGATTGGGATAATAAAGAGCATTACAGTAGCAACGTAGGAAATGAGGATTACTATAAAGACAATTATGCTGATTATGCATCCAGGTCAATCAATGTAACAAATTGCTCTTCAAGTGGAAAAAATGTCAGCTTTTCATACAATGCCGCCATGAATAGCACGGATCAATATGATTTGACCAAAAAGTTAAATGATGGCAGAATTGATCAGGTCTTCCGCCTGATGGCAGGCCCGAACTCCAGCGATCCGGAAGGGGATGTAAAGAAGAACTTCCCGGATCTATATAAAAAGCTGAATGCCGGCAGAAATGGTGTCGACCCCAAAGTTCATGCATATATGTATTTCACCCCGGTCATCATCCAGTATGATGTAAAAGAACTGGTGGAAGTGGGAGCCATTGATGCGGACCTGAATCTTCCGGTGACTGCTAAGACTGGGGAAAGCTATGGGGTAGCTGACAATTCTTATGTAGAAGACATATTATCTCTGGAGAATGCTGTCCTAGAGAAGCGAATCGACGGCGGGGACTGGCAGCCGGTCACCACGTGGGAAGGAACCGGAGAGAAAGGAAAGAACACCGGAGGGAGCACCACCGAAAAATCAGAGGAAGTATGCAGCATCACCTACCGCATCACCATAACCGCCTCGGATGGACAGAAGGACACGGCTCAAAAGACCATTACCATTACCGACGGAAGGGAGATCAAAGGGCAGGCAATATTGGAGCTGGACAAGTATACCTATGAGGGGCATCCGGCGGATGCGGAGGACTGGTCTGAATTTACCGTGGATGGAGTCCGCTATTCAGCGAAGCGGGCATACGAAGAGAAGATCGCTTCCAATCGGTTCCGTACAGAGGGCGGCAGTGTAAAAAAGGATGGATATGATGCCATCGTGACCTATCCTAAAAGGGGGACGTACCCGGTGAACTTAGAGGTCACCATAAAACCCACAGGGGAGAAACTGACCGACACAAAAAACATTGAAGTCCGAAAGACTCCTTATGTAGAGGATCATTTGGGCGGATTCCAAAAACAGAATCGAAAGCAGATCCTGACCTTTAACATTGCCACCTATCCGGACAAGCCAATTGTGGATTACGACATTACCATCAAGGATTTGAAGAGCAATGAAGTAATCAGTTTGACCAAGGCGGCTCCACAGGAAAACGGAGCCTGTATCAAAACAAGAACTGTAAAAAGTGAAGTACAGGATAAATACTGGACTACTTTAACTGTAGAATTTCTAACCAAGTATCCTCGCTATGACTTAACGGGTGATAATTCACAAAGATTTAGCTATAAGATTAAAGTAACGGACAGCAAAGGGGATTCGGATGAAGCGTATAAAGAGTTCGAAGTGGTTCCGGATAAGCCGCCGGTACCGGTTATTACTATGCAGACGGCGTTCCTTCGGGCAGAGGGCGCCAATACCGCCAAGCTGGAAGCGGCGGACGGAAGCAGCAGCGACGGCGATCAGCTGGAGCGTACTTGGAGCATTGTCAATCAGGATCCTTTAAATAATAAAAAAATAGGGGATTTTGTACATGCAGAATCTGTTGACGGTTATGAAGCTCTGGCCTTCGGAACCAATCAGACCATCGGCTGGAATAAAGATGGGGTCGGAAAAACGACCGTAAAGCTCCATGTGAAGGATGTGTGGAATGAACCGACCTTAGAGGAATATATTTCGCCGTCAGACTATCTGGAAGCGGAGACTACAGCAGGAACAGAAGTCATTAATATTGCCCCTGTGGTCAGCATCGAGCCTCTTGAAATGCTGAAAGCCAATCTGGCTATCCTGGTCAAGGCCGGGGACTATGACAGTCTGTTAGCCAGCAGCAACGAGCTTTCTGCGGCCTTAATAGAAAAGGGTTTCGACGGAAGGGTATCGTTCATTTCGGTAAGGGAGCCGGTAGAAAGTATGGCATTAAAAAGCTCTGTCAGCATCAATGATGCTTCTTCCTCCGGAGGCACTCGGATATCCGACAGCAAATATGTCTATGTGATCGATCCAAATTCTCAAATTAGGGCATTGAGGGAAGATGGAACCACGGCTTGGAGCTATTTACTGGAGAACAAGTATGACCATAAGCTCTTTGTGGATGATAAAGAAAAATATCTGATCTATTGCTCCGGAAGCGACAGTGCAGATCAAAAGCCGGAGAACTTTACCCTGATATTCGACAGCAAGACGGGCGCCCTGTTAAAACGGCTGGATGGCTTCACATTCAGCAGCAGTGCGAAGCTCTTTTTGAGCAGGGATGGGAAACGGCTGTACAGTGCAGATCCCAAGGGGATACAGCGGCTGGACTTTAAAACGGGCAGCGTATCGGTCATTCTGAGCGGTGAGATCTATTGCCCAAGGATAGAAGGGGGCAAGCTTGGATTTATCGGTAAGATAGCCGACGCCAAATACTATATCGGAAAATTTGACCTGACTTCTGAAAAGACCAATCAGACAAACCTGCCGGATATAGACTATAGGGATCCGATCAATGCAGAAGGGATGTCTTGGATGCGCCCCATGGACTGGGATACCGAAGGGAGGGTGCTGGTTGCCCGAAAGCTTTATGAAGATTACGATGGACCCGAAGGGGGCGAAGCTTGGGTCTTAAATAGCAGAACGCAGACACAGGTCCATTCATATAACTCGGTGGGGGATGATAGGGGATGGGAAGCATTCCTCATCAAGGATCCGGATGGCGCGGGTAGGTACTTTGGTATTTCATCCAGCCATATGGGGACCTCTAAATATTACAATGATCTGACCTTATATAAAGCGGATGCAGAAAACAGTTTAGCGGCGCCCCTTATAGCCAGTTCAAGTTCCGGAAAGACCGGAGCTGCCAAAATAGCCAATATGGGGTACTTGGATGAAGAGACTAATAAGATCTATGTATTTGGTGCAGAAAACTATGGAAGGTCGTGGATATATGATTTAAGTGCCGGGAAGTGGGAGGTGGAATACGGAGGACTAAATTATGTTGGACTGGATGAACTCTCCGGCAGAATAGAGACCCATGACGGACGATTAGTCAGCCTGTACTATGGAAACAATTTTAGTACCTATCCCATGTATTATATCCAGCAATATTCCCTTCCGATCACCTCGGATCAAGCCACCTATAACGGACTGATCCGGCAATCCGGATTTACCGGCGATGCAGAGAACTTCATCATAAACAGGACTGGTAAAGCGGCTGAAAAGGTAGATCGGTATGCAGAAGAGCAGGGAGTCATGAAGCTGGATATGGGAATCGGAGAAAAGATAACGGCTCTTGCAGATAAGATCAAGGAGCTTGGAAAGCAGGCGAGCTACAAGTTAAGTCTGGCAGGAGATGGAAACGCCAATCTGGCAGAGGTCAGCAGGAACTTTCTTCTGGAAGGAAACACGGAGTATGAATATAGCTATCAGGAGCAGACTGCTTCCGGAAGTGCTATAGATGCTTTCAGTGTAGAAAGAAATCCCCAGGCTATGAACGGCAAGCCTGTCTACAAGGAAGTGATCTACCGGGCAGATCTGACCAATGGAGCGAATGACTATATTACCAAGGGCTTTGTACATTTTGATACAGGGATATGGTTCAATGGGAGCAAATACGGGGAAGCAGGTTATGGCGGTGGTCCCAGTTCTAAAAATGGCAATTCAGCGGGCCCGGTCCTCTCCTTTACCATGGAAAGGAATGGATATATCCAGCTCGATATGGCCAATGACTGCTATGGCTATTACGGCAGAGAGCGGATGCTCAAGGTAGATGGCAAGTTAGTTGGTATTCAGGGAGATCATGATCCGGATTACGGACAGGAGAAAACGACCTTTTTCATTTTGCTGAAAGCAGGAAAACATACCATATCCAGTGAAGGCGACCGGGAAGAAGTGCACGATGTCATAAAGGCGATCGAGATCGGATATTTATCGGAGCAGGACAATACTTTTACCAAGCAGACGGTAGCCGGCCTTTCGGACGGAAAGCTCCAGACGGTAACAAACAGATTCACCGCACCTAAGACCGTCGCTTATTCCGAAGTACAGTCCGCATCTTACCCGGCACTGAATTTATATCAATTACAGAGCACCGGGCAGCTCACGTGGAGTAATTGGCCGGGGGATAATGGCTATTATACCATATCCGGAGACGGAAAGAATTTATATGCCACCTATACCGGGCGTATTTCGAGCAAAGGCAAATATACTATAAAGTTTTCCGGAAATATTACCGCTCCTGCCGATAAAATGATGATCCTTTATTCCGGCAGAGATGCCAGGATACTGAATCCCGGCGAAAAATACGGGATCTCCTACAGTGAGCAGCATTATGACGGATATCCATATAACAGGACAGATACGATCATAGAGGACTTTTATGCGATAGAAGTCCCTGTCGGTACACTGGGGATCACAACGAGCAGTGCGATCTCTTTTGGGGATAAAAGCCCTTGTATTAAATATACCATTAAAAATGAAAAGGATAACAGGTTCTATAAAATAGGCTTTAGCGGTGGAGCAGCAAGCTTGACCCAATGCCAGACCGGATATGCAAAGGAGGTATCCGGCAAAATATCCTTATCCACAAAGGGAAGCGGCAGCCTGACGCATTTGCTCCTGTCCGATTTCACCTTGTGCGCCGTATATCCAAAGCTGAATGCAAAAGGCATGATCTATGAAAATAGATGGAACAGTTCTCTGAGCTTGATGAATTGGCAGGATAGGAGCAAGGGTACCGGAAGAGCGGAAATGGAGCAGTCAGAACCGGAGAAGAAGGAAGAGGATGCCCCTCTTGTATATAGGAAAGGGCAGCTGGTAACGTACAAGATCTACTATTCGGACTATGAAGAAGACCCCAGCAGATCCGGATACTGGCTCTATGCGCATACTCCGTATAACGACGGAGCACATCCGGAGGCCGCCATTCTTTATGATGAAGATGGCCATATCACGTCGATCTGCGGGCAGAATGTGACACCGGGAGCGGTCAACATAGACGAAGCCTTGAGCATAGCAAAAGCTAAGGGGCTGAAAACAGTAGACAAGCCCATTGACCGGTTCTATGTGGACGGAAAATATACGGTGTATCACTGGGAAGTGGATGATACTTCAAGAGGAAAGGTGGTAAATGGGTACCCGGCTTATGATAAGGGTTCTAACACGGCAGATCTTACGTTCTATGTGGAAGGCGGAGCGTCCGCCCCATGGATCACAGGAATCAGCACCAGCCCAGCCAA
This sequence comes from Aminipila luticellarii, assembly GCF_004103735.1. Lineage (NCBI taxonomy): Bacteria > Bacillati > Bacillota > Clostridia > Peptostreptococcales > Anaerovoracaceae > Aminipila > Aminipila luticellarii. Next base: position 2,504,738 of record NZ_CP035281.1, on the reverse strand, counting down.
AGTCACAGAAAACAATTATTTTAGTATTAATGTGGGCATTGACGATGCGGAAAAAGATATTCTAAACCTTACCACAGAGGTCTATAAGGATAAGAAGCTGATCTTTACCCACCGGAAAAAGAATATCTATCCGATCGATTCCTTGGGTCAAACAGCTGTGAATGGGCAGCATGAAGATGGTACCCCAGCGGCAGGGACTATTACTTATCCGGTGACGAATACGGGAGCATTGCCGGACAAAGCACAGACCGGTGCCTATGAAGTGGTCTGTACCGTAAGAGATCAAACAGGAGCAGGACTGGGAACCTATCGGTTCATCGTCGTATCCGAAGGAAAAATAACCGGAGAGGTGTATCACACAGAGCAGTGGGATGTCAATCGAAAGAAATACAATATAAATCACTTCAAAAATGAGATCAACAGGAGCATACCGTACCTGGAGTATATGAAGCTCAATATACCGAGGACCAGGGGAACCAACATATTCTGGTCAGGGGAGAGGTTCATGCTGACTGCTGACACAGCAGGAAGCCCAACAAAAGTAACGTGCAGTATAAACGGAACGTCCTTTTCAATCGGTATGAAAGACAGCGGAAAGAAAAATGCTGCCGGGGAGGCCATTTATACGGGAAGTCTTTGGGACAAGTCCATGATCAGCAAATGGGGAAGAAAAGAGCCTATAGAATTGACCTTTACCTTTACCGCTTCTTACGGCGGCGGCACGACGAAAAAACATGAAGTGAAAGTGATCGTAGATACCATGGAGGATTACTGGAAACTCCATAGAGCCTTTTAATATTGGGTAGTCATACGGCTAAAATTTTTCTGGGACTTTCTGCAAGGATATTTAGCACATAACCTCTATTTGATTGGAATATCTTAATATGTGGATATTTGAATCAGAGGAGGTTTTCTAATGTATAGAGTTGTTGTTATCGGCGGCGGCTGGTCGGGCTGTGCGGCGGCTGTGGCCGCTCGGAAGGCAGGGGCGTCCGTGGTGCTGATCGAAAAGACGGATCTGCTTTTAGGCTTGGGCAATGTGGGCGGTATCATGCGTAATAACGGTAGATTTACTGCTGCGGAGGAAAATATTGCACTGGGTGCAGCTGAACTGTTTGGCATAACAGACGGCTGTTCTAGGCATAGGAATATCGACTTTCCGGGACATAAACATGCCAGCCTGTACGACGTTATGAAAGTAGAACCGCAAGTCAGAAGGCTTCTTAAAGAACTGGGAGTTGAAATCCACCTGATGTCGAGAGTGATCGATGTGGTAACCGAAATGGCAGAGCTGCCGGAAGAAAAATCCCGCAAATATATAAAAAGCCTGATTGTTACTAATGGAGCAGGCCTCGGGCAGAGAAATACAGACCTGCAGACGATAGAAGGGGATGTTTTTATTGAGTGTACAGGATCTACGGGACCTATGGGAAATTGCCTTGCTTACGGGAATGGATGCTGTATGTGTATCCTCAGATGCCCTGCTTTTGGCCCTAGAGTCAGCATTTCTCAGAAGGCAGGGGTAACAGACATCATGGGGATGAGAAAGGATGGAGCATGGGGAGCGTTCAGCGGTTCCGGTAAATTGGAAAAGGGTTCCCTGTCCGAAGAAATTCAGGAGGAATTAAATGAGAAAGGGGTAGCCGTGATACCGCTGGAAGCAAAAGATATTTCTAAGGATAAATTAAATTTAAAGGTCTGTCAGCAGTATGCTTTAGATGAATATGCGGAAAACATAGTACTCTTAGATACCGGCTATGCTAAAATTATGACGCCGTTCTTTCCGCTGGAAAAATTACGGGAAGTACCGGGGCTTGAAAATGCCAGATATGCAGACCCCTATGCAGGCGGAAAGGGAAACTCCATCCGGTATTTATCCGTCACGGAAAGAGATGATTATATGAAGGTAAAAGGCATTGAAAACCTTTTGTGCGGCGGAGAAAAATCAGGCCTGTTCGTGGGGCATACGGAAGCCATCACCACAGGAAGTTTGGCGGGATACAACAGTGCAAGATACCTGAAAGGCTTAAAACCAATGGAACTGCCGAGACAGCTAGCTGCCGGAGATTTGATTGCATATGCAAACGAACGGCTTCAAACACGGGAAGGGCTTATGAACAGATATACCTTTGCCGGTGCAGAGTATTTTAAGAGAATGCAGGAAAAACAGCTTTACAGTTCAGACTCAGAGGCTATAGCCGGACGCGTAGCCAGAACAGGACTTGCCGGAATCTATAACGAAAAAATCATATAGGGAAAGTCCGGTAAACATTGGGAAGGCATTGACGATAAGTTATAAAAATTGGTATACTAATCTAATATAGAAAAACGAGATGCACATTCTGTCAGCCGTGCTGCGGCACGAGGCGGAATATAAAAACGAAAGATGAAGGAGGAAATGAGAAATTGGATAAACCGGTTTATGTTATAGGACACAAAAATCCGGATACAGATTCCATCTGTTCCGCCATTGCATATGCCCAGTTAAAGAATAAGACATCGGATAAATACTACGAAGCCAGACGGGCGGGTCAGGTGAACAACGAGACGAAATATGTGTTGGAGACCTTTGGCGTGGAAACGCCGGAACTGATTGCAGATGTGGGGACTCAGATCAGAGATGTAGCCATTAAGAAAATTGACGGTATCAACAGCGGGATTTCATTGAAAAAGGCTTGGAATATGATGAAGGATACAGCCAATGCTACCCTGCCTGTTACCTCGGAAGGAAAGCTGGAGGGAATTATTTCTGTAAACGATATTGCCACAGCCAATATGGATATTTACGAAACCCGAATCCTTGCTCTGTCTAAAACCCCCTATAGAAATATTTTGGATACCCTTGAAGGTACTATGATCGTGGGAGATGAAGAAGGCTGTGTGGAGGAGGGCAAGATTCTTATCGGAGCTGCAAATCCGGATTTGTTGGAAAACTATATTGAAAAAGGCGATATATTTATTACGGGAAACCGGTTTGAATCACACCTGTGCGCCATCGAGATGAACGCCGGATGTATTGTGGTGTGCATGGGCGCACCCGTATCCAAGACCATTAAAAAAATAGCCATGCAGAATCACTGCAGAATCATCAGTACACCGTGCGAAACCTATGTGGCGGCCAGGCTCATCAGCCAGAGTACGCCCATACGGTATTTTATGCGCAAAGAAAACATTGTCAGCTTCGAAGAAGATGATTACATCAGCGACATGAAAGAGACCGTTACGAAAATACGTCACCGGGATTTTCCGGTTCTGGACAAAGCAGGAAACTATTGCGGCATGCTTTCCAGAAGATCTCTGATCAACATGAGAAAAAAGAAGATTATTCTGGTGGATCACAATGAAAAATCTCAGGCTGTGGACGGCATTGAAGAGGCTGAGATCATAGAAATTATCGACCACCACAGAATCGGCAATCTGGAAACCCTTGCTCCGGTATATTTCCGGAACCAGCCGTTAGGGTGTACGGCAACGATCATATATCAGATGTATGCGGAGCTGGGCGTAGAAATTGATTCGAAAATAGCCGGATTACTATGCTCAGCTATTTTGTCAGATACGTTAATGTTCCGTTCTCCTACTTGCACAGAGCCGGATAAGCTGGCGGCGGAAAAGTTGGCAGAGATTGCAGGAATCCGTATAGAAGAATATGCAGCGGCTATGTTTCGAGCAGGCAGTTCCCTGCAAGATAAGACCACGGAAGAAATTTTCTATCAGGATTATAAAAAGTTTGCCAGCAACGGCATAAAATTTGGTGCCGGGCAGATCACCTCTTTAGATGGGGAGGAGCTGGCGGCATTGAAGCCCAAGCTTTTGTCCTTTATGGAAAATGCCTGCAAGACCTCCAGCGCGGATATGCTTTTCTTTATGCTGACAGATGTGATTCATGAATCTACGGAATTGCTGTTTGTGGGAGAAAATGCTAAAAACATCGTGGAACGAGCATTTGGAGCAAAAGCAGAAAATTCCTTCATTGTGATGAAGAATATTGTATCCAGAAAGAAACAGGTGATTCCTCAGTTAATGAGCGCCATGCAGGAGTAAGAAAAACAGGCGAGAAGGAGAAAGAGTATGGAAAAAAGAGTGCTCAGCGGCGTGGAACCTGAGCGGGTGATGTATTATTTTGAGAAAATATCACGGATTCCAAGGGAGAGCGGCCACGAAAAACAGATAAGCGATTACATATATCAATGGGCCGTTGAAAAAGGGCTGGAGGCACAGCAGGATTCGGCATTAAACGTCATTATAAAGAAACCGGCTTCGACAGGTTATGAAGCTTCGGATCCGGTCATGCTGCAAGCTCATATGGACATGGTCTGTGAAAAGAACAGGGATAGCAGCCATGATTTTTCCAGGGATCCCATCTTATTGAAAATAGAAGGGGATATGATATCCTCAGCTTCAGGTACGACCCTTGGTGCGGATAATGGCATTGGCGTTGCTTATTGTATGGCTGTTTTGGAAGACAGAAATTTAAAACATCCCCCTTTGGAAATCTTACTTACCACAGAGGAAGAGTCCACCTTTAAGGGCGCGCTGACCGCTTCTCCTGAAATGTTTCAGGCCAGAAAGCTGATCAATCTGGATCAGTCTGTAGAAGATGAGATATTGACCGGAAGCTGCGGCGGATCGGGGGTAAAGATAAAGCTGCCATTCACCTGCGAGGCAGTTCCAAAAGGGCGCGAATATCGAACCTTTCAGCTGAGAATCAGCGGATTGCTCGGAGGACATTCCGGAGAGGATATTGAGAAGGGTCATGGAAGTGCCATTAATCTTCTGGTACGTTGCTTATATGAGTTAAACAAAAAACAAGATATTCATTTATGCAGCATCTCAGCCGGTACTTCACGGCTTGCCATCTCAAGAGAAGCGGAAGCTAAATTTTTGATTCCGCAGGATCAAGAGCAGGAAGCCCTGTGTATTGTAGAGCAGATGAGCACAGTTTTCAGAACAGAATATAGGGGGATCTGCGATGCCCTGGAGGTACAGTGCAGAGCTATATCCCAGGCAGAGCCCGGAGCAATTTCCGGAGACAGCTTAGATAAGCTGGTGCAATTTCTATATGTATTTCCAGATGGCATACGAAATATGAACGGTGTCATGCCGGGGGTGGTGGAAAGTTCCATTAATCTGGGCATCCTCCGATTTCAAAACGGATATCTGGAAGTTGAAGCAGAACTTAGAGGGGCTTTTGCGTCAACCTGTCAGCATATAAAAAATCAACTGAACGTTTTGTGCCGGATATTTGGAGCAGAGATTCAGTTCTTTTCTGAGTATGCCGCATGGGTTTATAACCCGGAGTCGGAGCTTCGGCAGAAAGCCATGGAAGTATTTAAGCGGGAATTTGGCAAACAACTCAAGCCGATTGTCATTCATGCGGGGATTGAGTGCGGATGTTTGCTGCAGAGCATGCCGTGGATGGATGCGGTCGCTGTGGGTCCCAGCTGCTGGGGCTTTCATTCGCCGGGGGAGCGGATGAGTGCCGCTTCTGTGAACCGAGTGTGGGGATTCCTGCTAAAATTGCTGGAAGAGCTTAAGTGAGAAGCATTTCTTCCGATATAATGGGTATATGGGAAATGACAACTGACATATAACGTATACGTATTATACCGGAAAGGCAAAATAACTGGGGGACAGGGATCATGTACAAGAATTTAGGAAATCATCTATTCCTGCCCGAGGGCGATGATTACAGCAAGAAGGAATTTGATAAGGATGCGGAAGAAATTGTTTCAGCAGGGAACTCGGTTTTGCGGGAGCTTAGGATTCAGCAGGCGGCAGAGCAGACAGCCCGATTGAAGTCGGCTCCTCAAAAAACAAATACGCTCCATAAAAATCACGATAAAGAACAGAAGAAAATGACCTATAAGGAAATTTTTGATGAAATGGCCGCTAATAAATAGAGGCTATTTTTTTATTTTGTTATAAAACACAAAAATGTAGAATTAATTTGTGATATATGTTAAAATTAAAAATAATAATCTGATGAGACAGTAAGTCCAGTGGTGTGATGTCAAGTGAGAAATGAAATAAAAATCATATATTCTTGACCAGTTTCTCAAAAAACAAAAAACGACCACCTAAGCCCTGTCGATCACTTTTAAAAAATGAGCAGGGCGTAGCTCATCAGCAGAGAGATTCCTCTATTCTGCTGAGCGATATAGGCGATTGTCTTTAAGCAGCGTAAAGACTAACCGCACAAATTTACGGGCAGTTAATGCGAGTGCACGTTTGTGTTGATATCTGTTCACCTCGTTGTACTTTTGGTGATAGAAAGCTTTGTACTCCTTGTCGCATCTTACAAGAGAGAATGCAGCTTCACACAGATAATACTTTAAAAATCGGTTGCCAGATCGGATGAGTCTTGTGTTTTGTGCTTCAAAATCACCAGACTGGTGCTGAGTCCAGGCAAGACCTGCATATTTCGCAAGCTGCGCCTGATTATTAAAACGATTGATATCTCCAAGCTCTGATAGAATACCAGCAGAATAAACAGGACCAATGCCTGGAATGGATATCAATACGTTAGGCAAGAGTTCCATTTGGGCTGAAATCGCTTTATCGAACTCTTTGATTTGAGCTTCCAATGCCTTCATTGAGGTTATGGATATAGAGAGCACCTGATTCACAGAGTCATTTACCGTCTTAGGTAAACGGTAAGAACTCCGGGCAGCTTTCTGAATGGCTTTGGCTACCGTATCTGGATCAGGAAAGCGGTTCTTTCCTTTCTCCATGATAAAAGCGGTTAGCTCTTGTAAGTCCATATATGCCAGTGCTTCTGCGGATTCAAATTCATCGTAGACAGCAAGAGCTGTAGTGCTGAAGGTATCGGAAAATACCTTCTCCTGTGTCATGGATGAATACTTCTTGAACAGCACATTCATAAAGCGTTGCTTTTCCTTGGTAAGATTGCAAACGGCGAAATAACGTGCTCGTGTGAGGTTTTGGAGAGCTTTGTAGTGATAGTCTCCGACATATACCTCTTTGTTGATTCTTCCAAAACGCAGGCAGTCAGCAATGACAAAAGAGTCCACATAATCATTTTTTGGCAGGTCATTATAAGCATCTTTGAACTTTTTAACCTGCTTTGGATTGAGGACATGAATCTTTCTGTGAAAGGATGCTAAAGATGCATCTTCCCTTAGAAAATACACGAGATTGTCACCATAGACAGATGTAGATTCGAGACCTATGAGTACGGTGTCAAGGGACCTGGAATTTAAAGCAGAACAGATTCTTTTTACCAACTGAATAGAACCATCATGTGAGTTAGCAACTGCGAAGTTACTGTGCTTGTTACCATTAGGAAGCATAAGATAAACGACATTGGATTTGCTACTTACATCAATTCCGACGTAAAGTGGGTTCATAAAATCACCTTCTTTCGTAGTTAGATTTGAGTATTCAATCGGCTTGGTAAAACCCATGAACATGGAGCATCGACACCCTCGCATATAAGAATCCAGCTTAAGATGGACAGATGCGAAACCACACTGCTAGATGGTCGTCCATAAACTTAAGCAAACAGCCAGCCGGTTTGAAGCTAACTTCCATGTCAGGGGAACAGACTTACTATGAAGCAACCATTACTGGTTCAACAGGAGAAAAAAGAACTATTACCTGATTGACACTAAGACAATTATATCATGGGCTTAACTAAGCCTATTGAACAAATATTAATTAAGTTATCAAGGTACATTTATGTATCTAAAAAGTATTATACGAGGGAGAATGTGTTATGGCAAATTTATGGAGTGGTAGATTTGAAAAAGGCATGGATGAAATCGTTGAAAAATTTAACGCTTCCATTGGCGTGGACAAAAGGCTGTATGCCTGTGATATACAGGGAAGTATTGCTCACGTGTCCATGCTGGCGAAACAGGGCATCGTGAAAGAAGAAGAAAAAGAGAAGATCATAAAAGGTCTTACAGAGATTAAACATAAAATAGATAAAGGGGAATTTGAGTTCAATATCAAGCAGGAGGATATCCATATGGCTGTGGAAGGTGCTTTGATCGAGGCACTGGGAGATACGGGGAAACGACTGCACACGGCCAGAAGCAGAAATGATCAGGTGGCTGTAGACACCAGACTCTATTTAAAGGAACAAATCAAAGAAGTAATAGAAAATTTAGTTTATATGGAAAAAGTACTGCTGGAAAAAGCAAAACAATATGCCGATCAGATTATGATCGGATTCACCCATGTGCAGCATGCGCAGCCGGTAACCGTAGGGTTTCATTTAATGGCATATTTTCAAATGTTCAAGAGGGATATCCAGCGATTGCAGGACACGTATGAAAGAATGGACTATTGCCCGTTGGGAGCCTGTGCTCTGGCCGGAACCACTTTACCGACAGACAGGTATTTCACCTCTGAAATGCTTGGGTTTAAGGCACCCACGGAAAATGCTATGGACAGTGTCAGCGACAGAGACTATGTCATTGAATTTTTAAGTGATGCATCCATCTCCATGATGCATATCAGCCGGTTCGCGGAAGAGTTCGTGTGGTGGAATTCACAGGAATTCAGTTATATTTCCATAGATGATAGTTTTTGCACAGGAAGCAGTATCATGCCTCAGAAAAAAAATCCGGATATGGCGGAACTCTTGAGAGGAAAGGTAGGCCGCGTGTACGGACATTTGATGCAGATACTGACCGTCATGAAGGGAACGCCGCTGGCATATAATAAAGATTTTCAAGAAGATAAAGAAGGCTTATTCGATGCGGTGGATACCTGGAAGGCTTCCTTGCGAATTTTTGCAAAAATGATTGAAAAGACTGAGTTTAGAATGGACAGGATCGAAAAGCATTTGCATACCGGGTTTTTAAATGCTACAGATATTGCCGAGCATTTTGTGAAACAGGGGATGCCTTTCAGAGAAGCGCACGAGGTGGTGGGCAAAATGGTAAAATTCTGTGAAAATAATAATAAGGATTTTACAGATCTGACAGAAGGTGATTTAGAAGCTATAGATAGCTGGCTTTCGCTGGACAGGCTTCCTGATTTAAGTATAGAGGGCTGTGTAAAGGCAAGAGTATCCTTTGGAGGAACGGCACCGGTAGAAGTCCGAAGACAAATTCGAGTCGGAGGAGAGTGGATTGCAGAGCTGACCTTATAATCTGACAGTGCAGTTCGAAAGAATGGGGAAAACCAGTGGAAGGTATAGCAGAGACGCAAGGGTATTGCATATAACCGAACGCAAAAAAACCTCTGGAGGAACAGAGGTTTTCTTGCATAAAATAAAAAAGATGATGAAGGATTGTCCGAATATTACGGACATATATGTTAAGTTCATATGCAATACCAATGCATCACATATTTCACATAACCAAATTTAAATATCTATTGGTGTATTATTGGTCGAATGATTTTACTTCTTATTTCTTTCTCTGTGAATCCTTTGGAGTTACGCAAACACCTTTAGCTCTTGCAACTACAATTGGTTCTTCCAGTGAATCAGCAGCTGAAGGACTGATGTCAGGTCTTGCAGCAACTACTTTCTTAGCTTCGAAAGTCATAGTTCTTGAAGTATTACCCATCTTAGTGATTTCTCCGTAAACTTCAATGTAATCTCCAGCATAAGTAGGTGCTAAGAATTCTACTTCGTCATATCTTAAGAATAGACCTTCGTCTCCGTCTACTTTAATTAATAGCTCTGTAGCAAGGTCTCCGAAAAGGTGAACCATGTGAGCTCCATCTACAAGGCTTCCGCCGTAGTGAGCATCCTTATGTGACATTCTTAATCTTAATGTTGATGAAATCTTCTCCATTATATTGTCTCCTTTTGTAAATCATTAAAATTGATAATAAATATATTGTTGTCCAATAAAAAATAGACACAAATATTAATTGCAAATTCCGTGCCAATGAGTTATTATTGAAAATAGATAAAAACGAACCGATTTTGGTTCGACAAAAAAGTGAGGAAAGAGTGAAATATGTTAAATTATGGAATTCGACGCGTTTTAGAACCAAAATATGTTTTACCTACATCTGCATGGAAATTGGACAACTCCAGAGAAATATCCTCAGAGGAAATGAGAATCTCTATAAAACGTCTGCATATTGAAACCACAAGCTTCAAGCAAATCTGTCTGGAAGCCAATAATCACGATGAGCAGATCAAAGAGAAAATTATGGATATTGTCCTGAAACGGGGAAAGCTGCACAATCCGGTGACGGATACCGGTGGTCTGCTGTACGGAATCGTGGACGAAATCGGTGAGGACTACAATAATGAAAAAAATCTGAAGCCCGGCGATGAGATTCTTTGCAACACATCGCTTGCAGGCGTTCCTCTATACATAAATCGAATTATAAGCGTGGATAAGGCTTTTAAGCAGGTGGAAGTGGAGGGCTATGCCATTGTCTTTGATAAGATCCCTGTGGTGCGAAAGCCGGAAGGGGTTCCCTTAGACTTGATGCTGTTCATTTTCAACGAATCGGGGACTTTATACCGGGTGAGTAGAGAAATCGAAGGGCGTAAGAGTTTCCTTGTTTTAGGCAACAATATTATGACTAATTTGATGTTCGGATATGTTATCCGAAAAAAAGCGGGTCCTGACGCAGAGATCATCTGCTTGTTTGATAAAAAAACAGACCTTGTAATAGTGGGCAAATCCATTGATAAATTGCTTTCCGAGGTCTTTGATGAAGTGCATTATGTCAACATTTTGAGACCCATGGAGTGCTTAGAAAAGCTGAATATTGAATCCCGGTTTGATATGACGGTAAATTGTGCGGATATTCCGGGGGCTGAAACGATTAACATTTTGGCGACCAAATCCAGCGGAACCGTTATATTTGCAAACTTTATAAACAACTATAACATCGCCTTATATATAACGGAATCCATCTCAAAACACTTAGAGCTGAAATGTGCAGACGGGTATCTGGAAAAATATGATGAGTTCGATATCGAGGTAGGGCGGGAGCTGGCGCCTTATATTAGGGATGCGGTCACTTCCAGCGCCGTGTTTGAAGAGGATCTGGCATACCCATTGATTAGGGAAGACAGAGTTCTATCCAGCGAGGGCTATAGACACAGCATGGCAGAAAATTTTATCTGCGAAAGCCGTGCCATGGCAGTAGTTCTGGAGGAAATCCTGAAAGTATCCAAGTATGACTGCAATGTTCTTATCACTGGAGAAACCGGTGTAGGTAAGGATAAAATTGCGAATATCATACAGAAAAACAGTGTAAGAAATATGCAGCCATTTATCAAAATAAATTGTGCTGCCATTGCGCCGAACCTGATGGAATCTGAGTTCTTTGGGTATGAAAAAGGTGCCTTTACCGGAGCAAATGCTTCCGGGAAAAAGGGGTATTTTGAATCTGCAGACAATGGGATTATTTTTCTGGACGAGGTAGGGGAGCTGCCTCTGGACATACAGGCCAAGCTGCTTCGAGTGACGCAGGATGGGGAAATATACAGGGTGGGAGGAACCACCCCAATCAAGACCAATGTGCGAATTATTTCTGCGACCAACAGAAATCTGCTGGAGCAGATCGAAAAGAAACAATTCAGACAGGACTTGTATTACAGACTGAATGTGTTTCCTGTCAAGGTGCCGTCTTTGAAGGAGCGAAAGGCTGAAATACCGGCATTGGTACAGCACTTTGTTAAGACCTATAACAAGAAATACGGGATAAATCGGGGCATCGATGAAGAAGCCATCGACTATCTAAAGGAGCGTAAATGGACAGGTAATATCAGGGAACTGGAGAATTCCGTTCAGCGCATTATGATCAGTGCGAAAGGCTCCAATATTACGCTGATTGATGTGATAAAATGTTTAAATGATAATGCATTTGAACAGATGGATTTTAGTAACGAGGATAACTTTGAAGAAGTAATCGCTAAAGATTTTGCCTTGGAGCCACTGGTAGAGAGCTTTGAAAAAAATCTGATCCGGCATGCCTGCGAGAAGTACGGCTCCACGAGGAAAACGGCTCAAGCCATTGGAATAAGCCAGACACAGCTGGTGAGAAAAAAGAAAAAATACGGCATACAGTAGCTGGACCGCAAGCGTTTAAATAATGTGAACCCAAAATGGTTCACATTATTTTGCTTTCGAACCCAAATCGGTTCGAATAGAAAGAAGCAATAGCAAGATAGTTATTGCTGATAGAAGAGGAATCTCCTTTAAAAGCAAAATAATAATTAAAATTTATGAATCTGTATATAATATGTAGAAACTTGTTTATTTTAAACAATTTCATCAGTATGGCACGGATATTGCTTTATATAATTGCGCAAGAATACTTTTAGCCGGAAAATTTATGAGGTCCATAAAAATTATTTTAATTTTTTATGATAAAATTTTTTAGGAGGTATTCAATATGAAAAAAGGATGTCCGTATGGAACACACAGAGTTATTTCTCCAAAGGGAGTGTTGCCACAACCTGCTGATGTTATTGATAACACCATGGAGATCTACGACAACGAGGTACTAATCGACGTAAAGACTTTGAACATTGACTCAGCATCGTTTACAGAAATTGAAAAAAGAGCTGGCGGAAATATTGAAGAGATTAAAAAGATTATGCTCGGTATTGTTGAGAAAGCTGGTAAACACAAGAACCCTTGGACCGGTTCTGGCGGCATGCTTATTGGTACCGTAAAAGAAATTGGACCTGCTTATGTAGGTGACCTAAAAGTAGGAGATAAGATTGCAACTCTTGTTTCACTTTCACTTACTCCGCTTAGGATAGACGAAATCCTTGAGATCAGGCCTGCTATTGATCAGGTAGATATTAAGGGACAGGCAATCCTATTCCAGAGCGGGATTTATGCAAAACTTCCAACAGATATGCCTGAGGGACTCGCCCTGTCCGCTTTAGATGTGGCTGGAGCTCCTGCACAGACGGCAAAGCTAGTCAAGTCAGGAAATACAGTAGTAGTAATTGGCGGCGGCGGAAAGTCCGGTCTTCTATGCTTATATGAAGCAAAGAAGAGAGCCGGTGTAACCGGAAAAGTTATTTGCATAGGCGGCTCGGAGAAGTCAACAACAAGAGCAAGAAATCTTAATTTGGCAGACGAATATGTAACTGCGGATGCAACAAATGCCATTGACGTTTACAACAAAGTGATGGAACTTACAAAAGGCAAGCTTGCAGATGTGGTTATTAACTGCGTAAATATTGAAAACACAGAAATGGCTTCAATTCTTTCTTGCAAGGAACGTGGAACGGTATATTTCTTTTCCATGGCAACAAGTTTTACAAAAGCAGCATTAGGAGCAGAAGGTGTAGGAAAGGATATCGAAATGATCGTGGGCAATGGATATTGCAAGGGTCATGCTGAAATAACACTTCAGGAACTTAGAGAATGCGAACCTCTCAGAAAACTGTTCCAAGAAATGTATGCTTAAATTTAAATTGAAATAAAATCGCAATACTGCTGATTTTATTTCAAGATAAGATTTAGGAGGAACAAAAGATATTATGAAAAAAGGAAGCCCATACGGAACACACAGAGTTATTTCACCAAAGGGAGTATTACCACAGCCGGCAGATGTTATCGATAACACAATGGAGATCTATGACAACGAAGTTCTTATCGATGTACAGACTTTAAACATTGACTCCGCCAGCTTTACTCAGATTGAAGAACAGGCAAATCATGATGTAGAAGAAATCAAGAAAATCATGATGGGCATCGTTGAAAAGGCTGGGAAGCATAAGAACCCGGTTACTGGTTCAGGCGGAATGCTGATCGGTACTGTAAAGGAAATCGGACCTGCTTATGAAGGCGATTTAAAGGTAGGAGATAAGATTGCAACACTGGTTTCTCTTTCCCTTACTCCACTTAAGATTGATGAAATCATTGAAGTAAGACCTGACATCGACCAGGTTGACATCAAAGGACAGGCTATCTTGTTCCAGAGTGGCTTATATGCTAAACTTCCGACAGATATTCCAGAAGGACTTGCATTGTCCGCTTTAGACGTAGCCGGTGCTCCTGCTCAGACAGCTAAGTTTGTTAAGCCTGGAGATACAGTAGTAATCGTTGGAGGCGGCGGAAAGTCCGGTCTTCTTGTTACGTATGAAGCAAAGAAGAGAGCTGGCATTACAGGTAATGTAATCTGCATCGACGGATTTGATAAGTCATTAGACAGAGCAAAGAAATTAGGCTATGCTGACCACTATGTACTTGCTGACGCAACAGATGCTGTTGGCATTTACGATAAAGTTATGGAATTAACAGACGGAAAATTAGCAGACTTAGTTATCAACTGCGTAAACATTGAAAACACTGAAATGTCTTGTATCCTTGCTTGTAAAGACAATGGCCTTGTATACTTCTTCTCAATGGCTACAAGCTTCACAAAGGCTGCTCTTGGCGCTGAAGGTGTTGGTAAAGATATCGACATGATCGTAGGTAACGGATATTGCAAGGGTCATGCTGAAATCACACTTCAGATTTTGAGAGAAAGCGAACCAATCAGAAAGATGTTCCAGGAACTGTACGCATAATTTGAAGGCACCAATGAAAAAGTGTTGCTTGAATTAGACGAAAACAACAAAACCTTGGGGAAGGTTAAAAATTTGCTGATTTTATATATAAATAGAGTTCGATTATATTTTTAATTTTACAATGAAAAGGAGAAAGTCAAATGGCTGAGAGAAGAAATTGGAAAGACATTCCTCTATGGAAAGATGTTACTGATGAACAGTGGAATGACTGGCACTGGCAGGTTGCAAACAGATTAAACAGTGTTGAAGACATTAAGCAGGTAGTAAAATTAACTGCAAAAGAAGAAGAAGACATCAAAAAGGTAATGGCTGGATTCAGAGTAGGTATCACACCTTACTATGCTTCTTTGATGGATCCGGAAAACGAAAGCTGCCCAATCAGAATGCAGGCTGTACCTACACTGGCAGAAACGCACAGAAGTGATGCAGACATGCTTGACCCGCTGCATGAGGATGAAGATTCCCCGGCTCCTGGGTTAACTCACAGATATCCGGACAGAGTTTTATTCTTAATCACTGACCAATGTTCCATGTACTGCAGACACTGCACAAGAAGAAGACTTGCAGGAGAAACAGACGGAGCAAGATCAAAGGAAGATATCGATGCATGTATCGCATACATCAAGAAGACTCCTGTTGTAAGAGACGTACTTCTTTCAGGCGGCGACTGCTTATGCGTTGAAGATGATATTCTTGAATACATCATCAGCGAATTAAGAAAGATTCCACATGTTGAAATCGTAAGATTAGGATCAAGAACTCCTGTTGTTATGCCACAGAGAATTACAGACAATCTGGTTAACATGCTGAAGAAGTATCACCCAATCTGGTTAAATACACACTTCAATCATCCAAAGGAAATGACACCGGAAGCAATGGAAGCTCTGAGAAAGCTTGCTGACGCAGGTATTCCTCTAGGTAACCAGTCCGTTCTTCTTAGAGGTGTAAACGATGACGTACATGTAATGAGAAATCTGGTACATCACTTAGTAAAGAACAGAGTAAGACCTTATTACATTTATCAGTGCGACCTTTCATTAGGTATCGAACACTTCAGAACTCCGGTATCTAAGGGTATCGAAATCATTGAAGGCCTGAGAGGACATACTTCAGGCTATGCAGTACCGACATTTGTAGTAGACGCTCCTGGTGGCGGCGGAAAGACTCCGGTAATGCCTCAGTATGTCATTTCACAGACTCCTGATAAGGTAATCTTGAGAAACTACGAAGGCGTTATCACGACTTACACTGAACCAGTAGGCTTACCTCCGCTTCAGTGCAGCTATGAGAACTGCAAGAACGTAGCAGATTACCACTATGAAGGTGTTGCAGGTCTTGAACAGGGCGAAAGAATGTCCATGGAACCACAGGGACTTCTTCGTCACGAAAGAAATAAGCATAAATAAGTATAACCTTTCAAACGGTATACAATAAGGAATGACATGAATATATGCACCGAGCCGCTTGCTTAAGCAGCAAGGTGCATGTGTTTTCATGTTATATAAATGAGAAATGAGAACGTTATGGGCTTACTAGATAAATTACAGGATAAATATAAAACGCTTTCTATTGTAGGAATGTCTAAAAATGCCGGAAAGACCACAGCTTTAAATTACATCATTGAAGAAGCCATGGACGAAGGGATGATTTTGGGCATTACATCTACGGGAAGAGACGGCGAAACGGTGGATTTGGTAACCGGAACAGAGAAACCCAGAGTGTTTTTGGATACGGGAACAATTGTTTCGATACCGAAACAGCTTTATGAGCTTGCAGAAGCAGGTCTTGAAATATTGAAAATGAGCAAATATTCTACAGCTCTCGGACAGCTTTTACTGTGCCGGGTCGTGGAAAGCGGATATGTTCAGATTGCAGGACCGGTCAGTACGGTGGAGCATAGAGAAATGTGCAAGGAAATGCTTTCTTTGGGAGCGGAGCTTATTCTCATTGACGGTGCTATAGACAGAAAGTCCATAGCTGCACCGGAAACCTCAGATGCAATCATTCTTTCCACTGGTGCGGTACTTTCAAGAAGCCTGAACAGAGTGGTCGATGAGACTGCCCACACCCTTGAATTATACAGCCTGCCTATAATTGAAAATCAATTTATCAGAGAGACGATTGAAGATAAAAACAAAAAAGAAAATGTGCTTATTTTTTCCGGAAATAAAGTAAAAAAACTTGACTTAAAAACAGGTCTTGGTGCCAGCAGAATTATTGACAGTGTTATTAATGCGGAGACAGATCATATTTACATTCCGGGAGCATTAACAGACAGCGTTGTGGCAGATATTCACCCCAAAAAGTTTAAACAGGTCAAGTTTGTGTTAAAGGATCCCACAAAAATTTTTATCGATTCCATTAAATGGGGTCAATTAAAAAAACAGGGCTTTTGTGTGGAAGTTCTTCAGAACATAAAGGTTGCGGCAATTACCGTAAATCCTTATGCTCCGCTGGGGTATTCTTTTGAACACAAGGCACTGGTTGACGCTATGAAGGCAGCGGTAGGAGATATTCCTGTGGTTGATGTGAAGTATAATGCTTGTTAAGTAATCAATAAGTTTAAGGAGGTATTAGACAGATGAGACTGGCGAACGTGAAGACGAGAAAGGAAACTGGACTGAGTTATGTTATGCAGAGTATCTACACTGCAACTCCTTTTGGCACAAAGATTATGAAAGAGCTGGAGCCGTATATGCCGGGACAGGAGGAAGCACTTGAGAGAGAATTTTCCAAAATGGAGCAGATCTCCAAGATGCTGAATCAAAAACCGAAATTAAAAGACATTTTATATGAATGCTTTATGGAAACAAAGGACTGCACCTATACGCTGGAAAGATCCGGAAACAGTACACTGTCTGTCGTAGAACTTTTTGAACTGAAAAGTCTGCTGATCATAATGGAAAAGATAAGAAAGCTTTTACTGGAAAATCAAGAATATGTTTTGAAAGAATTCATGCTGGATAATATTGAGGAAATTCTCAATACGCTGGATCCCGGTGAAGAACGGATAAACACCTTTTACATATATGACCAGTTTTCTGAAAATCTGGGCCCGTTGAGGAAGCAAAAGCGTGAATACGAGATTGCTGCCCGCAAGGCACAAAAGAAAACCAAAATGTATTTGGAAGAAAAATATAATCTGGATATAACACCTAAATTTGAATGTATTGTTTCAAAAATGAAAGTGGAACAGGTTGAAAAGCTCAAAACGATTCCTGAACTACTGATAAAAGATCAGGATTACGTAAACATTACGTTCGGGGTCAAGCCCTCTGAGGAGGCTGACCGGCTGATCACTAAAATGAATCAGTTGACGGAGCAGATCGAAGAGGAAGAGCTGAAAGTACGTGAACAGTTATCAAAAGAAATCTATAAGAATAAAAACCTGATTTCAGGAAATTGTAGTAAGATGGGGCAGCTGGATTTTACAATGGGTAAGGTCGTATATGCCGAAGAACATCACTGCATCCGGCCTGAAATTGTGAAGGAGCATATATTAGAGTTTAAAGAAGGCAGACATCTGGAGGTCGAAGACATTTTAATATCCAAAGGCAAAAAGTATTGTCCTGTAAGCATGTCTCTTGCAGACGGCGTTTCCTGCATAACGGGGGCGAATATGGGCGGCAAGACCGTCAGCCTTAAGTTGGCAGGGCTGGTTCAGCTACTGACTCAGTACGGTTTTTTTGTCCCTTGCGATTGGGCCAAAGTGGGACTGTGCAATTTTATTCAGATTTTGATTGGGGACAGTCAGAGTCTGGAAAGAGGCCTTTCCAGCTTTGGAAGTGAAATGGAAGAACTGAAAGAAATATTGGACAACAGCAAATCCCAGTCGTTGATTCTTATTGACGAAATTGCTAGCGGCACAAATCCTGTTGAGGGATTGGCACTGACCAGAAGTTTAATCGAATATCTGCAAGAAAGACCTTATATAACTCTGATAACGACCCATTTTGACAATTTGTCACAAAGGAGCATGGTCAAGACCATGCAGGTCATAGGGCTTGAAAACGCTGATTTTAATAGACTGGATAAGGAAATTAAATATGCGGATAGAAAAGAACGTATTAATATTATTTCCAGATATATGGATTATAGATTAAAGACTGTGGAGCGGGAGGAAGAGATTCCGAAGGATGCTCTGAACATTGCAAAAATATTGGGACTAAATGATGAAATCATCAATAGAGCCAAAGAGTTTATTAAATAAGTTATTTTTATTGCACCTATTTTTCCATCGGTGAAAAATAAAGCAAAGAGGAGGAATGAAAAGGATGGCAGCAAATAAGCTAAACTTAGATCCAAAGAAAGTTGACAGTGCACGTTCAAGCGCAGCAAGAATTGCACAGAGTATGCAGGAATTCATTGACAGACATACTACGGTAAGTACAGAGAGAACTGTTCTGCGTCTTTTGGGAATTGACGGAATTGACGAAGTAGAAACTCCGCTTCCAAATGTTGTAGTAGACCAGATTAAAGAGGCAGGCGGACTTCCTACCGGCGTGGCTTATTGGATAGGCAATGCCATGATTCAGACGGGTCTTGCCCCGCAGGAAATTGCAGAAAAAATGGCGGCAGGTCAGTTGGAGATCACAAAGCTTCCGATGGCTTCCAAAGAAGATGCAGAAGCGAAGATCATGCCTGTTGTACTTGCAACATTAGACAAGATTAAAGCTCAGACTGCAAAGAGAAATGAATATCTTGACAAATTAGGCGAAGGAAAAAGACCGTACCTGTATGTAATCGTAGCTACCGGTAACATCTATGAAGACGTTACACAGGCTCAGGCTGCTGCAAGACAGGGTGCGGATATCATCGCTGTAATCAGAACAACGGCACAGAGCTTGCTGGACTATGTTCCTTACGGCCCTACTACGGAAGGTTTCGGCGGTACGTATGCTACTCAGGAAAACTTCAGAATTATGAGAAAAGCATTGGATGAGGTGGGCGAAGAAGTTGGAAGATACATTCGATTATGTAACTATTCATCTGGTCTATGCATGCCTGAAATCGCTGCAATGGGTGCTATCGAGAGACTTGACGTTATGTTGAATGACGCCATTTACGGTATTCTGTTCAGAGATATCAATATGCAGAGAACACTGGTCGACCAGTTCTTCTCCAGAGTAATCATCGGTTACTGCGATATTATCTTTAACTCCGGTGAAGATAACTACCTGACTACAGATGATGCGTATGAAGCAGCACATACGGTAACAGCTTCCCAGTTCATTAACGAACAGTTCGCTGTTATTGCTAATGTAAAAGAAGGCCAGATGGGTCTTGGACATGCCTTTGAAATGGATCCGGATATGGAGAACGGTTTCTTATATGAATTAGCTCAGGCAGAAATGGCGAAAGAAATCTTCCCGAACGCTTCATTGAAGTATATGCCTCCGACAAAGTTCATGACAGGAAACATCTTTAAGGGACACATTCAGGATGCACTGTTCAATTTAATTTCAATTTGGACAGGTCAATCATTACAGCTGTTAGGTATGCCTACAGAAGCAATTCACACCCCACACATGCACGACAGATACCTTTCAATCGAAAATGCTCAGTATATTTTCAATAATGCAAGAGATCTGGGCAGCGAAGTTGAATTCAAGAAGGATGGTATCATCCAGAAGAGAGCTCAGGAAGTTCTTGACAAGGCAGACAAGCTTCTGCATCAGGTAGAAGAAGAAAGCCTGTTTACAACGATTGAAAAAGGTATTTTTGGCGGCGTTAAGAGACCTAGAGACGGCGGAAAAGGTCTTGACGGCGTATGCGTGAAGGGTGAAGGGTACTTCAATCCATTCATTCCACTAATGATGGGAGGTGCAAAATAATGACTTGTAATTGCAACACAGCGAATAACAATATTGATTTAACAAAGGTTAAACCTTATGGCGACACACTAAATGACGGACAGATGGAATTTGCATTTACATTACCGGTTCCTTTTGGTGAAGAAGCCAGTGAAGCAGCTAAAAACTATGTAAAACAGATGGGCGTTACGGAACCGAACTGCGTATATTCCAAAGATATGGGCGGCGGATTCACCTTCTTCATCGTATACGGAAAGGCTCAGCACACAATCGACTATACGACCATTAAAGTTCCAAAGGTTGATGTAGAGATCATGGACAGAGTTGCGTGCGGAGAATACATTGAACAGAATATCAAGAGAGAAGTTGTAATGGTCGGAGCCAGCACAGGTACAGATGCCCATACGGTAGGTATCGATGCTATCATGAATATGAAGGGCTTCCACGGACACTTTGGTCTTGAAAGATTCAAAAATGTTAAAGCCATCAACATGGGAAGCCAGGTTCCGAATGAAGAACTGATTGCCAAGGCTATCGAAGTAAAGGCGGATGCTATTCTGGTTTCTCAGACTGTAACGCAGAAAGATGTTCATATCCAGAACTTGACGAATATGGTTGAACTGATGGAAGCAGAAGGCCTGAGAGATAAGATCCTTCTGATCTGCGGCGGACCTAGAATCTCTCATGAGCTCGCTCAGGAATTGGGCTATGATGCCGGATTCGGACCGCATACGTATGCAGAGCATGTAGCTTCGTATGTAATCACGGAAATTGTTAAGCGAGGCAGAATTTAATACAATATTTGGGCTTTCAAAGCAAGGTACAGCTAGAGAGACGCTATATATGGTATTTCTCTAGCTGTTTTTACTGTTTTCCAAATGTTGACATAACAGAAGAAGGGTGTATAATAGTACAGTAGGCAGTACAAATAATTTGTTGCTGTATGTATATTTATGTGTTAAAAAGCCAATTATACATCCGTTATTTATAATTTTACATAGGCAACCCTTTATATGTATTTGTCAATTAACCTTGTCAAATTAAATCTAGAGAGGAGTTGTTTTTATGTTTAAAAAACTAACAAATGGTTGTGTTACTTTAGTTAACAGATTCCTTCCGGACCCGTTTATTTTTTGCATTATTTTAACAATTGTAGTATTTGTTGCTGCAATACCGTTGGCAGGACTTACGCCAATGGAAACAGTCAATGCATGGGGAGGCGGAGTTTGGGGATTATTATCCTTCTCTATGCAGATGGCTTTGGTGCTGGTTCTGGGAAGTGCTTTTGCCAATGCGCCATCCATAAAGAAAATTGTATCTAAGGTAGCGTCTCTGGCTAAAAGTCCCACGCAAGGAATCATTGTGGTAACTTTTTTTTCGTTGATTGCGTGTTGGATCAACTGGGGATTCGGATTGGTAATCGGAGCAATTTTGGCAAAAGAGATTGCAAGGCAGGTAGAAGGTATTGACTATCGATTGCTGATAGCTTCGGCATATTCCGGCTTTGTTATATGGCATGCCGGTTTTTCAGGTTCGATTCCATTAGCTCTGGCTACTCCGGGGAAAGAAGCGCTGATGGCGGCTACTGGAGGAGCGGTTTCCGAGCCGATTTCTACAAGCCTGACGATATTTGCACCATACAATCTGATTATGGTTCTAGTCATTTTGGTTTGTCTTCCGTTTATCAACGCAAAGATGCATCCGTCTCCGGATCAAGTTGTGACTGTGGACAGAAACCTTTTAGTAGAGGATAAAGCAGAATATAAAGTTCCGGTAACTCCTGCAGAGAAAATTGAGAACAGCCCTATTATGTCGATGATTATTGCAGCAGCAGGGATCATTTATCTGATTGTTTATTTTGCAGGCAACGGATTTAATATAACTTTGAACATTGTAAATTTATTATTTTTAGTTTTAGGTATTATATGCCACAAGACTCCCATTAATTATGTAATAGCAATAACAGAGGCAACCAAAGGAGCGGCGGGAATTATACTGCAATTCCCATTTTATTCGGGAATCATGACAATAATGACGACAACCAGTGCAGCTACCGGATTGTCTTTGGCTGCTGTAATTAGTAATTGGTTTGTTTCAATAGCAACGCCTATAACTTTCCCCTTGTTTACATTCCTCTCTGCGGGTATCGTGAACTTCTTTGTTCCATCAGGCGGAGGTCAATGGGCTGTACAAGGTCCTATCATGATGCCTGCGGGGCAGGCTCTGGGAGTAAGTCCGGCTTTGACTGGAATGGGTATTGCTTGGGGCGATGCTTGGACCAATATGATTCAGCCTTTCTGGGCGTTGCCAGCGTTGGGTATCGCAGGGCTTTCCGCCAGAGATATTATGGGCTATTGCTTGATTACCCTGTTTTTCTCAGGAATCGTTGTCTGCGGCGGATTCTTAATTGTTGGAATACTGGGGATAGCATAAATTTATTAACCGGCAACATATAGCTATAGCTTATTTGCAAATAATATAGTATTGACTTCTTATATCTGTAGGTCAATAGAAATTAATTAATTTAAAGAAAGGTCGTGTTTTTGATGATTAATAAGATCAGAACAGCCGAAGAAGCAGTCGCAGATATTAAAGACGGCGCATCCATTATGGTTGCTGGCTTCTTAGGCACAGGTACTCCTGAAATTTTGATTGATGCTCTTGTAAAAAAGGGTGTTAAGCATTTAACAATTATTGCGAACGATGGTGGTCTGCCGGAAGCAGTCACAGGAACTACGGACAGAGGTGTTGCAAAGTTACTTTCAGCCGGTATGGTGGATCATATCATTGCTTCCCACGTAGGCATGAACCCAATCATCGGTAAGGGCATGAATGAAGGAACCTTACAGTGCACACTGGTTCCGCAGGGAACTCTGGCAGAAAAAATCAGAGCCGCCGGAGCCGGACTGGGCGGTGTTTTAACGCCGACAGGAGTAGGTACTATTATTCAGACCGGAGAAAAGGTCTCCACCGGAGAAAGAGAAATTTCAATTTCCGAGAAAAAAGAAGTGCTCAATATAGATGGCAAAGACTATCTTCTTGAAAAACCGCTTCATGCAGATTTTGCATTTTGCAGAGCTTCCATCTGCGACAACTATGGAAACTTCTCCTGCAAAAAAGCGACCAAGAACTTTAACCATGTAATGGCTATGGCAGCAGATACAGTACTCCTTGCTTCAGAAAAAATTGTTGAAGTAGGTGAGGTAGATGTAGATACATTTACTACTGCCGGCGTATATGTAAAATATATTGTAGGAGGGGAAGAACCATGGCAGATTTAAAAACAAGAATTGCTAAAAGAGCAGCAAAAGAATTTAAAGACGGCGATGTAGCAAACTTAGGTATCGGCCTTCCTACAAAGGTAGCCGATTATCTTCCGGAAGGTGTACACATTATGCTGCACTCTGAAAACGGATTTACCGGATTGGCAGGAGCTGCCGAAAAGGGTAAAGAAGATGTGGATGTAATCAACTCCGGCGGCGGATATGTAACTTATATTCCATCTGGAAACTTCTTCGGATCAGAAGAAAGCTTTTCCATCATCCGAGGCGGACATGTGGACGCTACCGTGTTGGGTGCCATGGAAGTGGATGAACACGGAAATCTGGCAAACTGGATCGTTCCGGGAAAGATGGTAGCCGGTATGGGCGGAGCCATGGACCTGGTAGTAGGAGCTAAAAAAGTAATCATTGCTATGCTTCATACTCAGAAGGGTGCGCATAAGATCTTGAAAGAATGCACACTGCCATATACAGCATTAAAAGTGGTAGATATGATTATTACAGAGATGGGCGTCATGGAAGTAACAGATAAGGGTATCATGCTTACTGAATTACATCCGGACTATACATTGGATGACATCAAGGCTGCAACAGGCTGCGAGCTGATTATCAGCCCAGACTTAAAGCCAATGGAAGAAGAATAAGAAACGTATTAAAACCGATTAGTCTTAAAACTAATCGGTTTTTTTTCAGTTGTTAACATTTACCAGGTTATGTAGTATAATATAATTTGTGTAGTTATATATGGAGTACAATGTATAAGGAGGTTCTTATGTCTATGAGTGAAAACGGAGACAGCAGAGAGATTGTCTCAAAAACCAGTGCGGACGAGATGGAGATCTTGGTTTTTACCATACAGGATCAGGTTTTTGGGGTAGATGTATTGCAGGTAAGAGAAATCCTAATGCCGTCTCCGGTTGATAAAGTTCCTCATGGGCACCCATCCGTTGAAGGAGTGTACATGCCCAGAGATATACTGATCACGGTGATCAATCTGGCAGATTATTTAGGTATTGGTTCGAATCCTGAAGAAAAGACGTTGTTCATTGTTGCGGATGCAGAGAGGCTCAACGCAGCGTTCAGAGTAAACAGAGTGCTTGGAATTGAACGGATTTCTGCGGATCATATCGAAAAAGCAGAAGCCTCTTTTGGAAGACAGGGTGTTTTGACCGGTATCGTCCGTGTAAATGGAAAGCTTATTTCTCTCATCAATTTCGCTGAAGTGGTGGAGGATATAGCCCCATAATATAAGAATAGGAGGATTATATTATGAAGTTTCAAATTATAGATGCTTTTTCCGATAAGATTTTCGGGGGGAATCCCGCAGGCGTTGTTTTGCTTGATGAAGGTCAGACCTTTCCTCCTGATGATACCATGCTCAAAACAGCCGCAGAATTGCGCTATTCCGAAACGGCTTTTATCAAACAGCTGGCTCCGGAGAAGTTTCAAATTCGCTATTTTACACCGGCAGCAGAAGTAGATTTGTGCGGCCATGCTACTATCGGTTCCTTCGGTGCCATGGCAGAATGGAACATGGTTTCTGCTAATGGAAGCTATACCCTAGAAACCATGGCAGGAAGCTTGAAAATTGAAATAAAAGACGGTTTTGTTTTCATGGAAATGGGCGAACCTGTGAATAAGGGCGTAATCCATGAGGAAAAGAAAAAAGCAGAGCTGGCAGCTGTGATGGGAATTGGAGCCGAGGATATTATCATGGATCCCGGTCTGGTTTCCACAGGACTTCCGGACATTATGATGGGCGTCTCTTCAAAGGAAGTGTTAAATCATATAAAACCGGATTTTGCAGCCTTGTCCAAGTTGTCCGAATCGTACCAAGTGACGGGAGTTCATGCTTTTTCTCTGTCGGAAAACGGGGAATCCACAGCGGATTGCAGAAACTTTGCTCCCTTATATGACATAGATGAGGAAGCGGCTACCGGGACTTCAAACGGAGCATTGACCTTCTATTTATATGAGAAAGGAATCATAAAACCGGATCAGACCAATCTGTTCGTTCAGGGAGAATCCATGAAAAGACCTTCAAAGATCATGAGCAGGCTCTCCATAGCAGATGGGAAACCGAAGATTTATGTAGGCGGTGTTTATAAGAAACTGGCCGAAGGTGAAATATATATTTAACTGGTACATATCAAAAGGACAGCACGCATCGCTGTCCTTTTAAAGTTTACCCGGTTTTTCTGAACAGGGTATTATGATGCTATCTCAAATGCTTCTCCAATAAATCCACGAACACATCAATAGATTCCGCCTTAGGGAATAAGGCTCTGGCATTCGTGCTGCTCCCACCGCCTTTTCCCTGATAAATCGGAGCATTCTCCTTGACCAGCTTACCGCAATCGAGCCTTCCGTCAGAAAACAAAAGGACGGTTTTATCCTTTCGGGATACGAGGAGAAGCAATAGGGAAAGCTCCGGAATCAACGGCCTGCCTATATTTAATAAATCATCAATTTTCATGTCATCATATTCTTTCACAAAAAGATGCTGCTTTGAAGGATTCAGCGTTTTTAACTCATCGGATATAGAAGAGAGCCTGTCCCGTATAAGTGCCTGCTTTAATGTATAGAGCTCCGTTCGCACGGCTCTTGCCTTATCTTCCTGAACGGCCATTTTGTCCAGCAAATCCCCGGTACCCGCAGAATACCTTTTACTGAGATAGGAAAAGATTTCCTGATACTGATTGAAGATATCCATAGCTTTTCTGCCGGCCTCACAGTAAATGCGGAACATTCCCTTGTAGCTTTCCACCTTCAAAATTTTTATCAGACCGACCTGACCTGCCGTATCGGGATGGGTTCCGCAGCATGCTACGCAGTCTGCTGGATTTTCCGTATCCCCAATGCAGACAATGGAAATATCTTGATCCAGTACCAGCATTTTTCTAAGGGGCAGAGCGGCAGCTTCCTCACGGGTGTCGAAGTGCTTTATAGTTACGGGAGCATTGGACCAGATGACTTGATTGGCAAGAGCCTCCGCCCTTTGAGCCATCTCCCAGGTCAGCTCCTTTATTTCCGGCATGGTTTCCAGACTGATATCAATGGTCATATAGTGCTCTCCCATATGAAATCCCTTGTTGATACCGCCGTATTCCCGATACAGAATTCCGGAAAGAATATGCTCCCCACAATGTCTCTGCATGTTTAAAAACCGGTGTTCCCAGTCTATTTCACAGATGGCCTCCTCCCCGATATTCCATACGATATTGCTGTGATTATTTTGTATTTGATGAAAGACCAATCCGTCCTTTTCATATACGTCCGAGACTTCTAAATCATTGATTTTTCCCTTGTCACAGCTTTGACCGCCGCCGGTGGGAAAGAAAATGGTTTGATCCAGAATCAGACAGATAGTATTTTCAGATTGAGTTATCTCAACTATTTTGGATGTACATTTTTTTAAATATTGATTTTTTTGATAGAGCTTATCCGTATTCATAAAATTTCTCCTCACAATTATGAAATTATTATAACACAAACGAGTAATTCTGTTATATAATAATTTTGAAGATGTACTAGTTTGCTCTTATATCCAAGCAAAGGAATAGGACAAAAAGCTTCCTGCATATATATAGGCAGGAGGGCGGAAAAATATGAGAGTAAACAATAAA
The DNA here is from genome assembly GCF_004103735.1 of Aminipila luticellarii. NCBI lineage: Bacteria > Bacillati > Bacillota > Clostridia > Peptostreptococcales > Anaerovoracaceae > Aminipila > Aminipila luticellarii. The sequence continues at coordinate 2,477,533 of NZ_CP035281.1, read as the reverse complement.
GTAAATAAATTAAAATATATTGTTTGCATAGTGACTATTTGCTTTATAATAGCGGCTGTGCCAATGTACCACGATGTGCAAAGAAGCGTGGAAAGAATTACATCTGCGGATGTCATTATCATAGATCCCGGACACGGCGGGATGGATGGCGGAGCAGAGAGTGCAAATGGTGTGTCTGAAAAAAATATCAATTTAGCAATTTCAAAGGAAATAGAGCGGCTTGCCAAAGCAGACGGCTGGAATGTTATCCTGACCAGAAATGAGGATATCAGCCTTGGGGAAGATGCAAAAGGTGCTATAAGAAGTAAAAAGACAAAGGATTTGCTGGAAAGAAAGAGAATTATTTCAGAGGTAAAGCCTACTGCCACGGTGAGCATTCATTTAAACAGTTTTAAAGAGGATCGGAGCGTACATGGAGCACAGGTATTTTATCCGTCCGGTTCCGAGCAGGAACCTGTCATCGCAGAGAGCAAACGCCTGGCGGAAATTGTTCAGAAATCCTTAAGTGAAGGCATAGACGATGGAACAGAACGGGTTGCGCTCAGCAAATCCGGTGTGCTGATTCTGAAAAATCCAAGCTCGCCGATTATTATTGTGGAATGTGGATTCTTATCAAACCATCAGGAAGCAAAGCTTTTGCAGAGCAAAGAATATCAGAGCAAAGTTGCTTCCTGTATTTATGCGGGAATCATGACGTTCAGTAATAAAGAGGCAAAAAGGGACATAAAAATTCGTGACAGCCTATAAAAAAACGGTTTAAAATAAGGCGGCATAACCTGTGGATAAGTATAAACTTAAAAGTGCAGAGTATCGTGAAAACGTTGAAAAACAGTAGAATACGTTGTATAAAAATATCCACAGCTATAAGTGAATAAAATTGTATACAATTCAGAAAAAAGGTGTGGAAAACTATGCTAGTCCCCTAAATACTCCAATTTGGGGGCTGTTGAAAAATGTTTCGAACACAGGATCACAAGTTTACATAATGTTATATGTCTGGATACATGAGAGAGAAATTTTGGAGGTACACATGTTAAAAGAAAAAAGCCATTTTAGAGAGGAATTGCCAATCAATGTAATAACTGCACACATTGAGGAATACCCCACACATTTCCACGATGATCTGGAGGTGGTCTATGTTTTAGAGGGCTCTATCAATTTAAAAAACGGGTATTACAATTATCTCTTGAAACAGGGAGACATCTTTATTTTAAATGACAGAGAAATACATAGCTTTACCAGAACGGATGAAGATAACATGGTCATGATGCTTCAAATGGATTTATCCTATTTCTCTAACTATTATGGAAACTTAAAGAATCATTTCTTTGTTACAGATATGCACGACGAGGATGAGAGCCTGGATGTGCTTAGAAATATATTAGGCAGGATTATGATGGAGGTCATAGAAAAGGGGTACGGATATGAACACAAGGTTATTGAGAGCACCCACAATCTTTTAGCATGCCTGCTATCTGATTTTCAGTATTTTGCCATGGAAGACGGGAAATTTATCAACGAGAATAAAAACAGAGCCAACAAAGTGCTGGCAGGACGCTTGAGACGAATCACCGATTATATGTACGAGAATTATACGAGAAAGCTGACGCTCAATGAAATAGCAGAGCGCGAACATTTGAGCATTTATTATTTATCCCACGTGATAAAGGAGGCAACCGGATTAAGCTTTCAGGATCTGCTCAGCTTCATACGGGTGGAGGAATCCGAAAAGCTACTGCTTGGAACCAACAAAAAAATAGGAGCCATTTCAGAAGAAATGGGATTTTCTGCAGTGAGATATTACATCAAACATTTTAAGACATGGTTCAATATGCATCCGCAGGAATACCGGAAAAAATATACGGACAAGCCGAATACCAGAAAAAGTACGGCCAAGTATGTCCGATGCTCCCCTCAGGAAATCGAAGAGGCCATCCGAAAACAGGTCAAAGGGGTATACAATGACTATATCAAGGGAAAAAAGCCTGAGCCTGTGATCGTGGATCTGGACATACAATCAGCAATGGGTAAGGAACATCAGGAGGATTTGTTTATTGGGGAGCTGTTGGAAAAGGATGATATGAAACCGGTAGCAAGACCTTATAACCTGATGAAGAGCTTGAAAGAGGCTCTTTTGGCATCCGGCCCGAACTATATTATCACCACGAGCGGGCAAAATGTTGAAACGATCAACAGCATCAGCATTTTGGTATATAACATAAACGACTTCATAAAAAATGAGCTTCAGAATGCGGAAAACCGTGAAAAGATCTTTGAAATTTGTTCACAGTATGAAGAAGAAGGCGAGTTTTTAATAAAGTGCCAGGGGCTGTCCGGAGATTTTAATGTGAGCAGGTATAAAATTTCTCAGAAAAATATCGTAACAGCTTACCAGGAGGGGCTGAGAGCACCGGGGGTCGCCAGCAAGAGAGAAACGCTGATCAGCAGCTGGTCTACCCTGCCGGATGTGGAATTCAGCACCATCACCACTTCGGAGGCTCTGAGCATACGATCCACTATGAGGGGCATCAGCGCTGAGATCATCTTGATAGATAGACAATAAGAATAATTAAATAAAATGAAACGGCTGCCATTTGGCAGCCGTTTTTTAATATCGTCTTTTATTCTCTTATAAATTCTAAAAAATCTTCAAAATCATCAAAGTCGCTCTGAATAAATTCGTAGAGGATGGGCTCCTTGAATTCATATTTTGCGGTCATGGACAAATAATTTTTTAAAGGACTTTTTCGCAGATCCATTTCCAGGGACTGGATGCTCCGAACATTGTAACTGGCGATAATCATCTGACCGAAATCAGAGATGTAAAACATGCCGTAGACATCCTCATTTAATCGAAATACCGCTTTATCCACGTGGTCATTGTTTTTATTGAACGCTAAAAACAGTCTGCCGTTTTCATGAATTGTCATCATGGCGTTTGTGGTGATCTCAGCCAGACTGCCGTCGATAAAATCATCACTATCCGTTTCCAGCTCATATACGGTAATGAACTCTGGTCTTGAAAGCATCATGGCCGCTTCGGCGGCACTGACCTTAAACTCAGAACCCTTTTTAAAATCTGAGATCCGTAATGAATCCACCGTGATTTCGGATACGACGATGTGATAATTGCCATTGCTTTCAATCAGAGATTCGCATAAGTAAGAATGTTCTCCTTTATCACAGGAATCAATGGTATTTTTGCACAGGGTAGAGATCGGATAATCGGAATAGATATCTACCGGAAGCAAGCTATTGGCCAGAAATTGTGCGGCATAGTAATCACGGCCGAAGCATCGCATTAAAAAGTAATTGATGAGCTGATAGTCCGAATGAATCGTATCACACATTTTTTTCATTAAATCGTGCTGCTCCTTCGGACTGAGATCGGCTTCTTTCTGTAAAATAAATTCATATTCTTCTTTACCCTTCGGCAGAGATAAAGACAATTCCGAATTTGTTTTTGTATATTCCTGAACTAAATAACACGCTTCTTTTTCAGCAATTTTTACTTTCTGTCCGCCCAGTCCGCCTAATAGAGCACTTTCAATGATGGCAATTTCTTCAATGTCATTTCCTATAATGCTTTTATACGTTTCAAAGCCGTATTCTTCTGCGTCAAAATAAAAAAATTGATGGAAATCGGAGCTTAAATTTTCACCCTCGATTCCCCAATGTATATAAAGACCTGTGACACCCATCAGTCTCGTATCTGTAATGTAAGCACTGATGAACTGCTTGCTGTTTTCCAGCGGCGAATCCATTCCACCTTTTATAACTTTAAATTTTCTTTCCAAGACAACCTATCCTTTTCTTTACTATGATAAATTTAGTATAACCCAAAAGGTTATATATTGACAATATGCTATTTATAGATATAATATAATAAGAAAACAACAATTGAGATCAAAAGTACGAGTACTCCTGATTTCTTAAATAACCCCTTATCAAGAGCGGCGGAGGGAATAGGCCCTGCGATGCCCGGCAACCTGTGTATTTTGGGTGTATATTCAGCCAAATATAAAAGGTGCTAAATCCTACAGAAGTGGTATTCTGAAAGATGAGGAAAGATTGTCCATATGAAAAATCAGACCTCTTTCCTAAGAGGTTATTTTAGTTTTTGAATAAAAACAGTTTTGATAATGAATGAAAAGAAAGGAAGCAGTGTTATGAAAAGATTATTTACTTCGGAATCCGTAACAGAAGGACATCCTGATAAGATCTGTGACCAGATTTCAGATGCTATCGTGGATGCTATTTATGCGCAGGATCCTTATGGAAGAGTCGCAGCAGAGACCACAACTACGACAGGATATGCCATGGTAATGGGAGAAATTACCACGAGCTGCTATATCGATATCCCTAAAATCGTAAGAGAGGTCATTTGTGACATTGGATATGACAAGAGTGAATATGGTTTTGACGGAAATACTTGTGCGGTCTTGACCGCCATCGACGAGCAGTCCGGAGATATCGCAATGGGTGTGGACAAGGCTTTAGAGTATAAGGAAGGCTCTCTGGCGGATCAGATTGAAGAGACCGGAGCCGGAGATCAGGGGATCATGTTTGGCTTTGCCTGCAACGAGACGCCTGAGCTGATGCCGATGCCGATTTCCCTCGCACACAAGCTGGCCTTACAGCTGACCAAGGTAAGAAAAGACGGAACCCTCAAATATTTAAGACCGGATGGAAAAACTCAGGTAACCGTTGAATATGACGGAGACAAGGTCAAGAGAGTGGATACGGTTCTCATTTCCACACAGCATGATCCGGAAGCAACTCAGGAGCAGATTCGAAAAGATCTGATTGAGAAGGTGATTAAGCCGATTATTCCATCAGAGCTTTTGGATGACGAAACAAAATATTTTGTAAACCCGACAGGCCGGTTCGTAATCGGAGGACCTCACGGAGATTCGGGATTGACTGGAAGAAAGATCATCGTCGACACCTATGGCGGCTATGCGAGACACGGCGGCGGTGCATTCAGCGGCAAGGATCCTACAAAGGTAGACCGTTCCGCTACTTATGCCGCCAGATATGTGGCAAAAAATATTGTTGCCGCAGGGCTTGCAGATAAGTGTGAGCTGGAGCTTGCTTATGCTATCGGTGTGGCAAAGCCGGTATCCGTTCTCGTTGATACCTTTGGAACCGGTAAAATATCAGATGAAAAGATCGCGGAGCTGGTAGACAAGCATTTTGATTTAAGACCTGCTGCCATTATCCGGGATTTGGACTTAAGAAGACCTATTTACAGACAGGTTGCCGCTTATGGTCACTTCGGAAGAACAGATATTGATGTTCCTTGGGAAAAGACAGACAAAGCCGCCCTCTTAAAAAAGGACGCAGGGCTGTAAAATAAAGAATGGAGCCGCTCAAAGCATTTGTAAGAAGAAAGCTGTCTCTGCCAAAAGGCAGGGGCAGCTTTTGTTGTTCCATCACAAAAATATATCAAAAATTGTTGCAATACACAAAAAAAATGCGTATAATAATGAATCATATGCAAGAATTTAAAATTAGATTCGATAGGGTTTTAGCACAGTAAGAAATAATGAATATTATATATAACAAACCAATGTTTTTATGTATGGAGGAGGGATTTCCGGTGGGAATCAAAGTTGCAAAGTTTGGCGGCTCTTCTGTGGCCGATGCGATACAGCTTACCAAGACAAAAGAAATAATAGAAGCAGATAAAAATAGAAGATATGTCGTTGTATCTGCACCCGGGAAGAGATACGGCCAAGATAACAAGATTACGGATCTTTTATATTTATGCAAAACGCATATCGAACATAATCTGCCTTATGAGCAGGTGTTTCAGGTGATTTGCGACCGATATATGGCCATGGAAATCAATTTGGGAGTCAATGTGGATCTCTTAAAGGAATTTGATGAAATTAAAAGGAATCTTCAGGAAGGAGCTTCCTCTGATTATATAGCCAGTAGAGGAGAGTACCTCAATGCGATGATGACGGCAGCCATGCTCGGGTACGACTTTGTGGATGCGGCAGGTCTGATTTTGTTCAGTGAAAAGGGTCGGTTTCTTGAGGAGGAGACGAACAAAGCTTTAGGAGATGAACTGAAAAAGCACGAAAGAGCCGTTATTCCCGGCTTTTATGGAACCTATCCGGATGGGAAGATCAAGACCTTTTCCAGAGGCGGTTCGGATATCACCGGTGCTATTGTAGCCAGAGCCGTAAGTGCAGAAGTGTACGAAAACTGGACGGATGTATCGGGATTTTTAATGGCCGATCCAAGAATCGTTAAAAACCCCAAGCCGATCAGCAGAATTTCGTATAAGGAACTGAGAGAGCTTTCCTATATGGGAGCTTCTGTGCTCCACGAGGACGCAATTTATCCGGCCAGAGTGGCGGGAATTCCTATAAATATCCGAAATACCAACAGGCCTGCCGACCCGGGCACGATGATCGATGCGGACAGCGGAGCTCAGACAGACCAGATCATAACCGGCATAGCGGGAAGTAAGGATTTTTCTGTAATCGCTATTTATAAAAACAGGCTCAGTCAGGAAAGAGGTTTTGTCAGACGGCTCAGCAGTATTTTGGAAGATTATGACATCGCCATTGAGCATATGCCCAGCGGCATTGATACGCTTTCCGTGGTGGTTTCGGATAAGAGCATTGAAGGAAAGATGGATGAGGTCCTCGAAGAAATCAAGAGAAAGCTGGAACCGGGCAGTATTGATATTTTTGATGATATGTCCCTGATCGCTACGGTGGGTGCGGGCATGTCCAAGAGGCTTGGTGTATCGGCAACTCTGTTTACGGCACTTGCGGAAGCGGGGGTAAACATCAGAATGATCGATCAGGGCTCCAGTGAAATGAATATTATCGTGGGCGTGGAGACAAAAGACTTTGATCGTGCAATACAGGCTATTTATGATGCATTCGTGTAGTAGAATGCAAGAAATGTAAAGGACTTATGGCAGCGGGCTTGGAGACCCGCTGTTTTTCATGGCGGGTCAGCCGTTACGTCATGGAATGCCGGAAGAGAGAAAAAGGAGAGTGGAAAGAATATGCCATTGATCATACCGGATAAATTACCGGCAGGCGATTTATTGCAAAAGGAAAATATATTTGTAATGCACGATGGGGCTGCCATAAAACAGGACATCCGGCCTCTTCGTATTTTAATGGTGAATCTGATGCCGGACAAAGCGGCTACGGAGACCCAGCTGGCCAGAGTACTGGCCAATTCTCCCTTACAGGTAGAGCTGACTTTAGTGCGAATGGGGACTCATGACTCAAAAAATGTACTGGAGGAGTATCTGGAGACCTTCTATAAGACCTTTGATGAAATCAAGGGAGAGCGGTTCGACGGAATGATCTTGACAGGAGCCCCGGTAGAAACTCTGGAATTTGAAGAGGTGGATTACTGGGAAGAGCTTTGTGCCATTCTTGAATATTCTAAAACCCATGTGTACAGCAGTATGTATATCTGTTGGGGTGCCCAGGCCGGGCTTTATTATCACTTTGGCATTAACAAGCACCCTCTGGACAAAAAAGTATTTGGGGTGTTCGAGCATAAGGTGGTTCGTGCTCACAGCCCGCTCATGAGAGGCTTTGATGATGTCTTTTGGGCGCCGCATTCGAGATATACGCAGATATTCAAATCCGATATAGAAGCACATCCTGAAATTCGGATTTTGGCAGAATCAGATGATGCCGGACCTCACATTTTGGCTACGGATAACGGGAGACAGATTTTTATCATCGGTCATCAGGAATATGACCGGGAGACGCTTGGACTGGAATATTACAGAGATGTGAGGCAGGGCATTCCGGTGGAGATTCCCCAAAATTATTTTAAGGAGGATCAGCCGGGCAGAGACGTGATCGTCAGGTGGAGAGGGCATGCCAGCCTCTTGTTCGCAAACTGGCTCAACTATTATGTATACCAAGAAACACCGTATGATTTGACCCAGCTATAGCTGATGAAAATTTTTTAGTTTTAATTTAAAAAAGCAAAATAATAGAAAAAACAAAATAAAATTATCAGAGAGGGCGTTGCCCTCTTTTCTTTTTCTCGTAAATGAGGTATAATATTATGCTACAGTATACATAAATAAATATGCGGTGAAAATCTATAAATTAAAGATTTGTGATTTTCCAGTTGTACAAATGGATTTATACAGGAGGTATAAATGGGAGGAAGTATAGTTACTTCGATAACAGCCATTGTGATATTAACAGCGTTTTCTGCTTACTTTTCGGCAACCAAAGCAGCGTTCACCTCTTTAAACAGGGCAAGACTGAGAAATATTGCCGGAGCAGGAAGCAGGAAAGCAAGACAGATCCTGATGCTGGAAGAAAATTATGACAGGCTTCTTACAACGATTCTGATCGGCGATATTCTTGTAAATATTGCCATGGCATCTATCGCGGCCGTGTTGTTCGTAGAATTATATGGAACATACGGAGCAGTGTTTTCAACAATAATTATCGCAATAATCGTTTTAGTCTTTGGTGAAATAACACCCACCATCCTTGCAAAGGAATCTCCTGAAAAATTTTCTATGTTTTCCGTACCGCTTCTCAGATTTTTGATTACGATCATGAAGCCGCTGAATTTTTTATTGATGCAGTGGAAAAAAATTATAAAAAAAGCATTTAAAGTACACGACGAGAGGACAATTACCGATGACGAGCTGATAACGATTGTGGAAGAAGCAGAAACAGAGGGAAGTCTGGATGTAGACCGGAGTGAGTTGATTCAAAATGCCATCGAATTCGATGAGCTGGAAGCGTACGACGTATTGACACCAAGAGTTGACGTGGAAGCCATTGAAATAGATGAGGAAAAAGAAGCAGTCGCAAAGATCTTCTTAGAAACAGGATTTTCAAGACTGCCGGTATATGAAGAGAATATGGATAAAATTGTGGGTGTTTTAAATCAAAAAGACTTTCACAATTTTGTAATCGGTCAACAGAAGGAAATTGCCGATTATGTGACGCCTGTTGTATTTACGCCGGGATCCATAAGAATCGCCACCCTTTTGAAGCGAATGCAAAAAGCAAAGACGCATATTGCTGTGGTGGTGGATGAATACGGCGGTACAGAAGGTATCGTGACCATGGAGGATATCATTGAGGAACTGGTAGGCGAAATCTTTGATGAGCATGATGCGACCGCCTCCCAGGAAATTATCCAGATCTATGACGGAAGCTACCGGGTGCTGGGCGGTGCAAGTGTTGAAAAAATGTTCGACTTTTTCGGCTTAGAATATGAAGAAATGGATATTACTACAGCAAATGGATGGGTTGTGGTAAATTTGGACAAATTACCGGAAGCAGGCGATTCATTTGAATATGAAAATCTTAAAGTTAGAGTAATCAAGGCAGATGGAAAAAGAGCCTTAGAAATAAATGTGGCGGTCATGCCGCGTGAAACAGAAAGGGAAAAGGACTGAAGATATGGGATTAATGGAAAAAATCTTTGGAGATTTGAATGTAAAAGAGGTCAGAAAAATTGAAAAAATAGTAGACAAGGTGGAAGTGCTGGATTCTGAGATGCAGAGTCTCACAGATGAACAACTGAAAGCGAAGACATTTGAGTTTAAGGAGCGGGTAAAAAACGGCGAATCCCTGGATGATTTGCTACCGGAAGCGTTTGCGGTATGCCGGGAAGGCGCTGTCCGAAGCTTGGGAATGAAACATTTCAGAGTTCAGCTGATCGGTGGTGTCGCTTTGCATCAGGGAAGAATTGCTGAAATGAAAACCGGTGAAGGTAAGACTTTAGTGGCTACATTAGCAGCCTACTTAAATGCCCTCAGCGGCGAAGGCGTTCACGTTGTTACGGTAAATGATTACTTGGCAAAGCGTGATATGGAATGGATGGGTAAATTATATACCTTCCTTGGACTGACGGTGGGCTGCGTGGTACACGATGTGACCGGCGAAGACAGAAAAGCGGCTTATGCGGCGGACATTACGTATGGTACGAACAATGAGTTCGGTTTCGACTATCTGAGGGATAACATGGTCACCTATCGTGAAGAGATGTCCCAGCGAGAAGAATTGAATTATGCCATTGTGGATGAGGTGGACTCCATCCTGATCGATGAAGCGAGAACTCCGCTAATCATTTCAGGACAGGGAGCCAAATCTACAGATTTATATGGTGTTGCAGATAGGTTTGTCATAAAATTACGGAACGAAGAAGACTTTACCATTGAGGAAAAGGACAAGACGATTTCTCTTACCGAAGAAGGTGTGGCAAAGTGTGAGCGGGAATTTGGCATTGAGAACTTCTCAGATCCTGAAAATATGGAGATTAACCATCACGTGCTGCAGGCCTTGAAGGCAAGAAATTTAATGAAGCGCGATGTGGACTATATCGTAAAGGATGGCGAAATTGTCATTGTTGATGAATTTACAGGAAGATTGATGTTCGGACGTAGATACAGCGACGGACTTCATCAGGCCATTGAAGCAAAAGAAGGCGTTTTGGTACGTTCAGAATCAAAGACCCTTGCCACTATAACGCTGCAGAATTATTTCAGAATGTATAAGAAGCTGGCCGGTATGACAGGTACGGCTAAGACGGAAGAAGATGAATTCAGAGAAATCTATAACATGGACGTTGTAGTGATACCGACCAACCGTGAAATTGCCAGAACAGATCTTCAGGATTCGATTTATGCCACTGAAAAAGGAAAATTTAAAGCAATTGCCGAAAGAATTGCAGAGGTTCACACGACGGGACAGCCGGTTCTGGTGGGTACGATCTCCATTGAACGTTCGGAATTGATCAGTGACATGCTGAGAAAACGCGGTATAAAGCACAATGTGTTAAATGCGAAGCAGCATGAAAAAGAAGCGGAGATCATTGCAGAGGCAGGCCGTAAGGATGCGGTAACCATTGCGACCAATATGGCCGGAAGAGGTACCGACATCCTGCTTGGAGGAAATCCGGAATTTGAAGCAAAACGGGAGATGAAGAAACAGGGATTCAGTGATGAAGCCATTTCCTTTGCAACGTCCTTTGTGTCTACCAATGAACCGGAGCTGCTGCATGCCAGAAGCGTATTTAAGGAGCTTAATGAAAAATACAAGGCTGAGAGAGAAGAAGAACAGCAGCAGGTCAGAGAATTAGGCGGTCTTTGCATCATCGGTACGGAACGTCACGAATCCCGAAGAATCGATAATCAGCTTCGAGGACGTGCGGGACGTCAGGGTGACCCGGGTTGTACACAGTTCTTCTTATCCTTGGAGGATGAACTGCTGAGGCTGTTCGGCGGAGAGAAGATTCAGAGCTTGGTTGGAAAACTGGGCGTGGAAGAGGACGAGGCAATTGAAGCCGGAATGCTTACAAAACGTATTGAAGCGGCTCAGAAAAAGGTGGAGGGCAAGAACTTCTACATCAGAAAGTATGTATTGCAATACGATAATGTTATGAATAAACAGCGTCAGATTATTTACGAAGAAAGACGAAGGGTATTGTTTGGGGAAAATCTGAGAGATTATATCCGAAATATGACCCAGGAATTAATCGACGAAATGGTGGATCCGATTACGGTGGCTTCCAGATATTCGGAAGAATGGGATCTGGTTTCCCTCGGAAAGAGTTTAAAGAAGCTTTGTGACAAATTTGATGAGCATTTACCGTACACCGACGAGGAAGCTCACGACCTTATAGCAGATCAGTTAAAAGAGGATATTTATGCTGAATTTGAAAAGCTGTACGCTGCTAAGGAAGAAGAAATCGGTGCAGACAGAATGCGTGAGCTGGAGAGAATGATTCTGATCCGAGTAGTGGACAACAAATGGATGGATCACATTGACGATATGGATCAGCTCCGAAGCGGAATCAACCTTCGTGCTCTGGGACAGCAGGATCCTGCGGCGGCTTATGCAAATGAAGGCTTTGATATGTTTGAACTGATGATTCAGGCCATTAAAGAGGATACGGTCAAGTTCTGCTATAATGTTACCATTCAGACCAATTCGGAGAGAAGAAAAATCATGGAGGCCGGTGAAGGCAGAAAAGAGGAGTATCGAGAGGGCGGAATGGCAAGCGGCATTTCAACTTCCATGCCGGATCAGACGGAAGTTCCTGAAAGAGAACAGAGACACGAGCCAATCAGAAGAACGGAAGAAAAGATCGGAAGAAATGATCCCTGCCCGTGCGGCAGCGGGAAAAAATATAAGAACTGCTGTATGAATAAATAAGTGCGGCTTTGCGGTATCGGCTGCATAGTTGACTTGAATATCGAGATATATAAAGAAAGGAATTTTATATGGTTGAATTAGATCAGATAAAATATGAGCTACCTGCTGCAAAGGCAAATTTGACAGAGGTAGGTGAGTCTCTTTGACCTGGCAGGGTTAGAGAATAGATTAGAGGAATTAGACATCAAGACTCAAATAGACGGGTTTTGGGAAAACCGGGAGACGGCACAAAAACTGCTGAAAGAGAAAAAGTCTTTAGAAAACAAAATAAACAGCTATAAAAATTTGGAACAGGATTTAGAAGATATAGAAGTTCTCATTGAAATGGCGGAAGAGAGCGAAGCCGATTCCACAGCTGAGGAAAATGCCGGTTTAGCAGAAGAAATAAAAGAAGCCTATGAAGGTTATAAGGTGAAAGCCGAAGAAATCCGGCTGAAAACTCTGCTGACCGGTGAGTTCGACCATAATAATGCGATTTTTACTATCCATGCAGGCACAGGCGGTGTAGACGCTATGGACTGGGCAGAAATGCTTCTTCGAATGTATACCCGGTGGTCGGAGAAAAAAGGATATAAGACCAGGGTGATAGACTTGCAGGATGATACGGAAGCAGGCATCAAAAGTGCGACGGTAATCGTGGAGGGTGAAAATGCTTATGGGTATTTAAAGAATGAACGGGGGGTCCACCGCTTGGTTCGTATCTCTCCGTTCAATGCACAGGGTAAAAGGCAGACTTCCTTTGCCTTGCTGGAAGTCATGCCTGAGCTGGACGAGGATATCAAGGTCGATCTCGATCCGGAGGATCTGCGAATTGATACGTACCGATCCAGCGGCGCGGGCGGACAGCACGTCAACAAAACAGATTCGGCTATTCGTATCACACATCTGCCGACGAATATCGTCGTGACCTGCCAGAATGAAAGAAGCCAACACCAGAACAAAGAAATGGCCATGAAAATTTTAAAAGCCAAATTGACGGAACTGGCGGAGCAGGAGCATAAGGACAACCTGCGGGAACTAAAAGGAGATTTTTCACAGAATACATGGGGAAGCCAGATTCGATCCTATGTCTTTCAGCCGTACACGATGGTCAAGGATCATAGGACCGGAGCTGAAGTGGGGAATGTTCAGGCAGTCATGGATGGAGAAATTGACTATTTTATCAATGAAAAATTAAAGCTCAAGGATTGAAAATAAAAGATAAGGGGACAAGGGTAATAACATGAACATTATTGAAAAACTGGCACAGGAATTTTCCGTAAGAATCGCACAGGTTGAAAATACCGTACAGCTTATAGATGACGGCAATACGATTCCGTTTATTGCCCGCTACAGAAAGGAAGTAACAGGGGGGCTTTCCGATGTGACCCTGCGGGATATGGATGAAAGGCTTACTTACCTGCGAAACCTGGAGAACAGAAAAGAAGAAGTGATCCGGCTTATTGACGAACAGGGCAAGCTGACAGAGGAGCTGCAGGCTGAAATTGAAAAGGCAGAAGTGTTGCAGAGAGTAGAAGATCTGTATAAGCCGTACAAGCAGAAAAAATCTACCAGAGCTTCAAAGGCAAAGGAAAAGGGCTTGGAGCCTTTAGCCCTTCTTTTTTATGCTCAGGAGATTGAATCAGGAAATATGGACGAACTGGCTGCTCCGTATATAAATGCGGAGAAGGGCGTAGAGAATACGGAACAGGCTATTCAGGGCGCTATGGATATTATTGCTGAAATGATTGCGGATCATCCGGAGCTTACGGCTATGGTTCGTGAAAAGACGCAAAAATCCGGCTTGATTGTCACAGAGGCAGCCGACCCGGAAGAAAAAACAGTGTATGACATGTATTATGGGCATCAGGAGGGAATCCTTAAGATTCCCAATCACAGAGTTCTTGCGATAAACAGAGGAGAAAAGGAAAAGAAACTGAAAGTCAAGGTAAGCGTACCGGTAGAAGAACTTCAGATGATGCTGGAGGAAGCAGTCATTACCAACGAAAAATCTATATTTATGGAGCCTTTAAAAGATACTATTGCAGACGCGTACAAGCGGTTAATGGCACCTTCCATAGAGCGGGAAATGAGAAATCTTCTCACGGAACGAGCCGAGCTGGATGCGGTCAAGGTCTTTGCAAAAAATACTGAAAAGCTGCTGATGGTTCCGCCGATGAACGGAGCAAGAATTATCAGCATAGACCCGGGCTACAGGACCGGATGTAAGGTGGCTGTCTTAAACGAGACCGGAAAGCTTTTAGCATATACCACCGTCTATCCTACGGAGCCTAAAAAAGACATTGCCGGTACAGAAGCGGTCTTGAAGAAACTGGTAGAAAAATTTAAAATTAATACGATCGTAATCGGAAACGGCACAGCTTCCCGAGAGACGGAAGAAGTCGTGGCAGACTTTCTTAAGAAAAACGAGTATGACATAAGCTATACGATTGTAAATGAAGCGGGAGCTTCGGTTTACTCCGCTTCAAAGCTGGCAACAGAAGAATATCCGGATCTGGATGTGACCACGAGAGGGGCCATGTCTCTGGGAAGAAGATTGCAGGATCCGCTGGCAGAGCTGGTTAAAATCTCCCCTAAAAGTATTGGTGTAGGCCAATATCAGCACGATATTGACCAGAATCTTTTAGATGGGGCGCTGACCAATGTAGTGGAGGACTGCGTAAACCGAGTAGGTGTGGATTTAAATACCGCTTCCCCTTCCCTTCTTTCTTACATTGCGGGGATCAATATGGGTATCGCCAAAAATATTGTTGCTTACAGGGAGGAAGCCGGCAAATTCACAAACCGAAAAGAACTTTTAAAGGTATCTAAGCTGGGTGAAAAAACCTATAAACAATGTGCGGGCTTTATGAGAATAGCAGATGGGACAAACCCGCTGGATGCCACCTCCGTTCATCCGGAGTCTTATGGGGCCGCTGATATTGTACTTCAAAAGCTTACCATCGATAAGGAACAGATCAGGCAGGGCGGAGTGAAGGATATCGAAGAGAAAATCTGCGAGACTTATCCGACGGTGAAAAAAACTGTAAAAGTGGAGCCGGGGACAAAAGGCCTCGCGGCATTGGCTGTGTTAAAGGAACCGAAGAAAGAGGATCCGAAGAGAGGACTTGGCAAGAGCATTGAAAAGCTTGCTGAAGAAGTGGGCATTGGCGCCATGACGTTGAAAGATATCATAGAGGAAATCAAAAAGCCGGCCAGAGACCCGAGAGAGGATGCGCCTGCCGTCGTGTTCCGAAATGACGTAAGGAGCTTTGAGGACTTAAAAGTAGGCATGGAAATGATGGGTACTGTTCGTAACGTGGTAGACTTTGGTGCCTTTGTAGATATCGGAGTGAAAAATGACGGGCTGGTCCATATTTCTGAAATAAGCAATAAATTCATTAAGCACCCCATGGATGTGGTTTCTGTGGGAGACACGGTAAAGGTCAAAATTTTAAGTGTCGATTATGAACGGCAAAAAATTGCATTGACCATGAAGCTATAAACAGGATAAGGATACGAATATTAGGGAGAATAAGAACGCAGGATGAACAGGATTAATACCATATTATTTGACTTTGACGGAACGATTATGAATACCAATGAACTGATATTGGGTTCATGGCAGCATACCTTCAAGACGATCCGGGGTGAAGAGGGGGATCCGGAGGTCATACATAGAACCTTTGGAGAAACCTTAGCCAAGAGCATGAACGATTTCTTTCCGGAATTTCCTGTGGAGGAAGCCGTTGAGATTTACAGAAACTATCAGACAGGGAAGTTTGCCGATGCCATATCGCCTTTTCCGGGTATGATCGAATTGATTAAAGAGCTGAACAGGCAGGAATATAAGACCGCAGTGGTGACTTCCAGACTAAAGCCCACCACTATGGAAGGGCTTGAAAAGTATGAATTGGATAAACTTTTTAATGTGATTGTGACTATGGAGGACTGCACGAAACATAAACCAGATCCGGAACCGGCGCTGATTGCTCTG
The DNA here is from genome assembly GCF_004103735.1 of Aminipila luticellarii. Lineage (NCBI taxonomy): Bacteria > Bacillati > Bacillota > Clostridia > Peptostreptococcales > Anaerovoracaceae > Aminipila > Aminipila luticellarii. The sequence goes on along the minus strand of NZ_CP035281.1, from coordinate 2,461,369 downwards.
GAAAAGCTGGATTCTAAGCCGGAAGAGGCCCTGATGATCGGAGACAGCAAATTTGATATTGGGTGCGCCAATAATGCAGGGGTTACCTCTGTGCTTGTGGACTGGGCAGTGGCCATATATGATAAGCAAAAAGAAGGGATATTTAAACCCAATTATACTATTGGAAACGCGAAGGATATTTTAAGAATTTTAGAATTCTAAAGGAAGCTTAAAAAGGCTGAGAAAAAGGTATTTTTGAAAACAAAAGGCAGCAGAGGTGAACATCACGATCTGCTGCCTGTATTGTTATTAAGCGTGTCTTTTGAGAACCGGAATAAGCCGGATCGGAAGAGGAAGATGCCCTGTAAAGGTGTTTATTGCTGCTTCATAGACCTTTTCTACCCGGCTTCCAAATACCTCTTTTGAATAGCTTCCTGCGGAGGCTTCTGCGTTTTTACACAAACGCTCATACTTTTCGGAATCGGCCAATAGACTGAGAAGCTTTTCGATAAAGCTTTGCGGACTGTCAAAAAAGAACCCGTTCCGGCCTTCAATCAGGACATTCTCCAAGCATTTGTCGTATTTGCATAAAAGCGGAATGCCGCTGGCCAGTGACTCAATATAGGTAAGCCCCTGTGCTTCACTTTGCGAAGCGCATACAAACAATTTACCCAACTGAAAGTATTCAGGAATCAGATCCGGAGAGACCATACCTGTAAAAAAGACGTGGCCTTTCAGCCCCATGTCCAGGACCAGTTCCTTTAAAACCTCCGCATAGGGTCCGCCGCCCACGATCAGAAGAACGATTTCCGGATGAGACTTCGCTAAGGCCCGCATGTTGCCGAGAAGCTCATCTACATTCTTTTCAAGAGCAAGCCTTCCGATGCTTACAATAACGGTTTTATCCAGAGTGATGCCGTAAGAAGAAAGAAGTTCACGACGGCGGTCTTCAGAAATGCGAGACTTATATTTATTTAGATCTATACCGGTAGGTATGGTAATGATTGGATTTTCGATGCCGTAAGAGAGCAGTAAGCTCCGAGCCTTATTGGTAGGTGTTATGACATAATCCGTGGCATTGAGCGCATGGTTCGAACCAAAGAGTACGATACTTTTGCTGAGACGTTTGCTGCGCAGTATGTAGTGCGTATAGTCTTCATAAATCGTATGATATGTATGAACAATGGGAATATTTAATTTAAGAGCAATATATTTGGCAAAGTAGAATGAAATCCACTCGCACTGCGAATGTACGATATCGGGATGCCACTCCAGAATCTCCGGCAAGTATTTGCTGTGAAAATTATAAGTCCCTCTCGCTTGCGGATATATTTTTACTTTGAATGATTTGAGATAGTATGTATCATCTTTAAAGTGCTGACGCCCGTCTGGTGATAATGTCAATACGCGTACTTCGTGACCTGCTTTTTCCAGCTCAGATTTTAAATTGATGACAGAAGTAACAACTCCATTGATAACAGGTTTATACCAGTCAGTCGTTATTAATATTTTCATGATTTTAATCCCTCCTAAACTCCCAAGCTATATTGTTGCACAGATTTACATGAAAGTCTATCAAATCTTTATTAAGTTTTCTTAAGATTTCTTGATACCTGCGATTCGTTTGCTTGACTTTTGAACCGAATCTAAATATAATATAATAAAATAATTTGATTATCAAAATAAATTTTAAATAATTTGAAAAAAGGAGGCCGCATTGGGAATAATAATAAAAAAGGCGGGGAAAGCATTACCAGGGTTAATAGTTAAAAACGAAGCCTTAAATAAGTTTGTAAATACGGATAACGAATGGATTGTTGCAAGAACCGGTATTGAAGAAAGAAGAGTTGCCACAAAGGAATCCGCATTGGATCTGGCAGTTTCTGCGGCGAAGCTGGCACTGGCTCAAGAGAATTACGATGAAATAGGTCTTGTTATCGTAGCCACGGTCACCCCGGATAAATTGGTTCCCTCCATGGGCGCTTTGGTCAAAAAGGAATTGGGTCTTAACAATGCCGTTGCCTTTGACATCAATACGGCCTGCAGCGGGTTCATTTATGGAATATGGATTGCGGAAGCTCTGATAAAGAACGGTATGGCAGGCAGCAACAGAGGCACAACGACAAATTCCATTGATAAAGCGTTGATTATAGGCGTGGAGCGGCTGAGCCGGATTGTGGACTGGACAGATAGAAGCACCTGCATTCTCTTTGGGGATGGAGCCGGGGCGGCGTTGCTGGAAAACAATCCTTGTGAAAAGGGAATTCTGGCTTCTTTCGTAAAAAATTATGATGACGTTACGGATTCTCTGAGCTGCGGAATGGAATATTTGAAAACACCATTTACAGATGAGGACCGGGATAATCCAGAAAAACAACACCTGTCCATGCAGGGAAGCCAGGTGTTTAAATTTGCGGTGCACGCCATCGGGGAGGTTATGGAAAAATCCTTAGAGCTTGCGGGCTTGACAGCGGATGACATCACTTATTTTGTGCCTCACCAGGCCAATTTGAGGATTATTTCCGCAGCGGCGAAACGGTTCAAGCAGCCTATAGAAAAGTTTCAGATCAGTTTGGGTGAGACGGGAAATGTGTCTGCGGCCAGTGTGCCAATGGCATTATATGATATAATGGATACGGAAAAATTGAAAAAAGGGGATAAGATCATGTTGATGGGCTTTGGCGGAGGCTTAAGCGCAGGTGCGGTTATCTTTGAACTGTAGATATAAAATTCAGGAGGAATATTTATGAATGACATATGTCAGATCTTAGGAACAGAATATCCAATCATACAGGGGGCTATGGCCAGAATCGCCGAAAGCTCGCTGGCAGCGGCAGTAAGTAATGGCGGAGGTCTTGGTATTATTGCCAGCGGCGGATGTGATGCAAACTGGCTGAGAAACGAAATAAAAAAGGTGAGAGAACTGACGGATAAAGCTTTTGGGGTGAACCTCATGCTTCTTATGCCCAATATAGACGAACTGATACAGGTTGTTTGTGAAGAAAAGGTGCCTGTGGTAACCACAGGAGCGGGAAATCCCGGTAAATATATGAAGAATCTTAAAGAAGCCGGCATCAAAGTGATTCCAGTGGTCGCTTCCGTAGCACTGGCCGTCCGGGTGGAGCGGGCAGGTGCCGATGCGGTGATCGCAGAAGGGACGGAAGCTGGCGGACATATTGGGGAGATCGCAACGATGGCTCTTACCCCGCAGGTGGCGGATGCCGTGAGCATACCGGTAATTGCGGCAGGGGGCATTGCGGACGGCAGAGGCATTGCGGCAGCCTATATGCTCGGTGCTAAGGGCGTTCAGGTGGGCACCCGCTTTGTAGTAGCAAAAGAATGTATCGTGTCACAGAACTATAAGGATGCCATTATTAAGGCAAGAGATACGGACACCTGCGCAACAGGAAGAATAACAGGGCATCCGGTACGGGTCATTAAAAATAAACTGGCCAGAGAAATTCTTGCCATAGAGAAAAACAGTACGGGAAATGAAGCACAGGCCGCTATTGACAAGGTAGGCATCGGCGCTTTAAGTGCGGCGGTATTCGACGGAGATATTGAACATGGCTCCGTTATGTCGGGACAGATTGCCGGTATGGTAAATAAAGAACAACCGGCGGCAGAAATAATAAAAGAGATGTTTGAAGAGGCCGTGAAGGTTTATGCAGATAGAGCATCTTTGTTTTAGGAGGTTATCAGAAGTATGAAGATTGGTTTGATATTTGCCGGGCAGGGAGCTCAGTATACGGGAATGGGAAAAGAACTTTACGACCACTCCGAGAAGGCTAAGGAGATCATGGATCTGGCCGGTGATCAGATTAAGGAATGGTGCTTTGAGGGCACGAAGGAAATGCTCAGACAGACCCATATTACTCAGCCTTGCGTCTATACCGTCACTATGGCAGCCTATGAGGCCTTATTTGAGGAAATCGGAAAGCGAGATGCTTCCTTGATTGATTCCCTTGAAATCGTCGGATTGGCAGGCTTTAGTCTGGGAGAATATGCCGCATTGACTGCGGCGGGAACCATTGATGATATCCGAAAAGGGATGGATATCGTGACTAAAAGGGGAACTTGGATGAATGAGGCCGGCCTGGATAAGGACGGTGTGCAGAGGGGCAGCATGATTGCTGCTTTTGGAGACAGACAGGCCATTTTAGACTGTGTGGCCGATGTGAAAGCGGACGGCATTCTGCAGGGCGTTAACTTTAATTCACCGGTACAGACCGTGGTAGCCGGAGATAAAGAATCGTTGGAACGCTTTAAGGCCGAAGCTAAGGCAAGAAAAATAAAGGCAATTCCTCTCAGCGTGGGAACTGCATTTCACAGCGAGATGATGAAACCGGCAGCAGCAAAGCTTCAGGACCTGCTTCTGAAAAGCGGATTAAAAGCACCGAATAAGCGTGTATATTCCGATGTGACCGCAGAAGATATGATGAAGGGTGCAGAAGGGCTGGATGAGGCCGGAGTCGGAAATTTTATCGCCGAATTGATGGGAAGGCAAGCGATGAGCCCGGTCTACTGGCAGGAAATTATTGAAAATATGGCGGCAGAAGGAGTAGAGTGCCTGATTGAAATCGGACCGGGAACTACGCTCTGCGGTATTGCCAAAAAAATAAATTCGGATATATTGACCTTAAATATACAGGACATGGAGAGCTTACAAAATACGGTAAAAACATTAATAGAAAATAGATAAGAGCAGCAGATTTTTAAGATCTGTATTTGGAGGTAGATATGTTAAAAGGTAAAAGTGCGGTGATTACCGGTGGAGTCAGAGGTATCGGCAGAGCCATTGCAGAAATCTTTTGCAAGAATGGGGCAGATGTCCTTCTGTGCTATAAGAGCAACGATGCGGCAGCGGAGAAAACACAGGATGAGCTGGCTCATTATGGTACAAAAGTAGAAATCCTGAAAGGAGACGTAGCCGATCCGGCATTTGCGGCAGAAGCTGCTGCAAAGGCAAAAGCAGACTTCGGAAAAATTGATATTTTAGTGAACAACGCAGGTATAACGAGAGACAAATTGATGATTCAGATGAAAAATGATGATTTTGACTCCGTGGTAGATACCAATTTAAAAGGTTCTTTTTATTTTCTCAAAGAAATCAGCAGCGTTATGATTCGGCAGAGAGCGGGAAGTATTATAAATCTTGCGTCCGTTGTAGGAGTGAAGGGAAATCCCGGACAGGTCAACTACGCCGCGTCAAAGGCCGGTGTTATCGGTATGACCATGTCAGCAGCCAAGGAGCTTGGAAGAAGAAATGTCAGGGTCAATGCGATTGCACCGGGATTTATTGAAACCGATATGACAGGTGTGCTGAATGATGAACAGAAGAAAAAGATGAGCGAAGTGATCAGCCTTGGGAAAATGGGACTGCCGGAGGATGTGGCCAATGTAGCCTTATTTCTGGCCAGCGATCTGTCTGGTTATATAACGGCGCAGACCATATGTGTGGACGGCGGCATGAGTATTTAACGTAAGGTCGTGAAATGAAATAATGGAGGAAATTATGAAAAGAGTTGTAATAACCGGATTAGGAGCAATAACGCCAGTAGGCAATAATACGGCTGATTTTTGGGAAGGCATTAAGGCCGGGAAAAATGGTATCGATCAGATCACGATTATGGATACGACCTATCAGAAAGCTGTCATGGGCGGAGAAGTAAAAGATTTTGAATATGAAGATAAGAGAGCGGCAAAACGGCTGGATCGCTCCTCTCAGTTTGGACTGACTGCTGCCAGGGAAGCGGTGAAGGACAGCGGAATCGTCAGCGGAGAAAATGTGGATCCCTATCGGTTCGGCGTGGTAGCCGGTACCGGTATCGGAGGGGTCATGACTCTGGAAGAGGAGTGTAAAAAGGCAACCATTAAGGGAGAAGAAAAAGGATATTCCAGAGTGTCTGCTCTGCTTGTTCCCATGGTCATCCCCAATATTTTAGCAGGCAATATCTCAATTGCCTTTCAGGCGAAGGCCACCAGTCTGGGCGTGGTGACGGCATGTTCGGCGGGCACTCACAGTATCGGCGAGGCTTTTCGATATATTAAACACGGCTATGCAGATGTGATGCTTGCCGGCGGTGCGGAAGCTGCCTTTTCGCCGGTCTGCTTTGCCGGGTTCGCAAATATGACAGCTTTGTCCACCCGAAAGGATAAGGATAGATGCTCCACACCGTTCGACAAGGAACGGGACGGTTTCGTCATGGGCGAAGGATCCGGGTTTCTGGTTCTGGAGGAAATGGAGCATGCTTTAAAGAGAGGGGCTAAAATATATGGTGAAGTGGCAGGATACGGTACGACCTGTGACGCATACCATGTGACTTCTCCGTCTCCGTCAGGAGAAGGAGCTGCCGCATCTATGAAGATGGCTCTTGATGAGGCGGACATGAAACCGGAACAGGTGGATTATATTAACGCTCATGGAACCGGAACCCCGATTAATGACGCATTTGAAACCAAAGCGGTCAAGACCATTTTCGGTAAGGATACAAAGGTTCCCGTAAGCTCCACCAAGAGCATGACAGGACACCTTCTGGGGGCGGCAGGAGCCATTGAGGCAGTGATCTGCATCAAGGCTCTGGAAGATAACTTTGTTCCCCCGACTATTAATTACAAGGTTCCCGATGAAGAGCTGGATCTCGACTATGTTCCAAATGTGGGAAGAGGCAAAGAATTACATGTTGTTATGTCAAATTCCTTAGGATTCGGCGGGCATAACGGTACTATTTTATTGAAGAGGTTTGTAAAATAATCAGTTAGAACCGGAAAGGAACAAATAATATGTTAATGAACAGAGAGCAGATTATGGAAGTCATTCCGCATAGAGATCCGTTTCTTTTAATTGATGAGGTTGAAGAAATGGAAGAAGGCAAAAGCATTACGGCGATCAAGCATGTAAGTGAAAAAGAGTATTATTTTGCCGGGCATTTTCCGCAGGAGAAAGTGATGCCGGGCGTGTTGATCATAGAAGCACTGGCACAGGCAGGAGCAGTGGCTATTTTATCCATGCCGGAGCACCGGGGCAAAATTGCTTATTTCGGCGGTATAAAGGAAGCAAGATTCCGACAAAAGGTTGTGCCCGGAGATACCCTTCGCCTGCATGTAGAACTGGATCGCCTTCGCAGCAGCTCCGGGAAAGGAGAAGCAACGGCTTATTTGGGAGATAAAGTGGCCTGTAAATGTGAAATAACTTTTGCTATAGGCTAAAAGACAAGGAGCAGAAGGTGGAAAGAAATACGAAGCTAAACGAAATACTGGTCAGCCTTATGAACAGTGTCTTAAAGGTTGAAGAGCAATCTATAAAACAGTCAGGCAATATTGACCTTTCTATTACAGAGATTCACACCCTGGAGGCTGTTGGAGCCGGAAAATTAAAGACGATGACCCAAGTGGCAGGTTCCTTGAAAATCAGTGTCAGCACACTGACCGTAGCGATTAATAAGCTGGTAAAGAAGGGATATGTGGAAAGATGCAGAATTCCTGAAGACAGAAGAATCGTCAAAATCGGGCTTACTGAGGCAGGAATTGCTGTGGTTGAAGAGCATCAAGCTTTTCACAGCAATATGATTGAAGAGATTACGTTAAATATGACGGATGCGGAGATAGATGTCCTTCTAAAATCATTAGAAGGACTAAGAGATTTTTTCAGAATGAGGCTTATAAAGCCTGTTAGAAGCGAGGGACCTATGGAACTGAAACCAATGGATTTAAATGGATTAAAAATACCCGTACCGATATTTCAGGGAGGCATGGGTATAGGCGTTTCTATGTGGAAGCTGGCAGCTGCGGTAGCAAAATGCGGGGGTGTCGGTGTGATATCCGGTGCACAAACAGGATATACGGAAGAAGATTTTTACTCGGATCCGCTGTCTGCCAATGTGAGAGCTATAAAAAGACAAGTGGAGCTGGCCGTCAACGCAGTAAAAGACGTACCGGGCGCGGGTCCCATCGGCGTCAACATGATGTGTGTGGCAAGAAATTATGAAGAAATAACGAAAGCCGCGGTGGAAGCCGGAGCTAAAATCATTATTTCCGGAGCGGGTCTTCCTACAGCACTTCCGGGCATTATAAAGGACAAGGACATAAAACTTGTACCCATCGTTTCCTCCGCGAGAGCAGCCGGGCTGATCATACGCAACTGGGCTAAAAAGCACAACCGGATGCCGGATGCCTTCGTGTTTGAAGGCCCTAAAGCGGGAGGCCATTTAGGCTATAAAGAAGAACAATTAGAAATAGCAGATGAAAACTTTTATAAAACGCTTATGGAGATCAAGGCTGAAATAGCCAGCATTCCTGAATGCAAGCTGATTGTAGGAGGAGGCATTTTTACAAAAGAAGATGTCCAGATGGCTTTATCTTATGGAGCGGACGGTGTTCAAGTAGGCACCAAGTTCGTGGCTACGGAGGAATGTGATGCCCCAGATAGCTTTAAGCAGGCCTATGTGAATTGTCAGAAAAGCGATATTACCATTATCAAAAGCCCCGTAGGAATGCCGGGCAGAGCCATAAGAAATAAGTTTGTGGCAGAAGTGGCAGAGCGGGAAGAAAAACTGCCTATTGTGCGCTGCAACGGCTGCATGACGGCCTGCAATCCAAAAGTCGCACCGTACTGTATAACAGAAGCCTTAATTTCGGCAGCAAACGGAGATGCGGAGAACGGACTGATATTCTGCGGAAGCAATGCGTACCTGGTGGATAAAATTGTAAAGGTTCGTGATGTGTTTGAAGAATTGACCGGAAAATAATATGAAAAGGGAAAAGTCCAAGCGGGAGATCAAAGGCTTCCTGCCCGGACTTTTTTTGTGGCAAAAATACAGAGCCTTTGATATACTTAACGTATAAAAACCATTGGAATAAGAGAGAAAAGGAAACGGCGGAGAACATATGCTGAACATTTTTTACGGAAGAGAAAACATCGATAAAGATCAATTCATCTTTGATCGAATATCGGGGCGAACCCTGCTGCTGGTACCCGATCAGTTCACCTTGCAGGCAGAACGGAACGCTTTCAGGTATTTAGGGGTCCGAGGTCTGATGGAGGTGGAGATCATAAGCCCTTCCAGGCTTGGGCTGCGCGTTCTGCGGGAAGTAGGCGGGGAAAAAATATCCCGATTGGACAGATACGGGAGACATATGCTTCTGTCAAAAATAATTGCGGAGGAAAAAAATGATTTGCAGGTCTTTAGAGGTTTAGAGTCTAAGTCTTCCTTTATAGAGTTAGTGAATAACCTGATTTCGGAAATGAAACAGTATAATACCCCTCCGGAAGCCCTTCCTGATATTTTGAACAGCCTTACGGAAGATTCCTTGCTGTATAAAAAATTGCAGGATGTGCAGGCGATTTATGAAAAGTATGAATTGGTCATATCAGAGAAATACATCGATACGGAAGATTATTTGGGGCATTGCATGAACAGGGTGCAGTATTCCCAGATGATAAAGGAATGTGAGATCTGGGTGTACGGCTTTGATTATTTTACTCCCAAGAACCTGGATCTTATCCGAGAGCTTATAGAGAACGCCCGAAATGTCAATGTGGTGATAACCTACAGTGAAGGCAGTCGGGACGGCGAAATTTTTTCACTGACAGGCTATATCATAAAAAAACTGGAGAGACTTTCAGAGGGGTTATCAAAACCTTATACGACGGTGCCCATCACGGAGAAAAAATATATCCGAAAGGAGAGGTCTCCTGAACTTTCAGCTGTAGAATCGGAACTGTTTTCCTTACCGATTAAAAAATGGCAGAGTGATGCTCCCGCAGTAACCTTGGTGAAGGCAGCCAATCCGTATGCAGAAGCTGAGACTGCCGCAGCGTATATAACCAGACTGCTGAGAGAGGAAGGACTTCGTTATAAGGACATTGCGGTTATCTGTAACGACCTGGAGGTACGCGGTTCTATTATACAGCGCGTTTTTAGCGAATACGGACTGCATCCGTTCATGGACAAAAAAAGAAGTATTCTGCACAATCCGGTTATCGGTCTCAATATTTATTTGATGCAGCTTGCCAGAGGAAGAATGGACGCAGAGACCGTAATCGGATTTATAAAGACAGGACTGGTAGGGCTTTCCCAGGATGAGACAGAACAGCTTGAAAATTATGTTTATCGGTTTAAAATTCGAGGCGGCATGTGGAAAAAGGATTTTACACGCGGTGCAAAGGAATATGAAGAGGAAGAGCTGGAAGAAATCAATCGGATCCGAGATTTTGTAATGCAGAGCATTCTGGCTTTTACAGAACCTTTTAAGAAAGCAGGCACCGCAGGGGAGAAAACAGCGGTACTGTATTATTACCTGAAAGATTATCTGAAGGTGCCGGACCAGATCGAAAAAATCATGGAAGAACAAAATCAAAAGGGATACTACGAAATGGCTTTTGAAATGGCTCAAATTTGGAAAACGGCAGTGGATATCTATGATCAGCTGGTTACCGTTATGGGCGGGGAGAAGTTGGATACGGAAGAGCTGGATGCTGTTTTAAGAGCCGGCTTTGAGTCTGTGGAAATGGGTATGCTGCCGGCGACCATAGATGAAATCATTGTGGGAACCATGCAGCGTACCAGAACAGGACAAATAAAAGCACTGGTGGTGTTAGGTGCCAATGATGGCGTTCTGCCTCAGACTGTAAGCGGAGACGGAATTTTAAACGACGATGAGAAAACAGTTCTTTTCAAAAATAAAATAGAAATGTGCAAGCTGGACGAATTTAGAGTTATGGAAGAAAAGCTTGCCATATACAGAACCTTGTCTAAACCGGAACAATATTTGTTCATGAGCTATGCCGTATCGGATAACGAAGGAAAAGAGCTGAAGCCTTCTGGAATTTTTAATAAAATAGCGGACCTTTTTCCAAAGGTTCCGATCAGAAAGGACATCATCAGTGAGAATAATCCGCTTTATTTGATGGAAGCAAGGAACAGCGGTATGCGGCACCTGACGGAAGCTCTCCGTAAAAGTCTGGAAGGGGAATCTTTGCAGGACTGTTTTAAAGCCGCCTTGAACTGGTACAGGCTGAATGAACAAATATCTTTGAAACAGATTCAGGAGGGGCTTTTCTTTAAAATTAAAGAAGAAAGTATGAGCGTTTCTTTGGCGGAGGAGCTTTATAAAAGAGAAGAAGGCAAGAGCCTGTCCATCAGTCCTTCAAGATTAGAAAGGTTTGGAAGATGTCCCTTTGCCCACTTTATTAACTATGGCTTAAGACCGGAAGAAAAACGAGTTTTTGAAATTGCCGGGCGTGAGATGGGGGACGTTTATCATTTATGTCTGATGAGATTGTCGGAATATTTAACGGAGAAGGGGATTGCCATCACCGATAAAAGCTCCCGTTGGATGAGCATTACCCCCGCAGAATGCGAGGAATTTGTCCGTCAGTTTATGGAACACGAAGGTGCGGAATATAAAGAAGGTTTGTTGTACGGAGGAAATGAGGAGAGCTATAAAGCCGAAAGAATGAGGCGGGTCTGTACCGATGCCGCATTAATACTGGTGGAACATGTTCAGCGGGGCAGTATTCAGGAAGTATTTTTTGAAGCAGAGTTTGGAAAGGCTCCCGACAAACAATTTCCGCCTATTTGTGTAGAAACCGCGCAAGGAAAGGTTTTTGTGGAGGGAAAGATAGACAGAGTAGATCTGCTTCCGGGGGACTATGTAAAAATAATAGACTATAAATCCGGAAGTGAACGGTTCGATACGGAAGAGGCAAAGGGCGGCTGGCGGCTGCAGCTAATGTTGTATCTGAAAGCGGCCTTGAATAAAAATACGCCTGAAAAGGGCACAGAGAATAAACCGGCAGGCGTTTTCTATTTTAAGCTGGATGAACCTGTTTTTGACGCCGGAGATCTGGAAAGCGGGAAACTGGAGGAAAGAATAAGAACCGAATTCAGGAAATCCTTTAAGCTGGACGGGATTTTGGTGAACGAACCGGAGGTGGTGGAGAGTATAGCGGGAGACTTTGTCGGAAGTTCAGACATCGTGCCTGTCCGTAAGAATAAAGAAGGGGAAATTCTTGGAACCGGAAAAGATAAACTGCTTACCCCCGAAGAATTTGAAGAGCTTCGGGCAGCGGTGGATAGCAAGATTACGGAGCTTTGCGGGCAGCTGGCTCAAGGAAAGGTGGATATAGCACCGGGACGGTCGGGAAATGAAACAGCCTGCAATTACTGTATGTACCGAAGTGTATGCAAATTTGACTTAGCGTTTGAAGGCTGTGCTTACAGGAATATCAAATAGGTTATTCTTTGTCGAACCAGAGGTTCAGAATCAAACCGACGGTGACACAGATGCCCCCAAGCAGATTCCCTAAGGAAAAAGTACGGCTGATGATTATATCCAAAACAATGCCGGCAAAAATCTGTCCGATGAACATGAGCAGCGTTACATAAAAAGAAGAAATCCTTGTAACGACGGCATTGGAAATACTGACCGTGCAGACCCCCATAGCTCCGCCCAGATAGATCCAGAGCCGGCTCCATTGAAACGGGAGCGGAGCTTCCGGAAACTGAGGAACAACGAAAAGGTGCATGGAAAGAAGCACGAGGACGGAGCAGGCCAGTCCCAAAGCATAATTGTAAAAGGTGCTTTTAAACAGGCTGGTCTCGGCAGCCAGACGAGCATTTGTCGTTCTGGATATTACAACAGTCACGCCGGCCATAAAAGAAACAATAATGGCAGTGAACATATGATTTTACCTCCTGAAGGTTTAGATAATATTAATAGGCAGGTTTATACGACCATAATCAGAACAATTCCTAAAATAATAAAAGAAAGTCCGATCAATTTTTTCTTGTTGAAGGGCTGGTATGGCATATCGAGCCAGCCGAAGTGGTCGATGATAATGGACGTAACGCTTTGACCCAGCAGAACGATTGCCAGAATGGCAGACATACTGATTTTACCAAAGGCCACATTATTGAAAACGGTTGTGGCAACGCCCACAAGGCCACCTGAGTATAAAAAAAGAGGAAGCTTTTTATTTTTCCAAGGAGCCGGATTCTCCTTATGCCGGATTAATATGAACGTGATAAGTGCCAGACCGACTATGTGGATAATAACGGTGGCAAGGTATACGCTGTAATGGGATGTCAGTACACCGTTTACGGCAATCATCACCGCAATGACAGCTCCTGCAAAGACAGACAGAAAATAATACATTGAAAGATCTCCTCCATTCGCAGATAAGAATAACAAAAGAACTTGACGCAACATATGACATATGTCATAATTAAAGAAAAATATATGGTGCCTGACACAAGTGGGGCCGGGCGGAAAGGAGCAGGACATATGTCAAATGGAAGTTTAACGGTTACCATGAAAACAGAATTGCAGAAGTATGGGTTATCGGATTTCGAAGAAGGAGATGTAAAGGTATTGAAGTTTGAAAAAGGCCAGTACCTTTGCAGAGAAGGTTTCCCCATGGAATATCTGTTATTTATGATAAGCGGTAAGGCAAAAGCTTTTGTCAATATAACCAATGGGAAATCTTTGCTTTTAGCATTTTATGCTAAGTCAGGGATACTGGGAGACATCGAACTGATGACAGACGGCATTTGCACGACGAATGTGCAGGCATTGACCGAAGTGACTTGCATGGGTATTTCCATGAAGCATGGAGGAGAACGCCTCAGAAAAAATATTACATTCATGAACTTTGTGGGTGCACATTTAGCTAGAAAGCTTGACCGGTGCGCCAGAAACGGAGCCATTAATATCCTGTTGCCCCTGGAGACCAGATTGTGTTCTTATGTGCTGATGACCAGCGAGGATGGACTTTTTAATGAAAATCTTACCGAGGTAGCGGAGCTGCTGGGAACAAGCTACAGGCATTTACTGCGGACCTTTGACAGCCTCCGGAAAGACGGCGTTTTAGAAAAAGCTGCCCGGGGGTACATTATAAAAGACGGAATTGAATTGCAGATACGAGCGCAGGATTTTTACATGATGTAATGGAGAGAAAGGCATTGAGATGATACAGGATATAGAACCACGTAAATTTGACATCACTTTTAAAGATATGAAGCCGAAGAATACAGACTATGCTTTGCTTTTTTGTGAAGAGTTTGTGTTGATGAAACAGCCTGATGGTCAGGAAAGAGCCGCAGAATTCCTTACTTTTAATGAACTGAATGCTTTGGAGGAAGTTCGGGAGGTGAAAAAAAGGAGTACCTATTTATTTTCTATAGATGACAATAAATATTTTTCGGTAAACATACCGAAAGAAAAGGAAATGGATTGTAGGAAAAAGGTAATCCGAGAGGGTAAGGTCTTGGCGTGGATCTCGCAAAATGCATTTAGGGCATTAAAGGAAAAGTGGCTGGGATTTGCAGGTATTACAGCGGTGCAGATAAACCGATGGTTTTTAAACCACAGATATTGCGGCAGATGCGGAAAACCTCTCATCTACAGCAAGACAGAACGGAGCTTGATCTGTGAGAACTGCCATATTACAGAGTATCCCAAAATTTCTCCGGCCATTATAGTGGGCATCGTCGATGGGGATAAGCTGCTGTTGACCCGATATGCTGACAGACCATATAAAAGATATGCCTTGATTGCCGGATTCAGCGAAGTCGGGGAAGCTCTGGAGGACACCGTGAAGCGGGAAGTCATGGAAGAGGTAGGCCTTAAAGTAAAAGACATCACCTACTATAAAAGCCAGCCCTGGTCTTTTTCAGATTCCCTTCTAGCCGGATTTTTTGCGCGGCTGGACGGAGATAATACAGTGACCCTGGCAGACGGAGAGCTGGCAGAGGGGACGTGGTTCTCCCGTGAACAGATCCCTGTGAACCAGGAGGAGATTGCATTGACCGCAGAAATGATTCGGTATTTTGCAGACGGAAACGATGTATTTAAATGAAAATTTTTTAGTTAAACGGGACAGACCTCTTGCACTATCAGAAAAAATATAGTAGAATATATAAGGTTCGTGTGAATTTTATAGATGCTACTGTAGCTCAGTCGGTAGAGCAGCACATTCGTAACGTGCAGGTCGCAAGTTCGATTCTTGTCAGTAGCTCCATTTTTCGGGACGTGGCGCAGCTTGGTAGCGCGATTGCTTCGGGAGTAATAGGCCGCAGGTTCGAATCCTGTCGTCCCGACCAAAAACAAAAGGAAAAAAAGATTTATTGGACTCAAAGTCAGTAAATCCAAGCCTTTTCGGAGTTTTCACTGTGGAAAGTGGAAGCTCTTTTTTCGTGGATTTATTAGGGTAATAGCTTCACTCTGATGGGATTTAAACCTGCTTTCTCCAAGTGCAAAAAAACTTCGTGGAGAGTTATGTATTCCTGATGGATATCTGCCCATTTTCGCACTTTCACTCGGTTATGCCGATGAAGAACTGCCGCCTCGCCAACCGCGGCTTCCTAATAAAATAAGCTGGGTCGAATAAATAACCGATCCAATATAAGCCCCGGAATGCCGTATGACTTTCGGGGCTTAGCTATGTGTATAGTGGAAACATGCGTAAAAGCCTGATATAATAGAGGCAGACTGAAACAGTAAATGGAAGGAGGAGCTGCATGAAGAAAATCGGACTGGGCATTGCAATCCTATTGTTTGGAATTTTGCTGGAACTTTCTGTAGAGGGACACCTATACTATTTCTCATGGGCAATTGGCATCATTGGGTTAGGAACCGTGATCGCCGGCTGCGCAGATCATGGGGATGATTCAGATCAATAAATATAAAAAAGGCTGCTGATGCCACTGAGACGGCGGTTGGCAGTAAGCTATAACCGTTTTGAATGGAGTGTACACAGGTATGAATACAATAAGAAAAGCAACATCAGAAGATATAGATGCGATATCACTGATTTTTGAACACATTATAGGGGAAGAAGAGAAAGGTAGCTGCACCATTGGCTGGAAGAGAGGAATATACCCAACCAGGGATACGGCTGTTGCAGCATTGGAACAAAAGGAACTGTTCGTTATGGAGGCGGACGGAGAGGTTGTGGCCGCAATGCGTCTGAATAGGGATCAGGTTCCCGAATATAAAAACTGCCGGTGGGAATACCCTGCGGCTGATGATCGGGTGATGGTAATGCATACCCTTGTAGTGGAGCCTTCTGTAAAAAAGTGCGGATGCGGAAAAAAGATGGTAGAGTTCTATGAGAATTACGCCAAAGAGAATAATTGCCCGTATCTAAGGATAGATACCAACGCTGTAAATGCCCGTGCAAGGGCATTGTATAAGAAGTGCGGGTACAAAGAAATCGGCATTACTCCTTGCACTTTTAACGGCATATCCGGAGTAGATCTGGTATGTATTGAAAAGAAACTGGATGTATAGGTGCATGGATATTAATATTGGGCAGTAGACAGGAGAAACAATGAAATCATTTTTACTAATTGGGCAATCAAACATGGCAGGCCGCGGATTTACAAATGAAGTCCCTCCCATTTATAATGAAAGAATTATGATGTTACGAAACGGCAGATGGCAAATGATGAATGAACCCATTCATTTTGATAGACCGGTTGCAGGTGTAGGACCTGCGGCATCCTTTGCAGAAGCCTGGTGCGAGGATAATGAGGGAGAAAAAATTGGTCTCATTCCGGGGGCAGAGGGCGGCAGTTCCATCGATGAATGGGCGATAGATGGAGCATTGTTTCGTCACGCAATAAATGAGGCCCAATTTGCAATGGAAGACAGCAAGTTGGGAGGAGTACTGTGGCATCAAGGGGAAAATGACAGCCAAGACGGAAAATATAAAGAGTATTATCAAAAAATACAAAGAATCTTTTTTCAAATAAGAAAAGAATTATCCGCACCGGATATTCCGTTTATTATAGGTGGTTTGGGCGATTATTTGGGCAAGGCGGCATTTGGTGCAGGGTGTGTGGAATATCAGCTCATTAACGAGGAACTTCAAAAATATGCGCGGGATACGGAAAATTGTTATTACGTTACGGCTAAAGGACTTACTTCTAACCCGGATGGTATTCACATCAATGCGATATCACAGAGAATATTTGGTATAAGGTATTACGAGGCATATCATAAAAAAGAGCATGTACATGAACCATTAACAAATGAAAAAGAGTTAGTAGATAAATGTCATAATAGAGAGAATACGCCAGCGGAAAAAACATATATAGCCTTAGAAAATTTTACTCGGGGAAAGATTTCCTATGAGGAATTGATGAAGGCTTTTTCGTAAAACAAAAACAGTTGAAAAAAGATTCAAGCTTATGGTTACTACTATAGGACTAATCTGAAAAAGACGATTAACCGAACTAAGCTTATGAACTTGGTCGGAGCTTATAAGGAGGAATGCAAACATGGCAATTACAGTAGTATGGTCATCCCCGAATAAAGACGGACTTACAGCCGCAGCAAAAGACAGGGTGATAACGGGAATTCTCAGTGCAGGGTATGAAGCGGAAGAAATTCACTTAAATCAAATGAAAATGGAGCATTGTAGAGCCTGTGGAAATGGTTGGGGAATTTGTCGGACAAAAGGTCAGTGTATTATAAAGGATGATTTTGCGGCTGTTTATGAAAAGCTGGTCCAGGCAGATGGCATAGTTTTTGTATCTGCTGTTTATTGGCATGACATTACTGAGTGCATGAAAGCCTTTCTGGATCGTCTGCGCAGATGTGAAACCGCCCGCAATGGGTTTCTGAAAGATAAAAGATGTCTGCTTATAGCTTGTGCCGGAGGCACTGGATTGGGAGCCGTAGAATGCCTTCACAACCTGGAGGAAACGTTGAAGCATATGAATATGAGGGCTTATGACAGGCTGACTGTAATTCGCTATAATAAAGGCTATATGCTTCCCACATTAGAAAAAGCCGGAGAGACTTATGCGGCTCGGCTGGAAGATGGCTTTGATATGCAATATTGACTTTGAAAACAAAAGATCGTGTGAAAAGGACCCACAGAAATAAATACAGGAGGATTTTAAATATCATGTATTTTCTTCCGAATCAATGGAGACCTTGACCACGGTGCGGTAAAATATTTCAAATTCATTCCAGATGTCATGCGCTGTATAAATCCTATTGGAATCCAGCATATATTTGAGCACGCTCAGCATGAAAGTCGAAAAGAGGTTTGACTGGAAGCCTATATCCAGATTTCTGGTATCGCTGCTTCGGAGGAAATCCTCGTATTTCTGCTGTAACAGACTTTTTAAGCCGCCATAAAAATCAATGCCCTCCGTATGAATATTCCATAGTGCTAAGATGAAGTCCCTTTGTGCATACATTTCGCCGTACATGGTATCGACCTGTCTTAAGAAACTATTCATGCTGTCAAAATGTCCGGTGCGCAATTCAAAAAAGGACGAGCACTCCTCGAAGAACTCGTGGATCAGCTGTTCCGTCAGATCATATTTGTCCTGATAGTGATTATAAAAGGTCTTTCGGTTGATTAAAGCCTTATCCAGAATATCTTGTACGGTAATATTATTCAAATCCTTTTCCAGCAGCAGTTGAATGAATGAACGTTTAATGTTGCTTCTGGTCTTAACGATACGCAGATCTTGTTTGTTTTCCATCTCTGCACCCTCCATACTATTTTTATCATTTACGAGTACAGTTTAATATAATTTCAGGGAATAGGCAACAATAATATACGAAAGTGTTTCTTATGCCAATTAACAATAGAATATTGTCCATGGAACATTAGAAGAAATTTGATAAAATGGGCTCATAAGGATAAGCTAATGAACAAAAGTGTAAATGTATGCAGTTTTGGCATATGAAAGGAAGATATGATTATGGAAGCAAACAAGGTATCAAAAAACGGAAAATCCATCGTTCTGGACAACGGGCTTGAGTTGACCTACTGCGAGTTCGGAGAAGAGAACAGCGAAGTGGTTTTATCGGGAGCGCTGTATTTTCATACCTTTACTCCCGTTTTGGAGGAGCTTGCAAAGAGGTATCATGTTTACGGCGTGGTGATGCGTACAGGCGGCGAGGGCACGGAGCTCAACGCTGATGGCAGCGTGAACTGGGGTCGCCAGTGGGGAAAGGAAATGTTTGAGTTCGCCAAGGCAATGGGGATTCAAAAATTCCACTATGTGGGCAAGTGCCATGGTACCATCCCCGGTTGGTATATGATCAAAGAGCATCCTGAAATGCTGGATACCTTCTGCAGCTTTTATATGGCTCCCCATCTCTGCCCGAGAAACAGCCAGCAGTGGATTGAGATTCCCAAGAAAGAAGGCCCCATGGGGATGCTGAAACGCACCCTGAGAAAACAGGAAAATATTCCGTTGAAAATCGCCGAGGTTCAGTCTCTGGGCGCATCCGCCGCAGGCGGACCGGAGGTCGGTGCACCGGAGCTTGAATCAGGGAAATACGGCGACACGCCGGAATTGATCTGGGATTCTTTGGAGGATTGCGAACGGGATATGAAAAGTATTAAAACACCGGTGTTGTTTGTATTTGGTACAGAGGATATTCTGTTCCACGACTATTACGACAGCAACCTGAAAGCCATACAGATCATTCCTAGAGCGAAGACCGTCCTGCTTCAAGGTGAACGCCACCTGATGGAAATGGATTGTCCTGATCGCATGGCCAGTGAAGCCTCTTTCTTTATTGATGAAAGCAGAAAGAATTATTAATTATATTGTGGGAGGAATTACTATGTCTGAAATAAAATATACCTTTACAGTAGACGGCGAGGTTTGGACAAAACCTCAGCTGGAGCGGCTGGAATACGAGCGTAATCTCCATATGCTGCATCAGTTGAGACGTCATGGAGTGGAGATCAAAGAGGATGGTAAGACTTTATCTGACGATGAAATCGACTATCTGACCCTGGAAAAGGCGTGGGAGGTTTCCATCGAGACCCGCTTGCAGTACAAAGGGGAAAAAATTATTGAGCTGTATAAAGATGCTTTTAAGCTGTCCGATGCCATGTGGAAAAAGCTGAGCTTCTCACAGGAGAAACCTATGAGGGTTTCCCACTGCAACATGTCGGTAACTGGCAGATCACTGCAAGAGTTTATGGGTGTTATGAAGGCCATGCAGGAGGACGACCGGGTTGGCCTTGCGGCTCATCCCGAGCACTTCATTTGCCATGTTTCCTTTGATGACGGCGAACTGCTGGGAATCGAGCCTTTCGGCATGTATGGAACACCTACTCTAGTCAAGGTAGAGGTAGTGGACATTTCTGCTTTGGGTGCTCAGATTCAGGGAGATAAAGATCCAAGCTTCCCTATGGCTATGGCCGGAAAGGCTTTTCTGGCGGATGGGGTGACTGCGGTCAACAGCCCATATCACCAGTTCAAGCCTACCGCAGACGGTTTTCAAGCAAAGACGGCTGTCTACTGGCCGGAGCATACACCTGATGAGATTGTGCATGGTCACTCCCTGCATCTGGCCATGGAGTTCTTCCGGGGCGTTGAACTGACAGGGAAATAAATTTTCATTTTGGGATTTATTGAAGTGAGTACTTGCTTTTATTCTGTTGGAGCAGAGTTTTCCAAAGGTGCACTTTGATTTTCCTGCAATTCACGCTGTGCGGCTATGGTAGCTAACGTGTCGCCCAGCTGGTTCAGCGATGAAGCCAATAGAACTAATTCCCCGTCATCGGGTGTTTGATTTGCAATTAGTATGGCAAGAGCCGTTATAGCGGATACCAGTTCACATGAATTCATGAAGATCACCTCGTTTTAATGTATGAAAAGTTTTAATAATTATCAATGATTATTAAGCTACCGGAGAGGTTTTAATTTGTATTTTACTTTTAAAACGTATTGACATCTGCGGCATTACACATATAATGAATGAAAAGGCAGTTGGTTAAACGAGTAGAAAACATAGTATATGCGAGGTGACAAAATATGGAAAAAACAAAGATATTGGCAATTGTAGGTTCTCTTCGTAAGGAGTCCTTTAACCGTCAGCTGGCTATGGCAGCGCAGGCGGCAATCGGTGATAAGGCAGAGTTTGAAATACTGGATTTTGCAGATGTACCGATGATGAATCAAGATAATGAATTTCCGGCACCCATAGCGGTTAAAAAAGCGCGTGAGAAAGTAAAAGCGGCAGATGGAATCTGGTTCTTTACACCGGAGTATAATCACTTTTTCCCGGGTGTGTTAAAAAATCTGATAGACTGGCTTTCCCGCCCAATCAGTGAGAGTGAACCGCCGCTTCTTGCAGGCAAGCCGGCAGCTATCAGCGGAATTTCTCCGGGGATGTCGGGGACAGGCATCGCGCAGGATCATTTAGTTACGCTGATCAGTTTTTTAAACATGGATGTTATGAATGCACCGAGGCTGACCGTACCAAATGCCATGCAGCAGCTGGATGCACAAGGTAAATTGCAGCTTACGGCAAGCGCACCATATCTTGAAAAGCAGGCGGAATCGTTTCTGACATTTATTCAGGAACATAAATAGCATAGAATGATAGGAAGAAGTCCAAGAAATTTATCTAGAATTTATTTTGGACTTCTTTTTTATGCCAAGCATGCATATATAGATAAAAGTGCAAATAAATAATCGCACAAAAAGAATCCGTATGATACAATAAACTCTATTGAATGAGATATAAGAGAGAGCAGGATATGTTGGAGGGAAATAAGTGAAGGACAAGAAGCAGCGTATCATACTGGTGGGTAAATCCCAAGCGGGAAAGACTACTCTGACCCAATGTATGACCGATCAGCAGCTGAGCTATCATAAAACACAGACGGTACAAGTGATAAACGATCGATTTATCGATACTCCCGGAGAATATCTGGAGCAGAGGGGATTTTACGGAGCACTGTCCGTAACGGCGGCAGATGTAGATGTGATTGCCTTGGTTCAGTCGGCCGTTGAAGAAGGCACCATGTTTGCACCGGGGTTTGGATTTATGTTTTGCGGGAAACCTGTCATAGGAATTGTGACAAAAATAGACATAGCCAATGAAGAGCAGATGAAACGAGCAGACCTCTATTTAAAAAATGCAGGAGCGGCCATCTGTTTTCCGGTGAGCAGTGTCACCGGACAGGGTGTGAAAGAATTAAATAACTGGATTCAAGAGCTATAAATTGGGATTTTTCAACGGATATATGCGTATGAGCAAAAATAAATTGATAGAAAAATCAAATAATTGTATTGACAAATCCAATGAACTTAGGTACTATATTCATATAATTTAAAGGAGCACTGTGCGGCGTAGTGTAGGGCTCGGAAACAAAAGGATTGCGAAGCAGCGCCTGGACATATTTTGTTTGGGTGCTTTTTTTGTCGAATCATGTATCTAAGGTAGCATTAAAAACAATGCTGAAAGGAAGTGAGGCATTGGAGGAAAGCAAGCAGCGCATTATACAGGAATTTGTTCCGGGTAAACAGGTCACTTTGGCTCATATCATTGCAAACCCCATCAAGGACTTATATCCCAAGCTGGGGATGCTTCAAGACGAAGGAGCCATTGGTATATTAACTATTACTCCAAGTGAGGGCGCTATGATTGCAGCGGATGTTGCATCAAAGGCTGCCAATATTTCGATTGGTTTTGTGGATCGTTTCAACGGGTCGCTGGTCATATTGGGCGATGTTGCCGCCGTGGAAGCAGGAATCCGAGATGTCATGGGCATGCTCTGTGATAAAATGGGATTTGCAAAAGCGGAGATCAGCAGATCATAGTGGAAGCGGACAAAAACGCCGTTGAACGTACAGCGGCAAATGCTAGGAGTTACGCATGAAGGAAAAGGAAAGAAAAGAAATCCGGGTTGTCATCGCCGAAGATGAGCCGATTACCAGAATGGATTTAAAAGAAATGCTGGTAACCGCCGGGTACAGTGTTGTCGGAGAAGCATCAGAAGGTTTTGATGCGATTGAAGTTTGTAAGAAAATCAAACCGGACTTAGCCATTTTAGACATCAAGATGCCTTTACTGGATGGACTGTCAGCGGCGAAGGTCATAACGGAAGAAAAAACGGTAGGAACCGTGATATTGCTCACTGCATACAGCGACGAGGAGTTCATTAATCGTGCTGCCAAAATGGGTGTTTCCGGGTATATCGTGAAGCCTATTGATGAAAAGGCTTTAGTACCCAATATAGAAATCGCACTGGCCAGAAGCAGAGAAATTCAGCAGATCAAGAAACAGTTCGACATCATTACAGAACGTTTGGAGAACCGCACGATTATTGAAAAGGCCAAAGGACAGTTAATGGTATCCATGAGACTGACTGAAAACGAGGCATATGAATACATAAAAATGCTGAGCAAGGAAAAGAAGGTTTCCATGAAGCGCATAGCGGAAATTATATTGACTTAAGGGAATTGAGGGTAAAATGCCGGATACTATAGAAATATTATGCAAACATTATACAAACTTAACGAATCAGGAAATTGAGACCATTCAGAAAATAGGGGTAGGACTCCAGACCATGGCGGATCTGGAGGATGCAGACTTCTTCATAGACTGCCTGACTACCGACGAAACCACCGCTATTGTAGTAGCGGAGGCAAAGCCTCAAAATGTACCGTCCTCCTATAAAAAAACGGTGGTGGGGCTTTTGGCAGAACCGCAGAATGAACCGGCTGTTGCCCGATCTTTTAAACTGGGGCTGCCGACGAAACAAATGAAAGCGGTGACACAGGAGTATGCAAATGTGATACAGACTGTAGAACCTATATGGTATGAAGAGCACATGATTGCCGTATTGATTGAAGAGAAAAATGCGGATGAAAACAATGAAATGCATGACCGTATCCGTTTTACCGACCAGAGCTATGCGAAGCTCGCCAATGTGCTTACCCGATTGGATGATGAAAGCTCATGGCTTGCGGACTGCATTGATGAAGCTGTCATTCTGGTGAATACGGAGGGATATGTAAGCTACAGAAATAAAATTGCCCGCAATTTATATCAAAGGCTTGGATATACGGCGGATATTTTAGGACAGTCTTATCTCTATATCGCCCTGCACGGTTCTAATTTGGAATGGTTCGATCAGGATGCGAACTATTCCGGCATTGAGGTGAACACTGCCGGATTGACTTTGATGGTGAAACAGATTTCACTAAAGAACAATAATGTGGATTTTGCCGTCATGATACGGGATATTACGCATATTCGGGAAAAGGAAAAAGAATTAATTCTAAAATCCGTAGCAGTAAAAGAGATGCATCACAGGGTCAAAAATAGTTTACAGACCATTGCAAGCCTGCTTCGCTTGCAGGGGCGGAGAACAAAGAGCTTGGAAGCAAAAAAGGTTTTGGATGAAAGCATGAACCGTATATTGGCCATTGCAAGCACCCATGAACTGCTGTCGAAAGAGGGCGTAGATCAGGTCAATATTCGGGATGTCCTGGAAAATATCAAGGACAACACCCTTCGTTACTTTCTTAAACCAGCTGCGGATATTACCGTGGGCATTAAAGGCAGGGGGTTTGAAGTCGATTCGGAAATCTCCACCTCCGTGGCACTTATCGTGAGCGAATTGCTGCACAACTCTTTACAGTACGCCTTCGATGATGGCAGAAAGAACGGAAGGATAGAGATTGAGATCGAGAAGCAGGGCAGGCAATGTCATATTTCGGTCTCAGACAATGGAAAGGGATTTGATATTAATACCATAAAAGAAAACAGCTTAGGGTTAAGCATTGTTTTTTCCATTGTAAAGGATAAATTAAAAGGAACCATCAATGTATGCTCCAGTGATTCCGGAACTAAAATCGCTTTTGATTTTAAAAATAAAATAATGAATACAATCGATAATGTGACGTAGCATTATCCTTATGCTAAGCGACGCAGCTTAGGTGCAGATAGTTTTTATCTGTGTCTAAGCTGCGTTTTTTTTTAAAACTTATCACAGATTTACAGCAATTTCAGCAGCTCTAGCTGTCAGAAATTTTCCAGTTAAGCAGAGGGGAGGAAAACCACTTGAAAGAATCAGTAACCAGTGTCGGCATCGATATAGGAACATCCACGACCCAGCTGATTTTCAGCAAGCTGACCATTGAGAACAGAGCGGCAGGATATATGGTGCCGAAGGTGGAAATTGTAGATAAAGAAGTGATCTATTGCAGTGATATTTATTTTACCCCATTGATTTCCAATACCGAAATAGATGGAGAAAAGGTCAGTGCAATCATACGATCTGAATACGAAAAAGCCAATATAAGGCCCGAAGAGGTCAGCACCGGTGCGGTCATTATAACCGGTGAAACCGCAAGAAAGCAGAACGCCAATATCGTTCTGAACAGCCTGAGTGATCTGGCCGGGGATTTTGTCGTAGCCACCGCAGGTCCGGATCTGGAATCTGTCTTGTCCGGAAGAGGGGCGGGTACCGACGTATTCAGTGAGGAGCACCGAAATGTAGTCGCCAATCTGGATGTGGGCGGAGGAACTACTAATATTGCCGTATTTCGCAAAGGAAGTTTGCAGGGCGTAACTTGTCTGGATATAGGAGGGCGGCTGATAAAAATTGAAAATGGGAAAATCAGCTATATTTACCGTAAGATTCAAGAACTGGCACAAGCAAACGGCATTCAAATCCGTGAAGGCGATGAAGCCAACGTTCAAGTGCTGGAAGCTGTATGCAGGTTGATGGCTCAGGAGCTAAAAGCTTCTCTCCATCTGGACGCAGAATCCAGCTATCATAGAAAATTGTATACCAATCAAGGGAAGGGCTTACCGGAAGACATTAAAGTGAATGCGCTGACGTTTTCCGGCGGAGTAGCCAATTATATATACGAACCGACTGACAAGGAGGTTTTCAAGTACGGTGACATCGGAATTCTGCTTGGCACGGCTATTGCTCAAAGCGGTATGCTGGATTCGGTAGAATGCTATCGCTCCGAAGAGACCATTCGGGCCACAGTGGTGGGAGCAGGAACTCATACGACGGAGATCAGCGGAAGCACGATTTTTTATCAAAGGGATCAATTACCGATTAAAAATGTTCCGGTCCTCAAATTATCTAAGCTGGATGAAGAAACCCCTCAGTCTGTGAGTGCGGCGATAAAGGCTCAGCTTCCGATCTATCAGCACGAAGGGAAAAAAGAACCTGTCGCTATTGCACTTTCGGCGGCACCTTATGACGGATTTGATAAGATACAGGAGCTGGCAGCAGCCATTATTGAGGGAGCGGAAGCTTCCATTAAAGAAAAATTTCCGCTCATTGTGGTACTGGAAGCTGATGTAGGAAAAGCACTTGGAAATGCACTTCATATCAAATTAAATAAGCAAAAAGATGTCATCTGTATTGACGGAGTGCGGAGCAAATCCGGGGATTACATAGATATAGGCGAACCGGTAGGAGGGGGATATGTCCTTCCGGTAGTGGTCAAAACATTGATTTTTAATTCGTAGATCACTCCACAAGGGAGTTATCAATAAAGAGGAAAGGAAAGAAAAGAGAAGGTGAAAAAGCATGATACTAAGAACAAAGCTATTTGGACACAACTATGAGTTTAAATCACTCAGGGAAGTAATGGCCAAAGCAAATGAGGAAAAGTCTGGTGATAAGCTTGCTGGAATTGCAGCAGAATCTGCGGAAGAAAGAGTTGCTGCAAAAGTAGTGCTGTCACACATCACATTGGCAGAAATAAGAAATACACCGGCAGTTCCGTATGAGGAGGATGAAGTAACACGAATTATTCAGGATGCGGTCAATGAATCCATCTACAACGATTTTAAGAATATGACAGTTGCTGAATTCCGCGAATGGCTGCTGGACGAAAAGACGACTTCTTCCATGATTCGCCGGGCTTCCAGAGGAATTACCAGCGAAATCGTCGCCGCAGTATGCAAGTTGATGAGTAACTTAGATTTGATATACTGTGCAAAAAAAATGCGTGTATCTGCGCACTGCAACACCACCATTGGGCTGCCCGGAACTTTTTCATCCCGTCTTCAGCCAAACCATACGACGGATGATCCAAAGGGTATCATGGCTTCCGTTATGGAAGGCTTAAGCTTAGGCTGCGGAGATGCAGTCATCGGGTTAAATCCGGTAGACGATTCAGTAGAAAGTGTTGCCAGAATATTGAAGAGCTTCGATGAATTTAAGAACAAATGGGAAGTTCCGACGCAGATCTGTGTTTTGGCTCACGTTACTACCCAGACAGAGGCAGCAGACAAATTCAATGCTCCTATCGATTTAATGTTCCAGTCTATAGCCGGATCACAGAAAGGAAATGAAGCTTTCGGACTGACTGCGACTATGCTGGATGAAGGCCGGGATATGATGCTGAAGAAGGGTACTTCCACCGGGCCGAATGTCATGTACTTTGAGACCGGGCAGGGTTCCGAATTATCCTCAGAAGCCCACCACGGATGGGATCAGGTAACGATGGAAGCCCGCTGCTACGGCTTCGCCAAAAAATATCATCCTTTCTTAGTCAATACCGTTGTAGGATTTATCGGACCGGAATATTTATATGATTCCAAACAGGTCATTCGTGCAGGACTGGAAGACCACTTTATGGGCAAGCTGACGGGAATTCCTATGGGCTGCGACGCTTGTTATACCAATCATATGAAAGCCGACCAGAACGATATTGAAAATTTGGCCACACTGCTGGTTGCAGCAGGCTGCAACTACATCATGGGCGTTCCTCAAGGCGATGACTGTATGCTGATGTATCAGTGCACCGGTTATCATGAAGCAGCAGCCCTGCGAGAAGTATTCGGACTTCGTCCAATTAAGGAATTCGATATGTGGCTTGAAAAAATGGGCTTTTCAGAAAACGGAAAACTGACTCCCCTTGCCGGAGATGCTTCAGTGTTTATGAGGAAATAGAAAGGAGGTCTCAAAATGGAACAGGTAGATTTAAAACAACTTATAGAGCAGGTAATTAAAGATATGAAATTGACGGATTCAACACCGGAGCAGACGAGTACCGCCAAAGCGGCTCCAGAGAGTGTTGCACTGGAGGACGGCTGCATTCCGGATGTAACGGAGGTAGATATTCGAACACAATATCTGGTAAAGAATCCGGAGCACGGCGAAGAATATTTGGAATTAAAACAATATGCTCCTTGCCGGCTGGGAATCGGAAAAGCAGGTGCCAGATATAAGACAGACCCATTGCTCCAGTTCAGAGCCGCCCACTCCGCAGCACAGGATGCGGTGTTCAGTGATGTGGATCACGAATTTGTGGAAAGCATGAATCTGTTTACCGTTACCACGCAGTGCGACAGCAAAGACATTTATTTGACCAGACCGGATTTAGGCAGAAAGCTGACGCCGGAATCGGCACAGATCATAAAAGAAAAGTGCAAGAAAAATCCAACGGTTCAGATTTATGTGGCAGACGGTTTATCCTCCGCATCGGTGGCAGCCAATGTAAAGGACTTACTTCCGGCTATTCTCCAAGGACTGCAGAGCTCAGGAATCGATACCGGAACACCATTCTTTGTAAAATACGGCAGGGTTGCTGTAATGGATGAGATTTCCGAACTGACAGGAGCTGAGGTGACTTGCACGCTGATCGGCGAAAGACCGGGACTTATTACTGCAGAATCCATGAGTGCGTACATTGCTTATAAAGCAACGGTAGGTATGCCGGAGGCCAGGAGAACGGTAGTATCCAATATTCATCGATCCGGAACGATGCCGGTGGAAGCAGGGGCTCATATTGCAGATATTATAAAACTTATGCTTGAGAAAAAAGCAAGCGGAACAAATTTAAAATTGTAATAAGGGAGGATATGAAAAATGAAGAGAGATCCCGTTAGGGCCACAGTATTAGCAACAAAAGTGATTCCAAATGTAAATGCTGAACTGGCAGCTCAGCTGAATTTAACCCCGGATCAGAGATCCTTAGGGTTGATCACCGTAGATTGCGATGATGTTACATATACGGCATTAGATGAAGCTACAAAGGCGGCGGATGTAAAGGTTGTGTACGCAAAAAGCTTTTACGGAGGTGCTGCCAATGCCAATACAAAGCTGGCCGGCGAAATTATCGGTATTCTGGCAGGGCCAAACCCTGCAGAAATCAAGAGCGGATTGAAAGCTTGTACAGAGTTTATTGAGAATTCGGCATATTTTATATCTGCCAACGAAGACGACACGATCGTGTACTACGCACACTGTATTTCAAGGACCGGCTCCTACTTGTCAGACGGCGCAGGAATTCCGGAAGGAGAGGCTCTGGCTTATCTGATTGCCCCTCCTCTGGAAGCTATGTATGGAGTGGATGCGGCAATGAAGGCAGCAGATGTTACCATGTGCGTACTGTATGCTCCTCCTTCAGAGACCAACTTCGGCGGAGCATTGCTGACCGGAAGCCAGTCGGCTTGCAAAGCGGCATGCGATGCATTTGCTGCTGCGGTAGAATTCGTTGCGGATAATCCTGTTGGATAAAAGCGGAAGGATATAAGTTATGGAAGCATTAGGAATGATAGAAGTCTATGGCTATTTAAGTGCAGTGGAAGCGTTGGACAGCGCACTGAAAGCCGCTAATGTATCTCTTCATAGCGTAACAAAGGTAAAAGGCGGATTGGTTACCGTCATGGTGGTCGGCGATGTGGGAGCTGTAAAAGCGGCAATGGACGCTTCTTGTGCGGCTGCGAAGCGTGTTGGAAAGGTTGTTTCCGTTCATGTAATTCCAAGACCTGCAAAGGAGGTATTTGCGATGACAAATACTACGGCAAGGGTTCAGGAAAAGCAGACTGCAGAAGCAGAAAAGCCGGAAAGGACTGAAACAGTTCAAACGGACGAAACACCTGAAAGAATGGAAACGCCTGCAGAGACCGCAATGCCTGCAGAGACCGTAAAACTGAAAGAACCCGAAGAAGAGATGGCAGTAGAAGAGTCCCGAAACGAATTCAGCAGAGAACTGTTGGAACAAAAAACAGTAGGGGAACTAAGAAATATAGCCCGTAAGCTCCATATAGGAACCATGACAAAAAATGAAATTAAATTTGCGAAAAAAGGACAGCTGATTCACGAAATTTGCAGATTTCATGAAGGAGGGGATAAGTAGATGCTGCTATATGACAAGGATTTACTATCTGTACAGGAAGTGCGTGATCTGGTAGAACATGCAAAGACAGCACAGAAGGAATTAGCGGAAAAAAGTCAAGAGCAAGTAAATGCCATTGTAAAGTCCATTGCAGATGCCGGTGTGAGAAATGCCAAGCGATTGGCACAGCTGGCACACGATGAAACAGGCTTTGGCATTGCAGAAGATAAAGTCATCAAAAATATTTTTGGGAGCAAGGGCGTTTACGAGAGAATCAAAGACATGAAGACCGTAGGAGTCATCAAACGCAACGAAGAAGCAGGGACCTACGCGGTAGCCGTTCCTGTGGGAGTAATAGCCGGTTTGATTCCTTCTACGAATCCGACTTCAACCGTGTTCTATAAGGCGGAAATTGCTGTAAAGGCAGGAAACGCTATTGTATTTTCACCCCACCCTAATGCCATAAAGTGCATTTTGGAAAGCGTGAAGGTCATCCGTCAGGCCATATCAGAAGCAGGGGGTAATGAGGATCTGGTTTCCTGTATTTCTATTCCGACGATTCAATCCACCGATGTGCTGATGAGTCATCCGGATACCTCTTTGATCCTGGCTACAGGCGGATCCGCCATGGTAAGAGCCGCATATTCTTCGGGAACACCGGCTATCGGAGTAGGACCCGGTAACGGCCCAGCCTACATTGAGAGAAGCGCGGATATCAGCAAAGCGGTAAAGTGCATTTTGGATTCGAAGACCTTTGACAACGGCACCATATGTGCATCAGAACAGTCTGTAATTTGTGAGGACGATATGAAGGAAGCCGTTCAGAAGGAAATGGAGAGGCAGGGAGCATATTTTCTGGATGCCAAGGAAAGAGAGCAGCTGGGGAACTTTATTTTACGCTCCAGCGGTACGATGAACCCGATGATTGTAGGAAAGAGTGTGAAAGTTATAACGGAGCTGGCAGGATTGACTGTACCGGAGAATACCAGAGTGCTGGTGGCAGAAGAAACCGGTGTCGGCAGAGGTCACCCGTACTCCAATGAAAAACTGGCGCCAATCCTTGGATTCTATACCGCACCGGATTACAGGGCCGTTTGTGAACGATGCTGTGAAATATTATATTACGAAGGAGCAGGTCATACCTTCATTATCCATACGAAAAATCAGGAAATTGTGGATTACTTCGCACACCGCGTTCCGGTATCCCGATTTATTGTGAACAGTCCGGGAGCATTGGGCGGAATCGGAGCATCCACAGGATTGATGCCGGCCCTGACACTGGGGTGCGGTGCAGTGGGCGGCAGTGCTACCAGTGAAAATGTAGGACCGGAACAGCTGTATAATCTACGGTATGTTGCGGTAGGAAAGAAGGATTTAGAAGAGATTAGAAAAGAAGCCGGGGAAACGGAAATGATACCGGAAATGATCAATTTTGATGTAAAACAAATAGATGAAGTGGTACGCCGCGTCATTAAACAACTGGAAGCCATATAGACATAAGGAGGAATTAAAATGTTAGCAATGCAGGCGTTAGGCATGATTGAAACAAAAGGATTGGTAGGCTCTATAGAGGCAGCAGATGCCATGGTAAAAGCCGCAAATGTAACACTGATTGGCAAAGAACACGTAGGCGGCGGACTGGTTACTGTTATGGTACGGGGAGATGTAGGCGCGGTAAAAGCGGCTACAGATGCAGGAGCGGCAGCGGCAGAGCGTGTAGGCGAGCTGATCTCCGTGCATGTTATTCCTAGACCTCACGAGGAAGTAGAGCAGATACTTCCCGTGTTAAAGTAAGGAGGGTATAAAATGACGACAACACAAGCATTAGGTATGATTGAGACAAAAGGACTGGTAGGTTCCATAGAGGCGGCGGATGCCATGGTAAAGGCAGCAAATGTAACTCTGATTGGCAAAGAACATGTAGGCGGCGGATTGGTTACCGTTATGGTAAAGGGAGATGTAGGCGCGGTAAAGGCTGCTACAGACGCAGGCGCGGCGGCGGCAGAGCGTGTGGGCGAATTGATCTCCGTACACGTTATTCCTAGACCTCATGAAGAAGTAGAGCAGATACTTCCCGATTTAAAGAAGTAAGTTGTATTTAAAATAAAGGCGGGAGGTGAAAGCGTTGAAGGTCATAACCGAAGCGGCTTTGCGGGAAGAACTGAGAAACAGTCAGCCGGAATATTATTGCATACCGGAGGAGACTCTCTTATCTCCAGCAGGGCGTGAATATTTACAGCAACGCAAAATTAAAATTGTAAAAGAGCCCCCTATACAGCAGGTACAGGCATCAGAAAACAAACAGAGTACCCCATCGGAAAGTACGGAAGTGTCCAATCATGCGGCAGAATCATGGAAACCCAAATATGTTGATTATGAAACCGGGGCTTTCTACATGGAAAAGCCGGAGCACATGTGCCAGCTTTCAGGAAATCTGCTGGTGCCGAAGTGCCATCCGAGAATTCTTTTCAGAGGAAAGCTGGATTCCATTCAGACACTGATTATTCTGGATCAGGCACGAATGGCAGAATCCGGTACTTCCGCAAAGGTAATCGAGGACTTGAACAGTGTTCTTTTGGTCTTACAGAACATCATGAAATGTGACGTATTGGATCAGGAGCTGGAGAGCGGATTGATCATCGGGCTGACCAACAGGGAGCTCCATGACCGCTCTCACGATCCGATGAAATTCTTTGGAATCAAGCAAATGCTGATGCCGAATTATACCATGGGAACGTCCTATGCTATGCTGAATCAGCTCCGAGCTGCCATTCGAGAGGTAGAGGTGGCTGCCACGACCGCTTTCTATCAGAACGGTAAGTGCAGCAGAACGGATATTATCGAGGAATTGAACCGGCTGTCCAGCGCACTTCATGTTATGATGTGCAAATGGCTGGCAGGAGAGTATCATTAAAAGGAGATGGAAGAATGGATAAGCTGATTCAAGCATTGAAAGACACCATTATGGCAAATGGTATTCTGCAGGTTGAAACCTCTGCAAGGCATGTTCATTTAAGTCAGGCAGATTTAGAGCAGCTGTTTGGAAAAGGACATACATTGACGCCTAAAAGAGCGTTGTCACAGCCGGGACAGTATTTGTCGGAGGAAAAGGTTACAGTGGTGGGGCCTAAAGGAGAAAAGAAGGTTTCTGTTTTGGGTCCGGTCAGAAGCCGAACCCAAGTGGAGCTGTCCCGAAGTGACTGTATGAGTTTAGGTATGTCGGCACCGGTTCGGCTGTCGGGAGAATTGGAAAACTCCGGGGCTGTGGTGCTGAAAGGGCCAAACGGTGTGGTTGCTCTATCCGAAGGAGCCATCGTGGCTAAAGCGCATATACATATGACGCCGGACATGGCGGAGAAGCTTTGCTTAAAGGACAGACAGCAGGTAAAATTGGAGGTTATCACGGACAGACCGCTTGTATTGCAGGAGGTCATTGTTAGAGTAGACGAGGCATCCAGCTGTAAAGTACATATTGATACAGATGAATCTAATGCAGCAGGATGTGAAGATTTTACTTTAGGCCGCATTATAAAATAGCGGAAAATGGATTTTGAGAAGAGTCAGGAAAAAAAGACTGGGCAGAAAGGAGGAAGCCTATGGAGCTCAAAGAATTAGTGGAGCAGATTGCTGTAAAGGTCGCGGAAAGAATTTCAGAACTGGAAGAAAGCACACAAACGGAGATCTGCGGCGGCGGATCAGGTCAGAAACCAAAGCTGCTGATTCTGACAGAGGACCATGGCACAGCCTGCCATGAACTTTTGGAAAAGGAAGCTGTCAAAGCAAAATTTGAAGTTGTTTGTACACGAAGCAGTGAATATACGTGCGACTTACAACAAATAGATACGATTGTGCTTGGAAGCTTCAGCAGTCTTTCTTTAGGAAAGATCGCAGAGGGTATCGGGGATACGCCGTTTACCGAGACGGTGATCAAAGCGATCCTGATGGGAAAACAAATCCTGATACCCCATGAGGAAATGGAAATCTATCAATACCGGAATACTGCTCCCAAGCTCTATTACGGGTTGATGATGCAGAAAATCGAGTTCTTAAAGAGCGCAGGTATTCGATTTTGCAGCAGAGACCAACTGGAAAGTATGATACTTGAAAACGAAGGTACAGCGGAAAGAAAGAGCTGTGAGAAGCCGGAGGAAAAGCTGGAAGCATACGGAGCGTATACTGGAAATTCGATAAAATTCACGAAGAAGATTATTACGGAAAGAGATCTCCGAGCTGCTTATGAACAGCATGCGATGCAAGTTTTTATCACAAAGAAAACGATCATCACAGATTTAGCCCGTGAATATGCGGAGCAAAAAGGCATTTCGTTTGCAATCGACTGATATGAATTCCGGCACCGAAAGCGCAGTGCTGTGTAGAAGAGAGGGTAAAGTATATGAAAGTGGCAAAGGTTATCGGAAATATATGGGCGACGAGAAAAGATGAAAGCCTGGCAGGGCTGAAACTCATGATTCTTTTGCCTGTGGACCTTTTACATGAAGACCAATACCAACATCCAATCGTGGCTGCCGACATCATTGGCGCAGGAGTTGGGGAAACTGTTTTGTTCGTCTCGGGAAGCTCAGCACGAAGCGCAGTCGGAGATTCGACCATACCGGTAGATGCTACCATTGTAGGAATTGTAGATGATAAGGAAATTAATGAAAGCGTGCTGTAAAAAGCGTGCGGCGAGGTGAGAAAATGAACATAATAGAGACTGTAAAAAATGCCGGGATCGTTGGTGCCGGCGGTGCAGGATTTCCTACCCATGTAAAGCTTTCTGCCAAAGCGCAGGTATTTATTATAAATGCAGCGGAATGTGAACCCTTGATTGAAACCGATAAATATTTGATGAGGACGTTTCCTGATGAAATTTTGAAAGCAGCTGAAACCGTAGCGGAGCACATCGGTGCGGAACGCAGGGTGATTGCCTTGAAGAGCAAATATCAGAAGGAAATAGAGGCATTGCAGAGAGCGATAGATAAAAACGGATCTTCTTTCGAACTGGTTAAAATGAAATCCTTTTATCCGGCCGGAGATGAGCAGACTTTAGTACAGCTGGTCACCGGGCATAGTGTACCGGAAAGAGGTCTGCCCTTAGATGTAGGATCAGTGGTCAGCAATGTGGGAACCATGCTGAATGTGTATGAGGCCATGCAGGGGAAACCGGTGACGGATAAGTATTTATCCGTGGTGGGTGAAGTAGCGGAGCCGATTATGCTGTATGTTCCCATAGGAACCTCCTTGCAGGAATGCATTGATCAGGCCCGTCCCCAGCTTGAAGAATACGATATTATTGTGGGCGGACCGATGATGGGGACAGTATATAGAGGAAGTGATATTCAGGATCTGACGGTAACCAAAACCACCGGAAATATCCTTGTGCTGCCCAAAGACCATTATCTGGTAAAATGTGCAGAGCTTTCGCTTTCTTCGATTGTTGCACAGACCAGAAGTGCCTGTATTCAGTGCAAGCTGTGTACTGATATGTGTCCGAGATTTCTGATCGGACATAAAATTCGTCCCAATATGGTCATGAGAAATATGTACAGAGAAAAGCTGATAACGGATGACAGTGAATATGAAGAAATTTTTGGAGAAGCAGCGAACTGCTGTGACTGCGGAATATGTGAAATGTTCGCCTGTCCAATGAGCCTTTCTCCCCGTAAAGTAAATGTGTTCGTAAAAACACAATTAGCGGCTCGGGGCATTAAACCGGAACGCAACAAGACGCCGAAAGCTTCGGCGGATCTGCCCTATAGAAGGATACCCACTGAACGATTAGTGGCTCGGCTGGATTTAATGAAATATTATCACGAACACGCTGAAAAATGCATTCCGCTCACACCTAATCAGGTTTCACTCCTGATGAAACAGCATATTGGAGCACCGGGAATTCCTTGTGTATCCATAGGGGATTTGGTGGAAAAAGGAGACCTGATCGTAAGAGCAAAAGAGGATGCTCTCTCTGCTTCGGTACATGCCAGCATAAAGGGCACAGTAACCTTGATGGATGGTGAACGGATTGTCATTGACAAAGAGAAGGAGTAGTACTATGGCAAATGCAGTAGGTATGATTGAGCTGAACAGTATCGCTCAGGGAATAGAAGTGGCGGATTATATGATTAAGGCGGCGCAGGTAGATGTGCTGCGGGCCACCACCGTATGTCCGGGAAAATACATAATCGTGGTCGGAGGGGAAACCGGTGCGGTAGAGGCATCTATGAAGGATGGCGTGAAACGGAGCGGTCCGCATGCAGTGGATACGCTGTTGATTCCCAATATCAACGACCAGGTCATTCCGGCAATATATATGACAAATCCTGTTGAAACATTAGGAGCCGTTGGGGTATTAGAGTTTTTTTCCATAGCTTCGGCAATAACCGCTGCGGATGTGGCAGCAAAGGCGGCTAATATTACGCTGATAGAAGTGCGTATGGGCTGGGCTATCGGAGGGAAGGGCGTGGTCACGCTGACTGGTGATGTGGGTGCTGTACGGGCTGCCGTTGCAGCTGCTCAGGAGACAGCTGAGTTGATGGTGGGAAGCACCGTCATACCGAGACCATCCCCGAAATTATTGGAAAACTTGCTGTAGCAGGCGGGTTACAGCTATACAGGTACAGGAGGAAAGATATGTTTGATGAATTAATAAATGCTTTCGATGTATCGGTGCTTACGGAAAGTTTGCAGGCATACGTTGGAAACCTAACAGTCAATTCAGTTATTGTAACGATTATGACCATTTTCATGTTAGTAGGTGCTATTGATAAAATTCGCGGAAACAAGCTTGGATATGGAGAACAATTTGATGAAGGATTTCTTGCCATGGGACCTCTGGCTATTGCAATGGCTGGCGTTGTGGCAGCAGCACCGGTATTATCTATTTTATTAAGACCGATTATTTCGCCGATTTATACGTTGGTAGGAGCCGATCCATCTATGTTTGCAACCACTTTGCTGGCTTGTGATATGGGCGGATATCCGCTGGCGATGCAGTTGGCGGAGAACGATACCTTAGGTAATTTTGCAGGATTGATCTTAGGGTCGATGATGGGACCTACCATTGTATTTACCATTCCGGTAGCTCTTTCCATCATCAATAAGAAAGACAGACCGTATTTGGCAGCAGGTATTCTGGCAGGTCTTATCACGATTCCAATCGGTTGTATTGCCGGTGGTCTGGTCATGAATATGACTCCATATAAAATCAGTTTGATTACTATTTTGATCAACTTGATTCCGGTTATTGTCGTAGCAGGTCTGATCGTACTTGGTCTTTGGTTCAAGCCGGCAAGTATGATTAATGGGTTCAACAAGTTTGGTACGGCCGTTACAGTTATTATCACTATATTTACCGCGATTGCGATCTTCCAATATGAAACAGGAATTCGATTCCCATTATTCGACATTATGGTCGACCCGGATAAGAACGGCGGAGTGATTGGATTAGAATCCGGTCTGCTGGTATGCGGACAGATCGCGTGCGTATTGGTCGGTGCGTTCCCGATGGTAAAGTGGATCACAAAGACCTTCGGAGGAACCTTGGAAAAAGTCGGCGGACTTCTTGGTATGAACGACAAGGGTTCTGCCGGTATGGTGGCTACTCTGGCGAATAATATCGCCATGTTCAACATCATGGGTGAAATGAATCCAAAAGCGAAGCTTTTGAACGTTGCCTTTGCCGTATCTGCTGCATTTGTTTTCGGGGATCACCTTGGATTTACCGCAGGTAATAACCCTGAAATGATTTTCCCGGTAGTTGTTGGTAAGCTGGTAGCCGGTATTACCGCATTGATCTTAGCCAATGTGCTGGCACCAAAACTTTTAAGCAAGATTGAAGTAACAAGTGACGATGAGACAGCTGTTGAGGCAGAATAGTACATTAAAACATAGGATAGGAGAAGGATTATGAATATTAGTGAAGATTTGGTAAAAGCTATTGTAAAAGAACTGCTTAATCAAATGAGAACTCAGGCCGGTGAGGATTTTGTGAAAGAAACAGACAAAACCAGCGGTATTCTGGTAGTTCGTGGAGATACAGTAAAGACAGAAGCCTTTGAAGGCAGAGAAGATGTAAAACTAAAGGACATCGTTACGTTGCAGGAGGCTCCGAGAATGGGCGCCGGCATTATGGAACTGGTTGACAGTGCAGATTTTGAGTGGACGCTGACGTACGATGAATTTGATTATGTCATCGACGGTACTTTAGACATCAAAATCGACGGAGGAAATGTGATTCGAGGAAATAAGGGGGATATTATCCTGATTCCGAAAGGAAGCCATATTCATTTCAGTACTCCTAACAGCACTCGATATGCGTATTTCGTATATCCGGCAAACTGGCAGGAATTAGCATAGCAAGAAAACTCCTTTCATATAGGCGTTAAGCCTTTAGGGGCTGATCCATAACAGTCGTATGTGCATATACCATACTGTTTTGGAGCAGCTCCTTTTAATTTTAATTTTTTTATCACAGTACTTTGATTCGTTAAAAGCATGCAAAGCAATAGGCTCAGGCCATAATGTATGAGAATCCTTTTCTTGTAAATACTAATACTAGAAGGAGGTGATAATATGGGCATTATAGGTTGGATTGTCATAGGTGCACTTGCAGGATGGATTGCGAGTATGATCACGGGCAATAATAAAGAAATGGGAGCCTTTATGAATATTACCGTTGGTATAATCGGAGGGTTCCTTGGCGGACTGATTATGAATTTAGTTGGCGGAGTCGGTATCACAGGGTTTAATTTATGGAGCTTTGTGGTAGCGTGTGTCGGAGCGATCTTATTATTATGGATTGTTAATGCATTTAAAAGAAAAGAAAGCTACAGTTAGAAGATATTTGATTCACTGTAAGAAAATGGAGCCATTGCGAAAAAAACCGCGATGGTTCCTTTCTTGTGTGATTATTTTGCTGGGAACAAAAGGGAAGTTATGGTATAATGAACGCAGCGATTAAAATCGGCGTTGCCGTAAGGAAGCGTTCATTGAATCATGCTGCGACATGCTTGCATGGTATAATGATTCTATTGATTGAAGTCGGCTTTGCCGCAGGGAAAGAATCATTGCATCACACGGCGACGTAGCTTGTGTGGTATAATGAACGCAGCGATTAAAAAGTTTAAAGACTTAAGACTTTGTACATAATGGATAATAACAGGGAGAAAGGAAGGATGCTGTACTTTAAGTATAAGTACACATATAGGGTGACAAAATGATTTTTAAACACGAATCGGCTAGAATCTATCATGAAGATCAAAACGGAAAAGTATTGGCGGAAATACTTTTCCCTTCAGAACCGGGCGGTATCGCGAACATTACCCGCACCTTTGTGGATGATTCGCTAAAAGGGAAGGGCATTGCATCCAAGCTGGTTGAGATGGCCGTAGAGCAGATAAAAATGGAAGGTAGAACTCCTAAATTTACATGTTCCTATGCGGTTAAATGGGCAGAAAAGCATGATCAAAGCTCTTGTAAATGCTAGGATATAGAAAAAGGAACAAGGGATTTTCGGTAAACAGGAAGTATAAGAACAGGACGAAAGGCAATAAAAGAGATGATGGATTTAAAAAGAGTAAATGATTACATGAAGAGGGTAGAAGAATCAGAGGAGGTGACATTTAAGCCTGTGGGAAGCAAGTTGAAGGTCGGGCTTGATTTGGGAACGGCGTACATTGTGCTGGTGGTGCTGGATGAAGAGGATAATCCCATTGCCTGTGAGAAGAGGGCCGCATCCGTACTCAGAGACGGTATAGTGGTCGACTATACGGGAGCACTGGCAATCGTAAGAGAATTAAAAGAGAAATTAGAACAACGTTTAAACGGCCGGGAACTGATAAACTGTG
This sequence comes from Aminipila luticellarii, assembly GCF_004103735.1. NCBI lineage: Bacteria > Bacillati > Bacillota > Clostridia > Peptostreptococcales > Anaerovoracaceae > Aminipila > Aminipila luticellarii. The sequence goes on along the minus strand of NZ_CP035281.1, from coordinate 2,421,666 downwards.
CTATTGCCATGCCTGCCGGAACCGATTCCAGTGTAAAAACTCACTCGTATGTGGCAGAAGGTGCCGGATTTGAAGTGACGAATATTTTGGATGAACCAACGGCGGCCAACTCCATATATCAGATTGAAAATGGTGTAGTAGTGGATATCGGCGGCGGAACTACGGGACTGGCCATCTTGAAAGACCAAAAAGTGGTGCAGATCGAGGACGAGCCTACAGGCGGTACGCATGTGTCGTTGGTTCTGGCTGGGAATTACCATATATCTTTTGCAGAAGCGGAAATCATGAAGCAGGATTACAGCAAGCATAAGGAAATTCTTCCGGTAGTAAAAGCGGTTGTGGAAAAAATGGCTTCTATTGTAAAGAAATACGTAGATCCAAAGGAAGTGGACACGATTTATCTCTGCGGCGGAACCTGCTGTCTGACAGGAATCGAAAAAATCTTTGAAAAGGAAACCGGAATGAAGACGATTAAACCGGACAATCCATTCTTAGTGACTCCTGCCGGAATAGCCATGAACTGCGTGGCAGGAGAATAGAAGCTCTGGATTATTTGTAATGGAAAATAACATCTATTAAAATTTTTTCTGGTATTTACAGATGGGATAAGGAAGAGTATAATTGGATTACAGTACACTAAAGCGTATAGTTGTAATCCAATTATTTATGCAGGCATAGTTTAGTGGCAAAATATCAGCTTCCCAAGCTGAGGTTGCGAGTTCGATTCTCGCTGCCTGCTCCAAAAACAAAAGGTAAAAAAGATTTATTGCTTACAAAGCCAGTAAATCCAAGCCTTTCAAGAGCTTCCACGATGAAAAGTGGAAGCTCTTTTTTCGTAGATTTATTGGGGTAAAAGCTTCACTCTGACAGGACTCAAACCTACAAGTAAAAACATTCATGAGCAGCGCCCTTTTTAGTACAGAGCGAAATGAAAAAGGGCGCCACTCAAAATACAATCAGATGAACAAGCTGAAATCAAAAAGGGCTCCGATTTTTAAGGCTGAATGAAAGCCGATAAAGTTAGCGCCCTTTTTTTATATATACACCAAAATCACATTAAATTTGAAAGCATTAGAAGGCCGGAGAATCGGAGTGCAGGAATGCACTTTTATTCTCCGGCTTTTTTGTTTTCTGGAAAGGAAAGGTCATGCTGGTACACTATAAAAGAAATAAACAAACCGCCTGCTACGATTCAAACAATCTCTCCACTGTAGGTAGAATACCCCCGGCTGAACGGCCATGCGGTCCATTTCAAAGCTGTGGCGGCTGCCCATACCCGTCCCACGGCTTCATCTGCTACAGCGCTGAGGGAGATTGCCTTAGAACGGATATGCAAAAAACTGCAAAACGCAAGGAAGGTGCAAGATGAAACATGGAAACTGATTTAACAAAGAGGTATCCGATCAAATCAAGGTACTGCTGCTGTATAACGCCATGAAAAAGTGGTGCGACGGAGCTGTTTTTGTGTAATCACAAACCAATATTTACAGGGAGGTATTCAAATGAGCGTTAACGCCAGAAAAGAAGAATATGAACACATAGAATTGTTTGGAAAGCCAGCACTTTTCACCAATTCCCGCATCGACCGAACCACGGTGCCGGTGGGCTTTTACTGCTACGATTTGCGCGGCTCCGACTATGATCCAGGCAGGCCGGTGAGCATAGAAAATAAGGTTACCGTTAACCACGCCGGAGCCGTTTTGACACCGGAGCCGGTCACTATCTCCAAGGAGGGTTTCCGCAGGCTGCGGGACAACATCAATTTCCTCGGTGAGTCCCTGACTCTCGCAGACTTCTGTGATGAGCACAAAATCACTCTCGCATCCGAATTATCCAATCCAGATGAGTCAGGCGTGAAGATGGGAGGAATGACACTTGGATAAAGGAAAAATCTTTGAAGTAGAACTCAGCCGGTGGAACCCTTCCGGTGCAAATCCGTCGGCACAAATCGCACTCCCCGCCACACCCTATGAGCTGGCGGATGCGTTGGAAAAAGCAAGAATTACCGGAGATACCGTCTATTCCGCGGAGGTTTTAAGCTGCAAGCTGGACTATCTGCCGCAATTTATCGCCCCCGATATCAATCTGTATGAGCTGAATCACCTCGCCCAGCGGCTGTCTTCCCTAAGTGCATGGGAACTGGACTGCTTCGAGGGCATGGTGATGATGGATGCCGTTCAGACTCAATACGCTCCCATATCAGTGGAGCGGCTCATCAATATGACACACAGCACCGAGCATTGCCAGATTGCCTATGAAGCTCATGACGATCCGTCTCTCGGCAAATTTTATGCGGATAATGATTTTGTACCGGCACTGGAAAGGGTATCGGATGAAGTCTACGAATATCTGGACTTCGCCAAAATCGGCAGAGAGATGCGCGAGGGTGAGGGCGGCGTGTTCACGCCCCATGGCTATGTAGTGCAGAACGGCGAGATTGCCTCCGAATACCACAGCGTCGATACCAGAACCCTTGACAAGCCGGATTATGCCGTGCTTCTCCAAGTAACCAAGGGGCATTTTAATGATCCCGCCTATGACAACGAAACGGTTGTCTTCCTCAAGCTCCCTGCCGGGGATGCGGCGCTTTTGCAGGCGGTTGATGCTGTCGGAGCCGCCTCCCCGGAGGAATGTGCATTTTCGGCGGAGGACTGCATGGCGCCAAGCCTCACTGAAAAAATCAGCGACGTTCTGTATGCATCTGAGGGCGACTGCTATGGGCTGGTGAATGAGCTGGCAGAGCAGCTCCGGCAGCTTGAAACGGACAACCATCTGCTGACCTACAAGGCAATGCTGGCGGAAGCTCCCGGTGATATATCTTTGGAAGAAGCCCTTGACCTTGCGTTTATGACAGAGGAATTTGAGCTTTTGACTGATACTGCCTCTCCCGCTGAGTACGCAAAAGTGGAAATCCAGCGAATGCTTTCTTTGGCAGGTGATAACGGACTGAGCCTGTTCTGTAATCTGGATAACTACGGGCGGTATCTTTTGGAGCAGCGTGCCACTGCCGAAACCGAATACGGGCTGCTGGAGCCGCAGAACGGCATGACGGTGGACCAATGCCTCAACCGCCCCGGACAGAGTCTTGGCATGGAAATGAAATAGCAAATCTTTGTTGGGTTTTGGTATAGCTATTCTCATGAAGCTGTGGCATTGTGTTGTGCTGAAGGGAGGCGAAGAAGATGGACGAGAAGCTCATGGACTTGCTGGATATGGCTCTGGCGGAGCGGTTTCAGCTTGTATATTCCGCCCTGCGTGAATCAGACCCTCAGGCGGAGAAACTGGCACAGGAACTAATTTCGCTCAGTGACAGCATCCAGAACAGCTTTGAAATCAGTCAAGGTATAAAAGACAGAATTGAGTAGTATCTGAGTCAAAATTCGGATTTAGAGGTAACGTTTCAAAAGCATCTGTACATTCAGGGCGCCAAGGACTGCGTGGCAGTGTTAAGAGAGCTTGGCGTAATCAAGTAGCGCAGGCAGAGACGCCTGCGCTTTTTTAGACCCCACATTAAAACAGGGCCGTTTCCCCAACAGGAGGCGGCCCTGTTTTTTTGCGCCCTTTTTTGCCTTTCTGGGGAAACGGCCGGAAAGGAGGACCCATGCAGAAAGAACAGCTTGCAGAGCATCTGCGCCGGTATCACCGCGGTGCGGAAAACGCGGTCATCAGCCGTGAGCTGGAATGTACCTTCCACGTTTCCGGCAAGGAGCTGCGGGATCAGGTCAATGCCCTGCGCCGGGAGGGTGTTCCCATTGCCAGCGACCAGAACGGGTACTTTTACGCGAAAACCGAAGCCGAGGTACGCCTGACCATCCGGCATATGAGAAACCGCATCAGCGGAATCAGTGCTGCCATCACCGGCCTTCGGCGTTCCCTTGCAGCCTTTGACGATACGCAGATACGTCTGCCGCTGGAAGGAGGTGATGACTCCTGAACAGCTTCATGTCCTGGATCGGCGGCAAGAAATCCTTGCGTGAGCTGATTGTCACCCTGTTTCCCCTCTATTATGAGCGGTACATTGAGGTGTTCGGCGGAGGCGGCTGGGTGCTTTTCCACAAGCTGCCCGGCAACGATTTTGAGGTCTACAATGACTTCAACGGTCTGCTGGTGAACCTCTACCGCTGTGTGCGGGAGAAGCCGCAGGAGCTAATGGCGGCGCTTGCCTACTGCCTCAACTCCCGCGCGGATTTCGAGCTTGTGAAAAACGCCCTCGCCCGCGATTCTCCCGCATCGGATGTGCAAAAAGCGGCGTGGGTTTACCAGCTTATCCGCTACAGCTATGCGTCGGGGCTAACCAGCTACGGTAGCCAGCCCCATGATATCCGCAGCAATTTCCCTCTCATCGAGCAAGCCCACCGGCGGCTTGCCAAGGTGGTCATCGAAAACAAGGACTTTGAGAAGCTCATCGGGCAGTATGACCGCCCTGTCAGCTTTTTCTACTGCGACCCGCCGTATTTTGAAACCGAAAGCTATTACAAAAACGTGGGCGAGGACGGCTTCACGGAAAAAGACCATATCCGCCTGCGGGATGCCCTGCTGCAGATCGGCGGCAAATTTCTGCTGTCCTACAACGACTGTGAATTTATCCGCAGCCTCTATGACGCACCGGGCATCCAGACGGAAGCCTTTACCCGCATTAACAACATCAAGCAGCGTTATGACAATGGGGCGCAGTTTCCTGAAATCCTCATTGCCAACTACGATCTGCATGAGCGTGAGAAAAACGCCCCATCACAGCTGAATCTGTTTGGGGAAGGAGGCTTCATGGAGTAGAAAAAGCGCCCTTGGCACAGCCTTGCGTGAAAAACAAAATTAATACTTGATTGGAGGAACCCTTTTTTATGAAAAAGAATCAAATGCCCCAAATCGGCCTACCGGCCGATGCCTGTGAACGGTCCGGCTTCACCGATAAGGATACGCTGGAGCTTCATGCCGGACAGAACGCCCTTGTATTTATGAAGGACAAAATGACGGCGCTGGAGGTGGCGAACGCCATCCAGAGTCTCAGCGCCCTTGCCGCCGATCTGACCGTCGTTCTCGCCTCCGCCTGCGGACTGTGCGACAACTGCGGCGAGGGCTGCGCAGATGACTGCCCTGCCGGATGCGTTTCCGCTTGCTCTCTCTGCCATGATCTGCTGGATGAAAGCCAGACTGTCCGCATCCCCGGCTATCTGCTGGAGGAAGCGGGTATCCCCGCCGACGCCAAGCTGGAAGCCTATACGGACGAGGACAGCGGCGAAATCACGGTGGTGGAGGCCGATATCCAGCAGGATATTACCGATGTGCCGCCCGGTATTCTCGCCGTGCTGGCCCAAAGCGGCGTGTGCCTTGCGGAGCTGGATGAGCTGATTATGCTGGACAGCATCATCTACGGCAACTAACCTGTCTTGGATTCCCAACACACAATCCGGGAGGTGAGCATATGCCGGGAATCACCCTGAAGAACGGCCTCATTTCCTACTACGGAAACCCGGCCGGATATACAGAAAAAGAAAAAGCGGTGGTGGACAGCATCTTTCAAAATGACGAGCTGACCGCATGGCTCAAAAGCCGCAGCCTGACCCCGCAGTGGACGGACGGCGTGATGGAACGGCTTGCCGCGGGGGAACGAATGGGCGGCATGAATGAGTCCGCCGCACCGCTGAAAAATGTGCGCGTCTGGCAGCTGAAGCCGGAAACGGATGTGTATAGGAAGTTTATCTCTTATGAGGAAACGGTGCGGCAGTTTGGAGAGCCGTCCCGGGAGCATTACCGGGTCGCCTATGACGGGCAGCTTGACACCAACGATCTCGAAGCCATCTACACAAGGTGCAACGTGAATCACCCGCCTGGCTATGACGGACACTCCCTGTCCATGTCCGATGTGGTGGAGCTGTATGACGCAGAGGGCAGCGAATTCCACTACTGTGACCGCTTCGGATTTCAACAAATCAGCTTCGGGGAACCGGAGCAAACCCAAACCATGGGCATGAGCATGTAGACAGCCAGAAGCTGTTTTTTTCATGCCCTCATTTTATGAAGGAGGCCAAAATGAAAAGTCTATTTTGCAAGCTGAAGAACAAGCTCGGTGCGGCTGCTGTGAAAAGCCGCTCCATTCTCGCAGGGAATGCCGGGGACGGCTACATTGACACCGCGATCAAAATCCTGATTGCAGTGGTTTTGGGCGCTTTGCTCCTCGCGGGGCTGTATGCCCTGTTCGGGGAAACGGTGCTCCCCACCCTGACCGAGCGCATCAAGGAGATGTTCAACTACGCCGGTTAACTGTGCCGGAAATCTTGTGAAGGAGGAAAAAACCATGCCTAAGAACACGACACCGGCCGCACCCAAGTACGATGTGAAAATCCACTCCATCCGTCCGGAGGGCAGCTGCAAGGCCACCGCCTCGGTCAATGTCTACGGCGATTTTGCCGTGCGGGGCATCAAAATTATGGAGGGCTCTAAAGGGCTGTTTATCTCCATGCCAAGCTATAAGGCCGGAAACGGCGAGTACAAGGATATCTGCTTTCCCTGCACCAAGGAGGCCAAGGCAGAGTTTGACAAGGCGGTCCTCGGCGCTTATCAGCAGACGCTGACCCAGGGGCAGACCGCCGCGCAGAAACAGGAATCCTCCGCCCAGCAGGAGCAAGGTCAGCCCGTCATGGGCGGAATGTAGGAGGCGCTTATGAATAAGAAAATGAAACGGCCGCTGTGCCTTGCCCTCACTGTCTGCCTTGTGCTTTCCCTGCTTGCGGGCAGCGCCTATGCGGTAAACCGGTATTTTGAGGATGCCAAGGGGCATTGGGCGGAGGAAGCCATTCAGATCCTGACGGAAAAAGGCGTCATCAGCGGCTACCCCGACGGGCTGGCGCACCCGGATGAAATCATCACCAGAGGGGAATTCGCCGCCTTGGTTGCCAGAACCATGGAGCTGCCGGAGCCGGAGGAAAGCGAGGTCACCCTTCGCTTCACCGACATTGCCGGACATTGGTCGGAGCAGGATGTTGAGGCGCTCATTATTGCGGGAATCATCCAAAAGGACGATTTCGGCACGAAGTTTTTACCGGATCAGCCCATCACCCGCATGGAGATGATCCGCATGCTGGTGCGTGCCATCGGCAAGGGCGAGCATGACGCCTCCTGCTCCTGCGTCACCGGCTTTTCCGACGACGATACGCTTTCCGAATCGGACAAATCCAGCATCTGCACCGGCAAGGAATACGGTATCGTAGACGGCTACCCGGACGGCACGGTCAAGCCGGACGGAAAGGCCACCCGCGCCGAAGCCTTTGAAATGCTGGTGGATACGGAAAAGGCCAAAGAAAAAATCAAGAAGGAAGAACCGCCCAAGCCGACTGTTCCCACCAAGCCGGAGGATAAGCCCTCCGATGGGAATTCCGGCGGGGGCAGTTCTGGCGGCAGCAGTTCCGGTGGCGGTTCTTCCTATGTTCCCGCCCCGCAGTTTTCATTTACACTGCCCAAAACCGCGTATACTGCCGATGAAATTGAAATCAAGCCGGAAAGCCGGTATGTAAGCGATTTGACATGGTCAGCCCTGAAAAACGATCTGCCTGCCGAGCTTTCAGAGCTGACAGACGGTACCCTTGACCACAACGGCGGTAAAGTGAAATTTATGCAGACCGGCAGCATCACCCTGATTGCCACGGCCAAAAACAGCCGGGGCGTCACGGTGACCCATGAGCAGACCATCAGCATCTACCCGGTTGTGACGGCGGCGTTCGCTCTGCCCGAAACCACCCATACCGACAAATCCGTGGCGGTGAAGCTGATGACCGAAAACCTCGGTACCAATGCGGTGGTATGGTCGCTCGAAAAGGATGGCACTGCCGTCGATATCGAAACGGCTCTCACCGGAACGCTGGATTCCACCGGCGGCACGGTGCTGTTCAAGGAAAAGGGCGTATACAAGCTGACCGCCTCGATTACGGATGAGCTGGGCAAGGTTATCACCGCACAGGATAGCATCACGGTCTACCCGGTAGCGGAGGTCAAGCTGACACTCCCAACCGTTTCTCATACGGATAAAACCGTGGCGCTCAAGACAGAAACAAAAGAAACGGACGGCCTCACAGTGGCCTACACCCTGACCCGGAACGGCGAGCCTGCCGAAACCGACACATGGATCGAAGGAAATCCTGCTGACGGTAGCATCCGATTCAAGGAAAAAGGTGTGTATGCGCTGACCGCCTCTGTCACCGACGATACCGGCAGAGTGTTTTCCGATACCGCCCATATTACCGTCTACCCGGTAGGTTCGGCGGGCTTCTATCTGCCGGAAATCTTCCACACCGACAGCACCGTGATGGTGGAGGCAGTGTTCGGGGAAATCGGCAGCCATACCGCAAATTGGACGCTGCTCCGTGACGGAAAAGAAGTATCCCTCACCGATGCGGTGGAGGGTACGCTGGGCAACAGCGGCGGTGAGCTGAAGTTTCATGCCAAGGGCAGCTATGTTCTGAAAGCGGAATTCACCGACGACGGTGGCAGAACCTACCGCTACGAGCAGGGCTTCAAGGTGTATCCTGTGCCTGCCGTCAGCTACAGCCTGCCGGAGTATGTTCACACCGATACGGATATTGCGGTCAAAACCGAAACCACTGATTTGGACGGCCTCACCGTCGAATGGCTGGTGGACAACACCTACGGATTTCAGGACTGGCCGACCTATGTGGACGGAACGCTCACAAACGGCGGCGGCACGATCCGCTTCAAACGGGCCGGTGTCTATGAGCTGGCAGCCAGAGTCACCGATGAAACCGGCCGTGTATTTCTGTACGAAAGCCATGACAAATGCGAGGTTCTGCCTGTGCTGACCATCGGCTTTGAGCTTCCCGAATTTGCCTATACCGATACCGCCATCGACCTCAGAACCCACGGCAACAATCAGGTTCTGCCGGTGGAGTGGTCCGTCAGCAAGGACGGCAAGAGCATTCCGCTCTCCGAGGCGTTTGACGGCAGCCTCACCCCCCAGGGCGGCAAGATTACCTTTAAGGGCGACGGCGAGTATGTTCTCACCGCTGCCATGACCGATTACCTGAAACGCAGATATTCCCACAGCGAAAACATTCGCATCCACCCTGTGGTGCAATATGCATTTACCATGCCGCAGGCTGTTCACTACGGCACGGAGTTTGAAGTTGCCGCAAAGGATGTCCGGCACCTCGGCAGCTATTCCGTTGTATGGACACTACAAAAGGACGGCAATCCCTCACAGTATCAGGGCACCCTCGGCAATGACGGCGGCAAAATCGCTATCCATGACACCGGCACATTTACCCTGACCGCCTCTATCACCGACAGCGAAGCGCGTGTCACCACCCATTCGGAACGCATCACGGTCACCAACACCGCGCCGAATGTCCCTGTGGTAGAAGCCGTACCCACCCGTACCGCCAAGGCCGGCAAGTTTCTTGTGAACATCACCGCCAGTGCCACAGACCCCGATGGGGATGCGGTGACCTTGGAGTATGCGGATACTGCGGCCGACAGCTATTATGCGCCGGGTACTCACACCATAAAAGTTCGTGCCAAAGACATTGCCGGGGCGTATTCTGCGTGGACGGAAAAGACCTTCACCGTGACCAATGCCGCGCCAACCGTTATCCTGACCGCCGAGCCGACCCGCACGGCGAAAGATGGCAAATTCCTCGTCAATATCAGTGCAAAGGCAGCGGATACGGACGGTGACGCCACCACGCTGGAATGGGACAACAAGGCGGCGGATGGCTACTATGCGCCCGGTACCCATACCGTAAAAGTTCGTGCCAAGGATATCGCCGGGGCGTATTCCCCATGGACGGAAAAGACCTTCACCGTGACCAATGCCGCGCCCACCGTAACCCTGACTGTCGAGCCGACCCGCACGGTGAAAGATGGCAAATTCCTCGTCAATATCAGTGCAAAGGCAGCGGATGCGGACGGCGATACCACCATGCTGGAATGGGATAACAAGGCGGCAGACAACTACTATGCGCCCGGCACCCATACCGTAAAAGTCCGTGCCAAGGACATTGCCGGAGCATATTCCCCTTGGACGGAAAAGACCTTCACCATCACCAGCTCCGCGCCTACGGTTACCTTGACTGCCACTCCGACCCGTACAGCCCAAAGCGGCAAATTCCTTGTGAATATCAGCGCAACAGCCTCTGACTCGGATGGCGATCCCACTACACTGGAATGGGACAACAAGGCGGCGGACGGCTACTATGCCGTTGGCACGCACACCGTCCGTGTTCGCGCCAAAGATGCTACCGGGCTGTATTCCGATTGGGTATCCAAGACCTTTACCGTGGCAAACTCCGCCCCGACAGCGCCGATGATTACCCGAACGCCGAACGGCAACAGTGTGGCACCGGGAACGCCGGTCACCATCACGGCAGCCAGCTCCGACCCGGACGGCGACCCAGTCACCCTGATTTGGGAGGGCAGAAACGCCGAAACCCAGACCTACCCCCGCGGAAAGAACGTGGTGCGTGTCAAGGCGGTGGATTCCGCAGGCGCCGAGTCCCCGTGGGCCGCTATCGTTTTCTTTGTGGCGGATTCCAACGGCGGCGGTGGCATGACGCTCACAGGCCCGGATTCCGTGATCATGGAAAACGGCATCGAAGGCGCCACCATCACCGAATACACCTTTACGGTGCCGCCCGTCAGCGGGCACAGCGGCTCCGACTTCGGCAGGGTGCGCGGCTACAACAAGCTGACCGGCCAGTGGGATCAGCTGGACTACGGCACCACCTCCAACGGCATCACCTTCACCCGTACCCTCGGCGCAGGCGTATACACGCAGCTGGAGTTTTATTATTATACCAACCACTCGTGCATGTACAACAAATCCAACATCACCTACTCGGTGACGTACCACTTTGAATAAGGGGGAACATCCATGAAGCATCTCATTTGCAAGCTGAAAAGCAAGGCGGTCATGACCGCCGCCAGAACCCGCCGCGTCCTTTCCGGCAGCCGCGGGGACGGATACATTGACACCGCCATCAAAATCCTGATTGCCGTGGTCTTGGGCGCTCTGCTCCTTGCGGGGCTGTATGCTCTGTTCGGGGAAACGGTGCTGCCCACCCTTGTGCAGCGCATTAAGGAAATGTTCAACTATGCAGGCTGATAGCACCCTTCAGGCGGTGCTTTTTTTCTGTCTGCTGCTGGCGGCTTCTGTGTGGGATCTCCGCAAGCGGATTATCCCGGACAGCATCTGCCTCCTGATTGCACTGACGGGGCTGATTGATTTCAGCCCCGTCAATCTTTTAGGCGTCCTTGCGGCACTGCCCCTGCTGCTTGCCGCCCTGTACAAGCCGGAGGGCATCGGTGGCGGGGATATCAAGCTCACAGCCGCCGCAGGCATGGTGCTGGGCTTTGTGGGATGCACGGCCGGGCTGCTGCTCGGCCTGACGGCATCCCTCTTTTTTTATCTCATAAACCAGCTCATCAGACGGCTTCGCAAGCTGGAGCCGCAGAAAGCGTCACAGGCATCTCTGCCTATGGCGCCGTTTTTGTCCCTCGGCTTTCTTGCCGTAACCATTTCAAAAATTTTAGGAGGAATTGTCTCATGAAAAAAATCCATATCAGCAGAAAAAAGGCCCTCGTCGCTGCCGGTATCGCCGCCGTTACGCTGGCCGCCGCCCTGATCCCCAAGGCTGTGAAAGCAGTGAAACACCGCAGATACAGCTCCAGTTTCTAAAATCACCATGAAATCAAGGAGGAAAAATCTATGAGCCTTTTCAAAAACCGCACGGTGGTCGGAGTGATCTGCATTCTTTTGTCCCTGCTTATCTGCTTCGGCGTGACGCCGCTGTTTAACCAGTCGGTCAGCCAGAAAACCGAAATCGTCCGCGTCGTGAAGGAAATCAAGGCAGGCGAGGAAATCACCAAGGAGATGGTGCAGACCGCGGAAGTGGGCGGCTTCGGACTGCCCGAAAATGTTCTTCGCCAGAGCGAATCCGTTGTGGGCAAGTACGCCACCGCCGATCTTTCCGTTGGTGACTATATCTTAAACACCAAGCTATCCGACACCCCGGCGGCAGAAAATACCTATCTGTACAACCTGGACGGCACCAAGCAGGCCATGTCGGTCACCATCAAGAGCTTTGCCAACGGACTGTCCGGCAAGCTGGAAAGCGGCGATATTGTGTCGGTGATCGCCCCGGATTACAAAAAGCAGGGCTCCACCGTGATCCCCGCCGAGCTGAAATATGTGGAGGTCATCGCCGTCACCGCAGGCAGCGGCTATGACGCCAACCAGCGTGACGCTGGACCCGATTCGCCTTCGGCGGAGAATGAAAAAGAACTTCCTGCAACCGTGACCCTGCTGGTATCCCCCGAACAGAGCAAGGTGCTGGCAGAGCTGGAATCGGACGGCAAGCTCCACCTGTCCCTTGTTTACCGCGGCACACCCGCCAACAGCGCCAAGTTTATCGAGGCGCAGGACAAGGTCGTTGCGGCACTGTATCCCGCGGAGCCGGTGCAGGACAGCGCTCCTGAATCTCAGGAACCGGAGGAAAGCACTGCATCCGAAGCGCCTGCGGAAAGCGAGGTGCAGTGATGCTGAACTTTAAGAAAAAGGGCATCTTCACCCGCCAAGTGCCAAAGGAGGATGCCTCGCCGGAGCAGGAGCCGCAGGAAGGAATCCTTGCCGTTTGGGGCTCCCCCGGCAGCGGAAAGACCGTCACTGCCGTGAAGCTTGCAAAGCACCTTGCCGACCGGAAGAAAAACGTGGTGCTTCTTCTCTGCGATATGACCGCCCCCATGCTGCCCTGCATCTGCCCGCCCTCGGAGCTTCAGGGCGAGCATTCGCTGGGCAGTATTCTTGCCGCCGCCCATGTGACGGAGCCGCTCATCAAGCACAATCTGGTGACGCTGAAAAAGCACAAATACCTCACCGTCCTCGGCATGAAAAAGGGTGAGAACGAGTACACCTACCCGCCCTATGAGCAGACTCAGGCACAAGAACTTCTGGATAATCTGCGAAAAATCGCCCCTTTCGTGGTGGCGGACTGCGGCAGCTATATCGCCAACGACATCCTTTCCGCCGTGGCGCTCATGGAGGCCGACAGCGTCCTGCGCCTTGCAAACGCCGATCTGAAATCCGTAAGCTATCTTTCCAGTCAGCTCCCATTGCTCCGGGATTCCAAATGGGATGCGGAGAAGCAGTACAAGGTTGCCGGGAACGTGAAGCCCCGGCAGGCCGGGGAGCAGATCGGACAGGCGCTGGGCTCCGTAGCCTTTACCCTGACCCACTCGCCGGAGCTGGAGGAACAGTACCTTGCCGGGAATCTGCTGGCAGATTTGTCCTTAAAGGACAGCCGCCAATTCCGCAAGGAAATAGAAAAAATTACAAGGGAGGTATTTGGTATATGAAAAGCTATCGTTCCAAATCCCCCTCGGAGAGCATGGGGGGCACACGGGGGGAACTGGTTCCCACCCGTGAGGCGCACTGTGAGCAAAGCGAACCATGCAGCTTTCGCAAAAGCTGCGCGCGCCAAAAGGAGGTGTTCGGCATATGAAGTTGGGCAAAAAACGAAGCGCACCGGCATTTCAGAATAAGGCGGCACGCACAGAAAAAAACGGCAGTCATCCGTTATCCACAGAACCAGAGCTGATCACCGAAGTCGGAAATACCTCCGAACCCACGGCTGAGAGGTTTGCAAACTTGCAGTTCGGTTCCGATGTGGATGTTTTGAATCCGCCGGATGAGCAGGAAGCCGCGCCGTTGCGTGACAACCGCACGCTGCGTGCGCATGGTCTGTTCTTTACCCCGGAAACGGAGGGAAAGGATTTCTCCTCGGTGCTTGCCGAGGTGCAGGAGTACATCTCCGAACATTACAGCACCCTCATCACCGCAGGCGGCGAGGATGCCAAGGCGCAGCTCAAACGCTACATCACCAAGTACGTCCAGGACCGCCGTGTCTCGGTAAACGGCATGAGCGGCGGCAAGCTGGCGGACGCCCTCTACACCGAAATGGCGGAGTTTGGATTTCTGACCAAATACATCTTCGGGAGCGGCATTGAGGAAATTGACATCAATTCGTGGAAAGACATTGAGGTGCAGTATTCCGACGGCCGCACCGTCAAGCTGGAGGAACGCTTTGAAAGCCCCCAGCACGCTGTCAATGTGATTCGAAGGATGCTCCACATCAGCGGCATGGTTTTGGATAACGCCAGCCCCATCGTGTTGGGGCATCTCAGTAAAAATATCCGTATTGCCGTCTTGAAAAGCCCCATTGTGGACGAGGATGTGGGTGTGGCGGCCTCCATCCGTATCGTAAACCCGCAGAGCATGAAAAAAGAGGACTTTGTCCGAAGCGGCACGGCGACAGACCCTATGCTGGACTTTTTATCCCTTTGTGTCCGTTACGGCATCTCGGTCTGCGTGGCGGGCGCCACCAGCTCCGGTAAAACCACCGTGGCAGGCTGGGTGCTGACCACCGTACCGGACAACAAGAGAATCTATACCATTGAAAACGGCTCCCGTGAGCTGGCTCTCGTCAGAGAAAAGGACGGAAAGGTGGTCAATTCGGTCATCCACACCCTGACTCGTGACAGCGACAATGACCGCCAGCGCATCGACCAGACCAACCTTTTAGACTATGCCCTCCGTTTCAACCCGGACATCATCGTGGTGGGCGAGATGCGCGGCGCGGAGGCAAACGCGGCGCAGGAGGCCGCCCGAACCGGCGTGGCGGTGCTGACCACCATCCACTCCAATTCCTGCGAAGCCACCTATCGCCGCATGGTGTCCCTGTGCAAGCGCGCCGTGGATATGTCCGATGCGACCCTCATGGACTATGTCACCGAAGCCTATCCCATTGTGGTGTTCTGCAAGCAGCTGGAAAACAAGCAGCGCCGCATGATGGAGATTCAGGAATGCGAAATCCTGCCCGACGGCACAAGGCGTTTCCGCCCGCTGTTCCAGTATGTCATCACCGAAAACCGCATGGAGGACGGCAAATTCATCATTGAGGGGCACCACGAGCAAGTCAATACCATCTCGGACAGCCTTGCCAAGCGGCTTCTGGAAAACGGTATGCCGCAGGCGGTCATTGAGAGCCTGAGGAGAAAGGAGGCACAAATCGCATGATGACGGTACTGTTAATCGCCTGCATTGGAATGATTGCAGGCTCTTTTATTTTGCTTGGGCTGACACCCATGGCGTTTACAACCGCCATCTTCGGCAGGCTGACTGATCAGCCCAAAGCCCTCCGGGATGAGGTCAATGAAACCATCCGCAGGAAAAAGAAATCCTATCTGCGCCGGGAGCTTGCCGAGGTGCAGTCTATCCTCAAGGTCACCGGCAGATCGGCACGCTTTCCCATGCTCTGTGCCTTGTCCCTGCTGTTCTTTGCCGTGGGCGCGTCCGTGGCCGTGATGCTCTCGAACTTTTTTCTGGTTCCTGTCATGGCGGCGGGCTGTATGCTCCTGCCGTTCTGGTGGGTGAAGCTCACGGCCAGCCACTTCAAAAAGGACATTGCGGCGGAGCTGGAAACGGCGCTCAGTATCATCACCACGGCCTACCTCCGAAACGAGGACATTCTGACGGCGGTGGAGGAAAATCTCCCGTACCTGAACCCGCCGGTGCTGTCGGTATTTCAGAGCTTTGTGTCCCGTGTGCGGCTGGTTGACCCCGATGTGACGGCGGCGCTCCATGATGTGAAAATGAGAATTGACAACACGGTGTTTCAGGAATGGTGCGACGCCCTCATTGCCTGTCAGCACGACCGCAGCCTGAAAACCACCCTGACGCCTATTGTCAGCAAGCTTAGTGATATGCGGGTGGTCAACGGTGAGCTGGAAACCATGGTGTTCGAACCGAGAAAGGAATTCATCACCATGGTGGTCCTTGTCATAGGCAACATTCCGCTCCTGTATTTTTTGAATCAGGACTGGTACCACACCCTGATGCATACCCCGCTGGGGCAGGTAATCCTGACCATCTGCGCTGCCGTGATTTTCATTTCCACGGCGTTTGTGATCAAGCTCACCCAGCCCATCGAATATCGAAGATAAGGAGGAACCCATGACAATCTATCTGTTTTTATTTGGAGTCCTCCTGTCGGCGGGACTCTTTTTCATTGCCGCCGATCTGCTGCATCTGCCCACCCTTGCAACCCAAAAGGCGATGCTGTCAGCAGGAAAGCAGGCCAAGGCCAAGCCCAAAACCACCGATGCCCTGCTGCGGAACGCCGCCGTCCGGCTCTCCCGGTATATCCGCATGGATGCGTACAAGAGAAGCCGGATGACAAATGTGCTGTCGGCGGCGGGGCTTTCCGACTCACCGGAGCTGTTCACCGCAACGGCTATTGTGAAGGCGGCGGCTATCGGGCTGTGTATCATTCCCTGCCTGATGGTTCTGCCATTGCTGGCGCCCATTGTACTGTTTACCGCCGTGCTGGTCTATTTCAAGGAAATCCGCAAGGCGGACGAGGCGCTGGCAGCCAAGCGCGGAAAAATCGAACAGGAGCTGCCCCGTTTCGTTGAGACCGTCACTCAGGAGTTGAAAGCCAGCCGGGATGTGCTGTCCATGCTGGAGAATTTCAAGAAAAACGCAGGCGAGGACTTTGCGGCGGAGCTGGACATCCTCACGGCGGATATGCGTTCCTCCAGCTATGAGGCGGCGTTAACCCGCTTTGAGGCAAGGTTCAATTCGCCCATGCTCTCGGATATTACCAGAGGGCTGATCGGCGTACTGCGCGGGGACGACGGCGGGATGTATTTTCAGATGCTGGCCCACGATATGAAACAGCTGGAGCTTCAGCGGCTGAAAGCGCAGGCCATGAAGATCCCGCCGAAAATCCGGGTGTTCTCCTTTGCCATGCTCATGTGCTTTCTCATGACCTACATGGCGATTATTGTCTATGAAATCATCACATCCCTTTCCGGGATGTTCTAACAGGGAGGTGTAAACCAGATGACAGAACAGGAAATGATGACGCTTCTGCGGAAAAAGCTGGACAGAGGCATGGCGCAGTATCGAAAGGAATGGCAGCAGAAACCGGCCTCTGAGCTGGTAGAGTTGGCGAGTGAAATTGCCGCTGTGAAGTTTGTGTACGGAGAATTATCCGGCAGCAGCTATTCGGCTGACTATATGGAATACCTCCTGCGCTTCGAAAACCCGCTGGAGGTGGTAAAGGATCAGTGGATATCCGAGCAGACCGTGGATTTCAGCGAGGAACTCACCCATGCCCTTTGGACGCTGTGGGACAAGGGCGAATCGGAAGCAGAGTATACCCTCGACCCGGAATATGCGCCTGTTTCTGCGGAGGAAGTGAGAATCACGGTGCGGGAATTTATTGAAGCGCACCCGAACGCAGCGTTTGACATGATGACGCCCGGCGGTTATGTGTACCTGACGCCGGAAACTGCACAGCTTCTGCTCTCCGGCCAGAGTGTGAAAGGAAACCCCGGCAGCGCTGAATTTGCCAGAGATGTCCCCGCGGATGAACTGCTGGAGCAGGAGATTTGCACTGCTGATTTCAGCAAGGGCGCATGGCGTATCTTAAGTGACCACAACCCGGAACCCCGGCAGGAGCAGGGGCCCTTTGAGCGGGGGGTGACCATGTGCTGAGAAAAATCCTGAAAAACAAGCGCGGCGAGGGCTATATCGACGTGGCCGTGCTGGTGCTGTGCGCCATGCTGGTTATTGCCCTTGCCGTGAAGGTGTTCCCCGTCTACATCCAAAAGCAGCAGCTGGACACCTTCGCCACGGAGCTCATCCGGGAGGCCGAAATTGCCGGACAGGTGGGCAGCGAAACCAGCCGCCGTGAGCAGCTTCTGCGGGAAAAGACAGGGCTTTCTCCCAGCGTGGAATGGTCTGAAACCGGCAGAATCCAGCTCAATGAGGAAGTCACGGTAACGGTCACCTACCAAACCAACATCGGGCTGTTTGGCGGCTTCGGCTCGTTCCCGATTACGCTGAGAGCAGATGCGGCGGGAAAGAGCGAGGTTTACTGGAAATGACGGATAAAATCAAGCAAATTTTACGGAGAAAAGACGGTGCGGGCTTTCCTCTCATTATCGCAATTACCCTGTCGCTGGTCATGATCTTCACGGGCATTTCAGAATACTTCCGTCTGATGATTGTGGCGCAGGGTGTGCGGGATGCAGTGCAGGCCGCCGTCATCTCCACCGTGGTGGAGAATTACGATGATGTGTACCACGGTGTGCGGGAGGGCTATTCGGGCGCTTACCAGCCCTATGCCGGAGATTTCGAGGAAAGTCTCGATTACGGCGATATTTATGACCGGCTGGACAACATCCTTGGACTCTCTTATAGCAGCGGATACCATGAAAAGCGCACGCCGGACGGCAAGCTGGAGTTTAAGGTCTGGAATCTGGAGGTGGACATCCGAAACGCGCCTCTTGCATCGGGTGACCAAGCTTCCGCCCGTTTTGAAGCGGACAGCACCATTCTGCTGGAGGTTCCCGTATCCTTTGGCGGGAAGCTGCTGCCGCCCATGACCATCAAGGTCAAGACCAGCGCCGGATACACGCCTAAATTTTGACTGTTATCAAAAAGTTTTCTATAATAACAGTAGACTTCCGGAAACGTTCATGGTAGGGTGTGAAATAACAAGAGGCTTATCAAAATATGGTAAATAGGAGGATGCTCTTATGAAAAATATGAATCCCAAAATGAAGAAGTGGCTGGCTGTCGCCGGGGGACTTGCCCTCTGCGTGATACTGGTGGTGCTGATCGGGCAGCGGTTCCAGACACCCAATCCGGTGGATGCGCCCCTCCCGTCCCAAAGCTCCGAGGTGAGCGATGTGACGGTAGACCCGTCCGGGCCGGACAGCACAGAGAAAGAAAAAGAGGTCACCGTAACTCCGCCCGATACCACCCAGCCGGTGAGCACCGACAACGGCGCGGTTTCCAGCGGCACGGAGCAGACCATTCAGGGCGATGTGAGCAAGCCGGAATATACCGAGGAACAGCTTCAAGACCCCACACAGAAGCCCAACGGCGAAAAGGTCACCGAGCCTCCCGCGGCAGTCGACCATGACAAGGTGGAACAGCCGAAGGAAACCCCGAAACAGGAATCCTCCTCTAAACCCAGCAATGGCGGAAACAGCATTCCTGGCTTTGATAACGTGCCAAACTTGGGCGAAAATCAAGTGATTGAGGGAAAAAGCGATGGCGACATCAACAAGCAAGTCGGTACGATGGACTAAAACTTAATACAATATATCCCAAGAGCACGGTTGAAAAATACCGTGCTTTTATTTTGCAAAAACACAGGAGGGCAAAATGAAAAAATTACTTTTGAGAGCCCTGCCGCTGTTCCTCGTTTTGTGTCTGCTCTGCCCGATGACTGCGCTTGCCGACACCGGCGGCAGCGGAAACATTGACGGCGGTGGCGGCGGGATGGGTCAGGGAACCAGCACCAATTCATGGAGTCCCGGTAATGAAGGTGTACGTGTCACGGTGGTTCGCGCAAGCGACCATGCGGTAGTTACTACTCCCATTGATTTAAGCAATAAGTCCCCATCATCTTCGATTTATCATTTCGGAAAGGTCAGCAAAATACAGTACAACAATGGCAGGAACTTGCAAGCTGTCCAAGGCGGTTATACCACCATAAAACCACCTCAGGCAATTCCAAAAGTTATCAGTACCAATGGCAGCAATAATATTGATGCACTCAAGAAATACTTTTGCTCTGAGTTTTTGGTGCAACTCATCGCAAATCACACTGGCATGGACTACGATGTTCTGATTGGCGGTGAGTACAAGTTGCTCCTTGAACCCTTTGCCTTTTATAAATTTGAGGGCAATATGTTTGCCACCACCGCTACTGAAGCGGCGCTCTATGATGAGCAGACCAGCGGCCTGTTAAGGCGGCGCATGGTATCCCTAACCCACAAGAATCTGCCGCTGGCCATGTTCCTGGAGGTAAGCGATCTCGGCTATCCCGCATGGGGAGGCAGCAAAACCAGCGCCGCCACCAATGCGGATATCAAGTCCAGCCTTGGGCTTGGCATCGTCCGCTTTGAGGAAAAGCCGGAGGAACCGCAGATTGACGCCTACGATTATGAGTACCGGGTCAACACCGACGTCATCACGGCGGTGCGCATCAGCGGTGGCCAGTCCGACCCTGACAGCCCCACCCGTGTCAGCTTCAACATTGGCGGCCAGACCTACAACGTGGGCAATGTTTATTACCCTGAAGGCGACAGCCAGCTTGCGTGGGTGAAATGGAGAACCCCTGATACCGAGCAGAACATGACCATTGAAGTGACGGTGTCCGGCCCCGGCAGCACGGCGAAAACGACCCTCAACGTAAAAATCGTTGACCTTGATAAGAACCCGCCGCCCAATCCCGTAGCCGATGACCGCAATGACAGCTTCTCCCGCACTTCTGTTCCAAGCAGAGCGGTGAAAAGCACGGCAAGCTGGAGTGTCTGGCGCCCGTGGTGGCAGGAATATTGGGTATGGCATGGGGATGATGAGGACGGATACTGGTGTGACCATGGATGGTGGGAATTTGATCTGGATCGCTACAGCGCCAGTCTAACCGCAGCCATGAGCATCCAGTGCGATGATAAAAATCCCACCGCCAGCGGAAGAGTTATGAAGTCAGGATACGGTATCAACCAGACCGTCACCGGGAGTGTCAGCTCCAGCCAAAGCTCGGCGGTTACCCAGCCGCAGAATGCGGTCAGCTATTTCCCTGAATTCGGCTACGAAGCCTACTGGCGGCTCTTGGATCGTATGGGATCGGGGCGGTTTGAATTTCAGAAAAATCCCTATTCCACCTACAAGAATCGGACTCATTTCAGCCCCATCTGGATGCTGGACGGCGCCTATACCGTCAACACATGGCTCATAGATGCGTGGACGCCCGATGGGATGCTGTCCGCCAACCTGACCGACAGCCTGACTATCCGCGGCAATCTGTGGCAGGATTGGCACGCCGGTCCCATCCAGCCGTAAAGGAGGGACGAGGATGGCATATGAACGCATTGAGGCTCCAAAAGGCAGCGTGTACCACTACACAAAAACGGATCGGCTGGAGGCAATTCTCAAGGATGGCCGCATCCGGCGGTTCGGAGATCGGGAGTGCTGGTTCTGCACCTCTCTTGCAGATACCCTGCGGCTTATGGAAATGACCGTCATGCAGGAGGGGCATCCTTACGTGGATGTGCAGGGCTTCTGGCGGAAATACCCCGCTTTTGTGCCGGAGGATTATGTGATTCTCCAGCTGGAGCCGCGCTATCAGAACGGCGATTGGGTGCGCTGGAATCAGGAGCTGCCGCCCGGCTGTTCCGCTGAGCTCCTTGCACAAGCGAAGGAATTCAGTGCGCTGAAAAAAGGATTTCGGGGCGACCTGAAGTTTTACCAAAACCCGCAAGTGCTTGCGGTAGCTCCGCTTTTGGAGGAACAGACTCCGGGCATGGACATGACCATGCAGCTATAAAAACAGAAAAAGAACAAGGCGGCGGGAGCGATCCTGCGGCCTTGTTCCTCATTTCGGAAAGGTGGTCTTTATGAAAAGATATAAAAAAATCGCGCTGGCACTCACGCTCGTTCTCATGGTAAGCCTGCTGTTTGGCACAACCGCTTTTGCGGCAAACGGCGACGTGGCCGGGGCGATTGAGGGAACGTGGAACGATGCCTCCGGGCAAATCAAGACGGTGGTCAACAAGGTGGTGTTCCCTGCAATCGACTTGATTCTGGCGGTGTTTTTCTTTGCCAAACTTGGGATGGCGTACTTCGATTATCGCAAACATGGGCAGTTTGAGTGGGCGGCGCCCGCCATTCTGTTCGCCTGCTTGGTGTTCACTCTCACGGCGCCGACCTATATCTGGACTATACTCGGGATGTGACTGTAAAACAAAAAGTAGGCAACCCGAGCCTGATAGCAAGGTTTGCCCATATTTTCATAGTAATCGTGATTAGTTTTGGTAGAACCGATTTAGTCTCAATAAGCTGTCTGCTCATTTGGTTCATACAGAATATTTGTTAAACAAAATAGGCAATAATGCTTTACTCCATTGATTTGATCAGAACAACCTTTTCCCATCTGAAATATCAATATCGAGCTCTTTTGCCACACTGTTTTGCTTAAATGGATTTATTTTTTCCACTACACCGTCACGTTTGAAAAGTGAGCCTGTATTCTTGAACCAAAAGGTTACATCTGCTGTTACGCATTGTTCACGGATATTAAGTACCCAATCATAATCGCACATACGGGCTTCTCGTCCTGTTTCGCCGCCAACGGTAACATGGTCTATGCCATCAAGATATGGTGTTAAATCTATCGCTTCTAAAAGTGGGGCGCAGGCAATAAAGCGCCGCTTTATCGGATAGGATAAAAAGAGCGGAAGCCTGTAATCGGCGAGTGTTTGATTTTCGGCAGTACAGCCAATATTCACATTGTCATAGCCTGTACCCCAATCAGACGGAAGCGATTGGGGGAAACGGTCAATTCGCTTTGTTAAAATCAAGAAATCAATATCTGTTCTTTCCTTGATGATAGCCCAAATGTCTTTACGCCACTCGTCTGCTTCTGGCAGGAAAAAGTCAGTCGCAAAACAGGTTGGAAGAATTTTGTTGCCTTTGATATTGTATTCTCCCTTTGCATTTTTCCTTGCGGGCCAATCAAATTTATCTGTTTTTTGTATTGTGCTTTGACCATAGCGTTTTGCATACGGCCCATAAAAATAGCAATTTGTACAGCCATCACTTATCTTGTAACAGCCTGTCCATGGCTCCCAGTTCATAGTATTCCTCCTCTTGGATGGGTGAAGCCGATGATGGCAGAAACGCACCGCTTGTCAAGTGCAGCGTTTGAACGTCACCGTCTGTGCCTTCATGGAGATCTTATCCACCTCATAGCCGTAGACGGGCAGCTCCTTCTTGAAGGTTAAAAAGGCGTGGTCGATGGGAAAGCCCAGAATCTGTTCAATCTCGGCATAGGTCAGCGCGAAGCTGTTCTCCGTGCGTTGACCTATCGCCTTCCAAAGCGGCTCATATTTACTCATTGTCCGTCTCCTCCAATCTTGTTTGGAATAAAATAGCGGCTTTGGTTTACCAAAGCCGCCGTGTATCACATACTAAAGCCTAACGCATACTGTTTTACAACCTCAAGAGGGAACATTGTGCGTGTAGCAACTTCTTCTGCCGACATGCCTTGATTAAAAAAGCGTTTGATAACCGTGGTCATATCCTCTGCAATTTCTACAATGTGCTTGTCGGGGTCATATACCCGAATATCACGCTGCCCCCACGGGTATTCTTTGATTTCGTGTACCCACTGCAAACTGGATATGCTTTTTAGTTTGGCGTATACCTTGTCTAAATCTTCCACTTCAAAATAAACTTGAAAGTTGTGCGATTGCTCTTTCACGCTATCGACTGATATGCCAACGAGTTCGGCATATCCTTGTTGCAGAGAAAACCCCTCAAAGGTCACATGTACGCCAATATCCATTACCGCGTTTTGATGAAGCACCTTTTCATAAAAATGTTTCGATGCGGCTATATCCTTAACCGCTAAAAGACAACCTTGATATTTCATTTTTCAATCCCCCTTTGAGGATAGTGTATCGTATATCTCTGTGCCGTCATAGTAAAAATCCGACATTGTTTTCAGATACTTTTGTGGGGTAACGCCACTGATAGCCTTGAAATCTTTATCAAAATGGGCTTGGTCGAAATATCCAGCTTGTTGCGACAATGCCGCAAAAAAGCAAGGCGATTTTTGAATGTGCTTTAATACATAATTAAAGCGAGTTAAGCGTATAAAGTCCTTAACATTCATCCCAATTTGCACAAGAAACAAGCGGTTTAGCTGTCGCCCACTATAATGGGATTGTCTGGCAACTTCTTTCACTTGTATTTGTCCATAATTATCAGAAATCACTTTGGTTGCCAACACCAAAGAGTCCGAAACAACATGCTTTTCCATGCGTCGGTATAAAATTTCCTCACAAGTATTCACCAAATCGGATACAGTTTTTGATGCTACAAAAGCCTGATGCAGCGAATAAAACAGCTCATTGTCAATATCCTCAAGCGTCAGTCGTTTATCTGCAAACTCCGCTTGGCTTTGACGAGTAATTTGATACAAACCATAGGGAGAAAGTTGTACAAGCAATAGGACATGATAACTATTTGGTTCCATTCCTAACAATACCGGGGTTAAAGATGCTCCCCACAGTTCAGCAATGACTGCGTTTCCGTCAAAAGCAAGCGACAATGTTCCGCAAGCGTTAGGCATAAGCGTATATTGTGCGGTAAATGTATTATTCGATGGAAATACGACGTTGTAATATTGAATATATTTTCTCAGCCCCACATGCGAGGGGAATATATTGAATTGCTTGTTATCTTTTATAATCAAATTATTCCCCCTCATCTTCAAAGTAAAGTTTTCATTATGTTTATCCGCCTAATGCGAATCAAGCAAATATAAATACACCCCTTCGGGGCAAATTTTTCCTCACTACCGTTTCAAAAAAGTTTTACTCGGTAAATATATAAAATAAGTTTACCATAGCAAAATGGAAGTTTCAATTAATTAAATATAGACAACAGGGAGGGGTTCGGTGCTATGAAAATTAAAATCCGTTCACCGTCTATATGCAAGCATTGACTGGACTATTCTTGGCATGTAGACAAAGCAAGAGCCGTTGCGTCAAGTAAGATGCAACGGCTCAAATTCGTGATAAGTCAGATTTTATTGTGTAGGTGAAGTTAAACCACTAACAGAGGGTGTGCTCATACCCTTACACAATGTTTTCACCCAAAATAATTTTTGGCATAGTGGTTAAGCATCTGTTCCATCGCTTGTAAAAATGCTCTAACCCTAACTTTGACACCCTTGCGTGAGTTTCTTCATCTCTAACAGTCCAATGTAAAACATAAGTGACTTTGCCTACATTGCGTGTGAGGCGAACAGGCAATGCCCCTTCTTTAACGGCATTAAAATCTGTTTGGCGGTGGGTGCGTTTGATATATCTAACTTCAATAACACCATCCTGCTCCATATAAAAGGCGGCAACCTCTTTCATAAGTTGCTCAATTTCCTCTTGCTTTTCAATCTTTGCCTCATAGATACAAATTTCATTAAACATTTATTGCACCACCTCACACATTATATAAATTATATAAAACTTGCTCACCGAGCGTTAATTTCCCATGCTACCGTTTCACAAAAGTTTTACACGGCAGATATATAAAGTGAGTTTACCATAGTAAAGCGGAACTTTCAATTAAACAAATATGAACAATGGAAAGGACACAGATACTATGAAAAAGTCCGTTCGCCATCCTTTTGCAAGGATACTCTGGACGATTTTGGGGATGTAGACAAAGCAGGAGCCGTTGCATCAAGATAAAGATGCAACGGCTTAATTTCATAATCTAAAATAAGGGTAAAGCTTCTTAAGAAAAATACCATGGCTCACTGATAAATTTGATATATATTTTTTTGTTTGCAATCTCAATTAAGCCTTCGTCCTTCATTCGTTTCAGTTCCCTGAAAAGTGAGGGGCGTTGTACACCGAAGTAGTCAGCAAGCTGCTTTTTTGTGATAGGTAGCAAAACAGATTCCGATTTTTGCTGGGTAGAAAGTGCCAGAAGGTAATGAAGCAAAGTTTTTAGGTCCCAAGTTCATGGCCATTCGTTGGGCGCTCACTGTACTTGCCATAATCATCTTCTCATGGATTTCGGCAAAAATTATTCGGGATGAGGATCTACCGGGAGAAATGCTGGCTAAGCCCGGCCTCCATATTAACAAGGATGCCTGTATGGGCTGTACCCTTTGTGCAAAGAACTATCCCACACTGTTTATAATGCAAGGGAAAAAAGCTGTTGTCAAAGCATATGATAAACAGGCTCTTGATTATGAAAAACTCCAAAGTGTAATAAAGGCATGTCCGGTTCATGCAATAGAATATTCGGAACAATAAAGATAAGGAGTTATATCACAACGTGATGTAGCTCCTTATTTACTTTATTAAAAAGGTTGTAAGCCTATCTTTGTATCCAGGATTAATATCATCGAGAGGGGTTTAAGTGTAATTACCCTCAGGATTCAATCACCCTATTAATCCAATCGCATAAGATATATAAGGGTAATGCTATGCAATTTATAATTTTGTGATGTTACCTAAGCTGAAAAAGGAGGTGTTTTTTTGTGAGTCGATATAATGAAAACAGAAGGGGTTGCGGAAATCAGACCGTAGAGTCATGCCAACAAGACCATGGGCCTTATCCCTATGTTACCAACATTTCGCAAGCAACTGGGCGGAATCAGAACTATCGCACGACATTGTGGACTGGATGTCACCTGCAGTTAACTCTGATGAGTATTCCCGTATGCGGTGAAATTGGGTTAGAGATACATCCAGATACTGATCAGTTTTTGCGTATCGAACAAGGAAACGGTGTTGCTTTGATGGGAAACCGCAAAGAGCAATTGGATTTCCAGCAATGTATAGCAGCAGATGATGTTATTTTTGTCCCTGCCGGAACATGGCATAATGTTGTTAATAAAGGGCGATGCCCTTTAAAACTCTATTCAATTTATGCACCACCACATCATCCGCATGGCACAGTGCACAAAACTAAGGCAGATGCCGATAGATTGGGGGATTGAAACCACAATACATGTAAAAAAAGTAAGAGCCACGTGAGAATTCACGCAGCTCTTATTTTTATTGCATTGAACCATTTTTCAGTTTTTGTCGTTTTACCAGTTTCACTAACTCAAACCAAAACACTGCGATAAATGCAATAATAACAGCCTTTAATAACAGAGAAGCAGAAAGTGGTGCCAACTTTAATAAGCCATTGAGTGGCGAATACAAAATAATGCCAAGCATAGCCAGTGTACCAAGGTTAACTGCCCACATCACTTTGTCTTTCACAAGGCGCTTTACCGATTGAAAGGTAAAATCGTGATCAGAACTATTGACCTGTACAAGAAACAAGTTGGATAGCATGATAATTGCAAGCCCCATTGCCCGGGCAACTGGTGCATTATCAACATTTCCATCGAGGATTACGTAATACGTTCCAAAGGAGGCCGCAAAAATGATAAGTCCCTGCAAAATGCTTTTGGCTAGAGTTTTTGCGGTCAACAGTTTTTCCTTTGGATCTCGAGGGCTTCGCTCCATAATGTCTGCTTCGGCAGGCTGACGCTCTAGTACAATCGAGCAGGTAGGGTCAATGAGTAGCTCGAGCAGAACAACGTGGAGAGGAAGTAAAAGCAGTGCTGAGGGGGCAATGCCAAGGATTGGTGCAAGTAAGGAGGCAAAGGCAATGGGAATATGAATGGTGAACACATAGCCCACAGCCTTGCGAATGTTATCATAAATACGGCGACCGTCTTTTACCGTTTCTACAATAGTAGTAAAATTGTCGTCCATTAGAATGAGATCTGCTGCTTCACGGGAAACTTCACTGCCGCGTTTACCCATTGCAATGCCAATATCGGCATATTTGAGAGCGGGTGCATCATTCACGCCATCACCGGTCATCGCGACAATTTCACCGTTATCTTTGAATGCTTTTACAATACGCATTTTATGTTCAGGAATGACACGAGAAAAAATGCTGACATCCTTCACTTTTTCACGCAGTTCTTCATCGGTCATTTCGCTTAGCATATCGCCTGTAATGATATGGTCGCTGTTTTGCATACCGATTTTCTTTGCGATAGACGCGGCGGTGATGCCATTATCACCTGTAATCATAACAACACGAATACCCGCTTTATTGCAAACGGCGATGTCTGCTTTTACACCTTCACGGGGTGGGTCGGCAAGCCCGATCAGTCCGCAAAGCGTTAAATGGCAGTCTGTGATCTGTGCAGGAATTTCTGCTTCACTTTGTAGCTTTGCAGTGGCAACTGCAATTACACGCAAACCTTGTTTGGACATTTCGGTGATCTTCTGTTCTGCTGTTTGTTTTTCTAAATCTGTAAGCTTACAAATAGTTAAGATACGCTCAGGGGACCCTTTTGCGGCAACGGTAATTCCGTCATCTCTGCGCCAAATATGCCCCATCATCTTCAACTCATTTGTAAAGGCATATTCGCTGATTAGTTCTCCAGCAAAAAGATCTTCCTTTAAAATTCCAAGGGTTTCGCAATGCTTGAGCATTGCCTTTTCCATTGGGTCATAGGCATCGGTCTCGCAGCCCATACCCATTACTTCACAAAGTGCTATGGTGTTGCCATCAGTAGCCCACGTATCCTGCACGGTCATCTGATTCATCGTGATGGTACCTGTTTTATCTACGCATAGCACAGATACGGCGCCAAGCGTTTCCACTGAAGGCAACTTGCGCACCAGTGACTGCTTTTTGGCAAGTCGCCAAGCTCCCATTGATAAAAATACCGTGAGGATGACAGGAAACTCTTCTGGAATCATTGCCATGGCAAGGGTGATGCCCGACAAAATGCTTTCAATCAGCCTGTCGCCAAAGCTGTGGTCAGGAATATTTAGCCATGTGAATATTCCTACAAGGGCAAACAAGACTGCAGCAATTCCTGCGCATAGTTTAACAAGACTTCCGGTTTGCTTTTGTAGGGGTGTGGGTTCCTCTGGTGCAGATGCAACATTAGCACCGATTTTTCCATATTCGGTGCTGCCACCAATTTTATCTACCAGTACCGTTGCTGTGCCCTGTGTAACCAGCGTGCCAGCATAACAATAATCACGCCGCCAATAGTCGCTTGTTGAATCTGCACTCTCAGTGTTGATTTTCCACACACCTTCCGCTTCGCCGGTCAACGAAGATTCATCGACACACAGGTCGTTACATTTTATTATAATGCCGTCTGCCGGGATTTTAACCCCCTCATAAATCATCATTAAGTCGCTGGGCACAAGGTCAGCACTTGCAATGGTCTGCTCCTTGCCATCACGAATAACAGTGACATGCGGGGCAGATAAATCTTTCAGGGCATTTAGGGCTTTATCGGTTTTCCATTCTTGAATTACATCAATGCTAATGATGCCCACCACAAAAATGAGCATAATCGCACCATCCCTGGATTCTCCCAGAATAAAATAAATGGTCGCAGCAACAATGAGCAGTAAGAACATTGGTTCGCAGATAATATGCAGGATTTTTTTGAAAAAGCTTTCTTTTTTCCGTGCGGTCAATTCATTCTTACCATATTGCTCCTGCAATCGTTTTGCTTCGGTGGCGGTTAAGCCAGCCATGTTTTGCTTTTTGTCTGTCATAAAAGTTACCTCCGTTTTAGCCTTTCGGCAGTCGTTTGATAGCTCTATGGCACTCCATTTCGGGGTCATGTGTTCCATCAGGGTATAAAAAATAGCACACCTATGGAACATACTACTGTCCCACAGATGTGCTCAAATTGCAATCTGTTGCCGCTCATTGGGCGGCCCGGCCCCATGACCTTTACAAAAAGGTTCATCGCCTGCTCAGTTTGTACTGTTGATCTCGCATTCATGCTGAATGTAATGCAGTGCAAAGAGATTCTATATATTATATGCAGGATTGCAATCATTGTCAACCAGAATATTATAGAAGATGTAAGGAGAATTAAAATGAAAACAAAAATCCGTTCACCGTCTTTATGCAAGGATTGTCTGGACTATTCTTGGCATGTAGTAATAATGAGTAGGTCCAGTTCTGCAAGGAGCTGGGTCTGCTCATTTAGGTTCTCATTATGCTCATAATAAGAAATTCTGGTTATTCCTAACTGTTCATTAATATGCCAACACCTCATAACCAGTTTCGGTTACTAACACCTGTTTTTCCCATTGCGCAGAAGGCTTCCCATCAGCAGTGCGAATAGTCCAATTATCGCATTTATCTGTTACTATATTGGATTTTCCCATATTTATCATAGGCTCTACAGTAAAAACAAGTCCTGGGACTAAGAGCATTCCTGTTCCTTGCTTTGTCACATAACCGACCCAAGGATCTTCATGAAATTGTAGACCAATACCGTGGCCTCCGATTTCTCGAACGACAGAATATCCATTTTCCCTTGCATGGTCTTGAACAGCTTGCCCAACATCACCAAGAAATCCCCACGGTTTTACCTGTTCAATGCCCAGCTCCACACACTCTTTCGCAACATCAACCAGTTTTTGTTTCTCAGCGGAAACAGCACCAATGCAAAACATGCGTGAAGAATCTGAAAAAAATCCGTTATAAATTGTAGACACATCAATATTTACAATATCGCCGTTTCGCAGGAATATACGATCAGAGGGGATACCATGACATACAACATCATTAATTGAGATACACACGCTCTTAGGGTATCCGTCAAAATTGAGTGTTGCTGGAACGCCTCCCAGTTCCTTGGTTTTTTCGAAGATAAGCCGGTCAAGCTCTTCCGTGGTGATTCCATCAACCGCATAATTTGCAATGAAATCCAGTAAAGCGATGTTTCGTTTGCTGCTTTCCCGAATACCTTCAATCTGTTGTTTTGTTTTAAGCAATTTTCGATAAGGCACTTCATATCCCTTTAAGCGGTAGATTTCAATTTGCTCATCAATAGGGCCATGACATTTCTTATATTTTCGACCGCTGCCACACCAGCAGAGATCATTTCTTCCAAACTTGTCAGACATTTTATCTCCTCGCATTTACAAATTCGGAGGGAGCAATACGCCCTATAGACTAAGGTGAGCTAAGAGAAACACCGGAAGTTTTCCGATATTGGCGTGGCGAGCATTGAAACGCTTGTGAAAAAGCTCTTGCAAACGCTTCAGATGACGAGTACCCATATCGAAAAGCAATATCGGTTATTCTGTCATTGGTTATGCAAAGATCATTAGCAGCAGCTTTTAATTTACATTGGGCAAGAAATTGTTTATATGTCATACCCATGTGCTCCCGAAACTTTGTAGAGCAGTAATACGGTGAATAACCAACATATGATGACATATCTTGCAGGCTTGGGCTTTCTGTTATGTTATTTTCTACCCACTTTGCCATTGTTTCTATTGTTTGAACAGACATTTGCTTCACTCCTTTCTCCAGTATATCAATTCTCACAGACAATTACCTGATATAAGTTGCACATATGAGATAAAGTGCTTGCCGATAATCTCCGTAATTTGGCTGCAGCAGGAGTTTACGGATGCCTTTAATTACTGTACAGATTATAAATAATTAGCAATTCAAATACTTGTTAAAAGTTATCGTACCATATGTTGCCGCAAATTTCCACTGTCCTTATGCAAGTATTGACTGGACGATACTGGGGATGTAACGGAGAATAGGAAAACGAGGCTGACAAACGCCAGCCTCGTTCTTTATAGTTTGTTGTCAGCGATTCGCTCTCTCAAATTCTCAATTTTAGAGCGGATTGCTTTTATAGTACGTTCAAAGTCCACATCGCTTTTGCCGGTTGGGTCATCTAACCCCCAATCCTCCCTGTGCATACAGGGCAAAAAAGGACACTGCACATTGCAGCCCATGGTCACCACGATATCCACTGGGGGAATCTCCTCCAGCAGCTTACTGCGCTGAGTTCGCTCCATGTCGATGCCATAAATCTGCTTCATCAGCCGCACAGCATCCTGATTGATTTGCGGCTTTACTTCCGTTCCGGCAGAATAGCTTTCAAAGACATCAGACGCAAGGTACTTGCCCAGTGCTTCGGCAATTTGGCTGCGGCAGGAGTTGTGTACGCAGATAAATGCTACTTTAGGTTTGCTCATACTGGAAACCATCCTTTCGTTTTGTTGGCGATTTTTACAAGCAACAGCATCACCGGCACCTCGGTCAGCACGCCAACTACGGTGGCAAGAGCCGCCGGTGAAGTAGTACCAAACAATGCAATCGCCACAGCGACCGACAGTTCAAAGAAGTTGGACGCGCCAATCATCCCCGCAGGGGCGGCAATATCATGGGGCAGCTTCAGCCATTTGCAAGCAAAATAAGCGATGAAGAAAATAAGGAAAGTTTGCAAAACAAGCGGCACAGCAATGAGTAGAATGTGCAGCGGATTATTCAAAATCACATCACCTTGGAAGGAAAACAGCAATACCAAAGTGAGCAGCAGACCAATGCTGGTGGCATTATCAAATTTATGGACAAAGGTGTTTTCAAAATACTCTGTGCCCTTGCGATTTGTCACCAGCACACGGGTCAGAATACCGCCCGCAAGCGGAATGACTACAAATAAAATGACCGATAAAATCAGCGTGTCCCATGGCACGGACACGTTGGAAACGCCCAGTAGGAATTTCACAATCGGCACAAAGGCAACCAGAATAATCAAATCGTTGGTTGCTACCTGTACTACGGTGTAGGCAGGGTTTCCTTTGGTGAGCGTGCTCCAGACGAAC
The DNA here is from genome assembly GCF_004103735.1 of Aminipila luticellarii. NCBI lineage: Bacteria > Bacillati > Bacillota > Clostridia > Peptostreptococcales > Anaerovoracaceae > Aminipila > Aminipila luticellarii. Next base: position 2,389,374 of record NZ_CP035281.1, on the reverse strand, counting down.
ACCATCGCTGTGCAGGGTGCCGCACCCAAGAGTACTGCACCCGCCAGATACTCCTTGGCGAGGTCAGGGGCAATCAAGCCCTTAAAAACCACATAGAAAAATAGCGCGGCGATACCGTACATGGTGAACGGCTTGATGAGCCAGTTTGTCACCCATGTGACGAATAACCCCTTTGGGTTTTTCCCCACATTTTTGACGCTCTGGAAATTCACCTTCATCATCATGGGATAAATCATCACCCAAATGAGGATGGCGACCGGAATAGAAACTCTGGCATACTCAAAACGGCCTAAAAATGCAGGAACGGCAGGTAAAAGTTTACCAATTAAAACACCTGCCGTCATACAGAGAGCAACCCACACGGTCAGGTATTTTTGAAAGAAGCCAATGCTTTGTGATTTTTCCTTTGCCATAAATTTACCCCCGTACTTTTTGCAGGATTTTAACGACCTCGTCCTTTTTTAAAACCTTTCCAAAGGAAACGACCTTGCCGTCCACAACCAATGCAGGAGTTGTCATCACACCGTAAGCAGCGATCTGTGTAAAGTCTGTCACATGGTCAATGGTGGCATCCATGCCAAGCTCTTTGAGCGCTTCCAAGGTAGCCGCTTCCAGTTGATTGCACTTTGCACAGCCCGAGCCAAGCACCTTGACGGATGAACCGCTCACTTTTGCTTTTTCGGCTTCCGCAATCGTTTCTGTATTGCAGTCACCGCCACAGCAGCAACCGGAGTTTTTTGCTTTTGCTTCTTCGTCAGCTTTCTTTGCGGCAATTTCGGAGGGCTTGCACATTTCCCCGCAACCACACTGCACCAATTCTTCCTCTGCATTTTTCTTTTTACCAAAACCAAACAATGCCATAATAAAAACCTCCTTAAATTCATGATTAGAAACCTGAATATAACAAATAGAAACCGATGAGCAGGATCACCGCGCCCATGACGATTTTCAAAATAGCGCTGGCTTTTCCATACTTCTCGCTTTGGGAGAGCTTTTGGGCAAAGCCCATGGAAGGCTCCGCAATCACGGCGAGAATGCCGTGCCCAATGAAATAGAGCAGCAGTAGCAAAACACTCCATACAAGGCTGCCCGCCGTGGCCGCAAGGATACCCAAAACCGTAAAGGTCAATCTCGGCAATGACGGCGAAAATCAAAAGTGGAATAACTGTTTTTATATCCTTTGTTTACTCATCCGCAAGTACCTTCAGGGCAGCAACCGGTCTTCACAGCTTTTCCCTCAAAGAAGTTTTTGAGATTTTCTGGAAGTGAATACTCGCCGCAGTCACAAACGGGCTGCACCATGCCGAGCACAGCTCTTAGAATTCCTTCGGCCAGCATGGCTTTGGGCGGTACTTCATAGGCTTGACCTTTGTATGCAAAGGTACGACAGGTCACATCGGTTCCGCTGATTTCACCACAGCAGCCGCAGGTGTTTTCCGCAACAGGTCCGCAGATATCCTGCCCATTTACACGAATGGTGGGCGACGCAAGGAATCGGTAGTGCTCCGCCAGTTCTTTTGTGGCGATCTGTACCTTTTGAAGCCGCATGGTATATCCGGCAGCCTCCAGAGCGGGCGCGATACTGCCCAAAACTTCTTCCAGTACCGCATCGGCGCCGATACAGCGGTCACAGGTATTGAGATCAAGATAGAGATATTCCACAAGCACAGCCTTGGAGGAATCCTCCTCACAAGCCCCGCCGCGGCAGCAATCTACGCTTTTTTTTGCACTGCATTCGCCGTTTGGCGGTGTCCAGCCAGTATCGTCGCCTACATAGGAGATGGCGCCTGCCGGACACTTGTTGCCGCAGCCGTGGCAACGGTCAATGCAGTTTCCGGGTTGCATCACCACAGGGGACGGGGCTTTTGCTTTGTTATAAACACTGTGGGAGCAAAAATCCACGCAGGTTCCGCATTCAGTGCAAGCAAGATAATCGATGACTGGATACCAGTTTTTAGCCATTCTCTTTCCCTCCCATTAAACCAGTAGATACTGGAAAATATTAAACAGATAGCCAACAATGATAATGCCGATGGTGCAGATGGCAATAAATGTGCCCAACAGCTTCGGCTTTACCGCCTTGCGCAGCATGATGATGGAGGGCAGGGAAAGCGTTGTGACTGCCATCATAAAGGAGAGAACCGTACCAAGCTGCGCGCCTTTGTAGAGCAGCGCTTCGGCCACCGGAATCGTGCCGAAAATGTCAGCGTACATGGGAACGCCAAGCAGAGTTGCCAGCACTACCCCAAAAGGATTATTGCTGCCAAGCACCATCTCAATCCAGCTTTCAGGAATCCAGTTGTGGATGATAGCTCCGATGCCCACGCCAACCAGAATGTACGGCAGAACTTTTTTGAAGGTTGACACCACCTGATCCTTGGCGTAAATGACACGCTCTTTGCGGGTTAAGTCAGGCGATTCAAAATCTACGCCGCTTGCCGAGCGAATGAATTCTTCCACATAGTTTTCCATGTGAAGTTTTTCAATCAGCGTACCGCCAACGACCGCGATAACCAGGCCCACAACGACATAGACGATAGCGACCTTTGTGCCAAAGATGCTCATGAGCAGAACGAGCGACCCGAGGTCTACCATGGGTGAGGAAATCAGAAAGGAAAAAGTCACGCCAAGGGGCAGTCCGGCACTGGTAAATCCAATGAACAGAGGTATGGAGGAGCAAGAGCAAAAAGGCGTTACCGTGCCAAGCAGTGCTGCCATGATATTTGCCCACACGCCGTGAAAGCGGCTCATAATTTTCTTGCTTCGTTCCGGCGGGAAGTAGCTTTGAATGTACGAGATGATGAAAATCAGCACGCAGAGCAGTACGGTGATTTTTAGTACATCATAGATAAAGAATTGAACGCTGCCACCAATTCGTCCTGTTACATCAAGACCGAACAACGAGAGCAGATTACCGATTAGGGCGTTGAGCCATTTCATTCCAAGCACTTGGTCTTGAAAGAACAGCCACGTATTTTGAAGGATCTCCATAGGGTAAGCGCCTCTCTTTCTTAAATTCAATAGTCATATCAAAAAAACTTGATATGTTGTGCCGAATAAAAGCCATCTTCCATCAGATGGCCGTTATTGATTGCAACAACGAGTATCTTCAGCGGTTGCATTGGGGGTGGTAATTGCTTTTAACAGGAGCATGGCCTCGTGGCTGCCCTGTTCACTGATTTTATAATGTGTCCATTTGCCTTCCTGTCTGCTTTCGACAATACCCGATTCACATAAAATCTTCATGTGATAGGACAAGGAGGACTGACCGATTTCCATTTGATCAATGAGCACGCAGGCGCATTTTTCACCGCTGCGCAGCAGTTCCAAAATGGCAAGCCGCTTTTCATCGCAAAATGCCTTAAATACATTAGCGTTCTTCTCCGGAGTAAGCTCCAACGTTTATCACCTCACATCAAATTATCTTGATATGATATAGTATATGCTTCACATCAAAAAATGTCAATATGAAAGGAAGCGCTGTTTATGAAAATTAAAATCCGTTCACCGACCTAATGCAAGGATACTCTGGACTATTCTTGGCATGTAGACAAAGCAAGAGCCGTTGCGTCAAGTAAGATGCAACGGCTCAAATTCGTGATAAGTCAGATTTTATTGTGTAGGTGAAGTTAAACTACTAACAGAGGGTGTGCTCATACCCTTACACAATGTTTTCACCCAAAATAATTTTTGGCATAGTGGTTAAGCATCTGTTCCATCGCTTGTAAAAATGCTCTAACCCTAACTTTGACACCCTTGCGTGAGTTTCTTCATCTCTAACAGTCCAATGTAAAACATAAGTGACTTTGCCTACATTGCGTGTGAGGCGAACAGGCAATGCCCCTTCTTTAACGGCATTAAAATCTGTTTGGCGGTGGGTGCGTTTGATATATCTAACTTCAATAACACCATCCTGCTCCATATAAAAGGCGGCAACCTCTTTCATAAGTTGCTCAATTTCCTCTTGCTTTTCAATCTTTGCCTCATAGATACAAATTTCATTAAACATTTATTGCACCACCTCACACATTATATAAATTATATAAAACTTGCTCACCGAGCGTTAATTTCCCATGCTACCGTTTCACAAAAGTTTTACACGGCAGATATATAAAGTGAGTTTACCATAGTAAAGCGGAACTTTCAATTAAACAAATATGAACAATGGAAAGGACACAGATACTATGAAAAAGTCCGTTCGCCATCCTTTTGCAAGGATACTCTGGACGATTTTGGGGATGTAGTGGAACAAATAATGTTTCGTTGCTTTAATATGTCTTGTAGATGTCATATTATCATCTTATAATAAAAGCAGTAGAGGTGATAATATGCAGATTAACAGGCTATTCGAAATGGTTTATCTATTGCTGAACAAAAAAAGTATGACCGCCGGGGAGCTCGCAACACACTTTGAGGTTTCACCCCGCACGATTTACCGGGATGTAGAGCTTCTATCCTCGGCGGGAATACCCATTTATATGACCAAGGGCAAGGGTGGTGGAATTTCACTGCTCCCTGACTTCGTTCTCAATAAAACTGTCCTGACCGATGGCGAAAAGTCAGATATTCTCGCTGCACTTCACGCAGTAGATGCGGTCAACTTGGAGCAAACCAATACTGCGGTGCAAAAGCTGTCCTCCCTATTTGGAAACACCAGCGCCGATTGGGTTGAAGTTGATTTCTCCGGCTGGGCAAACGCCGATGAGGAAGCGCAGCTGTTCAGCCTGCTGAAAAGCGCCATTCTCGGAAAGAAAAAAGTGGCGTTTCAGTATCACAGCAGTGAGGGCAGCACGCAGCGCACAGCAGAACCCATGAAACTCTGCTTTAAGGGACAGAGCTGGTATCTTTATGCTTTCTGCACAGTGCGTCAAGATTATCGGTTTTTCAAACTGCGGCGCATGAAAGAATTGAAGCTGCTTGACGAGCGCTTTGAACGCACTGCCTCCGCGAAGATATTTGAAGGCACAAAAATATTTCAAGATGATTTCGTGACAATCACACTGAAGCTGTCAAAGAAAATGGCGTATCGTGTCTATGATGAATTTTCACAATACAAAACGCTTCCCAGCGGTGATTTCATTGCGACGCTCACCATGCCCAGAGGCGATTGGGTCTATCAATATCTTGCGACCTTTGGTGAGGATTGTGAGATCATAGAACCGGAGGATATCCGCCTGCAAATCAAGGATAAGCTGCAAAAAACACTGGCACAATATTTATAATATGACACGCTGCTGTCAATTGGTCTTTGCTATGATGATAGTATCAAAGACAAGGAGGACGATCAAATGAACTACGAAGTTGTGCATTTAGAGGAAAAGATTATTGTTGGGGTAAGTGCTGCGACCAGCAACAGCGACCCTGAAATGGGGAAAATCATTGGCGGGCTTTGGGAGAAGTTATACCAAGGCGGCATCAATGCCGTGATAAAAAACAAGGTAAACGAGTACGCCATTGGGCTGTATTCCGATTATACGGCCGATGGGTACTGTGTAACAGCGGGTAATGAGGTTTCCAAGGCAGAAAATCCTGAACTGACCGTAAAAACAATCCCTGCCGGAAAATACGCAAAATTCTCTGTGCATGGGCATATGGAAAAGGCCGTCTCTGACTCATGGGGAGAGATTTGGCAGACGGATTTAGACCGCAGCTTTACAGGCGATTTCGAGGAATACCGAAATGCCGACCCGGAAAACTGTGATATTGATATCTACATTGCTCTGAAGTAAGGGGGGGAAACGTATGAAATTAGAAGGCTTCGGAATTTTCGTGAAAGATATGCCGACTATGGTGCGTTTTTACCGTGATGTTCTTGGGTTTGAAATCAAGGAGGAAGAAGATTCCAGCAATGTCTATCTGGTGAAAGATGGCACTTTGTTTTTACTTTATCGCAGAACAGATTTTGAGCAGATGGCAAAAAGGTCGTTTTCTTATGCGAATGGCATCCATGGCCATTATGAAATTGCGATGGGTGTAGAAAACTATGCCGCAGTAGATGATACCTTTAAGCGGGTTGTGTCAAACGGTGCCGTGCCGGTCTTAGAACCTACAACAGAGCCGTGGGGACAGCGGACTTGCTATGTTGCAGATCCAGAGGGCAACTTAATTGAAATTGGTTCCTTTACCAAATAAGCAGCTACACAATTGCCTATGCCTAAAAAGAAGGAGACGAAATAACAAATGGATTATAGAAAAGAATTTGAGCGCATGATGCAAACACAAACAGCCATGGCGCTGGCTACAGCGGCAGACGGAGCGCCCAATGTACGCATCGTCAATTTTTATTATGATGCAGAGACGAAAGCCCTGTATTTCTCCACCTTTAGCGACAACCAAAAGGTTGCGGAGTTTGAGAAAAATCCTCATGCTGCATTCACAACGATTCCGGAAAGTGGAGAAGAACACGTTCGGGTCAGGAATGGGATTGTTCGGAAAAGCTCTGTTTCGGTGGAAGCCATCAAGGATCAGTTTCTATTGAAGCTGCCGGAATACATTATGAGCATCCCTGATGTACTTCCTGCGCTTATCCTGTTCGAAATCACCTTTGACCAAGCGGATGTGGTCATTGACTTTGAACACATGGAAACGATTGCGGTATAGTCTGAAACCCCTGTCGGCAGCGAGTTGCAACTATTCTCCAAGGCGCACTGTGAATGAACCCACGGTGTGCCTTTTTTATTTCCCCCAAAAGACGTTTGCAGCAGCAAAACAAGGAGGGCGGCAGAACCGCTCTCCTTGCTTTTTGTAAACGGGCTATGCTATTTATCGTTGCCGTCGGGCTCTGAATCTCTTTTGAGTTCCACAATAACGCCGTCATCACCGGAGATAAAAAGCTCCTCCGTCTTTTGCTGCGCACGCTGAAGCAGCGAGATGGCATCCGTCACATCGTTAAACAGCGAATCATACATTTTTTTGTAATCTGCCACACAATAGACCTCCTTTTCCTTATTTCGGCGGCCACCGTTGTGTGGTATTGAAGCTCTGACCGGACGGATTGTCAAGTCGTTTCTGAAGTTTTCTAAATGTTAGCACCCTGTCAGAAATCCGTTCAGACAGATATGCAGGCACACCGCATTTTATTGCATGGTGTGCCTTTTTTATTTCCACAGAAAGGGGTGAGAATCCAATGTTCATATGGGACTTTGTCCTTGGAACCGTGATGGATCAGATCATCGAATGGCTCTACGGACAGGTGGTCGGTTTTCTGGCCGATTTTTTTGCACAGATGGGAAATATGGGCGTGGAGCTGTTCGAAATGAGCTGGGTGCAGTCCATCGTCCTGTTTTTTTCCTATCTGGCTTGGGCGCTGTATGGAACCGGGCTGGTGGTGTCGGCGTTTGAAACCGGCATCGAGTACCAGCACGGCCGGGGCAGCATCAAGGACACCGCCTTAAACGCCATTAAGGGCTTTATGGCGGTGTCCCTTTTTACCATCGTGCCGGTGGAGCTGTTCAAGCTCTCGGTCAATCTCCAGAGCAGCCTCACGGCGGGGATCACCGGCTATGGAACCAGCTTTGGCGACCTTGCCGGGAACATCATTTCCGAGCTTGGCAGCTCACCGGATATGGTTGGCGCCATGGGCTCCGGCGTGTTCGGAGGGCTGGCTGTCATTACAAGCCCCATCCTGCTGCTCTTTATGATCATCATGATGGGGTACGCGGTCATTAAGGTGTTCTTTGCCAACCTGAAGCGCGGCGGCATCCTGCTCATACAGATTGCCGTGGGCAGCCTGTATATGTTTTCCGTTCCCCGCGGCTACATCGACGGTTTTACACAGTGGTGCAAGCAGATCATCGGTCTGTGCCTCACCACATTTTTGCAGGCAACCATCCTTGCGGCGGGGCTTATGGTGCTGCGAACCCACGCTCTGCTGGGGCTTGGTCTGATGCTGGCCGCAGGAGAAGTACCGCGAATTGCCGGAGCCTTCGGGCTGGATACCAGTACAAAGGCCAACGTGATGAGCGCCGTGTATACCGCACAGGCTGCCGTCAACACCACCCGCACCATCGTACAGGCGGTAGCGCCGAAATAAGCACAGAAAGGAAAAGCCTATGAAATTAATCTATGTGGCGTCCCCTTATGCCGGGGACATCGAACAGAACACCGCATTTGCCAGGAAAGCGTGCCGCCATGTGATGAACGAGGGGCACGCTTTTTTTGCGCCCCATCTGTTATATCCGCAGCTCCTTGATGATTCCAATCCGCAGGAGCGTCAGGCGGGTCTGGATATGGGACTTGCCATGCTGCCCCGCTGTGACGAGTTGTGGTGCTACGGCGACCGCATCTCCTATGGAATGCACCTTGAAATCGAGGAAGCGGTCAGAATCGGAATCCCGGTTCGCCGGGTGATGGAACAGGAAAACGGCTTTGCCATCGGCAGAGCCAAAGGCACCGAACCGGCCGAAGCTCCCCAGCAGGCGATGAGGATGGCCTGATGATGACGATGGGGAGCCTCTTCGATGGGATCGGAGGTTTTCCATTGGCGGCTATCCGCAACGGTATCACTCCCGTATGGGCCAGTGAAATCGAAGCCTTTCCCATTGAAGTGACGAAAATCCGATTCCCCGAAATGCTCCATGTCGGGGATATTACAAAGCTGGACGGAGCGAAATTGCCGCCTGTGGACGTCATTTGCGGCGGCAGCCCGTGTCAAGATTTATCGGTCGCTGGCCAGCGCCGGGGCTTGGCGGGTGAGCGTTCCGGCCTGTTTATGGAGCAGACACGCATTGCGAAGGAGATGAGAAAATCCGATGAGCAACGAAACGTACCAGCTCACCTTGTTCGACCTCGATACCTCGTTTGGGAGAATGTCCCCGGAGCCTTCAGCTCCGCAGAGGGGGAGGACTTCCGGGCGGTCATTGAGGAGATCGTCCGCATTAAGTACAGTGCCTGTGATGTGCCTCGACCTGAGTCCGGGCGCTGGGAATCTGCTGGGGCTGTCCTTTTGGGAAATGAATTCAGCCTGGCTTGGAGAGTCATGGACGCTCAATTCTGGGGAGTCGCCCAGCGCCGCCGTCGCATCTTCCTTGTCGCAGATTTTGGAGGCACGACCGCACCCGAAATACTATTTAAGCAAGACAGCCTGTTTGGGGATATTGCGCAGAGCGGAGGCCCGCGGCAAGGAGCTGCCGCCCCAGCTCAGGGACGCACTGATGATACAGGCGGGGCTTGCCTGACCCCATGGGATGTACAGAGCCGCCGCATTTTTGAAGAAACCGGAACATGGCCCGCCCTCTATAGTGGTGAAGGCGGTGGGCACGGATATATTCAGACAGAAGAAAGAATACCCATTGCTTTCGCCGCCAACCAACGTGATGAAGTGCGGGATTTGCACGATATTGCAGGGGCAGTACAGGCTCAGCCGGGGATGAAACAGCAGACCTTTGTGGCAGAACCGCTGTTGTGCTTAAACGATCAGGGCGGCGAACGGATGGATGTCACCGAGGATGTGGCGTCCACGCTGCGCGCCGGTATGGGCGGGCATCCTCCCCTTGTATCTCAGCCAAACTGTCTGAACGGCTGGGATACCCAGCAAAGCCGTGTGTTCACGCCGGAGGGTGTGGCGCCGACTCTTGCCGGTGCGGACGGCGGCGGGGGAAGAAACCCGGCAGGGCTTCTGTTTGCGGCAGGCGTTGTCAGCAAGGGTGACGGCGACTGCTTTCTCTCACCGGAGGTACACACCTCTATTACCGGCGGCGGTGGGCAGGCCGGACAGGGCTATCCCTGTGTGCTTACCGCGGGCTTCTGCGGAAATGCCAGCGCCGATGCGAGAGGAATCGGCTATCAGGCGGAGTGCTCACCCACCATTAAAACCGGCACGGCCCCATCGGTACTGTGCCTCAACGATCAGGGCGGCAGTCAGATGCACTGTACCGAGGATATCACCGGCACCCTCCGCGCACAGGAGCATGGACACCAGCCGCTGGTGTTTGACAACCACGCACAAGATTCCCGCTTTACCGGACCGGTGGATGTGTCGCAGACAGTATCCGCAGGCTTCGGGCAGGGCGGGAACAATCAGCCGCTGGTCATGGCGACCCAGCAGGGCGGCGCTGAAATTGGCGAGGGCATCTGCCCGACCATTACGGCAAGTGCCGGGATGAGTGGCAATAATCAGCCGGTATTATTTGAAAATCACGGCATTGACAGCCGCTACACCGGCCCCCATGCAGTAGCGCCCACCATGTCCGCCCGGATGGGAACAGGCGGCAATAATGTTCCGCTGGTGGGCAGTGCCGTTGCCTTTTCGCTGGATTCCAAGGAATCCAACAGCATGAAATCAGCAAATCCCCATTCGGGATGCCGGGAAACGGAGGTTGCCAGAACCATTGACACAACCAGCCCCGATCCCAGCAAGAACCAAGGCGGCATTGCTATTTTGCAGGAAACCATCTGCATTGCCGGAAACACCATCGACCGGGAGCCGGAAAACGGCGGCAACGGCCTCGGCTGTCAGCCGGACATCAGCTACACCATTACAACCAGCGACCGGCACGCAGTGTGTGAGCCATACCAAGAGGTGGTGGGCGCGCTTTGCCGTGGAGATGAGAAAGGCATCGGCAGCCAGTATGTCAGTCAGAACAAATGCATTGTGGAAAGGCGCAACCTCATCCGCAGGCTTACCCCTCTGGAATGTGAACGGCTCCAAGGTTTTCCCGATGGCTGGACGCTAATTCCGGGGGCATCTGACAGCGCCCGGTATAAAGCTCTTGGAAATAGTGTGGCGATACCCTGCGTGGACTTTGTCCTCCGAGGCATCGCTTATTTTTTACGAAAAATCTATGAGGAACAGGAGGGATCACCCCGATGTACATCTACCCCGACAACTTAAAATCAAAGGCGACCCTGTGGCTGTGGGATCTGCGGGACATCGGAATCATCGGCATCGAATGCCTGATTTCTGTCTTTGCCCTCTCCCGGCTGGGCTGGCTGCCGCCCATTGTTCTGACGGCGGTCTATGCCTTTTTATCCATCCGCTTCGAGGATGTGAGCATCCTTGACTTTATCCGCTACGCCGTCGCTTTCTTCTTTGGCAAGCAGCAGACCTACGAATGGAGGGGATGAATATGAACAGAAAAAAGAAACAGGAGGCCAGAGAAAAAGCCTCCACCCGCCAGCTCATGGGCATTGATGGCATCACCGCCCACAGCCTTGTAACGCCCCACGGTGAGCTGGTGTTTTTTATGATTAAACCGACCAATATCAGTGTTTTGTCTGAGAGCAGCGTGGGGGCAAGAATCTACGCTCTTATGAATGTTCTCAAGGGCATTGCTGAAATTGAAATGCTGTGCCTGAACAGCCGGGAAAACTTCGAGGACAATAAGAGTTATCTCAAAGCAAGAATGGATGCCGAGCAGAATCCTGTCATCCGAAAACTGCTGGCACAGGATCAGACCGCCCTTGACCGTATGCAGGTGCAGATGGCAACGGCAAGGGAATTTCTAATCATCATCCGGCTGAGAAATGAAAAGGAACGCGATGTTCAGCCCTACCTCTCCCGCATCGAAAAGAGCCTTAAGGATCAGGGCTTCACGGTGCGCAAGGCGGGTGAATCGGACATCAAGCGCCTGCTGGGTGTCTATTATGAGCAGAATGTCACAACGGAACAATACGAGGATTATGACGGAGAAAGGTGGGTGATTTTCGGTGAGTAAAAACAGAAAAAGAGAAAAATCAGTGCCGCAGGAGGATGCAAAAATCAAGGATTTCCTTGACATGATCGCTCCGGGCATCATCAAATTCAACACCGACCACTTCATATGCGGCAACACCTACCGCTGTGTGTGGGTGCTGCGGGAATATCCCACAGCTACCGAGGAACAGGCCATCCTGCGCCACCTCGGAGAAAAGGACGGCGTGACCCTGCGCATCTACACCCGTCAGGTAACGGCGGCCGAGGAAAAGAAGATCATCCACAATGCCGCCAACAAAAATCGCATGGATAAGAGCAGTACCAACGATCTCCAGCAGACCGTCACCGCCGAAAGCAATCTGCAGGATGTAGTGACGCTGGTCTCCTCCATGCACCGGAATCGGGAGCCGCTTCTGCACTGCGCTGTTTTTATCGAGCTGACCGCTCACGATTCCGATGCGCTGAAGCTGCTCCAGACCGATGTGCTCACCGAGCTGGTGCGCTCCAAGCTCAATGTGGACCGGCTCATGCTGCGCCAGCGGGAGGGTTTTCTCGCCGTAGGCCCCGCTGGCTGGAATGTGTTCGCCAGCCAGTTTGAACGGGTGCTGCCCGCAAGCTCCGTGGCAAACCTCTATCCTTTCAACTACAGCGGTAAGACCGACCCTCACGGCTTTTACCTCGGCAGGGATAAGTTCGGCTCCAATATCATTGCGGATTTTGACAAGCGCGACGATGACAAAACCAACGCCAATGTCCTGATACTCGGTAACTCCGGCCAAGGCAAGAGCTACCTGTTAAAGCTCATTCTCTGCAATATCCTCGAATCGGGCAAGTCGGTTCTGTGCCTTGATCCAGAGCACGAATATGTGGAGCTGGCGGAAAACCTCGGCGGCTGTTTCATTGATCTCATGTCGGGCCGGTACCGGATCAACCCGCTGGAGCCGAAAACATGGGACGAGGGCGGCAGCCCGGAGGACACCGACGCGCCCCAGGCGTTCCGCCAGTCCACCAAGCTCAGTCAGCACATCAGCTTTCTCAAGGATTTCTTCCGGTGCTACAAAGATTTTTCCGACCGCCACATTGACGCCATTGAAATCATGCTGGGCAAGCTGTACGAACAGTTCGGAATCAGCGACCGCACCGATTTCAAGAGCCTTGCCGCCACGGACTACCCCATTTTGTCCGACCTCTATGCCCTGATTGAAGCCGAGTACAAGGGCTACGACAAAACCAAATACCAGCTCTACCCGCCGGAGCTTTTGCAGGAAATCCTGCTGGGGCTTCACTCCATGTGCATGGGCGCGGAAAGTCAGTTTTTCAACGGCCACACCAACGTAACCTCCGACCGCTTTATTGTGTTCGGAGTAAAAGGCTTGCTCCAGGCCAGTCGGAACGTGAAAAACGCCCTGCTGTTCAATGTTCTGTCCTTCATGAGCGACAAGCTTCTGACCGAGGGGAACACCGCCGCCTCCATTGACGAGTTGTATCTGTTCCTCACGAACCTGACAGCCATTGAATACATCCGCAATTTCATGAAGCGTGTGCGCAAGAAGGAATCGGCGGTTATTCTTTCGTCACAGAACTTGGAGGACTTCAATATTGAGCACATCCGCGAATTGACCAAGCCGCTGTTTTCCATTCCGTCTCATGCGTTTCTGTTCAACGCAGGCAACATCGACAAGCGGTTCTATATCGACTCCCTCCAGCTGGAAGAAAGCGAATACAACCTGATCCGCTTTCCCCAGCGCGGTGTCTGCCTCTACAAATGCGGCATTGAGCGGTATAACCTCGCGGTTCACGCTCCGGCATATAAGGAGAAATTGTTCGGAACGGCGGGCGGCAGATAACATGGAAAGGAGAAAAATCATGAACAGACTGCAACAGCAGAAAGAAAACAAATCAGGACTCCTCGAAGATATGCTGTCCTTCATCCGCTACACACCCAATCGGGAGGCGGATCTTTTAGCGTTTATGGAGAAATACCAGAAAGCGGATTGCGACGAGCGCCCCGCCATTTTGGAGCAGCTCCGGTGCTGCATGGATGGCAAGGAATACCCCGATCCCTACGCCGGGAGCTACCACTATACCCCGGAGGATGTGTCTGTCATGGGGCAGATTCTGGATGACTACATTGACGACCTCACCTTGGCGCAGGGTGATCCCGCCGCCGTTTCAGAGTGTGTGCGGGATACGGTGCTGAAAATCAATGCGCTCAACGAGGAATGCGGGCGGTATCTCATTGATACCTGGCGCAGGGAACGGCTGTGCGGCTTCATCAACTCTGCGGCGGAGCTGGCGGGGCTGTCTCAGGAAAAAGACCTGACCCTGCAGCACAGGATATGGTAAAGGCGGTGAGTAAATGGAGATACAGGGTCAGGATTTCGGGATTGAAATTGAAATGACCGGGCTTACCAGAAGCCGCGCTGCCGAGGTCATTGCCGAATATTTCGGCACCACAAAAGAATATGAGGGCAGCTTCTATGACACCTATTTCGCAAGGGATACCACCGGCCGCAAATGGAAGGTCATGAGCGACGGCAGTCTGGACTGCCAGCGGAAGGAGGGCCGCAGGAAGGTCAGCGCCGACCGGAACTACAGCGTGGAGCTGGTCAGCCCCATCTGCCAGTACGGGGATATCGAAACGGTGCAGGAGCTGATCCGCAGGCTCCGGGAGGCCGGTGCGTTTGTGAATTCCTCCTGTGGCATCCACATTCATATCAATGCCGCGCCCTTTGACGCACCCCACCTCCGTAATCTGGTCAACATCATGGCGGCCAAGGAGGATATGATTTACAAGGCGCTGAAGGTCTCGCGTGGGAGGGAAAGCCACTACTGCCAGAAGATTGACCCCGCTTTTTTAGAGCGGCTCAACCGGCAGAAGCCCGCCACCCTCGACCGGCTGAAAAGCCTCTGGTATAACGGCGGGGACGGCAGCCGGGAGCATTACCACCATAGCCGCTACCACTGCCTGAATCTGCACAGTGTGTTCCAAAAGGGTACGGTGGAATTCCGGGCGTTCAACGGAGAGCTGCACGCCGGAAAAATCAAGGCGTACATCCAGTTCTGTCTTGCCATGACCGCGCAGGCGCTCAACCAGCGGTCGGCAAGTCCTACGAAAACACAGTCCAGCAATGAAAAATATACTTTCCGTGTTTGGCTTCTGCGCCTCGGTATGATCGGGGACGAGTTTAAAACCGCCCGTAAGCATCTGCTGGATCATCTGGAGGGCTGCATCGCGTGGAAAGACCCGGCACAGGCCCAAAGGCAAAAGGAACGGCTGCGTCAGAAGCGGGAGGCGGAGCGTCAGCAGACACAGGCTCCCCCGGAAGAAGCGGTGCCGGAACCTATTATGGAAGCGGAGGACGAGCAGTCCCCCGCTTTTACTATGTCCATGTAGAAGGGAGAACGTATGAAAAGCAAACTGTATATCGCCTATGGCAGCAATCTTAATCTGCCGCAGATGGCGCACCGGTGCCCATCCGCCAAGGTGGTGGGGGCATCCGAAATCAAGGATTATGCCCTTGTGTTCCGGGGCGGCCGAAACGGAGCCGTTGCCACCATTGAGCCCTGCGAGGGTTCCTCCGTCCCTGTTTTGCTGTGGAAGATCACGCCGAAGGATGAAGCGGCGCTGGATGTTTATGAGGGCTTTCCCCGGTTCTATGACAAGGAACTGATGGAACTGCCACTGGATGGACAGTCGGTGTCCGCCATGGTCTATGTGATGACGCCGGGGCATCGCTTGGGGTATCCCTCGGACTATTACTACAACACCATCCGTGAGGGCTACAAAACCGCGGGCTTTGACACCGCTGTTCTGGAGCAGGCGGTGGACTATACCGAGCAGCTCATGGCAAGTGAGCCGGAGCCGGAACAGCAGAGTCTATTCGGCTTTGGCGGTCTGAAATGGTGGTGACGGCATGGCAGATCCCGCAACCATCGCAGCTGTTGTAAAAGCCGCCGCTACCGCGCTCTCGGATGAACGCACCCGGAAAACCATCTGCTGGATCATTGCCGCCGTCCTGTCCCCGCTGATTTTGGTCGTCGTGCTGGTCTGCTCCTTGCTTTCCGGCACCACAAACCACAACAACACCGCCGTGGAGCTGTGCTTTCACGGCGGTGTCATTCCGGCGAGTATGCCTGCGGAGTACCGGGAATACATCGGGGATATGCGCCAGAGCTTCACCCTCATAGACAATGCCATCGATAACGTGAACGCAGAGATGGAGGACGGCGACAGCCTTGACAATTACCGGGTCAAGGCAATTTTTTATTCTCTGTTCTTCGGCGCAGCGTCCCCCTCCCGACTGGAACACCGGCGCTATGTGGACTGCTTTGTGACGTATGAGGAACGCACCCGCACCGTGGAGAACGGCGACGGCACCACCTCGGAAGAAACCTATACCGTAGCCGTACCCATCACCTCTCTGCCCGCTGTCTACAACAACATCCGCGCGCTGTTCGGCAGAGCCGTCACTTATGAGGATCAGGCCAACGCCAATGAAATCTATTACCGCGCCCGATATGGCACCGGCGCGCCCATGGAAGATGACAATTCCGGGCTGTGGGAGGACTGGACGCCGGATCAGATGGACGGTTTTTATTCCGATTTGCCTGTCGGAGAAGCGGGTGCACAGGCTGTCCGGCTGGGGCTTTCCCGCCTTGGAGACCCGTATTCGCAGGAGCTTCGAGGACAGGGCAGCTACACCGACTGCAGCTATCTTGTACAGTGGGTGTACAAAAAGCTGGGGGTAAATCTGCCTGGCACGGCTGCGGCGCAGGGCAAATACTGCGTGGACAACGGGCTGACGATTCCAAAATCCAGCCTTGCTCCCGGAGATTTGGTGTTCTGGAGCCACAAGCCCAACGACCGCTTCATGAACATTACCCACGTTGGCATCTACGCCGGGGACGGCAAGGTGGTGGACGCATCCTCCTCGAAAGGACAGGTCGTCTACCGGGATTTGTTCGATTCCGGCAAGCAGGTGCTGTACGCAAGACCCTACGCGGAAGCGCCGGAAGCCTCCGCCTCCGGCTTGATTTCTCCGCTGGGTAAGAACTGGCGCTCCATGGTGACCTCTGAATTCGGCGGCAGGACGGACCCGCTCACCGGCGAGTGGGCGGGGCATTCCGGTATTGATCTCGGCGCATCGAAAGGCACCTCCATCCGTGCGGCACAGGCGGGAACAGTGAAAACCGTAGTCTATGGCAGCACCGGCTACGGCTATTATCTCACCATTGACCACGGCGGCGGGCTGGTCACCTTATACGGTCACTGCTCTGAGATTCTCGTCCGTGAGGGGCAAACCGTGAAAGCCGGGGAAACCGTTGCCAAGGTGGGTTCCACCGGGCGCAGCACCGGAAACCATCTGCACTTTGAGGTGCGGGTGAACGGTGTGAAGCAAAATCCGAGAAATTATCTACCATAAATTTAAGAAGGAAGGGCTGATTTTATGCGTGAGAACAAGATTAAGGTACTCAAAATTGAGCCGGGGCAGGCGCCCCATGTCAAGGAAATTCAAAATGACCTTGCCAGCCTGCAGGCGGAGGTGGGCGGCCTGATTGAATGCATCAGCTTTCCCAACGGCTGCGTTGCCGTCTGCAATGAGGAAGGCAAAATAAACGGAATGCCGCCCAACAGGCGGCTGGGCGCGGACATTATCTGCGGTCCGTTTTTTGTCTGCGACACCACCTATGACGGCAACTTTACCTCGCTCGGCAAGAGTAAGGTCGCGGAATACAGCCAGCTTTTTGCTGACATTCCCGAATTCACCGGGCAGGAACCGGAGCTGGAACCCGGCTTCACCTTTATGGGATTTCGATTTTAAGGAGGACACTCAGCATGAAAAAAGAAAGCATTACCGTGCAAATGGACGGCGAAAAGCTCCGTGCGGTGAAACGCTACATGGAGAAAAAGGATGCGGATCTCACACAGGAGCTCTGCGATTCCTTGCAGAAGCTCTATGAAAAATACGTTCCGTCTTCCGTCCGGGAATATATTGACGAGGGCTGCGAGGATGCTCCCGCCACCGCTTCGCCCAAAAAGCAAAAAGAAAAAGAGAAATCTGCTCCTGCCGCTGATGGCACACAGGACAGGGCGGCACATTAAGGCGCATGCCCGTCCCCCAGCGTTGCCCCCTGTTCGCCCCTGTGTGCCGCTTTGACAGGCGGTGTGGCATCCATGCACCCATCCCACTCTAAACGGCAACGTGAGGGCTTTGTGCGAGCGTTGGGAAAAGGCTCTCTGCACCCCAAATCCAGCAGTCTCCACGGTCGAAAAAAGAGCAGGATAAAGGCGGGTGGTCGCAAGCGCCCTCCCGCCGTCCACTTCGCCCAGCAGTGCTGGACGTTTTTTACACCTTCCCGTGAGGTGGTCGGATTGGGGAATTGTCACGGTCAGGGTGGTCGGAATCTGCGAAAACGCAGTGACACAAAGGATTTTATACGGTCACCTCACAGGTGAACACCCACAAAAATGGAGGTTTTACCATGAAAAACAACAAGGAACGAACGGCGGTCTGGCTGTACCCCGAAACCATGGAACGGCTGGACGGCTGGCTGAATCAGGACAACTGCAAAAGTCGCAGTGAGTTTATCGAAAAGGCGCTCTGCTTTTACATGGGCTACCTTGGAACGGAGGACACCTCCTCCTATCTTTCCAAGGCCCTGCTTTCTTCCATGGAGGGAACGCTGCAGAAAACCGAGAACCGGGTGGCAAGCAATCTGTTTCGCCTCTCGGTGGAAATTAGTATGATGATGCATCTGCTGGCAACTACGCTGGAGGTTACCGATGAGGAACTGCACCGGCTTCGCGGCCGGTGCGTTGCCGAGGTGAAAAAGACCAAAGGGAAAATTCGTCTGGATGATGCGGTGGAGTTCCAGAACGGCGCCGA
Source organism: Aminipila luticellarii (assembly GCF_004103735.1). Lineage (NCBI taxonomy): Bacteria > Bacillati > Bacillota > Clostridia > Peptostreptococcales > Anaerovoracaceae > Aminipila > Aminipila luticellarii. The sequence continues at coordinate 2,370,852 of NZ_CP035281.1, read as the reverse complement.
GGCTGAAGAATAATGGCGCGGATCATTCTCAAGGTTCCCTATCTCAAGGGCGGGGAAAAGACCGCCGCCCATTTAAATAACCTCGTCAAATACATTGCCACCCGTGACGGTGTGGAAAAAATGGAGAGTGCCCACCGGCTCTGGCATTCCACCAAAAAGCAACAGGAGCTGATCGCGCAGATACTACGGGAGTTTCCTGATACCAAGGATTTATTTGAATACGAGGATTACTGTAAGAATCCTAACCGTGGAAATGCCTCGGAGTTTATCTCCATTGCGCTGGAACAGAACCTTGATCAAATCAGCGGCCGGGAAAAATATCTGGATTACATCGCAAACCGTCCCCGCGTCGAAAAGTTCGACAGTCATGGTCTGTTCACCGCCGGGGATGCGCCGCTGGTCTTAGCGCAGGTTGCTGACGAAGTGGCCTCCCACACCGGCAATGTCTGGGCGCCGATTATTTCCCTGCGCCGTGAGGATGCCACCCGGCTGGGCTATGACAACGCCCGTGCATGGAAAGCGCTGCTTTCCTCCAAAGCGATGGAACTTGCGGAGAATCTGAAAATACATCCGGACCACCTGAAATGGTACGCCGCATTTCATAATGAATCGCACCACCCGCATGTTCACATGGTCTGCTACAGTACAAATCCGCAGGAGGGCTACCTTACCAAGCAGGGCATCCGTAAAATGAAATCCGCTCTGGCAAATGAGATTTTCCGGCAGGAGCTGATTCCGCTCTACGGAGAAAAGTCCCAGCGGCGGGATGATGTAAAGCAGCAGGCCGCCGAAGCCATGGGAGAGCTGATTCGCCAGATGAAGGGCGGCGCGTTGGTCAGTGAGCGCATGGAACAGCTCCTCACCCATCTGGCGGAGCGTCTGAAAACGGTCAGCGGCAAAAAACGGTACGGCTACCTGAAAGCTGACCTGAAAAATGTGGTGGATGAAATCGTGGATGAGCTTGCCAAGGACAGCCGCATTGCCGAAGCCTACCGCCTGTGGTGGGAGGTCAGGGGCAGGATTGAGTCCGTCTACACCGAAACACCCTCCGAGCCGCCGCCCCTTTCCCGCTGCGAGGATTTCAAACCCATCCGCAATAGGGTCATTCAGGAGGCATTAAACCTTGGCAGCGGTACGATGACCTTTGAGGAACCGGCCTCTGTGGAAACCGCTCTGCCGGACGCCACCCCGGATGACGATACACCCGCCGTGGAGTCTGCCCCGGATAACACACCCGCCGAACCGGAGGATGCTTCCGAACCGCCGCCCGCTCAGTCCTTCAGCAGTGGGGAGAAAGCCCCCACCTCATGGTGGACGGAGGAATACAAGCTGGCAAAGCAACATCTGCATGGCGATGAGGATGCCGGAATCCCGCAGAATTTTGAAAAAGCCCGTGAACTTTTCCTCGCAGAAGCGGATAAAGAGAATCCCCTGGCACTCTATGATCTTGGTCGTATGACCGCCGACGGGCTTGGGTGCGAAGCGAACGCCGATGCAGCCTATGGCTGGTACGAAAAAGCCCTTGCGGTGTTTCATGCTGCCGAGGAAGAAAAGCCTTGGAAGTACACCGAGTACCGCATCGGCAAAATGGTCGCCGCAGGGCTTGGCACAGAGCAGGACTATTTACAAGCGGCGGACTGGCTCACTCTTTCTGCAAACGAGAAGTACAAATATGCGCAGTATTCCCTCGGCGGTCTGTATTACCACGGCAAGGGCGTGGAGCAGAATCATGAAATCGCCTTTGCCCTCTACACCCGCTCGGCGGACCAGAGCTTTCCCTATGCCAACTTTGAGCTTGGTAAAATGCTGCGGGACGGCATCGGTTGCGAAAAAAACAGTGTGGAAGCTGACCGGCGTTTCAAGGAAGCCTTTCTCGGCTTTGTCTTTCTGGAGGAAAAAGGGCACGACGATAAGCTCCAGTACCGGCTGGGATGGATGCTTCTGAACGGCGTCGGCACGGAAATGAATGAGACAAAAGCAAAGGAATACTTTGAAAAGGCGGCAACGGTGGGAAATCCCTTTGCCTGCTACCAGCTTGCCAAGCTCATTCTCTCCGATGAAAAAATACAACCGCAAGAGGTAGAAAAGGCCCTTGGCTATCTCAGGAAAGCGGTGGAGGCTGAAAACCCCTATGCCGCATACTTTCTCGGCAAGCTCTATGAAAAGGGAGAGCACGTTCCGAAAAACATCTCCGAGGCAGTACGGCTCTATACCCTGTCGGCAGAGTGGGACAACGATTTTGCCGCATACCGGCTCGGCAAGCTGTACCTTGGCGGCGAGGGCGTCCTCAAAGATGTGGAAGCCGCAATCCGCTGGCTGACCTTTGCCGCCGACCGAAAGAATCCATTTGCCGAATATGCCCTCGGCATTCTCTATCTCAAGGGAGAGGATGTTCCGAAGAATGTGTCCAAGGCATTGGAATACCTGAAACGCTCCGCCGCACAGGGAAATCAGTTCGCACAATACCGGTTGGGCAAGGTTTACCTCATGGGAGAAGATGTGCAAAAGGACATTACGGCCGCCCTGCAATTTCTGACGGCTGCCGCTGAACAGGGCAATCAATATGCGCAGTACACTCTCGGAAAACTGTACCTGATGGAAAAAGACATTCCCAAGGACAAGGAAGCCGCTGTCCGGTGGTTTACCCTCTCGGCGGCGCAGGGCAATGTTTACGCGCAGTTTTTCCTTGACCATATAGATGAGTTCAAAGACCCCTCCGTCCTGCTGGCGGGCACACGGCTCCTGCATCACATGAGCCGTGTGTTTGCAGACAACGCGCCGCCTCTGAAACCGCCCGGACAGCGCGCCGACCGCAAGCTCCTGCGCAAACTCCGGGAGAAGAAGCAGGCGCAGGGCCATGCGCGGGACGACTACGAACAGACCATGTCACTCTAAAAATGATTGGAGGATACCCGTGAAAAAGCAGAAAAAGAAAACCGGGCGGATACCTATTCAGAAAAACCGGTACCCAAAGCAATGCCGTCCTGTAAAAAGGGCGGCATTTTTTCATCAAATCGGCAATCGCCATAGTTAGGAGGTGCTCTATGGGTGTGTATGTGCATTTTACGGATGAACAGAAATACCGTGCCAACAATGTGGAGCTGGCAGACTTTCTCCAGCGGCGCGGGGAAAAGCTCCTGCCCAGCGGACGGGATAAGCGGCTGGCCTCCGACCACAGCATCACCGTCCGGGGAAACGAGTGGTACGACCACTCCGCAGAGAGCGGCGGCTATGCCATTGATTTCGTGCGGAAGTTCTACGGCTGCTCTTACCCCGAAGCCGTGACCCTGCTGCTGGGCGGTGAGCAGAGCGAGATCTACAGACCGGCGCAGGCAAAGAAAGAGGAACCGAAAAAGCCCTTTGCGCTCCCACCGGCCCACACGGATATGCGCCGTGTCTATGCCTATCTGGTAAAAACCCGGCGCATCGGCCGGGAGGTGGTCAGCTTCTTTGCAAAGCAGAAACTTCTCTACGAAAGCTGCGAAAAATCTCAGGATGGGACAAAGGAATACCACAACGCGGTGTTTGTGGGCTTGGATGAAAACGGTGTTGCCCGCCATGCCCACAAGCGCGGAATTTACACCTTGGGGCAGGCGTACAAAGGGAATGTAGACGGTTGCAATCCCCGCCACAGCTTTCACTGGCTTGGCGAAAGTGAGCATCTGTATGTTTTTGAAGCGCCGGTGGATCTACTATCGTTTATCACCCTGCATCCGCAGGACTGGCAGCGGCACAGCTATGTGTCCCTCTGCGGTATCGGCGGTCAGGCGATGGTGTGGATGCTGGAGCAGTATCCGCATCTCCGACAAGTGTCGCTATGTCTGGACAACGATGAAGCCGGGCACAAGGCCAGCGAGCGGCTGAACCAGCAGCTTGCGGAACAGGGCTATGAATCGAAGCGACTCATGTCTCAAGGGAAGGACTGGAATGATGATTTAACGGAAGCGGTGCAACAAATGCAGAGCGGTTTTGAAATGCGGATGGCTTAGAAAAAAGGCAGTTCTAAATGGCACTGCCTAAACTATTTTTTCCCGTTTTCATCTTCCGTTATTTCCTCCAGTATCTCGGAGCAGAGCCCGACGCACTCATTGCAGATTGCTTCATGGGTACCGGCAATGATGCGTTCAACCTCCTGCTGACCCTTGCCGCAGAAGCTGCAGTGAATATCCTCGCCATGCTCTTCATACCGGGCGTCATCATATTTTTTGATACGCTCTATTTGTCGTTTCAGCGGCCTTATGTCCTGCAGAAGCGACCACACGCAATCATAATGCACCACGCAGTTCTGGTCAAAGTATTCCGCTTCCAGCCACGGAAATTTTTCCAACCGCATCTTGTAGCGGCTTGCCATTGTTGAGAATCCAACCTTTTTAATGGTGCGCTGGAAAAGAATAAATTTCAGCAGCAGCGCATCCCGAAGCGTTTCATCCGCCAGCATTGACTCATAGCTTTCGATGCTGCCTTGAGCCGCACATTTTTGAATGGAGGATAGCTGCTCCGTGAGCTGTTTATAGAGAAACAGATGATAATCCAATTTGCTGTCAAGCAGTAATAATTCCTTGTCCATTATATGTCCCCTTTATCGATAAACATGGTTTTTATGGATTTATTTTACCACTAAATTGACTGTGAAGAAAGGAGTTTCCCATGCAATCCCAAGTCTACATCTTAATCGCAGCGGCCGCCGTGATGTTTCTCATCATCGGCGGCCTTTCTCTTTTGGCTCATTATTACACACTCAATGGGATCAAATCCCGCACAGTGGGCGACGGCCAACATGGAACGGCGCGCTTTGCCACCAAGCAGGAAATCAAAAGCATTTACAAACACATTCCCTTTCAGGCGGAGCTGTGGCGGAAGGGTCAATGCCTCCCTGCCACAGATGAGCAGGGTATCATCCTCGGCAGCATGGGAGCAAAGAACAAGGTCACGGCGCTGGTGGATACCGACGATGTTCACTGCCTCATGATCGGCGCATCCGGCGTGGGTAAGACAGCGTTTTTCCTGTACCCCAATCTGGAATATGCCTGCGCCAGCGGCATGAGCTTTCTGACCACCGACACCAAGGGGGACCTGTTCCGCAACTACGGCGGCATTGCCCGTGACTATTACGGCTACCATGTGGCTGTCATTGACCTTCGAAATCCCACCCGTTCCGACGGCAACAATATGCTCCAGCTGGTCAACACCTACATGGATGCCTACCTTGCCGATGAAAACAACCTTGTGGCAAAGGCCAAAGCGGAGAAATACGCAAAAATCATCTCCAAAACCATCATCAACGCCAGCGGCGAGAACTATGGGCAAAATCAGTTTTTCTATGATGCCGCCGAGGGACTTCTGTCCTCCATCATTCTGCTGGTTGCGGAATATCTGCCGCCCACCAAAGTAGACGGGAAAAAGGTGGACTGCCGCCATATCATCAGCGTGTTCAAGCTGGTGCAGGATTTGCTGGCCCCCAGTAAGGTAAAGGGCAAAAGTCAGTTCCAGCTCCTCATGGAAAAGCTGCCGCCCGACCACAAGGCCCGCTGGTTTGCGGGAGCCGCCCTCAATTCCGCGGAACAGGCCATGGCGTCGGTACTCTCTACCGTGCTGTCCCGCCTGAATGCCTTTCTCGACTCTGAAATGGAGCAGATACTCTGCTTTGATACAGCCATTGATGCGGAGAAATTCTGCAATGAAAAATCCGCGCTGTTTGTGGTCCTGCCCGAAGAAGATTTGACCAAATATTTTATGGTCAGCTTAATGATTCAGCAGCTCTACCGGGAAATCCTCGCTGTGGCGGATGAAAACGGCGGTAAGCTGAAAAACCGGGTGATGTTCTACTGTGACGAGCTGGGTACACTGCCTGCCATTGAATCGCTGGAGCTGATTTTTTCGGCCAGCCGATCCCGCCGTCTTTCCATGATCCCCATTATCCAGTCCTTTGGTCAGCTTGAAAAAAATTACGGCAAGGAGGGTTCGGAAATTATCGTGGACAACTGCCAGGATACCATCTTCGGCGGATTCGCGCCAAACAGCCAGACTGCCGAGGTGCTGAGTAAGGCGCTGGGCAGCCGTACCGTTATGAGTGGCAGTATCAGCCGTGGCAAAAATGATCCCAGCCAGTCCTTACAGATGATGGAGCGTCCTCTCATGACGCCGGACGAACTGAAATCCATTCCCAAAGGAAACTTTGTCGTCATGAAAACCGGTACTCATCCCATGAGGACAAGACTGCGGCTGTTTCTGGATTGGGGCATCCGCTTCGGAAAGCCCTATACCGTGGCGGAAAAGGCGAACCGCAAAGTAGTGTACGCCGACAAGCAGACGCTGGAGGAAAACATCGTCCGCAAGCACACAGCCTGCCTGATGGTGGATGAGGAAACCGGGGAGCTCCTTGAACTGCCCACCGGCACCGGAGCACTCCATACACCCGTGGCGGAACCGCCCGCAGAGCCACAGAAGCGGCGCAGCCACCTCAGAACGTAAAGGAGCCGATGAACCATGAGCTACTTTAACCACATTTATTCTGCCCCGCCCGATGAGCTCCCCCATCGGGCGAGGGCGGTTTATATTTACCTCCGTGACCGTGCGGGAAAAGGTTCGGATTGCTGGCCTGCGGTCAAGACCATAGCCGCCGACTTGCAGCTCTCCCGCAGCACCGTCAAGCGCGCCCTGAATGATTTGGTGAAGGAAGGGCTTATTGAAAAGGAATCTCGCTACCGGGAGAATGGCAGCAATACCAGCAACCGGCTGATTCTGAAAAAATAGCCCAACTGTAAAAAAGGCGAAAAGACGGATTTCCCGCCAAGGGGATACTCCGTCTGCGAGCTGAACCGAGGTGCGGTTCATGATGGACCCACCAGAACCTCTCACTCTAAGAATATTTATTACAGAAAAAGAACAAACTCATTGTAGGGTTATAGCATATATAAAAATATGCTATTGCTCGCTATTAAAAAACAACATCGGAGTAATATAATAACATATATTCTTGTAGTGTATTGCCCACGGTCGGAGGTGAGAAGATGGATCGAAAGGCACTTGGTATGCGATTGGCCGCCGTGAGAAAAGAGTCCGATTATACCTCGGAAAGACTGGCTCAGGAGTGCGATATCAGCGCCGTATATATCAGGCAGATTGAGGCTGGGAAATATCAGCCCAGCATTTCAACACTGATTAAATTCGGGAATGTCCTTCACCGCTCCCTTGATTATTTTGTGCAGGACAGCATAGAGTGGAATGAGCTGAATACACTGACTGGAATTGCTGAAAAGTGTAAGCACCTAAATCCTGAACAGATCAAAATGGTGGAGCGGATGATAGACGCAATGTATGAGCCTGAAAAGAAATCCTGACAAGGTAGAAAAAGAATCTCAGTGATGAGGTTCTTTTTTTCTGTTCGATGAAGTGTCGGTTCTTTCCCCTTGCTATTCGTAAGGTTGTAGAATATATTTGTATATGCTATATACCTACAAAAAGCAAGGAGAAGATGATCATGACAACAAAAGAAAAAACCAAGCTGATTAAACAGGCAGGAAAGCTCTATACCCTGGGATTGACCGTGGAAAAGCGCAGAGAAAAGCTGCGGCGGTTGGCAGAGAGAAACATACCCTACGATTCGCCGCAGATGGAAGCAGTTAGAACAGGAGCATTTAAAATACAGATCACAGTTTTATGAAAAAGGATGATGATCAATTAGTACATTCGCGGAGGTAAAAGGGACAAAGGCAATAGCAGCTTGAACAAAGTAAAGGCCTATGTCTATAGACAGAGCAGCTATATGCGCCCCGACAAAACTTGCTCAAAGACAGTGCTGCGATAATCCCGTTTTGCTGCGCCTATCCCGAAGCAAAACTTCTGGACAGATGGTGAAGATTCAAGGTTTATAAAAAATAACCAAATTTCAAATTATCATTGACAATTGAGTATTGACTCAATTATAATAAGAATATAGTTGAGTCAATACTCAATTAAGATTTCGAAGGGAGGGTTATTTATGTCTGTCAGAAGCGATGTTTGCGATTGTGATGTTATACATGAAGAAATCGTAAACGCAGTTAAAATAAAAATGCTTTCAGATGACACTTTTAATACTTTGACAAAATTTTTGAAAGTCGTGGGGGATAGCACAAGGGTTAGAATTTTATGGGCATTAGATGCCAATGAAATGTGTGTCTGTGACTTAGCTGTTTTGCTTGGCATGACAAAATCTGCTATATCACATCAGTTACGCACATTGAGAAGAGAAAATCTTGTAAAATTCAGGAAAGACGGCAAGATTGCTTATTATTCTCTCACAGATGATCATGTGAAAATCGTTTTGGAACAAAGCATAAGCCATGTAACAGAATAAAATTTAATTACAGGAGGAAAACTACGATGAAAAAGTCATTCAGATTGGAAGGGTTGGACTGCGCGAACTGCGCGGCGAAAATCGAAAAGGAAGTCAAGGCGTTGGACGGTGTAACGGACGTAACAGTAAACGCTATGACGGCTAAGATGGTTCTTGAGGCTGACGACGGGAAAATGGACGAAATTATTAAGACCGCCGAAAAAATCGTCAAGAAGCATGAACCTCATGTTGTCATGAAAAAGGCGTAACACTCACGACCAAGCATTTCCGGCTTTTGGCATAACGCAACGAGTCGTTATGCCAAAAGCAAAGGTATTTCAGAGAACTAAATTTTTTTGCATTAACAGTTGAGTGCATGCTCAATCATGCTCGTCCCCTTATCTAAGGAGGAGAAAGGAGTTCAACATGAACAAGAAACTTGTAAAAATTATCATAGCCGCAGTCATTTTTGCAATCGGGCTGCTGGTTAAAACAGACATCCTTTGGCTTAAACCCGCTATCTTTATTGCCAGCTATATCGTAGTCGGAACCGATGTAGTGGTAAAGGCTATCAAGAATATCTTTCAAGGCCAGGTTTTTCAGGAAAGCTTTTTAATGACTGTAGCGACCGTTGGCGCGCTTATTATTGGGGAATATCCCGAAGCTGTTGCCGTTATGCTGTTTTATCAGGTTGGCGAGTATTTTCAAAGCTATGCCGTTGCTAAGTCCCGGAAGTCTATCGCAAGCCTGATGGATATACGCCCCGATTACGCAAATGTGAAAAAGGGCGACGAATTGATCAAGACCGACCCGGACGAGGTGGCGATTGGCGATACTATCGTTGTCCGCGCAGGTGAAAGAATCCCGTTGGATGGCAAAGTGCTGGACGGCAATTCAATGATCGACACCTCTGCGCTGACCGGAGAATCCGTTCCGCGCGAAGCCGGCGTCGGCTCGGATGTTTTAAGCGGCTGTATCAATGTGAACGGTGTTCTGACGATTGAGGTCACAAAAGAATTTGGCGAATCGACTGTCAGTAAAATACTTGACCTCGTTGAAAACGCCAGCAGCAAAAAGGCAAACACCGAAAACTTCATTACAAAATTTGCGCGGGTTTATACCCCAATCGTTATGGCTGCCGCGCTTCTAATTGCGATCATCCCGCCGCTGGTAATATCCGACGCTACCTTTGGCGACTGGATATACAGGGCATTGACATTCTTGGTTGTTTCCTGCCCATGCGCGTTGGTTGTTTCCATACCGCTCTCCTTCTTTGGCGGCATTGGCGGTGCGTCAAGGCGCGGTGTTCTTGTCAAAGGCAGTAACTATTTGGAAGCATTGGCGCAGACTGAAATCGTTGTGTTTGACAAAACAGGAACCCTTACAAAAGGTGTGTTCAAGGTTCAAAAGATAAACGCTGTCGGCATTTCCGAAGAAGAATTGCTGGAGCTTACCGCTTATGTTGAGAGTTATTCCAATCATCCCATTTCGCTCTCGTTGAAAGCGGCCTACGGGAAAGATATCGACAATGAAAAAATTATTGATGTTGAGGAAATCGCGGGCCACGGCGTCAGCGCAACGGTTCATGGCCGTAAAGTTTTTGCCGGTAACGTCAAGTTAATGCAAAAAATCGGTGTTGAATATTCGCGGGATGAGATTATAGGAACAACCGTACACGTTGCCATTGACGGTCAATATGCCGGATATATCGTAATTGCCGATGAGGTTAAGGAAGATGCGGCAGAAGCGATAAGGCTGCTCAAAAAAGCAAACATCCATCAGACTGTGATGCTGACGGGCGATGCGAAAAGCGTGGGTGAGAAGGTCGGCAAAGAATTAGGGCTGGATAAGGTCTACACAGAACTGCTTCCCGGAGATAAAGTGGAAAAGGTGGAGGAACTGCTGGCGCAGGCGAAAAAATCGGCAAATGGAAAGCTGGCTTTTGTAGGCGACGGCATTAACGACGCGCCTGTTTTAGCCCGTGCCGACATAGGCATTGCGATGGGCGGATTGGGTTCCGACGCGGCCATCGAAGCCGCCGACGTCGTAATTATGACCGACGAGCCGTCCAAGCTGGCAACAGCAATGAAGATATCTCAGAAGACGCTCCGAATCGCAAAGCAAAACATATGGCTTGCTTTGTCGATAAAATCCATTGTGCTTGTACTCAGCGCGGTTGGGATCGCTACTATGTGGGAAGCCGTGTTTGCGGATGTTGGCGTGACGATCATTGCAGTGCTGAACTCCTTCCGCGCGTTGAATACAAAGAATTTATAATCAGGACGAAAGCCTGTTAAATGGAGGGCGAGGACAAAACAAAACGGTTCGCTGTCACGCTGGACAGCAGACAACAACATACTTTCGCAGCATCCGGCGGGTATTCGTGCAGATGGTAGTGCGCTTGTAGGTGTTTCAGACGCTGATCGCCGAACATCAGTACCTGGCGATATTACTCCGGCAACAAAGCACTGACGGGCTAGCAGGACATCGGCAGTGAAACCAGCAAAAAACGGTATTACTTTGACGCAAACGCCGTGATGATATCCGGCAAGTGGCTTCTGAGCGAAGGTAAGTGGTATTAAATCGATAGTTATGAGGTGGATGAAAAAGGCGTAAGAACAACAAAGTAAGAACAACAAATAAATAAAGCCAAGGGCAAACCCGCTGAAAACCGGGGGCGCAAAGCCGAGGGTCTAAGACGTTTTGGAACGTTATGATAGCCTGGCTGCCAAAAACCGCGCAGGGCGTGCCCTCTCCAACAGAGGGCACGCCCTTGCTCCCTTTTACGGCTTTTGACGGATTATTTGGATATCGGGATACCGGCTTTCGCCTGCCACGGAAGAAAGAGGTATCTCTATGAGTAATAACAGCTACCCTCCCGCACGGAGGTGTAGATAAAGACGGCGCAATCTATCTATTCCTTACTCTACATACACAATTTCATAAGTCTACTTTAAAAAAGTCAGTATTTTGCCAAGGGCAATCTACTGACTTTTTTTATTCGACAAGAAAACCGCTACAGCGACGTGAATTTACAGAATTTAACAATCTGTTTTTATATATAACAGCTATCGTTCCACGCTGCCGTTCCCCTCCGCTTCTGACATTTTGACTCACCATCAAAATTTCAGAAAACGGAGGACAAGCCATATGGCAGAGAAAAAAGAGTATCGAATCAAGGTGCAGGGTCAGCTTGTACCGGTTAGTGAAGAAGTCTATTTTACCTATCACCGCATGAAGCGTCGTGAAACCTATCTGGAGGAAAGGGATACGGCAAACGGCGTCTTTTATTACAGTGCCATGGATACGGCGGAAACTACAGGTGAGGATGGGATTCCGGACCTTGTCTCTCCCCGTGTGGAGGATGTGGTCATGGACAAGCTCATAACGGAAGAGCTCCACAGGTGCCTCGCACAGCTTTCTAAGGAGGAACAGGCTTTAATCTTTGCCCTGTACTTTCAAGGAAAATCTCAGTCGGAATTGGAGCGGGAAACCGGTATCAAGCAACAAACTATCAGCTACCGTGAACGACAGATTCGGCTGAAGCTCAAAAAAATGATAGAAAAGTAAAAATATTTTTTGTAGACCCCCTCACGAAATCGGCTTAGTAGTGAGGGGGTTTTTCTATTCACCCTCATTGCTCTTTGAAAATTTCATATCCGACGACCTGAATACGTTAGCTGACGGACCCCAAAAGGGAAAGCGACTTCGGAGGATGCGCCAAGACCACCTGTAGGACGGCGATGAGAACATGAAAGCGACCATATTCCTTTTATTCTGTTCATGGTTTCTCATTTTCCAACCTATCAAAGACGGCCAAATAAGGTGCAGAGCGGTACCCATCCGACCGAAAAGCGGGCTGTGGCAGCCTGTCTCGCAATGATCCCGTCAGCCTATATTGATACTTCTGTCCAGTCACAGCCCCCCCTTGACCGGGGGACCACGCAATGAGGGCAGCCAGCGGAGATCCCGGTGGAGGTGAGATTCCTATGATGCGGTGAAGCCAGCCGCAGTTCAGGCCGTCGCCTTTTGAGTCCTGCGCAGCAGGATTCTGGTGCTTGGGGAGTAGTGTCAAATTAAGCACAGCAAGAAATCTTAATGTCAGAAGCAATGGGGATCGCCCTGCCTGCGGAGGCTCTCACAGCGAAGCAGATCATACAGGGCGGTCCCTATTTTTGTGCCATTAAGAAACCAAATAATGTCAAACAAGGGAGGTGCAAATTTGAACGCTAACATGCAAACCATCAGCCGAGGCGATATTTTTTATGCCGATTTAAGCCCCGTTATCGGCTCGGAACAAGGGGGCATCCGTCCCGTACTTATCCTGCAAAACGATGTAGGCAACCGCCATAGCCCCACCACCATCGTCTGCGCCATCACTGGCAAGCCCAAAAAGCCTCTGCCCACCCACACGGCCATCGCAGGAACAGGCGGATTATCCAGAGAGTCATTTGCACTTCTGGAGCAGATACGCACCATCGACCGGGTAAGGCTCAAGGAACGGATTGGCAGGCTGGATATGCGGGAAATGAAAAAAATTGACGAAGCACTGGCAATCAGCGTCGGACTTGAACCGGCGTTTTTTTATGAGGGAGGAATACACCATGACACATTCACAGGTATCCGATAATCTGATGTACGCTGCCGCCCTGCAGCAGCTCGAACGGCTTGCAGCCGTCAAGGGCATGACGGACAAGGAACTTGAACAGGTTAAAAAAGACTTGGAACGCAGGCTGCGCCCCACCATCATCGCGCTCTGCTGAGTCCCGGAATTGTTTTCTGAATATTATCAACTATTCAGTAGCTATATGCCCGGAGGTGTGGTAGTGTATGTCGTTGAAAGGAGGGAAAAAAGATGTATCAATCCAATTCAACATCGGCGGTAGCGCCGAAAATCACATTGATACAGGCGAGAAAGCCGGAAATTGCAAAGCTCCGTGTGGCGGCATACGCCCGTGTGAGCAGCGATTCAGAGGATCAGCAGAACTCCTACATCGCACAGGTGGATTATTACACCCGGCACATCGCCGCACAGGACAGCTGGGAGTTGGCGGACATTTATGCCGACGAGGGAATTTCCGGCCTTGTGGCAAGCAAGCGGGATGAATTCAACCGCATGATTCAGGATTGCCGGGACGGAAAGATCGACCGCGTCCTCGTCAAATCCATCTCCCGCTTCGCAAGAAACACCAAAGAATATATCCAGTATGTGCGGGAGCTTCTTCGGCTGGGCATCTCTATCCACTTTGAAAAGGAGAACATCGACACCGGCAAAATGACGTCGGAGCAGATCGCCACCATTTACGGCGCTTTTTCACAGATGGAGTCACAGAACCACTCAAACAATATGCGGATCAGCGTCCGCATCCGTATGGAAAAAGGCGACTACCTCTCGCCGTCCGAGCCTTACGGCTACAGGCTGGAGGGGCGCACCCTGATGATTATTCCCGAACAGGCCGAGGTGGTGCGCCGCATTTATGCCGCTTATCTCAGCGGTCAGGGAAAGGATGACATCGCAGACAAGCTGAACAAAGCAGGCATCCCCCGCACGAAAGGGCGAACCGTCTGGCACCCAAGCACAGTGGCATATATCCTCACCAACATCGCCTACACCGGAGATATGCTCTGGCAAAAGAGCTTCGCCACCAACGAAATCCCCTTCCGGCAAGTGCGCAACAAGGGCGAAAAGCCGAAATATTTTGTAGAGAACTGCCATGAGGCGATTATTTCCAAGGAGGACTTTCAGCGGGTACAGGCACTGATGGAAAGCCGACGGAGGCAGACAAACGGAACGGTTTCCTCCGCACTGCTGGCAAAGAAAATCCGCTGTGAAGGCTGCGGAACCCTGTTCCGCAGAAAAATCGTCAATAACAAGGTCTACTGGACTTGCCGGAGGCATGACCGTGATAAAGACCTTTGCCCCACCTCACAGATACCGGAGGAACAGATTGTCACGGCAATCCTCCGCATGTACCACAAGCTGAAACGGCATCGCGCGCAAATCCTGTCCCCGGTCTTATCTCAGCTGACCGAGCTTCGGGAAAAGGAGCTTCGCTCCAACCGCAGAATCAATGATATCGACAAGGAAATCGCCCAGCTCACCGAGCAGAATCTCGTTCTTGTTCGACTCAAGTCGAAGGGATACGTAGATTCTGCTCTTTATTTATCCCAAACCGGCGAAATTGACTTTAAGCTCCGGGAGCTGCGCCGTCAACGCCGCCGCATCATGGAGGCCAACGGCGAGGACAGTCAGATTAAAGCGACCCAAGCCATGCTGGATTATCTGGAGGACAGCCCCGAATATTTGGAGGCGCTCACGGAGGAAGTGTTTGAAACGCTGGTGGAGAGCATCTTCATCTCATCGGAAACAGCAATGAATATCAGCCTTCACAACGGTCTGATGCTGAAAGAAACCATGGAAAGGACGGTGCGGTAATATGGCATGGCAGAGAAAAATCCCCTTCGGGTACACCATGAAAAGGGGTGAGCTGCAGTGTTGTCCCACAGAATCAGCGGCGGTCAAAGAGATTTTCAGGCTTTATACTGACGGCATGGCCTACAGCAAAATTGCCGCCGAAATGATGCGCCGGGGGCTTCGCTACCACAGCCACACGGCCGAATGGAACAAGCACATGGTCAAGCGCATCCTCGAAAACGAACGCTATCTTGGGGAAAAGGAATATCCCCCCATCCTTGAGCCGGAAGCCTTTCTGCGTGCCCAGCTTATCAGGAGAGAAAAGAATGCCTATACACCCTGCCCGGACTATATCGGACCCATCCGTGAAAAAGCGGTCTGCGGCGTGTGCGGCGGCAGGATGCTCCGCGATACCAGAGCTGGGGGAAAGCCCCGCTGGTACTGCGAAAAGGAGGGCTGTACCAACCGCCGTTACATAGAGGACGAGGACATCCGCACAGCCCTATCCGATAGGCTGAATGTGCTGGCGCAGACCCCCAACCTCTTAGAATGGTTTCTGCCGCAAAATATAGAGGAGCCGACGCTGGAGGCGGTACGCATCCAGAACGAGGTCATCCGGGAGCTGAACAAAGCGGAGCCGGGACAGGAGTACACCAAAATGTTGATACTGGTCTGTGCCGCCGAGCAATACAGCGGACTGCCTGATTATATGCCTTACTATCAGATGCAGAGACTGAAGGAGAAAATCCTTACACAATCCATCAATGCGGAACTTCTCAGAGAGCTTTTCACAATCGCAGTGCAGGAAATCCAATTTACCGCCCACGGCAGTCTCCGCTTGCGACTCATCAACGGAAAAACCCTTGAAGCAGATGGAAAGGAGGATGCAAAGTGCCCGAAAGCGCAGTGAGAAAAGTCACGGTGATTCCCGCTGATCCCAAGCACAACCAAAAGGATATCCGCAAGCAGCGCCTGCGGGTAGCGCCTTACTGCCGCGTTTCCACCAGCTCCGAGGAACAGCTCGACAGCTATCAGGCGCAGATTGAATATTACACCGAAAAAATCGCCGCCCAGCAGGAGTGGACCATGGTGGATATGTTTGCGGACGAGGGCAAAACCGCAACCTCCACCAAAAAGCGCAAGGATTTCCTGCGGATGATCAAGGCCTGTGAAAAGGGCAAGGTGGATTTGATTATCACCAAATCGGTATCCCGGTTCTGCCGGAATACGCTGGACGGTCTGGATTATGTCCGCAGGCTCAAGCGGATGGGCGTGGGCGTCTTCTTTGAAAAGGAAAATGTCAACACCCTCTACATGGACAATGAAATGATTCTCACCTTTATGATGAGCCAGGCACAGGCCGAGAGCGAGTCCATGAGCGGCAACATCCGCTGGGGACACCGCAAAAATTTCAAGGACGGCAAGGTTTACTTTCACTATGCCGGATTTTTAGGCTATCGCCGGGGCGAGAACGATCTGCCTGAAATCGACCCGGAGGAAGCGGAAATCGTCCGCAGGATTTTTTCACGGTATCTGATTGGGCACAGCGTAGCCAAAATCATCGCAGACCTTGAGGCGGACGGCATCAAAACGGCGCGGGGGCATAAAAAGTGGAATGACGGCGTGATACGGGGGATGCTTCAAAACGAAAAATACATGGGGGACGCTCTGCTCCAGAAAACCTACATCGCAGACCTTTTTACTCGCCAGACTAAGAAGAACACCGGTGAGCTTCCCCAATACTACGTGGAGAACAGCCATCCCGCCATCATCGACCGGCTGACCTTTCAGCGGGTGCAGGAGGAAATGGCACGGCGCTCCAGCCTGAAAAAGGTCAGCGCCGCCGCCAAAACCGAGCTTGCCAAATACAGCGGCAAATATGTGCTGACCGAGCTGTTATCCTGCGGAAATTGCGGCAGTCCCTACCGCAGAGTGACATGGACCAGACCGGAGGGTAAAAAAATTGTCTGGCGGTGCATCAACCGTCTGGAGAATGGTAAGAAGTTCTGCAAGGACGCCCCCACGCTGGAGGAAAACAGGATTCACACTGCGGTGGTCAGTGCCATGAACGAAATGTTCAGCCAAAAGAGCTTGAAAGCAATTCTGCAGGACAGCATCCGAACAGCCCTTTTGCCGGGAAATGGCGAAACCAGCCTTGCAGCCATCGACAGCAGGCTTTCTCAACTGCGGGAACAGCAGTACCGGCTCCTTCAGCTTGCCGCCGCCGTGGGAGCGGATTCCACCCAATACGATGAGGAACTGAAGAAGGTCAGTATGGAATTCTCCGCACTGGTGGCAAAACGGAGCGAGCTGGAGAAAAATAAGCAGGATACCGAACAGGCGGACGAGCGTGCAGAGCAGCTTGCCGCCGAGCTGGAATCGGCGGACACCGGCATCACTGCCTTTGACGAGGTCACGGTGCGGCAGCTGATCAGCGCCATTACGGTACTCAGCGAAGAAAAACTGCTCATCCGTTTCAAGGACGGAACGGAGATTGAGCAGATCATATAAGGGCAACAGCAATCAGGTGCGGTGAAATATCCTGCACCTGATTTTCTATATCCCATAAGTAGCTGAACATAAATTCAAAGCATATCAGGAGGAATGAAAATGTTTTTCGATTACCAAAAAGCACAGCGGATGAAGGAGCGGTATCCCAGCGGAACCCGCATCCGACTCAATAGTATGGATGACCCCTATGCGCCCATTGCGCCGGGAACGGAAGGAACTGTAAATTTTGTAGATGACATCGGCACGCTTCACTGCACCTTTGACAATGGACGCACCCTCGGTGTCGTTCCCGGAGAGGACAGCTTCTCGGTGCTCTCGCGTCCAGCACCGTCTGAGCCGGAGGAAAGTCCCACTCCGCAGTTCGGCATGAGGATGGAATGAAAGGAGGATGCACCGTGAAACGGATTACGACAGATGAGCTTCGCACCATGACAGACCATGAGGGACTGATTCTTCAAGGCTGCGGCGGGGAGCTTTCAGAATGGGTAAACGGCATCAACGAGCTGCTGACACAGGAAGGAATTCTGCAAAACGGCGATACCTTCAAGGATGTTTTCGCTTTTGAGCATGACGGCTGCACCAATCTGCTGTTTTCTATGGAAAATGTGGATTTGCATATGGGAAAGCTCGCCATATGGCGTTTGCAGTCACACAGTGCTTTCGGCGGCACTTGGCTGAGTGATTATCTTCCCAACCGGCTGGGCGTTCATATGGATGAAGCAACTGCACAACAGGACGGCGGCCTTGAAATGAAACAAAGCTACTAACAATTCCAAGCATTTCACCGGCGGAGCTTGCTCTGCTGGGTACATAAAAAAACAGGCTCCCACGGAGCCGGAAAGGAGAAACCTATGAAAGCATTGAAAAAAAACAGTGCCCTGTATCTGGAACAGATTGCCTCTGCGGTAGCTGAATGCTATGAAAAAGATGAAAAGCCCTGCAATCGGGCACTGCTGGAGCTTTATACGAGGATCGGTCAATGTATCTGCCGTCAGGGAGAAAAAGCGTTTATTACGCATTTGTCTGAGATGCTCGCCGACCGGTTTCCATCGCTGAAAGGCTTCTCTCTTCGCAATCTCCGCAGGATGCGTGACTTTTACCGCACTTATGAAAACAGCCCGGCTCTTATGAGCAGGGCACAGTCCCTTGGCTGGACACAAAATGCCGTGATACTGGAGTGCTGTGAAACCGATGCGCAGCGTTCGTTTTATATTGACCTTGCGGTGGAACGGAACCTTTCCAAGCTGTCGCTCATGAATGCCATTCAGGAGGATGCCTTTGCCGAGACCCTCCATGCAGAAATTTGCTCCGAAAACGTGGAACCCAGCTGCGCCCCTGTAAGCGATAGCCGCATCGATGAAGCAGTAGACACCACCACATCAGTTGAAACGGCGTGTGAGCCGTTTGTGACAGCGTGTGAGCCTCCCCACCAAGGGGATACTCTGCTCCGAGGCACTGGCAGTGGCTACAGTGAAATTCTCACAATAATTCCAACCGGCAAAAGAATGAAAAATATGCGAAAACAGTCCATTTCATGCTGGCAGGCTTACCCGTTTCTGGAGCGCTCCGCTTCGCCAAAACCATTGGCGCAGAAACAAATCATCCATTTAAAGCCGCCGCCAGATATGGTTCAACCGAAGAAGCTCCCGCCGCCTTTCATCAGAAAACAGGGCAGGAATTATCAATGGCAAGTACATCGACCGAAAACAGCCGCATAATTATTTGAACACGGCCGTGAAGAGTCTGAGGATTTATGGCATCATAAAATTGGTCATTGCCTGCGGAGAATCTGATTTATTTTGAGAATTTGGCGCTCTCTTTGGAGAAAGATAAGAAATCTTTTTTCCACGGTGTCCACAAAAAGACATAGCTTTCCGTGAAGAGGGCTGTGTCTTTTCTTGTAGTAGAAATATGAATGATGACTATAAAACTGAGGAGAAAATAGGATGGCGGAGAGGATAGCCCTTGACAAGCTGGAGCAGAATCTGGTTTTTTTTAATAAAATGTATGACGCAGTAAGACTGGTGGATCCTGTTCATAAGAAAGTCTTGGAGTATCGTGATCGAAGCATGGGAAAAACAAGCAGGATTTGTTACGATTACTGGGGGAATGGAGGAATATGTGATAATTGTATTTCTGTCCGTGCTCACTGTGAAAATAAAAGTTATATAAAGCTCGAACAAGATCAGGATGCTATTATGCTGGTTACGGCAATTCCCATTGAAACGGATGATACAGCTGCTGTGTTGGAACTGTTTAAGAATGCTACGGATAGTATGATGATTGGAACCGGGAACTATAATGATGGAAAGGAGATGCGTCATATTATTTACGATATGAATAATATGATAATCAGAGACCATTTGACATCCTTATATAATCGGCGTTTTGTGGATGACCGGTTACCGGTGGATATCGTCAAGGCTACAGTGGCAGAACAACCTTTGTCTACTATTTTCATCGATATAGATAACATGAAGACCATTAATGACACCTATGGACATATAACAGGAGATTTGGTGCTAAAGCAGGTGGCTGCCGCTGTGCAGAACAGCATACGGGCTGATTTGGATTGGGCGGCGAGATATGGAGGCGATGAATTTATTGTTTGTTTGAACAATATGGAGGAGGATGAAGTATTGCGGATTGCAGAACGTATTCGCAGCAACATTTCCTCTATTGAGGTGCCTATACAGAATGAAAAGATAAGAATCACAGCTTCATTAGGGGTGCAGACCATGTCTCAGTCTTCGTTTACAGCGGAAGAAATGATCCGCAGAGCGGATGAAAAAATGTACCAAGAGAAAAAAGACGGAAAAAACTAAAATAACACCCCAAAGGTTAGAAAGAAGACTAACCTTTGGATGGTGTCTTTTTTATGAAAAAATATAATATGATATGATGAGGAAAAGAGATGATGTAAGTGCAGGAAAAAGAAGTATCACAGTATCAGAAGATGACGGAAACCCCGGTATCCAGACTGATTATTACATTGGGGATACCCACTACCGTCAGTATGCTGGTAACGAATATTTATAACATGGTGGATACCTATTTCGTAGGCAGAATCGGGACCAGTGCCAGCGGTGCCGTGGGCGTGGTCTTTGGACTGATGGCGGTCATTCAGGCAATTGGGTTTATGTTCGGGCACGGTTCCGGAAGTATTATAGCCAGAAAGCTTGGAGAGAAAAATGTAGATATTGCCTCTAAGTTTGCCTCCACCAGTTTTTTCTATTCTTTTGGAATCGGCATTCTTTTGACCCTTTTGGGATTGATTTTTATAAATCCTTTTATGAGGCTCTTGGGCAGCACGGAGACGATTCTGCCCTATGCGAGAATGTACGGATTATTTATTTTGCTGGCAGCGCCATGGATGGCCAGTAGCTGTGTATTGAACAATATTTTGAGGTATGAAGGTCAGGCCTTTTTTGCGATGATCGGATTGACTTCCGGAGCCGTTCTAAATATTGCCGGTGACTGGATTTTGATGACAAAAATGCACATGGGCATCGAAGGAGCCGGAATATCTACAGCCCTTTCTCAGGTCGTCAGCTTTTTTATTCTTTTGGCTGCATTTCTCAGGGGAAAGACCCAAAGTAAGATTGCTTTTCGATTAATTTCCAGAGAATTTCAGGATGTGTTCTTAATTATGAAGACCGGGCTGCCAAGTCTGATGAGACAGGGACTGTCCAGCGTATCCATCATGATTTTGAATAGTCAGGCGGCAGCTTACGGCGATGCGGCGGTAGCCGCCATGACTATTGTGAACCGCATTTGTTATTTTATTTTCGCTGTTGCACTGGGTATCGGACAGGGATTTCAGCCGGTTTCAGCCTTTAATTACGGTGCGGGAAAGTATTCCAGAGTAAGGCAGGGCTTTATTTTTACCGTAACCGCAGGAGAGGTTTGTCTGGGATGCATGGCTGTTTTTGGAATGCTCTTGTCTTCTCGTTTGGTTGGATTTTTCAGAAATGATCCCGCTGTTATCGAAATCGGAACCTTTGCCTTGCGTATCCAATTGATGGCGTTGTTTTTTATGCCGTTAGCCATTTGCGGAAATATGATGTTTCAAAGTATCGGTAAAAATGTCATCGCTACTTTTTTGTCGGCTCTTCGAAGCGGTTTATGTTTCATTCCGATCATTTTAATCTTGTCCCGCCTAATGGGGTTAAGAGGGGTGGAGATATCCCAGACCTTATCGGATACGTTGACCTTTTTTGTATCCATACCCTTTGTCATTCACTTCTTTCGATTTTTACCTAAAGACAAGGAAGAGGATCGTGTGATACAATAGGAAACATGAAGAGGAACGGAGGCATTTTTAATATGGAAACAACATCGTCGGCACCGAAGCCGGCACCGACAAAAGCAGAACGGAGACAATCCATTTTTTACATGGCGGTATGTGCCGCCCTATGGAGCATCGGGGGGATTTTTATTAAGCTGCTTCCGTGGAATGCCTTTGCTATTGCCGGGGCTCGCAGCCTGATTGCAGCCATTATTGTATATACATATATCCGTCATAAAAAAATTCAGATGAAATTTGTGAAACAGGCATTTGTGTCAGGAGCTTTTTTAAGCGGTGTTTTTTTGAGCTTTGTTATTGCCAATAAATTGACTACCGCAGCGAATGCTATTGTTCTTCAATTCACGTCACCGGTATTTATTTTGATCTTATCTGCTGTTTTTCTGCACAAAAAATGCAGGAGGGGAGATTTGATTACGGTCACAGCCACCCTGGCGGGGATCTCTTTATTCTTTTTGGACCATTTGACACCGGGGGGGATGCTTGGAAATGGTTTTGGCATGTTTACCGGGCTGATGGTGGCGTGTTCCTATCTGATTGTAGGCGAGGTGGATGAGGAGACGCGCATGACTGGAATTTTCTTAGGCCAGATCTTTACGGCGGTGATTGGAATGCCGGCATTGATTTTTACGGAGACAGCTATAACCACCCCGGCTCTATTCAGCATTCTTGCCTTGGGAATATTTCAGTTGGGCATTCCCTATGTGCTGTTTGGATTGGCTATGAAAAATGGATCCGCTTTGTCGTGCAACTTAATTGGGGCGATCGAGCCGCTTCTGAATCCAGTGTGGGTGTTTTTGTTTAATGGAGAAGCACCGGGATTTTTTGCTTTGATTGGGGCGGTTATTGTCATCACTGCCATTACTTTGTGGTGCATATGGAATGACCAGGTCAGCAGACTTCAAGAAGCAGAAGAACAGAAAAAGCTGGACTCTGCATAAGGGAAGGTAAGCGCAGGAACTAAGATATTTCAAATCCATATATCAGATGGAGCATACTCTGGTATATGGATTTTTTCAGTACTTGGATCGATCCAAAGACTTTTTATTCTTTTCTTTGAAACTGGACACAATATAAAATATTCGACATAATAAAAAAATAGTAACCCAATAAAAAATATGATACAATTGTAGGATAGATGTGTTTGAAAGGGAAAAAATGTAAGAGGTAGTAAAACAGGCTTCAAACATATTAGAAAAGATGCTTTTGACTAAGTAGGGGGACGTAATGAACGATAAAAAATATAAAGATGTTTTATATGAGTTTAGAGAAATAAGCGATTTAAAAGATATGGTCGATTCCAGTGCGGAACTGTTTTCTGAAAAGGATGCGTATCTGGTCAAACAGATTCCGGGCGGAGAATATACCCCTATAAAATATAGAAAATTTAAAGAAGATATTGATGCGCTGGGCACAAAGTTTATTGAGATGGGTCTTAAGGGAAAGAAGATCGCAGTGGTTGGAGAAAACAGCTACAAATGGATTGTAACTTATCTGGCCGCCACAAACGGTACAGGTGTTATCGTGCCGCTGGACAGAGAACTGCCGCCTCGGGAAATGGCTAATTTGATTGAAAGGGCGGAAGTGAGCACCATCGTTTATTCCAAGAAGATGGAAAAAATTATGGCAGATACCATGACCTTGCTGGCTCAGCCAATTTCCTACAGAATATGCATGGAGAAAGCCGAGGAATCCGGCGTATATAATCTGGATGACTTGATTGAGCAGGGATGCCAGCTGATCGCACAGGGAGATCGAAGCTTTATAGATGCCGAAATCGATCGGGAGGCTATGTGCTCTCTTCTGTTCACATCGGGGACGACAGGACTGGCAAAAGGGGTCATGCTTTCCCATAAGAACATAAGTGCTAATGTGTATAATATGTCTAAGTATGTATCCATTCCTTACGAGGACTTTGGGCTTTCCGTTCTGCCGATGCACCATTCCTATGAGCTGACCTGCCATATCTTTACGGGAATCTATCAGGGAATGACGGTCGCTATTTGCGAAGGGCTGAAACATATTTTGAAAAATATGCAGGAAGCGCCGGCAGGGGTTATGCTGGGGGTGCCTTTAGTGTTTGAGTCTATGTATAAAAAAATTCTCAAACAGGCTCAGGCTTCCGGAAAGCTGTCCGCTATGAAGAAAATGATGGCCGTATCCAAAACGCTGAAGCTTTATAATCATCCCAAAATTGTAAAAAAGATGTTTAAAGATGTACATAATGCTATGGGAAATCATATGAACTTATTTATAGCGGGCGGTGCTGCTATTGACCCAAGTGTTATAGAAAATTTTCAGGCATTAGGCATTCCAATGATCCAAGGATACGGAATGACGGAAAACGCCCCCATCATAGCTGTTAATAAAGATCGGTACAGTAAGCCGGCAGCTGTGGGACTTCCTATGCCGGGCACAGAGATTAAAATTATTGATGCGGATAAAACTGGAGTCGGTGAAATTATTTGCAGAGGTGACTCCGTTATGATCGGATACTATAACAATCCGGAAGAAACCGAGCAAGTCCTTATAGACGGCTGGCTTCATACCGGAGATTACGGATATTTTGATAAGGATGGATTCCTGTACGTTTGCGGAAGAAAAAAGAGTGTAATCGTTACGAAAAACGGAAAGAATATTTTCCCGGAGGAAGTAGAATTTTATTTAACGCAAAGTGAATTTATTGAAGAGGCTTTAGTACATGGTATTCTGGACGAAAAATCGGGGGATACTGTGGTAAAAGCGGAAGTTTATCTGGATAGAGAGGCAATAAAAGAAGCCGCCGGAGAACTTTCTACGGGGGATCTGAGAAAGTTTGTGAAACAGGAAATAGACAGGCTGAACGAACAGATGCCTTTGTATAAAAGGGTGAAACGCTTTGGTATACGGGAGAATGAATTTGAAAAGACGACTACCAGAAAGATTAAGAGATTTAATCAATCCAATATAGAAGAATAGGAGCTAAGATGCTGCACGCTGAAGAATTTATAAAGAATATAAATGAGAATAAAGATCCCCATATCCGATATAAGAAAAGCCGGCCTATCAGTGACATCAAGCAGATGCTGAATTCAAGCGTTGAACTGTATAAGGAAAATACGGCGTTTTGGGTCAAGAAGGTTAAGGGCGGAGATTATGAAAGCATTACTTATGCAAAGACTCTGACCGATGTGAATGCGCTGGGCACAGCACTAATCGCAAGAGGGTTCAAGGATAAACGGATTGCAGTCATCGGAGAAAACGGTTATGAATGGGCGATCTCCTATTTGGCAGCTGTCTGCGGAACCGGAACCGTGGTGCCTTTGGACAAAGAACTCAATGCCAATGAGCTGATGCAGCTGGTGGTCAATGCCGAGGTAAGCTGTGTGCTTTGTGATGCTAAATTTGGCAAGATTTTTAAGGAAATGCAGGCCAGCGGAGAGACGATACTCAAGATGGTGGTGACTTTTGGAAAAGAAAACGTCCGAAGCGGCGCACTTTCTTTCAGACAGCTCGTAGAAGAGGGACAAGAAGCCATCCGACAAGGAAATGAGGAGTTTACCAGTGCGCAGATTGACCCGGAAAAGCTGAGCATTTTATTATTTACCTCCGGTACAACAGGGGTGTCGAAGGGAGTTATGCTGTGCCACCGGAATATAGCAGATGATCTGATGTCTGCGCCTACCGTACTGGAAATCCGATCGGAAGATATTTTCTTTTCCGTACTGCCTGTTCACCACACGTATGAATGTACCTGCGGATTTTTACTTCCGCTGTATAAGGGGGCGGCTATTGCTTACTGCGAGGGGCTGAAATACATTACCAAGAATCTGTCCGAGATAAAGCCGACGGTGTTCTTAGGCGTGCCTATTTTATTTGAGAACCTATATCGGAAAATATGGCAGAACGTCAGAAAACAGGGGAAGGAATCCCTGTTAAGAAGGATCATTAAGATCAATCGGGCAACCAAAAAGATGGGCTTGGATTTAGGAACTCTCTTTTTAAAGGACATAAGGGAAGTTTTCGGAGGCAGGATGCGGCTCATGATCTGCGGAGGGGCGGCTATTAATCCTGAAATCCTCGATGGAATAAGAGACTTTGGAATCATGGCCCTGCAAGGCTACGGACTGACGGAATGTGCTCCGATCGGTGCGCTGAATCCGGACAAGGCGGCTAAATCGGCTTCCATTGGGAGAGCTCTGCCTAATTTTGATATGAAGGTGGTAGACCTCAATGAAGAGGAAATCGGTGAGATCTGCCTGAAAGGCGGCAATGTCATGCTGGGATATTATAACATGCCGCAGGCCACTGCCGAGGTTCTCAAAGACGGATGGTTCCATACGGGAGATCTGGGGTACATGGACTCCGAAGGATATGCTTATATAACGGGCAGAAAGAAAAACGTAATCATTACTAAGAACGGTAAAAATGTGTATCCGGAAGAGCTGGAATATTATTTGAGCAATATTCCGTATGTATTGGAATCTCTGGTGTATGATAAGGAATCCGAGGATGGCACGGATACGATTATTGCGGCATCCATTCGAGTGGATGAAGAAGAGGTGACTCAGTGTCTGGGCGAAGGATATACGGATGACATGGTAGAAGAGCTTCTCTGGAATGAGGTGGATAAAATAAACGAGACATCGCCTTATTTTAAAAAGATCAAACGGATCGTCCTTCGTAAAGAAGAATTTGAGAAAAACACTTCAAAAAAAATCAAACGCTTTGTGGAGGCTAACAAGCAATAAAAATAAGAAGATATAATAAAAAACTCTGGAGTTGATAGAAAGTCAAGCCAGAGTTTTTTGATGGGAAGTTTTTATGCTCCCATTATTTTTATTATTTCGTGACGATATGGATATTCTTAGAGCTTGTGGCATATACCATGGTGGCGTAGCAAAGATCGAATTCAATGATGTCTCCTACGTGTATCTCATCCTTGCAGTTTTCAATATCAAGAATCAGATGGTCACTGCTGGCTCCTAAGATTTCGAGTTTGTCGTTTCGAGGGATCAGCATATCCGGATCTCCAAAATCTACTTTTCCTAAAGCGACAAGCGCTCTTCTACGGATTCCTCTGTCCACGTAAGTCTGGGCATGGCCGAATGCATCAAAGGACAACTCTCCTACCGGATAGCTCGGTTTATCCTTTACCTCTACGACCTCTGCTTTTAAAGTAAATACGTCCTGATTCAAGAAATCTGCTTTTACACCAAAAAGTGCTTCATAGTCGTGAGCGAGTATGATGCCTTCCCCTATTCTCAGATGATTGATCCTCTTTGGCATGGTTTTATCGAATACCATAGGGGCAGAAGTGGTAGCACCTCCGGAGATAATTTCCAGCTTTCTTCCGATGACCGCTTCAATTTTTTCGGCGATGGCAATCAAGTCGTTCATTTTTTCAGGGGTGGCTTTTATGGAACCATAGCATCCCAGATTTGTCCCTATACCCATCAAGTCAACATTTTCTAACTGGGTTTCTACATAATTTGCTGTTTTGACCATTTCTTCCACATTCCAGAAGCCTTCTCTTAAATCACCTAAATCGGCCATAAGAACTACTCCGTGCCGCTTGCCCTGCTTCCGGCACTCCGTATTAATCTGATCCAGTACAACCTGTTCACTGTTCAAGCTGTATTCTGCATATTTTACAAGGTCTTCAATTTCACTGAGCATTGGAATACGGATCAGGAAAAACGGTTTTTTACAGCCTATTTCCTTGGAATCTATAATCTGCTCCATTCGTGAAGTGGCGATATATTTACAATTTGAGTTGTCAAATTCCTTTACCATTTCCGGTATGGCATGAAACCCCTTTATAACACCGGCCACCTCAATGCCTTGTTCCTGACACAGTTTGACCATGGAATCAATATTGTGCCTGAATTTTTTTAAATCTACCTCCAGTTGAGGATATCTTGCTCCGTTTGCATTCATTTAAAATTCCTCCTATTCTTTTATAAAATATCAGCAGAAACATTCATTGTCCCTTACGAATAAGGAGCAATTTATTAAAACAATCATACCATATTCTTTTTTCCAATAAAAGCAGATTTATAGGATAATTTTTGCATAGTTTATTGAATTTATTAGATTTTCCTTAAATGTCAATCTCTTTGCTTGACACTTGTTTTCTTTGGATATAGAGTAATTACAACAGTTAAATCCAATATATGCGAAAGGTGTCAGTGTGACTGGAATGTGTGAACAAGAGGACTTGAAGAAATTAGAAAAGAGTAATTCTATTAAAGGGATTACATTTTCATTATGTGCACAGATAATATGGGGATTCAGCGTAATTCTAACAAAACAGATCACGGCCGATTTTTCTCCATTGACTCTGCTCAGCTGGCGGTTTACAACAGGAATGGTCGCGATGACCTTATTGATTGCAATGAAAATTTTTCCGATTCACTTAAAAGGTAAAAATATAAAGCCGTTAGTCCTGTTAGCTGTTTTTCAGCCGATTTTATATTTTATAGGGGAAACCGTGGGGATTAAGTTTACGACCGCATCTGAAAGCGGGATATTCATAGCCATGATTCCAATTGTCACGTTGATTTTATCCATTTATTTTTTAAAAACGGTTCCCAGCAAATTGCAGATAGGGGGTGTAGTGATTTCCGTAGCGGGTATCGTATTAATGGTGGCCTGCAAAGGAGTAGGGGTGTCGTTTAGCATGATCGGTTATTCAGCACTTGTCTTAGCCGTTTTTTCGGCGGCAATATTTTCAATTCTGTCAGACAAGGCGGCGGAATACAGCAGCATAGAAAAAACATATATAATGGCCGTTATGGGAGCACTGGCGTTTGATCTGGCAGCTGCCGCGGAGCATATTGCTGATGGGACAGTAAGAATCTGGCTGACACTTCCTGTACATAATCTGCAATTTATGCTGACAACCTTATATTTAGGAATAGGCTGTTCCGTCATTTCTTTTTGCTGTATGAATGCTTCCATAAAATATATAGGTGCCACGAGGACCACTACTTTTGCCAGCGTCACCACGGTCCTGACGGTCCTGTGCGGAGTATTTATTTTGGGAGAAAATTTGAATATGCTGCAAGGTGCAGGAATTATTTTGGTTATAGCAGGAATCTATATGGCGAATAAAATATCTGTTGATGCAAAAGACGTAGAGTAAGTTGGGGGAGGATGTATGTACAGGGTATTGATTATAGAGGACGACTTTGTTATAGCAAGGTCGGTGCAAGAACATTTGAGCAATTGGGGCTTTGAGGTAAGGTATATAGAAAATTTCAAGGAAGTACTCGCTGAGTTTACCTCTTATGAACCGCAGCTTATATTGATGGATGTGACCTTGCCGTTTTTTAACGGATATCACTGGTGCAGAGAGATTCGCCAGATCTCATCCGTTCCCATTGTATTTGTATCCTCTGCCGGAGATAATTTGAATATCGTTATGGCCATGAATATGGGAGGGGATGATTTTATCGTCAAGCCTTTTGATTTGAATGTATTGACCGCTAAAATACAGGCCATTATAAGGCGGACTTACTCTTTTCAGGGGCATGCGAATATAATTGAATATAATGGTGCAGTATTGAACTTAGGGAATGCCACATTAAGCCATGAAGATAAAAAAATAGAGCTGACAAAAAATGATTTCCGTCTTTTGCAGGTGCTTTTTGAAAGTGCGGGAAAGGTTGTTTCCAGAGACTGCCTCATGACAAGGCTTTGGGAGGATGAAAATTTTGTTGACGATAATACTTTAACTGTAAATATTACCAGACTAAGAAAAAAGCTGGAGGAAATAGGCTTAGAGGATTATATCAAAACCAAGAAAGGAATCGGGTATATGATTGAATGAATACAAAGTATGAAATACGCATGGCTGCCAAAGGATTTGTAAAAGAAAATATAAAAAGGGTTATTTTATATTTGATTTTTTGCTGCATTTTCGGAGTGCTCTTCATACTGCAATCAGTTCAGGCGGAGGTAGTGCTTTACGGTGCGGAAGTCTGTGCCTTTCTGGGAATTATTTTTATGGCAGATGCATTTTATAAGGCCTGCAAAAAGCACCTTCGGCTGACAGAATTAAAAAATCAGATTACCTTTAACCTGGAAAATCTGCCGGAATGCACGTCTTTAATGGAATCCGATTATCAAAACCTGCTTAGGGAGCTGTTTACGGAGATGAAAAAACAGGAATCTGCTTTTCTGGCGGAAAGTAAGGATATGGTAGATTATTATACCCTTTGGGCGCACCAGATCAAAACGCCCATAACGGCTATGAGCCTGATTCTCCAAGCAGAGAAAGGGGATACCTCCACTCAGATGAAATTGGAGCTTTTTAAAATAGAAAAATACGTGGAAATGGTTCTGCAATACCTGAGAATGGGTAGCATGAGTTCTGATTTAGTGCTGGCAGAATATGATCTGGGGAAGATCGTAAAACAGGCGGTAAAAAAATATGCGACTGTATTTATCTATAATAAAATAACCCTGCAAATGCAGGATATAAATGTAAACGTGCTTACAGACGAGAAATGGTTGAGCTTTGTACTGGAACAGATTTTGTCCAATGCATTGAAATACACCAAAAGGGGAACGATTAACATCTACATGGCGCAGAATGCCGAGAAAACACTGGTAATAGAGGACAATGGGATCGGAATAAGCGGGGAGGATCTGCCGAGAGTTTTTGAGCAGGGCTTTACCGGATATAATGGCCGTATGGATAAAAAGGCCAGTGGGCTGGGCTTATATTTATGTAAAAAAGTGATGGACAATCTATCCCACAGGATAAGGATTGAATCGGAAGAAGGAAAAGGAACCAAGGTTTTTTTGGAGCTGTACATGAAAAGAATGGATCCGGAATAAGACGGTACCTTACAAAATTGAAAGGTTTCATGGAAAATTGTAAGCGAAATCTATGGCAGAGGTTTCGTTTTTTTATTATCATAAAATTACAAAAGGGATAGTATAGAAATGGGAGGAACAAAAATGGCACTATTAGAAGTGAAAAATTTAAAAAAAATATATTCCACACGCTTTGGAGGAAATCAGGTACAAGCTTTATCTGATGTAAATTTCTCCGTGGAAAGGGGAGAATATGTAGCAATCATGGGGGAGTCCGGATCAGGTAAAACCACCTTACTGAACATTTTAGCGGCGTTGGATCGACCCACCAGCGGAGAAGTTCTGCTGAACGGGAAGAGCCTTGCTGTTATAAAAGAGGCCAATATCGCTGAATTCAGAAGAGCAAACCTGGGATTTGTGTTTCAGGATTTCAATTTATTAGATACCTTCTCTCTGGAGGACAATATTTTTTTGCCGCTGGTCTTGGCAAAAATGCCGTATCGGGAAATGCAGGAGCGTATTTTGCCGATTGCAGATAAATTGGAGATTTCAGGGCTGCTGAAGAAATACCCGTATGAGGTGTCCGGAGGCCAGAAACAGCGTGCCGCTGTTGCACGAGCCTTGATTACGAACCCGCAGCTTATTTTGGCGGACGAACCTACGGGAGCTTTGGATTCAAAAGCCTCTGATCATTTATTAGACTTGTTTTCGGATATTAACAAAAGCGGGCAGACCATTTTAATGGTCACGCACAGCACGAAAGCGGCAAGCCATGCCAGCCGAGTTATTTTCATCAAAGACGGGCGAGTATTTCATCAGATTTACAGAGCAGGAATGTCCAATGAAGAGCTGTATGAAAAAATATCGAATGCATTGGTTGTCATCGCGGCGGGGGGTAATATAAGTGAATAAGCTATTTTATGTAAATATGGCATGGTCAAACATGAAAAAAAACAGCCGGATGTATTTGCCATTTTGTTTGGCTTCCACAGGAACCATAGCAATGTTCTACATGTTGGAGGCTATAGCAGAAAGCAATGGATTGTCCATGATCAGAGGGGGAGAGACCTTAAGAGCCATCTTGAACTTTGGCTGTTTTATCATAGGAATGTTTGCATGCATATTTTTATTTTATACGAATAATTTTCTGATGAAGCAGCGTAAAAAGGAGTTGGGAATTTACAATGTACTTGGTATGGGCAAAAGACATATTGGAATCATCCTGTTTTTTGAAACCATTCTTTTATATGGAATAAACATCGTAACAGGCTTGATCAGCGGTGCGGTCATCAGTAAATTTATATTTTTGATTCTTCTTAAAATGATGGATTGTGAGATACCGATTGCTTTTTCAGTTGAAAAAAAAGCAGTTGCAACGGCAATCGTTTTGTTTGGGTTGATTTTCTTTGCCATGCTGCTGTCCAATATCCGCCAGATACGGCTGGCAAAGCCGGTAGAGCTTCTTCAAAGTGCCAATGCAGGGGAGAAAGAACCGAAAACAAAAGGGCTTCTCGCTATAGCGGGCGTTATCACACTTGGGGCAGGATATGGCATTGCATTGACCATTCAGTCGCCGTTAAGTGCGCTGACGCTGTTCTTTGTAGCTGTTATTCTGGTCATCATAGGAACCTATGCACTGTTTACAGCTGGGAGCATTGCGGTTTTAAAGCTTTTAAGAAGGAATAAAAATTATTATTACAAGACAAAGCATTTTATCGGAACATCCGGTATGATCTATCGTATGAAGAAAAATGCCGTAGGTCTGGCCAATATCTGCATTTTATCCACGATGGTATTAGTAACTCTGTCTACGACCGTATGTCTGTATTCCGGGCAGAGCCGCGTGGTAGAAAGTGCTTATCCCAGAGACGTCCAAATTATTGCTCATGACGTTGCGGTAAATACAAAATCTCAAATTTTTGATATTATTCAAAAGAGCCAGTCTGAAGGCATAAAACAAGCGAAAAATATGACCGTGTTTAATTACTATACGTATGATTCTGTGAGAGATGGGAGTCGTTTTTCGGGACAGGATAAGAGCAGCGGAGAGAGGGCTTATGAGTTGATCTTTATGACACTGGCAGACTACAACAGTGCCGAAAGGTCGGATTGGAAGCTGGCAGAGGATGAAGTTTTAGTCTATTCAGACGGAATTTATAATGAAGACAGTCTGGATGTATTAGATCACCAGTTTCGTGTGAAGTCGCAGTTGGAGAACTTCCCATTTGAAAATATCAGTATGTCAGAAAACAGTAAAAAGGTTTATGTGATACTTTCAGACCAAAAGATCTTTGACCAGGTACAGCAAAAAATTAATGAGACCTACTCTTTCGAGGGGCGTTTAAGGTGCTATAGCGGGTTTGATTATCAGGAGAACGCAGAAGAGGGAAAAGCTTTTCTGGAAAAGATTAAAAAGAATATAGAAGAGCAGAATATGAATGCGTATGTAGCGACAAAGGCTGATATGGAGCAGGATTCTATGGCAGTATTCGGGGGACTCCTGTTTGTCGGCGGCTTCTTAGGCGTATTATTCATCATGGCCACGGTTTTGATTATTTATTACAAGCAGGTTTCGGAGGGCTATGAAGACAGAATGCGTTTTCAGATTATGCAAAAAGTTGGATTGACGCCAAAGGAAGTGAGAGCATCCATCAAAAGCCAGATGCTTACGGTATTTTTCCTGCCGCTTTTGGTCGCTATCATACATGTAGCCGGAGCTTTTAATATGATTACAAAAATGCTGGCATTGTTCAGACTGACCGATATACATTTATTTTTAACTTGCACCCTGGTCACTGTTGTGATTTTCGGGATCATCTATGGAATCGTGTACGGACTGACGGCAAAAGCTTATTATAAAATAGTCCGATAACAACAGTCATATATCTTTAGAATCAAAAAACAAAAACCGTCCGCTGAATGATGTGCTGCTTAAGGGCAACCGATCAGACTGCGGACGGTTTAGTAGTAATTTTATGCTTTTGAACGAATATGAGCGGCAACCTTTACGTCTTCTTTTTTTATGTGGTTAATAAGCCAGCCAGCGATACTTGTGTTGACTTTACTTACCAGTACGAGAGAAGGACCCTCTTTTTCCAACTGATCCATGATTTCGCGTACCACTTTTTTGAAGCCTTCGTGATATTGCTTGTGATTTGCATAATCCGGATACTGGCTTGCCAGCTGAAGCTTTTCTTCATCTGCAAAATGCTTCGCGGTATAATCGTATAAAAATGTAGTTGTCTTTGTCAGAACATCTCTGCCTTTTCCCTGTGAACAGGCATCCAGAAGGTCGTTGATTGCAGTAATCAACTGCTTGTGCTGTTCGTCGATGGTGCTGTTTCCTGTTTCTAAATCACTGGTCCATTCGTATTTCATAATTCCTACTCTCCTTTTATGTATCATCGTTTGTTTTCATTATACCCATGTAAAATCTTCATATCAAGGGACAATTTACTATTTATCCTGCTTAATTTATATACCCGGACAGGTTTGCCATAAACAGCGTATTTTAAATAATTTCACTTCACATGTTTCTGATTGCAGGTTCCTGTGAATCTGCAATCAGAACGTTTACTGCTTCTTGATTTTTGCAGCTTGTGCAAGAAATGCACTTGCACTCTTCAACGTATCGCTATCAGTGGATTCCAGCAACACCTTAAGGATATCTGTATCGAGAACTTCTTTTGGCCTGCGTTCCTCCGAGCCGAAAACGATGTAATCTAATGACAAATGGAGCATATCGGCTATTCTGATCAACGTATCAAGTGCTGGTTTTTGAAACGCATTTTCAATTTTTGTATAGGAACTTGCGGATAAATCGATAGCTTCACAAAAACTCTCCTGCGTAAAACCCAGTTCTTTGCGGCGGGCTTTAATCCGCTGAGCCATATTTTTGAGTTGAATCTCTGTCAAGTTGTTCACCTCCGTCCACTATTTATTATAATTAACAGACGAAAGTTAATGTATTCTGCATTGACGAAAAAAAGTTAATTCTATATAATTGAAAGTAAATATATTCGCTATTGACGAAACTTGGAATAACGATAAATTATGGCAGCTTGTATCAAATGAAGCCGTCAAGCACAATTATAAAATATTGGAGGAAATCAACATGAAAAACATATCAATCAGCAAAAAACTTTTCATTGGGTTCGGTACCATCTTGGTCATGCTACTGATAACCATCGGAATAGCAATTTTAAGCGTCAATAGCATTAATGAACAAATTCATTCCTATGCAAAGTATACGTTGCCAAACAGCACGAGCATTTGGATGCTTAGGCGTAATGACGTGGCTATACAACGAGATATCTTTCGAGCCTTTGATGAGACCGACAGCCAGAAAATCGCGGAATTGTTTGAAACAGCTCAGCAGGATTGTGATACGCGCACGAGTGAACTTGACAAATATGCGGCCAATCAAAGAGACACAAGCCGAGATGCACAGATTGCGAAGCTGCGAAAACTATGGAGTGAATCCGCGCAAATAAGGCTGAAAACAGCCGAGTTGATGAAAAACCCCACAGCAGCGAATATCCAACAGGCAAAGGAAATGGTTGAAAATAGCTACTTGCCTATTGCAGATCAGGCAACAGAAATTTTAGTTGGATTTACGAAAACCGCAGATGAGCGAGCCGTTCACCAAGAGCAGGAAGCAAAAGCTGCAGTTCGGTTTGCTTTGATATCACTTACAGTGTGCGGTGCTGTAGCCGTCGCACTGGCTGTGCTATTGATAACCATCATAAGAAAATCCATCCTCGTTCCTGTCAATCAGATTGTGGGGGCCTATGGTGAAATGGCTAAGGGAAATATGAAAGCTCCTATCCGATATGAAAGCCGGGATGAACTAGGGCAGATGGTAATGCTTATCAAAAAAACCAATGCGATGCAAGGAGCAATTGTTGATGATGTTATTGAAAAATTCACGAAGATATCTCAGGGGGATTTGAGAATTAAAGTGGATTTGGAGTATCCCGGAGATTATGTGGTTCTAAAGCAGACCATTGAAGACACGGTTTCGACACTTAGCGACACTATGACAAATATTAACACAGCTTCCAATCAGGTGGCCATTGGCTCTGAACAGGTGTCCAGCGGCGCGCAGGCTCTGGCTAGCGGGGCTACCGAACAGGCGGCTACCGTGGAAGAACTGAACGCTTCCATTACCCAGGTTGCTGAAGAAGCCCAAGGAAATCTGTCCACCATAGGTCTTGCAGCCGGGTACATTGAACAGGCCGGTACAGGGGTGAGCGCCAGCAACGAATATATGCAGCAGCTCTCTGGGGCAATGGATGAAATCAGTTCTTCTTCCAATCAGATTGCAAATATTACAAAAGTTATTGAGGATATTGCTTTCCAGACCAATATTCTTGCACTGAATGCCGCCATTGAAGCTGCCCGTGCCGGAAATGCCGGAAAAGGGTTTGCCGTTGTAGCGGATGAGGTGCGCAATCTTGCCGTAAAATCCGGAGAGGCCGCTCACCAAACCGCCGCTTTGATTGCGGCATCTGTGGCCGCGGTAGAACGGGGAACTCAAGTCACCGCGCAGACAGCAGAGCAGTTACAGGATACGGGTGCAAATGCAGAGAAGGTAGTGGAGAGCTTTACCAAAATTGAACAGGCATCTACGCATCAAACTGGTGCCATCGAGCAGATTAAAATTGGTCTCTCTCAGATTTCCGCCGTGGTGCAGACCAATGCCGCTACAGCTGAGGAAAACTCGGCTACCAGCGAAGAGATGTCGGGACAGGCTATCACGCTGCGTGAAGAAGTCGAAAAATTCAAGCTGTGGGAAGGAAAAGGCCAGCTTTAAAGAATCAAATTGCTATCTGCACGACGGTTCTGATAGAAGCGGAGTGACGGCGTACAGTGTACTGGGACTATGCAGGATTGCATTCTCGGCGGAAGGAGGCGTATCTATGAAAAAACAGAGTACTTGGATTCAGAGGCTGCTGAGCGTTCCTCTGATGATTCTTTTCATCTTGACCGTGTACAGTTTGAATGTTCCTAATCCGATGATTATCCTGATTATACCAATTGTCTATTTTACTTATTCCGATGGGTATATAAGCGGTGCTCTCAGTGGTGCGACGTCTATGGCGTATGCTTTTTACTTTTTTTTAATCAAGACTCGGGATCCCGTTGGAGGATACAAAGTTGCCACCATTATTCTGGCGATGGCCTCCATCATCTTTCTTGTGGGTAAGCTCAAGGCGCAGGATCAAAGGAATATAGCCGATCTTGAGCAGCATGAGGATGCATTGCTGCGTATGGCCACGACCGATAAGCTGACCGGTGCATTGAACCGACATGCGTTTTTTGAACGGGCCAACACTATTTATGAAAACAGCCATCGACAGGGCACATCCATATCCCTACTTTTTATTGACATTGATTATTTTAAGCAGATCAATGACCAGTATGGCCATATATTTGGTGATGCCGTTTTGAGCAGACTTTCGGGGACGCTTGAAAATTGTCTGCGAAACAGCGATGTGAACTGCCGCTACGGAGGAGAAGAATTTCTTCTCCTTCTCGCCGACGCGGATGGTGATGCGGCACAGCTTGTAGCATCCCGGGTTATGGAGCAGGTGCGAATGATACGGTTTGAGGAGTATCCTGACTTCCGTTTCACTGTCAGCATTGGTGTGTCCAGCACAATTCCTACTGATCCGCCGGTCATTGAACTTTTGATCCGCAGTGCGGACAATGCTATGTATCAGGCCAAGCAGGAGGGGCGGAACCAGATTGCCGTGGAGCGTCTGGAGGCGGGCAAAGAAGATGCCAAGCCCTTTGCCCACCCTTGCTTTACAGCGAGCAGCAGCAATGGAAACGTCGGTGCGTCAGTGGCGGATATTACTGAGATAGAGGAAGAACGCCAGGCCTTCAAAAATCTTCTGGAATCAGAGCAAGTCATTCGGGAATGTATGGACATGCTTTATCAGGCGAAAACTTTGGAGGAGGCAATGGAGAATGCTCTCCGTCGGGCGGGGGAATATTCCGGTGCAGACAGGGCCTATTTTTTTTCTCTGTCCGGGGATGCTCTGGTTTTGACAAATCAATGGTGCATGCCGCAGTTTCCGCCGGGATCGCGCGTGCAAAAGGTAAACTTGTCCGACTTCTATCAGTTGTGGTCATTGTTTGGCAACAAAGAATGTATTGTCATAGAAAGCATGGAGCAGATTCAGCCCTTTGATATGGAGCTGTATCAAGCCTTTCACAAACAAGAGATCAAAAGTGCCATATTTATTCCGTTGGAGCAGAATGGAAGGCTGCTGGGAATTTGGGGCGTGGAAAATCCATCCCCGGAGAAGGCTCAAAGCATTGCGCCGCTGCTGCTTTCGCTGCGCTATTCTTTGATGTCCACTATGCGGCGAGTTGGTTATGAAACCCTTTTGGAGAAACTGAGTTTTGAGGACTCTTTGACAGGACTTTGCAATAGAAACCGCTATTTGCGGGATATTTCCGCTTTTAAAGATGTATCGAATACGGGAGCCGTATACATATCCATGAATGAAATGAAACGGCTCAACGACACCTTTGGCCATGCCTATGGCGATCAAATTCTAGCCGGATATGCCGAAAAAATCAAAAGGACGTTTTCATCAGGTATTTCCTACCGTATGAGTGGCGATGAGTTTGTTGTGATTTGCAGAGATATTCCCCAGGAGCGGTTTGAACAACAAGTGCGAACCTTCAAGATGCATTATGCCGTCTCCCAGAATTGTCATGCGGCGATTGGATATCACTGGGAAGAACAGGGGGAAGATATCCGGAGCTTGATTCATGAAGCCGAAGCATGGATGTACGAGGACAAAAAGAGATATTACCGCAAAAGTCTCCCAGGAGACCGCTACCGATATTATAACGATAACGTATTTCACTTGACAGAGCCCGGTATACTGAAAAAAAGCCTTGAGGAAGGACATTTTCTCATTTATTTACAGCCCAAGGTCTCCTTTGCCAATCGCATTCTGAGTGGTGCTGAAGCACTGATACGCTACAGGCAAGAGGATGGGACAGTCATTCCACCCGTGCAATTTCTGCCTGTGCTGGAGGATGCCAAGCTTATTAGTTTGCTGGACTTTTTTGTATTTGACCGCACCTGTGCCATGCTCGCCCAGTGGATCAATCAGGGCAGGAATGTTGTACCCATATCTGTTAATTTTTCCAGGTATACACTGGCTGAGCAGGATTTTCTTTTGCGATTACAACAGGTGTTTGACAGATATTGCATTGAGAAAAAATGGATCGTTCTCGAGGTGACTGAAAGCGTCAAGAGTGTGGAGGGCATGAATCTTCTTTCCTTGATCGACAGTATCCGTGCTGCTGGTTTCTTTATTTCCATAGATGATTTTGGCGTGGATTTCGCCAATCTTTCATTGTTCTCCTTAGCTAATTTTGATGAGTTAAAGCTGGATAAGGTACTCGTGGACAGCATTGCAACCAATCAAAAAGCACAGCTGGTCATTGAATCCATTGTGGCTATCTGCCGTAAAATGAATATCGGTGTCGTTGCAGAAGGTGTGGAAACGGAAGAACAATTTCACCTTTTAAGGCAAAACGGCTGTAATCAGGCACAGGGGTATTTATTCAGCAAACCAATCCCCGTCGTGGAATATGAAGAAAAATACATACCTGTACCAGTTGGACTGTCAAAGAACGGAGCAAGAGA
Organism: Aminipila luticellarii; assembly: GCF_004103735.1. NCBI lineage: Bacteria > Bacillati > Bacillota > Clostridia > Peptostreptococcales > Anaerovoracaceae > Aminipila > Aminipila luticellarii. The sequence goes on along the minus strand of NZ_CP035281.1, from coordinate 2,331,821 downwards.
TACATAAAAAACACATATTAATAAATTTTAGATTTTAAGAGTAAAAAAGGTTATGGTATTTTTCCCATAACCTTTTAGTAAAGTACAGTCTATTTAAAGTATCTGTTGTAAAGTCCTTCAAATGCACAACCGTGTCTAGCTTCATCCTTCGCCATTTCATGAACGGTATCGTGGATTGCGTCAAGGTTCTGCTTCTTAGCCATTGCAGCAAGCTCTTTCTTACCTGCGCAGGCACCGTTTTCAGCTTCAATTCTCATTTCAAGATTTTTCTTTGTTGAGTCCGTCACAACTTCACCTAGAAGTTCGGCAAACTTCGCTGCATGCTCGGCTTCTTCCCAAGCTGCTTTTTCCCAATAAAGGCCAATTTCAGGATAGCCTTCTCTATGAGCAACTCTTGCCATTGCAAGGTACATGCCCACTTCTGAACATTCTCCTGTGAAGTTTGCTCTCAAGCCTTCGATAATTTCAGGATCGACACCCTTAGCAACTCCGACTACATGCTGGTCAGCCCATTCTTTCGCACCTTCATCTGCTTTGATGAATTTATCTGCGCCTACCCCGCACTGCGGACATTTTTCCGGAGCCTCAGCACCCTCATAAGTATAACCGCAAACTGAACAAGTCCATTTCATAATTCCATCCTCCAATTTCTAATTATTTTTTACTATGTAATCACTCCATATACGACTGGTTTAAAAGACCGATTGAAGTGATACGTTATGTATTCATTATAACTCATTTATACCTATAAAATAATAGATTAAACATGATTTTTTGAAATTTTGAAATAAAGAAAGCGGAAATGGCGGAACAAAAAAGGAATGACCGCCCGGTCTCAAACGACTTGAAAAAAAGCAGATAATTTGATATGATTTAAAAATATGAATAGCAATATTGCAAGGGAAAAGGGAGAACAGATATGGCTGAAATGTTTTATAAATCAGAAGGATGCAGCAGACGCAGAAGGGTGAAGAGAATCGCATTCCTTGCAACCGTTATGGTGCTTGTCTTTAATCTGACAGGGTGTGCCACTTTTGATAATTTTAAGGGCGCTTTTATAGATAAAAAGGGGGAACCGGAGGCAACGGTACGAATCGGCGTCTTTGAACCGCTTAGCGGAAAAGATAAAGAGATGGGGGCGATGGAGATCCGGGGAATCGAACTGGCTCACGCCATGTTCCCGCAAGCGTTGGGAAAAGAAATCGAACTGGTCTACGGAGATAATAAATCCGATATGAATGTTGCGGAGAGCGTAGCACAGGAGATGGTAGACAAACGGGTCTCTATTGTGCTTGGCAGCTATGGAAGCGTCAATTCGCTGGCGGCAGTAAAGACTTTTGAAAAGGCGAAGCTGCCCGCTATAGCTATAACCAATACGAATCCGTTGGTAACAAGCTACAACCCTTTTTATTTTAGGGTTTGTCTGCTGGATTCCTTTCAGGGAGTCGCGCTGGCAAAGTATGCGGTAGAAGCCTTAAAGGTCAATACAGCGGCGATCATGAGGCCGGAGAATGATGATTATGCTATAGCTGTTTCGCAGACCTTCTCGGATAAATTGATACAAATGACGGGAAATGCCAATGCAGTGGTGGTTTCCTGCGATTATGAAGAAGACCGGAAGGAACAGGTGAAGGAGGATCTTCAAAAGATAAAAGAATCAGGTGCCCAGGTGGTCTTTTTACCGGTTAAGCTGGAGGAAGCGGCTAAGATTTTAAAAGAAGCCAGAAAAATGGGAGTCACCGCCCTATTTCTGGGGACAGATCAGTGGGACTCATCTAAACTGGTAGAACTGGCGGGAAAAGAGGCTGCCGAGAATGTCTCTTTCTCCACCATATTCGATCCCAATACGAATACGACGATTATGTCTGACAATTTTAAGAAAGCGTACAAGGCTAAATATGGGCAGGATGCCGTTCCGGAAAGTGCGGCAGCTCTTGGATTTGATGCATATATGATTGCGGTGGATTCCCTGAACAAAACAGGTACGGCTCTGGACGGAGAAGCTCTCCGCAAAACCATTGCCAATACCAGAGAGTTTCCTGGAGCCTCAGGAACCATTACTTTTGACATGAACGGAGATCCGATAAAATCCGTGGTAGTGAAAAAAATCACGGCTGGACAGGCCATATCCGTTTACACCATGGAACCTGCCATTGTCAGCTTATATTAATCGGTTCATGAAAGTTCTGACCACATTGGTGATAGGACTTTGCAGCTTTTATACAAAAATTGTATAAAAGCGTGCGAAATATTTACTATTGAAACCAAGGTTTTTGTGGTAAAATAATAAAAAGTAGAAAAAGGAGAATTACAATGGAAGAAAAAATTAAAGAAGCTTTAGAAAATATCCGACCTTTCTTGCAGAGAGACGGAGGAGATATTGAGTTTGTTGAACTTACCCCAGAAAATGTCGTTAAAGTAAAATTACAGGGACATTGCGCAGGCTGTCCGGGTGCAACGATGACATTAAAAGCTGTGGTTGAAAGGCTTTTAAAAGAATCTTATCCTGAAATCGCAGGCGTAGAAAACGTTTAGTAAGAAAAAATGATAGAAAACGCTGAAAGAAAAAATCGATTTACAGCGCTTCTGATAACGGCTTTCATTGCAGTGGGGTGCCTGATCGCATTTCCACTGCTTTTTAGTGGATGCAGTAATGGAGTCGCACCGTCTGAGAACCCCGTTCCTCAGCAGCCGGAGCAGCCTATTGATTTAAATATCCTGTGCGTAGGGGATGTCATGGTGCATAGATCTCAGTTAGCGAGTCAATACGATTCAAGTACGAAGAAGTACGATTATACAAACAATTATAGATATGTAAAAGATTATATTAGTCAGGCGGATCTGGCTCTGTGTAATGTGGAGACGACCTTTGCAGGAGCACCCTATTCGGGTTACCCGGACTTCTGTGCTCCCGATGAGCTGGCAGATGCTTTGAAAGATGCCGGGTTTGATGTGGCTATCACCTCCAACAATCACATGATGGACAGGGGAGGATACGGGTTGAAAAGAACGGTTGAAGTCCTTAGGAATAAGGGATTTCTTACAGCCGGAAGCCGCCTCGATCCACAGGAAAAACGGTATGCCATGATTGAAGTGAAGGGGGTCAAGGTAGCCGTCGTGCCTTATACCTATGAAACCCCTGTAAGCGGAACCGGTACAGGAATAAATGGGAGGGTGATCTCTTCCGAAAATGCAGAGCTTATTAATTCGTTCAGTTATCAGACGCTTGATCAGGATTTAGAGCAGATAAAAAGGACCTGCGACGAGGCAAGAACAGATGGTGCTGAAATTGTCATACTTTATTACCATTGGGGAGAAGAGTATCAGACTTCCGCGAATCGGTGGCAGCGATATATAGCGCAGCAAAGTGCGGATCATATGAATGTGGACATGATTTTTGCATCGCATCCTCATGTGCTGCAAGAAATGGAATATCTGAAAAGTCAGAAGGACGGTAAAGAGATTCCTGTATTTTTCAGTATGGGGAACTTTATTTCAAATCAGAGAATAGAGACCCTTGACAACCGATATACTGAAGAGGGTATCCTTGCTAAAGTGCATTTAAAATATCTGAAATCACAGGGCAAAATTACAGACATAAAAATGAGCGCAATACCGACCTGGGTCGAAAAATATACAACGGGGAGCAAGCCTATCTATGAAATTATTCCTTTAGATGATAACCTGCAAAAGAATGAAACGCTGAAAGCCTCCGGACATTTATCCAGGGCAGAAGCGGCATTGGAGGATGCAAATGGATTACTTAAAAAGGATTGAAGAATCAAAAGAAGAAATAGTGAAGACTCTTCAGGAGCTTATCTCCATTAAAAGTGCGGAAGAGAAGCCCACTGCTGACGCACCCTTTGGAAAGGGCATAGCCGAAGCTTTTGATTACATACTAAAGAAGGCCGAAGCGGATGGGTTCGATACGGAAAACGCGGATAATTATGGCGGGCATATTGAATTTGGCGGATATTTTCTCGATGAAAACGGGCAGATCACCGGAACCAGCGATGAAGTTATGGGAATTATCGGCCACTTGGACGTGGTTCCGGAGGGTTCGGACTGGGAGTACGAACCCTATGGCGGAGTTGTTGCAGATGGTAAAATTTATGGCAGAGGGGCTATTGATAACAAAGGCCCCGTGGTGGCAGCGTATTATGCGATGAAGGCTCTTAAGGATAGCGGGTACATGCCGGAGAAAAAAGTGAGACTTATTTTGGGGCTGGATGAAGAGACGAATTGGAAAGGGATGCATTATTACCTATCCAAGGTGAAGGCACCGGATTTTGGATTCACACCGGATGCAGAGTATCCGGCTATTCACGGAGAAATGGGAATTTTAGTTTTTCAACTGGCTAAAAAAATCGGAAAGACTACCGGAAAGGGCATTGAACTCAGAAGTCTTACCGGCGGTACTGCCGCAAATTCAGTGGCAGATTACGCCAGAGCCGTCATACGGGCGGATAAGATGGAAGCCTATGATAAAGTAAAAGAATTGGCGGCCCGCTATAGAAATGAAAAATGTTCGGAGAAGGGGCAGATCGCCTATGGAGCCAGATTGAACTGCAAAGGTGTGGGGAAAAGTTTAGAAATTGTGGCGCAGGGTATTTCAGCTCACGGAGCTACGCCGGAGTGCGGAGTCAATGCGATTTCCCTTCTGATGGATTTTTTGGGAGAGCTTGACATAATCAATGATGATGTCAATGAATTCGTTGGATTCTATAACCAGTATATCGGATATGAAACGGATGGAGCGGCCCTTGGCTGCGATCTTTCCGATGAGCCTTCCGGAAAATTGGTATTGAATGTGGGCAAGGTCGATCTGGAAGGAGAAGCCGTCATACTCACTCTAAATATAAGGTATCCCGTTACCCTTACCGATGATGCGGTGTACGGTGCGTTAATGCCCGTGATAAATAAATATAATATGGGCATTATTAAAATAAAAAATCAGCTTCCTATTTATATGCCGGCGGATAATCCGATGATTAAGACCCTGATGGAAATCTACGGGGAGCATACAGGAGATACGGAAAGAGAGCCTATCGTTATAGGCGGAGGAACCTATGCCAGGGCAGCAAAAAATATTGTGGCATTTGGAAGCATTTTTCCGGGGGATCCGGATCCGTCTCACCAGCGAAATGAATATATCGAAATAGATAAACTGATTTTAAATGCGAAAATTTTTGCAGATGCTATTTACAGATTAACACACTGAGTGTATAATACGTTACATAATTGTTTCAGGGGGAGGTGCAAATCCTCACCGGCGGTAATGAGCTTAGCTACGAGTCCGCGAGCCGAAAGGCAGAATGGGTCAGATCCCCATACCGACGGTATAGTCCGGACGAAAGAAACAGGCATATTTTTTATATGCGTTTATTTCAGTTGAGCAGGCCCTGAGAGAAATCTCAGGGTTTTTTAGTGCCGTAAGAGAGAGAATCTCCCATTATAAAAAGATTGAGAGGAACTAGATAAATGACTTCACAAAATAAAACGATAAAACTGGCCAAAATGGGCATGCTGGTAGCAATTTCAGTGGTTTTGGTCTACTTGGTGCATTTTCCGATTTTTCCTGCCGTACCCTTTCTGGAATATGATCCCGCAGACATTCCGATCTTGATCGGTACGTTTGCCTTTGGACCCATGGCGGGCCTTCTGCTGGCAGCGGTCACCGCAGTGATTCAGGGAATTACCGTAAGCGCTGCAAGCGGCTTATACGGTATCATCATGCACATACTGGCCACGGGAGCTTTTGCTCTGACAGCAGGACTATTATACAGGGGAAGGAAAAATAAGAGAGAAGCTGTTCTTGCCCTGGTTTCGGGTTCCATTGTGATGACCATCGTAATGATTATCGCAAATTTGATTATCACGCCGTATTATACGGGATGGCCTGTTAGTACAGTCAAAGATCTGATGGGCTTTATCGCAGGCTTTAACTTGATAAAAGCCGGTGTGAATTCCGTGATGACCTTTTTCTTATATAAGAGAATCTCCGGGTTCTTGCACAGATAGCCGGATGCTGCAATGAAATAAAAATGATCAAATGCCTTGATTCTTTTGTCAGGGCATTTTAATATGTTATTAAAACGGATAGTGTGGTACAATAAAAGGTATGAGTAAATTAGTGATAAGAGATGAAAAACAAACGAGGAAATTCGGGTTAAAGCTTGCGGACAAACTGAAATCAGGAAATATTGTTGCCCTGATAGGGGACTTGGGAACAGGTAAAACGGCACTGACCAAATATATTGCAGAGGGGCTTGACGTCAAAGAAACCATTACAAGTCCTACTTTTACGATTGTTCAGGAATATCAGGACGGACGGCTGCCGCTCTACCATTTTGACGTGTACCGTATAAAAGATGTGGAAGAAATGTTTGAAATCGGATATGAAGAGTATTTTTTCGGAAACGGTGTGTGCATTGTGGAATGGGCAGATCTGATTTCAGAGATTATTCCGGAGGATGCCATCGTGATCCATCTTTCGTATGGGGAACGTGAAGGGGAAAGAATATACGACATAAAAGGACTGGAGGCGGGTCTATGAATATATTAGCGATTGAGACCACAGGAGCATCGGCCTCTGTGGCAGTTATTGATGAGAAGGGTCAGATTTTTGAGGAAGCTTCTTCGGAAACGCTGAATCATTTGCAGTTTTTAATGCCAATGGTGGGAAAGGTGCTCGAAAAAAGTAAATTGCAGATAGGCGATTTGACAGCAATCGCAGCATCGGAAGGCCCGGGTTCCTTTACAGGTATCCGAATCGGCGTCTCTTCCGCCAGAGCGTTGGCGCAGGCACTGCAGATTCCTTGTATCAGTGTGCCTACCTTAAAGACCTTTCTTTATAATGCGGAATCGTATCAGGGGGTGTATTGCCCTATCTTTAATGCCAGAAGAAGTCAGGTATACGGAGGCGCCTATAAGTGGAAAGGTGACTCTATATGGGAAGTGGTAGAAGGAAATGCTTATATGCTTGCCGAGCTTTTAGAAGCACTTGAGTCTGCTTTAAGGGAGAAAGCAGAGGAAGTCACTTTTTTTGGAGATGGTGTCGAAGCATATAAGGCTCAAATAGAGGAATGGCAAAATTCATCGTTAAATAGCAATATACAAATTAAGTTTGCGGATGCTGGAATTCGCTATCAAAAAGCGTCTTCTGCCGCAAAATTGGCATTTGAATTATATAAAGAAGGAAAAACGTGTCCGTACGACGAATTAAAGCCCAATTATATGAGAAAAGCTGAAGCGGAACGAAAATTGGAAGAAGCAAAAGCCGCACAAAGCAACCGGTGAGTGCTATGAGTGACTTGATGATCAGAGCTGCGGCAGAGCAGGACATAAGAGCCATGGCGGATTTGGACAAAATTTGTTTTGCCGATCCGTGGAGTGAAGAAGCTTTTCGAGAGGAGCTTACAGAAAATGACAGGGCTTTTTATATTGCCGCGGAAATTGACGGAAAGCTTGTGGGATATGCGGGGTTATGGGCTATTTTCGACGAAGGGCACATCACAAATGTAGCGGTATCTCCTGACTACAGGAGAAGAGGAATCGGCAGAGCCATCGTTGCTACGCTGATCGACGCAGCGGAGGAGAACGGATTGAACAGTTTCACACTGGAAGTCCGGGAATCCAATCTGCCGGCACAAGGCTTATATAAAGAATTTAATTTTAAATCAGCAGGAATCCGAAAGGGTTACTATTTGGATAACGGTGAAAACGCTATTATTATGTGGCGCAACCATGAATAAAACAGATAGCCTTTGAAATACTAAGATAAAAGTGTATTTTGGAGGTGTTTTGAAATGACCACGTACTATGGCAGCAACAAGAACAGGGACAATCATTATTATAACAGCAGTGAAGATTATTATGATGATATGAGTCATCCCGTTTCCACGTGCAGCAGATTTGAGAGAAGACATGATTTCAGTACATTTAATATGTCGGATTATATGTCCTGTGAAAATTGCAGGCACTTATCCGCGGATAACGAGTGCATTGCGCGTGAGGACACAAATATTGGGAGAATGGAATGAAAAACGGAAAATTTTTAACAATGGGAATTGAATCAAGCTGTGATGAGACTTCGGTAGCCTTGCTTCTGGAAGGGAGAGAAGTGCTTTCCAACGTGATTGCCTCACAGATCAAGATCCATCAAGTATTTGGAGGGGTCGTACCGGAAATCGCATCCAGACATCATTTGGAAAATGTCAATCAGGTGACCGATCAGGCGTTGAAAGAGGCCGGGGTCACACTGGATGATGTAGATCTGATCGGTGTAACATACGGACCCGGACTTGTGGGGGCATTACTTATCGGTCTGGCATCTGCAAAGGCGTATGCTTTTGCGAAGAATATTCCTTTAGTGGGAGTACATCATATACAAGGGCACATTAGTGCCAATTACATACAGTATCCTGAACTGGAACCGCCTTTTATGGCTCTGGTGGTTTCAGGGGGACATACCAATATCGTAGAAGTCAACGATTATAATTCCTTTGAGGTACTCGGCGGTACCAGAGATGATGCGGCGGGAGAAGCCTTTGATAAAGTGGCCAGAGTGCTTGGGCTTGGGTATCCGGGAGGTCCCCTGATCGATCAGATTGCAAAAGAAGGAAATCCGGAGGCGATTCCATTTAAGCGGGTGTTTTTAGAAAAGGGCAGCTATGATTTCAGCTTCAGCGGCATCAAGACCGGTGTGCTGAATTATATCAATTCGGAGAAGCAGGCAGGAAGAGAAGTGAATCGGGCAGATGTGGCGGCCAGCTTTCAGCAGGCAGTTCTGGATGTCATTGTCACCAAGGCTGTTCATGCCGCAAAGGAAATGAAAAAAGACAAGCTTGTGCTGGCAGGAGGGGTGGCCGCTAACAGCAAGCTTCGAGAAATGCTGCAGGAGCAATGCGGAGATAAAGGAATCCAGCTTTATCGGCCTGCACCGATTTTGTGTACGGACAATGCAGCCATGATCGGCTGTGCGGCATATTACAAATACAAGGCCGGATTTGTCAGTGATCTGACTCTGGATGCTTATCCAAATCTGCCCCTTACAGATATTTGAAAGAGTAAAAATAATGGAGATATAATATGATAATACTTTCAGCGACGAATATAACCAAGACCTATGGAGTTGACATCATACTTCAAGAGGTCTCCTTTCATGTGAATGAAGGGGATCGGATTGGAATCGTTGGCAATAATGGTGCCGGAAAGACCACGCTGCTGAACATCCTGTGCGGAGAAATGCCGTGCGACGACGGAAATGTATTTATTTCTGCGAATACCAGCATCGGATATTTAAAACAGAGCCAGAATTTTGATTCGGATAAAACGTTAATAGAAGAGGTAACGGCCATTTTCAGCCATGTGGCAGACATGGAACGGGATATGGCTGAATTGTCTCAGGACATTGCAGAGAAGTCCTCAAGGGGAGAGAATGTAGATAAACTGCTTCAAAAATATGATGAAATAATGGAAGCCTACAACAGATGCAACGGATATAGTTATAAAAGTGAAATAAACGGCATATTAAATAGCATGGCTTTTACGGAGAACTTTTATGATAAAAAAATATCCACGCTGAGCGGCGGGGAGAAAACCAGACTGGCTCTTGCCTGCCTGCTTTTAAAGAAGCCGGATCTCTTGTTTTTAGACGAACCGACCAACCACCTGGATATCGGGACCTTAAAATGGTTAGAGCAGTATCTGAAATCCTACAGCGGAACCATTATTTTAATTTCCCACGATCGGTATTTCCTAGATCAGACGGTGAATCGGATATTTGAGGTAGAGAATCATAAGCTGTATACATATCAAGGCGGATATTCCGAATACGCAGAAAAGAAGCGCCAGAGGCGGGAAGAGGAATGGCGGAAATATGAAGGACAGCAAAAGGAAATCGCCAAACAGGAGGAAATCATCCGAAGGTTTAAGCAGCACGGGACAGAAAAACTGGCTAAGCGGGCTCAGTCCAGAGAAAAACGATTATCTCATCTGGAGCTGGTAGAAAGGCCGGAAGCTTTAGCAGGGAAGATGAAAATCCACTTTAAACAGCAGTTTAAAAGCGGAAACGATGTAATCTTTACGGAAAAGCTTCAAAAGGGCTTCGGTTACGGGCAAAAGAGAAAAGAACTGTTTCACGATGTAGAACTGGACATCAAAAGAGGAGAGCGGATTTGTATTGTTGGACCGAACGGTGTAGGAAAGACCACTCTGCTTAAAATTTTGATGGGCGACATGGAGCCGGACAGCGGCAGATTGAAGATCGGACATAATGTCCAGTTTGGGTATTACGATCAGGAACAGCAAAATCTCAATCCTGCCAATACCGTCTTTGATGAAATGAAAGATTCCTATCGGTTGTATACGGATACAGAAATGAGAAGCTTGTTGGGGCGGTTTTTATTTAAAAATGAAAGTGTATTCTTGAATGTGGGAGCCTTAAGCGGCGGAGAGAAGGCAAGGCTGTCCTTACTGAAGCTCATGCTTTCCGGAGCAAATGTCCTGATTCTGGACGAACCGACGAACCATCTGGATATTACCTCGAAAGAGGTTTTTGAGGATGCCCTGCTGGATTTTCCGGGAACAGTGATCGTGGTATCTCATGACCGGTATTTCCTGAATAAGATTCCAACCAGGATCATGGAGCTGGATACAGACGGAATCACGGCATACCTAGGATCGTATGATTATTATATGGAAAAAAAGCAAGAAATTGCGTCGGGGAAAAAGTATCTGAATGAATTGAACAGTGCTCAGAATTCCGGGGGCATGGAAGCTTCTGCGGCGGTAGATTTCAATAATTTAAGCGCCAGCGAACAGAGAAGGATCAATAAGGAGCTGGAAGCTAAAGCAAGAAGAAAAGAACGGGAGCAGAAAAGGCTGGAAGAAGAAATTGAAAGCCTGGAAAAAGAAATGGCAGAGCTGGAAGAAGAAATGTGCAGAGAAGAGGTTTTCAGCGACCATGTACTTCTTGCAAAGTATCACGATCGGAGCGAGGAATGTAAGACAAAATTGTCGGAAGCTTACGATCATTGGGTTTTAGTTCAGGAAGAATAAGGCGAAATAGTGCGAAAATTTTGAGCAAATTTGTGTTAAAATTTATACAAAAATTTTTTAAAATGCACTTGCATATCCTATAACAGTAAATTATAATGAATTTTAGTCAATAGGACATAGAAAAATGAAAAGAAGTGAAATGTATAGGAAATATATAGTTTCTGAAGTATGGAGGTTAGTTATATGACATTTGACAAAATAAAGGAAATTATTATGGAGCAGTTAAGCGTAGACGAATCACAGGTGACTCTTGAAACTCATCTGATGAAGGATTTGGAAGCGGACTCATTGGATGCGGTGGAAATCATCATGGCGATTGAAGATGAATTCGACATTGAAGTGCCGGATGAAGATGCTGAGAAATTCCAATGTGTTGGTGACATTGTTAAGTACGTTGAAGAAAAATTAAACTAGTCATCAAAAGAAAGCCCGCCGATAGCGGGTTTTCGTTATTATTGAATAGGACTGGATATAAAAAGGAAATTGTGAAAGATGAAAAAAGGTTCAAAAATATCAAATGCGGTAATTAAGCGTTTACCCAGATACAGAAGATATCTGAATGAGCTCAACAGAAAAGGTGTGGATAAAATTTCTTCAAGAGAATTGAGTGATTTAATCGGGTATACCGCTTCTCAAATCAGACAGGACCTTAATAATTTTGGGGGCTTCGGTCAACAGGGTTATGGCTACAATGTAGAAGCATTATATAATGAAATCAGCAGCATTTTAGGACTCGATAAAGAATATAAAATGGTTATTGTGGGCGCAGGAAATCTGGGACAGGCAATCGCGAATCACACGTCCTATTATAAGGCCGGATTTGTTGTATGCTCTTTATTTGAAGTAAATCCAAAGCTGATAGGAATCAAGATAAATGACATTGATGTTCGGGACTGTGAGGAACTGGTTCAGTATATCGAAGACAATGCTATTGATATAGGGATTATTTGTACGACGAAGGATGCGGCACAGGAAGTAGCGGACAGAATGTCCTTTGCCGGTATAAAAGGAATCTGGAATTTTGCGGCAGTTGATTTGGAAGTGCCGGAATCTGTGGCGGTAGAAAATGTGCATTTGAGTGACGGATTGCACTCGCTGGCATATCATATTAATAGAAATCATTATTTATCATAGAAAATGAAAATAACCGTTTCAAAAGAAACGGTTATTTGTTATAGTGGAATGTATAATAGATTAACCCTCTATGATCGCATCAGTTGGACATGCGTTTGCACATGCGCCGCAATCAATACACTTGTCCGCATCTATGATTCTAGCGTTGTCATTCTCAGAAATTGCTTCCACAGGACATTCTGGTTCGCAAGCTCCGCAGTTGATGCAAGCATCTGTGATTTTGTAAGCCATTTTGATAATCCTCCTTTTTTAAAGTGCTCAAAAGCCAATTAGATTATATCAAAGGGAAATGGAGAAGTAAAGATGAAAGTTTATTCTCTTGTCGGAAAAAGTGGAACGGGGAAGAGTTATCAGGCTATGTCCGTATGCGGGAAAAAGGATATTCCTGCCATTATTGATGACGGCCTGTTCATATATGAGAGCCGTATCTTACAGGGACAGTCTGCCAAAAGGCAGGCGACGAAAATCGGGGCCATAAAAACAGCTCTTTTTACAGATGAAGAGCACCGTAAGGCAGTTGCTGAAAAAATAAAAGAAGTCGACCCGGACAAGATCTTAATCCTGGGGACATCTGTGGGAATGGTAGACAAAATTGCCGAAAGATTGGAGCTGCCGGAGATAGAAGAACGAATTTTTATCGAGGATATTACGACAAAGGCTCAAAGAAACGCAGCCAGAAAGCAGCGGGTGGAGTTGGGCAAGCACGTGATTCCGGTACCTGCAGGACAATTAAAGACAGATTTCTCGGGCTATTTTCTGCATCCCATTCGCATGATCAGAGGGTTTGGTTTCGGCAGTAAGGAAAATATGCAGGAACGGTCCGTAGTCCGGCCTACATACAGCTATTTAGGGGAATTTTTTATTTCGGATAAGGTGGTAAACGATATCGTATATTATTTGGGGGAACAGAATAAAGGCGTGCATTCGATTGTGCGGGTACTCACCCAAAATACAAAGACCGGTATAAGCCTGACGGTCATGGTAAATATGAGATATGGCAATAAGGTCATGGAATGTGCCAGAGAGCTGCAGCAGGAAATTACGGAACATGTGGCTTATATGACGGCCTTTAATATCAATTCCGTAGACGTGGAGGTCAAAGGGCTGATATAGACGGCCAGGGGAAAAAAGACAAGCTGGGAGAACACGATGGTAGTCAGAGAAAAAGTTAAGGATTTTAATGTGGATCATATATTTGACTGCGGCCAGTGCTTTCGGTGGAACAGAGAGCAGGACGGCAGTTATACCGGGATCGCTTTTGGCAAGCCGGTGAATATAAGTTTTGAAACATATATGGAAGAACAAGGTGAAGGCAGGCTTTGTATTGATAATATTGATGAGGCAGAGTTTGAAGAGCATTGGTGCGGATATCTGGATTTAAATCGGGATTATGGGGAAATTAAAAGGATTTTAGCCGAAAAAGATCCCATCATGGCGGAAGCTATAAAATCCGGACAGGGAATACGAATCCTAAGGCAGGATCCGTGGGAAACGCTGATTTCTTTTATTATCTCTCAAAATAACAATATCCCCCGCATAAAAAAGTGTATTGAGAGCTTATGTGAGCTGTTTGGAGAATCGGCAGGAAGCTTTCGGGGAAGAAACTATTTTGCTTTTCCAAAAGCACCGGTTCTCGCCCGGTTGACCGAAGAACAGCTGGCACCCGTCAGACTGGGGTATCGGGCCAAATATATCATTGAAACCGCGAAAAAGGTCGCAGCAGATCACGCCGGTGCCGAACCGACAGATACAGAGGAAATTTTACAAACGCTGGAGCAGCTTCCCCTGGCGGATACGGCAAAGGGGTATGCGTATTTGACCAGCCTGTGCGGTGTGGGACCTAAGGTGGCGAATTGCATATTATTGTTTGGAATGGCAAAACATGAAAGCTTTCCCATCGATGTGTGGGTTCGCCGGGTGATGCACCGATTGTATGGGATAGACGAAAAGGATATGAAACATATGGCAGATTATGCTGCCGACCATTTTGGTTCGTATGGGGGAATAGCACAACAGTATTTATTTTATCATATAAGACAGTTAGAAAAATGAGTAGCAAGGAAGGATGTACACATGCTTGGACCAATAGTAAATGCTGCCGCAATTGTTGTGTGCGGATTGGCGGGAACATACATAATAAAAGGAGTACCGGAGCGGTTTGAAAATTTGGTAATGAAGGCGATTGCTCTTTCGCTTATTTATATAGGAATATCCGGAGCATTAGAAAATAAACGGGTGATGATTTTAATCCTGAGCCTGGTAATCGGAGCCATTATAGGCGAGGCCATTAACATAGATGCACAAATGAATCGATTGGGAAAATGGGCGGAAGGGAAGCTGGGCTTTTCAGAGGGCAATTTCTCTAAGGGCTTCGTGACAGCCTCCATCTTATTTTGTACAGGCTCCATGTCTATAGTAGGTTCTTTGGAGAGCGGATTGCAGGGAAATCACGAAATGCTTTTTGCTAAAGCTATATTGGATGGGGTCATTGCCATTGTATTTGCCTCTCAATTGGGAGTCGGAGTGACGTTCTCCGCTGTGCCTGTTTTTCTTTATGAGGGGGGTATCGCTCTTGGGGCGACCTTTATGAAGGGATTGCTCACAAATGAAATCATCACGGAAATGTCTGCCGTAGGAAGTCTTTTGATCGCAGGAATTGGCTTTAATTTTATGGAAATAAAGGAGATCAAGGTAGCTAATCTGATCCCCGCTATCTTTCTGCCGTGGCTGTTTATCGTTGCAGAAGGAATGTTTGCATAATATCGATAAAATTGAAAAAAAACTATTGACTTTATAAAAGATTAGTTTAAAATAGAGTTAGCACTCAGGTTTAATGAGTGCTAACAAAACATAATAAATAATAAAATCAAATATATCAAACAGGAGGTATCAAAAATGAGTTTTGGAATCAAGCCGCTTGGCGCTAGAGTAGTAATTAAGATGGTTGAAGCTGAAGAAAAGACCAAGAGCGGGATCGTTCTTCCCGGACAGGCGAAGGAACAGCCTCAAATGGCTGAAGTAGTTGCCGTAGGCCCTGGAACAGAAGAAGAAAAGATGGAATTAAAAGCCGGAGATAAGGTGGTATTCTCCAAGTATGCAGGTACTGAAATCAAATATGCCGGTGAAGAATATACCATTATGAGCCAGAAAGATATTTTGGCAATCGTAGAATAGGAAAGAGGGGAATTAAAATGGCTAAAGAACTACATTATGGTGAAGACGCTAGACGAAAATTACAAGCAGGTGTTGATAAGCTTGCAGACACTGTAAAAATTACATTAGGGCCGAAGGGCAGAAATGTTCTTATTGAAAAGAAATTTGGATCGCCGGTCATTAC
Organism: Aminipila luticellarii; assembly: GCF_004103735.1. Classification (NCBI taxonomy): domain Bacteria; kingdom Bacillati; phylum Bacillota; class Clostridia; order Peptostreptococcales; family Anaerovoracaceae; genus Aminipila; species Aminipila luticellarii. Next base: position 2,316,289 of record NZ_CP035281.1, on the reverse strand, counting down.
CAATGATGGTGTGACAATTGCCAGAGAAATCGAACTGGAAGATGCCGTAGAAAATATGGGTGCACAGCTTGTGAAAGAAGTAGCAACAAAGACAAACGATGTTGCAGGTGATGGTACGACTACTGCTACCCTTCTTGCACAGATCATTATTAAGGAAGGCTTTAAGAATGTGGCTGCCGGTGCAAACCCTATGGTATTAAAGAGAGGTATCCAAGGAGCCGTAGATGTGGCTGTGGATGAAATCAAGAATATTGCAAAGACCGTGGAAAATAAGGACAGCATCGCTCAGGTCGCTTCTGTTTCCGCAGCGGATTCTACTATTGGCGAACTGATTGCAGAGGCCATGGAAAAGGTCGGCAAGGATGGCGTTATCACAGTGGAAGAATCAAAATCCATGGGAACAACGCTGGAAGTCGTAGAAGGCATGCAGTTTGACAGAGGATATTTATCCGCATATATGGTCAGCGATACAGAAAAGATGGAAGCCAATATGCAGAACCCTTACATCCTATTGACCGATAAAAAGATTTCAAACATTCAGGAGATCCTTCCGATTCTGGAGCAGATCGTTCAGCAGGGAAGAAAGCTTTTGATCATTGCAGAGGATGTGGACGGCGAAGCCCTTGCCACTCTGGTAGTAAATAAGCTGAGAGGAACATTTGACTGCGTAGCTGTCAAGGCTCCGGGATTTGGTGACAGAAGAAAAGCTATGATGGAGGACATTGCTATTTTAACGGGTGGTACAGTTATTTCCGAGGAAGTCGGATATGACTTAAAGGAAGCTACATTAGATATGCTAGGTACTGCTGCATCCGTTAAGGTAACGAAGGAAAATACAGTTATCGTGGATGGTTCCGGCAAGGCTGAAGAGATTCAGAACCGAATCAAACAGATCAAGCATCAGTATGAAGAATCGACTTCCGATTTTGATAAAGAAAAGCTTCAGGAAAGACTGGCAAAGCTTGCAGGCGGCGTAGCTGTTATTCAGGTAGGTGCTGCAACTGAAACAGAGCTGAAGGAAAGAAAATTAAGAATTGAAGACGCTTTGAACGCAACCAAAGCTGCGGTTGAAGAAGGTATCGTAGCAGGCGGCGGTGTTGCTCTTGTCAATGCTATTCCGGCTGTAAGCAAATATGTTGAGACCCTTTCCGGTGATGAAAAGACCGGCGCGGCAATCATTATGAGAGCTTTAGAAGAACCGGTTAGACAGATCGCTGAAAATGCGGGCTGTGAAGGCTCTGTTATTGTTGCTGAGGTCAAGAACAACAAGGCCGGTGTTGGATTCAATGCAGCCACAGAGGAATATGTTGACATGATCAATGCAGGTATCGTCGATCCGGCAAAGGTTACAAGATCCGCTCTTCAGAACGCCTCCTCCGCATCTGCAATGCTTCTTACAACAGAAGCTGGCATCGTAGATATAAAGAAGGATGAACCGGCTATGCCTCCTATGGGCGGCGGCGGTATGCCGGGCATGATGTAAAAACATCATGAAGCTGTGAAGAACCGTAAATATAATACAGTTAAAGGATGATATGCAGGGGATGTCTCAGAAAATGATTCTGGGGCATCCTGTTTTTTTTGCGGGAGCATACCCGTGAGAAACCCTTGTAATATTGTAGGTTTGTCAAACATATGTTACACCGTGCTTCAAAAAATTAAATAGAGTTTCTCTTGGGGAAACCCAGCCCAAAGGGCGCATAGGAAAGTTATTGTAGTTTGCATTATGCTTTTTTAGTTGTAATTTAAAATCATTGAATGAGTAGAACTTTGCTATCGCATAAAAATATTCATTATCCTTACGATGTGAGCGTTCCACTTTACCATTATGTCTTGGAGTATAAGGCCTTATCATTTTATGGATAATACCTTGTTCCTTAAGAGTCCGTTGGAATAGCGTTAACGTTGGATTTTTAGAAGTACCAAGACGTTTTGTAAATTCCTGTCCATTATCGGTCTGAACACATTCGATCTTAAATGGGAAAGCTTTAATAACTTGTTTAAGGAATTCAGAAGCAGAATAAGAGCTGTGTTCCTCAAAAGCAGCAAGATATCTAAAACGAGAGAATTCATCAATAGCAGTATATTGATAGAATTTCTTATCAGAAGCTTCGCCAACAAGGCAAGAGGATGGAACAAATTTAACATCAATTTGTACTCTTTGACCTGGATACTCCATTTGCTCATATTTTTTAGCAATATATTTAGGATTCTGAGGTTTCTTAGGGATCAAAGATTGCTTGATTAGTACTCGATAAAGCCCAGTAATGGATCTGGAATACCCACGCTGTCGCAGTTTGACCCAAAAGACAACAAGACCTGCATTTGGATTCCTACGACGCATATCATGAATGAGTTTAAGCTCATTTGCAGTATGCTGATTTTTATGGGAATGAGGCTTACGAGAAAGTTCTCTCAGGGACTCAATAGAACCATCATATCTACGCAACCAACGATAAATATATTGCCTGTTGTGATGATATCTGATAGCAGCTTTTGTAACGCCAAATCTTTGAGCATATTTAATTAAGGATAGACGATATTTCATATCTTGTGTTATACTTGCCATACGGGAGACCTCCAATTTGTGATGTTTTGGTTTGTGAGGAATTAAGCATAACACAATTTTAGCGTTTCCCGTATTTATTTTTTGTCTTAATGTAACACATGTATTGTAATCCTACAATACCCGTGAGAAACCCTTGTAATATTCCATTGAAATATAGTTTTGACTATGATAAAGTAAGAGCATAAAAAACAAAAATAAAAGCGGGGTACAAAGGTGGAAACCATTTTAATCGTAGATGATAGTTTTTTTAATATTCAGCTGCTGAAAGGAATACTGCAAAAGGATTACAACATTATATATGCAAGTGACGGAGAGAAAGGACTTGAAATCGCCAAAGTCATGCAGCCGTCTTTAATATTGTTAGATGTTGAAATGCCGGGACTGAATGGCTTTCAAGTGATGGAAAGACTACAGTCGCTGAAAGAAACTCAGCAGATTCCGGTGGTATTTCTTACCGGAGTAGATGATACGGCCACCGAAGAGAAAGCTTTTTTCTGCGGCGCAGTGGATTACATAAGAAAGCCTTTTTGCTGCAATGTGGTCTGTGCACGTGTGCGCACCCATATCAATATGTTCAAATACAGACAAATGCTTGAAGCACAGATGTATATCGACGTGCTGACCGGATTGTATACCAGAAAGCACTGCATTGATCATGTTAATAAGCAGTGGAAACAGTGCATTCAGGATAAAACGCCTTTTTCCCTGGGAATTGCAGATATTGACTTTTTTAAGAGGGTGAATGATACCTACGGACATCAGGAAGGGGACAGGGTATTGAACAATGTGGCCAATATCATGAAACAAAGTATGCCGGAAGAAAATAATTACATTGCCCGCGTAGGCGGAGAAGAGTTTTTTCTGATCTTAACTTCCGAAAACCGGGATCGGGTTTCAGAAGTTATACAACATGTGTGCAAAGCGGTGGGGCAGAAGTGCGTATGTAAGGCCGGCGGAAATTCGGATCAGGAAATAAACGTCACGATCAGTATCGGAGGGAGCACGATCATTCCTTCTGAGCGAGATTCTCTGGACGATTTTATAGCGATTGCGGATCAAATGCTTTACAAGGCAAAGAACAACGGCCGGAATCGAGTTGTATGGATTTAGTTAAATGCCATACCGCTGACATTTTTTTATCAGGGTGGAATGATCCACGCCGAGAGCGGAAGCAGCTTTTCGCTTGGAGCCATACTGAGCAATGGCACGGCGTATCATATCTGTTTCAAAGGACTCCACAGATTTCTTTAAATTTCCTTCAATAATCTGCCCATAAGACGGAAGGGCATCCGGGGATGGGGAAGAAAGCGGCACTACAGGTGAGATACCTAGGACTTGTTTTACTGTGGACGCATTTATTTCGCCGGTTCCGTTAATAACGACCATTCTTTCCATGATATTTTTCAACTCCCGTATGTTGCCCGGCCATGAGTACTCGTGAAGGGCAGAAACGGCATCCGGAGTCAGAGATGCCAGTTTGACGTATTTTTTGTTATACTTCTCAAGAAATTTATGGACTAAATCTCCAATATCTTCTTTTCTTTCTTTTAACGGAGCCAGATAAATAGGCACTACATTTAATCTATAATACAAATCCTCTCTAAAATTTCCTTCTGCTATAGCCTTTTTCAAATCCCTGTTGGTGGCGGCCAGAATGCGTACATCCAGCGGGATCACTTTGCTGCTTCCAATACGAAAGACTTCTTTTTCCTGCAATACCCGAAGCAGTTTGGTCTGCAGATCCAAAGACATATCCCCGATTTCATCCAGAAGAATCGTACCGCCGTTGGCGATTTCAAACAGGCCCGGTTTTCCGCCTTTTAAAGCCCCTGTGAAAGAGCCTTCTGCATAACCAAATAATTCGGATTCCAGCAGGTTGGCCGGAATGGCGGAGCAATTGATTTTCAAAAATGGCTTGGAGGTGCGGTTGCTGGATTTATAAATAAAATCGGCGATGATCTCTTTACCGGTCCCGCTTTCGCCGGTGATCAGGACGGTCACGTCGGTGGAGGCGATGGTCTGTGCTGTTTGAATCGCTTCCTTAAAGTTCGGACTGTTGGCCACTAAATTCAGATTATCCAGCTGGCGTTTTCTTAAATATTCCAGCTCGGCGTTGCTGCTGGCCTGCTGAGACTTCAACAGGGCTAAGGCGTCTTTCAGCTTTTCCAGCTGGTCGATGTCCTTATCATGGGCTACCGCATATTTTAACTCACCCTGGTCATCGAAGATGGGGATTCCTGTAATAAAAATCTTCTGATTGGAGGAAATGACGGTTCCCACGGCTTCCTTACGTTCTTTTGTACTTAAAACAGCAGGAATCACCCCATTGGTATAGAGCTTTTTTTCCTGGTTGATTTCATAAACACTCTTTCCTACAAAATCCTCTTTTTTCAATCCGCTGAAATCCAAATAAGCCTGATTTACATAGATGGTCTTTCCATTTTTATCAGAAACATAGATCGCATCGATTAAGTGGTTACAAATTTCCTCAAAGTCGATGTGATTTTGTTTGAATTGGTCCAAGGCGGTTTCCAGTAAAAAAAGTCTCTGCTGGAGAGATCGGTGCAGCTCTTTAGGAAAATCGGAATCCATAGCATGGCGCAGTGCGGCTGCACAGCTTTCGCATAGGTTTAAGATATTTAATTCCTGACTCATTGAAACCCTCCTTCATAAAGGAAAAACGACCATCGGTGATATTTTTCCTCAATATATATTAAAATTGGTGATATTTTTCCTCACTTTGCTTTCAGTGTACCATAAATTTGTCCCTTTGTGCACTCTTAACTTTTGGTAAAATTTTTTATTTTTCTAAGGAACGTTGAAAATATAGGGGTTTCGAGAAATGAGGAAAATTTCTCGAAAGATCATGACGGGCTTGGCATACGATTTGCGTTATAGATAATTAAAATTACAAGGTAAGACTTTTAACGAAGTTCTTCATACATGTTTAAAAAAAGTTATACAAATTATTTTAAGAAAAGAGAGGAAAAGATGATGGCAAAAACTATTATTACAGTGGCCACAACAGGAGCCTGGCCAAGCAGAAAGGACAATCCTAATATTCCTATTACACCGAGTGAAATCGCAGAGGATGTTTTTAAATGCTACAAGGCAGGCGCTGCCGTATGTCACCTTCACATGAGAGACGATGAAGAAAAGGGAACCATGGATACCAAAAAGTTTGAAGAAACCGTTGGTTTGATCCGTGAAAAATGTGACATCGTCATTAACTGTACCACAAGCGGAGACTTAAATGCTACAGACGAAACCAGACAGGCTCACTTAAAGAGCATCCGTCCGGAATTGGCTTCCTATGATTGCGGTTCCATGAACTGGCAGCATAACAGCCTGTTCATTAATCATCCGAAATTCTTGGAAGAATTGGGAAAGACCATGCAGGAATATGGTGTTAAACCGGAGATTGAAATTTTTGACGCCGGCATGATTTATAATTCTACCTACTATCTAAAAAAAGGAATTTTAAAAGCACCGCTGCACTATCAATTTGTCCTTGGAGCAGCAGGCGGATCGGCGGCTACAGTAGAAAATCTAGTATATTTGAAAAGTTTGATACCGGAGGGTTCCACTTGGTCTGCTCTGGGTATCGGAAAAGGACATGTTCCGATTATGATGGCTGCCATTGCCATGGGCGGACATGTACGAGTAGGAATGGAGGACAACGTATTTTATGGTCCCGGTGTTCTTGCGGAATCCAATGCGCAGCTGGTAACAAGAGCAGCTGACTTTATAAAGCTTGCGGGAAATGAAGTAGCCACTCCTGCGGACGCCCGTAAAATATTAGGTGTCTAAGCACAGGAGGGGAGCATTATGATTAAAAAAATAGCAGTTCTGGGAGCAGGAACCATGGGCCACGGCATTGCCGAGACGTTTGCTATGCACGGCTATCCTGTCAACCTTTATGAAACCTATGAACCCTTACGGAACACGGTAAAAGAAATCATAAAAAATGAGTTGGCATTTTTATGTGAAAATGGCATGATAAAAGAAAAGGATATACAGGACAGTATGGATCGAATCCAAATCTTTTCTGAGCTTTCAGAAGCCGTTTGCGACGTGGACTATGTGATTGAAGCAACGCCGGAAAAGGTCGAATTAAAGCAGGAGATTTTTGACCAGCTGGATAAGCTTTGCAAGCCGTCTGCCATTCTGGCCAGCAATACGTCCAGTTTGGCATTGATGGATATGATAAAGTATCTTCCGGCAGAACGACAAAAGAGAGTCATGGTCTGCCACTGGTACAATCCGGCACACCTGATGCCGATTGCTGAGCTGTCTTTCTTTGGAAACATGGAGGAAGTCACCTATAAAGAGGTGGAGGAACTGTATCAAAATTCAGGGAAACAGACGATAAAAGTTTTAAAGGATGTACCCGGACTGGTTGCCAACCGTATACAGCAGGGAGTGGCAAGAGAAGTATTTTCATTAATAGAAGAAGGAATCGCTTCTCCAAAGGATATCGATAAGGCGTTGAAGTTCGGGCCTGCTTTCCGATATGCTACAACGGGACAGCTGGAAGTAGCGGATATGGGCGGTCTGGACATCTGGTGCACGGTAGGGGATAATCTTCTGGCTGTGATGGATAATCGACAGGAAGCCAATCCCATCCTGAGACAAAGGGTTGAAGCAGGAAAGCTGGGAATGAAGTCCGGTGAAGGATTTTTCAGCTATCCGGCGGATAAAGTCGAAGAAGAAAAAAACAAATTCAACAAAAAGCTTATTATACAGCTCAAAGCATCTGAAAACTATATAGACGAATAACGCTTGTCTTTGTTTTAAGATGAATAGTCCGGAAAATGCTCAGTGTAGAAGGCCTCCCTATACTGGGCTTTTTCCGGTGGCAAGAAATGAGCCTGTATAGAGGTGGAACTTATATAGAAGGAGAACAGAATATGCGATATGGATTAGAGGATAAAATGCCGTTCAGCGAATGTGTGATGTATGGCATCCAGCACTTGATTTACTTTCTGGCGGGAGCGGCCATCATGCCGGTCATAGTAGCGGCTTATCTCGGCTTAAACGGTCAGGAGACTACGACCATGCTCCAACGGACCTTTTTTTTATGCGGCGTAATGTCTATTTTGCAGACCCGGCTGGGGCACCGGTACCCGATTGTGGACGGCCCGGCAGGCTTATGGATGGGGATCTTGATTACTCTGACCACCACCACTACAGCCTTTGGCGGAAATCTGGCTCAGCTGCGCACAGATTTGGAGACGGGCATGATCATAGCGGGGATCTTTATTATATTCATCGGTGTGACCGGTTTGATTTCCTGGGTCTCAAAAGTGTTTACCCCCTTAGTGAACGGTGTGTTCCTGATTCTTATGGTACTGCAGTTAAGCGGGAGTATGATGAAGGGAATGACCGGAACGACCAGAGGGGGAGAGTCCATTTCTCTGCCGGATGTCTTTGTATTTTTTCTGACGGCGGGAATTATCCTGATGATCAATATAAAGGGAAAAGGTTTTCTCAAGAGCATTGCCACCCTCGTGGGTGTAGCAGTCGGCTGGTGCGCCGCGTTTGCCGTGGGAATAGGAAAACCGTATGCAGCTTCCGGTTCAGGCCTTTTCTCTCTCCCGACCGTTTTTGCATGGGGAGCACCGACTTTTAACGGAGGCGTGGTAGTAACCTGTGTGATCGGATGCTTAATGTTGTTTGCAAATGTATTGGCCAGTATTTATGGCATGGCGGATATCACGCAGGATACGGTAACGAAAAAACAGCTGAATAAAGCTGTTGGCATTTATGGGCTGTCTGCGGTAGCGACGGGAAGCTTTCCAACGGTAGGCTATGTACCCTTTGCGTCCTCTATGGGGGTCATTGAAATGACCGGAGTAGCGTCCAGAAAACCCTTTTATTTTGGAAGCATCTGCATGATTGTTTTAGGTATGATCGCTCCTGTAGGTGCTTTTTTTGCATCCATACCTCCGGCGGTAGGCTATGCGGCCATGATGATCGTTTTTTCTTTTATATTCGGCCAGGGACTCAGAGAGTTCCAGCGAATCGAATTTACACCGAGAGAAAATCTGATTGTGGGGATTTCCATGCTGGTGGGAATGGGCATTATGTTTTTGCCTTCCGGTCTGTTTGCTGTTTTGCCGGGGGTTGCAAAATATCTTTTTTCCAACGGATTGATTGATGGAATACTGGTAAGTATTGTTTTGGAACAAATAGTCTTGAGAAAAGTAGAATAGAATAAAAAAACGCCTGAATTCCTATTGGAATTCAGGCGTTTGTATTTTAGATCACAAGTCATGGCTTGCATGCTGCGAGCCGATATTACTTATTATGCGGTATTTGGTTGTTTTCGTCTACAAAATCACATAACTGTTCATAATTATCAATAATTTGCGAGACACATTTATGGTATTTTTTTTGTGTGTGTACTAAAAAAGCGTCCGGATCAATTTCGATATTTAACTCATTCATGCGTTCAATGCTCCACACATAGATCATGTCGAGAGCAGGAATGATTCTTTCTCCGGCAGGAGTTAAAATGTATTCCACCTTTAAGGGAATCGTGTTATACTGGATTCTCTCGATAAGGCCGTCTTCAATGAGTTCTTTCAGCTGTTGGCTTAAGACCTTTTCACTTACGGGCAAGGTCTTTTTTGTTTTTGAGAATCGAATGGTGCCGTGGTGGTGGATATGGTGTAATATTGTCATTTTCCATTTGCCGCCTAAACAAGACAAGGCGTATTGATAAGGATTTGTTCCCTGCATGATATAAAGCCTCCTCTGGTCAAAGTACCATTAAGCTGGTACATAGTCATGAAGTAAGTATAGCAAAGTCCCATGTTATAGTCAAACCGGAGCTTGTATTTTTGATGTTTTTTTGACAATTATTATGCATCAATATTGTTAATTAAATATCAATATAACGCTAATATGCAGAAGTAAGGGGAAAACGGGGAGTAAAGTAGGGTAGAAATAGAGAAAGCTTATGCTCAGTTTAAGAAAATATATTGATAATAAAATAACAAATAAATAGTTACTGGAGAGTAACCATCTAACAATTTAGTAACTCTCTTACAGAAAAGTTAGAATTGTAGATTAATTTTGCCAATGGTATACTCCTATCATAAAATTTAATTAATCGATAGAAAAAAACTATAGGTTAACATTAAAAAAAGATTGAGGCTAGGCAAAAAGTGCCCGGCCGAGCAAAGTGGAGGAAGCTTAAATGATTAAGAGGACAGTAAGTGAACTAAAACCTTATGAAGCACCGGGACATTTTGGATGTACTGCCATGAGGTATCATGGTAAGGAGGAGACCGGAGCAGAAAAATTCTGGATTGGAAAGTCCATTTTCCTGCCGGGCGGCGGAGCGGAATGGGCTTATGAAGATAACCCGCTGGAAAAGGTTTATTATGTACTTAGAGGCGAAATGACGGTTACGGATAAGGACGGAAAAGTCTATACGGTAAAAGCCGGAGAATCCATCTCCTTCCCGCCGAACGAAGGAAGAGAACTGAAAAACGAGACTAATAAAGCCGCAGAAATGCTGGTTATAATCAATTACCCTGACGCAAAATAAGCGCCTGCGGATACGGATATAAGGAGAAAAAAGATGGTTGAAAAGCAATCTGTAAAATTATCAAAATTTAATATTTTCACAATTTTATTAATACCATTTGTTTGGATATATGAACTTTCAGTAGTTGCTCCGATTTTGGGCAAGGTCGGGGAAGCCTTCCCTACAGCATCTACTTTTGAATTGCAATTAGTCGTTGTTATGCCATTTATTACATCCATTCCCTTTAGTGTCATTTCAGGGAAATTGGCTAAAAAATATGATAAGAAAAATCTGATCGTGCTGGGATTGTTCATCTATGGACTTGCCGGTATCACCCCATTTTTCTGTCATACGATGCATCAAATACTGATATTTCGGTTGATTACCGGTATCGGGGTGGGAATGGTATTACCTTTGCCCAATTCTATCATTGCAGAACTATTTACAGGAACACAAAGAGAAAGAATGCTTGGAGCAACGACCAGTGTGGCGAATGTAGCCAACGTACTGGACAGCATAGCAGTCGGATTTATTTTAACCTTGGGATGGAAATTCCCATTTTTATGCTTCCTCGTTTGCTTTCTTATTATGTTCGTGGCGATGGCCGGATTACCAAAATGTCCTCCTGCCGCTCAGGAAATTTCTGTTTCAGGAGAGCTGGATTCCAACAAGGGAGTTCCTAAAATTGCCTACGCATTACTTGCTTTTATGGCTGTGAACTGGATGTTCTTCGCCTTTAATATTAATAATACTGCGTTATTTATGACATCTGAGCATATAGGCCTGCCTTGGATGATCGGTATAGCTATTTCTCTTCCGGGAGGAATCAGCATTATATCCGGACTGGTATTCCCAAACTTTTACCATAAGACAAGACATTTCCTGGTTCCTATAGCTATAGCTATTTTTGCAGCCGGATATATCGTAATGTTCTATACTCATAGCTTTGCAACCCAATGCGTTGCGAATTGCTTGATCGGATTTGGTTCCGGCCTGCTTCCGCCTTATATTTTAAATTTGACCTCTCAAAAGGTTGAACCTGCTAAAAGAGATGCAGCATACGGTATTGTGACCGCCGGTATTCATATTGGATTTTTATCTTCACCATTTGTTCAGCTTTTCATATCAGCCACAACAGGAATTGAAGCCTTTAGAAGCTTATACGGAATGTGCGCGATTGGGTTAGTTATTTGCACTGTGATAGCCTTCTTCGCAGTAGTAAGGATTAAGAAAGAGCCAGCCGTAGAGGCATTGCAATAATAATAATAGATATGGTTACACACACTCCCATCTGTTCGTAAACAGGTGGGAGTTTTTCTTTAGGTGCAAAATCCCGTGATACAGAGGAAAGCAGGAGGTTGTATTTTTGATGTTTTTTTGACAACTTTTATTCCTGAAATATTGTTAATTAAGTATCAATAATGGACTTGATATAGAGGAATAAGGGGGAACAGTAAAATGAAAATAAGCTAAAAGTTAAAGGGTTTTGCACATTTATCTTAAGAAAAAGGATTTGATAAATAAATAACAAAAAAATAGTTACTGAGCGGTAATCATCTAACAATTTAGTAACTCTCTTACAGAAAAGTTAGAATTGTAGATTAATTTTAGCAATGATATACTCCAATCATAAAATTTAATTCATCAATAGAAAAAAGCTATAGATGGATGTAAAAGAGATTGAGACTGAGTAAAAAATACCCAGCCAAGCAAAATGGAGGGAGCCTAAATGATTAAGAGGACAGTAAGTGAATTAAAACCTTATGACGCACCGGGACATTTTGGATGCACCGCAATGAGGTATCATGGCAAGGATGAGACTGGAGCAGAAAAATTCTGGATTGGAAAGTCCATTTTCCTGCCGGGCGGCGGAGCAGAGTGGGCATACGAAGATAACCCGCTGGAAAAGGTTTATTATGTACTTAGAGGCGAAATGACGGTTACGGATAAGGACGGAAAGATCTACAAAGTAAAAGCCGGAGAATCCATCTCTTTCCCGCCGAACGAGGGAAGAGGACTGAAAAACGAGACCAATGAAGCTGCGGAAATGCTGGTTATAATCAATTACCCTGACGCAAAGTAAGCGTCGGCGGATAAGAATATAAGGAGAAAAAAGATGGTAGAAAAACAGTTTGTAAATAACTTATTTGATGTAAAAGGCAAGGTCGCTTTAATTACAGGAGCTACCGGAGCATTAGGAAAAGCAGTTGCCATGGGATATGGGCTGGCAGGAATGAAAGTGATGATCACCGGGAGAGGCGAATCCAAATGTCAGGCTGTATGTGATGAACTTGCTGAAGCTGGAATCGAGTGCGGATTTTCTACAGGAGATCCGGCCGTAGAAGCAGATGTAAAAAAAGTAGTAAAAGATACAATCGACAAATTCGGCGAAATCAACGTGCTGGTCACTGCCGCCGGATACAATCATCCACAGCCGATCGTGGAGCAGGACTTGACAGAATGGCAGAAAATCATGAATTCAGACGTACAGGGAACTTGGCTATTCTGCAAATACGTAGGAGAAAGAATGATTGAACAGGCAAAAGGCGGAAAAGTGATCTTAGTATCCTCAGCCCGATCCAAGATGGGAATGTCCGGATACACCGGATACTGTACTGCAAAAGGCGGTATCGATCTAATGGCACAGTCACTGGCATGTGAATGGACCGCTAAGTACAAGATCAATGTAAACACCATCAATCCAACAGTATTCCGTTCAGATTTAACCGAATGGATGTTCGATCCGGCAAGCGAAGTGTATAAGAACTTTTTGAAGAGACTGCCGATCGGCAGACTCGGTGAACCAGAAGATTTTGTAGGCCCGTGCATTTTCCTTGCTTCTTCGGCAAGCGATTTCATGACGGGAGCTAATGTAGCTGTTGAAGGCGGTTATTGGGCGAACTAAGAGAACTCATGCTGCTTTATAAACTATAAACAAATTAAAAAAGATATTAAGGAGAAAAGAAAATGGGAAAGAAAGTATTTATTGATTTAACACATCCGTTCAGTGCAGATATACCTCGTTGGCCTTATTTTGTAAAGCCGGTAATCGATTCCATGCACACCATGGCAAAGGGCGGCGTTTTAACGCAGAGAATAGATTGCGTTCAGCATACAGGTACACATTGCGACGCACCTCGTCACGTTATGGAAACCGAATTTGACGGAAAGAGAGCTCGTTATACTCATGAGATGCCGGTAGACGCATACACTGGTGAAGCAGTATGTCTTGAAATCAAGGTGGGGCGTTGGGGATTGATCACCAGCGAACATCTGGAAGATGCCTGCAAACGTGCCAATATTAAACCGGAAGAATTAGAAGGTATGATCGTGTGCCTGAACACAGGTATGCACCGTCAATTCGATGATTCAAAAGAATATTACCACTATTCCTGCGGAACAGGAGTGGATGCAGGAAAATGGTTCGTAAAGCATAAGGTTAAATGCGTAGCCATGGATCTGCAGGCTCTTGACCATCCGCTTCATACAGCTATGGGCAATAACGGAGCAACTAAAATGAACCTTCTTGGAGCGTCCGGAAGACCGATCACAGAAGAATACAAGGAACAGTTCGGTGAAGAAGCGTATGCTGAATTTGATAAAGACGAATACATCAGAATTCACGGACAGAAAGCATACGACGAAAAGTTCGGCGATTTAGAAGCAATCGGGTGCTGGGGAACTTGGGAACCTTGCCATAAGGAAATGCTGGGTCATGGAATCGTAGGAGTTGAAAACCTTGGCGGCGATTTAGACAAAGTATCCGGAAAACGTTTTAGATTTTTCTGCTTCCCAATCAGATGGTATATGGGAGACGGTTCTATGGTTCGCTGCGTCGCAGAAATCGATGAAGAAGATGTAAACGATGTACCAGACAGAGTTTATACCTATGCCAGCATTTAAAAGATGAAGAAGTATAAATAGTGTTAAGACATATGTGGTGACCTTTGTTTTGCAAGCAGGGAGGTACAAGCGAAGTTGGGAAGAAATTTGAAAATCTCCGTTAAGCTGAAAATAGGATTTTTGTTTGTTGTAGTGATTACCTGTATTGTAGGGTGTATAGGTATAGCGGGCATGCGGCAGATCAGTGCAGCGGATCAGTCTTTATACGATCAGCAGACAAAACCGCTGCAATACATTTCAAACATGATACAGGCGGTTCAATCCATCTGTATTGAAGAAAGAAATGCCATCGGTTTTTCCGGAGATCCTGCAAAGATTTCAGAAATAGAAAATAAAATAGACGAATACAGCGTAGTATTTAAAGAGAATCAGGACAAGTATTTAACGGTGCTGACGGTTCAAGAAGGAATCAATCTGGTAAAAGGTGCCGGCGAGGTATATGATAATACCTTTTTTCCTCACGTAAAAACCGTATTAAAAACAGCGGCACAGGGCGATGCAGAAAGTGCTCAGGCTGTGCTGGAGAGTGATGCGGAATCTGCGGAAAAAATCATTGATACCTACAACCAATGCTTTAAAAACAGCAATCGGGATGCATTGAGCAAAAGTACGGCAAATGTGGAATTGACCACTCATTTAACGATTCTGTTAGCTGTTATCATTGTCATTGGTGTGACCGCCTGCATTCTCTTATGCACGATCATCGTCCGATCCATCAGCAGACCTATGGAGGAATTGGTACGGGCATCGGAACACTTCGCTAAAGGAAATTTGCAAACGGAAATAACCTATCAGTCTGAAAATGAGATTGGAAGGCTGGCAGAGTCCCTGCGGTCTGCCTTCCAATCCCTACAAGAAATAATTCATGAATTGTCCCGTACTCTGGGAAAAATATCAGAAAAGGATCTTTCCATGGAACCGCTTGAAAGCTATAAAGGAGATTTTGATTCTGTTTCTCAGTCGGTGAATACCATTTTAAACGGGTTGAACGATTTCTTCTCCGTGGTGCAGACCTCAGCGGAGCAAGTGAACAGCGGCTCGGAACAGGTTTCCGGCGGGGCGCAGGAATTGGCACAGGAAACGGCGGAACAGGCAGGTATAATAGAAGGACTTTTGGCTTCCGCTTCTGAGGTGTCTCAGCGGGTCAGGAAAAACAGTGACCATGTGGCGGATACCGTTCAAAATATTGATGAGACGACGAAGCATATCCGGCAGAGCAATGTGCAGATGGAAGAGATGCTCTCGGCAATGCGAGAGATTGAGGACTCTTCCAATGAAATAAGCAAGGTAATCAATATGATTGACAGTATCGCTTTTCAGACCAATATTTTAGCCTTGAACGCCGCAGTAGAAGCGGCCAGAGCAGGTCAGGCAGGAAAAGGATTCTCGGTGGTTGCGGAAGAAGTCCGGAACCTTGCCATGAAATCAGCAGATGCCGCGAAACAGACCACGGAGCTGATCGAACGCTCCATCAAAAAGGTGGAAGAAGGTTCTTCCATTGCAAATAGTACAGCGCAGACCCTTGATGAGGCAGCCAAGCAAATAGAAAGCGTTGAGAGAACCATCCATCAAATAAAACAGACTTCAGTAGAGCAGGCTGCCGCCATGTCAGAAATATCGGAAGATGTGGAGCAGATTTCTGCGGCGATTCAGAGAAATTCAGCCACCGCAGAAGAAAGTGCGGCGGCCAGCGAAGAACTGTCGGCACAAGCAGACATGTTAAAGAAAGAGCTTGTGAACTTTAAGCTTAGACCATGATTCATTCTGTAAATTGGAATGATAGCATATCTTTATTTGGATATGCGGCCATCCTTGGTGGCAAATGTAAACGATTAAATCCTTCAACATAATATCGTGTGAGGAGCTACGCACTTTTGGTGTGCAGCTCCTTTTTATGTAATCGGAAACCTTTATATAAAAAAGAGAGCCAGAATACCGGTTGAATAAATTTAGTTGAAATGTACACATTATTTCTAGGAGTGTGGTATTCATATTCAAAATATTGCGAGAAAGACCGAAATGAACTTAGATGTTGAAAAAGCACGAAATTTGTTATACAATAAATAATTAAACTTCTAATTATTATAAGACATCACTGAAAGATCTCGGCAGCTGCGGCTGCCGAAAATTCTGTAAGAATTCTGCAGGGGTACATCGCAGATGTGGACAGAATATCAAAGGCGGGTAAAGGACTTGAAAAAACAAAGATTTATTCTCTATATGGCTGTAGCACTGCTGGCGGCACAGCTTTTTTCCGGATGTGAACGGCAGGCTGCCGATCTGTCCGGCGGAAAGGTTCCTGTTGTGGTCGAGTCAAAGGAAAGTGTGGAAAGAAGAGAAGCACTGAAACAGGACTTGGACAAAGGGCTTTTCATTCTTGTCAATAAACAGAATCCTGTGGACAGCAGCTACAAACCGGATGATCTGACAGAGGTGAAGTATTTCGCATCAGACCGGCTCCCGGCGGGGCGGGTCATGAGAGCAGAGGCTGCCGATGCGTTCAATCAGTTATCGGAGGCAGCTGCAAAAGAAGGCTATGAGATCGTTGTGACCACGGCTTACCGTTCTTATGATTTCCAGTCAAATTTATATAACAGTTATGTAAAGACCCATGGGAAGCAGGAGGCGGATACTTTCAGCGCCCAGCCCGGAAAGAGCGAGCATCAGACCGGACTTTCTGCTGACGTGAGTTCCCCCTCCGTCAACTATCAGCTGACGAGGGATTACATCAAAACCCCTGAGGGCAAGTGGCTGAATGACAATGCATATAAGTTTGGTTTTATTATTCGTTTCCCTGATGGCAAAGAGGATATTACAGGATATGTATACGAGCCATGGCATATCAGATATGTAGGGAAAACGGCAGCAAAAGAGATTTTTGATAAGGGTCTGACCCTTGAAGAGTATGTAGAAAAGGAGATATAACATGGCGCACTATTTTGAAGAACCATCCAGAACGTTTAACGAATATCTTTTAATACCGGGATATTCGGATAAAAATTGTACACCGGATAATGTAAGTCTTAAGACACCGGTGGTAAAATTTAAAAAGGGTGAAAAACCGGCTATTACCATGAACATTCCATTGGTTTCAGCTATCATGCAGTCTGTATCCGATGATAAAATGGCGGTGGCTTTGGCCAAAGAGGGAGGCATCTCCTTTATTTTTGGATCTCAATCCATTGAAAGTCAGACGGCTATGGTCAGAAAAGTGAAAAGTCACAAGGCAGGGTTCGTCACAAGTGATTCAAACCTGAGACCGGACCAGACTTTAGCAGACGTGTTAGCTTTGAAAGAGAGAAGCGGACATTCCACCATTGCTATTACAGATGACGGAACTGCTGAGGGAAAGATTCAGGGAATCGTTACGAGCAGGGACTACCGAATCAGCCGTATGGATCCAAGCACGAAGATCTCAGCGTTTATGACACCATTTTCAGCCCTGATTTATGCGGAAGAGGGTTGTACTCTGTCGGAAGCAAATGATATGCTGTGGGAGCACAAGCTGAACGCACTTCCTATTATTGATAAGAATCAAAGGCTGACTCACTTTGTATTTCGTAAAGACTATGATTCTCATAAAGACAATCCAAACGAACTGCTGGACTCCCACAAGAGATATGTGGTAGGAGCCGGTGTAAATACCAGAGACTATGAAGAGAGAATACCGGCATTAGTAGAAGCGGGTGCAGACGTTCTGTGTATCGATTCTTCTGAGGGATTTTCAGAATGGCAGAGGGATACCATTGCTTTTGTGCGAGAAAAATATGGCGATACGGTCAAAATCGGTGCAGGAAATGTAGTGGACGGCGAAGGTTTCCGATATCTTGCGGAGGCCGGTGCGGACTTCATTAAAATTGGTATAGGCGGAGGTTCCATCTGCATTACGAGAGAGCAGAAGGGAATCGGACGGGGCCAGGCAACAGCGACCATTGATGTAGCTGCTGCGAGAAACCAGTATTTTGAAGAAACAGGCATTTATATTCCAATTTGCTCGGACGGGGGCATTGTGTACGATTATCATATGACGCTGGCCCTTGCTATGGGCTCTGATTTTATCATGCTTGGAAGATATTTCTCCAGATTTGATGAATCCCCTACAAATAAGCTGATGGTAAACGGAACATATGTAAAGGAATACTGGGGAGAAGGTTCCAACCGGGCAAGGAACTGGCAGCGATATGATCTTGGCGGTGACAGTAAGCTTAAGTTTGAAGAAGGCGTGGATTCCTATGTCCCATATGCAGGAAGCCTCAAGGATAATGTAACGCTTTCCCTGAACAAGGTGAAGTCCACCATGTGCAACTGCGGAGCACTTTCTATTCCAGAGCTTCAAAAGACAGCAAAGATCACTTTGGTTTCAGCCACAAGTATCGTGGAAGGCGGAGCACACGACGTTATTTTAAAGAATACGGACAATAATTCGGTGAGATAAATGGCAAAAGAACGATAAAATAGAGGGGCTCTGTGCCCATATCTGTTTCAGAAATATGAAAATGTAAGGTTTCAGAATGTAGAAAGAGGGAAAACATGCAACAGGAAACGATTATCGTATTAGACTTTGGAGGTCAATATAATCAGTTAATTGCAAGAAGAGTGAGAGAGTGCAATGTATACTGTGAGGTTCATCCTTATACGGTGAGCCTTGAAAAAATAAAGGCCTTGAATCCAAAGGGAATTATTTTTACGGGAGGTCCCAACAGCGTTTATGGAGAGGACTCTCCGCAATGCCCGGAGGAGCTTTATCAGATGGGGATTCCTATTTTAGGCCTTTGCTACGGAGCACAGCTTCTTGCCCATCAGTTGGGCGGAAAGGTGGAGACCGCACCGGTCTCGGAATATGGAAGAACGGAGCTGACAGTAAATAAGGATTCTGTTCTGCTCAAGGATGTTTCAGAAAAAACGGTCGTATGGATGAGCCATACGGATTACATTTCCAAGGCGCCGGAAGGATTTAAGGTTGTGGCGTCTACGCCTGTATGCCCGATTGCTGCTATGGAAAACCCGGAAAAAGGCTTTTATGCCATGCAGCATCATCCGGAGGTCAATCACACACAGGAGGGCACCAAGATGCTGGAAGCTTTTGTAAAGGGCGTGTGCGGTTGTAAGGGTGACTGGAAGATGGATTCTTTCGTAGAGGATACCATAAAGTCCATCCGGGAAAAGGTGGGAACCGGTAAGGTTCTTTGCGCCTTATCCGGCGGAGTGGATTCTTCCGTAGCTGCCGTACTGCTTTCGAAGGCTGTAGGAAAACAGCTGACCTGCGTTTTTGTGGATCACGGATTGCTTAGAAAGAATGAGGGTGATGAAGTGGAAGCCGTATTCGGATCGGAAGGTTCTTATGACTTGAATTTCATCCGGGTGAATGCGCAGGAAAGGTTTTATGCGAAGCTTGCGGGCGTAGAAGAACCGGAACAGAAGCGAAAGATCATCGGTGAAGAGTTTATTCGGGTGTTTGAAGAGGAAGCGAAGAAAATCGGAACGGTAGATTTTCTTGTGCAGGGTACGATCTATCCGGATGTGATTGAAAGCGGTCTTGGAAAATCAGCTGTGATCAAGTCCCACCACAATGTGGGCGGACTTCCGGACTACGTGGACTTTAAGGAAATCGTAGAGCCGCTTCGCATGCTGTTTAAGGACGAAGTCCGAAAAGCGGGACTGGAGCTTGGCATACCAGACTATTTAGTTTATCGCCAGCCGTTTCCGGGTCCGGGTCTGGGTATTCGAATCATTGGAGACGTAACCGCTGAAAAGGTCAAAATCGTTCAGGATGCGGATGCGATCTGGCGGGAGGAAATAGCCAATGCCGGACTGGATAAGGAAGTCAATCAGTATTTTGCGGCACTGACGAATATGCGTTCCGTGGGCGTAATGGGCGATTTTAGAACCTATGACTACGCAGTGGTGCTCCGGGCAGTAACCACGACCGATTTCATGACCGCAGAGTCGGCAGAAATCCCGTGGGAGGTGCTGGGCAAGGTGACGACCAGAATCGTCAATGAAGTGGCCGGAGTGAACCGAGTGTTTTATGACTGTACGGGGAAACCGCCAGCTACGATTGAGATGGAATAACTGTAAGTCAGTAAAATCAACACTTACAGACGTGGAATAAATTGTAGATACTAAAATAGTAGCTTACTGTGACATGCAGATTAAGCTACTATTTTTTATGTTGAAAAGAAGTGTTTACAATGTCAAGTAGTGCAAAAAGGAATACTACTAAACAAAAGGTTGGAAGAGATGGATAGGCTACAATTATACAAACTATACGACTAAGTAATCACACAAATCATACGTAAAATCAGCAAGGTTAGTAGTAAAAAATGTCTAATTATGTCGAAAAAGAAAGAACGGCTATGTCACAAAAAGTAGAAAAGAAAAGTATACTTAAAATATATGATTATATAAAGTTTGTATTATAGTAATAACACGAAATTTATAGATTAATCATAAGCAAGGAGAACATTTGATGAGTAGTAGGTATATAAACAAGGATGTTGAAAAAAGATTGTATGCAGAATCAATGGGAAGGTGTATGAATCCGGCGTGTATAAAAGAGTTATTTAGTAAAAATGGTGACATGGTTGAAAAAGCACACATTGACCCATATTGTAAAACGGCAGATAATACATTTGAAAATTTATATTAATGAAGACGGAAAGTCTACTCCTTTCTTTTTTGGATGATACCCCCAGATTAAGACAAATGTACTATGACTATAAATGTTTTAGAAGTCCAAAAGTTCGCTTGGATAGTCTCAATTTTGCGTTAAAATATATTGGGTCAAGAAATGTCAGCTATAAGTTCTTAACGGATAGCAATCTAAGAGAAATCATCATACAAAAACAAAAAATGATTTTCGTATATGAATACTGTTTAAGCCAGGCATTTCTATCGCAACTATCGCCAGAAGAGAATAGTGTCATCGTCAATCTACACCCCAGTATTGCCCATAACGATATAGATATATTAATTATCTATGGAAAGTACTCAGATGAAATAGAAAACACTTTACAAGTGATTTCGGATGAATTGGAAAAAGCAAGCGGTCTGCTTGTTGATTTGACAGCATTAAGCATCGAAGAAGAAAGAGACATTGCTTTTTTAGAAAAAATCAAACCTCATTATATAAAAATAAAATAAAACTACGGGTAGCAGGAAAAGTTGGAGGTAGATGAAAATAAGTGCGAAATAAAGATCAGTTAATTAAGGTATTAGCCATAGGGGAGTGGAAATCGCATTATATTATTTTTTATTAGATAAACTTAAAATATCACAGAATATAAATAAATAGATGTTTGTAAAACATATAAATTAATAATATGCATTTAAGGGCAAAAAAGAGAGGTTGGAAAATGAAAAATATAATATTATCCGAAAAAGGGAAAAAAGTATTAATTATACTATTAATATTTTCTGTAATATATACTAGCTTTGAATTATATTCAATAAAGAAATTTATATATACAGACTATATCATATCTTTTTCTGACACATTACTTTCTTTGAATGAAGAACTTGTTGAAAATAAAGATATGACATCTAATGAGTTTAAAGATATACTTTGTAAATATAAAAACATAGAATCTGAAAATCGTTTTTATTTTCACTATCAAAGAATAGACCATAAATTTAAACGGCTATATCAAAAAGAATTCTTATATTTAGTGCAATCGCAAAATAATGAATATACAGAAAAACAAATTGATGCAACAAGAAAATTAGTTAGCCAAATAACAAAAGAAACAATGCAGAATAAACATGTTGTAAATATAAGAGAAGGTCAACAAACTGTAAAAATCAATACTGATGTATATTTATTATTTCAAAACATTAATTCAACAATATACGAAACAAAGAAAAAAATCAACTGTGAAGGCAAGTTTCAAGTGGAGATAGAATAGAATTGAAGGTAAATGGTTCGGAGTATGTTTTCTAGTAGAGAACATAATGTGAAATAATTAAACCAGTATTTTGCGGCGATGACAAGAAAAACTTGGATTTTTTAAATGTAATTTCTTTGATAATCCATAGAATTAATATATAATTAGATGAAAGGAAATAAAAACTTTTTAAATATGATATGCTTATGCTCTATACAAATAAACAGGAAAGGCAGTTATTAAACTGAGATGAGAATGAAAGGATGAAATGAATACATTTTTTATGATAATACATACAAAATAGAGAAAAGGCCCTTAAAATAAACTATGAATGATAGAATGAATCATTTAAACTTTTCCCATAGGCAGTTAAATGAGAAAAAAGGAGAAAAAATGCTTGAAGAAAAGCGATTTGCTGTATTAATAGACGCGGATAATGTTTCGGCAAAATATATTAAATATATCTTAGATGAAATATCCAATTACGGTGTGGCTACCTATAAGAGGATATATGGGGATTGGACAAGTCCCACTGCGGCCTCATGGAAAAACATATTGCTGGAATATTCCGTGACGCCGATCCAACAGTACGGTTATACCGTGGGGAAGAATGCCACGGATTCAGCCATGATCATCGATGCCATGGATATCTTGTATTCAGGCAATGTGGAAGGTTTTTGCATCGTATCAAGTGACAGCGATTTTACAAAGTTATCTTCGAGACTGAGGGAATCCGGTATGTTGGTGGTTGGGATGGGCGAAAGAAAAACGCCAAAACCTTTTATCGCCTCCTGCAACCAATTCAAATATTTGGAGGTCCTGGCTGCGGCAGAAGAAGATAAAGAGCTTGAACTGGATAACAAGCCTGAAATAGGTGGAAAGTCTGGCGATGTTGATTTGGAAAGAAGTTTGGTGCCAACTTCCAATGAAAAAATGAGAAAAAGTGAACCGTCGAAAAATATGACGGACTTATCTACTATTCGGTCTGCCATTAAAAAAATTATCAATGAAGCAGAGAATAATGGTCAGGTGATGGGCATGGGTGAGTTGGGTCAACAACTAATAAAGAGACATCCAGATTTTGACGTTAGGAATTATGGGGATGCAAAGCTATCTAAATTTCTAAAAAGATTTGATTTCATCGAAATAAGCACCAATACGAAAAATGCCAAGAATACCGGAGGAGCCATGTGGGTTTCCATAAAGACGGACAATTCAAGTGTAAAGAAACCAACAACAAAAAAGGTACAGATAAGTGCTAAAAAACGAAAAAAATAAAGAGAGCCATCCTATGTATTATAAAGAGGATACAGGGAAGTACCACATCGAATAATCAGCTGACGGTCAAACAACAGTACCAGTTGCAAGGTATTCAGGAAGAAAATATTTTGGTGGAGAGCATCTGTGCGTTTATCAGGGCGGGTAGTGTAAATAATTTTGTGCTTTCTGCTTTTCCAGGTTAATGTAAAATATTAGACTGTAATTTAAACAGCACAAAATTAGAATAATTTAAGTTTAATATATTCTTGCACATGACTTTAAGGCTGTCAATTAAAACTGGCAGCCTTCTATTAATTTTCTGGTTTATTCCACGTCAGATAATGAAATCCTGCCATCAAAATAGATGATGAGCTGCTCCAAAATCCTTGTCCAGTCTCTTGGTCTGCCCACCCACTTTGCCGTGATGTCGTTCATCGCAAGATACAGCATTTTAAACAGGGAATCATCTGTCGGAAAGATTGTTTTGGACTTGGTTACCTTCCGGAGTTGTCGGTTAAAATTCTCAATGGAATTTGTCGTATAGATTAGCTTTCGAAGTTCTGAAGGATACTTGAAATAGGTCGAAAGCTCAGCCCAGTTATTCCTCCACGAACTTATGGTGCTCGGATATTTTTTGCCCCATTTATCATCCAGAGATTCTAGCTGCTGCAACGCGATTTCTTCAGTAGAAGCCTGATAGACCAGCTTCAAATCCACCATGAAAGGCTTGATATCCTTGTAGGAGACGAACCTGGTGGAATAGCGAATCTGATGAACAATACAGCGCTGTATCTCCGCATATGGATACACAGCGTGTATGGCATCCGTAAATCCAGTCAACCCATCGACAGAAACGATGAAAATATCCTCTGTTCCTCGGTTTTTGATTTCATTCAGAACACCCAGCCAGTATTTAGCACTTTCGTTGCCACCAATCCACATCCCCATGACTTCTTTGGTTCCGTCAAGCTTTATGCCGATAGCTACGTAAACAGCCTTCTTAATGACAGCATTGTCCTGCCTGACATTGTAATGGACGGCATCCATAAAGACAACTGCATATTTGCGGCAAAGGGGGCGGTTCTGCCATTCCTTAGCTATGGGCAGAATTCTGTCCGTCATCTTTGATATCATAGATGCAGATGCATCTACTCCATAAACGCTTTGCAGATGCTCGGTGATATCTCTTGTGGTCATCCCTTTGGCATACATGGATAGCACCTGATCTTCGATGTTTGAGACATCCGTCTGATGTTTTTTGACAATCTGCGGTTCGAAATCACCGTCACGATCTCTTGGAATATCAAGAGAAATGCCTCCCATTGAGGAAGTTACCGTTTTCTTGCTGAAACCATTTCTGCGGTTGTCGGTTTCTTTGTTCTTGTAATCGTACTTAGAATAGCCGAGTTGATCCTCCAGTTCTGCTTCAAGCATACCTTGTAGAGTGTCACCTAGCAAATCTTTCAGCATTGAATGCACATCATTCGTATCTTCAGGTTTGTAGGTAGACAGAAGCTGATTAATTAAGCTTCTGCGTTCCTCTGTCAATTTTCTTTGTCTTGCCATAAAAAAATCCTCCCAGATTAATATTTATTTTAACATTAACCTGGAAGGTTTGTTTAATTAATTAGCACAAAATTATTTACAGTCTCTCAGGGCGTGCGACTTCCGCACCCCCGTCCCTGTAAATAGGCAATCATAGCTACCTATTTTGTTCTACATATGGATTGACCTCCTTCCGGAGCACTTAGGGCGTCCAGTTTTTGTCGCATCTCACTCTACTGTTAAAATATATGATAGCTATCATTATTTTTCTTATACGTAAATAAATCATCATTAAGTAATAGTTTTTCATCATTTTGTATTAATTTAGAAAAATATATTAGCTGCTTTTTGTTCATGTCATAGATAAAAACATAGTTTTTTCGGTTATCATCTATTGAATTAATTGTTCCCATAATTTTGTTGTCATAGTAATAGCAAAAGTTTCTCATTATGAACTCCATTTGCATATTTTTTTCAAAAGGAATACCTTCGGAGCATAAGAAACCGAGGTCATAGTCATAGTAGTCTATATACAAACTGTCCATAGAGGAAGACCCTTTTGTGTATCCCCGATTTAATACTAGAAGCTTATCTCCCATATCAAAAATATTAGATGAAACTCCATTTTTGTTATGAATCTTCTTACATATATTGTCTTTTAAGTTATACATTAATATATAAGATGTATATCCATCCATGGTTTTAGGAATTACATACAAGATATTATTGTGCACTAAATTAGAATCTGTATATAAAAGCACTCGATTCAAGCCGAAATTTGATACGGGAATATTATACATTTTTAAATTACAATTATTTATATCTATTTTATATAATACTATTTCAGTTTGATCTTCACTGGAAGATACCACATAAACATCATTTTTTTCATGGCAAATACCGATTGCGGCATTACCAGAGGGATGATTTATTTTAACGGTTTTGATTTTACCATCTATATTTAGAAAAACTGTAAAAGTATCTTTCCCCACAACAACGCCTTCAAATAAAAATATTTCTCCTAATTCATATTTCTTATAAATAAAAGGTTGCCCAAATGCTTGTATTAAAGCATCTTCATCTTTATAGCCCAGATTATTTGAAATTGCTGTTAATGATTTTTGAGGGAAAATACTATAACATCCCTGTATATACTGCATTTCTGTTTTTGAAAGACCTTTATTGTTGAGATTATAGGTTTCAGATCTTTGTATTCCAATCAAATCCTTATATTGCTTATAAAATAAAGTTACATTTATATCCTTAGGAAAGCCTTTATTTATTAACACCTCGGTGGTGATATTGTCGGTTTCTTTTTTTGCTGTGCAGCCCACTAAGCAAAATATCATAAAAAATACAAATAGCAGTTTTACAAATTTATAATTTATCATATTGATTCCTTTATTAACTTTTACCATTTAAAAATACTTAATTTAACAGGACTATTCTGGTTTTATAATATCTACCAATCTGTTCCTGGCCAATTCTTTTGTATTTTAATTGTCATATTGCCCGGACCTTCAACCAATGCTTTTGGAGTACATGTTATTTGTTTATTATCCTTAAAATTATAACCTAACAAAAGCCCTAGTTGATTATATGACCGCCAAACAAGTGTAGCACAATTTAGGTACTTACTATCACCGACACTTGCAAGCACACTATATTTCATACCGACTAGATTTTTTGCAGCATAATCTGCCGCAGCTTTTCTTTCGTCATAACTAGCAGTAGCGGGATAGTATAACCGAACTCTATTTTTACTTGCCCAAGTAGTATCTTCAAAATCATATATGCCACTGATGCAGCCCTTCCCAAAAATTTCGGCAGTCTGATTCCCTGCACTATAAACCAATGCACAATGTCCATGATCAATAACTGGAGTGTTATCATCTTTAGTAATTAAGATATTTCCTTTGTCTGTCTGATTACGAATGTTCTTCCATGTATTTTTTGATGCGGCTCTATTTTGAAAAACAATTTCTGGATTAGCATCAACTGTATTCTGGTCTCTAAAAACTTGTCCCTCATCGCATATTGTAGTATCATCTAGTAATTTTTCCTCCGAATTACTACTTGCAAAAGCTTCTGTTCCCATCATACTGAAACAGATCGTAACGCACAAAATCATTACCATACACCGAATAGAAATCCTATCTTTAGTTCTCATACTAATGTTCCCCCTTTTATAAATATATTAAGAATAGTCCTGTCAATACATGTCTATATTATTTTTTTCTATTATTCAACCATTGGCATGTGAAATGTGGTTTTTGGCACCTGAAATGTGGTTTGTACATTATATTTTTTACACTTATTTGCTCCATATGTCCCATATACATAATTATGTTGCTATAATGGTATTTTGGTTTCCTTTTGCAAGTTAAAATTCAAGCAATACGAAACTCAAATTTTGA
Source organism: Aminipila luticellarii (assembly GCF_004103735.1). Lineage (NCBI taxonomy): Bacteria > Bacillati > Bacillota > Clostridia > Peptostreptococcales > Anaerovoracaceae > Aminipila > Aminipila luticellarii. The sequence continues at coordinate 2,289,175 of NZ_CP035281.1, read as the reverse complement.
ACCTCGTTGCCATTAATGGGCTTCATGGCGGGTGGGTTAATCTGTAAATCGTGTAGTATTGTTTTTGCAACAGTGGCCGATATATGTATTATAAAAGTGTGTATAGGAACGGTTGTATTTGGCGGCAGTTCATTAAAAAAGGGGGCAGGGAGTGAAGGTTCATAGTGATACGGCAACACAGTTCCGCCGATTTTGGGGGACTGGTTCGATAGCCGGGATTAAATTACCAGATTTTAATGATAACTATGTTTTCACGAGTAAGAAAACAGAAATCAGCGATTCCGAATATAAAAAGAAAATCATTTCGCAGGCACAGCAAGATTTTGCTGCCGGAAGGTTTCAAAATGAGTCACAAAGATTCAATCAGCTGATGAAGCAATTTGTTTCAGAAGTATCACCGGACAGGCAGGGGATTATAACTGCAGGATTCAAAGAAGTTAAAGCTCGAAAAATTAATGTACGCCGCTCTATTGATGTACTGATCTTACTATTGGAAGGAAAGTTAGATAATTGGAGAACCCTGATAGAGCATTGATATGGCAAAGTAAGAATAGAGAGGACTAACATATGAACATTTCAGAAATTGTAACAAAGATGATTAAATATTCCGATGGAAATCTTCATGACATCAATCATTTTATGAAAGTATATGCTTATGCAAAGACCATTGGAGAATGTGAAAAACTGGACAGCAAAACACAAGCCGTCCTTGAAGCTGCTTCTATTCTGCATGATATTGCATGTCCTCTGTGCCGTGAAAGGTATGGGAATACCGATGGTCAGCATCAAGAAATGGAAGGTGAAATTTTGGCCAAAGAGTTTCTTAAGGATTCCGGCTATCCGGATGAATTTATTGAACGCGTAATCTTTTTGGTTGGGCATCATCACACTTTAAGGAATATAGAGGGAATGGATTATCAGATTTTGATAGAAGCAGACTACCTCGTAAATGCAGATGAAAGTAATTATTTAGAAGCCAATATCCGTAATGTAATGGAGCATGTTTTTAAAACGGAGACGGGCATTTCTTTACTGAAATCCATCTATAGACTCAGATAAATTTTGATCCCGCATAGCATTAGGTAAAAATTTAAAAATGTTTTATTTTTACAAATAAAATAAAATTTCACAAGGAAAGGCTCCACATATTTTTAAACCCACAGGGCAAACTATTCCTATCATTTGAATCATGAAAGGATAAAGAAATATGGATACAAAAAGCATGAGTTTTGCAGATATTACAGCAAAAGATATTGAAACGCTAAACGGCATACAAGACCAGATCAAAACAAAAGAAGGCAAGGATGTTGTTTTATTAGCTTATGAAAAATAAAAATCAACAAAAGGATTGTAGAATTTCCGTTTCTTTGAAGGGAACACTATAATATTACAAAATATGATTACAAGTAAGTAAAAAAGGACTGCGGCTTATTCACAAGCGAAGTCCTTTTTTAAATGATTTGAGAGATAGCTGAATGCCTTAGAAAAGATAAAGCAACATGAACCTTTTTCGGTAAATCATCCATTGCTCTAAATCAAATCGAGACAAAATGAACCAATAAACGCAACTACAGTTAAAAGCTGAAGAGCTTTTCCTACTGTGTTAAAATGTGAATACTGAAAATCTAAATCGCTGAACCAATACATACTCATCTTCCTTTCTTTCTCTTAATATGAACTGTGATATAAATTATTTTTCTTATTTCCTGCCGGAACTATTCCTTGCAGATTTTTCTTTTTAGGTTTTACCATATTGCTTTTTTGCTCTTGCTATCTCTTTCTGTTTTAACTATAATACTAATTACTAAATTAGTAAAACGCATCTTTTTCATCACATTGATGAAAAAAATTCATGAAAGGGAGGGATATTGTAATGAACATTTCTCAATATGAGGCTTTTCTGAAAACGATTGAGTTGGGAAGCTTAACAAAAGCTGCTGAAACCTTGGGATACACCCAATCCGGATTAAGTCATATGATGAATGCATTAGAAAGCGACTGTGATTTAAAGCTGATGATGCGGGATCGTTCAGGAGTTCGCATCACTGCCGACGGCCAGCAGCTTTTGCCGTATTTTCAAACCATATGCAACGGACAGCATAATTTATCTGAAAAAATCAATGAAATACACCGATTAGAATTCGGTCTTGTCCGGGTAGGGACCTTTACCAGTGTGTCGGCGCAATGGCTTCCGGGTATTATAAAAAGATTCCATGCCGATTTCCCTAAGATTCAATTTGAACTGCTGCATGGAAGCAATAATGAAGATTTGGAGGACTGGGTCATAAACGGGCGTGTGGATTGCGCTTTTGTCAAAATTCCCACCAGACAGCCATTGGAAGCAATTTTTCTCCGAAGAGATCCTTTTGTGGCCATTCTGCCAAGCAATCATGATTTAGCAGACCATCTCTTTCTGCCTGTTTCCGCACTTACTGAATATCCGTATATCAAATTGGATGAAAGTGCGGATGATGGAATCTCAGATATATTTGAAAGCCATCAGATCAGACCTAACGTCCGCTTTGTTGAAAAAGAGGATTATGCGATAATGGCTATGGTGGACAATGGGCTGGGAATCAGTGTGCTGCCGGAGTTGGTGTTAAAGGATACGGCTCGTAAAATTGTGATTAAGAAACTGGATATTCCGGCGTACAGGGATATAGGAATCGTTGTTAAAAATAAAAAAATGCTTACGGCCTCAGCGCAAAAGTTCGTGTCATATGTGCAGGAATGGATCACAGAGGAATATAATTCATAGTGGAAGGAGTGAATAAACTTATGGGTAGACCAATCGGAATCCTTTGCCCTTGTGAAGGAGAATTCAAGCCGTATGAAGAGGCTTTTAAAGAAGAAACAAGGAAGAGCAGTGCGGGGCTGACCTTTTTAGAGGGAACCATAGCCGGCACTCAGGCAGTCTTTGTAGTATCCGGCGTGTGTAAGGTCAATGCAGCTCTTGCGGCGCAGATGATGATCGATATGTATGAAGTGCGATTCCTTATCAATTCAGGAACAGCCGGCGGTATGGCACGGCACGTTGGATTGCTGGATACCGCCGTATCTACGGAAATCTGTTACCACGATGTCAATCCGGTAAACTTAGTAGAGCTATATCCGTTTATGGCTGCGGAGACCCCATACTTTAAAGCGGATGAAAAACTGCTTCAAGCAGCAAGAATAGCAGCAGAAGGACATCCCTTTACTCAGAAGATTCATTTTGGACGGATGGCCACAGGTGAAAAATTTGTGGTGGACAAAGAGCGAAAGGAAATCAATGAACAATTTTCACCCTTATGTGCCGATATGGAAACTGCAGCCGTTGCGCATACTTGCTATGTAAACAAGGTCCCTTTTATTGCAGTGCGGTCTATAACGGATACGGAGGAGCACAGCGGGGTCGACAATTGTGAAGCCAACTTTCTGACAGCAGCCAAGCGTTCAAAAGAGTTTGTTGTACAGCTGCTTCAAGAAATATCAACAAATAATTTATAATTTGACAGAAAATTACAGACCCAAATATTGCTAAAAAACCGTTTCCGTGATAATATATCTGATAAGAAGATAAGGAAACGAAGAAATACATATTTTATGTGGGCATCTTAATATGTATGGAGTCAGTGATGCAACCTGCCGTATCTCCGAATTGAATAAAACTTAAGCAAAGGAGAAGGAACGCATCAATGACAAAAAAAGCAAGCATTAAGACAAAGCTCGTACTTTTTTTCGGACTACTGATTTTGATAATGGTCTTTATACAGGGAGTGGTATCTTTTGTTGAACTGACGAAAGCCCATAACTCGGCGATTGCAGCAGAGAAGCAAAAGTTTGATGTAGAGATAAAAACCAGTGTTGACAATCTAATCAGTGTTCTGGATGTAAATCATCAGCGATACTTGGACGGCGAAATCACACATGATGAAGAAATGAACGCGGCGAAAGAAATTGTGAGGGATACCAGATATAACGGCGGTGACGGATATTTCTGGGCAGATTTGGCAGACGGAACCTGCATGGTACATATGAATCCAGCCTATGAAGGAAAGCAGAGATTTAACGAAAAGGATTTGGAAGGGACATACTTTATTCAGAATCTGATTAAAGCCGGTAATCACAAGGGCGGTGATTTTACAGAGTTTTACTTCACAAAACCGGATAAAGAAGGCAGCTTCCTAAAGCGTGCGTTTACGGAGGAATATGAGCCGTATGGCTGGTATATCAGTACCGGCAATTATTATGAAGATATAGAAAAAACAATCAGCCACTATCAGATGACGAAACGGCTTTCTTTGATCGGTATTGTTATATGCGGCGGGGCCATGGGCGCACTTGCGATTGTATCCATGACTGTTATTGCCGAAAAAATGACAAGACGGTTAAAAAGTATTACCCAGCGTTTGGAGCTTTTGGGACAGGGTGATCTGCATTCCCCGGTTCCGGACATAGCCAGCGGAGATGAATTAGAGACATTATCCTTGGCAACGAAGCAAACGGTTAATCATTTAAGTGAAATTCTTCACGACATCGATGACACCATGAAGAATTTCTCCGATGGGAACTTTATTTTACAATCCAAGACGGATTATCAGGGAGATTTGTCAGGAATTAATGATTCCATTCATAAATTCTCCGTGAATATTTCAAATACTTTAGCCCAGATCAATACTTCTTCGGATGAAGTGGCGCGCGGCTCGGATCAGGTGGCTGCCGGTTCGCAAACGCTGGCTCAGGGTGCTACGGAGCAAACAGCAGCGATTGAAGAATTATCTGATTTTGTAAATGATATGACGCTTAATATTCAGCAAACCTCTAATGATGCGGAGCAGGCTAAGAAAATTGCGGATGATTCCAGCATTGCCTCCGTTCAGGGGAAACAGCAGATGCAAAAAATGATAGAAGCCATGGATAAGATCAGTTATGCTTCCAGCGAAATTGGGAAGATCATCAAGACCATTGACGACATTGCGTTCCAAACGAATATTCTTGCACTTAATGCTGCTGTGGAGGCGGCTCGTGCAGGAGAGGCCGGTAAAGGTTTTGCTGTCGTGGCAGATGAAGTTCGGAATCTGGCAGGAAAATCGGCAGAGAGTGCAAAGAATACCTCTGAATTAATTGAACACTCTATGAATGCCATTTCCAACGGTACGTCCATTGTTTCTGAAACGGCGGACTCCTTAAACGATATTATTTCAAGCGCTGAAAAATCGTCAGAAGTCATCCAGCATATTGCAGATGCAGCTATTTTACAGGAAAGGACCATTGGAGAGGTGAATTCCAGACTGACGCATGTATCTGAGGTAATTCAGATGAATAGCGCTACTGCAGAGGAAAGTGCCGCATCAAGTGAAGAAATGTCGGCTCAGGCCACTATGCTGAAAGAACTGATTCAGCACTTCAAATTTAAATAGACCGATAGAAGAGCTCGCTGAGGTTCAAGCTTCAGCGAGTTTTTGTATACCAAAAAAGATAAATGGTATGTGCAATAGGTTATTTTGGCAGGGAACAAGGACTCCTAAAAGATTAAACAAGGCGGAATCAAAGAGTTGAAATTTTAGCAGGCCGGGATTAAACTGTAAATATATACTAAGAAATGAACGATAATATTCAGACCTGTGAAAATGCAAAAAGGCTGAAAAGGTGGGAGGTACGAATGAAAACGGGAATTGTGGATGTGGGAGGCGGACTTAGAGGAATTTATGGAGCAGGCGTGTTTGATTATTGCATGGATAAAAAAATCACATTTGATTACTGCATAGGCGTTTCTGCCGGAAGTGCAAATATTGCCTCTTTTTTGGCAGGACAGAGAAAACGTAATTTTGCATTTTATTTTGAATATCCATTCAGAAGAAAATATATGAGCCTGCATAATTTTATTAGAAAGGGATCTTATATAGATTTAGACTATGTATATGGGGCTCTTAGTAATGAGAACGGGGAGAATCCACTGAATTATCAAGGGCTGATAACGAATCCGGCCGAGATGAAGGTGGTTGCCTCAGAAGCCGTCAGCGGAAAAATAAAGTATTTTGAGAAGACGGATTTGAGTCAGAACAATTATGGCATACTGAAAGCCTCATCCTCCATTCCTGTAGTCTGCAAGCCGTATTTGATTGAGGATACCCTTTACTTCGACGGGGCACTAGGAGATCCGGTGCCGATCCGAAGGGCTTTTTCAGACGGATGTGATAAAGTGGTGGTAATCCTCACGAAGCCTCGGGATGTCATCCGTTCGCCCGGAAAAGATGAAAAGCTTGCAAGGCTGCTGCGGCATCAATATCCGGAAGCGGCGAAAAATTTGGCACTGAGGGCGAAACGATACAACGAGAGTGTTCTCCTGACTAAAAAACTGGAAGCTCAGGGAAAAGCGGTGATTATCGCTCCGGATAACATAGAAGGAGCAGATACCCTGACCAAGAATAAGGCTGTGTTGCATCAGTTATACCAAAAAGGATACCGGGATGCAGAAAAAATAGAGGAGTTCTTAAATGTGCAAAAATATGACAGCTTTGTTATATAAAAAGCACCGGCTTTCAATATATTAGTAGGTTTATAATATTTGATCGATATGGTAAAATAATAAGAAACAGGATTTTCGTTGTAAAAGGAAAAATAAATGATATTAAATATTTATGAGCAATATAATGCAGATGAAGGCTGTCATGAAAGATGGAAGCGGTGGGAACAGCACAGAAATACGCTTCATTCCGTTTTAAACGAACAGATTTTTTCTTCTGCCGGTATAAAGGACGCCGTGATTTTAGGAGCAGGGCGTTGTGAGGATGTAGATTTACGGCGTTTATTAAAGCATGTGGAATCTTTAACATTAGTCGATTATGATTATAACAGTATGGAGAAAGCTTTAGAACGGCAGCAGCTGAGCAGGCAGGAGAAAGAGAAAATTATATTGGAAGGAAACATAGAATTCACGGGATTTTATGGGGAAGATTTTGTAACGGAGACCCTTGATAAAATCAAAAGAAAAGAAAACCCGGAGAGCGTGGTGCAGTTCGTCAAGAAGCATCTGAGCTCGGTGAAGGACAGCCTGGGTGAACTGCTGGATAATCGTCCATATTCTTTAGTGATATCCGGTGCTGTTCACTCCCAGCTGATTGTTCCGTTTACACAAATAGCCGCTTTTGATTCCGAATATACTGACAGGCTGATGCAGGAAGCCGCACCGATTGCAAATATTTTAGCAGAGGATTATAACCGGAGTCTGCTTTCACTGGTGAAAGAAGGGGGCTGGCTGTTTTCCTATTTTGATGTGATGGAATTGTCGGAGCGAAATCAAATGCTGGCTTATGAGGATATGATCGGCGGGCTGATTGCTCAGGAGGAATACGATAAAATTGATGCGTTTTTTCTGCAAGGCGGCGGCGTAGCAGGTGCCAGACAGGGTTATAACCATCTCTACGAATTGGTAAAGCAGTATGAACCATACAAAAAATGTTGGATATGGCCTTTTCGGGACAATAAAAAATATTATATCCGCAGCTTATGTTTTAAATTAACATCATGTTGATCTTGACTGGAGGACTAGATGGAATCTCAATATAGCAAAAAAAAATCGTTTATAGTGAATGCAGTTTATGCGTTGCTAATTGTTTTAATTGTATATGTTTCACTGAAATATCTTTTTAATTTAGTCAGTCCGTTTCTTTTTGCTTTTATATTTGCTTTTTTACTGCAAAAACCGTCCAGACGTATTTCAGCGTTTACGAAGATACCGACTAAATGGGTATCTCTTGTTTTGGTGTTCGTATTTTACAGTACTATTGGCGTGTTGATTGCATTACTTGGCGTGAAACTGATAGCGACCGTTACCGCCCTTATTTCACAGCTGCCGATCCTCTATGAAAATCAGCTGGAGCCCTTTTTACTGAACAGCTTTCACGGGATAGAGGACGCTCTCGACGCCTTGTCCCCTACGTTTATAGATAAGTTTAATGCAGACTTTGACCAATTTGTAAATTCCCTGGGTGCCAATGTGACAGAAATGTCTTTGTCCTTAATCGGAATGATTTCTAATATTGCTTCGTCTTTACCGGGATTTTTTATTAAAATTTTGATTATGATTATTTCTACCTTCTTTATTGCTATGGATTACAACATCCTGGTCCGATTTACGTTAAGACAATTCTCTCCCAAAGGAAGAGAAATTATTTTAAGCATAAAGAAGTATATTGTCAACACGCTGTTCGTAGTGATTCGTTCCTATGCGATCATCATGTCCATTACGTTTATAGAGCTGTCCATCGGACTTTCTCTTATTCAAATGAATAATGCGATTATCATAGCCCTGACCATTGCTTTATTTGATATCCTTCCGGTTTTGGGTACCGGAGGAATTATGATTCCGTGGGTCCTTATTAATTTATTGCAGAGGGATTATCAGACCGCTGTGTCCCTGCTGGTACTATACCTTTTCATCACCGTTATCAGAAATATCATCGAACCGAAGATCGTTGGCAGTCAGCTGGGGTTGCATCCGGTGGTGACCTTATTTTGCATCTTTCTTGGAGCAAACTTATTTGGAGTCATCGGCGTGTTCGGATTTCCGATCGCCCTGTCGCTTCTTAAACATTTGAACGATGCCGGTACAATTAACGTTTTTAAATAAATAATAGCCCGTACATTTGTTGCACTTGCTCTGTGAATTCAAAAGGAGAAATCTTGCATAAAGAAGGTTGATTGTGCTCCCGAAGAGGTATAGAATGTAGGCAAGTAACATATTTTAACTTTTATTGGGAAAAGGAGGAAGTTTAAAATGAAAAAACAGTGTAAGGGGTTTATTATGGGGTTTATTTTAGCCTGTTTGCTGGTTATTCCAACAACAGCACTGGCGGATAACATCCAGGCACAGTTCAATGCAGCAAATATAACTGTGAATGGAAAGGATGCGGTGAAGCTGGGAGAAAACTATCAGCTGTCAGACGGTAGTATCGTGCCGTTCAGTATCAACTACAAAGGGACAACCTATATTCCTATTCGAAAGGTAAGTGAATTACTGGGGATTGGTATCGACTATGACAATACCACTAAAACTGTGCAGATTACGACGAGTTCAAAAGGAGAAACAGGGACGCAGCCGGCCGAGTCAGAAAATACTTCAACCAGTTCTGCAGTGACCTATACCACCTCGTACTGCGTTTTTAATGAATGTGACAAGGATGCAAACGTCAATGGGGATAAAATGGCTCATGTGATTGGATATAAAGACGGCAAGACGATGAATATCCTGATAGACTACTCGTATTATAATGCCATATCCGCTAAAATAGAATCTCCTCAGCTGTGGCAGGCAAAAGTGGACCAGCAGGGAAACATGACGAAAGTGAATGCGGTCTCAGCTTCCAAATCAGGAAAAGTGGAAAGCAGTGACAGCAGGAGCTCCGTAACGCTATCTTCTGGGAAATATGACCTTGAAAAGACGGTAGTCATGTATCAATGGACGGAGGATAAGGCATATAGGGTTTATAGCGGCAACTTAAAGCAGGATGATTATGTAAACTTATATGATACGGATGGTGACAAGGCTTACGATATTGTACTCTTAAACAGAGATGGAAAAACCATACCGGCCGGGGACAGTACGACATCAGACACAAGCAGTAACACCGGAAACAATCAATCCGGCAGCTCAAAAACAGATACCAAGACAGCTTCAACGGGTTATTCTGTTTTAAATGAGTGTTGGAAAAGCAGTAACGATGACGGAAATACGGTACAAAAAATAGTAGGATTTATAGACGGCAAAAAAATGGACACCTTGACGAATGACAAAAGCACCGTACAGGATTGGAGTGCTCCTAAACTCAGCAGCAATGGGTTCAGCAATACTGCCGTATATAAGATCAGCTTGAATTCACAATATACAGCGCTTTCCGCAGATAAGATCAAAGCAGATGTGCAGCAGGGAGTGACAGAAAGTGCCAATGCAAGAAGTTCAGTTGTGATAGGTGGAAAGACCTATCAGATATCCAGTAATGCAGTGATGTATAAAGTAACCAGTGACGAAGAATATAAAGTCTTTACGGGAAATCTGAAACAGGGCGATATTGTAGAGCTGTATGAAACGGATAGCTCAAAGGACGGGTATGATATTGTGATTTTATCAAGGGAGTAAAGGGAATACTAAGGCCTTGATATAAAAAATTGTGTTTCTTGAAAAAGAATCAGAATAAAAATTGTGTTTACTCATAAATATATACAGTATAGTCTAGCAAGGGATTACTGCTTTCAGGGATAGTGGTTAGTCCAAAGACTGATATTTAATAGACAGCCATCTGAATTGTCGGTTTAGGTGGTTGTTCTATTTTTTGTGCATGATCGTGATACAGGTTGAGATAATTCCGATAATTACAAGAGAATAACTGAAAAGACATTCGTATGTAACCATAACATCACCTCCTGACAGGAAAGTGACCAGCCACCAAGCAGTAATCCCGGCTGCTTGAATTAATAGCAGTGTACAAAGAAAATCATTACCGTTGTTATTCATAAGAGCTAAATGAAGCAGGTAAGTCCTATTTTGCTATAGAGAAGCGGTAAAAGATATGAAAAGGCAGAAAATCAGGTTAGTAATATATATTCAGTCACAAATTATTTATACTAATTATGCTAAAATTATGCAAAAAAAAGGAGGCATTTTCTGCCCCCTTTCCCCATCTGATGTGTTAGCTCGTAACGAAATCCTATTAGAAGCTTATTACTTCCGGCTCCTTTGTAAAAGAATAGATCGTTGCGGTAGCGTCCTGGAGATACAGTACTTCCATGAGATGATCGTCCACAGAATACATGCCGCTCAATGCTTCGCGGTTTTCGTCCATCATTTGGACGCGGGCTTCTCTTCGATCATCACGAACAACTTTTCCTTCTATTCGAATCCATGTACCATCTTTGCTCATGGTGCTGATCTCTACCTTCGGATTTTGTATCATCTGCTTATAGCACTTTTTCTGATTGCTGGTGACGATATAAATCTTTCCTTCAAATTCTGCCACTGCGCCAAAAGGGCGGACGTGGGGCTGATCTCCGTCACAGGTTCCGATATAAAACGGATTTTCTCGTAAATACTTCAATACTTTTTGCATGGCATTGTTCCTTTCCTGTTTTTATAGTATAAATTGTGTAATCTGTATAATATTATTATATAACCTGTAACGATATATACAAGTATAATATATTTATATATCTCTAGTTTGATTTTCAGAGAATCCCAATCCCTTTTTATTTGTAGAGTATGTAGGTTTGTCAAACATATGTTACACCGTGCTTCAAAAAATTAAATAGAGTTTCTCTTGGGGAAACCCAGCCCAAAGGGCGCATAGGAAAGTTATTGTAGTTTGCATTATGCTTTTTTAGTTGTAATTTAAAATCATTGAATGAGTAGAACTTTGCTATCGCATAAAAATATTCATTATCCTTACGATGTGAGCGTTCCACTTTACCATTATGTCTTGGAGTATAAGGCCTTATCATTTTATGGATAATACCTTGTTCCTTAAGAGTCCGTTGGAATAGCGTTAACGTTGGATTTTTAGAAGTACCAAGACGTTTTGTAAATTCCTGTCCATTATCGGTCTGAACACGATCTTAAATGGGAAAGCTTTAATAACTTGTTTAAGGAATTCAGAAGCAGAATAAGAGCTGTGTTCCTCAAAAGCAGCAAGATATCTAAAACGAGAGAATTCATCAATAGCAGTATATTGATAGAATTTCTTATCAGAAGCTTCGCCAACAAGGCAAGAGGATGGAACAAATTTAACATCAATTTGTACTCTTTGACCTGGATACTCCATTTGCTCATATTTTTTAGCAATATATTTAGGATTCTGAGGTTTCTTAGGGATCAAAGATTGCTTGATTAGTACTCGATAAAGCCCAGTAATGGATCTGGAATACCCACGCTGTCGCAGTTTGACCCAAAAGACAACAAGACCTGCATTTGGATTCCTACGACGCATATCATGAATGAGTTTAAGCTCATTTGCAGTATGCTGATTTTTATGGGAATGAGGCTTACGAGAAAGTTCTCTCAGGGACTCAATAGAACCATCATATCTACGCAACCAACGATAAATATATTGCCTGTTGTGATGATATCTGATAGCAGCTTTTGTAACGCCAAATCTTTGAGCATATTTAATTAAGGATAGACGATATTTCATATCTTGTGTTATACTTGCCATACGGGAGACCTCCAATTTGTGATGTTTTGGTTTGTGAGGAATTAAGCATAACACAATTTTAGCGTTTCCCGTATTTATTTTTTGTCTTAATGTAACACATGTATTGTAATCCTACACCCAATCCCTTTTTATTTGTAGAGTACGGGTTGACAAAATGTTTTTTTTATTGTAAATTATAACTACACCCCCGTGGGGTGGTTAAATACTAAATGACAAGGAGATTCTTCTATTGAAAGCAGATAAAGGTAAAGTATTAAAACTGTTGAAAACAGCTAGAGGGCAGATTGACGGCATTATAAAAATGGTGGAGGAGGACAGATATTGTATTGACATTTCACATCAGCTTATGGCGGCTGCCGCTATTTTAAATACTACGAACAGAGAGGTCTTATCGGCACATCTTAAATCTTGTGTGAATAACGCGGAGACGGCACAGGAAAGAGAAGAAAAAATCGATGAATTAATCGGGATGTTGGGTAAGATAATGAAATAGACAGGAGATGAAGGGATGAAACAAAAATTTAACGTGACCGGCATGACATGCTCCGCCTGCTCATCACACGTTGAAAAAAGTGTGACGAAGCTCCCCGGAGTTTTGAATGTAAGCGTAAACCTGTTGACAAACAGCATGCAGGTGGAATACGAAGAAAGCGCCTTATCCGATCAACAGATCATTACAGCGGTAGAACATGCAGGGTACGGTGCTTCTTTGGAGGAATCGCAAAATTTGAGAAAGGTAAAAGATATAAAGGCGGAAGGTTCCAAAAGTAATCCGGTAGAAGAGCAATTACAGAATATGAAAAAACGACTGTGGATCTCCTTTGGATTTCTGATTCCGCTGATGTATCTTGCTATGGGTCATATGCTCCATCTGCCCTTGCCGGGCTTCCTTATGGGCCATGAAAATGCAATCACTTTTGCGTTCACGCAATTTCTGCTGTGTCTGCCGATTGTATATATCAACCAAAATTATTTTACAAAAGGATTTAAGACCTTATTTCATGGCGCACCTAATATGGACAGCCTGATTGCCATAGGCTCCTCGGCAGCCTTGCTGTATGGCATCTTCGCTATTTACCGGATGAGCTATGGAATGGGAATGGCGGATATGCACATGGTATCAAAATATAGTATGGACTTATATTTTGAATCAGCCGCAACCATTTTGACGTTAATTACGCTGGGCAAGTTTTTAGAGGCAAGATCGAAAGGGAAAACCAGTGAAGCTCTGACTAAATTAATGGATCTGGCTCCTAAAACCGCATGGGTGGAAAGACAGGGACAGCAGCTGCAGGTTCCGGTGGAAGAAGTGGCAGCCGGAGAAATCGTTCTCATAAAGCCAGGAAGCAGCATCCCTGTGGACGGAACGATCCTGGAGGGAAACACCAGTGTGGATGAAGCGGCCATTACAGGCGAAAGCCTGCCGGTCTACAAGGAACCGGGCATGGATGTGATCGCAGCGACTACCAATAAGTCTGGATTTATAAAAGTTAAAGCTACAAGAGTAGGGGCAGACACTACATTTTCGCAGATCATTAGGCTGGTGGAGGATGCCAGTGCAACGAAAGCACCCATCGCTAAACTGGCGGATAAAATAGCAGGGATCTTTGTTCCGGTGGTCATAGGCATTGCAGTGCTCACTGCGGCCGTATGGATTTTGACGGGAGCAGCGTTTGAATTTGCTCTATCCAAAGCGATTGCCGTCCTGGTCATTTCCTGCCCGTGTGCATTGGGTCTGGCAACGCCGGTAGCCATTATGGTGGGTACCGGCAAGGGTGCGGAAAACGGTATTTTAATAAAATCCGGAGAAGCTTTAGAATTGGCACACAGCGTAGACTGTGTGGTATTGGATAAGACCGGGACCATTACAGAGGGAAAACCAATTGTAACAGATGTCCTGCCAATTCACGTGACGAAAGAAAGGCTCCTTGCTATTGCAGGAGGACTGGAGAAGGGGAGCGAGCATCCGCTGGCCGAGGCGATCATGAACTATATAGAGCAGGAGCAGAGCCCTATAGAGCCGGTCAGGGATTTTCAATCTGTATCCGGCAAAGGGGTAAAAGCAGTCATTGGAGATCAGACCTATTTGGCCGGGAATCAAAGAATGATGGAAGAGAATGGTATTCATGTCTCCCTGCACGAGACCCGGCTGGATCAATTGGCTTCGGAAGGAAAAACGCCGATGCTCTTTGCTGATTCTAAGAATTTAATCGGGATTATTGCAGTTGCAGATGTGGTCAAATCCACCAGCAAGAGTGCTATTAAAGCCTTGAGGGATATGAATATTCAGGTCACGATGCTGACAGGAGACAATAAAAAAACCGCCGAGGGAATCGGCAGAGAGCTCCAACTGAATCAGATCATTTCAGAAGTCCTGCCTCAGGAAAAGGAAAAGGTCTTGTCCGACCTGCAGAAACAGGGCAAAAAGGTTGCTATGGTAGGGGACGGCATCAACGATGCTCCGGCACTGGTTCGGGCAGATGTAGGCATTGCCATCGGAGCAGGTACGGATGTGGCAGTGGAGAGTGCGGACATTATTCTGATGAAAAATGATCTGTTGGATGTGGTAACCGCCATCCGGCTAAGCAAGGCTGTTATCAGAAATATAAAACAGAATTTGTTCTGGGCCTTCTTTTATAACTGTCTGGGCATACCGCTGGCGGCGGGTGTTTTTTATCCCCTATTCGGGTGGAGCTTAAATCCCATGTTTGCCGCAGCAGCCATGAGCTGCAGCAGCGTGTTTGTGGTATCAAATGCTCTTCGGTTAAAGATGTTTAAAGGGGGCGCCGATGGGAATAATAACCGGTATACAGGTCAGCTAATGGCCGAAGAAAATACATTTAAAAATCAGGAGGAAAGTAAAATGGTAACATTAAAAATTGATGGAATGATGTGTCAGAACTGTGTAAAGCATGTGAAGGAGGCTTTAGAATCCTTTAAGGGTGCTACGGTAGATGTGAATCTGGATCACAAGGAAGCAAAAGTAGAAATCCCTTCTTCCGTGTCTACAGAAGAGCTGAAAGCCGCTGTGGAGCAGGCAGGATACACCGTGACACAAATCATCGAGTAGGGAACTTTTAAATCAATAGTCGGAACAATGAAAACTGTAGCTTATAAGGAATTGTGAGCTATAGTTTTCTTTTTGAAAAACTAATGGTAAAATGGAAAAGAAATAAACATAGAAGAATAATAGATGGAGGAAGAGATGGCGATTGAAAAGTGCAGAGAATATTTTAGGAAATTCAATATGGAAGACCGGATTTTAGAGTTTGATGTGTCCAGTGCAACAGTGGAGCTTGCCGCATCAGCAGTAGGATGTGAACCCGAAAGGATTGCGAAGACCATGTCCTTCAAGGTGGAAGAAAAACCGGTGTTGATCGTTATGGCGGGAGATGCCAGAATTGACAACGGAAAATATAAAGGAACCTTTCATACAAAGGCAAAGATGCTCAGCCCGGAGGAAGTTGAGGAACGGATAGGACATGCTGTGGGAGGGGTCTGTCCTTTTGGAATACAAGAGGATGTCACGGTTTATTTAGATGAATCCCTGAAACGTTTTGAGACGGTGTTTCCGGCCTGCGGAAGCAGTAACAGTGCCATAGAGCTGACTATAGATGAGCTGGAACAATATTCTGATTTTGAGGGGTGGATAGATGTTTGCAAAAACTGGCAGTAATAACTTGACAGAGGGCAGCATTCCAAAGCAGCTTCTTTTTTTTGCGATACCGCTGCTGCTGGGAAACTTTTTACAGCAGGTGTACTATATTACAGATTCCATCATTGTGGGAAGGTTTCTGGGAAGCACAGCCTTGGCGGCGGTGGGTACGGCGTCTTCCATCACCATATTGATGGTCAACTTTTTTACAGGCATGGCAAACGGTGCCGGAATCATACTGGCACAGTATGTAGGTGCCGGAGACAATAAAAAATTGGCACAAACAATCCGTGCAGCAGCCATCTTTACGGTGCTCTTCGGAATTCTGTGCTCCGTAATGGGCGTGATCTTTTCCTCTGATTTTTTGAGTAGGATGGATACGCCGGGAGATGTTTTTCGGCAGGCAAACAGCTTTCTGACTTTTTGTTTCGCCGGTATGCTGCCCATGCTGATCTATAACATGGGGGCTGCGAGTATGCAGGCCATGGGGGATTCCAGAACCCCTCTTTATTTTCTCAGCGCAGCTTGTGTGGTAAATGTGGTGCTGGATCTTATTTTTATAGGAATTCTTGGTATGGATGTTGAGGGTACGGCCATTGCTACATGTCTTGCCCAAGCTCTGGCGGCAGCCCTTGTCTTTATAGCCATTAAAAAGAAGATCGCAGGGATGAAAACAGAAGATCCGGTGAAAGAATCGGATTATCCGGTACAGTCAGAGGAAAAGGATAAGGGGAGCATAGGCTTTCTTTTAAAACGGATTATTGCATTGGGATTACCTATTGGACTGCAAAGTGTGGTCATCAATTTTTCCAATATTGTGGTTCAAAGTCATATCAACAGTTTGGGTTCCGACGTGATGGCGGCATGGAGCGCATTCAGCAGGCTGGACGGCTTTATTATACTGCCTTTTATGAGTTTTAGTCTGGCAGTCATGACGTTTACCGGACAGAACTTCGGTGCGAAAAAGCCGGAACGAATTTTGGGCGGCGTTCGGTACGGAATGATCATGAGCTGCGGCTTTACCATTGTTCTGGAAGTTCTGGTCATTTTACTGGCGGAACCGTGCTTTGAGGTTGTCAACACTGGTTTTATCTCTACATCAAACTTTTGCTTCTCTGCTGCAATCGCCGAGTTATGGGCTTTCGTCAGTTCAACAAAAGATACCACTCCCTGTATAAAGACCATTATCAAAATCAGTAGTCCGAAAAAAAGTACGAGCTTTGTCTTAATGCTTGCTTTTTTTGTCATTGATGCGTTCCTTCTCCTTTGCTTAAGTTTTATTCAATTCGGAGATACGGCAGGTTGCATCACTGACTCCATACATATTAAGATGCCCACATAAAATATGTATTTCTTCGTTTCCTTATCTTCTTATCAGATATATTATCACGGAAACGGTTTTTTAGCAATATTTGGGTCTGTAATTTTCTGTCAAATTATAAATTATTTGTTGATATTTCTTGAAGCAGCTGTACAACAAACTCTTTTGAACGCTTGGCTGCTGTCAGAAAGTTGGCTTCACAATTGTCGACCCCGCTGTGCTCCTCCGTATCCGTTATAGACCGCACTGCAATAAAGGGACCTTGTTTACATAGCAAGTATGCGCAACGGCTGCAGTTTCCATATCGGCACATAAGGGTGAAAATTGTTCATTGATTTCCTTTCGCTTTGTCCACACAAATTTTTCACCTGTGGCCATCCGTCCAAAATGAATTCTGAGTAAAGGGATGTCCTTCTGCTATTCTTGCTGCTTGAAGCAGTTTTTCATCCGCTTTAAAGTATGGGGTCTCCGCAGCCATAAACGGATATAGCTCTACTAAGTTTACCGGATTGACATCGTGGTAACAGATTTCCGTAGATACGGCGGTATCCAGCAATCCAACGTGCCGTGCCATACCGCCGGCTGTTCCTGAATTGATAAGGAATCGCACTTCATACATATCGATCATCATCTGCGCCGCAAGAGCTGCATTGACCTTACACACGCCGGATACTACAAAGACTGCCTGAGTGCCGGCTATGGTTCCCTCTAAAAAGGTCAGCCCCGCACTGCTCTTCCTGTTTCTTCTTTAAAAGCCTCTTCATACGGCTTGAATTCTCCTTCACAAGGGCAAAGGATTCCGATTGGTCTACCCATAAGTTTATTCACTCCTTCCACTATGAATTATATTCCTCTGTGATCCATTCCTGCACATATGACACGAACTTTTGCGCTGAGGCCGTAAGCATTTTTTTATTTTTAACAACGATTCCTATATCCCTGTACGCCGGAATATCCAGTTTCTTAATCACAATTTTACGAGCCGTATCCTTTAACACCAACTCCGGCAGCACACTGATTCCCAGCCCATTGTCCACCATAGCCATTATCGCATAATCCTCTTTTTCAACAAAGCGGACGTTAGGTCTGATCTGATGGCTTTCAATATATCTGAGATTCCATCATCCGCTTTCTGTTTGCGGTCATTGCTCTTGTTGCCAGAAGCATCGTTGCCCCGCTCCGAAAACTGACTGCTATGACCAATGAACTGGCGAAGGGCAATCTGGATGCGGATATTGATATAAATACCTCGGATGAGACCGGAAGACTGGCGGATTCCATGCGGAGTCTGGTAGTTAGACTGAGACAGTACATAGATTATATCGACGAGGTCTCGGCTTCCTTGGATGAATTTGCGGCGGGCCATCTGGACATTCAGCTAAAGCAGTCCTATGAGGGAGAGTTCGCCAAGCTTAAGACCTCTCTGCTCCAAGTATCCAGTGTGTTCAAGGATACCATAGGGCGAATCATAGAGACCTCGGAGAAGGTGGCAAGCGGCTCCGGCCAGATCGCCAATGCGGCACAGATGCTGGCACAGGGAGCGACCAATCAGGCCAGCACGACTCAGGAATTGACCGCCACGATCAACGAACTGTCCGAGCGTGTCACGAAGAACGCCGATCAGGCTACGAGTGCTTCGGAGCAAGTCAGACTGGTAGGCGGAACGGCAGATCAGAGCAATGAGCAGATGAGACATATGATAGAGGCCATTGCGGAGATCAATGAAAAGTCCGCAGAGATCGGAAAGATCATTAAGGTCATCGAAGACATCGCTTTCCAGACCAACATTCTGGCTCTGAATGCGGCGGTAGAGGCTGCCCGGGCCGGAGAAGCCGGAAAGGGCTTTGCAGTAGTAGCGGATGAAGTCCGTAATTTGGCGAGCAAATCGGCGGAAGCAGCAAAGGATAGAAGAGACGGTGAAGCGGTAGAGAACGGAACCCAGATTGCGAACCAGACCGGAGAGATGCTGGGACAGGTCATTGAAGGGGTATCCCAGACAGTAGATCTGATCAATGAAATCTCCTCTGCATCTGTGGGACAGGCAACAGCATTGAAGCAGACCTTAGACGGAGTGGAACAGATCAGTTCCGTGGTACAGACCAATGCAGCCACTGCGGAGGAAAGCTCGGCAGCCAGTGATGAACTGTCAAAACAGGCTAATAGTTTGAAGGATGTTGCTTTGCATTTTAAACTAAAATAAGGCATAAAAATCAAAAATATAAAATTTTTAAACAGCAAAACCCAAAAAATGTCAGAATTTTTTGGGTTTTGCTGGATTTTTGGGGAGCATGGTGCTAATATGTGTATAGCTGAAATTTTATTATTAGGGGTACCTCCGTGTACCAGACTGAAAGGAGCACTATAAAGTAATGAAAAGCCTTAAGACAAAAATTATGGTGAGCATAGGCGGCGTCGCGATTCTGGCAATGATTATTTCCGCTTTGGTTACCATCAATACTGTAGTAAAAACGGCAGTTACAGACGAACAAGATATTGCACAGTTATCTACGCAGGCAGTCACATCAGAAATTGATGAATACTTTACGAAATACATTGCCATTGCAGATCAGATCGCAAGCAATACGGAAATAAGGAATCTGCTTACGCAGGCTACCACAACAGAACAGTTGACGGCAAATCCTTTATTTACAAGCTGTTATGATACGCTGAAAAGAATTACAGATAAAAACAGTGAGGAAATCTTATCTGCTTATGTCGTCACCTCCGAGACGAACGTGGGGTTAGACGGTGCAGGGTGGATTCCGGATTCCAGCTTTAGTTTAAAGGATAGGGAGTATTACTTTGACCAGCAGAAAGAACTGGATGACGGATTTATCATAACAGAACCGTATCAGGATTCGGACACCGGAAATATGATCATTACGGTAGCCGTACCGCTGTATGATTCCAGCGACTCAAAAGTAATCGGTGTTTCAGCTATAGATGTTACAATAAATGAACTAAGTGATAGAGTAGTTCAGTCAAAGAGCAATTATAAAAATGCATATAAGATGTTAGTTTCAGCAAGCAATTCCATTTTAGCAAGTAAGGATTCCAAGCTTTTGTTACAGAACGTGGAAAAGGCTGGATTTAGTCAGGAGATGTTGAATGAGATACAGAAACCGACTAATCAGGTCATCAAATTGAAGGATAACGGCGAAGCCTGCTTTGGTGTGGTAAAGGCGACCAGAGATGCAAAATGGAAGGTCATCTATATTATTCCTGAAAAGGATTTCATGAAGGTTACGGACGCGACCAAGCGTAATATTTCGCTCGTGTATATTGCCGCAATTATCATATTGTGTCTGGTGATGATTGTGGTAGTGAAACATATCGTAGCCCCACTTCGGAAGCTGACGGATATCACCAATGAATTGGCGAAGGGCAATCTGGATGCGGATATTGATATAAATACCTCGGATGAGACCGGAAGACTGGCGGATTCCATGCGGAGTCTGGTAGTCAGACTGAGACAGTACATAGATTATATCGACGAGGTCTCGGCTTCCTTGGATGAATTTGCGGCGGGACATCTGGACATTCAGCTAAAGCAGTCCTATGAGGGAGAGTTCGCCAAGCTTAAGACCTCTCTGCTCCAAGTATCCAGTGTGTTCAAGGATACCATAGGACGAATTATAGAAACCTCGGAGAAGGTGGCAAGCGGCTCCGGCCAGATCGCCAATGCGGCACAGATGCTGGCACAGGGAGCGACCAATCAGGCCAGCACGACCCAGGAATTGACCGCCACGATCAACGAACTGTCCGAGCGTGTCACGAAGAACGCCGATCAGGCTACGAGTGCTTCGGAGCAGGTCAGACTGGTAGGCGGAACGGCAGATCAGAGCAATGAGCAGATGAGACATATGATAGAGGCCATTGCGGAGATCAATGAAAAGTCCGCAGAGATCGGAAAGATCATTAAGGTCATCGAAGACATCGCTTTCCAGACCAACATTCTGGCTCTGAATGCGGCGGTAGAGGCTGCCCGGGCGGGAGAAGCCGGAAAGGGCTTTGCAGTAGTAGCGGATGAAGTCCGTAATTTGGCGAGCAAATCGGCGGAAGCAGCAAAGGATACGACTCACCTGATAGAAGAGACGGTGAAAGCGGTAGAGAACGGAACCCAGATTGCGAACCAGACCGGAGAGATGCTGGGACAGGTCATTGAAGGGGTATCCCAGACAGTAGATCTGATCAATGAAATCTCCTCTGCATCTGTGGGACAGGCAACAGCATTGAAGCAGACCTTAGACGGAGTGGAACAGATCAGTTCCGTGGTACAGACCAATGCGGCCACTGCGGAGGAAAGCTCGGCAGCCAGTGATGAACTGTCAAAACAGGCTCATGCATTGCAGGGCGTCGCTTCACAGTTCAAAATCTAGTTGACAACGGGAATCCTGCGTGGTATATTTAATCATAAATTCTGTAGGATTAGTATGAAATATAAAGAGGATAGTCATGAGGATAATAAATAGTCAAATGATGAACAATAGAATGATGAACTTCTATGATTACATGTGTATGTACATGTGCGGCATCATGGATTATTTGCGTGTGCATCTGATTATCCGATTTGTAGTCTGAGCTTATACGTATAGATTATAGAAAGGCAGGTACATGCGTGTACCTGCCTTCATTTTTTGAAACCCTGTCTACATTTGTGATATGATCCGCAGGGTTCATGGAAATAGATCGGCAAAGGAGGAAAAAAAGAGTGAATCCTGTGATAGAAGTAAAAAACGTGTCAAAAGTGTTTCAATCTAAGGGGACTGAGGTAGAAGCACTGAAAGACATCAATCTGCAAATTCAAAGAGGGGAGATCTTTGGCATTATCGGAATGTCCGGAGCAGGCAAAAGTACACTGGTCCGGTGCCTGAATTATCTGGAAAAACCCACAACGGGTGCAGTTCTGATAGAGGGAGAAGAATTGGGGGAATTGACCGAAAAGGAGCTGAGAAGAAAAAGAAGTGAAATATCCATGATCTTTCAGCATTTCAATCTGCTCATGCAGAAAAATGTAATCGACAATATATCCTTTCCTCTTATTATTCAAGGTGTAAAAAAGAAAGAAGCAAGGGAAAAAGCGGAACAATTACTGGAGACGGTAGGTTTAAGTGATAAGGCAGATGCGTATCCATCCCAGCTGTCGGGAGGACAGAAGCAGAGGGTGGCCATAGCCAGAGCCTTGGCTGTAAATCCCAAAATCCTTCTTTGCGATGAAGCTACCAGTGCGTTGGATCCCCAGACAACAGAGTCTATTTTAGAGCTGCTTCAAGAGATTAATAATAAATATGGGATTACGATTGTCATCATAACCCATGAAATGGCAGTGGTGCGAAAAATTTGTACCCATGTTGCCATTGTGGACAAAGGTCAGATCATCGAACAGGGCACGATGGTTGATATTTTCAATCATCCAAAATCCAAGAAGGCCAGGGAATTGATCATTGGGCAAAAGGAGGAAGATGCGTGGACGGGAGAAAAAAGGCAGAAAAAACTGCTGGAAAAAACAGCTAAAATCCGTATTGTCTTTTCCGAGAATTCTGCATTTGAACCGGTGATTGCTAACATGGTTCTAAAATTTGGGACGCCTGTAAATATATTGAAGGCAGATACAAAAAACGTAGGCGGAGTTGCCAAGGGTGAGATGATTTTAGGTATCCCGGAAGACAAGGCTGTTCAGGCAGATATAAAAAAGTATTTGACGGAGCATGGACTGGAACTGGAGGAGGTGATGGACGATGTGGAATAGTGAGATTATAAATATGCTGATCAAAGGGACGGGCGAAACCCTCTATATGACGTTGGTATCTACCCTGTTAGGCTATGCATTTGGACTGCCTATGGGTGTATTGCTGGCTGTTTCAGATAAAGAGGGGTTAAAACCGAATCTTGTGCTTTACAAGGTTTTGGATTTCATCGCCAATGTGGTTCGAAGCATTCCATTTTTAATTTTACTGATTGTAATCATCCCTTTCACCAGCTTTCTTGTAGGAAAAAGCTACGGCTCCACAGCTACAATCGTTCCGCTGGTGGTAGCGGCCATTCCTTTCATTGCCAGAATGGTAGAATCCTCTATAAAGGAAGTGGATTACGGAGTGGTAGAAGCCGCTCTTTCCATGGGTGCGGGAACCTTCTCTATTATCACAAGAGTTCTGCTGGTAGAAGCCAGAACCTCCATTATCGTAGGAGCCACCATTGCCATAGGAACCATTCTTGGATACTCCGCTATGGCGGGTACGGTCGGAGGCGGAGGCCTGGGGGATATTGCTGTCCGTTATGGGTATTATAGATACCAGACGAATATTATGATGGTCACGGTCCTTTTGCTGATCGTACTGGTTCAAGTGTTTCAAACTGTAGGCATGAGAGTGTCTGAACGTTTAGATAAAAGAAAATAAGAAAGAAAGTAGGGAGGAATATTTTATGAAGAAAAGAATTTTAGCAGGAGTGCTGTCCGTTGCCTTGGCGGCTGGTCTATTGGCAGGATGCGGAGCTGAAACAAAAAAGGAAACGACGGATTCCGCAGCCTTAAAGCCAATTAAGGTGGCGGCATCGGCTACCCCACATTCAGAGATATTGGAAAAGGCGAAAGAAATTCTTGCCAAAGAGGGCTGGGATTTGCAGGTCACAGTGTTTGACGATTATGTTCAGCCAAATGAAGTGGTGGAAAGCGGCGATTTTGATGCAAATTATTTTCAGCACATTACGTATTTAAAGGATTTTAATACGAAAAACGGAACGCATCTTGTGGATGCCGGAGATATTCATTACGAACCGTTTGGCATTTACCCGGGAACCAAGAAAGATTTGAAGGATTTGGCGAAGGGAGATGTTATAGCAATACCAAACGACACTACCAATGAGGCGAGAGCTTTGCTTCTGTTGCAGGACAATGGTGTGATTAAGCTGAAAGACGGCGTTGGGTTGGAAGCTACGGTAAATGATATAAAGGAGAATCCATACGGCGTTAAAATTGAAGAGCTGGTAGCTGCGCAGGTTTCACGGGTAATCAAGGAAGTTGCTTTCGTAACGCTAAACGGGAATTATGCGTTACAGGCCGGATTCTCTGTAAAAAATGATGCCGTTGCATATGAGACTTCGGATTCAGAAGCCGCTAAAAACTATGTAAATGTCGTTGCTGTGAAGGAAGGAAATGAAGACAGCGAAGGCGTAAAGGCTTTGGTGAAGGTTTTGAAATCAGACGAGATCAAAAAATTTATCAATGACAAATACGATGGAGCAGTGGTTCCTTTTGAGAAATAAAAAAGTGCAAACAATATAGAGGAAGAGGCGGACCTTAAAGCATAAGGTTCGCCTCTTTTGTATAAAAGAAAACCCCGTGTTGGACACGGGGTTCCGTTTAGTATGGCACTATTTAATAATCAGTATTTGTTCGGCTGTTTTGCCATCTTCGCCTAATTTTACGGCGATGGTGGTTCCCACGGATAAGTCTGAGATGGCAGCACTGGAAGTACTGCTGTTCATATATCCCACCGTAGTGGAATCCGCGATGGTAACGGTCAGTGTCTGATCCGTAAGGGTAATGTTACTCTTATTGGAAGCACCGGACTGGTCACCGTTTGGCGCAGGATTTCCATCCGGCGGATTTTGTCCATCCGGTTTTTCAGGAGGCTGGCCTCCCTTCGTATCTTCTCCGGATGGTTTTGCCGGCGGCGTTTGTCCTTCCGGTGGTGCTTGAACGGCGGACGGCGTCTGTCCGTCGGAAGCCGCAGTTTGTTTTCCATCAGGAGAAGGCGCGGAATTTACAGTACCTAGAGCAATGGTCATTTGATTTTCATCAATAGATTTGATCTGCCCGTACTGAAGCCCCTGTACCGTTTCGGCTTGAACCGTCGCAGATGTATCTTTATCTGATTCTTCCGCACTGGAAGAGCTGCATCCCGACAAACTTAAAACAGCGACTAAAGAACCAATTAATAGAAGTGTAGTAACCTTTTTCATAAATTTCCCTCCAATTTACATTTTGTTGATGAGAGTATTATATTGGACGTATGCAAAGATTTGGTGATAAAACAAAGGAGAAACGACGAATCTCATAAATTTGGATTTATTCCGAATAAATCGGACTAAAATTCCATATTGTGAATAGATAGGTGGAAATAACAGTATATCGTCGGTAATTGGTACACATACAGCAAAGTAGTGTAAAGTGTCACAAAATTATAAAAAAAATAGATAAAACAGGAAGATACATAAATTTAACGGATAAGGTATGTTTTTTCATTTAAATTCGGAAAACTCATACTTCCTTTGTATACAAAATCAATTTTTATGCGAACTACTCTATAGAAATCTATAAAAAGTAATTTCTTACAAATTATTGAATTTGACAATTCCGATAATTCTGTTATTTTAAAGACAGAGATTTGGCATAAAAGAGTAAAACAAAAAGGAGGAAAAGATGAAAGGGAATTATTGTAAAAAATGGAGAAAAGCACTAGGCGGGGTGTTATCCCTGTCCCTTACAGCGGCTTTGCTTTTTACGGGTGCTTCGACGGCTTTTGCCTGCACAGGGGTGTATGTGGGGAGTGATTATTCGAAAAGCGGTTCAGTTTATGTGGGACGTTGTGAGGACATAGGAAAGCTTTACGATAAAGTCTTTGAGGTAATACCTGCCGCAGACCATGCTGACGGTGATTTGTATGAGGATTCTTATGGTTTTTCCATGCCGTATCCGGCACATACTTACCGATATACTGTCATGCGTGATTCTATTAATATGGATGAAGCAGTCCTGGATGAGGACGGCAATATTCTTGCAGTGGCTTACGGTGAAGCGGGTGTAAACGAAAACGGTGTGGCGGTAAGTGCTACTGTTTCGACCTATTGCAATGATGCTGTTGATGCGGCTGATTCGGTTGACGGGGCACTGTGTGAAGTCTCACTGGCACAGGTGATTCTGATGCAGGCTAAGACTGCCAGAGATGGGGTAGAAAAATTGGCGGCCATTCTGGATCAATACGGTGCGGGCGAATGCAATCAGATAAGCATCAGTGATAAAAACGAGGTATGGGATTTTGAAATCCTGTCGGGACACCAGTATGCGGCAGTTCGCCTGCAGGCAGGTCAAGTTGCCGTCAACCCGAATATGCTGGGAACCATAGAGGTAGATGTCAATGACACGCAGAATGTGGTAGCTTCCAAGGACTTAATCAGCCTTCCGTTTGATAAGGGCTTCTTGGTTTCATCACAGCTGACGGCAAATCCGGATATAAAGTGTGAGGACATTCACAAGATTGATATAGGCTCTACATATACCACTAAGGATCACGGAGCCGGCCAGTACGTGAGATATTGGCAGGGAGTGAACTATCTGAATCCGGCACAAGCTGCGGCTATAGATGTGGGTTCAAAAGACAGACAAAAAAAGGACGGAACTTATGTGAAGGGCATGTATATCGATCCTGTTTACACGCCAATGACCTTTACCGCAGACAGACAGCTCAGCACCTATGATGTTCTGAGATTTTTAGCCTATAGAGGAGAAGGTACGGCATACGACTATAATGAGGACACCAAACTCTATGGCATAGGTAATGAACGGCAAGCTGAGTGTCATATCTTCGAGCTGCGAAAAGATATGCCGGACGCATTGTCTGTCGTCCAATGGCAGTCTATGTCCAGGGCGGAGTTTTCCGTATATCTTCCATTTTACTCCAATCTGATTACAGATACTTCCGGGATTTATAAAACAGAATATATGCCGGATATAGATAATATCGAAGAAGTGTTAGGGGATAAGGATTTTCCTGCGGATACTTCTATGTCCTGGGTATGTGCAGCTATAAACGATCTGTGCGACAATGACAGAGATCGATATGGGGCAAACGTAAAGCTGTTCTGGGAGAATTACCAGAAGAAGCTGATTGAACAGCAGGAAGCCGTGGATAGCTCCATGAAGACCATTTATGCTTACAGTCCTGCTCTTGCGGAAACAAAAGCGACGGCTCTCGGAAAGGCTGTATCCGAAGAAGCCTTCGGTTATGCGAAGACCATACTGGCGGAGCTTCGAGCCTTCATAGCAGAGCATGGTTCCGATTCAGAAGTATTTACACCTTCCGTATTGTCGGAAAATAAACTGCCTTCTTATTCAATTAATATGGTAGGCGGAACGGGAATCCCGAGCAGCGGTGGTGGTAAGCACCACTCTTCTTCAAACAAGAGCACCACTCCGATCGTGAAGGAAGAAAAACCGGCTGTAAATACGGGAACTGAAAACGGAACCGATAAATCCGTGAGCAATAAATTCTCGGATGTAAAAAAGAACAGCTGGTTTGCTGAAGCAGTGCAGTTCGTTATGGATAAAGGAATTATGAAGGGTGTAAGCGGAGACAGCTTCGCACCAAACCTTACAACAAATCGAGCCATGATCGTGACCATGCTTCACAGGCTGGAGGGAGAACCGTCTGCGACCGCTGCGGGCTTTGCGGATGTGAAGTCCGGTCAGTATTATGCGGGAGCGGTAAGCTGGGCCAGCGGTAACGGAATCGTATCGGGAATGGGGGAGAATTCTTTCAATCCTTCCGGTGACCTGACAAGGGAGCAGCTTGCGTGCATACTGTACAGATATGCACAGTATAAAAATATTGACGTAACCAAATCAGGAGCATTGAACGGATTTAGCGATCATGCACAGGTCTCCTCTTATGCGAACGGAGCCATAGCATGGGCGGTAGGTAATGGTATAATCAATGGGAAG
Source organism: Aminipila luticellarii (assembly GCF_004103735.1). Taxonomy (NCBI): domain Bacteria; kingdom Bacillati; phylum Bacillota; class Clostridia; order Peptostreptococcales; family Anaerovoracaceae; genus Aminipila; species Aminipila luticellarii. The sequence continues at coordinate 2,261,294 of NZ_CP035281.1, read as the reverse complement.
GACGGCAGACTGGCACCACAGGATACCACTACGAGAGCTGAGCTTGCAGTCATGTTCCAGCGAATGAACGATCTATTAAAGTAGCCGTCACACGGCAGAGCGAGAAGCACAGCAAAAGGGCAAAAGCCCTTAGCTGTGCTTTTTAGTATAAAAAGCACGGCCAGTTTCTAAAAAATTTATAAAAAATAAAGGTTATTAGTGAAATTTGTGAGGATAAAGTATATTATGGTAATATGTCTTTTAATGCATTTGTCCATTTCCATCCAATATTAGCAAGTTGAACGGATACTTTTGGCAATGCAAGTGGAATAATAATATACAATTAAAATTGGGATACAGGTATAACTAGTATGGTAGAGAAATATGACAACCCGATTGCCTTTTTGGATTCGGGCGTTGGAGGAATCAGTGTGCTGAATGAAGCCATTAAAATGATGCCTCACGAAAATTACATTTATTTTGGGGATTCAAAAAATGCCCCTTATGGAATAAAGACCACCGCAGAAGTAAGAAATCTGACCGAAAAAAATGTGGAATTTTTATTGGAGCAGGGCGCCAAGGCTATTGTAATAGCCTGTAACACGGCAACCAGTGCCGCAGCGGAGTATTTGAGAAATAAATATAAGGATATTCCCATTATCGGTGTGGAGCCTGCCTTGAAACCTGCAGCTTTAAACAACGAAGGTGAAAAGATTCTGGTCATGGCAACGCCCATGACTTTGGCAGAGAGAAAGTTTAGAAATCTGATGAACAAATATGAAGAATATGCTACAATTATTCCGGTACCCTGTGGAGGACTGATGGAGTTCGTAGAGAACGGAAAATTACAGGGGGAAGAATTGGAGGCATTTTTGGACAGCCTTCTGGATAGAAGCTTATGTGAGCATGTGAAGGCAGTCGTACTGGGATGTACGCATTACCCCTTTATAAAAGAAAGCATTGTGAATGTAATCGGTCATGAGGTGGACATTTATGACGGAGGGCTGGGCACGGCCAGACAGCTTCAAAGAAAGCTCCGGAGAAATAAAATACTGCGGCCGGAGAAGGAGCTTGGGCAGGTGAGGATTCTCAATACATTGAACGAAGACCGCATGATAAAACTGTCAGAGAAGTTATTGATAAAGGCGAAAGAGCATTAATACGGAGGAAAAGTCATGGAAGAAGAGAAGAAGGAACTTCAAGAAAACAATCAAGAAATACCCGATTGGCATGGAAAGCAGTTTGCATTTTTTAATCATTCTAAATGCGAATATTTCCCTTGTCACAAAACAGATAAGCCGGAAGAGTTTAATTGTTTGTTCTGCTATTGCCCATTGTACGCTTTAAAGGATAAATGCGGAGGGAATTTCAGATATACGGAGGACGGCATAAAGGATTGCAGCCAATGTAAGCTGCCCCACGTCAGGGAAAATTACGGCTATATCATGAAAAAGTTTTCTGAACTTATTGAAGTAGCGAAATTAAAATAGCAAGTTGTAAAATAAAAATTTTTATTGACTTGAGGCCTGAAAACGTGTAAAATTATCCTGCATTGTGTGTGACAATGCCTCATTAAGAATGTCAAAGACCCTAGGGTTTTTTTCATAAGGGTGCAGGCTGGGAAGGACCGGCCGTGACCCGCAACGTTATAGTAAAGTTGCCGAAAGTGATTGGTTCAAGAAATCAATTTTAGTAGGTGAGGAGGAAGAACATGAAATCATTTATCGCAAAGCCTCATGAAGTAGAGCATAAGTGGTATGTAATCGATGCTGAGGGTAAGACTCTTGGCAGACTTGCATCCGAGGTTGCCGCTATTCTTAGAGGTAAGAAAAAGCCAATCTACACACCACACGTTGATTGCGGAGACTATGTAATCGTTATCAATGCGGAGAAAGTAGAAGTAACCGGTAAGAAGAGAAAAGAAAAGATTTACAAGAGACATACTGGATATCCAGGCGGTCTGAGAGAAATCACTTTTGAAAAGTTACAGGCTAAGAAGCCAGACGAAATAATCCGACATGCAGTAAAAGGCATGATGCCAAACGGTAAACTTGGCAGACAGATGTACAAAAAACTAAAGGTTTATGCTGGTCCTGAACACGACCATGCAGCTCAGAAACCCGAAGTTTGGGAATTTTAGGAAGGGGAGGAATAGACAATGGCAAAGATTCAGTATCAAGGAACAGGCAGAAGAAAATCTTCAGTTGCTAGAGTTCGATTAATCCCTGGAAAAGGTGAAATCATCGTAAACAAGAAGCCGCTTGAAGAATATTTCGGAATGGAAATCGTTAAGAGAGAAGTTAGAAGACCTTTTGAGGTTGCTGGCTGTGAAGGCAAGTTTGACGTAATCGCTACTGTAACTGGCGGCGGATTTACAGGTCAGGCCGGTGCTTTAAGACACGGTATCTCAAGAGCCCTTTGCGTAGCTGACAAGGAAGCTTTCAGAGCTGCACTTAAGGCTGCCGGATTCTTAACAAGAGACCCTCGTATGAAGGAAAGAAAGAAATATGGTTTAAAGAAAGCAAGAAGAGCATCTCAGTTCTCAAAACGTTAGTTTTAAACATATTAAAAAGCAAAAAGAAAACCCCACGATTATTGAAATTGTGGGGTTTTCTTTTTGCTCTATTACAGTCCCAGCTCCATAGTAACCGCCTTCGTCTTCTTTTGTAAATACTGCCGGATAAACATATTTAGCCATGTTAAACCTCTTTTTTTAGCCATGTTAAACCTCCTTTTGATGGGCAATGCAGGGCTTATAGCCCGGCATCATTTTGTATGCCGCGAATAATCTAATCGGTGCGGCCAACTTTCTTAACTACAATAATATGAATTCCTGCCCCATTTATAGCAGAGCTTATATTAAGCTTATCATCAACATTCTCCACGCTCACTTGTGAAGGGGGTTCTGTATTCAGCATATGGACCCAGGCTTCTGGCAGAGGAACCGTTTCAGAAAATCCCAGATGCGACATATGTGCGAAAATGGAATTGGAATTTGATAATGCGTATTTTGCGATAACATATTGACCGGACTCAACCGGAACACTGAAATCTACATTGAGCTCATCCTTAAAGGAACTGATGATGTCCTTTGCTTCGTAGACGCTGGCATTGCGCATGGAAAGATGCTGTATGCCGTCATTATAATTTATGACCACCAGAGTATACGAATCTCTTTCAGACCAGTCATTTTTTATCACGTAATAATATTTTCCCCAGTAAAGAAGCTTTCCTTTTATATTTCGAAGCAGCCGGTATGCGTAAAAAGAAGGCTTAGGAATGAGGCAGGACGTGATGCAAGAAGGGGTTCCTTTTAGCATTCTGGAAGGTTCCCCTTGATCTCGTAATCTGCAATGCAGGAGGGCTTTCTCTAAAGTGAAGCAGGATTGAAATATATTGACAGCTGCGGCTATGGAGTCATACCCTGCCGAAGAAGTGCAGCATAAGCTGGTGTCGCATACGGTAGATACCTCATATCCAATGAAACTGAGACGGTTGGCAATCAGCGCTGTGGTTGCTTCGCTGTCTTCCGGCCGGAAAGCGACGAGAACCCTGGAAGGGTTGAGGTCATAGAGCATATTAAAAAGCCGTTCACCCATTATGCGGTAATCTTCATGGGTTATAACTACTTCAAGGACGTGATGGATATTCATAATAGGCGTCTGCTCAGGGTTTACGTCAACCGTGAGATGAAGGCGGTTTATAACAGAGGAGCTTTTTTCCTGATCTCTTACAGCAGACATACATCGTCTAATGAGACTGACAGCCTGATTGTCAGAAAGCGTTTTGAGCCGTACAGGCCTTGCGGGGCTTAGAATGTGTGACGTATAAAGCTGACGGTATTCCAGCGGCGTATGGCCAAACCACTTGGTGAAGAATTTTTCATAGTAGGAAGTGGTTGAAAAACCTACATCCTTTGCTATCTCGCTAATTTTGCGATCTGTTTCCAACAGGCGTATTTCCGACATTTCAACTCTGGCAAAACAGAGAAATTCCTGAAAGTTTATGCCCATATAATCCCGGATAAGATGGGATATATAAAAGGTACTTAGGTGCTCTCTTTCTGCAAGATCCTCCAGCGTGATTTTGCTTGCGTGATGTTCGTATACATAATTTATGATTCGGCTGATCCGATCGACGGCCACGGAATCATCTTTTTGAAAATTCACCACGACCCGATCCTCGAAAGCGAACAAGTTGAAGTACTGGTTTAGGTATTTTATGACTTCGATCATCTGATCGATGCAGGTGCTTTCATAATTAAAGCTTCTCCTGGAGTAATCCAGAAGAATGTGAAGAAGCATTTTCCGGAGCGTATCCATCTTAAGATATTTATCATTGTTTACATAGGACATGAAACAGGCCTTGCCTAAGGTTGGAAAATACTGTGTGAAAAAGCGATTACTGACTTCTATGATGGCTACAACATTTTCTTTATCTGTTGCGGTCAAACCGTGGATTTCATGACCGCTGTTGGTGAAAATATCCCCTTCTTTCAGCAAATAATGATGACATACGTTTTTCAGACGGATTTCACCCTTGAGAACATAGATAAATTCAACATCCTGATGGTAATGAAAAGGATATTCTGTAACCCTTGCAATGGTTATGCTGATTGGAAAGCTATCGAGATATGTTGTTTTTTTAAATAACACGCCGAACACCTCCTTAGAAACTAAGCGGCCTGATTAAAACGAAGTCTTAACACACACTCCTATATATATTATATAACAGATCAGGAAACGAGGAAAAGCTTTTTAATGGCTTTTTTGGCAAGCTAATTAGTGATTACAGCAAGCTAATTAGAGCGTTTAAGACGGATTTATATCCCCTTTTCCAATCAACAACACAATTAAAAAAATGGGCAAGTGGATTGTTGTCTTCTAATTTAACATCCTGTATCATGATAGCAAGTTAAAATTGGAAGGAGGACAAGGCAACATGTTAACACCGAGAGTGAAGAGAATGAAGGAAAAGTATTTCGAAACTATTCCAACCATTACGGCAGAGAGACTGGTTCTGGCAACGGAAGCCTATCAGAAATTTGCTGGTGATGCAGTTCCTATTTTCAGAGCCAAGGTGGTCAGACACATTATGGAAAACATGACACCACTGATCATGGAGGATGAACTCATCGTAGGAACAGCAACAAATGCATACAGAGGTGCCAATCTGCACCCGGAATTCCAATCCAGTTCATGGTATATCAGCGATATTGATGAATTTTCTACAAGAAGCAAGGATCCATATTATATTTCACCGGAAGATAAGGAGACTATTCTCGAAACACTTAAGTACTGGGAGGGTAAGTCCATGGAGGACCTGGCACAGGCCGCGCTTCCGGCACACATTCGCGAACTTGAGAAAGATGACATCATTTGTGTAGGTCTTGAGAATGGTGTTTCAGGTGAAACTGTGTGCGACCACGAAAACATTCTCGCAGTAGGAATCCGAGGGTATATGGAAGAGTGTCAGCGGAACATTGAGAATACGGTTCCGCAGACCATGGAGGAACAGGCCAAGGTAGATTTCTGGAAAGCATGTATCATTCAGAGCGAAGGACTTATCACTTACGCCCGCAGAATGGCAGATGAAGCCGAAAGAATGGCTTCAGAATGCACAGATGAGAAGAGAAAGAAGGAACTCCTTACTATTGCGGAAAACTGCAGAGTTGTTCCTGAAAACCCGCCGCAGACTTTCCAGCAGGCGATTCAGGCAGTATGGTTCGTACACGTTTATTTTTACATTGAAGTTTGTACGACCGCATGCGGATTCGGCAGGTTTGATCAGTATATGTGGAAGTTCTACAAAAAGGATGTAATCGACGAGAAGAACATCACAAGAGAGGAAGCCTTGGAAATGCTGGAATGCCTCTATCTCAAAAGCTGTGAAGTATATGAAGTAAGAGACAACTGGTATGCTACCGCCTTTGCAGGTTATCCAATGTGGCAAATTCTGGTTGTGGGCGGACAGACTTCGGAGGGCAAGGATGCAACAAACGACTTATCCTATCTTTGCCTGGAAGCGGCAAGCGAGCTTCAAGTAAAACAGCCAGTAATGGCATTAAGAGTCTGGGAAGAAACGCCCGAAGAACTTATTAAGTTCGGATGCCGGATGATTCAGGAAGGGCAGGCAAATCCGGGATTCTTTAATGACGGCCCGGCGATAAAGATGTGCCTTGGCAAAGGCCGAGGAAGCAACCTGGAAGAAGCAAGGGACTGGACCATCGTCGGCTGTATTCAGCCGGGGCCCGGAGGCGGAGGAACAGACGGTTCACCGGATGCCGGATATGTGAACATGGGCAAGATGCTTGAATTTGTTCTGCATAACGGTGTTGACCCCGCTACAGGCAAGCTTATAGGAATTGAAACCGGAGATCCGAGAAAATTTAAGAATATAGAAGAGTTTAAGGATGCTCTCAAGAAACAGATCATCCATCATTATGATATGATCCGAATCGGATACAACCTAATGCAGAGCATTCACATGAACAGATACCCTGTCATTTTCGCATCGATGGTAACCAGAGGATGCGTTGAAAGCGGCAAATCCGTACAGCACGGCGGAGCAAAGTATTCAACAGCAGGCTTGTACGTTACAGGACCGGCGAACCTGGCAGATTCCATTGCAGCAGTAGAGAAGTGCGTATTCCAGGATAAAGATCTGACGATGGATGAACTGATCAGAGCGTGCGATAGCAATTTTGAAGGACAGGAAAGGCTTCGTCAGCTTCTGCTGAACAAGCCGGAGAAATATGGAAACAATTTAGAGCACGTGGACAGCATCTATAAGGAGATGATGGACTATATTGCAAATATTGTTCAGGAATGGAACGATGCCAGAGGTGGATACTATGCTTTCGGTATTGATTCCCAGACTATGAATATTCCGCATGGGGCCGTTACGGGAGCACTTCCTGACGGAAGACTGGCAGGAGAGCCATTTTGCGATGCGTCCTCACCGATGATGGGAAGAGACATGAATGGACCCACAGCGACAGTTAAATCCGTTGCCAGTATGGTAAACGAAGCATTACACGAAGGTGCGCTGTACAACCTGCGTTTTGATCCGAAAGGCGTTCAGGGAGAAGACGGCCTAAACATTATCGAGGGTGTCATCAAGACGTATTTTGAAGACGGCGGACAACATATACAAATAAATGTGGTAGATAATGAAACCCTTAAGAAGGCCCAGGAAAAGCCGGAAAATTACAAGGGCCTTATGGTTCGTGTAGCAGGTTACATGGCATACTTTACGGAACTGGATAAGAGTGCGCAGGATACCATTATCTACAGAACGGCACACTTATCACAGAATTAGTAAGATGGGGGGGCGTTTTAATGAGTAATGCACCTGAAAGTGTTCTTGTGGGCAGCCTTCAGAAGTTTTCCGTAGAAGACGGACCCGGTATCCGGACAACGGTATTTTTAAAGGGCTGCCCCCTTAGCTGTAAGTGGTGTCACAATCCTGAATTGATCGACCCGCAGCAGCAGCTTATCAAGTCGCCGAACAACTGCATCGGATGCGGATGCTGCGTCAAGATATGCCCTAAAGGTGCAGTGACAATAAATCCGGAAGAGGGAGTTGTCATTGACAGAGCGAAATGTGACGTGTGCCTCCAGTGTACGGACGAGTGCTATGCACAGGCCTTAAGACCTGTAGCCAAGCGAATGAGCATAGATGAAATACTCCGCGTAGCCGAGCAGGATAAAGGCTTTTATGAAAACACAGGGGGCGGTATTACAGTCAGCGGAGGAGAAATCCTCATGCACGCAGACTTTGTATGCAGGCTCATCGATGAAGCGGGTAAACGAGGAATCAACATGTGTCTGGATACATGTGGTTTTGGGGATTCACAGGCTCTCATGAAAATGGCTCTCAAGGAGAACGTCACAGACATTCTTTATGATATGAAGTCCATTGATGATGAAGTTCACAGACAGTACACGGGAGTCAGCAATCAGCTGATCCTTGACAACCTGAGAATGCTCGCAGCAGATGCAAGAACGGCGGATAAGCTGATCATGAGAATGCCTCTCATCAGAGGAGTGAATGACAGCGGCGATATAATCAAACGCACAGGCGAACTTTACAGAGAAATCGGCGTGAAACGGGTAAATCTGCTCCCCTACCACAGCCTTGGCATCAGCAAGAAAAGAAACGTGGGCGGCACACAGGAGGACTTTCAACAGCCGGCAGAAGAGCGTCTGACAGAAATAGGAACTTATTTTAAAAATGAAATAAATTTAAAGGTGGAAATTTTGGGTAGAGTATGAAAAATTATTTATTATTGATTTAAGAGAAAGGAAACGCTATGGACGGGACTAATTTAGGAATCATCACCTTAATTCCAGCGCTGGGTTTCTTAGTATTCGCGCTAATAACTAAGAAGTGTATCCTGAGTATCATGTTATCTGGTATACTCGGATACATATTTTACTACAAGGCAGCGTTCTTCATGCCCATGATGGATGCATTACTTTCCGCATCATGTGATGCAGACAATAACTATATCGTTATTATTTGTCTGCTGTTCGGATGCTTCGTACAGCTGCTCAGACAGTCAAAGGGAGCTGTGGCAATAGGAGACTTAGCCAGAAAGTATATCAAGTCAGAGAAACAAGTGTTGTTAATGACTTGGTTATGCGGAGTTATAATTTTTATCGACGACTACCTCAGCATCCTGGTTACGGCAAACTGTGTACTTACCCTTTCAGATGAATACAAGACCCCAAGAGAAATGCTTTGCTACATCATCAATACCACGTCGGCTCCGGTTTGTCTGATCATACCAATTTCCGCATGGGTGGTGTTCTTCTCCGGAATCTTTGAACAACAGCCGGAAGCGGCAGTAGTCGGCGGCAGTGCAATGAGCATTTACTACCATATTATGCCATACTTTTTTTATCCGTTTATCTGTGTAATTTTCGTACTTCTGGTCATTTTGGGAATCGTTCCTAAGATGGGCGGTATTAAGAAGGCCTATCAGAGGGTCGCAGAAACCGGACAGCTTTGGCCGCCATCAAGCAACATGCAGAACCAAAGTGATGAGCTGGGTGAGGTAATGGGCGCTATCACGGATAATGCCAAGGAAGAAAAAGAAATAACACCACATCTGTGGGCATTCATCGTACCAATGGCAGTAGTTATAATTGTAACCGTATGGCTGGGGGATATCCTTTATGGTGTAAGCTGTGGTATCTTCTCTTGCTTTCTTCTGTTCGTTCCGACCAGGATGATGAGTCTCGGAAAATTCTGTGACGCTTGCTACAAGGGGCTTGAAGATATGCTTTTCATAGCAGTTGTACTTGTTACATCATTATTTTATAGAGAATCCATCAACCTTATCGGATTACCTGACTACCTGATCGACGTTGCAGGTCCGTATATGAGCGCAGCGTGGCTTCCGGCAATCGCATTCATACTCATAGGCATTGTATGTTTCGCAACAGGCAATATCTGGAGCATCCCTGCCGTATGTACTCCAATCATTCTGCCGCTGGCGGCTTCAAGCGGCGCAAGTATACCCCTTACACTGGGAGCGATTATTTCAGCTGCATGCTTTGGTGCGCAGGCTTGCTTCTATTCAGATGTAACGCTGCTATCAGCTTCAGCCTGCCGGATTAATAATGTAGATTATGCAGTTGCACAGCTTCCGTATATAGGAATTGTTACAGGCATATCCTTTGTTGGATATATAATATTTGGTTTTGCCATGTCCTAAACGAGTATGGGCGGATCAACAGGCAGCTCGTAGCAGTAAGAATTCGTTTTTTTCAGACATCTTTAAAAAATTAGGCTTGTTAGCGTAGTAGCTTCAAAACTGCTGCGCTACTTTTATCTATTAGAAAATGTTGATAAAAAAAGAGAAGGAAAAATACAAGCTTTGTTTCTATTTTTTTTTGTTTTTTGACTTGATTTTTGCTGGATGTCGATGTATATTATATTTGTTAGCACTCTTATTTAGTGAGTGCCAGAACGATAAACGGGGTATTTTATATACGAATCATATACTATTACATTACAGAGAAAGAGGGAATATACCATGGCAAAGAAGCAATTCAAAGCGGAGTCCAAAAGATTGCTGGACTTAATGATTAACTCTATTTACACCCATAAAGAGATTTTCCTGAGAGAAATTATTTCAAATGCAAGTGATGCCATCGACAAGCTGTATTATTTGACCTTGTCTGAAAACACCGGCATTTCCAGAGAGGATTTTTACATCAGGCTGACTGCGGACAGTGAAGCTAGGACTTTGACGATAACGGATAATGGTATCGGTATGTCCAAGGAAGAGCTTGAAAATAACCTAGGCACCATTGCTCAGAGCGGGTCTCTTCAATTCAAGCAGGAAAATGCAGATAAAATGGAAAACAAGGAAGACATTGATATTATCGGACAGTTCGGTGTCGGCTTCTATTCTGCATTTATGGTAGCTTCCAAAATAGAGGTCCTAAGTAAACGATACGGGCAGGATCAGGCATATATGTGGGAATCTACGGGAGCAGACGGCTACAGCGTTACAGAGTGCGATAAAGAGGATGTAGGGACTCAGATTATTTTGTACATTAAAGAAGATACGGAAGATGAAAAGTACGGAGAATATCTCCACGAACACAGAATTAAAGAGCTGATTAAAAAATATTCAGACTACATTCGTTACCCAATTAAAATGAATGTGGAAAAGCATAAAATGAAAGAGGCAACAGAAGAACAGAAAGCAGATAAGGACTATACACCTGAATACGAGACATATAGAGAAGATGAAACACTGAACAGTATGGTTCCGATCTGGAAAAAGAGCAAGGGAGCTATTACGGCGGAAGAATACAATCAGTTCTACAAGGAAAAATTCTTCGATTTTGAAGATCCGGCCAGAGTCATTCATACCAATGTAGAGGGGGTATCCACCTATAATGCCCTGTTATATGTTCCGGCCAGAACGCCGTATAACTACTATACGAAAGAGTATGAAAAAGGTCTGCAGCTTTATTCCAGCGGTGTTTTGATCATGGACAAGTGCGCAGATCTTCTGCCGGATTATTTCAGCTTTGTAAAAGGTCTGGTGGACTCTCAGGACTTATCCCTGAATATCTCCAGAGAAATGCTGCAGCATGACAGACAGCTTAAAGCAATCGCTGTGAGACTGGAAAAGAAGATTAAATCTGAGCTGCTTGACATGTTGAATACAGACAGAGAAAAATACGAGAAGTTCTTTGAAAACTTCGGCATGCAGCTCAAATTTGGTGCGTACAATGAATTTGGCATGCATAAGGATGCCGTAAAAGAATTGTTGATGTTCTACTCTTCTTCCGAAAAGAAATTGGTTACATTCTCTGAATATGTTTCAAGAATGAAGGAAGATCAGAAATATATTTATTATGCCTGCGGCGAGAGCAGGGAGCAGCTGGATAAACAGCCGCAGACTGAAATGCTTAAGGATAAGGGGTATGAAATTCTTTACTGTACGGATGAAATCGATGAGTTTGCCATCAAGATCATCAGTGCTGTTGATGAAAAACAGTTTAAATCCGTTTCAAGTGATGACTTAGGAATAGAAGAGACAGCAGAAGAAAAAGAGGCCATGGAAAAACAGGCTGAAGAAAATAAAGATCTCTTTGCGGCCATGAAAGAAGCGTTGGAAGGAAAGGTTTCAGAAGTAAGAGTTTCTCAGCGGTTGAAGAGCCATCCGGTCTGCTTGACCAGTAATGGCGAAATCTCCATCGAAATGGAAAAGGTTCTGAACTCTATTCCTGCAAACAATGATAAGGTTTCAGCGGAAAAGGTCCTGGAAATCAATGCGAACCATAAGGTATTTGAAGCTCTTAAATCCGCATTTGAAAACGATAAGGATAAAGTAAAGGAATATGCAAAGCTTTTATATAATCAGGCACTGTTGATTGAAGGAATGCCTGTGGAAGATCCGATTGAATTTTCTAATGCCATATGCAGCTTAATGTAAGTTCGTCCTAGCATATTATTTCACGAAATCCGTCCTGTTGATTGAATGTTTTTAATCAGCAGGACGGATTTTTGTATGATTCATGGAACTTTTTAAGAGGTATTGCAGTCTAAAATTAAAAAGAACATTACACTGGTGAAAATGAGAAGGAGAGATTATGAAGAAGAAATCTATTATGAAAATACTATCGGGGGTACTTTGCTTGACTATGCTCATGTCTGTTACGGCTTTTGCAGAAGCCGGAAACCAAAAGGCAGCCGACCAGAAGGTAAACCAGGTCATTTCCGTTTCAGAGGACGAAAAACAGCAGGAGCATCAATATATAACAGAAGAAGGAACCATTTCCAGCGTAGAAGATCAGGGGGATTATTACAGGGTTCAGATAGAAAACGATAAAATAGGCATGATCTTTTATATGGATCAGAAGGCTTTCGTTGTAGATCAGAAATCCGGAAAACGGCTTGAAGCCAAGGATCTGAAAAAAGATATGAGGATTACGGCCATCCTTCCTGCAAATGCGGTGATGACCATGAGCATTCCGCCTCAGACCTCACAGGCAGTGGGCTTTATTATCCGGGAGGACAGCAGTGCCATGGATGTATCTGTATACGATGATGCCCTTGTAAATCAGGATAATACGTTAAAGCTGAATTTGTCAGAGGATACTCAAATCGTCGATGCAAAGGGAAGTGACAAGGCCTTTACGGCTGCGGACATAAAAAATAAAGCCTGTGTGGTTCTTTATACCATATCCACGAGAAGTATTCCAGCTCAGACCGCTCCTGAAATGGTGATTATTTTGGATGATCAGGCGGAAGCCCAGGTTCCTCCGGTAAAGGAAGATCCAAAATATGTACCGCTCAGAAGTGCGGCGGAAGCGAAGGGATACAAAGTAGAGTGGACCTCCAACCAGAAGCCTGTCGTGCTGACTAAAAATGATATGAAGATCGAATTGACGATTGGAGAGGCTGAATTTACCTTCACCCATTTGACGAAAGATATAAAGGAACTGGACCGACTGGACAAAATGGATTTGTCTCCTGCCCTCAAGGATGGGTATACAGTAGTTTCCAGCAGCTTTATAGACGCTTTGGAATAATTTAAAAACGAATATCAAATATGAAAAACTGCTCTTAAATAAGATGAGAGCAGTTTTTCGTATTCAGTGGACGTATAGGTGAAATTCATATATACTATATCCGTTTAAAGAAAATAAATCGCACAGTATTTTACATAAGAGGAGGCACGTATCATGAGTCGTGATTACAAAAAGTTACAGAACGGAAGTGACATCAGAGGGGTTGCAATGCCTGGAGTAGAAGGAGAAGAGCCCAATTTGGGGCAGGCAGAAGCGGAGCATTTGGCATCGGCTTTTTTAAAGTGGCTTTCTGAAAAGACCGGGGAAGAACCCGAACAGATAAAAGTTGCAGTAGGATATGATCCCAGACTCTCCGGAAAGAAATTGATGCAGGGAATTTTAAAGGGACTTGTTCCATATGGTGTGACGGTTTTAAACTGCGGATTAGCATCGACTCCGGCTATGTTCATGGCAACTGTTTTCCCTGAATTCAACTGTCATGGAGCGATTATGATAACGGCCAGTCATCTGCCCTTTAACAGAAATGGGTTCAAGTATTTTGATAAAGAGGGCGGCTTGAATAAAAAGGATATAACCAAGATCATTTCCTATGCGGAGTCCGATGAGGAGCTGAGCAGGTTGGGAGAGAGAAACCGTGGAGTTCTTGCTCGAACCGGCTCAGGTGAATCAGATCATGAGGCGGTCCGTACGAATTTAATGGACGTGTACTGCGAATTTTTAAAGGATAAAATAAAGGCTGGTGTGAAACATCCGCAGTGTTATGAGATGCCGCTCAAAGGCTTGAAAATCGTGGTGGATGCAGGTAATGGCGGCGGCGGGTTTTATGCGGAAAGGGTTTTGAGACCGTTGGGTGCGGACATTTCTGCCAGTCAGTTTCTGGAGCCGGACGGAACCTTCCCCAATCACGCACCGAATCCAGAGGACAAGGCTGCTATGGAGTCTGTCTGTAAGAGGGTCTTGGAAAATCAGGCAGATTTAGGGCTGATATTTGATACGGACGTAGACCGGTCTTCCGCCGTGGATCACAAAGGGCATGAAATCAGCAGAAATGGAATCGTAGCGTTGGCATCCGCCTTGGTTGCCGAAGAACACCCGGGAACAACGGTGGTCACCGACAGCATTACCAGTGATCAGTTGACGGTCTTTCTTGAGAAGAATCTTGGATTGAAGCATAGGCGCTTTAAAAGAGGCTATAAAAATGTGATCAATGAAGCAGTTCGGTTAAATTCGGAGGGAACAGAATGTCAGCTTGCGATTGAAACCTCCGGTCATGCGGCATTAAAAGAAAATTATTTTTTGGATGACGGAGCTTATCTGGCTGCTAAAATCGTTATTAAGACAGCAAAGCTAGCTGCTGGGGGTAGAACCTTAAGCAGCCTGATTTCAGAGCTGAAAGAGCCAGCTGAGGCCGTAGAAGTGCGGATGCCTATCACCTGTGAGGATTTCGCCGCCTATGGCGATAGGATTATTGACGATTTCAGATTGTGGACGTCGATGAAACCTTGTGCAAGACGTAATGAAGAGGGATATATTGTTCCGGTGGAGGAAGAGGGCTGTTGTTTATGCCACTGTGGAATGAGTATTGTGGAACCCAATTATGAAGGGGTTCGCGTAAACTTTGATGAGGAACACGGTGACGGCTGGTGTCTTTTAAGAAAATCTCTGCACGACCCCATTATGCCGCTCAATATCGAATCCAATCGAGAAGGGGGCTGCAGGCAGATCGCAGAAAAGCTGAGGCCGTTCCTAGAGGCTTATAAGGATTTAGATATTCATAAGCTTTAAAACAAAAAATAAAAGGAGTGTCTCATACGGTTCTGATAACACGATGAAACACTCCTTTATTTTTTTATTCACCCAGATAGGCTTTTTTGACCAGATCACTGGCAAGAAGCTCTTTGCCTGTGCCGGAAAGGGTAATGCTGCCCGTTTCCATAACGTACGCGTGGTCAGCGATTTCCAGTGCGGCTTTGGCATTCTGCTCGATCAGCAGGATATTCACACCGGCATCATTAATTTGTCGGATGATGGAAAAAATATCCTTGACTACCAGAGGAGCCAGACCCAGAGAGGGTTCATCCAGCATAAGCAGCTTTGGCTTGCTCATAATGGCGCGCCCTACGGCAAGCATTTGCTGCTCGCCGCCGGAAAGGGTTCCGGCCAGCTGCCATTCTCTTTCAAGGAGCCTTGGAAACAGTTCATAGACCCATTGCTTGTCTTTTTTTATTTGTTCCTTATCCTTTCTCAGATAAGCCCCAAGAGTCAGGTTTTCCGCTATGGTCAGGTCGGGGAAGACCCGGCGGCCTTCCGGACAGAGGACGATACCGGACCCTACGATGTCTTTTGTTTGTGCGGAAGTAATATCTTTTTCATCAAAGGCGACCTTGCCTTCCGACTTCGGCACAAGCCCCATAATGGCTTTCAGTGTCGTACTCTTACCTGCTCCATTGGCTCCGATCAAAGAAATGATCTTGCGATCGGGAACCTCTAAGCTTATTCCCCGGAGGGCATGGATACCGCCATAAAATACATTTAAGTTTTCTATTTTTAACATTACTCGTCTACCCCCAAATAAGCCTCAATAACCTTCGGGTTATTTTGAATTTCCGATGGAATACCTTCTGCAATTAAAGTACCGTAGTCCAGAACATAAATGCGGTCACAGATACCCATAACGAACTGCATGTGATGCTCAATCGTGAGGATGGATAAATTAAAATCATCGCGAATGCGCGCTACAAAGTTCTTTAGCTCATCCGATTCCTGCGGATTCATACCGGCAGCAGGCTCATCGAGCAGCAGCAGCTTCGGTTTGGTCGCCAGTGCTCTGGCTATTTCCAGATGCCGCTGTTTGCCGTATGGAAGAGAGCTTGCTATATCATCCTTATGGGTTTCCAAATCAAGAATCTTTAAAAGCTCCATGGTT
The DNA here is from genome assembly GCF_004103735.1 of Aminipila luticellarii. NCBI lineage: Bacteria > Bacillati > Bacillota > Clostridia > Peptostreptococcales > Anaerovoracaceae > Aminipila > Aminipila luticellarii. The sequence goes on along the minus strand of NZ_CP035281.1, from coordinate 2,245,325 downwards.
TCTTCCCGCATTTGCTGCTCTTCCTTCCGGTTCAGCATAAAGGTGGCGGCAAAGACATTGGATTTGATATTTAAATGCTTTGCAATCAAGACGTTTTCGAATACCGTCAGATCTTTGAACAATCTGATATTCTGAAAGGTTCTCGCAATGCCCTTCTTCGTTATTTTATCCGGTGTGGGAACAACGGATTTTGTATATTTACCGGCATTTTGACCGGCATACAGTGCTTTCATTTTGCCATGAGGAAAATTGGAGGCAATCACTTCCCCGTCAAAGGTGATTTCTCCGTTGGTGGGGGAATAAACGCCGGTTATAACATTGAAGGCAGTGGTCTTACCGGCACCGTTAGGACCGATCAGACCGATGATTTCACCCTTGTTCAACTCCAGATTCAGGTTGTTAAGGGCAACTACACCTCCAAACTGCATGGTCGCGTCTGAAACGCGAAGCAGGTTCTGCTTACTCATGAACAGCACCTCCTTTGCGGGATTTTCGGGTGAAGAAACGATAAATGCCGTCCCATGAGAATTCTTTCTGTCCCATGATGCCTCTTCGCCAGAAAAGAACGACCACCATTAAGATAACGGAGAAGACGACCATTCGGAAACCTGTTCGGAGGAAAGGAACATGGATACCCGCAATAATCATAGTCTGATCCAGAAAACGCAGCCACCACTCTTTAGCCGCCGTAATGAGGAACGCCGAGATGATGCTCCCTGTAATGCTTCCGATTCCGCCTATTACAACGATAAGAAGAATGTTGTAGGTCAGCATGATTGGGAATGTAGTGGAGGTAACGGCTCCAAGGTACATGGCTAAAAGAGCACCGGATATGCCTGCAAAGAACGAGCTGATGATAAAAGACAGCTGTTTGTGCCTTGCCAGGTTGATACCCATCGCTTCTGCTGCAATTTCATCTTCACGGATCGCCTTAAATGCGCGGCCGTAAGAGCTTTTGATCAGTAGGGCAATGATGACGATGCAGATGAATACGATAATAAACGGCGTGTAGTAAGAATGATAGCCCGGTATCAATTTGAGTCCCAGAGAACCGTTCGTAATCGTGTTAAATGGAGAACTTGCTACTAAAATACGTACAATTTCAGAAAATCCCAGTGTTGCGATGGCAAAATAGTCGCTCTTCAATCGGAGCACCGGGGCACCGATAACAGCAGCCAGCAATGCGGCCATCAGCCCAGCAAGGATCAGTCCGACCCAAGAAGGCAGCTCCACATTGGCAAGCAGGTCGGAAACACCGTAGAGATAATATACGATCGGTTTGCTGTTCACCGGAATGGTAAAGACCGCATAGGTATAAGCTCCAATTGCCATAAAACCTGCCTGACCCAGTGAGAATAAGCCTGTGAAGCCGTTCAATAAGTTCATGGATACTGCTGCAAGAGCATAAATTGAACCTAATTGCAATACTGTGCGGAGCATGGAGGACTGCGAAGTGAATTCGTTCACTGAAACGATCATTCCTGCCAGTACCAGCAATGCAATTATGGTACAAATAGTTTTTGATTTCTTTGTCATAATTACACCTTCTCCGCCAAATTTTCACCGAACAGACCGGTTGGCCTGAACATCAATACGACAATTAATAATACAAATGTGAATACATCACTAAATTCTGAATAACCTGCGGCTTTAATAAAGGTTTCTGAAAACCCGATAATGAAGCCGCCGACAACGGCACCCGGGATGCTTCCGATCCCTCCGAATACGGCTGCGATAAAGCATTTAAGCCCCGGAAGGGAACCCGCCAGAGGAAAGACAGAGGGTCTTGGTGTAAAGTAAAGCATGGAACCTACCGCAGCCAGAAAGCAGCCTATTACAAAGGTAAAGCTGATTACACTGTTTATCTTGATTCCCATTAACTGTGCCGCTTCAAAGTCTTTGGATACGGCTCGCATCGCCATGCCCATCTTGGTATATTTAATTAAGAGCATAAGCAGTACGACGAAAAGGATCGTAATAATCGGTGTAATAAAGGTTACAAGAGAAGTTGAAACACCTCCGAGTGCGATCGTCTTATTTAGTACCGGAATAGACGGATACTGTTTTGGAAGTGCGGAAAATAAGTACGTAGCCAGGTTCTGCAGAAGGTAAGAAACACCGATTGCAGAAATCATAATGGACATTCTTGGTGCGTTCCGAAGCGGCTTATAGGCCAGCTTTTCGATGACGACTCCCAGAAGGACCGTACTGACTATCATGATGACCATGGAAAAATACCATGGGATCTGGTGATCCACCATCGCGAATATCATGAAGTATGCGGCCATCATAAAAATATCTCCGTGAGCGAAGTTTATGAGCCTGAGAATACCATACACCATGGTGTAACCGATGGCAATCAGCGCATATATACTACCTATGGACATACCCGCTAAGCAATATGAAAAAAAAGCTGTTGCTGTCATTGTTTTTAAAGCCTCCTAATAAAGAAATAAAGCGGGGGGAGGCACTCTGCCCCCCTACCGCATCGTTTTGTACAATAGATCATTCTGTCAACATGTCATGCTATGAAAATGGAATATTGCTAAGGGTTTGTTATTTTTTTACGGTCTGAGTCTTAATAAATTTGAACTCTTTAGAAGTCAAGGATTCCTGATCAACTGTCTTGATATAAGCAGTATCCTTGATGGCATCCCCGTTTTCATCAAAGGAAATGTGACCTGTTACACCGTCAAAGCTTACTTTTGTAAGAGCATCGCGGATAGCAACTGAAGTCAGATCGCCTTCTTTTCCATCCAGACTCTTCAATGCTTCGTAAATAGATGTATAAGAATCATACCCTAAAGCAGATACAGCGGCAACTGTGTCCGTGTTTGCATTAAGAGCAATGTTCTTTGGATCAGAATTCAAGTAGTCTTTAAAGCCTTTTACAAATTCAGCTGCAACCGGATTGCTTTCATCATTTTCATCAAAGAAGGTTGAGAAGGCAACTCCAACTGCATCCTTGGAAATAATCGCTGCATTTTCCCAAGTGTCACCGGCTAAGACCTGAGCCTTGATGCCGTTGGCAGCAATTTGAGGTAAGATCAGAGTAGCTGTATTAATCGATGATGGAATAAAGATACAGTCCGGATTAGCGGATTTTACTTTTGTAAGAATTGCATTAAAATCGGATTCATTTGTCTGATAGGTTTCGTCAGCCACAATAGTTCCGCCTAACTCGCCAAAAGATTTCTTGAAATATCCGGCAAGGCCTGTGGAATAGTCATCGCCGTTCTGGCTTATAACTGCAGCAGTCTTGTAACCGGCATCCGTTGCGTAGGAAGCCATAACAGTTCCCTGAAACGGATCTAAGAAGCAGGCTCTGAAATAAAAGTCATTGCCCAAGGTTACCTGCGGATTGGTGCAGGAACATCCAACGGCAGGAACACCGGCACTCGCAAAGGTGGATCCGGCAGCAATCGCAACACCTGAACCATAAGAACCGATAACGGCTGCTACGCCCTTGCTGATGAGAGACTGAGCTGCTGTTACAGCGGCAGACTTGTCGGATTGATTGTCTACTTCTTCTAATTGAAGCTTATAAGTAGTGCCGTTGATATCGACCGTAGGCATCATCTGGTTTGCGTAACGGGCGCCAAGAACCTCCTGCATACCGCCGCCTCCGTTTTCACCGGTGGTTGGCTCAAATACGCCGATTTTTATAACATCTCCGCTTATGGTAACGCCGGCAGGACCCTTTGCTGCGTTGTCTCCGCCGTCCTTGCTGCCGCAGCCAACAAAAACTGTTGATACTACTAAGGCGAGTACCAACAATAATGATAATTTCCTCATGATAATTTTTCCTCCTCAATATTCTATTCAGTTATATTCCATTGTACATTTTTTTTCATAAAAGTAAAGAGTTTTTGGATAAAATAACAAGTATACAATGTACTATTTGTTGGGCAAAATAAAATTCAGAGAATTCTTTTTATTGTCTATTATATTGTAATAAGGTAAATTGTTGAACAGAATTAAGAAAAGTATAGTTTAATAATTTAACAGGGCAGACTGGTGTTAAATTAAGGTGTTAAATATCGGTTCCTACGGTAGAAGATTTTAGAAACGGCCAACAAAAGCAGACATAATAAAAACCATAAAAAAGTAAATAGAGGACAAATCTGGCCTAAGAAATCAAAAGGCTGCTCTGAATAGTCCCACACATTGAAATGAAATAAAAGATTCACAATAACACCTACAGCCAGTTCATAGGCGGTGATGACGAAGGCTCCTATTAAGGCCTTCCAAACCATGGAGACCTTATTGAACTGCACATTTAAATAATAAAGGGTAAGAAGACAGGCTCCGCCGGTCAAAAGCATAGACCAGTGCGTATACCCCCTAAATAAAATTTCTATTACGCCGTAACCAACAAAGCCGATTGCAAAAATAATAACCGCTTTTAACGCTTCGTTTGCTTCGACCGTTCTTCTCCCATCTCCATTCAGTTTTTCTCTTGCAAATTTACCTTCCATACCTTTATTATCTGCAAGATCCGGATCTTTAACCGTGGTTAAAAATGTCACTATAAAATAGTAGTTTAAGAAGGAAAGAATTTATGTTAAACTATCATTAAAATAAAAATTAAAGTGTAGGATGAACATAAGGAGGGTACCGTATGAAATTCACAGCATATCATTCCTGTATAACTGTTTTTGATTTAGATAAATCCATGAGATTTTATAAAGAAGCATTGGGGCTTAAGGAAATAAGAAGAATAGATGCGGAAGATGGAGCTTATGCCATTGTATTTCTAGGCTCGGACAATTCACAGGGCGGTCAGGATGCCATGCTTCTGGAGCTTACCTGGTACAGAGACAGAAAGGAAGCGTACAATCTGGGAGATAATGAGAGTCATATCGGATTTAAAGTGGATGATTATGAAGCAGCCTATAAAAAACATAAAGAAATGGGAATAATCTGCTTTGAAAATCCGGATATAGGCATTTATTTCATCTCAGATCCGGACGGATACTGGACGGAGATTGTTCCCACAAGGGAATAAATAGAAAAGAGAAATAGACACGCTCATAGACGAGTGTGTCTATTTGATACAGCTTCTTTTAAGGCTACAAATAGTAGAATTTATTTTGATTTAGCATTCTGACTATTTTGAGCCTCATTTCTGGCATTTCCAGTGCTCTGTTGTGAGTCCTGAGTGCTTTTGTTACTGACCTTATTTTGAGTACTGTCACTGGATTCAGCACGATGTGCTTTTCGATAAGCTTCTGCATTACTGTCCCGTCTCTTTAAATAATCCATATTTATCACCTCCGTTTTTTAGTATGTGCAATAATTTTACATTTATGAAGTCTCTGAAAACCATATTCTTTCACCTATAAATTTAGCCGCTTTGTAGAAAGATATATATAAAGGTTAAGAGGAGGTGCTTATATGAAAAAGGAGCAAAAAAATTACAAGATTGAAATAAAGACCGGCAAACGGCCCAATGACTGCCCTGAAAAGGATGCGGACGGAAATTGTCTGGTACCCGGAGGATATGGTGATTCTGAACCTATAGGAGGGTGAGGATGGATACTTGATGAAAAACTGCTGTCTTTATAGCAGTTTTTCACTATGATCCGAATGCTCCTTGCTGTAAACAATCTTACCGTTAATAATGGTATAAATGGTGTTGGTAAAAACGTTCATAGGATTTCCGTCAAAAATAGCGATATCAGCGTCTTTTCCTGGTTCAATGCTGCCGACCCTGTCTGAAACTCTACAGATTTCGGCTGCATTAATCGTAATGGATTTTAATCCTTCTTCCATAGGAAGACCTTCTTTTACCGCATATCCGGCACAGATCGGGAGATATTGAATTCTGGATACGGGGTGATCGGTTGTTATGGCTACCTTAACGCCGGCTTTACTTAAGATACCAGCATTTTTGAAATCCATGTTCTGCGTTTCGATTTTACTTCTGGAGGCAAATCCGGGACCGATTATGGCAGGAAAGCCGGATTCTTTTATGAGCTCTGCAATTAAATAGCCTTCGGTGCAATGATCTAAAGTCAAGTTTAAATCAAATTCCTTCGCAATTCGTATGGCTGTCAAAATATCGTCCGTTCTATGGACATGTGCTTTTAAAGGAATTTTTTTATTTAAGACCGGAAGCCAGCATTCTTTCCTGAAATCCACTTCAAAAGGTTCGCCGGACTTTTGGCTGCTGATTTTTTCCAACTGATATTGCTTCGCTTTATAAAGCTCTTCCCTCAATAAGGCGGCTATGGTCATTCTGGTAGTCGGAATTTTTTCCAGTTCGTTGTAGTTGGATTTGGGATTTTCACCGAAAGCTACCTTCATGGCAGATGGCTGAAGAACAGCCATTTCATCAATGGATCTGCCGAAGGTCTTGATAAAAGCAAATTGCCCGCCGACGACATTGGCGCTGCCGGGACCGGCCATGACAGAAGTAATTCCGGAGCTGACGGCATTGTGGAAAGCGGAATCCATGGGATTAATAGCATCCAGTCCTCTTATATATGGGGTGATGGGATCTTTCATTTCATTGCAGTCGTCACCTTCAAATCCTTTTTTTTCCTCCGTGATACCGATATGACAGTGAGCCTCGATGAGACCCGGCAAAACCCAAAGATCTTTTGCATCTATGATTTGAACGGGTTCCTCACCGCTTATCTTTAGATTTTTGCCCACGTCAACTATTTTTTGGCCTTTGATCCATACCTCTCCCGGCTCGATAACTGAACCGGTCATAGTCAGTATTTTCCCGTTTTTTATTAATAGCATCCTTATCACCCCTTTTTTATCTCCTGCCTGGATTTTTCATTGTAAACAGTAGAAGTATGTACCTTTTTTCTAAATATATTCCTACATGTGTTTGGCCTGCTGATAAAAATAAAGAATTTGGAATTCTCCGGTATAATTTGTTTGGATTGAAGGATAATAACTAATATGAATTTAACGGCTATGGAGGTTAATATGAAATTTGATTCAGAAGATTATTTAAAGAAGGCTTTACTGGACACTCAGGAAAGAGTGCGGGATTTTATGGATTTTTCTTATGAAGTGGATAATCCCGAAGTGCAGCAATTCCTCCGAGACTTTGCTAAAAGCGAAGGATTACAGGCTCAAAAGCTCAAAGATTATCTGGAAAACGGCAAGGTTTATTAAGCGTATAAAGAAATTACTTTTCTCCTTTTAAAAATGTGTTTAAATTTCAGGACAAGATGGACAGCAGGCAAAGCCGATTTATGGCAATGCCTGCTGTTTTATCTTAAAAAAGAAAGTTCAAATCAAAAAAATATTAGTTTTGTATTTCAACAACAAAAAGTATAATTATACATCCTATTTAACTTTATTTACCCAGTTATAGAAGCGGAATAAAAACAACAAAGGCTTGACTTTTCAACGTCTCAGTGCTATATTGATACTTGCATGGCACATGGAATAAATTTACAGGAATACCCATAATTCGACAAATTTTTTATAGGACGTTAAGAGTTAAGCAAGGAGAGATTTCGTATGGTTTTGAAAACTGCAGAAAGGTTTTACTTAACACTTGAAGTAGATATGGACAGTATGACCGTAATTCTAATAAAAGATGGTAAAGAAGGAAGAACCTATGATGCAAGTCAATATTTTCAATACTTTGTAGAATATGGAGTACGAAAAACAGATGTGGTTCAGCTTCAGGAGCATTTTTCCATTGATTATTTTCAAAACATGCTGATCACCGGGAAAAGCGACGAGTCCTTTGAATTCTGTGTGCAGTTCGCCGGAGAAGATTATAAGATCCTCCAATGTAAGATGAAGCTTTTAGAAAGCAGCAGCAGCAACATCATCAGAATATTACTGGAAGACATCTCTCATAAAAGAGTCCAACAGCTTGTCTACATAAAAGAGCATTTCGAGAAGCGTCCCCATAAACCTTTTGTAAAACCTTTTGACATAAAGTTTGAGGAACAAAAGGATCATAACCTAAAGGATTTGAAGAAATATAAAATTATCATAGGGGTCACATGTCTTTTATGCATTCTTCTTTCCGCCATTTTCTTTCAAGATATTTATTCTAAAAAGGTTGATAAAGCGGCCGAAGATGCCATGAACAGCTGCAAGAGCACTAACCGGTTTATATCACAGCAGTTAAACTGCATCTCGCATAATCTCTCTGCTTTTAAAAATCTAACTTCCAGCATGGGAACCCAAATGACCAAAAATAAAATGATGGAATACGTGGAAGCAGAAAAAAGAGAGTATGGATATGAGGCAATATTTTTTGTAGATGAAAAAGGAAACCTCCTGTATACCGGAAATTCTGTGGAACCCGACAATAAGACCAAGCTGGAAGAGGGGGCGGATTACAGTGCAAAGGAAGGTTTCTTTGTCACAGCAGACTATTTCAGCGGAAGCACTTTGATCAATTATATTGTGCCTGCCACAGGACTTCGCCTGGATGGGGTGCCTTATAAATCCATAGGCACGATTTTCGACATCAATAAAATTTGCAGTGCCTCTCTTATTAACGGAGCTTCCGACAAGTACGACATGGTCATCATAGATAAAGCCGGAAATATTTTGTGGAGCAGGCAATCGGAAACCTCTTTTGTAAATCAGGAAAATTTATTTGAGTATTTGAGTCAAACGCCCAGAATCATTGAACCGGAATACAGACCTGCAAATTTGACTGCCACATTAGAACAAAAAAGTTCGGGAACCTTTACCTTTATGGCAGACGGAAAAAAGAAATTTGCGGCGTACATGCCCCTTCCCATTCAAGATCTATATTTAGTAAGCTTATCGAAAGGAGGCGGTCTTGGGACGGACGGCGTGAGAATATTGATTCTGGCTGTTCTGATGTGGGCCATGTTCTTGACGCTTCCAATTCTTCTTTTATTCTATCAGTCCAGAAGAATAAAAGAAGAGAAAGGCTTGCTGGAAGAGATTGCTTACAGCGATGGGGTCACCGGCGGTATGAGCATGAACTACTTTGATAGGAAGGCAAAGGAAATCATCAGTAAAATGGAGTGTTCCTATGCTTTAGTAGATACAAATCTGCATAACTTTGGCGTATATAATGAAAATTACGGACATATTCGGGGAGATGAACTGATTCGAAGTGTATTTTTGGGCATATCCAAGTATTTGGATGATGATGAGATCGTGTGCAGGAATTATGCGGAGCATATGATGATCTTAATGAAATATGAAGGGGAAAGTCAACTGGAGGAACGTTTGGTTCGAATCGGAAAATGTATTATAGAGACTAATTTTAAATTGGAATGCGGAGTCTACGTCATACGGGATATAACCATGGATTTGAATTTGGCCAAGGAACGGGCAGGCATGGCACTGAAAAATGAAATAAACAAAGAGAAGAACAATGTGATCATATCTTATTATGATGTCAAGCTTCTGGAAAAAATATTATTTGAAAAAAAGCTGGAAAATACCATGTATAGAGCTTTTAGAAACGGAGAATTTAAAATTTATGTGGAGCCGCGATATGACTTAAGAACGAGAGCACTATGTAATGGGGATGCCTATGCTGTCTGGGAGCATCCAGAAAAAGGTACATTACTGCCGCAGCAATATACAGGTGTTTTTGAACGAAGAGGCTTGATTATGTGCTTAGATAGTTTTATTTATGAAGAAATATGTAAAAGGTTCAGGAAACATCTGGACAAGGGCAGAAATTGCATGCCTATATCCATCACACTCCATAGAAACCATTTCAATGTGACGGATTTCATCCATAAATTACAGCGAATAAAAGACCGATATAACGTTCCGGGAGAATATTTTTCTTTCGAAATTTCCGAAGAAATCCTGTTTGAAAAAAAGCATTTGGTAGAAAAGATCGTCCGCTGTATTCATGACATGGGTTCCGACTGTATCATAGGAGAATATAAAGAACGGTACCTGCCGCTGGAGGCACTTTATAAGACCGGTGTGGATTTTGTTAAATTCGAGCCGGACATTTTGGATAAGAACCGGCCCCCGGAAATGATTGACTCTATCCTGCAAATGACACGGTCTATCCATGCAAAGTCCATCGTTACAGGGGTCTCCAGACAGTCGGAAATAGCCTATTTGACAAAGGTGAGCTGCGACCAAGCAAAGGGAGATGCCTTTGCAAAAGACATCTCCCTTGATGAATATATCCATATATTATAATGTTTCTCCCGCTGTCAGGCAGAAGGATTTCCCTGTGAAAGCCGGTCTGCTTTTGAAGGCAGCTGCGCCACAATAATGGAAGAGAACATTAATATGCAGCCTAAGATCTCTCTGCCGGACAGTACTTCGTGAAGGACAATCATACCGGAAAGAACCGCAAATACCGATTCAAGACTGAGCAGCAAGGATGCCACAGTCGGGTCGGTATCTTTTTGCGCCACGATCTGGAGGGTATAGGCAACACCGGAGGAAAGAACGCCGGAATATACGATAGGCATCCAAGAAATCAAAATATCGTGAAGATTTGGAGTTTCTACAGCGAACATCACGATTCCCGAAAGTATGCCCACAATGAAGAACTGGATACAGGACATACGAACCCCATCTGTTTTAGGGGAAAAATGGTCGATGATCAGAATATGTATGGAGAATCCAAAGGAACAGATCAGAATCAGCAAATCTCCAAGTCCGATGGTGAAACCTTCCTTGATGCACAGCAGATACAGACCCACGGCGGCCACAGCCACGCAGCCCCAGATAATTGGTCTGACCTTCTTTTTCAGAAATAATCCCAGAATAGGAACAATCACAATATAGAGAGCTGTAATAAATCCGCCTTTCCCGGCTGTGGTATACATGAGGCCTACCTGCTGCAGAGAACCTGCAACAAATAAGGCAAGGCCGCAGGCAATGCCGCCGGTCAGCAGGATTTTTCTTTCTGCTTTTTTCTCGGCCTCTGTTTTTTCTGCATCCGGTTCTTGCGCATGATTCAGGTCTAATTTATCCAGCACAAAAATAACCGGAATCAGAAAAACAGCTCCTACCAGATTTCTGATGCAGGCAAACGAGAACGGGCCAAGATTGTCCATACCCTTTATTTGTGCCACAAAAGCAGATCCCCATATAAGGGCGGTCAACAGAAGTAAAATATTAGCTCTTACTTTTTTACTCATAATGCACTTCCTTTACTAAATAAATAAAATATCTACAGACAAATTATTATATCATAGGGGCTTTTGTGATACAATAAAAGTTGGTAAAAAACCCCATGAATGCAGCTTTAAAGTAGGAGAAACAGAAAAATGAATGTTTTTATCAGCGGTGGATGTAAAAATGGAAAATCCATGTATGCACAAAATATTGCCAGAGATATGGCGCATGAAAAGAATGCGGCATTATATTATGTGGCGACCATGAAACCGGCGGATGAAGAAGATCTGACCCGCATTGCAAGACATGTGAAAGAACGCGAAGGCTGGGGATTTAAGACAGTCGAGCAAAGCGAAAACATATGCCGGTGCCTGTGTGAAAACACGTCTTCTTCGAACTTAAAAAAAGACGGGGCTGATCCGCACGGCGTTTTTCTTTTAGACAGTGTGACCGCTCTTCTTTCCAATGAAATGTTCAAAGCTGATGGAAGTGTGGATGGTGAAGCGGCTGAAAGAGTAGCGGAAGAGCTGCGGGAATTTGCGGTGCGCACAGGAAATACGGTATTTGTATCGGATTATATATATGGGGAAGCTGCGGCGTATGATGTCCTGACAGAAGACTATCGGCGCGGACTGGCCTTTATCGACAAAACGCTGGCGGAAATCTGTGAGCGTGTCATAGAGGTTTCTTTTGGTAATGTAATAGAGTATAAAAGGAGTTTTAAAGCATGAAATATGTAACAGCCTTTTTCATGGCATGGGGAAATTTCTTTGCAGTTCCTTGCCCCTGCAAGCTGTGGGACAATGGTTTAAGGCGCTTGCAGCTGGTATTTTTCCCATTGATCGGAATTTTAATGGGCGTATTATGGTATATTTTATATAAGGGAATGGATCTGTTCCATCTGCCCTTGCCCTTACAGGTAGCCGCCCTGACCATCTATCCTTTTGCAGTCAGCGGATTTATTCATCTGGACGGGTTCATGGACTGCTGTGATGCGATTTTGTCCAGGCGTGAGCTGGAAGAGAGACAACGGATTTTAAAGGATTCTCACGTAGGTGCTTTTGCGGTCATCAGTGTGGTGCTGCTCTTTGTCGTGATGTTTTCAGCTGTATGGGCTCTGCTGGAGCAGTATAGCTATTCGAATCTGTATCCGAGGATGAGCGGACTGCTTTTCATCCCTGTGGTATCCAGAGCCTGCTCCGGGTACGGTGTATTAAAATACCGGCCCATCGGGCACAGCCAGTATAATGCAAGCTATGATGAGCACATCAATAAAAAGTATGAGGCCGTACTGATCGGCATAATGGGTATCATGCTCCTGTTAGCTTTGCTGACAGGCCATCTGGCGATTATCCATGAATTTGGAGGCTATTTATTGCCTGTCAGCGATCGGGCACAGCAGTATCTCGTAATTGCAAAATTTTATATAGTGGGAATTGCGGCGGCAGTAACCGGAATTGTGCATTTTATGATGATGCGGTATGGAAGAAAACAGCTTGGGGGCATGAGCGGAGACATAGCGGGTTATGCGTTGACCATAGCGGAATGTGCAGGTGTGCTGACACTGGCAGTTTTATAAAAGAAAGGACGAAACATGGAGCTCATATTTGGAGGCGTATATCAGGGAAAGCTGGAGTACGTAAAAAAACAGTTCAATATAAAGGAACAGGACATTTTTTACTGCGTTGGAGAAGAAGAAAAACTTGACATAGACTTTTCCAAGAAGGTGATTTACGGATTGGAGCAGTTCACTTTGGCCTGCACCAAACAAGGAATAGAAGCAAAAGATATTCTGGAAGCAAATCGATCAAACCTTCAGGATAAAATTATTGTATGTGCCGACATATCCCAGGGGGTCGTTCCCATGGATAAGACTTTGCGGGCGTGGCGGGAAATGAACGGCCGGATCCTGATCTATCTCAGCGGTCAAGCGGATACGGTCACCCGAATATTCTGCGGACTTCCTCAAGTCGTGAAAGCCACCGCTCATACGGAGCCCCGAAAGCCTAAATCCTATATTCATCTGATTCGGCACGGCACCACAGAGGGAAATTTAAAAAGGTGGTATTACGGTCAGGCAGATCTGCCTTTGATGGAGGAAGGAAAAGCATTGGTGGCTTCTCTGAAAGAAGAGGATATTTATCCGAAGGTAACAGAGGCGGATTTTTATACCACCGGCCTGCTTCGGACCGAAGAAACTTTTCGCATTATTTTCGGAGAAGAAGACCATTCGGTGCTGGAGGATTTAAAAGAGATGTCCTTTGGGGATTATGAAAAGCATAGCTATGAGGAACTCAAGGAGCTTCCGGAATATCAGACATGGATCGGTGACAAAACGGGAACAACGGCTCCTCCAAATGGCGAAAGTGCCAAAGCCTTTCAGGAAAGAGTCCGTAAAGGCTTCCGGCAGCTTGTGGGCCTTCACAAATTAAAAGAGTTTTCTGTCCGGCATTCCGGAAAGGAAGCCCATTCCGCTGTTGTATGCCACGGAGGAGTCATATCTCAAATCATGGCAGAGTGCTTCCCGGAGGAAGGCAAGCACTATTATGAATGGATTCCGGAACCGGGACATGGATATACCATCAAGATGGAGGATGGAAAACCTGTTTCGTATCAAAGCTTTTAAAAATGAAGCCCTTTAAAAAAGAAAGGTGAAGTTTCTGTGAAAAGGGGCGTGCAGAATCTACAGCTTTATGCTGATTTCTCCCGTATTCAGCACTTCCCGTGTTCCGTCTTCGTATTCCACCACAAGACCTCCGTCCTTATCGATGTCCAAGGCCACGGCGGATTGAGCTTCGGGATTTTCAGAAACCGATTCTTTTTGATAATGCTTCACGACTTCAATGTTTTTTCCCAGCACCATAGAGCGCCTTTTATACTCTTCTATAAAGCTTCTGCTTTCGATATTTTCATATAGGCTCATCACCTGATGAATGACTTCCGCCGCCAGTTCATTGCGGGAAAAAGGTACCTCAATGGCTCCGGCTTTAGTTATGATATCTTCCGGAAAGCCTAATTCCGGGGTGCGGCAGTTGATGCCGATTCCCAGAGCAATATATTCAATCGTACCGGTTTCAAAATCGGTTATCGCTTCGGTGAGAATACCGCAGACTTTTTTATTGGCAATATATACGTCGTTGACCCATTTTATTTGCGGCTCCACATGAGCGACTTTTTGGATGGCTCTAGCAACAGCCACGGATGCTGCTGTTGTGACTAAGACAGACTGGGATAAATCCAGGCCGGGTTTTAAAAGAATGGTCAAATAAATCCCTGAGGAAGCAGGAGAATAAAAAGAGCGTCCCAGCCTGCCCCGTCCTTTTGTCTGCTCGTTGGATACGATAATGGTTCCGGGGCCGGCTCCTTCAAGAGCCAGTCTTTTGGCTTCTAAATTGGTGGAATCGATGCTCTTATATACGTGTAAATTTAAAGCGTAGTCCTTTTCCTTTAAATAGACCCGAATACCCTGTTCGGATAAAAGATCGCTGCTTTCCATAAGGGAATACCCTTTATTGGTGGCAGCCATGATGGGATAGCCTTCCTTGCGGAGAACTGTCATGGCTTTCCAGACGGCAGCCCGCGAAACGCCAAGCTGGTTCGCCAGAGCTTCTCCGGAAATACTCTCCCCCTTGTTTTTTTCCAGCACTTTTAATACCTCGTCCTTAACAGACATAAACGCCTCCTTATCTGTGCATGGCGGGCCGCAGCTTGGATGCAAGTACTGCTGCTACTGCTATTTTAAGGGCATCGCCGATTAAAAATGGGAACACACAGGAAATCAGGGCGGTCCATAAAGGCGTCCCGGTGGAAAACATATACCATAGGGTTCCTAAAACGTAGCAGGCGGACAGACCCAGAGCCATTGCCAACACATTTATGTATAGGTTATTTTTCTTGTTCATTTTCTCTATTATAATACCTGTAATGAAGGCCGTCAAAATATATCCGGCAAGGTATCCTCCTGTAGGTCCGATCAGCTTGTCAAAGCCTCCGGTGTATCCGCTGAATACGGGAGCACCAAAGATACCTAAAAGGAGATAGACGATCATGCTGGCCGAACCATACCAACCTCCCAGTAGAGCCCCCGTAAGCATAACGGCTAACGTGGAAAGCGTGATAGGGACCGGTGTAAAGGGCAGGGGAAGCATCAGCCCGGCACTGACCCCTGTTATGGCTGCAAATACGGCACATAATATCATATTGGTTGTTTTTGTATAATGCATTGAATTCACCTCATTCATGTAAGAATATAAAAAGATTACAGGTATCAGTATAAAGGATAAAAATTTATATGTCAACCAATTTAAAAGTAAGGGTTTACAATCCCTCAACATGCTAAAATTCACATTTCAGAGTAGTTTTCGCTGGAATTTTATGATAGAATAAATAAAATATAGGTGTAGTAATTGTTGTAATGAAGAAAAGATTGGCGGTTACTATAGATGGAGGTGCTGAATGAAGCAAAGAATAGTTACGATAAGCCGTACTTATGGAAGTGGCGGAAGAATAATAGGACAGAAATTGGCAGAAGATATGGGTGTACCTTTTTATGACAAGGCACTGATAGACCGGATTGCGGAAGAAAGCGGTTTCTCCAAGGATTTGATTGAAAATGCTGAAATGAAGGCTAAAAACAGTTTTATATACACGCTTGCAACCAGCCTCGGAGGAAGCGGAGATGCCGGAATAGAAGGACTTTCTCTCAATGATAAATGCTTTCTCGCTCAGGTCAATGTCATTCGAAAAATCGCGGAGGAAGGCCCTTGTGTTATCGTAGGACGCTGCGCAGACTATATTTTGAGAGATATGCCTGAGGTGACCAATATATTTGTATGTGCGGAGATGCACAACAGGATCCAACGGGCTGTGGAAGAATATGGGATGGATAAAACAAATGTGGAAAATGAGATCAAGAAGATTGACAAAGCAAGAACCAACTATTATACCCATCACACGGGAAGAAAGTGGGGAGACATCCTCAATTATCATCTGACGCTGGACAGCGGCTATATCGGATTAGAGGATACGATCGCAGTGATCGAAGAGTTTTTAGAACGCAGAAAATACTAAAGAAGAAAGAAGGAAGTTTCAATATGACAACAAAAAAAGGCACGTATTACATTACAACGCCGATTTATTATCCAAGTGCGAACCTGCATATAGGACATACCTATTGTACGGTAATGGCGGATGCGATGGCTCGATTCAAGAGACTTCAAGGATATGATGTACGGTTTTTAACAGGAACGGATGAGCACGGACAAAAAATTCAGACGATTGCCGATAAGGAAGGTGTGACCCCGCAGGAGTATGTGGATAAGGTCGTAGACGGCATTAAGGAGCTGTGGAAGACTATGGAAATCTCTTACGATGATTTCATCCGAACCACCGAACCGCGCCACGTGAAAAGAGTGCAGGAAATTTTCATGCAGCTGTACCAGAAGGGCGATATTTATAAAGGGGAATATAAAGGTCTTTATTGTACTCCCTGTGAGTCCTTCTGGACAGAGAGTCAGCTGGTGGACGGAAAATGTCCGGATTGCGGCAGACCTGTGCAGCCTGCAAAGGAAGAAGCCTATTTTTTCAGGCTTTCAAAATATCAGGATAGGCTTCTTGAGCTGTTTGAAAAGAATCCTGAATTTTTACAGCCTGAGACCAGACGAAATGAAATGATCGCCTTTGTAAAGCAGGGACTGGAAGATCTGTGTATCTCCCGATCCACCTTTGACTGGGGCATTCCGGTTCCTATTGACGGAAAGCATGTCATATATGTATGGCTGGACGCCCTTTCAAACTATATTACGGCTCTCGGATATGGCAGTGAGGATACGGAACTTTACGATAAATACTGGCCGGCGGATGTTCATTTGGTAGGAAAAGAGATCGTGCGGTTCCATACGGTCATTTGGCCGGCTATGCTGATGTCCATGGAGCTTCCTCTTCCGAAGAAGGTGCTGGGTCACGGCTGGCTGCTGCTCGAAGGGGGCAAGATGTCAAAATCCAAAGGCAATGTGGTAGATCCGGTGAAGTTGATTGAGAGATATGGGGTCGACGCACTGAAATATTTCCTGCTTCGGGAGTATACCTTTGGGCAGGATGGCGTTTTCACCAATGAAGTCATGCTGAAACGAATGAACTATGATTTGGCAAACGACCTTGGAAATCTGGTTTCGAGAACCGTTTCCATGATTGAAAAATATAACGGAGGCGTTGTTCCGGCAGCCTTATGCGGTACGTTCCCTGTCTGCGGTGACGAAAATTGTACGGCGGGAGAAGCGGGGCTGGCTTCCGATGCGGATTTAAAACAGATTGCAACCGGGGCGGCAAAGAAAGTGGAAGAATATATGGATAAGTTCCAGTTCAACCTTGCGCTGGAAGAAATCTGGGTGGTAGTTCGAAGAGCCAATAAATACATTGATGAAAATGCTCCATGGGTTCTTGCAAAGAGTGAAGAAGCGAAGGATAGACTGAACACGGTGATGCATAATCTGGCAGAAGCTATCCGAATCATATCGGTATTGATCTATCCGTTTATGCATACGACTTCTAAAGAAATCAGAAAGCAAATGGGGTTGTGGTTTGCCGACCCGATTTGGGAGGATGCCTTTGAGTTTGAAATGATGAGCGGCGAACAGGTAAAAAAAGGCGAAGCCATATTTCCTCGTTTGGATATTGAAAAGGAACTGGAAGAGCTGGAACAAATGCAGAAACACAATGGAGGGGAAGAGGCGAATGTTCCCCTTGAACTAAAGCCGGAAATCGAGTTTGAGGATTTTGATAAGATCGATCTTAGAGTGGGTACGATTCTGGAAGCAGAAAAACACCCGAAAGCAGACAAGCTTCTGGTTTTCAAGGTAAAGATGGGCACGGAAATCCGTCAGGTCATTTCGGGGGTCGCCGCTTATTTTAAACCGGAGGACTGCGTAGGAAGAAAGGTTGTTGTCGTGGCAAACTTAAAGCCTCGAAATCTCAGAGGGATGGAGTCCAAGGGAATGCTCCTGTTTGCGGATAACGGTGAAAAGCTGGAATTTGTGAGCACAGAAGCCATGGATGGAAATTCCGTGAATTAGGATCAAGTAGGAGGTAATTAATTTAATTACCTCCTACTTGATCCTTTACTTTTATCTTTTAATTTGACAGATTTTAGCTACATCTTTTGATTTAAGTATAAATGAAATATTATCAAAAGGGAGAAAATTTAATGAAAAATACAAAACTTGATGCTAATGGAACAGAAATCAGAGTAATGGGCGATGTTGTCAATGAAGATGCCTACATTTCTTTAACGGACATTGCAAAATACAAAAATCCGGATAACGCATTTATAGTAGTTGCAAACTGGATGCGTAACCATTCTACCATTTCGTTTTTAGGCTTATGGGAGCAAATACATAATCCTAGTTTTAAACCTATCGAATTCGATAGGTTTAAAACAGAATCAGGAGATAATGCGTTTACATTGACACCGCAACAATGGATAAAAGCAACGGATGCTATAGGTATCATATCAAAATCAGGACGATATGGCGGCACTTATGCTCATTCAGACATTGCTTTTGAATTTGCATCTTGGATCTCGCCAGAATTTAAGCTTTATATTATCAAGGATTATCAGAGATTAAAAAAAGATGAAGCAAATCGGCTTGCGATAGGATGGGATGTGAAACGAGAACTTTCAAAAATAAATTATCGCATTCATACTGATGCGGTAAAGGAATTTTTGATAACGCCGACTTTGTCTCCGCAGGAAATGGCTTATACATACGCATCAGAAGCAGATATTCTTAATGTGGCTTTATTTGGAAAGACAGCGGCAGGATGGAGAAGTGAAAAAGGTATAAGTGGGAGAACACCTAATATCAGAGATTTTTCATCAGCTGAGGAATTAGTTGTTTTAATAAATTTAGAAGATACCAATGCTGATTTGATAAGGCAGGAAGTACCTAAAATGGAGCGATTAAAGATATTAAGAGAAAAGGCATATCGGCAGCTTGAAATTCTCAAAAAAAATCAAGAAACTATAGAAACACTAAAGCAAAATCTTATTGATAATACAGACAAAAAAGAGGATTGATAGTCAATCCTCTTTTTGTATCAAGAAAACAAATAATCACCATACTATTCTCATAAGGCTTTTACAGATTTTTCACAATATCTGTTTATAGTAAAGAAAAGACAGAGAAAGGGGATATAGTATGGCAGATAAAAAGAATATGATTCTGGTGATTCCGGCATATGAGCCAGACGAAAAAATGATTGAACTGCTTCAAAGGATTCACCTTGGAACTTCCATGCAAATGATCGTGGTGGATGATGGAAGCGATCCTTCCTATAGGGGACTGTTTAAAGAGGCTGAAAAGTATGCCTTTGTTATAACCCATCCATCCAACAGAGGAAAAGGAAGCGCTCTAAAGACCGCTTTTTCATATATTCAGAAAACCTATGAAGAGGCAACCGTCGTTACAGCGGATTCGGACGGACAGCATAAGGCGGAGGACATCCTTGCAGTGGCTCAGAAAAATCAGAACAATCCGGATACGCTGACGCTGGGGAGCAGAAAATTCGTGGGGGACGTACCGTTGAAAAGCCGGCTCGGCAACGGGATTACAAGCAAAATATTTGAATGGTCTTCCGGAACAAAGATCAGGGATACCCAGACGGGGTTAAGAGCCTTTGATATGAAACAGCTCCCTTTTATGCTGTCGATTCCGGGCAATCGGTACGAATATGAAATGAACATGCTGCTCTATTGGGCGAAGGAGAAGAAAAGGATTGATGAAGAACCTATTGAAACCATATATTTAGATAAAAACACCCGGTCTCATTTCCATCCATTAAAAGATTCCTATCATATTTATAAAGAAATTATTAAATTTAGTTTTTCCTCCTTCATTGGATTCTTGGTGGATTTTATGCTCTATTCAGTCTTGATTATCCTCACGAAGGGATTGTCTGTGAGTTGGAGTATAGGCGTAAGCAATGTTACGGCAAGAATCGTTAGTGCAATGGTCAACTATTATATCAATCGAAAATATGTCTTTAAAGATGAGGGAAGGGTCGTAAGGACAGCCGCTCAATATGCTGTTCTGGCAGCAGTCATTCTAGTATTAAATACACTGCTTTTGTCCCTTCTGGTAACAACGTGGATTCCAAACCGGTTTGCGGCAAAAATTATCGTTGAACTGATTTTATTTATATTCAGCTGTTTTGTACAGAAGAAGATTATTTTTAAAAATAAGATGGTACAGGAGAAGGGCTAAAAGGTAAAAATATGAGAAAAATGAGAAATACGATCCGAGCTAAAAGAAAAAAGCCGCCCTTTTGGTGGGCGTTTATATACAGTGTAATGTTGGTAAGCTTCACTGCATTTGTACTGTTAAAGACCTTTGTCATCCAAAGTGTACAGGTGGCGGAGGTACAGGCCGGCAGTGGAGCCTCTGTGACTGCAGAAAAAACGGCGGCAGTAAATGCGTCCGTTTCAGATCAGTCGTACAAGGATTCAAATATCAGCGTGAAGCTTTCACAAGAACGGGTGAAGGATACTACGGTATATATAGCAGATATTCAAGTGAGCAGTGCCGACTATCTGAAGACGGCCTTTGCAAATAATTCATATGGACGAAACATAAAAGAAACGACTTCTGAAATGGCAGAGCGGAATAATGCCATTCTTGCTGTAAACGGAGACTATTATGGGTTTAGAGATGATGGGTACGTGCTCCGCAACGGAACCTTATACCGCAGCAATTATGGTGATCCCGATGAGGAAGCCTTTGTACTATATCAAGATGGAACGTGTGATATTATAAAGGAGAGCCAGCAGACGGCTGAAAGCCTGCTGGATGCCGGGGCTATGCAGATTTTGACCTTTGGACCGGGACTGATAGAAAATGGGAGCATGGCAGTACAGGCAAACCAGGAGGTAGAGCAGGCAAAAAACAGCAACCCGAGGACCGCCATCGGTATGATTTCTCCTCTGCATTACATAATCGTTGTTTCAGACGGCAGAACGGAAGAAAGTCAGGGACTATCCCTTTATGAGCTGGCGGAGATCATGAAAGACCAAGGGTGTACGGAAGCGTATAATCTGGATGGCGGAGGCTCTTCCGTGATGTATTTTAACGGAAAAGTCGTGAATAATCCAACAGATGGAAGAAAATTGGGAGAACGGGAGGTGAGTGATATTGTCTATATTGGCTATTGAAGAAAAGTCGCATGTGAGCGAAGGATTTTATGGAATGGCTGCTGCTTCGGCATTCTGTCTCATTTTTTCCGCCATATATAATCACTTTGGTCATGGCGTTCATTCCTTTTATATGACCTATTTATACCTTTGTCCCCTTCTGCTGGGAATGGTGTTTTATGGGATATTTCTTTTTATCTTTGAAGTGGAAGATATGTCCCGGTTTTCCTTTAATGTTTATAATTCCGGAGTAGCGGCACTGACCATAGGTGCCCTGCTGCAAGGAGTCCTTGAAATCGCAGGAACAGCATCGCCGTACATAATCGTATATGGGATTTTAGGAGGTCTGATGCTGGCGATGGGAGTGGTTTCCTATCTTTTCAAATTATTCTTTATTTACGGAGACAGGCACAGGTAAAAATGATAAGATATAAACGACAAGAACTAAAAGAGTCCGCCGAAAGGGAAGACCATCGGCTGGGGAAAAATTGCAGGAGGTCAATATGTTATTTGATTCACATACACATATAAACAACGAAACGCTTACGGAAGAAGACCGGATCGCTTTGGCAGAAAAAATCGAGGCATCCGATGTTTCCTATGTAATGGACGTGGGATTTAATCTGGAAAGCTCTGTTCTGGCCGTCAAACATGCGGAAAAATACCCGTGGTGTTATGCGGCGGTGGGCTGTCACCCTCATGATACAAAGGATATGGATGACATGCAGCTTGCCATGCTCAAAGGACTGGCAAAAAAGGACAAGGTCATGGCCATCGGGGAGATCGGATTGGATTTTCATTACGATTTTTCGGAAAGAGATGTACAGGAGGAATGGTTCAGAAAGCAAATCCAGCTTGCCAATGAACTGAAAATGCCCATTACGATTCATTCGAGAGAAGCCGATGAACTGGTCATGAACATTTTGAAGGAAGAGGGAGCTTTTTCCCGGGAGAGAATGAGCTGGTTCCCTAAAAGGCGGGGAGCGGACGGAGAGATGCTGCCGGACGCAAGGGTTCTGCTCCATTGCTTTTCAGGCAGCAGAGAAATCGGACAGCAGTATATAAAATTGGGGGGTACTCTGTCCATAGCCGGGCCGATTACCTATAAAAATGCACGGAAAGGGATCGAGGTGGTGAAAAATATTCCCATTGAATATTTACTGGTGGAGACCGACGCACCATATCTGACACCGGAACCTTTCAGGGGAAAACAAAATATGTCCCCTTATGTGGAGTATACGGCCCGAAAGGTGGCAGAAATCAAAGAGATGGAGTATGAAGAGGTGGCTCGTATAACCTGTGAAAACGCCAAACATTTCTTTGGAATAAATTAAATTAAAAAGTTTTAAAAATATGGAACAAAATAGAAAATAATCCTGTCATAATAGTATATAAACCGGAATATTACAGAAGGGAACACAGGAGGGAATTATGAAAAAGCTATTATGTATGGTTATGATATGTACACTGCTGATATCCACAGCATTTGCGTCCGGCTCAGTAGCAGCCTTTGCGGGAACAGCGGATAGCGCCCAATTAACAAGTGCGATCACTGCGGTCAAAAAGGTGGTAGACATACCGGAGAGCCTAAGTGAATTCAGCTATTATTATGATGAGGATGCAGACGAAGGCAGCAGTATACAGCTGAACTGGTCCGATACGGAGCATACGGCCAATGCTTCTGCAACCGTAACGAATGAAGGGCTTATCACCTCGTTCTACTGCTTTTCAGCCGATTTTCAATCCAGCGGATTAGCCAAGGTAAACAAGGCTCAGGCTCAAAAGGCGGCGGAGGAATATCTGAAAAAGTTTCTGCCGGATACCACAGGTGAATTTAAACTGGAGGACAGCGCCGGCAATGACTACGGAAGTGATTACTCCTTTATGTATCGAATGTATGTAAACGATATTCCCTGTGATTTTATCTCTGTCCGCATGGAAATCAATAAATACACAGGAAAGCTTTCAAGCTACAGTTTGAATGCGGATAAGAAGGATTTGGCTGTTCAGAGCTATCCTTCCAAGGATAAAGCCATCGATAGAAGTGAAGCGGAAAAAATCTATTTAAAAGAATTGGGGCCTGAACTGAAATACTTTTCTTATTATGATTATTCTAAGAAAAAGCTGAAAGTATTTACGGCCTATGAAACCGATGGAACCAACAGAGCCATTGATGCCAATACCGGAAACGTGATAAAGCTGTATAAGGATTATCAGCTATATCGATATGCAAATCAGGCAGAGACAAAAGACAAAGCCGCCGGCAGCGCAGCGGATGAAATCAAGTTTACGGAAGAGGAATTAAAGGAAATACAGCGAACCCAGAATTTACTGGATAAGGGTCAGGCAGACAAAGCAGCCAGAGATATGATTCCTTCTATCGGAAGCCAGAAGCTTCAATCCGCTATGCTGAGACAGGACTGGGGACCGAACCGGGAATATTTATGGTATTTAAATTATGAAAAAGATTTTGCAACGCTGGATGCGAAGACAGGAGTACTGCTCAACTTTAGCAGCAGTTCAGACAGCAGCTCTAAAAATGATATCGGTCTGGAACGGGCAAAGACGATTGCCGCAGGCTATATGGATAAAGTCTGCTCAGACAAGAAGGATCAGCTTGTCTGGAGCAATGAAGATACCATGGACAGCAAGTATGGAGACTACACCTTTATTTATACCAGACAGGTGAACGGTATCAGCTTTGACCAGAACACGGTTTCCGTTTCCGTCGATAAAGCCGCAGGGAAGATTCTTTCCTATTCAAGAGCTTGGTATGACAGTGCCGTTTTCCCTGCATTAGACAAGGTCATAGAGCAGCAGAAAGCGTTTGAGGCAGCAGATCAGCTCGGCAGCTTTGAGTTCGTATATAAAAAGGATTTGGACGGGAAAATTGTTTTAGTATATGATTTCAGAAAAAGCGGAACCTATATGATCGATGCGTTTAAGGGAGTCCAATTGGATTATAAGGGTGATGTATATAAAGATGACGCCAATTTAGGGGACTATACGGATATAGCCGGAAACTGGGCTGAAAAAATGATTAAAGAGCTTAAGAATAATGGATATTATCTGGAGGGCGATACCTTTGCACCAAAGGCAGCGACCACTCAGCTGGAATTCTTCAGATATTTATATTCTCCTGAACAGAGTTATTATACAGACGATCAGGATTTTTATAAAATGCTGATTGACCGTAAGATGCTTACCAAGGAAGAAGTAAACGCCAAGGCTGTTGTTACAAGACAGGAGGCAGCAAAGTATGTAAGCAGGTATCTCGGTGTGGATAAGCTGGCAAAAGAATCCGCCGTATTTAAAAATATGTATACGGATAAGGTGGATTCCGCTTATGTAGGCTATGCTTCCGCAGCCTATGCAATGGGGATTATGAAGGGCGACGCCAAAGGAAGATTTAACGGACAAAATCCGTTGACCCATGCGGAAACAGCAGCGATTCTGTTCAACACGTTGAATAAAAATTAACGAAAAAAAGCAGATACGTACAAATGCTAAAAAAAAGACTCATAAACGAGTCTTTTTTTTGTTAATCTGTCAGAAAAAAGACGAAAAAATAGAATCTTTCCGGGTATTCGCTACAGGTTCAGACAAATTTTATGCCCGCTTGCCGCTATAATGTAACAATAAAGTGAAATTTGGACAGGTTCTTAAAGAATAGCGGGGTGTAAGGATGGAAATGGTGAAATCGAGGGAAAAGGTTACGGCCGGACTGGCTCAGATTGCAGGACTGGTCGTCCTGTCTTTTCTGGTATGCAGAGTCGTGGTGTTGAATAGCTTGTTTCCCTGCGGAGTGGCGCTGGTAACCGTTCTCATATACAGAAATCGGCTGAATTTATATCTGGTTCTGCCAATGGTACTGGGAAGCATTACATATTACGGAAGCAATTATCTATTTTATGGGGATCTTATGGCACTGGTATTGTGCACCATAGCCTTTACAGTGTTCGGAAACCGCCGGATCGACCTGCCTGCCAGAGCCGTCATGGCGGCTATTCTGACCATTACCTGCAACTGCTCCTATTACATATTGAAACACATGTTTTATCGGCTGAGCATTTTTATGCTTCTGTCGGAGGTCTTATTGATCTTTGTCCTTATTTTTACCTTTAATACGTTCTTTACTTTTATGAACTTGGTCAAGCACAGTGAAATACAAATAGAAAAGCGAAGCGAGCTGGGCGTGGAAAAGGCCATAGGTGCCACAGCTGCTGTAGGGGTTCTGATCCTGTGCGGGACGGGCATATGGGCATTGGATCCCGCAAAGCTGTCTCTGCCGTTGATGGGCGGTCTGTTCATTACCCTGGTAGCCGGGTTTGGCGGCGGTATAGGGGCGGGGCTTATCGCCGGGACAAGCTCAGCAATTTGTTTGGTTTTTTGTACCGGCTTCACTCCGGCTATTGTTATGGTATTTTTAGCCGGTGGCTTCACTGCAGGCGTATTTTCGCAGGAAAGCAAGATTATGGCAGCCATTTGCTTTAGCGGTGCTTGTCTGGTCCTGGGAATGATTACTACTTATCCTGAATTATTTATTCCTCCCTACGAGCCACTTGCAGCATCTGCTGCAATGGCTCTGATCCCAAGGAAATACCTGGCGGAAATAAAAAAGACCTTTTCCGCCATCAGGAAGGATAATACATATTGTGATATGAAGAATAAACAGCAGCTTCTTAAGGTGCTGGAAGAACATTATCGGGTGTATGACAGACTGGCGAATCTGTATGGGAATGCCGGAAGCAACCGTTCCATCATATCCTATCAGTTCAGAGGGATGGCTCAAGTGACGGAGAGCCTGAAAAGTGAAATGGAGTCTCTGACCCATGAAACATCGTGGATAGAAGCGCAGCCTAAATTTCAGGTAAAAGCGGCGCATGCCGCTTACGGACAGATTGCGGGCATATCCGGGGACAGCTTTCAATATCGAAATATTTCTAAAACGGAATATGGAATTTTAATCAGTGACGGCATGGGGAAGGGAAAGGCGGCTTCTGCGGAAAGCTCTCTGGCAGTATCCACCCTGATGGATCTGATCGGTTCCGGATTTGATGTGGAACTGGCATTAAAGACCGTAAATAATATTTTATTGCAGCAGGAAGGAGACGAAATTTTTTCAACGGTGGATCTGGGACTGATCGACAGAATGGGCGGAAAGCTCAGATTGTTTAAGATCGGCGCAGCAGCCACCTTCGTCAAACGCGGAGAAAAGGTGGCGGCCGTCAAAGTAGCGGCTCTGCCTATGGGCATTGTGGACGGCCTGCACATTGATTTCATCAATGTGCGGCTGCGCCCGGGGGATCAGATTATCATGATTTCGGATGGGGTATCCGATGCAAACCGGCAGGATCTGGAGATGAGCTGGTTGAAGGAGGTCATTCGGAGCATTAAATCCACCGATCCCCAGACTGTTTCAGATCTGATCATGAACAGGGCCGTAGAAGCCTACGGCATACGGGAAAAAGATGACATGACGGTTATCACCGCCGTGCTGGAATAAGATACAAAAGGAAAAGAGGTAAACGGTTAGAAAACTTTGACAAGGCCTTCTCTCTATGGCAGAATAAAGGCATACAGATGAATATTTGGGACGCCGATCCGAAGGAGAGTATGGAATGGAAAACAATGATCTTGAAGATAAAATGGAAGCCAACCATTTGAAAAAGGGAATGTTATATGTGACCCTATCTGCATTGGGATTCAGTATCATTCCCATTTTGGCGACCTTGGGCTTTTCAGCAGACATGGCAGCAGGAACGATGTTATTTTATCGGTTTTTTATTGCTGCCTGTTTTTTTATTGCATATTGTTTCTTTAAGCACAAATCTTTATTTTTTCAGGATAAAAAAACGTATGGATATTTAATTTTGGCAGGATGTATTTATTCCACGCAATGTATTTTGTTCTTTTCAGCGTTTCGGTATGTAACGGCTGCTGTTGGCGAAATTATTTTTTATATTTATCCCATTTTTGTAGCCGTATTATCTGTCATCTTTCTGAAAGAAAAAATGACGAAATATAAAGTGATCGGAATTGCGATTGCTGTTTTGGGAGTTGGTATTGTTTTATATGCACCGGGCGGAAATATTCCGGTGAAAGGAGTAGTCCTGATTATTTTTTCCGCACTGGCCAGCTCCTGTTATTTCATTTTTAATAAGAAATTTACAAACGAAATAGAGGCACCGGTTTTAATGGTCTACATTTGTCTGACCTGCAGTGCTGTTTATTTCGTTTATAGTATTGCACGGGGAGAGTTCTTGCTTCCGAAGGAATGGACGGTATGGATATACATCGCTTTACTGGCAATATGGTCTACTGTAATCGGACTTTTCTGTTTAATGAAGGGCCTGAAGCTTTTGGAAGCAGGGATGGCTTCCCTCGTAAGCTTGTCAGAAGCTATTTTTACTATTATTCTCTCTTATATCATTTTGGGCACTTCCCTGACCCCGATACAGCTTATGGGAGCGGCAATCGTGATTGCTGCCATATATATTTATGAAAGGGAATAATACACTGGTACGGTCAGAGAAAGGACGGGGCAATTTTTTTCATAGGCTGGGACGCTCTTGCAAATTGTAACGTATTACGGTACACTAAGAAAAGCGGTCAGGAATGGCAGCTTCTGCTGCCCTGACTGTAAAAAATACAAATTAAAAACATGGCAAGAATGATATAGAACGAGGAAAAAAGATGATACTATTGAATGCTGCGAATATTTCAAAATCATATACAGAAAATCCGCTTTTAACAGATTTATCTTTCAGCATACACGAAGGAGACAAAATCGGATTTATTGGAGTAAACGGAACGGGAAAGTCCACCTTACTCCGGATTGCTGCGGGAATGGAAGAGGCGGATGAAGGCACCATTACTCTGACGAAAGGGGTACGAATCGGGTACTTGCCGCAGATGCCGAGCTTTAATGGGGAAAACACGGTCTTAGAACAGGTGATGGAAACGCTGAGAGAAAATAAGCGGGAGGTTTCTGAATATGAGTGCCGGGCCATACTGATGGAGCTGGGCATTACAGATTTGAATTTCCCGGTGAAGCATCTTTCCGGCGGTGAAAAAAAGAGAGTCGCCATGGCGGCTGTGCTGGCGGCGGATATGGAGCTGCTGATTCTGGATGAACCGACGAACCATTTAGACAGCGAAACCATTGAGTGGCTGGAAAGATATTTAAAGAATTTCAAGGGAGCTATTTTTATGGTTACCCATGACCGGTATTTTTTGGACAGAGTGTCCAACCGTATATTGGAATTAAACGATGGTAAGCTTTACAGGCATGAGGGAAATTATTCTGTATATCTTGAAAACAAAGCGGCCAGAGAGGAAATGGCACTGGCGACAGAACGAAAGCGGAAAACCCTGTATAAGCGGGAACTGGAATGGATACGAAGAGGCGCTCAGGCCAGAACCACAAAGGCGAAGGGTCGTATCGAACGGTTTGAAGAACTGGCGAAAAACAAATTGGTTCTGGATGAATCGAAAGTACAGCTAAGCTCGCTGTCCAGCCGGCTTGGCAGAAAGGTCATAGAAATCCACAACATCACAAAATCGTATGGCAGCAAGGTGCTGATAAAGGATTTTACGTATACCGTACTAAGAAATGACAGAATTGCCATTATCGGGGAAAATGGTTCGGGAAAATCTACACTTCTTCGAATGATCATGGGACAGGATAGCCCGGACAGCGGTACCATAGAAATCGGCGAGACCGTCAGGTTTGGTTATTTTTCTCAAGAGAGCGAAGAGATGGATCCCTCTATGAGAATGCTGGATTATGTTCAAAGCATTGCCTATAACGTACAGACATCGGAGGGAACGGTGACGGCCGCTCAGATGCTTGAACGATTTCTGTTTCCGAGGAACCTTCACTCGGTGCGGATCAATAAGCTTTCCGGAGGGGAAAGGCGAAGGCTGTACCTTTTAGGAATCTTGATGATGGCTCCTAATGTCCTGCTTCTGGATGAACCGACAAACGATCTGGATATTGATACACTGACTATTTTGGAGGATTATCTGGACAGCTTTGCAGGAGCGGTGATTCTGGTATCTCATGACCGGTATTTTGTGGATCGCATGGCGGTCAGAACCTTTGTCTATGAAGGTGGAGGCACCATTGGACATTATCCCGGCGGATATACGGATTATATGGAGATTAAAAAGCTGGAGGAAGCACAGAGCAAAGAGCAGGAAAAAGTTTTATCCGGTTCCAGGGGTACGGATAAAAAACAGGATACCGGTCAGACAGATAAGCAAACGGGAGAAGAAAATCGAACGCGCCCTTCAAAATTAAAATTTACCTATAAGGAACAACGAGAATTTGATCAGATTGACAGCGTTATTGAAGAACTGGAACAAAAAATCAAAGAAACTGAAGAAAAAATTTCAAAAGAGACGAGCAATTATGTGAAGCTTCAGGAACTGACAGCTGAAAAATCAACCCTCGAAGAGCAATTAACAGAAAAGATGAATCGATGGGTGTATTTAAACGATTTAGCAGAGCAGATTGCGAATCAATAGAACAGTGTGATATACTAGAATCTATGGTAGAGAATAAAATAAGAAAAACGATTTTAGATAAAAATTTAATAGAAAAAAAGGAGCACATCATTATAGGCCTTTCCGGAGGTCCTGATTCGGTGTGCCTTTTTAATGCGTTAATGAATTTGTCTGATGAATTGCAATATACCCTTTCAGCAGTCCATGTGAATCACAAATTTAGGCCTGGTGCAGCTGAGGAGGACCAGGCATATGTTGAAGAGTTGTGCAGGCACAGAGGAATTCCATGCGCCAGCTTCGTATACGACTGCAAGGCCATAGCAGAGGAAAAGGGCATCAGCAGTGAGGAAGCCGGAAGACTGGTACGGTATCAGTCTTTTTATGAGGAAGCAAAACAACTTATCGACAATAAACGATATGAACCGTCACAGATTAAAATTGCCGTAGCTCACAACCTGAACGATCAGGCAGAAACACTGCTTATGCGGATTATAAGGGGAACGGGGACCGATGGGCTGGCAGGAATGGAATACAGCAGGGCGGGCGAATTTGGAACCACCATTATCCGTCCGCTGCTGGATGTACCAAGAAAAGACATAGAAGCGTACTGCCGGGAAAATCAGCTGAATCCGAGAATGGATCACACCAATAATGAGCCGCTTTATACGAGAAATAAGATCCGGCTGCATTTGATCCCTCAGATAGAAAAAGAGCTTAATACCAATGTAATAGAAGGATTGAACCGGCTGAGTAAAATTGCTAAAAATGACAAAGAATATTTCGATATGCAGGTGAAGGATGCCATGGAGCAGGCAGCGCTGGTAATTCCCGATAAGACCCACGGGGAGCAGGAGGAAATCCAGGGGATTTCTTTCAGCCTGGCGCAGCTTAAAGATATGCATCCCGCTATTCGGCACAGGGTGGTGAAAAAAGCCTTGGAAACCATCGGTTTGAATCAGGGAATTACGGCGTCTCATTTGGAGTCGGCCGATCATCTGATTGACGGAGAGAATGATTCTGTCCGAGCCGATTTTCCGAAAGGATATGGGGTAGCCGTGTCGTATGGTGAAGTGCGGTTCTTCAAAAATGACCCTGTGACGCTTGGTTATGTATCAAATACTGAATTAAAATCCAGACTGATGATAAGAATAGTAAAGAATGAAGGAAATCTAAAAGATATTTCCAAGAATGGGACAAGAAGATTTGCGGCACTGGATTTGGGCAAGGTACTGGAAAAAATATGGAATCGGGATACCCCTTATTTTGATTTCATTCAGGAAGGAAGCAGCGGGCAGAAGGAAAAGGAAGAACATAGCGACTTTGAACACCAGCTCCTTTACGAGCTGCAGGTGATGCTTCAAATAAGAACCAGAAAGCAGGGAGATTGGATGGTTCCTTTGGGCATGAACGGGCGGAAAAAACTTCAGGATATATTTGTAGACGAGAAGGTGTATAAGGAATGCCGCGATCAAGTTCCTATGGTCTGTGTCGGCGATGAGGTCATCTGGATTATCGGAGATGATGTAAGCGGATACAACACCGGGATGAAAAGAGGGAGAATCAGTGAAAATTACAAATTGGACAAGGATACAAAGGATATAGTTCTGCTTGAATATTTAGAGAAATTATGATAAAATGATTAAACTATGTTGTGAAAATGCATTAAAATTGTTTGCACTACACAAATCATGGGTAGTATTAATAGAAAATACACAAAAGATATATAGGGGGAATTTAGACCGTTGAAAAAATTAGCAAAAAATATGGGGATTTATGTAGCTATTTTCGCTATTGTGCTGGTTATGGCATGGGCCTACCAGGGAGTTCCTCAGGAGAAAGAAATAAAAACAGTGGCATTCTCAAGCTTTGTTACGGAGCTTCAAAAGGAGAATGTAAAGGAGGTAAACCTTACCAATTACACTGTGAAAGCTACCTTGAAAGATGGTGACAAAATCATAACGTATGCACCGTCTATTGCAGACGTCAGTATTGTCAGCGACCAGTATATTTATCCGCAAATGGAAAAAGGGATCATCTACAGCAGTGATAAGCCAAAGGAAACCCCATGGTATATATCCATGCTTCCTACATTGATTATGATTCTTGCACTGGTCTTTTTCTGGTTCATTATGATGAATCAGGGCGGAGGCGGCGGAAAAGTCATGTCCTTCGGAAAGAGCAGAGCCAGAATGCATAAGGATGACGAACTGAAAAAGGTCACCTATAAAGAGGTTGCGGGATTGGATGAGGAAAAGGAAGAATTGGCAGAAGTGGTCGACTTTCTTAGAAATCCGAAGAAGTATCGGGATTTAGGAGCCAGGATTCCAAAGGGGATTTTGCTCGTAGGACCTCCGGGAACCGGAAAAACGTATCTGTCAAAAGCCACTGCGGGAGAGGCCGGTGTGCCGTTCTACAGCATCAGCGGATCGGATTTCGTGGAAATGTTTGTCGGCGTGGGAGCTTCCAGAGTTCGAGATCTGTTTGAGCAGGCTAAAAAGAGCGCACCGTGTATTATCTTCATCGATGAGATCGACGCTGTGGGCAGAAAAAGAGGAGCCGGAATCGGCGGCGGACACGACGAAAGAGAACAGACTTTAAATCAGTTATTGGTAGAAATGGATGGATTCGGAGAGAACACCGGTATTATTATTCTGGCGGCTACGAACAGACCGGACATCCTCGACCCGGCGCTGCTAAGACCGGGAAGATTTGACAGGCAGGTCGTGATCGGAGTTCCTGATATAAAGGGAAGAGAAGCTATCTTTGAGGTCCATTCCAGAAACAAGCCGCTGGACGAATCGGTCAATGCGAAAGTGCTGGCCAGAAGAACTCCGGGATTTACACCGGCTGACATTGAAAATCTTCTGAACGAAGCCGCTTTGCTGGCGGCCAGAAGAAACGGCAGAAAAATCCGAATGGATGAAATCGAAGAAGCTATTACGAAAGTCATAGCCGGACCTGAAAAGAAAAGCCGGGTCATCAATGAAGCAGAAAGAAAGCTGACCGCTTATCACGAAGCCGGCCATGCAATCGTAGCAAGAGCCTTGCCGAATACCGATCCGGTTCACCAGATCACCATTATTCCGAGAGGAAGAGCAGGCGGATTTACGATGATCCTGCCGAAAGAAGACCGCTCTTACGGAACGAAGATCACCATGAGAGAGCAGATCATTCATCTGCTTGGGGGGCGTGTTGCTGAAAAGCTGACGCTGGATGACATTAGTACCGGTGCCAGCAACGATATTATGAGAGCAACGGATATTGCCAGAGATATGGTAACAAAATACGGATTCAGTGAAAAATTAGGACCGATTAATTACGGCTCTACAGATGAAGTATTTTTAGGAAATGATTATCAGACCAGAAAAAATTACTCTGAAGAAATCGCAAAAGAAATTGACGATGAGATCAGAGTGATTATAGAGGATGCTTTTGAAGAAGCTGAAAGACTCTTAACAGAAAATATGGATAAACTTCATGTGGTTGCAAAGACTTTACTTGAAATCGAAACTCTTGACGGTGAACAGTTCGAAGCACTTTTCACCGGGAAATACACGTCGGAAGAACTGCTTCAGCACATCCGAGAAAAAGAAGAGGTCAAGAAACAGGCAAATGCCGAAGAAGCCGCTGAAACGGAAAGACTGTTAAAAGAAGCGGAAGAACGGGAGAAAGCTTTGTTGGAAGCATTTGATACAGACTATATGAATGATGATGTATCAGAGGAATCAGACTCGGAGACCGAAAGCAAAAAAGATTCGGAAAAAGAGGACGAATCCGAAGACGAAGAAAAGAAATAGGTATAGGTAAAGAATATGAAGGTTACAGTAAAAGATTGTCTTGACTTAGAAGTTTTTAAAAATGCAAGACTGGTAGCGGGGAGAAAAAAGCTTGAGACCAGGGTCAGAACCGTTTCGGTTCTGGAAACAACAGAGGTAGATGAAGTACGCAGCTATTTTGCCCACGACAGTGAAATGGTTCTGTCCGGATTCTTTCATTCCAGAGCAGATGAAGGAAAGCAGATCGAAATCGTCCGAACGCTGGCAAAAGCCGGAACAGCCGCATTAGTACTGTTCTATGTGGAAGCCCCCGAACTGGATTTAAAAAAAGAAGTGCTGGCTACTGCGGATCGAGTGGGACTTCCCATCATAATCATGCCCAATGACAAAGATTTAAAATATGCGGATGTGATCAAACAGGTGCTGGAAGACATCCTGTATGGGGATAATTTTGGGAACCGGCTGATCAGTAACACGATTTTTCATCTGCTGAATTTTGAAAAACACAGCAATTTTCAGTCGGCGGTAAGAGAAGCAGCGATCAATAATGACTTTCAGCTGATTCTGTTAAGTGAGGATTTTAATCCAATTCTTTCCATAGAAACCAGACACAAAGTGACGATACAGGATGCCATTAATCTGGGCAGAGAACGGGACGTGGAGCGTTCCGCCGTCTACACCATGATTGATGTGAACGGGGTTCTGACCTATTGGGGTCCGGTGAACATCAGCGGTGAAAAATACTTTATGTTTATTGTAGATAACGAGGATTCTTATTCCGCAGGAGAAATCACCAAGCTGGCTGAGATCATAGAACTGGCCATGGGCATGTGGAAATATACACCGGAAAGAGATGCAAGGGCAGAGTTCATAAAGGCCTTGCGCCGGGGCAACAAGAGTCTGGCTTATACGCTGAAAGAAGAAGCCGGAATAGAAAGTGAAAGTATTTTAAGTGTTTTCTTTGCCAGAGGAATCGAAAATGAAGAAGGGTACAAAATTCTCATGAATTTTGAAAAAGAGAAAGATCTGGGCATCATGAAGATTACCGAAGGAGAAGAAACGTATGGAATGATCCTGAACAAAAAAGGCCAGGGCGAGGATATGAAATCGGCCAAAAGAGCCTGCTGCATCGGCCTGTTTAACAAACTAAAGGAAGATAAGACCGTACGAATTTTCCATGTAACAGGGATTGACGGCATAGAAGGAGCAGCCGACGCATACCGGTTGATCAGCGAATCCTGGGGATTCGTTCAGAATGTATTTCCGTACAAGAGAGTCTTTACGAAGTATGAGCTGGCGCTTGTGAGCAACTGCATTAATATACAGCTTCAAGGCGGATATGTTAAAAAGAACTATATTGAGCTTTTGGAACCGTTTAAGGAAGCAAAAGAAAACAAAGGAAGACAGCTGCTTGAAACGCTGGAGACCTTTGTGCTGGACGCAGGTATGAACAGTGCTAAAACTTCGGAGTTTATGGGTATACATACCAATACCGTCCAATACAGACTGAAAAAAATAAATGAAGTTCTTGACGTAGAAATAACGGGCAACCGGGTCATACCAGGTCTTACTATTGCATTGGCTTTAAAAAGACTGGAACGGGTTGTTCATTAACAGGGAATAAAATGAACAGAAAATTTTTAGATCGACTACAAAAATATATAACAAAGAGTATTGTAGTAGCTGTTGCCATGGCAATGGCTACTACTTTATCGTTCGGACAGTCGGAAGAAGGCACCGGACAGAAAACGAAAACAGAACAGCCAAGGGTCTACGAAAGGATGATCGCACACGGAGCCGGAGCAGTAGAAGGCTTTGATACTTCCAGCTCGGTGGAAGCAGTGAATCAGGCCATACAAAACGGTTTTAAAATAATCGAGCTGGATATGGAATTTTCTTCTGATGATAAAATTATTATGCTTCACGACTGGGACAGAACGGTAACGAATTATCTGGGAAGAACCTTTGATGCACCGCTGACGCTGAAACAATTTAACAACCAGCTGATCTGCGGCAGATTTGAGCCGCTGACGTTTGACAAGCTTACGAAAATTCTGGATCAGAATCCGCAGATACGAATTGTAACAGATACCAAAGAGGATAACATAAAGCTTCTCACCATGATTGCCGAGCAATATCCGGCCTACATAAACCGCATGATTCCTCAGATTTACGACTACAAGGAGTTTGAACCGGTGGAAGCTCTCGGATATCAGGATATTATCTTTACCCTGTATATGCAGGATACCATTGATTACAATAAGCTGTTGAGCTTTGTTAAAAAGAATCGTATTTATGCGGTCACGGTGGGCAAGGATTACTGGATTAAAGGGCTGCCTCAGAAGCTGTCAAGGGATGGCGTGGTGGTCTATACCCATCCGGTAGATACGGTGGAAGAGGCGCAGGAGCAGTTCGCATTGGGGGCTTATGGCATTTATTCCAGCCAATTAACACCGGAAGAGGTACAGGGTGCCGGAGCGGAATACTATTTGATGCAGGCGGATGAGTCCGGTAAAAGGGTAAAGCTTACGGATACCGTGCTTCATCAGGATGCGGTCAGAGCAGTTCAGATTCATGGAAATCTGGAGGGAAAAGCCCTAAAATACAAGCTGGATGGGAAAAATCTCGAAGAACGAATGGCAGAGCTTTCGGATTCTCCTTCCACGGTTCACGACCTCTCTGTGGAGCTTTGGGATATGTCCGGAAAATCCGAAGAAAACACCCGAAAACCTCTGTATATCATGAACTATATCCTGACAAAGGATCAGGGAGAAATTCGAATTCTAGACAAAAAATATGCGTACAGGCTCAAAGCCTTA
Organism: Aminipila luticellarii; assembly: GCF_004103735.1. Lineage (NCBI taxonomy): Bacteria > Bacillati > Bacillota > Clostridia > Peptostreptococcales > Anaerovoracaceae > Aminipila > Aminipila luticellarii. The sequence goes on along the minus strand of NZ_CP035281.1, from coordinate 2,208,966 downwards.
AAAGAGCTTCCGGACTTTACGGCAGTCCTGTCTCAAGCAGACCCAAAAGAAACGTTGGGAAGCATGATTGAAATTTTGTCCAAATCCTTTATAGCGAAGGCTGGCAGCTACTATTATTATAACAATGAATCCGCCGGAAGCTATTCGGTGGGGGATGAATTGATGTCCCCGCAGAAATCCATCAGCGGTAACGTGATCGTGCCTCTGGCCGAGACCTTAGAACAGCTTGGTGCGGAGGGTATCACCATGGATTCAGCCAGATATGTTTATATGGATATGAACCATGTGAGAACCATCGGTCAGGTATACGGCAACTATGTGAGAAAGGATATTCATAATGTGAAAGTATCCGTTCCGCTTTCTTTGTACAGAGGAAAGACCATGGGGGGCGGCGAAATTATTTCTACCGTATCGGGCAGAAACTTTATAGAGGATCGGGATCTGCTTATAATCCTTCCCCAAAACTGCAAGGTATCAAAAGAGACAGCAGCCCAATTAATAGAATTTGCAGATCGGCTGTATAAAAACTAAAGTCTATTGCAAAAATCCGGAATATAAGATATATTTATTCTGATGTATACTGCGTTACTATTATAAAAAAACCTACTTTTGAAGTCCTGCCCCCATTTGTGATGCGGATTTGCAGGGCGCATACAGAAATTTGTTAGGAGGAAGTATATATGAACAAGCTTGATGAGCTTCTAAAGCTCAAGGCAGAAATCGCCATGGGCGGCGGGCAGAAGAAAATAGATGCCCAGCATGCCGGCGGAAAACTGACAGCTCGTGAAAGACTGGCGGTTTTATTCGATGAAGACACTTTTGTAGAAATGGACGTGTTCGTTTCCCATAGATGCCATAACTTTGATATGGAGGATAAAAAAGCTCCGGGAGACGGAGTCGTAACCGGCTATGGCATGGTGAACGGAAGACTGGTATTTGCATATGCTCAGGATTTTACCGTACTGGGAGGCTCCCTTGGCGAGTATCATGCGGAGAAGATCGTGAAAGTACAGAATATGGCTTTGAAAATGGGTGCGCCCATTGTCGGATTGAACGATTCGGGCGGTGCCAGGATTCAGGAAGGGGTCAACGCCCTTTCCGGCTTTGGTAAAATCTTTTATAACAATACGATTTCTTCTGGAGTGATTCCTCAGATTTCGGTCATTATGGGGCCTTGTGCAGGGGGTGCCGTTTATTCTCCTGCTATTACAGATTTTATATTTATGGTAGATCAGACCAGCCAGATGTTCATAACCGGACCGCAGGTCATCAAAACGGTGACCGGTGAAGACATTACTGCTGAAACACTGGGAGGCGCCATGACTCATAATACCACCAGCGGAGTGGCTCATTTTATCGGAAAAGACGATACGGAAACCCTTATTCAGGTCAGAGAGCTGCTTTCGTACATGCCGTCTAACAATCTGGAAACAGCACCGGTATATGCTACGAATGACAGCCCCAATCGATTGATTCCGGAGTTCAATGAGATTATTCCGGAAAATCCCAACAAAGCATACGATATGTATGACATCATTACAAACCTGGCCGACGAGGGACAGTTCTATGATGTGATGCCTCTTTATGCACAGAACATCATCACTTGTTTTATCCGGCTGGATGGAACCACAGTCGGTGTAATCGCCAATCAGCCGCATGTGGGAGCCGGATGTCTGGATATCAATGCGTCGGATAAAGCAGCCAGATTTATAAGAAGGTGTGATGCCTTCAATATTCCGGTGCTGACAATCGAAGATGTACCGGGATTTTTACCGGGAATGGATCAGGAGTTCGGCGGTATCATCCGTCATGGAGCAAAGATGCTCTACGCTTATTGTGAAGCGACGGTTCCTAAAATTACTATGATATTGAGAAAAGCGTACGGAGGAGCCTATATCGGGATGTGCAACAAAGAGCTGGGAGCCGATTTAGTTCTGGCATGGCCTTCCGCACAGATCGCGGTAATGGGGGCGGCCGGAGCTGCCAACATCGTCTTTAAAAAAGAAATTAAAAATGCAGAGGATCCAAAAGCAAAAAGAGAAGAAAAAATTGCCGAATACGAAGAAATCTTTAACAATCCTTACAGAGCGGCTGAAATGGGCTATGTGGATGACATTATTGAGCCGTCCACCGCAAGACAGAGGATTATCAGCGGCTTCGACATGCTCAAGTCCAAGAGACAGTCCTTACCTGCTAAAAAACATGGGAATATTCCGCTTTAGGGGGTGGCTTTTGTGAAACGAGCATCAACAGAAAAGTCCGCCGAGCTGGCGGCAGTAATTTCAGCAGCCATTGCGGCATATGAACGGGATACAGGAGCTGCAGTCGGTACATTTGCGATACGGAAAATTACCAGAGTCAGCGGAAATCTTTGGGGTAAGGCCGGCATAGCAGATTGTATGGAAAGCAGGAGAATGTAAGGAGAGTAAAGGATGAGGAAATATAATATAAAAGTAAACGGAAATACCTATGAAGTGGAAGTGGAAGAAGTCGGAGGAGCTCAAGCTCCTGCTGCACCGGCAGCTTCAAGACCCATAGCGAAACCGGCAGCGAAGGAAGCCAAGACAGCTCCCGCCGTACCGAAAGCTGCCGCTGTGCAGGCGGTCAGACCCGCAGCAGCTGCAGCCGATGCGAAAACAATAGCTTCCCCTATGCCAGGAACGGTTCTTGAGGTAAAGGTCGCTCCGGGACAAGCTGTAAAGGCCGGAGAGGTTTTAGTGATTTTAGAAGCCATGAAAATGGAAAATGAAATTGCCGCACCGGCAGACGGAATCATTGATACGGTTCAGATTGCTAAAGGAGCTTCCGTAAATGCAAAAGACATTCTGATCACTATGAAATAAGGCTTTATTAAAACGAGAAATGAAAATAAGTGCGGTTGTTCTGGAACGGAGTGCCGCGCTTATTTTTTTATCGCCGTTATTGTTCCGGGTTATTTGTAAAATTTAATAACCGTACCGCATGGACATTTTCGTCCACCGCTGCATTGAAAAAGGCTTCTCTCAACGCTTCGTTCTGGAAATATTCCTGATGCTCATGCATGTACTTCCTGAAATCACCGGTCTCATCGATAACACGATCCCGAAGAATATCCGAATAAGGCGCATTGAGATGGATAGCCGGTATAGAGGGGCGATAGATCTCTCCCGTCAGATCTTTATAAATCAGCTTAAAATCATCCGCATGACTTTGCTCATCTGCAGCCATCTCCATGATCAAATTCATTTCCATTTCATTGGGAGCCATGGGTGCTAATTGGCGGTATAAATCGGCGTCTACCAGTTCAGTTCTGATATAAGTCCGCAGATTTTCAAGTAACTCTGAATCCAAAGAAATCCCTCCTTTTTATCAAGTGAAAGCATATAGTACAATATATGTAATAGAATTCTTTTCATGCAGCGTACCTTCTTATACAATGGGACGATAACTCCTTAAGCTGATTTTTACAAAAAATTATTGAAATATAAGTGGTTTAAGGGTATACTAATCTAGTTAAATTTTTACCAAAGAAAAGCCGTGGTTATCCATTGAGTGGAAACCGGACTAATGAACGCATGAGCAAAGGAGAAAGACCATGCTACTAGCATTTGACGTAGGAAACACAAATATTGTTTTAGGTGTATTTAAAGACGGAGAACTCATTCAAAATTGGAGGCTGGAAACAGATAACAATAAAAGTGCCGATGAGTATGGTATGGTGATCAACCAGTTATTTACCTATGAGGGATTGGAAACTCGGGAAGTAAAGGATGTAATCATATCAACAGTCGTTCCGTCCATTTTGTACACGCTTCAGCATCTGTCCATGAAATATTTCCATAAAAGAGCCATTGTGATCGGCCCGGGAATAAAGACAGGTCTGATTGTGAAATACGATAATCCTAAACAAGTGGGCGCAGACCGGATAGTAAATGCCGTTGCGGCATATGCTAAATACGGAGGACCGCTTATTGTAATAGATTTTGGGACGGCAACAACGTTCTGCGCCATCACAGAGAATGCAGAATATTTGGGCGGTACCATTGCGCCGGGCGTAAAGATTGCTTCGGATGCATTATTTGAAAAAACAGCGAAGCTGCCTAAGGTGGAACTGGAAGAACCCGGTCATGCCATCTGTAAAAATACGATTGAGAGTATGCAGTCCGGACTTGTATATGGACATATGGGAATGGTTGAATATATTACAAAAAAAATGAAAAAGGAACTGGCGGATCTCACCAAAAGCGGTAAAGAAGTTACGGTTGTGGCTACCGGCGGTCTTGCCAGCCTGATTGAGCAAGGTATTGACTGCATCGATCATGTGGACAAAATGCTGACATTGGAAGGCTTACAGCTGATATATCAAAAGAATAAGGGACATAAAAAATAAGGATGGAAATTTTCAGCCGGCAAAGAGGTAGTAATAATTGAAAGAAATAGTGATTGGAAATGTAAAACTGGAGAATCCGTTTCTGCTGGCTCCCTTGGCGGGCGTGACCGATTCCTCCTTCAGAAGAATCTGCCGGCATATGGGAGCGGCCATGGTCTATTCAGAAATGGTCAGCGGGAAGGGTCTTTATTATAAGGATAAAAATACGGACAGATTATTAAAGACGTATGAGGATGAGCATCCTGTGGCCTATCAGATATTTGGCAGTGAGCCGGATATATTGGCCTATGCGGCCAGAGAGTTAGCGGACAGACCTAATGCGGTTCTCGATATCAACATGGGATGTCCCGTACCTAAAATTGTAAAGAATGGAGAGGGCTCCGCCCTGCTCAAGAATCCGGAGTTAATTTATGAGCTGGTTCGAGTTACGGCAGCAGAAGCAAAAAAACCGGTTACCGTTAAGATTCGTATTGGATTTGATGAGAACTCCATCAATGCGGTGGAAGTGGCCAGAGCAGCGGAAGCTGCCGGCGCTGCGGCGGTGGCTGTTCATGGAAGGACCCGAGAACAGTACTACACGGGAAAAGCAGACTGGTCTAAGATTGCTGAGGTGAAGAAATCCATTGGGATACCTGTTATCGGAAATGGAGATATTTTCTCCGGTGAGGATGCACTGCGAATGCTGGATCAGACCGGTTGTGACCTGGTGATGATTGCCAGAGGCGCACAAGGAAATCCATGGATTTTCAGAGAAGCGTGTGCTCTTTGGAAAGGGCAGCCCAAACCGGAGCCGCCCACAGTACAGGAGCGGCTGGATATAATCCGCAAGCAGTGCGAATATGTTCTTGCAGAAAAAGGAGAATACGTAGGCGTTCGGGAAATGAGAAAGCACATTTCATGGTATCTGAAAGGGATAAAGGGTTCTGCTCATCTGCGTTCAGAGCTCAATCAGAAGAAGACCTTTGAAGAAATCCATCAGCTTTTGAAACAATTAAGCTAAGGCAGGTCAGCCTGAATATAAATTTAGAGGATCAAAGTCCCCAATCGTTTTGATAAAGAAACGATTGGGGTTTTACTGTTTTTGTATTGTATTCATATCGCCTTTCCTTTCTGCGCATTAAAAAAGACATCCTGCGGATGCCGTCTATTTTTTCTTCCGGAGTATGCAAATAGAAAGCATTTGATTGCTTTCTCCGCTCATCCAGACTTTACTGTTGGCTTCGTGATCAAAACGAATTGGCCGAGGCTCGCGGGCTATACCGCCAGTAGAGAACACTCTTCTAGAAGAAATATACATATTTAACTACAATTATGGTAACATATATTCATTGGATTTTCAACCGATTTTATACTTCTTAAATTGCGGTGGATTGAAATTTTTTTAGCTGAAATCTGGTTAAAACAAATTTAGGAAAATAAGGTTTGTAGGTTTGTCAAACATATGTTACACCGTGCTTCAAAAAATTAAATAGAGTTTCTCTTGGGGAAACCCAGCCCAAAGGGCGCATAGGAAAGTTATTGTACTTTGCATTATGCTTTTTTAGTTGTAATTTAAAATCATTGAATGAGTAGAACTTTGCTATCGCATAAAAATATTCATTATCCTTACGATGTGAGCGTTCCACTTTACCATTATGTCTTGGAGTATAAGGTCTTATCATTTTATGGATAATACCTTGTTCCTTAAGAGTTCGTTGGAATAGCGTTAACGTTGGATTTTTAGAAGTACCAAGACGTTTTGTAAATTCCTGCCCATTATCGGTCTGAACACATTCGATCTTAAATGGGAAAGCTTTAACAACTTGTTTAAGGAATTCAGAAGCAGAATAAGAGCTGTGTTCCTCAAAAGCAGCAAGATATCTAAAACGAGAGAATTCATCAATAGCAGTATATTGATAGAATTTCTTATCAGAAGCTTCGCCAACAAGGCAAGAGGATGGAACAAATTTAACATCAATTTGTACTCTTTGACCTGGATACTCCATTTGCTCATATTTTTTAGCAATATATTTAGGATTCTGAGGTTTCTTAGGGATCAAAGATTGCTTGATTAGTACTCTATAGAGCCCAGTAATGGATCTGGAATATCCCCGCTGTCGCAGTTTGACCCAAAAGACAACAAGACCTGCATTTGGATTCCTACGACGCATATCATGAATGAGTTTAAGCTCATTTGCAGTATGCTGATTTTTATGGGAATGAGGCTTACGAGAAAGTTCTCTCAGGGACTCAATAGAGCCATCATATCTACGCAACCAACGATAAATATATTGCCTGTTGTGATGATATCTGATAGCAGCTTTTGTAACGCCAAATCTTTGAGCATATTTAATTAAGGATAGACGATATTTCATATCTTGTGTTATACTTGCCATACGGGAGACCTCCAATTTGTGATGTTTTGGTTTGTGGTGAATTAAGCATAACATAATTTTAGCGTTTCCCGTATTTATTTTTTGTCTTAATGTAACACATGTATTGTAATCCTACAAAAACAAATTTAGGAAAATAAGGTTATGATTGACTTTACATGGCGCAAAGAGTATAATATTACGATACGACAGAGGTCGAAAGGAGATTGGAAATATGGCAGAAGAAATATTGCTAACGAAAGATGGCTACGATAAAATTGTAGCAGAGCACGAAGAGCTAGTTTCTGTAAGGCGTAAAGAGGTTTCAGAAAGATTAAAGGAAGCCATTTCCTATGGTGACTTGTCTGAAAATGCGGAATATGATGCTGCGAAAAATGAGCAGGCAGAATTGGAAGAAAGAATCCATAAGCTTGAGACCATGATTCGTAAAGCAAAGATTATAGATGAAAACGAAATGCCCAAAGACCATGTCAACGTTGGGCTGAAAGTCAAAATTAAGGTCCAGGAAACCGGCCTCGAAACTGAGTACACGATAGTTGGTTCCACAGAAGCAGATCCGTTCGAGGGGAAGATTTCAAATGAATCTGCTGTAGGCAGTGCACTGATGGGACAAAAACTAGGCTCAACAGTTGAAATTCAGGTACCTGACGGCCTTATGCATTACGAAATTTTAGATATATACAAGTAAGATTACTTGGAAGCAGCCTGACTGCCAGGCTTCACAATATAGAGAAGATGGAAGAGGTATACTATGAGTACAGAAGAAAACACAAATATAAATCCGGAAGTGGAAGAAGAACTTTCAGAAGAAAAGCTTAACGAACAACGACTGATCAGAAGAGAAAAGCTAAAAAAACTTCAAGATATGGGCAGAAATCCATTTTTGATCGAAAACTGGGATGTAACGGATTATAGCATGGATATCAAAGAAAGCTTTGAAGAAATGGAAGGAAAATCCGTTTCTTGTGCAGGCAGAATGATGGCCAACAGGCATATGGGAAAAGCCTCCTTTATTGATATTCAGGACAAACTGGGCAGAATTCAGGGATATATACGACAGGATGCGATCACACCGGAAGAATACGAGATTTTTCTGACATATGATATCGGTGACATCATTGGTGTGGAAGGTGAAGTGTTCAAGACAAGACATGGCGAAATTTCAATTAAAATACACAAAATCGTATTACTTTCAAAGTCGCTGCAGGTGCTGCCGAATAAATTCCATGGGCTAAAGGATCAGGATCAGCGGTATCGCCAAAGGTATGTGGATCTGATCGTTAATCCCGAAGTAAAAAATACGTTTGTACAGCGTTCCAAGATTATTCATGCCATTAAGGATGTACTGGAAAAGGATTACGGATATCTGGAAGTAGATACACCTATTCTGACCACCATTGCGGGGGGAGCGAATGCAAGGCCTTTTGCGACTCATCACAACACCCTTGATTTAGACATGAAGCTTCGTATTTCCAACGAATTATTTTTGAAGAGACTGATCGTCGGCGGTCTGGACAGAGTGTATGAAATGGGAAAGATGTTCCGAAATGAGGGTATGGACAGAAATCACAATCCGGAATTCACTTCCATGGAATGCTATATGGCATATGCGGATATGGACACCATGATGGAGGTGACGGAGCAGGTTGTTTCAAAAGCAGCTCTGGCTGCCACAGGCAGTATGGTCATCGAATATCAAGGCAAAACTTTTGACCTGACGCCGCCTTGGAGAAGACTGGATATGGCAGATGCTATAAAGGAAATCACCGGTGTTGATTTCTCTGCAATCGTAACAGACGAAGAAGCCAGAGAAGCGGCTGTCAAGCAGGGAATGGATAAAGACGAAGTGAAAGCCATGACGAGAGGAAAAATCCTGGCAGAAATGTTTGAAGAATTCTGTGAGGATGTACCGGGATATCTGGACGGACCGGTCTTTGTAACAGGACATCCGGTAGAAATCTCACCGCTTGCCAAGCGGGATCCGAAAGATCCAAGAATCACCAGACGATTTGAAGCGTATGTGAACTGCTGGGAAATTGCCAATGCGTTCTCCGAATTGAACGACCCAATCGATCAGTATGAACGGTTCAAGACACAGCAGGCTCAGCTTGACGATGGAACAGATGATGAAGCACATCCGATGGATGAGGACTTTGTCAACGCACTGGAAGTGGGACTTCCTCCTACGGGCGGGCTTGGAATTGGTATAGATAGAGTGATCATGCTTATTACAGATGCTCCATCTATTAGAGATATTATATTGTTCCCGACAATGAAGCCAATTGATAAATAAGATGGCTAAACACTGGGCTTGAGAGCTTTGGAAAGCTTGTTATACGCCCAATTTACGCCCAAATAATGAGAAGAGACAGAAAGTTGACTTTTTTGAAAGACCGGTAGGCTAATCTATCGGTCTTTTTATAAAAGATAGAAAGCAATAAAAGTATCACCAAAATATCAATAATCAGTAATGACAATATATACTCTTAGTTTAATAAAAGTATTTGGGTTATATAGAATGGATTGTGGTAAGGATTGTATTTTCAATGAATAATAAAACCATTATTCCAGCTCACAGGTATTGCAGGTTAAAAAATACAGTTGCAGACATTTAGGAGGAAAAAGTAGTGGACTATACTATTACTATAGCACAAAAAGACGCTATTAAAAAATTCATTAATTCGCAGACCGTTCAAGCGGTAGAGAACTTTGATTTTTCGACAAAGAATATTAGTTATTCAGGATTAATTATAGGAAAGAAAATTAATGAAATTAAAGGCGATGAAGAAATCACAAGAGCTTGTTTATTGACAAAACTTTGCAACGAGTATGGATATGAACTTTCAAAAATTGAAATTGAACATGTGTACGAGGCAGGAAGACCCCATACAAACACGAGTATTATTGATCTTATTGTAAGAGATATAAATGGAGATGCTTTTCTTTTTATTGAATTAAAATCACCGCAGGCCTATGCAGATGAAGATAGAGAACAGATAATAGAACGTCAATTATTTAAGGTTGCCGCAATGGAGCAGGCTGAACGAAGGAAAGTAAAGTATCTTATGTTATATACAATTAATGTCGCAGGAAGTGACATTAACGATGAATGCATAATAATTGATTATGAAAAATATCCAACTTTTAAGGATTGGGAAACTGTTAAAGAATATAGCAATGCAATTCCTGTAAAGTATGGGAAGGCACAGAAAATCCCATATAAAAAAGGTAGTGCCCATGATCTTAAAACCAATTTTACACATCAATTGTTAAATAGTTTACAGACGGAATTACACAATGTCTTATGGGGCGGTGGGGGGACAGATGATAACGATGTTTTCTCATCTCTCACAAACCTGATCTTAGCTAAAATTCAGGACGAGGACGAAAAGGTCAATGGAGATACATATGATTTTCAATCCTTAGCTTTTGTTGATGATACCGACAATTATGAGTCTTTTTGATAGTAGAAATTTATTAGAGGATAGCTATTACAAAAAAATTGAAAAGGGCGATATTATGTGTGTTGACGAAAATGATATACTTATATCATTCCTTTTGCCACAAGACCCCGCAATTGTGGGGAAATTCATACGCATACGAGATAAGGATAAAGATATTTATTTCTCAACGGCTTTTTTACGGCTGAAAGCAAGAAAATGTCCGCAAATTTTATATTATTGTTTAAAATCCCTGTTTTATCATGATATGGTTTCTATTGCCCGAATTAGAAAAGGATATACGGGATATGCAACACTAAGTAAAGATGATTTGAAAGATATGCGTTTCAGCAAAAAAATCATAGACACTATTTTTGATAATCAAGAACGAATATCTGATTTAATTGCAAATAAAGAAAGGGAGATCGATAGCCTAAATGATTCTATTCTTACTGCACAAGAGATAATTGATTCAGTTTTTAAACGTGAATTTGAGATTAATACGATGAAATTGTACGAAATAGATTGTTCAAAAAAGCAAACTATATCGTTCAACTCATATTCAGATAAAAATATTAATTGCCGATTAAGTTATAGGTGGAATAAAGCTGTTGAAATCCAAAACGAGTTGACGAGAGAAGTAGGTTGCTGCCAGCCATTGGGATTACATATATTGGATACACAAAATGGGTGGTCACCAGATTGCTCGGAGGATAGTGGTGACTATCAAGTGTTAGGATTGGATGCCATTAACAAGACGGGAGCTCTTTCCTTTGATAATCCAAAATACAGTTCTGAGTATAAAAAAGATTTTGAAAAGTATGTAATATCAAATGGGAATTTCTTTGTAAGTAGGGGAAACACAACTGACTTGGTCTCATTGGCATCTATTGCCTTTATTGACGACGAAGTGCCAACAACTATTTACCCAGACTTGATGATTAAAATTACGTTTGATTCAAACATAAATACCCCGTATATGGCATATGCAATAAATTCTTTTATTGGAAGGCTCTATTTTAAGTACGCCTCCAAAGGGAAGAATCAAACGATGGTAAAAGTGTCTCCAAGAGAACTATCAGACTTTATGGTTCCTATTCCTGATATTAAAACGCAAGAAAAAATAGTATGCGATATACAGGCTGAAATAAGAAAACAGGATAACATAAAAGAAAAAATATTTCAGCTAAGGAAACAAATTGATGAAATGATAATAAAAACAATAAAACAGTAGATAGCGAAAGCACCTAAGAAATCTTAGGTGCCCAGACTGTAGACAAAGTATATTAAGAAATTCACAAAATGTATGATCATTTATGATTATACATTTAATAATTTACAATACAAAAACAGGAAATTATGAAACAAATCCAAAGTTAATGGAGTAAATATCAGACTGTGAAGTGACAAAGTTTCGATGGTTTTTAATAGCCAGCAATGCTACAATAATTATATCTTAAACGGAAATTTATTGATAATCTTCCATATAAAAAAATACTGTAATACATCAAGAAAATGTAAATGAAGTACAAGCAATGATTAAAAAGAAACCAGAGTGTAAATAACGAAAAAACAATGTTTTGAGGAGGAAAGTATGGGATTACAGGCTACTAATGCAGGAATTGATTTCCAACAAAGAGTATCAGCATTTATGATGATACTAATGGAGTTTGAAATCGACACCTCAAAAATACTAGGGATTAATAACGCAGATGAGAAAATCGTAAAAATTGATTTTGAAGCATGCGAATGTATAGATGATTTAGTTTTAATTTTAGAATCTGGAAAAAAAATTTTTTTCCAAATGAAGAGAAATATAACGCTTAGCGATGATTCAAGATCAGAATTTTACAAGGTCTGCAAACAGTTTGTGTCACAAAGTATAAAAAACAGGACATCTGATTTGGCATATATACTGATGACTCGTTCAGAAGCATCTGGTGCAGTCGTTCATAAACTACGTAGGGTGTTAGATGGAGTTCGACTTAGCCGAAATTTTGATTTTATTTCGTCACTAAATACAGATGAAAAAGGTGCATTTGATAAGTTCTGCTCTAATCTAAAAGAAATATATAAAGATCAGACTGGCGATGATATTTCTGAGCAAGGGTTGTTATCGCTTTGCATGAAAACTTACGTAGAGACTTTGGATTTAGAAAAAGGAGAGGCTTTTGAAAAAACTATTTTTCTAATGCTTCATGGAAAACTTCAAATAGCTCCAATTATTTTTTGGGAAGGCTTGATTGCCAGAGCGGTAGACTATGGAGCTAAGAGAAGAAGTGTGTCTGTTGAGAGCCTAAAAGAATTTTTTGATGATTATAAAGCAAAGCCAGAATCAGAAGAGAAAATAAGTTCTTTAGATGCAATAAGTGAATGGAAACGAGAATTAAATGAAGGTGATGTAAGATTTGATAATGTAGTATGTAGGCCCAATGATAAAACTCAAAAAGATTTTAATATGACGCCAAATACCATCTTAGTTGTTGAACTATATCGTTTTGAGAAAAGTGAAAAAAGAGATTATAAGTATGTTAGCCCTAATATGCTTTATTTGCAGAATGGTATGGAATTGGAAGTACTGTTTAGAAGTTCAACTCAGAGTAGATGTGAGGAGTTTTTAAGTACATTTAACCTTGATGAAACGCCAGAGATAGTAGTGATTCCGGCGAATAAAGGTGAAATGAAGAACACAGCTGCAGAAACTATGCATAAATCACTTATTCTTAAGAGTTTTGAAGAGAATAGTAAGAACAATAAATGTATTAATTGTGGTAAAGCCATAACAGATAAAAATGCATATTTAATTGAGATAGACAATTCTGAAGCCTCATGTATTGCTGGGCTTGTTCATAAAGATTGTCCGAGACCAATTGATAGAATTATTGGCGAAAGTATCCTAAAAATAAGTGATGAAATGCTTGGATTAAATAAGTTCGATATAAATAAATGGATTGAACTTTCTAAGAATGGAAAAACAGTATGGGAATCAATGAAATCTATTAATACTTCTGGTAAGGTAATGGTTGTAAATGACTTTGATATCTTTGAAGATGGAAACTATTGCATTTGTAATGTCTTAGACAATGGAGATAAGCATTATATTACCAAAAGAGGTAAAATTGAAAGATTTGGTAATAAAAACGCCGAGAAGTGGCTAAATATTTTAAAGGATCAAATGGATAAGGCGAATAAAGCAGGAGAAAGCTTAGGATATTCGTCAGAGTCAATGTCATTTTGTTCGGATAAACAATGCATAATAAATTTTAATTCAGAAAAGTTTCTGAAGATTATAGATTCGAGAATCGAGCCATATAATCGAATTATTGCATCAATATATAACGATAGTTTCACATTTTATGCTCCGTTAATGTACTTCTCTGTTGATGGGGAACCGTTGATATTAAACAACGACATATTTCCACTGATATCAAATCCTTTTTTAGTTTCCAAATGCATAGATAGCTGGAAACAGCATGGAAATGAGATAAATGATTTTGAAATATGTATCATAGAAAATGATAATGAATTCATCTTAAAAATTAGTAGATTGATTTCACAAAGAATTAGGCCGGTGGTAGATTGTGTATTAACATCCAATAAGGATATCCCATTAGGTACTCCAATATTTCTTGAGTGGGAGATTGAGGCACATGCTAAAAATATTCCAATTACAGAGATTTAATAGTGTTCTAAGGTGGCGATTCAAAGTTGGTCACTTTGTTTAAAACATGAGGGAGTACAGTACTGGATGGTGTGCCCCTATTTTAATAGAATCATTATTATCAGAAAATAGATTATTCCCAGATTATAACATAATCAAAATTGCATGGATTACCATAGCTTTGGATGGTACTGTACCTGCAGAAGAAATTAAAAAAGGTTGCTTGACATGAGGATTGATTTTGCCTAAGTTAAAATAAAAAGGAATAAAACATCAGCAGACGAATAAAATTCGATTTAAAAAGTTGTTTTAAGTAGTACAAATTAAAATTTATTACAGAATAATTGGGGCTGTAAATAATTTTGTGTAATTAGAATTTCCTTACTGTAAGAAATATGGATTTTAAATTAAGGTTTCAGACGATTGAAACACAATCCACCTTGCCTCATAGTGGATATTTTTGCCTGACGGTGGCGGTAGTATGCATGTATTGCATGAATGCTTCCGGCATCCTCGGGCAATACTATTTTATAAGGGCAAGTTTATTGAATTAGCTTATGACTCTGTCCTCAAACAGAATTGCAAGATGGTTCAAAACTACATCCCAGTCTCTGTATCTTAGGCTCCACTTTTTTACAATATTTGCAGATGCCAGATATAGCATCTTTCGAAGAGCATCATCATTTGGAAATACAGATTTAGTTTTTGTAACTTTTCTGTACTGGCGATTCAAGCCCTCGATAATATTGGTAGTATATATTATCTTACGGATGGCCGCGGGGTATGCATAAAAAGTGGAAAGTATATCCCAGTTGTCTTCCCAGCTCCTAATTGCTGCGGGATATTTTGAAGCCCATTTATTCTTAAATTCCATAAGATTGTCTAGTGCGCTTTCTTCAGTAACAGCCGTATAAACGAGTTTTAAATCAGCCATAAATAGCTTAATATCCTTATATGATACAAACCTGGAAGAAGAACGTATTTGATGAATTATACATCTTTGTATTCCGGCTTTTGGATACACAGCCCCTATAGCTTCTCTAAACCCGTTTAAACCATCTACACAGAATAAATATATATCCTTTACACCTCGACTTTTCAAGTCATTGAGGACTCCAAGCCAAAATTTACTGCTCTCATTTTCACCAATCCAAATGCCTAAGATTTCTTTGTATCCCTCCATATTGATGCCTAAAACTACATATGCAGCCTTTGTGACAATCTGATGATTTTCTCTGATTTTGTAGTGGATTGCATCCATAAATACAAATGGATAAACGGGCTCTAATCCTCTATTCTGCCACTCGGCAACTTGGGGCATGATCTTTTCTGTAATCTTACTGACAAGCTCGGGTGAAATTTCAATATCATAAAGAGTTTTCACTTGTTCTGAAATATCCCTTGTGCTCATTCCAGTAGCATAAAGTGATATTATCTTTTCATCCATGCCATCAGCATTTCTACTATATTTTCCAATTATTTGCGGTTCATATTCGCCATTTCTATCTCTTGGAATACTCACCTGAACTTTTCCAAGCTGTGTTTTGATTGTCTTCTTTGAATGACCGTTTCTATAGTTTTTCGACAAATCATCCGAGCCTGAACTAGGTCTTCTAGCTCGTTTGTCATATCCTAATTCGGTATCCAACTCAGCTTCCATAATCTCTTGGAGCACATCCTTGAACATATCCTTAATTGCAGTCATAACATCAGTAGTGTTGGTGAAATTCTGCTCCTTAATCAGTTCTTGAATTGTCTCTCTTGGTATCATTCCCATTAAAAAAGCTTCCTTTCTATCTTGAATGTGTATATGTCCATTCTTGACAGTAAGGAAGTTTATTTATTCGTATTTACACAAAATTTTACTCAGCGTCGGCCAGCCCTGTTTTGTGTTCCTCTAAAATGGTTTAACGTGTCACCCATCTTTTGCTGCATCCGCCATCAATAACTACTTATCACCAACGCACGAAGCTTTGCCCGACCATTTTTCACGGTACTGCTTCAAAATTTCGGTTTCTGTTCCGGCAGCAAGGGCTTCTTCATAATAGCTTAGTTTTATTTTTGACACGTCCAACGCCTCCTGCAAGACAGCAATCTTTTCTTCAAGGCGTTTTACTTGGTTTTGATAGATATCGTGACACTCCTGCAAGGTGGAATCTCCCTGCTGCACAAGCTGCATAAAGTGTTTCATTTCCTTAATCTGTAAGCCTGACTGCTTGAAGCACTCAATTACTCGAATTGTCTCGAGATCATCGTCGGTAAAAACTCGATAGCCTGACTCCCTGCGCTGCAAGTTGGGCAGTAGGCCCTCTTTGTCGTAGTAGCGCAAAGTGGGGATGGACAGTCCTATCATTTCAGAAACCTGCTTTATCGTATAGCTCATATTTGCGCCTCCTTTTCCACCGCTCATATTATATACCTAAAGCTCACCTTATGGTCAAGCTTTTTTACAAAAACTATTGACTCTAAAGTGGACTTTAGGATTATACTTATTTTGAAGTGATTTGTTATAAAGATGTTAAATCGTACAAGTTGATGGAATCATAAATAAGGATTGGGAGGAACGATATGGAAGATAAAATCATGTTAATCACCGGAGCAACAAGCGGTATTGGTAAGGAAGCCGCTAAGGAGCTGGCAAAGCAAGGTCACACCATTATAGTTCACGGACGAAACAAAGGAAAAACTGAAGCAGCCGTACAAGAACTGAAAGAAGAAACAGGCAGTGATAAAATTGATCTGCTTCTTGCCAATTTAGAGTCCTTTGCTGATATCAAGCGTATGGCGGATGAGTTCAAGGAGAAATACGGCCATCTGGATGTGCTTATCAACAATGCCGGTAATCAGTATGGCAGCACGTGGGAAGCGACTGCCGAAGGTCATGAAAAGACCATCATGGTCAATGCTTTTGCCCCATTCCTGCTGACCTATCTGCTGCTGGAGCCCCTCAGTAAAAGTGGTGAAGGTCGTGTGATAACGGTTTCTTCTGCTTCACATGACCAAGGCGGTGCTCCTTTTATGGATGATATTGAATTGAAAGAGCATTATTCTTATGGCAAAGTCTATGGGGTATCTAAGCTCTATGATATTTGGATCATGCGGCACTTTGTGAAATACTGCGAGGAGATTGGAATCCAAGGGATCACCTTTAACTGTGTGCATCCAGGCTCTGCCAGAACCAATCTTGGTAATACGGGAAACAGACCTCTTCCAATGAAAATTTTATTTTTCTTATGGCGTCCAATGATGACCTCAGTAGAAAAAGGTGCTGCACCTACTATTTTTGCTGCAACTTCCGATGAAATGAAGAATAAGAACGATTTCTACATCGGCCCAAAGGGCTTCGAGAAGGCAGCAGAAAGATATTACACCGAAGCAAACGAAAAAATCTTGTGGGATTATTGCATGAAAATTGCAGAGCCCTATATGAACGTATGATTGGAGGGAAAGTATAATGAATAATAAAAAGTTAGGCTTTGGTTTTATGCGTCTGCCGGTGACAGACCCTGCTAATCAGGCGAGCATTGATATGGATCAATTAAATAAAATGGTTGATGTGTTTATGGCTAAGGGTTTTCGTTATTTTGATTTAGCGTATTTCTATCACTTCGGAGCCTGTGAAAAGGCATTCGGTGAAACCGTTGCAAAGCGTTATCCGCGAGAACAGTTTGATGTAGCAACAAAGATGCCACTTGCAATCTTACAAAGTAAGGAGCAACAGGAGCAGATATTCCAGGAGCAGCTTACACGCTGCGGTGTTTCCCATTTTGATTATTACCTTTTACACAGCGTGGACGTCAAAACCTACAAGACTGCAAGGAAACTGGATAGTTTTAATTTTCTGCGCAGGATAAAAGAATCGGGGAAAGCTAAAAAAACAGGCTTTTCTTTCCATGACACGCCCGATCTGCTGGACGAGATACTGACTGAAAATCCTTATGTAGATTTTGTGCAGCTGCAGATCAACTATTTGGACTGGGACGATATTGCCATCCAGTCGGAAAAATGCCATGCAGTAGCCAAAAAACATGGTAAAGCGATTGTTGTTATGGAGCCTGTAAAGGGCGGAGCACTGGCAAATGTTCCCAAGGATGCCGAGCACATTTTGAGGGAGTATAACCCTACGTTATCCCCGGCTTCGTGGGCGGTGCGATTTGCTGCAAGCCAAGAGAATGTTTTCATGGTGTTATCCGGAATGTCGAACTTGGAGCAGCTGAATGACAACGTGAGCTATATGGAGGATTTCAAGCCGTTATCGGGTGAAGAACAAGCTGTCTTGAATCAGGCCATAGATAAAATCAGAGAAGGCATTAAAATCCCTTGTACCGCTTGCCGCTACTGTGAAACCCATTGCCCAAAAAATATCGCTATTCCTGAATATTTTACCCTATATAATACATTTGAACTGGCGACTGACAAGGATATGGCCATTCAAACCGGTTATTACTTGCAGCTACAGGGCACCCGGGGCAAGCCGGATGATTGCATCAAGTGCCGCAAATGCGAGGAAATTTGCCCACAGCATCTTAAAATCCCCGAATACCTTCAGGAGGTGTCGGAGGGCTTTGCAGGTGCTATGAGATTATGGTCATAAAGTTGAAAAAAATCTGTTATTGAGTTATGATTATCGTAGTTGGAATAAGTTTTTCTTATGGAATAAGGAGCTGATAAAAGTGATGATAGATGAAAATAAAGAGCCAAAGCCAGAGAACCATATATGTTTTGATATTGGTGACATAACGAAGTTAAATTGTGAATGCATTGTAAATGCAGCTAATAAAAGTTTGCTGGGCGGAGGCGGAGTCGATGGAGCAATTCATAGAGCAGCCGGTAAAGAATTGCTTGAGGAATGCCGCACGTTATATGGCTGTGAAACTGGAGAAGCAAAGATTACAAAAGGATATAACCTAAAAGCAGATTACATTATTCATACAGTTGGACCGATTTATTCAGGGAAAGAGCAAGATGAAGTTGATCTGGAAAGCTGTTACAGAAATTCTCTTGAACTCGCAAAGAAATATGGCGTTCATAGTATTGCATTTCCGGCAATTTCAACAGGGGTATACGGATACCCATTAGAAAAAGCAATTCCTATTGCCATTGGTAGTGTGATAAATTGGCTCGCTGAAAATAAAGACTATGGAATGAAAGTCATTTATTCCTGCTTTAATCCGAACACTTATAATATGTTTCAGGAATATCTTACATCAAATGCCATAGAACTGTCAGAGATAAAAAATCGCATAATCGAATAATTGTTAAAAATCAGAGGATGAAAGATTTGTTCACCAAGGGGATGCTGTCCTCAACGCATTTCCTCAGAAGAGCTCTGATGAAGCCACTTCATTCCCCATTCACTCATTTTAATGAAAACCTCTTCGAAGTCACTGCCCTTTTCTGTTAAGGCATACTCCACAGTTATTGGCGCAGCCGAATGAACCGTCCGCGTTACAATACCGTTTGCTTCAAGGTTCTTTAAGACATCGGACAGCGATTTTGTGCTGATTCCTAAATCATTGCGTATTTCATTAAACCGTTTGGGTCCTGTGTGTAATTCACATATGATGGCAAAGGACCATTTGCCGCCAAAAATATCTATAATCTGCCTTATGAATCTTGCACAAGGATGATCCGCGTTTCTCATGCTGCACCTCACAATCGAATGTTTATACAGTAAGTGTACTAAAAGTAACTTAGTTAAAATATTTTGCGTGGTTTACATTTTATATTACCGCGATATAATAAAATTGTCAATAATCCAATAAACGTTTGAAAGGATGGTGTTATAATGAAAACAATGGTAATTGCAGGCGCCGGAAAAGGGCTGGGGTTATCTCTAGCGAAGGTTTTCGGGAAAGGAGATTTTCAAATTGCACTAATAGCGCGAAATGAAGAAAAGCTTCAGTCCATGGTGAATGAATTGAATACTCAAGGAATCGAGGCTTCTTATTATCTTGCGGACCTAACGAAAAAAGAAGCGGTTGAGAAGGCCATGGCTGATATTAAAGCAAAATATGGAGCAATAGACGTTATGGAACTCAGCCCGGTACCGACAACATCCCTTCCTGCCACGGCGGTGGACACGACGGTAGAAAATGCCACAGCTCCCTTTGAAGGGTTTGTAATAAGTGCGATTAATGTAGTCAACAGCCTGCTTCCGGATATGCTGGAACGCAGCGAAGGAGCATTGCTTTTTACCACAGGATTGTCTGCCCTGTATCCAATGCCTATGCTGGGCAACATTGGTATCGCCATGGCAGGATTGCGTAGCTATATCGCTAACTTGCATACAGAATTATCTCCCAAGGGGATTCTGGTGGCGCACCGTTCATTAGGACTGATGATAAAAGCGGGAACAAGTTCTGTAAATGACCCCGACATGATTGCAAAGATGTGGTATCAGGTATATACGGAAAAGCTTGACGGTGAACAGGAATACCCTAAAGGCGTTACCCCGAAAACAATGGTGTTTTGACACGATATTTCGGCCGACAAAGTATTTACGAACTTAAAAAACATAGCGTTTTATTATTGAATTTTCCCTATCAACTTAAGGAGGTTTATTAACATGACAGACAAAATGAATATTTCAACAGGTACTTATACGGAACATGTCCCTTCATTTTTGGAAAAGCCGGCACCAATTAGCGATGTTGCGGGGATAAAAGAATTTGATCTCGTGGTTGTTGGTGCGGGTTCCTCCGGTATACCTGCAGCATTAGCAGCGGCTGAATCAGGGGCCAAAGTTGCCGTTGTTCAGAAAGAAGCTACGGCAGCTGCAAATGGCAATATTGGTGCGGGAATTAATTTAGGCAAAAGTGACTCCGCCGACTTAGCTCATTTAGCAACTCACTTGGAAAAGGATTCTGATAACCGTCCAAAGAGAGAATTGATTGAACTCTGGATTCAAAACTCCGGGGAAGCGATCAGTTGGCTGCTCGAGAAAGGACAGGAGGCCGGTGCACAGATTTTTGACTTGGGCAACGGTGCACAGGCGGAATTAATTAAGGAAAATAACTATAAAATTGATTTTGTATCGTCCTTTTTCGGACCTAAACCCTATGATACAGGTGCGGGAATGAGAGATCTCGCCGAATTGGCCGTTAAAAAGGGAGTCAAATTTTTCTATGATACCCCAGCCAGGCAGCTTGTTAAAGACGGCGATAGGATCATTGGTGTGATTGGCGAACAGGATGGAAAATATATTCAATTCAACGCAAAAAAAGCCGTGATCATCGCAACTGGCGATTATCAAAATGATGAAGCAATGAAGAACTATTACTTGCCTGATGCCATAAATCTGGAGAATAAGCGAACCGGCAGAACGGGCGATGGTCATAAGATGATTGTTTGGGCAGGCGGTAAAATTGAAAATATAGCTCACACAAAAATGTGTCACGACATGGATTCAGGCCCAATGTGGGATATGCCATTCTTACGTGTCAAGAAGGACGGGAATCGTTTCTGCAATGAAACCTTAGGGATGTCAGTAATGTGCAATTATCTGCTGTCCAAAGAAGATAGCGGAAACTATTATCAAATATTTGATTCTGCTTATATGGAAAAAATGAAGGATTTTTCCGGCACATTAACGAATCCGGAAGACTTGAAGAACTTCATGCCGGAAGAAGATATAGAACACAAAGGCGTGATGCCGCAATTAATTGCAACCTTCAAGGCCGATACGTTGGAAGAATTAGCAGATAAATTAAAAATTGATGACAAGACAGCCTTTATAGATACCGTTAAGCAGTATAATGCAATGGCTGGAGCTGGGGAAGATACTGCCTTTGGCGTTCCAGCGAAATATATGAAAGCGATAGATACACCGCCATATTATGGAATCCATAAACACATTAGGTTTACTCATGCTGATTCAGGTGTTGAAGTCAATGGAAAACTGCAGTGCTTAACACCGGAGGGGAAACCAATTCCAGGACTTTATGCAGCCGGTAATGTCGCTGGCAACTTTTATGGAGCTAATGATTATCCTTTAACGATCGGCGGTTTGAACTTAGGCCATAACTATACTGAAGGATATTTTTTGGGTAAGAATTGGACTAACCTTTAGTAATCGTATTCTTTAATTAACGGCTTCTGAATAAGAGCGTATTTCAGAATTATAAAAAGATTAATTTATTTTGTATAAACAAAATCATACAGCCCATATTTAATTACATTCTGAAACAAAGGTTTCATAATATTTTCATCAATACTAAAATCACTGTTATACCAGGTTCTCAGTAATTCAGATGCCCCTGCTGTTACATAAATAAATAACAGATCGGCCTGTTCAGAAGAAATGTTACTTTCCTTCCGCCATATGGGGATGACGATGCTTTTTAAGGAATCCAGAATAAACTGGATTCCTTTTCTGGTACTTTTGTCATGAAACATAAAATAGAATAAATCTTTGTTTTCTTTTATACAATGGAACAATGCATCAGTTACTTCTTCAAAATCCATGTCATAGCGGTACTTTGACATAGCTTCCAAAAAACGCTTTGCCATATCCATTTCAAGGTATTCTAAGTAGTCATAATAGTCTTGATAATGGGTATAGAACGTAGACCGGTTAATATTTGCTTTGTCGCAGATATCTTTTACTGTGATATGATGCAGATCCTTTTCTTTTAGCAATTCGTAAAAACATTTATCAATATTACTGAGTGTTTTTTCTATTCGGCGATCTGCCATAATTACCCCTTCCCCACATATTCCTTTTCGGTGTTGGTTATACTACAGAAATTAGAATATTGCATATTGTTTTGCTTCTGTTATGATTATACAATAATTCTCGAGAGAATCAACAGGTGTTTGATTATGGAAGGAGAATTCTGATGGAGAAAAAATATGAGGTTCTTTTTACAGCTTCGGATATTGGAACCTTAAAGAGTGCTGTTTGGAGAGCCAACGATATTGCGGTAACATTATAGATAGAGGGGTCATCATTATGAGTAAGATAATACCGGCATATTTTGCAGAAACATCAGCAGATTATAAAAAATATGGGATACAGAAAGATTCTGTTGAACAGTGGGAGGATGGACTCCGCACAGAAGGGAAAAAAGGTGAATTTGAATGGTGGTATTTTGATACTAAATTAGAAGATTCCTCTTCTCTGGTTATTACATTTTTTACAGATTCTTATGTATCTGTAAAAGATGGATTTGAACCATACGTATCCCTTCACTTAACGCGGCCAGACGGACTGGAGATTGAAGAAGAGTTTAAGGTAGACCCGAAGAAATGCAGTTTTTCAAAAGAGCATTGTCATGCGGTAATAGGGGATAGTGTATTTGAGGGAGATTTACACACGTATCATATCTTCTATAAATCCGAAAAGGTCAATATCAATGTTACTCTGACCGGGAATGTCCCGGCGTGGAGACATGGAACCGGATATATCGCATATGGAGATAATGACTATTTTGCATGGATTCCATGTGTCCCGGAAGGAGATGTCTATGCAGAAATTACTATGGATGGAAAAACAGAGAAGTTATCCGGTACCGGTTATCATGACCATAACTGGGGAAACACCGCAATGTTCAAATTAATGCATCACTGGTATTGGGGAAGAGCAAAGGTCGGGGAATATCAGGTGATCAGCAGTTATATTACTGCTCAGAAAAAGTATGGATATGAACATTTTCCAATCTTTATGATCGCAAAGGGCGGCAGGATTCTTGGAGATGAGAATAAATATCTTTCGTATAGAGAGGAAGATGCAGCTTTTGATGAGGTGACAGGAAAACATTACTATAAGTCACTGATTTATGATTACGATGACGGCGAGCAGCATTACATTGTAACTTATAAAATGGAAGAACATTTGGAAAAGAAGGATCTTACAGCAGGAATTGATGGAAAGCCGGCATCCAGATTCAAAAGACTGGGAATGAAAATGGCAGGGCTTGCTCCGACTTATAACCGGCTTGGGGGAACCGTTACAGTTGAAAAAATAGAAAACGGTAAAGTGAACGAAAGCGTTTCAGCCCCTTCTATATGGGAACTGATGTACTTTGGTCTGGATGCGGATGTATAGAACGGAGTCAAAAAATAAAAACGTATAGCAATGAAAAAGCAGGAGAGCCATACTATCCTTAATTTTCAATGGGGGTGCTGCTATATTCCGCCTCTATTGCTTTGACCTTGTCATATAAATACTGATTGGCCGGGACGAGGATACCGTGCTTTTTTGCCAGTTTTAGCACTGTTCCGGCAAAGATCTCTAACTCAGAGGGACGTTTTGCCACCCCATCCTGACGCATGGAGGGCATCCCTTCCTTCGACAGGGTTCCAATAAGTGCTACATATTCATTTAAATCCTTCTCCCCGATCTGAACGCCCTCTGCCAGACCAATGGCAATGACTTCTCGCATGGCGGCTATCATGGTTCGGTTTGCTTCTCCTGCGGCCATACAGCCGCCATAATTGGTCTGATACACCATACAGGATTGATTGACGCCCACATTCAGCATAAATTTTCCCCACATCCGTTGAATGATGTCCTCATCCGTCTGATAGGGCATGCCGATTTCATTAAAATAAGCTTGGACTGCCTCTAAATTTTTCCGCTCGCAAGCTTCTTTCACCCCAATGCGCAGCTCGCCCATTTGGGTAAAGGTCAGTTCGTTTCCAAATTTTACAGCATCCATACCTTGAGCCACCGTGTCAATTAAATGCTCTCGTCCATATCTCTTTGCAAGCATATCTTCGCTGGAAATGCCATTGAGCACGGACAGAATAACTGTATTTTCACCGACACAGCCGGCCATCCCCTCTATCGCTGATTCCAGACCGGTATATTTCACGGCCACAATCAGCAAATCCACCGGTTTCATGTCCTTAAAGTCATAAATATGTAATTTATATGGTTTTTTGTTTTTATAAAATATCTGATCTTTATATTTCTTCACCCGTTCCGTATCCATTGCATAACAGACACTCTGAGAACCTTTTTTGTCCATGATATAAGTACCGTATAAAAGCCCCAGGGCACCCATTCCCACAATGGCGGTGGTCTCAATTTTCTTCATATTCCATATCCTCCTATATCAGCTGCAATTATATTATATATAAACTGTCGGCACAGTTCAATTTTTTTACTGAAATTGAGGCCGGCATAATTTGATTGACCTTTTGCCTGCCATAGCAACTATATATTTTACGTAATTTTATATTCCCGGGATTTATGCCGGGAATACAGGACATAATGATTAGATAGCCCTTGCACAAGGACTCTTTTTCATATACAATAAATCTATACAGCCTTTTAAGGCACAGAAAAAGAACGAGGAGTTTAGAGAAATGGAAAAAGATATACAGATCAGAGAGCTTTACAGAAACACAGACGCTTATGCCGACAAAGAAGTGCTTATAAGAGGATGGGTAAGAACGAACAGAAGCTCCAATAAATTTGGATTTATCGAGCTGAACGACGGCTCATTTTTTAAATCCGTTCAAATTGTTTATGAACAGGATGGGATAGAGAATTTTGATAAGATTGCCAAAGCACCGATTGCTGCAGCTTTAATGGTCAGAGGAACGTTGGTTCGGACCCCGGAAGCAAAGCAGCCCTTTGAAATAAAAGCGAAAGAAGTGGTTATAGAAGCTGGGGCTGATGCGGATTATCCCCTTCAAAAGAAGAGACACAGTCTTGAATTCTTAAGAGAAATTGCACATTTGAGACCCAGAAGCAATACCTTTTCTGCGGTTTTTCGAGTGAGGTCTTTAGTGGCTTATGCCATTCACCAGTTTTTTCAGGAACAGAATTTCGTATATGTTCATACCCCTATCGTGACGGGAAGCGACTGTGAGGGTGCCGGAGAAATGTTCCGGATAACGACTTTGGATATGGAAAATCCCCCTAGGACTGAGGATGGAAAGATTGATTACAGTCAGGATTTCTTTGGCAAGGAAACCAGTTTGACCGTGAGCGGACAATTAGAAGCGGAGACCTTTGCATTGGCATTCCGAAACGTATATACCTTCGGACCCACATTCCGGGCGGAGAATTCCAATACGGCCAGACACGCTTCCGAATTTTGGATGATCGAACCGGAAGTAGCCTTTGCAGACTTGACGGATAACATGGATTTGGCAGAAGCTATGATTAAGTATATTATTCATTATGTTCTTGAAAATGCTCCGGAAGAGATGGAATTTTTCAATAGCTTTGTGGACAAAGGGCTGATCGACAGATTGACCAATATTATCAGTAATGATTTTGCCCGTATCTCTTATACGGAAGCAGTGGATCTACTGCTTCAATCCGGAAAAGAGTTTCAATATCCGGTGGAATGGGGGATTGACTTACAGACAGAGCATGAACGGTATATTACGGAGGAAATCTTTAAAAAGCCTGTATTTGTAACAGACTATCCAAAAGAGATCAAAGCCTTCTATATGAGATTAAACGATGATAATAAAACCGTTGCTGCCTGTGACCTTCTGGTTCCGGGCGTGGGGGAAATCATCGGCGGAAGCCAGAGAGAGGAACGATACGATGTTCTTGTGGCACGTATGAAGGAACTTGGTCTTAAGGAAGAAGATTACTGGTGGTATATGGATCTCAGAAAATACGGCGGAGTGAAGCATGCGGGATATGGCTTGGGATTTGAAAGAATTATCATGTATGTGACCGGCATGGGCAATATCCGAGACGTACTGCCGTTCCCTAGAACGCCAAAAACAGCTGAATTCTAAAGGAGAAATGAATTGAAAAATAGAATCTGTATTATTTATACAGGCGGTACGATCGGAATGAAAGAAACACCCTACGGCTATGCTCCCGTACCCGGATATATGGAGAAAACCTTGCGGAGCATGCAGGAGTTTAAAGAAGCGGAAGTGCCTGACTATGATTTTATTGAATATGCGCCGCTTTTGGACTCCTCTAACATTACGGTTGAAAATTGGAATCAGATCGGAAAGGATATACGGGAACGGTACTGCGATTACGACGGCTTCGTCGTGATGCACGGAACAGATACCATGGCGTATACGGCGTCCGCTTTATCCTTCATGCTGCAGGGCTTGTCAAAGCCTATTATTCTCACGGGCTCACAAATCCCACTCTGTAAAGTTAGGAGCGATGCCAGAGAGAATTTGATCACTTCTATGATTATTGCGGCGGAGTACAGTATTCCGGAGGTGTGTATTTATTTCGGCGGAAAGCTGATCAGAGGGAATCGGTCTACGAAAGTCAGCTCCGATATGCTCATTGCTTTTGATTCACCTAATTACGGTCCCTTAGCTGAGGCCGGTGTAAATATTACACTGCATCAGAAACGAATTCGGGCGGAGAGCAAAGAACTGACCTTCTGTCCCTTCGAGAACAATCAAATTGCCGTATTGAAGATTTTTCCGGGCATCCAGTTTGAAATCTTTGAAAATATTATGACGGATAAATTGAAAGGTATTGTAATAGAAGCCTTTGGTGCAGGAAATATACCGCAAAACGATGATTCCATGATCCGAATGCTGCAAAAGGCAAAATCCAATGGAACCTATATCATTGTATGCACCCAGTGCCCCAGAGGATCGGCGACAATCGGACAGTATGAAACCAGCAAGCACCTTGCGGAAGCCGGAGCTATCTGCGGTTTCGATATGACCGTAGAGGCAGCGGTCACCAAATTATATTATCTGCTGAGCAGGCAGTATGAGCCGAAGGAGATTCGGATTCTCATGGAAAGCGATATTCGGGGCGAGCTGTCCCGCGACGTCTAGAACACAACAACTGAACAGAAGTATCGAGCAAAATCGTCAGATAAATCAAATATTCTGACGATTTTATTTGCCATATATAAGCTCCAATGTTATAATGAGGGGGTAATGGGTCGTGTATACAACACGGCAGACATTGCAAAAAAATAAATTTTGGGAGGACTTATTTATGAAGGGCTATACGAGCGATACTATTAGAAACGTTGCACTTGTTGGACATGGCGGATGTGGTAAGACTACATTTTTGGAATCAGCTTTATTGGCAACAGGCGTAATTAACCGACTTGGCAGAGTTGAAGACGGAAATACAGTATCTGACTACGACAAGATGGAAATTGAAAAAGGCTATTCAATTAACACTTCTGTCGTTCCGATTGAATGGAAAGATAGCAAGATAAACTTTATTGATACCCCAGGATATTTCGATTTTATTGGTGAAGTCAATGCGGCACTGCGAGCTGCGGAAGCAGCTGTGATCCTGGTGGATGCAGGTGCAGGTATTCAGGTAGGAACCGAGCAGGCTTGGAAAGCTTGTGAACGATATAAGAAACCAAGATTTATTGTTATAAATAAAAGAGATAAAGATGAGTTTGATTTTTATAAGACCTTTGATGAATTAAAAGCAAAATTTGGCGATACACTGATTCCTTTCAGCTGGCCGCTTTCAGCAGAAATCGATGAAGGCCTGAAAGAAGCCATTGCCATGACGGATGATGCATTAATGGACAAGTATTTTAACGGAGACGAATTTACAGATGATGAGATCAGAAAGGGCTTGAGACACGGCATTGCTGACGGAGTTATCGTTCCCGTCTGCTCTTCGGCTTTCTCGCTGGGGCATGGGATCGAAGGTCTGCTTGACCTGCTCATTACATATGTACCGACTCCTTTGGAGCACGGCCCTTACTATGGATTTAATGATCAAAATGAACATATAGAAAGAGTATCTGTGGTGGATGCTCCCATGTCGGCCTTTGTGTTTAAGACCATTGTTGACCCTTTTGTCGGTAAGATTTCCATCATGAAGGTTATCACGGGCAAGATCAATTCCGGTACGGAGGTTTTAAACGAGAGAACAGGCAAGGTTGAAAAATTGGGGAAGTTGTTCTTCCTCAGAGGAAAGAACCAGTTGGAGCTGAATTATGCGGAGGCCGGAGATATCGTTGCCGTGGCAAAGCTCCAGTACACTCTATCAGGAGACACGCTGTGTGATAAGAGTGATGTGATAAGGTATCTACCTTTGGACTATCCGGAACCTTCCTATTTTATCGCTATTGAAGCGGTAGACAAAGGAGATGAGGAGAAGATGGGAACCGGGCTGAACAAGCTGAGAGAGGAAGATCCGTCTTTTATGGTCACCAGAAATAATGAAACGCATCAGACGTTGTTGGGGGGCCAGGGAGAAATTCAGCTGGGGATCATCATCGCGAAACTGAAAGACCGATTTGGGGTTTCCGTAAAGACCGTCCCTCAGAAAATTGCGTACAGAGAAACCATTAAAGGACAATCGGACGTTCAGGGCAAACATAAAAAACAATCCGGCGGAGCAGGACAATATGGGGATGTACACATCCGGTTCTCTCCTTCCGATCAGGAATTTGAATTTTCTGAGCAACTATTTGGCGGTTCTATTCCTAAAAATTATGTTCCCGCCGTTGAGAAAGGCTTGATTGAGTCCTTGCAGAAGGGACCGCTTGCAGGCTGTAAAGTGGTCAATGTAAAAGCGGTGCTTTACGATGGATCGTATCACGATGTGGATTCAAACGAAATCTCCTTTAAAATAGCTGCTGCCTTAGCCTTTAAAAAGGGAATTGTGGAAGCAAAGCCTTGTCTTTTGGAGCCGGTCATGCATCTGGAAATCACGGTTCCCGATGACTATATGGGAGATGTCATGGGCGATATGAACAAGAGAAGAGGAAAAATCCTTGGAATGGAGCCGATTCAGGGCGGCGGACAGAAGCTTCTGGCAGAAGCTCCGCAGGCAGAGGTCTTTGATTACTCCGTATCCTTACGAGCCATGACACAGGCAAGAGGATCCTTTACACAAAGATTTGAACGGTATGAAGAAGTACCGGCACATTTGGCAGAAAAAATTATTGCAAAACATAAAGCGGAAATGGAAGCATAATAGAGTAGTAGGTTTAAAATTTTTTCATTTACATTCCTCGTTTATAAATAAACAGGTCAAAAAGGGAGCAACAAGGTTTGCTCCTTTTTTGTGTTGAAAAGTATCCTTTCCGATCAGGGAAATCCACTTTTCCCTTGGCATTTTATTCAATATAAATTATACTGAAAGAATAAAACCAATAGAATGACAAAAGTAAAAACAGCATGGCAGCTGCTTAGAATATAAAGAGGTAAAAAATGAAAAAGGCAAAAACAGTATTTGTATGTCAGGAATGCGGATATGAATCGGCAAAATGGATGGGACAGTGTATTTGCGGAGCATGGAACTCCATGGTGGAAGAAAAGGTTCTTCCGGTCAATGAAAATGACAGCCGAAGCCGAAGCATATCGGGAGCGGGCGGGCATACCGGACAAAGAGTAAAAGCAACAAAGCTTTCAGACGTTCAATCAGGAAGCTTTTCCAGAATGGATACCGGTATTCGGGAGCTGAACCGGGTCTTGGGAGGAGGCTTGGTGAAAGGCTCCCTCACCTTGATATCCGGCGAACCCGGCATCGGAAAATCGACGATTATCATACAGGCAGCTTCTAACATCGCCGAGCGGTATGGAAGGGTCTTATATGTGTCCGGAGAAGAATCTGAGGAGCAGATAAAAATGCGCGGTGACAGAGTATGCAAAGGGGATATGACCAACTTATTTTTGCTGGCTGAAACCAGTATGGAAAACATTGCGGCTGTTACAGAAGAATTAAAGCCGGAATTTATGATCATAGATTCCATACAGACCATGTACTCACCAGAACTGGATTCGGCTCCCGGGAGTGTTTCGCAGGTTCGTGCCTGCGGAAATGAATTGATGAAAATGGGAAAGGTAAAAAATATTCCGATTTTTATCGTAGCCCATGTGACGAAATCGGGAGAATTAGCCGGACCGAAAATCGTGGAGCATTTGGTAGACTGTGTTTTAAATTTCTCCGGAGAGAGAAATCAGGAATTAAGAATACTGAGATGCTTTAAGAACCGATTTGGTACAACCAGTGAGATCGGTGCTTTTGAGATGATGGAGGAAGGACTGGTTGAAATTGAAAACTTATCCAAGACCTTTCTGGAAGGAATGGAGGATGGAGCAGAGGGAGCTGTCGCTACGGCAGTTTACGAAGGGACGAGACCTCTGCTTTTAGAGATTCAGGCCTTGACCGCTCCCACGAATATTGGATTTGCAAGAAGAACGGCCATCGGCATCGATACCAACCGGTTAAATATGCTGCTGGCTGTTCTGGAAAGAAAAGCGGGCTTGTCCTTGATCAATCAAGATGTCTATGTGAATGTGGTGGGGGGTATAAGACCCGAGGGAACTTCTACAGATCTGGCGGTCGCACTGGCTATCTATTCTTCCTTCAAGGGACAGGTCGCTTCCGGCAAGACTTTGGCATTGGGAGAAATCGGCTTAACGGGAGATTTAAGATCCGTTCAGAACTGTGAGAAAATTGTAAGAGAAGCCAGCAGAATGGGATTTTCAAAAATTATTCTGCCGAAAAAAAATGAAGCGGCAATGAAAGAGCCGCCTGAGAATGTAAAGCTTGTAGGAGTTGCCAACATCCGGGAAGCCATTTCCCAGTTTGCATAAGATCCGGTACAGCCTGGCGTAAAGAAGCGAGTTTACCGCTTTGGTCTTTTCGACCTCCAATTTTAATCCTTTATATACAAAAGAGCGGGATAGGAAACCATAGCGTTCCTGTCCCGCTCTTTTGTATGAAACTAAAAGCAATTCTGCCTATTTCTTTTTGTTAAGTACGGCTCCGATAAGCATGATAATCGCAAATACGATCAAGTATGCAACAACGGCGATGCCGTGGGAGAAACAAGCAGCAACGATCATAAACACGCATCCGATGATAGCCAGTATCGGCATAAGGAAACGTTTAAATGCAGATAAATCGGTTTCCTTTTTGATCATCATAAGGAAGATCGGAACATACAGTGCGTAAATAGATACGATCGGAAGCTCCGATGAGTCGAAGCAGAAAAATCCGAACCATTTGGGGTCTGCCAGGTTTGCACCATAAAAGTACAGCAGCCAGCCGGCACATAACAGTACGCCTAAAACAGAAGAATTGGTAGGCATGTTGGTCACTTTATCCACCTGTCCGAACACCTCTGGATGAGGTCCTTCATTTCTCGAGGCGATGGAATAAATCCCTCTGGAACAGCCCAGCATTAGCCCGTTCAACGTGCCCAGACATGAAATAATGACAAATACAAAAATCAGTGTTCCGCCGACATTCGTAAACAGTGTTTCAAATGCAAGCTTCGCTCCTGCTTCTCCTCCGGCCATCATGACTTTATTGGTAACAGCTCCCGCAAGGCCTACATAGTAAAGAATGTATACGGCCATAATAATAAAGGTTCCGCAGACTAAAGCAATCGGTAAGTTCTTTTTAGAGTCTTTTAATTCGGCATTAATGCTGGTAGCAACGATCCAGCCTTCATAGGCAAAGGCTGTGGCAACAACTGCTGTAAACAGGGCATGTGACTGATTCACCTCTGTTACCACGTTTGTGAAATTCTGTGCAGTCATTCCGGTTTTCAGCCCTACGATGGTTCCGATAACGGCCATTAAAAATAACGGAATTAACTTGATAACTGTGGTCGACACCTGAAACTTACCGGAAAGCACAGGGGATAAGGTATTCAGCGCATAGCTGGCAATCAGGAAAAAGCATGCCATGGTCATACAGGGACCGCCCACAATGTCAAAGCCAAACAACACGCAGGTATATCTGGCAGATACCCAGGCCAGCACGGAGGTAAGCGTAGGGTAATAAATGAGTGCCATGAACCAGCCTACATAATATCCGTAGGTGCTGCCCATGGTGGCCTCTGCATAATCCACGATACCATTTACGTATTGATATCTTGTTGCCATAACGGCAAAGGTATATGCGCAGGCAATCATGATCAGGCCTCCGATCACCCAGGCAAGAATACCAAGAGGAAGGTTGCCACCAGTGGCATTAAGTACCTTTTCTGCTTTAAAAAAGACACCGCTTCCTATGACTATTCCTACAACCATTGCAATGGCAGTAATGAGGCCATATTTCTCTTTTAATTCGGTTTTCATTTTTTTCTCCCATTTCTTAAAAATATTAGTTTAAAAAACAAATAATAATAAAATTATTTTAACATTCAGACAAAAAATAAACAACAAAAAATTTGAACAATTCTGTTAGAATATGTGATAAAATTACATAGAATATCTTTATTTTTATCACAAATCCATCACTTTAAACCTTTAAGATATTTATAATAAAAGCAGATGGAGATGAAAAATAATAAAAGAGGTACATGATGAGTAAATTGTTAGTCGTGGATGACGAAGTTAAAATCCGAGAAGTCATAAGAGAATATGCTGAATTTAACAACTATGAGGTGGATGAAGCTGCAGATGGAATGGAAGCAATAGGACTTTGCAAATTAAACGAATATGATTTAATTATTCTTGATGTGATGATGCCGAAGCTGGATGGATTTTCCACCTGTAAGGAGCTTAGAAAGTTTAAGGATACACCGGTGATCATGCTTTCAGCCAGAGGGGAGGAGTATGACAAGTTGTTCGGCTTTGAATTGGGGGTAGACGATTATGTAGTTAAGCCATTCAGTCCCAAGGAACTGATGGCAAGAGTCCATGCAGTGCTGACGAGGAAGGCTTCCGCACAGCCGGAGGAACAGGATGTTCTTAATTTTAAAGGGTTATCCATCAATATTCCTGCAAGGACGGTTCTTGTAGACGGTGAAAAGATTGAACTGACCCCAAAGGAATATGACCTTTTGTTTTATTTGGCTAAAAATTGCAATCTGGCATTGTCCAGAGACAAGCTGTTATCGGATATCTGGGGATATGATTTCTTCGGTGATGATCGGACCATCGATACCCATATAAAAAACTTAAGAAATAATCTGGGACCATATAGAGATTTTATTGTTACTTTGCGAGGCGTGGGATATAAATTTGAGGCGTAGAAATGAAAATAAAGCTATCGAAAATACATTTTGATAAGAATAGCATAAACTTTAAGCTGTGGGCTTATTTTGTTCTGTTTGCTGCTTTATTGCTATCTCTTTTATGGCTTTTGCAGATTTTCTTTTTAAATACGTATTATCAGGAAATGAAGATAACGGAGACCAACAGAGTGGCCAACGTCATTGCGGAGAAATATGGAAAGGAAGACTTTGTGGACACCATCAGATCCCTGTCCGTATCCAATGATATGTATATCCAGATCGAAACGGATGACGCCATCTTGTTTTCTCCGGGGAATGAGTCGGGCAGGATGCCGATTTATATGTATCTGCCCGAAATGAGCACGGTTCGAAAAATGTTGTTTCAGGACAACCGCGAGAGCGCTTCTGTGATTATACCGGAAAAAAATCCCGGTCATGGAGATAAAAAAACCTTAGCTTATGCAAGCTTTTTAAAAAAATCACCGGATGAGAAAGTTATTCTGTATATTTTCTCTCCTTTGTTCCCGGTGGATTCCACAGTGGGAATCCTAAGGAACCAACTGATGTATGTGACCATTATTTCCTTGGGAATTGCTTTCAGCCTATCCTTATATCTGTCTAACAGGATTTCAAAACCAATACGGAGCATCACAAAATCTGCGGAAAGGCTGGCGGCGGGAGAGTATGGCGTTCCTTTTTCAGGCGGTCACTATACCGAGATCATACAGCTGGCAGATACCCTAAATATGACATCGGTTGAACTAAAGAAAACGGATGCGCTTAGAAAGGATTTGATTGCCAATGTTTCCCACGATTTAAGAACTCCTTTGACCATGGTCAAATCCTATGCGGAAATGATCCGGGATATTTCCGGAGATAATCCGGAAAAGAGAAATGCCCATTTGGAGGTCATTATTGAAGAGGCAGATCGGTTAAACCTACTGGTTACGGATATGCTGGATCTTTCCAGACTGCAGACGCACGTAACTCCTTTGGAGAAAAGGGAATTTGATCTTTCTGAGGCGGCTCGAAGCATTGTAAACGCTCTGGGAATCTATGAAAGCCGGGAGGGGTATCGATTCATTCTGGAGAGCCCGGAGGAGAAAGTTCTTGTCAAGGCGGACGAAAATCAAATAAAGCGGGTCATATCCAATTTGCTTAACAACGCCGTCAAATACTGCGGGGAAGACAAAGAGGTTCATGTAAAGATCTTAGATGAAGGCGGTGCGGTAAGGTGTGAGGTTTCCGATCATGGGATGGGTATTGCTCCTGATGAGCTGGATCAGATCTGGGAGCGATATTATAAAGCCAGCACCAACCACGTCCGGGAGGTAAAGAGTACAGGGCTCGGCCTGTCCATCGTCAAAGAAATTATCCTTTTGCACGGTGGCCGTTACGGCGTAGAAAGTGAAAAGGGAGTAGGCAGTACCTTTTACTTTGAATTGGATAAAGCGTAAGGTAAATTTTTGCAGAGGAATTAGCAATTTTATTATTGACAAAAAAAAAACGGTGTGATAAGATTAAAAATTCATATACTTGACATAGACCGAGCCGATAATATATACTAGAGGTATATATTGGAGGGATTGTTTATGTATACCGTGGGAGATAAAGTCGTATATCCGATGCATGGCGCAGGAGTCATAGAAAAAATAGAAGAGAAAAAAATTCTAGGCGAGACAAGAAAATATTACATCTTGAAGTTGCCTTGCGGGGATATGAAAGTAATGATTCCTGTAGAGAACAGCAACGACGTTGGGGTGCGTGAAATTATTTCTGAGGAAGAGCTAAAGGGGGTTCTTTCCGCCTTAAAAGATGATTCAAGCCAGATGCCAAGCAACTGGAACCGAAGGTATCGTGAAAATATGGAAAAATTAAAGACAGGCGATGTTATGGAAGTCGCCGAAGTCGTCCGAAACTTGGTTCGCATGGACAGACAAAAAAAGTTGTCTACAGGGGAGAAAAAGATGCTGACCAATGCAAAGCAGATTTTGCTCAGTGAAATTATTCTGGTTAGGGATATCGGACAAAACGAAGCAAACGATATTATTGACAGGGCAATTTAATCTTCGCCGGATTCGATACTATCTTGAGCTATAAAACCTCAAGCTCTCTTGAGGGAAAAACAGATTTGAAGGGGGGTGAAACAGGATGTTGAAGAAACTAATACGGATCATTCTGACTGTCGTTGGTGCCATGGTGGGATATGGTGTGTTCTTATTAAGTGAATTTATGTATGGCTTATCAGGAACTTCTTTGGAAAGTAAATTCACAGAAACACAGTTAGCGGTAACTGCGCTATGTTTTGCTATTATTTTTGGAATTTTATTTTTTAGAGCAGCCCCTAGTCTCGGCAAGCACAGCGTCAAGGTTGCAAAAGGAATTGAGTCCGATCTGCAAGGTGTTTCTACAAATGAAATTGTATCAGGAACTTTTGGATTGATCGTCGGTCTGGTCATTGCTTTTTTAGTGAGCCAGATTTATGCAACCATCCAATTTTTTTATATCGGTACCATTTTAAGCATCGTTACGTATCTCATCATGGGATATCTAGGTGTGATCATTGCGACCAAGCGGTTCAAGGATATAACTGGGGCGTGGCTGGCAAGGAGCAAAGGAGGACAATCCTCCAAATCTAAAAGTAAGCTGGCGGATGCCACTCCGAAGATTCTGGATACAAGCGTAATCATTGACGGAAGAATTGCTGACATCATGAAAACGGGATTCATTGAAGGAAATATTGTGATTCCGGAGTTTGTATTGCTGGAGCTGCAGCATATTGCAGATTCATCAGATGGACTGAAAAGAAACAGAGGTCGCAGAGGCCTGGATATTTTAAATAAGATTCAGGAGGAATATGGTATTGATATTTACAATACCGCCTCAGAAAAATCTCTGGATGAAATTCCCGAAGTGGATGTCAAGCTTTTGAAGCTTGCACAGATCATGAATGGCAAGGTTGTTACAAATGACTTTAATCTGAACAAGGTGGCGGGGATAAAGGGAGTAAAGGTCCTGAATATTAATGAACTGGCCAACACGTTGAAGCCGGTAGTGCTTCCCGGGGAAGATATGAAGCTTTTCATGGTAAAGGAAGGAAAAGAAAGCAATCAGGCAGTCGCTTATCTGGATGACGGAACGATGATTGTTGTTGAAGACGGAAGAAGATATATCGGACAGAATATAACGGTTACTGTAACAAGCGTACTGCAAACGTCCGCGGGACGTATGATCTTTGCAAAACCAAAGAGATAAGATATATATGTATAAAAATCAAAAGATAGCTGTAATAATAGCCGCTGCCGGATTTGGAAAACGGATGGGCAGCGGTATTCCAAAACAATTTTTAGAAATAGAAGGGAAGCCTGTGCTTGTTAAGACTGCTCTAGCTTTTAGCCGGAATCAGTATGTTGACGGCTTTTTTGTCGTTACGGCAAAAGAATTTGCAGAGAAGACCCAAGAACTCTTGAAAGGCATAGAAAAATTTCAAGGAGTGGCCGAAGGGGGAGCCGAACGGCAGGATTCTGTATATAATGGACTAAAGCTTCTTCCTGAGGATATCGGTTGTGTGCTGGTGCATGACGCAGCCAGACCTTTCGTGACGCAGGAGATTATTAATGCTGTCATTGAAAAGACAGTGGAAGAAGGTGCGGCCGTAGCCGCTGTTCCTGTAAAGGATACCATAAAGATGGTGAATGAAAGCGGCCGGCTGTCCTGTACCTTACCCAGGAATCAGCTAAAAAGCATACAGACTCCCCAGGGCTTTCAGAGAGAATGGATTGTAAAAGCGTACAGTCAGGCTTTTTCTGAGAAATTTTACGGCACGGATGATGCCGTATTGGTTGAACGGGCCGGATTTCCCATATGTCTGGTGGATGGAGACTATACCAATATTAAGATTACAACGAAAGAGGATATGCCGATGGAATACAGAGTGGGCACTGGATATGACGTACATCGATTTGATAAGGAGAGACGCTTAATTTTGGGAGGAGTGGACATTCCCTTTGAGTTGGGTCTGGCCGGACATTCCGATGCGGATGTTTTAGTGCATGCGGTTATGGACGCCCTGCTGGGGGCAGCGGCACTGGGTGATATAGGAAAACATTTCCCGGATACGGATGAAAGATATAGAGGCATTTCAAGCATGAAGCTGTTGGAACAAGTCTTACAGCTCTTGGAAGCAAGTGGATATTGCATAGGCAATATCGATGCGACCATCATAGCACAGGAGCCTAAGCTGATGCCTTTTATAGAGGATATGAAAATAAATATTGCTGAAACTTTAAAAATAAGTCATAATAAAGTGAATATAAAAGCGACGACAACAGAGAGGCTGGGCTTTACCGGACGAAAAGAAGGTATTGCTTCAGAAGCTGTATGCATATTGAATAAAATTTGAAGGAGATCTTATAGAAAATGAAATTATCGAACATGCATTTGAAGACTTTAAGAGAAGTGCCAAATGAAGCTGAAATTGCCAGCCACATTTTACTTTTAAGAACAGGGATGATTCGAAAGCTGGTATCGGGAGTATATGGATTTATGCCTCTCGGCTGGCGTTCCGTAAGAAAAATCGAGGAGATTGTCAGACAGGAAATGGATGCCAAGGGCGCACAGGAAATACACATGTCTGCGGTACAGCCTGCGGAACTTTGGATGGAATCCGGCCGATGGTTCAAATATGGGCCGGAGCTTTGGAGATTGAAAGACAGAAACGGCAGAGAATTTTGCCTGGGGCCGACTCACGAAGAGATTTTTACAGATATTGTAAGGAGTGACGTAAATTCTTACAGGCAGCTGCCGTTAAATTTGTATCAAATTCAGACGAAGTACAGAGACGAAGCCAGACCGAGATTCGGATTAATGAGAAGCAGAGAATTCGTTATGAAGGATGCGTACTCTTTCGACAGAACGTTTAAGGATCTGGATAAGAGCTATGACGATATGTATGATGCCTATGAAAAGGTCTTCACCAGGTGCGGATTAAATTTCAGACCGGTGGAAGCAGACACCGGAGCCATAGGGGGGAGCAATTCTCATGAATTTACAGCATTATCAGAGGTTGGAGAAAGTGAGATCGCATACTGTGAAAAATGTAATATGGCGGCGACCACAGAAAAAGCAGCATGCGTAGATGCTCCGGCGTCAAATGAAAAGGAACTGCCTTTGGAGGAAGTTCATACTCCGGGAACCAAGACCATTGAAGAGGTCGCTGATTTCTTAAAGCTGGATAAGACCCAGACCCTGAAAGCCTTACTTTTTGTGACCTATGATGACGATGGAAAAGAAAAGGGCTATGTGGCAGCTTTTATACGAGGCGACAGAGAATTGAACAGGACTAAGCTGGTAAATGCCCTGAATATTCCGGAGCATGCCATTGAATTTGCAGATGAAGCTAAAATGGCGGCAGTAACCGGGTGCGTAGGAGGATTTACAGGTCCTGTAGGTCTGCACGACTGTAAGATCGTAGTAGACAGTGAGATACCCGGCCTTAGGAACCTTTGTGCCGGTGCCTGCAAAGCGGATTACCATATGAAAAATGTCAATTACGGCAGAGATTATAACGCGGATATCGTTGCGGACATTAAGCTGCTGAAGGTTGGAGATCCGTGTCCAGTATGCGGAGCACCTGTGAAACATGCCAGAGGAATTGAAGTCGGGCAGGTATTCAAGCTGGGAACAAAATACAGCGAATCTATGGGGGCATATTATAAAGATGAAAATCAAAAAGATCAGCTGATTGTTATGGGATGCTATGGTATTGGTGTGACAAGAACGCTGGCTGCCATTGTAGAGCAGCATCACGATGAGAACGGTATTATTTGGCCTATGTCCGTTGCCCCATATCATGTGATCATTACGCTGGTCAATCCGGAGGATGAAGTACAGTCCAAGGTGGCTGACGATATGTATCAAAAGCTTTTAAAAGCCGGTATCGAAGTGCTTCTTGACGACAGAAAGGAAAGACCCGGCGTAAAGTTCAAGGATGCGGATTTACTTGGGATCCCGATCCGAATCACGGTAGGCCGCGGGGCTGCCAGCGGACAGATTGAATATAAGCGAAGAAGTGAAACGGAAAAAGAAGAGATTTCTGCAGCAGAGGCCATCGCCAGGGCCATCCGGACCGTTGAGGAGGAGAAGTAAGGAATGGAATTCCTTTCTCTGATGGAACTAATAGGAACTGTAGCTTTTGCAGCGGCAGGGGCACTGACAGCCATTGACAGAGAGCTGGATTATTACGGCATATCCATTTTTGCCATCGTAACGGCAGTCGGAGGCGGAATCGTCCGGGATGTGATAATCAACGTTCCGCCTGTTTCTCTGGTGAATCCCCTTTATGTTATTATCAGCCTGATTACAACGGTCATTGTTATTACAGGTTATAACAAGATTGTTCAATATCAAAACGTAGTCATGTTTTGCGATGCGATCGGTCTGGCAGCCTTTACGGCTATCGGTGCGGAAGCAGCATTGATGAACGAGGTGTATATGCCCCTTGTGGTCATAACATTAGCTGTTTTGACCGGAACAGGCGGTGGTGCTATAAGAGATGTAATATGCGGAGACATTCCATATGTTTTCAGGCAGGAAGTATATGCGGTAGCCTCTATTTTCGGAGCGGTAATTTTTATGGCGGTATATCCGTATTTCGGAAAATTTGCGGCGGTATATGTTTCTTTTGGTGTGACGCTTGCTACCAGATTAATATCCATGAAGTTTGATCTACATCTAAAAAAGGTTGCGAAGCAAGGATAGGAGTACAGTTATGTGGACCGGTGGAGTACGAGTAATTATATTTGATGAGGATAAAAGGATCTTAATGGTCAGACAGCATCATGAAAACAAAGATATCTGGATGCTGCCGGGAGGTGCTATCGAGGATTACGAGGATGCACGGCAGGCAGCAGCACGGGAAGTGAAAGAAGAGACCGGTCTGGATGTGACCATCGAAAAAATGGTCTGGCATGTAGAAGAGGTTTCGGAAAACCGGGGACAACGGTTCGTAAACTTTTTCCTTGCAAAAAGATGCGGCGGAAATCTGGAGCTTGGATATGATCCCGAACTTTTCGGTCAGGAACAGGTGATGAAGGAAGTAAGGTTTATTTCCAGAGAAGAGCTTAAGAATTTAGAAAATGTGTACCCGGATTATCTGAGGGAAGAGATTTGGGACTTTACCGATTATTTTTTCGGACTGGAAAAGTTTGAAGGACATTTGGAAAGTGAAGTGCTGTCGGTTTTAAAAAAGAGAGATAAAACATATGACAGCTTTAAGTTAAGATAACAAAAGATGGATAAAGACCTGACCGACGGTCAGTGCTATGACCATAAATATATTGTAGTAGGAGAAAAATGTATGAAAAAAATTGTCACGATTGAAATGGAAAACGGAGATATCATGAAAGGAGAGCTATATCCTGAAATCGCACCGGAGACCGTAAAGAACTTTGAGACTCTGGCAAAGGATGGATTCTATGACGGGCTTATTTTTCACAGAGTCATTCCGGGCTTTATGATTCAGGGCGGAGATCCTACCGGCACGGGTATGGGCGGTCCGGGTCATACGATTAAAGGAGAATTCGCGGCGAATGGTTTTGAAAACAATTTAAAACACACAAAGGGCGTTTTGTCTATGGCACGGGCTATGGATCCGGATTCAGCAGGATCCCAGTTTTTTATCATGGTCGAGGATGCACCTCATTTGGATGGACAGTATGCTGCTTTCGGGAAAATCACAGAAGGATTGGATGCTGCGGATAAAATCGTGCATACAAAAAGAGACATTTCAGACAAGCCAATGGAAAAACAGGCTATGAAAAAAATCACGATTGAAGAAATGGAATAATTTTATACTTTTCAGAGGATTAAAAAGGAAAATACCGCAAATAAGTGACAGGATTGTTACACTATTGTAATATATTAATACTTTGAGAAGCTTATTAAATTTTTAACGATACGGCTTGGTGAAAACCTTGTGCATATTGAATTTACAATATGTACGAGGTTTTTTTTATAAGATGTTTCTGTGAAGAAACAAGCATAAGGCTTGACTTTGTTGTAACAATCCTGTAACATGGCAAGGTAGCTGAAAATAATATGCTATAAGAGATTCTAAAAATACGGCACATCTCTTTGAAAGGGGATAATAGAAAAAAGCTAGGAATAACTAGTAAGGAAAAAAGGAATTTAGACTATGAATGTAAAAATAAAAAATGCCATGAGTGTTATGAAAGATAATTGTACCTTAGAAAAAATGAAACAGGTCACTAAAGATTTTTCAAAGCAACAAAAGACCATTGCCGGCGGAACAGTGGGCGTACTGGTCATTGCAGCAATTCTTTCCGTGGCACCGATCCCTCAGGGGTTATCGGCAGACATGGGAAGTAAGGCTATTGTTCAGCAAAAGACTGTCGGTCTTGAAAAGGCCGCAGATGATATACAGTGGCTGATCCGTATCGGAGGGAAAACCGTGTTGGCGGTAGATACGGAAAAGGATGCCAAAGCCGTTTTTGAAGGCGTGAAATCCTATTATCTAAGTAATAAATCGGATCCGAACGCAACGGTTGTTTTTGATAAGGAGTTTGGCTGGGATTCCTATGATGCCAAGGCACAAGGCGGAGAAGCCGCTTGGGTCATGAATGTTCCAGATGCAATCGCTTATATCATAAAAGGAACAGCCACCCCTAAAACGTATGTTGTTCAGGGCGGAGATACCGCTTGGGATATCGCTGTAAAAAATGGAGTGTCTCCGGAAGAACTGGAAAAGATGAATCCTGGAATCAGCACTTCCAATTTACAGATCGGTTCGGTAGTCAATTTATATGAATCCAAACCTTTTATAGCGATTACGACAACGGAAACTGTAGTAGGAACGGAAACCATACCGTATGAGACGACGTATGAGGACAGCTCTTCTTTGTATAAAGGCCAGTCTAAAGTAAAGACGGCCGGCGTAGCGGGAAGTAAGCAGGTCACTTCTCAGGTAGTCAAACAAAATGGCGTAATAGTTGCATCTAATGTGCTAAGCGAACAGGTTTTAGCTCAGCCGCAGAATCAGGTTTCCTTAAAGGGAACCGGGGCTGCTCCGATTTATCTGGCAAGTACAGGAGCTACAGGCAAATTCAGCGGTGTATTGAGTGCTCCGATGAGCCATATTGAGGTATCTTCCGGTTATGGAGCAAGCAGAGGCAGCAGGAGGCATGCCGGAGTGGATTTAAGAAATCCGGCAGGCACACCGTTTGGAGCTGCTGCAGATGGCGTAGTTATTTATGCAGGGTATTCCGGGTCGTATGGTAATATTGTAAAGGTAGATCACGGCGGCGGTCTCCAGACGTATTATGCACATTGCAGCAGCATGTGCGTTTCCGCCGGACAAAGGGTTACGAAAGGTCAGACCCTCGGCACAGTGGGAAGTACAGGAAATGCCACAGGAAATGTCCTTCACTTTGAAGTCCGAGTCAATGGTGCAGCACAAAACCCACTCAATTATATTTAAACTTGTTTTAATTGTAGTGAAATGGGTATACAACTTAAGAAGATTATTGTATAATTTTAGGGCAGGTTTACCTGCCCTATGTTTTTATCCAATAGGAAAAATCGCTGAAAGCGATGGGAAGGAAAAGGAGTGCCACTATGAAAATATATAATACATTAACGAGAAAAAAAGAGGAATTTGTTCCGATTGATGAAAATGAGATCAAGATATATGTTTGTGGACCGACAGTGTATAATTACTTCCACATAGGAAATGCGAGACCTTTTGTAGTGTTTGATACCCTGAGAAGATACTTGGAGTATAAGGGTAAAAATGTAAAATTTGTTCAAAATTTTACAGATGTTGATGACAAGATTATTAATAGAGCGAAAGAAGAGGGCATAAGTCCGGGAGAAGTAAGCGAAAAATATATTC
This sequence comes from Aminipila luticellarii, assembly GCF_004103735.1. Taxonomy (NCBI): domain Bacteria; kingdom Bacillati; phylum Bacillota; class Clostridia; order Peptostreptococcales; family Anaerovoracaceae; genus Aminipila; species Aminipila luticellarii. The sequence continues at coordinate 2,165,352 of NZ_CP035281.1, read as the reverse complement.
AGGAGTATTTTAAGGATGCTGCTGCTCTGAATGTCAAAAAAGCTTCCGTACACCCTAAAGTAACGGAAACAATGGATGACATCATTCAATTTGTTGAAGATTTAATAAAAAAAGGATATGCGTATGAAGTGGATGGAGACGTATATTATAGTACAAGAAAATTTAAAGAGTATGGTAAGCTTTCCAAGCAGAATATAGAAGATCTGGAATCCGGTGCGAGAATTGAAGTCGGTGAAAAGAAGCAGGATCCCCTTGATTTTGCTCTTTGGAAGGCAAGAAAGTCGGAGGATGAAATCGCATGGGAATCCCCATGGGGCATGGGAAGACCGGGCTGGCACATTGAATGCTCCGCCATGTCCAAAAAGTTTTTAGGAGAAACGATTGATATTCATGCAGGCGGACAGGATCTGTCCTTCCCGCATCATGAAAATGAGATCGCTCAGTCAGAAGCGCACAACGGCAAACCGTTTGCCCATTACTGGATGCACAACGGATATATCACCATTGACAATGAAAAAATGTCCAAGTCAAAAGGAAATTTCTTTACGGTAAGAGACATTCTGGCTAAATACAGCGGAGAAGTTATGCGGTTTTTCCTGCTGTCCGGACATTACAGAAATCCGATCAACTTTAGTGATGCCCTGATGGAACAGGCAAAGAATGGCCTGGCAAGGATGCAAAATGCCAAGTCCAACTTAAAGCATTTAATGGAAACCGGCACAGACACCATGACGGATGCGGAGCAGGAAGCTGTTGCAGGCTTTGACCAATACAGGCAGGGATTTATTGACTCTATGGAGGATGACTTGAATACAGCAGATGCAATAACCGCTGTGTTTGAGCTGATTTCTTTTATTAATACTACCGTTAAGGACGGAGCATCTAAGGAATTTGCAAAGAAGGCGTTTGATGTATTAATCGAACTGACTGGTGTTCTGGGCTTACTGCAGCAGGAAGAGGATGACGAGGTGGATTCCGAAATCCAAGCTTTAGTAGATGAAAGACAGGAAGCCAGAAAGAACAAGAATTTTGCGAGAGCAGATGAAATCCGGGATATTTTAAAAGCAAGGGGCATTGCTTTGAAAGATACGCCTCAAGGTGTACAGATTATAAAGGAATAAAAACGGAACAATTTATATTATCGGCTGAATACCTTTTTGAATTATTGACAAAGGGTATTTCCCCTGTTAATGAAGAATAAGGATCTGTAAATGGATAGAAGTAAAATGAACACAACGGCGCTGGCCTATATAGGGGATGCGGTCTATGAAGTGTATGTGCGTAAGTACGTTTTGGAAAAGGATGCAGTCAACGTAAATAAGCAGAATAAATTGGCGGTTCGATTTGTTCGGGCAGAGGGACAAGCTCTGGCCATAAAAAAATTAATGGACTCCTTGCCGGAGAACGAGCTGGCTTTGGTCAAGCGTGCCAGAAACAAAAAAATTACCTCAAAGCCGCAGAATGCGGATGCCGTTACCTATAAACTGGCAACTGCATTTGAAGCGTTGGTGGGTTTTTTGTACTTATCAGAGCAGACGAAAAGGTTGGAGGAGATTATTCATCAGGCCGTGGAGCTGATTGATGCGGCAGAGTTTGATGATGTCAGAAAAAAGATAAAAAAATAGTTTTGGTTATATGGAGGAGGAACAAATGAGTAAAGCCGATGTATTATTTGTAAATATGTGTAAAGACATATTGGAAAATGGATATTCCTCAGAAGGGCAGATCGTCCGGGCAAAATGGGAGGACGGAACGCCTGCGCATACCATTAAACGGTTCGGAGTGGTAAACAGATATAACCTTCAGGAAGAATTTCCGGCCTTGACGTTGAGGCCTACGGCCATTAAATCTGCTTTTGATGAATTGCTCTGGATTTGGCAGAGAAAATCAAACCGGATTTCAGATCTGAACAGCCACATCTGGGATGAATGGGCGGATGAGCAGGGAACCATCGGAAAGGCTTACGGATACCAGTTGGGCAAGAAATATAAATTTGCTCAAGGGGTAATGGATCAAGTGGATAATGTGATCTGGCAGCTGAAAAATACGCCGTATTCTAGACGGATTCTTACGAATATCTTTAATTTTGATGATTTAACGGAAATGAATCTGGAACCGTGTGCGTACAGCATGACCTTTAACGTGACAGGAAATAAGTTAAACGCTGTTTTGAATCAGCGCTCTCAGGATATTTTGGCGGCAAATAACTGGAATGTGGTTCAGTATTCCATCTTAGTTCATATGATGGCTCAGGTGTGTGGTTTTGAGGCCGGAGAATTCGTCCATGTCATAGCGGATGCACATATTTATGATAGGCATGTGCCGGTGATAAAAGAGCTGATTGAAAGGCCGCAGTTTCCGGCTCCTACCTTTTCATTAAATCCAGAGATCAAAGATTTCTATCAGTTTACTGTAGATGATATCAAGATTGAAGATTACCAAAAGAATCCACAGATCAAAAATATTCCCATTGCAGTATAAATAATGGCTTACAGTTGTGATGCTTATCACATAAGCACGGGAAGAGCCTGAGAGGAGGAGTATGCATGAAGATGATTGCAGCGGCAGATAATAAGTGGGGTATCGGTAAAGACAATGAATTACTGGTGCATATTCCGGGGGATTTAAAGTATTTTAAAGAGAAGACCATGGGAAAAGTAGTTGTAATGGGCAGAAAAACGCTGGAATCATTACCGGGTCAAAGACCTTTACCGGGGCGGACTAATATTGTTCTTTCCTCAAATAAGGATTATCCTGCGGGATGCAGCGTATGTCATTCCAAAGAGGAACTCTTTAAAGAGCTTGAGAAATATGATTCGGATGATATTTATGTCATCGGAGGAGCTAAGGTTTATGCAGATCTGTTCGATGACTGCGATACCTATTTTATAACGAAAATTTTGAAAACCTTTCCGGCAGATCGGTACTTCAACAATCTGGATGAGTGCAAAGAAGTAAGTCTGGTCTGGGAGAGTGATATGCAGGAATCCAATGGACTGGAATATAAATTTACGGAGTACAGGAGAAAATAGTTTGGAATCAGAAAACACGAATAAGAATATTATTGTAGGCAGAAATCCGGTTTTGGAAGCATTGCGAAATGACAGGGAAATTGAAAAGATTCTGGTAGGGAAAGGAGCCGAAGGTTCCATCAAGAAAATTGTCGGCATGGCAAAGGATAAAAAGATTCCTGTTACCATGGCGGATAAACCCATTTTGGACAGGCTGGCCAACGGGAGCCCTCATCAGGGCGTGGCTGCTTATGTTTCCTCCTATGGCTACTGCGATGTAGAGGATATTCTCCAGATAGCAAAAGAGCGGGGGGAAGCTCCTTTCATAATCCTTTTAGACAATTTGGAAGATCCCCACAATTTGGGAGCGATCATGCGTACGGCGGAGGTCTGCGGTGCTCATGGAATCGTCATACCGAAGAGAAGGTCTGTGGGCATTACGGATGTGGTCGTTAAGGCCTCTGCCGGTGCGGTAGAATATGTTGCCTGTGCTAAGGTTTCTAATCTTGCACAGACGATAGATGAATTAAAAGAAAAAGGGATATGGATCTATGCCTGTGATATGGACGGGGAACCGTATTACAAAACAGATTTAAGGGGGGCGGCAGCTGTTGTGATCGGCAGTGAAGGCCATGGCATAAGCCGGCTTGTAAAAGAGAAGTGCGACTTTGTTGTATCCATACCGATGGCCGGTAAAATTACGTCACTGAATGCCTCTAACGCTGCTGCGGTTTTAATGTGCGAGGTAAGAAAACAAAGAGATGCAGGAAAATTATAATCAGACGAGCGACGAACAGCTTGCAGCTTTGGCACAAGCCGGTGACGAACTGGCTGAAGAAAATCTGATTCGGAAGTATAAAGGCGCTATAAAAAATAAATCCCGCCTGTATTTTGTTACAGGTGCGGATGCCGAAGATGTTATGCAGGAAGGGATGATTGGCCTTTTCAAAGCGATTCGCAGTTATAGGGAAGGTCGGAACGCAAGCTTCCGGACTTATGCGGAGCTTTGTATAAATCGGCAGATCTTATCTGCGGTAAAACAGGCGGCCAGAATGAAATATTCTCCTTTAAATACATCTATCTCCATAGAGAACAAGTTCTTTGATGAAAGTCACGAAATAAGTATTGCAGATACTTTATATTCCAGTTTACAGGAAAACCCGGAGACGATTATCATCATGAGAGAAAAAATGGAAGGATTGGAGAGTGAGGGGAAAAGCTTTTTCAGCGAATTAGAGAGCAAGGTCTTAGTAGAATTTCTTCAAGGAAAAAGTTATAATGAAATCGGCAAGTTAATGAATAAATCGCCGAAATCAATAGACAATGCGGTTCAGCGCATCAGAAAAAAATTAGAAAATCATTTAAATAGAGGCTAAAAAGAAAAGGATTCCTTCCGTAGCATTGACAGAGGGATCTTTTTTTGTTAAAAATTGGATTTCATAATTTTGAAAAAACTTGAAAAAGGTTATTGACATTCCCCTATAGGGGAAGGCGTAAAATGACTTTTGTATTAAAAAAGCATGCATAAAAATACACAAAAAAGTGATGAAGTGGTGAGGAGAATTTTTATGAAGGAAGTTTTTTCGGTAGGTGCAGTCTCAGATTCAGACCTGGTGGCTGCCAAGGATAAATTATCAACCGGTTTCTTTAAGCGGGGAGTTACGATTGGATTGCTTTCGGGCCTCTGCTATGGCTTTTATTCCTCTTTTTTGACATTAGGTATGTCGACAGGGATCTGGTCCGAATGGTATGGTCCCAATACTGTCTTGCCGGCCATAGCGATTACATACATGCTGGCGGCTTTAGGCAGTGCGATCAATGATACGATCAGCGCCATATGGGCACTGATTATTGCGGCAGTAAAGGGAAAGTTAGGTGACTTTTTTAGAACGGTTAAAACGAAGCCCGGCAGAATGATTGCTCTGGCAGCGTTAGCCGGAGGACCGATCGCCGGAACCGCTTATGTTGCATGTTTGCAGCTGGCAGGTTCTATTGTTATTCCTATTACGGCTCTATGTCCTGCGATTGCAGCGATTTTAAGCCGAATTTTATACAAGCAGAAACTGACGCCGCGTACTCTGTTGGGCATTCTGATTTGTTTCGCAGCGAGCATTATGATTGCAAGCACAGGTTTTGGGGGAGAGGCTCCAGACGGACTTGTACTGGGCATGATCGTGGCCTTCGTTGCAGCGTTGGGCTGGGGAATTGAAGGCTGCGTGGCAGGCTATGCGACTTGTATGGTGGATTATGAAATCGGAATCACCATCAGGCAGATTACCTCAGGATTGACAAACTTAATTGTTTTAGTTCCTTTGTTCGGTATTTTTGCAAGCGGCGGTCTTGGTCTTTCTTTTGACCTTATTCCAGCTGCGCTGTCAGACGGACATGCAATGATCTGGTTTGTAATCAGTGGTTTGTTCGCAGTATATTCATTTAACTTATGGTACAAAGGAAACAGCATGTGCGGCACGGCTCTCGGCATGGCCTGCAATGCTACTTATTCCTTCTTTACACCTTTGATCTCATGGATCATTCTTGGCTTGATCTTTGGTCAGGACGGATGGGCGATACCTCCTATCGCATGGATGGCTGCTGTAGTCATGTCCTTAGGAATCTTCATTATGGCTGTAAATCCGTTGGACTTCTTTAAAAACAATAAAGAAAAGGGAGGTATTTCAGCATGATGCCACTAAACTATGCTATTTTGAAATATTTTACTGGGGTGAACGAAGCCTGCGCAGATGATGTCATAGAGGCATTAAAAGGCCAATATGGACGCTTTAAAGGTTTAAAAAAGCCTGCGGTAATCGAAGCAGTTATGACTGCAGAGGCAAATGGTCTTCTGGAAGAAACACGATACGATTTCGATAAAAATAGAAAATTAAGAGTGTATTATCACGCACACAAAGAGGGTGCAGACGCTATTAATGCATACATTAAGTAAAAATAAAAATGAGTGTATAAATATGCAAAAACAAGCGAATCCTTTAAATTGATAATAAATTAAAAAACTGTCTTAGGATAGATCAGCAATATACGCTTATTTGTTTTAGGACAGTTTTTTAATATAATGACCTTTGTACAGCACATGAATGGTTTACTTCCCAATTTGAGGAGAATTAATGGATGCAGCGGGCTAAAAAACAATTTTAAAAAAAGTGGTCCGCGTATTGAATTTGTCCTATTGACTAACCCTTTGTAATATTGTAAAATAGACCTAACGTGCTGTTGTAGCTCAGTAGGTAGAGCACTTCCTTGGTAAGGAAGAGGTTCGGCAGTTCAAGCCTGCTCAACAGCTCCAACTTATAAAGATCTGTCCCAATTACGAATTACGAGGATTTTGGATGACAGATCGACAAAGAGTTTCTGCAAATCGATGGTTTGCAGAAACTGCAACATAAAAAAGAAATTATTTGCAAGGTTAAAATGCAAAGGGGAGGAAAAATAAAAATGGCAAAGCAGAAATTTGAGAGAACAAAGCCACACGTAAATATCGGAACAATCGGTCACGTAGACCACGGTAAGACGACACTTACAGCAGCAATAACCAAGACATTGAACCAGAGATATGGATTAGGTCAGAAGGTCGACTTTGACATGATCGATAAGGCACCGGAAGAAAGAGAAAGAGGAATCACGATTTCAACAGCGCACGTTGAATATGAGACACCGAACAGACACTACGCGCACGTAGACTGTCCGGGTCATGCTGACTATGTAAAGAACATGATCACAGGAGCAGCGCAGATGGACGGAGCGATTCTGGTAGTAGCAGCAACAGACGGACCAATGCCGCAGACAAGAGAACACATCCTGTTATCCAGACAGGTAGGCGTACCATATATCATCGTATTCTTAAACAAATGCGACATGGTAGATGACGAAGAATTATTAGACTTAGTAGAAATGGAAGTAAGAGAACTTCTTGACGAATATGAATTTCCGGGAGATGACACACCGATCATCAGAGGATCCGCATTAGGAGCCTTAGAAGATCCGGCAGGTCCATGGGGAGATAAGATCATCGAACTGTTTGAAGCAGTAGATACGTATATCCCAGAACCGGAAAGAGATAACAGCAAGCCGTTCATCATGCCGGTAGAGGACGTATTCTCCATCACAGGCCGAGGAACAGTAGCAACAGGAAGAGTAGAAAGAGGAACGTTAAAGGTAGGAGATGAAGTAGAAATCATCGGAATGACCGAAGAGAGAAGAAAAGTAGTGGTAACGGGAATCGAAATGTTCAGAAAGCTGTTAGATCAGGCAGAGACCGGAGATAACATCGGAGCATTGTTAAGAGGCGTACAGAGAAATGAAATCGAAAGAGGACAGGTACTGTGTGCACCGGGAACGATTCATCCGCATACAAAGTTCACGTCACAGGTATACGTATTAAAGAAGGAAGAAGGCGGAAGACATACGCCATTCTTTAACGGATACAGACCACAGTTCTATTTCAGAACAACAGACGTAACAGGAGATCTGCAGTTACCGGAAGGAACAGAGATGTGTATGCCGGGAGATAACATCCAGATGACGATCACATTGATCACACCGATCGCAATCGAAGAAGGCTTACGATTTGCCATCAGAGAAGGCGGAAGAACAGTAGGTTCTGGCGTAGTTGCTTCTATTATCGAATAATTAAAAATGTAAAAAAAGAAATTTTAGGCAATGGGAAATTTCCCATTGCCTTTTTTCGCTTCAGGATTTAGAATATATGGAGAAAGAGACAAATCTATAAACAAAAAATGTTAATTATAGGCAATTTAGTATAAATTTTAGGTGGGTGGGCAGCAGTTTTGATGAGAATAAGCAATAAAAAAAGATTTAAAACCTCTATAATAATCAGCGCAATTTTGCTGATTGTTTTAGTTTGTTGTATGTTGGGGATCAGTGCCGCGGCGAAAGAACATTTGAAACGACAAAATCCGCCAATGAACGAGAGTCCTGTCAATTCCGGCCTAAATATAGAGGAACCGAAAGAAGATGCGGAGCCGGCTTCGGATCAGGGGAAAGAAACACCGAAAGCCGGACAAGAGGGCGAAGGAGATAAAACAAATGAAAAGCCGGCCGCTACAGAAACCAAAGAGAGCAGCAAACCGGTGGTGAAACCCGAAGAACTTCCCCAAGATCAGCTATATGCGGTATATAACGATACGCTGATTATAGGAGACTCCAGAGTGGAGGGCTTTAAGCTTTATTCCGGCGTAAGAAATGCTTCATACTTTTGTATGAAAGCTATGACCATAGATAAAATAGAAGAGGGCAAAACGGTTTCTGTTAACGGAAAGTCTCTTTCGGTGTATGATATGCTGGATGCGGCAGCTTACGATAAAATCATTGTAGGAGTGGGATTGAATGAGCTGGGCTGGAATCACATAGAAACCTTTTTAGAAGACTACGGCCAATTAATCGACCGGATCAAAGAAAAACAGCCAAACGCTACCATATATCTTCAAGCCGTACTGCCTGTTTCAAAATCAAAAAATGACAGCGATAAAATACATAATAACGCACAGGTATACTGGTATAACGAAAATATTATTAAATTGGCTTCCGATAAGGGAGTACAGTTTGTGAACCCGGCTGCAGCTCTGGTAGATGCAGATGGATATTTGGTGGCAGAGGCTACTACGGACGGAGTACATTTAAATGCTCAGTATTGTAAAATTTGGGCGGAATATTTAGCAGAGTTAATAAAATAGTAGGGGGAAATAAAAGATGAAAAATGTAAGAATGTGTGTAGTAATGGTACTGGCAGCTTGTGTGCTTCTTGCCGGATGCGGCGGCGGAGATGTAAAGGAAGCATCAGGAAATGAAAAGGTTCTGGAACAGGCGGATGTAGAAGCTTTAGGTGCCTACCTGGTTAAGAACACTGAATTTAAAGATTATATGAGCGAAGTCGATGAGCAGATCTTTTACAGTCTGTACAACCTGAATGATGATCTGGTGGAGGATGCTGTTTTGTATTCAAGCACAGGTGCGACGGCAGAAGAGGTTGCTGTGATCGAGGCGGAAGACGGTAAGGCAGAAGATGTGGTAAAAGCCTGCGAAGAAAGAATTCAGGCGCAAAAGGAAGGGTTTGAAAATTACGTGCCCGCAGAACTGGATAAATTGTCGAGGCCGGTTCTAAAGACGTATGGAAACACTGTTATATTAATGGTATGTAATGACAGCGACGCAGCAGAAAAGCTGATCGCAGATTATGACGGCAAAGATGTATAGGTGAAGAATAGATGGTTTTTAGCAGCATTTCATTTCTGATATATTTTTTGCCTGTTGTAATTGGTTTATATTATCTGGCTCCGGCAAGATCAAAAAATTTGGTCTTGCTGATTTCGAGCCTCTTTTTTTATGCGTGGGGCGAACCGGTATATGTTTTTCTGATGATTTTTTCTGTGATTTTCAATTATTGTTTCGGCCTTTTGCTGGACAAGAGCTTGAGCATAAAAGGAAGGACTGCGGCCGCCAACTGGATTTTTGCAGCCGGTGTGGCGGTGAACCTTGGGATTTTAGGATTTTTTAAATATGCAGGCTTTTTAGCGGATAATATGAATCTGGCTTTTGGAACTCATTTTTCCGCTGCGGATTTACCTCTTCCAATCGGTATTTCTTTTTATACCTTTCAGGTCATGACGTACGTGATTGATTTGTACCGACGAAAAGTAAAGGTGCAGAAAAACTTTCTGACATTTGCCACCTATGTGACCTTGTTCCCGCAGCTTATATCGGGGCCGATTGTACGCTACGAAACCATAGAAAGTCAGCTCGTGAACAGACGTGTGGATATGGAACTCTTTGCTTCCGGTGTCCGAAAGTTTATTATAGGAATGGGAAAGAAAATGCTTCTCGCAAACAATATAGGAATTCTGTGGGACAGCATCGCAAAAATGAATCCCGCAGAATTGCCGGCAGGCACTGCATGGCTCGGGGCAGTGGCGTTTACATTGCAGATTTACTTTGACTTTTCCGGATATTCGGATATGGCCATCGGACTTGCCAGAATGTTCGGCTTTACCTTCTTAGAAAACTTTAATTACCCGTACATCTCCAAATCGATAACTGAATTTTGGCGCAGGTGGCACATTTCTCTGGGTACTTGGTTCAGAGAGTATGTATACATCCCTTTAGGGGGAAATCGCCGTGGAGCCGGACGTCAAATGCTTAATATTTTTATTGTCTGGGCCCTGACCGGTCTGTGGCATGGAGCAAGCTGGAATTTTGTCCTATGGGGAATGTATTTCGCGGTCATCCTTGTGATCGAGAAGCTGGTACTGGGAAAAGCCCTGCGAAGATTTCAAGAAAGGTTTCCTGTTATAGGCAGTATTGCTGCAGGAATCTACACCATGGTGCTTGTAACCATCAGCTGGGTCATCTTTGCCATAGAAGATTTAGATTCCATAGGGGATTATGTGGTCAGCCTAATGGGACTTCACCACACCGGATTTGCAGATAGCTATACCTGGTATTTGCTGAGCAGCAACTTCATTTTACTAATACTCTGTATCATCGGTTCAACGGATGCTCCGGCTCGATTATGGAAAAAATTTTATGAAGCCAAGCTGCAAGAAAGCCCGCTGGCAGGTGCTGTTGTAGAAAATGCAGGTCTGCTGATCTTATTTATAATGAGCTTTGCTTATATCGTTGCATCGACTTATAAAACATTTATATATTTTAGATTTTAGCGAGGAGGCATTATGAGAGACAAAAAGGCGGCGGTTACCGGCATTGGGTTTGTATTAATTTTAAGTTGTCTTCTGGTGCTGTGCGGCATGATACCGGATAAAGCTTTTTCGGACAATGAAAACAGACAGCTGCAGTCCTTACCTAAATGGAAAATTTCAGATGTTGCCAGCGGTGCCTATATGAAAAATTTTGAAGCCTATGCTTCCGACCAGGTGATTGGCAGAGATGGGTGGGTAAAAATTAAAAATATAGCAGATATCGTTTCCGGGAAAAAAGACAATGGAAGTGCTTATTTTGGGAAAGACGGGTATCTGTTTCCAATGGATACTATTGATGAAAATCAGTTTAAGAAAAATTCGGATTATGCAAAGACCTTCATAGAGAAAGTGAAAGGAATGAACCGTAAGATAAATATTTCTGTTATCCTTGCACCTACGTCTCAGGAAATTTATAAAGATAAGATGCCTCCATATGCTCCGGAATCGGATCAAGGGAAGGTTTTAAAAGAAGCAGAAGAATGTTTTGGTGAAATGCTGGTCAATCCAGGCGCAGCTTTGTCTCAGCATAAAAATGAATATATTTATTATAAAACGGATCACCACTGGACAACGTTAGGAGCCTATTATACATATCGGATATGGGCAGAGCAAAATCAGTTAGAACCACTGGATAAGAAGGATTTTGACATAGAGACAGTAAATCGCAATTTCTATGGAACCACCTATTCAAAAGCAGCAGGCTATCCTGCGGAACCGGATTCGATTCAGAAATTTACCAATAACGCCATAGAGCATACAGGGATGAAAATAGAATCGTTAAAAGGTGTGAAAGAATTTCCAAGTTTATATAATGAACAATATCTGAACACAAAAGACAAGTATTCATACTTTCTGAGCGGGAACAATCCCATGACTACTATAAAAGGAACCGCTACAAACGGACAAAACATTCTTGTCATTAAAGACTCCTATGCCAACTGCTTTGTGCCGTTTATCACAGCGCATTTCCAGAACATTTATGTGGCTGATTTACGTTATTATAAACAGAGCCTGCAGCAGTTTGTAAAAGAAAACAATATAACAGATGTACTGTTTTTATATAATATAGTACAATATTCAAATGACAGAAACCTGGTGTACTTATTAAAAGAGTAAGAAATATTGCTGAGATAAAAGCAGAATCTATTTATTGAAGGAATGCGAACGCGTACCGGTGGACATTCTTAAGAAAATCTATTGACGGCACTACAAACTGGGAATAAAATATAAATATACGATTTAAACTGCGGGCTTTTAGGTTCGCAGTTTTAAAATGGAGATTCTGCCCCCATCTGTGATGCGGCACCGCAGGTCTCATACAGTTAAAGGATGAAGGGGTGACAACATGAATTATAAGGTGACCAAAAAGCAGAATAACAGTGCAAGATGTGTAGTCTGCGGAACAAAAAACAAGTTCAGCTTAAATACAAGATTTTATGAGACGGAAAATGGACAACTGACTTGTACTTTCAGAACGGAGGACTGGCACCAGAGTTATCCCGGAAGAACTCACGGCGGGCTTTCAGCTGCCGTTTTAGATGAGCTGATAGGCAGAACTGTCTGCATCGAAGAGCCGGATTGCTGGGGAGTCACTGTTGAGCTTACTTTAAAATACAAAAAACCCGTACCAACAGAGGCCAACTTAAAAGGCGTAGCCCATATGACCAGAAATACCCGAAAGATTTTTGAGGGAGAAGGACAGATCCTGCTTCCTGATGGCAGTGTGGCAGTAGAAGCTTGGGGGAAATATATGAAAATGCCGGTGAATCAGATCGCAGAAGGCGATTTTGTCCACTCGGAATGGTATTTACTGGATGAAGAAAATGATCCGGCAGAAATAGATCTATAACTTTTGTCCGGCATTTCGTTGGAATCATAAAAAAAACTTGACATAGACAAGGGCAGATGTTATCCTTAATGAGCGACTTTATGATATTTAGTATGATATAATCGTGTATATAGTGTGGAAATATACGTGATTACGTTACAAAATATGAGAAAAATACGGAGCCTGAAAGAGTGCTCTGAATTTAAATTGAAAGCAGAAGGCACAAATAGGAGGTGGATAAAGTGGCAGCAGGAGCTAGAGTGAAAGTTACATTGGCATGTACAGAGTGCAAGCAGAGAAACTACAATACTATGAAGAACAAGAGAAACGACCCGGATCGTATTGAGTTGGATAAGTATTGCAAATTCTGCAAGAAGCACACTCTTCATAAGGAAACAAAATAAGGAGTGAGTAATATGGAAAATGAAAAGGCTAAAAAAAAGCCGACAGCTGCTCCTAAAAAACAAAGAGCTGGTATAGGAGAGTATTTCAGGGGCATTAAAACTGAAATGAAAAAGGTTGTTTGGCCCACTAAGAAAGAGCTTGGATCATATACAGTCGTTGTGTTATTTACTTGTGCGTTTTTTGCAGTTGGATTTTGGCTGGTTGATTTAGGCGTTCTTTCTGCGCTTAAAGCAATATTAGGCATTACTTTATAATAAGTAGAGGTATAAGATGTCAGATTTAGAAAACAACTTAGACCTAGATAAGGAAGAGCTTGAGGAAGAAGCTCCAGCTGAAGCTCAAACAGTTTCTTCTAGTTCTGGAATTGCATACGATGAAAATCAGGGATATGTAAATAATTCGGATAGCCCTGCAAAATGGTATGTTGTTCATACTTATTCCGGGCATGAAAACAAGGTTAAAGTAAATATTGAAAAAATTGTTGAAAACAGGGGTATGCAGGACTTGATTCTGGATATCGTTGTTCCTACCGAAGACAGCGTGGAAGTGAAGAACGGACAGCGTAAGGTGAAGACCAGAAAAATATTTCCGGGTTATGTTTTGGTGAAGATGATCGTCACCAACGAATCGTGGTATCTTGTCAGAAACACTCAGGGTGTCACGGGATTCGTAGGACATGGCACAGAACCTATTCCGCTTACTAATGAAGAAGTAAGGAGAATGGGCATTGAAAAGGTTCACGTTGAAATCGATGTAGAAGTAGGCGACAATGTGAAAGTTATCAATGGTCCTTTTGAAAGCTTCATGGGTGTGGTTGAGGAAGTGAATATGGAAAAAGAAACCCTAAAGGTGAAAATTTCCATGTTTGGCCGAGATACGCCGGTTGAACTTGAATTTGGACAAGTAGATAAAATCTAACAGAAAGGAGAAAGAATATGGCAAAGAAGGTTGAAGGTCTTATTAAACTTCAGATTGCGGCAGGAAATGCTACACCAGCACCTCCAGTAGGCCCGGCATTAGGACAGAAGGGCGTAAATATTATGGACTTCTGTAAGCAGTTTAATGCCAGAACTCAGGATCAGGCAGGAATGATCATTCCGGTTGTAATCACTGTTTATGCGGACAGATCATTTACATTCATTACAAAGACTCCTCCTGCAGCAGTATTGTTAAAGAAAGCAGCTGGTTTAACAGCAGCATCAGGCGAACCAAATAAAAAGAAGGTCGCTACTTTAACAGAAGAACAGGTGAGAGAAATCGCAAAAACCAAGATGCCGGACTTGAACGCAGCAGATTTGGATGCAGCAGCATCTATGGTCAAGGGTACTGCAAGAAGCATGGGTATTGTAATAGAAGGTTAATAACAGATGGGAGATCGTGCTGAGAAAAAACTGCAGCAGATCGTTTGTACCACAAGGAGGTAGAAAATATGCCAAAGAGAGGCAAGAATTACAGAGAATCAGCTAAATTAGTTGATAAAACAAATTTATATGAAGTCAGTGAAGCAATGGATTTGATCACAAAGACTTCAAAAGCTAAGTTTGATGAAACGATTGAAGTTCACATCAAGCTGGGCGTTGACGGCAGACATGCCGACCAGCAGGTCAGAGGTGCAATTGTACTTCCTCACGGAACTGGTAAATCAAAGAAGGTTCTGGTATTTGCTAAAGGCCCTAAAGCGCAGGAAGCGGAAGCAGCCGGTGCAGACTATGTAGGAGCTGAAGAAATGGCTCAGAAGATTCAGACTGAAAACTGGTTCGACTTTGATGTAGTTGTAGCAACTCCGGATATGATGGGTGTTGTTGGTCGACTTGGTAAGGTACTTGGTCCTAAGGGATTAATGCCGAACCCTAAATCAGGAACCGTAACAATGGATATTACAAAAGCTCTTGAAGAAATCAAAGCCGGTAAAGTTGAATACCGTCTTGACAAGACGAACATTATCCATACTCCAATCGGAAAAGCTTCTTTCGGAGCACAGAAACTGGAAGAGAACTTTAAAGCTTTAATGGAAGCTGTTGTAAAAGCAAAGCCGGCAGCAGCAAAAGGACAATATTTGAGAAGCGTAACGGTTGCTTCCACAATGGGTCCCGGAATAAAGCTGAACTCTATGAAGCTTTCAAACTAACAGTAGGTTCAGATTGGAACAATTAAATAGAATTATCACCGTAGACAGCGGGTGCAAATGCTTAATTTCCCGCCGAGGTACAATATAAATATGTTGTCCTTGCCAGTCTATGATTGGCAGGGATTTTTTATGGAGTACCCTATGATCTATTATCATCTGCCAACAGGGAAGATGAAGAAAGGAGTCGTAAATGTCAATAGAAGCACAGAAAGAAAAACAAGTAATCATTGACGAGATAAAAGATAAGCTGGAAAGAGCTCAGTCAGCAGTAGTTATCGACTATATCGGAACTACCGTTGCAGAAGCAGATGCCATGAGAAAGAAACTTCGTGATGCCAACGTAGACTATACAGTTTACAAGAATACTCTTGTAAAGAGAGCTGTTCAGGGAACGAAGTACGAAGGTCTTGCTGAAGTATTGGAGGGACCGAGTGCTGTGGCAATCAGCTATGATGATGCAGTTGCTCCTGCAAGAGTACTGAACGGAGTCATCAAAGAATATAAAAAGATGGCCTTCAAAGCCGGTGTTGTTGAAGGAAGCTTCTTCGATGCAAAGGGTATGGAAGCGATCGCTTCTCTTCCTTCAAGAGAAGAACTTATTGCTAAGTTCTTGGGAAGCATTCAGTCCCCTGTATCCAAAGCGGTTAGAACCTTTCAGGCTATCGCAGATGCTAAGGCAGGCGCTGAAGCGTAAACAAAGGGCTGCATTTTATCGAACAAAATGTGCCTTATCCATTTAGAATGTTAAGAAACAGATAAAAATAAAAAGGAGAATAAAAATGAATAAAGATCAGATTATCGAAGCTATCAAAGCGATGACAGTTTTAGAATTAAATGAATTAGTTAAAGCATGTGAAGAAGAATTCGGAGTATCCGCAGCAGCTCCAGTAGCAGTTGCCGGTGCAGCAGGAGCTGGTGAAGCAGCTGCTGAAGAACAGACAGAATTCACAGTAGTACTTACAAGTGCTGGTGGAGAAAAGATCAAGGTCATCAAGGTTGTTAGAGAACTGACAGGTCTAGGTCTAAAGGAAGCTAAGGAATTAGTTGACGGAGCTCCTTCAAATCTTAAAGAAGGCATTGAAAAGGCAGAAGCAGAAGCTGTTAAGAAGCAGTTAGAAGAAGTTGGTGCTTCCGTAGAATTAAAGTAAGCTCTACTAAAGGGAAACTACACGAGAGACGGCGAATCTATCGCCGTCTCTTTTAGCATAATTTATAAATTATACCCAAAATCGTATGAAATATAAATGGAAAGTACATAATAATTTTGTAAAAACTAGAAAAAATAGCTTGACTGGATTTAAATATTGTGATAGTATAATAGACTGCCATACAATGTTATTTGTTAAAGAAATAATGAACGTGCTGCGAATTATGGCCATGAAATAGGAAACGTTCATTGAATCAAAGAATCTGAGTTTGAGTGAATCTTTTAAGGAAGATTCATGATATAAGGAGTGATGAATATGCCAACACCCGTTACAGTAGGTAGAAAACAGCGCATGAGCTTCTCAAAAATCCATGAGGTAGCAGAAATGCCTAATCTTATCGAAATTCAGACCGAATCTTATGACTGGTTCATCAGAGAAGGTCTATATGAAGTTTTTGAAGATATTTCGCCAATAAAGGATTATGCAGGAAACTTAGTATTAGAATTTATCGATTACTCGCTAAGCGACCCTCCAAAATATGGACAGGAAGAGTGTAAAGAACGAGATGTAACATACGCGGCTCCGTTAAAAGTAAAAGTTAGATTGATTAATAAAGAAACAGGAGAAGTAAAAGAGCAGGAAGTGTTTATGGGAGACTTCCCGCTGATGACAGAAAAAGGTACATTTATATACAATGGTGCAGAGAGAGTCGTAGTAACTCAGTTAGTTCGTTCTCCTGGACCTTATTATGACGTAACTGTGGATAAGTCTAATAATAAATTGTTTTCAACCACCATTATTCCAAACAGAGGAGCATGGCTTGAATACGAAACAGACTCCAATGAAATTATTTCAGTAAGAGTTGACAGAACCAGAAAACAACCTGTTACAACTTTGCTGAGGGCGTTAGGCTTTGGTTCGGATCAGGAGATCATTGACATTTTTGGGGATGATCCGAGATTACGAAAATCTTTGGACAAGGATCCAACGGATAATTACGAGGACGGACTGAAAGAAATTTATAAGAAATTGAGACCGGGAGAACCTCCTACCGTTGAAAGTGCAAAATCTTTCCTGGATGCCCTGTTTTTTGACCCAAAGAGATACGACCTTGCAAAAGTTGGCAGATATAAATATAATAAAAAACTTGGATTATCAAATCGAATCATAGGTGTTGTGGCAGCCGAAGATGTTTTTGATCCGAATACAGGTGAAATTCTGGCAGAAAAGGGCCAGAAGATTTCAAGAGCATTGGGATTTCAGATTGAGAATGCCGGTGTAAAGGAAATTTATGCATACGGCAAAACAGATGAAGAATATGTTACCAAAATCATTGGTAACCGATTTGTTGATTTGAAATTGTATGTGGATTTTAATATCACAGGACTTAAAGTAGAAGAAAAAGTATATTATCCTGTACTGATGGAGATTCTTTCAGAGTGCTCCACAGAAGATGAGATAAAAGAAGCTTTGGTCATGAGAAAAAATGACTTATCGCCGAAGCACATTATTATAGATGATATTATTGCTTCCGTCAGCTATATTCTGAACTTGAATTATGGCATCGGCAGCGTGGATGATATCGACCATTTAGGAAACAGAAGACTTAGAACGGTTGGTGAACTGTTACAGAATCAGTTCAGGATCGGTCTTGCCCGTATGGAAAGAGTCGTAAAGGAAAGAATGACGATTCAGGACATTGAGGTGACGACGCCGCAGGCCCTCATGAATATCAGGCCGGTTACGGCTGCCATAAAAGAGTTCTTTGGCAGTTCTCAGTTATCTCAGTTCATGGACCAGACAAATCCCCTTGCTGAATTGACTCACAAAAGGAGGCTTTCTGCATTAGGCCCAGGCGGTCTGTCCAGAGAAAGAGCAGGATTCGAAGTTCGAGACGTACATCATTCTCATTACGGAAGAATGTGCCCGATTGAAACGCCGGAAGGTCCGAACATTGGATTGATCGGATCGCTGACCACCTATGGCAAGATTAATGAATATGGTTTTATAGAAGCTCCTTACAGACCAGTGGATAAAAAGACGGGTATTGTTCAGGATTACATTGAATATTTGACGGCTGATGAAGAAGAAATGCTGATTATTGCTCAGGCCAATGAGCCTCTTGATTCAGAGAGCCGATTTGCTAATCATAAAGTTGCATCCAGAGGGGTGGGCGGTGAAATCGACCTGGTTCCGAGAGAAATGATCGATTACATGGACGTATCGCCGAAGCAGGTTGTATCTGTTGCGACGGCCATGATTCCGTTCCTTGAAAACGACGATGCTAACAGAGCCCTGATGGGATCCAACATGCAGCGTCAGGCTGTGCCTCTTTTAATACCGGATGCTCCATATGTTGGAACCGGTATGGAGTATAAGGCGGCCAGAGACTCAGGCGTTGTGATCCTTGCTAAGAATGCGGGTACCGTTGAGTATGTAGATGCGACCAAAATTAGAATCAGACGGGATGACGGCACAGGCACGGACGAATACACCATGTTAAAGTTTAAGCGTGCGAACCAGAGTACTTGTATCAACCAGAGACCGATCGTAAATCACGGGGAACACATTGAACAAGGTGAAGTCATCGCAGATGGCCCTTCTACAGATCTGGGTGAAATCGCACTGGGAAGAAATCTTCTGATCGGTTTCATGACATGGGAAGGCTACAATTATGAGGACGCTATCGTTCTGAACGAGCGTCTGGTCATGGAAGATAAGCTTACGACGCTGCATATTGAAGAATATGAAGCAGAAGCAAGAGATACAAAGCTTGGGCCGGAAGAAATCACAAGAGACATTCCAAATGTCAGCGAAGAAGCCTTAAGAGACTTGGATGAGGAGGGTATTATCCGAATCGGAGCTGAGGTGGAACCGGGAGACATCCTGGTAGGTAAAGTGACCCCTAAGGGTGAAACGGAGCTGACCGCAGAGGAAAGACTGCTGCGGGCCATCTTTGGAGAAAAAGCCAGAGAGGTGAGAGATACTTCTCTTAAAGTACCTCACGGTGAAACCGGTATCGTCGTAGACGTAAAGATTTTCTCAAGGGAAAACGGCGATGAACTTCCGCCGGGAGTCAACAAGCTGGTTCGATGCTATATCATCACCAAGAGAAAGATCAGCGTAGGAGATAAAATGGCCGGACGTCACGGTAATAAAGGTGTTATTTCCAGAATCCTTCCGGAAGAAGATATGCCATTCATGGAGAACGGCGAACCGCTTCAGGTCATGCTGAACCCACTTGGCGTACCTTCCCGTATGAATGTTGGGCAGGTACTGGAAGTACATTTAGGTCTGGCAGCTAAATTTAAAGACTGGTACATTGCGACTCCGGTATTTGACGGTGCCAATGAAAAAGATATTATTAACCTTCTGGGTGAATGCGGATACCCTGAAACCGGTAAGCTGCAGCTTCGCGACGGAAGATCCGGAATGCCGTTTGACAATCCGGTAACCGTTGGATACATGTATATGCTGAAGCTGCACCATTTGGTAGACGATAAGATTCATGCGAGAAGTACAGGTCCTTATTCTCTGGTAACTCAGCAGCCGCTTGGAGGTAAAGCTCAGTTCGGCGGACAGCGTTTCGGAGAGATGGAAGTATGGGCTCTGGAAGCCTATGGAGCAGCCCATGTATTACAGGAAATACTGACTGTAAAGTCCGATGACGTGGTAGGTCGTGTAAAGACCTATGAAGCAATCGTAAAAGGCGAAAATATTCCTGAGCCGGGTATTCCTGAATCCTTTAAGGTTCTCATCAAGGAAATGCAGAGCTTGGGCCTTGACGTGAAGGTTCTGACAGATGAAGATGAGGAGATTGAAATAAAGGAATCAACTGATTTTGAAGGTATTTCAAGCCTTGAGAACATCATTGATCTGGAGGATGAGGCAGAACCTGAATCCTTTGAGGAGGAATTTTTAGAAGAAAGCCTTGAAGAGTCGGATGAAGACGACGAGGATTTGGATATCACAGATCTCGAAATAAGCGAAGAGCTTGATGATGAGTTATAGAAAGGGGGAGGGACTCCTTGAGCGATAATAACAACTATGAATTAAACAATTTTGAAGCATTACAGATTAATTTGGCTTCTACGGAAAAGATCCTCAGCTGGTCACACGGTGAGGTAAAGAAGCCCGAAACAATCAATTACAGAACATTGAAGCCTGAAAAGGACGGTCTGTTCTGTGAACGAATCTTCGGACCTACCAAGGACTGGGAATGCCATTGCGGTAAGTATAAAAGAATCCGATATAAGGGTATTGTATGCGACCGCTGCGGAGTAGAAGTCACGAAGGCAAAGGTCAGAAGAGAGAGAATGGGTCATATTGCCCTGGCGGCTCCGGTCTCCCATATTTGGTATTTCAAAGGGATTCCGAGCAGAATCGGACTTGTACTGGATATTTCCCCCAGAAATCTTGAAAAGGTGCTTTACTTTGCAGCATATATCGTAACGGATCCGGGGAACACAAGCTTTGGCTACAAAGAAATTCTGACAGAGCAGCAGTATAGAGAAGCCAGAGAAAAGCATGGAAATGACTTTAAGGCGGGTATGGGTGCGGAAGCTATCCGAGAACTTCTTACTCAGATTGATTTGCCTGTATTGTCAGAGGATTTAAGAAAAAAACTAAAAGAAGCCTCCGGGCAGAAAAAAATCAGGATTGTCAGAAGGCTGGAAGTGATAGAAGCTTTAAGAATTTCACACAATAAGCCTGAATGGATGATTTTAGAGGTCATTCCGGTCATTCCGCCTGATTTAAGACCGATGGTTCAGTTGGATGGCGGCAGATTTGCCACTTCGGACTTGAATGACTTATACAGAAGAGTAATAAACAGAAATAACCGTTTGAAGAGATTGCTGGAACTGGGTGCTCCGGACATCATCGTAAGAAATGAAAAGAGAATGCTTCAGGAAGCAGTGGATGCTCTGATCGATAACGGCAGAAGAGGAAGACCGGTGACCGGTCCGGGTTCCAGACCGCTCAAATCTCTGTCCGATATGCTAAAAGGAAAACAGGGACGATTCAGACAGAACCTTCTGGGCAAGCGTGTAGACTATTCCGGACGTTCCGTAATCGTAGTCGGACCGGAGCTTAGATTCTATCAGTGCGGACTTCCTAAAAAAATGGCTCTTGAGCTGTTTAAGCCGTTCATCATGAAGAAGCTGGTTCAAAACGGACACGCCCACAACATAAAGAGTGCGAAGCGAATGGTTGAAAAGGTAAAGCCGGAAGTTTGGGACGTTTTGGAAAGCGTTATTAAGGAGCATCCGGTTATGCTGAACCGTGCTCCGACCCTTCACAGATTGGGTATTCAGGCCTTTGAACCTGTACTGGTAGAAGGAAAGGCCATCAAGCTTCATCCTCTGGTATGCACAGCGTTCAATGCGGACTTTGACGGCGACCAGATGGCGGTTCACGTTCCGCTGTCTGTGGAAGCTCAGGCGGAAGCCAGATTCCTGATGCTGTCCGTAAACAACATCCTTGCACCAAAGGACGGATCCCCGATTACCATACCTACACAGGACATGATTCTGGGCAGCTATTATCTGACTCACCCTGGGTTGGAAGACAGAAGTACTGCGGCGGAAAAAGGAGACGGAAAGGTATTTACAGACTATGACGAAATGATGATGGCATACCAGAACGGCATCGTAGGAATTCATGCAAGGGTTAAAGTAAGAAGATATCTTGACGAAGAGGATCAAAGAGGTAAAATAGTCGAATCTACTGTGGGAAGGTTTATCTTCAACTCCAATATTCCGCAGGATCTTGGATTTGTGGACAGAAAAATTGACAAGTATGCCCTTGAGATCGACTTCCTGTGCGATAAGAAAAAGCTGGGTCAGATTATTGACAGATGCTATCGAGTACACGAAAATACCGGTACAGCGCTGATGCTGGATGCGATCAAGGATATGGGCTTCCATTATTCCACGAAGGGTGCGGTTACGATCAGTATCTCTGACATGGAGATTCCGGAAGAAAAAGCGGAAATCCTTGCAAAAGCAGAAGCACAGGTCGATAAATATGAGAAGGCGTATCGAGCGGGTCTTGTATCCAATCAAGAAAGATATGAAAAGGTTATCAGCATTTGGAATAAGACCACAGATGACGTGGCCGACGCCCTGATGAATTCCCTGGGACCATTAAACAACTTGTTTATCATGGCGAATTCCGGTGCCCGAGGAAGTAAGAATCAGATCAAACAGGTCGGTGGTATGCGTGGACTGATGGCTAATGCCTCCGGTAAGACTATAGAAATTCCTATTAAGGCAAACTTCCGTGAAGGACTTTCCGTATTGGAATACTTTATTTCAACGAACGGTGCCAGAAAAGGTCTGGCCGATACGGCTCTTCGAACAGCCGACTCCGGATACCTGACTCGAAGACTGGTTGACGTATCCCACAATGTGATCGTCAGAGAGGTAGACTGCGGTACGGATGAAGGAATCGAAGTACGGGCCTTCACAGACGGAAAAGAAGTCATAGAAGCCCTGAAATTGCGTATTGTAGGCAGAACTTCACTGACAGATATATACGACCCGAATACAGGGGCCTTAATTGTGGAGCAGAATGAAGAGATCTCAGAAGCTGCTGCCGAGCATATTGAGAACTGCGGTATCGAAGCCGTAGCAATCCGATCCGTTATGACCTGCCACAGTACCTCCGGTATTTGTGCAAAGTGCTACGGAAGAAACCTGGCAACAGGTGAACCGGTGAATATTGGCGAAGCAGTCGGTATCACGGCGGCTCAGTCCATCGGTGAACCGGGTACTCAGCTGACTATGAGAACCTTCCATACGGGCGGTGTA
The DNA here is from genome assembly GCF_004103735.1 of Aminipila luticellarii. Lineage (NCBI taxonomy): Bacteria > Bacillati > Bacillota > Clostridia > Peptostreptococcales > Anaerovoracaceae > Aminipila > Aminipila luticellarii. The sequence continues at coordinate 2,142,293 of NZ_CP035281.1, read as the reverse complement.
GCCGGCAGCGACATTACACAGGGTCTTCCGAGGGTTGAGGAACTTTTCGAAGCCAGAAAGCCGAAAGGTCTTGCCGAGATCTGCGAAGCGGACGGTACGGTTATCTCTATAGAGGCCAGAAAGGACAATAAGACAGAAGTAAAAGTCCGAGGAGAGGAAGAACGCTCCTATGTTGTTCCTTACGGCGCACGATTAAATGTGCGGGAAGGCGACTATGTTCTGGCCGGCGGATCTATTACAAAGGGTCCTTTGAATCCACACGATATTTTGAGATTAAACGGTGTGGAAGGTGTATATCAATACCTGCTGAAAGAAGTACAGCGTGTATATAAGCAACAAGGTGTAGACATCAATGACAAGCACGTGGAAGTAATCGTAAGTCAGATGCTTTCCAAGTGCAAGATCGAGGAGGCAGGGGATACTTCACTGCTTCCGGGAGGTCTGTACAGCATATATGAAATTGACGAAGCAAATGCGGCTGCCCTTGCAAGCGGCGGAGAACCTGCTGTTGGAAAACGAGTGCTGCTCGGTATCACAAAGGCATCTCTTGCGACGAATTCCTTCCTGTCAGCGGCATCCTTCCAGGAAACCACAAGGGTTCTTACAGATGCGGCCATTAAGGGAAAGAAAGACTGTCTTCTGGGACTTAAGGAAAATGTTATCATTGGTAAACTGATTCCGGCAGGAACAGGAATGAAGCGCTATAAGAACATTGAACTGGATTATGGCGTGAATACAGAGCTGATGGAGTCTTTCTCTACAAGCAATGAGGAAGACGAGGAAGAGGATTTTGAAGATTTGGCCGATATGGAATCTGTAGTAGATACAGATTTTTCCGGAGCAGATATCGTTGAGCTGGAAGATATAGAATAATTCACTTGACATGAAATCTTTGAATGTGATAAAATATTTATCGATTCTGAGCCTTATTTTATAAAGAAATTTGTAAAATTTTGGGCATTCAGATATATAATCTACGAATAAACTTGTGCATCTGGGAAAGAATACCCTCGTGCACAAGTTTAAAGTGTTTAAAGAAAGGAGAAAATAATGCCTACTATTAACCAATTAGTACGTGAAGGCAGAAAATCTGCAGTTAAGAAGTCCAATTCACCAGCATTGTTAAAAGGTTTAAACTCCATTAAGAGAGTTCCTACAGATATTGCTGCTCCTCAGAAGAGAGGCGTTTGTACTTCCGTAAAGACTGTAACACCTAAAAAGCCTAACTCAGCGCTTAGAAAGGTTGCCAGAGTACGTTTGACAAATGGTATCGAAGTAACAGCTTACATTCCTGGTATAGGTCATAATCTTCAGGAACACAGTGTGGTACTGATCAGAGGCGGAAGAGTAAAAGACCTTCCGGGTGTAAGATATCATATCGTTAGAGGAACTCTTGACACTGCCGGTGTGAACAACAGATTACAGGCTCGTTCAAAGTACGGTGCAAAGAGACCAAAAGCTGCAAAAAAATAAGAATCGGATCATAGAGGCCATGATATAGATGTTAATAGTATGTAATTATTTTTAAATATATATCAAGTGCGCCACGGCATTCAGAGGCTGAGCCTTATGTAATGTCGAGTACCGACAAAGCAAAGCTGTCATGCCTGTGCTTTTGGGTATGAACAGAGTAACTTTTTGCGAAAATTTTGATGTAAAAAGCGAAGATTAGTTAGCAGCTGACATATAAAAAAACAAAAAATCAGCTGCGCGGAGAATTTTATAGGATGCGGTAATGCAGAACATAAAATTATCAAGCAAGGAGGGAAGAGAAGTGCCAAGAAAAGGTAATACACCAAAGAGAGAAGTACTTCCGGATCCGGTTTACGGAAACTTAGTTGTTGCGAAATTGATCAACAGCATTATGTTAGACGGTAAGAAGGGTGTTGCTCAGACAATCGTTTACAAAGCGTTCGATATGATCAAGCAGCAGACCGGCGAAGAACCGATTGAAGTATTCGAGAAGGCTATGAATAATATTATGCCAGTTGTAGAAGTTAAAGCGAGAAGAGTTGGCGGTGCCAACTACCAGGTTCCGGTCGAAGTCAGAGCCGAAAGACGTCAGACGCTGGGCTTAAGATGGCTTACAAAGTACACAAGAGCCAGAGGCGAAAAGACCATGTGTGAAAGACTGGCGAAGGAACTGATGGATGCAGCTAACAATACTGGCGGTTCAGTAAAGAAGAAGGAAGATACACATAAGATGGCAGAAGCTAATAAGGCTTTCGCACATTACAGATGGTAATTCCCGATAAAAAATTTTAGAAAGAATAGCAGAAGGGAGGGTTATTATGCCTAGAGCTTTTTCGTTAGAAAATACAAGAAATATTGGTATTATGGCGCATATTGACGCTGGTAAGACCACTACAACAGAAAGAATTTTGTTCTATACAGGAAGAACGCATAAGATTGGGGAAACTCATGAAGGCGCGGCAACAATGGACTGGATGGAACAGGAACAGGAACGTGGTATCACAATAACCTCTGCTGCTACTACAGCACAATGGAAGGGTCATAGAATTAACATAATCGACACACCGGGACATGTGGACTTTACAGTTGAAGTAGAGAGATCTCTAAGAGTTCTCGACGGAGCTGTAACAGTACTTTGCGCTAAGGGCGGGGTAGAACCACAGTCTGAAACGGTTTGGAGACAGGCTGATAAGTATGGAGTTCCTAGAATGATCTTTGTCAATAAGATGGACATTTTAGGAGCAAACTTCTACAGAGTTGTCGGCATGGTTAAAGATAGATTGAAGGCGAACGCAGTTCCTATTCAGTTGCCTATCGGTGTTGAAGATAGTTTCATTGGAATTATCGACTTAGTAGAAATGAAAGCAGAGATATATAAGGATGATTTAGGTAAGGAATTCGATATTACAGATATTCCGGAAAATATGATGGATACAGCAACGGAGTGGAGAGAAAAGATGATCGAAGCTGTTGCTGAATGTGATGAAGATCTTACTATGAAATTCTTAGAGGGTGAAGAACTGACCAAGAAAGAAATCAAGGATACCATCAGAAAAGCAACGATTTCTGGTGAGATGGTTCCTGTAACTTGCGGTTCCGCATACCGAAACAAGGGGGTCCAGATGATGCTGGATGCCGTTGTGGACTATATGCCGTCACCTCTTGATATTCCACCTATTAAAGGAACCATTCCTGGAACGGAGGAAGAAGATGAAAGACCGGCTGATGACAATGCGCCATTTGCAGCGTTAGCATTTAAGATCATGGCAGACCCGTTTGTCGGCAAGCTTGCATTTTTCAGAGTATATTCAGGTACGGTCACATCCGGATCTTATGTATATAACTCCACAAAGGGCAAAAAGGAAAGAATCGGAAGAATTCTTCAGATGCACGCAAATAAGCGACAGGAAATCGATCAGGTTTACTCCGGAGATATTGCGGCAGCAGTAGGCTTCAAGGATACGACAACAGGAGATACGATTTGTGATGAAAAGCACGAAATCATTCTGGAATCCATGGAATTCCCGGATCCTGTTATCGAAATTGCCATTGAGCCTAAAACAAAGGCAGGACAGGAAAAGATGGGTATCGCTTTAGCAAAGCTTGCTGAAGAAGATCCTACCTTTAAGACTTATACAAATGCAGAAACGGGTCAGACCATTATCGCCGGTATGGGTGAGCTTCATCTTGAAATCATTGTAGACAGACTTTTGAGAGAATTTAAGGTAGAAGCTAACGTTGGTAAGCCTCAGGTTTCCTACAAAGAGACTATTACACAGCTTGCTGATGTGGATCACAAGTATGCGAAGCAGTCTGGTGGTCGTGGTCAGTACGGTCATGTTAAGATCAGAATTTATCCGAGAGAACCGGGTGAAGGCTTCGAATTCAAGAACGCAATCGTCGGTGGTGCCATTCCGAAGGAATACATCCCTAAGATTGAAGAAGGTGTTAAAGAAGCTATGCAGACCGGTCCTATTGCAGGATACAACGTTGTTGACGTTGGTGTTGAGCTTTATGACGGTTCATACCATGAAGTGGACTCTTCTGAAATGGCATTTAAGATTGCAGCTTCCATGGCATTTAGAGAAGCTTGCAAAAAAGCTAAACCAGTACTTCTTGAACCAATCTTTAAGGTTGAGGTTACTGTTCCTGAGGAATACATGGGAGATGTAATCGGTGATATCAGTTCAAGAAGAGGCAGAATCGAAGGTTCTGATATGAACGCCGGTGCAGTTGCAGTAAGAGGTTTTGTTCCTCTGTCAGAAATGTTTGGTTATGCAACAGACCTTCGTTCAAAAACTCAGGGTCGAGGTGTATATGTTATGCAGATGGACCACTTCGAAAAATTGCCGGACAGCTTAATTGAAAAGATTAACAAATAAGTTTAGATTTGTATAAAGGAGAATATAAAAATGGCAAAGCAGAAATTTGAGAGAACAAAGCCACACGTAAATATCGGAACAATCGGTCACGTAGACCACGGTAAGACGACACTTACAGCAGCAATAACCAAGACATTGAACCAGAGATATGGATTAGGTCAGAAGGTCGACTTTGACATGATCGATAAGGCACCGGAAGAAAGAGAAAGAGGAATCACGATTTCAACAGCGCACGTTGAATATGAGACACCGAACAGACACTACGCGCACGTAGACTGTCCGGGCCATGCTGACTATGTAAAGAACATGATCACAGGAGCAGCTCAGATGGACGGAGCGATTCTGGTAGTAGCAGCAACAGACGGACCAATGCCGCAGACAAGAGAACACATCCTGTTATCCAGACAGGTAGGCGTACCATATATCATCGTATTCTTAAACAAATGCGACATGGTAGATGACGAAGAATTATTAGACTTAGTAGAAATGGAAGTAAGAGAACTTCTTGACGAATATGAATTTCCGGGAGATGACACACCGATCATCAGAGGATCCGCATTAGGAGCCTTAGAAGATCCGGCAGGTCCATGGGGAGATAAGATCATCGAACTGTTCGAAGCAGTAGATACGTATATCCCAGAACCGGAAAGAGATAACAGCAAGCCGTTCATCATGCCGGTAGAGGACGTATTCTCCATCACAGGCCGAGGAACAGTAGCAACAGGAAGAGTAGAAAGAGGAACGTTAAAGGTAGGAGATGAAGTAGAAATCATCGGAATGACCGAAGAGAGAAGAAAAGTAGTGGTAACGGGAATCGAAATGTTCAGAAAGCTGTTAGATCAGGCAGAGACCGGAGATAACATCGGAGCATTGTTAAGAGGCGTACAGAGAAATGAAATCGAAAGAGGACAGGTACTGTGTGCACCGGGAACGATTCATCCGCATACAAAGTTCACGTCACAGGTATACGTATTAAAGAAGGAAGAAGGCGGAAGACATACGCCATTCTTTAACGGATACAGACCACAGTTCTATTTCAGAACAACAGACGTAACAGGAGATCTGCAGTTACCGGAAGGAACAGAGATGTGTATGCCGGGAGATAACATCCAGATGACGATCACATTGATCACACCGATCGCAATCGAAGAAGGCTTACGATTTGCCATCAGAGAAGGCGGAAGAACAGTAGGTTCTGGCGTAGTTGCTTCTATTATCGAATAATTAAACAGTTGAAAAACGAATGATAAAAAGGCGGTTTCATGCGAAACCGCCTTTTTAAATCGAGTAGGTGCATTTTAAAAACATTTATGGTAAAATAAAATCTGTGGTATTGATTTGTTGCAGCGTGCAAGGAGGATTTGTATGAAAATAATGATCGCATCAGACATACATGGCTCATCTTATTATTGTGAGAAGATGATAGAAGCTTATAAGGAAGAAAATGCAGAGAAGCTGTTACTTCTTGGAGATCTTCTTTATCATGGCCCCCGAAATGATTTACCCAGAGACTATGAGCCTAAAAAGGTGATTAAAATGCTTAATAAAATGAGCAAGGATATTTTATGTGTCAGGGGAAACTGTGAGGCAGAAGTAGATCAGATGGTTCTGAATTTTCCGGTATTGGCGGATTACTGCATTTTATATGTGGGTTCCCGGATGATGTTCGCCACCCACGGGCACCAATTTAATCCTGAAAATCTGCCGCCGCTCCATAAGGGGGACATTCTTTTAAATGGGCATACCCATGTACCGAAATGTGTGGGATATGGGGAAGCGGGACGGATTGATTATATCTACATGAATCCGGGTTCTGTTTCCATACCCAAGGAGAATAGCCCTGAGAGCTACATTATAGTGGAAAACAATACCTTTACATGGAAGGATTTTAAGGGAAATGCTTACATGGAATATAATATAAAATGCTGCTGTTAACATTCGGTTTCACGCCTTTGGTATAATGGGCAGAATGTACAACAGAAAATGGAGGATTAAAGAATGAAGAACTTAAATAAATATCTGGACGTTGCGCGGGAAGTAGAAAAGGCACTGGAAGCAGGTAAGCCTGTTGTGGCTCTGGAATCGACCATCATTTCTCATGGAATGCCGTATCCGCAGAATGTGGAAACAGCACTTCAAGTAGAAAAGATTATCCGTGACCACGGTGCAGTTCCGGCTACCATCGCCATTATAAAGGGCAGACTCAAAGTAGGAATTTCTCCCGAAGAAATAGATTATCTGGGCAAGAAGGGTCTGGACGTAATCAAGGCCAGCAGAAGAGATGTTCCGGTTCTGGTAGCCGCTAAGGAGGATGGTGCGACTACAGTTGCAACGACTATGATTTTGGCTGCTATGGCAGGAGTGAAGGTGTTTGCCACAGGAGGAATCGGAGGCGTTCACCGGGGGGCTGAGGTTACCATGGATATTTCAGCCGACCTTGAAGAATTGGGTATGACTCCGGTCATGGTCGTATGCGCAGGTGCCAAGTCTATTTTGGATTTAGGCCTTACCCTTGAGTATCTGGAGACAAAGGGCGTGCCTGTTATCGGCTATCAGACGAAAATGCTTCCGGCATTTTATACCAGAGACAGTGCGTTCAAGGTGGATTACCGTATGGATACACCAAAGGAGATCGCAGATGCCTGGGTGGCAAAGCTGGAGCTTGATTTGAAGGGTGGAATGCTGGTAACCAATCCTATTCCGGAGGAATACGCCATGGATTCTGCTTATATTAACAAGTGCATAGAAGAAGCCGTGGAAGAGGCAAAGGAAAAGGGCATAAAAGGAAAAGAAACCACCCCATTCTTACTGGCTAAGATCAAGGACATTACGGGCGGGGAAAGCCTCGACGCCAACATACAGCTGGTATTTAACAACGCAAAGCTTGCGGCACAGATCGCATGTGAAATGTGTAAATAATCCAAGAAAAAGGAACCGTATTCTTATGCGGTTCCTTTTGACTTAATGGACATGTTCTCGGTCAAGGCTGAATCCCCGCCCTTTTACTTCATTAATACTGCTGATGGTAATGAATGCGTAGGGATCAATTTTTTGAACGATGGCGTTCACACTATATACTTTTCTGCTGGTGGTAACACATAAGACGGCCATTTGGGGAGTCTGTGTCATGGCGGTTTCCATAGAAATCAAGGAAACGCCTAAATTTAAATCGTAAAGAAGGGTATCTCGGATTTTGCTGTATTCCTTTGAAATAATAAATAATTGAGAGCGCTGTGTGCCGGAGAGGATCACCTTATTGACAATAAAGCTGGTGAGAATCGTGAACAGGATTCCATATAGAATCTGCTCTGTGCTGGAAAAGCCCGTCTGGGTCAGCAGGATACAGGTATCAAAGGTATATAAAGACAGAGCGACCGGGATATGAAATTTCTTATTTAAAATAAGCGGAGGGATGTCCATGCCCCCTGTTGAGGCGCCCATTCTCAGGATCAATCCCATTCCGACACCTAAAAGGATTCCGCCCAGGATGGTAGAAAGTAATATATCGTCCGTAAGGGCGGACAGGGCTTTAAACGATAAAAAGATACTGATAAATAGCGGGTAAAGAAAGGTACTCAGTATGGTGGTCAGTGCAAATTTTTTACCCAGAAAAAAGAATCCTAAAAAGAACAGGGCTATGTTTAAACAGGTCAAAGCAACGGAAAGGTTGAGTCCCAGATAATGTTCCAGAGTAAGGGATAAACCTGTTGCTCCGCCCATGATGATTCCGTGGGGACGGATAAAGCAAGCCACTGAAAAAGCCAGAATAAGGTTTGCACCTACAATAATTAAAGAAGTTGAAATAAGCTGTTGATATTTTTTCATTCTAAACAAATCTCCTTACAGTATAAATGACTTCCGATCTATTCTGATCCGGCGCAGAAAGCACCAGTTCTTATCATACCACAAAATTATACATAATATTACCTTTTTTTAGAAAAATTTACCTTATTTAAAACAATACCTGAAATGGTGAATATGGAAGAGGATTTTTAACGTTTTTCAGATGGGTCTGGAAAAGGAAAGGTAAATTGTGATATAATATAACTCATAGGATATTATAAAAAGCTGCCATGAAAATACAACTGAATGGGAGCTCATCGCCTCACAGAGGCTTTTTTTATTCAAGCAGAAGTAGTGGTACAGCCACTTTTTTACAGGAGAAGAGATGGATTATTTAAAAGGATTGAACGATAAGCAGCGTGAAGCTGCCTTACATAAAGACGGCCCTTTATTGATACTCGCCGGTGCGGGCAGCGGGAAGACCAGCACCATGACGCGAAGAATTGCCTATTTGATCAAGGAGGAAGGTGTATCTCCGTACAGCATATTTGCCGTAACCTTTACCAACAAAGCAGCGAAGGAAATGCGGGATCGGGTGGAAAGCCTGATTGGAGAAGGTCTGAACATGTGGATATTGACCTTCCATTCCGCCTGCCTTCGGATTCTGCGCAGACATGCGGAGCTTTTAGGATATATGAACGGTTTTGTCGTATATGATCCGACAGATCAAAAAACGGTCATTAAGAGCTGCATCAAAGCGGCCAACATCGATGATAAAAAATACACGCCGGCTTATGTCTTGAGCGTTATCAGTGATAATAAGGAAAAGGCGGTGACTCCGCAGGAATTTATGAGACTCAATGAAGGGGACTTTAAGGGAAAGATTCTGGCACAGCTTTACAGTGAATACTGCAAGACCTTAAAGAAAAATAATGCCATGGATTTTGATGATCTCATTGTGAATACCGTCCGATTGTTTGAAGAAAATGAAGAGGTCTTAGCCCATTATCAGAATCGGTTCAAATACATTATGGTGGATGAATATCAGGATACAAACTATATGCAGTATCGCTTCATTAAGCTTCTGGCAGAAGCACACAATAATATTTGTGTGGTCGGAGACGATGACCAGTGCATCTATCAATGGCGCGGAGCAGACATTACCAATATTTTGGACTTTGAGAAGGATTTTAAGAATACCAAGGTCATCAAGCTGGAGCAGAATTACCGCTCCTATGGAAATATACTGGCTGCGGCTCACAGTGTAGTGGAACGAAATATGCAAAGAAAGCATAAGAAGCTGTGGACGGATAAGGAACCGGGAGAAAAAGTGACTTATTACAGGGCAGATGATGAGAAGGATGAGGCCAGATATATCGCTCAGGAGATCGACCGGCTTAAAACAGGAGAGAGGCAGTATAAGGACTTTGCTATTTTATACAGAACCAACGCTCAGTCCCGAAACTTTGAAGAGGCTCTGTCTTCCCGGGAAATTCCCTACAGAGTTCTAGGCGGGCTTCGGTATTATGACCGAAAAGAAATCAAGGACATCATGTCCTATATGCGACTGGTGCAGAACCCTTCGGATGACGTATCCTTTGTGCGCATCATCAATGAACCGAAGAGGGGAATCGGAGAAAAAACCGTAGAAAAGCTGAGAACACTGGCGGAAGTACGCGGAGAAAACCTGTTTGAGACTCTTAAGGATGAGGAAGTGGTTATGGGACTGCCCTCAAAGGCTGTGGACAGCGTGCGCAGGATGGTGGATACAATTCTGAAATACAGTGAAGAAAAGGATAACTTGAGGGTATCGGATATCTATGACGGCCTTCTTGTGAACACCGGCTATTTAAAGGCACTGGAAGATGCAAAAACCGTAGAAGCGGAAGGGCGAATCGAAAATATTATGGAATTCAAATCCGTTATCTATGACTATGAAAAAGAAGATCCGCAATTATCTCTGTCGGACTTTATGGAAAAGATTGCGCTGGTCGCGGAGGTAGATAATCACGATGAAAATGAAAATGCAGTGGTTCTGATGACTATGCACAGTGCTAAGGGATTGGAATTTCCTGTTGTATTTCTGCCCGGCATGGAGGATGGTCTGTTCCCGGGGTGGAGAGCTTTGGAAAAGCCCACCGGGCTTGAAGAGGAGAGAAGGCTTTGCTATGTAGGCATGACCAGAGCAAAGGAGCGTTTGTTCATGACCAGTGCGCAGATGCGTACATTATATGGTAAGACAGAATATACCAGAGAATCTCAGTTTATGAGAGAAATTGATAAAAAGCTTCTGGCGGGAGACGGAGTGTATGAGAAGAAACCGTCTGGCTTTGGAGGCGGTGCCGGAAGCAGCTTCGGCAACAGCTGGGGCGGCGGATCCGGTTTCGGCGGTACGGCAGCGCAAAAAGCACCGGCTTCCAGAATAGGCAGCAGTTGGGGAGGCTCCATGTCAGCCGGAGGAAACGACGGGTTCGCCAAAACCAATCCCGCTATGCCCTTTGATCCGCTGGCAGCCGCTAAACGAGATTCAAAGCAGAGTGCGGCCGATAAAAACCAGGACTTCCAGCCGGGGGATCGTGTAAACCATGCAAAATTCGGAGAGGGTATGGTTATTTCCGCAGATGGAAAGACTATTAGTGTCATGTTCGATTCTGCGGGCCTTAAAAAGCTTGCCAAGGACATTGCACCGATTAAAAAAATATAGATATAAGGGGAAAGAAGATGGAAAGTCCGGTTGAAAGCAGTATGGATTCAAAAGTAGAGGAGATGAAAGAAAAAATTGCACGCCTAAATAAGGCGGCGAAGGCTTACTATCAGGAGAGCCGGGAAATCATGCCGAATATAGAGTATGACAGGCTGTATGATGAGCTGGAGGCACTGGAAGCCGAGACTGGCGTGACCTTAGCGAGCAGTCCTACGGTGAATGTAGGGTATGAGGTATTGAGTGATCTGCCCAAGGAAGCCCATGCTTCCAGAATGCTGTCTCTCGACAAGACGAAAGAGGTGGATACCTTAGGCACTTTTTTGGGTGATAAGACGGGCGTGCTTTCGTGGAAGCTGGATGGGCTGACTATCGTGCTCACCTATGAAGCCGGGAAAATGGCAAAAGCCGTTACCAGAGGAAACGGAGAAATCGGAGAGGTCATAACAAACAATGCCAAAGTGTTTGCCAATATACCCGTCAGCATACCGTTTAAAGGAAAGCTGGTTCTCCGAGGGGAAGCGATCATCTCCTATTCGGAGTTTGAAAAAATCAATGCACAGATCAGTGACGCGGGCGCGAAATATAAAAACCCCAGAAATCTATGCAGCGGCAGTGTCAGACAATTAAATAACCAGATTACAAGGGAAAGGAATGTACAGTTTTTTGCTTTCTCATTGGTTCAGGCAGAGGATGCTCCGGGAAATCCCATTTCAGACAAGCTGTCTGAGAAAGCTCCATGGACAAATTCCAGAAAAGAGCAGTTCGACTGGTTGAAGCTTCAAGGGTTTGATGTGGTACAGCACAGGCTGACTACGGCAGAGACGATCCATCAGGATGTGGAATGGTTTGCGTCGCATATTGGAAACAACGATTTCCCATCGGATGGATTAGTATTGTTAATAGACGATATACAATATGGCGAAAGCCTTGGAAATACAGCAAAATTTCCAAGAAATTCGCTGGCATTTAAATGGCGTGACGAACTGAAAGAGACCACCTTGCAGAAGATTGAATGGAGTGCTTCCAGAACCGGTCTCATCAATCCGGTAGCGATCTTTGATCCGGTGGAGCTGGAGGGAACCACCGTCAGTCGTGCCAGTGTGCACAATATCAGTATCATGCGCCAGCTGGAGCTTGGGAAAGGGGATACCATAGAGGTTTATAAAGCCAATATGATCATTCCGCAGATTGCGGAAAACCTGACTCGAAGCGGCATTGACGACCTTCCGGAAACATGCCCTGTGTGCGGAGAGCCTACCTCCGTAAAGAACGACAATGGAGTAGAGGTTCTTTTTTGCACGAATGCAGAATGTCTGGCGAAACAGATTAAATCGTTCACGCACTTTGTCAGCCGTGACGCGATGAATATAGAGGGTCTTTCAGAGGCGACTATTGAGAAACTAATTGCAAAAGGATTGATCAAGGAACTGGCCGATGTATTTCATGTGGAGCAATTCAAATCTGAAATTGTTGAGATGGAAGGCTTTGGTGAAAAATCTTTTAACAACCTAGTCTCTTCTGTTAAAAAGGCCAGTGTGACAACGCCTGTACGGCTTCTTTACAGCTTGGGAATTCCAAACATCGGCGTGGCAAATGCGAAGAATATCTGTCGGTGCTGCGGGCATGACTGGGAAAGACTTCAGAAGCTGTCCATAGAAGAACTGATGGAGATGGATGGAATCGGCGGTATTATGGCGGAGGCTTATGTCAAGTTCTTTGCAGATGAGAAGAAACAGAAAATCATTCAAGATATATTGAAGGAAATTACTTTTGAGGACGTCCCTCTCCATGCGGAGGAAGAACAAGTTTTGAGCGGTATGGTTTTTGTCATTACGGGGACCTTGAACCATTTTGAGAATCGGGATGCATTGAAAGCGTGGATTGAAAGCAAGGGCGGAAAAGTGACCGGATCGGTTACTTCCAAAACAAGTTATTTGATCAATAATGATGCTTTGTCCGGTTCGTCTAAAAATAAAAAGGCGAAAGAGCTGGGAATTGAAATAATAACCGAAGAAGAATTTATGGAAAAATACGAGGTGAAAGGAAATGCTTAAAGTCGGAAAATTGGACAGTGATCTGCTTAAAAAAATAGTGTTTGAAAAGATAACCTATAAAAGTCCGGAGGTTCTGACACGGCCGGGAATCGGAGAAGATTGCGCTGTAGTCGATTTTGGGGAGTACGAATGTGTGCTGTCTACGGATCCCATTACGGCAGCCGTCAACGAAATAGGCCGGCTTGCCATACACATTACTTGCAACGACATTGCGTCCAACGGCATCCAGCCTTTAGGAATCCTGCTGGCGGTAATGCTGCCGGTAGGCACAACAGAGGAGGACATCAGCCTGATGATGGAGCAGGCTGGGCAGACCGCAGAAGAGCTGGGAGTAGAAATCATAGGCGGTCACACAGAAATCACCTCCGCCGTCAACACGCCGGTCATCGTGTCCACAGCTATCGGAAAGGCTGAAAAGGGAAAGTCTCAGCAGGCAAAGGAGATGAAGCCCGGGGATTTCATTATGATGACGAAATCGGCCGGAATGGAAGGGACGGGCATTATTGCTTCTGATTTCGGGGAGCAGCTGAAGGAATTTTGCACGGAAGCAGAAATAGAGGAAGCAAAAAGCCTTTTAAATAAAGTAAGCGTGGTAAAAGAGGGGGTAATAGCTGGGAAAGTAGGGACCTCAGGCATGCACGACATTACAGAAGGAGGCGTCCTTGGAGCAGTTTGGGAGATGTGCCAGATTTCGGGAACCGGATGTGAGCTTTGGGCGGATAAAATTCCGGTGAAGAAAGTCACGAAAAAAATTTGCAGTCATTTTGGAATAAATTATTTGAGGTTGATTTCCAGCGGATGTATGCTGATTATTGTGCCGCCGTCCCATAAAAATCAACTGGAAGAGGCTGTGCAGGAAGTCGGGATTTCTATAAGCTGTATTGGCCGGATTAAGGAAAAAGCTTGCGGAATCTTATGCCGTGATGGTGAAAATGAAAAATTGTGCGAAATATTTCCGCCCGAAAGCGACGAATTATATAAAGTTGTAGGCAGGTAATGTCGATATATTATAATAGCAGATAAAATGAGGGGGGAAATGACATGAGTTATACATCAGGAACAAACTATCGAAACATAAAGAGTTTTTCGGGAGGACGGGGCATAGTCAGTCGACTGAAAAGTTCTTCTGTAACCAGATACAGCAATAAGAACACGGCGGTAACCTCATCCCAAACGGCATCTTCTTCCGGTACGAGCAATGCCGCATTGACGGTTCAGCTTAAAACCTACAGTAAAATCGCGCAGAGCAGCACTCAGGGCATTCAGAAAAGCGGAGAACGGCTGACAGCCACAGGAGACAGCTCCTTATTTGCCGGTGCAGAAAAGCTTGGGAGTACAAAAACAGTGGTCAGTGAAGCAACCGACTTTGTGAATCATTATAACAATATGCTTTCCAGTATCTCCAAGCTGGGCGGTTCGGAAAACAAAAAGTTTGCGTCCCAATTAAAGCAGTATGCGCAGGATAACCAGGACGCTCTGAAAAGTGTGGGAATAACCGTACTTACGGACGGAAGTCTGACGATGAATAAAAATGAAATGAAAGAAGCTTCTTTAGAAGATCTGAAAAAGGTGTTTAACGGAGAAGATTCTTTTGCAGATAAAGTAACGAATTTAAGTTCGGACATTGAAAAAAATGTACAGGAAAAGTTGAAGGAAAATCTGATTACCTTGGGAGCCAGTTCAAATACTGCTTCTTCGGGGAATTATTTCAATCTTTTTGTATAGTGACGGCAATGCCGCTGACTTAATAGGAGAACAAACTGAGCCAAGAGCAGCCCGCTCTTGGCTCATAATTTTCCGTTGACTTTACAAAACAAAGCTTGTATACTATATAAGTATGAATTGCCTTTTAAAAGCTCCGTCTGATCAGGTTAGGGTCCTGCGCAATAAGACTCTGTGAACCTTGTCAGGTCCGGAAGGAAGCAGCAATAAGTGGAAGCTCTTATGTGCCGCAGACAAGCCTTCTCCAAAGTCGGCGGAGCTTTTAAAGGGCATTTTTCTTTTTATTATATAGGAAATTAGGAAATATCGTTTGCGATATGACGGAAGAGGGGAAATGAAAGTATGTATACCGCATTATATAGAGCGTATCGCCCTGAAACCTTCGATACAGTCTTAGGACAAGAACACATTGTAAAAATTTTAAAAAATCAGATCGCTAATGATGCCACAGGCCATGCGTATCTGTTCTGCGGAACCAGAGGAACGGGTAAAACCACTACGGCAAGACTCCTGGCAAAGGGTGTGAACTGTACATCAGAAAATATTCGGCCTTGCGGGGTCTGTGATAACTGTAAGGCCATAAAAGAAGGCACCTTTATGGATGTTATTGAAATTGACGCCGCTTCTAACAACGGTGTGGACAACATCCGTGAATTAAAGGAAAGCGTAAAATATCCTCCGGCCATCGGAAGGAAAAAAGTTTATATTATCGATGAAGTGCATATGCTGTCGTCGGGAGCTTTTAATGCTCTGCTGAAAACGTTAGAAGAACCGCCGGAAAATGTCATGTTCATATTGGCTACCACAGAACCCCAGAAGCTTCCGGCTACTATTCTCTCAAGATGTCTGAGATTAGATTTCAGGCGGGTGCCGGAGACCGTCTTAAAATCCGGAATGAAAAACATCTGCAAGACCATGGGCATCCATATTGATGACGGGGCACTGGCTCTTGTGGCGGCTAATGCAGACGGTTCGGTCCGGGATGGATTGAGTATACTGGATCAGTGCTTGTCTGCAGGCTCTAAAGACATTTCAAGAGAAGATGTCTTGGAGATACTGGGGACTGCCGGAGAAGAAGTGTTTTTGGAAATCACAGATGCTGTGATACGGCATAATGTGGCAGAAGCCTTACTGCTGCTGGATCGGGTATTGGCAGACGGAAAAGATGTCCGGCAGTTTATGAAAGACTGGGTGACACACTATAGAAATCTGTTGATCACCAAATTTGTGAACCATGCAGAGGATATGCTGAACATGTCCTGTGAAAATTTGGACAGAATCTGCGGCCAGAGCCAGAGGCTGGATGTGATGGAAATCAATAATGGCATCATCGAGCTTTCCAAAACCATGGCAGACGCAAAGTGGTCTACTCAGCCCAGAGTCCTGTTGGAGCTATGTATTGTCAAAATGGCTACGGGAATGCTGCAAAAAACAGTCTATACGCAGCCGGCTCAGCAGGAGGCACCACCCCAAGTATTGAGAACCGCAGGGGCAAGTGTGGGCAAAAGCGTAGCGCCTGCGGCGTCCGCCAGACTGGGGCTGAATGTTGCCGGTGAAACCGGCGGGCCTTCTCAAGCTGAAACCGCAGAAGAAAATGCAGCTGCGGCAGGTATGGATACTTCTGCAGAGGTGGATAAGGATGCCCTATGGCACTCTATTTTTGAGGAAGGGGAAGCTTCCAGTGCGAGCTTTAATCTGATCCGAACAGGAACGGATCTTATAGAGATTCATTCAAAACATTTTGTGGTAATGGCGTCCAGTTCTACGATTGCAAGCTATGTAGAGAAGAAAAAGAAAGTACTGGAGGACATTATGGCAGAACATACGGGCGTTCGCAGAGAATTGACCTGCAAGATAAAGGGAGAGACCAGCGGAAAGCCGGATGGAATGGATATAGAAAGTATAAAGAAAAATGCGGAGAATGCCTTGGGCATTCACATTGAATTAGTATAGTTTATAGGAGGAAAACAAATGGGAAAAGGTATGAGAGCCGGGAAAAAGCCTAGTACAGGCGGCGGCATGGGCGGTAATATGCAGAAACAGCTTCAGCAGATGCAGGCTATGCAGAGAAAAATGGAAGAAACGCAGGAAGAAATCGAAAAAATGGAAGCGACAGCCACAGCAGGCGGCGGGGCTGTTACAGTTACTGTCAGCGGTGCAAAGCAGGTTACCAATATTGCGTTAAAGCCGGAGGTCGTGGACCCGGATGACGTGGAGATGCTTCAGGATTTAATTATGGTTGCGGTAAACGAGGCCTTGAGACAGATGGAAGAAATCTCTCAGAATGAAATGGGAAAAATCACCGGGGGATTGAATATTCCTGGACTAATGTAATAAAAGATTGGATGCCAAATACATGAAATATTATGCAAAACCGTTAAATAAGCTGATTAATGAGCTCTCTAAGCTGCAAGGGATAGGGAATAAGACCGCTCAAAGACTTGCCTTCAATATTCTTGCTATGGAGGACAAAGAGGCTCTTGCCATTGCTCAGGCCATTATTGACGCAAAGACGAACATGAAATATTGTTCTGTCTGCGGGAACCTGACAGATACGGATCCCTGCGCCATTTGTTCCGACCCGGGCAGGGATCAAAGCGTTATCTGTGTGGTAGAAAGTCCTAAGGAAGTAGCCGCTATGGAAAGAATCAGAGAATTCAAAGGACTTTACCATGTGCTGAACGGAGCCATTTCTCCGCTGGAGGGCATCGGTCCGGAGGATATTAACCTGAAATCTCTCATTAAGCGGCTTCAAGAGAACGACGATGTACATGAAATTATTTTGGCAACAAACCCCAATATTGAGGGGGAGGCTACCGCTATGTATATTGCCAGATTAATTAAGCCGTCCGGTATAACCGTGTCTCGAATTGCACACGGCATCCCTGTAGGCGGAGATTTAGAATATACGGATGAGGTAACGCTTTCCAAAGCTATGGAGGGACGCAGAAACTTGTAATTAAAAGTGCAGGTTTCTTTTTTTTGCCTGTTTGATCAGGTAGGCATACCGGGCTTTTTCGGCCAGAATATCATAAGTGGCATAGTCTATCAGATCGTTGTCCGTCAGTTCATTGAACATGGATTCTGAACAGGCAATCTTATTGTGTACTTCTTTTAGATTTGAGATAATCCGCTGATTTTCGTCAGGCGGCTCCGGTACGCCCGTAAGCTTCTTATAAAATTTTCCGGCATTATCAACCAGTCCGCTGAATTGAATCATATGTATTTTTCCTTTCTCTGATTTATTAATTAATTCTATTTTGTTCCTGTCTGACATATTCTATACAAAACATTACAAAGGATGTGAGAAAAATATGGACACAGGAATGGAAGTGATTATATTTCTAGCTTATGCAGCAGGGCTGCTGATTATATTTCTTTTAGCGAGATTTTTTGCATTTTCGGGCAGATTTTTATTAAAAATAGTCATAAATAGCTTTTGCGGCGGCATCGTATTGATTGTCATCAATCTAATCGGAACCGGATTTGGAATCCATTTGCCGGTCAATATCTGTACGGGCTTTGGAATTGGTACGTTAGGCGTTCCGGGTATCGTTCTCCTTTATCTGATAAGCGGGTAAGATCAGAAACCGCGGTCACAGGCAGAGCATAAGTTTTCTTGAAGATTATCCATAGGAAAAAACTATGGTATGATTAGTTTGCTATATCCCATTCAAAAAATAAATTGAAATGGGATATTTTTTTATGGAAAGGTTTTTAGAAGCAGCCGTCTGATGTGGAAGACAATTGTTTGTGAATGTTCACTATCAATTCTATTGATTTTGTTGATATTCACAAATAAGTACGCTGAGTTCGACAAGAAAAGAACAAGGTAAAAGTAATAAATGCTTGAAAATAAGTAGTTTATAAATGTTTCTTGTATATTGTATTATTTTTTGTACATGTTGACATTTACGCCGATATAGGATAAAGTAAATACATTAGCAAAAATGATATGTTTAAAAATAGATACAAAAATAATAACTATTTTGCTGGCATAGATGAATTTAAATAATGGATTACATAAAAGGTTTAATAAGTCGCAGATCAGACTTAGTGATAGGAGGGCAAGATGACACAGAGTAGAATGAGAACGATGGATGGCAACACCGCAGCAGCGCATGTATCTTATGCATTTACTGAGGTCGCAGCGATCTATCCCATAACGCCGTCATCAACGATGGGCGAAGTCGTTGACGAATGGGCTGCTTATGGCAGAAAAAATATTTTTGGACAGCCTGTAAAGGTAGCGGAGATGCAGTCAGAAGCCGGAGCAGCGGGAACGGTTCACGGATCCCTTGCGGCGGGAGCTTTAACCACTACATATACAGCATCTCAGGGATTGCTGTTAATGATTCCAAATATGTATAAGATAGCAGGAGAGCTGCTGCCGGGCGTATTCCATGTGGCGGCGAGAACCGTTGCAACACATGCCCTGTGTATTTTTGGAGATCATTCGGATGTAATGGCTACGAGGCAGACCGGTTTTGCCATGCTTGCTTCCGGTTCCGTGCAGGAAGTCATGGACTTAGGAGGAATTGCACACCTTGCTTCCATTAAGTCCCGTGTTCCTTTTCTTCATTTTTTTGACGGATTCAGGACTTCCCATGAGATTCAGAAGATTGAGGTCATCGGATATGAGGACTTCAAGAAACTGGTAGACTGGAAAGCCATACAGGAGTTCAGAGACAGAGCATTAAATCCTGAGCATCCGGTGATCAGAGGAACAGCTCAGAATCCGGATATATTCTTTCAGGCGAGGGAATCTGCAAACAAATTCTACGAGGCGGTTCCGGAGATTGTTGTGGAATATATGGATGAAATCAGCAAGTTGACGGGAAGAAGCTACAAGCCGTTTGACTATGTGGGTGCTCCCGATGCGGAGATCATCATCGTGGCCATGGGATCCGTCTGCGAGACCATAGAGGAGACGATGAATAAGCTGATTCTGGAAGGACACCGGGTTGGCTTGATCAAGGTAAGATTATATCGGCCGTTTGTTAAAAAATACTTTATGGACGTACTTCCAAAGACTGTTGAAAGAATAGCTGTGCTTGACAGAACAAAAGAACCGGGAGCACTGGGAGAACCTTTGTATCAAGATATAAAGACCATGTTATACGGTGAAAAAAATGCTCCGGAAGTATACGGCGGACGATATGGTCTGGGTTCAAAAGACACGACACCGGGCATGGTTCACGCCATATATGATAATCTGTATCATAAAAAGCCAAAAGACCACTTCACCATCGGTATTGAAGATGATGTGACAGGAAATTCACTTCCTTATACAGAGGGAATTGCAAGAGAACCGGAAGGAACCATTAAATGTAAGTTCTGGGGACTTGGCTCGGACGGTACAGTAGGCGCAAATAAGACCGCTATTAAAATTATCGGAGATAAGACCAACTTATACGCACAGGGATATTTTGCATACGATTCAAAAAAATCCGGCGGTGTGACGATTTCTCATTTAAGATTTGGAGAACATCCAATACAATCCACTTACCTGATCAATCAGGCCGATTTTGTTGCCTGCCACAATCAGGCTTATCTAAGGCAGTACGATATGCTGAAAGACCTGAAAAAGGGCGGCACCTTCTTATTGAACTGCTTATGGGAGGATGAAAAGGAAGTAGAAGAACATCTTCCTGCCAAGATCAAGAGAGAGCTGGCAAAGAAGAAGATCAACTTTTATGTTATAGACGCCTGGAAATATGCGGAGGAGATTGGTCTTGGCAGCAGAATCAACATGATCATGCAGGCTGCATTCTTTAAACTGACCAATGTTATTCCAATGGAACAGGCTACAGAATATCTGAAAGAAGGCATTGAAAAGACCTATAAGAAAAAAGGCCAGAGCATTGTTGAAATGAACTGGAAGGCTGTAGACGCCGGCATTATCGGTATTAAAAAAATAACGGTGCCTGAAGAATGGAGCAATGCGGAGGATCCGAAAGGAAAAGCAGAAATACTGCCGGAATTCATAGAAGAAGTATTGATTCCTATGAACAGGCAAGAAGGAGAGGATCTTCCTGTCAGCACATTTAAGGGACGAGAAGACGGTACTTTCCCTTCGGGAACCAGCGCATATGAGAAGCGCGGAGTGGCCATTCATCTTCCGGAGTGGAATAAGGAAGTTTGTATTCAGTGCAATCAATGTTCTTTCGTATGTCCGCATGCGGCGATCCGTCCGGTACTTCTTTCCGAAGAAGAAAAAGAAAAAGCACCGGATTCTTTTGAAACCGTTCCGGCAATCGGGAAAGGCATGGAAGGATATCATTTCAGAATGCAGCTTTCCGCATTAGACTGTATGGGCTGCGGAAACTGTGCAGATATTTGTCCTGCTAAGCAGAAGGCATTGGTCATGAAAGACTATGCCGAAGTAGTAAAAGAGGCCGAAAATTGGAAGTACGGTAAGGATATACCGGTAAAGGACAAATTGGCAGACAAGGATACGGTCAAGGGCAGTCAATTCGCAAAGCCATATATTGAATACTCAGGAGCCTGTGCAGGCTGCGGAGAAACTCCATACATAAAGCTGGTAACCCAGCTTTACGGCGACAGAATGCTGATCGCTAATGCGACGGGATGTTCTTCCATTTGGGGAGCATCCGCACCATCCATGCCTTATTGCAAGGATGAAAACGGCAGAGGTCCGGCTTGGGCGAACTCCTTGTTTGAGGATAATGCAGAATACGGATACGGCATGCTGCTGGCATCCAAGCAGATGCGTGAAAAAATTGAACATACGATGAGAACGCTGATCGAACTGGATATTCCGGAAGATCTGAAAGAAGCCATCGAAGAATGGCTGGAATATAAAGAGGACGGGGAAGAGTCCAGAGCCAAGAGCGATAAGGTCATGCAGTGCATCCGGAATCTGAACACCTCCGACGAGGTCATCAAGATGCTGTGCCAGAAGATTGCAGACAATAAAGATTATCTGGTGAAGAAATCTGTTTGGGCTCTTGGAGGAGACGGCTGGGCGTATGATATTGGATATGGCGGTCTGGATCACGTACTGGCTTCCGGAGAAAATATCAATGTCCTAGTATTTGATACAGAGGTTTACTCCAATACCGGCGGACAGGCATCCAAAGCTACTCCGGCAGCAGCGGTGGCTAAATTTGCAGCAGCAGGAAAGAGAATTAAAAAAAAGGATTTGGGTATGATGGCTATGTCCTATGGCTATGTATATGTGGCTCAGGTAGGCATGGGTGCGGATAAGGCACAGCTCCTGAAAGCCATAAGGGAGGCAGAGGCTTATGACGGACCATCCTTAATTATAGCTTATTCCCCTTGCATCAATCATGGATTGAAAAAGGGCATGGGCAAATCGCAGGAAAACATTAAGGATGCAGTAGAAGCCGGATATTGGCACCTATACCGATTTAACCCGGACTTGAAGAAGCAGGGTAAAAATCCGTTTATTCTGGATTCCAAAGCACCAACGGCAAGCTTCAAAGACTTCATTATGGGACAGATGAGATATTCTTCCCTGACCAGAGAATTCCCGGACATAGCCGACAAGCTGTTCGATATGACGGAGGAATATGCAAAAGAAAGGTATGAAGGCTATAAAAAGCTGGCTGAACAAAAGTAAACAATTCTAAAATAGATAGAAACTTCAACAAAAACAGGTAAATTGTGTATTTTAATTTGCCTGTTTTTTTTATATGATTAAAACATAACAACATGTTGTCATGTTACGGCGTTAATAAATTTAGTTTTAAAGGCGGTATACCCAATGGAAAAAGAAAGCTGCATTGTACTCAAGCATATGGATAAAAGCTTTGGAAAGCACCAGATTTTAAAGGACATTAATATAGAAGTACCCTATGGAGATATTTATGGCATGTTGGGTCCTTCCGGCTGCGGAAAGACAACTACTGTAAAAATCATTGCCGGAATCTCAGAAGCGACCTCCGGCGAAGTTCTGCTCTTAAATAAAAGAATGCCGGATTTGGAGCTTATGAGGCAGGTGGGGTATATGGCACAATCAGATGCTCTTTACGGAGACTTGTCAGCCAGAGAAAATTTAGTGTTCTTTGGGCAGCTATATGGAATAAAGGAGGCAGAGCTTAAGGAAAGGATAGAGGAGGTCATGGAAGTCGTCAATCTTTCCCAAAGTCTGGATACCTCTGTTTTAAATTTTTCGGGCGGGATGAAGAGGAGAGTGTCTTTAGCTATGACCATCCTGCACAGACCAAAGGTGCTTATTCTTGACGAACCAACGGTGGGAATAGATCCTTTGCTCAGAAAAAATATATGGAATGAATTATACCAGATGACGGAGAAAGGCACCACAATTCTGGTGACTACTCACGTTATGGATGAAGCCGAAAAATGCACCCATTTATCCATGATGAGGGAGGGGATGCTGTTGGCAAAGGGGACTCCTGCGGAGATACAGGAACAGGCAGGTGCGAAGAATCTTGAAGAAGCCTTCTTATATTTCAGCGGTGAAAGGGAGGAAGGGGAGGAGGTAAGGCTATGAAGGTAAGGGCTGTGGCTAAAAGAATTTTAATGCAGCTTAGAAATGACAAGCGTACGTTGGCTTTAACGCTGCTGGCACCTTTGCTGCTTCTTACTTTACTGTATTTTGTATTTGAAACAGCTGAAGATACCCTTCCCATTGGCATTATAAATGTCCCTCAGAAGTTCATCGAAGAATTGTACCAGAACAATGCTGTACCAATACGATGCCAGAGTCCGTCTGACATAGAAAAAGGGGAGGTCACGGCAGTTGTCACAATGGAAAGCGGACGAGTGCATGTCTGGATCGATGGAAGTAATTCATCAAAAGCAGGGAATGCAATGAAGGCCATTGAGGCTGCCGGAAAAGGAATGAATCAGAGACGTTCGGATTTAATACCGGATGTAACGTATGTTTACGGGGCGGAAGACATGTCCTTATTTGATAGCTTTGCCTCTATACTAATGGGGCTTTTAGTATTTTTTTTCGTATTCTTGATTTCCGGTATTTCATTTTTAAAAGAACGGACCACGGGTACTCTTGAAAAGGTATTATCCACGCCTATAAAGAGGTGGGAGGTCGTCGCCGGATATGTGCTGGGATTTGGAACGGTAAATGTAGTACAGTCGGCGGTCATCTGTTTTTATCTGGTATATGTCCTGCGGGTCCTGATGGTAGGCTCTATATGGCTTGTGTTGCTTATTACTCTGGTGACCGCCATATCCGCACTGACGCTGGGAATCCTGATTTCTACAGCGGCCAATTCAGAATTTCAGATGATACAGTTCATTCCTCTAATCATTGTTCCCCAAGCCGTTTTTACAGGACTGTTTACCCTTCCTCCCGAACTGGAAGCGGTGGGGAGAGCTATGCCGCTTTATTATACGGCAGATGCTTTAAAGGCTGTTATGCTTAAAAATGCGGGATTTATGGATATACTGCCGGATTTGGGGATCCTTACTGCTTTATCGATTGTTTTCGCGATTATTAATACGAATTTGTTAAAACGATACAGAAATATATAAGGGAGGTTGGCTCATTATGATAAAATCCAAAAAGAAGATCATACCTGTTATAATAGTTTTATTGATTGGAATGGGTCTGTTTTATGTTTATGGAAAGGA
Organism: Aminipila luticellarii; assembly: GCF_004103735.1. Classification (NCBI taxonomy): domain Bacteria; kingdom Bacillati; phylum Bacillota; class Clostridia; order Peptostreptococcales; family Anaerovoracaceae; genus Aminipila; species Aminipila luticellarii. Next base: position 2,118,072 of record NZ_CP035281.1, on the reverse strand, counting down.
CAGCCGTGAATATACAGGCCAGGTGGAAGGGATCCTGGTATCGCATTGTTCGGAAGTATCGGGAAAAATCGTAAAGTGTCCCGTTGAGCTTGGAAGCCCGGTCAAAAAGGGAGATACGGTGGCGGTAGTAGATGATACAAATCAGAGATATGTAGTGGAACAGCTGGCATTAAATTTACAGAAGGCAAAATTAGCGGTCAATAACAGCAAGGTGGGAAAAGGCGGCATAGCAGATAATAATTACAGTGCAGCGAAAGCCAACTATGACAGTGCAGTGGCAGTCGAGACAAAAACAAAAGAAGATTACCATAAGGCGAAGGCTTTGTATGAACAGTCTGCTATTTCGCAGGATGCGCTGAACAGTGCAAAAGTAGCTTATGAAACAGCGGCAGGCGCAGTGGAAGATGCCAGTGCCAGAATGAAGAATGTATCCGACAGAACAGCAGGCAATTCCGCTGAAATTGATGTGGCTGTACTGGAGAGCCAGCTGAACCAGCAAACTGAAATATTAAAAAAATATACGATTACAGCGGGATGTGACGGCATAGTCATGAGTAAAAATTATGAAGAGGGAGATGTCATAGGCGCCGGATATAATATAGCGGATATTTCATCCTCCAAGGAGCGGTATGCTGTGATTTATTTCCCGGTGGATCAATTAGACCGGATTAAATACAATCAGAAGGCTGCGGTGAACCTGGGAGAGACTTCTATAGAAGGAAAAATAAAATATATAGACGTAAAGGCACAATATACGCCAAAAGAAATGCAAAGTGCGGCTAACCGCAACCAGGAAAGCATCAGAGTAAAAATCCTGCTTCCGGCAGAATGCAAAGTCAGCATTGGGCAGAGGGTAAAGGTGGCGTTATAGCTATAGAGGAGGAGAATATGGATTCTAAGAGAGTACAGGAAACGAAAGGAAAAATAAGAGATGCTTTTTTAGAGCTTTATAAACAAAAACGAATGGAAAAAATCAGTATAAAGGAGATCACCGATAAGGCTGGCATCAACAGGGGAACCTTTTACGTATATTACACGGATATATATGATCTGAAAGAAAAGGTTGAAGCGGAAGCCATTGAAAGAATAAGGGAACATGCTATCCCAGTTGTCAGAGGATTAATTCGCAGCCAGAAAATAGATATGAAACTGCTGCCTAAGGAATTTTTCTATGAAGAGCAATCGATACTGGAATTGTTTTTTGGTGAAAGTGCAGAAATAAACAGTGTAAATAAATTAAAAAAGATCATGCAGGATACGGTGACAGAAATGTTCGGACTGAAAAAAGATGTAGTCGATTGGGAAAAAAGCAGCCTGAAATATGCACTGGAATATGTATCAGCGGCACAGCTGGGAGTCATAGGGTACTGGTTTAGACATAAGATGGAGCTTCCTATGGAGGAATTGGGAAAGAGATTGGAAGAAATTAATTTGACCGGCTGCATAACGTATATGATTAAAGAGTTAAAAGTTCAAGAGGATAGAGAGAAAAAACCGGTATAAAAAATAAAGGACAAACTGATAAAAGGAGCCAGGGGCAGAACCAGCGGAAGATTTCTCTCCTTTTTTAAGGTAAGCCCCAAAATCAGCAAAACAGAAAACAGTCCGCTTAGAAGACTGCTGAGGATATATACAGAAAAAACGTCTGTACCACCCATAAAAAAGCCTAGAGCAGACAGGAGCTTGATGTCTCCGAAGCCAATATACTCCTGATTTCGCAGCAGGACACCGATCGTGAGCAGGAATATAAAGGGCAGTGCTCCGGAAAGGAGACCCTCCAATTTATACCATATGTTTGGGGAGTCCGAATATAGGATACCCAGCAAGAAAATCAAGATAATATGCTGATCCGGTATGATTCTATAAAGATTGTCCGATAAACAGATGTGAGCCAGAAGCAATATCATAAGAAGTTCTGTTAAGGTGTTCAGCGGGGTATGCGTTTCATGGAAAAACAGAAACAGGCTGAAGGAGGTAAACAAAAATACCGGGAAGAAATACATAGAAAAGGATAAAGGCGTTTTCTCCGGCTGGATTATAAGATCAGCATCATAATCGCACAGCCAGGAATACGGAATGCAATCGAAGCTGTAAACGATAGTGAGGGAATAAAGTGCGCTGGCAAAAAAAAGAAACAACATAAAAAGCCTCCTTCCAATATATGTAATATCATAGATGAATTTACATATATTGTCAAGCGGCTTTTGTTTTTTAGTCTATTCCACGGGATCTTATCTCTTCGCTATGGGAACATATTCCAAATAAGGCTGTACTCCGTTGTAGGCCGGACGCATCAGACGTCTGCCCGTAATGATTTCCTCCAGCCTGTGAGCGCACCATCCGGAAAGTCTGGCGGTGGCAAACAGAGGGGTTGCGATGTCTACCGGAATGTTTAAAGCTCTGTACACAAAACCGGAATAGAGGTCCACATTAGCCGGCATAGGCTTGTCGATGCCCTTGACCTCTTTATACAGGGAGGCTCCGCGGTTTTCTATAAATTCATACAGGTGAAAGGAATCCTCCAATCCTTTGCTTTCAGCCAGCTTTCTTGCCATGCTTTTCAGCAGAGTGGCTCTTGGATCGGAAATGGTGTAAATCGCGTGACCCAGTCCGTAAATTAATCCGCTCCTGTCATTGGCGTCTCCTTTTAGAACCTTTACCAGATAATCCTCCACCTGAGCCTCGTTGGTAATATCCTTCACGTGATGAACCAAATCGTGCATCATATTGATAACAGCAATATTGGCTCCCCCGTGCCGAGGACCTTTTAAGGAGCCTACAGCTGCGGAAATAGCCGAATATGTATCCGTACCGGAAGAGGAGACCAGGTGAGTCGTGAAGGTGGAATTATTACCGCCTCCATGCTCTGCATGCAATATCAGAGACAAATCCAGCAGTTTTGCTTCAATATCGGTGTATTCGCCCGTGGGGCGAATCATTCGTAAAATGTTTTCTGCCGTACTCAACTCCGGAATTGGATTGTGCAAATGCAGGCTTTCATTATCAAAGGAAGAACGCTTTGCCTGAAAACCATATGCGATCAGTGCCGGAAAATGTCCGATAAGGGATATGGATTGGCGCAGTACGTTTTCTATGGAGGTATCGTCCGGGTTGTCATCATAGGAATACATGGCTAAAACACTTCTGGCCAGCTTGTTCATAATGCTTTTGGAAGGTGCCGTCAAAATCATGTCTCTGGCGAAGCCCTTTGGAAGCTCTCGTTTAGCTCCCAGCAGCTTGGTAAATTCGGATAATTCCTCCTTGCTGGGAAGTTCTCCGAATAGAAGGAGGTATGTTACTTCCTCAAATCCAAAACGGTTCTCTTTTACACAGTTATTAAAAAGATCTTCCACATCGTAGCCCCGGTAATACAGCTTCCCGTCAATGGCAATCTTGTTTCCCTGTTCGTCAAAATCATATCCGATTACGTCCCCCACCTTAGTGAGCCCCACAATAACTCCGGTTCCATTGGCGTTGCGGAGTCCTCTTTTTACATCCTTTTCAATGTATAAAGAATCCGGGATTATATCGGTCTTGCTTAAAATTTTTGCTTTACTCCTGTAAAAAGCCTTTTCCTCTGATAACTTGTCGATTAATCGATCGTTTTCCGCAGTAAAAGCCTCATAGTTGTCACCCATAATCATCACCTCAATCTATTTTATGTTTGGAATACTCCAAAATGTATAACCGTATACAATTATATTTTTAATAAAATCGATATCACAAAAATATCGATTCAACTTGCCAAAACAAAAAATTTATACTTTTACAGTATATCATGATAAAAGGATAACAACAAGGGTATAAATAAAAATAATCACATCTGGACAATAAAAGTTGTGTGTGATATGATAAAATAAACAAATGTTCTTATATAACAAAAGAGGCAGATAAATGGGTGAATTTAAAATAGTTTCGGATTTTAAGCTGATGGGCGATCAGCCCCAGGCGGTGGAACGCCTTGCAGAGGGCATTTCTAAAGGTAAAAAACATCAGACTCTGCTTGGGGTGACGGGATCGGGAAAAACGTTTACAATTGCAAATCTTATTGAACGGGTTCAGAAACCTACACTGGTGATCTCCCACAATAAAACACTGGCAGCTCAGCTGCACGGTGAGTTCAAAGAGTTTTTTCCGAACAATGCGGTAGAATACTTTGTCAGCTACTATGATTATTATCAACCGGAGGCCTATGTGCCTTCTACGGATACGTACATTGAAAAGGATTCGGATATTAATGATGAAATAGAGAAACTGCGTCACTCTGCCACGGCGGCTCTCGCCGAGCGGAAGGACGTTATTATTGTTGCCAGCGTTTCCTGTATATATGGCTTGGGAAGTCCGTTTGATTATGAAAATCAAATGCTGTCCCTGAGACCGGGGATGGAAAAGAGCAGGCAGGATATATTAAGGAAGCTGGTGGATATTCAATATACCAGAAATGATATGAGCTTTACAAGGGGAACCTTCCGGGCAAGAGGAGACACGATAGACATCTATCCCGCCGGAGCGGAAAGTGCTGTTCGGGTAGAGCTTTTTGGCGATGAAATAGAGAGCATCAAGGAAATGAATCCGGTAACGGGAGAAATCCTGGGAATAAGAAACCATGTGGCCATATTTCCGGCGTCCCACTATGTTACCTCAAAGGAAAATATGGATCGGGCGCTGGTTACCATTGAAGAGGAATTAAAGGATCGGGTGACCTGGTTCAAGGATCGGGGAAAGCTTTTGGAAGCTCAGAGAATAGAGCAAAGGACCCACTACGATCTGGAAATGCTTAGAGAAGTGGGAAGCTGTAAGGGAATAGAGAACTATTCGAGACATATAAACGGACTGCCGGCGGGGAATCGGCCGTATACTTTAATCGACTATTTTCCGGAGGACTTCCTGATTGTAATAGATGAATCCCATGTTATGCTGCCCCAGCTTCACGCGATGTATGCCGGAGACCGTTCAAGAAAATCCTCCCTGGTGGAGTACGGGTTCAGGCTGCCTTCCGCTTTGGACAACAGGCCTCTTAAATTTGAAGAATTCGAGAACATGGTGAACCAGATCGTATACGTCAGTGCGACCCCGGCAAAATACGAGCTGGAGAACAGCGGAGGAATTTCGGCGGAACAGGTGATTCGTCCGACGGGTCTGTTGGATCCTAAAATCGAAATCCGAAAGACAGAAGGACAAATCGATGATCTGATAGGCGAAATTAATAAGGTGGCGGAGCAGGGAGAACGGGTATTTATCACCACTTTAACGAAAAAAATGTCGGAAAGTCTGACCGATTACCTGAAAAATGTGGGAATCCGGGTACGGTATCTGCATTCGGAAATTGATACACTGGAACGAATGGAAATCATACGGGACTTGAGATTGGGTGTTTTTGATGCGCTCGTGGGGATCAATCTGCTCCGAGAGGGACTGGATATTCCGGAGGTTTCGCTGGTGGTCATTTTAGATGCGGACAAGCAGGGATTTTTGAGAACAGAGACTTCCTTGATTCAGACCATAGGCCGTGCGGCAAGAAACGCACAGGGCCGGGTCATCATGTACGCAGACGGAATGAGCGACGCTATGAAAAAGGCGATTGAGGAAACTGAGAGAAGACGAGGTATTCAGCAGTCCTATAATGAAAAGCATGGCATTACACCAACTACTGTGAAAAAAGCGGTACGGGATGTAATCGAAGCCACAAAAGTCGCAGAGGAAGAGATGGAATACTATGCGGGAAAGAGTCCGCTTGAATTGACCAAGAAAGAACTGACGGAATATATCAAGAAGCTTGAAAAAGAAATGAAGCAGGCTGCCGCCGATTTACAGTTTGAACGAGCGGCTCAGTTAAGAGACCAGATCTTTGAATATAAGTTGAAGCTTTAGTTAGAAAATCAAGGTATATCGTTCAATAGCGATACACCTGTTACACAAGGTTACAAATGGAGAAAAAATGGCAAACGAAATTATTATAAAAGGTGCCAGTGAGCACAATTTAAAAAATATAGATATTACGATACCAAGAGATCAAATGGTGGTTCTTACAGGGCTCTCCGGTTCGGGAAAATCCTCCCTGGCCTTTGATACCATCTATGCGGAAGGGCAGAGACGATATGTGGAAAGCCTGTCCTCCTATGCCAGACAGTTTCTGGGTCAGATGGAAAAGCCGGATGTGGAGTATATCGAAGGACTCTCCCCCGCTATTTCTATCGACCAGAAGACCACCAGCAAGAATCCCCGTTCCACAGTAGGCACTGTCACAGAAATTCATGATTATCTGCGTCTGATGTATGCGAGGATAGGGATTCCTCATTGCCCGGTATGCGGGCGGGAAATCAAAAGCCAATCCGTAGACCAGATTGTGGACAGCCTAATGTTGTTAGACGATGGGACGAGAATTACAATCCTTGCGCCTGTTATCAGAGAGCGTAAGGGCGAGCATGAAAAGATCATAGAACGAATTCGGAAAGAAGGCTTCTCCCGAGCCAGAATCGACGGCGAACTGGTAAACATTACAGAAGAAGAAGTAAAACTGGAGAAAACCTTTAAACATACTATAGAAATCGTCGTAGACAGGATTATTATAAAGGAAGGTGCGGAAAGCAGGCTGGCCGAAGCTGTGGAACTTTCCATTTCTCACGGCAACGGTTTAGTTGTAACCCAGATTCAGAATAAGGAAACCGGAGAGGTGCACGACAAGATCTTTTCTACCAAGCTGGCTTGTCCCGAACACGGCGTCAGCATAGAAGAACTGGAACCGAGAATGTTTTCCTTTAACAGCCCCTTTGGTGCGTGTCCCGAATGTAACGGACTGGGATTCAATCAGAGGATCGATCCGGATCTGATCATTGAAAATCAGGACTTAAGTATTGCGGGCGGCTGCCTTGGCAATATTTTTGCGTCCATGGAAATAACCGGATTTTACAGGCAGATGATCGAAGCCCTGGCCGAAGAGCATGGTGTTGACTTGGATACGCCGTACAACAAGCTTCCGGCCAAGTTCAAGAAAGAACTTCTCTATGGTACAGGGAACAGGCATCTGAAATATTATTATAAGAGCAGAAACAATCAGTCGGAGTCTTACCGGGATCACCCCTTTGAAGGGGTCATTAACAACCTGGAACGCCGTTATCAGGAAACAAATTCGGAATTTATAAAGGACAAGATGCAGCAATATATGCGCATCACGCCTTGCGAGGCCTGTCACGGAAAGAGATTAAAGCCGGAAGTGCTGGCTGTTACTGTGGGAGGAAAAAATATTGCAGAGATTTCAGATATGCCTATCCGGGAAGCGGTAGCCTTTATGGAGGGCTTACAGCTCAGCGGGAAGGAAGAGAAGATTGCTCATCAGATCTTGAAGGAAATTAAATCAAGACTGGGCTTCCTGATCGATGTGGGCTTAGACTATCTCACTTTGTCCAGAGCCTCCGGAACTTTATCGGGAGGGGAATCTCAGCGAATCCGCCTTGCCACGCAAATCGGCTCCAGCCTGGTGGGGGTGCTGTATATCTTGGATGAGCCGAGCATCGGCCTTCACCAGAAAGATAATGAAAAGCTGCTAAAGACCCTGAGACATCTGACGGATATAGGAAACACGCTGCTGATAGTAGAACATGACGAGGATACCATGTATGCGGCGGATCATATCGTGGATATCGGACCGGGTGCCGGTATTCATGGAGGAGAAGTGGTTGCACAGGGGACGGTAGAGGACATCAAGAAGTGCAAACGATCCTTAACGGGACAATATTTGTCGGGAACGAAGGTTATAAAAGTGCCGGAAGAAAGGCGGCCGGGCAACGGGCAGTCCGTGAAAATAATCGGGGCAAGGGAAAATAACCTGAAAAATGTGGACGTAGAGATTCCGCTGGGCAAGCTGGTATGTGTGACCGGTGTGTCCGGATCGGGCAAAAGCAGTCTGGTCAACGAAATTTTATACAAAGGGCTGGCACAGAAAATCAACCGATCCAAAGAACGACCCGGAGCGTATGATAAGATCCTGGGACTGGAGAATATTGACAAGATCATCGACATCAATCAGTCTCCTATCGGAAGAACACCGAGATCTAATCCGGCAACGTATACGGGCGTGTTTACTCCTATTCGAGATTTATTTGCTCAGCTGCCGGAATCCAAGGTCAGAGGCTACGAGAAGGGAAGATTCAGCTTTAATGTGAAAGGCGGAAGGTGTGAAGCCTGCAGCGGAGACGGCATCATAAAGATTGAGATGCATTTTCTTCCGGATGTATATGTTCCTTGTGAGGTATGCAAGGGAAAGCGTTACAACCGAGAAACGCTGGAAGTGAAGTATAAGGGAAAAAGCATATACGATGTGCTGGATATGAATGTATCCGAAGCAGCTGAATTCTTTAAAAATATTCCGACGATCGCAAGACAGATGGAAACGCTTGAAGAGGTAGGCCTCGGTTATATCAAATTAGGGCAGCCTTCCACCCAGCTTTCGGGCGGAGAAGCTCAGAGAATAAAACTGGCGTCGGAGCTTTCCAAAAGAAGTACGGGAAAAACCATGTATATTCTCGACGAACCGACCACCGGACTGCATTTTGCCGACGTGGATAAGCTGATTCAGGTGCTGGAAAAATTAGTGGATGCGGGAAATACGGTGGTCGTCATTGAACACAACCTTGAAGTCATTAAAATGGCGGATCATATTATCGATCTGGGGCCTGACGGAGGAAACAGAGGCGGAACGATCATAGGAACCGGCACGCCGGAACAAATTGCGGAAAATCCCAATTCATACACAGGTGAATTCCTGAAAAAGCTGTTATAGGCTGATTTTGAATAAATTCAGTCTTTACACCTGACGTGATAGGTGGCATAATGGAAAATAACAGAAAACGATGTATAGGGAATATACATGAATATAAAGTAAACGGAGGATAAATCCAATGACAAAGAGTCTTAATTTGACCATGTTGACTGATTTCTATGAAATCACTATGGCCAACGGCTATTTTGAAACCGATATGGCAAATGACATTGCATACTTTGACATGTTTTTCAGAAAGATACCGGATGGCGGGGGCTTTGCGATTATGGCAGGCTTGGAGCAGGTCATCGACTATCTGAACGATTTGTCTTTCTCGGATAAAGATATCGATTATTTGAGAAGTAAAAAGATGTTCAGTGAAGAATTTTTGGAATACCTGAAAGCATTTAAGTTTACCTGTGATGTCTGGGCTGTCCCGGAAGGAACCCCTATCTTTCCGGGTGAGCCGCTGGTGACTGTACGAGGTCCGCTTATGCAGGCTCAGTTTGTGGAAACGATGATCTTGCTTCTGATAAATCATCAGAGCTTAATAGCGACGAAAGCCAGCCGGATCGTGCGGGCTGCCAAGGGACGGGGCGTCATGGAGTTTGGAACCAGAAGGGCACACGGGGCTTCTGCGGCAGTTCTGGGCTCCAGAGCAGCCTATATCGGAGGCTGCATGGGAACGGCCTGTGCTATTTCTGAAAGAGATTACGGAATTTTGGCTCTTGGAACCATGGCCCACAGCTGGGTGCAAATGTTTGACGACGAATATCAGGCCTTTAAAAAGTATGCGGAGATTTATCCCAATAATTGCGTGCTTCTGGTGGACACATACAATGTGCTCAAATCCGGTGTGCCAAATGCCATTCGGGTCTTCAAGGAAATGAAACCTGAAAAGATGGGAATTCGTATAGACAGCGGAGATGTGACGTACCTGACCAAGCGGGCAAGAGCCATGCTGGACGAAGCGGGCTTGCAGGAATGCAGTATCGTCGTATCCAATTCTCTGGATGAATTCATCATACGGGATGTGATACTGGAAGGTGCCTGCATTGACTCCTTCGGCGTGGGCGAACGGCTGATTACCTCCAGATCCGAACCGGTATTTGGGGGAGTATACAAGCTTTCGGCTCTGGAAAAAGACGGAGAAATGATCCCTAAAATTAAAATCAGCGAAAATGTGGAGAAGATTACCAATCCCGGGTTCAAGACGGTGTACAGATTGTTTGATAAGGATACCAACAAGGTGATTGCGGATGTCATTACGCTGGATGGGGAGGTCATTCCGGAGGACGAGCCTTACGAAATTTTTGATCCGCAGGCTGTATGGAAACGAAAGACTATTTATAATTTTTATGCCAAGAATTTGAGAGTTCCCATCTTTAAAGCGGGTAAGTGCGTTTATAACAGTCCGTCCATTGATGAGATCAAGGAATATTGCCAGCAACAAATTGGAACCTTGTGGGATGAATTGCTCCGATTTGAAAACCCCCAGATATATTACGTAGATTTATCTCCGAAATTATGGCAGACAAAGCATAAGCTGATTGAGGAGCATCAGAATTTTTAAAAACCTTATATGGGACAGAAGCTAAAGACCAAATGCGGAAGCGTTTGGTCTTTTTAAATCCTTTTTTTCACAAGTTCTTCACTTGTTCTTTTGATTCATTTCACATAACAATTCCATATATTACACATTGCTCAGGCATAATAAGAGCATAGTTCATGGGAAATATTACAGAGGCCATGCGTGGGAGCAGAAAGGAGAAAAATTATGGCTAAAGAAGTTTTTAACAGATTTGAAAAGAAATATTTTGTGACCGAAGAACAGATGCCAAGGGTACTGGAGGAAATTGAAAAGCACATGACTCCTGATAAAAATAATATAAATAGAAAGTTATATTCCATTTCTAATATTTATTTTGATACAGCAGATGATTATTTGATACGGAAATCCTTATCCAAGCCGGTATATAAAGAGAAGATCCGGCTCAGGGCGTATGGAGTACCGGAGAAAGAGGATATTGTTTTCTTAGAGATCAAGAAAAAGGTGGATGGACTTGTCAATAAGAGAAGAACCAAAATGGCACTTGAAGATGCGTTCCGGTTCATTGAAAACGGCGGGAAGATTGCGGTGGAAGACTATATGAATCCGCAAGTCTTAAAGGAATTATCTTATATGGTCGGGCAGTATAAGCTGTATCCAAAGGTGCTGATTGCGTATGACCGCATGGCTTATTTTGAGAAAGGAAACAAGGATTTAAGAATATCCTTTGACACCAATATCCGGTCAAGGCGGGATAATGTGAGGCTGGAAGCAGGAAATTACGGAACACCGCTGCTTCAGCCGGGACTGTGGCTGATGGAGATAAAGACCTCAAAAGCGATGCCCCTCTGGTTGACCAATCTGCTTGCCAGGGAGCAGATCAGAAAAATGAGTTTTTCAAAATACGGTACAGAATTTAAAAATTTTATAAACAGCAGAGAAGATAGGAGGGTTATTTATGCTTGATTCCATTACACAAAACTTAACAGCAGTGACCTCAAGCACGGAAGTCAGCAATACGGAGGTCGTTCTGGCGATGATTGTCGCTTTGGGACTAGGTATTATCATTGCAGCTACATATTTAATATCCAATAAACACGCATTAAATCGAGGCGGGTTTTCCCTGACCCTGATTATGCTTCCCATTATTTTAGCCGTCATCATCCTGTTCGTAGGAAGCAATGTGGCACGAGCCTTTTCACTGGCAGGAGTCCTGTCCATTATCCGGTTCAGAAGTGCTCCCGGTGAATCCAAGGATATCGGTTACATCTTTTTCGCTACAGCTACCGGAGTAGGCTGCGGGGTAGGTATGTATCTTGGAAGCAGTATATTTGTCGTATTCATGGCTCTTGTCCTGTTGATATTGGAAAGGCTGAGCCTTGGCGGAAAAGGGAAAGGCCGAAAATTAAAAGTCATCATACCGGAGGACTTGAACTATGAAAAAGTATTTGATGAGGTCTTTGAGAAATATACCAGCAGACATGCGCTGCAGAAGATAAAAACCACGGATTTGGGCTCTTTATATGAAGTAGATTATGAAGTGACTTTAAAACAAAGTACGCAGGAAAAAGAATTTATAGATGAGCTCAGAGTGAGAAATGGAAATTTAAATATTACGCTGACCATGCATGGAGAGTAAAAAGAAAGGATGTTTAACATGAAAACAGAAATGCTGAAAGAGGGTAAGAAAAAGGTAATCGTTGGAGCACTGGCCGGAGCCATGGTGTTTTCCAGCTTTGGGATCTCTGTATTGACGGCTGAGGCTGCAGATGTATCCGGTACGGACAGCAAGGTTGTTCTTTATGAAAAAGATACCCAGTTAGCCGCCATGGCCGCTAAGGCTGCCGAGACGAAAACGTATACGGATTACACGGCTGGTGACTACCAAAAAGTCACCTTGAACGGTGGCAGTATAACCTTTGACGGAACCGGGGCTGAGGTCAGCGGAAGCAATCTGCTGATTAACGCCGCAGGAACGTATGTAATCAGCGGAACGCTGAACAACGGCGCTATTATTGTGGACAGTGCGGATGAAGCCAATGTAACACTGGTTTTGAATAATGCCAATATTACCTGCAAGAACGGAGCGCCTATCTATGTAAAAAATTGCGGGAAAAATGTGATTATTTCACTGCCGAACGGAACAGCCAATACCGTTACGGACGGTTCAAGCTATACGTATGAATATGCGGCAAAAGAAACAGACAGCGAAACCGGTGAAGTTTCCACAGAACCGAGTGCGGCGATTTTTTCAAAGGATGACTTAAAAATAAACGGAAGCGGAACTCTGACGGTGAACGCCAATTACAACGACGGCATTACCGGAAAGGATGATGTGGAAATCACCGAAGCCACACTGGTCATCCAGGCAGCAGATGACGGCATTGTAGGAAAAGACAGTGTAGTAATCGGAAGCGGAAGCGTTACCATTAAAGCCGGGGGAGACGGAATCAAGTCGACCAATTCCGAGGACGCCACAAAGGGATATATTGCCATTGCAGACGGCGCCTTTAACATTACCAGCGGAAACGACGGAATTCAGGCAGAATCCATCCTGCTGACCTTGGGAGGCGACTATACCATCAAGACCGGAGAAGGGGCAGCTGCGGCTAAGGCTAAGACTTCACAAGACAATATGCGAATGCCGCAAGGCAACATGCAGATGCCGCAAGGAACGACTCAAGGTGGCATGCAGATGCCACAAGGAACAACTCAGAGCGGTATGCAGATGCCGCAGGGCGGATTTCAGGGAATGCAGCCCCCTCAGAACACATCCGATTCCGCTATTAGACCGGAAAGAATCAGACCGGATGCAGTAAGCGGGGCCACACAAAAGACAGGGCAAGATGCAGCCTCTTCCGGTACAAATAAAACCACAAAAGCAGCGATTACCGGTACGGCAACAACGGCAGCAGCTGTAACGGAAACCGAAACAGAAAGTGCAAAAGCACTGAAAGCGGGAACGAAAGTCGTTATTCAAGACGGAACCTTCAAAATAGACAGCGAGGATGACGCAATTCATTCCAATGATTCCGTAGCAGTGGCTTCCGGAGACTTTGAACTGGCAACCGGAGATGACGGGATTCATGCGGATAACACCTTAGATATTTACAGCGGAGATATTAACATTACAAAAAGCTATGAAGGCCTTGAAAGTACAGAAATGAATTTAAACGGAGGAACGATCCGAATTGTAGCAAGCGATGACGGCATCAATATTTCAGGCGGAAATGATAACTCCGGACTTAGAGGGGCGTGGGGAATGAATGCAACACAAACGGCATCCACGTCCACAGCAGCGGCTTCGGCGGCATCTACTTCGGAAGCCTCCTCCAAATTGACAATCAGCGGCGGCAAGATCAATGTGAATGCCGGCGGGGACGGAATTGATGTAAACGGTTCGGGATACATGACAGGCGGTACTGTAGCGGTAAGCGGACCTACGGACAATGGCAATGCAGGCCTGGATTATGACGGTGTGTTTGAAGTGACAGGCGGCACGCTGATCGTGGCCGGTTCATCGGGAATGGCACAGGCACCCAGCTCCGGAACGACAGTAAATACCATCGCCACGGCAGTTGCCACTCAGGCGGCGGGAACAGAGCTCAAACTGGTGAGCAGCTCCGGAACGACAGTGATGTCCTTCACTCCGGAAAAACAGTTCTCCCACATTGTTATAAGCTCCCCATTGATTCAAAAGGGATCAACCTATAAGCTTATGGCGGGAAGTACGGAACTGGCAAGCTTTACAGCAGATTCTATTGTAACAAACTTATCGGGAGATGGGTTCTCCGGCGGTATGATGAATCAGGGCGGACGTCAAAATATGCAGAATGGGCAAAATAATTAATAGTGTAATCTCCGTTAAGATGGTATATAATGTTAGTATATTATGAGATTAACAATATGGAGGTACGGAGATGGCTTTAATCACTTCGAAAGAAATGTTTGCAAAGGCTTTGACTCAGGATTATGCGGTTGGAGCATTTAATGTGAATAATATGGAAATCATACAGGGGATCGTAGATGCGGCCAAAGAGGAAAATGCACCGCTTATCCTTCAAGTTTCAGCAGGAGCAAGAAAATATGCACGACCTGCATATCTTTTAAAGCTCGTAGAAGCGGCTATGGAGGATTCCGGTTTAGACATCGTTTTGCATCTGGATCACGGGGAGGATTTTGATATTTGTAAAAAGTGCGTGGATGACGGATTTACTTCTGTAATGATTGACGGTTCCAAGCATGCCTTTGAAGAAAATATTGCACTGACCAAGCAGGTGGTGGAATATGCTCACAGCAAAGGGGCAGTTGTAGAAGCTGAACTTGGAAAATTGGCAGGAGTGGAAGATAATATAAAGGTAGATGCCCGTTCTGCCACTTTTACAGATCCGGACGAAGCCGCCGAATTTGTAGAAAGAACAGGAGTGGATTCTTTAGCGATCGCTATCGGAACCAGTCACGGAGCCTATAAATTTAAAGGTGAACCGTACCTGGATTTTGAAAGGCTTAAGCAGATTCATGAGCTGATTCCGGATATACCATTAGTACTGCACGGAGCGTCCACCGTTCTGCCGGAGTTTGTTGCCAAATGCAATGAATATGGAGGAAATATTCCGGGAGCGCAGGGCGTTCCGGAGGATATGATCAGAACGGCTGCCGGACACGGTATCTGTAAAGTAAACATTGATACGGATTTAAGGCTGGCTATGACGGCCGAAGTGAGGAAGCTCTTAATGGAAAAGCCCGAAGAGTTTGATCCGAGAAAATATCTTGGACCGGCCAGAGATGCAATCCAAAGAATGGTTCAGCATAAAATCAAGAATGTGCTGAATGCGTCCAACCAAAGATAATATATAAAGAGCGTACAACTTAAAACAGGGAAATTGCAAAGAGGATTCTTATAAGTAAGGATCCTCTTTATTTTCTATGAGCTGACTGTAATCACGGGAATCCGTGTCATCTGTTTCAGAAAATGAACCGGTAGGCATGTTATTTAGCATGTTGAGCATAGGGCCAATATTTTGAGCCATTTTCTGGAGGTTGCCTATTTTTTTAAAGCTTTCAATGACCGATTCAATCGTATCCAGATGTTCCTGAGGTTTACCATCCGGGAATAACGGCTTTACAGTATGTATGGAGTCTTCGATGGTGTGGGTTATATTGCCCTTTACAAACGGTTCGTGAGCCAGTTCATTTAAGTGGTTGATCCGGTCAAGGGAAACGACCGCATGATTCAGCTGATCTAAAAGTTTCTCTAACCCGAATGTATCAAAATGATTGGGAAAATGATTGTTCTCTTGATATAGAAGCATAAAAAGAACAAAGACAATAATTGGGTTCATAATATACCTCCGATGAACAAGTCTTTATTGTGATCAAAATCTTATGTATTATAATATGAAATAATAGCTTGCTTTGTGCATATAGTATAGAGAAAACCTTAATGACGGAGGGTATAATATGAGTATAGATGATAAAATGTTAATGGATCTGGCAAACCAAATCGGACTGGGAGGAAAAAACTCTCAAAAGACTTCAGATATGATTTCCGAGGCTACACAAAACTTTTCAGGAAAAAGCGATGACCAGCTTTTGCAGGAAATACTTAAATTGAAGCAAGTGCTGAAAAAAGACAGAAAAGCTTTTGACAAGCAGATGGAAATGATTAAATCCCTTAGACCGATGATGACTGCAGAGCAGAGAAAAAAGTTAGACGGACTTTTGAAAATGCTGGATGAATAAGAAAAAGAAGCTAAAAAAGTGGCTGCGCCACTTCCGCTTGGATAAAAAACAACCGCAGTAGCTGCGGTTGTTTTGATGTCAAAAATTATGCACCCGGCGAGGTCGTAATTTTTTTAATAACTTCCTCCGGAGTTGCATTGGCAGGAATAATGAAGTTTCCGGCTTTGATCGATGACGCCGCATTCATTTGCGTAACCAGAGTGTTAAATTGTTGAACGGAGTCGAACAGGCCTGCATCTACAAATTTTTGAGCGATCACAGTAGTGGACTCCCCATAATTGATGTATATGGAATAAAGCTCCACAGCAGAATCGCTGGTACCTTTACCGCCCACGGCACTGCCTGTGGATGCATTACCGGTCACTGCGCCTTCGCTGGTCGTGTCGTCTCCCACGGGAACGGCCAGCCCAAAGTTTGTGTTTTCCTGATTCTTCTGAGATTCGGCAGCTACCATGGACGGATATTCCATAATATGTCCAATACTGACCCAAATCACAATACCTGCAACGACGACGATACAAAATGCCGTCAATATATCACTAATATCATATAATATATCTTTAACCTTTCCCATAGATAAAGCCCCCTAAATAAAAGTGTAATAAAACATGCTATATAAATAATTTATCATATTTTGCAGAATAATAGTATACTTTATTTATTAAATTTTTGTTACGTTGTATATTTAATGGAGAATATGTTATAATGATTTCATGATTAAATTGGTAATAACAGATAATGAAGATAAACAGAGATTGGACAGGTTCCTGAAAAAATACTTAAAAAATGCACCGCTGAGTTATATCTATAAAATGATCCGAAAAGATATAAAAATTAATGGCAGGCGCGGCAGTGCGGAGACGGTTTTGAATCAGGGAGATGAACTGACTCTGTATATTCGTGAAGAGGATTTTGGCACTCTTACGAAAGCGAAAAAAGCACAAAAAGCAAAACGACAGTTCAATATTGCTTATGAGGATGAAAATATTATCGTAGTGGAGAAGCCCTTTGGTTTGCTTACTCACGGAGATTCCCACGAAAAGAAAAACCATCTGGCAAATCAGGTCATTTCTTATCTCATTGAGAAGGGGGATTACAGACCCGACCGAGAACGGACCTTCGTACCTTCTCCAGTAAATCGATTGGATAGAAACACCACTGGATTGGTTATGTTTGGAAAAAATAGTAAAGCCTTACAGACTCTTAATTTAATGATCCGGGAAAAAGGGTATGTGAGCAAATATTATCTGACGGTTGTATCCGGAGAATTAAAAGAAGAATTAGTCTTAAAGGACAAAATGGAGAAAGACAGCAGTAAAAATATGATTAAAGTGATGCCCATGGATGAAGACGGGGGTAAAGTCATGGAGACGATTGCCAGACCTCTGATTTCAAAAAATGGGTTTACTTTGGTTGAGGTTGAGCTTGTAACGGGTAGAACGCATCAGATACGGGCACATTTGGGCGGTGCGGGGTATCCGGTCATAGGTGATACAAAGTATGGGAATCCATCAGCAAACAGATGGATTGAAAAAAAGTTTGGATTGACAACACAGTTCCTTCACGCATATAAATTATCCTTTCATAAGGCAGAAGAGCCGCTCCAATATATGATAGGAAAAGAGATAGAAGGCAAGCTGCCGGAAAATCTGGAAAACATCAGACAAGAATTATTCGATTAGGGGGATTAGAAATGAAAGGATTCATTAAGGAAATAGTAATAGCGGTCATCATCGCATTTGTCATCATGCAGTTCATCAAACCGACCATCGTAAAGGAGTCGTCCATGCAGCCTACCCTGTATGAAAATAACTATATTTTATTAAATAAGCAGGCCTATCATTTCGGAGAGCCGAAAAGAGGGGACATTATTGTATTCCATACGGGGTTAAAGCTGGAAAACGGTAAAGAAAAAATGCTGATCAAAAGAGTCATCGGACTGCCCGGAGAGACTATTACCATTAAAGAAGGCAATGTTTATATTAATGATAAAATGTTAGATCAAAGTTTTACCAAAGATGGATATACAGACGGAGACATTGAAAATCTGAAGATTCCAGAGGGTGAGCTCTTTGTGATGGGAGATAACCGGCTCGTAAGTATTGACAGCAGGCTGGCCGAAGTAGGATGTGTAAAGATTGATGACGTGCTGGGGAAGGCTTTTGTAAGGCTGTATCCGTTCAATGAAATAAGAACGTTTTAAAGTCGGGGACGTTGTTTAAGAAAAACAAGCAGGCAGAAAACGCCCTTCGAAAGGAGAGCAGATAGTATGAAAGAAAAAAAGATAGTTGCTAATAATAAGAAGGCAAGACATGAGTATTTTATAGAGGATGTTTATGAAGCCGGAATTGTTCTTACCGGAACAGAAATCAAATCGATTCGAAAGGGTAAGATCAATATTAAAGAGAGCTATGCGAAGCTTGAGGGTGGTGAGCTGGTCATTTATGGAATGCATATAAGCCCCTATGAACAGGGAAACCGATTTAATGTAGATCCGATCAGACCCAGAAAATTACTGCTCCATAAACAGGAAATACGCAAACTGATTGGGTTAACTACGCTAAAAGGGTTGACTTTGGTTCCCTTGAATGTGTATATCAATCAGCAGGGCAGAGCGAAGATGGAATTGGCTGTGGCCAGAGGAAAGAAAAACTATGATAAGCGGGAAGATATGGCCAAAAAAGACGCAGATCGAAAAATGCAGCAGGCTGTCAGGCGGGAATCTAAAACGTATTAGAAGGTGGGGACATATCCATGAGAAAAATTAAGCTGATACCAGATGCTCCTTTTTATACAAATTGCGACATTTCAATCGTTGATGTAACAGACGATCCTGAAAAGAAGCGATGCAAGATAAAAGTAGAATACGCAGAATCCGACGTGGAGCAGATGAAAAAAAGAGGATGCTCTTCAAAGGAAGAGGTGTTAGAAGGCTATAAAGACTTGATCTATGACGTTGTAAAGTTTTATATCGCAGACGATTGGGAGTGCGTGGGCGGTTACGGTTCGGTACTTGAAATAATAGGCGAGAAAATAAAGCAGTATTTTTAGCAGAAATGTATGTTAAATTTTATATAAATTTTTATGTAAAATTCATGTTGCTTTTGAACATTTATTGTGTATAATTAGTATGAATATAAATAAAACAGAATAGCTTAGCGCATAATAATCCATATAAGTTACATGTTGATCCGAAAAGAAATGAGGGTGACTATGAAAGAGTTATTGGATTGTGCAGATCGATATATGAAAAAAGTCGACTGGAAGGATAGGGTTCTGATGCAAGTAGCATTATGCTCTATGGGCGTGATGATTGGAACCTCTGCTTCCGATAAAGCGAAAAAACCGGTACGGTTTGGTGCTAAGTTTTTATTTGTTACAACCTGTGTCCCACTGGCAATTAAAACAGCTTCTGTATTTCTGGAAGTGAAGCCGGAATGTAAGAAGATCTATTGAATGTGGGGATGTAAAGGTTTCGACGGGGGTGTAGAAGCCTGATAAGCGAGCCGCAGTTTGCCAAGTCTGCGTTAAAAATGGCACGTTAAATATAAACGCTAAAAATAATAACAATTACGCATTAGCTGCATAGTTCAGCGCCGCGCACAGCGGTAGCGTCGTCGGCCTGCATTCACCCGTAGGTGCAGAATCCGGCGTCGACATACGGGAAAACTCTGTGTGAGCTCCTAGTAGCACGGAGGACTTATAGGATAGCTAATTTAAGAGCCTGCCAACGGGCGCTTAAAGAGGCGAAGCAATAAAACATTGGCTGCGCTCGGAGAAATTCATGTGGAAATGCTTTCGGACAGGAGTTCGACTCTCCTCATCTCCACCACAAAACCGTTGAAATTTCAACGGTTATTTTTTTAGAAATGCCATTTGTCGTAAAATTGTCGTAAAAATTATTTTTGGTTGATGAGTTTTGAGAAATAATCATCCATCTTTTGTGCGGCTTCCTGATCAGAATTATTGAAGATATGAGTATAAGTATTTCTGGTCGTGGATAGCTGACTGTGTCCTAATCTTTTACTGATTTGTATTTCACTTACGCCCAGATAATCCAGGATAGATGTGTGAGTATGTCTTAGTTGATGAAAGGTAATTTTCCTAAGGCCTTCCCGCTTTATGAAATTTGGGAACCATCTGTTTATGTTTCTCGGGAAAATTGGCTCCCCAAATTCATTGACAAAAACATAGCCTGAATTATTCCATTTTGAGCCCAGTCTGATTTTTTCTTTCTTCTGGTACAATTGATACTCTTTCAGTAGATTTATACATAATACCGGTACAGAAATTGTTCGCTGGCTTTTTTTAGTTTTAGGTGAATCTTCAACAACTCCAAATCCGTGCACATAAGATCTGTTTCTTTCAACAGTCAGGCTTTTCTCACCCCAGTAAATGTCTTCCCATTTTAATCCGCATATTTCACTTGCTCTCAAGCCGGTAAACAGGTCCAGCATGACAGCTACTTTGTAGGTCAGTTCATCGTTGCTGAGAGCCATGATTTTATCAATTAGAATAAATACTTCATCCCTATTATAAAAATCGGCCTCTGCGGGTCTCAGCGGCTTCAATGTCACATCTTCACAGGGATTAGCAGATATAAGCTGCCATTTTTTCACTGTGGTAAATATAGTGCGTAAAAGCGAAAAAGCACAATGGACACTTTTGTTAGAAAGTCCGCTTTCATACAGATCATTAATCCATTGCTGCAGCTGCAGCACAGTAATCTTATTTGCCTTCTTTTTTCCTATGTATGGCTTGATCTGATTTTTAATTAGTACAGCATACTTGCTATAAGTGGATGCTTTTACGCTGTGCTTGGCATGCTCTTTCATGTAAAGGTCGCAAAGCTGACTTATGGTAAGCGTACTTTCTTTGGCATAGTTGCCAGCCTCACAATCGGTATAAAATTTAGCGAGTGCTTTATCTGCTTCCCTAGGTGATTTGCAATGCACCGTTTTATTATACCTGATTGGCTTACCGGTATAGTCCGCGCCTATGCATACTTCCAAAAGATAAGAATCTTTACCTCTCTTTCTATAAGTTCCTGGCATGTCATTACCTCCTTTGTATTGATTTGGGGTACAAAAATACCCTTAAATGCTTGTGCTTTAAGGGCGGTAATGATACAATATGCTTGCGAGACATGGGTTGTATCATTACAACCTATATACATTAGCTCCCAGAGATGGGGGCTTTTGTTTTTTTTACGGTATAGTTTGTTCTTCTAATAGCTTAATCCAGTTCTCAGGGAACCCCATATGCTTTTCTTGTGCAAAAGGATATCTTTTAAAAAGCGAGATTAACTCCTTCTTGAAAGCGAGACGAAGCTTATTTGAGGGTAAAAGCTTATATATGGCAAATACAAAAGCAAATGGGGACATAGAATCAAACCTCCCTTGCATTTTCTTATCAAGCTTTACGGGGCATGAACGTATTTTCCTATTATAAAATCTGCTACCATGTGCGGATATATTTCTTGCAAGCACAGTAGCTTGCAACCAGTTTTCAACGTATTCTCGGTGAACTTTATAATACTTTTTTGAGATGTAAGTACGCTCATCTGTATGTAAATTTTTAAAGAGTTTAGATAAAACACCGAAGGTCGTCACTTCTATTGCCACCCAAAAGGGATAAACGCTGTTAAGATCTTTGCGATGATGGTCTATAAAAGTGTCATCTGACCGTGATATTTCACGATCTAATTCTTTCAGAAAAGAAGCATGTAAAAGCTTATTATCAAAGTTATCATTTAGTATATATCCTAATGGACCATATTTCTCCGAATGATGATATGAAATGTAAGTTCTAAAAGCAATTTCAATAAAAGATGTGTATTGCATGATTAAGCTTCGAAAGTTATCATCAAATAAATATAGCTCAACAATATTATCTAGGGTAATTTCATCATAGAAATGATTACTTTTTCGTAAAGTAAGCGAATATGCACTTAGTCGATAGTAATTAGTCGTGAGCAGAATATGCAAGGCTTGCTCTTCATCATCTATGATAAGCCCTCGTTCTTTTAAGATTTTCAATTGTTCTTCAATTGTTTTAAATTCTTTTGTTTTTCCTTCGTTTAACATAAAAACCTCAAAAACCAAAATACTCGCCATGTTACGCATATTACAAAAGCAATAGAGGCTCGGCGAGTTCCGTTGTACTTTATATTATGCCCCTAAACCTAATTTGTCAACCATATTCATTCACAAAAAGTGAAAATTTTCTACATTATTTTATACAATACTACTATAATATTGAACTTTTTTACTCCTTTATGAATGAATATTCATTTTAAATGTATATTATCCCACGTTATATTCTGCTTGTTCCTCTAACACCTTAATATCTTCATATCTATAAAAATGCCCTTGTCTGACATGCTCTACTTCGTGCCTAAAAGCATCTGCTTGACTATCATATGAGAGCCTGGAATTTAAATATATGTTATAGTCACCATTTTCATCAAGTACAGTGATCCCATCAACTTCGATCGGAAGATCTACCTTCCTGATTATCATTGAATCCAACCTTATCAATCTCCTTTTAAATATCATCTTCGTCTGAACTATGATTTCTAAACATTTCTATAATCTTAACCGCTTTTTCAACGTCTTCTTTTGTTGCACCCTTGGCCACTTTGAAAAGCATCTTCATCTCTGGCCGCTTGTGGAGCTCGTCCAGATATTGGGTGAGCTCGTCTTCTTTATCTAGCAATTTCGACTTATCTTCTATTAGATCGGACTTTTCGACGCCGAAATAGTTTGCTAACATTTCTATTTTATCAATGCGGGGGTATACATTGCCATTAGTCCAATCTGTGAAGGTTGAATATGGGAATCCTAGATCGTTGCAGATATCATTTCTTGCCTTGCCATTTAAATCCATATAATAGTTTAGATTTTTAGCGAATATTTCTTTATTTCCTAAATCACTCATTTTGGTACCTCCGACCATTTATTATTTAGATTATACGGCTTTATCGTAAAAAAATCAATTATTTTTTTATAAAATTACGAAATAATCGTTTACAAAACGATTTAGTCGTGATAAACTAAAGCTACAAAATATAAAAACGAGAGGAGGAAATTGTATGGGAGTGACCCTTAAAGCGGCTAGGATAAATGTTGGACTTACACAAGTCAAGGCCGCAAACTGTTTAAAGATCAGCAAGGATACGCTAAGCAACTATGAAAGGGGAGTATCATATCCTGAT
The DNA here is from genome assembly GCF_004103735.1 of Aminipila luticellarii. Lineage (NCBI taxonomy): Bacteria > Bacillati > Bacillota > Clostridia > Peptostreptococcales > Anaerovoracaceae > Aminipila > Aminipila luticellarii. Next base: position 2,094,807 of record NZ_CP035281.1, on the reverse strand, counting down.
GTGCCCATTATTAAGCGCATGGAAGAAGTTTATAAGATAAAGTATGATGATATTATTTTTTTACCCAACAATAACGGTTAAACCGTAATAGGCATTTGCAAACATCAATAACTTTCACAGGCACCAATCAATAAAATCAACAGAAAGGAGGCATAGCCACATGGAAAACACAGTATTTGACAGCCACGAAACAGCAGTGTATTTACACATTCATTACGACACCGTGATTAAGAGCGCCCGCCGTGGCGAGATCCCGCACTTCAAGGTGGGAAGGAAGTTGCTGTTTAGAAAAGATAGTCTTGATGAATTTATCAGAAGGCAGGAAGAAGGTGCTTCGGCTGACCTACTAGCAGCACAGCCCTAAACGGCGCGGATCTCGGACGAGCAGAGAGGAGGTGAAAAGAAAATGAAAGAGTTACTTTTTAAAATTAAACAATTACTGCCATTAATGTATTGGAGCAAATACAAAGACGCCAACGGCAATAGTCAGATCGCAGTGTGGCGTCAGTGGTTTGGTAAGGTGGTATGGTCTAAACATTTTCAGACATATTAAGGCCTGTAAGTAGTACCACCACATTTTGGACATGGAGGAAGAGTATCTGTATTATCATCAAGAACTACAACCTGCCCACATGTTTTGCATACATATGTACCTTTTCCGGGTTTTTCTCCAGTCTTTGCCATAAAAGCACCTCCTTTCTAAGGAGATTATACAACAAAAAGTAAAATATTACCAATTATTCATAAATAGTTATTTTAACAAAAGGAGGAACATTATGAATAAGTATGGAAACAAGACCGGAATCCGTTATTCCAGAGCGAACAGTACCTTACACATCGTCTTTGGAAAATTCCATATAAAGGCGAACCTAAGGGCTCTTGTCATCGAGAATGCAAGAACCGGTAATGCAGCTTGGCTGTATGGATGGAGCGAATAAGGAGGAACATCATGAACACAGAAATTTTAAAAGTATCATCAAAGTCGAGCCCCAACGCTGTGGCCGGAGCACTGGCGGCAGTAGTAAGAGAAGGTAAGCCAGCAGAGGTACAAGCTATTGGAGCAGGAGCGGTAAACCAGGCAGTAAAGGCCGTAGCCATTGCAAGAGGATATGTGGCGCCGATAGGTATAGACCTGGTATGTGTGCCGGGGTTTAGAGACATCGAACTTGATGGAGAGCCGCGGACGGCCATGGTGCTATATGTGGGGAGGAGGTAAGTCTTGGGTGTGAACATATATCAACAGCTTATGGTAGAGACCGAGCAGATAAAGCAAGGAGACAAGATGCCAAATCGAGAGCTTTACAGGATATACGGTAAGGCTCAAATGGCTCGTCAGCTGGGAGCGTTAACGATCGAAGAGTTCATGACGCTAAATCATGAAATTATAGCAGAGGGAATAAATAATCCCAAGTATTTTTAGGAGGTAAAGAAAAATGAAAGCAACAGGAATCGTTAGAAGAGTGGATGATCTAGGCAGGGTGGTTTTGCCAAAGGAGCTTCGCAGGGTATTGGGAATCAAAGAAGGCGACCCGCTTGAAATATTCGTAGACAATGCTGGCGAGATTATTTTGAAAAAATATGATACCCGCCGGGAGGTAAGCGAGAAGATTTCAGACCTGATTGACTACATAGAGGAGACTCAGGATGCACCGGATCAGGAAGTTCTTAGTCTACTAAAACAGGCAAATGTAGTCGTAGGAGGTAAGAAGTAATTGAATACCAAGATTTTAAAGGCTTACATGGATAGCTGTATCCGGTTCGGCTGGATACCGACTTTTGAGGGGCTTAAGGCTTACAAAGAGCAGACCAATAAAGGGCTGCGGGAGTTGTGGGCATCATGATAGGAGGCGATTGTGTATGAGTGAATGGCAGGGAGATATCAAGATATATAAAAAAGGTCTTGAAAAAGTATTAAAGCCGTTACTCCGCAGAAGGACTGATTTAAAGGTTAAAAGTGAAGTAAGACAGCAAAGCAAGAAAATTATGATTGGTGGATTTGAATCTATCGATGATATACAGGATGCATTTGGATATGGAAGCATAAATGATGCAGAGCGCAGAAAGCTGACAGAACAGTTTGAGAAAAAACAAGAGCTTGCGTTAACTCCGACTACAGTGCTAGATGCAGAAATATTCACGCTGAACTGGATAATAAAAGCGCTTAAAGATGAATTGGAAAATTGTGAGTAAGGAGGTAGTTGTTTATGAAAGCATTAAGAAAAAGACCAGGTGAAGCTGCAGAAGAAATTCAAATTGATAATACCCTAGAGGCTCTTCAAAAAGAAGTAGGCGGATATATTGAGTCAGTTACCATCGCAACTGATCTGGTAATCCTTTGTGATGAGGAAGGACGTTTAAAGGGAAAGGCGCATAACTGTAACCTACTTGGAGTGGATTTTGTGGGTAGCATCATAGTGGCAGGAGTTAACGGTGATGAATTTTCTGATGTTCCAAAAGGAATTTTAGAATTATTGTTTAGAAAAGAAAAAGCACCTACCGAGGCGGCAACCTCAGACGTAAGTGCATTTACAAATAATCAAGTTAAGAGTACATCAGATTTCGGGAATTGTCAAGAATGACAAGCTGGGAACAAATGGCCAGAATGCATGGACACATATATTGCATGGCTAAAGAGTGTTGGTGCAGCAATGTTAATTGGCATGATGGTACATGCAGTGTTGGTACATGTAATAGAGAAAAAAGAGAGGTAAAGCGTATGTATTGTAAGTATATGGGGCTTATGTGCTCCCTTGTAGATAGTGAAGATGGAACCTGCGGGGCTGCGGGGAGATGCCCTTATGAAAGTGAGGATAAATAGGATGGGAAATGAAGTTGCAAAAAAAGAGAGAAATATAACAGATATGGTTTTAGGCAGAGTAAGTCAGCTTACATCGAGAGGGGAACTGATTACTCCTGCAGACTATTCACCTGAAAATGCTTTAAAATCTGCATGGCTGATCCTTCAGGAAGTAAAGGACCGCAATCAGAATTTAGCATTAAATACATGCAGTAAAGAAAGCATTTGTAATGCACTCCTTGATATGGTAGTGCAGGGATTAAGTCCTGCAAAGAAGCAATGCTATTTCGTGCCATACGGCAATCAGCTCCAGTTAAGCCGAAGCTATATGGGTACTGTAGCTGTAGCCAAGAGATTCAGTGATGTAAAAGATGTATTTGCTAATTGCATTTATGAGGGAGACTTATTTGAATATGAGATTGATGTGAACACTGGGAACAGGAAGATCGTTAAGCACACTCAGTCTTTTGAGAATATAGACATTACTAAGATCAGGGGAGCCTATGCGGTAGTGATCCGGGAGAATGCAGATAACTTTGTTGAGATTATGACCATGGAGCAGATTAGAAAAGCATGGGGTCAGGGTGCGACAAAAGGAAACAGCGGAGCCCATAAGAATTTTACCGAGGAAATGGCCAAAAAGACTGTAATCAACAGAGCTTGCAAAATGTTTGTCAATACTTCCGATGACTCCGCTATTTTGACAGAGGCATACAACAGAACTACTGAGTCTGACTATTCAAAAGAAGACAGGCTTATATATGATACGGACGCGGAGGTGATCGTTGACGTTGAGGATGCCAAGAAGATAGAGGAAATGAACGAAAATATCTTTGCCGGAACTCCTTTTGAAGATGAGCCTATAGAAGCGGGCGAAGATGAAGAAAGGGGCGAAACTGATGAAGCTAACCAGGGATAACTATTATACCAATGAAGCGGATAAAGAGTATTTGTCCTGTTCCCAGTATGATGCATTTATGGAGTGTGAGGCTAAAGCATTAGCCTCCCTTCAGGGCAGATTTCAGAGAAAGGAATCTGAAGCGTTCTTGGTGGGAAATTACTTTCATACCCATTTTGAGGGTGAAGAAGCACACCAGCAGTTTTGTCAGGAGCATTTTGGTGATATTTATAAGACAAAGACCACAAAGGCTAGAGGGTTAGAAGTCGTTGGGAAATATGCTCCTTTTGAACTGGCCGATAAGATGATCGCAACAGCAGAAAAGGATCCTGCCATAAAAAGGCTCATTGATATGCCGGGAGAAAACGAGAAGATCATCACTGGCAAGCTCTTTGGAGTTTATCCATGGAAGATAAGGCTTGACAAATATATACCAGATACAAGGATGATCATTGACTGGAAAACCGTTGCAAATATTTGGGAAACCGCATGGAATCCTGAGTATGGTAAAAGAGTGACATTTGTTGAGAACTATGGCTATCTGATGAGAGCTGCAGTCTACATGGAGATTGAAAAGCAGTTTACCGGGAAAAATGTGGACCCGTATTTCATATTGGTGTGCCTTTCCAAACAGGATCCGCCAGACAAAGAGATTGTTTGCCTAAATCACAGGCAGCGGCTAGACCTTGAACTGGATAAGTTATATGAGCGTATTGGACATATCCAGCGTATCAAAAGCGGGGAGATCAAGCCGAAACGGTGCGGCGTATGTGATTATTGCAGAGGCACCAAGAGGATTACCGGTGCGATAGAATACTTCAAGCTGGAGCCGGGACATCGTGATCCAAGGGTTGAGGATTATGCGCTTAACGGATAGGCATCGGGGGCCAGACTTCTGCCCTGACTGCGGAGAAAAGATCAAATGGGTGAGACTGATATCTGATATGTGGATTGCAGTGAATGAAGAGCCGGTACTTTTTATCCCGGGTGAGGGCAGGCGGTGGCTTGTAGAATATTTGAACTGGGATGCAGTGATTTTAAAAGACTGTTTGATATATGAGCCTTTTAAAGGCATGAACAGAACTAAGGTAAAAAAAGGTTATATGCCGCATGTATGGACTTGCGGAAAGTAAAGAATGTGGGAGGTGATAACTTTTGGCGCGACCAACTAAAGATGGAATTGATTACTTCCCTCTTGATGTGGGTTTCTTGCAAGATAAAAAAATAAAGCTGATTAAAGGTGAATTTGGAGCAAAAGGATTAATGGTAGCACTGCAAATCTTTTGTTCCATCTATGAAGAAAGAGGATACTTTACAACATGCGATGACGATGACTGCATTCTTATGGCGGAAGCTGTTGGGTGTGGTTGCGATCCAAACTTCATAAGGCAGGTAGTGCAGGGGTGCCTCCGACGTTCTTTGTTCGATCAAAGGATTTTTGAGGTGTTCGGTGTGCTGACCTCCCGGGGTATCCAGCGGAGATACTTAAGAGCATTAAGTACACGAGATAATATCAACATAGTAGAGGAATACTGGCTGCTGAACATCAATGATAAAGAGGATGTTCCGGCAAGTATTTCTAAAAAAATTACCTTCAAAAAGGTTTCTTTGCAAAATAACCCTGTTTCTTTACAAAAAAACGAAGTTAATTTACAAATTAATCCCCAAAGTAAAGTAAAGCAAAGTAAAGAAAAGAAAAGTAAAGTAAAGAATACATTTAAGCCTCCGGTTTTGCAGGAAGTGATCGCTTATGCAAAAGAAAGAGAAAGTCCTGTAGATCCAAAGCAATTTTATGACTTCTTTACTGCAGGGGATTGGCATGACAGTAATGGAAAACCGGTGAAGAGCTGGAAACAGAAGTTTATTACTTGGGAGAAATTTACAAAGAAAGGTGATGGAAATGGAGATAAAGAGCCTGCAAAACCTGAGGGAAATACACAAGCCTATGGAAATTACCTATGAGCAGCGATTGCAGCGATTTGTAGATAAGTTTAACGAAGAAGAAGGAGATCTGACGGACTATGATTGCAGAAAGTGCAGGAATAAAGGTGTGGTCGCTATCATAGAGGATGGAATTGAAAAGCACCGTGATTGCGAATGTATGGCGATAAGAAAATCTTTAAGGCTGATCAAGAAAAGCGGGCTCGGACATTTGCTGAAGATGTGCACTTTTGAATCGTATGATGCTGAAGAACCTTGGCAGCAGCAAATCAAAGAAAAAGCACAGGTCTTTATCAAGAGTAAGAATAAAGTATTTTTTATTGGTGGTCAGGTTGGAGCTGGAAAAACGCATATCTGTACAGCGATAGTAGGAAAGTTCCTGCAGACATCGAAAGCTGCCAGATATATGATGTGGCGTGATGTGTCAACAAGGCTAAAGGCGGTTGTAACAACAGATGAATACAGCAAGCAGCTGGATGATTTTAAGAGAGTAGAGATACTTTACATAGATGATTTATTTAAAACGGAGCAAGGGAAATTTCCTACAGCCGCAGATGTAAATATTGCATTTGAATTGCTCAATTATCGCTACAATAACGAATTAATAACCATCATTTCCAGTGAGAAAACAGTTGATGAAATATTGGAAATTGACGAGGCTTGTGGCAGCAGAATCGTTCAGAGAGCGGGAGAATTCTGCTTTAATATCAGCAAGGATACGTCAAAAAATATGAGATTAAAGGGAGGATTAAAAAAATGACAGATTTAAGATTATTTATAGATAATGAAGAGCGCGAAACTATTCCGCTTGAAAGTGCAACCTTCATGGTTGTTAAAAATGGAGACATGGGAGCTATCTGCTGCAGAGATAGACTTAGATATTTAAAGCTCGATGAAAAGCATGTGATCAGTCAGGGATACATAGAAACGATAAAGCAGCTCGCAGAAAGGTACAGCCCATATCTGTATCAGATCTGGCCCGAGCAGATATGCATTTGCATAGATGAGGCATGGGAGCCATCAGAGAAAGCCAATCCAAACAGCAGTTGGAAGATCGATATTCAGAAAGCCCCTTTGTGGCTCAGGCTGATTACAAATTTTGAGTACATGATAAAGATGAGACAGCACTGGATCGACAAGTGGAGCGAAGCGCAGCTAAACGCAGCCATCATGAGCCAGCTCCTTCGAATCAATCCAAAGGATGGAAACATCTATAAATACACAGAGGATTTCCACAGCCGTTTAGTTGCAACTTTCGGACTTGGTTATCTGGAACCGAACACTGTGATCCCGAACCTGCTTGGGGAGGAAGAGATAAAACTTCATGCGTTCAAGATAGCTTCTGGGCAGATCAGCATGGATGAGGTGATGGCAAATCAGGATGAAGGTGATGAAGGTGATGATGAAGAAGATGGAGAGTATTAATTTTACCATTCCTCTGGATCCAAAAACAAAAAAGAACAGTATGCAGCCCAGGCTTGCCCGAAATGGAAAGTTCCTTGGAATGATGCAAAGTGAAACTTATCAGAGATATGAGAGGGACTGCCTTAAGGCGATCCCTCCAAAAGTAAGGATACATATTGGGGAGCCGGTGAATATAAAAGCCATTTATTACAGGCAGACAAAGCGCAAAGTGGACATTACTAATTTGCATTCAGCCTTGCATGATGTATTGGTAAAGGCCGGAGTAATAGTGGATGATAATAGTCTGATTGTGATCGGTACTGATGGCAGCAGGGTGAAGTATGATAAAAACAATCCGAGAACGGAGGTATTTATAGAGCCGGCAATGGATGAAACTTGCCAGGTTGCTATGAAAATGGAGGAGGACTGGTAATCGTGAATAATGTAGTTTTAATGGAAGGCTGGGAGTGTAAAGATGGAATTAAATAAATACCAAAAATCTGCATTAAGAACAGCTGACAAATTGGAAGATGATGAACTAATATTGAATGGCGTTATGGGATTAAACGGAGAAGCTGGAGAATGCATTGACATTGTGAAAAAAGCTTTATTTCAAGGTCACCTACTGGATGATGAAAAGTTACTTGATGAACTGGGTGATGTACTGTGGTATGTAGCAATAACGGCAGAGGGAATAGGAGCAACGCTCGATGAAGTAGCACAGCATAATATCGACAAATTAAATAAAAGATACCCTGAGGGATTTGATATACAGCATAGTGTCAACCGCGAGTTTTGAAAATAATACCGGCAACCCTAACAGGTTGCATTCTTAAAAGCAACTGAAAACGGTTGCAGAGTCAGGAGTGAATTAGCATTTAGCTGTGAAGCGGAAAGGGATGGGATAAAACATATGAAATTTTTTATTTATTCAAATGATAAGGGATATGATTACGGATGTAATTATTACACGGGGAAAACCTATGTTGTAAACCACGAGAAATACGCTGTTACAGATGTAATTGAAAATGCAAAGATATATACCAAACAGCATTTAGCATATGGGGCTTGTGATTCACTGAATACGAATACTGCCTCCAATTGGGATGTAGGAGTAATGGAGGACGATGGTAAAATAATTTACATTAAAAGCACTCAAAAGAATGACGGCAACAACAAAGAAGCCGAACTTGACTTTAATGGTGGGGATAATATAAAGCCGTTAAGTCCCAAAATTATAGATGGGAAAAAGTTGGTACAAATTCGTGAGCTAATGGAACAGGCAGAAAATGAAATGAACTATTTTTTAGAACATAGTTCTTCTGATAGCTGTATATATAATCAATCGGATTTATGGGAACGAAGATATAAAACATTATGCGAAGTTGTTGAAATATTAGTAAGCTAAACTAAAACATTCAGAGGTAAAACTATGGGAAAAGGAATCAAAGCGGGAAGATCAAAAGAAATTAGGCATGGTAAGAACTTCGTGCTGATGGAACAGGCCTACCGGGACGGCTACGGTAAAGGATACTGCCGGGGAAAAGATGATTACCTGGGTTTATCGAATTTACTTTTCCAGACAGCCACGGCCAAAGAGTTCGGCTGGGGACCGGAAGAGTTTCAGATATTAAAGGATTGTATCGACCAGATCACGTCAGATGCCAATAAGCGCGATGTGGTGGAGCTTCAGAGGGAACTTCAGGAGTTTTTAGAAAGTGAGGATGAAATGGCAAATAAAGCGAAATATACAGAAGCAGCCCTGATAAAGGGTATCGAAGATGGACTGGATAACAATCAGATCATGGACAGGCTGGATACGGCCAGGGGCAGCAGGCCCACAATTAATTCCCGGCTGAATAAGCTTAGGATCAAGCACGGGGCGTTAGAGATCAGGACTAAGAAAGAGTTTGACCTGAAACTGTATGATACACTTACCAGATACGGGAAATGGTATCGGGTGACGGAGATCGGTGGGAACTGTTTCACAGTGACTAATACAGGCGGACAGAAAAATTCTGAGGTGATAACCAAAGAAGATTACCTGTCTGGGAAGACTGCTTTTATCAAAAGGGACCTTCCGGAGGTGAAGTGCTATGTGGATGAGTCCCTAAAGAATAAGCCGGAGGAAGTCAAGCCAACTGCAGAGGATGTAGCAGCAGCTATTAATGGTAATTGGGGCCCGGCATACGGTTTAAAAAATACTTCGGATGCACCGAGTCCAGAAGCGGAAGCTGTTGAGAGCGATATAGACCCGGCATACAGCTTCGATAAAGCTGTTCAGGTACATACTGATTTCTTACGACAGGCAGAATTAAGTTTTAAGGCGGACATGGAGATCTACTTAAAACATGTGTCTAAGATCAAAGGCGAAATGGATAGAGGGGAGATTGTAGATCTCACGGACGTATCCGAGTACAACAGGATTGCGGATAAATACAGAGGGGTGATGTGAGGATGAAAATGATTAAAGTTATCAATCCGGAAACTAAGGTTAAGCAACAAGAACGGTTAGATTTACTTATCGCAAGGCGCTTAAAAAAGGCTATTGGCAACATTGCCCCGGACCGACTAAACGAGATCTGTCAGGCTTACCATGAGAACCGACTGTTAATTCTCCCGGTACCGATCGGCGAAAAAGTATATATCCCGGGGAGCTTCGAAGAGACCGACGGCAGCGAAGTATTTTGCATTGATGAGGCTCACCTATCTGGGTACATAAACGAAAACGGCAGGGAGTTTTACACGACATACGATGAGAGCTGCGGAACGATGGACGTTGAGAAAAATGTGCTTTGCATAACTCGGGAAGAGGCAGAAAAGAAGTTGGAGGGGCTAAAAAACCGTAAATGTAGAGTATGTGGATGCACACAGGATCATGCGTGCCCGGGAGGCTGCTATTGGGTAGAGGATGACTTGTGCAGCAAGTGCGCCGGAACGGAGCAGATACAGGAGATAGCGGAGGGATAAAATGAAAAGTTATATTGATGAGTATAAAGACCTTAGACAACTTATAGCAGAGAATCCGGAGCTGCCACTAATCTTCATGGCAGCTGATGATTGCACCAACCCGGACTATGCCTGGACTTTAGCCAACGCTAGGGCAGAGAAAGGCATTTATCTAGCAAGCATGGGGCCGAATGACGAAAAAATGTATAGTAGCGTGGACGACCTCCGGGAAGACATAGAAAGCTGTATCTTCAAAGACCACGGAGACTGGACCAAGGAGAAGATTTTAGAAGAGACAGAAGAAGAGTTGAAAAAATACGAAGGCGACTGGATAGACGTCATCTATGTATACGTAGAAACCTATTGAGCTGAGGAGATAGCGGAGGGATAGCATGAACAAACATATCGAAAAGGCCACCTTAAAAATTATTGAGAGGATGGAAAAGAACAGACACGAGTACAACGAAGCCAAAGAATGGCTCGATGATACGGGTTATGACCGATACTACAAGAAAATGGAACGGCTGGATGCAGAGTATGAAGAACTAAAGAACTTCATCAATCCCGAGCCGGAAGGGGCGACCGCAGCGGAGCTGATTGAACTGGATAGGCTGCGACGCACCTTAAAAGATGTGAAAAGCAAAGTGTTTTATATGGAGTGCGACTTTCCTTCAAGCTCGCACCTGATTGGGCTGAAGGATTTGCTTAGAGATGTTTAATCGGAGGAGGTAATCCATGAATGATACAGAAGCGATACAAAGGATAAAAGAGTTTGGACTACACCATGCAATACAAGACTTGCCACACTCTAGCCGCACAGTGGAGGCCTTTGAGACGGCCATCCAAGCCCTACAGGAAAAAGCAGCCCGGGAGAACCCTATACCCCTTACGCTGGAGCAGCTGAAAGAGCGGGTAGGCAGACCAGTTTACGCGCAATCCGAGCTTTTGCCAGGAGAAAGCCATTGGTGCATACTAGATGAAACCCTGGCTTTTGGGGGAGGTTTTACACTAGTAGCGATTTATGGACGAAATCTGACGCTGGCGGAGAGCGATTACGGCAGAACATGGTTTGCATACGACCATGAACCAAAGGAGGTATAAAGATGACTGAGAATGCGTATGCCAACGCTGAAAAAGCACATGAAAACGTCAAGTATCACCTTGAACAGGACATCAAAAAATACGCTCCTTACGTTCCGGAGGTTCAGACTTTATTGATACCGCCAAAAGGCAACTACTGCAATGCAGATTATACATTTTGTCCACATTTGCTGTATGGAGGATTTTGTGCAGAACTTTATACGGAGTTAAGGGCGGTTGATGGATGTCAATTTACCACCATCACGGATGAGCAGTTTTGGGACTGCCTGGGAGCAGGGGAAAGACCACATAAGACGGTACCTCATGGTGTTGCGGTTGGCTCTTATAAAGTTTTTAAAAAGCAGTGCGGCAAGCCGAGGACGAAAGGAGGCCGCAGATGATAGATAAGATAATAGAGAGACTGGAAGCTGAATACATCCCCGAAATAGAAGATGAGTACGACGTAGGAAGAAACCGTGGCATAGATAAAGCTATCCAGATAGTCAAGCAAGTAGCGGCAGAGGGCGGCTGGATACCTTTTAAGCTAGAGTATGACGAAGAAGAGCAGACCGAGAGGCTACAAGCACCTCTGCCGGATGATGAGCAAGAAATTTTAGTGACAGACGGTAAAACTACTTGGCAAGATACCTTTTTAAGAGACGATGGATGCTACTTAGACAGCAGGTTTGAGCTAGTAAGCCAAGTTATCGCATGGCAGCCGCTACCAGAGCCATTTAAGGAGGACACCCAACCATGAGAGAGTGTAAAAAATCCTTTATAAATAACACCCAGCAAACCCAAACCCCAGGTAAAGACTTTAATCCTATCCCAACAGTAAGATATATACATACCTGTAAAGCTGCCAAGATAGGCCTTATAGTCCTACCGGAAACAGAAGATAGCAAGCAGGAGCTATCCAAAGCAACAAGCAAAACCTGTAAAGAGCATTGTAAGAAAATATAATAGTAAACCAGTTAATCTTACTTCAAGTAACAAATAAATGTCTCTAATAATATATTGTATTAAAAAAGGAGGTTTAAGAATGGTATCTATTAAGCAGTTAACAGACTCTAATATTCCATCAAGCCAAATGACTCTGGTCTTCGAATCAAGGATGCTTTGGAGAGATTTAGTCACTTGGCTTCAGGCATATTTAGCAAGCGTATTTGCTGGCTTTGGCAATCAAGATTCAATCGAAGTAAAATTAAAAGAGGTTGCCACAAAGTTTGGCAATGTTTTAAGTACCGTTTTTGGAGGAGAAGTTGGAGAACAATATATTACCCTTATAAACAATTGGATTAACACATTTAAATTATTGGTAGATGCACAAATGAATGATGATGTTAATACAGTAAATGAATATACAAATCAGCTATACGAAAATATAAATCAAATATCTGTTCTTCTATCAGCGGTTAATCCGTTTTGGACTGAAAGTGAGTGGAAAGCTTTACTATACCGATTCAATGAAATGATGATTGAACAACTATCCGCATATTTGTATAAAGAATATACGAGAAATATAGAGTCGTTTGATAGAATTTTAAATCTTACTTCAATTATTGGTAACTATTATTCAAGAGGTTTACTCAATTATTTAGCTTATTCAAGATGATACATAATTAAGAGATTAAAGGAGATATCTTAATCTCTTAAAGCAAAATAAGGACAAGCTTTAAACAAAACTAAATAAAAGGTTTCCTACTATATATGTAGGAATAATACAAGCCTCCGGCCAGCACCGGAGGCATAGCTATCGGAACAATCCTTTCTATTATATGTGCAATCGCACAGCTTGTTCCCGGATATGATTAAATGTAAGAATATGTAAATTAAATTATGGTATGTTGAAGAGCTCGGGTAAGAGCATTCGAGCTTGTACAAAGTAGTAACAAGTGAAGCGTTTATTAAAAGGAGTTTATTATGTGGAGACAGAAGAAGTATCCTTGCGGAGAAATATTAGATATAGAGATATTTACCAGACCGGAAAAAGCAAAGGTATTTAAAAGAGCAAGAAGAGAAAAGGAATCTTCTCCTGCACAGAAAAATTTAAATAATAAAAATTCCAATAAATATTTTGTCAGACTCGTACACAAAAATTTTAAGAGAAAAGACCTGTCAGTGGATTTGACAATTGCAGATCAGTTTATGCCTAAGACCAGGGAAGCGGCACAAAAGATGTTTAAAAATTACATAGCAAGAGTAAACAGGTGGCGAAGAGCCCAAGGACTTAAAAATTTAATATATGTTTATGTTTTATCAGAGCATACGGAGTTAGGTAAAGCTACAAGGTTTCATTTTCATCTCTACGCAGAAAAAATGGATAGAGAAGTTTTAGAAGATAAATGGGGAATGGGATATGCAAATACAGACAGATTAGATTTTAACGAATTAGGTGTACAGGGAAAAAGCCAGTACATGGCAAGACAATCATCATACAGTGGATGCCGTACATGGGGAAGTAGCATAGGATTAAAAAAACCGGAAGCAATTACCTCAGACAAAGCAATCACAAAAGCTGACATAAACAGAATTGTAAGAAATCCAGAAGATCGGGCATGGTTTGAACAAAAGTATAAGGGATGGATTTTTACATCATGCGAAGTTGAAGAGAATTTAATTACCGGGACCAACATCCTAATCAAAATGAGAAAAGAGGAAATCCCGGACTACATAAGCAAAGCTCGTAAAAAAGAATATATGGAGCATATAGACATACCATTTTAGCCTACATGAAGAGGCTTATTTATAATGCACAAAAGAAGGGAGCGTGAAGAGGTTATGACAAAAGAAGAACTTGAACAGATATATCACCTCAACAATGAAATTAAAATGTGGCAACGTGAACTTGAAAGGCTGAGATGCAAAAGCATAGTAGGCAGCCCGGAGATAACGGGAATGCCAAGAGGAAATAATACAAGTGATCCTACGGCCGGACTGGTGGCATCCATAGAAGAGTGCGAAAAGATTATAGAGGGCAAACTCGCAGAGATACAGTTTACCAGAAAGAAGGTTATCGAATACATAAACAACATTGAAGATAGCTATATGCGCCAAGTTGTTTTTTACAGAAACTGTTCGTTGATGACCTGGAAACAAGTAGCACATGAGATTGGACAGGGATATACTTCTGAGAGCGTTAGACAATCATATTGCAGATTCATCGAAGAAAGTGTCACACATGTCACAACCCAATAAGTATAATATAGTATGTGAAGGAGCAGCTCAAAAGGGTTGCTCTTTTGTTATGCAACTAAAACAGGTTGCTTTTATTATATCTAAACAAGGAGATGAACCATGCAGAGAAAAGATATAAAATGCGAAATAATAGAACAACATGGAGTTCTATCCACTTCACCGGCAGGATGGACTAAGGAGATCAATCTAATCCGCTGGAACGATAAACCGGCCAAGTGGGACATAAGAGACTGGAGCCCTGATCATGAAAAAATAGGAAAAGGAATAACTCTCACGGACGAAGAGATGACGCTATTGCTGGAAGTATTACAAAGAGAAATGCAATTATAGGTAAAGGACATGAACTTTTATAAAAAACCTGCATGGATACATAGACGGGAATCCGTACTGCAAAGAGATAATTATATATGCCAAGAGTGCAAAAGATACGGAAAGAGTAAGTCGGCATCTATCGTCCATCACATTATACCATTAGCCTGGTGCCTGATTCACAATCCGGCATTAGCACTCGATCCAATCAATCTTATCGCTCTTTGCCCTAAATGCCATAACGAGATGCATGACAGAGACAGCAATAAATTAACAGCAAAAGGCATTGAATGGGTAAAAAGGATGGGAACCATGGGTCTTAATTGGATAGAAAAATATTTTAATAAAGAAAATTAGAAAAAATATCCCCCCTGGCATCAGAATTAAAAATCTGATGGTTGAGGAACGGTAGGTGGAACCCTTTCCAATAGAGCGGGTCTGGAAAAATTTTTTTTGGGAGGTGAGGACATGGCAAGAACAGCCACAAAAGGTACGGTGAAAAATGCAACGATAGCCGATATGAAAAAGCTTGGAGTGTATAAGCCGCAGTACAACAGAATCATTGATATTTATGCGGAATTGGTATCACAATACCTCACCTTGACAAAGGAATTTGAAGAGGGAGGATATAAATATGAGGTAGAGACAATGCAAGGCGGTAGCAAGAAATCCCCTATTGTTGCGACACTGGAAACGCTCCGAAAAGATATTTTAGCATATTCCGATAGACTTTGTTTAAATCCAAAAGCCTTAGAATCGGTAACCGTTGAAAAGGCAGGAAAATCGACACTGGCAAAGGTACTTAGTGAATTACAATGAACCAAAACAAAAACTATGATGTTGTGATGGAGTATGCAAGCAGCATAGTAGAGGGAAGAAAAGCTGCCTGTAAGGAAATTAAGCAAAGCTGTAAACGATTTTTAAAAGATTTAAAGAACCCTGCCTATGACTTTAATCCTAAAAATGCAGAGTTTGTGATCCAGATAATCGAAACGACATTCGTACATCAAAAAGGCGAAAGCATGGAAGGTATCCCGCTCAGGGGGACGCCTTTTTTATTGCAGCCATGGCAAAAATTTATTGTATACAACCTGTTAGGATTTTATCACAAAGGAACCATGCTAAGACGATTTAAAGAAGCTTTTGTGATGATCCCAAGAAAGCAAGGAAAGACTCCTTTTATGAGTGCTCTGGCTTGGGGACTTGGATTACTGGAAAGAAAGTCGGGTGCAGAAATTGTTGTTGTAGGCGCTGTATTAAAACAAGCCTTGCAAGGTTTTAATTTTATTAAATACAACCTAAAACACATGGGAGAAGAAAAAAACTTCCGAGTACTGGACAATAATCAGGAACACAGCATCAGCGGCGAATTCCAGGATGGATACATGAGAATTGAAACGATTGCCGGAAACAGCGATCGAATGGATAGTTTGAATACCTTGATTCAGATTTTGGATGAGCTGCATCTATATAAAAGCGCTAGCCAATACAACACCATAAAAGAAAGCGGAAAAGCTTACAGAAATAGCCTATGCATCGGAATAACCACAGCTGGCGATAATATGAACACCTTTTGCTATAAACGAATGGAGTACGGCCAAAAAATATTGAATGAGACCGTTACCGATGAGCAAATGTTTGTATTTATCTCAAAAGCAGATGAAAACCCGGAGACTGGTGATGTGGATTACCTAAATCCGATAGAACATGAAAAAGCAAATCCAAACTATAACGTTAGCGTTTCCGGAAGAGAACTGATGAATGATGCACTTCAGGCACAAAACGATCCACAGCAGCGAAAAAGTTTTTTAGCAAAATCGCTTAACATTTATACAAGTGCCATAAAAGCCTATTTCATCATAGATGAATTTAGACGTTCCAACAAAAACGCAGAAATTAAACTTGGAATTAATCCGGCATGGACGATTACAGAGAAGATCGCATTTTTAAAGAATTTAAATATCCAGTGGTACGGTGGGGCCGACCTCTCCAAGCTTCACGATTTAACAGCCGCAGCACTGTACGGGAGTTACAAAACGGGGCGCACCATAACCATAACGACCGAAAACGGAGAAGAAATAAAGATACCGGAAGAAATTGATATAGCTATCACTCATGCGTGGTTCCCGATTGTAATGGCTGCCCAAAAAGCTGAAGAGGACGGAATACCACTTTTTGGCTGGAAGGATGACGGCTGGTTGGATATGAGTAATAGTCCTACGGTCAATCACGCAGAAATAGTGAACTGGTTCGTAAACATGAAGAGGAAAGGGTTTAAAATCAAACAGGTCGGACATGATCGAAAATTCTGCCGAGAATATTTTATCGGAATGAAACAAGCCGGATTTTCTATTGTGGATCAACCGCAATATTTTTACAGAAAGTCAGAAGGATTCAGGCACATTGAAGCAAAGGTAAAGGCAGAATGCTTTTATTATTTAGGTTCAGATGCTTTTGAATACTGCACTGAAAATGTCGGCGCAATAGAAAAAACGGATGATATGATCCAGTATGAAAAAATTATGCCGGAACGCCGTATTGATATTTTTGATGCTACCGTATTCGGAAGTGTCCGAAAATTAGAATCTATGGAGAAATCATCGGAAGCGAGCACATTCTTAAAGTCCATGAAGGGAGGAACATAAATGAGCAAAAGAAGCAAGAAAAATTGCAGCAGGGCAAGGGCAGAGCCGCAAGCCAGGGAAAATGCGACAACGACATGGCTATTATCGGACGATGCATATAATTCCCTTTGTGTACAGGGATATACCAGAATGTCGGACAATCCAGAGGTAAGGATAGCTGTAGATAAGATAGCAGACCTCATATCGAGCATGACTATACATCTGATGCAAAACACAGAAAACGGAGACGTAAGAGTAAAAAATGAATTATCAAGAAAACTGGACGTTGAACCATACAGCTTAATGACTCGAAAAACATGGATGTATAACATTGTTTATACCATGCTCCTTGATGGAAAAGGGAATAGTGTAGTATTTCCGAAAACAGAAAACGGATACTTAAGCGAACTGATACCGCTTAAGCCGTCCGGAGTTACGTTTTATGATACAGATACATCCTATATGGTTGGATATAACGGCAAATTTTATAATCACGATGAGGTACTCCATTTTGTAATAAATCCAGATCCGGAAAAACCTTATATGGGCAGAGGATACCGGGTAGTACTTAAAGACGTTGTAGGCAATTTAAAACAGGCAGCCAAAACAAAGAAAGCATTTATGTCGGACAAATGGAAACCATCTGTAATTGTGGCGGTAGATTCCTTGGCCGACGAATTGACAAGCGAAGAGGGCAGAGACGAAATTTTAAAAAAATATATAAGTGAGACAGGAGAGGGCAAACCGTGGGTAGTTCCAGGCGGCCTGATAAAAGTGGATACGGTAAAACCGTTAAGCCTTACAGATTTAGCCTTAAATGATGCTGTTGAACTTGATAAGCGTACCATTGCGGGGATTATAGGCGTACCTGCTTTTTTCTTGGGTGTAGGCAGTTTTGATAAAAATGAATATAACAGCTTTATCAACTCCAAAATCCTCCCTATGGCAAAAGGAATAGAGCAGGTTCTTACCAAAGGGCTTCTTTACAGTCCTGAGCTATATTTTAAATTTAATCCACGCAGCTTATATTCATACGACATCAAGGAGCTGTCCGAAGTCGGAGCTAATTTATTTGTGAGATCCCTGATGCTGGGTAATGAGGTAAGGGACTGGTTAGGCCTGCCGCCTCTGGAAGGGTTAGACGAAAGAATAATCCTAGAAAATTATATCCCTGCCGGAATGATCGGAGATCAGAAAAAATTAAACAAAGGAGGTGAAGAGGCATGACGAGAAGCGACCTACAAATTAGGAATTTCCAGACTAAATTTACGGCGACCAGAGCCGAAGATGAAAACGGAGATTTATCTATTGAAGGATATTTTTCTGTAACAGGACAGGAGACCGAACTTTGGACTGGAGCCTATGAAGAAATTTCAACAGGGGCTTTTGACGAAACTCTTGGAAATGATATACGGGCGTTAACAAACCATGATACAACACTGGTGCTCGGAAGAAATAAGGCTGGCACGCTTGAATTAAAAGCCGATAGTCATGGACTTTGGGGTAGAATTAAAATCAATCCGAATGATACAGATGCCATGAACCTATATGAAAGAGTGAAACGGGGAGACGTAGATCAATGCTCATTCGGGTTTAATATTTTAGAAGAAATTACGGATTGGCGGGACGATGGGACGGTTAAATGGACCATTACAAAAATTGACCTTCATGAGGTTTCTGTATGCACATTTCCGGCATATGAAGGAACCGGAGTACAGGCAAGACATACGGAGGTGGAGCAACACCACCAGAAGCAGTTAGAACAAAGAAAACACAAAATGAAAGAGAGGTTGAAAAAATGGCATTAAGACAATTGATGTTAACCAAAAAAATTGATCAAAGGAAAAAGGCGCTGGAAGAACTTTTAAGAGACAATGAGGGCCTTAAGACCAGAAGTGAAGAACTGGAAACAGCACTGGAAGAAGCTAAAACAGATGAAGAAATAGCGGCCGTGGATGAGGAGATAACCAAACTGGATGCCGATCAGGCGAATTTCGACGAAAAAAAAGGAGTGCTGGAGGGAGAAATTGCAGACCTGGAAAAAGATCTGGAACAACTAAACAGCAAAGCACCCTCAAACAACCAGAGAACGGCAGAGCCGGAAGCAGAAAAAAGAACTATTTTAGGAACTGGAGGAACAATGAAGATGATAGAAAGAGGATTTTTTAAAGGGTTTTCCCATGAACAGAGAAGCGCGCTAATCGCACGGGAAGAAGTGCAGGAGTTCTTGCAAAGAACCAGAGAGCTCGGAACGCAGGAACGGTCTGTTACAAATGCAGAGCTGCTGATTCCGGACGTGCTGCTCGGCGTCTTAAGGGACAACCTGCATAGATATAGCAAGCTGATTAGCAAAGTGTACCTAAGAAATGTACCGGGGACAACGAGGACCAATATAGCCGGAGAGATACCGGAAGGTATCTGGACAGAAGCCTGCGCCAAATTGAATGAGCTGACTATCTCATTCAGCCAGATCGAGACCGATGGGTACAAAGTGGGCGGATATATAGCTATCTGCAATGCGACTCTTCAGGACAGCGACATTAACCTGACGAATGAAATCATGGATAACATCTCGCAGGCTATAGGACTTGCACTTGATAAAGCCATCCTGTACGGCACAGGAAAGAAAATGCCAGTCGGAATCGTGACTCGTCTGTCGGAAACGGAGCAGCCACCATACTGGGGGACAAAGGCCCCAACATGGACAGATATGCACCAATCAAACTTAAAGAAAATTACATATGAGGGCTCTACAGCAGAGGCCTTTTTTAGCGCTCTTATTCTTGCACTTGGCACGGTCAAAGCAAACTATAGCACTGGTCAAAAATTTTGGGCAATGAACAGCAACACCTTTGCGAAGATACAGGCAAAAGCATTATCCATTAACGCAGCAGGGGCCATCGTAAGCGGTATGAATATGACTATGCCGGTTGTCGGTGGAGACGTAGTGATTTTAGAATTTATCCCGGATAATGACATTATTGGAGGATACGGCTCTCTATACCTGCTAGCAGAGCGCGAAGGAATAAATTTATCACAATCGGAACATGTTCAGTTCATCGAAGACAATACTGTATTTAAAGGAATTGCCAGATATGACGGAAGACCGATATTTGGAGAGGGATTTGTTATAGTGAATATTAACAATCAGGATCCAACAACAACTATGACATTTGCTCCGGATACTTCAAATCCGGAAGACGCATATCTATCTAGTTTAGCAATAGGATCTCTAACATTGTCACCGGCATTTAGCGGCGCAACCGGAAAATATACCGCAGCCACAGCTAATGCATCTAATACGGTAACGGCAGCAGCAGCAAAGACAGGCGCGTCCGTAACGATAAAAGTCAATAACGTTACTCAGGAAAGCGGCGCTTCAGCCACTTGGACAGCCGGAGAAAATACGGTAGAAATAACCGTGAAATATGGCACTACCACAAAAGTATATACCGTAATTGTGACTAAATCTTAATAAGGTGATTAAAAATGAACACCGATACTGTGATGCAACTTGTAAAGGCAAGGCTAGGAATCTCCACAACGGTTAGAGATACATATTTAACCGCCATCATAAACGGCGTAATAGAAGAATTAGAAGATGAAAAGGGATTGTTACTCGAAGGGGACAATCCCAATCATTTAATTTTTGTAGTGGATTACGCTGCGTGGAGATACCAGAGCAAGGACAGCTCCGGAGATATGCCAAGACATCTACAATTTAGAATGCACAATATGTTTATACATACAGGGAGGTAAGCAGGATGACATATGATCATGAGCTCACTCTAATAAAACAGGATTTTGAAAATGATTCCGTTGGAAATCAAATCCCGGTAGAAGCAAAGAACAATATTCTTTGTGGGAAAAAATCCGTAACCAGGGCTGAATTTTATAATGCCGCCGTAACAGACCTGAAGCCGGAAATTGTACTTGTAATACACGGATATGAATATGCCGGAGAAAAAGAAATTGAATTTGAAAATCTTGGATATAGGGTGATCCGAACCTACGGCGCAGATTTTGAAGAACTGGAACTTGTTTGTGAAAGAATAGGCGCCGATAGCGGACAGGAAGGGGATGAAGAGGTTGACGGGAATTGACACCAGCCAGCTTGCCGGTGAAATTACAAGAGGCTTAGAAAAATATTCAAAAGATGTTGTAAAAGCGGTAAATGTCAGCAGTGAAAAAATAGGAAAAGCTGCCGTTAAAAAGCTGAAAGAGACCTCCCCAAAACGACAAGGAAAAGGCGGCGGCGATTATGCTAAAAGTTGGAAGATGACCACGGAACCAGCGGTCGGACAGCCAGATAATCGAATTATTCACGCTGGAAAACCGCACTACCGCCTAACGCATCTTTTAGAAAATGGCCATGCAAAAGCCGGAGGCGGCAGAGTAGCAGCAAGGCCGCATATCGGAAAGGTTGAAGAGGAGGTAATAAAAGATTTTATGACAGAAGTAGAGGAGGAAATCAATAATGGAGGAGCTTCTTAACCTGCTAAAGACCACAGGACTAAAAGCAGCATATCACCATTTTGAAAAAGCTCCGCCACCGCCGTATATTATCTACCTCTTTTCAGGATCTGATAACTTTGGAGCAGATAACAAGGTATATAACAAAATTCAAAACTATCAAGTGGAGCTTTACACTAATAAAAAAGATATTAACTCAGAGATGCTCATCGAAAATTTATTCGATGAGCATGATGTTTTTTACGACAAAGATGAGACTTATATTGAATCAGAAAAGTTATATCAAGTAACTTATTATATAGAATTTTAAAGGAGAAAAACGATGGGAAATAAAGTAAAGTTTGGCCTTAAAAATGTCCATTATGCCGTAGTCATGGAAAACAACGACATAGTTACATACGGCACACCAAAAGCGATGCCGGGCGCGGTAAACCTGGTACAGAATTCTTCAGGAGATCCGGTCACGTTTTACGCTGACGATACGGCATACTTTGAGGAAAACACCAATAACGGATATGAAGGAACATTGGAAATGGCCCTCATTCCGGATGAATTTAGGGTTGATGTGCTTGGAGATGAAATCGACGCAAACGGAGCCTTGATTGAAAATGCCGACGCAAAACCGAACAAAATTGCACTGATGTTTGAATTTGACGGAGACCAGAAAAAGACAAGGCATGTTAATTACAGGGTCTCTGTAGCAAGACCAAACATAGAAGGATCTACAAAGACCAACACGAAGGAACCAAAGACAGAAACCTTGAACATTACCGTAAGGCCTGCACTGGACACCAGCGACGTTAAGACAAAAATCGAACAGGGACAAACCGGGTACGACACTTTCTATTCGGCCGTATACCTGAAGAATGCCGTTATCAATACGGCGGCTTCTACTGCAGCCACATTCAGCAAGGCCGCGCCGGATGATCTGGCGATTGATGTAACATCATCCGCCGCCGACAACGCTGTTAAAAATGTAAAACTTGACGGCACATGGATCCCCGGAATCCATTTGACTGTATCCGGAGTAGACGTAACGATCGCAGATGATTATATCGCCGCGCTGGAAAATGGCAGCTATACGGTCATAGTCGAATTTAATAAAGGCAATGCCGTTGCAGTAGTTTTGACCGTAACAGCGTAAGAGGTACATCATGGAAAAAATATTATATATTGACGGAAAGCCGGTGAAGTTAAAATCCACCGGCGCTTTTATGCTCAGATACAAACAACAGTTTCACAGGGATGCACTAAAAGATCTATATAAATTACAGGAGGCTGTTGAGGAAGAAACAAACGAAGAAACGGGGGAAACCGTCCAGATAATAAAAGATATTGAAGCCTTAAATTTGGAAATATTTTTTGATATGATCTGGACTTTGGCGAAAACGGCAAATCCACAGATACCGCCGGCCATGGAGTGGCTGGACACTTTTGATGAATTTCCACTGGAAGAGATCCTTCCGGAAGCTCTCAAACTGATAATGGCAAGCATGGGCTCCACGGTTGAGAGTAAAAAAAAATAGAAAATGAGATTGAAAACAATGAATTCAATCTGACGACAGAATTAGTGCTGCTAAGAGCCATAGAAAGAGGCTTAACCATATCGGAATTCGAAGAGATGACATTCGGAATGGTTATGGATTACGTAATCACCTTCAACAACGAACATTTGTCGGATGAAGAAAAAGAGGATTCGACCGTTTCAATGGCGACACAAGCAGATTTTGACCGATATTAGGAGGTGAGGAAATTGGCAGGGAAAATAAAAGGAATAACAATCGAAATCGGCGGTAATGTGCAGCCTTTAAACAAAGCACTCGGAGAAGTAAACACCAAGTCAAAAGACCTTCAAAGCGAATTAAAACAGGTGGAAAGGCTGCTGAAGCTGGACCCGAAGAATACTGAATTATTAGCCCAAAAGCAAAAACTCCTTACCGATTCGGTTGAAAATACCAAACAAAAGCTAGATACCTTAAAAGAAGCTGAGAAGCAGGTACAACAGCAGTTTAAAGAGGGGAAGGTAAGCGAAGATCAATACAGAAATATCCAAAGAGAGGTAATCAACACTGAACAAAGTCTAAAAAAGATGACCGATCAACTGGATGAAACAAACAACAAGTGGAAAACAGTAGGAGACAACCTGAAAAGCACTGGCGAAAAAATGCAGGACATCGGCGGCAAGATGACAGACGTCGGAGAAAAAATGACAGTTGGTGTCACTCTTCCAATCGTGGCAGCAGGAGGGGCCATCCTTAAAGGAGCGATTGACGCTGAAAATGCGCAGGGAAAACTGCAAGCCTCCCTTGGAGCGACCAAAGCAGAAGCAGAGGAATTAGGAAATACCGCAGAAGAAGTATGGAAAAACGGATTCGGAGAAAATATCGGAGAAGCGTCAGATGCGGTTGTTTTAGTAAAACAAAACCTTTTACTGGCAGGAGACGCCTTAACCAAAGCGACTGAAGGGGCCATGACCATAGCCGACATATTCGGAGAGGATGTGAATGGCGTAGTAGCTACCACAAAAACCATGGTAGACAATTTCGGGATCTCAGCCCAGGATGCCCTTGACCTTATAACGGTCGGATTTCAGCAGGGAGGTAACTACTCCGGAGAGCTGTTAGATACGCTGCGTGAATATTCGCCGCAGTTCGCAGACATGGGATTTTCCGCAGATAAAATGCTCGGAATCCTTATATCAGGAGCGCAGGCGGGCGCATTTAACCTGGACAAGGTTGCGGACGCAGTAAAAGAGTTTAATATCCGTGCTCAGGACGGCTCTGATACAACGGCGCAGGGATTCGCCATGATCGGGCTGAATGCTAAAGATATGGGATCTGCAATCGCAGAGGGTGGAGAAGCCGGAGAAAAAGCCTTTATGGCAACAGTAGCCGCACTTGCGGCAATGGATGATCCAATAAAGCAAAACGCAGCAGGTACAGCGTTATTCGGGACACAATGGGAGGATGTAAGATCTAAAGTCGTTTTAGCTATGGCAGATGGCGCTGATGGCGTGAAAAACTTCCAGGGAGCTACAGAAGAGGCCACTGCAGCCATGTATGAAAATAATCCAGGCCAAGCCATGGAAAGCGCTTTAAGAAATCTGCAAAGTGCCATTGGCCCTGCGCTTCTGACGCTTGCAGATATTATAACCAATTCTGTAGCACCCGCCCTGAAGTCACTGGCGGATTGGTTTTCCAAACTGTCCCCAGGTGCACAAAAAATAGTTATTGTTATCGCAGGAATCGTGGCAGCAATAGGACCGCTTATTGTTATAATAGGCAGCCTCATAAGCAACGTCGGAATAATAATGACGGTTCTCCCGGCACTTGGAGAAGCATTTACAGCATTAGCAGGCCCAGTGGGAATCGCAATCGGCATCATAACAGCGCTTATTGCAATCGGCATAGCACTTTATAAAAATTGGGACGAAATTAAAGCAAAAGCGACAGAAATATTCGGATATGTAAAAGACTTTATAGGAAAGGCCATTGATAGCGTAAAAGGATACTTTAACAGCGTAATAGATTTTGTAAAAAATAATTGGCAGGGCTTACTACTTTTAATTGTAAATCCTTTCGCAGGGGCCTTCAAGCTCCTGTATGACAATCTGGACGGTTTTAGAAATAAAGTTGATAGTATATTCAGCGCAGTTAAAAACGCCATATCTGGTGCAATATCCACCATAAAAGGCTATTTTAACTTTGAGTGGAAATTGCCGAAAATAAAGCTACCACACTTTGATATTAAAGGCAAGTTTAGCTTAGCGCCGCCATCCGTACCAGACTTTAGCGTAAATTGGTATAAAACAGGCGGCATTTTCAATACTCCAAGCATTATCGGCGTCGGAGAAGCCGGAAGAGAAGCCGTACTTCCGATCGAAAAACTTGACGGGATTATCGCAAGCGCTCTACAAAAGGCCGGAAGCTATAATAGGACCGGCACACCGATAACAGTACAGAACATGTACGTTAGAGACGACGATGATATTAAAAAAGTAGCCGCAGAACTGAACAATTTGCAAGAGCAGGCAGATCGGAGGAAACCAAAATGATAGGGCTCAGCTTTAGAAATATACATTCATCATTTTTTGGAATCGGAGTAAGAAGTGATGATCGAAGCGTGATTCCAGAACTCCGGAAAAATGAATTTACAATACCGGGAAAACATGGGGCTACCGATTATGGGATGAATACTTATGAAAAAAGGACTATATCTGTAATACTCGGCCTGATGGAAAACGCAAACCACGAAGAATTAAGATTAAAGGCAAGAGACATAGCAAAATGGCTAAGCGGGCAGGGAATGCTCATATTTGATGATGAACCGGATAAAGCATATGAGGCGGGCGTGTATGGATATATCGGGATTGAGCAAATAGAACTCGTTCCGGCCGGGATATTAACTGTTAATTTCGAATGCCAGCCATTCGCGGAGAGTCTTGAATATAGACAGGTAAACACTCAGTTAACCGCAAGTCCGGCGGAAGTAAACACCCAGGTAAACGGGAGCATAGAAACGTGCTGCATCATTACCATAAAAAATATGGGAGATACAGATATAAAGGATATAAATATTAAAAGAAAGGCGGCGATATAATGGCACAGGCTAGCAACTGGCTTGAAGAGGCTATGTTAAATTATTTCTTTAGAAATCAGTCCGTAGCACAACCTACGGCTGTATATTTGGCTCTGTACATAAACGATCCCACGGATGCCGACACCGGGACCGAAGTAAATGGCGGAGGATATACGAGACAGCAAACGACGTTCGGCGCACCGGTACAGACGGGGGATAAAGGGGTTATTTCAAACAATCAAAAAGTTGAATTTCCCATTGCTACAGCAGATTGGGGAAGCATATCACATTGGGGAATAAGATCCGCGCTAACAGGAGGAAATCTTTTGTGCAGGGGCACATTCTCCAAAGTGGAAAATGTACAATCTGGAAACCGGTTCACCATAGAAACAGGGAGCTTACAAATAACCATGGAATAAGGAGGGCAAGATGTTCAATAGGCAACCTTTTAATCGCGAAGGATTTAACAGAAGCTCCGGGCAAAGCTCCGGAGCAAGCGGAATTGCTCTCCTGAAATTAACCGCCGCATCCGTGGAGGCTCGAAGAACTATAGCGGCCAGCGGCACATCCAGTATGAAGATGCAACAAACATCTGTCGCAACTGTTATAAAATATGCCGCCGCACTGGCGGCATTGGTCTTAAAAGGAACTGGAAAAGGAACGAAATATTTTATAGCACAGGCCGATCCGGGGAACATGGCTTTAAAGACTGCAGCAAGCCAAACACTAACAGGAGAAGCTTCTATTAATCTTACCGGGATCACGCTTAAACCGGGGGATGAATTAATAATAAATACGTGCGATATGTCTATAACCTTAAATGGAGAGAGCGTAATGGAATATATGGACGCCAATAGTGAGTTTTTTAATTTATTAAGTGGGTTGAATACGTTGGAATATACAGACGGCAGCGAAGAAAGAACTGCATCGTTTGACGTAATATGGAAGGATAGGTGGTTATAATGGATCCGATGGATAGCATCATAAGAGTATATGATCAAAACATGAAAAAGCTTGCATATTTGCAAAATGCTTTTGATATTGGATACGATCTTGCTTTAAACGAGCTTTGGCTGGCAAGCTTCTCGCTGCCGGCCGATGACCCCAAAAACATCTATTGCCAGCCGTTTAATTATGTAGAAATATTTGACGGAAAAGAAAGAATTGAATTATTTAGGATTATGCCATCTTCCCTGACAAGGAATATGAAAGGTGTAATCGCTTACCAGTGCGAACATGTACTGGCGACACTGCTCGATGATGTAATGTTTAAATACCATCAGATCGGTGGAGACAGTATCGGCACGGTGCAAGTATTAAGATACATATTGGACAGGCAAACAACGGGTAGATGGCAAATCCAAGAATGCGACTTTGACCGAAGATTTGAATATAAATGGGAGAATGAGAATCTGCTCGCCGCTCTATACTCGGTCCCGGAGGTTTTTGACGAAGCTTATAGATGGGAGTTTGACACGACCGGAACGATCTGGCGTTTGAAATTAAAAAAACTGCCAACAAAGTTTAAAGCAGACATCATGTACAGTAAAAACATGCTGGAGATCAAAAAAACAGTAGACTCTACAAAAGTAGTAACGAGGCTTTATTGTCTTGGATACGGAGAAGGGGATAACCAACTTGGAATAGAAAGCGTAAATGGCGGTGTGCCATATCTGGAAGCCAATACAACAACCTACGGCATTAAAGCAAGCATTTTAACGGATCGGCGCTTTGAAAGCCCTGAAACCTTAAAAGCATATGGACTAAGCGTGTTGAACGAACTTAAGAACCCATATAAATCATATCAAGTCAAGGCTATTGACTTGCACCGAAAAAGTCCGGAGAAGTTTGAAAAGTTCTTTCCTGGGGATATTGTAAGGATTGTAGATAAGCAGGATGACATCATCGAGGACCTACCAATCGTATCGGTCGTAAAATCCGATGTAAGAGGTAATCCGGGAGCGATAAATATAGAAGTTGCTAATAAATCGAAGGACATAGCGGGAACCATAACAGACCTCGCAAGCAGAACCAGGATCAATGAAGTCTATGCCCAGGGAGCGACCAATCAAATGGTAATTCCGTTTGCGGACAATGCCGATCCAGATCATCCGGCAGTAATGAAAGTTTACATACCGGATACCATGGTAAGGATAAATAAATGTATCCTTAATTTTCAGTTTGAAGCGTTCAGAGCTTACTCAAAGGCAGTCGGGGGCGGAGGTGCAAGCACAGAGTCCACTTCAGCCGGAGGAAACAGCTCACAAACATCATCGGCATCATTGGGTAAAATACAAACATCAATAAACACAGAATGGGGCATCACCTTACCAGGGACACCGGACATAATACATGATTCGGGAGAGCATAACCACGGCATACGAAACGGATCTAAACTTGCCTTAGCTGACGGAGGCTATGTTTATTTTTACGAAAGCGGGAAACACGGGCATCTTTTAGATACTCCGCACGAACATGATATAGAAATACCAGAACATGAACACACAGTTGATATACCGGCGCATACCCACACAGTGACATTTGCAGATCATACGCACGATCTTGAATTTGGGATTTATCAGGGAGAGACGGCGGATATGGTATCTATTAGAGTAGATGGAAATTTATTACCGGACATTGAAGAGGATCAGGATATAGATGTTGTGCCATACATGAGCGTGGACAGCAGCGGAAAAATAAACAGGAATACATGGCACACCATAGAAATCATCCCAGACAAAATGACCAGAGTGGCAGCCAATATATTCCTGCAAATATTTACCCAAAGTAGGGGCGGCGGAGATTATTAATTAATACCCAATTCTGCCAAAATACCTTTGTTAAAATACCCCTTGGCATCAATAGTTATATACTCCGTTTTTTCGATAGATTTACCGTTATATGTCAAACGAACGCCATTAAATCCCTCGCCGGAACAAAACGATATATCCACACCATATTTGTCGTGTAAATCACGCATGCTAATCAGATCAGATGTATCGGTGCTCGTATTTGTAACATTAGTTTGATCGTCTACTGGTGCCGGTTGACTTGCGTCTGATAATTCGATCGTTCTGCTGTCTGCCTTATAATTAACGGTATATCCTAAAAGGTTAGAGATTTCTCGCACTGGTAAATAAGACGTACCGTTATATACAATAGGCTGCGTACTAACTGTTTTGGCTTGTCCGTTTACTACAAAATTAAAGTTAGAAAATACGGCGGAGATACTATCTCCGGCAAAGGCAAAAGTGTTTGTAAATAAAAGGCCAATAACAAGGCCTGCAATAAATTTTTTCATGACATTTTTCTCCTTTTTATTTTAATAATATCATAGAAATGAGGAAAAACAACTAAAATTTGGAAAGGAAGGTGATGTTATGCAGGAAATGTATAAAGGCATGGTAAACAGTCCGGAAACAACTATTACAAATAGTATATCCAACTCTGACACTTTAATTTATGTCTTAGATCCAACAAGGGTTCCGGATCAGCTCCCGAATTTGATGACCTTAGGCACGGGAACCAACGCGGAGACTATAAAAGTATTATCTATAGACGGAAACACTCTGACGGTAGAAAGAGGATTCCAGGGCAATCCTGCGGCGTGGAGCACAGGAACTATAATCGCCAGAAATTTTACAGAATACGATTATAGAGCATTTAAAGAGAATATCGAAGATTTAGAAGCAAATAAAGCAACAAAAACTGAAGTCCAAGAAACTTCCAATAAAATAGGAATCTTAAGCAATCTTACTACTACTGAAAAGAGTAATTTAGTTGGTGCAATAACCGAGGTTAACGCTTCATTAAGCAAGGCAATTAAAAGCATGGGGGATTTAACCTCAACACATGATTTAAATAATTTTGTCATACCTGCAATATATACTTGTACAAGTTGCATAAATAGGCCTAGTGGCTCGACTTATGGAATTGTAGAGATATTATCAAGCGGAACGGTGTATGCAACACAAATTTACCATGATATACAATTCAACAAAACATACGTTAGGTATACAGCAGATGCAGTAAACAAAACATGGTCAGCTTGGCAAGAAATAGCAACTACCAAACAAGAGGATTGGATTGCACCAACACTACAGAATGGCTGGACTAATCAAGGGACTTTGCCTTGTGGATATTATAAAGATTCGTTTGGGGTAGTTCGTTTAAGAGGTAGAATTACAGGCGGAACATTTGCTAATGATACTACTATATTTACTTTACCAGTAGGCTATCGCCCATCTTGTGACGAAACTCATTATACATTTTTTTATAATGGTTCATCAAATCTTCTTGCTGCACTTAATTTTCATGCCGATGGGAAAATTGGGCTATGGGGAGTAAGTGCAAATAATTTCTTAGACCTCAATGGAATTACGTTTAGAGCAGGGGCATAGGAGGAAATATGAAAAAGGTAATTAAAATAGACGAAAACGGATTATTTGTTGAAGATGTTATTATTCAAGACGGCGAGAAAATTCCAACAAAGTGTATTGAAACTCTTTGCTCTGATGGATTTTATAAGCCTAAATGGGATGGTTCAAAATGGGTTGAAGGGCTAAGTGAAGAAGAAATAAATGCTCTTGTAAATATTATACCTGAGCCAACAGAAGCAGAAAGACTTGCAAGTGCTGAAAAAGCTATAGCAATATTGATGGGGGTGTAATATGTACGATTTTATATTAAACCAATGGATATTGGGTAATTTTGATGCTACAAGAGTTAATAAGTGCGTACCTAAATGGATTGACCAAAAACAAGCCGATGCTATTCTTGCAACACCACAAGTTTCTTAACTTAACATTTGATTAAGCGCAGAAAATATAAGTTAAATAATTTTGATAGGAGCACGCACGATGCGTGTTTTTTTAATACATTTTTAAAGCCGGTAACGGCAGAAGGAGAGGACAATTATGAAAACTAAGAGAGCACAATTTGACAAGAAGTATATGGACAACGGAGTATACACATTTATGCAGAAGAACAACAGAAATCCTGAAACCGGGGAAACTTATGGAACAAATGAAGTATTCAGAGCCATGCTGATCGAGGTGACAAAGGGCAATAAAGATCATTATAAAATTCCGGACGATTTAAATTTAGCAGAATTGCATAATGATGTAGCATGGCTGGAAGAAAAATAAACCACACAGGGGCAGAAATGCCCCCTTTTTCATTTGCAGAAAGAAGGGATAAAATGATTAATTTAAAATGCCTGCCGGTTGATAACTTAAACCTGGACGCAGTTAAAGGTACCGCTGCTTACGGGCCCAGGGTAAACCCAATAACCAAAAAACAGCAGATACACCACGGGGTGGACCTGAACAAGCTTACCACGGGACAGGCTGTTAACAATAAGCCAGTTAAAGCTACAGCTGGCGGCATAGTAATAGTATCAAAGATGCAAGGTAACGGCAAAGGCTATGGAAATTACATAGTGATAGACCATGGCAACTTTTATACTCTCCATGCGCATTTAAGTAGCCGAAAAATAACAGCAGGCCAGAGCGTAAAAGCAGGAACTGTTATAGGCGCGGTAGGCAGCACCGGAAACAGCACAGGGCCACACCTGCATTTTGGAATCTGCACAAGTTACAGCATGGCTGATCCCGATGGTAAAAGTTCATGGCTGGATCCGCTGCCATATTTAAAAGATCTGTTAAAAGTTGAAGAGGAGGAAGAGGAAATGAAAAGATATAACAAGGTAGAAGAATTACCAAAAAGTTTACAGCAGGAAGTTCGGGCACTGGTCAATGCCGGCGCATTGAAGGGTGATGAGAATGGGAATCTGGATATAACAGAAGATATGGCCAGGTGCATGATTATTAATAAAAGGTACGCAGATAGCAAGAAATAGGAGGCATCAATGACAACAGAATTTTGGATACAGATGATCGTATACGCTGTATCACTTGGCAGCTTCGGAGGAATGGTCATTACGAAGTTAAATAATCTCGAGAAGAAGCAAGATAAGCACAACGGGCTCATGGAAAGAATGGTAGTAGTGGAGCAGTCTGTAAAATCTGCCCACCACAGAATAGATGAAATTAAGGAGGAATACCATGAAAATTAACTGGAAACTTAGATTAAAGAATAAAACCACTCTGGCGGCTTTGGTTGCCTGTGTAGTGGCTTTTGTGTATCAGGTGCTGGGTATTTTAGGGATTACTGCTCCGATCTCTCAGGATCAAGTCGCACAGGGCATAAGTATAGTTATTAACCTTTTAGTTGCCGTTGGCGTGTTGGTGGATCCAACCACGTCCGGGACTGGAGACAGTACAAGAGCACTTACTTATAAAAAACCGAATTAAACACCTCATATTTTGGCTGCCCAGAAGTGCCATTGGACAATTTTTTTGTCGTAAAAGTTGTCGTAAAACTATAAAATCGGCTAACATTCATAAACATTTTTAAGCATTAATAAAAAGGCTCAACATGTTCAAATTAACACGTTTGAGCCTTTAATAACATATTATATCATTATCAAAAATTTGAGTTCGACTCTCCTCATCTCCACCAGACATAAAAAATGAGGCCTTGTGTCTCATTTTTTTATGTCTTTGATCAGAAAGGGTGAGGAGGGTCGAACTCGAAAGAAAAGAAAAACATCGAGGAGGTAATAAGGCTGATTCTTGCAAAACTATTTAGTCTTTGTCGTATTTTGACATAAATAACAGGTTTGGATTAGTTGTAATTTATCTTTTTATGTGATATTTTATTCTAAATAGGATATATTTGTTTAATTAGAAATATTAAACTTTCATATGAGGTGTTGAACATGTATGAAACATCAATTGCCAGAAAGAGTTCAGAGGGTAAAGTACAAAGTTTATGGGAGCATTCAACGAATGTAGCTGAAATTTCAAACGATATGTCCCATTTTCCAAATACCTCTAAACTTTTAGCCTATCTTCATGACTTGGGAAAGGTATCAGCAGAATTTCAAGAATACATAAATAAAGGAGGCGAACCCGGCAGCGTGATTCATGCTTGGCAAGGAGCCTTTTTATCCAATGAATGGCTTCCAACGGATTGTGCATCTGAAATCTTGATAAAAGAAATAATTGGGTTTTGTGTAACAGCACACCACAACCACCTTGCTGACGGAGTTGCGCCTGATGGCACCACCAATTATTTTGATAAGTTTTTAAAGGACAGTGATCCCAAGTATTTTTTAGACGAGATAAAAGGGAAGATCAGCGAAAGTGAAAAAGCTGAACTACAAAGGTTGTTTGAACATGCGAAGCCGGAGGTCAATGGCTTGTTGGCTCAAATTAAAGAAGTCTATAAAAATAAAAGTAGCGCAAACTTCGCACTGGGACTGTTTGTGAAGTATTTGTTTTCTTGCCTTGTAGATGCAGACAGACTGGATGCGTATTTGTTCGATATAAATGAAACCTATTCCAATCAGCCCTTTGACTGGGAGCCCCTTATCCTTATATTTGAAAATGAACTCTCCGAGTTTCCAATCGATTCAAACATATCTATCATACGAGGGGCTGTATCCGATAAATGCAAAGCTGCGGCAGATAAGGAAACCGGCATCTATCAGCTATCTGTACCAACAGGCGGAGGAAAGACTCTGTCCTCTTTTCGTTTCGCTCTCCACCATAGCAGACAATATA
Source organism: Aminipila luticellarii (assembly GCF_004103735.1). Classification (NCBI taxonomy): domain Bacteria; kingdom Bacillati; phylum Bacillota; class Clostridia; order Peptostreptococcales; family Anaerovoracaceae; genus Aminipila; species Aminipila luticellarii. The sequence continues at coordinate 2,060,928 of NZ_CP035281.1, read as the reverse complement.
ATAAAAAACGAATCATATATGTCATACCCTACCTTTCTATTATTGAGCAGACGGGGAACACGCTGCAGGATATTTTGAATTTACCAGATGATAATAACGTGATCTTTGAACATCATTCCAATATTGTGGAGCCGGAGGATGACAAGGCTTCAGAAATAAGAAAGCTAAGTGCCGCTAGGTGGAGCAGCCCGGTTATTCTCACGACTATGGTGCAGTTTTTGGAGTCCGTCATGTCAGCAAAAAGTGGTAAGCTTCGCAAGTTTGCTTCTATGGCAGATTCGGTTATTATCTTTGATGAAATTCAGTCCATGCCTATAAAGGCAATCCATTGTTTTAATGAAGTCGTCACCTTTTTATCTAAAATATTGAACGCCACTATTATCCTTTGCTCAGCCACCCAGCCGACTTTGGAATCCACTCAACGCACCAATTTACTGCTTCACGAGGAGGCTAAGCTTATTGACTGTACGGAGGAATTTAAAGGCATGAAGAGGGTAACCGTTTCGGCGGAAAGTGAGAAAGATTGTGAGACTGCTTCGGACTTTATTCTTGAAAAGGCCAATGTAAACGGCAATTGTCTGATTATCGTGAACACAAGGAAATCTGCGCTGGAAATATACAATCGACTAAAAAGTAAAACAGCATCTTTTAAAATCTTGCACCTCAGTACCTCTATGTGCCCAAACCATAGAGTGCAGATCATCCATGAAATGAAAACCTATTTAAAAGAGAATGAAAAAGTCATCTGTGTTTCTACCCAGCTGATTGAAGCTGGCGTTGACATTTCCTTTGCTTGTGTTGTGCGGGCAATGTCCGGTCTGGATTCCATAGCCCAAGCGGCAGGAAGGTGCAATAGAAATGGGGAAAGCGCTGTGCCGAAGATCGTATATACTTTCCCATTGAAAGATGAAAACTTGGATAGACTCATGGACATAAAATCTGGAAAAGAAATAACGGAGCAGATTATTCACGGCAAAAATGATGAATTAGATTTGTTGGATGAGCGGGTCATGGCGACCTTTTATCAGCGCTACTTTTCTGGGAAAGATGATCAAATGGACTATCCCACGGCAGAAGGTGAATGGATTTATGAAATGCTTTCCGGAAATGGCTATGGAAAGCGAAATTATAAAAATAGAACCGGCACCCTTTTTTCCCATTGTATTCCTCAGGCCTTCCACTCTGCGGGGGAAAACTTTAGCGTGATAGACAAGAATACAAAATCGGCTATTGTAATATTTGGTGAATCTGAAAGTCTCATCGAAGATTTCCGCAAGCAGCCTACTGGAATCCTTACAAAACAAAAGGCTCATATCATGAAAAAGCTTCAAAAATACAGTGTTTCTTTATATGAATGGGAGTGGAAGAAGTTATCCGAACAAGGTGCTTTAGATATCCTTGATGAGGAAACGGCCATCTTACTTCTTAGCGGAAGTTACTATTCCGAAGAAACAGGCGTTGTTTTAGAGATCATTCAAGATGATCTTATCATATAGAGAGGAGGAAAAAATGAAAGATGAAATGTTGGAAGCAATGATAAAAAAGCGAAACTCGGTAGAGTTTGAAGTCTATGGAAAGTATGCATTGTTTTCAGATCCCATCACCCGAGTTGGGGGTGAAAAGTTTTCCTATCAGGTACCCACGTATCAGGCGTTGAAGGGTATACTAGAGTCCGTTTATTGGAAGCCCACGTTTATCTGGGTGATTGATGCCGTTCGGGTCATGAATAAAATTCAAACGGAGGGAAAAGGCATTCGACCCATTAAAATGAATGGTGGAAATGATTTGTCCTATTATACTTATCTCAAGGAGGCCCGATATCAGGTGCTGGCTCATTTTGAATGGAATGAAAATCGACCCGGATTACAAAACGACCGCAATGAAAATAAGCATCACAACATCGCAAAGCGCAGTATTGGAAAGGGCGGTCGGCGGGATATATTTTTGGGCACACGGGAATGCCAAGGCTATGTTGAACACTGTGAGTTTGGGCGTGGAAGTGGATTTTACGATGATTATGGAGAGCTGAATTTCGGTTTTATGTTCCACGGAATTGATTATCCTGATGAAAATCCAACAAAAAATGAGGAAGGAATACCGTTACGGAATTTCGATGTGCGTTTTTATAATTGCACAATGAAAGATGGGATTATTCTTTTTCCGGCGCCTAGCGATTCTTCTCTTAAACGGAGAACGGTGTTTGAAAACCAGCAGATGAAAGAATTTGTCATAGGACAGAATCTATTGCCTGTGGAAACTGAAGGCGGTGATGAATAGTGGGATTATTTCAGAATTTACTTGAAACCTATGAGAAATGTTCAGAAGCAGTGGGCATCGTCCAGGTGGATGCTGACGGCAATGCCAATGAAAAGAAAACGTTGCTGCCCATTGGGCATATGACATTTAAGTCTCAAATTTGTGTGACAATTGACGAAGATGGAGTATTTGTTCGTGCAAGCCGCGACAATAAAGAAACGACGATTATTGCACCGTGCACGGAAATCTCAGCAGGGCGTTCTTCCGGAATAGCTGCACATTCCCTTTGCGATCAACTGGATTATGTGGGCGACATAAATGAGGGTAAAATAGCAGCTTATCTCTCCCAGCTGAATTCATGGAAAGGGAATATTCCTGAGCTTAATGCAATCTATACTTATGTATCAGGCAAAACCATGATGGATGATTTACTGAATAGCCGTATTTTTAAAGAGAGTGAGTATCAAACAAAAACGGACGAGCATGGGGAAAGCCAGCTCGATAAGGAAAAAATACGGAAGCTGGGGGTACGCTTTATTGTACAGATGACGGACAATATGGTAAAGGTTTGGGAAAGCACCGAGTTGCGCAATGCCTGGATCGACAATATGAGTAGCAATTCAACTTTCAACGAGGAAGCCTTTGATTATTTAAGCGGAGAGGTGGTTCATCAAGTTGCAGCACAGCATCCGAAGAATATTAATTCCCTTACAGGAAATGCGAAATTACTTTCATGCAATGATACAAGCGGCTTTACGTTCCGAGGGCGGTTTGCAAAACAAAACGATGCGGTAATCGTTGATTACATCCAATCTCAAAAAATGCATCAGATGCTGCGTTGGCTCATTGCCAATTATGGTTATGCGGCTGATTCTCAGGTTATTGTAACCTGGGGTGTGGATCGTGACACAGAGGTAAAAGCAAAGGTACAAGATAATTCCTTGGACTTTTTCGAGAATATGGAAGAGGTTAAAACAAAAGCGGACATTCTATCGGGAACAAAAGGAGGAATTTACGCGGATTATGCCGATAAATTGAAAAATCTTCTGCAAGGATTCGGAAATGCAAAGGATATAAAACAGCATTTTTGTAAAATTTGTATTGCCGTCTTCGATGCGGCGACCACCGGTAGGATGGGATTAGTGTTTTATCAGGAGCTTCCCAAGAATACATATCTTGAAAACATCGTCAACTGGCATAGCGATACCTCTTATTTCTTAACTGCATGGAAAAAGGAAAGAGATGAACATGGTAAAGACAAAAATACGCCGATCCATTACATCGGAGCGCCATCTTTTGATGACATAGTGTTTGCAGTTTATGGGAAGTCCCATGGGGATAAATCCTATGAAATACTAAAAAAGAATACGCGCAAGCAGCTTTTGGAGTGCATGTTTGGAAATTTTGCGTTTCCCAAGAATATGGTTGAAATGGCGGCAAATCGAGCTTCAAATCCCATGGGCTTTATGGATTTAAACGGCAAATTTAGTGAAAATGATTGGAAACGAGCCCTAAGCATAACGTGTGCATTAACACGAAAATTTTACAAACAACAAAAGGAGGAGATACCATTGGAACTAGACACGGACAGAACGAACAGAGACTATCTGTTCGGCAGATTGCTGTCGGTTGCGGACAAGCTTGAAAGCGCAGCCCTTTACAAAGCCGATAAGCAGAATACAAGACCGACAAATGCAACAAAACTCATGAGTGCCTTTCGGGTAAAACCGCATTCCACCTGGGGGATACTGTATGATCAACTGATTCCTTACAGGAACCAGCTGAATGGGGCAGGTTATTATCAGTCTTTGATTGACAACATTCTGGTTTTATTTGAAGAGGGTGATTACGAAGATAATTCTCCACTTTCTCCGCTATACCTTCTGGGCTATGCGGCACAGAACAGGGCATTCCTTAAAAATAATAATAATGAAAAAACGGAGGGAACAGACAATGGCTACATTACAGAATAAAATTGATTTCGCACTGATCTTTACGGTGAAGAATGCAAACCCCAACGGAGATCCCTTGGGTGGCAACCGGCCCCGTACAACCAGTGACGGATTGGGTGAGGTTTCAGATGTGTGCTTGAAGCGCAAAATCCGCAATCGATTACAGGAGCTTGGCAGCGATATTTTTGTTCAGATGGATGAAAACAATAGGGATGGGAAAAAATCACTTTCCGAGAGATTCAACGATTTTCTTTCAACGTTAAGTAAAGATGAACAGAAGGTTAAAGACACCGTCGCTGCAAAAGCCTGCGAAAAATGGATGGATGTTCGCTCCTTCGGTCAAGTCTTTGCATTCAAGAAAGGCAGTACCACCGCAGAGGTTTCAATGGGCATACGGGGTCCGGTTACCATACAATCTGCGTTCAGCAAAGAACCTATTGTTATTGAATCCATTCAAATCACTAAATCTGTAAATGGTGATCCAACATCTGATGGCAAGAAATCTTCCGATACTATGGGAATGAAGCATCGCGTTTCCAAGGCTGTTTATGTGACCTACGGCAGCATCAGCCCTCAGCTTGCGGAAAAAACTGGTTTCTCCGATGGAGATGCAGATGCCATTAAAAATGTACTTGTCTCCTTGTTTGAAGGGGATGAATCGTCGGCCCGTCCAAGCGGATCTATGCAGGTGCTTAACGTCGTATGGGTTGCTCATAACAGTAAATCCGGGCAATATTCCTCGGCAAAAGTCCATAACAGCATAAACGTAGGGGAAGATGGGTCTGTAACCATTGAAGAGCTTGATGGATTGTCGTATGAAGTTTTAGAATCATGATATACGAAGAAGAGGATTACTTATTGTTATCGGGTATTCAGCATTATGCTTTCTGCCCTCGTCAATGGGCACTTATTCACATAGAGGATCAATGGAACGAGAACTATTTAACGACTGGGGGCAGGCTGCTGCACAGCAAAGCGCATAATGGGGAGTCCGTTGAAAAACGCGGCAATTTGATTATTTTTCGTGGGCTGAAGGTGCGGTCGTCTGAACTGGGCATATCAGGTGAGTGTGACATCGTTGAGTTTCATAAATCCCATGACGGTGTATCCCTGCACGGTTATTCAGACCTGTGGAGCCCCTATCCGGTGGAATACAAGCGTGGCAAAAGTAAACTGGATGATTGCGATAGACTGCAGCTTTGTGCGCAGGCCGTATGCTTGGAAGAGATGTTATGCGTGAAAATCGAAAACGGCGCATTATTTTATGGGGAACCGCGAAGGCGGGAAGTGGTTGCATTTACGCTGGAGCTTCGGACCACGCTAAAGGATACGGTGACAACTATGCATCAACTATTTATGCAAAAATATACGCCAAAAGCTGTTAAAGGAAAATACTGTAAAAGTTGCAGTATCAAGGAGCTATGTTTGCCCAACCTCGGGAAAGCGGACAAGACCTCTGTGAAAAGGTATATGGAGGCGCACTTGGAATGAAAAAACTATTAAATGTTTTGTTTGTGACCCAAACCGATGCAAAGGTTTATCTTGAAACGGAAAATGTCTGCGTCAGAAAAGAAGATGAACTATTGATTCGCGTCCCGTTGTTGAATTTAGAACAAATTGTTTTATTCAATTATTATGGGGCTACTCCACAGCTATTGGGAGAATGTGTAAAGAGGAAAATTTCTGTCAGTTTTTTGAGTGAGTATGGCAAATACTATGGCACCTTTCATGGGGAATCAAGCGGGAATGTACTCCTGAGGCGGGAACAGTATCGCATTGCTGATGATAATCGTGGATTGGAATATGCAAAAGCCTTTATATTTGGGAAGCTGCATAATCAGAAATGGGTGATTGAACGAGGGATCAGAGATTACTCTTTAAGGATTGATACGCCATTGCTAAAAAAGCAAAGCAGCTTTATCAGCGAACAATTAAAACAGGTTTTGAGCGTTGATAGCGGTGAAACCCTTAGAGCCGCTGAAGGAAATGCCGCACACTATTATTTCTCTGCATTTGATGAACTGATATTGCAAAACAAAGAATTCTTCACTTTTAAAACTCGAAATCGTCGCCCGCCAACGGATGCGGTTAATGCAATGCTGTCCTTTGCCTACACCTTGCTTGCAAGCGAATGTCGACATGCTCTTGAAGTCGTTGGTTTGGATAGCTATGTGGGATTTTTACATGCAGACAGGCCTGGCCGGGCTTCGCTTGCGCTGGATTTGATGGAAGAACTTCGTCCACACGTTGCAGATCGGTTCGTACTTTCCCTGATAAATCGAAGCGAAGTAGCAGAAAGCGATTTTGAAGTTCAGAGTTCAGGGGCGGTATACTTATCGGCACAGTCTCGTAAGAAGTTTTTATCCTCATGGCAAAATCGGAAGAAAGAGGAAATCGTCCACCCGTTTTTAAAAGAAAAGATTGAATGGGGATTGGTTCCATATTGCCAAGCCTTATTGCTGGCTCGAACCATACGCGGCGATTTGGATGGTTATCCGCCGTTTCTATGGAAGTAAGGAGGAAAGGGCATGCTTGTATTAGTAACTTATGATGTTTCAACTGAAACCATGGCAGGGAAAAAACGGCTGAGGCATGTTGCAAAAAAATGTTTGTCATACGGACAGCGTGTTCAAAATTCAGTCTTTGAGTGCAATATTGACTGGAGTCAATATCTCAATTTGCAAAACGAATTGAAAACAATTATTAATACAAAAGAAGACAGCTTACGATTTTATAACCTGGGTAATAATTACTCAGAAAAAGTCATTCATATTGGGGCTAAACCTAGTATTGATTTAGAAGGAGATTTAATCATATAGAGTGGTAGGTGGAATTGGTGCGAAACACAAGCGAACATGAAATCGGTGAAAGGTTCGCACCAGAAGTCCAAAAGTTTTCTCTGTGAACTCGGCATTATTGGGCAACCGATAATCTGCCAAACACAAGATATGCTTTTAAAAACTATTTTTTTGAGCAAGTCTTGCGGTCGCTCCTCGCAAGGGGAGTGTGGATTGAAATAATCCATATATGTTAAAGATTGACAATATGCTAATGGTCGCTCCTCGCAAGGGGAGTGTGGATTGAAATAAAGTGGGAACAGTTTAAATGAAACATTAGATGAAGTCGCTCCTCGCAAGGGGAGTGTGGATTGAAATATGTAATGGAAGTTGTAACAGAGATTGAGATACGTGTCGCTCCTCGCAAGGGGAGTGTGGATTGAAATTGAAAAGCTTGAAAGAGAAATCGAACTAGAAAAGGTCGCTCCTCGCAAGGGGAGTGTGGATTGAAATTTGTTCCCCTGCAATTTCTGTAATCCAGTCTACGTCGCTCCTCGCAAGGGGAGTGTGGATTGAAATAGCATGAATACGACCATTTACAAGGTGTATTATATGTCGCTCCTCGCAAGGGGAGTGTGGATTGAAATATGTAAAATTACTTATTGGTCACGCTCTAAAGGAGTCGCTCCTCGCAAGGGGAGTGTGGATTGAAATATCATAGTAGTAAATATATTGTTAAGTGGTGTATAGGTCGCTCCTCGCAAGGGGAGTGTGGATTGAAATATTAGATATGTTGACTTCAGCTATGAAAGCTAATGTCGCTCCTCGCAAGGGGAGTGTGGATTGAAATTATTGGAACAGAAAGTGGTTTATTAGTTGATAGTGTCGCTCCTCGCAAGGGGAGTGTGGATTGAAATTTAAAAATACATTCTTTATCTTTAATTATTGCTTTGTCGCTCCTCGCAAGGGGAGTGTGGATTGAAATTGTTGGAGTGTATAAAGAGGATAGCCTTGTAGGCGTCGCTCCTCGCAAGGGGAGTGTGGATTGAAATAATTTTATTTGGGATTAATTGCAATTTTCCACTACGTCGCTCCTCGCAAGGGGAGTGTGGATTGAAATCATGAACTTATCGAACTTATCTAAATACATTATAGTCGCTCCTCGCAAGGGGAGTGTGGATTGAAATAGCTTAGCCATCCAAGCCCTACAAGAGAAAGCCGCGTCGCTCCTCGCAAGGGGAGTGTGGATTGAAATAGTTTGTGTTAAATCGTTAATTTCTCTTAAAAGGTCGCTCCTCGCAAGGGGAGTGTGGATTGAAATCTTGCACTAGATTAGAACAGGTGCAGGAGATTGCGTCGCTCCTCGCAAGGGGAGTGTGGATTGAAATTATGTTATAATGATTAAAAGTGAGGTGAAATTAGGTCGCTCCTCGCAAGGGGAGTGTGGATTGAAATATTGTTTACATATTTTTCCTGATGGTTTATAATTGTCGCTCCTCGCAAGGGGAGTGTGGATTGAAATTTAGAGCTGTATGATATTTTGTGTGCTCATCACTAGTCGCTCCTCGCAAGGGGAGTGTGGATTGAAATCAATTGAAATAGATTCGGTGGATGAATTTATAAATGTCGCTCCTCGCAAGGGGAGTGTGGATTGAAATTGCCACAAATACAATTTATACAAAATATATGGTGTCGCTCCTCGCAAGGGGAGTGTGGATTGAAATTTAGTCGGGGGTGGATATGACGGAGCTGCAGGAAGTCGCTCCTCGCAAGGGGAGTGTGGATTGAAATAAGAATTGCTTGCTTATAATGCTACTTTAATAGAGTCGCTCCTCGCAAGGGGAGTGTGGATTGAAATCCTCCCTTTTATTATTTAGAATGGAGGTTAGGTGTCGCTCCTCGCAAGGGGAGTGTGGATTGAAATGGTTACAATAAAGGTTATTGGGAAGGTGATTTTAGTCGCTCCTCGCAAGGGGAGTGTGGATTGAAATTATAGAATTAATTAAAGTAATGATGACTAATATGTCGCTCCTCGCAAGGGGAGTGTGGATTGAAATTTGTTTATACAAAAATAATTCAAAACAATACAGGTCGCTCCTCGCAAGGGGAGTGTGGATTGAAATATAAGAGAATTAAGAAGAATTGCAAATGAAGATGGTCGCTCCTCGCAAGGGGAGTGTGGATTGAAATATTACATAAAAGGAGGTGAGCCGTATGGCTAAAGTCGCTCCTCGCAAGGGGAGTGTGGATTGAAATAGTATCTATAATCTGCTGTGCGACTAATGGTTCTGTCGCTCCTCGCAAGGGGAGTGTGGATTGAAATATAAAGTCGCTGGCCTCTCGAAAGGTTATAGGTCTGTCGCTCCTCGCAAGGGGAGTGTGGATTGAAATGCCTTTGTACTCATAGGGCAGCCTATACAGCCAAGGTCGCTCCTCGCAAGGGGAGTGTGGATTGAAATATTGGAATTGCTCCAAGTGCTTTTAAATTTTCCTCGTCGCTCCTCGCAAGGGGAGTGTGGATTGAAATTTTGATGAAGTAGCACTACAACCAGAATCCTTTGTGTCGCTCCTCGCAAGGGGAGTGTGGATTGAAATCACATGTTTAAAAAGCTATCTACGGCTTTATTTTGTCGCTCCTCGCAAGGGGAGTGTGGATTGAAATACCTTTGTTATGAAAAGCCAACAAGATGATACAGTCGCTCCTCGCAAGGGGAGTGTGGATTGAAATTCTTTCAACTTCCTGTTGAATTAAGGTAACAATGTCGCTCCTCGCAAGGGGAGTGTGGATTGAAATTCACAGTCATTTTGGACACCTCTTTCTATATAGTCGCTCCTCGCAAGGGGAGTGTGGATTGAAATCAGTCAGTGAAGCAGATGGCAATAAATTATGCTTTGTCGCTCCTCGCAAGGGGAGTGTGGATTGAAATACCAATCCAGATGTGCGTGCAGCTGCGCAACAGAGTCGCTCCTCGCAAGGGGAGTGTGGATTGAAATGGTCTTATCGCGTCAGTTACGGCGCGTAAACACGTCGCTCCTCGCAAGGGGAGTGTGGATTGAAATCTCCCGAAATGCGCCCCTTTAAATGAACGATACCGTCGCTCCTCGCAAGGGGAGTGTGGATTGAAATACTTTCCACTAAAAACTTTAGTGCCACAAGTAAAGGTCGCTCCTCGCAAGGGGAGTGTGGATTGAAATTAAATTAGTGATAGCAGACATAGGGTGCGCGTCAGTCGCTCCTCGCAAGGGGAGTGTGGATTGAAATGCGAAAACAATAAATGTAATAGCCATTAGTCCGAGTCGCTCCTCGCAAGGGGAGTGTGGATTGAAATAAGCCAACCATCGGGGGAAGTATTAAAAAATCCGTCGCTCCTCGCAAGGGGAGTGTGGATTGAAATCGATTGCGGTAACGTCAATCATAAATGAATTTGTGTCGCTCCTCGCAAGGGGAGTGTGGATTGAAATTTACGAATAGACGGGGAAGAAACCGACGCAACTTGTCGCTCCTCGCAAGGGGAGTGTGGATTGAAATCTTTGCTCCGGTCGGTCGCTCTCTTCCTCTATAATGTCGCTCCTCGCAAGGGGAGTGTGGATTGAAATTCTATGACCTCCCCGTCCAGTTTAGGATCCATATGTCGCTCCTCGCAAGGGGAGTGTGGATTGAAATCTCCCGAAATGCGCCCCTTTAAATGAACGATACCGTCGCTCCTCGCAAGGGGAGTGTGGATTGAAATATAACCCACATATTTAAAATAAAATTATACATCGTGTCGCTCCTCGCAAGGGGAGTGTGGATTGAAATGTATGAAACGGGCGTGTTATTCATTAGCCGTAAGTCGCTCCTCGCAAGGGGAGTGTGGATTGAAATAGTAGTAACGAAGAAAAGAACACAAGTCCGGCGATGTCGCTCCTCGCAAGGGGAGTGTGGATTGAAATGGCTTTAAACTAACAGACTTCGGAGCATCGACTGTCGCTCCTCGCAAGGGGAGTGTGGATTGAAATAATGAGAATGACGAGGTATAAACATGAATGTAAGTCGCTCCTCGCAAGGGGAGTGTGGATTGAAATGTATTGATAGAATCACGGAGTTAGTTCTCTTAGTGTCGCTCCTCGCAAGGGGAGTGTGGATTGAAATATCTGCAATATTACCAATACCACAAGAAGGCTCGTCGCTCCTCGCAAGGGGAGTGTGGATTGAAATCTGTTCAAATTCAACATTACAAAATATTAAAAGGTCGCTCCTCGCAAGGGGAGTGTGGATTGAAATCTTTTTACAATGGATTAAGCAAGCCGAAGAATTGTCGCTCCTCGCAAGGGGAGTGTGGATTGAAATTATTATAACAATAGTTTTTATTTATGGTATTATGTCGCTCCTCGCAAGGGGAGTGTGGATTGAAATATTTACTTTGATTAAAATTATATTTTGTTTACAGTCGCTCCTCGCAAGGGGAGTGTGGATTGAAATCAACTTGAATTATATTGTCTTCTGTATCTTGTAGTCGCTCCTCGCAAGGGGAGTGTGGATTGAAATAAATGTCCATTTTAGATTGTGTTTATCTAGTTTCGTCGCTCCTCGCAAGGGGAGTGTGGATTGAAATGTTATAACATGGAGCAAGTTGGTGAAGTCTTACGGTCGCTCCTCGCAAGGGGAGTGTGGATTGAAATCTTTTTACAATGGATTAAGCAAGCCGAAGAATTACGTCGCTCCTCGCAAGGGGAGTGTGGATTGAAATCTTTTTACAATGGATTAAGCAAGCCGAAGAATTAGTCGCTCCTCGCAAGGGGAGTGTGGATTGAAATGTCATAACATGGAGCAAGTTGGTGAAGTCTTACGAGTCGCTCCTCGCAAGGGGAGTGTGGATTGAAATACTGACAGGTTTATCAATTACACATCCAGAACTGTCGCTCCTCGCAAGGGGAGTGTGGATTGAAATTCGTATACGCCTTGTTGCGGAATAAACTGCATAGGTCGCTCCTCGCAAGGGGAGTGTGGATTGAAATGGTTGCGGTACTCCGTTGTCTATGGAGGATTCTAGTCGCTCCTCGCAAGGGGAGTGTGGATTGAAATACTATACTTATCCACAGATAATCATAAGTTATCCGTCGCTCCTCGCAAGGGGAGTGTGGATTGAAATACTTCAGACTTTGAAGCACTAACCAAGCGAATAAACGTCGCTCCTCGCAAGGGGAGTGTGGATTGAAATACAAACTGGATGCACCAACGACAAATATATTAAAAGTCGCTCCTCGCAAGGGGAGTGTGGATTGAAATTTTAAATCACATAAATTTACAAATGACTTTTGTAGTCGCTCCTCGCAAGGGGAGTGTGGATTGAAATATATTTTTATCGGCATAACATGGAACCAAGAGGTGAGTCGCTCCTCGCAAGGGGAGTGTGGATTGAAATGTACCATCTCCCATATTAGCAACACCAATTGCAAGTCGCTCCTCGCAAGGGGAGTGTGGATTGAAATCATCTTTAGCACCTCTTTTCACATTTTGAGTGTGTGTCGCTCCTCGCAAGGGGAGTGTGGATTGAAATGAAAAAAGCAAACTGCTATATTTAGCTGGGGATGATCGTCGCTCCTCGCAAGGGGAGTGTGGATTGAAATAGAGCTGATGGGAATCTATGAGGATGATAAAGACGTCGCTCCTCGCAAGGGGAGTGTGGATTGAAATTTTGGAGTAATCGGTTTTGATGATTTTAAATGTTGCTTCTGCCACTGCATTGTCATAGGGACAGCCTTTCATGCTCAAAGAACGGCGGATGTGAAAGGTCTCAAGTGTTTCCTCCAGAGTCTTGTTCTTAAATTCATTTCCACGGTCTGTATGGAAAATCTGTATTTTATCCAGATTAACATTGACTCTGGAAAAAGCTTTGCTTACCAGTGCAGCATCTTTGTTCTTTCCTGCACTGTAACCGATGATTTCCCGGTTAAACAAATCAACAAGCACACAGATGTAATTCCAGCTGTTTCCTGCCCTTACATAGGTCAAATCACTGACTACTACGTTATATTGCGGCTGGTCAGAAAATTCCCGGTTTACTATGTTATGCACTTTGGATTCATTGCATTTATCAATATGCGGCTTATATTGTACCACCGTATAGGAAGAAACAAGCCCTTCCTGTTTCATGATCCGCCCAATGCGCTGGCGGGATACTACGAAGCCCTTTTTGAAAAGCTCCACCTTGATTTTCCGGGTACCATAATTATTCCGGCTCTGCCGGAATATCTCCCGGATTTGGGCAACCAGATTGTCCTCCTGTGGTTTTTGCTTTGCTTCATAATAATAAGAACTTCTTGGAATGTTTAGGACTTTACACATTGCTGATACACAGTATTTGTGGGCGTTTGCTTTTATCACATTTACTTTCGTCCTAAAATCAGCGCTGCTTGTTTTAAAATGTCGTTCTCCATCTCCAATTGTTTATTGCGTTTACGCAGTTCCATTAACTCCTGCTGCTCTGTGGAACGGTTATCTTTCTCGTGGAAAGAACCAGAGGCAGCAGACTGCTTAAGCCATTTATCCAGCAATGAGGTGGCGATATCGTATTCACGGCAGATATCACATTTACGTTTTCCATTCTGATACAGTTGAACTAGCTGCTGCTTAAATTCATCTGTATAGGAACGAGGCTTTCTTCTTTCGGTCATGATAGTAACTCCTTTTCTACTTTTTATTTTACATGACCTTAAAATATCTGTCCAACTTATTGTAGCCTATCCATATCAATCCCCATAAACATGGAGCTGAGCACAAGCGAACTAAATCGCTTGTACTCAGCTTTGTTAATTTTTGTTTCACATTAAGGGAAATAATGTTAAAATTAATACATACAGAATGCTATAAGGGGGACATATACATGAATTGGTTTCAGAAAAAATTTAACAGAGAATTACACGATCCGGTAAAAGAGGCAAAGGATTTTATCAAATATATTGGTCCGGGACTGCTGGTAACGGTAGGCTTTATCGACCCCGGAAATTGGGCTTCTAATCTGGCAGCGGGTTCAGACTATGGCTACAAGCTTCTCTGGATGGTCACGCTTTCCACCATTATGCTGATCTTACTGCAGCATAACGTTGCTCATCTGGGGATTGTTACCGGGGACTGCCTTTCAGAGGCCACTGCAAAGCATCTCAAACCCGCCCTTTCAAAGATTTTGCTGTCTACCGCAGTACTGGCTTCGATTTCTACAGCTCTGGCGGAAATCTTGGGAGGAGCTATCGCTCTGGAATTGCTGTTTAAAATTCCTATCAGGCTGGGGTCTTTGATTGTTGCCGGTTTTGTTACCTGGATGCTGTTTTCCAGCTCCTATAAGCGGCTGGAAAAGTGGATCATTGGTTTTGTTTCCATTATAGGGGTTTCCTTTATATATGAGCTCAGCATTGTCCACGTCAACTGGGGGGAAGCCGCAGCAAGCTTTGTGACTCCCAGTATGCCCGCCAACTCCATGCCCATCATTATGGCAGTTTTGGGGGCTGTAGTCATGCCCCATAATTTGTTTCTGCATTCCGAAATTATTCAGAGCCGCGAATGGAACAAGGAGGACGACGCTGTCATAAAAAAACAATTGAAATATGAATTTGGAGACACGTTGATTTCTATGCTTATCGGCTGGGCCATCAACAGTGCCATGATCATTCTGGCGGCGGCGGCCTTTCATGCAAAAAATATTCAGGTCAGTGAGCTTGGACAGGCACAACAGTTACTTCAACCCTTGCTTGGACAGGCTTCTGCTGTCATATTCGGCATAGCGCTTTTAATGGCAGGCCTGGCTTCGACGACAACGGCAGGAATGGCAGGAGGCAGCATTATTGCGGGAATGTTTCAGGAACCCTATGACATCAAGGATCTTCATACGAAGGTAGGTGTGGGAGGAATTTTCGCAGTTGCCACAGCAGCCATTTTTTTAATCTCAGATCCCTTTAAAGGGCTGATTTATTCTCAGATGCTGTTGAGTATCCAGTTGCCCATCACGGTGTTTCTGCAAATATATCTGACGTCCTCTGCCAAGGTGATGGGAAAATACAAAAATACTTGGCTGGATAAGATCCTTCTTGGAATAATAGGAATTGTGGTCTCGATATTGAATATTATGCTGCTGATCAGTCTGGTATAGAAAATAAAAAAACATGGAGCTGAGCACAAGCGAATAAAATCGCTTGTGCTCAGCTCTTTTTGTCGTTTTCTGTCGTTTTTTATACTATATCGCAATCAAATTAACTTTTTAAACAATCAAATAGTTGAGTTCGACCTAAGTAAATCATATGATACAGTAAAATAGTAATTATTTCTTATGCATCATGAACAGGAGGTTTGAGATGTTAAACGAAAGACTTCAAAGAATGAAAAATAAATATTTTGATACCACTCCAAGTATTACTGCGGAGAGACTGGTACTGGCAACAGAGGCGCACAAAAAATTTGCGGGTGATGCCATTCCAATTTTTAGAGCAAGGATTGCGCAATATGTCATGGAAAATATGACGACCTTGGTTCTTGCGGATGAGCTGATTGTGGGAACCCCAACTAACGAATATCGGGGAGCCAATTTATTTCCGGAGTACACATCCAGTTCATGGCTGATAGAAGATATAGATGATTTTCCAGTCAGAAAGACCGATCCGTATAACATTAAGCCAGAAGATCGGGAGACTATTCTGGAAACCTTGAAGTATTGGAAAGGCAGAGCGCTTGAAGACCTAGCTCCTGAAATCCTTCCGGATTATATCGAAAATGCAAGGCAAAAGGATTTGATTTCTGTGGGATGCAGAAACGGCGTATCGGGAGAAACCACGCCTAATCACAAAAAATTCTTGAACTTAGGACTAAGAGGCTTTATCGCAGAATGCCGGGAGAATATTGACAGAGTCAAGGGCGGAACGAAAGAGAAGCAGGAGCAGGTGGATTTCTGGAAAGCCTGTATCATCATTTGCGAAGGCATGATCACGTATGCACACCGTATGGCGGAGGAAGCCGAAAAACAAGCCGGAGCGTGCACGGATCAAAAGAGGAAAGCAGAATTGATGCAGATTGCGGAAAATTGCAGAGTTGTTCCGGAAAATCCGCCTCAAAGCTTCCATCAGGCTGTGCAGATGATCTGGTTCATTCAGGTTGCCTTCCATATTGAAGCACCTACCACGGCGTGCGGATTCGGCAGATTCGACCAATATATGTATCCGTTCTATCAAGCAGATCTTGAAGCCGGAAAAATAACGGAAGCAGAAGCACTGGAATTAATTGAATGCTTCTATTTGAAGTGCTGCGAGGTATATGAGGTCAGAGACCGATGGTATTCCAAATCCTTTGCGGGCTATCCAATGTGGGAAATTCTGATGGTCGGCGGACAGACTACGGACGGAAAAGACGCAACAAATGATTTGTCCTATCTGTGTCTGGAAGCGGGATCTGATCTTCAGACGACCCAACCGGTTCTCGCAGTCAGAGTACATGAGGGAACGCCGGAAAAACTTTTCCGAAAGGGTGCGGAAATGATGCAGGCGGGAATGGCAAACCCCGGATTCTTTAATGACGATGCAGCGATTCCAATGGTCCTGGGAAAGGGCTGCACCATGGAAGAAGCCAGAGATTGGAACATTGTAGGCTGCATACAGCCGGCACCCGGAGGCGGAACTACAGACAGCTCTCCCGACGCGGGATATGTAAATGCGCCGAAGGTATTAGAGCTGGTGCTCCATAACGGAAGAGATCCAAAGACCGGTGAACAGCTGGGTCTTCAAACAGGAGAGGCAAAGGATTTTAAAGACGTCAAAGAATTGACAGAAGCCGTTAAAAAACAACTTATTTACTTCTATCAGATGATTAAGGACGGATACGATTTAATGGTTCCTTACCACATGCTGAGGCTGCCGGTCATCTTTGCTTCCATGGCAGTGGATGGCTGCGTTGAATTAGGAAAATCAGTTCAGGAAGGCGGAGCAAAATACAGTACAGCTGGAATGTTCATTACCGGAGCGGCAAATCTGGCAGACTCATTGGTTGCTATAGAAGAAGTGGTATACAAAGATAAAACTATTTCCATGGATGAATTAATTACAGCTTTGGATAATAATTTCCAAGGCAATGAGAGATTGAGACAATTATTGATCAATAAACCGCCTAAATTTGGTAATGACAACGAGTATGTGGATGGCGTTGCCAGAGATATTCTGGGATTTGTTGCCGAAACCGTACAGCAGTGGGAAGACTCCAGACACGGACATTATTCCTTCTGCAATTTGTCCCAGACGGTAAATATTTCCCATGGTGAAGTATGCGGAGCTACTCCGGACGGAAGACTGGCAGGTCAGCCATATTGCGATAATTCCTCTCCGACTATGGGCAGAGATATATGCGGTCCTACGGCAACGGTGAAATCGGTAGCGGCAATCGATCAGAAAAAATTCCATGACGGAGCTCTGTTCAATATACGGTTTGATCCCAAAGGAATTTCCGGAGAAAAGGGACTCCAGACGATTGAAGGTGTGATAAAAACGTATTTTAAACACGGCGGAGAGCATATCCAGATTAATGTGGTGGATGATGAGACTTTGAGAAAAGCACAGGAAAAGCCGGAAGATTATAAAGGACTGATGGTCAGAGTGGCCGGATATATGGCGTACTTTACAGAACTGGATAAGGCGGCACAGGACACGATTATCGACAGAACAGCTCACTTGAAAATTAGCTAGCAAGGAGAAAGTATGAAAAAAGAATCTTTATCTGTATTGGTAGGAGGCATTCAAAAGTTTTCAACGGAGGATGGACCGGGAATCCGAACCACGGTTTTTTTAAAGGGATGTCCGCTGAATTGCGTATGGTGCCACAATCCTGAGCTGATTAGCTTTGAGCAGGAGGTCATCGAATCTCCCAACAGCTGTATCCAATGTGGTTATTGTATCCCTGCCTGCCCGGACAAAGCCATTTACCTCGATGAGCAAGGTCGTATCCGGATTAACAGAGAAGCCTGCAGCAAGTGTTTGACGTGTACGGAGGTCTGTTATTCCAAAGGCTTGCAGCCGGTAGCGACACATATGACGGTAGAAGAGGTGCTCTATCAGGTTGCACAGGATAAAGGCTTTTATGATCATACAAACGGAGGGCTGACCATAAGCGGAGGTGAGATGCTGTCTCACCCTCGCTTTGTGGAGGCTCTTGTGGATCAGGCCGCAGAGAAAGAAATCAACGTTTGCCTTGACACATCAGGCTTTGGTGATGGGAATGTGTTAGAAAAGCTGTCAAGAAAAGAAAACGTTGATTTTATTTTATATGACATGAAGTTCATGGATAATGAAAAACATGTAACGTATACGGGACAGGAAAATACGAAAATTCTGGAAAACCTATGCAGACTGACTCAAATACCTGAAGTCGTTGGAAAAATTGTAATGAGAATGCCTTTGATAAAAGGGATGAATGACAGCTGGGAGATGATGAAAAAGACAAGTGATTTCTATAAAAAAAATAACATAAAGAGTGTGACGTTACTTCCTTATCATGATTTGGGATTATCTAAAATGAATCGAATCGGAGGAGTTCAACAGAGATATGAACCGCCGTCGGAGGAATATGTTTTAGAAATTAAGAAGCTTTTTGAGGAAGAGGCAGCAATGGAAGTGGAGATTCTGGGGAAAATCTAATTACTTTGGAAAATCGAAATAATCGGATGTTTTAGATAAACATTGAAAGGAGAATACCAATGGGTAAGGATGGAATTCACGAAAGAGAGAACCTGGAGAGAGGCTTGAAAAGCCGACATCTCACTATGATAGCTATTGGAGGTACCATTGGTACCGGGCTGTTTCTGGCCATGGGCGGCACAATCCATGATGCAGGCCCCGGCGGTGCTGTTCTGGCTTATGCAATTATGGGCGTTGTCGTGTATTTTATGATGACGGCCTTAGGCGAAATCGCAACGGAACTTCCGGTGCCCGGAGCATTTACTGCCTACGCCGATCGCTTTATTGATCCGGCATGGGGTTTTATGAATGGGTGGTCGTATTGGTTCGGCTGTGCTATGACGGTAGCGGCAGAGTTGATTGCAGGCTCCATTATTATTAAGTACTGGTTTCCGGGCACAAATTCCTCGTTATGGGCCATGTTGTTTCTGGCAATCTTGATGGCTATTAATTTATTTTCAGTCAAGGGCTTCGGTGAAGCAGAGTATTGGTTTGCCGGTATAAAGGTAGTTGTAACCATTATTTTCTTAATTGTCGGGGTACTGATGATTGCGGGTATTATGGGCGTTGGCGGACATGAAGTGGAATTTTCAAACTGGGTCCTTGACGGCGGAGAAGCCGGAAAAGCTCCGTTCCCCAATGGTGCAGGCGGCGTGATTTTAGTTTTCCTGGTAGCCGCTTTCTCCTTCTCCAATACAGAAGTAATCGGATTGACGGCGGCCGAATCCGAGAATCCTTCCAAGGATGTTCCCAAGGCAATCAAAAGTGTATTTTGGAGAATTTTAATTTTTTACATTGGAGCAATTCTTGTCATCGCAACCTTAATTCCTTTTACGGAACCGACTTTGCTTGATGCAGCGGAAGATAACATTGCGGCATCACCGTTTACGATTGTATTCAAAAATGCCGGTTTTGCTGCGGCAGCTTCCCTTATGAACGCTGTTATTTTGACCTCCGTATTATCCTGCGGAAATGCCTCCTTGTATTGTGCATCGAGAACGATTCAGGTCATGGCTAAAAAGGGGGCGGCACCGAGCTATTTTGCAAAATTAAACAATAAAGGGGTGCCGGTGAGAGCAATCGTTTTAACCGGACTTATTGCCTCCTCTGCATTTATCGCTTCCCTTGTCGGCGATGGGGTTGCCTATACAGCTGCATACTATCTTTGCGGAGTTGCGGGGATAGTCAACTGGCTGACTATCAGTCTGGCTCATTATCGATTCAGAAAGGGCTGGATCAAACAGGGACATAGCTTAGATGAATTAAAATATAAAGCACCATGTTATCCGTATGGAACCTTGTTTTCCATTACAATCTGCACTTTCGTTTTGATTACATGTAATTATTGGGTATTCTCGGACTTTAGTTGGTTTAATTTTATTACCAGCTATGGGTTGATTCCTCTTGGATTTATCTTCTTCTTCGGATATAAAAAGAAAAAACACACAAAATGGGTAAGATATGAGGATATGGATTTCACACCGCCGGAAGGCGCAGACAGACATTCCATATCAGCCATTGAAATGGATTGATAAATAGGTATGATATTTTAAACGGCGGCTCGCAAGGAGCCGCCGCTTTTTCGGTATAATGGACAGCTGAGCTAGGATAGATGCTGTTGTATCCGGATGAATTGAATGCCCAGACCATTCAATGAAATATGAAGGTTTAGATCCTGTGTTACCTTTTCCGTATAGATTTCTAAAAAAGGTACGGTATATAAAAGTGCCGTTTTATGGTTGCTTAAGTTCAAGCTGTCGGGGAAATTCAGCTTTGACATATAATCAAAGAGATTGTTGTGATGGTCTATAGAATAACGGGATATCAGATAGTCTCCTGATAAATGGTTCAATATGAAATGAATATCCAGCTGATCATTAAAGCTATGCAGCACGTCCTGTGTTTCGTGAACCGTAGCATTTCTGGTACACAGCCTGTCTATTTCTTCATTATAATTAAAGACTACAATAAAGTAATCCGGATGTGTTCCGCAAGCGCGTATGACCGCGTAATGCTTTCCACGGCAGATGAGGGTGCCCCGCAGTATAGAAAGCAGCCAATAAGCATAATAGGAAGGCTTGGGTATGCCACCTGAGGTCAATATGGAAGGCATTCCCTTGAGAATGGTTTCTTTGTCTCCCAAATCTATGAGATTGATGGAAATCCGTTTATTTTGACCAAATAGGTTCTCTTTTAAAATGTGAATCCCATGGGCAGCCGAATCTAAACCAAATGACGTGAAGCCATTTAAAACCTCAGTAGATTTGACAGCTGTTTTGTATCCTTTTTGTTCCAGTTCGCGTTTCAGAATAAATACCGGACTGTCTGAACTGGAAGAGTTTGTTTTAATGGTGACTTCCTTACAATTAAAATTGGACAGATGATCATACAATCTTATCCCCAAGGTATCATAGCCCGCCGGTGTTAAGGCTATTTCAAATTCAGGCTCCAATGTGCGAAGCGGTTCAGCTGCTGCGTCCACAGAAATATCAAGGGATAGCTTCTGTACTTGATTGGTGTTTTTATCCTGTGAATTCATGGAAGATAAATTCTGTTTTATGATATGGATTGCTTGGTTGATTGGAATGATATCAAATTGTGTAGAACGAATATTGCTCGCCATGGGAGCATAGATTTTTCTGTGCTCTTCCGGTGTTTTTTTGAACCATTTTATAAAGTGGGTTTCATAAAATGCCGTGGTGGAAAAGCCCACCTCTCTGGCAATGGAAGCAATGGTCTTATCTGTATTCAGAAGATAGATTTCCGACCATTCCACCCGTGCAAAGCACAATAATTCCCGGAAGCTCATGCCGGTGAATTCTTTGATGAGGTGAGAAATGTAGTATTCGTTCAGGTTTTCCAGTTTGGCAAGATCCTTTAATGTAATTTTTTCTGAATGATTTTCGTAAATATAGTTTATGATCCTGCTCATCCTCTCCATAAGGACAGCGTTATTGTTCTTTACTTGGACAACCACTTGATCTTCAAAAGCAAATAAATTAAAATTGCTGTTGAGATATTGGATAAATTCTAACATAGAATGGATGCACTGCTGCTCATAGTTCCTGCTCTTTTTCAGGTAATCTAAAAGAATCATCAAGAGCATCTTTTTTAATTTATCATAGCGGGGATCATATTCTTTTGCCGTATACGTTCTATAACAGCTTTTACATAAATCGGGAACGTATTGCGTGAAGAACAGATTGCTGACTTGAATCACCGCAACTATATTTTCCCCAAGGCCTTCGTATATGGCATGAACCTCATGGCCATTGTTCGTAAAGATATCTCCTTCTTTCAGAGTATAGGTATAATACCCGTTTTTTAACTTGATTTCGCCCTTGAGGACAAAAACAAATTCAATGTCATAATGATAATGAATGGGATATTCTTTGAGGTTTCCAATACGGATATTCATTGGAAAATCATCGGGATAGAAGTTTTTCTCCAGTAACATAATGGCACTCCAATCTACTTCTTAAAACTGATTACTTTCATTATAACCGAAATGAGGGAAGATGTTGTGAGAAACGGAACGGTTTATTCGCAAACAAATCAATTTTTATCGCAAGCTTCTGGCTGCTTCTGAATCAAATGGAAATTATAATGGACATATGATAAAATAATTGGCGTACAGTGGAAAAGAATGTTTATTCTGTAGAACAAACAGGAAAATAAGGAGGCTGCTGAAAAACATGGAAATATTGAAGCAACAAAGAGTAAAATTGCCGGATGGCTCCTATATGCCTAAGTTAGGCCAAGGCACCTGGTTAATGGGAGAAGATGATTCCAACTATGAAAGGGAAATAAACGGTCTCAGGCATGGAATTGATATGGGAATGACCCTGATCGATACGGCTGAAATGTATGCAGACGGCAAAGCGGAAAATATCGTCGGCAATGCCATAAGAAACGTTGAAAGAAAAGATGTTTATCTGGTCAGCAAGGTCTACCCGAAGAACGCATGTAAAAAACATATTTACAGCAGTCTGGAACGCTCTCTCAAATTATTGGAAACGAATTATCTGGACTTATATCTTCTGCATTGGCGAGAAGATACCGACCTTTCTGAAATGGTATACTGCATGGAGGATTTGAAACAAAAAGGCAGAATTAAGCGGTGGGGCGTTTCAAATTTTGATGTGGAGGATATGGAAGATCTGTGGAAGGTACCGGATGGCAATCAATGCAGCACCAATCAAGTTTTATATAATCTGGGGACAAGGGGAATTGAGTATGATCTGCTTCACTGGCAAAGAGAACGGCAGATTCCTTTTATGGCATACAGCCCGGTAGGCCAGGCAGGAGGCTTGACCACCCAAGACGGCATATCAAAAGCCATACTGATGAAGGATCAAAATGTTTGCCAGGTAGCAAAAAAGCATGGGATTTCAGTAGTTCAGCTGCTACTTGCCTTTGTCTTAAGGCTGGAGGATATGGTTGCCATTCCAAAGGCGGTGGGAGTAGAGCACATAGAGGAAAATGCGGCGGCAAGCCGTATCATCCTGACGGAGGAGGATCTGGAGCAGCTTTCCAAATCCTTTCCGGCACCAACAGAAAAAATAGATATGGAAAAATATTAAAGCAAAGTAAAAGCAAAAGTAAAATTAGTTGAAATTTTTCTTCATCAATGGTAATATGAACTATAAGCTTGATATTGAAGGGTGATGGAGTTCGCCTTTGAAGTCCTGCGTGCCCAGATGTGGTATGCAGGATCGCAAAAACGCTTTTTAGCTGATGACTCCTACAGGTGTATTTCACTATGTAGGAGTTTTTTTTTATTCAATAGGAAACGATATTTCCTATTGAATAAAAAGGGAAGGAATCCGATGGAATGGACATGTATTTAATGAGAATTGTTGTAAATGAGTAACAGCATGAAAAACGGGAGCAGACCTTTAAGACGGTATTGAATTATTTGTGGGAGCATGAAATACCCGGTGTCACTATGCGAAGGGGAAACGCCGGAATAGATGAACAGGGCAGTATCCAGTATGATATATTGGAAGACGCCTATTTTAATAATTTACCCATCATCATAGAGACAGTCATTCCTAAAGAATTGGCTGACAAAGTGAAAGGAGGACTGAAATCACTGATGAAGCACGGACAGATCAGTATAACAAAAGGCTTGGAGGAAGATGAAATACAGGAGCACGAATATTTTGTCATAAAGGTATATACCAGAGAAAATAAGAAGAAATTGCTGAAAAAGGATGAGTATGAAAAAATATTGACCTTCCTGCAAGAGAAGAATGTTCTCTGGGCTACGGTAACCAAAGGCATAGCCGGTTATGGAAGGGATCATGTCATATATAGCCAGCATCTGTTTCCTTTGAGCGAAAATCTGCCGCTTGTGATAGAGTGTATGGTGGAGAGAGAGCAGCTTTCAGGAATACTGGAAGAGTTAAAACAAATTGTAACGGATGGGGTAATCTTTACCCTTCCGGTTCAGGTAATACTTAACAGATAATGGACTTTAGGAGAATAAAATGTATTATTTATATATTGCTGTATTTGGAGCAATTGGTGCTGCTGCCCGGTATTGGATAAGCATAACCTTTGAAACAGGGGACTTCCCATATGACATCTTGTGTATTAATATTTTGGGGAGTTTTCTTTTGGCAATCACCCTAAGATATTTAGCCACGGTTTCAAGGTTTTCCCATTCCCTTATTACCGGCATAGGGATCGGATTGATCGGTTCTTTTACCACATTTTCAACGTTTAGTGCACAGGTTATGGATCTGCTTCTGAGAGAACAGTATATAACGGCAGCTGCTTATATCTTGTCCAACCTGATAGGAGGATTTTTGTCAGCTGCTTTAGGCGTTTACGTCAGCAATAGGCTGATAACCCGAAAGGAGTTGAAAGAAAATGCTTGAATCCCTGATAGTCATGATAGGCGGCTCCTTCGGAGCGGTATGCAGATTTGCAGTATCTTCTTTTATTAAAAAGGCTTTTTCTACAGAATTTCCCATATCCACCCTGTTTATTAATGTGGCGGGCTGCTTTTTAATGGGCGGCTTATTGGCCTCTCATCCGGGCAATTTAGATCAGCTGCTGCTTGGAACCGGATTCCTTGGAGGTTTTACTACATTTTCCACCTTTGAGATGGAAAACGTTACGTTATTTCAGCAGAAGGAATATGGGAAACTCTCAGTATATGTACTGTGCTCCTGTGTAATATCTGTTTTTGCAGTTTTCTTGGGAGCTTATGCGGGACATGCTTTTTACAGTTCCCGCATATAGAAGAAGGTCTGCAACAGGTTCAGCGTTCCAAAGCCCCATTGGGGATTGGGATAATCCATGACGTCGGTACGCTGGCACCCCCGAATCAGATAAGCCCGGATCAGGGGAGTACTGAACCCTAAATCATTGCTTTCCACAATTCCCCATTGAAGCATGAGGGCGCAGGCTCCCGCCGTGATGGCCGCTGCCACACTGGTGCCATCCATGGTGCCATAACCGGTTGGATAGAAGCCGCCTACCTGATATCCCGGAGCCACAAAATCCGGCAAATCCAGCGGCAATATAGTAGAGCCCCAAGAAGAATTCGGATACAGGCTGTTTCGAAAACTGTTGTAGGCGCCGCAGTGTACACCACCGGGAGCATTGGCCGGAGAGGTAATGGTGTTATAAGGAGTAGAGGATAAAAATTCCACGGTGGGAGAAACAAAGCCTGTTAAAGGTAACCAGGCATTGAGACTGCCGTTCAGTACGATGTCCCCATACGCCGTGATTGTCCATATACCCGGAGTGGCATCCAGAATTCGGATGATCGTGATTTGATCTCCGCTTCCCTCCAGTGGGTAGTAATAGGATACGGTGACCTGCGAGCGTTCCAGCACGAGCTGAGAATTAAAGGTATATCCGGATATGGGAGTGACTCGATTTACCAGTTCGCCTGTTGGGGAGCGGACCGATACGGAAATCCGGTCGCTGATTGTGTTCCCTATGAGAACAAATATATCTCCTGCATTTTCTCCTACCATGATATCAATGTTTTGAGGAGCTCCGTCCGAGGAAAATTGCTGAGAAAAGTGATGCCTTGCTTGGCTTTCATTGCCGACAGCAATACATAAGCAAACCCCCGGGTTGTTGGAAATATTATATAAGTATTCCGCAAAAATACCATAGCCGTCGTGGCTGTCATAATTGGAGCCGAGACCGATACAGATGACCACCGGCCGGTTCAGTTTTTCCGCTTTCTGCAAAATGTATTCAACGCCCAGCATAACAGCAGTAGCCGAAAAGGCATTTTCCTGTTCCTCCGGTACACAAAATCGGTCCAGATAAAAAGGGTACGATTTTTTTAGCTTCACCATAATGATTTCTGAATCAGGAGCGGCACCTGTGAAATTGTCAGCGGGCCGTCCCGCAGCAATAGAAGCCAGAAAGGTACCGTGACCTGCGGTATCCATATGGGGAACTACCTCGTATGGAGTATCGGAAGATAAAGCCGTCTGAATATTTTCATTGGTATATTCAGTTCCTAGGGGAAAGCCTTCCGGAGGATTTCCCGGAATACTTTGGTCATATATAAACCGGATCTTGCTCCGCCCGTCCTCATATCGAAAAGCAGGCTGTGTATAGTCGATACCGGTATCCACAAATCCGATTAAGACATTTGACCCGTTCAGGTTTAAGTATGGCTGCTGCTGGACCTGAATGATGCCGGCAGCTTCCAGACTTGCGCGGTCCAGAAGACCCAGAATGGTGGGAACGGTATTGATGTAATCGCTCCCCACATACTCCATCATCTCCAGATAATCTTCCGTTTTTGCATAACAGATAAAATACATGCCAATGGAGTGTGCTGCGATCAGTCCGGGATGCGCCAGTATCTGCGGCGCATAGGAAGCACTTTTTCGGATCATAAAATCCACGACATCCGGAGAAAATAGGATATCCTCATTCAAATAAAATACACCTCCTGCTTTCAGCCTGTCGGCTGATGCTTAGCATGATTCAGACTTGACGCATGTAGACAAAGGATTGCATCAAGTCCAGTGTGCCAAAACCCCATTGCACATTCGGATATTGTATGGTATCACTGCGCCGGCAGCCTCGAATCAGGTAAGCTCGGATTGCAGTGGTGTTAAACCCTGAATCATTACCGTCTACAATCCCCCATTGAAGCATCAAGGCACAGGCTCCCGCCGTAATGGCAGCAGATACGCTGGTACCGTTCATCGTGCCATATCCCGTAGGAAAGAATCCGCCCACCTGATATCCCGGTGCCACAAAATCCGGTACATCCTGCGAATGTCTGGTTGGCCCCCAGGAAGAATTCGGATAAAGGCTGTTATTGAAGCTGTTATAAGCTCCGCAGCGTATAGGACCCAGATTGATGGCAGGCGACGTGATGGTGGTATAAGGGGTATAGGATAAAAATTCCACAGTAGGGGAAACAAAACCGGTCAGCGGCAGCCATGCGTTAATTTGACCGTCTATAATAATGTCCCCATAGACGATAATGGTCCACACGCCGGGAGTGGCGTTTCGTATTCTTACTATAGTAGCTTGATTTCCGCTGCCTCCCACCGGAAAATAGTAGGACACGCTGACCTCGGAGCGTTCTAGGATCAGCTGAGTCGTAGAAGTCCGCCCCGCTTTGGCGGGAACACGGCTTATCAGTTCCCCAGTAGGCGAGCGGACGGAAACAGAAATTCTGTCACTATATTTATTCATAATAATAACAAAAATATCTCCTGCATTTTCCCCCACTCTTATGTCAATATTGACAGGTGCCTCATTTGGCGTGATCTGCTGAAAAAAGTGGTGCCTTGCCTGGCTCTCATTTCCAACTGAGATACAAGTACAGACGCCCGGTATACTGCAAGTATTGAATAAATAATCCTCTAAAAGAGATTCTCCGTCATGACTGTCGTAATTGGAGCCGATGCCAATGCATAAAACTACAGGGCGATTCAATTCCTCCGCTTTTTGCAAGATGTACTCCACACCGAGCATGACAGAGGTAGAGGAAAAGGCATTTTCCTGCTCCGGCGGAACGTAGTAATGATCCAGATAAAAGGGATAGGATTTTTTCAATTTTACCATGATAATTTCAGAGTCAGGGGCAGCCCCGATATAGTCCTCAACAGGACGTCCGGCAGCTACGGAAGCTAAAAATGTGCCGTGCCCTGCTGTGTCCACATGCGGCACCACTTCCTGCGGATTATCTGCTGACAGTGCCGCATTGATCTGTTCGTTGGTATATTCGGTTCCCAGAGGGAATCCGACAGGCGGTGTGCCCGGAATACTCTGATCATAAATAAATTTAATTTTACTGGTTCCATCCTCATATTTAAATACAGACTGCGTATAGTCAATACCGGTGTCCACAAAACCAATCAGTACATTGTTGCCCCTCAGATTCAGATACGGCTGCTCTTGAACCTGTATAATGCCGGAATCCTCCAAAGCGGGCTGCTGTGTAAGCCCAAAAACATTTGAAATACTATTTATAAAATCAGAACCCATATAATAAACCATATCGGGGAAATCATTTACGTATACATAGCAGATGACATAAAGACCTGCAACGGTGTGACTGGCGATTAGTTTGGGATTCGATAGTATCAAGGGTGCGTAATAAGCATCTTTTCTTATGGTGAAGTCAACAATATCTGATGAAAATAAAATATCATCCGGGATAAGAATGCACCTCCCTTTTGACTGTTTGGGCAAAAATAATATACTTCAAATATATGCATCTTATTTATATGGAATACATTGTATTCTGCATATTAAAAATTTTTGCAAATATATTTAATTTATTGACAATTTCATTCTTCAAATGTAGAATGAAATTAATAGTTATTCTTCAAATGTAGAAAGAAGTGAGAATATGAGTAATACAAGAAGGCGTCTGCCTGATTCGGAGCTGGAGATCATGATGATTATATGGGAAGCGAAGGAACCCGTTACTTCCGCCTATGTCAGCGAAAAACTTAAGGATAAAAAGCAATGGAAGATTACGTCCATTCTGACTTTTCTGGCTCGGCTTGCAGAAAAAGGATTTATTACGAGTAAACGGGAGGGTAAAAACAATGTGTATGCTGCTGTAATCAGTGAACAGGAATATCTTGAAAATGAGGGAAAAACTTTTTTAGAAAAATTGTACGGCAACTCCCTTACAAGTTTTGTCGCATCTCTTTATAAAGTCAATGCCATAAACGATGAAGATCTTACGGAATTACAGCAATTTATTGATAAAACAACAAAGGGGGACTGACCTTATGATAGAGAATCTATTTTGGAATACGATCAGGGTATCCGTTACCACATCTGCGGTTATCGTGCTTTTGCTGCTTTTGCAGCCTCTGATTCACAGACACTACAATGCTAAATGGCGATATTTCGTATGGCTTATTTTGGCCGTCCGGCTGCTGATTCCATTCAGTCCGTCATTACCTCAGACACCTGTACCGATCATGCAGATACCCCAGCAGGTAGAATTTAAACTGCCGGTACAAAACAACATGGATTCCCCGCCCAAGAACGATCCGACTGATGTGGGGAAGGGGGAAGAAAATACTGCAATATCCCCTTCCGTATCCTCTCCAATACCAAATAAAATGAGTCTAGGTGAAAAGGCCTGCACGGTATGGGTTCTGGGTATGAGCTTTTTTCTGCTCTACCATTTAACCGGATATTTTATATTAAAAAAATCCATTGTACGATTTTCAAAAACAGTTGAAGAGGAACACACGGCAGAACTTTGGCGTGAAGTAAAGAAAGAAATGAATAGGGAACGAAATATTCCATTACTGATTTATAAGAAAGGGCAGAGCCCTATGATAACCGGATTTTTCAGACCGGTTCTTCTCTTACCAGATGTACCATATGGAGATGAAGAATTAAAGCTTATTCTCAAGCATGAGCTGATTCATTACAAACGAAAAGATATCTGGTATAAGCTGCTGCTGGTATGTGCCAACGCAATGCACTGGTTCAATCCGCTGGTCTATCTCATGAGAGGGGTATCCAATAGGGATATTGAAATGGTCTGTGATTCGGAACTGATCAAGGGTTCGGACAGCACTTTCAGAAAACAGTACAGTGAAGCCATCTTATCAGCTATTCACCGGGAGAATCATTGCAAGACTGCATTTTCTACTGATTTTTACGGGGGTAAGAGGACAATGAAGGAAAGGCTTACAAACATTTTTGATAGGAATAAAAAACGAAAAGGAGTACTCGCCTTATGTGCAGTTGTTCTCCTCACAGGTATTTCCGGAGCATCCGTGGCTTACGGTGTTGACAGCGGCAAGGAAGGAAAGGAAATTGACAATATTGCTCTGTTGGATGCCGGAACTTCAAATGATCTGCAGCAGGGTAAATGGATCCTTTCTTATGGAGATGGAGATTCTGCCATAGTGCCTCTGGAGCCGGATACAGATAATCCGTCTGCTTATTTGGAGGATAAGGCGGTGTACATATCAGATGAAGTGACCGCAGTGGCGTATAGCGGCGGGGCGGGTGAGAAATCCCCTGTGTCCGTATTGATCAGCAGGGACAAGGGACAAAATTGGGAAAAATATGATCTGCCGGGCATAAAAGCGTACGATTACCCGTATAAATATATCGGTTTTTCTACCCAAAAGGACGGCTGGATGCTGTTAGCGGGAGACGTTGCCATGGGTCGGCAGCAAAACCGGATTTTTCAGACATCAGACAGCGGAAAGACGTGGACAGAAATCGGAAATACAAACGGCGTTTATGAGCGTGTTGTAACCGGAGCAGGCTTTGTCAACGAAAATGTCGGCTTTGTTTCATTCCGATATGATATGGACACCAATCCTGTAGTATACCGTACCGAAAACAAGGGAAAGACTTGGACAAAATGCTCTTTGGAAATCCCGGGATCCTTTAGGGATATTACCTCCTATGCCACAGCATTGGCACCTGTTTTTAAGGGAGCCAAGGGTGTTCTTCCTGTTACCTTCCGCAATAATGACTGGAAGGGCGATCCTGTAGATGTAACCGTGCGGTATGAAACTTCTGATTACGGGAAAACATGGAAATTTAACGAGAAGTATAACCTTGCTTTGATTTGGGGGAATGCCTGGGTCACCAGGGACGGAAGGGCACGTTATGAGATCATGGACAGTAAAATGCAGGAGGATTTTCGCAGTCAACAGTTTTCACCGGATAATTTTGTAATCCGCTGGTCCAGCCCGTGGGTAGAACGTTATGATGTGGCTCTGGACGGGGAACAGGCAGTCATTACCTATTGGTATACCGATTCTACGCAGGCGACCTACAAGGGCGTTGAACGCCTTACCTTTACAGAGGAAAACAGCCGGGGCGTTATAAAGGACTGCCGGACAGAAGTAGATATGGAGGAATATGCAGATATATCTAATTGGAAATCTGTGGATACCGGATTATATACTTTTTCCGTTCCGGACGAATGGGGCGTAAACGTTACCTCCAGCGATTCGGTTCGCTTTATCTATGAAGCGAATGGTCAGCAGGTTGGAACCCTGTCCACTTTAGGCTATGATCCGTCAAGACCTTTCTCTCAGTTAGAAGGGAATCATGCGCAGACTTTGAGCACAGAAAAATTAAAAGACTGTAAATATCCCGCAACGAAAGTAATAATTCGAAAAACCCTTCCCGCGGCGGCAAAGGATGATTCCTATGAGGATGAACTGCATATTTATTTGATCCCTCAGAACAGCAAGCTTGCTTATGACTTGTGCTTTGATGCTTCCTGGGGAAATGCCAAGGCTGTTGAGGTGGCCAAAAGCATGGAGATACAGGAAAGTCCTGATAAATTTTATCAGCTTGCTTGTCTGGAACAGGGACGCACATGGCTGTCGGCAGCAAAGCTGCAGGAGGGAATGTTTTCCGATATGAGTCTTTCTGCAAATGGGAAGATAAAGCATTTTTCATGGGAGACCTACAGTAATCCTACGTTCCTGCCGGAGCTTACTTATGCGGACGTTGATGGAGATGGAAAGAGCGAACTTCTTGTTATTTTATGCAAGGGAGAAGGCACCGGTTTCCTGGAAGAGGAGATTCATGTTTTGAATCCGGAGGACTTATCGGAGATTGCAGTTGAAAATCCGCTGACAGCCCTTTCGAATCGCATGGTATCCAAAATAGATCAAAACGGAGTAAAAATTCAGGTGGATAAAGGAGAACCCCTTGTATTTTCTGAAAAAGATATTACTGCAAAGGTGGCGGAAAGAAAAAGCTGGTTCAACAAGCTGGAAACCGGAAATATCGTAGACTATTCCGTTCAGGGAAATGCCGTAATGGTGTCCGTAGAAGCACAGCTTTCCCCCGTAGGATATTTGGGCAGCTTTAACTTGACCTATGAATACAAGAATAACAAGCTGAAGGTAAAGGATATCCGTTTTTCTTCAAGACTATAATATAGCCATTACCATATTTGCTATTCTCAGCAGACCGAAAAATAAAGCCACAAGAACAAAGTTATAGTATATAATACGTTATGTAACGGATAAAGACAGTAAGTTATTAGCAATGCCAAAATGAGTAAAATAAAACATAAAATGAAAATTGCCTTGCTGCCGCTAAAAAAACGAGTACCATATAGGAATAGCTTCCTGTATGGTACTCGTTTTGTTACGCAAGCCCCAGAAGAGTTACTCCCTGTGCCACGATAAAGCACAGGAGGATTCCGGTAAGTGTGGGAACCAGAAAAGCAATACCGGTCCACTTCCAGCTCTGTGTTTCTTTCCGTATGGTCAATAGTGTCGTAGCACAAGGCCAGTGATTCAGTGAAAACAGCATCATACAGACTGCTGTCAGCCAGGTCCATCCGTTGTCAATAAATAAGTCCTTCATCTGGCTCAAGCTTTCCAATTCCAGCATGGAACCCTTCGCCATATAACTCATAATTAAAATCGGTATGACGATTTCATTGGCAGGCAAGCCTAAAATAAAGGCCATCAGGATGTAACCGTCCATCCCCAGCAGCTTTGCAAATGGGTCTAAAAACAAGGCGCAATGGGTCAGCAGGCTTCCGTCTGCGATTGTAATATTTGCCATTATCCAAATGACCACTCCGGCCGGAGCAGCCACCATAACGGCGCGGCCCAATACGAACAAGGTTCGGTCAAAAATGGAACGGACAATGATTTTGATGATCTGCGGTCTTCTGTACGGCGGCAATTCTAAAGTGAAGGAAGAGGGCAGCCCCTTTAAAATCGTTTTTGATAATAATCGGGATATGAAGAGCGTAATGAAGACGCCTAATACGATCACAGCCAATATGCACAAGGTCGCGGCCAGAGAGCGGAACCGGCCGGCACCGCCGGCGATGAATAGGCTGGAAAGCGCGATCAGCATAGGAAATCTGCCGTTACAGGGAACAAAATTGTTGGTGATAATGGCAATTAACCGCTCTCTTGGGGAGTCAATAATTCTGCAGGCAATGATACCGGCCGCATTGCATCCGAACCCCATGCACATGGTCAGAGCTTGCTTTCCATGGGCACAAGCCTTCTTAAAGCAGTAATCCAAATTAAACGCAATCCTTGGAAGGTATCCCAAATCCTCCATGAGTGTGAACAGCGGAAAGAAAATAGCCATGGGCGGGAGCATAACAGATATGACCCAGGATAAGGTTCGGTACATTCCTAATACGACAATATCATAAACCCAGTGGGGAGCATGAATCCACAGGAGAAAACCGGACAGCTGTACTTCGAGCTTGGCGAAAAGTTCGGACAGCAGAGCGGAAGGGTAGTTGGCGCCGATTATGGTAATCCAGAAAACGACCCCCAAAAGTCCGATCATAATGGGAATGCCAAATATTCGCGAGGTCAAGATACGGTCAATATTGCGGTCCCGCTGATTATAATTCTTGTTTTCCACACAGACCACTTCCTTGCAGATACCTTCTGCAGCCGTTACAATGGAGGAAACGACCCGCTCCTGCAAATCCTTTGTTGTGATCTGGTAGTCCTCCAGTTTATCAGAAGCAGTCTTCAATTTATCCTGCAACAGAAGGGTCTTGGACAGATCCAGCTGGAGATGATCCCGGATAGACTGGAGAAGCTGGTTATCGGCATCGATGAGACGCAGGGACGCCCATCTGCTGTTCATTTGATTTCCTGTAAGCTCCTGAACACACGGTACCAATTCCTTCAATACTTCTTCCAGCTTCGGATCGTATTGAATCCTTACAGGGGATGTATGAATTTCCTCGTGTGCAACCTTTTCAATTGCTTCCTTAAGCTTCTCCAGTCCTTTCCCGCTTCGCGCGGAAGTGCCCACTACGGGAACGCGTAAAATACTGGACAGCTTGCTCAAATGAATCGTGATCGCTTTCTTTTTGGCTTCATCTAGCAGGTTTACGCAGACGACCACCTTGCTGGTGATTTCTAAGATTTGCAGAACTAAATTCAGATTTCTTTCTAAACAGGTAGCATCTGTTACTACCACGGTCACATCGGGTCTGCCGAAACAGATAAAATCTCTCGCGACCTGCTCTTCCACCGAATTGGATAATAAGGAATAGGTTCCGGGAAGATCGACCAGAACATATCTTTTCTCTTTGTATATGTACTTTCCCTGTGCATTCGTTACCGTTTTGCCGGGCCAATTTCCCGTATGCTGGTTCAGTCCGGTAAAGCTGTTGAATAAAGTACTTTTTCCTGTATTCGGATTTCCTGCAAGTGCGACTACAATATCCTCCGGTGATTCCAGTTGAATTTGAATCATTTCATTTAGGGCGCCGCTGCCTGTGGATTGTTTTGTCAGTCCCATTTAACCTCTCCTCTATATATTAATGCAAAGATTCAACCAATATTTTGGATGCCTCTTCCGAGCGCAGGGCAATTACAGCCCCCCGGATTTCATATGCAATGGGGTCACCCGCCGGGCTTTTCCTTATGGACTCCACTACGGTGTCCTGAATCAATCCCAAATCTAACATTCTTCTTCGCTCATTTCCCTCAGAGTCCAAGCTTTTTATTCTGCCAAATGTGCCGGAGGGCAGCTGATTCAGCGAAATTAAATTTTTATTCATAAAAAAACTCCTCATTTTCTAATTTTTTAGCAAGTCGCGTAATAGATTAGTGGTACGAAACATTTTTTCCCACGACTAATTTATAGGTATGAAATAAGTCTTGTTTTGGTTACATAAATAAGGAGCGTTTTATTGAAATGAATAATAAGGATTTTTATACGGTCAGAGGATATCAATTATTAAATGAAAAAGAGAACGTACTGACCTCCAGCATGGAGGACTATTTGGAAATGATATACCGGATCTGTTCCAAGGAAGGGTTTATACGAATGAATGAACTGGCCAGTCATTTAAACGTCCGGCCATCCTCCGCCACGAAGCTCGTTCAAAAATTGAGAAGTGTTGGATTTGTAAATTATCAGAAATACGGGATGATTCAGCTGACGGAAGAGGGACGGGAAATCGGAGCCTTTCTTTTAAAAAGGCATCGTATCATAGAAAATTTTTTGCATACGATTGGGGTAGAGGATACCCTGAGAGATACGGAGATGATAGAACACGATATCAGTCCAGGTACATTGGATAATCTTCACATATTCAATAATTTTTTTCATGAAAATCCGGAAATTTTAAAACGGTATGAAATATATAAAGACCAATGGAGCCAAACAAAAAAGAACAGGGGCTGAACAGGCATAGAGAACTTAATTTTTAGCAAATTGCTGCCTGTATTGGCTTGGCGTAAGTCCTTCATGCTTAAAGAACACCTTGGTAAAATAAGCGGAATCCGAAAATTTTAAGTCCATAGCAATACGAAAAATTGGTATATTCGTGTCCAGCAATAAAGTCTTTGCACGGTTTATTTTCAGTATCTGAATATACTGCGTGAAGGTATACCCGGTCTTCATTTTAAAATATCGGCTGAAATACTTTTCGCTTAGATGCACTTGCTTGGCGATACTGGATAAGGTCAGGTCATTCAGATAATTTAATTCAATGATTTTGAGACATTGGGTAATGACCTCCTGGCTGAAAGGTGTTTCTGTGGTATGAGCAGAAGCCGCCGCCTCTTCCGCAGAAGAAAGGATAGATTGGATACAACTGCATATAACATCAGGAGAGACCGGCTTTAACAAAAAGTCATACACGTTGTATTTAATGGCTTCTTGAGCATACACAAATTCACTGTGCGCAGTAATAATGATGGTCTTTATAGCGGGATGAAATTTAATAATCTGTTTATGTGCTTCAATGCCGTTTTTCACCGGCATACGAATATCGATCAAAAGAATATCCGGCATGTGAATACGGGCAAAGTTCACAGCTTCTTCTCCGTTTTTTGCGGGCTTAATGACATTAATATTGGAAAAGTTACGTTCAATAATTTTCTTTAATGCCATTCTTTCTAATTCTTCATCTTCTGCAATTAACAATTTATACATCGCGTATACCATCCTTTAATAGTTTATCCGTTGTTTCAGCACGGCGGCAGAGTTCCTGCGTATGATGGGAATTACTTTATACAGGGAAGCTTAATGGTGACACAATTTGAGATCAGAGGCTCACTTTCAATCGTCACCCCATATTCTGAACCAAATTCGTACTGGATTCGTGCGTGTGTATTTAACAAGCCTAAGCCCAGGGTATCTCCGTTTATATGGCAGTTGCTTTTAAACAGTTCTAAAATATGTTCCGGAAAACCGACGCCATTATCTATGATAGAAAAACAAATGGTGGAATCTTCTGGGTTCTTTTCCCCTTTGACTGTAATTTTTCCCCCTTCCTTTAACAGCTCCACTCCGTGGATGATGGCATTTTCCACAATGGGCTGCAGCGTCATGGAAGGAATCTTATAGTCGAGAATATGCGGATCTATATCAATAAAAAAGGAAATACGGTCGCCAAATCGGGTCTTTTGGATAGCAATATAATGCATCAGGTTATCCAGCTCCAGCTTAATAGAGGGCAGCTCTTCTACATTTTTTATCGTATATTTCAGATAGTCAGACAGCTCGTATATGAGCTGTTCTGCCTTTGGGGCATCCTCAAGCAAGGCCATCCTGGCAATAGAATTCAGCGCATTGAATAGAAAATGCGGATTCATTTGAGCCTTCATACGTTTGAGCTCCTGCTCTTTAATTAATTGAAGCAACTTAAAATTTTCACTGGTTTCTTGAGCTAACGATTCCTGCGTGACTTTTTTTATGATGATTTCTGCCAGATAAGTTCCCATAAAGCTATAGAATTTTACACAGCGCTGTAAGTATTCTTCGGAAACAACCTCCAGTTTTGCTATGCATTTTTTTAGATCCCGTTTGGGAATATCAAACTGCTCAGATAGCCTGTCCACATCAATTTTACTTCTTTCCTCTTCTGATGTAAGCACCTGCCCGCCCAATACACTTCCTAAATATTGACCTTCCACAATAATGGGAGCCGCACAGTCCCGGAGCCCGCAGTGACATATATAGCTCTGAGGAACACCTAGCTCTATGGCTTTACGGCTTGCCTTCCGATCACATTCCACACATTTTTCATATCCTTTTTCCGAACTGCGGATCAAATGACAAAAATCTGTAAAGTTATTCCAATGGCCGATGGGAACGCCTTCTGTATTTACCGTGATGACCGAAAATTGCAGTAAATTGGACAGCTCATCCTGAACAGCCATAAATTCGTCCTTATCCAGAATATCCTCCAGAGACTTACCGATGAAATCTTGCATATAAGTACCTCTTCTATCTGCTGATCGTTTTAAACATTGTTATATTGTTATCATATAACAAGTAAACAGGTATTTACAATTGTAAATTTTCCTTTTATGTATTTTTTGAAAATGCTTAAAAACAAGGAATATTCAGTGATTTGGAAAATTTTGAGGTGGAAAAAATACTATTTCCTAAGTGGTATTATTTCTATTATTAGTGGATTTTATGAAATAAAGTCTTTCCTCATAAGAGTAAACTAAGGCTAAATTGTAGATGATTTACCAGTAAAAATAGGATGGAGGTAGAAAATATGGAAGGAGATCTTTTAAAAAAGATTATGGAAGCGGTAGAAGACGCGGGCGGCAGAGATGAAAAGGCTGTCGGTCCTTCGGAAGCTTCAAATCAATGTGAACTGCCGGAATTTGTAGGGGCAGGAATCGGCGATACCGTTGGACTGGTTATTGCTAATTTAGATGCCAGCCTGCGTGAAAAGATCAATCTGGATCCGAAATATCGGTCTATTGGTATTGTAAGCTCCAGAACCGGAGGGGCTCCCCATGTAATGTCTGCGGATACCGCTGTCAAGGCGACAAATACCATTATAGCGTCCGTAGAATTTGCAAGAGATACAAAGGGCGGTGCAGGACACGGAAGTACAATTATCTTTGCTTCAGAAGACGTTTCAGATTCCAGACGGGCTGTGGAGGTCATGCTTGACGAGTTGGATGAGAACTTTGGAAACGTATATGGGTGTGACGCCGGGCATATTGAGCTGCACTATACGGCAAGAGCAAGCTTTGCTTTGGAAAAAGCCTGGGGGGCTCCAATAGGAAAAGCCTTTGGTATTACCGTAGGAGCACCTCCGGCTGTAGGAATGCTGATGGCAGATGTGGCACTTAAAACCGCAAATGTAGACATTGTAACTTATGCAAGCCCTTCTTCCGGAACCTGTTATTCCAGTGAAATTATCATTACCTTTACCGGGGATGCAGGTGCTGTCAAGCAGGCGGTTCTACAGGCCAGAGAAGCAGGCCTGAGCGTGCTGAGAGGGATGGGGCAGAATCCGTTATCTACCACCTCGCCGGCATGGTAACGGAGGGCGTACCAGATGAAAAAAGATTCTTTAGCAGCTCAGTGCCTGGCTGAATGGTTCGGTACATTTTTCTTTCTGACTATAGGGATTGGCTCTGTAGCCGTTTTGGTCCTCGGATTAAGCGACATCAATTATCCGTGGATGGCTGCCTGTTGGGGGGTAGCGATCACATTAGCTATTTATATAGTAGGCGGTATAAGCGGTGCTCATTTAAATCCAGCGGTGACCATCGCTTTGGCCGCATTCGGCGGATTTGAAAAAAGAAAGATCATTCCGTACATAGCCGCTCAGGTGCTGGGGGGAATAACCGCAGCAGCATTAATATATTTTCTGTTCAGGGCAAATATCGTGTCCTATGAAAGTGCAAACGGAGTAGTAAGAGGCATGACGGAAGGCTTGGGATGCGGCGGTATATTTGTTACACAGGCAGGAGCATCGGTCAGTATGCTGACTGCTTTTATGAATGAGATGTTTTTAACGTTTGTGTTGGTGCTGGTCATCTTTGCTGTTACCGATACAAGCAATGGTTCAGCTCCTGCGGCTGGTCTTCCGGCGGTTGCCATTGGTGCAAGCGTCACGTTCGCCGGGATTGCATTGGGGCCGCTGACCGGCTTTGCCATGAATCCGGCAAGGGATTTAGGACCGCGTATATTTTTGCTTCTAAGCGGCTGGGGAAGCAGTGCGTTGGGAGAACAGTACTACGGATTGATCGTGCCGATATTTGCGACCATTTTGGGTGGCCTGATTGCAGGTGCTTTTTATAAAAAAGTTATAGCGAAACATTTTATTTAACAGATAATATGGAGGTAAAGGATGAATAGGAACTTAGATATATCCAATGTTAGTGTTAGCCCAAGAATTCAGGGGCTGGTAGATGAATTATTCAAAGGAAAACCTCAGGTCGAATGGGAGAGAGCGGTTTTAGTAACAGAATCCTTTCGCATGACGGAGAATCTGCCTACCATTTTAAGAAAAGCAAAGGCTTTAGAGCATGTATTGCATAATCTGCCTATTGTAATCAGAGACAACGAGCTGGTGGTAGGAAATCTGACGAAAGCCCCTTTCTCCACTCAGGTCTTTCCTGAATATTCGTATAAATGGCTGCTGGATGAATTTGAAACCTTGGCGCTCCGAAAAGGAGATGTGTTTGAAATCAGCCAGGAATCAAAGGAAAAGCTGAGAGAAGCTTTTGTTTACTGGGATGGAAAAACAGTAAATGAGCTGGCCACTCAATATATGTATCCCGAGACAAGAACGGCCATTGAACACAATGTGTTCACAGTGGGAAATTATTATTTTAACGGCGTAGGCCATATCGGAGTAGATTATGAAAAGGTATTAAAGGTCGGATTTAACGGCATTATCAGGGAAGCAACAGAGGAGCTGGAAAATTCAGATAAAAATTGCCCGGATTTTATTAAAAAAAGAAACTTTCTGGAAGCAGTGATCATCACGGCAAATGCAGCCATTTATTTTGCCCATCGTTTTGCGGAGCTTGCGGAAAGGCTGGCGGCACAGACCAGTGGGGCAAGAAGTCAAGAGCTGCTTAAAATTGCTCAGAACTGCAAGAAAGTACCGGCAGAACCGGCAGGAGACTTCTATGAAGCAATTCAGTCGTTTTGGTTTGTACAAGCCATTATACAGATTGAATCAAACGGACATTCGATTTCTCCTCTTCGCTTTGATCAATACATGTATCCCTATTATATAGCCGATATCGAATCTCATAAGCTGACAAAAGAAAGTGCACAGGAACTGCTGGACTGCTTATGGG
Organism: Aminipila luticellarii; assembly: GCF_004103735.1. NCBI lineage: Bacteria > Bacillati > Bacillota > Clostridia > Peptostreptococcales > Anaerovoracaceae > Aminipila > Aminipila luticellarii. Next base: position 2,020,725 of record NZ_CP035281.1, on the reverse strand, counting down.
TCAAGTTCAATGACATTAATAAGGTAAGAGATGAAGGATCTACTAAGGGATTTGGCGGATATCCATTGTTCCAGAACTTGATCGTAGGCGGACAGGACGTATCGGGAGCGGATGCCACGAACGAATTATCCATTGCCTGCCTGGAAGCCACCGAGCATACAAAATTGCCGCAGCCATCCATTTCAGTGCGTATATGGAACAAGTCTCCGGATGAATTCTTAATGAAGGCGGCGGAAGTGAGCCGAGTCGGATTGGGCATGCCGGCTTATTATAACGACGAAGTGATCATTCCTGCCCTTGTAAGCCGGGGACTGACCATGGAGGATGCGAGAGATTATGGAATCATTGGATGTGTAGAACCCCAGAAAGGCGGAAAGACAGAGGGCTGGCATGATGCCGCATTCTTCAATCTGGCAAGAGTCATGGAACTGACCCTGAACAATGGATTAGACAACGGCGTCCAAATTGGTCCAAAGACGGGGGATGTATCAGAATTTACTACTTTTGAACAGCTGATGGAAGCCTATAAGGCTCAGATGGAATATTTTGTATCCTTACTGGCCAATGCGGACAATGCGGTAGACATTGCCCATGGAGAGAGAGCTCCGCTGCCTTTCTTATCTTCTATGGTATCGGATTGCATCGGAAGAGGAAAATCCGTGCAGGAAGGCGGAGCGGTATATAACTTTACAGGCCCGCAAGGGGTAGGTGTTGCCAACGTGGCGGACTCCATGGAAGTATTGAAGGAACTGGTCTATGATAAAAAGCTCTATACTATACAGCAGATTAAAGCAGCAATGGCCGCTGACTTTGAAGGTACGGGAACAACAAGCCTAATGGGCGGCCTTACGAGACGGGATATTGAAAATATGGTCGGCAAACTAACGGACGGCGGAAAGAAGATTACTACAGAGCAAGCCACTGTGCTGACAGCGTTAGTGGAGGGTCTGTCGAAGGTGGGGAATACTTCCGGACAAAGCGTAGAATGTTCAAAGTTAATAAACGATATTAAAGCAGTTCCTAAGTTTGGCAATGATATGGAGGCTGTTGATCTGATGGCGAAAGAGGTCGCTCTGGTTTACTGCCGGGAAGTTGAAAAACATAAAAATCCAAGAAACGGTTCCTTCCAGCCGGGCTTATATCCGGTTTCTGCCAATGTGCCTATGGGGGCGCAGACCGGGGCTACTCCAGACGGAAGAAAAGCAGGAGAACCGTTAGCCGACGGCGTATCTCCTATTTCCGGACGAGACGTACACGGCCCGACAGCTGCCGCCAATTCAGTAGCCATGCTGGATCATGCCATTGCTTCCAACGGGACCTTGTTCAATCAGAAGTTCCACCCATCTGCTTTAAGCGGTCAGTCCGGACTGGAAAAGCTGGCTGCATTAGTAAGAGGTTTCTTCGATCAGAAGGGTATGCATGTTCAATATAATGTAGTGGGCAGAGAGACGTTATTGGAAGCTCAGAAAAATCCGGATGCCTATAAGAATCTGGTGGTACGGGTTGCCGGCTATAGCGCACACTTTGTAGCGCTGGACAAGACATTACAGGATGATATTATTGCAAGGACAGAGCAGGTGTTTTAATGAATCAGACACTTTATAATACAAGGGGAATCATAACGGAGATTCAACGGTTTTCCGTTCACGACGGACCGGGCATAAGGACGCTGGTATTTTTAAAAGGATGCCCTTTAAGGTGCAAGTGGTGCTGCAATCCTGAAACGCAGGTCATGGAAAGCCAGAACGTTATGGATTCCGGCGATCCTAAAATAGTCGGAAAAACGGTGACTGTGGCGGAGATTATGGAAGAAGTGAGAAAAGACAGTATCTACTATAGACGCTCAGGAGGCGGTATTACGTTGTCCGGGGGAGAGGTGCTGGCTCAGCCTGACTTTGCCAGAGCCATTCTGGAAGCGTGCAGTACAGCTGGCATCAATACAGCTATAGAGACCAGCGGATTTGCCAATTTTGAAATCATAGAGTCCCTGATCCCGTTTGTCAACTTGTTCTTATATGACGTAAAGCATATTGCGGAAGAAAAGCACAAGGCGTTTACAGGGCAGTCCAACAGCCTGATTTTATCCAATCTAAAGAAGCTTGGGGAGAAAAATGCTCCGGTGATTGTTCGAATTCCGGTCATACCCACTTTTAACCATACTTCAGAGGAAATAGGGGAGATTACCAAATTTGCGGCAAGCGTAAAAGGTGTGAAGGAGATTCATTTACTCCCTTATCACAGGCTGGGAGAAAGTAAATATCGAGAGCTGGATCGAAATTATGAGTTTTCCTCCATTGAACCATTGGAAAAAGAAGAAATGGAAAATTTACTCGAAATAGCCCAGAAAACTGGATTGCACTGTCAAATCGGAGGATAAGTGAAAGAAAATAAATCAAAATGAAAGTTCATGTAGGAGGATTTAAACATGAGATATGATGCATTAGGTATGATTGAAACAAAAGGTCTGGTTGGTTCCATTGAAGCAGCAGATGCTATGGTAAAGGCAGCAAATGTTACCTTGATCGGCAAAGAATTTGTAGGCGGCGGACTGGTTACCGTTATGGTACGAGGCGATGTGGGTGCCGTAAAAGCAGCCACAGATGCGGGAGCTGCCGCGGCCCAGAGAGTCGGTGAATTGCTTTCCGTACATGTTATTCCAAGACCACATGCGGAGGTGGAAACCATTTTGCCGGCCGTGAAACCTGAAAAAACGGCAAAAGTTGAAAAATAGGCGGATGTAGTAATAAAAGGGCGGCTCAATGGTTGAACCGCCCTTTTATTAATGACGTTGTATTTCTTTTATAAAACTTTGCTGCTCTGTTAGTGAAGACGGAACAGGATATATCCGGCTAAAAAGACGAATCCGGCGATGACCACCAGAGGAGGTGCAATGGACTTTCCTTCTTTCCTGTTCGTGATGATTTCAATGACCGAAGCCAGAATAAACAAACCAACGGTAGAAAAGGTCGTGATCAGGCTAAACGTCAGACCGTAGTACGAGTGCTGCGTATAATACAAGAAAGCCGGCAGAAGAGCCACCATAATTCCTAAAGCAACCAATATATTTCTTAGTTTTTTCATATTCATAATCGTAATCTCCATCACAAAATAATTATTGATACTATTATAGCGTAAAATAATGTAAAATTCAAGAAAATGAGAAAAGTCTGCATTAAAGACTTCCCGATTTTAATTTGTCGGAATTTTGACCGCAGAATTGGCACTGCGGTATTGCTTGGGCGTCACGCCTTTGGCCTTTTTAAACACTTTGGTAAAATAGCTTTGATCGTCAAATCCTGCGGACAAGGATATATCGATAATGCTGAGATTTGTAGTGGATAAAAGGTCACTGGCGTGTTCTATTTTTAATTCGTTGAGATAGTCCGTAAATGTCACGCCCATTTCATGCTTGAATAGAGTAGAGAAGTACGAAGCATTTACGTGAAGATTCTGTTCGATATCTTTTAATGTGATTTTTTCTTTGTAATGCTTATTGATAAATTGAAGGGCCTTTACAATGATCTGGGAGTGGCCGTTATAGATAGAAGAAAGCATATTTCTTGTAATCAGCTCGATCAGATTCTCTGAAATATTTAAAAGTTCAGTAAAGGATGCCGCTTCGCTGAGTTTATTGATCACGTCCAGATCCGTATCCAGCACACTGCTGATATTTTTTTCATTTTCATTTGCAATTCGCATAATAATGGCAAAGAGCCACAGGGATTTGGCTTTGATCCCTTCCAGATCGCCGACCTCCAGAATAGAGAATTTATTTAAAAGCTCTCGAAGATTTTCCTTGGCAGTCTGAATCTGTCCGTTTGTTACATTTGTAATCAGTATATTTTCCAGATCATAGGGATATTCCATGGGATTCAGTGTTTTCTTATATTTTTGTATAACGGTGTTGATTTGATTCTGCTGACCGTACTGGGTCCGCAGGGCATTGTAGTCGTTCTTGTCAGAGACTGCGGTAATAATGCAGTTATAAAAGAGAAGAGCCACCTGTGAGACTTGATTGGGGTGGTATACCTTCATTTTGTTTACAAAGGCTTTGACGGTAGAAAGAGACAGATCGTTGAGATCGTTCAGCAGGGAAAACCTGCTGGCCGTGCTGTTCCTGAATTCTCCCATTATCATAGGACCGGCAATGAAATAACCCACAAAAACACCATCGATGATAAGAGAGATCGCGATATTGGTCAGACCTGATTTGCAAAGAAAGATATAAGGTTCTCCTAATCTGGACGCAAACTGACCGGAAGAGGTCAAATTCTTTCTGCAAGGTCCCGAGCATTGCTTATACACATCAAAAAAATTACAGATTTTATCCTCGGCCTTAAATTCCTTTACAATTTCATTCTTATTATTGAAGTATGTAACAGAAATCCCCGTAATATGGGAAAATGCTTCCATAGAGCTGTTCAGGTACTCGGAAAGCGTCTCTCCGTTTGGCTTATCTAAATTGGGTATCACAAAATTCTTCATAGCTGTTCTCCCCGACACATAAAAATAATCCTAAATCTTATAAAAATTTTCATTTGAATTCTAGCATAAGAAGCTTGAAAGTGCAATAACAAAAATATCACTAAAATTACTAAAATACTTTATATATATTACGCGAGGGGAACTATTACAATGAAATCATAGGAATGTATTAAAATTTCATTTAATTTTAATGGAGGGAACAGGAATGAGTAAAGAAGCAATACTAGAAGCGGCAAAGCAGTCCATTATTGAAGCGGACGAAGACATGGCCATGGAAGCACTGGCAAATGCCGAAGCGGAAGGAATTGACCCGATTGAGTTACTCGGCAGCGGATACAGTGCGGGCATGAAGGAATTGGGAGACCTTTTCGGAATGGGAGAGGTCTTTCTGCCGGAGCTGATTTTTGCCACAGAGGTGATGAAGCAAGTGACCGCTGATATTGAAAGCAAAATGGATATGACATCCGTGAAATCCAAGGGTACTTTCATAATCGGTACGGTAGAAGGCGATGTACACGACATTGGAAAAGGGATCGTGGCGTCGCTGGTGAAAACGAATGGGGTCGAAGTATACGATCTGGGAAGAGAAGTACCGGCTCAGAAGTTCGTAGATGCCGCCATGGAGCACAATGCGCAGTTCGTAGGAAGCAGTGCGCTGCTTACCACCACCATGACGGTTCAGAAGGATATCGAGGAAGCATTAAAAGCGGCTGGTATCCGGGATAAGGTAAAGACTCTGGTGGGAGGTGCTCCGGTGACCAATCGCTGGGCAGAGAAAATCGGTGCGGACGCATACTGTGAGGATGCTTCCGATACGGTAAACTTTATTTTGAAATGGATTGATGAGCTGTAAGAAAACTCACCTATTCTCAAGGTATAGGAGGTTACATAATGGCTAAATTTACCCACGAAACGGATATATACGGGTACTGCATCCTGCGGAATGAAGATTTGGATGCCATTCATGAAGCCACATTGGATCTGATGGAAAACTACGGCCTTCAAATTCATGGAAAAGAGGCGCTGGATATTTATGCGGGAGCCGGCTGTGAAGTCGATTATGAAAACGACCGAGTGAAATTTCCCAGAAGCCTAGTGATTGATTCCATCGAAGCCTGTCCGGCGGAGTTTACTCTTTGCGGCAGGGATCCTAAGAATGATACGGTAGTCGGCGGTAAGCGGGTCGCTTACAAAAATTTTGGTACGGGTGTGTTTATAATGGATCCGTATACTCATCAGGTCCGGGAGACCACGAAACAGGATCTGTGCGATGTAGCTAGGTTCTGTGACTCCATGGAGGAATGTGATGTTTTCTCCATTGCGGTCACAGCAGGGGATGTCAATCAAAAGGTTCGATCGCTTCATGAAGCAGAGGCCGTGTTGAACAATCTGACCAAAAATTTTGCACACGATCTGGAAGGTGTGAAGAACACAAAGCGGTTCATTGATATGGCGGCGGCCATTCAGGGCGGATATGATAAACTGAGAGAACGCCCTATTATTACCATGGGAGCCTGCCCCAACAGTCCGCTGGAAATCAACGAAAATGAAACGAGCATTATTAAGCTGTCAGCAGAATACGGTCTGCCTATTGATATTTTGTCCATGGGACTTTGCGGAGGAACGACTCCTGCAACGCTGGCCGGAACCTTAGTATGCACCAATGCTGAAATTCTGGGAGGAATCGTTCTGGCTCAGATCATAAATAAAGGCAATCCGATTCTTTACGGCACCTCTACTACGATTATGGATATGAAAACAGCGCAATCGCCGGTGGGTGCTCCGGAGCATGCCATGTGCGGCGCCGCAGTCGGTCAGATCGGACATTACTACGGAATACCTACTAATGTAGGCGGCACGTAGGGGGACAGTAAGTGTCTGGATGAACAGCTGGGGCATGAAAAGACCCTGACGAGTCTGCTTCCTGCGGTGACCGGAAGCAATGTAATTTATGGAATGGGCATGCTTGAAATGGGCATGACGATGAGCTATGAGCAGCTGCTTATCGATCAGGAAATCGTGAAGATGACGAGGAGAATTCTTCAAGGTATCCCGGTAAATAAGGATACGCTGGCTCTGGATGTAATTAAGGCCGTAGGACCTGCCGGAAATTACTTGGCTCAGAAGCATACCAGAAAATACATGAAACAGGAGCTTTCCACCACGAATCTGATCAACCGAAGGATGCGTGAAAACTGGGAAGCAAATGGATCAAAGCCGATAGATCAGGTAGCCAACGAACAGGCTCGGAGCATATTGGAAAATTATCAAGTGACGCCGCTTCCCGATGCGGTAAAGAAGAAAATTCATGATATCGTAGCAGAAGGGGAAGAGGAAGCTGAAGAATTAGCCAGATTCAAGGCAAGGAAAGAAATTTGACACAATCTATAGGAAAGGATGAGTGACATGAGTGAACAGAAAAAATTCTTCACTCGTATGGGCGACGGATCAATCGTTCATATGACAGAAGAAGAAATCAGGGCCGACATCAAGGAAGGCATCGAGGATGCGGTCCGCAGGGGTAAGATTGATCCGCTTACAGCGGAAGAGACGGAATATCTCTATGAAATCGTTACGATGCCCGGAAACTTTGTAGGCGTTACGCCGGGAATGGAAGTCGTTTCTTCAAACGATTCCGGGTCGGACAAAATCAGCACAAAGTGCGGTATCCCTACCTCAAGAGATACAAACGCGATGATTCATGAAAGAGTTCTGGGCGCCGATTCGGTGGATATCGGATACAGTGACTACAACTATAAAACAGTGAAGGGGGTTGCCAAGAGGGAAGCGACCATTCTGAAACAGGCCTTGGGCAGATGCACCATGCCGCTGTTTTACGGAGCTATGCCAAATCTGGGGTTCTACACGAAGCCGGATGGCCCTGTGGACAACTGGGCGGTATTGCTTCCGGAAGGAAAAATTCAGGAAGCCATGGCGGCGCAGGAAGAGGCGGTGGATCACGCTGTGCGGGATATTGTTTATGTGGCGGAGCAGATGAACGATGTAGGTGCGGACGGTTTCATGCTGGATACTTCCGGAGCGGCAGGAGACGCAGATTTTCTGGTATCCTTGAAGGCCACCGAAATCATGCGGGAGAAGTTCCCCGATATGCCTATCGAAATCGGTATGGCTGGTGAATTCGTTTTAGGGATGCACGGCAAATTAAAATATAACGGGCAAAGGCTTGCGGGCCTGTACCCTCATAAGCAGGTCAAATTGGTGGAAGAAGCCGGAGCCAGCATTTTCGGTGTCGTAGTCAATACCAACTGCAATAAGTCCTTCCCTTGGAATATTGCAAGAGTATGCACCTTTGTGAAAGCGTGTACGGCCGTGGCGGAAATACCGGTTCATGCCAATGCCGGAATGGGCGTCTGCGGTATTCCAATGTGTGAAAACCTTCCGGCAGACGTGGTATCCAGAGCAGATAAAGCCTTGATTGAGATCGGCAAGATCGACGGCTTGTAGATAGGCGTAGGCGATCCTTTAGGTGCTGAAGCTGCACACGCTCTGGCCGCTTGTATGGGCGGTATACGCACTGCCGGAGATCTGGTGATGCGTCTACAGCTAGCTAAGAAGATGAAGATCAACGAAGCGAAAGCATACGTGGCAGAGAAGCTTGGAGTATCTTTAGAAGAATTATGTGACATCGTTACCATGTCAGAAAAGAGAGAGGAGCTTGGACTCGGATTAGCTCACGTCGAACCATGTGCAGGTGCAAATGCGGGGATGGAGGCGAAGTTCAGAATTCAGGAGCTTCTCGGAATTAAGATCAATTCCGTAGAACGGTTTAAAGAGAGAGCCGGATTGAAATAAGCTGCAAGGAGTAGTTTATTTCACCGATCCATTTAAATGGGTTTACGGATAAAAAAGATATACAGACCAGACCCCTAAAATAAAGATTACTTATGGCAAAATTCTGAAAACTATGGTAAAATATTTGGGTATGAAAGAAACAAATAGTTATTTTACCATTGCTGGCTGTCAAGGATTTTAGGAGGCATGGATTTGGAAAAGCAGGAATTGTTAGATAAAGCAAAAGAAGCCATTGTAGATGCTGATGAGGAAGAAGCATTTCATTTGATTCTTGAAGCTGAAAATCAGAAACTGGATCTGTTGGATCTCCTGCTGCTGGGATTTGGTGCAGGAAATCAGGAAATTGGCGATCGTTTTGACCGGGGACTTTTATCCCTTCCTGAGTTGATTTATGCCGCTGAAGTAATGAAGAACGTGACCAACAGGATTTTAGGCATACTAAATTCGGATGGGAGAGAGGCTTGTTCCTTTTCGGCAAAGGGCACCATATTGCTTGCAACTGTGGCCGGTGATATCCACGACATCGGAAAAGGCATTGTTGCTTCCACCTTAAGAACCGCCGGCTTTGAAGTCATCGATCTGGGCTGTGAGGTTCCGGTAGAAAGCATATTGGAAGAGGCTAAGAAAAGAAGAGTGGACATTATCGGAACAAGTGCGCTGCTTACTTCTACCATGATTGAACAAAAGAAACTGGAAAAGCTTTTAGTTGAAACCGGAGAAAAGAAAAATTTCCGGACCATGGTGGGGGGAGCACCCTGCACACCGAGGTGGGCAAAAAAAATCGGAGCGGACGGATACAGTGAAGATGCGGTGGAGGCGGTGAAGGTCGCCGCTAAACTGATCGAGGAAAAATGGAAAAAATAAAGAAATAGAAATGTAGTGGTAAGGTGGTAGGCCGGAAGGTTTATCACCTTATTTTGCAAGAGGAGCGTATGAAAAATCAGAAAATACAACTGGACGAGGAAATCGTATATCCGCTGGCAGAACAGCGGTTCATAAAAACCTGCGGTTTTGACCTCAACCGGGAGAAGCATCAGAGAATGATGAAAAGAGGTCAAAAGGTAAGGGAAGACGGGATCGGCGGGATTCGCATTCAGGCACTGGTTTCTTTTTATGATTCGGAGATTTTTAAAGACGGAAGGATAAGGGCAGGAGATGCGGAAATCTGCTGCAATTATTTTGAGCAGATACCGGAGAATGCGGTAAAAGGAATCTATTTCTACATGCTGACAGCCGGGGAATGCTATTTTTCCAGTGAGGATAATATCATGGATTTTCTGTATGCGGATATCTGGGGCACAAATTATGTAGATGCCGGTATTGAGATATTAAAGGGAAAGATTGAAGAGGATATGAAGAACAGGCTGAAAGGCGAAAAGCCTGTTTATCTGTCCGAAGAATTTGGACCGGGATACTTCGGCATGCCCATTATGGAGTCTAAAAAATTTTTTCAAATACTGAATGGAGAAGAGATAGGCGTATCCGTGAAAGACAGCGGATTGCTGATACCGCAGAAGACTTGTTCAGGACTTTTTTTTGTATTGAACGACCCGGACATTAAGACGGAGCCGGAATGCATGAGATGTTTGGGAAATCCGTCGGGATGCCGTTTCTGTAAAATCCGGGCAAGAATGGAAGAGGTGCAGGAATGAAAATAACTTTTTTACCTCAGGCTTTGACAGGCGAAGCGGAGGAAGGGGAAACAATCCTTCAAGCTGCTATAAAAGCCGGTGCCAGTATAGACGGAAATTGTGCGGGAATGGGAACCTGCGGAAAATGTAAAGTCAAAGTCCTGTCCGGGAATAAAGAGGTCTGCCGGGATCCTCACCGCAAGCTTTCTGAACAGGAAATAGAGCAGGGGGTTCGGCTGGCCTGCTGCCAGCCTGTTTCCGATGGAATGGTCGTTGAAATCCCTGATTCAGAGACCACTGCGGCAAGAAAAAAGAGACTGATATGTCTGCCGGAGGGATTTGTGCGGAACGCTGCTGTAAAAAAGATCTTTCTATCCGTTCCTAAGGCTTCCCTTTTGGATCAGAGGAGCGATGAGGTACGGATCAGAGAGGTATTGGACAAAGAGGAATTGACCTTTAGCGGTTCTGTATTGCGCCATATGCCAAAGGTACTGAAAGAGAGCAGGGACGTGACACTGACCATCCGAAACAACCGGGTCCTATATATAGAGGCAGGCGATAAGGCGAAGGAAAATTACGGAGTCGCGGTAGATATTGGAACAACTACGGTGGTTGTCCTGCTTTGGAATCTGGAAACGGGTGAACTGGTTCAGGCAGAATCCGGTACAAATCCACAGGGCGCCTATGGAGCAGATGTTATTTCCAGAATAACGTATGCAATGGAACAAGTGGAAAATTTGGAGACCCTCCATCAGGCAATCCTTCAGTATATCAATAAAGCAGTGGAGAAATTCCAAAAAGAAGCCGAAATTGATCCGGAGCATATCTATCAATATGTGGTCGTAGGCAATACGACCATGAGCCACCTGTTCCTTGGGGTGGATCCGTCTCAGTTGGCGGCGTCTCCTTTCGCACCGGTCTTTACCGGAAGCGTTCAAATAAAAGCAGAGGAATTGGGACTTAAAGCAAACAAAAATGCGGTAGTGTATTTGGCGGCCAATATAGCAGGGCATGTAGGCTCGGATATTACGGCGGGGATTATAACAACGGATCTGATGGACTGTAATAAGGGCCACCTTTTTATCGATATCGGAACCAATGGAGAAATCGTGCTGACCGGAAAGGGTAGGGCGGTAGCGTGTTCTACAGCCGCCGGACCGGCCTTTGAAGGAAGCTCTGTGAAACAGGGAATGAGAGCGGCCGGCGGAGCCATAGAGCGGGTGGAGCTTTCAGAGGAGGAGGTTCAGATCGCTGTGATTGGAGGTGGAAAGCCTATCGGAATCTGCGGTTCCGGTATCATCGATGCGCTTGGAGAAATGCTCCGGTTTGGAATCGTAGATAAATCCGGCAGACTGCTTTCCGGAGAGAAGCTGGCGAAAAAAGGCGTTTGTGAAAAACTGGCAGAACGTGTAAGGCCGAGTGAAAAGGGCAGTGAATTTGTACTCTATTTCAGCCCCGACGGAAAAAGTGATGTGGTTCTTTCTCAAAAAGACGTGCGGGAGGTTCAGCTGGCTAAGGCGGCTATTTCTGCGGGCATCTCCATTCTAATGAAGGAAGCGGGCATATCTGCTGATGATTTAGAGCGAATAAGCATTGCCGGTGCCTTTGGCAGTTACATCCGAAACACCAGTGCCATACATGTAGGGCTCCTTCCTCCCATAGAGGAGGATAAAATTGTGTCTCTGGGAAACTCGGCGGGAATTGGGGCATCCATGATGTTATTGTCGGCAGCTTGTCTGGCCGCCTCTGAGCGGGCCGCCGGAAACATTGAGCATATAGAATTGGCTGCAAGGGAGGATTTTCAGGAGGAGTATATGGCCGCCATGATGTTTTAAAGGAGATACTATAATCGATAAGATATGGTAGTAGGAGGGGAACATGCTAGATTTAAGAAAAAGAAATTTTACAAAAGCGGAACTGGTACAGATGCTAAGCGAGGAGGATCCGGAGGAGCTGGATATTCTCTTTGATACGGCACGTACAATCCGGGAGGATGTGCAGGGCGATAAGATTTTTGCCTATGGCTTTGTGTATTTTACCACCTTCTGTAAAAACAACTGCAATTTCTGCTATTACAGAAAATCCAACAACATTGAACGGTATCGAAAGACCCCTGAAGAAATTCTTGCCACCTCTAAGGAGTTGATTGATTCCGGGGTAAATCTCATCGACTTGACTATGGGAGAGGATCCGGAATACCGCCGGGAAGAATTTAACACCGTGGCTGACATCATCAGAACGATTAAAAAGGAATACGATACGCCGGTCATGATTTCTCCCGGAGTGGTAGAAAAGCACATCATAGATAAGCTGGCGGAGGCCGGAGCCGATTGGTATGCCTTATATCAGGAAACCCACAACAGAGAGCTTTTTAAGAAGCTGAGGGTGGGCCAGGACTATGATGAACGGATGAATGCCAAGCTGTATGCAAAGGAAAGAGGCATGTACATAGAAGAAGGACTGCTGGCCGGTATCGGTGAAAGCAGTCAGGACATTGCCGATTCTTTGCTGACCATGGGACAGATGGGGGCAAAACAGGTTCGTGTGATGAGCTTTGTCCCGCAGGAGGGAAGTCCTATGGAAAGCTGTCAGACTCCTGATCGAACGGAAGAATTGAAAATTATAGCTTTAATGCGAATTTTGTATCCTCACGCACTGATTCCCGCGTCTCTGGATGTGGATGGAATCGGCGGACTAAAAGATCGGATTCGGGCAGGAGCGAATTTGATTACCTCTATCATACCGCCCCGGTCGGGATTCATGGGCGTGGCTCAAAATACCATGGATGTGGATGAAGGCGGAAGAACCGTAGAAGAAGCCAGAAATATTTTGTCTGAAATGGGGCTGCGCATTGCTTCAAAAGAGGAATATAAAAGGTTTATCCGTGAGGAAATGAGATGAAAATAGCAATAATAGGCGGAAAACTGCAAGGGACAGAGGCCGTATATTTGGCCAAGCTTGCCGGCATACAGAGCATTTTAATCGACCGGAACTCCAGTGCTCCCGCTTCCGGTATATGTGATCGGTTCGTATGCGGCGACATTGTTCAAAAGGAGCAGAAGGTCATCGATGCCATGAAAGAGGCTGATTTTGTATTGCCGGCCAATGAGAACGATCTGGTTTTAAAAGCGGTAAGAGAAATCTGTGAAGAAGAGAATCTAAAGCTCGCCTTTGATTTTAATGCGTATGAGATTACGTCCTCAAAGATCAAATCCGATAAGCTTTTTCACCGGAACCACATACCGGCTCCTCTTTATTATCCTCAGGGAAAAGCACCCTACATAATAAAGCCTTCCGGCGAAAGCGGTTCCGTCGGCGTGCTGCTGGCGGAAACGGAACAGCAGGCAGAGGCATTTTTAAGGAACCGGGCGGACAGAGAAAACTGGATTGCAGAGGAATATCTGGAAGGGCCGTCTTATTCCATAGAAGTAATTGGAAATGAGAAGGAATACAGAACGTACACAGTAACGCAGATTCATATGGATTCTGTTTACGACTGCTGTAAGGTGACAGCACCTTGTCCGGAATTGACGGAGGTTCAGAAAGAGGAATTTTCAAGGCTTGGTATCACCCTTGCCAAGCTGATTCATCTGAACGGGATCATGGATGTGGAGGTAATCCTGCACGAGGGTCAGCTCAAGGTGTTGGAAATCGATGCGAGGATTCCCAGTCAGACCCCTGTGGCCGTTTACTATTCCTCCGGCGTAAATCTGCTTTCCGAACTGGCAGATATGGTGCTGTATGGCAGTTTCTGCCGGGAAAAGCGTGATGACGGAAGGTATTGTGCATATGAACACTATAAATTAGAGCAGGGAGAAATCCTTCAGGAAGGGGAGCATATGATGAGCAGTGCAGAACCCTTGCACCTTATGGAAGGCGCCTTTGGATCGGATGTGATTCTCTCAGATTATGCGGAAGGGTGCAGTCAATTCAAAGGGATTTTTGTCAACAGTGCCTCCGACCCGGAGCAGCTGGAAGAAAAACGGGCATCCGTGGCCGCTCGGCTAAAACAGTTACCATAAAAGCAAATAATAGTATTAAAATAAAAGGATGGAATGTGATACAATACGTCTATAGAGATATTGATTGCAGAAAGAGGGCATACCAATGGAAAAGTTCACGGTTACACAGCGGGAAAGAATTGGGGAATTGAACGGAACGACAGAGAGGATGGAACTGGAATTTGAGACCATCGAGGACAGAGACCGTTCTTTCAGGGAAATGGAAACATCTATGGTGAAGGAGAGCCGGGCGAAGATTCGAACGCTTCTCCATGAAAAACATGTGACCGGAACCGTAGAGACCGGAAGAAAGCTGGAACAGTGGCTTACGGGCGAAGGCTTTACCAAGGTGGAGACTCCCACTATCATAACCAAAAAAATGCTGGCTCAGATGACCATTGACGAAGGCCATAAATTAAACGATCAGGTTTTCTGGCTGGACAGCAAAAAATGCCTGAGACCTATGCTGGCACCGAATCTTTATGTGGTCATGAGAGAACTAAAACGGATGACCAATGAACCGGTAAAAATTTTTGAAATCGGATCATGCTTTCGCAAGGAATCTCAGGGGGCTCAGCACATGAATGAGTTTACCATGCTCAACTGTGTGGAACTGGCTTATGTGGAGGACGGGCAGCAGCTTGAGGAATTGAAAAGGCTGGCTCATGCGGCGATGGCGCAGCTTGGTGTTCCAAAAGAGGAATATCGTTTGGTGGTGGAAGAATCTGTGGTATACGGCAGTACGGTGGATATTGAAATCAATGGATTGGAAGTAGCCTCCGGTTCCTATGGACCGCATTTTTTAGACAGCCAGTGGGGCGTATTCGACACTTGGGTAGGCATTGGTTTTGGCATAGAGCGGCTGACCATGGCTCTTTCCGGGAGCAAAACGATTAAGCGTTACGGGAAAAGTATCTCCTTTATAGACGGACAGCCGTTAAATATATAAAATGCACTGGACAGCCTTATACAAAAATGTGGAGAGCAAGCAGGTATAAAGATGTTGGAAGAGGTAATGAAATGACCAGATTAAAGACAGAGTGGATTGAATATATGCTGGAAGGCATGGATGAATACAACAGGCAGCTGAAAGCCAGAACGGATATGAATCTGGCGGAGCTGATCAAAACGACCTTTCATATGAAAGACGAAGCCTTTGAACAGGCCAAAGCAGTGAATAAGATTGCCGTGATTCCCATCACGCAGGGAGAAGGGATCATCGGCTCTTTCAGTGAATCTGTGGCAGCCATTCTTGAATCCATGGGGTTTGAAGCCTTGGTAATGGAGCATACGGATATTGACGGGATTTATGAAGCCAGCGAAAGAGGCTGTGACCTATTGTTCTTTGCAGATGATGTCCGGTATCTGGCACTGAATATAAAAAGCGGGAAGGTATCGGATAACAATTATGCTACCGCTTTGGGGTTTATCCAAGGGCTTCAGGCCTTAATGAACAAGCATGGAAAAGATATTCATCAGGAAAAAATTCTTCTGATTGGATATGGCATCGTAGGCAGGGAAGCAGAAAAGATTCTGGCAAAAGAAAAGATTGATTTTGATATATTTGACAAGGATGATACCGCAATAAAGGGGTTACCTTATCCGGTACTGACAGAAAGAAATCAGATCAAGAATTATCCCTATATATTAGACTTTACAAACGAAGGCGAATGGCTGAAAAAAGAATTTCTTCACGCAGATCTTTTATATGCCAGCCCCGGTGTGCCGTATTCCATGGATGAGGAAGCAAAGACCTGCTTTGAGGAACGATCCATTCATGACAATCTGGAAATCGGCACAGCTGTTATGCTGGGACAGATCTTAGCCGATTAAACCGTAAATTTTTATTGCGCAGGGAATATTGCCGCAATATGGCGGAGTATCATAAAAAGCTGCCATTTCATACATGGGGTGTGGATCGTATGGATCACATGGACTCTAAATCCATGAAGCCGGGTGAGACTCCCGGACACCTCGCCATTATAAAGAAGAAATGGCGCTCTTATCGGATGCTCGGTGACAGGCGGAAAGGAAGGCTGTATAGGATGTCAGATAGTAAGAAGAGATATTATAGAAAAAACATCGAACTGTTTGTTCTGCTGAATAAAATGAAACTGTGGCCCTCCAGAAACGGCGTGCTTCATGGCATTAAAAATATAGAGCTGCACGGAGAATATGCGACGATTACCACCCACTGCGGCAAGACCTTTCAAGTCTACAATTCGAGAAATTCCAGAGCCGCAAGGTGGCTTCGGAATAAGTGGGCGGAAAAGCCCTGTACGGATTGCCGTGTACCGGAATGGAAGCTGGAAAAGTACTCCAAGACTTTTTTTGATTCCCATTACGGCAGCGATTTAATTCATAAAGGATAGACCACTAAAAAATAAAAACTCTTTCTGTCGGCGGGTTACTTGCCGGCAGTTTTTTTTATTGCCTGTAAATATTTTCTTGATTGTTTTGCAGTCCTGTGATAAACTGTCCAATATGACAAGACACATATATATTTATGTAAATTTACATTGATAAAAAGGAGCGATTTTTATGGAACAGATTGCAAAGCTTACCAATCGGATTGACAGGCTGCCGTCAACCCCTATGCTGAAAAAAATTTTGTTTTTAACCGGGCTTGGCTGGATGTTTGATGCCATGGATCAGGGAATGGTATCAGGGGTCATGGCGGCTATCGGAACAGATTGGAATCTGAGCACCGGTCAGATCGGATTATTGGGAAGCTCAGGAATGCTGGGCATGATTTTAGGAGCGGCATTATCGGGTATGGCTGCGGATAAGTGGGGCAGAAAAAATATTGTCATGTACACACTGGTCCTATATGGTGTGGCAAGCGGATTAGCCGGATTTGCCGTAAACTATCCCATGCTGCTGGTCCTGAGATTCTGCACAGGATTTGGATTGGGAGGCGAATTACCTGCGGCATCTACCTTAGTCAGTGAGTATTCACCAAAGAAAATCCGCGGGCGTAATGTTATTATTCTGGAAAGCTTTTGGGCTTGGGGGTGGATTCTGGCAGCATTGGTCGCGTACCTGCTGATACCGGTCTATGGCTGGCGCATAGCGTTTTGGGCAGGAGCTGTACCGGCCTTGTTTGCGGCTTATTTAAGAAAAGCGGTGCCGGAATCCCCCAGATATCTGGAAGAAGCAGGCCGATATGAAGAAGCAGAGCATTTAGTTCGAATCATGGAAAAACAGGCCGGCAGAGAAGCTTTATCGGAACAGGCAGAGTGTGAAGGACTATCCGAGCAGACATGGAAATCTCACCGGGACGGCGAAGCCTTACAGGAACGGCAGCTGAAAAAAAGCCCGTCTTTGGGAGAGCTGTGGTCAAAAAAATATATAAAGACCACGGTGGTGCTCTGGACGATTTGGATCGGTATAAATTTCGGGTATTATGGTTTTGTACTGTGGACTCCGTCTCTGTTGATGGCACAGGGGTTTGAGCTGGTCAAGAGCTTTGAATTTACCCTGATCATGTGTTTGGCTCAGCTGCCAGGGTATTTCAGCGCGGCATATTTTGTGGAAAAGATCGGACGAAAAAAGGTACTGACGATTTACTTTGCGGGAACCGCCTTAGCGGCGTGGCTTTTCGGACATGCAGACTCCGCCGCTCTTGTTCTGATCTACGGCTGTATGCTCTATTTCTTTAGCTTGGGAGCTTGGGGATGTGTATATACCTATACACCGGAGGTTTATCCGACCGCGGCCAGAGCCAGCGGTGCCGGATGGGCGGCGGCGTTTGGACGAATCGGTGCGTTTATCGCTCCGCTTATCGTACCGGTGATATATGATACTTATGGAAACGAAAGGGGATATACCTATATTTTTATTTTACTCACCGGAGTATTTGCTGCCGTAGCCGTCGTGGCAGGTATTTTCGGAAAGGAGACCATGGGAAAGTCCTTAGAAGAAATCAGCGGGTAGCATTCGTATCTCAGATCGTTATAAGAACTTGTCTATTGCATTATTGACCTCCACTTTTGAAAAAACGATGGAGGTCTCCGTTAAGGCGTAGGGGGATATGGCATTTATGAACTGCTCAATATCCCCTAACGAAGCAACGGACAATTTGACTATAAAGCACGCAGCTCCTGCAATCCTATAGCACCATTCACTGTGCTTATAATTCTTAATAAAATTTTTAAATCTCTCATGCTGCCCATCCTTCATGGTGACTTCGACGATACAATCAATGACGAAGCCAAGCTCCTTTTTGTTTAAAAGGATGGTATATCCTTCAATAATGTGGTTGTCCTCAAGCCTTCTCACCCTTTCGGTAACGGAAGGCGGGGAAAGATTTACTCGCTTTGATAGTTCTCTTATGGAGATTCGGCTGTCTGTCTGTAATTCTTTCAAAATCCGCACATCAATTTCATCAACTTTCATTTGAAATGCCTTTCTTAAAAATATATATCAATAGAAACATAAAACATAATAATATTGTTTTATACGAAATACAATTTTCATTATATACTTGATATAATAAATCTGTCAACAAAACAAATGATTGAAGGAGGACGATTTATGGCAGGTATTTCTTTTTCACAGAATGGGCTGACACCGTTTCAGCAACTATTAGGACATAATAAGGACATATTGGATAAGTGGGTATCCCTGGAAGACTGTATTTTTTCCAGTGAGACCTTTTCAGCAGAATTAAAAGAGGAGGTGCGGCGCACTCTGGCCTTTAATAACGGCTGTGAATATTGCAAGGCAAAGGGAGCACCGTCGGAAAGCATAACGGATTTGCAGACACAATTAGCCGCTTATGCGGCAAATCTGTCCGGCCAAAAAACCCATATCAGCCCGGATGAATTCAGGCCGCTTAAGGAAACATTTACAGACAGTGAGCTTTCGGAGCTGCTGGCACTTATCTGCTTTATAACAGCATGCCAAAGATTTGGGGCTTTACTGGGCTTAGAGGCGAGCTGTCAAATATAATGGCTCCGGTCTATTGATAGGCGGCAGTCAAAGGCCCTCTCATTAGTAAGAAATGAGAGGGCCTTTGCTTCCGTAGCAGATTATTCGATACGCATAAGCTTAATACGCATAGATCATATGGCCGATTTGAACGGCAACAGTTTTGGATAGGATCCACGCATTGGTGGCGGAGTCATCATAATAGAACTGCGCCCCCTTGGTGGGATCGGCTCCCGCTATAGCCTCTTTTGCTGCCTGAATGGATTCCGGCTCAGCGGGGCGGTCAATCCATCCGTTTACTACAGGAGTAAATTGATAAGATCCATTGATATTCTGGTAGATTACCTCCCGGATGCTGTTTGCCCATAAGCCGCTCTGTACTCTGTTTATGACCACAGCTCCTACGGCTACCTTGGCTTGGTAGGGCTCTCCTTGTGCTTCTGCTGTAATCAGTCTTGCCAGCAGATCGGCTTCTTTGCCGGCTGGGTTTTCTGATTCCGAAGCTGTACTTGGAGCTGTTTGGGCTGAATCAGCCGGCAGGTTCGCTGAAAGGGCTGTTTGAGCGGAAATGCCCGAAGAAATGACCGGCATCGTTTCGTTTGATTCCGTTTTAGCAGGAGATACGTCTTCTGCTTTTTTAATTTTTGTTCGAGCTTCAATTCCTGTATTTCTTGAAGCTAATCCTCTGGATACCCCTTGCTGCTCCTTGTCCGTTCGCGCATACAGGGTGGCTTCTTGCAGATTTGTAATCGGCTGAGAAGAAACCTCGGGTAAAAATTTGTCAGCTGAAATGTTTTTTTGAGGCTTCTTTGGAGTCTCCCTGACCTCTTCGGAGCGGGATGATTGGTCTCCCTTTAAACTGGAAAGCTGGTCAGATGGAGTGGCTGTTAAGGTATCGATAAAAAGTAAAGCAATAACGAAAATTAGACACGTGATCCACTGCTTTAAACGATTTTTTTTAAGCTGGTTCATAATTTTCCTCCTTATGCCTACCAAGTTCGTTGACGGATTCGAATATAGTATTATTTTAATAGGATACCGACCAATAAGCTAATGGAAAATTTATGAAGCCCCATTGGGCAGGAATGCAGATAGGCATTGTAATCCACCTCAATTTATTGTAACATACAAGCAGTATCAACGTATGATGTGATAAAATAAAAGAAGGGGTGATTTTTTGAGCACATTATATTTACCAATATTTGAAGAGAAAGAGGGGGTAAGGGCTTTTTTCTCCACTAAGGCGGGAGCAAGCCTTCAAAGCCCATATTATAACAAAAAAGTTTTAGAGGAATTATCTTTACAGAATTGCAGGCTGGTATGGCCGGAACAGGTGCACCAGACCCATATCGAAGTTATAAGGGAATCAGCGGAAAGCAGGGAGCCTGTCAGAGCCGCGAAAACAGATGGGATTATTACCAATAATCCGGATATTTTGCTGACCACCGTTCATGCAGATTGTCTTGCCGTATTTTTTTATGACAAAAAGAAAAAAGCAATTGGATTGGTACATGCGGGGTGGAGGGGGACCGTGGGAGGCATTGTTGTAAAAGCCGTAAAACAGATGGAATCGGAATATGGAAGCAAGCCGGAGGATATAGCGGCCTTTATCAGTCCGGGTATCAGTAAATGCTGTTTTGAAACGGGAGAAGAAGTCTATGACCTGTTTTTAGAAAACTGGAAATGGGCAGATGCTTTTGCAGAAAAAAAAGGATCAAAATATTATATTGATTTAAAAGGGATCAACGAAAGACAGCTTTTAGAGGCCGGGGTCAGGGAAATTCAAGTCAGCGGATATTGCACGTGTTGCCGACCGGAAATGTTCTGCTCCTATCGGAGAGAGCAGGGAACGAAAATGCGGATGGGCGCAGGGATTTGCCTGAGCAGATAAAAGCGTTGATCTTTTCATGTGATAGGCGCAGAACTATAAAACCCGTGTAAATTTGCAGCTTGCATGGTATAATGAACGCAATAATTGGAGCCGGCGTTGCCGCAGGGAAGCGTTCATTGCATCACACTTCGACGCAGCTTGTGTGGTATAATGAACGCAACGATTAGGCGGCGTTGCCGCAAGGGAGCGTTCATTGAAACTGAGGATTATGGAGTGGAAGAGATTATGCGAAATGACAATTTTATAGATTTTGGGGAAGAAATAAGTAAAACGATTAGAAAAGTATTGAACAATCAGGATTTTTATGACTTAAGAAATACCATAAACCGCACGATGAATCACGTGCCGGGAATGGGAGGATACCCATTCTTTCAAAATCCTCCAGGCAATGATGGATTCCCGCATTTGTCGAAGGAGTATCAGGAGAATGTTCAGAAAAATGCTTCCGGAGATTACGATCCCTTTGGGGCGCAGAATATAAGTGCCTATCCTAAGAAGCAAAAAGGAGTAGGTTCGATTGCAGGCATTCTGCTGCTGACTTTCGGTACCATTGGATCCACTATTTCCGGGCTGACCGTCTTGACTGGAATGGTGACGGAACTTACTGTGGGGAATATTCCGGCATTATCGGTGGTCACGGAAGTATTTGGCATACTTTTTTTCGCTTTTCTGACTATGATTATTTCAGGGCTTACCCTGAGAAAGCGGGCAAAACGATTTCAACGTTATCAAAAGGTGCTGAATGGACGTACTTTTTGTATGATACAGGAATTGGCAGTTGCAACGGGAAAAGAAAACAAGTTTATTATCAAAGACCTTCGGAAAATGGTCAAAGCCGGGCTATTCACGGAAGGGTATTTGGATGAACAAGAAACCTGTCTGATAACAGACTATAAGACTTATATGCAATATTTGGCTACTGTGGAAAATGCAAAGGAACGGCAGAAAGAAGAAAAAAGAGAACAGGAAAAGTGGGCAGGACGGCAGGACGGAGCCGTATTAAAAGACACAATAGAAGAAGGAAAAAGCTATATTTGTACTATAAAAGCGGCCAATGATGCTTTACCGGAAGCTGAAATTTCAGAAAAGCTGGATCTTTTGGAAAGAGTGACAACGAAAATATTTGATTATGTGGAAGAGCATCCGGAAAAACTTTCAGAAATTCGTAAATTTATGTGTTATTATATGCCCATTACATTGAAATTAGTTAAGGCATATCAGCAGTTCGATCAACATGCGTTCCCTGCAGGGGAGATTGCAGATACGAAGAAAGAAATCAAGGATACACTTGATACGATTAATCTGGCGTATCAAAATTTATTAAAAAGGTTAATGCAGACTGATATTTTAGACGTTTCTTCGGATATTTCCGCATTAGAGACCATATTGGCACAGGAAGGGCTGACTGAAGACGATTTTATGCAAGGTCATACAAGAAATCAAGAGGAATAAGACAAGGGGAGGAAGAAAATAAAAGATGAGTGAACAGATAAAAGAAACAGAAATGCCGGCACCGACTTTGACCTTTGAACCGTTTGCAGAGGAAGAAGCTGCACAGTCCGGTTCATCGAGTATGCATCTAAATGATGATATGGTGCAGAAATCTGCCCGGGTGCAGGAAATACCGCTGACCGAAGAGGAAGAGAAAATCATTGAGGAGTTTGCGTCAAAAATAGAACTTAGCAATTCCAACATGATTATACAATATGGCTCCGGCGCACAAAAGAAAATTGCAGATTTTTCGGAATCCGCATTGGATAATGTACGAACAAAAGACTTGGGGGAAATTGGCGGAATCCTCTCAAATGTTGTAATGGAACTAAAAAATTTTGAAGCAGAAGATAGCAAAGGATTTTTGGGAATTTTTAAACGCACATTCAATAAAATTGCAAATATGAAAACAAAATATGACAAGGCTGAGATTCATGTGACTAAGATCTGTACCGTATTGGAAAACCATCAAATCCAATTATTAAAGGATGTAGCCATGTTAGATAAAATGTATAATATGAACAAAGTATATTTTAAAGAACTGTCCATGTATATTCTGGCAGGGAAGAGAAAATTGGATGAGGTACGGAATACAGAGCTTCCGGTCTTGGAAGAACGGGCAAAAATCAGTGGACTGCCGGAGGATGCGCAAGCTGTTAACGACTTATCAGCTTTATGCAGCCGTTTTGAAAAAAAGCTTCACGATCTGGAATTGACGAGGATGATTTCGATTCAGATGGCACCGCAGATCCGCCTTGTGCAGAATAATGACACGTTAATGTCAGATAAAATTCAATCTACGCTGGTCAATACGATTCCTCTCTGGAAAAGCCAGATGGTTCTTGCGCTGGGAATTGCTAATTCAAAACAGGCAGCAGAAGCACAGCGTAAGGTGACAGATATGACAAATGATCTGTTGCGAAAGAATGCAGAAACCTTGAAAATGGCTTCTATTGATGCGGCAAAGGAATCAGAACGTGGAATCGTTGATATAGAAACACTGGCGAATACAAACCAAAGCTTGATTTCTACCTTGGAGGAAGTAACCAGAATTCAGGAGGAAGGCAGGCGGAAACGGGCTCAGGCAGAGACGGAGCTGCTCCGCATGGAGGGAGAACTGAAACAAAAATTGCTGGAAATACGTAAATAAACAGCTTAGACAGAAGGGATGGAGAAGATGAAAAAAAAGACTGTGAGCTTACTGCTCTGCATAGCAATGATACTGACCATGATACCGGGGGAGGCGGTGACCGCGTGGGCTGATACCGACGCCTCTCCCCAGAATGAAGCACAGCCTTTGGAAAAAGAACCGATTTTGGCATACATACCGCTGGATAACAGACCGGTCAATGTAGACCGGGTGATCTACGAGGCAGAATCTGCGGGGTTTCAGGTCATGATGCCGGAGGAAGATTTATATGCCACCAGATTAGACGGGCAGCCGCTGAATTCCAACGGAACCCCGTATGGAGACAGTAAGAAGCTGATGGAATGGCTGGAAGAGATGGATAAAAAAACCGATTACTTTGTGATTTCTTTAGATCAGCTGCTTTCCGGCGGTCTGGTAAATTCCCGTACCTTGTACAGCAGCAAATATTTTGACGAATATCAAATGATTGACAAGCTGGTGGAGCTTTCCCAGAACAATCATATCTATATCGTCGATACGGTCACCCGGCTGGCATCCTGCACGGTGGGATATCAGGGAGCGACTCTTGAAACGTATAACTATCTGAGACAGTATAATTTAACACCCAGATCTGTATTGAATCAGAAGAATCTTACCGTAAAAAATATTATTTCAGATTATACGCGGGATGAGCAGGGAAAGAAAATTCCGGTGAGTTCCCAATATTCCAAGGAAGTAAGTCAGTCCTTAAAGACCCGGGAGAGGAAATTAAGCATGATTGATTATATTCTTTCCATGGATTCGGCCGGAAAAATGAAATATTTTATCGGGATTGATGACTCCAACCCACAGAATACCATTCAGACCAATGAAGTCAACTTTATAGGAAAGAAATTGGGCGATAGGGGATTGATCTACTCCGGTGCGGATGAGCTGGGCATGATGGCCGTACTGAATCTGATGATCGACTATTATGGGAACGATGTCAAGGCATCCGCCGTGTATTTCGGCAACACGGAAAGCTCAGGCTCCGGTTCTGTGTACGATATGGAAACGGTCAAAGAAAATGTGGAAAAGCACCTGCAAAGTATCGGGGTCAAATTGGTGGATAAAGATAAAGCCGATATGGAAATCGTCGTATTGACTTCTCCCTCCACGGCAATCCTGAATTCAAAGTATATCAGCCAGATGATCGATTACATTAATCAGAATATTGCGAAGGGAACGCCCACCATCGTTATTAACTCAGCCCCTTCCGCATATGGGGGCAATTTGGAGTACCGGATGATTCGGGAGTGTGAAATGAGCATGCTGCTGGCTTACAGCAGCTGGGGAACCGTGGGAAATTCTATTGGATTATCCTTATGCAACGGGATTTCACGATATTTGTATTTACACAGCAGAGATAACAGCAGCGATAAAGCCGATATTGCATTCCTGAAAGGATTGATTTTCTCCTATGAAAAGGATATAAGCTATATCAGAGGGGGAGGAAAGACGTTATTTAACGATTATCTGACTTCCAAGGGCTGGTCTGCCAGCAATTTTTATCAGAGCGATGAACAGGTAAAAACGGTCAATGCGGATTTGGAAAACATGCTGAAAACCTCTGAATATAATGTGACGGTAAACGACATCGTGAATAACCTGACCGACTGCCGGTATTTAAAAGGCTTAGGCGGGGAGTGCGGTATCATTGGAAAGATCAATCTGAACCATTACTCGGCACCATTCTTCCGAACCTATGAAATTCGATTTGACATCGGCGTGAAGCTAAGTGATATTACCTTAAAAGGGTTCAAAGATTCCCTGACTGTCAACATGCCATATGCACCTACTGAAGGGCAGCTGACATACTCGCTCAACCTGTATTATCTGGATGCTTCCGGGAAGCTGCAGAAACTGCCGTGCGTGTATGATAAAAATACGGGAACCGTACAATTTGCCACCAATATGCTGCCGAACTTCTTTACGGATACCCGAAGCATGGAGGCGGATAAGGCGGAATCTCTATTTGCAGATGTTCCGGTATCGGCCTGGTACTTCGATTATGTTATGTATGCGTACGAAAAGGGCATGATGAATGGAACGGGCGGCAGCCTGTTTCAGCCGAAGGCTCCGATGACGCGTGCCATGATGGTCTATACCCTTTATAAGATGGCGGGAGCGCCGGAGGTAAAAGGAAATGTTTCGGTTCCGGAAGATGTGGGAAGCAGCTGGTATAAGCCGGCAGTGGAATGGGCACTGGAAAATGGCATTGCTTCAGAAAATTGGGAAAAGAAGTTTGCGGGCAACGATTCGGTGACCCGTGAGCAGCTTGCGGATATGCTGTGGAAATATGCAAAATATAAGGGAATGGACGTTACAAAGGGCAAATATGCGGACGTATATCATTATGCGGATGTCTTTGCTGTCTCCCCGCAGTTGAGAGATGGTGTGGACTGGGCGTGCAGTGCGGGCATCCTGACAGGAACCGGCACGGGGACGATCCTCGCCCCTCAGAGCCCGGCGACCCGGGGAGAAGTAGCTGCCATGCTGAAACGTTTTGCCGAAATAGAATAACAGTCTTTATCATTTAAAGTTTAATGAGACCGTAAAAGTACAAAGTTGTATTTTTACGGTCTTTTAAATTTTTTGGCAAAATGAAACAAATTTATTGACTTTTTTTATAAAGTGTTTTAGTATTGATAAGAACAGTTCGCATGCGAACTAAACACAGCTAAAGAAAGGTGACAATATGGAAAAGATAAACAAAAAAACTTTGATGATTATCATTGGTATTATTTTAATAATCCTTCTAGTAGTAATAGGGGTAAAGGCAATGGGAACAAAATCATCTGAGGCAAATCAGGATGTTTACAGTCAACAGCAGCCCGATGAACTTTCGTTTATTATGGCGGGAAAGGTGGAAGCCATAGAAAGTGCGGACGTGTCGGTAAAAACGCCGGGAAAAATTGCAGAGCTCAATGTGGATGTGGGGGATGCCGTACATAAAGGGGATGTCCTTGGCAGAATTGATATGAAAGAAATTCCGGCACAGGCCAATCAGGCGCAGTCTACTATAGATATAGCCAACGTGAATTTAACCAATGCCCAGAGCAATTATGACAGAACACTCCAGCTGTATCAATCCGGAGCGGTGGCCAAGGAAGCTCTGGAAAGTGCGGAAAAACAGCTCAATACAGCTTCGGCACAGGTAAGGCAGGCACAAGCCGGCTTAGAGATCATCAATGCCAACTCTTCGAACGGAGTCATTGTGGCTCCTGTTTCAGGAATCGTTGCGTCGAAAAACGTAAATGAAGGTGAGATGGCCGTGGCAGGCGCTCCTCTGATGAGCATCGTCAATCCGGATCAAACATATATCAGTGCATACCTGCCGGCACGGCTTTCCGATTCTGTCAAACAGGGACAGAAGGTGACCATCAAAATTTCCGAGCTTCAGGACAAATTGTTTGATGGGCAGATATCACTGGTGGATCCTGTCGTGGATTCACAAAATAAAAATATTCTTGTGAAGGTGAACATGCTGGAAAACGATCCTGCGGTGAAGGTGGGTATGTTTGCTGAAATTGCATTAAAGAAATAAGGCTGGTGAGGAAGATATGGAATCAAAAAGAAAAGTATTAATGCTGTCTGTTCTTGCCGTGATGCTGGTGGTCCTTGGAATAATAGGAGCGTATTATTGGTATCAGGGTAATTTTTTTGTGGCGACTGAAGATGCCAAGGTAGCAGGAGATATCGTCAAAGTTTCCCCGCAGATGACAGGGAAGCTTTTGGATCTTGATGTAGAGGAAGGTCAGAGTCTGGAGAAAGATCAGATCATAGGCAGACAGGAAATGGGAAGTTTGGCAGATGCCAATTTAGAGCAATCTGTTATCCGATCCCCTATCTCCGGATTTGTACTGAAAAAGCAGGTAACTCCGGGAGAACTGGTATCTACCGGCCAAACGCTCATTATGATGGTCGATCCGGATAAATTGTATATAAGTGCCAATATTGAAGAGACCAATCTGGCAGAACTGAAAATCGGTCAAAAGGTTGAAATAACAGTGGACGAATTCAGCGGACAGAAAATGTACGGAAGAGTTGCATCCATTGGAAAGGCTTCTAATTCTGCCTTTTCTCTGCTATCCGGGGCTACGAGCGGAACCTTTACAAAGGTGGTGCAGCGAGTGCCGGTAAAAATCGTATTTGAAAAAAATCAGAATCATGACGGACTTTTGCTTGGAACCAATGCCACAGTGAAGATTCATATCCGATAAGAGGTGGTTTTAAGTGAAAAAACATGATAATGCTTATAAATGGCTGGCATTGTTTGTCGTCTTGATCGGAACGTTCATGAGTGTTTTGAGCAGCAGCCTGATTAATCTGGCTCTGCCTAAAATGATGTCCGTCTTTGGTGTGACCTTATCCGGGATCACCTGGGTGGTTACGGCATATACGCTGGCTATGGGAGCTGTGGTTCCCCTGACCGGATTCTTAAGCGATACCATTGGAATCAAGAAGCTGTATATGATTGCTCTTTCTATGTTTACGCTGGGCTCAGCCCTGTCCGGCATGTCCTGGAGCCTTAGTGCAATGGTCATGTTCCGTGTGGTGCAGGCCATAGGCGGCGGATTGATGAGTCCGGTGGGCATGTCTATCGTTTATGCTATTTTCCCCGTTGAGGAACGGGGAAGAGCACTGGGGCTATGGGGAGTAGCGGCTTTGGCGGCTCCGGCTTTGGGGCCTACCTTGGGCGGATACATCCTTTCCCACTTGGACTGGCGGCTTCTTTTTTATATTAATGTTCCCATTGGGATTTTTGGTGTTATTTTTGCAGCCTTTCTGCTGAAAGAGACAGAGAAAAAGCCTTTTGAGGGAAATTTTGATATGATAGGATTTGTTACTTCGGTAATGGGTATTGTATGCACGTTATATGTGCTTGGAAAATGGTCCACCATTAATTGGCAGGAGGCCCATTATCCGATTTTGCTGACGATTGGTATCTTTAGCTTGATTTTATTTGTGGTGAATGAACTGACCCATACCAATCCGCTGCTGGATTTAAGAATTTTTAAGCTGTACGATTATGCCCTGAGCCAGATCATCAGCTGTGTTCTGGTACTGGCTTTAATGGGGGGAAGTTATATTCTTCCGTTATATCTGCAAAATGCAAAGGGCCTGTCAGCCATGCAGAGCGGTCTTATCATGCTACCGTCAGCTCTTTCGGCAGCCATAACAATGCCTATAAGCGGAGCTTTGTTTGATAAGTTCGGGGCAAAGGTCGTATCCATACCGGGATTGTTCATACTATTGTGGGGATCGTATCACCTGACTTATTTAAGTGCGGATACGGCCAATTCCACCATCATGCTCGTTTCCTTTATTCGAGGCTTCGGATTGGGACTGGCCATGATGCCGATCAATACGGTGGGCATGAATGCTGTTCCGCTGCATTTGACGGGCAGGGCTTCTGCTCTTACCAATACGGTCAAGAACATATTCAGTTCCATCAGTGTAACGATTGTGGCAACCCTTATGACCACAGCAACAAATAATAACTATGCCAGGTTATCAGAGGATATGACCTTGTCAAATCAAGCTGTTGCTGATACAATAAAACAAATGCAGGGACTTTACATGACATCGGGAATGTCCAGTGCGGATGCTCAGGCATCGGCCATGTCGTCTATTGCAGGCTTATTGCAAAAACAGGCGTATTTGGATGCTGTTAACTATACGATTGCATTTACAGTAATAGCCATATTAATAACGATCTTTCTGGCTTTTATGATGAAGGCCAGAAAACAGAAAGAGATCTATAAAGCGTAGGTGTCAGGAGGGCATCATGGAAACAAGCAAAAACTCAGAGAAGGTAAGGTTCAATTATGGGGAAAAGATGGTTCGGCTTTTGAAGACCGCTAAAAAGGAGCTGAATGACTATTCTTTTGAAAAGGCAAAGCAGTATGGGTTTACCGGTCCACAGTTGTTTTTGGTTTTGATTCTTGAGCAAGATCCGGGAATCAGCCTTCAAGAATTAAGTGAAAAATTGCGCTTGTCCAAGAGCACCGTATCCGGCATAGTGGATCGTCTGGTATGTCAGGGAGATGTGGTGCGGGAAATCCCTTCAGAAGACCGCAGGAGCGTGAAGCTGTTCCTGTCCTCTGATTTCTCTGAGAGATATGACCTGATGGAGATCAGAAGATCCTTTCTGACAGATCTGATAAAAGACGCATCCATTGAAGATTTGGATATTGCGATTGAAGGTCTTGAAAAAACATATGAAATTATTGAAAAGGCCAAAATAAAAGATACAAAAAGGTAAAAAAAGATCCCCCTTAGATGAGAATCTGCCCCATGTGGCAGCAGAGATGCATCCGAGGGGGATTTGTGGTACAATAACAAATGAAAATAAGTATGATATGGGAGATTAAAAATATGAGCAATTCAATTATCGATATAGCAAAGCAGGCGGAAGAATTATTGAGCACCTCCGAAATATGCCGGGAAGAACGGCTGCGGGTAAAGGGACTTCGCCATAAGCTGGAATCGCAGGACATAACTGTTTCCGTAATAGGTCAGTTCAAAAGAGGAAAGAGCACCCTTGTAAACGCAATTTTAGAAGAAAAGCTCTTACCTGTGGGAATTATTCCCGTTACCTCTGTGGTGACCAGAATACAGTACGGAGACCGGTCGGCGGCTGTACATTTTGACAATGGTGTAGTGAAGCCTATTGGGTTTGAAGAACTTTCGGAATATATCAATGAGCAGGAAAATCCGGGAAACAAGCTTTGTGTGTCCTCTGTGACCTTGCATACGCCGGTCTCTTTTTTGAAAAACGGTCTGACCTTTGTGGATACACCGGGAGTAGGCTCGGCGCATAAGCACAATTCGGATGCAGCCTACGCCTTTGTAAAGGAAAGCGATGCCGTGATTTTCATGCTTTCGGTGGACAGCCCGATCAATCAGATCGAAATTGATTTCCTGAGTAATGCCAAGGAGTACGCGGCTAAATTTTATTTTGCGGTAAATAAAATCGATTATGTAGAAGCGGAAGAACTTACGGCATATCTGGAGTATTGCCGTAAGCTGCTTTGCAGCTTAATGGAGGTGGAAAACATCCAGCTCTTTCCGGTAAGCGCCAAATACGGAAATGGATTGGAGGAGTTGAAAAGCAGGATTCAAACGGATTGCAAAACGTCCGTAAAAGAAATTTTGGAGGATTCCGTGGAGATGAAGCTGAAAGATATCCTGCAATCCGCTATGTCGAGGCTGGATCTCTATTGGAACGCATTAAAGATGCCTATCGGAAGGCTGGACAGCTGCTTTGAACAAATGAAACAATTCCTGTCGGAGCTGAAATGCAAAAGTCAAAAAATTGCGGCGGAGCTGGATCAGGAGGAGAATAACGATAAATATTTTGAAATCTCCAATCGTCTGGAGCTGGAATTGAACCAGATGCGAAAGGAGCTGTCCGCCTCTGTTTCGGAGCTGTTTGGAATGGAATATCATTATGAATTGACAGAACTGAATATAACAGAGAATTATAGATTTGACAATTCGCAGGACAGTATAGAAAATTTAAAAAATAAATTTTTAAGCCGGACAAAACAGCTTTGCGATGAATTGGATCATACATTAAATCTGATTCTTTTATATCGAGAAAAAAATACGATTACCGTGGCGAGAAGAATTGATGATCTAAATAAATTGAACCGACAGCTGAGAAAGCTGCAATCACTATTACACTGAGATAATCATAGAAACAGAGAATGGACAAGCACATGAAAAATTCCTTTGTAAAAAGAACAATTTTAACCGTATTGATTATTAGTATCATACCTTTTGCTATTTTTACGGCTATTCTGATTCATACCGTACAGTCTTTTGAGGGAGAAAGGCTGGAAGACAGTTTGAATATGGTCATTTCTGAGAAGGTGCAGACGATGAAAAAAGATCTGCAAAAAGTGGAGGGAGATGTGTATAATCTCGCTCAGTGGGCGCAGTCCACAGAAGCGTATGAGGTAGATCCGTCCAAGCTCTCCAAAGACTATAAAAGAAATGAAAAAAATGTTCTTGAGGCACCGGGAAAGAAAACGAGTACGTATCTTCCAAACAACATAGCGTTGGATCGGGATATTGCCAGAGAAATTATGCAGACGGAAGCCGTTGTGCCGGCTATGAAGAGCATGGTGAATAATAATGAAGAATTGGCTTATGTGTATATCGTTACAAGCAGGGGGTTCATGCGGGTCTACCCCTATCTGGATAACGCTATTTTTGCACCGGATCACGACCAGCGGATTGATCCGTTCTACACCATTGCAAATCAAAAACCGAAAGGCTCCGGTGCGGGTTGGACAAAGCCCTATTATGATTACGGCGGAAATGGATGGATCGTAACCTGTTCCCAGTCGTATTATAAAAATGACGGGACAACAGGCGGAGTGGTATGTGCCGATGTTATCCTCAATAAGCTGGTTCAGTCTATTGTGGATTTTCGCATAGGAGACAGCGGATTTGCTTTTGTTATAGACGAAAACGGCGGTGTTATTTATCATCCGGACATGCAGGACATTAAAGGCAAAATGGGAGCGACCTTTCAGACAAAGTATGCGGAGAACTATAAGAAAAGTCCTGTAAGGACTCATATTTTGAAAGAAATGCAGAAAAACCCTTCC
The DNA here is from genome assembly GCF_004103735.1 of Aminipila luticellarii. Classification (NCBI taxonomy): domain Bacteria; kingdom Bacillati; phylum Bacillota; class Clostridia; order Peptostreptococcales; family Anaerovoracaceae; genus Aminipila; species Aminipila luticellarii. The sequence goes on along the minus strand of NZ_CP035281.1, from coordinate 1,988,689 downwards.
GGACTGATAAACTTTACGGAGGATGGAAGGAAAAAGGCTGTTGTCTTTGAAAAGCTGGATACGATAGACTGGATCATCGGTATTGAGATCGACAAGGAGGAATATTCCGTGGGCAGAGAATATTTGACCATCGGTGTATGGGCCGCCATATTGATTCTGTTTCTGCTGATGATCGTCCTTGGGTCCGTTTTATCCAGGCGCATTAGTGCGCCTATCTTACAGCTGACGGAGGATGTTAAAAAAATGGATGAAGGAAATCTGGTTCCGCTGCCTGTAAACACGGAAGATGAAATCGGTATGCTTGCCGAAGCCTTTAACCATATGAGTGAAAAAATCAGCGAATATACGGGGGAATTGATTTACAGTAAAAATCAATTGGAATCTGTTTTTAATAGTATAGATGATACCATGATGATTCTGGATCGGGACTATCAGATTAAGAAAATTAACAAGGAAAGGGTGGAACAACCGGGGAACGAGCCTTGCTATAAGTCGGTCAGAGGTCTGGAAGTGCCTTGTAAAAATTGTCCGGTAGCGGAAACCATAGAGCATCTTTATCAACATAAGGCGGAAGTGGTATGTAACCGAGATATTTTTCAGGTAGCCAGCTATCCTGTCCTGGATGAGTGGGATCAGCTGAAAGCAGTCGTGGTGTTTGAAAAAAGTGTGACCAATGAAAAAATTATGGAGAAAGAACTTTTCCAGACGGAAAAAATGGCGGTAATCGGACAGATGGTAGCCGGCGTTACCCATGAATTAAAGACGCCGCTTTCTGTGATAAAGGGTGCTTCTTTTTTATTGAAAAACGGCATAAAGGGAGAAGAGCAGGCAGAAGTGATCTGTGAAATCGATGCCAATATTACCAGAGCCGAAAGAATTGTATATAATATGCTGGAGTTTTCTAAATCCTCCTGGGGAGAAAGCCAGGTGCACAACAGCAGAAAGCTGATCGATCAGATCTATATGCTGGTAAGGCAGGAGTGCGTAAGAAAAGGAATTAACGTCGATATAAATATAGAGGAAGATCCCGTTACGATTTTTGGCAACGGAGACTCTTTTAAAAATATTTTCCTGAACATCATCACGAACGCTATGGAAGCCATGGAAGAAGGCGGAAACCTGACCATTACAGCGTACTATATCGGAGACAACAGGACGTGCCTTTGTTTTAAGAACACGGGAGACCGGATTCCGGAAGAGAATCTTGGTAAAATATTTGAACCTTTTTTTACCACAAAGGAAAAAGGAACCGGGCTTGGACTGTGGCTGGTCTATAAAGAAATCATGAGGAATAAGGGGAGCATAAAGGTGAAAAATAAGCTGGACGGTGTGGAAGTAGAAATTATTCTACCGGCAAAGCCTTTAGAGGTAAAAGAAGGATAAAGGGATTTATATGTATAAAATATTAATGATAGACGACGATAAAAGCTTTTTAAATATTTATTCAAGGATTATTGCAAGCAATGGATATTATGTTCAGGCGAAGACGAACATACGGGAAGCCATGGAGCTGTTGGATAAGGAGAATTTTAACATTGTCATTCTGGATGTGGTGATGCCGGAAATGAATGGGGTGGATCTTTTAAAAAAAATAAAGGAAAAAAATTCAGAACAGCTGGTCATGATGCTGACAGGAGAGGGCTCCATTGCCGGGGCTGTAGAATCTATGGAAAACGGTGCGTATACCTATATGATAAAGCCCTTTGAAATCGATCAGCTGATTTTAAACATCAAAAAGGCAGAAGAGTTTTTGAAGCTGAATGACGAAAACGTCAAGCTCCGCACCCAGCTGAACGATATGACCCGAAATATGGAGGTGGTGGGCAGCTCGGAGGCCATGAACTCCTTGAAAGATCAGATAAGCCAGATCGCACCCACTAATTCAAGCGTACTTATTACCGGAGAAAGCGGTACAGGAAAAGAGATTGTTGCGAATTTACTGCATTATAACAGTGAGCGCAGGGATGGTCCTTTAATCAAGGTGAATTGCTCGGCCTTGGCCAAAAATATATTGGAAAGTGAATTATTTGGTCACGAAAAGGGTGCTTTTACGGGCGCGATAGCCACTAAAAAAGGACGTTTTGAAATGGCCACCGGAGGAACCCTGTTTCTGGATGAGATCGGGGACATGCCTTATCCGCTTCAGAGCAAGCTTTTGCGTGTACTGCAAGAAAAGGAAATTGAGCGGGTCGGCGGAACGAAAACGATAAAGGTTGATTTCAGGCTGATTTGTGCTACGAATAAAGACCTGCGGAAAGAGATTGAGAAGGGACATTTCCGGGAGGATCTGTATTTTAGAATCAATGTAGTACCGTTGGTAACAACGCCATTAAGGGAAAGGAAGGACGATATTATCCCTCTGATGGAATACTATCTGGATTATTATGCCAATGAAATGAGCAAGAGCCGGGTCAAAATAACCGGGCAGGCAAAGCGGGTGCTGCTGTCGTATTCATGGCGGGGAAACGTGAGGGAGCTGAAAAATATGGCTGAAAGATTAATTGTATTTTCCAGTGGAGCGGATATTCAGGAAGCAATGCTTCCCAAAGAAATCAGACAGCCGATTCGCACGGACGAAGAGGAAAACGGATCTTTAAAAAATACGAACCTTCGCATGGCAAGAGAGCAGTTTGAAAAACAGTTTATTACGGAAACGCTGATAAAGAATAACGGAAACATAACGGCAACGGCGAAGGAGCTGGAAATCGCGAGAAAAAATCTGCAAGCCAAGATGAAGCATCTAGAGATAGACAGGACAGCTGTCAAGCAGGAGACAGAACAGATATGAGATGCAACTGATACGTAAAGGTAGCAGTTGGGTATAAAAAGGTAGCGGTTTAGGCGGGCTGAACTCCTTTCAAGTAAGAAAAATGAAGAGAAGTGAATATGGCATCAATCTTGCTATTTACTATGGTGTAAATTTTTTCACTATTATTTTTATTTTTTTATGAAGAAAGGAGAATTTTCATGAGTGAGCAGATAACGAATGCAGATTCCGGTCAGCACCTTAAACGGGTGCTTAAACTGAAAGACCTGGCTATTTATGGAATTGCATTTATGACGCCGATTGCACCGGCCTATATTTATGGGAGTGCATCCGCAACGACCGGAGGTACGCTGGCGATGTCCTATTTGATAGCCATGGTCGCCATGCTTTTTACCGCCGCCAGTTATGGCAGAATGGCCGGAGCTTTTCCTGTGGCCGGATCCACTTATTCTTATACCCAAAAGGGTATTAACCATCATCTGGGATTCTTTGCGGGGTGGGCAATTTATCTGGATTATGTACTCGTACCGTTAATTGTGTTTATTACGGGAGCCCTCTATGCCAATGCGGCAGTACCGGAGGTCCCTTATTTCGTATGGGTGCTGATCATAGCGGGGGTCGTAACTGTTGTGAACTGCGTGGGCGTGCAGATGGCAGCCAAGACCAATTTGGTACTGGTAGCTGTAATGGGCGCGATCGTCATGATGTTCATCGTCGTATGCGCAAAAGCGGTTCTCGGCGGTGCAGGAGAGGGAACCCTGATTTCCTCCAGACCTTTTTTTAATCCGGGTGTGACCAATGTGAATGTACTGGTTGCCGGCAGTGCTTTAGCCTGCTTTTCTTTTCTTGGATTTGATTCCATTACCACCATGGCGGAAGAAGCCGTACACCCGAAAAAGGATATCGGGCGGGCTGCAATTATTGCCTGCGTTGCGGGAGGACTTATATTTGTGGTACAGGCCTATGTAGCTCAGCTGGTATGGCCGGATTATACAACCTTTGGCAGTGCGGATACAGCCTTGTTTGAAGTGGCTCAGCTGGCAGGGGGGACGGTCATGTCCGGACTTTATACCTTTGCAGTTATTTTATCTACCTTTACAGCCGGGATCGCAGGACAGTCCAGCGCAGCGAGACTGATGTACGGAATGGGACGGGATGAAGTCCTTCCAAAGAAGTTCTTCACCTATTTGCATCCAAAATTCCAGACCCCTGTATTAAATATTCTTATCATGTGTGTGATCGGTATCGCAGGCTCTCTGCTTTTAAATCTGACCTTGGTGTGTGAATTGATGAATTTCGGCGGATTGTTTGGCTTTATGTGCGTCAATCTGTCTGTAATCGTTTATTTCTTCTTCCGTCAGAAAGAAAGAAATGTGGTCAAGTATTTGATTTTACCTGCACTGGGCTTCATCATCTGTTTCTATTTGTGGCTGCACCTGTCCAAGCTATCCTTTATCGTAGGATTCAGCTGGCTGCTAATTGGATTGATATTTGCCGCGGTTTCAACAAAAGGCTTTAAAATCAAGCCTAAAATCTATGAAGAATAAACCAATAAAATAAATTGAAAAAGGAACAAAATAAGGAGGACAAAAATGAAACCTAATCCTAAATATGTATCTTATTATTATGAAACCATGACGGAATGGCCGGATCTCGTAGTTGATCCTAAAAAAACGGCTCTCTTGATCGTAGATATGCAGAAAGAATTTGTTTCAAGGGAAATCGGCGAATCCATTACCTTTAAAGAAATGGGTGAATGGGAAAGATGGCTGCCGTTCCATGACCGACTGGATGACATAGTTATTCCCAACAATGTTAAATTATTGGAATATTTCAGATCGAAGGAGCTGGCCGTTACCTTTGGGCGTATTGCCTGCCTGAGACCGGACGGAGAGGATCGCACACCCGTACAGAAAACCGACGGCTGGAATGGAATTTTTCTCTATGTGAACACGGAAGAAGCCGACATGATTAATGAATTGAAACCGCTGCCAAGCGAAATCGTAGTAAATAAAACTACAGACAGCGTGGTAGCCGGGACAAACTATTCCAGACTGATTCGGAATATGGGAATTGATACCGTAGTAGTGACCGGTATTGTTACGGATCAGTGCGTCGCAGGAACGGTAAGAGGCCTTGCCGATGACGGATTTAAGGTCATCTGTGTGGAAGATGCCTGTGCCGCCTCTTGCATGGAGCTTCACGATGCGGAGCTTAAAATTATGAATAATTTATATTGCAATGTATTGAGCACAGAAGAAACGATTGCTGTTTTAGAAGGGAAATTGAAATAGAGGATAACAGCAGAAATTTTTAGGCCTTGAGAAGAAGACCGAATGATGCGGTTGACAGAAACCCCTTTTGTTAGATAAGAAATCTAATAAAAGGGGTTTTCGTTGTATTGGACAGTCTTCTATCTAAAAACTTACGACAGCTTTAGATAAAATTAAGATAAACGTAAGAATTGATAAATATTGGCTTAAGAATTGAGCGTTATAGTAATAAAAAGAATAAAAAATACTGGGAAAGAGTTTTAAGAGGGGGAAAATGACAAAATGAATATACTTGAACAGGTAAAACAGTACGCATGCACAAAACCTCTTGCAAAGGCCATGATTTCAGACGGGGAAGAAATCACGTATCAGCAGCTCGATCTGTTCTCCGATTATCTGGCAGCTTATTTAGATCAGACTTGCGGGGAGAACAGGGATCCGATCGTTGTCTACGGACATAAATCGGTGTATATGCTTGTCTGTATGCTGGCTTGTGTAAAATCAGGCAGGGCTTACTGCCCGATCGATGTATCAGTTCCGGAGCTGCGTACACGGCAGATACTGAACCGGATTGGTGCTCCTGTGATACTGGCTACGGAAGAGCTGAACGGGGATTTCCAACAGGTCATTAAAAAAGAGGAAATCAAGAGGATTATTGCGTTGCAGTCGGAGAGCATTTCACCGGAAAAATGGGTGAAGGATCAACAAGTCTTTTATATTATTTTTACTTCCGGCAGTACGGGCGAGCCGAAAGGGGTACAGATTACGGCGGATTGTTTGAACCACTATCTGGAATGGTCTGTTACGCTTGGCAGTGAGCAGAGGGAGAAGACTGGAAAGCGTTTTCTGAATCAGGCTCCCTTTTCCTTTGATCTATCCGTCATGGATGTATATACCTGTCTGGCCGGCGGAGGAACCCTGTGGGCCTTGTCCAGAGAGGTGCAGCAGGACTATAAAAGGCTAATGCAAGCGTTAGGAAGTTCGCAGGTGAGCATATGGGTCTCTACGCCTTCCTTTGCGGAAATCTGCCTGTCTGACAAACAGTTCGGCGAACATCTGATGCCCGAACTGGAACTTTTTTTATTTTGCGGAGAAACCTTAACGAAAGCTGCGGCCGCAAAGCTTAGGGAGAGGTTCCCTCGTGCTCAGATCATCAATACATATGGGCCGACGGAGTCAACGGTTGCAGTTACCGGCACCGTCATCACCCAGAAGGATCAGGCGGCGGACCGTTCCCTTCCTGTGGGAAGAGTAAAACCCGGAACTTTTATCGAGATCAGAGATGAAGAGGGGGGGCTGCTGAAAGATGGAGAAAAGGGTGAAATTATTATTCTTGGAAATACGGTAAGCTCCGGATATTACAAATCACCGGAGCTGAATCAGAAGTTCTTTTTTGAAGCTGAAAGAAACGGGCAGAAGGTAAGGGGATACCATACGGGAGATGAGGGATATCTAAGGGACGGAATGCTCTATTATTGCGGCAGGCTGGACTTACAGATCAAGCTGCACGGCTATCGGATCGAGGTGGAAGATATTGAAAAGAATCTTCTAAAGCTAAAAGAGATTGATAAAGCGGTGGTCCTGCCCAACGTAAAAGAAGGAAAAACAAAGAGCTTATCTGCTTATGTGATATACCGAGGAAAAATAACGGAACCGTTTGATACGGCTCTCATTTTAAAGAAAAAACTGAAAGAATTTCTTCCGGATTATATGATTCCTAAAAAGTTTATTTTTGTAGAAGAATTTCCTCTTACCGGTAATGGTAAGATAGACAGGAAGCTCTTGGGGAGGTTGGCAAAGTGACGCTGTATGGAGGCTATCTGTTCTATATCTGCCTGATCTTTGCCCTGCTTCCGGCAATCGCTCTTGGCGTTCTGCAAAAACCCCTAAGATTTTATACCTTAGGTATATCCATAGGCTTTATTTGTATGGTCTTAGCAGACGACATTCAGCAATTTTTATGCTTTATCGGATTCTTTTTAGCTGAATTAGCCCTTATAAAAGGATACCAACGCATAAGAATACGATACGGGCGTAATGAAAAGCTTTATTACGGTGCCGTACTGCTGAGTATATTGCCGCTTGTTTTAAATAAATGTTCTCCAATTTTTGATTGGAATATCATGGGGATCTTGGGCATTTCCTATTTGACCTTCCGAACGGTGCAAATGATCATAGAGATGTATGACGGCATTATTACGGAGGTGCCTGTCTTGGAATATTCGGGGTTTATCCTGTTTTTCCCGGCGTTGAGCTGCGGGCCTATCGACAGGAGCAGGCGATTTCACGAGGACTGGGTCAAGGTCTATGGCCGGGAAGAATATTTGGAAATGGCCGGAACCGGTATTTATAAAATTTTACTTGGTCTGATCTACAAATTGATACTGGCCGTACAATTTTATAAATGGATGGGTTTCTTTGATGGGAGTCAGTGGTACTGCGCAATCGGGTACGCCTATTTGTATGGCTTTTACCTGTTCTTTGATTTTGCGGGATACAGTTTAATGGCTGTGGGAACCAGCTATATTTTGGGCATACGGACGCCGGATAATTTTAGAAAGCCCTTTGCGGCAAAGGATATGAGAGATTTTTGGGATCGCTGGCATATCACATTATCCTATTGGTTCAGAGATTTTATCTTTTCCCGTTTTATCATGAAATGTGTAAAGAAAAAATGGTTTCATACCAGACTGCAAAGAGCGTCCGCAGGCTTTATGGTAAACATGTTCATTATGGGTATGTGGCATGGGCTTACGCCGTCTTACCTGCTGTACGGTCTTTATCACGGAATGCTGCTGGCATTGACGGAGATCTATCAGAAAAAATCATCATTCTATAAGAAAAATAAAGATAAAAGGGCTTACAAGTTGGCGTCTTGGTTTGTAACGCTGCAGCTTGTGATGTTTGGATTTTTGATCTTCTCAGGGAGATTATTGGAACTATTAAATGTAGGGGGACACTAAAATGAAAGAAAAAATTTTGAATATGTTAGCAGAAATATGTGAGGATGATATCGTAAAAGAAAATCTGGAGATCGATTTATTGAAGACAGACTTGCTGGATTCTTTAGGGTTTGCAGAGCTGCTGGCTCTGGTAGAGGAGGAATTTGGCATTGTGCTGTCCCCTTCTGAATTTCAGAGAGAAGACTTGAGCACACCGGCGAAAATCATTGGGATCATTCAGGCAAGAGGATAGGAACGTGAGCAAGATAAAAGCTTTTGTGATGGCACTTCTGCTGTTTTCCTTTACTGTGTATGGATTGCATATATACAGCGTTCAGGCAATAGCACTGGATAACAATGCCTTCAGCACATGGCCCAATAAAGCAAAATTTAATTCGCCGGAGGCCATCCGAGCCAATTTAAATAAGCATTCCATAGTGGTTTTCGGGTCTTCGGAGTTTGAACACGGACAAAAAACCATCTATCATCCTAAGGCGATGTTCAGGGATTTTGAGTTTAATCCCATGCTGATCGGAGCAGGATATTATCAGTGTTTAGAACATGCTATTACTCTGGCGGCCGTTGGGGACAGCGTGGAGACCAAGAAGGTCGTACTACTGCTGTCCCCTTCCTGGTTCAGAAAAGAAGGAGTGATAGACACGGCTTTTGCCTCCCGATTCTCCGAAGGCAGTTACATTGAAATGCTCCAAAACGGTAATCTGTCACCGGAAACGAAGCGATACATTGAAAACAGAACAAACCACCTGCTTCAAGTGGATCCAGCTACACTGAAACGGGTTCATATATATGACCGGGTTCTCACGGAGGATAAGAATTCCTTAATGGATGGGGTGAGCTACCGCGTCTATGAAAATTATTTGAGGGAAAAAGACCGGCAGAGCGTAATCCTGCAGGCGAAGCTCTTTCATTTGGAATCCGATCAAAATAAAGGAAATGAAGATAAAGAGATTGACTGGAGTGCCTATATGAACCGGGCAGAAGCACAAGGAGAAAAGGAAAATCAAAATCCGTTCTATATGAGCCCTAAAGGATTTACAAGGGCAGAGTATAAGCTGCACGGCAGAGCTGTCCCGGAGAAGAGAAAGGTAAGAAACTGCTATACTGTTTCTCCCGAATACGATGATTTCAAATGCTTCTTGGATATTTGCAGGCAGCTTCACATAGAACCTTTGGTCGTGGCTCTCCCTGTCAATGGATATTATTACGATTATACAGGATTTCCCGCTGACACCAGAACAAAATATTATGAGAATATAAGAGCCCTCACAAAGGAATATGGGGTTCAGCTGATAGATTTGTCAAATGAAGAATTTACAAAGTATTTTTTCGAGGATGGCATACACCTTGGAGGAAAGGGATGGGTTACGGTCAATGAAGCACTTTACAACTTTTATGATGAAAATAAAAAGCAGCCGGAAATGTAGGACAGCCGGCTGGGTGGTCACTTTTTATCTGCTGTTGATGGTGATCTACTTATATCTGATCAATGCCAATTTATCTACGGCACCGGTATATGTGTATTCACAATTTTAAGAAGAACCATTTTAAAGCGGTCAGTTCCTGAACTTATTAAGTTTAGAAACTGACCGCTTTTTTATTCAATAGGAAAATCGTTTCCATTGGATAAAAAGGGAGTGTAGGAGGAGTACCCCTCGCCGATAAGGGGGTTATTAATTATTAAGTTCTGATTCAACCGGCGCAATTTTATGCCTTTTATAGAACCATGAACCCAGAAAAGCAGTAATAGGAATAATCAGAACACAGCCTACACCGCTCAGTGCAATCGATATAAATTCCTGACAGAACTCCTTGGAATTTATCATTTGTACAAAGGTAGAGTCGTCTACAAATTGTATGAATAAGGTCAGGTACTCGGCAATGTATATGAAGAACAGCGTATGAACGGTAGAACTCAATATATCTCTTCCGATATGAATACCGGATTCAAAAATCTTTTCCTTTGACAGATCCGGATTGTTCAGATGGATTTCATAAAGGGCGGAAGCCACGGCAAGGGCCGTATCAATGATCGCACCGATAAAGACCATCAGAATAACGGAGATCTGAATATACATCATATTTCTGCTGATGTTGCGGGAATAGCCGTTGGAATCCTGAATGGAAAGCTGATCCTGAGGGAAACCCTGAATATTGGACATGGAAACAATTTTAAATATCAACAGAAAAAGAATGGCAATCACAATGAGGACAGAGATAAACGCCACTTTTGTTTTGATGTTGATATCGTTTTGGTAAAAAAGGGTGATGAGACTGATGACAACACAGGAGATCACTGTGGATATCAGCGGATTCAGCCCCATATTGATGGCAAAGATCGTACACAAAAGTATGAAACAGTTAAACGATAAGGTGACCAGAGATTTTGCGGTCTTGTCACCTCCCACCAAAAGCATTAAAACAATAAGGATAAGAACTAATACAATCAGCATGTTGAATCTCTCCTCCCGTATACCAGATAAACCGCCAAAATTGAAACAGGTATAGCGGCGACAATTCCGATACTTCCGGTCAAGAACCGGCAAACTTCAAAAAATACATTATATCGAATGACTGTCATAAACTTTATTTCGTTCTGTATGGATAAAATGAACAGGGGAATACAGGAGGATACATTCGTAAAAAACACGGTGTTGATCATCGTTCCCGTAATATCCTCACTGACCTCTCTGCAAGAGGAAATCAGGGCTTTTTTTGTTATAAAAGGATCCTTTCTCAAAAGCTCCGACGCACAGGAGGTAATGGTCACCGAAATATCTATAATGGCCCCCACACAGCCCATCAGGATTTCTGAGAGGAAGAGCATGTCCGCATCGGAACGCTCGTAGGGATGAATCAAATATTCTAAAAATTCATAGTCGATATCCGGTGTAAACCGCATGACCACAAACGACAGTGCCGTCACAAAAAATATAGACGCCAAGGTGGCACAGAGCGCGATAACGGTGGTTCGGCTTCTTCCGTTGATAAGAAACAGCACAATGCTTGAAAACAGTACGGACATAATGGAGGAAAGAAGTAAAATATTCAGTCCGTTATAGTGCAGAAGGAGCATTGCGTAGAATAAAATAATGTTTACGGAAAGGCACAAAATCGTGAAAAAGCCCTGCAGACCCCCTACCATAATGAGCAGATCCACCAGAATCAAAACCACTGCCGCTACATAATAATCCCGTTTGACTCCTGAAATATTGGCGGTCAGATCCTTGTCACCTTCGGTAAGGTTCTCAATAAAAAGAGATGTTCCCGAAGAATATTTATTGTCGTACACCAGGGATTCTCCATATGTGTTTTGGAGATGTACCAGCTGCCCCTTGTGGGGACCGTTCTTTACAATGGCTTGAATCTGCTGTTTATAATAGTTTTCCGTATTTCCTTTTGTGGAATTTTTGCTGTCTAAAAAGGTGTTCTGCACCGTTGTTACTTTTGCAATCGTAGAATCGTATAAACTATAATTGTTATAGATTAGAAAAAAAAGCAGTAAACTGAGCAGCACAACGGCAGAGCCCTTGATAATCGTTGTTTTTTTCATATGAAATTCATTTTTATACATGTTGTCTAAACCCTCACCCTAAAAAGATATACAAATTATATATCTCTCGGATGAAGATGTCAAAAATCTTTAATCCATTGACACTGGAGTCTATTTAAAGTAAAATGTATGTAACAATTGGGTTAAACGTTTAACCGAAAAGGAAACTGCTATGAAGAAAAGCATTACAATAAAAGAAATCGCAGAAGAAGCGCAAGTTTCCATTGCTACGGTTTCTATGGTTCTAAATAAAAAGGATAAAAAAATCAGCGAAGCAACGAGAAAAAAAATTCATGCTATCGCACAAAAATATAATTATACGCCGAACACCATGGCGAGAAGCCTCATTACACGGCAGACCCGCACCATCGGACTGATCATACCGGATATTGTGAATCCGTTCTTCCCTGAGATCGCAAGGGGAGTAGAGGATAAAGCCAGTGAATTTGGATATAGCGTCATATACTGCAATACAGATGACAAAATCAAGAGAGAAGATAAATATATCAACGTATTGACAGAAAAAATGGTGGATGGCATTATTTTTGCGCATTCTTCGGACAGACAACTGGGCTTTGACAGCCTGGACAAGTGCAAGGTTCCCATCCTGCTTATAGACCGGGACTATGAAAACCGAAATGTGATAGGCAGAGTGGTAGTGGATAACAGAGAAGGGGCTTACATGGCTACATCTTATCTGCTGGACAGGGGATACCGAAAAATAGCCTATATTGCCGGCTCCATTACGACCACTACTGCCCGGGGAAGACTGGAGGGGTACAATCAGGCCCTTGCCGAAAGAGAAATTCCTGTCAATGAGCATTACATAAAGGTCGGGGAGTATAAACTGCAATGGGGTGTAGAGGCGGCTGATCAGCTGCTTCATGAGAAAGAGCCCATCGATGCGATTTTCTGCGGAAACGATTTAATTGCCATCGGTGCGATCCGAAAGCTAAAGGAATGCGGTCTACGTGTACCCGAAGATATAGGTATTGTAGGTTTTGATGACATCTATCTGGCCAGCTTGGTGGAGCCGCCGCTTACCACCATAAAACAGCCGAACTATGAAATGGGCTATAAGGCTGCGGAATTATTGATTAAAAACATAGAAAAGCTTCGGCAGGATAAAATAAAACACGAAAATAACAGCGTATTGGTTGAAAAAAACACCGTGTTCCTTCCAACCGAATTGATTGTCCGCCGATCGGCGAAATAATTTAAAAGAGGTGCAATAAAATGAAAAAAACTTCCTTACTGCATTCTGAAATATCGTACTGTATTTCAAAGCTTGGGCACAAGGATCGTTTGCTTATAGGCGATGCGGGCCTGCCGGTTCCGGACGGAGTAAAGCGCATAGATCTGGCCGTATCGGAAGGAATTCCTTCCTTTATGTCTGTGCTGGGGGCGGTTCTGTCCGAACAGAAAGTAGAAAAGGTTATTTTGGCAGAAGAAATTAAAACAGCCAGCAGAGAGCTTCACAATGAGATTTTATCTCTGCTCCGCCAATCAGAGAGCAGGCTTGAGGTGGAATATATGCCTCATGAAGAGTTCAAAAAGAATACGGAAACCTGTAAATGTGCCATAAGGACGGGAGAATTTACGTCCTTCGCAAACATTATTCTGATTTCAGGCGTGGTTTTCTAAGGAGGATATCAATGCAGAAAAAGATTGTGACCATGAAAGGGATCACCAAGGAATTCTCCGGTGTTACTGTGTTAAATCAAGTGGATTTTAACATTTATGAGGGTCGGATCATGGCACTTTTGGGTGAAAACGGAGCGGGCAAATCTACTCTGATGAAAATCCTGACCGGTGTGTATGAAAAGACTGCAGGGGAAATCTATTTAAACGATCAGCCGGCAGAGTTTAAAAACACAAAGGAATCTCAGGAAAACGGCATAGCGATCATCCATCAGGAATTAAATCTGATAGGGGATTTATCCATAGGTGAAAATATATTTTTAGGCCGGGAACCGGTCAATAAACTGGGTAAAATAGATTGGAAAAGGTTGTACAAGGAGTCCGAAAAATGGATTTCCATGCTGGGCCTTTCCGAAAATCCAAAAGAGCTTGTAAACAATATCAGTGTGGGGAAACAACAGCTGGTGGAAATAGCGAAAGCTTTGTCCTTAGATGCAAAAATTATCATTATGGATGAACCCACCGGAGCTTTGACTATTTCGGAGACAGAAAAGCTTTTCAGTGTCATCCGAAAGCTCAAAGAGCAGAATCACAGCATGGTCTACATTTCTCATAGGTTGGAAGAAATCTTTAAGATCTGCGATGACATAACGGTCCTGCGAGATGGTGAACGGATCGGAGAGGTTCCGGTATCAGAGGTCACTGAAGATAAGCTGATCGAAATGATGGTGGGAAGACGATTGGAAGAGCAGTATCCAAAAGCGGATTCTGAGATTGGTGAAGTGATTTTTGAAGTGAAAAATTTGACCAACAGTTTTGTGCAGGAGGCTTCTTTTACGCTGAGGAAGGGCGAAACACTGGGAATCGCGGGCCTGATGGGTTCCAGCAGAACGGAACTGGCCAGAACCATTTACGGAATTTATAAGATGGATCGGGGAGAAATCTTCATCCACGGGAAAAAGGTTCATATAAACAGCCCCAGAGATGCTATTAAAGCGGGAATTACTTATGTATCCGAGGACAGGAAAACCAACGGAATCGTTTTAGGCATGAACGTGGGGGAGAACATTACCCTGACTTCTTTAAAGAGCATATGCGGAAGATTTGGGCACGTTTATAAGTCAAAAGAAGAAGAGGTCAGTCAGGAATATATTAAAAATTTATCCATAAAGACCAGCGGAACAAAGCAGCTGGTTAAATATTTGAGCGGCGGAAACCAGCAGAAGGTGTCCATTGCGAAAAATCTATTTGCGGAGCCCAGCATTCTCATTTTGGATGAACCCACAAGGGGCGTTGATGTAGGGGCTAAGAAAGAAATATATAATTTGATCAATAAATTTAAAAAAGCAGGTGTAAGCATTATTATGATTTCTTCAGAAATACCGGAGATACTGGGGATGAGCGACAGAGTTCTGGTGATGCATGAAGGATGTATAAGCGGTATTTTAGACACGGAACAGGCTGATCAGGAAGGTATCATGAGTCTGGCTGTAGGGAAGGGTGTGTAATAAAATTGAAATGGACGTCTAACAGAAGTATAAAGGATGTGGTACAAAAAAATAAGCCGTTGATCGTACTGCTGATCTTATGTATTGCTATGGCATTTTTAAGCGATAGTTTCTTTACCTGGAGGAATTTTCTTACTGTGCTCAGGCAGACCTCTATCAACGCAGTTATAGCAACGGGCATGACTTTTGCCATTCTGATCGGAGGCATTGATCTTTCCGTGGGCTCCGTATTGGCGATTTGCGGTGCCATTGCCGCCAATTTGATCGCCTCCGGTGTGGATATGATCTTAACGATACTTATTACGTTATTTTTAGGGCTGGCCATAGGCATCGTAAATGGCCTGCTGATAAGCAAGGGAAGACTGCAGCCGTTTATCGCGACCCTGGGTACGATGACACTGCTGCGGGGCTGTACATTAGTTTATACACAGGGAAAGCCTATTGGCACCGGCGGCGGAGCAGACAGTCTCCTGTTCGGGAAGATCGGGTCGGGATACATTTTTGCACTGCCCGTTCCCGTTTATATCATGATTATCGTATTTATCGCCGCATACTATATTTTAAAGCATCTGCGAATGGGAAGATATATCTACGCCCTCGGGTCTAATGAAGAGGCAACGGTTTATTCAGGGATTAAAACGGATAAAGTGAAGATCTTTGTATATGGAGCCTCCGGGCTTCTGGCTTCTTTGGCCGGAATTATCGTAACAGCCAGACTGGGTTCAGCTCAGCCGAATGCCGGGTCCGGATATGAACTGGATGCCATTGCTGCTGTCGTTCTCGGCGGAACCAGTATGTCGGGCGGCATAGGCTCTATTGGGGGCACGGCTATAGGTGCATTGATTATCGGTATTTTGAATAATGCCTTGAATTTATTGCAGGTTCCTTCCTACTATCAGAATGTGGCAAAGGGCGCGGTCATTCTGTTTGCTGTTCTGCTGGACAGAAAACAAAAAGCTGCCAGATAACTGTTTTGTTGTTATTTAATCGATGGGCGATTAAATATATATTGTGTTAATTGTTAATTTAGGAGGATGAAACATGAAAAAGATTTTAGTGGTTTTGCTGGTGCTTGTTTTGGCACTGGGAATGTTCGGATGCGGCAGCAAAGATGCAGCCTCAGATGACAAGGAAGATACAAAAGCAACAATTGGGCTGATTGTATCCACCCTGAACAATCCTTTCTTTGTAGACCTTAGAGATGGTGCACAGGCAAAAGCAGATGAACTGGGAGCTGAATTGATTGTTCTGGATTCACAGGATGACTCCGCAACAGAGCTTTCAAACATGGAAGACTTAATCACAAAGGGCGTAGACCTGATCTTGATCAATCCTACGGATTCAGAAGCAGTAGGAAGTGCTGTAACTGCAGCTAATGATGCCGGCATTCCGGTCATCACGCTGGACAGATCAGCCAATACGGGAGACGTTGTCTGCCATATCGCTTCCGATAACGTGGCCGGCGGTAAGCTTGCCGGAGAATTTATTATCGATAAGCTCGGCGGAAAAGGCAAAGTCGTAGAATTGGAAGGTGTTCCGGGTGCTTCTGCAGCGATTGACAGGGGCAAAGGCTTCAATGAAGCCATTGCTAAAAGTGATATTGAAGTAGTTGCAAAGCAGACGGCTAATTTTAACAGAGCAGAAGGTCTGTCCGTAATGGAAAACATTTTACAGGCACAGCCGGAAATTAATGCAGTATTCGCTCATAATGATGAAATGGCACTGGGAGCATTGGAAGCAATCAAAGCGTCCAAGAGAGACATCATGGTGGTTGGATTCGATGCTACGGACGATGCGGTAAAAGCCGTTAAAGCCGGTGAAATGGCGGCTACTGTGCAGCAGCTGCCGAAAGAAATCGGAGCTGCCGGTGTAGATGCAGCCATGAAGGTGATCGCCGGAGAAAAAGTGGATAAATCCATTCCGGTAGATCTTTCCCTGGTAACCGAATAAGAGCCGGGGAAGAATCAGCATAAACACGACATAAAACAGGTCAAAAGCCGTCGGGGCATATCGAATCAGATATTCTCCGATGGCTTTTTATATAAAAGGATAAGCGGTAAAGCCACTTTTTTAAGTAAAAAACTGGACTCTTGGGAATACACTGTAGTATAATAAAGTTTAGACTATGCATTTTTTTAAGAGAGGATGTTATAAAATTGAAAGATCAATTTAAGCAAAATGTTCAGGATATAGTGGAAGATATTACCACAAATTATTTAACAGAAGAATTATTTTTAGCAAAGGATTCTATGAGACTGCCCGATAGAAGCATCATTATTCAATTAATAAAAGAGCTCCGAACGATTATGTTTCCCGGGTATTTTGGAACGGATAGGCTGGACTGCACCTTGGCTCCGTATTTCATAGGGCAGAGGCTGACCAATGTCTTTGACCAGCTTTCCACGCAGATTGAGCTGGCTCTCGCATATCAGAATAACCAGCAGAGTTCGGAAACAGCGGATCAGGCAGAAACCATAACCGTTGAATTCCTGAAACAGCTGTCCAAGATCCAGAAAATCCTTCTGACGGATATACAGGCGGCGTATGACGGAGACCCTGCGGCCGGAAGCAAGGAGCAGATCATATTTTCTTATCCGGGTCTGTATGCGATTTTTGTTTATCGGATGGCACATGAGCTGTATATCAGAGAAGTGCCTTTTATTCCGAGAATTATGACCGAATATGCACACAGCCGTACGGGTATTGATATCAATGCGGGAGCATGTATCGGAAAGTATTTCTTTATAGATCACGGTACCGGAGTAGTCATTGGGGAGACGACCATTATTGGCGATAATGTAAAGCTGTTCCAAGGGGTGACAATTGGGGCGCTATCCACACGGGGCGGTCAGGCTCTGGCGGGAATCAAGAGGCATCCTACCATTGAGGATAATGTAACGATTTATTCCGGGGCTTCCATTTTAGGCGGGAGCACAGTAATCGGCCACGACTGCGTGATTGGCGGAAGTGCCTTTATTACGGAATCCATAGCACCGCATACAAAGGTCAGCATGAAAAATCCGGAATTATGCATGATTGGCGACGGCTGTGAAGTGTAGCCTGCCATAAAATAAAAGACGAACTGAAAAGAACCTGATTCTCATGCCGCTTTTACTGCGTGAAAATCAGGTTCTTGTTATTTTATCATACATTTATAGTATTTATTACTCAAAAATCTCCATTGGGATTTCGCTGTCCGCATCGATAGATTTTACGATATGCAGATCCGCAGTTTTAGCAAGGTCAAATTCTGTCCCCATATCGCTTCTCTTGGAGGAAAGAATTCGTACCACCGGGTCGAGCATGCACCCCGGGGTATTTTTTATAACAAGTGCAATAGAGTCATCTGTCAATTTGACCATGGTTCCTACCGGATAAACAGAAATCGTTTTAAAGAAAGCGTTCAGAATGTCCGGATCGAAATGGGTTCCCGAATTGCTGGCCATAAAATCCAAGGCGTCTTTTGTCTGCCATGCGGGTCGATAGGAACGGGCTGTGGTCAATGCGTCATAAACATCCGCAATGGCCAGTATCCTGCCGCACAGTGGAATATTTGCTCCGGAAAGACCGTTTGGATAACCGGTTCCGTCATACTTCTCATGGTGGCTTGCAATGCCGTCTAAAACAGTCAGTGAGATTTTCATGGAACTTTTCAGCTTGTTCACAGCCAGAGTCGGGTGCTTTTTCATCACAGCAAACTCTTCCGTAGTCAACGAAGAAGGTTTGTTCACAATGCCGATAGGAACCTCCAGCTTACCAAAGTCGTGCATTAGACCGGCTGAGGTAAGTTCTTGAAGGGATACCCGGCTGTACCCGAGCTGTATGCCGATCAGGGTAGCCAGACTGGCAACATTAATGCTGTGGGAATATGTATAATTATCAAAGGTCTTTATTTCGACCATGTTTAATATATATTCATCCTTTGAAAGGATATGATCCATCAAAGAGCTGGAAACATCGATCAACGTATTGGCCATACTCGAAGTGATGGCTGACTTGGATACAAAATTTCTGCATACACTCTTTAAGTCCGCCGTGATTTTCTGCTTTAAAGCAGGGTCAACAAAACCTTGAGCAACAATATCCTCGCTGTATTTTGTTTTGATGTATATTCCGGGGACATTCATAGCCCTTAGCTTTCTGATGTAACGTATCGTTAATTTTTGATCGGTAAGCAGAAGCGGAATAACCGACACGTCATTCATAACAGCTTGACCAACGATCATGCCCGGCTTAAGCTGATTTGTTTGTACAAAAATCATCTGGAACCTTCCTTGCTAAAAGTCTTGAAGTTCATTGCATTTTACGAAATATTCTAATAACTTCCTAAAATAACAAAGCTAAGCTATATATTACCACATATTATCAAAATTTGCAAATAAAGATCGGCTAATGTATAATAGAAAAAAATAGTGTCAAAAACAGATTTTTATGAAGGTGTAAAATGAATCATATTGAATGTAAGGCGTATAAAAAAGAAGAATATAAAGAGGGAAAATGGTCGGGAGGTACAACAACGGAATTGGCCATTTATCCGAAGAACTCTGTATATAGTGACAGAAATTTCATCTGGAGGCTCAGTTCGGCAACGGTTGAGTTAGAGGAATCCGATTTTACTCCTCTGCCGGATTATGACCGGATTTTGATCGTTCTTCGCGGAGAAGCGGTGCTTTCCCATAAGGAGGTTCGCGTAATTCGGCTGGCAGCCTACGAACAGGATCGGTTCAGCGGGTCGTATCAGACCAGAAGCTTTGGTCAAATAACTGATTTTAATCTGATGGTGCGAAAGGGCAATCAGGGTTTTGCCGAAGTGATGACAGTGACCGGAGCCGGTACAGCCATTCCTGTAGAAAGTTGGAAGGAATATCATAAAATGAGCCAGAGCTTTTTCTGCGCAGAGGGATTTTGCACCATCTATTTCAATAAAAGGATCTGTCAGTTAAACGCAGGCGAACTGCTGGTCATAAACTGTGACAGCGGTGATATTACAAAATTACGTATCATGGGAAAGGGGAAGATCATCCGAACTCATATGTACTATAATGAATAACAAAAGAAAGGGACACACTCCGAATACTAAGACCGGAGTCTGTCCCCTTTTTGTCCGCTGCGGCTGAGTTTTAACGACTTCTCACTTACAGCATAGCCAGTACTTTTTCGATATCTTCCTTTGGTGTAGCCCAAGAGGTCACAAAACGAATGCAATATTCGTTGTCGCCCACCGGGCATTCCTTTTCAAAGGAAATTTTTTCTTCCAGTTCTGAGACCAGTTTATTTGGGAAGATCGGAAAAATTTGATTGCTTGGGGAATCCGTAAGGAATCGATATCCTTTTGCCGCAATACCGTCTCTCAGCAGTTTGGACATATCGTTGGCGTGCTGCCCTAATTCGAAGTAAAGATTGTCCTTAAAGAATTCTTCAAATTGGACGCCCAGCAATCTTCCTTTTGCCAGCATGGAACCGCTCTGCTTCATGATCCATCGAAATTCTTTTTTTAATTCAGGATTTAAAAGGATCAGTGCTTCTCCGAACAGTGCACCGTTTTTTGTACCGCCGATATAAAAGGCATCTGTCAGATGGGCAATATCTTCAATCGTCATATCGTTTTCAGGAGAAGTCAGGGCAGATGCCAGTCTTGCTCCGTCTAAATATAAATATAAGCCGTATTTTTCACATCTTTTTTTGATTTCCTGCAGCTCCGATTTTTTGTAAAGGGTACCCAGCTCCGTGGTGTCGGAGATAAAGACCATTTTCGGTTTTACAAAATGTTCATCCTCGTGATATCGGATGGTTTCGTCGATCTGGTCGGGATCCAGCTTGGCATCCGTCGTAGGCACGGTAACAATTTTATGCCCCCGGGCTTCCACGGCTCCCGTTTCGTGCACGCAGATATGCGCTCTGGCAGGAGCGATTACGGCCTCATGCGGTCTGAGGAAAGCTGTGATAGAAGTAAAATTCGTCTGTGTTCCTCCTACGAAGAAGTGCACATCTGCGTCCTCTCTTCCAATTCTCTTCCGAATCATTTGAGCGGCATTTATACAGTGAGGATCTTCTCCATAACCGACAGTCTGTTCCATATTCGTTTTAACCAGTGCTTCTAAAATCTGGGGATGAGCACCTTCACTGTAGTCACATCTTAAAAATATCATTGAATAGTCCTCCTAAACATAAATTTGTAATACTGTAAGTTTTACCTACATTATATATGAAATTGTTCGGATGGGGTAGATAAAACGGCAAATTAAAAAATTTCATTAATTTAAAAAAATAATAGATTTTTTCTTAAAATTGTAGTAGAATAATTCAGTAAATATTTATAGTATTTAAAGTGCACAAGAACAAAATAGTAATAAGGAAGACGGCGAAGAGGGGTCTTGTATCTCTTTCTCTCTAAAATGAGCTGTTGAACCTTATTTTTTTAGTTTTTGGGCACTTTTTTTAAGTAGGAAAGTATCGTTTCCTATGTATAGCGTGTTTTTAGAAGGAGGCGAGTGAGATGAATAAGAAGTATATTTTTGTGACAGGCGGTGTCGTATCCGGTCTGGGGAAAGGAATTACGGCAGCATCCCTGGGGAGGCTTTTAAAGTCCAGGGGCTTGAAGGTCGCTGCTCAGAAGCTGGATCCGTATATTAATGTGGATCCGGGAACCATGAGCCCATATCAGCATGGTGAAGTCTTTGTAACCGAGGACGGTGCGGAAACAGACTTGGATTTAGGGCACTATGAACGGTTTATAGATGAGGATTTAAACCAGTTCTCCAATTTGACCACCGGTAAAGTATACTGGAATGTTCTGACAAAGGAGCGTAATGGCGAATATCTGGGAAGCACGGTTCAGGTCATCCCTCACATCACCAATGAGATCAAAAGCTTTATATATAAGGTGGGAAAAACCAGTCAGGCCGAAGTGATCATAACCGAGATAGGCGGAACCACCGGGGACATAGAAAGCCAGCCATTTCTGGAGGCCATCCGTCAGGTATCTTTAGAAGTGGGGAAAGAAAACTGTTTATTCATCCACGTGACGCTGGTTCCGTATATCAAAAGCTCCGGAGAACATAAATCAAAGCCTACTCAGCACTCGGTCAAAGAGCTGCGCTCCCTTGGGATTTCTCCGGATATTATCGTGATGCGCGCCGATGAGCCCATTGACGAAGGTATCCGTCAGAAAATCTCCCTGTTCTGCAATGTGAAACCGGATTGCGTTATTGAAAATATCACCTTGCCGGTGTTGTACCAGGCACCGGTCATGCTGGAGGAAAGTAATTTTTCGTGGATTGTATGCAGAGAATTGGGAATCAATGCAGGTCCTTGCGATATGACAGAATGGAATCAGATGCTGGAACGAATCGAAAAGAGAAATCGGGATGTGAAGATCGCCATCGTCGGCAAATATGTGAAGCTGCACGACGCATATCTTTCTGTGGCAGAAGCACTTTGTCACGCCGGTTATGAAAATGGCAGCCGAATTCAAATAAAATGGGTGGATTCGGAAGAAGTAACGGAAAAGAATGTTATATCGCAATTAGGCGATGCTGCTGGGATTTTAGTGCCGGGAGGCTTTGGGGATCGGGGTATAGAAGGAAAGATCTGTGCCGCCCGGTATGCCCGGGAAAAGGATATTCCGTACCTGGGAATATGCCTTGGCATGCAGATTGCCGTGATTGAATTTGCCCGGCATGTACTCGGAATAGCCGATGCTCATTCCAGTGAATTTTTACCGGAGGGAAAACATTCCGTGATCGATTTTATGCCGGATCAGTCCGGTGACATTCCAAAAGGCGGTACTATGAGGCTTGGTGCATATCCGTGCAGGGTGAAAGACCATACGATTCTGGCTCAGGCCTATGGAAAGGAAATCGTACAGGAAAGGCACAGACACAGATATGAATTTAACAATGACTACAGAGACCGCTTCTTGAAAGCCGGGATGGAGATCAGCGGAACCTCGCCGGACGGACGGCTGGTAGAAGCAGTGGAGCTTCCGGGAAATCTCTTCCATATAGGCGTTCAGTACCACCCTGAATTTAAAAGCCGGCCCAATAAGGCGCATCCCCTGTTCCGGGAATTTGTTAAAGCGGCACTAAAAATAAAATAAGGTTGACAAACGAGGACTACAATTGTAAACTAAAATAAAAAGATTACATTTGTAGTCCATTTTCTTTCCTATTTAGCATTCAAGAAAAAAGGAAAGGGCATAGTAGGACAAAGCAGGGGGAGGTTTTGTATGAGAAACAGCAGCATGAGTATCAGTGATTCGGAATGGAAGATCATGAAAATCCTTTGGGATTCACCCCATATCACCTTAAAAGAGATTGCCGGAAAAGCCGGCGGGTCCGGCTGGAGCTATACGACGGTCAGAACGCTGGTCAATCGATTGGCAGAGAAGGGCGCCATAGCGGCCGATAAATCTGCCGCCAATACCTTTCGGTATTATCCGGTGGCCGTTGAAGAAGAATGCCAGATGAAGGAAGTAAAATCGCTTCTTCGAAAGGTGTTTGACGGATCTGCTTCCATGCTGGTCTCTGCCTTGGCAAAGGATTCGGATTTATCGGAAAGGGAACGGGAAGAGCTCAGAAGCATTATAGATAAGATGGATAAATGATAAGGGGTGGAATATGGATTTTTTAATACATATGACGATGATTTTTTCAGTGACGACCATTTTGATTCTGGCAATAAAATTAATTTTTAAAAATAAATTTACGCCCGGATGGCATGTATTTATCTGGGTCATACTGATGGTGAGACTAGCGTCTCCCATGCTGCCTGAAAGTGATGTCAGCGTCTTTAATTTTGTTCCGGACTGGTCGGAAACATATGCGGATTTTATAGATCATAAAACGGAGCAACAAATAAGTCCAGGGCAGGAGGCAATCCGTCCGGATCAGGGGAATGCGGAAACCGGCCTTGATGAAAATACGGCAGCAGCTTCGGACGGCAGTTCAGGTACGGCTGGCGGGGCTGACCAAAAGGCTTTCGGTGAATCTCCTGAAAGTAGCTGGTTTCGGTTTGGAGAAAAGTGGATCCTGACCCTGTACTGGGCAGGCGGAGCCGTACTTGCGGCAGGCTTGCTCCTCTCCTACGGACGGCTGCTCAGGCGGTTGAAGCACCTGCCCTTGTGCCGGGATGCGGAAGTGCTGGGTATTTTAAATGAATGCCAAGAACAAGCCGGAATCGGCGGTAAGCAGATTCTTTTAAAAGAAGGGGCAGACTCTCCCATCTTGGCGGGAATATTCAGGCCGGTCATTTATATATCCGAAAAATATGAACCCGAAGAAATAAAGCATGTTTTTTACCATGAGCTTTGCCATTATAAGGGGAAAGATAATATATGGAATGCCCTGGCTATTGCGGTGCTTTGCTTTAACTGGTTTAATCCGCTGGCATGGTATGCTTTTAAAACCTTTAAATATGACTTGGAAGTATACTGCGATTATAGAGCGGTAAGGCTTACGGGAGAACGAAAGGCCTATGCCGAGCTTCTCTTGAAAACTGTTTCAGCCAATTCCCCGGCCTTTTTTGTAAACGGCTTAGAAAGCGGAGAGAAAGAAGTGAGCAGGCGCATCAAGAAGCTGGCGTATTTTAAAAGTCCTAAGCTTTGGGGAAGCATCGCCGGTCTGTTGCTGATTGGAATATTGTCTGTTTTTTGTTTGACGAACGCCTCGGATATTTCATCGAAAAAGCAGCTTATCAGCGTATGTGGGCCTGCTAACGAATGGGGCGCCTATATGCTGGAAGTGCCGCTTTCCTGGGGAAAAGATTATGAAGAGGTGATACCGGAACAGCCGCCCTACAGTGAAAATGTGGTGTTTCATGATAAAAACGGAAAACAGACAGTGGAACTGACGTATAAAATGTTGGATCTTGCTGAAAATGAAACCACTTTGCCTGATTCCAATGTGAAAAGTTTGTCCGGCAGTGTAGATTACGAACAAAAAATCAACCAAGTGATAAAGCAGTCCGGAGCGTATTCTGGAAAGGCGGATCAGATAAAGGTTAAAAAACTAGAGGTAGATTCTTCTGAACTTTGGGAGGCCTATCAAGTAAAATATTGGAAGGCTTCCAAGCTGATCCGAACAGAGATCTATTTGATTGCGGGTAAGTATACGAGGATTGTGCCCGTTCTTTGCACGGAAAATGATAAAATTACCGGAAAAGAACTGATACAGACCGCTCTGACTTTGAAAAAGGTGGAAGATCCTTCTCAATACAGACCGAAAGAGAAAGCGGATATGCTTACGGATGCGAAAACGGGCATCGGCGTACCCGGCGGGGCATACGATGTCTCCAAATTGATTCAGGATTATCTTCAACATTATGTTGACACTAAAATGCCGCCGGATCGGGCTGTTAAAGCTTTTAAAATATACAGCTTGAAGGAAATAACACCGGCAAAGGACATTCCCGGAATAATAGACGAGGGTGTGATTTCGGGAGAAAGTGTGCCATGGCATATCATTTACCCCACCGCCAGAGTGTATCAGGTGGATTACGAACTTATCCCGGAGGATAAAGACAAATATGCGGATACAGCGGGAGGCGGTTTCGAGATGACTAAGGAAGGGCATAAGCATTACCAAAAGAGCTATGCCGTATTTTACAGTTATTTGGCAGAGGGATCCTATGAAGCTGTATTTTTGGGCTTTCTTCACGAAAGCTCCTTGGCGGAATATGGAATGGATTATTCCGTATTGAGCCGGATTGACGGCTATTATGAGCAGGAGATCCTGCCTCAGGTGCTGGAAGATGCCCGGGTTCAATATGTGGGAGATCCCAGTGCGGTAGGAAAGCTGCTGGGTCTGCTGCCGCTGCACGAGTATACAAATGGGATGGAGCTGCAAACGAAGGAAGAGCCCTATGGGATCACGGTGAATTATAAAATCGGGAGGGCGGAGCCCTATGATATGGAAGCCGGCGGAGCTTTAAGTGCATGGCCTGAAAAGGACGGAGATCTTTCCGGAATTTACAGTAAAAGAGCACCGTCCGAATTGAATTTCTATATAGAAAGGCAGCTCCAGAAAAATACACAGTACCTTTTTTCCGGGATAGATAATGTAAAATCCGTCAATATTATCTGCGAAAGTCCTTATTTAAAACACAATTATAAACTGGTCTACAAGGATCCTTATAATGAGGGAAGCAAATAAATCAGAAAGCCTTACTAGGAACTTTAACAAGGTTTTTAGTAAGGCTTATTTTAATAAATCATCACAGGATATGCCCAATATTTTTGCAAATACCTTCAATTCAATATCGGTGACAAAACGCTCTCCGCTTTCAATACGTTGAATGACGTTTTTGTCCATGTCTACCCCGTTGCGCTGCATTTCGTCGGCCAGCATCCGCTGCGAATACCGCATTGGCTGAGACTCCCTAAAGGCACGAATTTTTTTACCACAGATATTATTTGATCCATCTTTACTTCTGGTATGAAACATATTTTTCCTCCAATAATAGTGTGTTCATCTTAATAGACAAAATACATTGTGTATGCAAAAAGTATATGATATAATCATGTGCATAATGACATATAGTATAGGTCAAAAATATATGCTGTTTAATAAAAATCAAATTCAGATGGGGATTGTTTCAATGATGGATATGAAGAACAAAATAGTACTTATATGCAATAATCCGGTCTTTTTGACTGCCATATCAAAGACTTCGAAGAAGGATTGCTATATCGTTGAACAGGCAGATATTATCCAGAATGAAAGCGCATTGGAAAAATACGGAACCAACATGAAATTGGCTGTTGTGGAAGCAAATAAGTGGGGAAATGAACCCGCAGACCTTTCCCGTTTCATTAAAAATTTTAAAGAGGATGAGAATTTCCTGTTTTTACTGATCTGTGACCAAGGACAGCAGAAATTGGCTGTTCAGGCAGTTCGCATGGGAGCCATCGATGTGATTCTGATGCCGTGTGAGTCCGAGATCATTCAAAAAAGAGTGAATAATATCCTCCGGCTCCTTCATTTAAGGCAACAGGTACTGAGGGATCCGCTGACAAAGATCTATAACCGTGCGGCATTTGAAAATGCCGTGCGCCGGTTGATGAAGCAGGAGAAGGCTCAGGCCGCATTTATTATGATTGATCTGGACGATTTTAAATATTTAAATGATACATATGGCCATGATGTGGGGGATATGGTTTTAATACGAGTTGCCAGAATTTTGACAGAAGTGCTGGATCAAAAAGATGTGATCGGAAGAATGGGAGGAGATGAGTTCGCTGTATTTGTTCCTTCTATTTATTCAAAAGAGAATTTCCTGCAAAAGGTTGAAGTGATTTTCAGCAGGCTCAGAATTAAGTTTACAAAGAAAGGAAAAGAAGTAAATGTGAGCGGCTCCATTGGAATTGCATTTTTCCCTGAGTATGGGATAGACTTTAACAGACTCTACAGAAATGCGGATAGGGCCCAATACCAGTCAAAAAATAATGGAAAACATAGCATTAAAATTTACGGATCTGATAAAACGCATTAAAAGGCTGTTTAAAAATATTTTGTTTTTAAACAGCCTTTTAATTTCCTATTTGGATGATCTGGAATGATATTTTTCCTTTGTTGCGAGACCGCCTCGTATATGTCGTTCCGCTTTGTTTGTGTCCAGAACTGCCTTTACTTCAGCGGCGAGCCCCGGATTGATCTCCTGCAGTCTTTCCGTAATATCTTTATGTACCGTACTTTTGCTGACCCTGAACTTTTTAGCAGTAGCCCTGACCGTAGAATTTGTATCAAGAATGTACCTGGCCAGTTCCAGGACTCTTTCCTCTATGTAATCCTTCATATTAAATACTTCACCGCCCCTATCATTTATTGGATTCAATCTAATGAGTTCGATATCACAATATATGCGGGAGAATTTGGAAGTATGAGAATTGTTTTGGAACATTGCCGAACAGATGATAAAATAAATAATAGGATTCCTTAATTTTAAGAAATCTTAAGGTTAGATAAAGAAAGAATTAAGAATAAAAGATTAACATGGACGGAGGTCTCGGATCAAAAGGAAGAACAGGAGAGACCATCCGAAAGTCATAAGGAGGCGTGCAAATATGAGGTATAAGATTCTTGTAGCGGAGGACGACGAATCCATAGTGGAACTTTTAAAACTGTATTTGGAGAATGAGGGCTATGAGGTATATGCCGCAGGAGACGGGCTTCAAGCGATGGATATTTTAAGTAAAACGGATATTGATTTAGCGGTATTAGATATCATGATGCCAAAGCTGAACGGATATGAGGTGACCAAAAAGATCCGGGCTGTAAGTCATATACCCATTCTCATCCTGTCCGCAAAAAACTTGGACAGCGATAAAATTATCGGATTGGATCTGGGTGCGGATGACTATATGACGAAGCCCTTTAATCCGCTGGAAATCATTGCAAGAGTCAAGGCCGCTTTAAGAAGGTATTATAAACTGAACGACAGGACCGGGCAGCCCTTCGTTCTGGGAACGAAAATGATCGTAGGCGAGCTGGAGCTGGATCCGGAGAAGCTGGAACTGACCAAATGCGGAAAAGAGATTTCTCTGACGCCTACGGAATATAAAATCATTCTATTGCTCATGAAAGCTCCCGGAAGGGTCTATACGAAAGCACAGATTTATGAAACCATAAGCGGCGAATATTTTGAGAGCGATGATAACACTATGATGGTGCATATTTCAAAGCTTCGTGAAAAAATTGAAAGAGATCCCAAAAATCCGGAATATATAAAAACAATCAGGGGGCTTGGATATAAAATTGAAAAAAGATAAACGCAAAAAAGGAAGCTTCTTTTCGCTTCTGATAAAAAATTATATTGCATTTACTGTGGTAAATGTTATTTTAGTCCTATCCATTTTTTCGCTGGGAACTTTAGCACTGGGGGCGCATTTAAAAATGGCAAAAGGGGATATAAGCTCATCGGTGAAATTGTTGGAAAAAGGCCAGTATGAACGGGTAAAACCCTATACACTGGTAGGCCCCAAGGGGTATTTTGAAATTCTGGACAAGAACAATAAGGTGGTCTATACCAGTGATCAAAAGAGAAGCAGAGGGGTCTATACCAAGGGCGAACTGGAATGCATCCAGGATTATACGGGAAATGTGTACAGATTTTGCTCTCGATATAAGGACCCGGATGACCAGCCGCTTGTGGTGGTACAATCAGAACACTATGAGGAAAATCACCGCAGATCCGATTATTTTCAGATTTTTGATCAGAATCGGGATGTGGTGATGGCCAGTACCAATGCACCGGAGAAAAGGCACTATACCAAAAGAGAATTTACCTATTTGACCAATGACCTGGATGATGATCTGGAAATCAGCAAATATACATTTGAGGGCAACGACGGCAAGGATTATAAGCTCATCATGAATATGACATTCTCCGATCAGAGAAGCCTTGCAGCGTACTCTCACGGACTGATTGTCATAGATATCGGCATTATCCTGTGTTATATTTTATCTATATTTGGCTTTGTCCTGTGGCTTTCGAGAAAGATAAAAAAGCCGCTGTATACTTTAAGCAATGCCATGCAGGCTTTTGCGGACGGGGACAGAAATCAGGAGGTAAAATACAAAGGTTCAGCCGAGTTCGTTCAAATTTGTGACAGTTTTAATAATATGTCCGAACAGCTTAGAGAAAGCGAACAGGCCAAAATAAAAATGGAGGAACAGAGGCAGAAGATGCTGGCGGATATATCTCACGATTTAAAAACGCCCATTACTACCATACAGGGTTATGCAAAGGCTTTAGCGGATGAAATGATCGCTCCGGAGAATCAAAAAAAGTATTTGAATAAAATTTATGGAAAGTCTGTTGAACTGACCGATCTGATCAATACCTTTTATGAATACAGCAAGCTGGAGCATCCGGATTTTTCCTTCAGCCTTCAGCCTATTGAAATATATGAATTTCTGAGGGAATACTTAGCAGGCAGATATGAGGAGATCAGTGACAAGGGCTTTGAATTGGAGCTGGACATACCTGAAAAGCATGCTCTTTGCAAAATTGACGCCCCTCAATTAAAGCGCGGGTTCGATAATATCGTAAACAACTCCATCAAACACAATCCCAAAGGAACTAAACTGTTTGTACACGTTTCCGAGGAGCATGATCAGACCGGAAAAGCAGCCGTTCAAATTATTTTCGCAGATAATGGCGTAGGCATCCCAGAAGACATTGCCCTGTCCATATTTGATCCCTTTGTAGTGGGGGATGATTCAAGAAACAGCGCGCAGGGCTCCGGATTAGGCTTGTCCATCAGCAAAAAAATTATCGAAGGACACGGAGGGCGTATCACCCTTGAGAGGAATCAGACCCGAGAACATAAAACCGTATTTAAAATATGGATTCCTCAGGAGGAATAAGAAAAAACTTTAATTCATCATATTTTCAACACAAAAGGGATTTAAAATGATAAAATGTATATGAAATTTTTATTATAACCATTTTATGGTAGAAACGGAGATTAATTTTTATGACGATCAAAAACAAAGAGGGTTACGGAAAATCAAAGAAATTTTCTATTTCAAAGCTATTATACGTGATTGCTGCAATTGTAGCACTTCTTGGAATCGCTATACTGGCAGATGATATTTTTCTATTTAGAACAACGGTCGCTCAATATGCAATGCAGGGCTATCCGGCTGCAGAAGTAATGAAGCAGCTGGTACCGGCACAGCTGCTGCCGGGTATTTTTGAAGCACTGGCTTTATATGGCGGTATGGCATTTGCTTTGGTAGGTATCGGTACAGCCAATAAAAAGCTTTCAGACCATATGGCGGCTGTGAATTTTGAATTTGAGGAAGGCGAAGAGATTTACTGGCCGGAAGAGGAAGAACTCATAGAAGCAGAATCCGAAAAGGAAGAGGAAGAAGCACAGGAAGAAAATCAGAACCTTAAAGAAGAAACCGAAGTAAAAGAGTTCTAAAGGGAATATAAGCGGGTATCGACCCGACATTATAGGACAATAGAAAAGAGAATCATTTTGGTTCCGGTATGTTCCGGAGCCTGAATGATTCTCTTTTTTGTTCAATAGGACATATCATTTTCTATTGAATATCAGACGAGGAAATCAGATTGATTTGACAAAAGAGCCTTCCTTCATGATTACGCTCATATTCTCTGCGGAAAGATCTCTTATTCTTACCAACGGATTTCCCTTTATAACGATCAAATCAGCAAACTTTCCTTTCTCCAACGTTCCGGTTATGTGTCCGACCTTCAGCATATCCGCTCCGGTTTTCGTGGCGGAAACAATGGCGTCCATGGGAGCAATACCAGCCTTTTCAACAAAGGAGTAGATTTCTCCGATAGCGGTTGTGCCGTACGGGGTTAATGCAGAGCAGAAGGAATCGGAGCCGATGGTCAGCCCAATCCCTTTTGAGCGGGCCTTCCGAAGATTTTCATATACTCGATTCAATTCTTTTTCTGCCACCGTCTCCCCCTCATACTGATCATGAATCTGATCATGAATCTCGGGAATGTATGTGGGAGCATAGGTCTTGAACCATTCGTGAAGAAACTGGATGGTCGGACAAAAATAAATGCCCTTTTCGGCCATCCGATCTAAACATTCCTCGTTCAAAGTCTGACCGTGAATAATCAGATGGACGCCTGCCCGGACAGAATCCAGAGCACCGCTGTATCCCTCCGCATGGGACCAGACCGGGATGCCCACCATGTCGCATTCTTCTACGACCGCTTTTATTTCCTCAAAGGTGTAATGCTGATCCAGCTTTTGATCCCAACGCCAGATTCCGCCTCCGGTACTCCATATTTTAATCGCATCCGGATTTTCACGAAGCCTTCTTCTTACCGCTTTCCGAAGCTCCCAAGGGCCATCCACCCGTTCCGCCCACGGATGGGACAGGTCATTATATCCGGATGGGAGCCTGTGGCTGTCTCCATGACCTCCGGTACGGCAAAATCCCAGGCCGGTGCCGACAATGCGGGGACCCTGCATAACGCCGGCTTCTACCATGTTTCGGATATGAAGGCCTGAACGGGAGATTTCGCCCACTGTTGTCAGCCCACGCTCTAAACACTCGTGAGCCTGCTGTACCGCCACCACTGTTTTTTGTATGGGATCTTCCAGAATCCAATCATTGTCGTTATCTGTGAGATTACCCGAAAAATGTAAATGCGTATCGATCAGGCCGGGCATGACGGTCTGACCCGTTATGTCAATTTGCTCATAATCTTCGCCAAAATTTTTTAAAATGCCGGCATATTCAATTTTTTTATCCGATACGAGTACTAACGAATTTTCAATGGGATTTTTACCGGTTCCGTTGATCAGCAGGCCGCCGGTAAACGCTATTTTACGCATGTTCATGACATCCTTCCTTCTGCATTGAAATTAAAGTTATAAAAATTATAACTTTAGTATAGCATATTTCACAAAAATATTTTACAATTATAGGAAGGAAACTCAAAGTAAGAAGGGGTGTATCATTGTGGCAATCAGACAATCTCCATACGACAGTTTAATGTCCAATATAAATAAGAATGAAGATTTCAGCGACGCATTCGGGATGATTATTAACAATCCCTATAGAATTCTGGGAGCTTCCACCTATTGCGATGAAGCAGAACTGAGGGCAATTTATGAACACTGGAAGAGTGCTCCTGAAAAATATAAATCCAAATTTGACAAGACAAAATTGGGAGCCCCTCATCGAACCTCTGAAAACATGGAATGGGCATTGGAAAATGCGGACAGCTACGTCTATAAGATTTTTTGGTTCTCCGATGCGGATATCGCCTCCCGGCTTGGAAACAAGGGGGATTTCCTGGAATTTTTCAGTAAGAAACGCAGTGTAAATACGACGGATTATAATTCGTTTCTGGTTCAGTATATTTTTCTGTGCGTATTCGACAGAAATTTCACGTTAACAGAACAGTGGAAAATCTTATTAAATTTGATCAATGAACTTTTAAATGTTTCCGTAGGAAGGTTTTGGGGGTTTTTCAGCGGAAACAAAATTGAGGCCATCGACAACAACAAAATGGCATTTTTATATAACGAATTTAAGGATAATATTTTAAACCCCATTAAGGAAATGATCAACCGGCAAAACGGGAAGGTCAATCCGGAAGAAGTCATTCACATACATAGGATATTAAGCAGTGTGGAAAAACCGCAGCTCCCGTTTTCTCGAATACAAAATATATTATACGAGAAATTGGAACGGTGGTTCGTTAAAGAAGCGGATTATGTAAACAATGTTCTTTTAGCTAAGGTGACTGGCGTCAATGCTACTTCCATGGAAGAAAAGCTGGCGATTACCAACGCATATAACTATATTCTGAGTGAAATCGCACCTCAGTTCAAGAACATCGTCACCAATATCATACCGCCGGAGCATTCCATGAATACCAGAATGCGGATGATGTTTTCGGGAAAGTTCATCGTGGTCTCTAAAATTCTCAGCAATGCAGGTCTTTACAATGAAAGCTTGAAGCTTTACCAGCTGTTCAACGAGCTGTTTGAGGAAGAGTATATTGCAGGGGAAATCACCAATCTAAGCAAGCTCATCAAACAGGACGAACAGACAAGAATGGCACCTCACGCCGCATCTACTTCCATAGCGAACCCTGCTTTGGATGAGAAGAGCGGGCTGGCTCCCCCGGCAGAGCTTGGAGAGCTGGAAGCCTTGGAAAAAGAGCGTAAAAAAGAATTTTTTAAAAGAAATGCGAGAACCGGAATCGACTATAAAGAAGTCATTCAGGGTGTGCTCAACAACGAGCTGCGTCTGGTAAAGGCCGAAGAAGAACAGGGTCCTCTGATCGATAAGGTATTGGAGGAGGCTGCTGCGGAGGCGGAAGCCGAAGCCTTAAAGATGAGAACGGCCATGGAGGAGATGCAGAGAAAGCATGAACAGGAATTAAAAGACAAAATCGATGAATTAAATCGCGAATATAAAGCTAGCATGAAAAAATGGATCGCTGCTATTTTTGTCATATTAGTATTGACCGTTTCTTCCGTAGGAATGATGATTTATGAGTTTTCTAGGCCGGATGTCCGAGGGGATCTAAAGAGCGCAGTTCCCGTTTCTTCGGAAGCCATGGATTTGGAGAAAACGCTTAAGAGCGAAAAAGGACAAATTGAGGAAATGGAATCCAGATTAAATGAAATCAATACATCTATCGGGGAAATAAGCCGTCTGTATGATGAAAGCGGCGAAGAACAGTATGCAGAACAGATGGCGGATAAGCAGGAAGAATACAATAAGCTTCGGACTCAATATACGGACAAGGTAACGGAATATAATCAGCATTTAAAGGATTATAAGGCCTTGACAGAGTAAAAACATGTAGGTTTGTCAAACATATGTTACACCGTGCTTCAAAAAATTAAATAGAGTTTCTCTTGGGGAAACCCAGCCCAAAGGGCGCATAGGAAAGTTATTGTACTTTGCATTATGCTTTTTTAGTTGTAATTTAAAATCATTGAATGAGTAGAACTTTGCTATCGCATAAAAATATTCATTATCCTTACGATGTGAGCGTTCCACTTTACCATTATGTCTTGGAGTATAAGGTCTTATCATTTTATGGATAATACCTTGTTCCTTAAGAGTTCGTTGGAATAGCGTTAACGTTGGATTTTTAGAAGTACCAAGACGTTTTGTAAATTCCTGCCCATTATCGGTCTGAACACATTCGATCTTAAATGGGAAAGCTTTAACAACTTGTTTAAGGAATTCAGAAGCAGAATAAGAGCTGTGTTCCTCAAAAGCAGCAAGATATCTAAAACGAGAGAATTCATCAATAGCAGTATATTGATAGAATTTCTTATCAGAAGCTTCGCCAACAAGGCAAGAGGATGGAACAAATTTAACATCAATTTGTACTCTTTGACCTGGATACTCCATTTGCTCATATTTTTTAGCAATATATTTAGGATTCTGAGGTTTCTTAGGGATCAAAGATTGCTTGATTAGTACTCTATAGAGCCCAGTAATGGATCTGGAATATCCCCGCTGTCGCAGTTTGACCCAAAAGACAACAAGACCTGCATTTGGATTCCTACGACGCATATCATGAATGAGTTTAAGCTCATTTGCAGTATGCTGATTTTTATGGGAATGAGGCTTACGAGAAAGTTCTCTCAGGGACTCAATAGAGCCATCATATCTACGCAACCAACGATAAATATATTGCCTGTTGTGATGATATCTGATAGCAGCTTTTGTAACGCCAAATCTTTGAGCATATTTAATTAAGGATAGACGATATTTCATATCTTGTGTTATACTTGCCATACGGGAGACCTCCAATTTGTGATGTTTTGGTTTGTGGTGAATTAAGCATAACATAATTTTAGCGTTTCCCGTATTTATTTTTTGTCTTAATGTAACACATGTATTGTAATCCTACATATAAGGCCTTGACAGAGTAAAAACATCTCTTGTTTTCTGCATGGATTTGTGATACTATTCTAGTGTATGTTTACAAGTTAGATAAGGAAAGAGTATGTATGAAAGAAAGAAGTGTTGCTTTTTATAAGCGTTTGATTGTTTTTACGGCTCTTTCAGCTATCATTGTCATCGCTTGTTTATTGACCTTTCTGATAGGCAATAAGCTGGATTTTTGGAGTGAAGAGCCTGCGGCGGAGAAAAACGTACCGGCTGCAAGCAAGACCATAGAGCATCAGATTGTTACATCTGCTGCGGGAGAGAAGGAAAACCCTGAAGAACCTGTTCCGGACAAGATAGCGGGAGAGGTTCAGAAGACGGTTTATTTGACCTTTGACGACGGCTCCTCTTCAAATACTCCCCAAATATTGGATATATTAGCGGAGAACCATATTCAGGCAACGTTTTTTTTTAATACCAGCGAAAGTCAGACCGCAGACAACATTATTCAGGAGGCCTATGACGGCGGACATGCTATAGGGGTACTGACCTCAACTGACGGCGGCTATCATGCCCTGTATTCCTCTGTAGGCAGTTATTTGCAGGATTTTGAGCAATCCTACGGAAGAATTCTCCGAATTACAGGAGAACCTCCGACGATACTTCGGTTTCCCGGAGGGAGTATTAACGGGTATGATAAGAACCGCTATCCGGATTTGATAAAAGCGGTAGCTCACAAGGGAATGGTATATTTTGATTGGAATGTCTGTGCTGATGACGGTTCAGGAAATATGTCAAAAGAAGCTATGATTGCAAATGCGACAAAACTTCCTGAAAAATCGGAGGAGTGCATCCTTCTGATGCACGACAACGGAAATGACGATACCTGTGAAGCTTTGCAGGAGATTATCCGGTTTTACAAGGAGCATGGATATGAATTTAAAAAGCTGACAGCAGATGTGAAACCAATTACCTTTTAAAGGGTAATGAAATATTACAGTGAATTAATTGGAGGCGCCAAAATGAGTAACAAAGGAAATTTTAGCCAGGCAATGAGAGAAATACTGGGGATCGATTCTTCACAGGATAAAGGGAAAGTGAATGAGGAGAACGTCTCAGCATCAGAAAACAACACAGGTTATACTGCTGAGAATCAAATTCCGATAGAGCCGGCTGGTAATGACCGATTAAATCAGGATTTTAGTCAGGCCTTTAAACAGAGCGCACAAAATACACAAAATACGGGAAACTATTCCGGTCCGAATCTGAACAATGATACATATAATCAGCAGCGGATGCATACAAATAATGAAGAACCAGCATTCTTCGACAAACCCGGATTTGGCCAGTCTTCACAAAATAATTTCTCAGGCAGTTTTGCTGCTGATTCGACAAAATTTAATAATGGTTTTGGCGGCGGCGGTGACTCGGGAAATAATGGCACGGGCTCCAATGAACCATACCACGACAGCGAGGGCGAAGTAGGCACAACGATTATCACTAGAAACACAATCGTTGAAGGAAATATAAAATCTTTCGAAAACATTGAATTAAATGGTAAGGTTAAGGGCAAAATTGATACTACAAAGAATGTAGGTGTGTCAGGGTTTGTTCAAGGCGATATTGAAGCTACTGATATTCTGCTGGAAGGGGCTCAGATTAAGGGAAATATTAATTCTAAGGGCGCTTTGCTGATGGATAAGGATACTTTACTCGTAGGAGATGTTGCAGCCCAGAATACCCGTGTGGATGGCAAGATAAAGGGCGAAGTAAATATTGGGGGCAACGGAGAATTCTTGTCGAATTCCGTTGTTGTCGGAAATATTACAGTCTCTAACTTTTATGTACAGTATGGTGCGAGAATGCAGGGCTACATCAATACCAATTTCTCTAAAAATGAAGAAGACAGCATTTTTGGGCAAATCGTAGGTAGCTGAGATGTATGTATTACATAAAACAAAGACTATTTGCGCTGCTCTTTAGTGAAATGACTTAAAGAGCAGTTTTAAATTGAAAGGAGAAATCAAGTGGGATTTTCATCAGAAGTTGGGATTGACCTTGGGACGGCCAATGTTTTAGTTTATATTAAAGGGAAAGGTGTCGTTTTAAATGAACCTTCCGTTGTAGCGATTAATCAAGATAATAATGAAATTTTAGCGGTAGGAGAGCAGGCCAGACAGATGCTGGGAAGGACTCCCGCCAATATTGTGGCGGTAAGACCGCTGCGGGACGGCGTCATTTCGGATTACGATGTGACGGAACGAATGCTGAAATATTTTATAAAGAAAACCTGTGGAAACAGCCGGTTTTTCAGACCCAGAATCATGGTATGTGTGCCCAGCGGCGTTACAGAGGTGGAAAAAAGAGCTGTAAGAGAGGCTGCCACTCAGGCGGGCGGAAAGGATGTCTACCTGATGGAAGAGCCGAT
This sequence comes from Aminipila luticellarii, assembly GCF_004103735.1. Lineage (NCBI taxonomy): Bacteria > Bacillati > Bacillota > Clostridia > Peptostreptococcales > Anaerovoracaceae > Aminipila > Aminipila luticellarii. The sequence continues at coordinate 1,951,199 of NZ_CP035281.1, read as the reverse complement.
TGCGGCTGCTATTGGCGCAGGTCTCGACATTTCAAAGCCGGATGGAGTACTGGTCATAGACATCGGCGGCGGAACTACCGATATAGCGGTTATTTCTCTCGGCGGTATTGTGGCAAGCTCTTCCGTAAAAATTGCCGGGGATAAATTTGATGAATATATCGTTAAATACATGCGTAAAGTGCACAAGCTATATATCGGTGAAAGAACAGCGGAAGAATTAAAGATGACCATTGGAACCGCCTATCAGCGAGAAGAACCTCTTTCCATGGAATGCAGAGGAAGAGACCTGGTCAGCGGGCTTCCTAAATCCATAGAGGTTTCCTCCGCAGAAATGATGGAGGCTCTTGAAGAACCTTTGCAGACCATTGCAGAAGCGGTTCATTCCGTACTGGAGAGAACACCTCCTGAACTGGCAGCAGATATCAGCAATTCAGGTATTGTTATTACAGGCGGCGGAGCTCTGTTATATGGAATCGACAAACGAATTCAGGACAGAACAGGCATCGAAGTACGGATCGCAGAAGATCCTAAATCCTGTGTGGCCATAGGAACTGGTGAGGCATTGGATTCCATTGAATTTATGGAGACCAATCAACTAAATAGAAAAAGATCAAATTTTTAAAGTGTAAGTACGGCAAAAAGCTCTCTCTGGAAGAGCTTTTTTGTTATCACCCCAGAAAAAAGAAAGTAGAGGAAAACATGAAGCTTGAACTAATTGCAACATCCACCTTTGGGCTTGAAGCGGTAGTCAAAAGAGAGATAGAAGGATTGGGATATAAAATTATCCGGTCTGAGGATGCCAAGATCACGTATATGGGCGATGAAAGAGCTATCGTACGGTCCAATCTTTGGCTGAGGTGTGCAGACCGTGTGCTGGTCAAAATGGCTGAATTCGAAGCCTTGGAATTTGAAGACCTGTTTCAGACCATGAAAGGCATTGCATGGGAAGAGTGGATTCCTGTGGACGGAAATTTTAAAGTAAACTGTTCATCGGTAAAATCCAAATTATTCAGTATACGAAGCTGTCAAAGTGTCTCCGAGAAAGCAATTGTTGAAAGGCTGAAGGAAACGTATGGGGTGGGACATTTTGAAAAAAGCGGGGCAGATTATATCGTAAAGGTCACGCTCTTGAAGGACCGGGTGACCGTTACTTTGGACACCACAGGCGTAGGACTGCATAAGAGAGGGTATCGGCAAAGTGCGGTGGCAGCACCTATAAAGGAAACCTTAGCTGCGGCCATGGTACAGCTTTCTTTCTGGAGGATGGGCAGGCTGCTGGTGGATCCCTGCTGCGGTTCGGGAACCATTCCTATTGAAGCGGCCATGATCGCAAAGAATATCGCACCGGGATTGAATCGGCATTTTGCTGCGGAGGAGTGGGGCATTATCCCGGAAAAACTGTGGAAGGAAGAACGAAAAAAAGCTTTCGGTGAGATACAGCATGATAAGGATATTCGAATCGAAGCCTATGATGTAAACCCGGAGGCGATTGAAGCATCCAAAGAGAATGCCGCAGAAGCCGGAGTGGAGGACTGCATTCACTTTAAAAGAATGAATGTATCCGACATGGAGGCCGGTGAAATGAGCGGCGTCATTATTACCAATCCGCCGTATGGAGAACGAATTGGTGAGAAAGAAGAAATCAAGAAAATTTACAATAAATTTAAAAACTTTTTAAAGCAAAATCCTTCTTGGTCGCTGTTCATGATCACGGCGGACAAGACCGTGGAAAAGCAGGTCTTTGGAAGGATGGCAGACCGCAGACGAAAACTGTATAACGGAAATATTGAAGTCTGTTATTATCAATTTCACGGGGTAAAAGTGAAAAGCTAATTTAACACCGATTTAACAGGTAATTAACATTTTTTAGATTGAAAGTCAGAATAGAATAAGACAGAATAAGCATACTAATATTTAACATATCAATAAAGGATGGAGTGCACAACATGTTCTATAAAATGAATGCAACAGAAGTACTTAATGCTTTGAATTCTTCAAAAAACGGATTGAGTGAAGAGCAGGTAAGAGAAAGTGAAAACCAGTATGGTAAAAATCAGCTGGCCGAAGAAAAAAAGCAGGGGGTATTAAAAGTATTTTTTTCCCAATTTAAGGATTTACTGGTCATCATCCTGATCATAGCGGCAGTTATTTCCATATTTACGGGAGATCCGGAGAGTACGCTTGTAATCTTGGTGGTCATCGTGCTGAATGCTGTGTTGGGAACGGTACAGCATTTTAAAGCAGAAAAATCTTTAAACAGCCTGAAAAAATTGGCCTCTCCGCTGGCAAAGGTCATACGGGACGGAAAAAGACGGGGCATAGAAGCGGCGAATATTGTTGTGGGCGATATATTGGTACTGGAGGCAGGGGATGTAGTTCCTGCGGACGGAAGAATTTTAGAGAGCTACTCTCTTCAGGTAAATGAAAGCTCTCTGACCGGAGAAACCGAGAGCATTAATAAGATTTCCGGAGAAATATCCGGAGACAAAACTCTGGCAGATCAGGATAATATGGTGTTTTCCGGTACTCAGGTGACCTACGGAAGAGGGCTGGCGGTGGTAACCAGCGTAGGTATGAATACCGAGCTTGGAAAAATCGCGCAGCTGATGAATGAAACGCAGGAAAGAAAAACACCGTTGCAGGTCAGTCTGGATGACTTTGGAAAAAAGCTGTCGCTGCTCATCATGGTTATTTGCGCTTGTATTTTGGGACTATGTGTCTACAGGGGAATGGATCTTTTAGACTCCCTGATGTTTGCGGTGGCTTTAGCCGTAGCGGCGATCCCAGAAGCGTTGTCTTCTATCGTTACCATATCTCTGGCGTTGGGCACCTCTAAAATGGCGAAAGAAAATGCCATCATGAAAAACCTGAAAGCTGTTGAAAGTCTGGGCTGTGTATCCATCATTTGCTCGGACAAGACTGGTACGCTGACCAAGAATAAAATGACAGTAAAGGATCTTTATCCGGCAGAAAACGGAGAAGCATCAAAAGAACGCCTGCTGCTGGGAGCGTTGCTGTGCAACGACAGCTCCGTAGCAGAAGGCAAGGTGCTGGGAGATCCGACGGAAACCGCTCTTATAGAGTATTACATGAACACGGAAAACGACTATGGGCAAGTGGTGGCAGACTATCCCAGATTGGCGGAGCTTCCTTTTGACTCAGACAGAAAGCTGATGAGCACATTACACAAGATAGACGGCTCTTATGCCATGCTGACAAAGGGAGCGGCAGACGTCCTGCTGTATCGAGCAACACAGATCTATAATAATGGGCAGGAAAGGGCTATTACAGAGGAAGACTTGAACCGGATCAAAGAACAGAATACGGCGTATTCAAAAAAAGGTCTTAGGGTGCTGGCTTTTTCTCAGAAAAAAATGGACAAAGAAAGTCTGGATTTTGCCGATGAAGATCAGTTTACCTTTATTGGATTGATCGCTATGCAGGATCCGCCGAGAGAGGAATCAAAGGGAGCTGTGGCACATTGCATGAGTGCGGGAATCAAGCCGGTCATGATAACAGGAGACCATAAGATAACCGCTTCGGCCATTGCAGAAGAAATCGGTATTTTAAGTCCCGGACAGCGGGCTATTACCGGTATGGAGCTGGACGAGCTTTCCGATGAAAAACTGGATCAGGAGATTTCGGAGATCTCTGTTTATGCCAGAGTTACGCCGGCTCATAAAATCCGAATTGTAGATGCCTGGCAGAAAAAGGGTAATATTGTGGCGATGACCGGAGATGGTGTCAACGATGCCCCTGCCCTTAAAAAAGCGGATATCGGCATTGCCATGGGCATAACCGGAACCGATGTATCCAAGGATGCGGCTTCTATGATTTTGACGGATGATAATTTTGCCACTATTGTTAAATCTGTGGCGAACGGAAGGAACATTTATACCAATATCAAAAACTCCATCAAGTTTTTGCTTTCGGGAAATACTTCCGGAATTTTGGCGGTAGTGTACACTTCTCTGATGGCGCTGCCGATTCCGTTTATGGCAGTGCATCTGCTGTTTATCAATTTAATAACAGATAGTCTCCCGGCTATTGCTATCAGCATGGAAAAGCCAAGGGCAGATTTGCTTAAGGAACCCCCGAGAAGGAGCGATGAACCAATACTGACGAAACCATATCTGATGGAAATCGGTATTCAAGGCCTGCTGATTGCCGCATTCACGCTGGCAGCATATTATCACGGGCTATTGGTGGGAGCTGCAACCGCTTCTACCATGGCCTTTGCGACCCTTTGCTTTGCCAGACTGTGGCACGGATTCAATTCAAGAGGAAAGCAATCCCTGTTTAAGCTGGGGCTATTCACCAATATGTACAGCTTGGGAGCATTTGCACTGGGAACCTTCCTGTTGTTTTCTGTGCTGATGATTGCTCCGCTCCAGAGGCTGTTCCAAGTGACGCCGTTATCCGGAGCAAATCTGATCTATATTATAGTCTGTGCCGTGGCACCGACTATATTGATACAGCTGGCAAGAGTTCTAAAAGAACTCCTGCATAAAAATTAAATAGAAGATTCGGAAAAAAGAAATTTGTCATGTTATATAGTGACAAATTTTTTTTATTGTGTTATGCTGTTGGGTTGGAAAATTAAAAAATAAAAATAATTATAAAGATAGGAGTTGCATAAAAATAAGTTTGAGCGTATAATTATTTGAAATGTCGAGCTAAGAAAAATCCGCCTTGTACGGATCAATCAGGAAAGGGAAGGTCACAACATGGAAGCGCTGCTATATTTAGAAGACGGAACGGTCATAACAGGCAAAGGTTTCGGATATAAGACGACTGGGGTAGGCGAACTGGTTTTTAATACCGGAATGACCGGTTATCAGAAAACGCTTACGGATCCTTCATATATGGGTCAGATCATTACGATGACGTATCCGCTTATAGGAAACTACGGAATCAGTAAGGAAGATAATGAATCAGATAAAATTTATGCCTTTGGACTGGTAGCCAAGGATATTTGTTTCACGCCGTCGAATTCGAATTGTGTGATGAACATGGATCAGTGGCTGAAGGACATGAAAGTTCCGGGTATCTGGAAGGTGGATACAAGAAAGATCACACGAAAGATCCGAAAGGAAGGCACCATCAAATGTGTCATCAGCAATGAGGGCATTACGGTATCGGAAGCCCAGGAGCTTTGCAAGGAAACGGATTTAAGAAGTGATTATATGAAAGACGCGGCAACGAAAGAAAAGAAAGTGATAGCCGCTCCGCCGGGCATGGCAGTAAAAAAGGTGGCTGTGCTGGATTTCGGCGTCAAAAAGAGCATTTTGAACGGGCTTCACCAACGGGGCTGCGAATTACATATTTTTCCCTATGGAACTGGTGCCGAAGAGATTATGAGTATCCATCCGGAGGGCATATTTTTAACAAACGGACCGGGAGACCCGGAAGCGGCTACGGAAGCCATTGCCGTTACAAAAGAGATCATGGGCGTGGTGCCCACCTTCGGAATCTGCATGGGTCATCAGATCTTAGCCCTGGCAGCCGGAGGAAAAACTTACAAATTAAAATACGGACACAGAGGCGCCAATCACGGCGTGTACGACAAGGACACCAATCGTTCTTATATCACCTCTCAAAATCACGGCTATGCCGTAGATTCTAACAGTATTATTCTAAAGGGTATGGAAGTGACCCACATCAACCTAAACGATGGAACGGTGGAGGGAATGAAGCACCGAAATCTGCCGATTTTCTCCGTACAATATCATCCCGAGGCTTCACCGGGACCCAACGACAATCAGTATTTATTTGACAAGTTTATGAATATGATGAAAGGCGGTGTTTTATAGTGCCCAAGAAGAATTACCTGAAAAAAGTGCTGATCATCGGATCAGGCCCCATTGTCATCGGACAGGCTGCCGAATTTGATTATGCGGGAACGCAGGCTTGTAAAGCCATTAAAGAAGAAGGAATCAAGACCATTCTTGTCAACAGCAACCCGGCAACGATCATGACCGACCAGGGCATTGCAGACACTGTATACATGGAACCCCTTACAGAAGAAGCGCTAGAGCAGATTTTAGAAAAAGAAAAACCAGACGGAATACTGGCAGGATTCGGCGGACAGACCGGATTGAATCTGGCTATGGCGTTGGAAGAAAAAGGCGTGTTGAAGGCCCTTGGAATTGAACTTCTGGGCGTAAATAAGGAGAGCATTCAAAAAGCAGAGGACAGGGAGGAATTCAGAGATTTAATGCTGGAAATCGGCGAACCCATTCCTAAAAGTATTATTGCCACTGATTTAGAGGAGTGCAAGGCCTTTGTGAAGGAAACGGGATATCCGGTCATTATTCGTCCCGCCTTTACGTTGGGAGGCACAGGAGGCGGTATTGCCAACACGGATGCAGAGCTGGCGCTCTATTGCCAGAGAGGACTTGAAAACAGCGCAATCGGACAGATCCTGCTGGAGAAATCCGTAGCCGGATGGAAGGAAATTGAGTACGAGGTCATGCGGGATGCGAAGGATAACTGCATCATCATTTGCAGTATGGAAAACTTGGATCCGGTGGGGGTACATACAGGAGACAGTATTGTGGTGGCTCCGACTCAGACCCTGAGAGACGAAGAATATCAGATGCTGAGAGACTCTTCGCTGAAAATCATTCGAAGTCTTAAGATAGAAGGAGGGTGCAATGTCCAGTTCGCACTGAACCCGGATAACGGAGAGTATATCGTAATCGAAGTGAATCCGAGGGTAAGCCGTTCCTCCGCCTTGGCTTCAAAGGCAGCCGGATATCCCATTGCGAAGATTGCGGCTAAAATTTCTCTGGGCTATTACTTAGATGAGCTGAAGAACTATGTGACAGAAAGCACCAGTGCCTGCTTTGAACCGACTCTCGACTACTGTGTGGTTAAATTTCCCAAATGGCCGTTCGACAAGTTCAGCAATGCGTCAAGAAAGCTGGGGACTCAGATGAAAGCCACCGGAGAGGTGATGTCCATATGCAGGACCTTTGAAAGTGCGTTGCTGAAAGCCGTAACGTCTTTGGAAGTAAAATGCAACGGACTTCGGGTGCCCTTTGTTGCGAAGCTGGAAAATGAGCGGCTGATCAAGAAACTGGAAGCCTGCGATGATGAACGAATTTTCTGTGTGGCAGAAGCCATGCGAAGAGGCTTTGGAATAGAAGAAATCTTTGAAAAGACTAAAATTGACCGATGGTTCTTAAATAAGATCAAAAATATTATCGATATGGAAACCACGCTGAAAGCTGAGGAGCTGAATGCAGACTTGCTGCTGGAAGCAGAGACCATGGGCTTTACCGATGCAGAAATTCTTGAACTGACCGGAACTGCCCGGGAGGTTCTGCAGGACATGCGGGTCTATAACGATATTTATCCGGTGTATAAGGTGGTAGATACCTGCGGCGGCGAGTTTGACGCGGTAACTCCATACTATTATTCCTGCTATGACGGAGAAGATGAAAGCAGGATTTCCGACCATAAGAAAATTTTGGTAATTGGTTCGGGACCAATCCGGATCGGTCAGGGGATCGAATTCGACTACTGCTGCGTTCAGGGTGTATGGGCCATTAAGGCTATGGGATATGAGGCCATCCTGATGAATAACAATCCGGAAACGGTGAGTACGGATTTTGATACCTCAGATAAGTTGTATTTTGAGTCCTTGCACGTGGACAATGTGATGAACGTCATTAAAAAGGAGCGGCCTTATGGTGTGGTTCTCCAGTTTGGAGGGCAGACTTCCTTAAATCTGGCAGAACAGCTGCATAAAAGGAGCATCAAGCTTTTGGGGACAAGCTTCAAATCCATTGATCTAGCGGAAGACAGGGAAAAGTTCATTGCGCTTTTGCAGGAGCTGGATATTCCTACACCAAAGGGCTGTGCCGTCACAGAGGAGCATAGCGCTTTTAAAGCAGTGGCGGAGTTAGGCTATCCGGTGGTGGTAAGACCTTCTTATGTCATCGGCGGCAGAGCTATGCAGGTCGTGTACAGTGACGAAGAGCTTCAAAAATATCTGAGAGAGGCTGTCTCCCTTACTTCCGAACATCCGGTGCTGATCGACAAGTACATTCAGGGAAAGGAAATGGAAGTGGATGCGATCTGCGACGGAGAAAACATTTTGGTTCCGGGGATCATGGAGCATATTGAAAGAACCGGGGTTCATTCCGGAGACAGTATGACCGTATATCCGCCCCACACCCTGCAGGAGGATACGATCCATACGATTCTGGATTATACGGAAAGAATTTCAAAAGCCTTGAAGGTGTTGGGATTGGTCAATATCCAATATGCTTTTGACGGGAAGCAGGTATACGTTATTGAGGTAAATCCGAGAGCCTCCAGGACGGTGCCTATTTTGAGCAAGGTTACCGGCGTTCCCATGATTCGGCTGGCCGTTTCAGTTATGCTGGGAAAGAAGCTGACGGAATTTGAATACGGAACAGGACTTTATAAGCGTGCGGAAAAATATGCTGTCAAAGTACCTGTATTTTCAGGAGCAAAGCTGACGGACGTGGATGTAACGCTGGGACCTGAAATGAAGTCTACGGGAGAGGTTCTGGGCATAGACCCCGATTTGCAAAAAGCAATTTATAAGGGCTTCTTGGCAGCCAATATAAAAATACCGGTTCAGGGAGGGGTGTATTTTGCTCTGCGGGATACGGAAAGGACTGCTCACACCCTTGAAGTGGTCAAAATGTACCGGGATCAGGGATACCAAATGTATTGCTCGGAGTGGACACAGGATTATTTTACCGAGAATGGTATTCCTGCGGTTCAGCTGAGCTTTGAAGAGGCAAAGAAGATGATCGGGGAAGAGATCGACATTTTCATTAATGTGCCGAGCATTGCAAACCGACCGGAGAGAGAGGATTTTATGCTGAGAAGAAAAGCCATAGAAAGAGGGCTGCCGGTTCTGACCTGTATGGATACGGCGGAAGCGTTCATGACTGCCATTAAACTGAAAAAAGCAGGAACAAAATTAGATTACTGTGCACTGGGAATTCAATAAAAGACCGAAATAAAGAGTATAAGAGGCGGCTGTCCATCAGTTGGACAGCCCGCCTGTGACGGTATAAAGAAGGCTCCATATCTGCACTGGAGCTTTCTTTGTTATATTAAACGGAATTATTCACCAGAACTTTTAAAATAAATACAGATGCTGATATATTCATCGTCTGTAAAAATCTTAAATTCACCTTTGTATTTTGCTACGATTTGCTTCACGTTGTAAAGTCCGTATCCGCGTACGGAGCCGGTTTTAGTTGTGAAACCCTTTTGAGCAAAACACTCTGTTTCAGAATCGGATACGTAGTAAGAGTTTTTTATTTTGATGAAAGCTTTGCCCTGTTTACACCCAATGTCCAAATAAATCTCCCTCACCTTATGTTCAGGCTGCTCTTTTAAGTACTCCAAAGCATTGTCGAGGAGATTGCCCAGAAGTTCAATCAATTCATAACTGAGGCAAGGAAAGGCGGGAGCTTTGCTCCAACCGGCAAGAGCCAGTTTTATATGATTGTCCTCTGCCTCTTTGACTTTCGCATAAATCAATCCGTTTATCAGTCCGTTTCCTGTATGAAAACAAGGGGGTGGAGTTGTTTCTTCTTCTTTGTCCTTTTCTATTTCCATAATATATGTCATAATTTCAGTTTTTGTTGTGTCCTCTGTTTCACACATCCTCAAAATGGTCTGCAGGTGTCTTTTATACTCGTGCTTATCAGAGTACAGGCAATCCAGAAGGTTTTCGGTGGCCCTTTCATATTGTCTGTATGCTGCGACCAGGGCCTTTTTTCGTTCATCTGCAATTAGTACTTTCAGCAAATAAAAATTCAGACCCAGCCACATCAGTGCGAATGAGCAAACAAGCCCCATATTCTCATATAGGCTGTACCGTGCCGTATCCCAAATAAAAAGTTCCAGAAAAAGCGCAATAAAAACGCTTATTGTTACAAAATAAAAGCTCTGACGGTACGTTTCGTAAAAGGCTTGGAATCTTGCGGCTGTGCGGGAAAAACGGGTACAGCCCATACAAATACTGAGCAGAATGCCAAGATGCACAAAGCTTTGCCAGACTTCAAGACGGCCGGGCCAAAAAAAGTTCTGCAGTGCGACCAGTAAAAATTCAATTCCTATGCCTATGCCCATGGCAAACAGAAATTCAAAAAAAGTATATTGTAACTTGCGGCGAAAAAGCATGGAGTAAAAAAACACGGTAAACCCATAATTTATAATAAACCTCGCCAGAACAGGTAGCTGCATATATTCTCCGAAAGTAACAACAAAAGCTGCAGCAGAAATAGCTGTGATGAATTTTCCTTTGGATTTGGTATATATCGGATTAAGAATGCTCATAAGAAACAAGGAAGCAGAATTTTCTATTAGAGTCCCAATACAAGATTGCCAGAGGGTCATCTTATTGATCCCCCCCTATGCTTGCAGCCAGCCTTTTCATAGCACTTTGTACAGCGCCATAATATTTGAGGCCGATGTCTGCGGTTTTTTCTGTGTGCTCGAACGAGGCCGCCCACAATCGATAGTTTATGGAATGAATAGATTGAATCCTGCGGATATTAAGAGCAAATGATTTGTGGCACCGAAGGACAAATTCATCATTAAAATCTTCCAGCACGCCTAAAAGACTTACTCCGGATATCTTAATTATTTTGTCAGACAAATAAAAAATAGCATTTCCGTTTTGTATTTCAACAAATAAAAATTTGTCTTTATTTAGATAAAAATCACCGTTCCGTGAAGAGATGCAAACCATTTCCTGCTTGGAATGTGTGGGTTCATTTTTTTGATAAGCAATAGACAGGATCAGCTCGGAAAGCTTGTCATATAACTCCTTCTGACGAAAGGGCTTTTCGATATAATCATAACAATGGTATTTTTTGAACGCCTCTAAGGGGCTTCTATCAGAGCCTGTGACAAATAAAATGGGGGTAAGCTGATATTCTATTTGGCTGCGAATTTGATTCGCCAAAGAAAAGCCGTCGGCACCGGGAAGCTGCACATCTAAAATGAACAGATCAAATTTCTCTGTTTGCAGTAATGCTAAAGCATCTTCGGCAGTACCGCACCAAGTCCCTTCCGTCTTTTGAACTTTAGCGACAATCTTTTCTATAGCTTCCCCTTCTTTTTTTTGGTCCTCTACAATTAAAGCTCTCATATTTCCCCCGTATTCCCTAATATTCCCCTTACTTTTATAAGTAGTATATCATGAGGGAAAGACGATTTCAATAAACCTAAAGATAACATTTTGGATTTACAGACCACATTTCAACCCCCAAAAACCACATTTCAGCGTACGGGCATTTACAATAGCAAAAAGATATGGTAGTTTGTAGGCGATGCTAGCAGAGAAAAATTATCAACAGGTGAAAGGTAAAAAGGAGTATTTTACCTTGGAGAAAGGAGAGAAAAGTGAAAAAACAAGTGATAGCTCTTTCGTCGGCTATGATAGTAGCCTTGGCGTCTTTTTCTACAGCATTTGCGATGGATGCTTATAAAATTAATAACGATGGCAGTACCGTTATTAATTATGCATATAATGATGCCCAGAGAGAAGGAATGCAATCGAGAGCATCCAAAGATGGTAAGCTGAAGGATTCCTACCGGGAAACTCGGACGAAGAAAGATCCTTCCGCCCCGACCGGAAAGCTATATTCCGGATATGGATGGACGAATGTAGTCAATTCCAAGGGAAAAGAAATAGTGCACACTACGACTACTAGGTTAGAGTTCAGAAGCGGTTCGGGTCAAGGTGAAGTTTATGCAGAGGCTTCCGAAAGCGGTGTAGGAAAAATAGCTGCTCAAACAGACTATATTGAAACACCGAGCACAGCCTACGTCTATTATAAGTTTTAAAGAAAAAGTATTTTGCCGCTGGTATCAGCGGCAGAATACCTTGAAGAGGTAGAAAGGAAATGAAATCAAGATATTGGAGAATATTCATATCATGCATACTGCTGATCGCATTATTCTGTGTTAGCACTGTCGGAGTAGCGGCATCTTTTTCCTATGAACGATATACGGAAAATGAGATTGTATCCTATAAACGTGATTTAATAGACGCACAATATGCAGAGGTTTTTGATTTGTATGGTGGGGATGGAACTTCCAAAGAATCAGAATTATTTAGGCAAAAAGACAGTTTAGAAAGATTGAAAGGGTTCAACCGAGATTTGAATACATACTTTAATTTTTATGAAGTGTATGATCAGTTCGTGGAGTATTGTTCCTATTATTACGGAGAAGCAAAATTTGTGTGCAGCTATGACCTTGGATATGCAGACCAGTTTATAAATCAAGAGCTACATAATGATAACAATGATTTATATTACGTAACGCCCCTTGAAGCCGTGCAGATCGGCTTAAACGCCATGGTTCATTTTCATCTGGCAGATAAAGTGGAGAGCGGGAGATGTTTTACATCCGAAGAATATGTGGTAACAAAGAAACTAAAAGAGATTCCCGTATTGTTGGGGTATGAATATGAGGAATACCATGATATAGGAGATCAATTAAAAGTACTGCACATGGGCTATCCGGTGAATCTCAAGGTTGTTGGTTTCCTGAAAAAAGGATCGTATTATCCTTATGGAAGTGATGTCATATCGTTAGATCGAATGATCGTTATGCCCTCATTCGATTTTAAAGATAAGCCTACGGGAGCATATGCTGAATTTCAAAAATATCATTACAGCGAAAAAAATTGGGGCAGGATTGGTTTTAATAAAGGTGACGAAGCTAAAATAGCGGAAACCTTTAACGCATTGTGTCAAAAGTACGATCTGATTTATCAGATTCAATTTCCTAAAGATTTTGGTAAGGCGATTAAAAAAAGTCAGCTTATGGTGATGAAGGAAACTAAACAAAAAGTAAAGATATTATCCACGCTGTTTTTTTCGATTGTTTCCCTGGCATTGGCAGGTCTTATCATAAAGAACATAGAGCTGAATAAAAAGCGGTATGCTGTTTTTATGATCTGCGGCTCCAGCCTGACCCGGCTGAAAATGAAAATATGTGGTGGGATAGCCGCCGTTTATGGATTGGGATACCTTTTATCGTTTATTTTGATTTGGCGATTAATGAGCAAGCTAATGATACAGCCGGAATTTTTAAAGAGCCTATTCCTGCCGATTGGCAGCATATATGCAGTTGGATTTCTGGTTCTAGTAGGAATTGTAAACTGGTATATCAGTAAAATAAACTTTTCAAATGCTTTACGGCAAGGATAGGAGCTGAGAAATGATACGTGCAAATAAAACAAAAGGATTTTTCATTGTCCTTTTTGCGGTTCTTTTAACAATCCATTTAATATCGCTTCAAATGGATAACTTACAATTTGAAAGCAGTCAGTTAGCTAATTTTTTAATTTCAAAGAACGCGATAAAATGTATAGAAGGGGATCGTGTTTCTCTAACGAAAGAAGAATTGGAAGACATCATGCGGGAGAATCCCCATGTGGTTATCCTGACACTTCAAAATAGAGCAAGTTTCCGCTGTCTGGGGTTTTACTCAAAAAATGTGAATTACTTTGACAAATATCTCGTTGAGGGGAGATTCTTTCGCCCGGAGGAAGTGAACGAAAAATCCAATAAAATAGTAGCAGGAAAAAACATTTTAAATTCTTCCGTGAACACTGTGAGCATAACGAAAAAGGGATCTAAGACATACGCGGAAATTGATGAAGTGGTCTATGAAATAATAGGGGTAATTGGGAGTGAAATTTCTTCCAGTTTAGATAATCTGGTGATCTTTAGCAGTCCAAACGGTCATTTCATGTATTACCTAGATAGTGAGAATCCAAGAGCCAACCAAAAGGCTTTCCAATATGTACAGGAGAAGTACGGTGCAGAAGAGCTGGAAGAACAAAGCAGCTTAATGGATAGTGTTATAAAGACGGACATTCAATTTGAAATTTTGGGCTGGATACAATTTGGTATCAAAATGCTTTTAATAATTGTGCTGGCATATTTATCGTATAAAATGAATCAATCCATGCTTCGCGCACAATATTTAATGGGTTTGCCTTTAAGCTTTGCTGTAAGTGAAGCTTCTAAAAATATTTTTGCGGCCAGCCTCGCAGCTTTAGCAGTCATTTTTATTGTAATGGGGGTACAGCAGGTCTCGATAAAAGAAGCACTGGATATAGTTTATAGATATGTGATGGTTACAGCATTCCTGTTGCTGATTCAGCTATTGAGCTGTGTAATAACTTATTGTGGATGGAATTTTAACCAAATATTATCAAAGGATAGAGGGGATAAAAATGATAATGCTTAAAGACATAAGGAAAGAATATAAAATAAACGCCAAGAATAAGAAAAAAGTTTTTGAGAACTTTAATTTAGAGATTAGCCGGGGGGATTTTGTTGCAGTGGTCGGAAAGAGCGGTGTAGGTAAATCCACATTATTAAATATTTTAAGCGGATTGGATACACCAACTTCAGGCGAGTACTATTTTGATGGGGAAAAGGTTCCCAAAACCAATCTGGCACTTGCGGAGTTCCGTCGAAAGAATATTGGGATGATTGTTCAAAATTTTGCCTTGATAGAGGAGTGGAATGTTTTTGAAAATATTGCACTGCCATTGAAATATCGGAAAGTCCCCAAAAGGGAAATAGAGAAGCAGGTGCAAGAGATCGCCGGGAAATTGGGAATACAGGAGCTTTTGCGTAAATATCCCCAAACCTTATCGGGAGGGGAGAATCAAAGAGTGGCTATTGCAAGAGCCGTCATCGTAAAACCCTCTATACTAATTGCTGACGAACCTACGGCTTCTCTGGATAGTGAGAATAAGATGAATGTATTTGAAATCTTAGAAAACTTGAATGAAGAGGGGATAAGCATTATCCTAGCGACTCATGACAAAGAAATTTATGAAAAATGTAAACGAACGATTCCGCTGGCAGAATTACAACATGCTTAGGCGGCAGTTTTCAAGAAAATTATCTAATAAAGGAGGCGGCCTAAAAAGGCCGCCGTTCATTTTGCAATAAAAAATATTTTACATGTACTGCTAGAAAGGCTGAATCGTTTTGTTATAAATCATCACGATAGAAAGAACAAAAGCGGATAAAAGGACAACCAGACTGACCTTATCGATCACAGCCGGCAATAAGGCTTTCCCTTGCTGTTTTCTAGTATAGATGTAGAGCAGTGTACCCGGCCCGTACAGCAAGGCAGAAAGCAGAATGTAGGTTCCGCCGCTGGCATAAAGCATCCAAGCTCCGTAAATAGAGCCGATGATCGCAAATGTCCATGCCTTTACTTTTTCACCTGCTCCGGCCTGTTCAAGTCCGTCCCCTCTAATTGTAATTTGCAGGCAGTATAAAGCTGAAAAAATATAAGGAAACATGATGGCGCTTGTAGATAACGTATAGCAGACCTGATAGGAGGACTCATTAAAATAGACGATGATCAAAAATGCCTGAACAATGAGAGTTGTAATAATGACAGAAACAGCGGGAGAATTATTCTTGTTTAATTTCGTAAATACCTTAGGAAAGCACTGCTGAGAGGCAGGACCGTACGCACTGTCGATGCTGAGTATGGAATAGGTGAACATCGCTCCGCCTAAAGAGACGATAACCGCAATGTTTACAAGCGCGGCACCCCAAGGACCAACAACAGCTCCGAGAACGCCCGCCATAGGAGGGTTGCCAAGAGCAGCCAGTTCTTCCTGAGAGAGTACGCCCATACTCAATAGAGAGATCATAAGGTATAAAATAAGAAGAGAAAAAAAGGATATGGCGGTTGCACGTCCGGCTATGGCAGTACTTTTAGCTCTTCCTGAGATAACCACAGCTCCTTCTATTCCGATGAAAATCCATACGGTAACATAAACAGTAGATTTGACTTGCTCCAGAAGGCTCATGCCGCCTTCGACCCCTTTGAAATTCTCCATAAAAATATGGATATCAAAGGCTCTTGCAAAAACGATGGCTACCACCATGACCACAATCGGTAAAATTTTCGCGCAGACTACGATCACGTTAACGGATACGGCCTCGTTCACGCCTTTTAAGATAAGTAATGCCAGCAGCCAAATGAAGACAGAGCCGCAGGCGATGGAGAGCAGATTGCTTCCTGAACCGAAAACAGGGAAAAAGTAACTCAGTGCGGAAAAGAACAGGGTCACAAAGGATATTTGTGCTAGAATCGCACTGATCCAGTATCCCCAGGCGGCATTAAACCCGATATATTCACCGAAGCCAGTTTTTGCATAGTTGTATATGCCGCTGGTCAGTTCAGGCTTTACGTAGCTGAGCCTAAAGAAACACATGCACAGGCCAAACATACCGACGCCGCAAATAAGCCATCCGATTAATACTGCCAGTGTGTGAGCACCCCCAGCAGCGAAGTCTCCGGATAAACTGAATATTCCACTCGCTAAAGTAGTGCCTATTGCAAACATTGTTAATTTCATGGTGCCGAGATTTCTAGTCTGATCTGAAGAATTATTGTTCATAGAATAATCTCCTTTCCTGAGTAGAAATAAACCATTAGGGGATGCTGTAAAAAACACCCCCGGATAATTATACTATTTAGACTTATTTAATTTGTACATAAAAAGGTTCTTTTGACTGATGCGGCTAGAATCGTAAGGATAAGCAGCTCAGTCCGCCGTCAAGCTTTCTGTATTCTGAAGTATCCACAAGAATGATGTCATAGCCGGCGTCTTTTACAGCCTTTTCAACAGCTGGATATCCTTCAGGAATGATAACGGTTCCGTTCATCCAGATGCAGTTTGCAGCATAAGCTTCTTCCTCCGGAATAACGATCTTGTTATATTTTGCAAACTCAGGCTTATCGATGAATTCACCGGAGACAAGCATGTTGTTGTTTTCGATATAGTTTATGCCTGTTTTTAGGTGAAGCACTTTTTCAAGAGGAACTTCCGATCCGGTCAAGCCATGCTTTTCAAGGATAGCAATAAATTGCTTGATGCCTTCCTCGTTTGTTCTGGCAGAACGGCCAACGTAAAAATGATCGCCTACCATCATAACATCTCCGCCTTCCAGTGTTCCCGGGGCTTTAATATATTCAATCTGGTCATCACGGAAGAACTTTTTAACAGCCGGTAAAATTTCTGCTTTTTCACCGTTTCTGGTTCCGGCACCGGGATTGGTGATAATAGCACACTTGCTCGTAATAACCGCAGGATCTTCTACGAAGCAGGAATCCGGATACTGTTCAAGAGCATCGAGTACTGTAACTTCAACGCCGCATTTCTTCAAGGCTTCAATATATGAATCATGCTGTTTCAGAGCTAATTCATAATCTGGTTTTCCTAATTCAGGAGCAGATGTAATACCTTCTACCATTGCTTTGCACGGTCTTCTTACGATACAATTTTTAAACATTTTTCTTTACCTCCATTACTTGATTGAATTTTTAAATATTTCTTACAAATATAATATATTGTATACATAAACTTGTCAAGCTAAATATGAATGTTATATATAATATATTATATATTGTATTATATATTATGATCTGTGCCGTTATTTCTTGATTTTGAATAGTGAGGATGATATGATAAACTTTGTGATAAATATTCTTTCAATATAAATTAAAAATCAATGTCCTTGAAGAAAGGTTTGCAGATGTATAAGTTTCAATCACTAAAAGATCACGTATATGATTATATCGCCGAGCAGATATCACAAGGTAACTTGCTGCCGGATGAAAAAATAAACGAAAACAAAATATGTCAGGAATTAAATATCAGCCGTACTCCGGTCAGAGAGGCGCTGATACAGCTTTCCAGTGAAAATGTCTTGGAAAATGTACCGAGAAAAGGGTTTGTAGTCAAAGATTTGAATCCCAAAGAGGCGGCTGAGATTTATGAGGTGGTCGGTGTTCTTGACGGATATGCCGCTACGCTGGCATGCGGCAGGCTCACCGCAAAGACGTTAAAGGACATGGAATTTTATATCAATAGTATGGATTTGGCGATTGATTCCGGCAATTATGAGATGTATTACAAGCAGCAGGAGATTTTTCATCAGCTTTATCTGGTGGAGTGCGGTAATGATACACTGGTAGACTCTCTTTTAAAGCTGAAAAAGAAGTTTGTGGCTAAGAAGTATGACTTGAACTGTATGGAAGATGTAAAAGCGATTTTATTTGAAACAAATAATGAGCATAAAGAAATGCTGAAACTGTTTAAGACGAATAAGACGGATGAGCTGGAGCATTATATCCGGCAGGTGCATTGGGATCCGTCAAAATCCGCAACAGAAGTGACAACTCCGTGAGGAGGCTCCGCGAGCTTTTATTTTGGCTGCGGAGCTTTTAACGAAGAGAAAACAAGGGTTAAAGGCCAACGCCTTTAACCCTGCTCGATTTTATCTGAGAATATTAACTTATCGGCAGATAACGCTATTTATTCTGTCTATTCCTTCTTTGATATCGGCTATTCCGTTTACCAGATCTTCTTCAATCTGGCATCCGCATTGTCGGCGAAGATCTTCCCATACATCACAAATATCCTGAATTCCATTGCGTATCTTGCATATGCCTTCACGGATAGTTCTTATTTCCTGACGATCTAAGTCGTCGTTCAGATTCCTCAACCCTCTTTCGCACTGGCACAGCCCTTTTTCGCTCTGGCAGATTCCTTTAAGTAGGCAGTTGTCTGCTTCGCATATTTTATAGCAGCGAAGAGCGTCCAAAGCATTACAGAGATACTTTACTCCCTGTTGGAGATTGCAGAGGCCCTCTTTGAGGTCTTTTATACCATTTAATCGGTTACAATCACAATTACAACTCATGTTTTATACCCTCATTCATTTAATATTACCCTCATATAGATAGGGATATTACATTATATGAAGAGAAAGATTTTATGTTAATATATAAGCCTCTAAATATGCATCAATCCATTATTTATTCTTTTGAATTTCTGGGAAAGGCTTGCTTTTCCATTTCTGCCGCCTGTTTCACTTCTTCTGCATGGACCCATTTCAAGATAAAGGTCTGAACGATACCGGCAAGAGGGACGGCGAGAATCATTCCGAGGATACCGCCGTAATACCCTGCTACGGACACGGCCAGCAGGACGAAAAGCGGATGCAGCCCTGTAGTAGAGCCGACAATTTTAGGATAGATCAAATTGCAGTCGATCTGCTGAACGATCAGCAGCACCACCACTGCGGTAATGCCCTGCGTAATACCATCGGTAAAGGTTCCCACGATAAAAGCAGGAATCATGCCGAGAACCGGGCCAAAATACGGTATAACATTGGATATACCGGCAAAACAGCCTATAAATACAGCAAAATCCAATCCCAGAATAGAAAGTCCTACAGAGGACAGAATGGCGATGATCAGAGCGTCTAGCATAGCCCCGCGTATAAATGCAGAGAGTACACCGTTGATATCGCTCAGAGTCTCCGTTAATACGGCATTGGCCTTTTGAGGCAATACCAGATGCAGGAATTTGCGCCAAAGGTGAGCAAAAAAGTCTTTGTCCATTAGGATATAGATACTTATAATAGCCCCGATCGCAAAATTCACAATGCTTCCGCTGATTCCGGTGATCCAGTTGATGGCAGAAGTAGCGTTAAAGTGGGAGGATAGCCAGAGCATTGCCCGATTTGCGAATTGGTGAACATATTCGGCAAGCCCCATTTCAGGCAGTCCAGCGACCCAGCTCTTTATGCTGGCTTCATATGTGGAGACATAAGCAACAACTGCGTTTACCATGCTGTCAATCCCTGAGAAAATGAACTGTCCCAATATGAGAACAGCAAAGGCATATATAATCACGACTATGAGGGCAATAATCAGGATATAGGTCAAAAGAACACTGATAAGCCTTTTGTTCTTTTCCAGCTTTTCCAATTTAGCCGGATCCTTGGTATGGGTAAAAATGATTTTACTCATTAATTTTTTATTGATGATATCTACCAGCGGACTGAGCAGATAGGTCAAAATCAACCCTATAAAAAGCGGCATCAATGCAGAGCAGATGCTTGAAAGCGCATTGAATGCGACCACTGTAATGGTATCAAAGTTTTTAATGATGAAAAACAGGGCGTATAGTATAGCCGCCGTACAGGCTATAAAGATGCTGTATTTCCACCAATGCTTCTCCGGAAAATATTCTTTAAACTTTATCATGCTTGCACCTTTCAATTTTAGATAGTATGATATAATTCAATACAGATTAAAAGAAATAACGGAAGAATGATAATCTTCATTAAAAATTATATCCATTATTATATAGTTTAACACAATGACAAACAAGGAGAAAATAATTAATTATGACAAGTGTAAGGGGAAAGCTTCATTCTTTCGAGACCTTTGGAGCAGTAGATGGGCCTGGCATTAGAACGGTAGTATTCCTGCAAGGATGCCCCGCCAGATGCTCTTACTGTCACAATCCTGACACATGGGATATTCATGGAGGAAGCGAAATTGAAACCAAACAGATCGTTGATCGGGCTAAGAGAGGAATGAGCTATTACGGAGAAGAAGGCGGAGTGACCTTTTCCGGCGGCGAACCTCTTTTTCAGGGAGAATTCCTCGTACAAACCATGCGGGCTCTTAAAAAAATAGGGATTCGTTCTATTATAGATACGAGCGGAACTTATATGGATGAATTTACGGAGCCGGCCGTTGAAGAATGTGAAATGGTCTTACTGGATGTCAAACATTCCGATCCCGAGAAATTTCGGAATATCACGGGAAGGAAGCAGGAGACGCTTCTAAAGCTGATAGAACTTATTAATAAGCATGAGAAACCTGTATGGGTACGTCAGGTAATCGTTCCGGGTATCAATGATACGGAAAAGAATATAGAGGACTTAAATGAATTTATAAGAAAGATTAATCGCATAGATAAGGTTGAATTGCTGGGTTATCATAGTCTGGGAACAGAAAAATATGAAAAGCTTGGAATCAAGTATAAATTGAAGGACATCAAACCGATGGATAGCAGGGTACTGAACCAATTAAGCTCGATGGTGAAAATACCTCAGAGTAACAGCCTTTAAAATTGCTTTGGGAGAAAAAATTTAGATTTTATGTGTCATGTGTTGAAATAAAAATGTAAAAAAACAGTGGAATGCTGTAATTTTAAAGAAAAATACGTATAATATGACGTAATTTAAAAAACTTAAAAAAAAGCATTGACAATTTATCTAAGTTTTGGTATTCTAATATAGCTGTCGCAAGTGAGCAACGAAAACTTGCAGAAGCACAGGCGATGAAAAGCTGCA
The DNA here is from genome assembly GCF_004103735.1 of Aminipila luticellarii. Lineage (NCBI taxonomy): Bacteria > Bacillati > Bacillota > Clostridia > Peptostreptococcales > Anaerovoracaceae > Aminipila > Aminipila luticellarii. The sequence goes on along the minus strand of NZ_CP035281.1, from coordinate 1,929,981 downwards.
AATTGTAAATTTGTGATTTTCTAGTCTGGCACCTACTAAGATTTACGCTGTAAATCAGTTAGGTGCGCATGAACCTTGAAAACTTCATAGTGTAAAAGAATTAGTCAAGAGAACATTAGCTTGTTCTCAAAACTAAGTACAACACACTTAAAGCTATAATTTGAATGTAAATTCGGTTAAGGCTTTAATTGGTAAGACGAATTCAAAGTTGAATGAGTCAACGTACAATTCTAAAAAACAACAATAATTCTAGGATTTATGCTTTGCATAAATTAAAGAATCAGCAAAACGCAAATGCGTTTAGCTTGAGTTAGAGACTCGATTTTATCTCGTTCAATTCTAAGTCGATCTGTAAAGGTGAGATGCAGAGGAAAGACGAGTAAGATACCATTTAATAAAGAGTTTGATCCTGGCTCAGGATGAACGCTGGCGGCGTGCCTAACACATGCAAGTCGAGCGAGAAATCTATAAGCGAATCTTCGGAAGAGCGAGTAGATGGAAAGCGGCGGACGGGTGAGTAACGCGTAGGCAACCTGCCTCATGCAGAGGGATAGCCTCGGGAAACCGGGATTAAGACCTCATGACGCTGGAGGAACACATGTTCTTCTGGTCAAAGATTTATCGGCATGAGATGGGCCTGCGTCTGATTAGCTAGTTGGTAGGGTAACGGCCTACCAAGGCAACGATCAGTAGCCGACCTGAGAGGGTAATCGGCCACATTGGAACTGAGACACGGTCCAAACTCCTACGGGAGGCAGCAGTGGGGAATATTGCACAATGGGCGAAAGCCTGATGCAGCAACGCCGCGTGAGCGAAGAAGGCCTTTGGGTCGTAAAGCTCTGTTGGAAGGGAAGAAAGAAATGACGGTACCTTCTGAGGAAGCCCCGGCTAACTACGTGCCAGCAGCCGCGGTAATACGTAGGGGGCGAGCGTTATCCGGAATTATTGGGCGTAAAGAGTGCGTAGGTGGCCAGGTAAGCGTGGGGTGAAAGGCAATAGCTTAACTATTGTAAGCCTTGCGAACTGTCTGGCTTGAGTGCAGGAGAGGAAAGCGGAATTCCTAGTGTAGCGGTGAAATGCGTAGATATTAGGAGGAACACCAGTGGCGAAGGCGGCTTTCTGGACTGTAACTGACACTGAGGCACGAAAGCGTGGGGAGCAAACAGGATTAGATACCCTGGTAGTCCACGCCGTAAACGATGAGCACTAGGTGTCGGGGCCGCAAGGCTTCGGTGCCGCAGTTAACGCATTAAGTGCTCCGCCTGGGGAGTACGCACGCAAGTGTGAAACTCAAAGGAATTGACGGGGACCCGCACAAGCAGCGGAGCATGTGGTTTAATTCGAAGCAACGCGAAGAACCTTACCAGGACTTGACATCCTACTGACAGGCCCGTAACGGGGTCCTTCTTCGGACAGTAGAGACAGGTGGTGCATGGTTGTCGTCAGCTCGTGTCGTGAGATGTTGGGTTAAGTCCCGCAACGAGCGCAACCCTTGTCAATAGTTGCCAGCAGTAAGATGGGCACTCTATTGAGACTGCCGTGGATAACACGGAGGAAGGTGGGGATGACGTCAAATCATCATGCCCCTTATGTTCTGGGCTACACACGTGCTACAATGGCTGGAACAGAGAGAAGCGAGACTGTGAAGTGGAGCAAATCTTAGAAAACCAGTCCCAGTTCGGATTGCAGGCTGCAACTCGCCTGCATGAAGTTGGAGTTGCTAGTAATCGCAGATCAGAATGCTGCGGTGAATGCGTTCCCGGGTCTTGTACACACCGCCCGTCACACCATGGAAGTTGGGGGTGCCCGAAGTCGGCTAGTAAATAGGCTGCCTAAGGCAAAACCAATGACTGGGGTGAAGTCGTAACAAGGTAGCCGTATCGGAAGGTGCGGCTGGATCACCTCCTTTCTAAGGAGACTAAAGTCTTTTGCACTATGAGTTTTATACATGGGGAATTAGCTCAGCTGGGAGAGCACCTGCCTTGCACGCAGGGGGTCAAGAGTTCGATCCTCTTATTCTCCACCACCAGAACTTTGAAAGAAGTTCGGGAATGTACTTTGAAAACTGGATAATATGCAATAAATATCAGAAATCAAAAGTATGTGATATGAAAATATCTTCATACAAATTGACAACGAAATCGAGGTTATCTATGAGAATAGATAGCAAACAGTTATATAAAAACAAGACAGAGTCTTTTCGAGCCGAGAGGCAAGGAAGAATGATGTCGGGTGTAAAATATGACTACGATTTCAACCGAGAAACCAGAAGAAATGCAAGCTTTTTTACTAAAGCGAAGTTTCTTAACAAATACAAATCCTGTTTAACGCTAAACAGGTAAAATGCTGGTCAAGCAATAAAGAGCATAAGGTGAATGCCTTGGCACTAGGAGCCGACGAAGGACGTGGCAAGCTGCGAAAAGCTGCGGTGAGGAGCAAACATCCGTGAACCCGCAGATGTCCGAATGGGGGAACCCACCTATGGTAATGCGTAGGTATCCTATGATGAATATATAGTCATAGAGAAGGTAACCCGGGGAACTGAAACATCTAAGTACCCGGAGGAAGAGAAAGAAACATCGATTTCCTAAGTAGCGGCGAGCGAAAGGGAAAGAGGCCAAACCATAGTTTACTATGGGGTTGAGGACACTCATCATGTATGGCGTGTATAGTCGAAGCTGTTTGGAAAGGCAGACCGAAGAGGGTAAAAGTCCCGTAGACGAAATGCACAAGATGCAGAGTGGATCCAGAGTACCACCGGACACGTGAAACCCGGTGGGAAGCCGGGGGGCCCACCCCCCAAGCCTAAATACTACCTAGTGACCGATAGAGAATAGTACCGTGAGGGAAAGGTGAAAAGAACCCCGGGAGGGGAGTGAAAGAGAACCTGAAACCTTATGCTTACAAGCAAAGGGAGCGCAAGTGACCTTGTACTTTTTGTAGAACGGGCCAACGAGTTATGGTGTGTAGCGAGGTTAAGGTGCTGGAGCACCGGAGCCGAAGCGAAAGCGAGTCTTAAAAGGGCGAGTTAGTTATATGCTGTAGACCCGAAACCGGGTGACCTATCCATGTGCAGGTTGAAGCGAGAGTAAAATCTCGTGGAGGACCGAACTCATGTCTGTTGAAAAAGGCTGGGATGACGTGTGGATAGCGGTGAAATTCCAATCGAACCCGGATATAGCTGGTTCTCCTCGAAATAGCTTTAGGGCTAGCCTCAAGGAATGTGATACTCGGAGGTAGAGCACTGAATGTTCTAGGGGCCTTCACCGGTTACCGAAAACTATCAAACTCCGAATGCCGAAGTATTAAACTTGGGAGTCAGACTATGTGAGATAAGTTTCATAGTCGAAAGGGAAACAGCCCAGACCAACAGCTAAGGTCCCAAAATGTAAGTTAAGTGGAAAAGGATGTGGAGCTGCATAAACAGCTAGGATGTTGGCTTAGAAGCAGCCACTCATTTAAAGAGTGCGTAATAGCTCACTAGTCGAGTGGCTCTGCGCCGAAGATAAACGGGGCTAAAACTTACTACCGAAGCTTTGGAATATCAGTAATGATGTTGGTAGAGGAGCATCGTATACGGGCAGAAGCAGAGATGGAAGTCTATGTGGACTGTATACGAGAGAGAATGTTGGCATGAGTAGCGTAAGGCAGGTGAGAATCCTGTCCACCGAAAATCTAAGGTTTCCTGAGGAAGGTTCGTCCACTCAGGGTTAGTCGGGGCCTAAGCCGAGAGCGAGAGCTGTAGGCGATGGACAACTGGTTGAGATTCCAGTACCACCGAAATTCGTTTGAGCGAAGTGGGGACACAGAAGGATAAGTTGAGCGCGCCGTTGGTAGAGCGCGTCTAAGCATTAAGGGAGATAGAGTAGGCAAATCCGCTGTATCAATTCTGAGATGTGATGGGGAGGGAAATAAAAGTACCGAAGCAACTGATTTCACACTGTCAAGAAAAGCCGCTAGTGAGAATGTAGGTGCCCGTACCGCAAACCGACACAGGTAGATGAGGAGAGAATCCTAAGGTGAGCGAGAGAACTATTGTTAAGGAACTCGGCAAAATAACCCCGTAACTTCGGGAGAAGGGGTGCCTGCGAAAGCAGGCCGCAGTGAAAAGGCCCAGGCGACTGTTTACCAAAAACACAGGTCTCTGCGAAAGCGAAAGCTGAAGTATAGGGGCTGACGCCTGCCCGGTGCTGGAAGGTTAAGGGGAAGTGTAAGGGCAACCGAAGCACAGAACTTAAGCCCCAGTAAACGGCGGCCGTAACTATAACGGTCCTAAGGTAGCGAAATTCCTTGTCGGGTAAGTTCCGACCCGCACGAAAGGCGTAACGATCTGGGCACTGTCTCAACAATAGACTCGGTGAAATTGTAGTACCGGTAAAGATGCCGGTTACCCGCAGCAGGACGGAAAGACCCCATGGAGCTTTACTGCAGCTTGATATTGGATTTCGGCGTTGCATGTACAGGATAGGTGGGAGGCAAAGAAGCTAGTACGCCAGTATTAGCGGAGCCACCGTTGGGATACCACTCTTGTAACGTTGAAGTTCTAACTTAGTACCGTAAACCGGTATGAGGACAGTGTCAGGCGGGCAGTTTGACTGGGGCGGTCGCCTCCTAAAGAGTAACGGAGGCGCCCAAAGGTTCCCTCAGCGCGGTCGGAAATCGCGCGAAGAGTGTAAAGGCAGAAGGGAGCTTGACTGCGAGACAGACAGGTCGAGCAGGGACGAAAGTCGGGCTTAGTGATCCGGTGGTACCGAGTGGAAGGGCCATCGCTCAACGGATAAAAGCTACCCTGGGGATAACAGGCTGATACCGCCCAAGAGTCCACATCGACGGCGGTGTTTGGCACCTCGATGTCGGCTCGTCTCATCCTGGGGCTGAAGTAGGTCCCAAGGGTTGGGCTGTTCGCCCATTAAAGAGGTACGCGAGCTGGGTTCAGAACGTCGTGAGACAGTTCGGTCCCTATCCGCTGTGGGCGTTGGAAATTTGAGTGGAGCTGTCCTTAGTACGAGAGGACCGGGATGGACATACCTCTGGTGCACCAGTTGTCTTGCCAAAGGCATAGCTGGGTAGCCACGTATGGAAGGGATAAGCGCTGAAAGCATCTAAGTGCGAAGCCCCCCACAAGAAGAGATTTCCTCCAGAAATGGTAAGACCCGTGAGAGACGATCACGTAGATAGGTCGGAGGTGGAAGTGCAGTAATGTATGGAGCTGACCGATACTAATAGGTCGAGCGCTTGACCAAGAGAAGGTTTCAAGGGAAGAGGACTGATAGGAAGGTATGTTATCCAGTTTTGAGAGTATGCTCTCAAGAGGAAACAAGTGAATAAGCAGATAGCGAGTAGGAATACAAGCTAAATCCGGTGACAATAGCGAGGAGGAACCACCTGTACCCATCTCGAACACAGAAGTTAAGCTCCTTAGCGCCGATGATACTTGGCGGGCAGCTGCCTGGGAAAGTAGGACGTTGCCGGTTTTTAAAAAAAAGTGATTATCCAAAAGGATAGTCACTTTTTTTATGTATACCGTTTTTTGAAGGAAGAGTAACAGAAGAGTAACAATAGTAAAATCTGCTTCTGGATGGAATTTCTAAGCAGGGATTTTCAAATAAGGCATAAAACTAAATTGTTTTGTAAAAGCCTTATAAAATATGCTATAATAGTACACGTGAATATCAAAAATATTTGATATAAAAAATAAAGAGTAAGGGGGAAGGTCCATGACATTTTTAAAAATTATTTTTATTGTATTACTGAGCTTTCCTATCCTTTACATATCTATTGTACTTGCATCTAAACTGATGTTGGAGATTACCAGAAAAAAATAATTTAGGAGTTTTGCATGATGAAAAGGGCACTGTTTATTTCAATCGAAGGACCGGATGGATCGGGAAAAACCACTCAGATTAGATTATTGAAAGAGTTTTTAGATAAGAATGGGGTAGAATCCATATTGACCAGAGAACCCGGAGGAACGGTCATCGGTGAAAAAATCAGACAGATTATTTTGGACAAGAAACACATTGAAATGAATCCTATGACAGAAGCTCTTTTATATGCAGCGGCTAGAGCACAGCATGTAGCCGAAGTCATTAAGCCGGCATTGGAAGCGGGAAAAACGGTTATCTGTGATCGGTTTGTTGATTCGAGCATAGCTTATCAAGGGTATGGAAGAAGGCTTGGAGAGTCTGTAAGGATCATAAATGAATATGCAGTTGCGGGATGCATGCCTGATCTTACCTTCTTATTGAAGGTGGATCCCTGTATAGGAAAAGAGCGTATTCGAGAGGAAGAACAGGATCGATTGGAAAAAGAAAAAATGGAATTTCATAATACAGTTTTTAAGGGATACTTAGATCTTGAAAAATTGCATAAAGATAGAATTATAGGCATAGATGCCGCAAAAACTATTGATGAGATCAGCAGTGAAATCCTGGTACATGTACAACCCTTTTTAGAAGGCTGAGAATTGAGGAAAAATGATTTTAGGAGAAATAGACAATAACGATAAGCTCATAGAGCGATTGCGATATTTATCCGCATCAGAAAATTTATTCCACGCCTATATCTTTGAAGGAGATTCTTGTGTAGATAAAGCTTTACTGGCGGATTGCTTCATAAAAGCGATTCTCTGTGAGAATGATAAGGGAGAGGGATGCGAGACCTGCATTTCCTGTAATAAGATAAATCATGGCAATCATGAGGATATCATATATGTAGAGACAGATGGGAAAAGTATTAAGGATGATGCGGTAGAAGAGCTTCAGAACAGGCTTAAGAAAAAACCGTTTTTTGGAGACCGAAATATTGCTGTTATCAAGCAGGCAGATACCATGACTGTCAGGGCGCAGAACCGTTTGCTTAAGACATTGGAAGAGCCGCCTCAGGGAACTATTATTATTTTGTTATCTGAAAATATTGAAAATCTCATCCCTACTATTTTATCAAGAGCTGTGGTGTTCAGGGTTAATCCTTTTCAAACCCCTGAATACGGCGAAATTAAAGAACATGCGCAGCAGTTGGTCAGAATGCTTTTAAACAAAGAACCCTTTTATCTGGTGAAAAGTAAACTGAACGACTGGATCGAAGATAAGGAGAATGCGATGAAATTGCTGGATGCTATGGAACTGATTTATAGAGATGTGTCCATTACAAGTACAAAGGAGAATAAAAATTACACAAAGGATTACATTTTTAGGGCAGTAGAACTGATTGAAGAAGCTAGAAGAGATTTACAGCGAGGGATCAATACAGGCTACGCCATGAAAAATTTAATCATAAAAATTGGAGGATAAATAATGGTAAAAGTGGCGGGAGTACGTTTTAAAAGAGCGGGTAAGGTATATTACTTTGACCCCGGCGATTTGGACGTCAAGCAGGATACAAATGTAATCGTTGAGACAGCTCGGGGAATGGAGTACGGAACGGTTACGTCTGATATAAAAAGTGTGGGCGAAAAGGAAATAGTGGCCCCCCTTAAAAAAATTATGCGAATTGCCAATGCGCAGGATACAGAACAGCACATAGAAAACCTGAAGAAAAAAGAAAAGGCTATGTTGCTTTGTCAGGAAAAGGTGGATAAGCACAAGCTGGATATGAAATTGATTGATGTAGAATACACCTTTGATAACAGTAAAATTATCTTTTATTTTACAGCAGACGGACGAGTTGACTTTAGAGAATTGGTAAAGGATTTGGCCGGCGTATTTAAAATGAGGATAGAACTGCGGCAGATTGGTGTAAGAGATGAGGCAAAGATGGTGGGCGGAATCGGAAGCTGCGGCAGAGGTCTTTGCTGTAATACCTGGCTGCCTGAATTTGAACCGGTGTCGATTAAAATGGCAAAGGTGCAGAATTTATCGTTGAATCCTACAAAAATTTCGGGTATATGCGGAAGATTAATGTGCTGCTTAAAATATGAAAATGATATTTATATGGAACTCAGAAAGGGAATGCCGGAAATCGGAGAACGGATTAAAACGGACGATGGCATTGGTGTTGTTTTCGATACCAACATATTGGAAAACAAGATTAAAGTACGTCTAGTCCTAGAGGAAAAAACAGAAGATAAGCCGGAGAAGCTCAGCGTTGACTTCTACACGTATAAGAAATCAGAAATAAAGAGACTGGAACATCACCGCAAGAAGGAAAGCAGTAAGGATATTTTAGAGGAGCTGGATGATGATCTATTAGATGAAATAAAGAACTTGCTGAAGGAGTAATGCTTATATGAAAGACAATTTCCTGATGCAGGGGGAGAGACTGGATGAAATTGGATTTGGTGAACTAAAGCTGATACAGAAACCGGAAGAATTTTGCTACGGAGTCGATGCGGTAATCCTCGCAGCTTTTGCATCAAAAGCCGTGTTGCAAAGCAGCAGAAAATTTACAAGAGCCATTGATTTGGGAACCGGGACCGGAATCATTCCGATTATTTTAAGCCATAAGACCTTGCTGAAGGAAATCGTTGCCGTGGAGATACAGCACGATTCCTTTGACAGAGCCTGCCGAAATGTGGAACTCAATATGCTGAAAGAAAGGATTTCCGTTATACATGAGGATGTTTCCAGGCTGGAGGCCACTTTGCCTGACTTAAAAGGTTCTTTTGATCTGGTTACTGCAAATCCACCGTATATGGCCGGAGGCGGCGGGATGATCAATGAAAATTCCGCTAAAAGAATTGCAAGGCATGAAACCACGGCTGATTTGCAAATGTTTATAAAAATCTCCGCTGCGTTGCTCAGAGAAAAAGGCGAATTGTTTATGGTTCACAGACCCAGCAGACTGGTGGACATTTGCGAAGCATGCCGTAAGTATAAGGTAGAGCCTAAAGAATTAAGATTTGTTTCACCGAATAAAAGCGCCAAGCCGAACATTTTATTAATCCGATGTGTAAAATCAGGAAACCCTGAATTGAAAATGCTCGATCCCTTGTATATATACGATGAGACTAGGCAAGACTATACAGATGAGTTAATGAAAATATATGAACGATAGTACCTGAAAATTCTGCCAGAAAAATGGCAGAATTTTTTTATTCAATCGGAAATATTGTTTCCTATTGAATAAAAAGAGCAGTGCAGAGGGCTGTCCTCGCAGGCAAAGGAGGGGGCTCAGGCGGCTTGCAGCCGCCGAAGGGAACCATGGGTTCCCCAGCGGAAGTGGCGAAGCCACTTTCTAATATATTGTATATAATTGAAGGCTACATAAGCCTGCATATATAAACAGAGGCCAATACGCTGACTATATATCCGATCAGACCCGCGGCGAAAGCATGGCGCATTTTTTTGACGGCTGTAACACCAAAATATAAAGCCAACACATAAAAAATAGTTTCACAGGTTCCCACCATAATGGCAGCACATTTTCCGATATAGGTATCGACTCCATTATCCGCCATGACCCGTTCCATAAGGACCAGTGAACCGCTGCCTGAAACTGGACGCAGAAGAATCAGGGAGATCAATTCCTTTGGTATGTGTAAAAGTGCGAATATGGGCGAAAAAAGGGACTCAAAAACGCCCATGGCTCCCGAAGAAACCAGCGCTTCAATTCCGACAAAAATCGCTATGATAAACGGCATGATTTCCACTGCGGATTTCAATCCATCTTTTGCCCCTTCGATAAAGCAGTCATAAATGGATACATGCTTATATAATCCGTAAAGAATGACTATACTGAGTATACCGGGGATAAAAAAATAGGAGACAGAGCTTAATAGCTGCGACATGTTAATCCCTCCCGTTTCTGAAATTTATGATTGCTTTTTTTCAAAATATTTACATGCTATAATAGATGCGGCCATTGAAATAAGACCAGCAATAATAGAGGGAACAATGATAGAAGCAGAATCGGTTGAACCTAATTGAGAGCGTATTTTTATTACCGTAATAGGGACAAGCTGAATCATGGACATGTTAAGAGCCAGAAACATACACATGGTATCGCTTGCCGTATCGCTGCGGTGGTTTTCAATATCAAGCCTTTCCATAGCCTTGAGAGAAAAAGCGGTGGCACTGTTGCCTGCACCGAATATGTTGGCCATAAAACTCATGAGCATCATGGCTATTGTATCGGGATCTTTTTCTTTCGGAAAAAGGAACCGAATGAGAGGCATGGTTTTACGGGCAGCTAAATCGATCAGGCCGGATTTTTCCGCAATTTTCATGATGCCGCACCAGACAGCCATGATTCCCGATAGACCGATGACAAATTCAACTGCTCTGCTGCAGCTGTTCAAAAGACCGTCTGTAAAAGCGGGAAGTGTATTGTTTATAATGGAAAAGACAATACCAATGCAGATCATCCCCGCCCATATATAGTTCATCAATGTTTATCACCCCAGTTATTATAATATTCATTAATTTAAAATAAATGTTGAAATTTTACAAATTTAGGTGGATAATATACATACTGGAATAGGAGGTGAAAGCTGTGGAGATAACGTTGACCTTGAAAGACTTAGGGTTGATTTTAATAGGTACCGGCATTATTGTACTGCTGATATACTGTATAGGCCTTGTGAAGAACTTAACAGTGACTATTAAGCATACGAATAAAATTTTAGAGGACACGCAGGTAATAACGGCTATAGCTGCTGAGCGTGCTCAGGATATCGATCACGCGGTAGAAGATGTTACCGAGACTGTAAGCAATATTTCAGAAGCCCTGAAGGGGAATCAAAGTACCATTGCTGCTCTATCCTCGATTGTCAATTCACTGATATCCCTGAAAAATATTTGTACAAGGAAAGAAAAACGGGCTGAATAATTATTGATTCTAACGTTGACATTGTATAACTTGAATGTTAAAATTAGGAAGTATAAAAGGAGATGCAAGGGCCAAATGCTTTGCATAGAGAGGAGGATTGGAAAATGAAAGCTACGGGTATTGTAAGAAAAGTCGATGAGTTGGGGCGTATCGTTCTGCCTATCGAGTTAAGAAGAACACTCAATATAGAAATTAAAGATCCAATTGAAATATTTGTTGAAGGGGAATACATTTTGCTTAAGAAGTATGAACCGGCTTGTGTTTTTTGCGGAAATGCAAAAAATGTTAGGCATATTAAGGACAAGAATATTTGTGAGGATTGCATCAAGAAAATTAAAGAATTGTAGTTAATAATTGAACCGATTAAATCGCATCTTATGATTAGAATATAGTTGTAAGATGCTTTTTTATTATGTAGGAAATATCGCTTGCGATATGATGGAATATCATAAAAAGCCATCATTAAAATGCGAGCGGATGCGGACTAAAAACGGCCTATTTACCACAAAATTGTAACATAATCCTATAAAACAAAAGCAAAATCTTACAGTTGTGTTACAAATTCCTTTTTTCTAACAAAGAGCGGATGGAATATGGTATGATCATAACAGTAAAGAATTAAATATATTTTGTGTTAAGTATTGCTAAAAAGAAGGGGATTAAAATGAAGACAACTAGAACAATTATGTGTGTTGGATTGGTTTTTGTTTTGACTTTTGCAACGCTTCTTACAGGATGCGGTAAGAAGAATCAGAGCGGCTCAACGGTTGACGAGCCTGAAATTACCGCCGAATATCTGGAAGGGGATTATGTAAAGCAATTGTTGCGTGACGGAGCTGAGCATGTGTTTGGGAGCATTGCGCTCTCTAATGGAGAAGATGGCTCAGTAATAGTAAATATTGAAGCAAAGGAATACGTAGAGGATGCCGAGCAGCCCAATGGCTTTTACATCGAAGATAAAAACTACGGCTTGTCCTCCGTGCTCGCGCCGGAAGCAAGATGCACATTTTTGACGGGAGGAGTTACGCTGCCTCAGATCATGACAACGGAGCAATTTGTAGAGGCATATAAAAAAGATGTGGCAGAATACAGTAAGAATAATCCCGATTATCAGAGCCATAAATTATACGACATATATATTATGGGGGATCAAATAGAGCTTATTCTTGAAAAATATATTCCATAGTATATAAGCGATAGCCGATATAGGCGCCTGAAATAAATTTTTATAGATAATTATGTAAAAAAGTGTGGCGGATGCTGCACTTTTTTGTATATAATATAGTATTAGTGGACAAAAGTACATTTACCGTTTTGTGAATTTCATGATTTACGATTACGTTTTCATACGGATGAATCAGAGGGAATAAGGAGGAAATGAAATGCCGATTCCAAATCCAATTGCATTTACAATTTTTAACATAGATATAAGGTGGTATGGCATTTTAATTGCTTTAGGTATCATCCTCGGAACATTACTGATCTATAAGAGGGCTCCCCGGCATGGGATAGACTCCGAACGTTCTCTGGATTTTATTTTAATTTGCGTTCCGATTGGGATAATCGGTGCAAGACTATATTATGTGCTGTTCAACTGGGGGTACTATGCGGGTGATTTTTTTAAGATTATTAATCTCAGAGCAGGAGGTTTGGCCATCCATGGGGGCTTGATATTTGGTTTGCTGACAGCAGTAATACTTAGTAAGATATGGAACTATAGGCCGCTGGATCTTCTGGACTTGGCTATGCCGGCGGTAGCATTAGCTCAAGCTATAGGACGATGGGGAAATTATTTCAATTCCGAAGCACATGGCGGACCTACGAATCTGCCTTGGGGGATTATTGTGGACGGGCAGAAAGTCCATCCGACCTTTTTGTATGAATCCATATGGTGCCTGATGCTGTTTGCCCTTTTGATGATTTTGGATAATCATAAAAAGTTTGCCGGTCAGATATTCTTAGTGTATGGAATACTATATTCTTTGGAACGTTTTTTTGTGGAATCTCTGAGAACGGATAGCTTAATGCTGTTTGGAATCGTCAAACAGGCGATGCTTTTTAGTGCGATTGTTTTCGTTGCGTGTATTACGGCATATATTTTTCTGAACAGGCATTCAAATCGAGCCGGAAAAATCTTTTACGGCAGACACAGTAAATATACAGGAAAGTTCAAACAATAGATTTTTTGGCATAGGGCCTGTCAGCAGAGTGGAATAGTGGACAGGAAGTTAAAGGAGAAAAAACATGAAATTAGGAATTGTCGGATTACCGAATGTAGGAAAAAGCACATTATTTAACGCAATAACCAAGGCTGGTGCTGAAGCAGCTAATTATCCTTTTTGTACAATAGAACCCAACGTAGGTGTGGTAGCCGTTCCAGATGAACGGCTGAGGGTTCTTACGGAAATGTATAAGGCTAAAAAGACTGTTCATACAACCATTGAATTCTACGATATAGCGGGTCTTGTAAAAGGCGCATCCAAAGGAGAAGGGCTGGGAAACAAGTTCCTGGGGCATATTCGTGAGGTGGCTGCAATCGTTCATGTAGTGCGTTGCTTTGATGATCCTAATGTGGTTCATGTAGATGGTAAAGTAAATCCCCTGTCGGATATTGAGACGATTAATATGGAACTGATCTTATCCGACATGGAAGTGGTGGAAAGACGGATTCAACGAACACAAAAGAATTTAAAGGGGGATAAATCCCTTCAAGGGGAGCTGGATATCCTGCATAAAGTGATGGAAACCTTAGAAAAGGGGTTGTCTGCGAGAACCATGGAAATGAATGATGAGGAAGAGGCTTATGTGAGATCCCTGGATCTGCTCTCCTATAAACCGATTATATATGCAGCCAATGTGTCAGAACAGGAAATTGCAAGCGGAAGTGAAAATGAATATGTGAAACAGGTGAAAGAGTTTGCGGAAACAGAAGGCTCCGAGGTCGTTGTAATCTGCGCTAAGGTGGAAGCAGAAATTTCAGAGCTGGAAGAGGATGAAAAGGCGATGTTCCTCGAGGAGCTTGGCATTAATGAATCCGGATTGGATAAGCTGATAAAATCTTCCTATCATTTATTGGATCTGATTTCCTACCTGACAGCGGGAGAGCCGGAAGTACGGGCGTGGACTATAAAAAGAGGAACGAAAGCTCCCGGAGCAGCAGGAAAAATTCATACCGATTTTGAAAAAGGTTTTATTCGAGCCGAAACCATTGCTTATGATAAGCTGATTGAATGCGGTGGAAATCTGGCTACGGCAAAGGAAAAGGGGCTGATCCGCTCAGAGGGAAAAGAATACGAAGTGAAGGATGGGGATGTGATCCACTTCCTGTTCAATGTGTAGGTTTAATGTATAAATAAAATAAAGATAAAAAAACGGGTTGAGAAAACCCGTTTTTGCTTGGAAAAGAAAATTATCAGACAAAAGTTGACACAAACTGACAATAATTGTATAATGTCCGTTATGTAAAGTTTAGGGAAAAAGACTGATATAAGAGGTGCAAAATGAAAAACTGGAAAATAAGTATAAAACTGGCGGTACTGGTAGGGAGCTTGATGCTGCTCATGGTTCTGCTGTCCTTTACCACCATACGGGCAATGAATTCAATAAACAATGACTTTCATGAATTTCTGGATCATTCCTATGAAGCGGATAAAGCAGTGAAGCTGTGCCGAATTGAAATGAATATAGCCGCCCGCACAATCGATGAAATGGTGTTGACTCAGGATCCAAGTACAACAGAAAAGTATAAAACGGCTATAACAGAAAATGAAAAGATGGTGGAAAAAAACCTCGACATACTGCAAAAATCTTATTCGGGGGATTCGTCTCTTACAACATCCTACACAGAGGCCGTGAACCAATGGATAGAAATAGGAAATCGTATCCTTGAAAAAATAGACGTACAGGATTATGAGGGAGCCAAGCAGATTTTACTTACCGAATGTACGCCTGCACTGGATAAGGTGTCAGATCAGGCAGCAGCTTTAGATAAGCAATTATCGGAGAACGTATCCGATTCCTCGGAAAAGAGCTTGAAAAATGTTAGGTATTCCACAATTGCCATCCTTGTAATAACACTTATTGCGGGTATATTTGGAATAGCTTTTGCTCTGAGAGCTATAAAAGCTATCGTGAAACCTTTAGAAGAGGTAGAAAAAACAGCCGTTGAAATAGCAAAAGGAAATCTAAAAACAACCATTCTTTATGAATCAAAGGATGAGGTGGGCAGAACAGCAGCCGCTCTAAGGAGTTCGATCAAAACCTTATCCGCATATATTTCCGATATTGACAGAGTGATGGGAGAGTTGGCAAAAGGGCATTTGAATGTACAGGTCAGACAAAAATTTATAGGGGATTTTGAAAATATTGAACATTCTATTATGCTCATGGCAAATAATATAAATGATTCCATGGGGGCCATTCATCAATCTTCCGGTCAAGTGGCTACCAGTGCGGAGCAAGTGGCATCTGCGGCGCAGATACTTGCTCAGGGGGCTACAGAGCAGTCCAGCTCCATTGAAGAATTGGCTTCGGCAATACATCAGATAGAGAATCAGCTGAAAGAAAATGCGAAGAACGCTAACGAGGCCAATCAGGCTTCGGCAGATGTGGAGGAGAAATTAAGCCTGAGCAATGAACGTATGCACGCGATGACAGAAGCGATGTCCGATATTGCATCAAAATCCGATGAAATCAGTAAGATCATTAAAACCATTGAAGACATAGCCTTTCAGACCAATATATTGGCGTTAAATGCAGCTGTTGAAGCCGCCAGAGCCGGAGAAGCCGGAAAAGGCTTTGCCGTTGTGGCGGATGAGGTCAGAAATTTAGCCGGAAGATCGGCAGAAGCAGTGAAAGATACGACGATTCTGATTGAAGGCACTGTAGGATCCGTAAAACGCGGTGCGGATATTGCGGAGGAAACGGCGCAGGCAATCGACACAGTGGTTCAGGGAACGGAAGCAATCATTCGTGCCGTGAATGAGATTGCGGGAGCTGCCATTGATGAAGCTCATAACTTAAACCAGATTACTGTCAGCCTGGATAATATTGCGGATGTAGTTCAGACTACAACGGCTACAGCGGAGGAAAGTGCTGCGGCCAGTGAAGAGCTGGCAGGACAGTCGGAGGTTCTGACAAAAGAAGTAAATAAGTTTACATTGTAGTATCCGGTTATTGTTTTATTCCTTAAGTTGTGTAATACTTATAATAGAATCGGTCGCAGTCGCAATCGATGATTTTATTTAATGCATGATATGAAGGAAAATCGGATAGGAAACCATAAGGAGGACAATATGGGAGATGTAAAAAATTTAAACAAATATTTTGACCATACACTTTTAAGACCGGAAGCAAGCTCAGCAGATATCAAACAGCTTTGTACGGAAGCAAAGGAATATGACTTTTATTCTGTTTGCGTGAACAGCTGCTATGTACCTTTGGCTGCATCAGAACTAAAGGGGACGGATGTGAAAGTGGCGGCAGTAGTAGGTTTTCCTTTAGGAGCAATGAGCACAGAAGCAAAGGCTTTCGAAACAGATTGGGCCTGTGAAGCCGGTGCGGATGAAGTGGACATGGTCATCAATGTAGGCGCATTAAAAGAAGGCAGATATGAATATGTGCGGGATGAGATCTGCACCGTAGAAGCCATGGCTTATGAGCATGACGCCATCGTCAAAGTGATTTTGGAAACCTGTCTGCTGACGGATGAAGAAATTGTTAAAGCCTGTGAATTAGCCGTAGAAGCCGGTGCGGAATTTGTGAAGACTTCTACTGGATTTTCAACTGGAGGCACCACGGAGCATCACGTAGCCCTGATGAAAAAAACGGTGGGCGAAGAGGCTAAGGTGAAAGCCTCCGGAGGTATTCGAGATCTGCAAAATACTTTGAAGATGATCGAAGCCGGAGCAGATCGGATAGGGGCGAGCGCTTCCGTAGCCATCATGCAGGATTATCAGAAAAAGTAAGAAAAGGAAAGATTAAAATATGTTAGATCAGTTTTCAAGAACTCAGCTGCTCTTGGGGCAGGAGGGAATGGATAAATTAAAGCAGGCCAGAGTGGCCGTATTCGGAATCGGAGGAGTAGGAGGATACGCAGTAGAAGCTTTGGTCAGGAGCGGAGTAGGTTCCTTTGACTTAATTGATGACGATAAAGTCTGTCTCACCAATTTGAACCGTCAGATCATTGCAACCCGAAAGACAGTAGGGCAGTACAAAGTGGATGTGATGAAGGAGAGAATATTGGATATTAATCCGGATGCAGAGGTCACTGTACGAAAATGCTTTTATTTGCCGGAGACCTCTGATGAATTTGATTTCTCGGAATATTCTTATGTGATCGACGCAATCGATACGGTTACCGCTAAAATTGACATTATTATGAAAGCGCAGGAAGCGGGCGTTCCGATCATCAGCTGCATGGGAGCGGGGAACAAGCTGGATCCCACCAAACTAAGGGTGGATGATATTCATAAGACTTCAATGTGTCCGCTTGCAAAGGTCATGCGGCAGGAACTAAAAAAACGCCGGGTAAAACATCTAAAGGTGGTATACTCTACCGAAAAACCCAAAAGACCAATGGAGGATATGGCAATCAGCTGCAGGCAACACTGCATATGTCCTCCCGGCGCTCAGCATAAATGTACAGAAAGAAGAGACATTCCGGGAAGTGTATCCTTTGTTCCGTCCGTAGCCGGGCTGATGCTTGCAGGAGAAGTAATAAAGGATTTGGCAGATATAGATAGAACGGAGGCGTAAGGCTCCAACGGGTGAAACTCCATCCGGTTATAGGCATAGCTTATAACCGGATGGAGTTTTTTGTCGTTATGGGTCTATTTTCTTTCTTTATAAAAATATAAAAGAGTATTGACAACTGTGCAGAGACGTACTATAATTCAATACATAGAAAACCTATCGGATAAGTAGGTAATAAGTATTAAACAAAAGGGCATGATTGTCCATGTATAGAGGTATTAAAACAGGAGGTAAATAAAATGTCGGAAATTAGAGAAAGTTCAGTAGAGCTAATAGGAAAAACACCTGTCCTTAAGTTGAACAGGTATAGTGAACATGTGGGAATAAAAGACGTAACGGTTCTTGCAAAATTGGAATATTTAAACCCTGCCGGATCGGTAAAAGACAGAATTGCTCTTGCAATGATTGAAGATGCGGAGGAAAAGGGACTTTTAAAAGAAGGAGCTACCATCATTGAACCAACCTCAGGGAACACGGGAATCGGCCTTGCTGCCGTGGCAGCGGCAAAAGGATATAAAGCAATCCTGACTCTTCCGGAGACTATGAGCGTAGAGAGAAGAAATCTTTTAAAAGCCTATGGCGCGGAACTGGTTCTGACAGACGGCGCAAAGGGTATGAAAGGTGCCATTGCAAAAGCAGAGGAATTAAAGGGAAGCATCCCGGATTCCGTTATTTTAGGTCAATTCAACAATCCGGCCAATCCGGAAGTTCATAAGGCGACTACCGGACCGGAAATCTGGGCTCAGACAGACGGAAAAGTAGATATCTTTATTGCAGGTGTAGGAACGGGCGGCACGATTACCGGAGTGGGAGAGTATCTCAGAGAAAAAAATCCGGATGTGAAGATTGTTGCCGTTGAACCGGCGGCCAGTCCCGTATTGTCGGGAGGAACACCGGGATCCCATAAAATTCAGGGTATCGGTGCCGGATTTGTTCCGGACGTATTAAATACGGCAATTTATGATGAAGTTCTTCCCATCGAAAATGAAGATTCTTTTGCGGAAGGAAAAGCATTTGCGGTCAGTGAAGGAATTCTGGTGGGCATTTCCTCCGGTGCTGCATTAAAGGCAGCGAGAATTTTGGCGGAAAGACCTGAGAACAAGGGAAAGACCATCGTTGTACTGCTGCCGGATTCCGGAGACAGGTATCTATCGACTCCATTGTTTGGCAATTAAAGCGGGGATGAGAAAAATAACTGCAAGTAAAAATAACTGCAAGTAAAAAATGCGGGCTATAGTCTTACAAGACTATAGCCCTTTCTTCATTTTTGCTGATTTACAAATCCGTATTTAGGCTGTAAATATTTTTTGTTTGTTTTTTATCGAATCGCTTGATTCTGGACTTAGAATCCTCTGAAACAGCTGGAACAGAATGAATTTGTTCCGCGGACTGCTGAATTGTTTCTGCACCCGCAGCCTGAATTATTGGTTGATTCACCGCCAACTGAATTTCCGGTGCCGCATTGGCACTCTTCATCGATATCTTCTTCTTCGCTTTCAACCTCGCTTTCCGTTCCTTCGCATGGGAACAGAGCTTCACAGCCATTCAGGCATAAAAGAGCCTGCTTCAGGACCTGAACGTCTACAGTAGGTTCTACTACAACGGACGTGTTCAATGTCAGAACTGTGGAGCCGTTTTCCGGATTGCATACTGCGGTAATAGTCGGATTGAGAAGATTCATATTTGCATCAAAGCTGAACATGATTCTAGGAGACATACCGCCGGAAGCACAAGGAATACTGATCTTATTGACAGCAATGTTGGTGACCGGAATGTTAGCACATATAGGTGAAGTGGAACATGTTTTAAAGGTCGCTCTGAAGCAGTACACATTACCGCTTATGGTAACCGTTCCTTCTACGATAAATTCTGCCTGATATACCCAAGGCCCTACACAGGAAATCAAGAAGAATGATTTAGTAGGAAGGCCTCTTTCGGTGCAAGGATCTTTGACGATCTCCGGCAGATTTGAATTCAATACAGCTTCATAGGAGCCGTCAAAATTGAATAGACTGTCAACCGGATACCCATCTACAGTAACCTGATGCGGGTTCAGACATGCCGGATTTTCCAGCTCAAAAGCTGTTACGTTCACTCGGCTTCTCAACACTTCAAAGTCTGAATTTTCATCCAGCTGACAGGTAGAGGTTCCCAGTACGGCATTGCAGTTACAGTTGCAATTGCAATTATAATTATTGTAATTATAACCGCCGACACGATTGTCACAACTATCTTGTACATCTCTTATATCTCTGTGATTGCAGCCGCAGTTCGCTCCTAAAATTTCCTCGCAAAGAGTGTCCGCTTCCATCGTAGATAGAGGGGACAGCAGCAACTGAGTCTGGAATGTAGCTGGTGAAGTTGTCAGATCGAAAACTAAAGGGCTCGCTGTGCCCTGACCTTTGGAATATACTTTATTGACATATAACAAATGGTTTCTGGACTGTGCAAAATCCAGATCCTCAAGATTTATAGAGGTGCCGCAAACACTTGCAAGACCATTTGTACATCCTGTATGACAAGAATGGTTTTTCATAATATATACCTCACTATTTTTTTTTGTTTATAGCAAAATTTATAATATTTTGCTATGTATATTTGGAACTGGTCACGATATAGACTGCCATATTCCACTATATGAGAAGGGTTTCGGAAAAGTTACATATAGCCTTGCATTGTTCATGCTTTTATTTTAGAAATGTCCATGGACAACATATGGCTTGTTTTAGTTATTGAAATACAAGATGTTGTTACATCATGAAAAATCCTGTCACAATGTTTTAATAATTTGTGAAGAAGTGGATGCATATAACCAATTTTTGTGACGATTTTGTTGCCAAGTGGAGCGTTGTGGAGTATAGTGGAAGAAACTATAAAATAGGTGGAAAAGATTTTTGGGGTGTCAGTCGCAGGTGTGCATATGTTGATGGGAAAATATCAAAACTCAATAGATGCGAAAAGCAGAATGATCGTTCCCTCTAAGTACAGAGAGGAGCTGGGCTATCGTTGTGTGCTCACAAGAGGGATTGATAAATGCTTATACATTTATCCGATGGCTCAGTGGGAAAAATTTATGGAGAAGCTGGCCGCACTGCCGACAACGGATCCCAATGCCAGAGCCTTTGTCCGCCACTTTTATGCAAATGCAGTAGAATGTGATATTGATAAACAGGGCAGAATGGGTATACCGCAGGAACTCAGAGCCTATGCAAACATAGAAAAAGAATTAGTAACGGTAGGATTATTAGACAAAATAGAAATATGGAGCAAGGAAGAATGGACAGAAGCTGAAACCATTGCAGAATTGACTCCTAATGATTTTGCAGCCAAGATGGCTGAATACGGTATTTAATGGAGGAGGACAGGTCATGGAATTTAAACATGTGTCTGTCCTGTACGATGAATGCATCCATGGTCTTAAAATCAAACCGGACGGGATTTATGCAGACGGAACCTTAGGCGGCGGCGGACATGCTGCCGGAATTTGCGGTCTGTTACAAGAAGAGGGTATGCTGATCGGAATTGACCGGGACCGGGATGCGCTGGCGGCAGCAGAAAACCGGCTGCGGGAATTCAGTTGCAAAAAACAGTTCGTACAGGACAATTATTCAAATATTGAAGAGGTGTTGGACAGGCTTGGCATTTCGGGAATAGACGGAGCTTTATTGGATTTGGGTGTTTCGTCTTTTCAGCTGGATAACTGGGAAAGAGGTTTCTCCTATATGCAGACAGCACCGTTGGATATGAGAATGAATGCGGAAGAGTCTCTCACGGCTGAAAAGGTAGTCAATACCTATTCCGGCGAGGAACTGACGGAGGTCATACGAAAATACGGAGAAGAGCGGTGGGCTTCCAGAATCAGTGAATTCATAGTCAAAGCCAGAAAAAATAAACCTATAAAAAATACCACAGAGCTGGTGGATATTATTAAAGCCGCCATACCGGCGTCCGCCCGAAGAGACGGTCCTCATCCGGCTAAAAGGACCTTTCAGGCCATAAGGATTGAGGTAAACGATGAATTGGGACATCTTGAAAGAGCGGTAGAAGCTTTTTGCAATGTTCTGAATCCCGGGGGAAGGCTTTGTATCATCACGTTCCATTCGCTTGAGGATCGGATTGTCAAAGAGTACTTCAACCGAAGATTAAATCCGTGTACATGTCCAAAGGAATTTCCGATCTGCACCTGCGGAAAGGTCACCGATATGGTCAAAGTAACGGGAAAACCGATTATTTCAACAAAAGAGGAACTGGAGGAAAATCCCAGAGCCAGAAGCGCAAAGCTTAGAATCATAGAGAAAAAGAGGTAAAGAAGTATGATGCCTGCTGAACAATGGTATGAATATCAGGATAATTATAAAAAATACGGTTTCGATATGAAACCCAAAAAGGTACATAAGGTAAAACAGAAAAAGAAATCAAACGTAACGCCTAAAGACCGGATTGCGATCATGTTCCTTACAATAGTTATCGGAGCTCTTTGCGTAGCTGTTATTATTACAACAGCGTACTCTGCCAGTATAAAATATCATATCAACAACGTGATCAGAGAAAATGAAGTCATTACCGGAGAAATTGAAAATTTGACCGTGCAGCTGAATAAGGCTAATAATATTCAGGCCATAGAATATAAAGCCACCACGGAGCTGGGTATGGTCTATCCTAATCCCAACGATTTTATCTATATTACACCGGAGGAAAAGCCGGTCAAAGATTTTGCATTACTTCTTAAAGAAGAAGCATATAATTAGCTTAAAATGGAATAATAATTTTTAATACGAAATATAATAAATGGAAGTCTTTTAACTGCATATTGAAAAGAACCGGACAATTAAATTAACAAAAATTTTTGAGTCCGGTTCAGTTTTTTATGAAAAGGATACGGAAGAAATAAATGAATAACCCAACACCAAACAGTGTGAAAAAAAGAATAATCATGGGATTTTTAATCATCTGTCTCGCTACCGCGGGCTTGTCTTTCAGAGTGGGCTGGGTTCAAATCGTGGATGGAGCAGAGCTTTCAAAGAAAGCTATCGAATCCCAGACAAGAGATGTGCCTATTCCGGCAAAAAGGGGGGCGATCTATGACAGAAACGGCAAGGAACTTGCAGTGAGTGCCGTTACTTTTTCTGTATGGGCCAGACCGGATAAAGTCAGATACGGCAATAAAAAACTTAAACCGGATGAGAATATAGATAAAACGGCTGATTTTCTAGCGAAACAGCTCAACATGGAACAAGGGGACGTAAAAAAGATTATCAGTGAAAACAAGGCATTGGTAAAGGTTGCCAAATATGTGGAGAAAAGCGTGGCGGATACCATTCGGCAGGAAGGAATGCCCGGTGTGGAAATTGCGGAAGACGTAAAAAGGTACTATCCTTTGGGTGCATTCGCATCACAGGTATTAGGAAGCGTAACGGATGACAATAACGGTCTTGCCGGTCTGGAACTGAAATACAATCAATATCTGAGCGGAGTTCCGGGCAGATGGATAAAAAACACGGATGTAAACGGAAACGGATTAGCCTATGGAATGGAAAAATACTATAAGGCGGAAGATGGTCTGAATCTGGTTTTAACTATAGATGAAGTCATACAGCATTATGTAGAAAAAGCATTGGATACCGTGCAGAAGAACACGGAAGCAGATCGCGTCATGTGTATTATGATGGATCCTAAAACAGGAGATATTCTGGCTATGGCCATGACACCTGACTATGATCCAAATAATCCAAGGGTGCCTACCGATCCGGCAAAAGCAGCTTACGTAGAGACCTTATCCGACAGCGAAAAGCTGGAATACTGGAACGCTATGTGGAGGAATCCCATGGTGAGTGACACTTACGAACCGGGTTCTACTTTCAAGCTGCTGACCACGTCTATGGCCTTGGAGGAACAGCTGACCACCCTGACAGAAACCTTTGTATGTCACGGAACGTACTCGGTTGCCGGTACGCCTTTAAAATGCTGGCGTTACTACAATCCTCACGGAGTAGAGACTCTTGTGGAGGCGGTAGGAAATTCATGCAATCCGGTGTTTGCCGGATTGGCAGGAAGATTGGGAATCGATAAATATTATCAATATTTGGAGTTGTTTGGAATCAAGGATAAAACCGGAATCGATTTTCCGGGAGAAGGCATGGCCATTTTGCAGAACAAGGATACCGCAGGACCGGTAGGACTTGCGACCATGGGATACGGGCAAGGAATTGCCGTGACGCCGATTCAGCTGATAACAGCCGTGTCCAGCTTTGGAAATGACGGCAAACTGATGCAGCCGAGATTTGTAAAAGAATTGACGGACAGTGACGGAAACGTGGTAGAGAAATTTGACACAAAAGTAGTAAGACAGGTCGTTTCCAAAAAAACAGCCGAAGAAATGCGCTTGATCATGGAAAGCGTCGTTTCAGAAGGGGGCGGAGGAACCGCTAAGGTTCCGGGCTACAGAGTAGGCGGAAAAACAGGTACCGCAAATAAAGCAAAGAATGGCGGATACAGCCAGGAAACCTATTCTTCCTTTATCGGAATGGCTCCGATGGATGATCCCAAGGTCGCCATCCTGCTGGTCGTCGACAATCCTAAAGGCGTTAAATTCGGAAGTCAGACGGCAGCCCCGGGTGTTAAATTAATTTTAGAAGATACGCTCAGATATTTAAATATACAGCCTTCTTATACGCAGGAGGAAGAAGCCCAGATGAACAGCGGAAAAACGATTGTACCGGATGTGACAGGCAAGAATTTTGATGAAGCCATCGGTATATTGGGAGGAGTGTCACTGACGTATACCATATCACCTGCTTTGAAGGAAGGCGATTCACTGGATGAAGTCGCTGTGGTAGACCAATATCCAAAGGCCGGTGAAAAGATAAGCGCAGGAGGAAAAGTATATTTATATAGGGAGTGATAATGGGTGACCATAGAAGTTTTCGGAATAACGGGAACGAACGGAAAAACCACAGTATCATACATGCTGAAAAGCATATTAGAGGAAGCCGGCAGAGAATGCGGGTTAATCGGAACTATAACTCATGTAATCGGGCAAAAACAGTATGATGCCCTAAATACCACACCATCCGGAGAGGTTTTGGAAAAATACTTTCATGAGATGGAACAGCAGCATATAGGAACTTGTATTATGGAAGTCTCTTCTCATGGCTTAGATCAGGGGAGAGTAGACAACATCGATATTCATTATTCCGGTTTTACAAATTTGACGCGGGATCATCTGGATTACCATGTGACCATGGATAACTATTTTAATGCAAAAGCAAAATTATTTTATAAAACAAAAAAAGGAATGTGCATCAATATCGATGACGTATATGGAAAAAGGCTTTATGATAAAATGAAGCAAGAACAGTCCGAAGGAGGATTGGATCCAGACGTAAAGGTAGAGTCTATTTCTTTTATGGAGAAGAATGCCGACTATTTCGGAAAGCTTCTGGAAAACTCCATACACGGAATTGTACTGGAGCCTTTTGAAGCCGGAGCCTCGTGGGGAACCATCAAAATTGAGCTGCCGGGCAGAACTACTGCGTACAATGGATTGCTGGCATTGAGCATGGCAAGGCAGGCGGGTATGGATAAGGAAGTCATCATAGAGGGACTGAGAAAATTAAAGGGTGTACCGGGAAGATTTCAGAAGGTCGAAAACAGCCGGGGAATCGATGCGGTCATTGACTTTGCCCATACACCGGATGCCCTTGAGAATCTGTTGAAAACAGCCGGAGAATTGCATGAGGGAAGGCTGATCTGCGTATTCGGCTGCGGAGGGAACCGCGACCGGGAAAAAAGGAGCATGATGGGGAAGATCGCAGGCAATAACAGTGATCTCTGTATCATAACCTCTGATAATCCGAGATTTGAAGAACCGGCGCTGATTACGGAGGAAATCGAAAAGGGCATAGTTGAAACAGCTTGTGAATATGTTATTGAAATTGACAGGCGTGAAGCGATCAGGAAAGCGGTCGCTAGGTATCAGCAAGGGGATTTAATTGTAATCGCCGGAAAGGGTCATGAAAAATATCAACTTGTTAATGGGAAAAAACTGCCATTTGATGACTATATGACAGTTCAGGAAATAATCAATATGAGAGAGTGATGAGATGAAAATACTAAGGATGAGAGAAATTTGCCAAGCTGTAAAAGGCGAGGTCATTTCGGGAAGTGAAGAAAGTTCTGTTGAAAGAATCTGTACGGATTCGAGAAAAGCTGAAGAGGGAGATTTATTCTTCCCTCTTATCGGTGAAATGCATGATGCGCATAAATTTATTCCCATGGCCATTGATCGGGGATGCAGGAATTTTATTGTCTCCAATCCGGAGGAAATTTTGAACCATCCGCTCAAGGCGCAGCTGCATGTCATTGAAGTGGAGGATACGACCCGGGCATTGCAAGCTCTTGCATCCTATTACCTTTCTGCTTTTCAGATGAAAAAAATTGGGGTCACGGGAAGTACAGGCAAAACGACAACAAAAGACATGCTGTATTATATATGCAGTGAAAAATATAAAACGGCGAGAAATGTGGGAAATTTTAATAACCATATTGGGTTGCCCCTTACGGTTTTAGGCTTTGAAGAAGGCACAGAGGTGGGCATTCTAGAAATGGGAATGAGTGAGCCCGGTGAAATTCATGTACTTGCGGATATTGTAAGACCGGATATTGGAATTATAACAAACATAGGAACCTCCCACATAGAAAATCTGGGAAGCAGAGAGGGTATCCTGAAAGCAAAGCTGGAGATAACCCACTTTTTTGATGAACACAATGTACTTGTGGTGAATGAAATAAACGATTTGCTTACAAAAGAAAATACAGAAGGTGTATACAAAAGATTATCAGTTGGCTATAATGGTAAAAGTGATTTTATTATATCAGACATCACGGATAGAGGCGAAGAAGGAATTGCCTTTACAGTAGAGCACAATTTGGATACGCAGAAATTTGAGCTGACTATTCCGGGCAGGCACAATGCGATTAACGGAACTCTTGCAGTGGCGGCAGCCGCAGAATTGGGAATCACCATGGAAGAAGCTGCAAGAGGACTGAAAAAAATGGAATTGACAGAAAAAAGGCTGAACATTAAAGGGAAAGACGGCGTAAAGGTCATCGATGATACGTATAACGCCAGTCCTGACTCCATGAAAGCGGGCATTGATGTTCTCATGAGCACCAAAGGTATGAGAAAAATAGCCATATTGGCAGATATGCTGGAAATGGGAAAGGAAAGCCCCAAATACCACAGAGAAGTTGGAAGATATGCAGCGGAACAAAAAGTGGATGTGCTGATCGCGGTAGGAGATCACGCAAAATATATAGCAGAAGAAGCTAAAAAAATTATGGGAGAAGAGAATGTCATTTATTACAGTGAAAAAGAAAAACTAATGAATGAAATAAAAACAATGGTACGGCTTGGAGATATTATTCTGGTAAAAGGTTCGAGGGGGATGGCTATGGATCAGGTAGTTAAAAAAATCATGGAATAGTTTTAGGAGTAGTTATGAGTTATTTACAAATTGGAATTTTAATCATAGTGGCATTTTTCATAAGTTTAGTACTGACCTATGTGGAAATACCTATTTTGCAGAATTTAAAAGCGGGACAGAATATCCGGGAGGAAGGGCCAAAAGCTCATCAGGCAAAAGCGGGAACTCCTTCTATGGGCGGTCTGGCAATCATTGCTGCCACCGTGATAACCTGCCTTACATCGGGGGGCATGTCCAGAGATATGGGTGTGATTCTCGCCGCTTTTGTCCTCTTTGGTCTGCTTGGATTTCTGGATGATTACCTGAAAGTGGCCAAAAAGCAGAATCTGGGATTGAGGGCGTGGCAAAAGCTGGTGCTTCAGATCATCATTGCAGCTGCGGTAGCGGCATACCAATCCAGCGTTTCTGTTTATGGGACCTCGGTGTACATACCAATCATCGACCAGCATTGGGATTTTGGTATTTGGTATATTCCTTTTGTAGCCTTTGTAGTGGTGGCCATGGTAAACAGCGTAAACCTGACGGACGGTCTGGACGGGCTTGCATCGGGAGTCACTACTCTGGTAGCTTTATTTTTTGCCATAGTAGCCGTAAATTTTGGCATCAATGCCGGCGGAATTTTCAACTCGGCTTTAGCCGGCGGATGCATGGGATTTTTAATGTTCAATAAGTATCCGGCAAAGGTCTTTATGGGGGATACCGGCTCTTTAGCCTTGGGAGGCGGCTTAGCTGCCGCGGCAATCATCATGAACATGGAGCTGATGCTCCCCATCGCGGGAATGCTGTTTGTAGTGGAAGCCCTTTCCGTAATGATACAGGTGGTCAGCTTTCAGACAACAGGAAAAAGAGTTTTTAAAATGGCGCCTTTACACCATCACTTTGAACTATGCGGTTTAAAGGAAACGCATGTGGTGGCGCTCTTTTGGGCATTTACACTGATTTGCTGTGTAATTGGGCTGCTCATTCTATAGAGGTAGAGGTGAAAGCATGAAAGATAATATGAAAGATAAAAAAGTATTGATTGTAGGAATGGGGAAATCAGGAATTGCAGCAGCGCAGGCTCTGTTATACCTTGGAGCAAAGGTCTATGTACAGGATTCAAAACCTGCTTTCGATATAGAACCTCAATTGGTGAACTTCTTAGCGGGCAGAGACGTAACCTGCTATTTCGGAGAAGTACCCGCCTGCCTGGATGAAATTGATATGATGGTATTAAGCCCCGGTGTTCCCCCTGAACTGAATTTTGTACAGGAGGCTGTGGCAAAGGGCGTTGAAGTGATAGGCGAACTGGAGATTGCGTACAGGGTGGGAAACGGAAATTATGTGGCCATTACAGGGACCAACGGAAAAACCACCACCACCACGCTTGTGGGAGAAATCTTTAAGAACGCCAAGCGAAAAACGTATGTGGTCGGAAATATTGGTGTTGCGGTTATATCCATGGCAGTCAATGCCGAACCGGATTCATGGCTCATAACGGAAACCAGCAGCTTTCAGCTGGAAACCACAAAATATTTTAAGCCTAAAATTTCTGCGATTTTAAACTTGACACCGGATCATTTAAACCGGCATCATACCATGGAAAACTACGGAGCTGCAAAAGCTAAGGTGTTTCAAAATCAAGATAAAGACGGTTATTACATCGCAAATTATGATGACCCCGGCAGCTTTGAACTGAGTAAACAGTGCAAAACCGCAAAGGTTGTTCCGTTCAGCATAAAGAAAAAGCTGTCGTATGGAGCTTTTGTAGAGGGTGGGCGCATCGTGATCCTTAATGATGACGGAAAGAAAATTACTCTATGCCGGGCAGATGAATTAAAGATTCCGGGGAACCACAATCTGGAGAATGCCCTGGCGGCAGCGGCCATTTCTTATTTTGCGGGAATTGAACCTGCTGTCATTTCAGATACGCTGAAAAGCTTCGGCGGAGTAGAGCACCGGCTGGAATACTGCGGTCAGGTGGACGGCGTTAAATTTGTGAACGACTCGAAAGGCACCAATCCGGATGCTTCTATGAAAGCCATTGATGCCATGAAAGAGAACATTATTTTAATTGCGGGGGGCTATGATAAGGGCTCTGATTTTACGGACTTTATAAAATCCTTCCACGGAAGGGTAAAACATATGGTGCTGCTGGGAAAAACGGCTCCTAAAATTAAAGAACAGGCTGAGGCGGCAGGCTTTACACACATAACCATGGCTAAAAACATGGAAGAGTGCGTGACGGCAGCCTTTAAACTGGCTGAACCGGGAGATACGGTCTTGCTTTCTCCGGCCTGTGCAAGCTGGGATATGTATACTTGTTTTGAACAGAGAGGTGAACATTTTAAACATTGTGTTCACGGTCTGGAAAAATAATTTTCTGAGGTTGGAAATGTAAATGGCAAAAAGAAAAAGAAGAATGAAATCCGGAGATTTTGTTCTGGTGCTGATCACATTGGCATTGGTCATCTTCGGAATAATAATGGTGTTTAGTGCCAGTTATTACACTTCAATAAACAAGAGCGGCAATCCATACTCTTATCTGGTCAAGGATACGATTTGGGCTGTTCTGGGGCTGGGTGCAATGCTGGTCACCGCATCGGTGGATTACAGGATTTATGGCAAGGTGGCAAAGCCCATCATGATTATAAGTATCGTACTTCTGGCCCTTCTTTTTACGCCGCTGGGGGTAGAACGAAACTATGCTACGAGGTGGCTTGGAGTGGGGGGAATTACCATCATGCCCGGAGAATTGGCAAAGCCTGCGGCGATCATATTTACGTCCTGGTTTTTAAGCAGAGATCCGAAAATTATAAAATCATTGACCAAGGGCGTGGTTCCGCTGTTCCTGCTCTGCGGTGTATATGCAGGGCTAATCGTTCTGCAGCCCAATCTGTCCACAGCCATTACGGTCTGCATCATTATCATAGGGATCATGTTTGCGGCGGGACTGAACTACATTTATTTGGGCGGACTGATCGGCGTAGGGGCTTTGGGCATATGTACACTGATTATTACCAATCCTGAAAGCCATTGGATGAAGCGTCTGACCAGCTTTATGGATCCCTTCGCAGATCCGCTGAACACCGGGTATCAGGTGGTTCAATCTTTGCTGGCTTTAGGCTCGGGAGGATTATTTGGATTAGGTCTAGGAAAGAGCATACAAAAAAATTTATATCTGCCTGAACCGCAGAATGATTTCATCTTTGCGATCATAGGGGAAGAGCTGGGATATGTGGGATGCCTGATTTTAATCGCAGCTTATATTATTCTAGTCTGGCGGGGCATTCATATCGCCATTAATGCGGCGGATTTATTTGGAACCTTGCTTGCATCGGGAATTTCCATCATGATAGGTATTCAGGTGATATTGAATATAGCGGTAGTGACTTCGTCCATGCCGCCTACAGGAGTTACGCTGCCTTTTGTCAGCTACGGGGGCAACGCCCTGATGATTTTTATGGCCTCAGTGGGAATACTCCTCAATATATCAAGGCATACGGTTGCAGTGGAATAAGGAAACAGATTCCTATATCATTTGAAGAAAGGTAGTACGTTATGAAAGTTATTATGACAGGCGGGGGAACCGGAGGACATATTTATCCTGCTATTGCCATAGCAGAAAAAATAAAAGAGAAGAGACCGGATGCCGATATTCTTTTCGTGGGAACCAAAAGAGGTTTGGAAAAGGATCTGGTACCTCAAAACGGATATCCCATTAAATTTGTGACGGTCAGCGGCTTTAACCGAAAACATATCATGAAGAATGTAAAGGTCGTAAAGGATCTTTTGAAAGGCAGCAGGGAAGCAAAAAAAATTCTGAAGGAATTCAAGCCGGATATTGTCATTGGGACAGGCGGCTATGTGTGCGGTCCGGTGGTAAGAGCAGCCCATAAGCTGGGTATAAGGACCTTTATACATGAGCAGAATGCGTTTCCGGGCATGACCAATAAAATGCTTGAAAAATATGTGGAAAATGTATTCATCAGCTTTGCAGACGCAGAGAAATATTTTAAGCATAAAGAGAAATTGATCTTATCCGGAAATCCGGTCAGACGTGCTTTTTTTGACGCAGTCAAGACGGATTCAAGGCGATTCATAAAAGAACAGGAAGAGAACTTTATGCTTCTATGCTTTGGAGGAAGTCAGGGCGCAGGAAAAATAAACGATGTCATGATAGAAGTAGCAGAAAATTTGAATGGCATTCAGAATATTTCACTGTACTTTGTAACAGGTAATGCATATTATGATAGTATATTAAAGACCATGGAAGACAGGGGCTTTGTTAATAAAGGCAACATACACATAAAAAAATATATAAGCAACATGCAGGATTACTTAAGCGCCGCAGACCTGGTCATAAGCCGATCGGGTGCATTGACGGTTTCGGAAATTACAGTTTGCGGCAAGGCGTCTGTTTTGATTCCTTCACCGAATGTAACCGGGAACCATCAGTACTATAATGCAAAAGCGGTGGCAGATAAAGGAGGAGCTGTTCTTATGGAAGAAAAGGAACTGAGTTCCGAAGCTCTTTTGAAAATTGTTTCACACTTTAAATTAAATCCACAGAAACTAAAGGACATGGAACGTGCCAGCCAAAAATCAGCTCCTTGCGAGGCAACAAAAATTATTTATGAGCATTTGGGAATATAAACAGTAACAAAAACCGGTACCTTTTCATATTATGTATTAATAATAGTGGAGGTGTATCTGTTTTGGAATCATATCATATACGGGGCGGCAACAGGATCAGCGGTGAGTATAACGTAAAGGGAGCTAAAAACGCTGCACTGCCGATTTTGGCGGCCACCATATTGAGTGGGGCTGAATGTCAACTTTCCAATATTCCGCAAATAACCGATGTTTGTAGCATGAAAAAAATATTGAATGAATTGGGATGTAAGACAGACACAAGCGACGAAACGATAATCGTGGATTCAAGGGAGCTGGTGGCTGATACCATTTCCTTGAAGCGGATGCGAGAGATGCGGTCATCCGTTTTTTTGTTGGGCGCATTGCTCGGCAGATGCGGAAGTGCGGTGATCAGTCAGCCCGGAGGTTGTAATATAGGCAGCAGACCAATTGATTTACACTTATATGCTTTAAGAAGATTGGGTGCTGAAATAATAGAAAAGGATGATGTGATTATCTGTAAAGCAAGTAAACTTCGAGGAGCGGTAATTGACTTTTCTTTTCCCAGCGTCGGAGCTACAGAAAACGCAATTATGGCAGCAACCACGGCTGAAGGGCATACGGTGTTGAATAATTGTGCCATGGAACCTGAAATCGGGGATTTGCAGGATTTCCTAAATGCCTGCGGAGCAGATATTAAGGGCGCCGGAACAAAAACCATATATATTAACGGATGCTCTGTCCTGCACGGCGGAAATCACCAAATTATACCGGACAGAATAGAGTGCGGCACGTATTTGGCTGCTGCGGCTGCCACAGGAGGAGAATTAATCCTGCACCACGCTCAAAGCCGGCATTTAAAAAGTATTTTAGAAAAGCTTATAGAAACAGGTTGCGAAGTAGGGGTAAAAAGAGATAAAATATATTTTAAAGCACCTGCCAAATTAAAGGCACCGAGCAAAATTATAACCGGCCCTTATCCTGAATTCCCCACAGACCTGCAATCTCCTTTCTTATCCATGTTGACCTTGGCGGAAGGAAGCAGTTATGTGGACGAAACGATTTTTGAGAATCGCTTCGCCTTTACCGAGGAACTGAAAAGGATGGGAGCAGATATTTCGGTTGAAGAGAACCACGCTTTTATAAACGGCGTGAAGGAACTGAAAGGATGTCGTTTATCGGCAACGGATCTAAGGGGAGGAGCTTCTCTGGTGATTGCCGGGCTTATGGCACAGGGAAAAACGGTTATTGAGGGTATAGAACACATAGAGAGAGGATATGCAGACTTTTCTCAGACATTGAGAAGTCTTGGAGCAGATATTAGGAAAACAAATGACTGATAAACTTAGAAAGAAGAAAAAACGAAAGAAAAAGAACTATCTCCTAAGGTTATTAGTAATAATAGCAGTAGGAGCTGGTTTATATTTTTTGATGACCTCTGAGTGGTTCGATATTGATTCAGTGAAAGTCGAAAACAACAATTATTACACAGTGGAGCAGGTAAAGGACAAGGCGGGAATACAAGTCGGCAAAAATATTTTCAGCTTGAAAAAGAGTGGGATAAAAGACAAGCTTTTAAAAGATCCTTATTTTAAAAACGTCAAGATTAAAAGAAAACTGCCATCCACCGTAGTCATTGATGTGACGGAACGATCAGAGAAGGCCGCCGTACTTTATAATGGTACATATATTATCATAGATTCGGACGGGCTGGTACTCAGAAAGGCAAAGACAGAGCCTAAAATCACTGTGATTGAAGGGCTGACTGTAAAGAAGGCAAAAGAAGGAAAACCTCTTGAGGCAGAAGAAAATTCCATACTGACAGATACGCTCAGCATGCTGGCATCTATGGAGGACTCGGATTTATTTTTTAAAAAAATCAATACCTCAAGTGTGATTATCAAGGCACATATTTACGATGAGCTGGTCTGTGAGGGCACCCCTGAGAACTTGAAGGAAAGCTTGAAGAACGGGAAGCTGGAGACGACGCTTTATGAAATGTACAGTAAAGGTATTAAAAGAGGCACGATAAAGATCGGATCGGATAATTATTGTTCTTTTGATCCAAATGTGGAGTAGGAGAGATGAGATGAAGAAGTACAGTGGGCTGATTGTTCTGGGAATACTGGCACTGTTTATAGGGCTGATTTTGTCCATTCAATTACGAATGACTGCCGGCGGGGATCAGGGCGGTCTGGTTCCTTTGGCAAAAGTAAGAGGCTATGAAGCACAGCTTAAGACGGTAAAGGATGAAAAGGAAATCGTGGTACAGCAGCTGATGGAACTGGAAGAGCGGATGAACTCCATAGAAGGAGATAAAGCCAAAGAGGATGATTTCATAAACGGTCTGGTGTCTGATCTGGAAAAATATAAAATGTCCTCCGGTGTTTTGGACGTGCAGGGCCCAGGGGTTCTGGTCACTATAAAAGACCCGGTGGTAACGGATGAATATGAGCAGGATTTCAGTACGATTATGTACAACTATGAGCTGCTTTTAAGCCTGGTAAACAAATTAAAGGAAGCCGGAGCGGAAGCGGTCTCTATCAATGAACAGAGAATTGTGGGAACAACGGAGATCAGCATGGCAGGCAGCAATGTAAACATCAACGGAACGCCTACGGCACCTCCGTACTATGTCAAGGCCATTGGAAACCCAGATACCATCCACGACGCAATTAATATAAGAAGCGGTATTATCGACACGATGAAGCTGAAATACAATCTGATCGTCACCACTGAAAAGAAGCAGAGCATGGTGATACCTAGATATACGGGAACCATCAACTTTAAATATGCGAAGCCTGTTGCCGAAGAAAAGTCCGAATAATGGGCAGAGGTGCAGGATGAAGAAAAACATGATTTGGATCACATTTGTGATATGCATGATAATTGGAATCGGTTTTGCCTGTCAGATGAAAATCAGCGATGGAGAACGGTTATATGTATCGCCTAAAACCATTGAGGATTATGAGACGACAATCTGCAGTGAGAAGGAAGAGATCGGGAAACTTCAGCTTATGATCGAAGAGACGAAAACAAAGCTTGCTGCTTATGAAAAGGCGGATCCCTCCGACGGGAAATCCGATGAGGACATGAAGCAGAATCTGGAACGGGATGTGGAAAAGTATAAAATGGCCAGCGGACAGCAAAAAGTGAAAGGAGCCGGTGTGGAGGTTCTGATCGACGACGGGACACGGGAACTTTTTGCCGGAGAAGATATCAATAATCTGTTGGTGCACGATTCGGACATTCTTATGATCATAAATGAACTCAACCGCTGCGGGGCAGAAGCTGTCTCGGTAAATGGACAACGGATCACAGCAAACACGGCAATCTATTGCTCCGGATATACGGTGAGAATAAACGGGGAGGTCTATGCAAGGCCTTTTAGGATTAAAGCTATCGGAGACGGCAAAAGAATGGCGGCCGCTCTTGTAGATCCGGATGGGTATGGTACATCACTGAAAAACTGGGGGGTGCAGTTTGAAGTCCGCTTAAAGGACGACATCACCATTGACGCAGTTTCAAGGGAATATAACTATAAATATATGAACAAGCTTCAAAAGGAGGGAACGAATTGATTTTTGCGATTATAATAGGTCTGGCACTCGGACTGGCATTAGGGTTTGGCCTGGATATTTCGTATCCGGCGGAATATTCCTTTTATATTACTATGGGGCTTCTGGCAGCAATGGACTCTATTGTGGGTGCGGCCCGTTCCATGATGGAGGAAAAGTATAACAGCCTGATTTTCATATCCGGTTTTGTTACCAATGCCTTGCTGGCAATGGTCCTAACTTATGTGGGAGATAAGCTGGGAGTACCTCTTTATTTTGCGGCTATCTTTGTTTTCGGAGGCAGATTATTTAACAATCTGGCGGTTTTAAGAAGGCTTGCTATAGACAAGTACTTTGAAAGAAAAAATCGAAAAAGCGAGTTAAAAAATGAACAAAATATTGAGGAATAATAGTGCAAACATACATTATTTATGGTATAATAAAGCATTAATATGTATTTTAATTTTGTGCTATAGTGACAGGAGGTTACTTGATAATGCTGCAGTTTGAAGTAAATGAACAAAATACTGCCCAAATAAAGGTAATAGGTGTTGGTGGCGGTGGCTGCAATGCTGTAAATCGAATGATTGAAAAAGGCCTGAAGGGCGTTACTTATATGGCTGTTAATACGGACAAGCAGGCATTAGCCGGAAGCTTGGCGGAAACAAAGATCCAGATTGGCGAAAAGCTTACGAAGGGACTTGGGGCAGGAGCGAATCCGGAGATAGGACAAAAGGCCGCGGAAGAAAATATTGAAGATATTTCTAAATTTATTCAAGGTTCCGATATGGTTTTCATTACCGCCGGAATGGGAGGCGGCACCGGTACCGGGGCGGCACCGGTCATTGCGAAGATTGCCAAGGACATGGACATCCTTACGGTGGGCGTTGTTACAAAACCGTTTACCTTTGAAGGAAAAAGGAGAAGGCAGCACGCTGAACTGGGTATCAGCTTATTAAAAAAATATGTGGATTCCCTCGTGGTGGTTCCCAACGACAGATTGCTTCAAGTGGCGGAAAAAAACACCTCGATGCTGCAGGCGTTCAGTATGGCAGATGAAGTTTTAAAACAGGGTGTTCAAGGCATTTCAGACTTGATAGCGGAAGCCGGTTTGATCAATCTGGACTTCGCGGATGTGAAGACCGTTATGAGCGATAGAGGCATTGCGCACATGGGTGTCGGCAGAGCCTCCGGCGACAGCAGAGTGGAAGAAGCTGTTAAGAATGCTATTGAAAGTCCGCTTCTGGAAACCTCCATTGATGGAGCGAAAGCCATTATCCTCAACATCATGGGCGGTTATGACATGGGTATGCTTGAAGTCAGTCAGGCGGCGGCTCAGATTGAAGATGCTGCTGGTGAAGATGCTATTGTTATCTTCGGTGCTTCCATTAAAGAAGATCTTCAAGATGAAATTTTGGTCACAGTTATCGCTACGGGTTTTGAAGCGAGACCCAGTGAAGCGGCTGCCGGCATATTTAAACCTGTTGGAAAGACAGAAGAACAGGTTCCGGCAGAAAAAGCTGCGGAAACAGAGAGCAGAGACGACGACCTGCTTTCAGGTGAAGATTCAGACTTTGTAATACCGTCTTTTTTGAATAGAGAAAGAAAGGGTTTTTAGAATATTTAACAAAAAAGCCGGTACCATAACCGGCTTTTTCTTTTAATATTCTGTCCGGCGCTGTAGCACGGCGGACAGAATAGGTTGACTGGTGATTTATGAAAAAAATTACTTCCCATGAAAATAAAATATATAAAATGTGCTTGCAGCTTGAAAGCCGAAAATACAGAGAAAAATGGGGGCGGTACATCATCGAAGGCCCTAACTTGATAGAAGAAGCCTTAAAAAATAACATCGTACCGGATTTTCTGATCCTGGATGAAACGGCAGGCAGGCGAGCCGAAATAACAGGACTTTGCGAGCGTTATGCGGCGGAGCTTGGAAAAGCAGGAGAGGAAAACATTCTGATTTTTGAGGAGCAGCTGTTTGCAAGCTGTGCAAAAACTGAAAATTCTCAAGGTGTCATGGGAATCGTTCAAAAAAATTCTGTGGCAGAGGACAGCTTCTTTGAGGCAGAGAGACAGGGGAACGGTAATATTTTGGTTTTAGACCGGCTGCAGGATCCGGGAAATGCAGGCACTATGATACGAACGGCTGATGCGGCAGGATATGCCGGCATTATCATTTTAAAGGGCACCGTGGATATTTTTTCCCCTAAAGTCGTGCGGGCTTGTACAGGTTCTCTTTTCAGAATGCCCCTACTGTTTTCGGATTCACCGGAGCAGACGATTCAGCTCTTAAAAAAGCATGGCAAGCGGGTGGTGAGCACAGGCTTTGAAACGGATAAATATTACTACGAAACAGACTTAAAGAACCATATAGGCCTTGTGATAGGAAATGAGGGAAACGGCATTTGTGAAGTGTTTAAGAAACATTCCGATGAGGTAGTCAAGATTCCTATGTCCGGATCTATCGAATCGTTAAATGCGTCGGTGGCAGCGGCTATACTCATGTATGAAGCAATGCGGCACGGATGAGAGAGACAGAGCGAATGATATAAATTTTAAGATATAGAGAGGATTATAAAATGCAGACTCAATTAAGTAGGATTTTGCAGGAAGCCAAAGATCAGATAAAAAAGGCTTCCTCACAAGTTGAAACAGAAGAAATCAGAGTGAAGATTCTTGGAAAGAAAGGTGAATTGACTGACATTCTTAAATCCATGGGAAAACTTGCCCCGGAAGAGAGAAAGAGCCTTGGAGCAGCAGCAAACAGCGTGAGAGCAGAGATAGAAGGACTGCTGGAGGAAAAATTTGCGATGGTCAAGGAAGCAGCAAAACAGGAAAAGTTCAAGCTGGAAACCATCGACGTAACGGAACCCGGTGTGAAATATGAGCTGGGAGTCAAACATCCGCTGACGATTACCATAGAAGAAATATCAAGAGTGTTCATGTCCATGGGATTTTCCATTGCGGAAGGCCCCGAGGTGGAAACGGTATTCAATAACTTTGATGCCCTCAATGCAGGACCGAATCACCCAGCCAGAGATTTTTCCGATACTTTCTATATTTCAGAAGATATATTGCTCCGAACCCAGACGTCGCCGGTACAGGCCAGAACGCTGATGAAGCAGAAACCCCCGATTAAGATTATTTCTCCGGGAAGATGTTTCCGCTGTGATACGCCGGATGCAACCCATTCGCCGATGTTCCATCAGGTAGAAGGCCTTGTAGTAGATGAGGGAATCACCATGGCGGACTTAAAAGGAACTCTGGACAGCTTTGCAAAACAGTTGTTTGGTTCGGACTCAAAGACAAAATTCAGACCGCACCATTTCCCGTTTACGGAGCCCAGTGCGGAAATGGATGTTTCCTGTTTCAAATGCGGCGGTAAAGGCTGCAATGTCTGCAAAGGAAGCGGCTGGATCGAAATTTTGGGATGTGGCATGGTACATCCAAATGTGCTGAAAGTCGGCAAGATTGATACGGAAAAGTATACCGGTTTTGCCTTTGGCATGGGTGTGGAAAGAATTGCAATGCTTAAATATGGAGTTGATGACATCCGAAATTTCTATGAAAATGATATGAGATTCATCAACCAGTTCAAATAGGAGGTACCGCCATGTTAGTTCCAGTAGAGTGGCTAAAAGATTATACAGATGTAAATGTAAGCGTAGATGAATTCTGCGATAAAATGATTATGTCAGGCTCAAACCTTGAGACTGTTGAATATTTCGGTGAAAACACCGACAAAGTTGTCGTGGGAAAGATCTTAAAGATCGAGAAACATCCCGACGCGGATAAGCTGGTTGTTTGTCAGGTGGATGCAGGACAGGAAGGCCCCGTTCAGATCGTTACCGGAGCGGCTAATGTATTTGAGGGAGCCTGTGTTCCGGTAGCTCTTCACGGGAGCACGATACCCGGACCGATTCACGGACAGCCGAAGCAGGAAGGCGGAGTAAAGATCACGAAGGGAAAGCTTCGAGGGGTTGAATCCTTTGGAATGCTTTGCTCGGCGGCAGAGCTTGGATTGGGAGATAAGGTGATTCCGGTGGCTCATAAAGAAGGAATCTGGATTCTTGGTGAAGAATATCCCATCGGGCAGGAGCTTACAGAAGCCTTGGGCCTGAAAATGGCTGTAGTGGACTTTGAAATTACGCCGAACCGCCCGGACTGCCTGTCCATGATTGGTATGGCCAGAGAAGCGGCGGCTACTTTTAAAGAAAAGCTGTGCTATCCGGATACGGTTTGTACCAACGAAAAGGGAAACGCCGAAGAACATATCCGTGTTGAGGTGAAAAGGCCGGAACTATGTAAGAGATATGTGGCAAGAATTGTAACAGATGTAAAAATAGAGCAGTCTCCCTGGTGGCTTCAAAAGAGATTGATTGCAGCCGGCATGAGGCCGATCAATAACATTGTTGATATTACAAACTTTGTTATGCTGGAGTACGGCCAGCCTTTACATGCTTTCGACATCCGAAGAGTGGAAGAGAACCGGATCGTAGTCGATACGGCGGAAGAAGGAGAACTTTTCACAACGCTGGACGGAACAGAACGAAAGCTTACGAGGGATATGCTGCTCATTAAGGATGGCAAAAAAGCAGTTGCTATTGCCGGTGTCATGGGAGGAATGAACTCCGAAATCGAACCGGATACTGCTACGATTATGATAGAATCTGCCAATTTTAGCGGCGACAGTGTTCGGGCAACTTCAAAAAAGCTGGGGCTTCGTACGGAAGCTTCCGCT
The DNA here is from genome assembly GCF_004103735.1 of Aminipila luticellarii. NCBI lineage: Bacteria > Bacillati > Bacillota > Clostridia > Peptostreptococcales > Anaerovoracaceae > Aminipila > Aminipila luticellarii. The sequence continues at coordinate 1,890,058 of NZ_CP035281.1, read as the reverse complement.
CGATTTGAGAAGGGGATCGATCCGAATCTCTGTGAAGCGGCAGCGGACAGAGTGTGCAGGCTGATTGAACTTCTGGGAGCCGGAACGGTATGCAAGGGCAGCGTGGATGTGTATCCTGCGGTTGAAAGAGCTAAAACTTTAGATGTGAGAGTAGACCGCATCAATAAGGTGCTGGGCATAAAGCTTAGCCGGGAAGTCATGGAAGAATTTCTTGAAAGACTTGAGATGAAAGTGGCGGGAGAAGGAAACATTCTGACCGTTACCCCGCCGACAATTCGTCAGGACTTAGAAATTGAAGAGGATTACGTAGAAGAAATCGCGAGAATGTATGGTTATGATAAGCTTCCGACCACCCTGCCAAAGAGCGATACGGAAGCTTGCAAATCCAAAGCAAGAACATTAAAGGATCTGGCCAGAGACACCATGTGCGCACTGGGAGCCAATGAGGTTCAGACGTATTCCTTCTGCAGCCCGAAGAGCGTGGACAATGTGAGAATCGACGAGGACTCGTGGGAAAGAAGCTTTGTCAGACTGTTGAATCCTTTGGGAGAAGAAACCTCTGTTATGCGTACCATACTGACTCCAAATATGATGGAAGTACTGGGGACCAACTACAGAAGAAATATAGAAGCGGTAAGAGCCTTTGAATTGGGCAATACCTTTATGGCCAACTTGTCAGACCCGCATCAGCTTCCGGAAGAATCGGATTCCATGTGTATCGGGCTATACGGCCGGGATGAATCCTTCTATACGCTGAAAGGTATGGTCACAGAGCTTTTAAACGTACTTGGAATAACCGACGTGGCCTTTGAGCGGGAGAGCGAGTATGGTGTATACCATCCGGGCAGATGTGCAAGAATAGTACTGGAGGATATGGAACTGGGAATCATGGGCGAGGTTCATCCGGATGTTACAGAGAAATATGGCATTGCAGCCCGCTGCTATGTTTGTGAGCTATTCTTCGACAATGTACTGAGCAAATCGGATCGGGAAGTCGTTTATAAGCCGCTGCCAAAATATCCTTCTACATCAAGAGACATTGCTCTCCTTGTGGACGAAGCGGTTCCGGTAGGAAAAATCAGAGAAATCATCAAAGCTAACGGCGGAAAAATTTTGGAAAAGGTCGAACTGTTTGACGTATATAGAGGCAAACAAGTGGCGGAAGGAAAGAAGAGTGCCGCATTTAATCTGACCTACCGTTCGGAAGAAATGACTTTGACGGATGATGATGTGGCGAAGGTTCACAACAAGGTATTAGAAGCGCTGAAAAATGAACTGGATGCTGTACTGAGAGACATGTAGTTGTGGTTGCAAGGGGGAAAGAAAAATGGATAATAATAAAGTAACCGTAAAGATTTTTGGTCAGGAATATACGATTATGGGAAGTAAAGCCAGAGAGCACATTATAAAGGTTGCGGACTATGTCGACGTTAAGATGAAGGAAATCTCGCAGGCATTAAATTCCGGTCCATTATCCTCCATAGCGGTGCTTTCTGCGGTAAATATAGCGGATGACTATTTTAGTGCGCTGGAAAGATTTCAACACTTAGAAGTAACCAATGCTCAGGCTGAAAAAGATACGGAGCATTATGTTCAGCTCTGGGAAGAGGCGAAAAAGAGCCATATACAACAGCAGGAAGAAATCAAAGAGCTAAATAATCAAAAATCAGAATTAAAAGACAGCTTTGAAAATCAGCTGACAGATCTGCAGCAGCTTATGGAAGAAAAGGATGCGGAGATAAAGAAACTAAAAGAAGATTCCGCTAAAGCCGAAGTACAGCTCATGGAATCCTCCAGTGATATGGTGAATGAGCTGGAAGCGAAATACAAGGATTTGGAAAGCAGTTTCTTTGATATTCAGATGGAAAATATTCAGTTAAAGGGAGAACTTGATCGCTATAAAAAGAAGATGGAATAAAAACCGATGAATGAAAAAACATACAGAGTACTTGAATATAATAAAATAATTGAGAAGCTGAAAGCGGAGGCTGCCTCGGAAATGACGAAAAAAATTATTTCCGAGTTAAGGCCTTTAGTTGATGTGTGCTTAATTGAAGAACTATTAGCGGAAACCACGGAAGCGGTTTCCGTTATTGTGCGTAAAGGAGCATTGCCCTTGGGCAGCTTTTATGACATTGAAAACAGCCTTCATTTGGCGCGAAAAGGCGGTACGCTGACCATGAAGCAGCTGCTGGAGGTTCTTTATAATCTCCATGTGGCTCGAAATGTTGTAACCTTTTTAAAGACCGACTTGCCAAGGCTTCCCATTATTCATGAAATGTCCGACGTTCTTTCTGTTCAGAAGGGATTGGAAGAAAACATTGATCGGTGTATAATATCGGAAGATGAGATGTCGGATAATGCCAGTCCGGAGCTGAAACAAATACGAAGAAATATTATGAGGCAGAACGAAGCGGTGAAGGTAAAGCTGAATCATATACTGACCTCCGCTGATAACAAGGTGCTCCTGCAGGACGCCATTGTAACCATGAGGCAGGGCAGATATGTGATTCCGGTGAAGCAGGAGCATAAGAACCGGTTTCCGGGCATTGTTCACGATCAGTCCGCAACCGGCGCCACCTTATTCATAGAGCCTCAGGTAATCGTTACCCTGAACAACGAGCTTCGGGAACTGGAGCTGGCGGAAAAAAAGGAAATCCAGCGAATTCTGGCAGAGCTTTCGGCAAATGTGGCGGAACATTTCCATGAACTGCTGAATAACCAGAGCTTACTGGTAAAATTGGATTTTATCTTTGCTAAAGGCAGATTAAGTGTACAGTATCAGGGAACCGATGCTCAAGTCAGTCAGGAGGGTATTCTTGACATAAAGAAGGGAAGACATCCTCTGCTGAATGCGAAAAAGGTAGTACCCATCAACGTTTCTCTGGGAAAGGATTACGATACGCTGATCATCACAGGACCCAATACGGGAGGAAAGACGGTTACATTGAAAACCGTAGGTTTACTCGCGATGATGACTCAGAGCGGCCTGCATATTCCCGCCGGATCGGGCACCGTAATGCCCGTATTTGAAAAGATTTATGCGGATATAGGCGACGAACAGAGCATTGAACAAAGTTTGAGTACCTTTTCGTCCCATATGAATAATATTGTAGATATTGTTGCCGGTGCCGACCAGAATACCCTGGTACTGGTAGACGAACTGGGGGCTGGAACAGACCCTACGGAGGGAGCAGCCTTAGCCATTGCGGTACTGGACGATTTATATAAAAAGGGAGCGCATACCATCGCCACCACCCATTATACAGAGCTGAAAAAATACGCCATCGAAACGACCGGTGTACAGAATGCTTCCATGGAATTTAATGTGGAGACCTTGAGTCCTACTTACAAATTGACCATTGGCATACCAGGAAAGTCCAATGCTTTTGAGATATCGGAAAAACTGGGTCTTCCGGAAAGAATCATAGAAAAGGCGAGAACCTTACTGGATACAAAGGACATCCAGTTTGAAAATGTTATAAGTTCCATTGAAGAGGATAAGAAAAAAGCAGAGTCCGAAAGAGATGAAGCCATTTATATAAACCTGGAAATGAAGCGGCAGAAGGAAGAGCTGGATAAAAGACTTAAAAAATTAGAAGAACAAAAGGAAAAAATTCTTACGAAAGCAAGGGAAGAAGCAAGAGATATTCTGAAAGCTGCGAAAGAAGTGGCAGAAGAGACCCAGAAGCAGCTGAAAGATATCGACAAGATGGATTCCATGACCGAGCGGCATGCCCGGCTTTCTGAAAGCAAGCGGCGGATCAAGGAAGCGGACAGCCGATACCGGGAAACCATACAGGTTCCGGAAAATTACAATCCGGTTACCATTGATCAGTTAAAAATCGGGGACAGGGTCAAGATCCTGACTCTGGGGCAGAATGGAGAGATCCTTTCCCTGCCGGACGACAAGGGCGATTTGCTGGTGCAGATAGGCATGCTGAAAGCCAATGTCAACGTAAAGAATTTAATGCTGATTCATGACGGTGCGAAAAAGAAAAAGATTCCGATAGGAAAGACGAAATATGGAAGCCTGTATCAATCAAAAGCTCAGAATATTTCACTATCCATTAATGTCCGGGGGCGAAATCTGGAAGATGCCCTGATGGATGTGGATAAATATCTGGATGATGCTTATATGGCAGGACTGAAAGAAGTAACCGTCATACACGGCCGGGGAGAGGGCATTCTACGAGGGGGACTGCAGGATATGTTTAAAAAACATAAGCATGTGGAGTCCTTTAGAAAAGGAGCTTTCAATGAAGGCGGTGACGGAGTGACGGTAGTCACCCTAAAGTGACCATTATTTCAAGCAGTAAGAAGGAGCAAGGATATGTATATAATAAGTGGATGCTTACTGGGAGAGAATTGCAAATATAACGGCGGAAATAACTTGACAGACTGGGTCGTAGCATTTTCAAAGAGGCATCATTACATTTCAGTTTGTCCCGAGGTAGAAGGAGGCCTGGCGACTCCAAGGCCGCCGGTAGAGATTATAGACGGCAGAGCTGTGAACTGCAAAGGTCTGGACGTTACGGAAGCCTTTCGGCGAGGCTGCGAAGCAGTTTGGCAGGCCAGCTGCCTGAAAGCCCGGGAACTGGGCGAAGAAATAGAAGGCGCCATCCTAAAAGCCAAAAGCCCTTCCTGCGGAAATGGGAAGATTTATGACGGAACATTTTCACATCAGGTAACGGAGGGAGATGGATTTTTGGCGGCATATTTAAAAGAAAAAGGGCTAAAGGTCATAAGTGAATTAGAAATAAATCTGGAGGAGTAAAAAATGATAAATTATAAGAAAAAGATCGCAGAAATAATCTGTGAAGCGGTAGAGGGGCTTACCGTTGAAGAAATTATGTCCATGATAGAGATCCCTACGGATACGAAAATGGGGGATTATGCTTTCCCATGTTTTAAATTAGCAAAGACTCTTAGAAAGGCACCGCCTTTAATCGCAAAAGACATTGCAGGAAAGCTTGCGGGCGAAGAGGCATTTGAAAAAGTAGAACCGGTCAATGCGTATGTGAACCTGTTCCTTTCCCGAAAAGGCTTTATGGAGGACGTGGTAAAGGAAGCAGTAAAGGAAGGAGATAATTACGGCAGAAGCACTCTGGGAAAAGATAAGACGGTCATCGTAGAATTTTCCTCACCTAATATCGCCAAGCCGTTCCATATCGGACATATCCGAAGTACGGTTATCGGAAATTCCATTTATAAAATCTATGATTTCCTTGGATATGACACGGTTCGAATCAACCATTTAGGGGACTATGGAACGCAGTTCGGTAAAATGATTGTCGCCTATCGAAAATGGGGAAACAAAGAGGATGTTATACAATCGCCGATTAAAACCTTACTGGGGTATTACACAAAGTTCCATGAGGAAGTGGAGAACGATCCGAGCTTGGATGATGATGCCAGAGCTGCATTTGCCAAACTGGAGAACGGCTCACCGGAAGAGGTGGAATTATGGCAGTGGTTCAGAGACGAGAGCTTAAAAGAGTTTCACCGTGTTTACGATATGCTCGGCATATCCTTTGACTCTTATGCGGGAGAAAGTTTTTATTCCGATAAGATGGACAGAATTGTTGACTGGCTGAAAGAGAAGAACCTATTGATCGAATCTGAGGGAGCACAGATTGTAGACCTTGAAAAATATGGAATGTCACCGGCTCTCATCACAAAGAAAGACGGCTCGACATTATATATCACAAGAGATATTGCGGCTGCGGTATATCGAAAGGAACATTACAATTTCTACAAGAATTTATATATTGTGGCATCTCAGCAGAATCTCCATTTCCAGCAGTGGTTCAAGATCGTTGAACTGATGGGCTGTGAATGGGCGAAGGACTGCGTTCACATTCCATTTGGTCTGGTAAGTCTGGAAGAAGGAACCATGTCCACCAGACACGGAAGAGTCGTATTCCTTGAAGAAGTTTTGAACAGAGCGGTTGACCAGACCAAAGAAATCATTAAAGAAAAGAATGTAGCGACGGATAATATTGACGAGACGGCAAAGATGGTAGGCATTGGTGCAGTTATGTTCCAGGAGCTGTCCAACAACCGAATTAAGGACTATGTTTTCTCATGGGATAAGGTTCTAAATTTTGAGGGTGAGACCGGACCATACGTTCAGTATACCCATGCAAGAGCAGCAAGCGTCCTTAGAAAAGCAGGAGATGCGGTTGTTGAAAAGGCAAAGCAGGTGTCTGTACTGGATATGGCGTATGTCCTTTCAGACAGCGCCTACGATCTGGCAAAACTGATCTATCAGTTCCCGCAGGTCATTGCAGAGGCAGGAGATAAGTATGAACCTTCCGTTGTGACAAGACATATTGTGGATATTGCGCAGAGCTTTAACCGATTCTATCACGACGAGTATATCTTGGTAGATGACGAAGCAGAGAAATTAGCCAAGCTGGCTCTTGTCATCGCGGCGAAGAATACGCTTAAGAATGGACTGTATCTGCTTGGAATTCAGGCACCGGAAAAAATGTAATACGCTTTGAAACGAGGAGGTTTTTATGCGTTACGAAGGAAATATATTCAGGCCCCCTAGTGAAGCGTACAGCCTGATTGTTCAGGTCACAATCGGCTGCACGCACAATACATGTACATTTTGCAGCATGTTTAAGGATAAAGAGTTTAGGGTTCGGGATGTGCGGGAAGTTTTGGAAGATCTGGATATGGCCAGAACATATTACAAGCATGTCGAAAAGATCTTTCTGGCAGACGGAGATGCTCTCTGCCTGTCGAATAATAAATTGATGGTGATTCTGGAGCATATCCGAAAGATGTTTCCGGAATGTAAAAGAGTGGGAGCATACGGCACGCCGCAGGATGTCCTTGTAAAGACCCCCGATGAATTGGTACAGCTCCGCGAAAATGGACTGGGGATTATCTACATCGGTGCGGAATCAGGCAGTCAGAAGGTGCTGGATGCCGTCAACAAGGGCGTTACCAGAGAGCAGATCATTGAAGCGGTGAAAAAGATCCAAAAAGCTGGTATTAAAGCCTCCGTAACCTTTATTTCCGGGCTGGCAGGGCCGGATGATATGGAGGAGCATGCACTGGAAACAGCCAGTATGATTTCAGAAATGGAACCGTCCTACGTGGGATTGCTGACTTTAATGGTAGAACCGGCAGCCCCGATCTATAAAGATATTCGGGAGGGCCGCTTCAAGGTGCTGACTGCGGAAGAGGTGCTGGGGGAAACGGCATTGATGCTGAAAAACATTCACGTAACCAAAAAGTGTGTGTTCAGGAGCAATCACGCGTCCAATTACGTTTCCCTAAAGGGCGATTTACCTCAGGATAAGGAAAAGATGATGAATCAGCTGAAAAGGGCTATGGAAAACACGAATCTGATCAAAGATGAACGGTTCAGAGCGCTATAAAATAGATTATGATGAGTAGGGGAAACCTTGTATGAAAATATTACTGACAACATTAAATGCTAAATACATTCATTCAAATCTGGCTCTAAAGTATTTGTATATGTCTGCTGTTGAAAATAGACGATCCATGGATATAAGAGAATTTACCATCAACAACGATGACGATTATATATATACGGAGATGATCAGAGGAGATTATAGTGCAATATGTTTTTCCTGCTATATTTGGAATATTACAAGAACGGTACGTTTGGCTGAGAACATAAAAAAGGCCAGCCCGGATATAAAAATCTTAATGGGCGGCCCTGAGGTAAGTTATGATTCAATTGAATTTTTAAGAAAGCATAAATGTGTGGATTATATCATCGTTGGAGAGGGAGAGGAAGTCTTTAAAGAATTTGTTCAAGCCTTTCTTCGCAGGGATCATTCTTTTGACAGAATCAAAGGGTTGATATACAGGTCTGATGGGAAAATTTACGTGAATCCCCCGGCAGATTTACAGGACTTTGATCTTGTTCCATTTCCATACAGCTTTCTGCTTCCCAAGGACGACCGGATCGTGTACTACGAATCGGTTCGCGGATGTCCGTTCCGATGCAGCTATTGCCTGTCATCTATTGAAAAGCATGTGAGGCCGCTGCCTCTGGAGCGGGTGCAAAAAGAGCTGGGCTTTTTTCTGTTCAAGCATGTGAAACAGGTCAAATTTATCGACAGAACCTTTAACTACGACCGGGACAGATGCAATCAGATCGTAAAATATATTCTTGATAATGATAATGGTGTTACAAATTTCCATTTTGAAATCTGCGGTGATCTGATAGATGATGAATTCCTATATTTGCTTGGGAAGGCCAGAAAAGGACTGTTTCAAGTGGAAATAGGCATTCAGAGCTTGAATCCATTGACCTTAGAGGCGGTGAACAGAAACAAAAACACGGATTATCTGCTGACCAATATAAGAAAAATAATAGAGCTGGGCAATGTACATACCCATGTGGATCTAATTGCAGGGCTGCCTTTTGAAGACTATTTATCCTTTATGGATTCGTTTAACGGCGTATACCAACTGGGAGCAGATCAGTTTCAATTAGGCTTCTTAAAATTGCTGAAGGGTACGAAAATCCGAGAAGAAAAGAATGTATACGAGTATGTCTTTCGGGATACGGCTCCCTATGAGGTCATAGCCAATCAGTTTATTTCCGCAGAAGGGATAACGAGGCTGAAAATGGTGGAGAACCTCTTGGATTTGTATTACAACAGAGGCGGTTTTTTCAGGACTCTGGAATATGCCATAGCCAGATTTCAAATAACTGCGTTTGATTTTTATGAAGAACTGGCCTACTTCTTTTACTTAAAAGGATATCAAAATCGATCTCACAAAAAAGAAGATCTGTACCGTATTTTTTTTGAATATGCCTGCTGGAAAGACAGAAGCCTTCCGGGCTCCGCGGTGGAAATTCAGAAACTGCTCATGCAGGATATGAGCGATACTTTAAATCCGGAAGCGGTTAAAAAGTTTAATAAAAAAGGCTGGAGCATGATATAGGAGAAAGTGATGAGTAAAAAAATAGAGCAGGTGCAGGCTGTAAACAGAGGAGATACAGAACCGGATATCACGAAAAGATCTGACCGTGTAGAAAAATATTTAAAAAGCTATTTAAAGGATTTTGTGTTTGATGAACTGTCTGACGCTTTCCTGGATAAAGCGGGGGCAAAGGAGTTTATGGCCGGAGTACCTATTCCCCTTAGAAGATCCTGTATAGAACAGTTTCAAGATGGGGAAGGGCTTAAGACCACGGAAATTGCTGAAAACATGATATGGATCATAGGAATTAATCCAACGTTCAGATATGCGGAGCATTATATCACTTTTTTAGTAAGCTTGTACCATGCGGACGTATTGGAAGGACTTCTTTTAGAGGGCCGAGATGCAGCAGAAAAAGGAGAATTTGATAAAGCCTGTATTTATTTTAGAGCCTGCCTGCGTATGAAACCGGATTATTTAGATGGTATGTACAGTTATGCCAGAGTTTGCCGGGATATGTATTTAGAAGGCGGAGATGAAGACTATATAGGAAATTTAAAGGCAGAAGCCATTGACTATTTTGAGCTTGTTACAGAAAAGGAGCCGGAGTTCGCAGAGGCGTACTATTATTTAGGATATGCTTATGCCAATCTGGGGCTTTATATAAAGGCCGATATCACGTGGAAGCAGTTCCTGGATAAGACTATGGATCTAAAACAAAAAAGCGAAATAAAGGAAAGGATGCAGCAGTTGGAAGGGCCGGTAAAGATAGAAGCAGGCTGCAATGATATTTTGTCGGGCAGATATGAGGACGGCATTATTAAATTACAACATTACCGCGATAGTTCCTTTAAGACGTGGTGGCCGCTGTTTTATTATCTGGGCGTAGCTTATTCAAGAGTTGGGGACTTAAAGGAGGCTGAGCAGTGCTTCAAGACCGTACTTACTCTTCAGCCGAGCCATGTGGATACGATGGAAGAGCTGGCCGCGATTTATGAAATAACGGACGATCAGGAAAATAAAGAGAAATATCTCCAAAAGATAGAACTTATCCGGTCACAGATCACTCAGCATTGAGGTTGCTAGGTGCAGAATAATCTGCATCCAGTTCTTTGCGAATAGATAGTATCGGCATAAATAGGATTTTATAATCCTTGATAAGCAGAAAAAATTACGAAATTTCAACACATTTCCAATTCTTTGCCAACTCTTATGAAAAAGATAAAAAAAGATGTTGACAAACCCAGTCGATTTGGCTTATAATTAATCTTGTCGTCAGCGAGAACTGATAGAGAAAGAATGTTCCAAGGTAGCTCAATGGTGGAGCACTCGGCTGTTAACCGATAGGCTGTGGGTTCGAGCCCCACCCTTGGAGCCATTACATTTCTTCTGATGATTAAGGTGCGCCGGAGTGGCGGAATTGGCAGACGCACAGGACTTAAAATCCTGCGATCCTTACCGATCGTACCGGTTCGACCCCGGTCTCCGGCACCAACACAAAATTAAAAAAGAGTGTACAGTGAAAGCTTTACACATCTACACATCGCGGGATAGAGCAGTTGGTAGCTCGTCGGGCTCATAACCCGGAGGCCGTAGGTTCAAGTCCTACTCCCGCAACCATGTAAACTACTTGCAATTTCAACAGTTGCAAGTTTTTTTATTTTTTGGATTTTGGGGACAGAAATAGGAATTGGGAACAGTTTGGGGACAGTACAAGAATTGGCCTTTAGAATTAGTTGAAATTTGTTTTTAAGGACTGTAGACTAAGATAAAAAGAACTATTTAAAGTGGTAGTAATGTTTCTAGAATAAACGTAAAAGAGGGTGAGCATATGGAAGAAGAAAAGACTAATGAGGCTCTTAAAGATGTTCTAACTAACCAAGAGGATGGTGACCGGAAGCAAGATGATGCTAGTAATCAAGAACCAATTGAAGAGACTTTTTATAAGGACAATAAAAGAGAAGCAGACCCTAAATCTAACTCACTTGATGCATTTCAAGATCAAGGAAAGATTCAGCTCGCAGAAGATGAAAAAAGAATATATGAAGGGTTATTATAACTATATAAAAGAGTTATACTTAAAAGATTTTATAATTGCAAGCATTGTGACCAATTTATATGGGGGAGAGATAAGATATAACCATGAGGCAGATACGGGAGAGATAACGAAGGAAGCCGGTTAAAAGCCTTGTAAATAAAACCAAAGGCTTTATTTTACAACTGAATAAATAAATTTATATACCCTGTGAATATTGAAATATCGTCAGAAATGGCGATATTTTGTTTATAACTTTTTTCTTTGAACTTTTAAATGAAGAGGAGATAATAATGAATGTTGTCTACAAAACATGATCCCCTAATTTGCTTAGACAAATGCATAGTTTTGTTGTAGAAATAAAAATTTTATAATATGCATAGAACCATAGCAAATAAAAATATTTTGAGGCAGGGGTTTGAATCTAAGTGTGTTTATAGTATAATTTAAAAATAAGGAATTGTAATATACGAAAAGGGGGAGGATATATGTCTAAGGTGTTAAAGAACCAGATAAATTATATTGTGGCATGTGTAAATGAATTTGCACGAAAAAAGAGCATGCACCCCCGAGAAGCATTTTTGTATTTATATACACATAAGGGGATTTCGTTTTTACAGGAGAACTATGATATTGAACATACACTTTCATTAGATGATGCACTGGATGATTTAGAGATAATTTGCAGAAATAATGGGGGGGATTTGCATTGAAATTATATCATGGCTCAAATATGGAAATTATAGATATTGACTTTACAAAATGTAGGCCTTATAAAGATTTTGGACAGGGATTTTATCTTACAACTATAAAAGAGCAAGCTGCTAAAATGGCAGTCCGAGTGGCTCGTATTTATGGTGGAAGCCCCTGTATAATAGAATATGATTTTAATGATGCAGCTTTAACAAAATCTAATGTTAGGAGTAGGGTATTTGAAAAACCAAATAAAGAATGGGCCTTATTTGTAATGAATAATCGCAGTAGAGAATTTAAGGATATTACAAGCTCAGAATGCAACCATGATAAAAAATATGATTTGGTGGCAGGCCCTATTGCTGATGACGATTTGGCATTGCTATTTCGCCAGTTCTCTAATGATATGATTACAATAGATATTTTAGTAAAAGAAATGGAGTTTAAGCAATTAACCAATCAGTATTCTTTCCATACTAAAAAGGCAATTAAATACCTTAAGAAGGTAGGGATTCAATATGAATAAAAAAGAACAATTGATGGAATATATCACACAGGATATAGTTGCTTTTTTGATTGAAGATTATGATTTGAGCATGGATGAGGCTATGCATAAAGTTTACACCTCTGAGATATATGGAAAGCTTACAGATGAAGAAACGGGACTTTATTTGCAAGGATCAGCTTATATCTATGATATGTTTAAAGAAGAATTAAGTAATGGACAAATAGTACAAGCGGAATATTAATTGGGGACAGTTCGGGGGCAGTAGGACAAATTGAAATATAAATAAAAATATTTTTATTTAAGGTACGCTTATAGTATAATTTAAACATAAGAAATTGTAATATACGAAAAAGGGAGAATATATGTCTAAGGTGAGATGCAAATGAAGACTTTTCATACTAATTCCAAGTGTTAAGGGACCTTTGTAGGAGGGTATTTATGGTTTCAAAATTGAAAAGGCTATTCATCGTTTCTTTAATTGCAATCTTGTTAATAGTAATAGTTGCGGGAATTGCCAATGAATATACTCGTAATTACACTTTAGGAGGAATATATGTATGTAAACTAATGCCTTTTGACTTTATATCCTTTGACATTATGAATGGTTCTGACAAATTTACATACTATCAAGGAAATGAACAAGCAGCAGATTATGGGACTTTTTCCAAAGTGTCGGATGGTGTTTATATATTGAATAGTTCTATATTTAAAAATGAGAAGCTTTTATGTTACAAGAAGTTTCCAAGAGAGAGTGGCTTTTACGTAAAAATTAATGGGGTGGAGGTCAAATTTATTCAGAGCAGTAATATACCCGGTGAGATTGCAAAACCTGATCAATGAACATTTAAACCTTGGGTTATATATCGACCTGGCAAATATCTGCCATCTTTTATTGACACAGAACTTAGTTAAAACTAAGTTCGCAGATAATTTTATACAGTATATATATAAACAAAGAGGCAAGCCCGGCATTTATGGACTTGCCCTTCTTTTAGTTTAGATAAATTAAAGGGCTTTTTTAATGCTGCTAAGCGTGAATACACAAGGAAACAATGGCTACAATAATTAAATATTTTTTTGTTAAAGCAGGAGTGCTGTGGTCAAGCATTTTTGTAACATTACGACTGTTGTAGCCAAGTGTAACCTATGTATTGTAATCCTACAATATAAATATAAATAAAAATATTTTGTGAAAGTATATTTGAAGCTAGATGTGTTTATAGTATAATTTAAGGATAAGGAATTGCAATATACGGAAAGGGGAAACGGTATGTATTTGAATCCATATACTCCGGGAGCAGGATTAGTACCAGGATACCTAGCAGGTAGAGAAAGTACATTGAATGAAGCAAAAGAAATTTTAGCTTATTTATCAAAGGGAAAGCCAACTCGCTCTGTAATTTATTATGGACTCAGAGGAGTAGGAAAGACCGTATTATTGAATCGAATAGAATATTATGCAGACGAAAACGATGATATTCTTTATGAGCATATAGAGGTTTCCGAGAATGGGTCATTTAAAAGTGCTATATCCCTTCACTGTCAGAAGTTAATACGGCAGATGAGCAGCGTGGCTTCTGCCAAAGAACTGGCTAAAAAGGCACTATCTGTTTTGAAAGCATTTTCCATAACGTATTCTAATGACGGAACCGATATAACGCTTTCTCTGCATGATGACATTGAGGCCGCAGTAGGTATTTCCGATACAGGAAATTTCCAAAATGATTTGACTGAGCTTTTTATTTCAATGGGCATGCTTGCAAGCAAAAATGAACGTGCGATTTGTTTATTTTTAGACGAAATTCAATACATGAAAGACGATGAGTTTGAGGCTTTGATTGGAGCCATTCATAGGGTGAATCAAAAGGCTTTTCCTGTAATGCTCTTTGGAGCAGGGCTGCCCAAAGTAACAAAGCTCGCAGGAGATATAAAATCCTATGCAGAGCGTTTGTTCCAATTCGTTGAAATTGGTTCTTTGGGAAGAGAAGCAGCCAGAGCTGCCCTAATCGAGCCAGCCAAAGAAGAGGGCGTATCATTTGAGAGTAAAGCGGTAGCAGAAATTCTAAAGCAGACAGAAGGATATCCGTATTTTATACAAGAATATGGGAAACAAGTTTGGGAATATATTGAAAATGGTGTAATAACCTTAGCTTCCGTGAAAGCAGCTCAGACTGATTTTATATTTAGCTTGGACAAGAGCTTTTTTAAAGTTCGCTTTGATCGAGCAACCCCAAGAGAGAAAGAATTTATGGTTGCAATGGTTAGATGTGATGATTTGCCTTGTACGATAGCACAAATAGCTAAGATAATGGATACAAGCACAGCTAAAATCGGACCGATAAGAGGCCAGTTGATTCACAAAGGATTTATCTATTCTACCGGACATGCAGAGGTGGATTTTACGGTTCCACAATTTGACCAGTATTTAAAAAGGATTAACGAAATATAGATCTTGATTGATAAGGCAGGAATAATTTTTAAGATTATTACATTAGAACGGCTGATATAAATAAAAAATCAATGAGAATGGGGCTCAAAATTTGCATCCGATTCTGTTAGCTGCTTATGCCCATAAAAGGCTTGTAGACATACATCCCTTTACTGACGGGAATGGGAGAACAGCAAGATTGCTCATGAATTTAATTTTGATTAATAAAGGATATTGTGCAGTATCTATACCACCGGTTCTAAGGCATGAATATATTGAAGCTTTGCAGATAGCGCAAAGCAAAGTTAAGCCATCCGTAGAGCTGTTTAATCAACTTATCGCCGAATGTGAATTAGAAGCGCAGAAGGATTATCTGAGAATGTTTAGAATTTCATAGGGCATTGTAGCATATCACTCTACCCGAATTTGCACCATCGTAACGAATTCAGAGTCATCTCCGGAAAAATACTCGTCGATCAGACAAAATTCAATGGGATCGCCGACCACCTTCAGGTGGTTGTTTTCAGCGTACTCAAACATTTTCGGAAGAATGTTCGGCGTATTTGCAGTAGAATTCTGATAGGACAGGCAGAGGTATTTCCCTGCGGGAAGATAGTAGTTCGGAGGATATTCGGGTTCAGGCGAATAAAGAAAAATGTTTTTGGACTTATATGCTCCGTATTCATTTTTATCCCTTACGTCTACCGTGTAGCAGTCGCACAGATTAGCCAAATCCAGCTTTATATTCCTTTCTTGCATGTATTTAATGATGGTCGTATCAATGCTTAAATAGGATACGTCATGATCGCTGATCAGGAGGCAGGGCCTTTCTTCAAACTCTTCCACATATACCGCTTGAGATTTGCTGGCGTGAAGGGCATTGAGCGCCCCTGTCAGTTGAAGCGATATCTGATTTTTGACCTTATTCAAGCGGTCGATTTCCTTGTTCAGGGCATTCATTTCATCGTTTAAGAGTTTTAAGGTGCTAGCGACTGTACTTTGCTTAAAATATTGCTGGATTTGGGTCAATGAAAAGTTCAAATGCAGTAAGTCTCTTACAATGATAAGGTTATGTATGTCCCACAGGGAATATTTCCGGTATTGATTCGTTTCGTCCCGTTCGGGAACCACAATCCCCAGTTTTTCATAATAATAGAGCTTTTGTAGTGAAAAGCCCAGCAATTCAGATACTTCCGAGATTAAGTAATAGGATTTTTCCTTACTCATGGCGACCCTTCTTTCTGCAATTCTTAAAAAATATTAATCTAATTATAGTATATAAGTTCCAATTTACAAGGATGTTTTTCAAAAAATACAAAAAATTTAAAAAAAAGGTATTGACCCTATTATAATAATAGGGTTTATATTTTGGTTGAAAGAAATTTGCGCAACAATCTTTCCATAAGTAAATGTATTTTTTTATGTACTAGTTTTCATCGCTGATTATAACGAAAGGATTTAAGAAAAAATGGAAGAAAACTTAAATACAAACAAATTAGCTAGAAATTTTACTATTGGAAGCTTGTTCCTGTTTGGATTGCCTAGTATCGGGCTTCAGCTTTGGACAGGAATCTATACGATAATTGACAGCGTATTTGCAGCCCTGTATAACTCAACGGATGCGCTTTCCGCAATTAATATCTCCTATCCTATTTTATGCGTGGAGGAAGCTATCGGAGGAATGCTTGCCACAGGTGCGTCTGCTATAATCGCTAAGAAGCTCGGCGAAGGTAAGGCCGAAGAGGGTGGCAGGAATTTATCCATGATCTGCATTCTTGCCGCATTACTGGGACTTATATGGGGTGTAGTGGTATGCATCATTGGAGAACCTTTGTACCGGCTGCTTGGAGCGGATGATACCCTTCTTCCGCTTGTCACAAGATTTGTATCCGTGCATCGATTCTTTGCTCCGTTCTACACGCTGCAGATTGCCTTCCAGGCCTTGCTGTTCCTGGCGGGCAAACCGACAAAAGCCATGGTTATTACCGTTGGAGCCGGAATCATAAACATTGTTGGGGATGTATTCTTCATGGGATTCCTTCACATGGATATAGGCGGAGCGGCTTTAGGCGGCGGTTCCGGTATGGTATTTGCAGCGATTGCTTCGTTGATCTGCGTAGCAAATCATAACGATGAATTGCATTTACGCCGTCCTTCTGTGGATGCAGGACTTGCTGTCCGCAGCTGTGCCGGTGGTGCCGGCGACTTGATGTGGTCCATAGCCATGGCGACCATGACCGCTTTATTTAATATTAATACCATGAAGTATTTTGGACCGGATGGTTGTGCGGCAGGTGCAATCCTGTTATATGCTCAATTTTTATTTATTGCTCCATTTTACGGTTTCGGAAAAGGAACCTCTCCGATTATCGCATATCGCTATGGTACAGGCATAAAGGAGAAGCTGCATGATATTTTCAGTAAATATGCCAAGCTGTTTATAGGAGTCATCCTTGTAACGGGTATCGCTTCTTTCTTTCTTGCAACTCCGGTTCTGTCTCTTTATGCGAAACCAGAGGAACCAGTATTTCAAATCGCAAAATCAGCATGGTTCATTTTCTCCGCACAGTATATTTTTGCCGGTGTAAATTATATGACCCAGTACCTGTTCACTGCATTTGAAGATGGTAAACGTGCCGGATTCATTTCAGCGTTGCATGGCATTATTTTACCAAACGTCATGCTGCTGATTTTACCAAATGTATTACACGGAATCGGCGTATGGTTATCGATTCCGGTTGCAGAAATAATATCTGCACTTGTGGGCGTAATCATGATTATCAGCGGAAATAAAGTATACAATTACTATCCCGCCAAAAGGATAACGGAATAATAGTGGATTAAAAGAAAGGAATGAGTATAAAGTATGAACAATGTAACGATAGAAACAAAATATGCAAAGCTGGAAGGTTTCCTATCTGAGAACAAGGTCAATTCGTTTTTAGGAATTCCATATGCAAAACCGCCGGTAGGGGAAGGACGCTGGAGAGCACCTGAAAAACTGGATTATTCAGATAAGACAATTTCTGTAACGGAATACGGATTATCGGCAATGCAGCATTATGACCAGTGGGAACTGGCATCCGTACGTGAAAAAGGAGAAGACTGCCTGACTCTCAACGTATGGGTAAAGGATATGGAAAAAAGGAATCAGCCTGTCATGGTATATATTCATGGGGGCGGATATTATTCCGGCGGGTCTTCGGATCCTCTTTATGACGGTGAAAAGCTGGCTATGAATAATGATGTGGTAATCGTCTCTATAAATTACAGAATTAATTTTTACGGCTTTATGAATTTTGCTTCCATAGATCCAACCTATAAGGAATCTGGATATTGCGGGATTCTTGACCAGGTGGCGGCCTTAAAGTGGGTTCAGGAAAACATCGAATTATTTGGGGGCGATAAAAATAATGTTACACTTTTTGGAGAATCAGCCGGTTCGGGAAGTGTATGCCTGTTATCCGTAACGCCGGCAGCAAAAGGATTGTTCCATAAAGCTATTGCGGAAAGCGGCCCTATAAGCTTATACAGCACACCGGAGCATTCCGCCATGATAGCAAAAGATTTTATGGAAATGAACGGATGCAGCTCCATGGCAGAGATGGCGGCAAAGAGCGTTGAAGAACTGAATGTGGTGTACGAACAGCTGCGTGAAAAGTATTATTATGACATAGAATTAATGTTTGCCCCGACCTGTGACGGCGAATTTATGCCTGCTCAGCCATTTAAGGCTTTAAAGGACGGTGCGGCCAAAGATATCAAGTTTATGACAGGAACGACGAAAAATGAATATAATTACTGGTCCCTGTATTATGATGATCTGGCTAACGAAATGCCGGTTTTTCATAAATGCGTCATTCCGATTATGTTCGACGGAAAGCTTGATGTGGATCAATATGCAGAGGAATTTAAGCAAAAGAATCCGGATATGGATCCCGGCGAACGGTATCTGGAGTTTATGACACAGATGGATTTCCGTGTGGGCACCGAGTTAATGGCGGAGTATCAGTCTAAATATAATGATACGTACATGTATTTCTTTACCTATAAATCCACCATTCCAAAGTTGGATTCCTGCCATGCCATAGAGGTTCCGTTTGTAACGGGAAATCTGGATTCTGAAAGCGGACTCAGCTTCACAGGAGAGAATCCGCCGGAACACCTATCCGTTGAAGCACAGGCTGCGTGGGTAAATTTTGCGGCAACAGGAAATCCTAACGGCGGTAAGGTGCCGGCTGCTTGGGACAAGTTCACTCCGGAAGTACATGCTATCATGGAAATTAATGATAAGGAATGGAAAATGCACCATCATTTAAATGATGAGAATGTAAAAATGCTGCGACCGGCATTTGAAAACAGTCTTGTAAAATAGTTTCTCCTTCATTACCATCTGATACGAAAGGAGTAGTATCAGGTGGTATTTTTATCGGGAAAGGCGGTCTTTATAAATGAATAATAAAAAAGGCGATTTTGTATGGGGAGGGGTACTGCTCATTTGGATATTCATCTTAGCCGTACCGTTTTCACGTACTATTTTTTTATCCGGTACGGAGCTACATCCGTATGCCGGCGGGTTTTTGAAATTCAGCATACTTGCCACTATGGGAGACTTGCTTGGCGTAAGAATTTTGAAAGGCAGGTGGATTATACCCAAAGGTCTTGTTTTTAGAGCAATACTATGGGGAGTCATAGGTATGGCCATTGCCCTTTTATTTACTGTTTTTTCAGGCGGTACAGCGGCTGCACAGACAGCAGGAAAACTTCCGTTTGCCGGATCGAAAATAGCCCAGGCATTTTTCGCCAGTACAATCATGAATGTGACCTTCGGGCCCATGATGTATATTTATCATAAGTTCGGCGATTTAATCATCGACTTAAGATACGAAGAAAAGGGCGGACAACGCAGTCTTACAGACTTAGTAGATAAAGTGGATTGGCATACGATGGTTGGTTTTTCATGGCTTAAGACTTGCCCGTTCGTCTGGATCCCTTGTCACACCATTGTATTCTTGCTTCCGGAACAATACCGGGTACTGGCCTCAGCATTTTTATCCATAGTACTGGGGATTTTAGTAGCTGTCTCGAAAAAGGGCGGCCTTCGTTCCGAAGCTGAATGAAATGGAACAGCAGCCTATGCCATAACTCTCAGGGCTTGGGATTTTGCTTCACAAAATAGAAATAAAAAATTTGATAGCGTCGATCTTTTGCTAGGATTGACGCTATTTTTCTATCCTTTTATTTAGGAAAAGATTAAAGTTGTTATCTATATTTTTCTTATAATAAAAAAATTGATGTCATACAACAAATACAACTTGACAACGGGTATAACAAAAACTATAATAAAAGAAAATTAAGAATTCTCAGGCACTAGGATGGTAGACTGTATCTTTATCGTGATGAGGAGGTAATAATATGCGGCATGTAATTACAGTGGATTTTGGCAGTACCTTTACCAAAATTGTTGTAATAGATGTGGAAAAGAGGAAAATATTATTAAGCGGAAAAGTCCCTTCCAGCGTTGGGACGGATGCATCGATCGGGTTAGAACACTGCTTTGAGCTGGCGAAAACAGTCATCAGCGAGAAAGAGTTTGAAAATGCGTTAAAATTAGCGTCCTCCAGTGCGGCCGGAGGGCTACGAATGTCCGTTATCGGATTGACCAATTCCTTAAGCACCCTTGCCGGAGGGTCTGCTGCCCTTTCCGCCGGTGCAAAGATCATTGCCAATTACAGCGGCTTATTAACCGAAAAAGAGCTGACAGAATTAGAGAAAAGCGATACGGAAATTATACTTCTATGCGGAGGCTATGAACATGGCAACACGTCTCTGGTATGGGAGAACGCCAATATGCTTGCCCAGTCCAAGGTGAATGTCCCCATTATATATTCCGGTAATTCTGTTTTAGATAAAGAGATACGCAGAATAATGGAAACCCACAAAAAACAATGCTTCATTATAGAAAATATTATACCAAAGCTGGGAATGCTCAACGTGAAGCCCACTCAAAACGTCATAAGAAATTTATTTTTAGACCATATAACGGACATGAAGGGATTCAACGTGGTCAAGAAGGAATTTAACAATCCATTAGTTCCAACACCGGTTGCAGTATTGGCGGCAGGCGAGCTGTTAAACAGGGGCACTGGAAGTCAGGAAGGGCTTGGCCCTTTGTTAATCATAGATGTAGGCGGTGCAACAACAGACGTCTATTCCTTTAACGAAAACAAAAGCTACCAAGGGGCGAAAGTGATAGGCTGTGAAGAGCCTTTTGGAAAGCGTACAGTAGAAGGCGATTTAGGCATGCGGGAGTCTTCAAGCGGCGTCATGAAGGAAAGCTATTTAAGCGCAGCCGCAGAAGAGCTGCAAATAGCAGAAGACCTGCTAAGAAGCTCCATTAGAACCAGAACGCAGCATATCGATTATCTGCCCGACAGTGAAATGGAGGCAAGAATAGATGATAGGATTGCAAAAACAGCGGTTTATGTGGCAACAAGGCGACATGCGGGAACAATATCACCCTCATATAGTAAAAAATGTCAGAATATTCAATCGGGAAAAAACCTCACGGAGGTTTCTACGGTCATTGGAACCGGTGGGATATTGGTACATAATCAACACCCCATAGAAATTTTACAGTCGGCAGAAAAAAACAGCAGGGATGAGGATGCCTTACTGCCAGAGAAAGTTAATATATATTTAGATACGGAATATGTTCTGTTTTCAGCAGGGCTGCTGAAAGAAATCGATGAAGATATTGCTTTTGAAATCATGATGAAAAGCATCAGACGTTGTGAATAGTAGGAGGTTGTGATGGACTTAAAATTCAAGTGGAAATTTAACATTAAAGACTTGCCTGATATGGGAACTTTAAACCAGGACGTATATAACATAGCTAAGGATGTTACCATTGGTAAGACCTTGTTTATGGAGGAACATGGTGTTTCATCAGAAAAAGAATATAAAGAAAAGATGATGAAAGAAAAAAAGATCATGAAGCATTCTGCAATAGGTTGGAATTCCTGGCAGAAGCAGGAAGAGGGGATTCGGAGAATTTATGCTGAATTGAACGAATCCGGTTCCTACATTGACCGCTACGGTGCTTGCATGGATTGGGTAATGGGCGTACCCGAAGAATACAAGAGCAAGCTGCAGGCCGGTTCGGGCTTGATCCTGAAAAATGAAGAGGAATGGGCGCGCCTCGGTCAGGTGGAACCCATTCAGCCCCATTTAGGCGACCACATGATCGGTTCTTTGAACTCCTTAAATAATACCATCTTGGGTTTAAAAGCAGGGGTCACAACGATTGGAAATATATCTCATTATTATACATACGAATATCCGGGCCTGGATATGGAAGAGTACAGGACCATAGATATGGTCAAAGCAATCGGACTGATGGCAAAGCTGAGAGATAAAGGCACGATTATCCACTCCAATCTGGACGACGGTTTTGGCGCACAGTTCCATGACTTGGCGAACCTGGTGGGGTATGCAAAACTGGAACGATACATTTGTGAAGAGCTTTTGGGAGCCAGAATGTCTCACTGCTTTGGTAATTTATTTAACGACCCGATGGTGAGAATTGTCTTTAACAGCGCTATGGGAAAAATCAATACGTATCATACACCGGGCACGATGATCTATGGAAATACCATTGATTTCACCTACAATATGCCTAAAAACTATGCAGCCGTAACCTCTTATGCGATGGCAGATGCCATTGGCCAGATGATATGTCCGAGCGGGCACGCCATTACACCGATTCCTGTTACGGAAGCCATAAGAATTCCGGCAGTGGACGAAATCATTGATGCGCACCATACGGTAGATATGGCTATAGAGGCTGCCGCTTACTACAAGGATTATATAGATGTACAAAAAATAGAGGCAGAAGCAGATATTCTGGTGGCTTGCGGTAATATTTTCTTTGAAAGAGTCCTGAACGGATTAGACGATCAGAATATCGATATTACCCATCCGGGAGAAGTATTGGCAGCCCTTAAAGCTATCGGAGTAACGCAGCTGGAGACTTGCTTTGGCGTAGGGAAGAAGGATTCGGAGGCCATGAGAGGCAGAGTCCCTGTAAGACCTACCTCTATCGTGCAGGAAATTGCCAAGCAGCAGGCTAAAATTATGAGTGGTATTTCCGGCTTGAACAAAAAACCGTTAAGCGGAGTGAATGTCATTGTGGCTTCTACGGATGTTCATGAATTCGGTAAAGAAATCAGCAAAAATGTACTGGTAAAAGCCGGTGCGGAGGTTTTCGACCTCGGTGCAACGGTGGCGGTGGAAGAGCTTGCGGATACCATTATCGAAACAGAAAGCAAGGCGGTGCTGATCAGTACCTATAACGGGATTGCCTATAGCTTTGCCAGTGAAATGTCCAGGAAGTTTAAAGAACTGAATATAAATGTGCCTGTTGTAATGGGAGGCAGACTGAATGAGCCGATGGATGGAAGTGATTTGCCTGTTGACGTCGCAGACAAATTAGAAGCCATGGGAATAAATGTCGATAATGATATCGACAAAATTATAAGTTATTTGGTAGGGGTTCTAAAACTCTCATAAAGGAGAAAGGAGCAAACTATGTCAGGAATTACAATCGTCATGCTAGTAATATATGCAGTAGTATTTGGTGGCGGAAGTATTTATTTCGTTAACAAATCATTATCCAAGAAAGGACAGACTGAAGCAGCCGGACTGGAAGATAATCAAACGGAAGGCTTCGGATCAAGAATGGGATTCATTTTATCCACAATCGGCATGGCTGTCGGTGTTGGGGCAATGTGGCGCTTCCCAATGATGTGTGCTAAGTGGGGAGGCGGAGCATTCGTACTTGCCTTTATACTTATTTGTGTTTTCATTGTAATCCCAGCCGGATGGGCTGAAATCTCCTATGGAAGACATTTCAGAAAAGGGACTGTTGGATGCGGTACAGATGCTGCCGGTCTGCCGGGCAAGATCCTCGGCTGGGCGATGAGTCTTGTTTCCTTAGGTGTGTGGTCTTACTATCCTGCAATAATGGCACTTGTTATTTTATATTTCTTTAAAAGCTTTAAGGGACTGGACTATGCGGCAAATGCGGAGGCTGTGTTTGAAACGACCAATGATAGCAGAATCGTTATTTATTTGCTCGTATTAGCCGTTCTCCTTCTGGCAGCGGTCGTCGGTGTCCGAGGGATTCAAAATGGAATCGAAAAGGTCTGCAAATGGATGATTCCGTCCCTGTTTGTTATCTTGGTGATTCTTGTGGTTCGTGTATGTATGATCCCGGGAATCGCAGAGGGTATTGAATACTACGTAAAACCGGATTGGGCACAGCTTTTAAACCCTGAGATGTGGGCGCAAGCAGCGGGGATGGCTTTATTTGCAGTAGGTCTTGGGCCGGGATGCCTGTTGGTATATGGCAGATTTGTAGATAAAAATCAAGACATCACAATGGATTTCATCACAGTAAATGTGGTGCAGCTCTTCATCTGCTTACTGTCAGGCTTTGTTATTATTCCGGCAGTCGTGGCATTTGGATTGGATCCGTTAATGGGAAAAGGTATCATGTTCGTTGCCTTACCTAAAGTATTTGCCTCCATGCCTGGTGGAGCATTCTTCATGATTTTGTTCTTCATTGCCCTGTTCTTTGCCGGGATTTCATCCTCCTTTAATCAGGTTGAAATTGCAACAGCCGGCTTTATGGATAAGGAAGGCTTTGGTATGACGCGAAAAAAGGCGACCATTGTTTGCTTCATACTTGCTGCAATTATTGCGTTCCCGTGTGTTACCAATGACTCCTTCTTTGCCCTCTTTGATAATCTGATCGGTAACATTGGATATACCGCTACCGCCTTCTTCCTGGCTCTCATCTTAGCCTGGAAGGTCGGCGCAAAGAAAGTCAGAGAGGAATGGTATCTTCCTAGTTCAGAAATTAAGTGGGGACCGGCAGTGGACTACTTATACAAGTATGGTGTAGTAATCGCTTTAGGATACTTCACAGTTACTTCTATTTTAACCTTGTTCTAATGAGGTAATGATGGTAGAAGAATGAAAAGAGGAAGGTCTTGAAATACGCAATTCTATTGGATTTTGGAAGTACATATACAAAAGTCGTCTGTGTGAATTTAGTTCAGCAGCAGGTGGTCTTGTCCGATAAATTTCCATCTACGGTACATACAGATGCCGGTATAGGACTTTGCCGTTGTTTTGAAGCGGCAAAGCACGCAATCGGAGAAGAAAATTTTAAATCTGCCCTCAAGCTTTCCACAAGCAGTGCTGCAGGCGGTCTTAGAATGGCAGTATCGGGGCTTACACAATCACTGAGCATCGAAGCTGGCAGAAATGCCAGCTTTGGCGCAGGTGGTAAAATCGTATATACGACATCTGGTTTGATTTCTGAAGAAGATATGGAAAATATAAAGGAATCCGGGGCGGAAATTCTGCTCCTGTGCGGCGGATATGAAGAAGGAAATCGAAGACATATTCTTCGTAACGCAGAAGCTCTGAGCAGCGCTAAGCTGAACATTCCTGTTATATATGCAGGGAATTCTCATATTTCAGGAGAAGTGAGGAGGATGTTCAGCAGCAGGGGAATGGAATGCTTCACGGCTGAAAACATCATTCCCAATGTGGGGATTCTGAATATGGAGTCCACGATTAGTATTATTAGAAATTTGTTTATGAACCGGATAACCAACATGAAAGGTGTTGGTGTCGTGAGGGAAATGGTAGACGGGCCGATTATACCGACACCGGCATCCGTGCTGTCCGCCGGAGAGCTGCTCTGTAATGGAACGGAGCGTGAGGCCGGAATCGGGCCGTACATGATGGCAGATATTGGCGGAGCGACTACGGATATCTATTCCTTTGCGGAAAACAGAAGCTATGAGGGTGCCAAACAAATTGGCTCGCCTGAACCCTTTGCCAAAAGAACGGTAGAAGGGGATATGGGGATGCGGGAATCCTCCGTCTGTCTCCTGAAAGAGGTTGGAAAAGAACGATTTGCAATGAAATGCAAGGTGTCTCAAAAGGTGATGGAACAGGCCGTTCAAAAACGTATATCTTCAAGAGCGTATATTGCGGATACGGATTTTGAGAAGATTATTGATCATGAGCTTGCATGCAGTGTAGTACACATTTCTGCCAGACGGCATGCGGGTACTGTAAAAAAGGAATTTTATGACGGATACCGGCTGGTGCAGCGCGGTAAAAATCTCTTAGAAATAAAGACTGTAATCGGAACCGGTGGTATACTGGTAAACAGTCAACGAGAAGAGGCCGCCGATATATTGGAAAATGTGAAAATAGGTGCATCTGAGAAAGGAAACATATTGCTTCCGGAAGACGTTCATGTCATGATAGACAAGGACTACGTGTTCTTTGCGGCAGGACTTTTGAGGAGCTATGATGAAAATGCGGCGTTAGCGATCATGAAGAAGAGTCTCAGATTGAAATAAGAGGAGAGCACTTAGATGAATATTCAAATAAAAAGAAGATTTAACGAAAAAGAATTACCAGACATGAAAACGATTAAGTCCGATGCCAAAAAAATCGCATCGGGCATTACAATCGGTGAGACGCTGTTTATGAAGAAGCACGGCGTAAAATCTGAAATTGAATATAAAAGAAAGATGATGAAGTCCGGAAAAATCATGAAGCATTCGGTCATCGGATGGAATTCATGGTCTGTTACGGAAGAAGGAATAAAAAAGGTATATAATGGATTGAAAGAAGCAGGTTCCTCTATCGACCGTTTCGGCATCTGCTGCGATTGGATCATGGGTGTCCCTGAGCAATATAGACATAAATTTCAGGCCAGCGGAAGCTTGATTTTAAATACGATGGAAGAATGGAAGAAGATCGGGCAGGTGGTTCCTGTACATCCGCACTTGGGGGATCACATGATCGGTTCTTTGAATGGGGTTGAAAATGTAGTGAATGCCCTCAATGCAGGGGTTACCTCTATCGGCAACCTTGCCCAGTATTTCACTTATGAATATCCCGGACTTGAAATGGAAGCTTATCGTACGGAGGATTACATTAAAGCCATGGCGGTCATGGGGGAGTTTCAGGAACAGAACGTCTGCATACATTGCAATCTGGACGACGGGTATGGTGCGCAGTTCCATGATGTGGCAAACCTTTTGGGCTGGGCTAAGCTGGAGAGGTATGTTGCGGAAGAGCTGCTGGGGGGAAGGCTGGCTCATTGCTACGGTAATTTGTTCAGCGACTCTTTCCTGAGAATTGTGTTTAACAGAGCTTTAAGCATGATCGATAAGTATCATACACCGGGCACCTTTGTAAATGGCAATACCATCGATTACGGTTTCAGCATGCCGAGAAACTACGCGGCTCTTTGCTCCTATGCACTGCCTGATGTGGCATGCCAGCTGACCTATCCCACCGGATATGCCGTTGCTCCGGTACCTTTTACGGAGGCGATCCGGATTCCGGAACCAAAAGAAATCATAGAAGCACACCTTACCATGGATATGATCATTGAAAAGGCACCATACTATGCAAGATACATTGACTGGGATAAGGTAAATTCGGATGCGGAGGTTCTCGTCACCGGGGCAAATGTGTTCTTTGAACGAGTGGTCAATGCGCTGGATTCTCTTGGTGTTGATATTGAGCATGCAGGGGAAGTCGTATCGGTGCTTAAGGCAATCGGGCCGGAACAGCTTGAAATAGCTTTTGGTGCAGGCCGAAAGGAAAAGGATGCCATGAGAGGCAGAGTTCCTGTCAGACCGACAAGTATCGTTCAGACCATTGATAAGATTCAAGAGGATGCTCTGGCAAAACAGAACTTCGAAGGGGCGGAACCCCTTTCCGGAGTGAATGTGGTTCTGGGTTCCACAGATGTACATGAATTTGGAAAAGAAGTCATCCGAAACTATTTAAGAAAGGCAGGTGCCAACGTATTTGATTTGGGAACCTCTGTTTCAATCAGTGAAATTGCAGATACCCTTATCGAAACGGGAAGCAATATCGTATGCATGAGCACCTATAACGGGATGGCTTACAGCTTTGCAAAGGATCTTATACAGGATCTTGAAGTCTCCGGTCTTAAGGATACACACATTTTGATGGGAGGACGCTTGAACGAAGCAATGGATGGAAGTGACGTCCCGATTGATGTGACGGATAAACTGGTGAAGATGGGAGTAAATGCCGACAATAATATTGATACGATTATAGCTACGGTAGCAGCTTACAGCAGCAGGTAGAGGAGGAAAAATGAACAAGAAGATAGTATTCTGTGGTGGCGGAAACATGGCAGAAGGTATGATAAAAGGGCTGATTAAAGACGGCGTATCTGAAAAAAATATAACAGTAAGCGAGCTTTTGGCGGCACGCTGTGAGTATCTGACAAAGACTTATGGCATTACAGCCGTTACTGAGGCGGAGGATGCCATTCAAGCAGCCGATATGGTGATCATAGCGGTACTTCCGTTGCATGTATCCAGTGTGGCAAGCACCATTGCCCCTTTGATAAACCAGGATACCATCGTTATATCCATTGCGGCGGGAGTGACTATCAGTACCCTTGCAAACCAGATAGGAAGAGATAAAAAGATTGCGAGGGTCATGCCGAATACGCTCAGCTTATCCGGAAATGGATTCAGTGCGGTATGTCTGAATGATAAAGTCAGCCCGGAAGAAAAAGAACTTGTTACAAGTGTTGTGAATGCCTTGGGTAAAACCATGTACATAAATGAAGACATGTTTGATACCTTTACGGCTTTCAGCTGTTCCGGTCCCATGTGGCTCTACAAAATGGCGGATGCTTTTATTAATGCCGGGGTGTATGAAGGCTTCAGCCGCAGTGATGCACGCAATATGGTCCTTGAAAATATGCTGGGTGTTGCAAAGCTTTTACAGATGACCGGAGAGGATCCTTCGTCCAGAGTGAATGAAATGTGCTCTGCGGGAGGAGTCACGATTGAAGGCTTTAAATCGCTTCAAGAAGAAGGGTTTGATTCAGCAATCATGACGTCTGTAGACAAGGCGGTAAAAAAAGCAAAGGCATTATAAATTTAAAAACACCTTTAGAGAAAAGAAAGTTGATGCATGACATGAATAGACCTGATAATAAGAATATTTTTACACAGCCAGCCGCCATTGTGCTTCTGGCTTTATTGACTTGCTGCCTGTGGGGAAGTGCATTCCCCGCAATAAAGAAGGGGTTTATCCTTTTTCATATCGAAGATACGGGAAGCCAGATACTCTTTGCCGGATACCGTTTTTTTCTTGCCGGAATGCTGACGCTTTTTATCGTCAGCGTGCTTGAAAAAAAGCTTGTCACAATAAAAACCTCCTCCATTCCGTCCATATTCATGCAGGGAATACTTCAGACGACCATACAATATGTCTGCTTTTATATAGGACTTTCCAATACAACAGGGGCGAAGGGCTCGGTTATCAATGGATCCAATGCCTTTTTCTCCATCATTGCCGCTCATTTTATGACAAAAAACGAGAAGATGTCGTTAAAAGAAGTTCTTGGGTGCATGATAGGGTTTACCGGCGTAATCGTTGTAAATCTTAACGGGGAGGGTTTGGCAGACGGTTTCAGCTTTATGGGCGAGGGTCTGATATTGCTATGCTCTATTTCGTATGGAATCAGTTCCGTAACCCTCAAGAAGATTTCGGACAAAGAAACGCCAAATGCCATCACGGCGTACCAGCTCCTATTTGGAGGTGCGGTTCTGATCCTGATCGGAGGCATGACAGGGGGGCATGTGGGTGGATTTACTTTTGTTTCCTCTCTGCTGCTGCTATATTTGTCCTTGATTTCTACTATTACTTTCTGTCTGTGGGCCAATTTATTAAAATATAATCCCATAGGCAAAATCAGTATATTTGGATTCAGTATTCCTGTTTTTGGAGTCTTGATGTCAGCTATTTTTCTCGGTGAAAATGCCATTACGGCGACTACCGTTAGTGCTCTTTTCTTTGTAAGTATAGGAATCATCATTGTTAATAAGAATCAAAAGGCAGATATAGATTAGCTAAGACTGCGTACTGCAAAATGAATTCTTCGTGCTTTCCATTGATTATATATAGCTGTATGTTATATAATAGATGGGAATAAAAAGAGAGGTACGTATGGAAAAGGAAAAACTATTTGATAAATTAGTGATTAATGAAATTAAAACACAATCAGACTTTTTAGCGGATAAAATAAAGGAAATGATCGTCTCCAGAGAACTGGATGATGGATTCGTATTTCCCAATGAAAACGAGTTTTGCAAAAAATTGAATGTCAGCCGCAGTACCTTGAGAGAGGCGTATAAGATTCTTGATACCCAGGGCTTTATACGCCGGACAAAGCATGGGACTTATATAAAATGCAGAGAAGATATTGCAAAACAGGGAAATTTTATGGCGAGCTTAGAGCTGGCTGATAACCGTGAGCTGATAGAATTTGTCTGCGCTTTAGAACCCGAAGCGGTGTTCCTTGCGGCAAAGAATATTGATGAAGAAGGAATAACAAGGCTCGAAGCCTTAATGAACGAGTGTGAAGAGGTTGCGGACAACTGGAGAGAGCTTTTAGTAAAAAATTACGAATTCCATGCCTACATTAGAAGTCTGGCGAACAATAACCTGATTACAAGTGCTTTAACGGCTTATTATGATATTTTTAATCAGCAAATAATAGAAAACATTTATTCGCGGAGCACGGACACCAGTGCGTTCAGGAAAGAATCCCTGCAACAGCATAGGGAACTGTTTCATGCCATCAAAAATCATGAAGCAGAAAAGGCAAAAAATATCGCCTATGATCATTTAAGCTATGACATTTACGAATTACAGTTCAAAACCAGTAAGAACTAGAGAAAGCAGCCTGATTTCAAATGCAGACAGCCCTTTTAATTGGAATGGATTTTAGTTAGGAGGAAAAGCAGTTGGATCTTATAAAATATGAAATTTTTCTGAGTATAGCAGACCGCGGCAGTTACAGTAAGGTCTGTGAAGAATTTGGCTATACACAATCGGGCATCTCTAAGATGATGAACAGTATGGAAAATGAAATCGGATTTCCGCTTATTGTTCGGAATAATAAGGGAATCTCCCTGACAGCTGAGGGAAAAAGGATGCTTCCCCTTGTTCGGCAGCTGATCAAGGATAAAGGCACCCTAGAGGAGGAGTTTTCAAGCATACGCGGCGTTGAGACCGGGATGGTTCGCATCGGAAGCTTTCCTACAGCAGCCTATGTGTGGATGCCGGGTATTTTGCGAGCCTTCCACCAACGATTTCCGGGAATACAGGTGGAGGTCATAGAAGATAATAACATCAATTTATTGGAGCAATGGTTAAATCAGGGATTTATTGATCTGGGAATTTTCAGCAAGCAGGCTCCGTTTCATTTTGATTGGACCAGCATCAAACAAGATCCCTTTGTGGCATTGCTGCCGAAAAATCACCCGCTGGGTGAAAAGCAAATCATTCCTATCGATGAGCTGTTTGAAGAGAATGTTGTATTATTTCGGTCTCATGAGGGAGAAGATCCGGACACCTATTGTTGGATGAAGCATGTTCATGGAGAGATACATCCAGTCTTTACGACTAATTCAGATTTTACGACCATACGCGTTGTAGAACAAAATGGTTTTGTTACGATCCTTCCGGAGCTGATAGCAAAATATGCAGTGGATTCCTATGATGTGATTTATCGCCCGCTGGATATACAAGAAACGAGAGAGATCGGTATAGCGGTTCGCACCAAGGAACGAATTTCTCCGGCAGCAAAAAAATTTATTCAATATGCAAAAGACAATATGTTATAGGATACATGTTTACGGTATTTCCTTTCCGATTTGTCACAGCCGCCATGTTATTTAGTCGCTTTTCAAAGAGCTTCTTTCTATAGTATGATTCAGATATAAAATCGTACGAAAAAAGAAAGGAGCTATTTTTATGGACAGAAAAAGGTTAGATCGAATGAATCTGAGGATGAAGGAAACGAAACCGCAGTTGGACGCAGAACGGGCCCGATTAGTGACAGAGGCCTATGATATTTATTCCAATTATCCGCCGGTGCTCCGCAGGGCGTATGCTTTTGCTTATATATTGGATCACATGAAGCCCAATATGCAGCCCGAGGAACTCCTGGTAGGAAGTCTCACCCAGCGAGTTCGTGGCATTTCTGTTTTCCCGGAATTCGGCGCAAAATGGGTTCTTGATGAGATGGATTTGTTCCCGGTACGCGGCACGGATCCGATTGTTGTGGACCCGGAGGATAAAAAAGAATTAGTCGCAATCCTTGAAAAGTGGGGCGAAAATACCTTTGACGTTCAGTCCACCAGGGTTCTTGACGACTATGTATTAAAGGCGCAGGAGTGCGGCGTATTATCCGTCGGAGCGAGAACCACCGGTATGGGCCATATCTCTCCGGACTATCCAAGAATACTGCCGTTAGGGTTAAGAGGATTAATAGACCGGTCCAAAGAGATGATCAAAAATACAACCGTACATACACCGGAAGATATGAAAAAAGTAGATTTTTGGAATGCAAATATTATTTCCTGTGAAGCAGTCATTCGATTTGCCCATACATATGCAAGAAAGGCTGCAGAGCAGGCTGAGACAGAAACGGATAAAGCAAGAAAAGCAGAATTGTTAAAAATAGCAGATGTATGTTCCCATGTTCCGGAGAATGAACCAAGAGATTTCTGGGAAGCACTACAGTTCGTATGGTTTTTACAGATGACCATACAAATTGAGGATAACGGGCATTCCATTGCTATTGCACGTTTAGATCAGAATCTGTATAAGTATTATAAAAAATCGGTTCTTGAGGGAGATATGCCGGCGGAAGACGCAGAGGAACTGTTGGCCGCTCTGTATATTAAATGTACGGAAGTACTCAAAGTTAGGGACAGCTTTGACTCCCGTGCTTTCGCCGCATATCCTATGTGGCAGCAGATGGCAATCGGCGGATTGAAAAAGGATGGTACGGACGCGACCAATGAATTGACTTATGCAGTACTGCGCGCCTGGGATCTCGTAAAAACCGTTCAGCCGACGATGGCTTTACGTGTGAATAAAAATACGCCGGATGACCTGATGAAGCTGGCTCTTTCCTACGTTCAAGACGGATACTCTATACCGGCCTTCTATAATGATGATCTGGTTACCAGATTAATTCAAAATAAGGGCGCGACAGTGGAGGATTCCAGAGATTGGACTGTTCATGGCTGTGTAGAGCCTTATGTACAGGGAAAATCCGATGGACGTCCGAATGTAGGATATGTAAATGCAGCAAAGTGCATTGAACTGGTCATGAATAATGGATGGGACCCTGTTGCTAAATGCGAGATGGGATTAAAAACAGGAGATCCGAATACTTTCGTCGGTATTAAAGATTTTGAAAATGCACTTCACCAGCAAATTCAGCATTTTGTTAAAATCATGTGTGAAAGCTACACAAAGGTATGTGCCATGCATGCGATCTATGTGCCGAAAGGATATGCTTCCGCCCTTGTAACGGATTGCATCAGCAGAGGAAAATCTTTGGAAGAAGGCGGCGCATTATATAATTCTTCCGGCGTATTCTTAGTAGCCATGGCAAATGGAGCGGATTGTTTGGAGGCAATAGATTATGTGGTCTTTAAGGAGAAACTTTTAAATGCTAAAGCCTTTAATGAGGTGCTGCTTAACAACTATGAAGGCAATGAGCGATTGCGTCAGATTATTTTAAACAAAGTACCGAAATATGGAAACGATGTGGAAGAAGTGGACGCCTATGCCAACCGTATGATTCGCGCTTACAATCAGGAAATGGTCAAGTATCGCGACAGCCGGGGCGGAACGTATGAGAACTCGATTCTGTCTACCTCCTTCAACGTACTTCAAGGGAAATGTATCGGAGCCACTCCGGACGGCAGACTGGCCGGGGAGGCTGTTTCCGATAACGCATCTCCGATGGTCGGCAGGGATACCGTCAGTCCGACTGCAACCTTTAAATCGGTGGCATCCATTGACCAGACTGATATTAACAACGGCTCCCTGCTGAATATGAAATTTAGTCCAAGTGTGGTCAAAGGCGAAAAAGGCGAAGAGATTCTGAAAGACTGTATTACTTCCTACTTTGCCCTGGACGGAGAACATGTTCAGATCAATGTGGTCGATGCAGAGACCTTAAAGGACGCCCAGAGGAATCCGGAGGAGTACCGCAATCTGCTGGTAAGAGTTGCCGGATATTCGGCTTACTTTATCGAGTTGGACCGAGAAGTACAGAACAATATCATAGGAAGGACTGCACATACCAATGTAAGCTGCTGCGGATGAAAATATGGAGGGAATCGTATTTAATGTTCAAAAAATGTCGATTCATGACGGTCCGGGTATTCGCTCAACGGTATTCTTAAAAGGATGCCCGTTACGTTGTCTGTGGTGCTCTAATCCCGAAAGTCAACGTATGGAGCTGGAAATCGCCAGCTTTGCCAATCGATGCATGAAATGCGGATATTGTGCGGAGGTATGCCCGAAGCAAATCATAGAGAAAGGGAATACGTATTCTATTGTGGATCGTTCCCGATGCGATCAATGCCTGATATGCGTGAAGGAATGCTGTACCAATGCAAAACAATTAATCGGGCAGAGCTACAGTGCAGAAGAGCTGTATCAGGAGATTGTCAAGGATAAAACCTTTTATGATTCCTCAGGGGGCGGCGTGACCTTTTCCGGCGGAGAGCCGTTTATGCAGGCGGATTTTCTGATTGAAATGCTTAAACGATGCAAAAGCGGCGGAATCCATACGGCAATCGAGACAACGGGCATGGCCGACACCCGGAAGCTGTTGGAGGCTTTGGAATATTCGGATCTGATATTTTTTGATGTAAAGCACATGGACGATAGGGAGCATAAAAAGCTTACAGGTGTATCCAACCAAGCAATTTTGGATAATCTGGCTGCTCTTTCTAAGCGGCATTCCAATATCATCGTACGGATCCCGGTCATTCCGGGGCTGAATGACAGCGCTGAGAATATAAGAAAGACGGCGGATTACACAGCGGAGCTTTCCATATCCGCATTAGAATTGCTGCAATATCACAATCTTGGAGAAAGCAAGTATGCACAACTGGGGCGAGAGTATACCTTATCTGAAATGGAAGTGCCGACTCAGGAGCATATGGAGGCTCTCGCAGGGCAGGCAGCCGACATTATTGGTGACAGACCAACTCAGGTGCACATTATGCTTTCCTTGTAATACAAAAGGGAACAGCCTTAAAAGTTCTAGCTTTTGCATATAAAACAAAAAGCACCGGCCTATAAAAAGTCTGGTGCTTTTGTTGGATTTAACAGTATTTTTCGATCATTCGATAAAAGGTCTTTCGCGATACCCCAAGGAGATCCGCAGCCTGCTTTTTATTTCCTTTGGTGATTTCAAGCGCTTCATTTATGAGATTGGCATAGGAATGATCTACATCCATCCGCCGCTTATTTAATCTCACTTCCGGTGTTTCATTGCTTTCAGGTTTTAACCGGTAGCCCTTGGAATATATCGCTGCCTCAAGGATATCCTTGGACACCACATTTATTTTGGACAGCAGCGTGATTCGATGGATCACATTTCGAAGTTCCCGGACATTGCCCGGCCATTCATATTCCATCAAGCATTTTTGTGCATCGGAGTCTAAGACCTTTGGTTCGTCTCCATTGGCATCGGCGGCCTCTTTTAAAAAGGTTTCCGTTAGTAATAATAAATCTTCACGGCGTTTTCTCAAAGGAGGAATGTCAATGTTCAATACTTGCAAACGATAGTATAGATCCTGCCGGAACAGGCCTTCCGATATCATCTGTTCTAAATCCCGATTGGTTGCCGCGACGACCCGTACATTGACCGGAGTTTCATTGGAACTGCCGATTCTTGTGATCTTGCGGGTTTCGAGAACTCGGAGAAGCTTGGATTGAAAATGATAGGGCAGTTCACCAATTTCATCTAAGAACAGAGTACCTCCGTCGGCTAATTCAAATTTACCGATCTGTCCGGTCTTAGACGCGCCCGTAAACGCACCGCCCACATAACCAAATAATTCACTCTCTATGAGGTTTTCAGGAAAGCTGGCGCAGTTTAATGCCACAAAGGGTTCTTGTCTTCTTTCGCTGTAATTGTGAATAGACTGTGCGAACAGTTCCTTTCCCACACCGCTTTCCCCTACGATAAGTAAATTGTAGGGGCTGCTTGCATATTCCTTTGCCTGCTGAATTTTTTCTGTGATGGCAGGGCTGGAGCCGACGATGGAATCAAAGGTGTACTCCGCCGTTAACCCCATAATTTTCTTTGTTTTATTTAAGCTCAGCTGATGGGAGTAAGCGATTTCTACCATTCCCTCCACTTGGCCGCTTTTATTTTTGATAGGATACATATTGTTCGAAACGAACTGGGCTTTGTTGGTAAAGGTTTGGGATTCAATCATGACCTCCCAATCTAAGGTCTTTTTGCCGCTTTTTAATACATCCATCATTTTTAAACTGTCAGAGCCGTTTTTGGTAGCATGGATTTTTATTCCGGATTGCTTTGTTATATCCAAAATGTTCATGCCAATGGCGGCCTCTTTATCAAATATGTGAAGATTTTCACAGTGGGCCTTGTTCGCATAAAGTAAATTCGCATCCTTATCATAGATACAAATGGCGTTTTCTACAGCATCTAAACAATCTAACAAATATTGTTCCCGGCCTTTGTTGACATCGTATATTCCAAGCAGCATTTTCAGATTGCTCTGCAGTTGGTTGGCAAGCGGTGCAAACTCTTCCGGAAGGGACGAAATAAGAAGGAACTCTTCTAAGCTGTCGTTGAATATAAAATGCTCTTGCTGAGCGTAGAAAACATCAGGGGAAATGGTGTAACCGGAAAGATCACGATCCAGCTCCGGAGAAAAGCAATCGAGGAGCAGCCCCTTTTTCGTACATAAGACCAGCAGGTCATACTTTAGATTTGCCCGTTTAAAAACGAACTCAAACAAATCCTTTACCAGGGCGTTTTTTCCTGTGATTTTACGCCGGCTACTGCGAGAGGACACTTCCCTGATTTCATTTATAAATTGCTGTATGTCTGCCATTGAATACGCTCCTCACTTCCATTTATTCTGCAGGTTCCTGTTTTTCGGATATATTTGATTTTTATCATATCGTAAAAAAGAAAAATTTTCAATAGAAGAACGTCCTAAAGGAAGGCGGATAAAATACCTAGTCCAGCAAGAATCCTTCAGGAAAAGGATCTTTTGGATCCAGAATCCAAGTCGCAAAGCCCATGATACAGGCATTACCCGTTATCTTTGGATAAACAGCCCGGATTCTTCCCACCGTCGTTTCCTCCACCACTTCACACTTAAAAAGAGAGCCGATGATACTTTCATGAACAAAACTGTCTCCTGCCTTTAGCTTGCCTTCTTCAAAGAGCAGAGCCGCTTTAGCAGAGGTGCCGGTGCCGCAGGGAGAACGGTCTACCACCTTAGGCAGGGCGACCACACAGTTTTGAATGTCTGCCTCCGGATTTTTCGGCGGACCTGAGAACTCCACATGAGTCACGCAGTTCACAAAGGGAAGCTCCGGATGGCGGATGGTCACTTGACTGTTTATATCCCGTGCAATGGATTGCGCCGCTTCGACCAGCTTGCTGCTGTTATGGGGTTCAATGGTCAGGCCGATCCTGTCCGCAGGGAGAATGGCATACACATTGCCTCCCCAGGAAATATCCAGAGTCAGCTTTCCAAAATCCCTTGTATCCACTTCCACATTGCGGTTCAGAACCAGTGCCGGTGCATTTAGGAAAGAGACTTCTTCCACCGTACCGTTTTCTACTCGGGCTTCCACCGTAATCACCCCTGCAGCCGTATCCAATTTGATTGTGGTCATCGGTTCCTTTACATCTACCAGACCGGCTTCAATCAAAGCTACGGCAACGCCCATGGTATCGTGACCGCACATAGGCAGCCAGCAGCTTGCTTCAAAATATAAGACCCCTACATCGGTTCCCGGTGTGCACGGCTCTGTGATCAACGTGCAGGACATGATCTCGCTGCCACGAGGTTCATACGCCAGTACTTTGCGGAACCAATCCTCATTTTCCTTCATATAAGTAAATTTTTCAGCCATGGTTTTCCCGGGGATGTGGCGAAAACCGCTTACAACGTTGCGCGTAGGGTGCCCTAAGGTATGTGTTTCGATTGTTCTGAACATCTTTCTTGCTTTCATTTCGATCCTCCATTTTTTATTTCGTTCTGACAATTAAATAAGACGTGCTTTTAAGCAAGCACCTTTATATAACAATAAGACTACATAAATACTAATGCAAAAATTGAACCAATCTGAAATCTACGTATTTATAAGCCTTTTTATGAAAACTGTATAAAAAATAAATGAAACTGTAGCATTTTTGATACAAATTCTTTATTTTAATGTATCATTTTTGTCACATTTATTCTACCCTTTTTTCTTTTATTTTAATAATTATTGAAATTTGTGTATTTCCAAAGCGTTTGACCCCTAAAGGAATGCGGAGCATAGTATATGTGTATCAAATAAGACACATCTGCTGCGAAAATTCTTAATAAGTCTGCTTTTTCTCCCTATGTTTTGGAAATAAATGTAAAGTAAAAGAGCAAAATTCATTTGTTTTTTACATTTATATCCAGTTTCATCCTATATTTTATTTATTTTTTAGAAATAAAGTTGGCATGTGTTTTGCTTTTTATTGTTGCAAGATATTGCTACAGCTACAAATTTAAATACGATAGGTATTTAATCTTACCCAACCTTTGGAGGTATACGTAATGATTTTTAATATTCAGAAATGTTCGATTCACGATGGGCATGGATTAAGGACACTGGTATTTTTTAAGGGATGTCCATTGCGATGTCCATGGTGCGCCAATCCAGAATCTCAAGCATATGGACCTGAAATCATGGAGTCCCAGGGCAAGTGTATCGGATGCGGGGCTTGTGTCAAGGTCTGTCCTCAACATGCGATTGCCCCACAGGCAGATGGATTTCGAATAAACAGGGACCTTTGTACGAATTGCTTTAGGTGTACAGACCGCTGTTATGCAGCGTCAAAGTATCCCATTGGAAAAGATTATGAGATTGAGGAACTTTATAAAGAGATTGAAAAGGATCGTGTGTTTTATTCCATCAAGGGCGGCGGCGTTACGTTTTCTGGAGGAGAACCCTTGACCCATCCGGAATATCTGACGGAGATTGCAAAGGTCTGCCACGAGAGAGGAATTGATGTGGCAGTTGAAAGCTGCGGCTGGGGGTACTACGATCAGTTCAAAACTGCCTTACCGTATATAAACAGTATGTTCCTCGATATTAAACATATTGATTCTGATAAACATAAGGAGCTGACCGGCAGCGGAAATGAGTTGATTCTGGAAAATATCCGGCGGATTGCAAAGTTCGGCATTCCTGTCACCATTAGGACCCCTGTCGTACCGGGCTATAACAATTCCAAGGAAAACATTATCGGTATTGCAGAATTTTTGACAACCATACCTGAGATCAAGGACTATGAACTTCTGCCGTACCATGAGTTTGGAAAAAATAAGTACTATGCTTTGGGGCGGGAATATCCGCTGGAGGGTGTTGAACCTCCGGAAGACGAAGAGATGAGAGAATTGGTCAAGTGCGCGAACCATGTTTTTAAAGACTCTGATCAAACATGTTTTTACACAAAAGATAATCAAAAAATAATAGTGAAGTAAGAGCCTTTCCATATGCTCAGGCAGAAAGGAAGGAGCCGATACCCGTTCATCCGTATTTTTTAATGTATTAGATATTCATTTTTCAATATGAAAGAAAAAGAGAGGAGAAAATGAAATGATATCAAAAAGAATTGAAAGACTCAGCGACAAGGTGCGTAACACACAGCCTACGATTTGTATAGATCGTGCGAGATTGGCAACAGAGTTTTATAAAAAACCTTCTATTGAACCTTTTATCCTTAGGAGAGCAAAACTATTTAAGTACGTTCTGGAAAATAAAAAAATCTTCATTGATGCAGATTCAATTTTAGCAGGTCACATGGCCTCCCGTATGCATGCAGTTCCGGTGTTCCCTGAAATGTCCGCATGGCTCAGAGAGGATTTGGAAACGCTGGATACAAGAAAGTACGACAACTTTCAGTTCCTTCCCGGAGAAAAGGATGAACTGAGAAAAATGGTTGCCGAATGGGAGGGCGGAACCTTTGGCGACTTGACGAATGCACAAGTGACAGAAGAAGAGTGGACGCTGTTAAAGGTCGGCGTATTCACAAAGGGCATTTCTCAGCTTTCTACCATGAACCTGGCGCCGGATTATGACGAAATGGTTAAAAAAGGATACCGTTACTACATTAATCAGTGCAAGGAAAAACTGGCGGCATTAGAGGATATGGATCTTGAAACCATGGGAAAGAAGATCACGTGGGAAGCTATGATCATCACCATGGAAGCCATTATTGGATTTGCTCACCGTTATGCGGATCTGGCTGAAGAAATGGCTGCGGACTGTGATGACCCTGAAAGAAAGGAACAGCTGCTGACACTGGCAGGAGACTGCCGCGTGGTTCCTGAAAATCCGCCGCAGACCTTTAAGCAGGCAGCACAGCTCGTGTGGTTCACCCATCTTGCTTTCATGATGGAGAACAATGGATCCGACCATTCCCTGGGACGTTTCGATCAGTATATGTATGATTTTTATAAAAACGATCTGGCTCATGGGATAAGCGAAGAATACATTGCCGATGTGATCCATGAATTTAAATTGAAGTTCGAGGAAATGTGGTATCTGCGTAATGAGTTTGAATCAGAGGCTTATCCCGGCTGTGCCCTTTATATTCACATGATGCTGGGCGGCATGCTGGCAGATGGCTCGGACGGATGCAATGAACTGACCGATTTAATTCTGCATTGCATGGAAGACTTGCAGACAAAGGAACCTTGCGTATCCTTCCGTTACCATGACAACATCAGTGAGGATACTTTCCGTTTGGCTATGCAGGTAGCTTTAAAAGGCGGAAGCCATCCGGCATTCTTTAATGACAGCACCTGTATCTCCTATTTGACACGTTTGGGCTTTACGAAGGAAGAAGCAGTAAATTGGGCTGTATGCGGATGTACGGAAACAGTTTCACAGGGCAAATCAGACTTCCAGTCTCAGATGGGATACTACAATGCAATTAAAGTCTTTGAAATCACCCTTTATGACGGTATGGATCCGATCAGTAAAAAACAGGTCGGCCCGCATACGGGAGACATTAAGAACTTTACCTCTATCGAGCAGCTGAAAGAAGCGTACTTGAAGCAGCAGGAATTTTTCCTGAGAAAGTTCATTGTACTGTTCAACAAAATGGTTTCCTGTCATGCCTATGCCGTACCGACTATTACCGGCTCTTGCTTTACGGAAGGGTGCATTGAAAACGGCAGAGTGCTTCAGCAAAAGGGCTGCGATAACCGCTGGTCTGCGATTGCTGTTACTGGTCTTGCCAATATTGCAGACTCCTTCGCAGCGATTGAAGAATGCGTATTTAATAAGAACTATCTGACCATGACCGAGCTGGTCGATCTTCTGGAAACAGACTTTGAAGGCAAAGAGGATATGCGTCAGCTTCTGATTAACAGAGCGCCTAAATTCGGCAATGACCTTGAAGCGGTGGATAAATATGCACACTTTGTAGTGAAAACCCTGGACGATGAAGGCAAAAAGTATAAGGATGGCAGAGGCGGCGAGCTTACTACGGTTTGGGCGACCCAGTCTTATAATGTGGTACTCGGAAGAATGATCGGTGCGACCCCGGACGGACGACATGCCTTCACTGCAATGGCAGATAATGTTTCCCCGATGATCGGTATGGACGTAAACGGACCGACCGCTGTTGTAAATTCGGTCAATGCCGTGGACTCCACCATTCCTCAGAGCGGAATGCTGCTGAATCAGCGTTTTGACCCGGCTATTGTAAAAGGCGAAAAAGGAAAAGATATTTTAGAGGCTGTTCTGCGCGCTCACTTTAAAAAGAACGGAGACCACTTACAGTTGAACGTGGTAGATGATGAAACTCTTCGTGCCGCTCAGAAAGAACCGGAGAAATATCGCAATATGCTGGTTCGTGTAGCAGGCTATTCTGCTTTCTTCGTTGATCTGGATAAAAATATTCAGGAAAATATTATTCAAAGAACCGTACAGAGAACCGTTTAATGCTTGAATAAATAAAGAGGAACATCTATTTCCTTAGATGTTCCTTTAAAATTTACTGTTTATACAAGGAAAGGAGCGTACTTTATGAGTATGGCGAAAAAAGGAGACTGGGTGCAGATTGAAAACACCGTGCTTAAAGCCGGCAACAGAGCCCCGCAGGTTCCGGAAGATACGCAAAAATGCGATTTGAAGCTTTGGGTAAAGGGAATCGCCCAGCATGAGGGAAATTTGGGAGAGAACATGGACATTATCACCGTCACAGGAAGAAAGACCAGCGGAACTCTGGTAGATATCAATCCGAGATATATTCATGATTATGGGGATTTTCAGCCGGAACTGCTTCAAGTGGAGCTGCAGCTGAAAGAAATTATGGAAGGAGCTGAGAAATAGTGAAGAACGATAAAACCTATGAAGCCATCATGGCTCGCAAAAATGAAATCATTAAGAATGCCATGCAGATCGACTACACGAAATTTGAGCTCCCAGGTATCGGCTTTGACTATGAGGCCATGATGAGGGAAGTGGGCTATTCCCTTGAAGAAATGAGGGAAATTCAATTAGCTCACGGCGTTGGGAATACCCCGCTGATCGAACTGCGCAATCTTACTGCTTTGGCGAGAAAATATGCTCCAAAGGGAAAGGGCGCCAGAATAGTAGTGAAGGATGAAGCGGCCAATGCGTCAGGAAGTTTTAAAGCAAGGAGAGCGGCCGTTGCGGTATATCACGCAAAGAAGCTTGGATACAAAGGTGTTATAGCGGCCACCTCCGGCAATTACGGAGCAGCCGTCGCTTCTCAAGCGGCTATGCAGGGCCTGAAATGTATCGTCGTACAGGAGTGCTATGACAATAATAAGGTGGGACAGCCTGAGATACTTGAGAAACAGAGAGTTTGCGAAGCATACGGCGCAGAAGTGGTTCAGCTGTCGGTAGGCCCGGAATTGTTTTCGACTCATCTGAGTCTCCTTGAGGAAACGGGTTATTTTAACGCGTCCCTGTATACGCCTTTTGGTATTGCCGGGGTAGAGACTTTAGGGTATGAGCTGGCTGAACAGTGCAGAGAAAAATTCGGAAAGGATCCGGAGGCGGTCGTATGCACAAATGCTGGGGGCGGTAACCTGACAGGGACGGCCAGAGGCCTGATTAAAGCCGGGGCGGAAAATACAAGGGTCATCGGAGCCTGCATTGATTTAAAAGGACTCCACATGGCATCGGAACAGGATTTTAACCGAAAGTCCTGCACCACAGGACATACCGGATTCAGTTTGCCGTTCACCACATGGCCGGATCGGTCAGATTGTCCGAGAAATGCGGCGAGAGTTCTCAGATACATGGATGAAATGGTCACCATAAAACAGGGAGAGCTGTTTTATATGACACAGGCGCTTGCTATATTGGAGGGGTATGAAAGGGGACCTGCCGGGAATACCTCTTTAACGGCGGCGTTTGCTTTGGCCCAGCAGATGGATGAGGATGCCATACTGGTGGTTCAGGAAACGGAATATACAAGTGCGGGAAAGCATCCAATGCCGCAGCTGACCTTTGCAAAAAAGAATGGGGTTCAAGTGTTGTTCGGTGATCCGGAAGATGAAATACCGGGAAAAAATCTGGTATTTCCAAAAGATCCATCCTTCATTAAGGCAAGACAATATGATATGACTCACGCACGCAAGTCCTATATTAAGAATTGTGTAAAAAATTGCGGGATGACCTCTGCAACAGAGGAAGATGTAAGCTTTATTATGGATGAAATAAAATCAGATAAAGAATTTGTGCTTTCTGAATTGGAAGCAAAAGGAGTAAAAGTTCAGTAACGTTTATAAAGTTGAGTTGAGTTTATAAAAATGCTGGGGAAACGAAATATCATTTCCCCAGCATTTTCGGTTTATATTTATATTATGTAGAGTTGCTTAAAATTACTATTCTATGGAGTTTGCCTTATCGATACCGGCAATAACAGAATTCATTAAAGCCGAAGAAAAATTCCCTTGCTGTAATACTTTCAGCGCTTCTATGCTCACTCCACCGGGAGAAGTCATCTGATCTACTTTTACGGCCGGATGTTCGCCGGTCTCTTCCAGAACAACAGCGGTGCCCAGCATATTCTTAATCACCATATTGCGCGCATCTGTGCGGCTAAATCCTACATACACTCCAGCATCCGTTAATGCTTCCACCATTTTATAGAGCCAAAGGGGACCTACGTTGCTGAATCCTGAAAAACTATTGAACAGATCTTCCTTAAGATACATGATCTGCCCTAATGCGTCCAGAACGTGAGTAATAAGGGACTTGTCCTGATCATCACAGCACCCGTTCATACACACGGCACTATAACCGCTGCCCGCCTGAATGAGCGTATTGGGTACAACGCGTACTATTTTTCTGTCGCTGCCCAGCTGGTTTTCTAAGGTTTTAATGGGGATACCGGCGGCAATAGACAGTACGATGGTCTTTTCGTTGATAAGTGGGTTCAGTACTTTTGTAACAGGCGGAACCTGCAATGGATTTACGGCGATAATCACTAGGCCGGCTCTTTTGATTGCGTCATCTGC
Source organism: Aminipila luticellarii (assembly GCF_004103735.1). Taxonomy (NCBI): domain Bacteria; kingdom Bacillati; phylum Bacillota; class Clostridia; order Peptostreptococcales; family Anaerovoracaceae; genus Aminipila; species Aminipila luticellarii. The sequence continues at coordinate 1,845,743 of NZ_CP035281.1, read as the reverse complement.
ATTTGTAACTGCTGTTATACCATAAGTCTTGGACAGATATTCGCAACGGGCCGGAAGCAATTCGTTGACCGTAACATTTTCAGGCAGAACGACTTTTTTATAAAGCAGCCCTTTTATAATATTCTCTGCCATGTTTCCACCACCGCAGAAAACAATGTCTTTGCTCATTTCTCTTCCTCCTCTTTTAATTCCATTTTCTTCATTATAGCTTTTGTTATACCCGTTGTCAAGATGTGCTTGTTGTATGACAACAATTTTTTTACTGCACCACGGAATCAAAAAAGTAGTGCATAATCGAACCATTTCGTTTATTATAGATAAGGAACTTTTAAAAAGTCCAACGAATTTGTTTTAATGGCTCTATGATGTGTAAAGCAAACGGGGACAGGGCAGCCTAACGACAGATAAAATGAATGGAGGAAGCATACATGCCTAAAGAAAAACTTTTAAATCGACCCAGCCATATCAATCGTTTTTTTAAACTGGATGAATATGGTACAACTGTAAAGACTGAAATTATATCCGGTATTACTACATTTATTGCCTCGGTGTATCTTCTGGCGGTGGTTCCGGGGATGCTCAGCGATGCGGGGATGCCTCACAGCAGTGCTTTAGCTGCCGTCATTATAGCCACAGCCTTTTCGACCATATTGATGGGGCTATATGCAAACTTTCCGGTTGTTGTGGCTCCGGGATTGGGGTTGAGCGCTTTCTTTGCATACACCATCTGCGGACCTATGGGCTTGTCCTGGCAGACCGCCTTGGGAGCAGTTTTTGTTTCCGGTATTGTTTTTATGATTTTGACCGTAACGAGAGTAAGGCAGCTCATCATCGACAGCGTGCCGGAATGCCTGAAAATATCTATTGGTGTGGGAATCGGCCTTTTCATTGCCTTTATCGGTTTTAAAAATGCCGGAGTCATTGTATCCGACCCTTCGAATTTTGTGGGGTTGGGAAATTTAAAGAGTCCGGAGGTCGCCCTGTTTTTTATCGGACTGGTCTTATCCAGCCTGCTTTTTTCAAAGCAGATAAAAGGAGGACTCTTGATCAGCATATTGGTGACCACCGTAATAGGCATGTTCATGGGGATTACCAAGGTTCCTGCGGGATTAGGAGATATTGTTGGCCTAGTGCCGCCTATTCCGAAGGAAACCTTTGGACAGCTTGACATCAAGGGTGTTTTTGAATATGGCATTTTTGCGGTCATTTTTACAATAACGATTGTTGATATGTTCGATAATATCGGAACGCTGATCGGTGTTTCCAGAAAAGCCAAGCTGATTGGAGCAGATGGGAAGATCAAGAATCTGGATAAGGCTTTAATCTGTGATTCGATAGCTACTACGGTAGGGGCTGTTCTGGGTACATCTACTGCGACCACGTATATCGAGAGTGCCACAGGCGTGTCAGAAGGAGGTCGAACAGGGCTTAGTGCCGTAACTACAGGGCTTCTTTATTTGATTACGTTATTCTTTGCCCCATTCTTCTTAATGATACCGACTCAAGCTACAGCTCCGGTTTTAGTTATAGTTGGTATATTAATGCTGAGCGATGTGGCTATGATTAACTTTGCAGACTTTACAGAGGCGCTTCCGTCCTTTTTAACTATTCTGTTAATGCCGCTGACTTTCAGCATAGCACAGGGAATCGCTTTCGGCTTTATCAGCTATTCTGTTATAAAGGTTCTCACCGGAAAAGGAAAAGAGGTGCATCCTGTCATGTATCTTTTAACGGTTTGTTTCATTATCCATTTTCTGGTTTAGAAAAAGAATGAAAAAAGCAGAGCTTCCGGATTCAATTAAATAAATCCGGAAGTTCTGCCCTGAATAAAAGACCTTTATAAATTCATTTCTCGATTATTCTTATTCAAATGTACAATCTCTGCGGAACCGCCTAAATACTTGTCGGTCAGTTCTGCCAGTTTGGATACAGCTGCTTTCAAATCCTCACTTCTGCTTGGATCTACGGATTCGATAATCAGAAAGGCATTGACGGTATCGTTGGTAAGCATGGTTCGTTGTCCGTCACGCCAGTTCCAGCAACGGCATACGGCTCCCGCATCATCTTTATAAATAATTTCACCGGGAAGAGCATTGCTTGCTTCTTCGTCGCCGAGGGCAAGGAACGGTTCGTCTCCGTTTGCTTTTGTTAAAAGTAAATCCCCTTCAAATGTGTCAATATCTTCACCGCCGCAAGGAAGCCCATAAGTCAGAGAAACTGAATTATAGATATCGACCAGCGGGTTGATCGGAGAAACGCCGATTTCCTTGTCTATTCGCTTTAATAACGCTTCAATAGAGCATCGGACGCCCTTTTTTGTTTTGAACTGCTGATAAGCTTCCCGCCACACAGAAATTACTTTATTTTGGCTGAATACACCTGCGGACAGAAATTTCTCTGCTTCCTTGCTGCTCTGCTTTAGCAGTTCGTTGATTTCCTTTCTTACATCTGCAACCTGCGCTTCTGTGTTTTGGATTCCTTTTGCTACGACTATAGCGATTTCTGCTTCCGGAAAGAGTTCCCAGAATTCATTTGTAATGATAAATTTTGACATGTTCCATCTTCTCCTTTGTTTTATATTTATTAAGTTTGTCTAAAAATCTGGTTTTTATTTGCTCCTTCTTTTAGATAAAGCCGGAGCAGTAAAAATGTTTATAAAAATAATAAGCAATATATATGCCAACTGCCATGATATAAAAATAAATACAGAAAGGTATTGAAAATCTCCCACTTAGTAGATATTAAAAAGTATTTGAGGGACAGGATTCGAATTGATATTGAATCAATATTCGCTTAATTGATACGAAACCAATTCAAAAAGCGCAGCTTGCATGGTATAATGATTCTATTGATTGGAATCGGCGTTGCCGTAAGGAAGGAATCATTGAATCATGCGGCGACGCAGCTTGCATGATATAATAAAGAAGAAATCGTAGAATTGGGGGAGGATAAGAATGGAAATCATACAAGACACGTTCGGAGTCAGCCGGGTAATAGAGCCAAAGGGGACTGTTCCGGTTACCGCATGGAAGGTTGATAATAGCAGAGAACTATCCCCTTCCGAATGTAGGATATGTTTACAGCTGATCCATTTGGAGAGAGATTGCTTTCAACAGCTTTGCAGTGAATGCGGTTTTGATGAAGCAAAGATTATTGCAAAAATTTTAGATTTGATTCATCGCAGAGGAAAGCTGCACAACCCTTTTACCAATACGGCCGGACAATTTTACGGTACGATTGAGGCTATGGGGAGTGAGTTCGAGAAGAATTCTCCCTATCATATAGGAGATCCTATCTTTTGTTTGACCACCATGACCGCCCACCCGATTTATATTGATAAAATCCATAAAATCGACTATAACTATGGGGAGCTTACTGTATCCGGCTATGGCATTGCTTTTATCGGTTCCCCTTTAACAAAAATTCCGCCTGTCTTGCAGCTGAATTATACGATGGCTACCTTTGATGAAGCCGCCAGCCTGTACAGCATTTATCATGTATCCGACAAAGGAAAACGCTATCTTGTTATCGGAAAAGATTTGGTATCCAGTATCACTTACGTTTGGGCTATCCGAAAAGCTGTAGGGGAGGACTGTTATATTACAGTAATCCTTGATGAGGACGGAATAGGAACTCTTACCCCTGAGCAGGTCAAACAGGAACTGGCTCATTGGGTTCATTCCTCTTATATTCTCAATGTTGCTCAACCGATTCCCGCATCCGAGACGATTCTGGGACAAGAAAAGAAGCCTTACGATATGACGATTAACTGTGAAGATCTTTTGGGCTCAGAGGTTCTAAGCGTTATCCTTACACGGCAGAAGGGAAGACTATATTTTACGAGCCTTAAAAATGGTTATACTCAATCCATCCTGATTGCGGAGAGTATGAGCAAAGAAATTGAAGCGTATGTGCTGGGACAATTTATTATTGGATATGAGAAATTCACCTTTGATTTACTGATTTCTATTGCGGAAGACCTAAATCGAATTAATAAGCTTTATGAATCCCAGTCCATTGCTTTTCGTCAGGTGGCTAAAAAGGCGGTTGCGGCGTCTATAGAGAAAAGTGGAAAACTGGAGGATTTCATTTTCAGCAGTTCTGAAACAAAAGCTGTAGTAGATGAAGTTTTAAATATCGCCCAATATGATTGCAGTGTCATTCTCCAAGGAGAAACGGGCGTCGGTAAGGAAAAGATCCTCGACTTGATACACAAAAACAGTATCCGGAAGAATAAGCCGTGTGTAAAAATTAATTGTGCGACTATTCAGGAAAGTCTTGCCGAGAGTGAATTCTTTGGGTATGAGGCCGGTGCTTTTACCGGAGCACAGCCAGCGGGGAAAAAGGGATATTTTGAACTGGCCAATGGGGGAATCCTGTTTTTGGATGAAGTGGGAACGCTCCCGTTAAATTTGCAGTCAAAGCTTCTGCGGGTCCTTCAAGAAAGTGAATTTTATAAGGTGGGAGGAATTTCTCCCATCCGCATTAATGTGCGGGTGATCTGCGCCAGCAATATCCCTCTTCGGCAGCTTGTAGAACAGGGAAGGTTCAGAGAGGATTTGTATTATAGGCTGAATATCTGTACGATCACAGTCCCGCCGCTCCGGGAACGCCGGGATGATATTGCAGCGCTGGCAGATTCCTTTCTCCGAAACTATTGTAAGAAGTATGGTATCGATAAAGAGCTTGCGCCTACTGCCCTTATGGAGCTTGCAAAGTATAATTGGCCCGGAAATGTCCGGGAACTGGAAAATCTGATTCACCGGGCAGTAATCAGCGTAAAGGATCATGTGATAACGGGAGATGACGTGCAGGAAGTCTTACGTGAAAATGTATATGAAGACTTAGTCATGAATTTAAAACATCATATGAAATATTCCTCCTCCTTGGATTTTGAGAAAATTATGGAGCAGCAGGAAAAGCAGCTTATTGAATATGCTTTAAAGAAATTTGGCACTACCAGAAAAGCAGCAGAATTTCTACAGATGACTCAGCCTAAGCTGATGAGGAAAAAGCAGAAATATCATATTCTATCATAAGAAAATGAAGATAGAGATGCTCCCAACTGAGCAGACAAGTGACAAAGTGAAGCTTGCTACTCAGTTGGGAGCTTTTCATTTTTACCGATTAATCGAATTTAAGGCAGATATTTTTTAATAAGCTCGATGGTATCATCTGTACTGAGAACGTCGCAGTAAATGAGGTTCATGATCTTAAGCTCTGCGTCATGTAATTCCTGACTTCCGGCAGCACAGGCATCCTCTACACAGATTACTTTTAAGCCTTCATCTGCAAGACCTCTGATGGTGGAAGCCACGCACTGGTCTGTAACGATTCCTGTCACCACCACCGTCTCTATGCCCATAAATCTCAGGAGCTGAAGGTAATTGGTTCCGGTAGTAACACTATCCGTGGTTTTGTTGACAATGATTTCATTTGCCTTTGGTGTCAGGGGCTCCACCATTTGAGCGGCAAAGCTGTCCACATGAAGAAGCATGTTGTTCCAGCCTTCTGTTTTTTGTACAGGAGACCGATCTTCCCCATCCTCCCTCTGACAGGCAATTCTGCCGAAGCTGACTGTCATATTATTCGCACGGAAGAAATCCAACAGTCTCTTGTTATTGGGGATAACCATTTGATCTAATCTGTCATGAAAAGGAATCCACTTTTCCCACTCTCCCGCTTCTTTAAAAGCAAGAGCTTCTCCAAAATCTCTTAAAACAAATTCATTTTGAAGGTCTACGAGACAAAGTGCCGTTTTCTTAGGATCCAGTTTTATTTCCGGGAATTCTTCAGTGGTGTCATAATAAAAAGATACATATTTTCTATCGCGTTTCATGATAGAACCTCCTCACTGTTTTTACTTCATATATAACGAATGGCTTGACAACTGTAATAGCATAATCTGTGCCAATAAAAGCTACAGTTCTTTTAACGGCGAAAAAGGATGAACCATTAAATTCATTGAAATTTGGAGGTTACTTAAATTTATTTATTTTTTTTATGAAGAAAAGGTACTGCTTTAAGAATCAGGTGGGAGAGGATTGTTACTAAAAAGTAACAAAAGAACGATAAGGTAACAAAAGAAAGGACGGAACGGAGGGCATTTTGTTACGAAAAGGTAAAGCTATAAGGGGGAGAGGAACGTCTCACAACGAAAAAACACGACATTTTAGGAAAAATCAAATTGGTACATTATTTGCAGAATATTTAGATATCGGAATAAGTTCTAAAATAATGTAAAAGAAAGAGAGGAAACAAAAATGTCTCAGCAAAATGAAAGCACTGCTCATACTTTAGAGGATTTTGGGTATAAGCAGGAACTGAAAAGAAGTTTAAAACCTTGGCAAATGGCTATATTTGGTCTGGTATTCATGATTCCTATCGCTCCGTTCGGCATTTATGGATTTCTGGCAGAAGCCTCTGATAATATGGTACCTTTAGTGTATGCCATTGGGATGTTTGCCATGATTTTTACAGCATTTAGTTATGGCAGAATGGCGGAGGCCTTTCCAATCGCCGGTTCAGTATATGCCTATACCTCAAGGGGGATCAACAAACATCTGGGATTTATGACAGGGTGGGCTATTTTACTGGATTATATCCTAATGCCTACTTTGATTTATGTCGTATGCGGAGCGTCCATGAACGCTATTTTCCCAGAAGTACCGATCCTGATATGGGCTTTCCTTTTCCTTGTAGTGGTTACTTTTTTTAATATTAAAGGCATTGAAGCTTCTGCTAAACTAAGTGTTGTTGCACTGGCTTTTGAATTAGTTGTTTATGTCATTTTTGTTATTTTTGCTGTTATTGCGATTTTAAAGGGAACAAACGGCGTACATTTTACAGTAGATCCCATTTTCAATGCAAAAAACTTTAGCCTCGCTATGGTCATGAATGGGGTATCCATTGCTGTTTTAAGTTTTCTTGGATTTGATGCCATCAGCACTCTGGCAGAAGAAACAAAAGGCGGGGGAAAGGCTGTCGGAAGAGCCACCATATCCGCCCTTCTTATCTTAGGCGGCCTTTTTATCTTTCTGACTTGGGTGGCAGGCTGTTTGTGGCCGGATTACAGAGCATTTAATAATATAGACACTGCCTTTTATGAAATTGCCAATCTGGCCGGAGGGAGGACACTGCTGACCCTATGTTCAACGGCAACCGCCCTTTCCTGGGGATTTGCCGCTTTAACGGCACAGGTCGCCGTATCTCGTGTACTGTTCAGCATGTCCCGTGACGGAAATTTCCCAAAGGCTTTTTCCAAGGTACATGCAAAATATCAGACTCCATATGTGGCGACCTGGTTCATTGCAATCGTTTCATTGGTGATGTGTATCTTTTTCCAAAATAAAATTGATGAGCTTACCATATTAGTTAATTTTGGCGCACTGACCTCCTTCTTTATTCTTAATTTGTCTGTCATTTACTACTATAAGGTTAAAATCAAGGCGGAGGGAACCCTTAAATATGTTGTCGCTCCGCTGATTGGAGCTATTATTATCGGATTTGTTTGGTTCAGCTTGAGCAGCCAGGCGAAAGTACTCGGATTGATCTGGCTGGCCTGCGGATTGATTTATTATCTCATTTTAATCAAGGTTTTCAAGAAAAATGCAGATTTGGAGCTGTAAAAGATTTTCTACATAGAGCTGATGTGGCATTATCCATAAAATGTCACAGCAGCACTTTAACAGATTACTGGAATTCTTCCCTGAATAATGATAAAGTTATAATAAAAATGAAATAAGGGATTTTGGGATAGGTCAAGAAGGTTGCTGCTGGATAAATCATGCTGTGCCGTTTGCATGGTATAAGGAAGGCTTTACAGATGATTTGGATTAGGAAAATACTGGATAGAAAGTCCCTGGTATCGCAGATACTGCTTATATTTTTGTTGTTTAACATCGTCGTGGTCACAGTTTTTACCGCCTATATCACGGAGCAGGATCGAAAAGCCACAGTAAAAAATGTAAAGGATTCTATACAGACGATTGCTTCAGAAAAGGCAAATATTTTGTCCTTAGTGATTGGGCAAATCCAAAAAGAGACGGAAGGTCTGGCAGCTTTTGCCACCGATTATATGCTGGAGGAGACTAATACGGAACTGCCTGCTTCTTATCTTAAAGAAAAAGATAATACCCTTTACAGGGACTTGGGGAAAAGTGCAGCGTCTCAGCATTCCTCCATATTCTTCCCAGCTGTTGAGAGGTTAAGTCCGGACACGGTGAAGAACATTAATGCGACAGAGAAGCTGGATCGTTTGATGAAAAACATGATTGAGCGAAATCCCTATATTGAGTGGGCTTATATCGCTACGGAGGATGGATTTTTAAGATTGTTTCCTTCCTGTCCGATTGATATCTATGACCCGAATCATCTGCAAAAAAACGATCCTTTTTATTTGGCGGCGAATCCTCAAAACAATCCGGAAAGAAAAACGGTGTGGACCAATCCTTACGTGGATTATTTGGGAAAAGGGTGGGTCATTACCTGCTCGGTCCCGTTATATGAGGGGAACCGTTTTGTAGGAGTGGCTTGTGTGGATGTGTGCCTTGACACGCTGAACAATCAGTTTCTTAAAGACTTTCGCCTGGGAGAGGATGGAATTGTTTATTTGCTTCAAGATAACGGCAATGTCATCTACCATCCCGGTATTGTACCACCGGATGGCATCAGAGGGCAGACATTTTTGACTAATATCGTAACGGAAAAGAATTTACTGCCCCAGTATAAATACGCTCTGGAAAGAATACTGGGCGGAAACAGGGGAGTCATATCCTATCAGGATAAAGCTTCTAAAAATCATATGATCGCCCATGCGGAAGTAGTGGGGCAGCCGTGGGTCGTAGGCGTGGAAATTATCCAAAATCAGTATTTGCAGCTTAATAATCTGGAGAAAAATAATCTGTGGCATTTCACGCTCATCCTTTTGCTGGTCTATGTTATCATTGCCATATTTTTATATCGCCAATATTCCAGGCCGTTTGACAAGCTGGTAAACCGTGCGAAGATTATATCCGAAGGAAATTTTGATTATGAAGAGCCGATTTATAATTATACGGAGATTCAGATTCTTTCGGAAGCCTTCAATACCATGAGTGCCGAAATGAAAGAGTACACCGAAAGCTTGATTCAAAAAAACAGAGAAATACAAAGTGTGATCGACAGCATCGGAGGTATGCTGATGTTTCTAAGTCCAGCCTTGAATATAACCAATATGAATGAAAAGGGAATTGCGGCACTGGGTAAAGATCAAGAAAAAATGCGGGGGAAAAAGTGCTATGAAGCTTTGATGGGCGGCTGTGAAATATGTAAAGGGTGTGCTATACAGGAGGCTCTACGAACAAAATCAGCACAATTTTCCAGAATTGTACGGGGGGATGATATCCTGCAGAATATGTATTATCCCATTATCGATTCGAACGGGCAGATCAATGAAATAATTGTCCAGAGCCAAAAGATCACCAAGCAGGTCATGTTAGAAAAAGAGATGGCTCAAAAGGAAAAGATGTCGGAAATAGGAGGTCTTACAGCGGCAATTGCTCATGAGTTGAAGAACCCGCTGGCTGTTATTAAGGGCTCCTCGTATCTCCTAGCTGCCTATACGAAGCAATATCAAGACGAAGGCTTGCGTGAAAGCATTGATACCATCATGCAATCCACCCAGAACGCAGAGGATGTCATCTATAATTTGCTGGATTTTTCCAGCCCATCATTAAGAGAGGCTTCTCACGGCAATATCACAAAAATTGTGGAGCAGGTGATTTTGCTGACCAAAAGAAACAGCATTGCTAAAAATATTAAATTTGTAACGGAATTTAATCCGAATCCGCTTATTTATGAAGGGAATGCGGAGCCGTTCAAAAACATCACCATGAACCTTGTGTCCAACGCTATTCATGCCATCTCGGATGGCGGAACCATTACCATACGGGGATATTCTGATGAAGAGCAGATGATTTTATCGGTGAAAGACGATGGAAGAGGTGTCGAGGAACCCTTTCAGAAGAAGATCTTCGAACCGTTTGTGACGGCAGATCCGTCGGGGCTGGGAACGGGTATGGGGCTTTGGATCACCAAAACAATGGTTGAAAAAATGCACGGAACAATCCATTTAGACAGTAAAGCAGGAAAGGAAACGGAATTTACGATTTCAATCCCGTTAAAACAGGTGAAAGGAAGATGACAGATGGGAGAGTTCATGGATCAGCTGCTTGTTGTGGATGATGATAAGGATTTGCTGAAGGTTTATGAAAAAATATTTAAGCTGAATCATTTTGATGTCTTAACCGCATGGGATGGCCCGGATGCTTTAGAATTAATTAAAAGAAAGCGAATAGGCGTTGTCGTTGCGGACATTATCATGCCTAAGATGAACGGAATCGTTTTATTGGAGAGGATTAAGGAAATCAATTCGGCCATTCAGGTTATCATGCTGACGGCAGAAGGATCGGTTTCAGGTGCGGTGGATGCCGTAAAATCAGGAGCATTTACCTATATATTGAAGCCTGCTGACATTGATAATTTACTCTTAAACATCCAGAAAGCATTTGAAATTTATAGGCTGAGTGAACAGAACAGTGCCTTTAAGGATCAAATGCTTGAAAAGGCGGGAATGATGCAGCTAGTGGGGCAGAACTACCGGATAGAAGAAATACGTCAAAAAATTGATGTTTTTGCGGATTCAGACGCACCTGTTCTGATTACAGGAGAAAGCGGCACAGGAAAGGAGATTATTGCCAGCCAGATTCATTATAAAAGCAATCGAGCGGAGCAGGTTTTTATCAAGGTGAACTGTGCGGCCTTGTCGGAAAATTTATTGGAAAGTGAACTGTTCGGCCATGAGAAGGGGTCGTTTACCGGAGCGGATAAAATGCACCGGGGAAAATTTGAAGTGGCCAATCAGGGAACGATTTTGCTGGATGAGATCGGCGAATTATCTCTCGGCACGCAGGCGAAGCTTTTAAGAGTGCTGCAGGAGAGAGAATTTGAAAGGGTGGGCGGTAATGGAACCATTCGGACGAATTTCAGACTGATTACATCCACCAATAAAAACCTAAAGGAAGAGGTAGAGAAGGGGAGGTTTCGAAAGGATCTGTATTATCGAATCCATGTCCTGCCCATTCATCTGCCGCCGCTCCGTGAGAGAAAGGATGATATTCCAATCCTTGCAAACTACTTTACCCGGCAGATCTCTAAAGAAACGAGCAAGTGCATCTCGCCCTTATCGCCTGAAATCATACAAGCGTTAGAGCGGTACAGCTGGCCCGGAAATGTCCGGGAGCTTCGCAACATCATTGAAAGGCTGGTGGTCATGACAAGTGATTCGGAAATCAAATGGTCGAATCTGCCGGATGAATTGAAACAGGGAAGCGATTCGTGCGCCGTGAGAGACGATTCTCTGGGCGTAGACGTTCCGTTGCTGGATGCAAAAAAGGCATTTGAAAAGCAGTATATCATAAAGGCTCTTTCGTGCAATCAAGGGAATGTGGGCAAAACAGCCATGAAGCTGCAGCTGGCCAGAAAGAATTTGTATAAAAAGATAAAAGAATATGATATTCATTTGTAATGATGGCAGCTTTTTACGATACTCCGCCGTATCATAAGCAATATTTCCTTTGTAATAAAATAGCTGTTTCAAAATAGAGGCGGCACTTTTCGCACTGCGGTCAGTTTTGAAACAGCTGACTGATGAATGGTTACGGTTTATTTGCCTGATGGGAAATAAGGACGTAGTGAATCGGCAACAGAGTTTACAGGAAGAGTCTGGAGTATAATCTTACCCGGACCTTTTACAACTGTGTTGAAAATACCTTCTCCGCCGAATAGCATATTTTTTACTCCCGGCACGGTTACAATGTCCAGGGAACAGGTATCGCTCATTGCTGCCAGATATCCTGTATCGATTACCATGGATTCATTAGCTCCCAGATTGTATTCAACCGTATGTCCGTCTATCTCGATAAAGGCTTTTCCGTTCCCGGAAAGACGCTGCATGATAAAGCCTTCTCCGCCAAAAAAGCCTGCTCCGATTTTCTTCTGGAAAAAGACAGATAAATCTACGGTAGATTCAGCTGCCAGAAAACCAGATTTCTGTACAATGACAGAATTTTGCGGGGTAATATCAAATTCCATTATAGAGCCGGGAAAGCTGGAAGCAAATGCGATCAATCCCTTTCCGCTCTGAGCGGTATAACGGTTCTGGAACAGGGATTCTCCGGCAAACATTCTGCCCAGAGCGCGTCCCACTCCTCCATTGCTGCCGGTCTCCATTTTCATATTAGGTGACATCCAGCTCATAGAGCCTTTTTCAGTAATCATAGCTTCTCCCTGATCTAATGTACAGATGAGTACAGGAAGAGGCGTCCCTTCAATTTTATATTCCATAATCCCTCCATTTTTATTGTTTTTTGTTCTGTTAATGGTATAATGATTCTATTCATTGACATGAGGCATTGCCTCAAGGAAAGAATCAGTGAATCCTGCAGCGTTGCTGCTAATAGATATGTCAATCATATAAGGACGATTTTAGAAAGTCAAGGGCAGATCAAAAAATAAAAGTCCAGTAAACTTTACAGAAAGTTGCAGGCAGAGCCAACCAATATTTGAGCTTAAAGTGTTATAAATTATTGGAAAGTGGACATTCTATAGAAAGCAAAAAAAGAATAATAATATGTAAAAAAATGTGTTGACATAGCGAGTTGGAAATGGTAATATAATTAATGTTGACGGCGGAAAACGTTGAAAAAATCAACATGGCGGTGTAGCTTAGTTGGCTAGAGCGTCCGGTTCATACCCGGAAGGTCGGTGGTTCGACTCCACTCGCCGCTACCATTAAAAATGGGCGTTTAGCTCAGCTGGGAGAGCATCTGCCTTACAAGCAGAGGGTCATAGGTTCGAGCCCTATAACGCCCACCATTTTTAATAAGTTGGCCTGGTAGTTCAGTTGGTTAGAATGCCAGCCTGTCACGCTGGAGGTCGTCGGTTCGAGCCCGATCCAGGTCGCCATTTTTATTGAAAGTGAAATATAAAAAAGCCTATATGGTGGGTATCGTCAAGTGGTTAAGACCCAGGGTTGTGGCTCCTGTATACGTGGGTTCGACTCCCACTACCCACCCCATATAACATGTATTGTTGGGGTATCGCCAAGCGGTAAGGCAATGGATTCTGATTCCATCATGCGCAGGTTCGAATCCTGCTACCCTAGCCAATTTAATTGCTGGTCGTGAGACTGGCTTGCGGCGACATAGCCAAGTGGTAAGGCAGAGGTCTGCAAAACCTTTATCCCCAGTTCAAATCTGGGTGTCGCCTCCAAATCAAGAGCTTGTAATTTCAATAGTTACAAGCTTTTTTATTGTCTTCTGTGAGGTTCTATATTCGTAATCATATCGGCAGTTTTTGATGGGAAGTGTGGTCAAATCTCCGTCAGACTTTAGAAACAAAAATACCCTTGTATAAACATGGTGCTTTTTTTGTATGGTTGTGCTAAAATATAAAAGGTGCTACCCGAGACACGGTAGGCGGTTAGCCCTCTTCGGAGGGGGGTGATACGATGAATATAACATTAACGGAACTGATAGCCTTTACTGGCCTGATATTCGTTATTGTCGATATTACATATAAAATCACAAAAAAGAAATAATCGCCTCGGTCTTGGAAAACTAGGCGATTATTTTTTTAATCTAATTTTTTTCTAGGGCTAACCGTTTACCGGTAGCACCATTCTTTATAATTATAATAGCACTTAAAGATGATTATGTCAAATTCTTATATTTCACAGGGATGATGTTGTTAAGTTGAAACTCTAAACACATTGAATTTAATGGGCTTAGAGTTTTTTAGATAAAATTTTTTAGAAAAGAGGATAACAAAGATGATTCAAGTAGAAAAACTTTCCTACGGTTTTCCTGCAAAAGATTTATATAACGAGGTTTCATTTACATTGGAAATGGGGCAGCATTGCGCTTTTATCGGAAGCAATGGGGCTGGAAAATCAACCCTTGTTGATATGATGATTCATCCGGACAAGTATTTGTATGATGGAAAGATCATCAAAGATGAACGCTGCCGTATTGGTTATGCCAGCCAGTTTGTGGTGAGAGATAAGGAGCAGGAATGCACTGTTTTTGAATATTTAAGTGAACGATTCGTGGAAAATCAGCAAGCGACAGCTGCCGTATGTGAAGAGATGGCAGCCGCTGAGGATGCGGAGCCGTTATTTGAGAAATATCAGGCACTCTTAGATGCCTTTGAGGCCATGGATGGAGAGCATTATGAAAACAATATTCGGAAGCAGTTATATTCAGCCGGTATGCGTGAGTTAGAAGAAACAAGGGTCTCACAACTTAGCGGCGGTGAATATAAATTGCTTCAGATTATGAGAGAAATGTTACTATCTCCAAATCTTCTTGTGTTAGACGAGCCGGATGTATTTCTTGATTTTGAAAACTTGAATCGGCTTTGTCAGTTGATTAATGGGTATGATGGTACATTATTAGTGGTTACCCATAACCGATATTTATTGAATCACTGTTTTAACAAGATCTTACATTTGGAGAACGGGGATATTCAGGAATATGATGGAAGTTATACCGAATACCGTTCAGCCCAGTTAAAGGAAAAATTAAAATGTAAACGGCAGAGCATGGAAGATCAGGAAGAAATTGAGCGTACAGAGAAAATGGTTGATATTCTGCGCAAAAGAGCTACGATCCTTGTTAATCCGGTTATTGGAAGTGCTGTAAATGCAAAGCAGACACAACTGGATCGTTTACGTGCAAGACAAATTAAGGCACCTTTTGTTGAACTTTGTGAGCCGATGATTGAATTGCCGGCAGTAGAAGTGGAAACTGGGCAACCGATTTTAAGCATTACCGATTACCATGCTTCATTTGATGAAAATTTATTGGAACAGATCCATTTTGAGTTACTGGCCGGCGAAAAAGTAGCCATCGTTGGGGCAAATGGTACAGGAAAAACCACGTTAATGCGAGACATCTTAAAGAATAACCATCCTTCCATCCATATCCGTGAGAATACAAGCTATGGGTGCTTGTCTCAGCTTCAAGGCGAGAATATAGATGAAACAAAAACCGTATATCAGGTGATGGAAAACGTAGGGTTTGAGACAAGGGAAAGTATTCGTGCGTATCTCGGGAGCTATTGTTTGGAAGGGGATACCTTAAAGCAGAAAGTCAGTCAGTTATCTGGCGGAGAAAAGAACTTACTTCAAATTGCCATGATTGCACATACCAACGCAGAACTTCTTATACTGGATGAGCCCACCAGCCATTTGGATATTTATGCACAAATGGCTCTGGAAAGAGCCATTTCCGACTATAAAGGGGCGGTACTCATGGTCAGCCACGATTTCTATCTTGTGGCGAATTGTGCGGACTACGTTTTACTGATAGAAGACAATACCATTCGGCGTATGCGTACACGTTCTTTTCGTAAAATGGTATATGATAAATATTTCGATCAGAAGTATTTAGAAATAGACAAGAAAAAACAAGAGCTGGAAGCCAATATTACAGCGGCTTTTAAAAAGAATGAGCTGAATACGGTAGAAAAACTTTGCGACCGGTTAGAAGCACTTAGCGCAGAATAGTGCGTAGTATGGAGGAAAAAATGACGGAATTATTAGCGCCGGCAGGAAATATGGAAGCTTTAAAAGCTGCTATTTCCAATGGCTGTGATGCGATATACTTAGGAATGCAAAAATTTGGTGCTCGGGCATACTCCTCTAATTTTGATGTGGAATCGTTAAAAGAGGCGATTGGATATGCACACCTGAGGAATGTTAAAATCTATGTAACCATGAATACCATCGTTTTTCAAAACGAAGTGGAAGAGATGAAAGAGCAGATGAACGAATTAAATGAAATCGGCGTGGATGGAATTATCGTTCAGGATCTGGCGGCCTTCGATTACATGGTTAAAAACTTTCTTGATATGGAAGCCCATTGTTCCACTCAAATGGGAATAGACGATTTAGACGGAACATTATTATTGAAAGAACTTGGTGCGAAAAGAATTGTTCTGGCCCGTGAGACTCCCATTGAAAAAGTAAAAGAGATTAAAAGAATCGCAAAAATTCCTATAGAAATTTTTGCCCATGGTGCGTTATGTATCTCGTACTCCGGAAACTGTCTCATGTCCGGATTAATCGGCTATCGAAGCGGAAATCGAGGAAGGTGTGTAGGATCCTGCCGTAAAGAGTATGAACTGATCGATCAGACAACAGGTACTTCTTTAGGGAAAAACTACATGTTATCCACGAAGGATTTAAACACCATCGATTATATCCATGATTTAAAAGAAATTGATTCTTTAAAAATAGAAGGCCGAATGAAAGAGCCGGCGTATGTTGCAAATGTTGTATCAACCTATCGTAAGGCCTTAGATCATAAAATAACCGAAGAGGAAAAAGGAAATCTGAACAAAACCTTCAATAGGACCTTTACGAAAGGTTATTTATTTCACGAAGATCCGAAAGATATTACAAACATTTTAAGACCCAATAATTTTGGCTATGAAATTGGCAGAGTCAGCAAGATGGTTAAGGATATGGTTGAAATAACACTTACGAAGACTTTACATCAAAACGATATCATTCGAATAAGTCATAACAAGGAAGATGTTAATTTAACGGTTGTAAAACTGTACGACAAGGACGACAATTTAATCAACAAAGCAGAGGATGTCTGCTATATCAAAATCAAAGAAAAGCTGTCTAAGGGTGACATAGTATATATAACGAAGGATTATTCCTATTACAAAGAGTTAGAATCATCACTGGAGAAAGAATATAAGCGTTTTAACCTGGATATTAGCGTGTATGCCTATCCAGATTCAAAGCTTATCATAGATGGGTCGGGCCTGGGCTTTCACTATTTATATGAAAGCGAGGAAATACTTGGGGCCGCAATGAATAATCCAACCACAAAAGACCAGGTAATCAAGCAATTTTCCAGATTAAAGGATACCATATTTGAGCTGAATCAGGTGGATTTTGAGGAATGTAATGCTTTTATTCCGGCAAAATTGTTGAATGCAGCAAGAAGAGAACTTGTACAGGGCTTATATGACTTAAAGCTGAACAGCCAAAAGAAAAGAACCAAGGTGTTGAAAGCAAAAGAGAAAATAAGCTTTACCCCTGAAAAACCGTACCTTACAGCTTCTGTAACGACTAAGGAACAAGTTGATGCTTGCGTGAGCTGCGGAATAAAGGAAGTTTATTTTGAAAACGTGGTTCGGAGAAATCAGAACGATTATAGGGAAAAGAAAGGACTGCTGCTGATCGGAGGATATGGCGGAATTTATCATTACAGAAAAACCAATCCTTTTGTGACGGACTATTCTCTCAATGTGGTTAATTCCGCCAGCTGCTATGAATTATATCGATTAGGTGCGAAACGGGTAACCTTATCCTATGAATTGAACAAGAGACAAATGGAGGATTTAATGGATGCCTATTATGAAGAAAATGACGGCTATCCTGCGCTGGAAATGATTGTATATGGCAAGGCGCCTTTGATGTTTACAAAATATTGTCCGATGAAAAAAATGAATCAATGCGGTGTTTGCAAAACCAGGAGCTATGAGCTAAAAGATGAGCACGGAACCTTCCCTATCCTTTCTCATGGAGATTGTACAACGACGATCCTGAATGGGAAGACCTTGAATCTTTTAGACGAGCTGCCAACCATAAAAGGAATCGAGGCATTTCGGTTAAACTTTACGGTGGAATCAAAAGAGCAGGTGGTGAAAATCATTCATCAGGCTTTGAGCAAATTAAATGGTTCTATGGATAAGCCTGTCTTTAATCAGGAAACAGATACAAGAGGACATTTTAATAAAGAGATTTTGTAGGGAAATCCCAGATGAAATCTGGGTACGGCCTCCAGAAATTGAAGTTTCAATATCCTTAGAATGTTGGAGCTTCTTTTTTATTCAATAAGAAATATTTTCCTATTGAATAAAAGGGGGAGTGCAGAGGGGGTACCCCTCGCCGATAAAGGAGGGGGCTCAGGCCGCTTAACGAATTTCCGTTATAAGAAAATTTCGTGATAAAATTTGATTTTTTAAGCAAAAATAAAGCCTATATTGTAATTTTTGAGCAAATCCACTTTCCGAACCGATTTGAGTGCGGTATTTGTTGAAATTCCCCAGGGTTTATAGTAAAATTAGTGCTGATCCACAAAATGAGATAATGCCATCCGGTGAGTGCTGCCGGATAGGGAGAAATAAAAGATAACAGGCAAGGGGTAAAATAACAGGGATTTATAGAGTAATAGTAAAGATGTTTAGGAGGTATTTTATATGCCATACATATTACAGCAGGAGAAGGATCATCACACCTTTGAATGGGAGAGCTTGGGAGATATCCGCAAAGGCCGGGGAGAATTGGGAGAAGAGATGCCTGTAATGGTATACCGTTTGATGCAGTATACCATGCTGGATGTATTAAGCAAGGCTTGCGGGAATGAAAGAGCAAATGAATGTTTTCGTCAGGCAGGATATTTGGCCGGCACAGAATTTGCCCAAAATGTACTGGACTTAAAGGCTGAATGGAATGTATTTCTATCAGACCTTCAAAGGAAGTTAAAAGAATTGAAAATCGGTATTTTAAGGATGGAAGCTCTTAATGAAGTAACGGGAGAGTTGGTTCTCACGGTTGGAGAAGATCTGGACTGCAGCGGAATTCCCGTTACAAATGAAACCGTATGCTATTATGACGAAGGCTTTATTGCCGGAATCCTGGAAGCTTATACCGGTAAAAAATACAGCGTGAGAGAAATTGACTGCTGGGCAAACGGGGATCGGGTATGCCGGTTCCGCGGGACGATTAAAGAGGTGAACGATATATGAAATCTGTTGCAGAGCTTTTGCAGGGCTACCTTCATCATGTAATCTATGACCCTGAGCATGCTTTCTTGGATGTAGAGCAGCTTCCGAAGGAGTTTCAGGAGCTTGGGAGTGAGCTTGTCTATTTTTGCAAGTGTCTCATGGAAACGACGGCATTAGCCCAAAATATAGCAAAAGGAAATCTGGAGGTTGACCTGCCGCCGCCTGAAAATGAAATGGCTGGTCCGCTGAAGGCTCTGCATGCTTCTTTGAAACATTTGACCTGGCGGGCACAGCAGGTGGCAAAAGGAGACTATCAACAGCACCTTGATTTTATGGGTGAATTTGCCGAAGCGTTCAACGCGATGAAGGAACAGTTGGAGTATCAGAGAAGGAATCTTTTAAAGGAAATAGAGGATGGACACGAGAAAACACAAGCCTTGGAGCAGAGCAACAGTCTGCTTCAAATAATTACCAATCAGATTTCTCAATGGATTATTGTGATGGATGTTACAACCTCTGATTGGTTGTATGTAAATCAGCAGGCGGCTCAGATCTTGAAAGATCCGGATTATGAATCAAAATGGAAACGTTGGATGAAATGGCAGGCTGATGCTCTGGAAAAGAATGGACAACCTTATTTCACCGAAATGAAAATAAGCCAGGGCGATAAGGTCCAATACTTTTCAGTGGACATCCATCCGTTATCATGGTATGGCAACAAGGCGCTTGTTTTTATGTTTACAGATGTAAGCTATGAAAAAGAACAGCTCTATGATTTGCAAAATGCCGCGTATACGGATATAATGACCCAAGCCTTTAACCGCCGGTACGGCATGAAAATATTGCATGAATGGCTGGTTGGAAGCAGGTCTTTTGTTCTTTGTTTTATAGATATAGATCGGCTTAAATCTGTAAACGATACGTTCGGTCATTCGGAGGGCGATCGGTATATTTTAGAAGTCACAGGAATACTGCACAACTTTTCCCTGGAATCCGTTCTTTGCCGTATGGGCGGGGATGAATTCATGATCTTGGCTCAGGACTGGAATGCTGCTAAAGCTAAGGAACGGATGGAAGTACTGAGGAACAGGCTGATAAACGGTGATTTCGCACGTAATCATTCCTATGAACGCAGCATCAGTTACGGCGTGGTGGAGGTTCGTGCAGATAATCTTTTATCGGAAAGTGCTTTGCTAAGCATTGCCGATGAGAGGATGTATGAATATAAGAAAGCGTATAGAATGAAACATAAAAAAATCAATAGAATTTTATTTGAATAAACGGTATATCTCTATTGGCTCAAATAACTATTTTTCTTGCCTTCCTTTTTGGAAGGCTATTTTTTTCTGTCTTGCCGTTAAATTTGGACAGTTATTTTTTTCTGCCTTTCCTTCTAGCTTAAAATAAGCCAATCTTGAGGAGCAAATTAGTGATATAGAATGTTAAATCATTTTTATGAATTTTCATGCTAAATGTGCAGACAAATGCGCATTTTTCAATAGAAAGAGCAAGTAAAGATGTCCCTAAAAATGAAATTTAAACATAAACTGTTTCCTTAGGTATTGCATTTTCTTGATACAGTGCTATAATTTAATTGAATTTACAGAATACTTCGTAAAATCGATATATTTAAGGACATTTGTATTGCTTTTATGTTGTGATTTTGGATGCAGGATTCGGAGGTGGTAACGAAAGTTTATAAGAGAGGCTTTTAGAAATGGGTAAGTCAAGCCGGTGTGTAGGCTTGATAACAATGGTTGGTTGTGCAGCATGAGAATTCTTTTCTGCCGAGTCGGCGCTTGGGCAGGTGAAGAGGGATCTGTCTGCGTTTAAGCAGCGGCCATTTTGTAATTATTTTGCTTTTTTGAGGTAAGGAGGATTTATTATGGGTTCAGAAAAACATGGCGAAGATACTAAGCTAAGTCGTGGAATAAGATCTAGACAGCTTACTATGATAGCCATCGGCGGAGCTATTGGAACAGGACTATTTTTTGCAAGTGGAAGTGCAATCTCATCTTCCGGTCCGGGAGGTGCAATGGTTGCCTATGGATTAATGGGTCTTATAGTATTTTTTATGATGTCTTCACTCGGTGAAATGGCAACTCAGTTACCACTTGTCGGCTCCTTTGAGGCCTATGCCAACCGGTTTATCGATCCGGCTTTCGGTTTCGCAGTTGGTTGGAACTATTGGTTCTCTTGGGCCATTACTGTTGCGGCAGAATTCGTTGCAGCAGGTCTGATTGTTAAATTCTGGCTTCCGCAGGTACCCGGAACGTTGGTTGCGGTGCTGGCCTTTACATTATTAATGAGCTTAAATCTTATTTCCACAAAATCATATGCTGAGGCTGAGTACTGGTTTGCAGGAATTAAGGTTGTAGCTGTTATTATTTTCTTAATTACAGGAGTTCTTTGTATCTTTGGTATTATGGGATCTCATACCACAGGTTTCCAAAACTGGACACTAGATGCCGGTGATGCGGGAAAAGCACCGTTTGTAGGCGGATTTGCCGCTATGATGGGCGTGTTTGCCGTAGCAGGTTTCTCGTTCCAGGGAACAGAAATCGTTGGTCTTGCCGCTGCTGAAACAGCAGATCCTGAAAAGAATGTGCCAAAAGCAATTAAAACTGTATTTTGGCGAATTTTGCTTTTCTACATAGGAAGTATTTTCGTAATTGGTACATTGATTCCGTTCACAGAACCGGATCTATTAAATGGAAGTGCTGAAAACGTTGCAGCATCCCCGTTTGTTCTTGTATTTAAGAATGTAGGCTTCGCAGCCGCCGCGTCTCTTTTAAATGCGGTTATTCTGACGTCGGTATTGTCCTGTGGTAATTCAGGTCTGTACACATCTTCCAGAATGCTGCACGCAATGGCAGTAAGAGGAAATGCACCAAAGCTTTTCTCCAGAACGAATAAGCACGGTGTCCCTGTTTATGCAGTATGGGCAACAGGTTGTATTGCTGCTCTTTCCTTCTTTGCATCTCTGGTTGGCGAAGGTAAGATCTATACCATTTTCTACAATGCGTCAGCATTAAGCGGATTCTTCATTTGGCTTGGAATCTCTGTTTGTCATTTTAGATTCAGAAAAGCGTGGATCGCACAGGGTCATACTGTTTCCGAATTGAAATACAAAGCTTTCCTATATCCATTTGGACCGATCTTTGCCGGAGTTATGATTACTATAATCATATTCTTAGCAAATATGTGGGTATTTGAGCCGGGTGCATTCACATGGTTCGACTTTATTACAAACTATGCGTTGATTCCGGTATTCCCACTGTTGATCATAGGATATAAGCTTAAGAAGAAGTCAAAGGTGGTTCCTTTAACGGAATGTGACTTTACTATTCCGGATGAAACAAAAGAGGATCCGACTATAGCAAAAGCGGCCAACAATTAAAGAGCATGGAATTAAAATAAAAAAAGAATAACAAAAAAGCAGTGAGCAGTATCTGTTCGCTGCTTTTTTGCTCAATTTTTATATTTTTTTGCTAAAAATGATAATTTTTATTGGACTTATTTGGTAACGTGGTATAAAATATTTAGCGAGCCTTCCGTTTGATTCTACTGATTTTTTCCGAAAATTTAGATTTTAATAGAGAATAATATGAATTGATCCAAGAGGAAAAGGGTAGAATTGTTATGAATACGGTATAAGTATGCAATGCTAAATTAGTAATGAAAATTTTTCTTCATTATTAATGCGGCAAATTTTTAAATTTAAGGGGAGATACTAAAATGACTAATCTTATTGTGGCAGCATCTATTTTAGCATTAATATTTGCGGCCTACTTATCCAGATCAGTTCTTAAAGAAGATATGGGAACTGATAAAATGATTGAGATCTCAGAATCAATCCAACAGGGTGCAATGGCCTTTTTAAACAGGCAATATAAGACCTTGCTTCCAATCGCAATTATAATTTTTATTATTCTGGGACTTTTAACGGAGCACAAGTGGGCTTCTGCCGTAGCTTTCGGCGTAGGCGCACTGTTCTCTGCATGTGCAGGTTACTTAGGTATGTACATTGCAACCAGAGCAAATGCCAGAACAACACATGCCGCAAAGGGCAGCCTGAAAAAAGCGCTTGGTATTGCTTTTAAAGGCGGTTCCGTAATGGGTATGGGCGTAGTAGGACTTGGCTTGCTGGGTGTATCCTTGTTATACATCTTCGTTGCGAAACAAAATCCGGACTCCATTGCAGCAATCGACAGCTTTGCTTTCGGGGCTTCCTTGATCGCTCTTTTTGCACGTATCGGCGGCGGTATATTTACGAAGGCAGCTGACGTAGGAGCAGACCTAGTAGGTAAGGTAGAAGCCGGTATTCCGGAGGACGATCCTAGAAATCCTGCGGTTATTGCAGATAACGTAGGAGATAATGTGGGAGACGTTGCAGGTATGGGAGCAGACCTATTTGAATCCTATGCCGCTACATCTGTTGCAGCCATGTTATTAGGTACATGTATGCCGGGACAGATCGGCGTAATTCTTCCATTATTACTGGGTGCGGCAGGAATTGTGGCATCTATTATCGGAACACTCTTTATTTATACAGGAGATGACAGCAATCCGCAGTCCGGACTGAACAGAAGTCTTTATACTTCCTTTGTCCTGTCTGCAATAGCAGCATTTTTCTTAACAAGATACTTATTGCCCGATCATCAGATCCAATTTTTCATTGCAATCATGGGAGGCTTAATTGCAAATATTTTAATCGGATTAGTGACTGAATACTTTACAGCACAGGCGTATTCACCTGTTCAGAGCATTGCGAAGTCTTCTGAGACAGGCGCGGCTACAAACGTTATTTACGGTTTCTCCGTAGGCCTTGAAAGTACTGCTATTCCAATTATTATTATTATTGCAACGGTAGCAGTTGCTTATGTGGTTCCGGGCGGCGGCGTTTATGGCTTCTACGGCATCGCGTTAGCTGCAATGGGTATGCTTTCCATGGCCGGAACGATTGTAGCTATTGACGCTTATGGCCCAATCGCAGACAATGCCGGTGGTATTGCTGAAATGGCTGGTCTTGAACCGGAAGTTCGTCAGATTACGGACAAGCTGGACTCTGTTGGAAATACTACGGCAGCTGTTGCAAAGGGATTTGCAATCGGTTCTGCTGCAATCACTGCGATCGCTTTGTTCTCAGCCTTTGCTCAGAGAGCGGGTTTAGCATCACTGGATATTTTAAATCCAATGATCATGCTTGGATTACTGTTCGGAGCAATGATTCCGTTCCTGTTCTGTGCATATGCTATGAGAGCAGTTGGAACAGCGGCCTTTGAAATGATTGAAGAAGTGCGAAGACAGTTCAGAGAAATCCCGGGTCTGCTGGAAGGAAAAGCAAAGGCAGATTACAAGAAATGCGTAGATATTTCTACGAAAGCTGCTATCAAGAGAATGATTAAGCCGGGTCTGCTGGCTCCTTTAAGCATCATCGTTATAGGCTTTGGTATTGCCATATTCAATCCGGAGGTAGCTTTGAATGTTCTGGGAGGCATGCTGGTAGGCGGCACTGCAAGTGGTGTGCTTCTTGCACTTACTATGTCCAATGCAGGTGGTGCATGGGATAATGCAAAGAAATACATTGAAGCAGGCGCACTGGGCGGTAAAGGCTCAGAAGCTCATAAAGCAGCTGTTGTAGGAGATACAATCGGCGATCCGTTCAAGGATACAGCTGGACCTTCTTTGAACGCTGTAATCAAGGTTATGGGTACTATTTCACTGATCGTTGCTCCTATTATCGCAAACATGATGTAGGAGAGTAATCCATATACAATTTTACTATGAAAATGACCGGAGACTGTATCTGAAGCTTATTTGGATACAGTCTCTGTTGTTATAAACGCATATTCTGTGGTATAATAAACCTTGAAGAGCTTTTAAGTGATAGAATAAAAACTAAAGCTAAATAACAGCGTTGCTGTAAAATAAAAAGAAAGAGATGAAGAAGAACATGGATATAAGAGATTTATTACCGGAAGATTCCGAAGGGAGACTGAGAATCATACAGGAAAGTGTCCCGGGAAAGCAGATTTCGCTGGCACATATCATAGGCGGTCCAAGGCCTATTGTCTATAAAAAATTAGGTCTAAATCCGGATATCGATTTTGATAATTCAGCCATTGGCATTTTAAATGTAACTCCGCCGGAATCAGCAGTTATTGCAAGCGATTTAGCTATTAAAGCAGGGGATGTGTACCTGGGGTTCGTGGATCGATTCAGCGGAACCCTGATCATAACAGGCAGACTGTCAGAGGTGGAAACCGCCATACAGGAAATCGTTTCTTATTTTAAAAATGAGCTGGAATTTGCAGTGTGCAGGATAACAAGAAGGTAAATAATTATGAGGAAAATTATGCTTCTTGGACGCAGTGAGGCTGGAAAGACTACGCTGACTCAGGCTTTAAAGGGAGAAAAGATTACGTACCATAAAACCCAGTATGTCAATTATTATGATGTGATTATAGATACCCCTGGCGAATATGCGGAAACGGCTACATTAGGCGGTGCTTTGGCGATTTATTCCTATGAGGCGGATGTAATCGGTATGCTGCTCAGCGCCATTGAGCCATACTCCCTGTACCCGCCGTGTGTATGTGCCATTGCAACGAGAGAAGTAATCGGCATTGTCACCAAAATCGACCATAAAGATGCCAATGTGGAACAGGCTAAGGAATGGCTTAGGCTGGCAGGCTGCGAAAAAATATTTTGTATCAGCTCTTATACAGGAGAAGGTGTTTCTGATATTTTAGAATATTTAAAAGAAGACGGAGACGTTCTTCCATGGGAGGAAGCAAAAGCAAAAGACGACATTTTAATATAGCAAATTCCATACTTATATAGGTGAAATCACGATGAATTGATGTATATTTTGGTTACAAAAACAGATTTTAAATAATTCAACATATTTTTCCTAAAAACCATTGAACATATCCTTAAAAATGTATAAAATACTAATGCACTAGCTATAAAATTATGTAGAACTTTTAAGGAGAGAAAAAATGGAGGAAAAAAATGTAACGGAGCAGGGAACTCCGGCGAAGAAAAAACGCCAATTCCCATCGGCCTTTACGGTATTATTCATTATCTTGATTATCGCGGCTATTGGAACAAATTTTATGCCGACAGGGTCTTATTCAAAATTACTTTATAACGCAGACTCGAATAAGTTTGATATCACAGCACCGGACGGAAGTGTCACATCTATGGATGCGAACCAGAAGTCTCTGGATGAGCTGGATATTAAAGCGAAGCTGGACTTGTTCCTGGACGGAAGCCTTTACAAGCCAATCGGTATTCCGGGAAGTTATGAAGCAATCGATCCGAATCCGCAGGGCTTTACGGATTGCGTACTAGCTTTGGTAAACGGTGTGTACGAAACGATCGACATCAGTTTATTCATCTTCGTATTAGGTGGTATGCTTGCTTATTTAAATAAGTCGGGCGCCTTTGCTGCCGGTATGGGAGCACTGTCCAGAGTGACAAAGGGTAAGGAGTACATATTAATTGTTCTTATTACCATATTGATTGCTCTTGGAGGAACTACTTTTGGTATGTGCGAAGAAACCGTTGCACTATATGCCGTAGTCATTCCGATTTTCGTTATTGCAGGGTATGATGCGCTGGTAGGTATAGCAGCGGTTTATCTGGGCTCATCCATCGGTACGATGTGCTCTACTGTTAATCCGTTCTCCGTTGTAATCGCATCAAATGCTGCCGGTATCAACTTTATGGAAGGATTCGGAATCAGAATCACAGCACTTGTTGTAGGAACTTTTATTTGTATATTATATGT
This sequence comes from Aminipila luticellarii, assembly GCF_004103735.1. Taxonomy (NCBI): domain Bacteria; kingdom Bacillati; phylum Bacillota; class Clostridia; order Peptostreptococcales; family Anaerovoracaceae; genus Aminipila; species Aminipila luticellarii. Next base: position 1,819,096 of record NZ_CP035281.1, on the reverse strand, counting down.
TATTAAATATGGCAGCATGGTTCGAAAGAATCCTGAAAAATCACTGATTCTGGAAAGCAAAGCGTACATTGACGAAAAATATTGCAGCGAAGCAGAAGTACCTGAACTGACTTTACGATTTAAAGTTATATTAATTCAATTTTTCCTGACTTTCGTCATCATGGTTTACGGTGTTGTTAAACTTGGATGGTGGTTCGGTGAAATGACCGGTCTATTCTTAGTTTCCGCTATCATCATGGGAATTATCCTACGCATGAGCGAAACTGAAATGGTCAGCGAATTTCTGGCCGGCGCAGGAGATATGATCGGGGTTGCTCTGATTTGCGGTGTTGCAAGGTCTATTAACGTGATTTTGGAAAACGGATTAGTATCGGATGCCCTTTTGAACACCATGTCCGGATGGGTAAACGGCATGAGTCCTTATGTATTTGCTATTGTGATGTATTTCATTTATATCATTTTAGGATTTTTCATCAACTCATCCTCCGGCCTTGCCGTACTTTCTATTCCAATTATGGCACCGCTGGCAGATGCTGTTGGACTTCCAAGAGAAGTTGTTATTACAGCATACATGTTCGGTCAGGGAACGATGGGATTCATCACGCCGACAGGCTTGGTACTTGTAGTTCTTCAGCTTGTTCATGTAAATTATGATAAATATATAAAATTTATCTTACCGCTTATGGGGATTTTAGCAATCTTCTCCATAACCTTCCTCTGCGCTGAGGTGGCAATGGTATAGGATTGCCGTAAAATGAAAACCGTCCTTTGCTCTAAGGAAAGATCGGTTTTACGAATATGGAAAAAGAAAAAGACTCTTTCAAGGCGAACCTTGAGGGAGTCTTTTGATGTCGTGCGCCCAGCATGGGTGCAATCTAACGGGTGAAAGTCCCAAACACGCCCTAGTAGTGGGAAGTGTATAGCTTAAGGCAAGGGTGTCCATCGTGAGATGGAATCTGAAGGAAGCCAGCGGCAAATCTCCGATCTGACGAACAGAAATCACATTAGGCAATAACTAAGGATAAGACTGCGATTCAAGTTGAAGTCCAATAACTACTCGGAATTAGATATTGTAAATATGGCAGATAGATGGAGAGAAAGATTGCAAACTTACCTGGGGAGGTCTCATGGACGTAATAAACATAATAAAATATTTGTAATTACGGTTGAAACAAGATTTATCGTGAGAAGTCAGCAGAGGTCATAGTACCAATACGGCTTAAGACGTATCGGGAAGGACTGAACTTTAGGAGATGTGAGTAAATGAATGTAACCAAAGATGGAAGCAAGGACAGACAACTTCATAATGAAGGCTATCTACAAAGGGTATCTGCGGAACAGAAAGAGTATGCGGAAGCGTTCGCCCATCAAAGGATTGCTGAAAACAACCACACCATCACAAACTTTCAGACGGACAATCTGATGGAGAAGATTTTACACAGGGACAATCTAAACGAGGCATATAGGAAAGTAAAATCCAATAAAGGAGCAGGAGGAATTGATGGGATGAGAGTAGATGAACTTCTACCGTATCTCAAAGAAAACCGAGAGCAACTAATCCAAAAGATAAAGGACGGGAAATACAAACCAAATCCAGTTCGCAGGGTAGAAATACCCAAAGAAGAAAGAGGAAAGGTCAGAAAACTAGGGATACCAACGGTAGTTGACAGGGTAATACAACAAGCGATTACCCAAGTACTTAACCCAATCTTTGAAGAACAGTTTTCTGATAACAGTTTTGGTTTCAGACCGAAAAGGGGAGCACACGATGCCCTAAAACAATGCCAAAAGAATGTAAATGATGGATATGTATACGTGGTAGATATGGACTTAGAAAAGTTCTTTGATACAGTATGTCAGAGTAAGCTAATAGAAATATTATCGCGAACCATCAAAGATGGCAGAGTAATCTCGTTGATACATAAATATCTAAATGCGGGAGTAGTTCGAAATGGGCTCTTTGAAAGAACAGAAGTGGGAGTACCTCAAGGAGGACCATTAAGTCCGCTTCTTAGTAACATCATGCTAAATGAATTAGATAAGGAACTAATGAGCAGAGGGCATAGGTTCGTCCGCTATGCGGACGATTGTATGATTTTCTGCAGAAGCAGAAAAAGTGCATATAGAACCTTAGAGAAAATCGTGCCGTTTATCGAAGGGAGACTTTTTCTAAAAGTAAACAAAGATAAGACGGAAGTAGCTCATATCAGCAAAGTGAAATACCTTGGATATAGCTTTTACAGGAACAATGGAAAGTGCAAACTCAGAGTGCATCCAAAATCCATAGAAAAGATGAAAAACCGATTAAGGGAAATAACATCAAGAAGCAACGGATGGGGCAACGAATATAGGGCAAAGAAACTTGCACAGTTCATAAAAGGTTGGGTAAATTACTTTGCATTATCAGATATGAAGCAGTTACTAAAAGAAACAGACGAGTGGCTTAGACGTAAAATCCGAGCAGTATACTGGAAACAGTGGAAGAGAATCAAAACTAGGTACAAAATGATAAAGAAATATAATGTGCCAGAATGGAAAGTACATGAATTAGCAAACTGCCGAAAAGGAATATGGCGGTCAGCCATAATGTTAAACAGTGTACTAACCAATAAAGAAATAGCCAGTCTCGGATATATATCCATGACTGGCTATTACCTGAAAGTTTGTGAAAACTAAGGAACCGCCGTGTACCGAACGGTACGCACGGTGGTGTGAGAGGTCGGCTAATCAACTAATGGTTAGCCTCCTACTCGATTGTCGCAATATGGGATAAATTTGGGAACGCAAGCCGTTGAATTGCATGGGACATGTACTTCATAATAATAAGTGGGCTTTTAATAACGGGCAGAGAAATAGTTAGGGGGTACGACTGTGACGAAGATATCTGAGAAAAAATCTCAAGGAATGTGCTTGGCTATGGCAGTGGTCATATGCATTCTTTTTACCGGTGCAGGACGAAGGTATGTGGTCTCGGAGGAAAGGTTTGACAAAGCTTTGAGTCCGGCTCTGCTCGCAGCGGTGAAGGAAATTCCATTAAAGGATTTGAGCTTTCAGGACTGGACGCTGAAAATGGATAGAGGTCTGAAAGAAAAGAACAGCAGAGACTTAAATCTCCTGATGGAATACAGGGGAGCGGCATACCGTTTGGCACTGACTGACAAGGAATAATCAAAGAATTCTTGACCAATAAATGTAAATGTGATATATTATAACGTAGTTAGCTATAGCTAACTACGTTATAATATATCATGCGCTTGGTGGGAGGTCTTTATGCCGTTATCGTTAGCAGAAATAGGTGTTCCATATATCATTGCCCGAATTGCAGGCGGGGAAAAGGAAAGACACTTTTTGGAAGGATTGGGACTTGTGCCGGATGCGGTTGTTGTGGTCGTGTCTAGGTTTAATTATTATATTCTGCTAAATGTAAAGGGCTCTCGAATTGGCATAGGAGAAGAATTTGGAAGAAAGATTATTTTAAAATAAAGGACTGAGTATGAGAAACAGATACACCGTTGTATTACCATATATCAACATAATAATTATAGCATTCATATGTATGGTTCAAATTTATATTTTATCGAAAGACTCTTTATCTTTCCATGCATTTATTCGAAAAGATAAGGTCTGCTATTATGGCCAAATTATCACCCTTTTTCTCGGGACCTCGGCGATGGCCGCAGCCTTTCTTAAAGAAAGCATGGATCATGCACAGAAGAGGAATGCTTATACGGATATCACGGGAATTATGAATAAACATGCTTGTGTGGAACAAATGAATAGCCTGGATTGCCGCGAGAGTACACTGGATATTGGGCTTGCTATGTTTGATCTGAACAATCTGAAAAAAGTCAATGATTTTTATGGGCACGAAGAGGGAGACAGACTTATTCAGGAGTTTGTTGTTTTACTTCGTCAAGCAGCCGAAAAGAAGTACTTTCTGGGCCGCTTCGGCGGAGATGAATTTATTGTGATCATACAGAGCTGTGAAGAGAAAGATATGTTGAAATTTTTCGAACGTCTCAGCAGAGAGACGGAAAAAAACAATAAAACCAGTATGATACGTATCAGCTATGCGTGTGGCTATGCAATCAGTACCAGAGAGCACTATTATTTAATGGACGAGCTTCTTAAAGAAGCAGATAAACGAATGTATGAAAATAAAAAAATGATTAAGTCCGGAGAGTTTATGGAAACAAAGCAAATCAGCAAAATACTGGACGCAAATCGAGTGAATGCCGCAGAAAAAAATGATTTGACCGGTACATTTGGTCATGATACCTTTGTTTCTACTGTCGAAAAGGTATTGCAGATCTACAATGGCAATTCGCATTTGGCTATTGTTTGCTCTGACGTTCATAATTTTCGTTACTTCAATGACTTGTACGGTCATAAGGAAGGGGACAATATTCTTCGCCAATTTGCGATTGAATTAAATCGGCAGCCATTTTGTTTATGCTCTTATCGGCTATATTCCGATAATTTTGCATTTTTGGCTGACTTTTCCCAGCTTTCAGAGGAAGAAGCTGTGAAGCTGATTCGCAGCTGGAATATGCGGTTTTCTTCCATGGTCGATAACACTTATCGGGGAAGCCGTTTTATCATAAAAAGCGGAATTTATTTTATTTCCGATTTGCATGAATCGGTGGAATCCATGTTGAACAATGCAGATTGTGCACGTAAAAATTCAAAATCGGCTTTTAATAATATGGTTGTTTATTCTGAGGAGCTGAATCAAGAGATGAAGCTGCACAGCGACATTGTCAATTCCTTTCAAAGGGCATTGGAAAATCAGGAATTTCAGATTTATGTCCAGCCTAAAATATCCTGCTGTAATAAACAAATTTGCGGAGCGGAGGCACTTGTCCGCTGGCAGAGGAGAGACGGGCTGTTTCTCTCCCCAGATACATTTGTGCCCATATTGGAACAATCAGGTGATGTCATCGGCATGGATTTCTACGTTTATGAGAAAGTGTTTGAATATCTCTATAACCGGCAACTAAATAAAAAAGCAGTTCTGCCAATTTCCATAAATGTGTCCCGGGTACATCTTCTGATGCAGGAGAATTTTATCGAACGGGTAAATCGTATACACGCTCGATATCCCATACCGACCTCTCTGGTTACCTTTGAGCTGACTGAAAGTGCATACATAAAAGAAATCTATTCTGCGGAGCGGTTCATTGACCGATTGCACGCGCAGGGATATCGAGTTTCTATGGATGATTTCGGCAGTGGATATTCTTCGTTAAAGGCACTTTACCCAATGAAGTTTGATGAAGTCAAGTTCGACCGGGCTTTTATGAAAAAAGATCCAGAGGAAGAGGAAGAGAACCTGCTGGTCGGTCTGATAAAGCTGGTGAAGGGTCTGCATACGACCATTGTTTGTGAAGGGGTTGAGACGGTAGAGAATGTTGATTTATTAGAAGCTTCAGGGTGTGATGTTTTTCAGGGATTCTATTATTACAGGCCGCTGCCGCTGGAAAGTCTAAACACCTTAGTTGATTGAATTAAGAACTAAAAAGGCCTCCCAGAGTCTTTTTTTTATGCAGAGAATGTGGTAAAATATATAAATTAAGGACAATTTAAAGAAGGAGAAAAAAATGGCATTTACACATCTTCATGTACATACGGAATACAGCCTGCTGGACGGAGCTGCGAGAATAAAAGATTTAATAGCAAGAGCAAAAGAACTCGGCATGGATTCCATAGCTATAACCGATCATGGGGTGATGTTTGGTGTTATTGATTTCTATAGAGAAGCTTTAAAGAACGGTATTAAACCAATTATTGGCTGTGAGGTCTATACGGCGGCGCGCACCATGCTGGATAAGGATGCGGACAAGGATAAATATCAAGGGCATCTGGTTCTTCTGGCTAAAAATCAGGAAGGGTATCAAAACCTTATAAAAATCGTTTCGGAGGGATTTACAAAGGGATACTACTACAAGCCCAGAATCGATAAAAATGTTCTTAGAAAGCACAATAAGGGCATTATAGCCTTATCTGCATGCCTGGCAGGAAATATTCAGAGGAAACTGCTTAATCGGGATTATAGCGGTGCGAAGGAAGAAGCCTTAGAGCTGTTAGATATTTTTGGAGAAGGAAATTTTTATTTGGAATTGCAGGATCAGGGCTTGGAAGAAGAGTATGCTATTCTGGACGATATGAAGAGAATTCATACTGAAACGGGGATTCCTTTGGTTGCCACCAATGATGTTCATTACGTAAGGCAGGAGGACGCGGTAGCTCATGATATTTTACTGTGCATACAGACAGCGACCAATGTGGATGATGAAAAGCGCATGCGTTTTCCCAACGATCAGTTTTATTTGAAGTCCGAACAGGAAATGCGGGTGATTTTTTCAGGAATTCCAGAAGCCATAGAAAACACGAAGATCATTGCGGACCAGTGCAATGTGGACTTTACCTTCGGAGAGCTTCACCTGCCTGAGTTCAAGGCTCCTGATGGCAAAGACAATACCCTATATCTCCGGGAACTTTGTGAGGAAGGTTTAAAGGATCGATACGGAGAAGGAACTCCTGAAATTCGAGAACGGTTTGAATATGAGCTCTCCGTCATTATATCGATGGGCTATGTGGAATACTTCCTCATTGTCTGGGATTTTATAAACTATGCGAAGAAAAATAAGATCATGGTGGGACCGGGAAGAGGTTCGGCAGCTGGGAGTATTGTAGCCTATGCCCTTAAAATTACGGATATAGATCCCATCAAATATTCTCTGATTTTTGAACGTTTTTTAAATCCGGAAAGAGTCAGTATGCCGGATATCGATATTGATTTCTGCTATGAAAGAAGGCAGGAGGTCATCAATTACGTTATAGAAAAATATGGAGAAGATAAGGTCGCTCAGATTATAACCTTTGGAACCATGAAGGCAAAGGCCGCCGTCCGGGATGTGGGGCGGGCTTTAAATATGAGTTATGCGGAGACCGACGCCATAGCCAAAGCGATTCCTTTTGATTTAAAGATGACCATTGGTAAGGCGCTGGAACTGAATCCCGAATTAAAAGCCGCCTATGACCGGGACAAACGGGTGGCGCAGGTCATTGATATGGCAAAAGCCCTGGAAGGCATGCCGAGACATGCCTCCACCCATGCGGCGGGGGTGGTGATTTCCAAGAAGAGCATCGACGAGTATGTTCCGCTCTATTTGGCAGATAAAGGTATTTCCACGCAGTTTACCATGACTACAATTGAGGAATTGGGGCTGTTGAAAATGGACTTTTTAGGGCTTCGAACGCTGACGGTCATCCGGGATGCCCTTGAAATGATTGAAGCAAATCACGGGGTTCAAATTGATTTTTCCAGAATGGCGTATGATGATCCAAAGCCGTATGACATGATATCCGGCGGAAACACGCAAGGTGTGTTCCAGCTTGAAAGCGGCGGAATGACCCAGTTTATGAAAAACCTGAGACCCGATTGCTTTGAAGATATTGTAGCGGGTATTTCCCTGTACAGACCGGGACCTATGGCTTCCATTCCCAATTATATAGCCAACAAGAAAAATCCGGAAGAAATCCTATATCTTCATGAAAGTCTGGAGCCCATTCTGTCGGTAACCTATGGCTGTCTGGTATATCAGGAACAGGTCATGCAAATCGTGCGGGATCTGGCGGGCTATACCTACGGCAGAAGTGACCTTGTCCGCCGTGCCATGAGTAAAAAGAAGATGGATGTCATGCTTCAAGAAAAGGAATATTTTATTCATGGAAAAGAGGATGAACAGGGAAATATTGAAATCATGGGGTGCGTGAGAAATGGTATTCCTGAAAATATTGCCGAGGAAATATTTAATCAGATGGTCAGCTTTGCGGAATATGCCTTTAACAAATCTCATGCGGCGGCATATGCTGTTGTAGCGTATGAAACCGCCTATTTAAAGGCGTATTACCCCGTGGAATTTATGGCTGCCCTCATGACCAGTGTTATCGGTGATGGTGTTCAGATTGCAAAGTATATACGGAACTGCAATGAAATGGGCATTGAGGTGTTACCGCCCAGCGTGCTGGAAAGCAGTAAAAAATTCACGGTGGTGGACAGCAAGATCCGTTTTGGACTGTTAGGTGTAAAAAATGTCGGTGCCGGAGTGATTGATGAGATTATAAAGTCCCGGGAAGAGAAAGGGATGCCGAAAGACATTTTTCAATTTATTTCCAATGCAAACATTCATGAAATCAATAAAAAAGCCATTGAAAGCCTTATAAAGGCCGGAGCCTTCGACTGTTTGAACGAGAACCGAGCGCAGCATCTTGCCGTGTACGAGGGACTGCTGGAATCCGCACAGAACAATTCAAAGAAAAACATTGAAGGGCAGTTGTCCTTATTCCAGCTGAACAGTGATGAAATGGAGCTGAAATCCATTTCAGGAAAGCTTCCGGATGTGGCAAATTTTCAACAGTCTCTTTTAATTACCATGGAAAAAGAAATGCTGGGTGTCTATCTGACCGGACATCCCCTGAAGGATTATGAAGAGCAGATCGAAAAGCTCGTTACGATAACGGCTGAAGATCTGGCGCATGCGGATACCAATGATCAGATAACCGATGGCATGAAGGCTACTATTGCGGGGATTGTCAGCGGAAAGAAGATATTGGTCACCAAGAACAACAAACAAATGGCTTTTCTGGATATAGAAGATTTATATGGGGAAATAGAAGTGGTGGTATTTCCTAATGTGTATGAAAAATATCTGCAATTCATTAAAGAAGAAAGCATCCTTGCTATAAAAGGCACCATTAATTTTAAAGAGGATGAAGCCCCTAAGATACTGGCAGATAAAATTATCAATCTCGAAGCTTCCAATAATGCTGAACAGGAAGGTCTGGTAAAAATAAAGGTTCCCAAGGAGTTGGAGGAAGAAAAGTGCTTCAATATTATCAAGGAACTTATTTTGGCCAACAAGGGGACGAAGCCTGTCCTGATTTTTCTGGAGAAGTCCGGAAAAAAATTTAAAACCAATCGAGATTTATGGGTGAATCCAAGCGAAGCTTTTATCCGCGCGGCAGAAGTACTGGTGGGAAAAGACAATGTAAAGCCGTGATCTATTAAAAAATAGGAAACAAATAAATGGCTATACTATATAGAGTTGGAGGAGATTGTTATGAAGAAAATCGGTGTATTGACAAGCGGCGGAGACTCTCCGGGCATGAATGCAGCTATTCGAGCGGCAGTCAGAGGAGCTATTTACTTAGGGATGGACGTATATGGAATTGAAAAGGGATATGAGGGCTTGATTGACGGAGATATTAAGCAAATGAATATTTCCTCTGTTTCAGATATTCTTCACAAAGGCGGTACAATTTTAAGAACGGCGAGAAGTGAACGGTTTATGACCAGTGAGGGTCAAAAAAGAGCGATCCAGATGCTGGACAGCTTTGGGATAGATGGACTTGTCATCATTGGGGGAGATGGATCTTTAAAAGGCGGATTGGATCTGTCCAAGCAGGGCATTACGGTTATGGGGCTTCCGGGCACGATTGATAATGATTTAGGCTATACCGATTATACCATAGGCTTTGATACCTCCGTGAATACGGTACTTTCTGCTATCAGTAATATTCGCGATACCTCCTCTTCTCATGAACGGACTACCGTGATCGAGGTCATGGGCCGGCATTGCGGAGATATTGCTCTTTATGCAGGCCTTACAGGCGGAGCCGAGACGATTTTAATTCCTGAGGTGGGGGTAGACATTAATGCCATATGCCGGAAGATGGTTCAAGGCAGAAATAGAGGAAAGCTGCACAACATTATCATAAAAGCTGAAGGAATTGATCTGTCCACACAGGACTTGGCAGACACACTGACGGAAAGAACCGGGATGGAAACCAAAATAGTTGTTCTGGGATATATCCAAAGGGGCGGTTCCCCTACCGCCCGGGATAGAATGCTGGCAAGCCGTACGGCATATAAAGCGGTGGAGCTGCTTCAAGAAGGCAGTGAAAGCAGAGCTATTGGTATCAATGGTAGTGAAATCGTGCATTACGAATTGGAGGATGCATTGAAAATGAAACGGGATTACGATAAGCAGGTCATGGAGCTTGCAGACATATTATCCATTTAGGAGATGCTTTTATGACAGAAAAAACGATCATTCCTGAGCTTCCACCCAATATGGTCTTTCGGCCCAGATTGCAGAAAATCTTTGAGGAGCCTTTTAAAAAGAGAAGGATTCTATATATTTCCGCATACATGGGATGGGGAAAAACGACGGCTGTGGCAGAGTGGTTGATACAGTATAAGCATAAGGCTGTATGGTTTTGTTTGGAAGAAAGAAAAAAACAGAAGCAGGATATCTTCCACAGTTTACTGAACGAAATGAATGAAAAATCCGGGGAAAAGCTTATTGTAATCGATCATTATGACTTACTGGATAAAGAAGAACTGGGCTATATGAACCTGATGCTCATGAAGTCTACTCGCCGGTTCGTGATTATTTCAAGGGCGGAGCTGCCAGAATCTTTATCCATTTATGTGGGCTTGTCCGTGCATTTGATCGGCATAGATCAGCTGAAATTTACGGAGTCCGAAACTGTGGAATACTTTGAAACTTGGAACATATCTCTGAGCGATCAAGAAGTTTCTCAGCTGACTGTCAGGCAAAGGGGCTGTGCATTAAGCTATCGATATACGGCGTGCCTCATGCAGGCATCGGGCGAGACGTATACAAAAAATATCCGTTTAAAGGTATTGGAATGTCTGTACCGGTACCTTGACGCAGAGCTGTTGGACAAGTTGGATCAGACGGAGAGAGAGGTCCTTTTAAAAATAGGCTGCTTTGATAGTGTGACAGCAGATCAGGCGGATTTATTTTTAGGCTCCTCCGGTAATTTTAAAATTTTAGACGATTTTAGAAGAAGGGGATTCTTTTTAACTTTTTTCCTTCCGGATGTTTACGTGTTGGATCCCTTTTTTAAAGAATATCTGACATATGTGAGAAAGAAGAGTATACCCACCGAAGAAAGCAATGCAATTTACAAGCTGGCAGGAAGTTATTTTGAAAAAAACAACGATATCTCGCAGGCTCTTGAGTGCTATGGGAATGCTAAAGACTATGAGAGCATCATGAGAATTCTGATCCGGCTTTCAACCTCCGAATCGGGACAGGCGGATTTGTGGAAAAACAGAAAATACTATTACGACTTGCCGGAGGAAAGGGTCAAAGAAGAGCCGGCTCTGTGCTGCGGTATGGCAATGCTGGGAATCTTGAGCTTTCATTTGGAAGAAGCGGACGCATGGCGGGAATATTTGGAAGACCGGTTGAAGGGCTTGCCGGAAGGGGATAAAAAAACAGAAATCGGGAATAAATTGGCCTATTTGGCTATGGCTATGTCAGGCAGCGGCAGCACGAATGATCTTTTAAATATCTTCCTATATGGAGATGTGGGAATTGGAGCAGCTGATGTAGCGGCGGCGGAGTGCTGTTATCAGCAGGATAAAATTCAAGAGGCATTCGTGCAGATTGCAGGAGCCATCTCTTTGATCGAACAAAAGGGAAGCATTCTTATTTTGTTTGCGGCTATGACTGTACAGATGAGGATTATGATGCTGCTGGGTGAAACGGCCACAGCAAAATCCATATTGAACCGCATGGGAGATAAAATTAGAGAAGCAAATGCTGATTTTTTATATCCCCATTTGGAAGCGGTATGCGTCTTTGCAGCCCTGTATCAAAACGATTATGAACGGATTGACTACTGGCTGAAAAACGAAGCACCGGACGAAAATGCCGCCTTCTGCGCTCTGGATATATTCGGATATAATGTAAAATTAAGGGCGTATATTTTACAGGAGAAATACTATCCGGCCATAGGGCTGGCGGAAAAACTCAGGCCCATCTATACCGCTTTCCATAAAAATATAGATTTGGCTCAATTAGATATGCTGTTAGCTATTGTTTATCATAGACTGGGTCAAAAAGAAAAAGCAGAAGATTATCTTTGTCAAGCTCTTGAAAAGGGGGAGAAGTACGGGTACATTCGCCTTTTCGCAGATCAGGGAGAATCCTTATATAAAATGCTCAAAAATATGGGTGAACGATGCAGCATTTCAAAAAATTATTTAAAGCGGGTAAAAGAAGCGGCTAAAAAGGTAGCCGTAATGTATCCTTCTTATATGATTCTTCCAAGCAAACAAGACCGATTATCCGCTTCCGAAACAGAGGTGCTGAATTTGATCGCACAGGGAAAGGCAAATCCTGAAATTGCCGACTATCTGAGTATTTCTTTAAATACAGTCAAGTTCCATGTAAAAAACATATACAGTAAACTGGGAGTCAATAATCGGTTTCAGGCAGTACATACAGCTAAGCTGAAAGGGTTGATACCGTAAAGGGGTGAGTGGGAGGAGCCGCTCACTCCGTCATTTTTTCCTGTTTAATTTTGTGATCGATCACATGGCGTGAAGCCAGCTCCTTCTGAATATCTTCCGGAGAAATGCCCATTTCGACCATGAGTACCAAAAGGTGGTAAGTCAGATCGGCAATTTCATAGACGGTTTCCTTTTTATCATCAGCTTTTGCTGCAATAATTACCTCTGTAGCTTCTTCTCCCACCTTTTTTAATATTTTATCAATTCCCTTTTCAAAGAGGTAAGTCGTATAGGAACCTTCTTTTTTCTCTGATTTCCTGTTTTCAAGGAGTAGGAAAAGCTGCCTTAAATGGAAAGGGGACGTCTCCTGTTGGTTTATATATACGGCATCGTTAAAACAAGAATCCGTTCCCAAGTGACAGGCAGGTCCGTCTTTCTTGACATAGACAGCAAGAGCATCTCTGTCACAATCCGTTTCAATGCGCATAATGTGCTGAAAATTTTTGGAGGTTTCTCCTTTTACCCAGAGCTTGTTTCTGGAACGGCTCCAAAAACAAGTTAGACCTCTTTCTATAGATATTTCCAAGCTGGCTCGATTCATATAGGCTACCGTCAGTATTTTTTTCGTTTCTTCCTCTATTACAACGGCAGGAATTAAACCTTTTTCATCAAATTTCAATTCATTTATGTTTATCATGAAAATTCTCCTTTATTATAGCAGCTGTAACTGCCAAACCTGTACTTATTAGCGGACGATAATGCCATTTTTATGAAGCTCTGACTTCAAACCGCTGATGGTCACGTCGCCAAAATGAAAAACAGAAGCGGCAAGACCGGCATCAACTTGAGGCAGCATTTTAAAAAGCCGGACGAAATCTTTCGTACTGCCCGCACCACCGGAAGCAACCACGGGTACGGAAACCACGCGGCAGACAGCGCTCAGCAGCTCCAGGTCAAAGCCGTTTTTTACGCCGTCCGTATCGATACTGTTCACCACGACTTCTCCCGCCCCTAAGCGGACGCCTTCTTGAATCCATTCTATAGCGTCCATTCCGGCGCTTTTGCGTCCTCCCTCTGAAAAGATGGTAAACTTTCCATTCACCCGTTTCACATCCGCAGAAAGGACAACGCACTGGTTTCCGTATTTAAGAGAAGCCTGACGGATCAGCTGCGGATTTCTTATAGCCCCGGTATTGACACTTACCTTATCGGCGCCGCATTTTAAAACCCGGTCAAAATCCTCTATAGCACTGATGCCGCCGCCTACAGTCAGCGGAATAAAAATGCATGCTGCCACTTGACAAAGAACTTCTGTAAAGAGCTTCCGATTTTCTGAAGAGGCCGTTATGTCATAAAAGACCAGTTCATCAGCACCGTTGTCAGAATAGTATTTGGCCAGTTCTATCGGAGAGGATACATCTGCCAGTCCGGTAAAGTTCATCCCCTTGACGACCCGGCCGTTTCGTACGTCAAGACAGGGAATAATTCGTTTGGTAATCATTTTAACAGCTCCTTTCCTTTGGCTGCTTCTATGGCTTCGGGCAGGTAAAGAGCTTCGGTATATAAGGCCTTTCCCAGGATGGCTCCGTGAAGCTGCATATCGGAAAGCGCCCGGATATCTTCCAGGGTCGATACCCCTCCGGACGCGATAATATCTATGGAACAGATATGGGAAAGCTGCCGGTACAGTTCCCGATTGGTTCCTCTCATGGCGCCGTCTTTTGAGACATCTGTGCAGATGATCGTTTGAACGCCCATAGCCTGCATTTGGCGGCAGAAGTCCTCGCAGCTGTACGGGGAAAGCTCTGTCCAGCCTTTTATGGCTACTTTTCTGTCTTTGATGTCTACGCCTACAGCAATTTGTGCTCCGTAATTTTTTACGGCTTCCTTCAAAAATCCTTTTTCTGTGATAGCAGCCGTGCCGAGAATCACGCGGTCAACGCCCATAGAGAGGTACGTTTCCGCAGTTTTCATGCAGCGGATTCCACCGCCCAGCTGTATAAAAAGGTTCGTCTTTTCAACAATTTCTTTTATGGTATCCAGATTGGCGGGTACCCCATTTTTTGCACCTTCTAAATCTACCAGGTGAAGAAAGGAACTGCCTTGGGATTGAAATTTTAGAGCAGTATGAAGGGGATTTTTATCGTAAAGCGTCATTTTATCGTAATTGCCTTTGAATAAACGTACGGCGGTGCCCTCATATAAATCAATAGCGGGATATATATTCATGTTCAATCTCCAATCTCACAAAATGCTTTTAAAATATTCAGACCTGTTAGACCGCTTTTTTCCGGGTGGAATTGACAGCCGTACACCTGATGATACCCCACAGCAGCGGTCAGCTCGCTTCCATATTCGGTAGTAGCTGTTACGGTTTCCTTGCAGCCGACAGCGTGATAGGAATGGACGAAATATACACAATCCTGTTCCTTTATATACTTAAAAATGGGGCTTTTTTCTTTATCTTCGGGGAAATGCAGGGCATTCCAGCCAATATGAGGAATTTTTAAATGAGCAGGGACAGTTTCGGCAATGGGCTTTATTTGTCCCTCGATCAGCCCTAAGCCGGTATGACAGCCGTGCTCTTCACTGCTTTCAAAGAGAAGCTGCATACCCAGACATATTCCCAGTAAGGGCTTCCCTTTGCTTACTTCTTCCTTAATGAGGCCATCTAAAGCCCTTTCTCTTAGTTTTAAAGCTGCATCGCCAAAGGCACCCACACCGGGCAGCAGAATCCGGTCGGCTCTTCGGATGATGTCCTTTTCTCCGCTTATGACGGCTTGTTCCCCGATGGAGGCAAAAGCACTCTTTAAGGAAAAGAGGTTGCCCAGACCATAATCTATAATTACAATCATATCAATACTCCTTTGGTAGAAGGAATGTCGTCTTTATGTTCCTCATCGATTCGGACAGCCTGCGCCAGAACCCGTGCGAAAGCTTTAAAGCTTCCTTCTATAATATGGTGGGAATTCTTTCCTGAAAGCTGTTTTATATGCAGAGTCACGTTGGCTGCCCGCACAAAAGCAAGAAAAAATTCCTCGGTCAATTCCGTATCAAATGTTCCCACTTTCTCTGAGGGAATTTGAAGCTCGCAAGAGAGAAAGCTTCTTCCGGATAAATCCGCCGCACAGAGGAGGAGCGCCTCATCCATAGGAAGGAGGATGTGACCGTATCTGCGGATACCGCACTTGTTTCCGAGAGCTTTTGAAAAAGCGGTTCCGAGACAGATGCCGATATCCTCCACGGTGTGGTGATCATCAACATATGTGTCACCCGCGCATGCTATGGCGACGTCAAAGTTCCCATGATGGGCAAATAGGGTGAGCATGTGATCTAAAAAACCGCATCCGGTTGAAATCGTACTTTCCCCGGATCCGTCCAGATTAATGGTAAGCCGGATGTCGGTTTCCGTTGTTTTTCGGTTACATTCGCTGATTCTCATGGCAGATTTCCTTTACTTTCTATTTATAATAATTCTTAATTGATTTAATAAGATATTCATTTCTTCCAGGGTACCAATGGTAATGCGGTTGTAATTCTCAATTCGCGGGGCTGTAAAGTGGCGGATCAGAATACCCCTTTTCTTCAATTCCTCGTAGATATAGGAACCTTTTATATCTTTCCGTTCAGCAAAGATAAAGTTGGCTTTGGAAGGAAGCACGGTAAAGCCCATACCTTTCAGTTCCTTTGAAGTATAGCTTCTGATTTCAGTAATTTTGCGGCATCGATCCCTATAATATTCGTCAGAATCCACGGAGGCTTCTCCGGCAAGGAGCGTCAAACGGTTCACATTATAGGGATTGGTGGAATATTTGATTTTATTCAGGTCGTCAATCAGCTCTTCGGAACCCAAAGCAAAGCCCAGACGTGCGCCCGCCATGGAGCGGGATTTGGAAAAGGTCTGCACGACTAAAAGATTCGGATACCGATTGATCAATGGATAACAGGACTCTGCTCCAAAATCCACATACGCTTCGTCAACAACTACTACATGAGCCGGATTGGTCTTGACGATCTCCTCTATTTCAGAAACGGATAAGGTCAGGCCGGTAGGGGCATTGGGATTCGCCAGAACAATTAATTTATGGAGATGGCAGTAATCCCGATAATCGATAGAGAAGTCCGCTTTTACAGGAATTTCAGTATATCGGATACCATGGAGAGCGGCAAAGACCTTGTAAAATCCATAGCTGATATCCGGAAAAGCGGCTTCAACGTCCTTTCCTCCAAAGGCCATAAAAGCAAAATTTAAGATTTCATCCGAGCCGTTGGAAACGTATAGCTGCTGCGGCAGAACCCCGTATAGCTCAGCAAGCCTATTGATCAGTGATGTACATGCAGGGTCTGAATACAATCGAAGCTTTTCTATTTCACGACGGCTTAGAATATCCAGTACCTTTGGAGCCGGAGGAAAAGGGGATTCATTGGTGTTCAGCTTGATATACGGAACATCCTGAGGCTGTTCGCCGGGGGTATAGACTTCAAGCCCCCGATATTTTTTATTCAGAAATCGGCTCATCCCATCCCATCCTTTCCGTCTTCCAGATCTTCCGCAAGCCGGACGGAAACGCTTCTTGCGTGAGCAGACAGACCTTCCTGCTCGGCGAAGTAAATAATATCGTCTGCTGCGGCGGAAAGAGCCGCTTTTGTGTAGTATGTGTATTGATATTTCTTCACAAAATCATCTACGGAAAGAGGGCTTGAAAATCTGGCAGTACCGCTTGTGGGAAGGGTATGGTTCGGGCCTGCCATATAATCCCCAAGAGCCTCAGGGCAATTTTTCCCTAAGAAAACAGAACCTGCGTGGCGGATACGGTCTAAATAGTCGAAGGGATTGTCTACACAAAGCTCCAAATGCTCCGGAGCGATTTCATTGGCAATGTCTATAGCCGTTTCAAGGTTCGGAGCGACGATAATTTTGCCGTTATTTTCAATAGAGGAACGAGCGATTTCCTCTCGAGGAAGAACTGAAAGCTGCCGTTCAAGCTCCGATCGGACCGATTCAGCCAGCCTTGGACTGTCGGTCACTAAAACAGCACTGGCCATTTTGTCATGCTCTGCCTGAGAAAGCATGTCGGCCGCCACCTGTCCGGCCTGACAGGATTGATCTGCTATAATCAAAATTTCACTGGGCCCGGCAATCATATCAATGTCCACGCTGCCAAATACTTGTTTTTTTGCTTCGGCTACAAAGGCATTGCCCGGACCCACTATTTTATCCACTTTAGGAATAGTCTCTGTGCCATAGGCTAAAGCTGCGACCGCCTGGGCGCCCCCTACTTTGAAGATGCGGTGGACACCGGCTATTTTAGCCGCAGATAGAATAGCCGGAGGAACCGTTCCGTTTTTACCGGGCGTTACCATAATAATTTCTTTTACGCCGGCTATTTTGGCAGGAATACAGTTCATGAGCACAGAGGAAGGATACGCAGCCGTACCGCCGGGTACGTAAAGTCCGACCCTGTCTAAAGGAACAATTTTCTGACCTACAACAATGCCGCTGCTTTTGTTCTGGATAAAGCTGTTCCGAATCTGACAGCTGTGGAAGGAAGTAATGTTGTCAGAAGCTTTTTTTAAGACTTTAATAAACTGGGGATCCGTCGATTCAAACGCTTGACGGATTTCTTCCTCGGAAACCTCCAGCCTTTCAGGAGCACCTCCGTCAAATTGTGTACAATAGTCCAGCAGGGCGGAATCCTTCTGTTCTTTCACCTGCTGAATGATGCGGGAAACGGTATCTTCCACGCCTGTAGGAACGGTGCTTCGCTGAAAAATATCTGCACGGTTCATCTCGTTGTATGATAAAATTCTAATCATATGTCCTTTCTCCTTCGCTTGATGCGGAACATTGCAGCTTCATATGGCTGCAAATATCTTCTATCCGGCTGCTTTTAAATTTAAAATTGGCTTTGTTTGCTATCAGTCTGGCGCTGATCGGGAGGATCGTTTCCACTACCTCCAAGTTATTTTCCCTTAAGGTGGTTCCTGTTTCCACAATATCAACGATCACATCTGAAAGATTTAAAATAGGAGCCAGTTCAATGGAACCGTTTAATTTGATGATGTCAATATCCCGGCAATGGCTTCGGTAATATTGCTGGGTAATATTTTTAAATTTTGTGGCGACCCGAAGGGTTTTATCTGTATTATCTCGAAATCCTTTTTTAGCCGCTACTGACAAACGGCATTTTCCGATATTTAAATCCAGAAGCTCGTAGACCTCCGGCGTATATTCCATCAAAATATCTTTTCCGGCAACTCCGATGTCGGCAGCGCCCCGTTCTACATAGATGGCTACATCAGAAGGCTTGACCCAGAAATACCGAATACCGGACTCCGGATTCTCAAAGATTAGCTTCCGGTTGGTATCGCTTATAGAAGGGCAGGGGTATCCCGCTGCCGCAAACATATCATAGACTTTCTTTCCAAGCCTGCCTTTGGGCAGTGCTATATTAATGATCTGATCCAAAGCTGGTAATCCTCCCGTCCTTTATTTGAATTAATTTTCTGTACCGGAGCTTTTCAGGAATTTGTTTTTGTACCTGAGCGCTCCGTCCGTTTTTGTTCAGCTCTTCTACTGTTTCTGTTACAGCTTGTATATCCTTGTCCGAGGAATAAAGCACCAGTACATCCACATCATAAGCCCTTTGTGTATCCGGTAAATATTCCAGACGATTCAGGTAAAGGGCAAAACCAATAGCACCTGCCTGTTTGTCCATTCTTTGCAAGAGCTTGTCATATCGGCCTCCGGAAAGGACCGCAGCTGGGATTCCGTCTATAAATCCTTGAAAAACGATTCCGTTGTAATAGTTCATCCCATTGATAACGGAAAAGTCCATTTGTACATGCTCACAGCCGTTTAATTTTAAGATTTCACCTATACTTTTTAACTCTTCTATAAAACAGTCCATTTTTTCATTGGTACTGATATGCTGTAGTTTCTTTAACACCGAATCTATGGAGCCGTAGGTTGAAATCAACGCCATCAGCTTTTTATAAATTTCCTGATTCATACCAGTCTGTTCGCACATTTTTTCTATACCATGTGCATTTTTTTCATTGATGAATTGAAAGATTATTTTT
Source organism: Aminipila luticellarii (assembly GCF_004103735.1). Lineage (NCBI taxonomy): Bacteria > Bacillati > Bacillota > Clostridia > Peptostreptococcales > Anaerovoracaceae > Aminipila > Aminipila luticellarii. The sequence continues at coordinate 1,799,679 of NZ_CP035281.1, read as the reverse complement.
TCCTGCTCTCCGTTCAAATGCAATTCCTCCAGAAGTGAGGAGACGATGCCCATATGAGAAAGAGTAAGAATGGAGCGGCTGCTGATGAGCTCAAGGCTTTTATAGGCCAGCAGAAGCACTTCACACATGTGATAGAGATCAATGTCTCCTATACATTCAAGCCCGGTCTGCATAAACTCTTTATATGTATGGGTATCCTTGGAAACCCGGTAAACATTTTCACTGTAATATAATTTTTGTATGGAATCGCTTTTCTTCTTTGCATTTTTTATAATGGAAAGGGTTACATCCGGCTTCAATGCCATCAGCCGGCCGTTGGTATCGGTGAAGGTTATAATCTGATCACTGAGCAGGAAATCCTTGTTGCGGGCATACAGATCATATTCTTCAAATTTTGCCATCTTAAATGGGGCATAGCCATAATTTTTATAGAGCCTGCGCAGGTTTAGGATGGTTTTTTCTTCTTCTTTTAAAAAGCTTTCTTTTTGATTCATTCTAAAGTCTCCTGATGATTGAATTCCGTATCAATTTATGGGAAATACAGCTGTTTGATTTAACACGATAATAATATAACACGTTAATGTGATAAAGTAAAGAGAAAAAAGAAAAATTTGTGTAAAAACACAAAAAATCGATGCAACATTGTGAAATGTCCCATCGATTTCAACGTTTTGTATTTATAGAAGAGCAGATATATGCTTCATGGTTCGGATCAGCTGGCAGACATAGCTGCTTTCGTTGTCATACCAGGCAACGACTCGAACCTCGAATACGCCGGTTCCGCTGCGGGCAACAAGGGTTTGCGTAGCGTCGAAAAGGGAGCCGTATTCCATTCCGATAATGTCGCTGGAGACCAGTTGTTCTTCGGTATAGCCGAAGGAAGCAGAAGCCTCTTTTCTCATGGCCTCATGGATTCCTTCCAGCGTGACGGTTTCTGAAGAATCCTTCAAAACGGCATCCAGAATGGTAAGAGAGCCGCTTGCTACAGGAACTCGCTGGGCTGAACCGATCAGCTTGCCGTCAAGCTCCGGGATGACTAATCCGATGGCTTTTGCCGCACCGGTACTGTTTGGAACAATATTGATGGCGCCCGCTCTGGCACGGCGGAAGTCATTTTTCCGATGGGGGGCATCCAGAATCATTTGATCACCTGTATAAGCGTGAATGGTCGTCATAAATCCGGTTCGGATTTCCCTGTAATCGTTCAGAGCCTTTGCCATCGGAGCAAGGCAGTTGGTGGTGCAGGAAGCAGCTGAAATAATGTTGTCCTCTTTTTTCAGTGTATTCTCGTTTACGCCGTAAACAATGGTGGGTAGATCTTTTCCGGCAGGAGCGGAAATCAGGACTTTTTTTGCACCGGCCTTCACGTGTGCCTGAGCTTTTTCTCTGGACGTAAAGAATCCGGTACATTCCAGAACGATATCTACGTCCAGGGCCTTCCATGGAAGGTTGGCAGGATCGGACTCTTTATAGAGCCGGATTCTCTTTCCTCCTACGGTTATGGAGTCGTCATCACTTTCAATGGTATATTTGGTATATTGACCCTGTACGCTGTCGTGCTTGAGCAGATAGGCGAGCATATCCGGTTTTGCCAGATCATTAATAGCGACCACTTCAAAATCCGCTTCTTCAAAGATGTGTCTGAAGGTCAGTCTTCCGATTCTACCAAATCCATTAATTGCAATCTTTCTTTTCATATTGCAGGTTCCTCCTTTAAACATTCGCAGTATTATTTTGTCTGATTCAAATTGAAGCTATACATGTTTCAGTATTACTGTTTTGAACGGGACATGGATTTTTCCATGTGTATTCGCATGGCCAGGGTCCCCGCCTCAATATCCTTGTTCTTAAATGCTTCAAATATTGCCCGGTGTTCTTCTAAAACCTCTGCCAGATAATTCTCTGGGTACGAGGAAGGCTTTCGGCTGTGCTTGATATAGATCTGATAAGAAGAAAGCACATGCTGCAGCATTCTGTTGTGGGAAGCCGTATAAATCAGCTGATGAAAACCGGTATTAATGTTTAACATTTTATCAATGTCATTTTTTTGTGTGTAAAATTCCATGAATTCAAATGTTTCTTCCAAATCTTCCATTTCCTCATCCGTAATGCGTTCAATCGCCCATTTTACGGCTTGGACTTCATAAGCTTTACGAAGTTCGTACATATCAGCCATATCCTGAGCGGAAAAGCCTATGACAAAGGCTCCCCGATTGGGAATCGTTTCAATAAGACCTTCCATTTCCAACTGTCTCAAAGCTTCTCTTACCGGGGTTCTGCTGACCTTATACTTATCACAGATGCTCTGTTCGGTAAGCTTTTCCCCTGCACGCATTTTCCCTTGAAGAATATCTTTTTGCAGTTTAGAAAAAAGACTGTTGGAAATAGGGAGGTTCTGGGATTTCGCATGTTCGTTATGTTGATAAAGTACCATTTCTTAAGCCTCCAATTTGATATTAAAGCTGGGAGAGGACGCAGTGTGCAAAAGCAGCCGCCGTTTCTCCTGATGCGTCACCGGTCATATGTGTATGATCCTTGGCAAAGTTCAGTGCAGCGGAAAGCTCATCTGCTTTATCCGCATACCCGATATGACGGAGCATCATCTCGGAAGCTTTCAGGATGCTGGAAGGATTGGCATAATCAGCGATGCCTTCTGCGACCATTCTCGGAGCACTTCCGTGAATGGCTTCAAACATAGCGTATCGTGCGCCCACGTTGGCACTTCCTGCTGTACCCACGCCGCCTTGGATCTGAGCGGCTTCATCCGTTATAATATCTCCGTATAGGTTGGGTAATATAAATACATTGAAGCCGGAGCGGATTTGCTCGTTCACCAGATTTGCGGCCATAATATCCACATACCAATCATCTACTTTGATATCCGGATAATCCTTTGCTACTTGATAGCATAAATCTAAGAATTTGCCGTCTGTCTTTTTCATGATATTGGCTTTTGTGACAATAGAAACGTTCTTATTGCCGTTTGCTTTCGCATATTCAAAGGCAGCTTTGGCGATTCTTTCCGTTCCGCCTGTAGTAGTGACTTTAAAATCGATGGAAATGTCTTTGCTGATTTCTACCCCTCGACTGCCGAGAGCATATTCCCCTTCCGTATTTTCTCTGTAAAATACCCAGTCGATATTTTTCTCCGGAATAGAAACAGGACGTACATTAGCAAATAAATCCAGTTCACGTCTCAGTGTAACATTCGCACTTTCGATGTTAGGCAGATTATCTGCTTTGCTGGGGGTCGTGGTAGGACCTTTTAAAAGAATGTGGCATTTCTTTATTTCAGCCAGTACATCCTCCGGTACCGTAGCATTTTTTGCAATCCTGTTTTCGATGGTCAGGCCGTCAATCGTGCGTAATTCAATTTTACATGAAGCGAGCTCATCTTTCAATAATTCCTGTAAAACTCTTTTGGCTTCCGCTACAATGACCGGTCCGATTCCGTCCCCGTCAATAATGCCGATAATGATCTTATCTATGGCTTTAAAGTCCACGAATTCATTGGAAGCCTTCATCCTTTCCACTCTCGCGAGCTGCTCTTCAATAATTTTTTCGAACTCTTTTATATATTCCATGCCGATGCTCCTTTATTTTGCTCCATTTATTGAATTGATCTTTCCGCCGCATAAGATCATTTGGATCTCCAGCTCAGAAAAGTTCGTAAGGGTCTTATATTCTTTTCCGTTATCTAAATTGTTCACCACAACAACGCCTTCCTGAATCTGCTTTTTTGCCTGCCGGATAACAAGCTGCTGTCCGATAGCAAAATCATCATAATCTGCCGGGTTTTCAAACACAAGAGGCATGATACCGCTGTTGATCAGATTGGAACGATGAATTCTGGCAAAGGATTTTGCCAGAACAAATTTTACGCCCAGATAAAGGGGCACAAGTGCCGCATGCTCTCTGCTGCTGCCCTGACCGTAATTTTCACCGCCAATAATAGCACAGCTTCCCAATTCCTTACATCGGGCGGCAAACTGGCTGTCAATCTTTTCAAAGCAATAGTTTGAAAGGTGAGGAATATTGGAACGGTAAGGCAGGAGCCTTGAATCAGACGGCATGATGTCGTCCGTCGTAATGTTGTTGCCTGCATGAAGAGCTACGGCTGCCCGTACTTCATCAGTCAGAGCCGTATTCCTTGGGAAAGGCTTAATGTTCGGACCCATTTCCACTTCGGTATTCTGTTTATCTGCTCCTTCCGGATAAATGATAAAGTGATCGTTAAAGCTAAAGCTTACGGAAGGAATATCCGGAAGTTCTCTGCCGCAGCTCATGCCGTCCGTGAGAACACCGGTAATGGCGGAAATGGCCGCAGTCTCAGGACTTACAAGGTAAACATCCGCATCTAAGGTGCCGCTCCTTCCTTTAAAGTTTCGATTAAAGGTCCGGAGGGAAACCGCACCGGATTTCGGAGATTGTCCCATACCGATGCAAGGGCCGCAGGCATTTTCAATGATTCGTGCTCCCGCATTGATCATATCTGCCAAAGCTCCGTTCTCCGCAAGCTTGGATAATATTTTACTGGAGCCCGGCGAGATCACAAGACTGACGTCTTTATGAATTTTGTTGCCTTTTAAAATAGCGGCCACCTTCATTAAATCGGTATAAGAAGAATTCGTACAGCTGCCGATGGCTACCTGATCAATTTTTATAGAGCCTATATTTTTTACAGAATCTACATTATCCGGGCTGTGGGGCATCGCAGCTAAAGGCGTAAGCTCTGACAGATTTACTTTCAGTATTTCGTCATAGACAGCATCTGCATCCGCAGCTAATGGGGTGAAATCCTCCGGCCTGCCTTGCTCTGTCAAGTACTTTAATGTATTTTCATCACTGGGGAAGATGGAGGTGGTAGCGCCAAGCTCTGCCCCCATATTGGTAATGGTGGCTCGGTCTGTAACGGAAAGGGATTTTACTCCTTCGCCGGTGTATTCTACGATTTTACCTACGCCGCCCTTTACCGTGAGCTTTTGAAGTACATATAAAATGACGTCTTTAGCGGAGACCCAAGGCCTTAAGCTTCCGGTAAGCTCTACCTTGATAACCTTGGGAACGGTCAGGCTGTACGTACCTTTTGCCATGGCCATGGCTACGTCCAGTCCGCCTGCACCGATGGCGATCATACCCAATCCGCCGCCGGTAGGTGTGTGACTGTCCGAACCCAGCAAGGTCTTTCCCGGTTTCCCGTAATTTTCTAAATGTAATTGGTGGCAGATGCCGTTTCCGGGCTTAGAAAAAAGAACGCCGTGTCTTTGAGCCACGCTTTTGATAAAGGCGTGGTCGTCCGCATTTTCAAAACCTGTTTGAAGGGTATTGTGGTCTATATATGCAACAGAAAGCTCTGTTTGAATTTTATCCACATTCATGGCTTCGAGCTGGAGATAAACCATCGTTCCGGTTGAATCCTGAGTTAAAGTCTGATCCATTTTTATGGTGATTTCATTTCCGGGGGAAAGTGTGCCATCCAGAAGGTGGCTTTGTAAAATTTTGTAGGCTAAAGTATTTCCCATTTAAGTCCTCCTATGTTAAAACTAAAACATTGTATTTATGTATACAATTATACAAATGTAGAACAGTTTTGTCAAGAAGAGGATGGATATTCCTCCGATACTTTAGCATAGTTTGAAGACTAGGAGTGAAAGGCCTCACAGAATGCGGAAATTCCGCAGGTTTCACATTTCGGCTTTTTTGCGTCACAGCAGTATCTGCCGTGAAAAATCAGGCTATGGTGCGTTCTGGACCACCTTTCCTCGGGGATGGCCTTCATCAGAGCCAGCTCTGTTTTTAATACATCCTTTTCATGGACTAGGCCGATTCGATTAGAAACTCGAAATACATGCGTGTCTACCGCGATTCTCTGGTGACCAAAACCCACGGAAAGAACTACATTAGCGGTTTTTCTTCCGACACCGGGCAGTTCGACCAGTTTGTCATAGTCGTCCGGAACCTGTCCGTCATACTTTTCCGTTAAAGCTTTACATAGGGCGATAATGTTTTTCGATTTGGTCTTATACAGTCCGATCCTTTTTATAAGAGCCTGAACGTCTTCTTCACTGGCCTCCGCCAAAGAAGCGGCATCGGGATAGGCTGAAAATAAGTTTCCCGTGACCTGATTCACGCTTTTATCGGTGGTCTGCGCTGAAAGAACCACCGATATTAAAAGCTGAAATACAGACTGGTGATCCAGAGCGCAATCTGCTTCCGGATACATCTCTTCCAATTTATCTAAAAGTTCATTTATTTTTTGTTTAGTAAATCTCATCGTTTTATAACCTCCAATTTTTATTATTATATACCCTTTGAGCTGAGAATGTAACAAGGACTTACCACCGTACCGGGGGATAGGGAACAAAAAAAGCAGCTGGAAATCCAACCGCTTTTATAATAGCTTTTATTTATTTGCTCCGCAGCATTTCTTATATTTTTTGCCGCTGCCGCAAGGGCATGGATCATTTCTGCCGGGCTCTTTTTCTTTCACCACGGTTTTTGATTTTTTAAATTCTTTTACAATTTGTTCCCGTTTTTCAATAGGAAGGACTTTGTCCCAGGCAGGAATGGAATACAGATAATCTGCTTCCGCGCCAAGCATATTGAAGAATAGCTTTTCAAAGTCGATGTCCAGCTTGATATCCGAATTTTCATCGCATTTTTCGATGTCCAGTTCCTTCTTTAAGCTGCTGTTGATTCCGTCAAGAAACCCCATAAAGATCACAGGATCCGCATCATATTTGGCCTGCATTTCCTGAAAAGTACCGCTGAGGGTTTTTTCATGATTTTCCAGAATATCGGTATAAATCGCTGTCTCCGTATCACTGTATTTTTTCCAGAAATCAGGGAATGTTTCATCGGTCTGGTTATTGATTAAATCTTGCCACTGTTCATATAAACTCATGTGTTCACCTCTATTATTTATTATATAATTTTTTTGCTATTTCAAGAACGTCTCCCATAACGGCACTTCCGGTAGGAAGCGGGCCGGCGCCTTTGCCGTAGAACATTACCTCACCCACGGCATTTCCCGTTACATACACCGCATTAAACTCATTGCTGACAGATGCCAGCGGATGAGAATTTTTTAATACCATCGGCTTTACGCTATATTCCAAGTGGGAACCATTTTTATGGGCATAAGCGAGGAGCTTGATCTTGCTGTCTTCCGCTTTTGCTGCTTCGATATCCTGCTGTGTAATGCTGCTGATCCCTTTTGTGGGAATATTCTTTGGCGCAACGTACTTCTTAAACATAATGGAGATCAGAATAGAAAGCTTATTTGCTACATCGATGCCTTCCACATCAGCTGTGGGATCCGCTTCTGCAAAACCTAATTCCTGCGCCTTTTTAAGCACATCCTCATACTGCAGACCGAACTCGGTCATTTGCGTAAGAATATAATTGGTGGTTCCGTTTAAAATCCCCTGAATTTCCACAAATTCATTGGCTTGCAGAACCGTAGTAAGAGCATTTATAATAGGAATTCCGCCGCCGACGCTGGCCTCATATCGAAATTCCACCTGATTGGCCTTTGCGGTTTCAGTCAGCTTTTCAAAATTGGCGGCAACGGCAGCTTTGTTGGCTGTTACCACACTTTTTTTATGTTTCATGGCATCGAGCATGAAGGTCGTTGCAGGTTCTATTCCGCCTAGAAGCTCAATGACGATGTCTATCTCAGGATCTTTAAATATATCGTCGGGATCTTGTGTAAACTGTTCCTGACAAACAGCAATATCTCTTTTCTTCGTGGTATCCCGTTCGAGAATCTTGCTGATTTCAAAATTGAGACCGGTTGCCTCCACCATATGCACTTTATTCATTTCAAGAGTCTTGTAAGTGCCAGTTCCAATGTTACCTAAGCCCAGTAGTCCGATTTTGACTGTTTTCATTTCTATACCTCCTACTAGATAATTACAGATTATTATATACTATTTAAAGGGGTTTGTCTTTAACTTTTTAGAAAGAGCATTGTGCATGGTGTTTTTTTCGGCAGGATGTGATACTATAGAATAAGACTTATAATTTTTAGAATGGAAGGTGAACATATGGCAATTCACATCGTTTTTGTAGAACCGGAGATTCCGCCTAACACAGGGAACATTGCGAGAACCTGTGCGGCCACAGACAGTGTTCTTCATCTGGTAGAACCTCTGGGCTTTTCTATAGATGATAAAAGTGTTAAAAGAGCAGGTCTGGATTACTGGCCCTTTGTAAAGCTTGAAGTACATGAGAGTCTGGACGCTTTTATGAAAAAATATGGGAACAGGCAGCTGTATCTGGCAACCACCAAGGGAGGCCGAAAATATGCGGATGTAAAGTTTAAGGATGAAGATATGATTCTGTTTGGACGGGAGACGGCGGGACTTCCGAGGGATTTTATTGAAGCACATCAGGAGAAGGCGATCCGTATTCCTATGAGCAGGGATACGAGACTGAGATCCTTCAACTTGTCCAATTCTGCCAATATTATTCTTTTCGAGGCGTTGAGACAGTTAGGATTTCCCGGATTGGAGTAAAATTTCTAATTCTTGTTAGTTTGGGGTGGAAATATTACCGTTTTGTAGTATAATTATTTTGAGTAAGTTTGCTTATGCTGTAGTTTGAGGTAAAACATGAAACTTGGGTACGATCTGACAATTGAACAAACACAGAAACTTGTAATGACGCCTGAATTAATTCAGGCGATTCAAATATTGCAGTTCAATACACAGGAATTGGACAACTATGTACAGGAACAGCTTCTGGTCAATCCCGTACTGGAGCAGGCCAGTCCGTCTGACCCGGTCGAAGTGGGTGAAAATACAGAAATCAGTAAAGAATCAAGCGAAAGAACCAGGGAACTGGATAGTGATCGATTGGGCAGCAATGAACTTAGCAGTAATGAATGGGCGGAACATATAAAAGAAAGAGAATACGATGATATCAGCTATAAACAGGGAGAATATGTAAAAGATGGCAAAGAATATTCTTTTGAACAGTTTGTTACATCAGATGTGACCTTACCGGAACATCTGATGTTTCAGTTACAGTTTGCACCAATAAAGCCAAACTATAGAAACATTGGTAAATACATTATAGAATCCTTGGATGATAACGGTTATATGACACTGACCGTAGAAGAAATCGCACGGGCATTAAAGGTTTCTGAAAAAAAAGTCCATACCGTGCTTTGTGCGATTCACGGATTTGAACCGGCGGGCGTGGCTGCCCGTGATCTGAAAGAATGCTTGTTGATTCAGCTTGAGAATCGGGGCGAACTGACCGAGCTTGCAGAACGTGTCATTCAGGATTATCTGGAAGATATCGCGGCCAACCGACTGGCAGTCATTGCCAGAGAGCTTGGCATCACGGTGCAGGAAGCACAGGAAATCAGTGATCTGATACGAAGCCTGGAGCCGAAGCCCGGCAGACAGTTTGCATCGCAGGCAACGACCAGATACATTGTCCCGGATATTATTGTAGAAAAAGTGAACGAAGAATATATCGTTACGATAAATGAAAGCAGTGCGCCTAAACTGATGGTCAGTTCCTATTACGAAAAAGTGCTGCGAGAATCTCACAACGACACCAATCTGACAAAATTCCTGTCCGGCCGGCTCAATTCAGCCGTATGGCTTATCAGGAGCATCGAACAGCGGAAACAGACCATTTATAATGTAGTAAGCGCTGTGGTAAAATACCAGCAGGAATTTTTTGATAAGGGTCCGAAACATTTAAAAACGCTGACCTTGAAGCAGATTGCAGAGGAGGTAGGCATCCATGAGTCTACAGTAAGCCGGTCTATAAATGGGAAATACATGCAGAGCCCAAGAGGAGTGTTTGAAATCAAATATTTCTTTACCAGCGGCGTGGCAGGAAATCAGGGAGAAGGAATTTCTTCCGAAAGTATCAAAACGTTCATCAAGGAAATTGTGGCCGGAGAGAATCCGAAGGCTCCTTACAGCGATCAGGACATGGTAAAGCTCCTGAGCGACAAGGGAATCGAGATTTCCAGACGCACGGTCGCAAAATATCGGGATGAATTAAATATTCTTTCGTCATCAAAGCGAAAAAGGTATTGATTATTAATAACAGTTAATAATATAAAAGAATCGAATTGCAAGGTTAAGCAAAGGTTGAAAGTTTAAAAAAATGTTAAGAGCAGAGAATGCTAGGAGGAGAGAAAATGGCGATTAAAGTTGGCATTAGTGGGTTCGGTCGTATCGGACGAGTTGTAATACGTGCAGCGATGGACTTTGAGGACATCGAAATATGCGGAATCAATGTACGTAATGCAGATTTAGAGTATATGGTATATATGCTTAGGTACGATACTATTTTTGGAAGATTTCCAAAGAGCCTGGATGTATACGATAAGGGACTGATTATCGACGGTAAAAAAGTTCCTGTATACAGCGAAAGTGATGCCGAGAACATTCCTTGGGCGGAATGCGGAGCAGAATACATAGTAGAAGCTACGGGTGCGTATGTTACGACAGAAGCATCCATGAAGCATATCAAAGCGGGTGCGAAAAAAGTCATCATATCGGCACCGGCAAAAGATAAGGTCACGCCTACTTATGTAATGGGGGTGAACCATGAAGCTTACAACAAAGATATTCATGTGGTTTCCAATGCATCCTGTACAACAAACTGTCTGGCTCCGCTGGTAAAGGTACTGGAGGATAACTGGGGAATTGAACAGGGACTGATGTCTACCATTCATGCGGCTACGGCCAAGCAAAAGGTGGTTGACGCCCGTTCCATGAAAGACTGGAGAACCGGACGATCTTCTTTCGGCAATATTATTCCTTCCTCGACGGGAGCTGCTAAAGCTGTTGGCCTTGTCATTCCTTCCGTGCAGGGAAAGATGACCGGTATTTCATACAGAGTTCCGGTGGCGGATGTTTCTGTAATCGATTTGAATGTACAGCTGAAAAACCCTGCTTCCTACGAAGATATCTGCCGTAAGGTAAAAGAGGCTTCCGAAGGAGCTATGAAGGATGTCATCGAATATGTGGATGATGAGGTCGTGTCCAGTGATTTTATCGGGGATCCGCATACTTCCATCTTTGATGCCAGAGAAGGCATCATGCTGAATGAAAAATTTGTAAAGCTTATCGCCTTTTATGATAATGAGTACGGTTATTCCAGTAAGATTCTTATGCTGATTCAGCATATGTATAAGGTAGACAGAGCATAATAAAAAACTATGATTTGGGGAGATCAGAATATGAAAAAAACCGTAAGGGATATTGAAGTTTCGGGAAGAACGGTGATTGTCAGATGTGATTTTAATGTGCCCATGCAGGATGGCGCCATTACAGATGATATTCGAATTACTTCTGCCATGCCTACAATTAAATATTTGATTGAAAAGGGGGCGAAGGTAATCCTGATGTCTCATTTGGGGCGGCCTGAGGGAACAGCAGACATGAAATATACGCTGAATCCTGTTGCGGAAAGGCTTGGCCAGCTCTTGAACAAGGACATTTGCTTTATCAGTACGCCTGAGGTGGTAAATGAAGAGGTGAAAGAAAAAGCGGGCAGCCTGAAAGCCGGTGAAGTGATGCTTCTTGAAAATGTTCGCTTTAGAAAAGAAGAAACCAAAAATGGTACGGAATTTTCAAAGGAGCTGGCAGGACTGGCAGACATTTTTGTAAACGATGCCTTTGGAACGGCACACAGGGCTCATTCCTCCACGGCAGGCATAGCGGATTATCTTCCGGCTGTTTCAGGCTTTTTAATTGAAAAAGAAGTTCAGTTCCTGGGCAATGCTGTGGAGAATCCGGAAAGACCGTTCGTGGCTATTATGGGCGGTGCCAAGGTAGGAGATAAGATTCTGGTCATAGAGAATCTTTTGAAGAAGGTGGATACCCTCATTATCGGAGGAGGTATGGCCTATACCTTCTTTAAGGCCAAAGGCTACGAAATCGGAACCTCCATTCTGGATGCCGAGAATGTGGGACTGGCGGCAGAGCTTCTTAAAAAGGCAGACTCCATGGGTGTTAAGCTGCTTTTGCCAGTTGATATAAAAGTAGCAAAAGAATTTGCAAACGACTCTGTGGCCGCTTATTGCGACATGGATCAAATTCCGGCGGGGATGATGGGACTGGATATCGGTCCTAAAACCCAAAAGCTTTTTGCGGAGGAAGTCAGAAGTGCGAAGACGGTTGTATGGAATGGACCGGTAGGTGTATTTGAAATGCCTAATTTCGCGGAGGGCACCATTGCGGTGGCCAGAGCTCTTTCGGAATGCGGCGGCATCACCGTTATAGGCGGCGGGGATTCTGCGGCAGCGGTAGAGCAGTTTGGTCTGGCGGATAAAATGACTCATATTTCAACAGGCGGCGGGGCTTCTCTCGAATTTCTGGAGGGAAAAATCCTTCCGGGTATTGCCTGTTTGCAGGAGAAATAGAAATCAGATCCATTGAGATTTTTATTGATCATGCGGAAGCGAAAAAAGGAGGAGCTCATGATTAGAAAACCCCTGATAGCAGGAAATTGGAAAATGTTTAAAACGACTGAGGAAGCAAAAGCTTTTGCGGCGTCTTTTAAAAAAATATATGAAAGCTCAGATATTCAGGTTGCCATATGTGCGCCTTTTACTCAATTAGGAGCTTTAAAGGAAGCTTTTAAAGGAACGGATATTAAAGTGGGAGCTCAGAATATGCATTTTGCAGAGGAAGGAGCTTTTACAGGAGAAATATCGGCGGCTATGCTTCAAGAAATTGGCGTGGACTATTGCATTATCGGTCACTCTGAAAGAAGACAGCTTTTCGCCGAAACGGATGAAACCGTAAATAAGAAACTGCACAAGGCTTTTTTGGCAGGTATTACGCCGATTCTCTGTGTGGGAGAGAGTCTGGAGGAGAGAGATGCAGACCGAGCCTTTGATGTGGTGAAATCACAGCTGGTCAAAGGGTTGGAAGAAATCACAGCAGCTCAGGCAGAGGTTCTAGTAATCGCTTATGAGCCTATCTGGGCCATAGGAACCGGAAGGACTGCCTCACCAGAACAGGCCAATGAAATGTGCGGGTTTATCCGAGACGTCATAGACGGACTATATGGTGAGATTGTGGCAGATAAGACCATTATTCAATATGGGGGAAGTGTAAAACCTTCCAATGCTACAGAAATCATGAATATGGAAGAAATCGACGGAGCTTTGGTAGGCGGTGCCAGTCTGGTGCCGGAAGAGTTTATTCAAATTGTAAATTTTTAGATATATGGGAGGTAACTAGATGCCATTTATAGAAGATGTAATTGCACGTGAGGTGCTTGATTCCAGAGGAAATCCAACGGTGGAGGTAGAAATCTATCTTGAAGACGGAAGTATGGGACGCGCCATTGTGCCTTCCGGTGCTTCGACCGGCATACACGAAGCTGTAGAGCTTAGAGACGGCGACAAAGAACGGTATTTGGGAAAGGGAACCTTAAAGGCTGTTGAAAATGTTAATGATATTATTGCGGAGGAAATAATCGGATACAATGTTTTAGATCAGGTGGGACTGGATAAGCTGTTGATTGATCTGGACGGAACACCCAATAAAGGAAAGCTTGGAGCAAATGCTATTCTGGCCGTATCCATGGCTGCCGCCGATGCGGCAGCGGACAGCTTAGGTCTTCCGTTGTTTCAGTATCTTGGCGGTGTGAACGGAAAGACACTTCCTACGCCTATGATGAATATTTTGAACGGCGGTTCCCATGCGGACAACACGGTAGATATTCAGGAATTCATGATTATGCCGGTAGGGGCTCCTACTTTCAGAGAAGCCCTGCGAATGGGTGCGGAGGTATTTCATAATTTAAAGTCGGTTCTCAAAGGAAAGGGGCTCAATACATCCGTTGGGGATGAAGGCGGATTCGCGCCAAATCTTGCAACCAACGAAGAAGCCATTCAGGTTATTATTGAAGCAATCGAAAAAGCCGGATATGAACCGGGTAAGGATATTATGCTTGCATTGGACGCCGCCGCAAGTGAATTCTATGATGAAAAGACAAAGTCTTATAACTTAACAGGAGAAGGCGTGACCAGAACAGCGGAGGAAATGGTAGCTTATTATGAAATGCTTGTTTCCAAATATCCGATTATTTCTATTGAGGACGGTCTTGCCGAAGACGACTGGGATGGCTGGAAGCTGTTGACAGATAAACTCGGAAAAAAGATTCAGCTGGTGGGCGACGATCTGTTCGTAACAAATACGGAAAGGCTGGCGGATGGAATTAAGAAGGGCGTAGCAAACTCCATTCTGATTAAGGTAAACCAGATCGGTACGCTGACCGAAACCTTTGATGCCATTGAAATGGCTAAGAGAGCAGGGTATACGGCCGTAGTTTCCCATAGAAGCGGAGAAACAGAGGATGTGACCATCGCCGATATCGTAGTAGGTTTAAATGCGGGACAAATAAAAACAGGCTCCCTGTCAAGAACCGACCGAATCGCAAAATACAATCAGCTGCTTCGAATCGAAGAACTGCTGGATACCTCCGGTCAGTATGCCGGGATGTCCGCGTTCTACAATTTGCGAGGGTAGTCGAGCAAATTATTAAACAGGCTTTTTTCAGCTTGACTGGAAAAAGCCTTGATTTTTTAGGGGACTTGTGGTAGACTTTAGAAGTTAATCATGTATAGGAGGTGCAGAGATGAAAACATTTCTTATGATCGTGCTTGCAGTTGCCAGTATTGTTTTGATTGCAAGTATTTTGTTGCAATCCGGAAACAGTGCAGGACTGTCCGGTTCAATCGGAGGCGGTGCGGAGCAGCTGTTCGGCAAGAAGAAGAGTAAGGGATACGAAGCTATTTTGAACAAAATTACTACAGTGGCAGCCGTTTGTTTTATTGTTGTTTCGTTAGCATTAGTTACTATTGAATAATTGATCGTTAAGATCCTTATTATAGACTGAAAATTGAATATATTATTTTGCTTTAAGAGGTGTCTGGGACGCCTCTTAAATGTTGTTAAGGAGGGAGAACGTATTATGAGTATTTTTGCTCTGACGGCCATTGCTGCGGCAATTATTGCTCTGGTATTTGCTTATGCCCTTACAGCATGGATCAACAGAGTTCATGAAGGCAATGAACGAATGAAGAAGGTGTCCGGCTACATCAGAGAAGGAGCAATGACCTTTCTGAAGCGGGAATACAAGACGATGACTATCGTACTTGTAGTGCTCGCCTTGCTGATCGGAATTCTGATCAACTGGATTTCCGGCATCCTTTATGTAATTGGAGCTCTGCTTTCCCTGCTTGCCGGATACTGCGGCATGAACATTGTCACAAAGGGTAATGTGAGAACAGCCAACGCAGCACTGGAATCGGGAATGAGCAAAGCGCTTAAGGTTGCTTTCAGATCCGGTTCTGTGATGGGACTTTGTGTAACCGGATTGGGACTTCTTGGATTAAGTGCCATCTTTGTTACATTAGAGATGGCAACAGTAGTGCAGTGCATTACGGGGTTCGGCTTAGGTGCATCTACCATAGCGCTGTTCGGACGCGTAGGCGGAGGTATTTATACGAAGGCTGCAGACGTGGGTGCAGATCTGGTGGGCAAAGTAGAGGTCGGTATTCCGGAGAATGATTATAGAAATCCGGCGGTTATAGCCGATAATGTAGGAGATAATGTGGGGGATGTCATTGGTATGGGTTCGGATCTTTTCGAGTCCTATGTCAGCTCGATTATTGCAGCCATTATTCTGGCGGCAGTGGCAGCGGCCAATTCTCATGGAGCCTTTAATGAAACGGCAGCCGCTTTATTTCCGCTTGTTATGGGTGCTGTAGGCATCTTTGCTTCCCTCATTGGTATTATGGGCGTGAGAAGCAAGGAAAGAGGAAATCCTTCACAGGCTCTCAATATGGGAATATACCTTTCAAGTCTGGTAGTTTTTATTGCTTCCTTTCTCGTCTCAAGACTCATGTTGGGCAGCTGCAGGTATGCGGTTGCAATTGTTGCAGGACTGATTTGCGGGGTGATAATAGAGAAGATTACGGAAGTATATACCTCTGGTGATTACAGGTATGTGAAAAACATTGCAGAACAATCTAAAACCGGTGCGGCTACTACAATTATTTCAGGGTTAGGCGTCGGTATGATGTCTACCGTATGGCCGATTTTATTTATTGCAGCCGGAATTTATACGGCATTTCAATTTGCCGGGTTGTATGGAATTGCGCTCTTTGCCGTTGGTATGCTTTCCACGACCGCAATGGCTGTAGCAATGGCCGTGTACGGACCTGTATCGGATAATGCCGGGGGGATTGCAGAAATGAGCGAACTTCCTGAGGAAGTCAGAAAAATCACAGATAGGTTAGATGCCGCAGGAAATAAAGCAGCGGCTGTGGGAGAAGGATTTGCCAATGCATCTGCGGCACTTACTTCCCTTGCCTTGTTCATATCCTATGTAAAGGTTTCAGGGATTAAAGAACTCAGCTTGCTTGATCCAATGGTCATTATCGGAATCTTTATCGGTGCTATGCTTCCTTTCTTATTTACTTCTCTGACGATGAATTCTGTAGGAAAGGCGGCCAATCTGATTATTGAAGAAGTGCGAAGGCAGTTCAGTTCAGATAAGGGCATTATGGAGGGAATATCCAGTCCAGATTATGCGACCTGTGTGGATATTTCGGCTAAGGCTGCCCTAAAAGAAATGGTAGCACCGGGTTTACTGGCTATCATCGCTCCTCTGGCAGTGGGCATTATTTTTGGCTCGGAAGCCTTGGGAGGCATGCTTGTCGGAGTTCTTCCGGCAGGCGTCCTGCTTTCTATCATGATGGCCAACGCCGGAAGTGCATTGAACAATGCGAAAAAGTATATTGAGGAAGGTCATTTCGGCGGTAAGGGTTCGGATATCCATAAGGCGGCAGTTGTAGGGGATACGGTGGGAGACCCGTTAAAAGATACTGCCGGGCCGTCCATTAATATTTTGATTAAATTCATGACGATTGTAGCTATTGTCTTTTCCCCTTTATTTGCAGCGATAGGTGGATTGATTTAATCGGTTATAGGGTGATTAGGATACCGCTTCGAAAGAGGCGGTATTTTTAGTGCGGAACGACAGAAGAGTTCTGCCCGCAATGGCTGTAGATAACAAAAAAATGTTGAAAATATCTGAAAAATACTCACTTTTATTATGATATAAAACAATTATAATTGTAATTAAAAACAAATAATATAAAAATATATTGTTAAAAATAACAAAAAATTATTGACTATCCAACAAATAAGTATTATTATAGTAAAGAACAAAGCAAATCTAAACGATTTAAATATATAGCGACAAGAGAGGAAGGATAGTCATGAAATACAATTTTCCAGTAATAAAAACAACGCATCCGAAAGAGAAACCAGATCCGGATACCTTGCGTTTTGGACAGATTTTTACCGATCATATGTTTATGATGGAGTATAGTCCGGAGCAAGGCTGGCATAACGGAAGAATTCAACCCTATGCTCCGCTTCAGCTCGACCCTGCTGCTGCGGTTTTTCATTATGCTCAGGAGATGTTCGAAGGCTTGAAAGCATATAAATCAAAGGATGGAAGAGTTCTTTTATTCAGACCGGATATGAACGCGAGGAGAACGACAAACACCAATGAAAGAATGTGTATTCCCCACATAGACGAAGAATTATTTGTGGAAGCGATAAAAGCCGTTGTAGGCGTTGACAGAGAATGGATTCCAAGTAAGAAAGGCACTTCCCTATACGTGCGTCCGTTTATCATTGCTGATGAACCTTTTCTAGGGGTGAGACCGGCAGACCATTTCTTATTTATGATTATCTTAAGTCCGGTGGGACCTTATTATGAAGGGGGTCTGGCGCCGACAAAGATTTATGTAGAGAATGAATTTGTAAGAGCTACACCGGGGGGGACTGGTGCCGCTAAAATAGGCGGGAACTATGCCGCCAGCCTTAAGTCTCAGGAGAAAGCCCATGAAAGCGGGTATGAGCAGGTTCTGTGGCTGGACGGTGTGGAAAGAAAATATGTAGAAGAGATTGGGACCTCTAACGCTTTCTTTAAGATAGGAGACGAAGTTGTCACTGCACCGCTTACCGGAACTATTCTGCCGGGTATTACAAGAGATTCTGTTATAAATCTTTTAAAGCAGTGGGGAATGAAGGTTTCTGAAAGAAGAATGACCATTGATGAAGTTTTTGAAGCAGGAAAGTCCGGAAAGCTGGTTGAAATGTTTGCAACGGGTACAGCAGCGGTTATATCGCCTGTAGGAGAGCTTTCATGGAAGGGTGAAAAGGTTACGATAAATAATGGGGAGATTGGTGAATTATCCCAGAAACTTTACGATGAACTTTATGGACTTCAAATTGGCGAAGTGGAAGATAAACTGGGATGGACCGTTGAAGTGTAAAACCTCTTGGCGCATTTAATAAAAATATATACAGCATGGAAGCAAAGTCTTGTTATGGGGCTTTGCTTTTTTTAATGTAAAAAATTTTTTTAAAATTATTACATTAAAAAACAGGAATTAGCGAATTTAGTTTTGAATTTTATATTTTAGCAGGAGTAAAAAACTATATTTTGACCATACTAAGACTGAGAAAAAAGAGAGGAGTTTGAAGCAATGAAGAAAAGACGAATTTTTCTGGGACTTTTATTGGTTATCGCTCTAATGGTCTTTGCCGCATGCAGCAATAATGATGACGGAACAACGACAGATCCCAATACACCGAATACCGTAACAGATGATAATGGCACAACAAATGGCACAAACGACGACGCAAATAAAAATTTAAATGAAGCTGGTGACGATATTAAAGATGCTGCGGATAATGCCGGTGATGCGGCTAAAGATCTGGTAACAACAGACGGCGCTGTGGATAATAACAACAATAATAATCTATAATCAATAAAAGGATAAAGGGTGGCTGTTTGCCATCCTTTATATTTAAGAGATAATAAGGATTTTTTCTCTATACCGTTTTCAGTATTTCCTACATATAAAAAATGCTTTTTAAAATGAAATTGTGGTATACTGAACATATGAGTAAAATAATAATGGATAAAAAGAAAAAAGAAAAACAAAAATCCGGTGTACCGTTTATAAAGAGGCGCAGCAGTTCTCATAAAAAAGAAGAAACGGTGCAGGGAATCTTATTAAAGAATAAAAAAGGATTTGGCTTTGTCACGCCTGAACCCAGTGAGGAAAGTCCTGAAAGTGAAAAAGAAAAACAGGATATTTTTATTGCGGGAAAAAATTTAAATGGAGCGATGAACGGTGATCTGGTGTCTGTTGTCTTGTCTGCAAAAGAAAAGGACAACCGATCGAGAGAAGGTGTTATCGATAAAATCATTTCGCACGGGGTAAAAGAAATCGTAGGAACCTTCGAAAAAAATAAACGGTTTGGATTTGTAGTACCGGATGATAAGCATTTTACCAATGAGGACGTATTTGTTAAAAAAAGCGATTGGAAAAATGCGGAGACCGGTGATAAGGTAGTTGTGCAAATTACGAAATATCCGGAAGAAGGAAACAATGCAGAGGGAAAAATTACTGAAATAATCAGTCGGTTTGGAGAAACAGGAGGAGACATTAAAGCGCTGATCAGACAGTACAATTTATTCCAGACCTTTCCAAGCAGAGTAAATGCCGAGGCAAAGGCTGTTTCTAAGGTAAAGCAGCAAGGAGAAGAAGGCTTCGAGGCTATAAGGGAAGAAGAACGCAAGGGAAGAACAGATCTTAGACAAAAGAAAATTATTACCATAGACGGGGCAGACGCCAAAGATTTGGATGATGCCATTTCTATTGAAAAGTTAAGTAACGGCAACTATTTGTTAGGAGTACACATAGCCGATGTAAGCCACTATGTGGCAGAGGACGGACCTATGGATAAGGAGGCTCTGAAGCGGGGGACCAGTGTTTATCTGGTAGATCAGGTCATTCCTATGCTGCCAAAAGCTCTTTCCAATGGCATATGCAGTCTGAATGAAGGTGTGGACCGATTGACTCTTTCTATTTCCATGGAAATAGACTCTACGGGAGAAGTGGTACGCCACGATATTTTTAAGAGTATTATCCATTCGGCTCACCGCATGGTTTATGATGATGTTTCGGATATGCTTGAAAAAAATGCGGTAGATCTGATTTCCAAATACGACGATATCTATAAAGACATTTTGTCCATGAAAGAACTGGCAGATATTCTTCATAAGAGGAGAGATCTGAGAGGAAGTCTGGATTTTGATTTTGACGAAGCCTATATCACACTGGATGATGCCGGCATTCCGGTTACGGTGGAAACGGCGGAAAGGCGTATCGCAAATCAGATTATTGAAGAATTTATGTTGATTGCCAACGAGACGATCGCTGAGCATTTCTATTGGATGGAGGTTCCGTTTGTTTATCGTGTGCATGAAAAGCCTGCACCGGACCGAATGGATGAATTTAAAAATTTTGTCAGAGGTTTTGGTATCGCCATAAAGGGCAATACTGAAAATATTCATCCGAAAATTCTCAGTGACATACTGAAAGAAGTAAAGGGACAGTCTTATGAAAATGTAGTGAATACGGTTATGCTCCGGTCTATGAAAAAGGCATTCTATGATGTCTCCTGTGACGGCCATTTTGGACTGGGCGTTAAATATTATTGTCATTTTACTTCTCCTATCAGGCGTTATCCGGATTTAATCATACACCGGATCATAAAAGAAATCATTGATGGCGGTGTAAGTGAGAAAAGAAACAAGCAGCTTCGGAAAAAAGCAGATATGGCCTCAGATCTTTCCTCAAAGGCAGAACGGCATGCTCAAGAATTGGAACGGGAAGTGGAAAAGCTTAAAAAGACGGAGTATATGTCATACCATATCGGGGAGTGCTTTGAAGGTGTGATCAGCGGAATTACCACATATGGTTTTTATGTGGAGCTGCCCAATACCATAGAAGGTCTGGTCAGGATAGAAAGCTTGAAGGATGACTACTATGATTATGAGCAGGCTAAATATCGATTTATAGGCCAACGGACCAATAAAATTTTTACGTTGGGAGATAAGGTAAAGATACAGGTATTAAGAGCGAATGTAGAGGACAGAGAGATCGATTTTGCGATGGCAGAGGAAAAATAAGGAGGAAACTGAAAGTTTCTGGTAGATAAAGCTGTTGAATTTATGTATGAGATTTGCAAGCCACATTTATGATGGCTTGCAAATCTTCAAAACGGGGAGATCAACTCAGGCCGTTTGGTTTTGATATAGCGGAGAGAGCATCTCCTGCTTCATCCACTAAAATATTTTTTTGTGCGATATCACCTAAAGCGACAATGCCTACCAGTCTGTCGTTAGATACTACAGGTAATCGCCTGATCTGGTGATTAGAGAGCAGCAGAGCAGCGTCGTGAGCATTCATGCTCGGTGTGGCACAGGTAATATTTTGCGACATAACATCCTGAGCTTTCAGATTCTGATTTCCTTCAGCAACAGCCCGAAGGACGATGTCTCTGTCTGTAATAATTCCCAGGACACGGCCGGAATCATTGCAGACGGGAATAGAGCCGATGTTTTCCTGTTTCATTTGTTTTGCGACTTGTGAAATGGGACTGTCTGCCCGAACACAGCTGACACATGAGGTCATAATGTCTTTTACCAACATAAAAAAAACTCCTTTCGTAAACAGTAAATGGACTGGAAAGTATGCAAAAAGCAAACTACTTTAGTAGTTTGCTTTTTTTCTGTTTTTTTATGCCATGGGAAAGCACATTTCCATTAATAGTTTCTATACTTGTCGGGCCGCCAAAAGGATGGCATGAATAAGGTAATTACCGTGAACAGTTCCAATCTGCCGATAATCATGAGCAGACATAAAACCAGACGCAAGGGTTCACAGTAGATGCTGAAATTTCCCGTAGCCACATCGCCAAAGCCAATTCCTACATTGGAAATCATAGCTATGGCGGTGGAGAGCGTAGTCAGCAGATCCAGGTTTTGCAGGGACAAAAGAATACTTGCAAAAACGATTAAAATAAAATAGACCATAATAAACACGGTAGTATAGGATACTCTGAGGGCTGACACCGCATTACTGCCGACTTTTACGGCAACCACGGAGCGGGGATGAATCCTTCTGGTAAATCCTCTGGCAATCAATTTACACATGACAAGAAAACGGATGACCTTTATTCCGCTGGCTGTGGAAAAGGAACAGCCGCCGATTAGCATCAGAATAGTCAGTATGACCAAACTGAAAGACGGCCAATCAGCATAGCCCGTAATGGAAAAGCCGGCGGTGGTGGCCATGGAAATCACCTGAAATACGCCGTATCTGATGGATTCTGTAAAGTCGTAGGTCTTGGTCCAGTACAGGTTCAGCGTGACAAGAACAGCGCCTAAAACGATGAGAAACAGAAAGGTCCTCAGTTCGATGTTTGTCAGAACAGCTTTCCAGCTTCCGTGGATTATAAGAAAATACAGGGTAAAATTTAAAGATGCCAGTAAGGTAAAGGTTCCGATGACTACATCATTATAAAAGCTGCCGTAATGGGAGAAGGTCTGGTTTATATCGCCTAAGCTGCTGGTGCTTACGCTGCTCAGCGTGTTGACCAGTGCGTCAAAAATATTCATCGGTCCCATCCAAAGAAGAAGAAATTCTGCTGCTGTAAACGCAATATATATAATATAGAGGTATTTTGCTGAATCAGAGGTCCGATTGGTTATTTTGCCTAAAATCTGACCGGGAACCTCGGATTGAGCCAAGGTTTTCCCCTCCATACCAAAAGCCGGCAGGACAGAGACGCACAGAATCAGAAAGCCTATGCCGCCCAGCCAGTTGCAGACCATTTTCCATAGAAGAAGACTTTTGGGCAGGACGCCCAAGTCAAAAAGAGTCGCGCCGGTGGTAGTCAAAGAGGATATGGATTCAAAGAGGCAATCAATAACGGAGATCGTGTGATCGCAGGCCAGATACGGGAGCGCACCCAACAGGCAGGCAGTGAGTCCGCCTGTGAAAACGATCAGATATCCGTCCCGCATTCGTATAATTCCCCTTGCCGAACGCAAAAAATAAAAGACTGCATAAGCAATAAAAACCATTGTGACAGCCAATGCCATGAATACCTTAAATTCCTCCCACTCCCCGTAATATAAAGCGGTAACGGCAGGTACGAGCATAGAAAGCCCCATAATGATCGGTATAATGCTGATAAATTTTAAAATCATGCGATAGTTAAACGACATAATAAAACCTCTCTATTTGTTCTGCTGCCAGAATCTAGGCATAAAAAGTACAATAAAAGCATAAAGCTCAAGACGCCCGGCAAGCATCACAAAGGACAATAAGAATTTTACGGCATTTGAAAAAATGCTGAAATTCATGGAAGGCCCCACCAGATTAAATCCGGGGCCTATATTGCCGATACAGGTCAGAACGGCGCTGAAATTCGTTATGATATCGTATCCGTCCAAGCTTACTATGAGTGTGGAGACCGCCACCACTAATATATGAAGAAACATAAAATTGGCGATTTCAGACACCGTGTCAATGCTCAGTTTTTTATCGTTGATCTTTATGGAAATAATGGCGTTGGGATGCAATCTCACTTGAATGCTTCTGATGATCAGCTTGAAGATCACCAAAAACCGGACCACCTTGACTCCGCCTGCCGTTGAAGAGGAACAGCCTCCGATGAACATAAGGGTAAAAATCAGCATTTTGCTGAAAGTGGGCCAAAAATCATAATCAGCTGATACAGAGCCTGTCGTCGTCAATATGGATGCCGTTTGAAAGATGGAAAACCGAAAGGCTTGTCCCCAGCTTTGGTAAGTGTGGGAGAGCCACAGATTGACACTGATCAGAGCCGAAACTACAGCGATAATGATGATATACACCTTGAATTCTTCATCTGCAAGAAGATTGCGGATACCGCCCTGCCGTTTAAAGCTGTAAAAATACAGATTAAAATTTACACCGGATAAGATCATAAAAGCCGTTATGATCATTTCTATGGGAGCGCTGTTAAAATGTGCGATGCTGTTGTTATAGTTTGAGAAACCGCCGGTACCCACAGAACCAAAAGTGTGGGTGGCCGCGTCGAAAATATTCATACCCGCCAGCATCAGGAGTATGATTTCTGCCACCGTAAATATGGTATAAATAATGTACAGGTTTTTGGCGGAGTCCGAAATCTTTGGCTTGATTTTGTCCATAGTAGGACCCGGGGCTTCTGTAGCAGCGAGAATGTTGGCGTTGATTCCCAGAGAAGGAAGAACGGCAGCCGCAAAGACCAAAATGCCCATCCCCCCAAGCCAGTTGGTAAAAGCACGCCAGAAAAGGATGCCCTGGGGCAGGCTTTCTACATCGGATAACGCAGAGGCTCCGGTAGTGGTCAAGCTGGAAGAGCATTCAAAAAATGCATCAAAAATATTTGGAATAGCTCCGGATAACACAAAGGGTATCGCGCTTATAAGCGATGCCAGTATCCAGCAGACGGATACCGTAAGATAGCCGTCGCGAACGGTCATAGCGTTTTGGGCAGGAATCACTTTACGGTACAGGATCAATCCAATGGCAGATGTGGGGATAATGGTGCCTATAAAGGATAAAGCCGTGTGGGATTCATGATACATCACAGAAACAATAAGGGGCAATACCATGGTTGCCCCCATAATCATCATAAGAACTCCTAAGGCTCTGATAAATGCTTTCATATTTAAATTCATAAGAAATTATCTCCTGCTTAAAAATCCTATTCTGGTGCTGCTTAAAAACTTTTCCAAATCCGGGAGCTCCGATAAAAGGCAAAGAATGATGACTTTATCATCTTCCTGAATCCTCGTCTCCCCCGTAGGAATAACCACCTGAATTCCCCGGTGAATGGCAGCAATAATAACGCCCTCCGGAAGCTTTAAATTTTTTATCGGAATGCCGATAAGAGCCATCTGTTTGCTGGCAATAATTTCCATGATTTCTGCCTGCCCTTGAATGAGCTGAGAGGAAAGCACCCGTTTGGATCCCTGAATGAATCTCAAAATACTTGCCGACGTAATATTTAACGGATTTAGCGCCATATCAATACCCATCTTTTCAATGAGTCCGATGTAGCTTTCCCGGCTGACCTTTGCGATGACATCTTCGATATTGTGCTGCTTGGCTGTCAGTGCAAGCAGAAGGTTTTCTTCGTCAAAACCGGTAGCTGTAACCACAGCATCCATATCATTCAGATTTTCCTCTTCCAGAAGATTGATATCGGTCGCATCCCCGTGAAGGATCATGACATCGTCCAGATGGGTCGACAGGTAATGGCAGCGGGATTTATTCCGCTCAATAATTTTTACACTGATACCAAAATCCGAAAGCTTTTGAGCCAGATAAAGCCCAGTTTTACCGCCTCCGATAATCATGACTTTTTGCAGATTGGTATATTTGCCTTTTTCATGTACCTTGGACGCCAGCTTCTGGATAGGCTGCCTTTCTCCGATAATATACAGTCCGTCCCCTTTTTGAATGGCCGTGTTCCCATGGGGAATAATGACTTTTCCGCTTCTGGATATGGCGACCATGAGCATGCCCGGAAAAAGCTTTCCCATGTCGCTCATAGATGTTCCGATAATTTGAGGCATTTTTTTTACCGGAAATTCCAGCAGGGAAACTTTTCCGCTTGAAAAAATACCGTTGCTGAGAGTATATTTCTCTACGAGATACTTATAAATC
This sequence comes from Aminipila luticellarii, assembly GCF_004103735.1. Classification (NCBI taxonomy): domain Bacteria; kingdom Bacillati; phylum Bacillota; class Clostridia; order Peptostreptococcales; family Anaerovoracaceae; genus Aminipila; species Aminipila luticellarii. The sequence continues at coordinate 1,774,046 of NZ_CP035281.1, read as the reverse complement.
TCCAGCGTAATGGCAAGATCCGGATTCACGATATAATCAATGCCCATGGTTTCCTTGATAAAATCCAGCTGGTTCATATGTTCCGGATCCCGGACTCTTGCGATCACCTTTGGACAGCCCAGTTTTTTTGCAAAACTGGCGATTACGATATTTTTCTCGTCCCGGTCTGTGGCAGCAAGAAAATAATCATATGTATCGATATTCAGCTCCTGTAAAATGCTGATCTGTTTTGCATTTGCAGTAACGGTCAATATATCCATATGGCTGTTTAATTTACGTGTTATTTCTTCATCCTTATCAATAATGGTGATGGAATGATTCCCTACCAGCAGGGATTCGGCAATTTTCAGACCCAATTTCCCTGCACCAGCTATAGCTATTTTCATTTGGTTTCCTCTTTTTTTATCTATTCTAACTTGAATAATCAAGCTGCTTATGGCATATAAAGTACTACTGCTTGCACAGTAGTAAGAACTATTGTATCACTTCTTTTTATTTTGGCAACATTTATTTGCAAGAACCATTAAAATAGTCTAAAATTAAAGGTGTTTTCAGTATTAGTATGCATAGAAAGAGGTATAAGTATGAAAATAAAAAGAATTGTCGGCGGGAATTTGGAAAGCAACGGATATATTCTCTTTCAAAGAGAAGGCGGAAGCTGCTTTGTAATAGACCCCGGCTATAATGCCGATCAATTTGTAAAACAGATTAAGGAACTTCATTTAAAAACAAAGGGAATCTTATTGACCCATCATCACTATGATCATACCGGGGCTGTAGAACGTTTGAGAGAGCTTGAAGGGTGCCCTGTATATATGCATTGGGGCGATTTGGATATGTATAAGGCTCATGTGGATACGGTTCTGGAGCATGGCATGAAGCTGGATCTGGACGGGGAAGAAATTATGGTCCTCCATACTCCGGGGCATACGGAGGGAGGCGTTTGTTTTTATTCGGAAAAGAGCCGGCTGGTCTTTACCGGCGATACGATATTTAACGTGGATCTGGGCAGAACGGATTTGAAAGATGGTTCGGAGCATAAAATGAAGGAATCTATAAAGAATGTTGTAAATAAATGGGAAAATGATATTCAGATTTATCCGGGACATGGAGATTCGTGCAATATGAAATTTGTAAGAAAATATAACCGGGAATTTTTAGATATAATAGGGTGATGTATGATGATTAAACTGATTGCACTGGATCTGGACGGAACTACTCTGAACAGTCAGGGAAAGCTGACCTCCACAACGGAAGAAACCCTGAATAAAGCGGCTGAAAGCGGGATTCATGTAGTCATCGCTACCGGGAGAGCCCGCTGCTCTCTGCCGGAGGAAGTGGTGAGCCTTCCGGGCATTGAATATGCCATTACTTCTAATGGGGCTGCTATCACGGATTTGAGAAGCGAGGAATTGATATATGAGGACTGTATTGATCCTCAAGTTCTTGAACAATTATATTTGCTGTTAAAGAAACAGGATTTCATGATAGAGGTTTTTATAAAGGGAAAGGCTTATGTAGAAAAATATTTCTTTGAAAATCTGGAGGCGGTGGGCATGTCGGAACACCATATGAATTATGTAAAAAGAACGAGACAGCCCTTTACCGATGTGTTGAATTTGATGATAAGCAATAAAGAACATATCGAAAACATCAATATTAATTTTTCCAATCAGCAGGATCGGAGAAGAATGGGAGAAAAATTGATCAGGTTCCCTAATATTACGGTGACCAGTTCCTCAGAGCATAACATTGAGATTGGAGGGGCAACCACCAATAAGGCTTCCGCCCTAAGGGAACTGTGCGGTAAATTGGGTGTTCATACAGAACATATTATGGCCTGCGGAGACAGCCCCAACGACGAAGAGATGATGAGAGTCGCGGGAATGCCGGTGGCTATGGGAAATGCCAAGGAATCCATTAAAAGAATGGCAAAATACATAACCTCTACAAATGATGAAGATGGTGTGGCAGCTGCCATAAAAAAGCTTGCACTGAAATAGCCTGATTTTCAGTTGAATCCGATACATAGCGTGTCGGATTTTTTTTGTCGTTTATGGCGTCGGATTTTTTGATTTCGTTCCTTCACTTTTTAAATTTAATTGACAAATTATTACAATAAATATAAAATATAGTAAAAATAACGTGAAAACAGGAGGAATAAGAAATGAGTTTGGGATTACAAGGAGAGGAAGTTGCCGCTAACTATTTGCAAAACAAAGGCTATCAGGTGCTGGAACGCAATTTTAGATGTAAAATGGGGGAAATCGATATTATCGCATGCATTGACCGAACTTTGGTTTTTGTAGAGGTCAAAACCAGAAGGAGCCTGAATTATGGGCTGCCCTGTGAAGCGGTTACTAAAACAAAAAAGCTTCATATCCGAAAAGTTGCCGCCTTTTATGTGATGAAAAACAAGATAGGAAATATCAACAGAAGGATTGACGTGGTGGAAATTTTGTATCAGGGTGAAAAAGCCTATATCCGTCATACGGAAAATGCATTTTAAGGGGGGATTGCCATGCTGTCAACAGTATATACGGGTACGCTCCACGGATTAGAATCTCAGTTGGTTTCAGTGGAGACGGATCTGGCTCCGGGTCTTCCGTTTCTTGCCATGGTAGGGTTGCCGGATATAACCGTGCGAGAAGCAAAAGAGCGGATTCGAAGTGCCATTATAAATTCGGGTTATATGTTCCCGGCTAAAAGAATTACAGTGAATTTATCCCCGGCCAATACTAAAAAAGAAGGAAGCCATTTTGATCTGCCTATTGCTGTAGGACTTTTGGTTTCCATAGGCGTCATCAAGGAATATGCCGTAAAAGACTATGCGTTTATAGGGGAGCTGTCTTTAACAGGCTGTATACATAGAGTAGACGGTGCCCTGCCATTAGTTATTGGTCTGAAAAAATGCGGAATCCATAAAATTATCCTGCCGGCAGATAATGCGGCGGAAGCCTCTCCGGTAAAAGGAGTGGAGCTATATCCCGCAGAAAATCTGAATATGTTGGTGGAACATTTTGACAGGACAAAAGAGATTTTCCTGTACAGGAAAAGGAATGAAATGGGATACAATAAAAAAGAAAGAAACCATGTCCTGGATTACTCGGATGTGGCAGGACAAGAACAAGTAAAACGGGCTGTTATGATCTGCTGTGCCGGTGGTCACGGCATGCTTTTAATGGGACCGCCGGGATCCGGAAAGTCCATGATCGCGAAGCGGATTCCCACAGTCATGCCGGAAATGACCTACGAGGAGTGTCTGGAGGTGACAAAAATATACAGTATCGGAGGCAGGCTGTCAAAAGCTTTGCCCATGATAACGGACCGGCCTTTTCGTGCCCCTCACCATACTGTGACAGGAGCAGCCCTGATAGGAGGCGGGAACAAGCCTATGCCGGGAGAATTGTCTTTGGCTCATCTGGGCGTTCTATTTTTGGATGAATTTCCTGAGTTCAATAAAAATGTTTTAGAAATGCTCCGACAGCCCTTAGAGGATAGTTGGGTGACGATAGCCAGATCAGGAGGAAATTTCAGTTTTCCGTGTCAGGTCATGCTGGTAGCAGCCAGTAATCCCTGCCCCTGCGGATATTTGGGAAGCCGGATGCATCCTTGCACCTGTTCACAGTCTCAGATTCATCGCTATAAAAGTAAAATTTCAGGGCCGTTATTGGATCGAATCGATTTACACGTTCCGGTACTTCCTGTAAACTATACGGATTTATCTCAAAAGGAAAAAGCCTCCTTTATCAGTTCTTCCGACATGCGAAGAGAAGTAGAGAAGGCTCGGGAAAGGCAGCTGGAGAGGTACAGAAAACATTCGATTTTATTCAATGCGCAGCTTACCTCTTCTTTAATGAAACAGTATTGTAAACTGGATGAGAAGAGTGAAGAACTGATGAAATCTGCTTTTAAAACATTATCTTTAAGTGCCAGAGCCTACAGCAGGGTCATTAAAATATCCCGCACCATTGCAGATTTGGAAAACAGTGAGAACATCCAGCCGGTTCACGTAGCAGAAGCATTGAGCTATCGCGTACCGGATCGGAATACAAAAGAATTTGGTGAATAAATATGGATATAACAAAGGATATTAAAACAGTCGAGAAGAATTCTGAAAAATACCCCATCCTGTTAAGAGAGATAAAGGATCCGCCGGAGCGGCTTTATTATATCGGAAATCTTGAACTTGCCTCCTGTTCATCGGTATCGGTGGTGGGATCAAGAAAGGCGTCTGCTTATGGAAAATGGGCGGCACATGAAATCGGAAAGCGCCTGGCTGACAATGACGTGGTCACCGTCAGCGGTATGGCGGCAGGGATTGATTCCATGAGCCATAAGGGAGCTCTTTCCGTAAACGGGAACACGATTGCGGTGCTGGGATGCGGAATCGACATTTGTTTTCCGGCTTTTAACCGGGCTTTACGGGATGAAATTGTGGAAAAAGGTCTTTTACTATCCGAATATCCTCCCGGATACCCCGGAAGCAAATTTACGTTTCCGCACAGAAACCGGATTATAAGCGGGTTATCCATGGCTACGGTAGTGGTAGAGGCAGGCGTTTCCAGCGGTTCGCTGATTACCGCAGAAAGAGCGGCGGAGCAGGGCAGGAATGTTTTTTCAGTTCCGGGAAATATAAACAGTTTTGGTTCGATAGGAACGAATAAGCTTATTCAAGACGGTGCTTATCCATTGGCATTAATTGATGATATCTTTGATATTTTAGGAATAAATAAAAAAAATACAGCAAATATTATAAGACAACTTGGAAGAGAAGAACAGACCCTGGTGAAAATTATTCAGCGGGAGGGTGAAGTGTCAGCAGATTACCTGTGCAGAGAGGTAAATATGAAGGTTTCTGATGTGAATGCGATCCTTACGATTTTAGAAATGAAGGGGGTCGTTTATTCGGCCCTCGGTAAAATTTTTATTGCAAACTGATGAAAATAGAAATATAATCAGTTTTTGTATAGAGATAATAAAATTCATTAGTAGAGAAGAGTTCCCTTAGGAGGATTAATATATGGCAAGCTCTAAAAATTTGGTGATTGTGGAATCTCCATCTAAAGCAAAAACAATAGGAAAATTTTTGGGAAGTAAATACAAGGTGATTGCTTCGGTTGGTCATGTCAGAGATCTGCCAAAGAGTAAATTGGGCATTGACTTAGAAAATAACTTTGAACCTCAGTACATAGCTATAAGGGGAAAAGGTGATGTAATCAAAGCTATGAGGCGGGAAGCCAAAAATGCCGACAAAATTTATCTGGCAACTGACCCGGACCGTGAAGGAGAAGCTATTTCCTGGCATATTGCTCATCTTTTGGGAATTGATCCTACAAAAGCCTGCAGAATCGTTTTTAATGAAATCACTAAAAATGCCATTCAGACTGCAGTAAAAAATCCGAGAAACATCGATACAAAATTAGTAGATGCCCAGCAGGCCAGACGAGTATTAGACAGGCTGGTGGGATATGAGATCAGTCCGCTTTTATGGAGAAAAATAAGGCGGGGACTGAGTGCGGGACGCGTACAATCGGCCGCTCTTAAATTGATCTGTGACAGAGAAAACCGGATTAAAGACTTTAAGCCGGAAGAGTACTGGAATATTGCGGCTATGTTGTCAGAGGGTTTAGAAGAAAAAGGAAAATCTGCTGAGAAAAAAAAGTTTATTGCCAGATTGATCGAATATATGGGCAAAAAAATTACGGTTGAAAATAAGGAAACTGCTGATATTGTTGTTGACGCATTAAAAAAACATGATTTTTTTGTTAAAAAAGTTGAAAAGAAAGAAAGAAAGAAGAGAGCGTATGCTCCTTTTACGACCAGCAGTCTGCAGCAGGATGCTGCAAATAAGCTGGGCTTTTCCACAAAAAAGACCATGATGGTTGCCCAGCAGTTATACGAGGGTGTAGAAGTCAAAGGGCATGGTACCATCGGTCTGGTAACTTACATCAGAACAGATTCCGTAAGAATTTCCGAAGAAGCAAAGACTGCGGCAAAGGAATTTATTCTGGAGAGATATGGAAACCCGTATCATGCCAATAATATTTTTTCAAATAAGAAAAAGGATGTGCAGGATGCACATGAAGCGATCCGTCCCAGCTATATGGATTTAGTTCCGGATGAAATCAAGGAATCCTTGACAAAGGATCAATACAACCTGTATAAATTGATCTGGTCCAGATTTATGGCAAGCCAGATGTCTGCGGCAGTGTATGACTCGATGGCTGTTGAAATAGAAAATGGGGATTATACGCTAAAAGCCAACGGCTCAAAGCTTAAATTTGACGGATATTTAAAGGTATATCAGGAGGCGGGTGAAGAAAAGGATGAAAAGATGCTGCCGGAGCTTCAAGTGGGACATAAACTGAATCTGCTTGATTTGCAATGCGATCAAAACTTTACGCAGCCCCCTGCAAGATATACGGAAGCAAGCTTGGTAAAAGATCTGGAAGAAAAAAATATCGGAAGACCGAGCACCTATTCACCGATCATAGCTACGCTTATGGACAGAAAATATGTGTCCAGAGAAAAGAAATCTCTGCTTCCGACCGATTTAGGTTTTATTGTCACCGAACTGATGGAAAAATATTTTAAAGAGATTGTCGATGTAGGTTTTACCGCAGAGCTGGAGGATCGTCTGGATGATATTGAGGTAAAAAATCTGAATTGGAAAAATATTGTCAGTGATTTTTATGAGGTTCTGAAAGTGGAACTGGATATTGCGGATAAAGAGATAGAAAAAGTCAAATTGGAAGATGAGCTGACGGGAGAATTATGCGAGCTATGTGGCAGGCCTATGGCTAAAAAAAGCGGAAGATTTGGTGATTTTATAGCTTGTACCGGGTATCCGGAGTGCAAGAATACAAAACCGATTGTTACAAAGATCGATGCCAAATGTCCAAAATGTGGCAAAGACATTGTAGCGAGAAGGGGAAAAAACGGCAGAATGTTTTATGGATGCAGCGGATATCCGGAGTGCAATCAAGTTTTTTGGAACAAGCCGACGAACAAAAAGTGTCCGGAATGCGGTTCCGTATTAGTGGAGAAAAAAACAAAAAACAGTTCTTTAGCGTGTTCAAACAGCGAATGTGGGTATAAAGAATAAATATGTGAAAGAGAGGTAATGTTAGATGATAGAATTTCATGCAACTACTATAGTAGCAGTAAGAAGAGGGGAAAACGACATTTGTATCGGGGGAGACGGACAAGTTACCATGGGTGAGACGGCCATCATGAAGCATAAAGCAAAAAAAGTTAAGAAAATTTATAAGAACTCAGTAGTAACAGGGTTTGCCGGTTCTGTTTCAGATGCCTTTTCGCTGACGGAAAAATTTGAGAAAAAATTGGAAGAACATTCAGGAAACTTGAAGAAAGCAGCAGTTGCTCTGGCGCAGATGTGGAGATCCGACAAAGGCATGAGAAATCTGGAGGCTTTAATGATTGCTGCCGATAAAGAAAATATGCTCTTGATTTCCGGAAACGGTGAAGTAATCGAACCCGACGAGGATTTTGTAGCAATCGGATCGGGTGGGAATTATGCGTATGCCGCGGCAAATGCGCTGTTTAACCACACAGAAATGGATGCCGAACAGATTGTCAGAGAATCCTTAAAAATAGCATCTTCTATTTGCGTTTATACGAACGATAACATTTCTGTTGAAAAACTGTAGGAGGTATTAAAAAATGGGAGAATTATACAATATGACGCCAAAACAGATCGTGGCGGAACTTGATAAATATATTATTGGACAAGATGAAGCAAAGAAGTCTGTGGCTATTGCTCTGAGAAACCGATACAGAAGAAATCTTCTGCCTGAAGAAATGAAGGAGGAGATCATCCCGAAAAATATTTTGATGATCGGACCTACCGGCTGCGGTAAGACTGAGATTGCCAGACGGCTGGCAAAGCTGATGGATGCGCCATTTGTGAAGGTAGAGGCTACAAAATTTACGGAAGTCGGTTACGTTGGAAGAGACGTAGATTCCATGGTAAGGGATTTAGTGGAAGCTTCCATTCGGATAACCAAGCAGAAACGGCTACAAGAAAAATATTCCATAGCCGAAGAAATCGCGGAAGAAAAGATTATTGAAGCAATCATTCCGGGGAAAAAGAAGACAGCAGCTTCCGGTGCAAGTAACTTGAAAACACCTTTTGACTTCATTTTGGGCGGCGGATATCAGCAGACGCAGAGACCGCAGCTTGAACAGGAGGATAAAGACGCAGACAATGCCGACAAAAGCGATGTTGAGCTTGCCAGAGAACAGGTGAGACAGCAGCTCCGGGATGGTATGCTGGAAGAACAATATATTGAAATTCAGGTGAATGAAACACCCAAAGGCAATACCTTGGATATGGGAAATGAAGGCATGAGCATTGCTATCGGGAATATTTTCGGTGATATGATGCCTCCGAAAAAGAAGAAGAAAAAAGTTCGAGTAAAGGACGCAAGAAAAATTTTGAGGGAACAGGAAGCCCAAAATTTAATTGATATGGATCAGGTAACAGAAGAAGCTTTGGAAATTGCGGAACAGAACGGGATTATCTTCATCGATGAAATTGATAAAATCGCATCCGGTTCCAGCTATCGATCCGGGGCTGATGTTTCCAGAGAAGGTGTTCAAAGAGATATCCTTCCAATCGTAGAAGGCAGCGTTGTGAATACGAAATACGGACCGGTGAAAACCGATCATGTACTGTTTATCGGAGCGGGAGCCTTCCATACGTCTAAGCCTACGGATCTGATTCCTGAATTGCAGGGAAGATTTCCAATCCGGGTTGAATTGGAGAATCTGACAAAGGATTCCTTTGTTAAGATTCTTACCATTCCGAAAAATGCTTTATTGAAACAGCACAAAATGCTGCTGGAAACAGAAGGCATAAAGATTACGTTTACAGAGGATTCCGTAGAAGAGATTGCCACCATGGCTTTTCTTATGAACGAACAGACTGAAAACATTGGAGCCAGAAGGCTTCACACGATTATGGAGAAGCTCCTTGAGGATATTTCTTTTAACATTCCTGAGATGGAGCAAGAGGAAATCATCATAGACCGGGCATACGTAAAAGAAAAATTTGTAGAAAAGATACACGAAGATGATATAGACAAGTTTATTCTTTAATCTTGACAAAAATGAGCAGATTGGTATATATTTGGTATTACCAATCTGTTTTTTCGTAAAAAGTGACAAATTTTAGCGTAATTGTTTGCAAAATAAAAAGTTTTTAGAAAAATCAAAATAATAGCTTGATTGTTTTTAAAAAAAGAGATAATATATATTAACGTGGGAAATAGGACAAATTAGTCTTGAATTATAAATAAAGGAGAAAAAGATAGTTATGGGAAAAGATCTTTTAAGTAAAATCAGAAAACTGAATTGGGTTCTGCAAGAGAGTGCGACAGGAGCCTTTTCTTTTGATGAGCTTTGTAATATATTGAGTGATATGATGGATGCGAATGTATATATTGCAAATCTGAGAGGTAAAGTAATCGGTGTACACTATAAAATTAAATCGGATAGTTCGACCATTACAGATCCTGAAACAGGCATTGAAAAGTTTCCGAACGAATACAATGAAGCCTTATTGAAGGTTACTTCTACGGAAGCTAATCTGAAAGCGGAGGATGCACTTGAGATTTTTAAATATGATTATGATACGTATGACAAGCTGCACACGATCATCCCTATTTTAGGAGGCGGACAGAGATGGGGCACCCTGATCTGCACAAGATACGAGCCCGAATTCAGCAATGAAGATTTAGTGCTGGGCGAATACGGCGCTACCGTAGTGGGTCTTGAGATACAGAGAAGAAAAACTTTAGAGTTTGAAGAAGAAGAAAGAATGCGGTCTATCGTTCAAATGGCTATCGGTACTTTATCGTATTCCGAAATAGAAGCCGTGCAGCAGATTTTTGCCGAACTGAACGGAAATGAAGGTCTGCTGGTCGCCAGTAAGATCGCGGACAGATCCGGCATCACCCGATCTGTTATTGTGAACGCCCTTCGCAAGTTAGAAAGTGCGGGTGTTATTGAGTCCCGTTCTCTTGGGATGAAAGGAACCCATATTAAAATTTTAAACCCTAAATTCTATGAGGAACTTGAAAAATTGGATATGTAGCCAATTAATTTGACACGGTCTGCCCCCGTTCAGCATATAATGATATATCTGTTCGGGGGTGTTTTTATGCTGGGGCTATGGACTACTAAACGGTTTAAAGCTTGTGAAACTAAAAAAAGCAGATGGATAAAAGTTCTGATTGCTATTATAATAATTACAATGCTGGCAAGCTTGATCGGATGGAAAATGGTGAAAGTGGTACGGCCTTCCATAGACTCTCTAGCCGCTATAAAAGCAAAGGAAATGGTCACATATGCCATCAATGAAGCCACCTGTAAACAATTCTTTAAGGAAGCTACGAAGCTGGAAGATTTGCTTATCATAAATACGGATAAGGAGGGAAGCATAGAGTTAGTACAGTCCAATACCGTGGCTATGAACATTTTGGCAGCAGAGCTTGGTAAAGAAATAAAACAGAGATATCGAGATATGAAGCCTACGGTAATAAAGGTACCTTTAGGAACGATTCTAGGCAGTCAATTGATGTCGCAGGCAGATATTAATGTCAATATGAAGGTTTTACCTATCAGTGTGGCAAATATAGAGTTCTTAAGTGAATTTGAGTCTCAGGGAATTAACCAGACAAAATATAAGGTGTATTTGTCTTTGACCAGTAAGGTCAGAATTATGTCCCCTTTTTCGTCTAATACGTTGGAAATACATAATGTGGTTCTGGTTTCCGAGGCTGTCATACTGGGGAAAGTACCGAACAGCTATGTCAATGTACCGAAAGAAGATCTGTTGGACGGCATGAATTCGGGGAATTAATGGGTAATGGAAGAAAAGGTGTGGTAAAATACAATTATGTTAAGATTTAGTGAAAATAATGATGTCATACAAAACGAAGAATATAAAGCCATCCTGGTCGGGCTTCAGCTCAAGGAGGATATCAGCTATTCTATGGAAGAGCTGGAGGGGCTGGCAGAGGCCGCGGAAGTAGAGGTGCTCGGGACGATGGTTCAAAGCTTGGAAAGACCCAACGGTGCCACCTTTATCGGAAAAGGAAAGGTAGAAGAACTGGCTGAACTGTGCAGAAACATGGAAGCCGATATGGTGATCTTTAACGATGAGCTTTCCGGAATGCAGCTTAGAAATTTGGAGGATACGGTTGGAATCCGGGTTATTGACAGAACCATATTAATTTTGGATATTTTTGCGGCAAGGGCTGTATCCCGGGAGGGAAAGCTGCAAGTTGAGTTGGCTCAGCTTCAATACAGGATGCCGCGACTGCTGGGCTTTGGAAAAAGCTTGTCAAGACTGGGAGGCGGAATTGGAACAAGAGGCCCGGGAGAAAAAAAGCTGGAAACGGACAGGAGACACGTTCAGCGAAGGATGGACGATATCAAAGCAGAGCTTGTTGAAATAAAGGGAAACCGAAATGTTCAGCGGGCAAAAAGAGTAAAGGCAGGCCTGCCTATCGTGGCTCTTGTAGGCTATACCAATGCAGGAAAGTCCGCTATTATGAACAGGCTTTTGGAGAGTGTATACAGAGAAGAAAAGGCGGTTTTAGAGAAGGACATGCTTTTTGCTACGCTGGATACGTCACAAAGGAACATTAAGCTGGATACCAACGATGAATTTATCTTAATTGATACGGTCGGCTTTGTCAGTAAACTGCCCCATTCTCTGGTCAATGCTTTTAAAGCCACTTTGGAAGAAGTGACCTATGCGGATCTACTTCTGCATGTGGTGGATGCTTCTTATGCGGCAAATGAGTTCCATATTGATGTGACAAATAAGGTCCTAAGGGAAATTGGAGCAGGGAATAAAGAGAGAGTGCTGGTGTATAATAAAATAGATTTACTGGAAAATGAAGCAATGCCTGTCACAGAGGAAGAATATATCTGTATTTCGGCAAAACGGGGGGACAATTTTGACCAGATTATAAATGTGATCAAAACGAAACTGTTTTCGGATCGAGTTACAGCGAAATTGCTTATTCCCTATGACAGGGGAGACATTTCTTCTTATCTTTGTGAAAATGCCAGAGTCCTGTCCACAGAATATGTCGAATCCGGCACCGCATTTGAGGTAGAATTGGCGCAGGCAGATTATAATAGGTTAAAAGAGTATGATACGATATAATACCGTGCAAAAATTGGAATATGCGGAGCAAACGATTGATAAGTCAAGATTTATAGCCTATGTTTGCCCCGTGGAAACGAGAGAAGAGGCAGAAGCCTTTATTTCTGAAATCAAGATAAAGCATAAGGATGCCACACATAACGTACCCGCCATGGTCATAGGAGACAAGTATCAGATTCAATGGGCAAGCGATGACGGAGAGCCTCAGGGGACCTCCGGTGCGCCTATTGTTCAGATGCTCGTACGGGAAGGGCTTACCAATCTGGCGGTGGTGGTCACTCGATATTTTGGTGGAATTAAATTGGGGACAGGCGGTCTGGTAAGAGCTTATACGAGTTCGGTGAAGCTGGCCTTACAGGAGGCAGGGATCTGTGCCGTAAAGGACATGTATGTGGCGGTGGTGAACTTAGAGTATACATACTTAAATAAATTACAGAATCTGTCTCAAGCCGGCGAATTTAGCATAAATCAAATAATTTATGAGGATTCAGTTCAAGTTATTTTGTCCGCGGAACCGGAAAAGAAAGAGAATTTGAAACAAATTATAGCAAACCTGACTAGTGGGACAGGAATTTTACGGGAAGAGCGGATGGAACAAATTCGGGTTCCAGTTTGCGATTTTTTCAAATAATTGAATTTGTAAGGATTTCCAGAAAAACGAATAAAAAATAAAAGAAATTGTAAAAAAGTGTTTGACATATTAAAGGTGCTATGCTAAGATAAATATCGTCGCTAATGCGTGTGGTCGCACGAGCAGAATTGTTCCAAGGTAGCTCAATGGTGGAGCACTCGGCTGTTAACCGATAGGCTGTGGGTTCGAGCCCCACCCTTGGAGCCATTTATAAAATGAAAAAGCGATTTTGTCGGTCAAATAAAAGTATTGACAAACAATGACAAATAGTGTAACATAAATAACTGTGTCAAGTAGATAAAACACTAGAACAGCAAGTGATTTGGGCGTTTAGCTCAGCTGGGAGAGCATCTGCCTTACAAGCAGAGGGTCATAGGTTCGAGCCCTATAACGCCCACCAAATTACAAATGGCCTGGTAGTTCAGTTGGTTAGAATGCCAGCCTGTCACGCTGGAGGTCGTCGGTTCGAGCCCGATCCAGGTCGCCAATTTTATTGAAGATACAAAGCGCGCTGGTGTGGCTCAACGGTAGAGCAGCTGATTTGTAATCAGCAGGTTGGGGGTTCGATTCCCTCCACCAGCTCCAAACTATAAGAATAAGAAGGGAATCGAACCCGAAAGGGCTCGAGCGTAAACGAGAAAGTCTAAATGACTTTTGAGTAGCGAGAGGTTCAAGCTGATTGAAAAGGAAGCGCAGAACGGCAGATGCGGAGCAACTGCAAATTCCCTCCACCAGCTCCAAACTATAAGAAATAAGAAGGGAATCGAACCCGAAAGGGCTCGAGCGTAAACGAGAAAGTCTAAATGACTTTTGAGTAGCGAGAGGTTCAAGCTGATTGAAAAGGAAGCGTAGAACGGCAGATGCGGAGCAACTGCAAATTCCCTCCACCAGCTCCAAACTATAAGAAATAAGAAGGGAATCGAACCCGAAAGGGCTCGTTGCCAATATAAAATTTTCGAGGGTTTCCCGAGTGGCCAAAGGGGGCGGACTGTAAATCCGTTAGCTGAGCTTTCGGTGGTTCGAATCCACCACCCTCGACCAATAAAATATGCGGAAGTGGCTCAGGGGTAGAGCATCGCCTTGCCAAGGCGAGGGTCGCGAGTTCGAATCTCGTCTTCCGCTCCAAATCATGCGGGTGTAGTTCAATGGTAGAACCTCAGCCTTCCAAGCTGATGGCGTGAGTTCGATTCTCATCACCCGCTCCATGTACTTTTGTGATGTGGGCTCATAGCTCAGCTGGATAGAGCAACGGCCTTCTAAGCCGTGTGTCCGGGGTTCGAATCCCTGTGGGCTCGCCATTTTTAATTGTATAGGATATATATGACCCATTAGCTCAGTCGGCAGAGCACTTGACTTTTAATCAAGGTGTCCGGGGTTCGAGTCTCCGATGGGTCACCAATTTATAAGATATATACATTCTGTAGGCAGTGTTTTGATACTGGGCGGAATGTTTATTTAAATAAAGTAGTAGAGCTCATAGATGGAGAGGTGTCCGAGTGGTTTAAGGAGCTGGTCTTGAAAACCAGTGATTCCGAAAGGGACCGTGGGTTCGAATCCCACCCTCTCCGCCATAAATTGTGTATATGGAGAAGTACTCAAGTAGGCTGAAGAGGACGGTTTGCTAAACCGTTAGGGTTCGTAAGGGCCGCATGGGTTCGAATCCCATCTTCTCCGCCATATATCTGTAGGGGTATAGCTCAGTTGGTAGAGCGATAGTCTCCAAAACTATGCGCCGTGGGTTCAAGTCCTACTACCCCTGCCAATTTAGTTGAATATTTTTCGGGGTGTAGCGCAGCTTGGTAGCGCAACTGGTTTGGGACCAGTGGGCCGCGGGTTCAAATCCTGCCACCCCGACCATTAAACGACAGGGGCCATTAGCTCAGTTGGTCAGAGCGTCCGGCTCATAACCGGCAGGTCCGGGGTTCAAGTCCCTGATGGCCCACCATCATTATAAACCTATAAAATTTGCCCAGATAGCTCAGTAGGTAGAGCAGAGGACTGAAAATCCTCGTGTCCTTGGTTCGATTCCGAGTCTGGGCACCATTGAAAAGTAGTTTCTTGCAGACTTTGTCCGAGGGGCTATTTTTTTTCTGAAAAGGTCGTGTTATTATAAGTTTTTGACTTTGATAGCATTAAAAATATATAAAAAGTATTGACAAACAATGACAAATAGTATAACATAAATAACTGTGTCAAGTAGATAAAACACTAGAACAGCAAGTGATTTGGGCGTTTAGCTCAGCTGGGAGAGCATCTGCCTTACAAGCAGAGGGTCATAGGTTCGAGCCCTATAACGCCCACCAAATTACAAATGGCCTGGTAGTTCAGTTGGTTAGAATGCCAGCCTGTCACGCTGGAGGTCGTCGGTTCGAGCCCGATCCAGGTCGCCAATTTTATTGAAGATACAAAGCGCGCTGGTGTGGCTCAACGGTAGAGCAGCTGATTTGTAATCAGCAGGTTGGGGGTTCGATTCCCTCCACCAGCTCCAAACTATAAGAAATAAGAAGGGAATCGAACCCGAAAGGGCTCGAGCGTAAACGAGAAAGTCTAAATGACTTTTGAGCAGCGAGAGGTTCAAGCTGACTGAAAAGGAAGCGCAGAACGGCAGATGCGGAGCAACTGCAAATTCCCTCCACCAGCTCCAAACTATAAGAAATAAGAAGGGGATCGAACCCGAAAGGGCTCGAGCGTAAACGAGAAAGTCTAAATGACTTTTGAGCAGCGAGAGGTTCAAGCTGACTGAAAAGGAAGCGCAGAACGGCAGATGCGGAGCAACTGCAAATTCCCTCCACCAGCTCCAAACTATAAGAAATAAGAAGGGAATCGAACCCGAAAGGGCTCGAGCGTAAACGAGAAAGTCTAAATGACTTTTGAGCAGCGAGAGGTTCAAGCTGACTGAAAAGGAAGCGCAGAACGGCAGATGCGGAGCAACTGCAAATTCCTTCCACCAGCTCCAAATTATAAGAAATAAGAAGGGAATCGAACCCGAAAGGGCTCGTTGCCAATATAAAATTTTCGAGGGTTTCCCGAGTGGCCAAAGGGGGCGGACTGTAAATCCGTTAGCTGAGCTTTCGGTGGTTCGAATCCACCACCCTCGACCAATAAAATATGCGGAAGTGGCTCAGGGGTAGAGCATCGCCTTGCCAAGGCGAGGGTCGCGAGTTCGAATCTCGTCTTCCGCTCCAAATCATGCGGGTGTAGTTCAATGGTAGAACCTCAGCCTTCCAAGCTGATGGCGTGAGTTCGATTCTCATCACCCGCTCCATGTACTTTTGTGATGTGGGCTCATAGCTCAGCTGGATAGAGCAACGGCCTTCTAAGCCGTGTGTCTAGGGTTCAAATCCCTATGGGCTCACCATTTTTTTTAAACTCTGCCGTGATTCAATAACAGATTGGGTTAGGGCCTTGTAAGATTGGGGTATAGCCAAGCGGTAAGGCAACGGACTTTGACTCCGTCATTCGTAGGTTCGAGTCCTGCTACCCCAGCCATATGACCCATTAGCTCAGTCGGCAGAGCACTTGACTTTTAATCAAGGTGTCCGGGGTTCGAGTCTCCGATGGGTCACCAATTTATAGAATATATACATTCTGCTGACGGTATTCCCATACCGCCCGGAATGGTTTTTTTAAATAAGGAACCGTGAGTTTGAAGCTCACCTTTTCTGCCATAAAATTGAACAGTTTGTTTTGTATCGGGGTGTAGCGCAGCTTGGTAGCGCAACTGGTTTGGGACCAGTGGGCCGCGGGTTCAAATCCTGCCACCCCGACCATTTTTTTCTAAAGAGGAAAAAAGAACTTTATAAACAACAGTATGCCCAGATAGCTCAGTAGGTAGAGCAGAGGACTGAAAATCCTCGTGTCCTTGGTTCGATTCCGAGTCTGGGCACCAAAAAAACGCTTCTTTTGAAGCGTTTTTTTATTACGTAGGGAATATCGCTTGCGATATTGACGGAGTATCATAAAAGCTACTGATAAAATGCGAGCGACTATGAGCTAAAAGCACCGCGCAGAGACGTTTAAATTTTTACATTAAAGGATATGTACACTATTAAAAAATAAAATGGTGATTAAATAGGACAGTCCGGAGATGATGCATGAAAACGTAATGATTTTAGATTTGTTCCGCGCTTCTTTTTCAAAAACGGCTATGGACGAAATAAAGGCTATGACCAGACCGACTAATGCAATAAGAGTCATAGTATTTATGAGCGTATTATAGCTCCTGAAAAAGTAACATAGGGCGGCGATGATGCATACTGCCAGAATATATTTAAAGGCTCCTCCGCTATTAAAAAATGTGGGAATGAAAAGCGCAGCCCATATGATTCCGATCAGAACACATTTCGCAATTAACCATAATAATACCATATCAAATTTTGATCCTTCCTCTAAAACAATTTGTTCTTTATAATTATATTTGATTTTAGATGGAATTTCAATTACAATGATAGAAGTATTCAAGTTATACATAAGATAATAGGAGGACGAAAAGTGGCACAGCTTTATTATAGATACAGTACGATGAATGCAGGAAAGTCTATTGAACTGATAAAAGTAGCATATAATTATGAAGAAAGAGGAAAGCGGGTCTTGACGCTGGTTCCAAGTGTGGATGACCGCTACGGAGCAGGCGTTATTACGTCAAGGATAGGAATACAGAGAGAGGCTATAATGGTGGCAGACGATACAAATATTCTGGAATTGTTTCTGTCTGAAAATACAAAGCAAAAAGTAGATTGTGTGCTGGTAGATGAATGTCAGTTTTTAAAGAAGCACCACGTTCAGGAATTGGTGGAGATTGTAGACAGCTGTGATGTCCCGGTGTTAGCTTATGGGCTAAAAAACGATTTTAGGAATGAATTATTTGAAGGCTCCTATTACATGCTGGTGTATGCGGATAAGATAGAAGAAATAAAAACCATATGCTGGTGCGGGCGAAAAGCTACCATGGTGGCCAGAATTGTGGATGGAAAATTTGTAAAGCAAGGGGAGCAGGTCGTTGTAGGCGGAAACGACATGTACGTCTCCCTCTGCCGGAAACATTATAACGACGGAAGATTAGAGCCTTAGAGCTGGCATTTTTTTCCCTGCCAGCTGTTTCTGTTTCTTAGTTCCTGATGTATGCCGTTGAGAATGGTGCGTTTTCGATAGCTCCATTCCGGGGAGATGAGAATGGGTCTTGGTGCGTCTGCGCTCATTCGGTGGATTGTAATATCCGGAGGGATGATTTCCAAGGCATCTACGACTAAATGGACGTATTCTTCGATACTGCCAAAGGAGACATAGCTTGGATATAGCTTTTCCATTTGTGAACCCTTAACCACGTTAAGCATATGCATTTTTAAGCCAAATATTTCATCGTTGCAGACATATCTTACGGAATCCAGCATATCTTGTTTTGACTCGCCCGGAAGTCCAAAAATGAGATGCACGACTGTCCTTATATTCAGTTCCCTAAGTCTTTTCACAGCTTGATCGTACACGCTCAGCGGATAACAGCGGTTAATCCGCTCCGATGTCTGTTCGTGAATGGTCTGTAGTCCTAATTCTACCCACAAAAATGTTTTTTGATTGATTTCCTCCAACAATTCATATACTTCGTCAGACAGACAGTCCGGCCGTGTGGCGATGGCGATACCGGAAATGCCCGGTTCATTCAAAACGGAAGTATATTTTTCGCGAAGCTCCCATACGGGCGCATAGGTATTGGTATGATTTTGAAAATAGGCTAAATGATTGCTGTCAGGCCATTTTTTAGATAAAAGCCGGATCTGATCAGGAATCGTACTTGCAAAATCGCCTGAGCCGTCAGCAGAACAAAATATGCAGCCCCCCCAGCCCTTGCTGCCGTCTCTGTTGGGGCAGGTGAACCCACCGTCTAAAGAAAGCTTGATTGTTTTTTTCCCAAAATATTTTTTTAAATATAAGCCAATGCTGTTTATTGGATTTTCGGCATCGCAAGTAATTGTTTTCATGGAAACTCCTTTTATTGTATTTGTTGTATTCTGTGATTAACGTTTATTATACCATAAATTCCATTTGAGATTTCTGCCCGTAAACCAGGTAAGGTGATTTATGGTGCAATAACCTGAGTCCGTTTTGAAAGCTCGTCAGGGGTTATTATACCATAAATTCCATTTGAGATTTCTGCCCGTAAACCAGGTAAGGTGATTTATGGTGCAATAACCTGAGTCCGTTTTGAAAGCTCGTCAGGGGTTATTATAACACACGAGCTGCGTCGAAGTATGATTGAAGGAATATAAAATTTTTATTACAAAATAATCTAATGAATTAATTTATGGTATAATGATTCCATTGATTGAAGTCGGCTTTGCCGCAGGGAAGAAATCATTGCATCATGCGGCGACATGCTTGCATGGTATAATGATTCCATTGAAGTGAACAAATATTATGATATATTTTGGAGGAAAGGATGAACGATAAAAAACAGAGCAGTCCCATAGGACAAATGGCAGAATCCTATTTTCGCGGGGATAAGATTATAATATTAGATGATATAAAGGATCGAATGAAAGAAAAACCGAAACTGTTGCTTCACAGCTGCTGCGGACCTTGCAGCACGTCTGTGATCGAAAGATTAGCGGGCAGTTACGATGTGACTATATTTTTCTATAACCCGAATATTACGGATCAAGAGGAATACGAAAAAAGAAGGACAACCCAGCTGGAATTTATTGAAGCGTATAATCAAAACGCCATGGAAGATGAGAAGGTGGATTTTATAGAAGGTGAGTTCTTTCCGGAGGAGTTTTTCCGCATGGTCAAGGGCTTGGAAGAAGAACCGGAGGGAGGAAAGCGCTGTACCCAATGCTTTAAGCTAAGGCTGGAAAGAACAGCCGCAGAAGCCAAATTAAAAGGCTTTGAGCTATTCGGAACCACGTTGACCGTAAGCCCTCATAAAAATTATCTGCTGATATCAAAAATCGGAAAAGACTTAGCGTTAAGCTACGGTCTTTCATTTCTCGATATGGATTTTAAAAAGAAGGCCGGATATCAGAGGAGTGTGGAGCTGTCTAAAGAATACGGACTGTATCGTCAGAATTACTGCGGCTGCTGCTTCTCTAAATGGGAGTAACCTCGAATTGGAGACTTATGAAATACGTAAATGTAGCTATTGATAACAACAACGATAATACGGATAATTTATATACCTATGGCTCCGATGCGGACAATATTGCGGTTGGAAACAAGGTCTTGGTACCGTTTGCCCGAGGAAACCGTTTCAAAACGGGATATGTTTTTGAGGTCATGGATTCTCTCGGGGAAGAAATAAAAGGGTTGAAATATATAGAAAGCGTGGATGAGGAAATCAGCCTTTCGGCAGAAATGATGGATACTTGCCGATGGATGAGAAAAAGATACCTGTGCAGATATATAGATGGAATTAACTGTTT
Source organism: Aminipila luticellarii (assembly GCF_004103735.1). Lineage (NCBI taxonomy): Bacteria > Bacillati > Bacillota > Clostridia > Peptostreptococcales > Anaerovoracaceae > Aminipila > Aminipila luticellarii. The sequence goes on along the minus strand of NZ_CP035281.1, from coordinate 1,753,795 downwards.
CACACCGGTAGGAAATGCTTCTAAGCGGGGCAAAAAAAGGGTGCCCTATAAAAATATGGAGGGGGATAAAAGCCCCATAAAAGAATTGACCGCAGAACAGACTGCTGCTCTTGAGGTCATGGATCCATACATAAAAAAGCAGCAGCACGACATTTTCTTGATACATGGTGTGACCGGAAGCGGAAAGACCGAAATCTATATAAGGTTGATTGATTCCGTGCTGGAAAGCGGCAGAAATGCTATTGTAATGGTTCCTGAAATTTCTCTGACAACTCAGGTGATTGAGAGGTTTATCGGGCGGTTCGGTCAGGAAAAAATAGCGGTTCTTCATAGCAGACTTTCCCAAGGAGAGCGGTATGATGAATGGGTACGGATCCGAACGGGCCAGGTGAGAATTGTAATAGGTGCCAGGTCGGCGGTATTTGCACCGCTGGATCATATCGGTATTATTATCATGGATGAAGAACATGAATCTACTTATAAATCAGACATGTCACCCAAATACGATACCTTGGAAGTGGCCATTAAAAGAGCCAAAAATTTCAACGGACTGGTGGTACTGGGAAGTGCCACCCCTTCGGTGGTATCCACATACAGGGCAGAACAGGGAATCTATAAGAAGGTCGTGCTAAAGGAACGATACAATCAGGTCGCTCTTCCCCAGATAGAAATTGTGGATATGCGAGAGGAGCTGAAATCGGGGAATAAATCGATTTTCAGCAGGCTGCTGTATAACGAGATGCAGGCGTGCCTGAAAGAAAATCAACAGGTGATTTTATTCCTCAATAGGCGGGGCTATTCGACTTTTATTTCTTGCAGGGAATGCGGATATGTAATGAAATGTCCGGAATGCGGAATTTCTCTCACGTATCATAAGGCAGAAAATGCTGCGGTATGTCACTACTGCGGAAAAACGGAACCGCTTCCGGCTGTATGTCCGGAGTGCGGCAGCAAATATATACGGCATTTCGGAACGGGGACGGAAAAGGTGGAGGAGATCACCGCCGAGATGTTCCCGGATTACCCCATAGCAAGGCTGGATTTGGATACTATAAAGCGAAAAGGCAGTGTAGATAAAATCATAAATGATTTCAGAAGGGGTAAAACTAAGATTTTGATAGGAACTCAGCTTGTAGCGAAGGGACTGGATTTTAAAAACGTAGGTCTGGTGGGCATTATCTCGGCAGATGTCATGTTGAATATTCCGGATTACCGGGCAGCAGAGACAACCTTTCAACTGGTAACACAGGCTGCCGGAAGGGCAGGACGGGGAGATAAGAAAGGAAGGGTCGTGATCCAGACGTACAGCTCCGAGCATTATAGTATCCTGGCTGCCGCGGAACAGGATTATAAAGCCTTTTATGATACGGAGCTTTTATTGAGAAAGAGTATGCTGTATCCGCCTTTCAGCGACATTGTACAAGTTGTGGTGACGGCTAAGAAGGAACAGATCTGTATGGCAGGAGCCCAAGAAATATGGAACCGGGTAAAAGCGGGTTTAGGCGAAGAGTTCAAATATCATATCTTTGATCCGCAACCGCTGATGATTAATAATCAAAAAGAACATTACCGCTATCACATTTTGATTAAATGCCCGAAAGGCAGGCGGGGCAAGTGCTTATCGGCAATAAATAGGATAAAAAAACAGATTAATACGGGAAAAAAACAACAGTTCACTGTTTCGGTGGATATAAACCCTTATTAGGTTTTATGAAGGAATACAGAAAATATTGGTTAACCTGTTTATACAAAACGGTTTTTATGATATAATTTAATGCTATTGTATGAAATATTGGAGGTTTAAAATGGCTTTAAGAAATATTGTAGTAGAGGGCGATGAAATTTTAAGGAAAAAATGCCGGGAGGTTACGGAAATAGATGATCGCATCCGAATTATTTTAGATGATATGATTGATACGATGCGGGCATATAATGGGGTAGGTATCGCAGCACCTCAGGTAGGAATTATGAAAAGGATGTTTGTTATTGAAGTCGAAGAGGGCGATGTAATAGAATTGATAAATCCTGAGATAATAGAAACAAAGGGATCTGCCTGGGAAGATGAAGGCTGTCTGAGCATACCGGGGATGATCGGTACCGTTGAGCGACCCGAATATGTAAAGATAAAAGGACTGGATCGTTTCGGAAACGAAGTCGTTTATGAAGCGGAGGGGTATAAGGCTGTTGCTTTTTGTCATGAAAACGACCATTTAGATGGTATTTTATATATTGATAAAGCAAAGGATATAAGAGATGCAGAGGAAGAGTAAATTAAAAACGGTTTATATGGGAACCCCGGAATTTGCGGTGCCCGGCTTGGAAGCTCTCTATAACAGCGGGCATGAAATAGGCTATGCGGTGACTCAGCCGGACAAGGCCAGGGACAGAGGTAAAAAAATACAGTTTACACCTGTGAAGGAAAAAGCCCTGGAGTTTGGAATTCAGGTCCTGCAGCCGGAGAAGGTCAAGCAGAACAAGGAATTCTTCGAAATTTTGCAAAACTATGAACCAGATTTGATCGTGGTAGCCGCTTATGGGAAGATCCTACCTCCGGAAATCATTCATCTGCCAAGGCTTGGATGTATCAACATACATGCTTCCCTTCTTCCCAGATGGAGAGGGGCAGCCCCTATGCAGAGGGCTGTTATGGCAGGAGATGAATACACGGGTGTTACGCTCATGTACATGGAGGAAGGTCTGGATACCGGAGATATGATTGCTAAGAAATCAGTTCCGATTCTCCGAAAGACTGCTGCTGAGCTTCACGACGAGCTTTCAGAACTGGGAGGCGTGCTGCTTTCAGAGCAGCTCCCAAATCTGGAATCCGGTCACATTATCCGGGAGAAGCAAGAGGAAAGTCTGGCTACTTATGCGGCTATGATTTTTAAGAAGGATGGGAAAATTGACTTTTCCAAAAATCCGGAAGAAATAGAAAGACTGATTCGTGGATTGGACTCATGGCCCGGTGCATATAGCTTTTATAGAGGACAAATGATAAAGGTATGGGGAGCAGAGGCTCTGGAGAAACCCTGTGAAGCTGCGTACGGAACGATTGTAAACGTTTCAGACGGAGGAATAGAGGTTTCGGCAGGAGGAAAGACTCTGCTGATAACGGTTATTCAGGTACCGGGAAAAAAGAGAGTGAAGGTCTCTGATTATTTAAAGGGAAATAACGTGAACATTGGGGAATTATTTGAACAAGCAGATTAGAGGTGTATATTATGTGGTATTTTGATCCGACTGTCATGTTGCTTATACCGGCTATGATCTTTGCATTTTATGCCCAAGGCAGAGTAAGATCCGCCTATAGGAAATATGCAAGTGTCAGGAACAGAAGGGGTATAACAGGTGCACAAGCGGCACGAATGATTTTAGATAATAATGGGCTTCGGGATGTACGGATTGAGATGGTAAACGGAACTCTTTCAGATCATTATGATCCGAGAACGAGAGTGATGAGGCTGTCTCCCAGAGTATATAACGAGCCGTCCATTGCTTCGGTAAGCATCGCGGCTCATGAGTCCGGCCATGCGATTCAGCATGCGGAGCTTTACGTGCCCCTTAAGCTTCGAAACGGGATTGTCCCTATAGCGAATGTTGCTTCTATGCTGTCTTGGCCGCTTATGATTATCGGTATCTTGGTGGCTAATGCAGGTAATTATGCGAAGGGCAATCTTATAATGGATATAGGCATTTTGTTTTTTGCTTCCGTTGTTTTATTTCACGCTGTAACGCTGCCGGTTGAATTCAATGCCAGCAGCAGAGCTGTAAAACAATTGGAACATCTGGGCATTGTGTATGAAGAGGAAAGATCCGGTGCCAGAAGAGTATTGTCTGCTGCTGCGATGACTTACGTTGCCGCTCTTGCTACTGCAGTTGCAAACTTATTACGATTACTTGTGTTAAGAGAAAGGAATCAATAAGATGGATGCAAACAGAAAGACTGCTTATTATGCGCTGATGGATGTGGAGACTAAAAGCTCCTATTCAAACCTTGCGCTGAATCATCAGATTATCTTGGGAAAACCGAGTTCTCCTTCCTTTGTCAGGGGACTGGTCTATGGAGTGCTGGAAAATAAGATATTGCTGGATCATATTATTGAACATTTTATTACCAGCGATATAGATAAACTGAAAACCAGCGATTTGGTTATTCTTAGAATGGGTATATATCAGCTTGGTTATATGAATTCGGTTCCGGAATATGCGGCGGTCAACGAAAGCGTCGTGCTGGCAAAAAAATTCTGCAAGGGGAGAGAGGGCTTTATAAACGGTGTTTTGCGTTCTTATATCCGAAACAGGCATGCCGTACCGATGCCTGACCGCAGTGAGGATCAGATCAAATATTTATCCATTAAGTATTCTTGTCTGGAATGGATCGTTGAAATGTGGATCGATCAATACGGAGTGGAAACTACGGAGCAAATATTGAAATATTCTCAGGGCAATCCGGGATTGTGTATTCGAGTCAACACGTTGAAAACCGGAAAAGAAGACTTGATGCGCAGACTGACAGAAAAAGGATTTGAAGTAAAGGAAAGCCAGATTTGTGACAGCGCACTACTGGTCACAAAAGGAAACCGTCTTTTAGAAGATTCCCTGTATAAAAGCGGACTGTTTTCCGTTCAGGACGAGAGTTCGATGAAAACCGTAGAAATGATGGATCCGAAGCCCGGGGAAATGGTGGTGGACGTTTGTGCGGCACCGGGAGGAAAAACCTTGGCGGCAGCAGAACGAATGAGCAATCGGGGGCAGATTATTGCTACGGATATTTATTTGAGAAAACTGACCCTCATCAATAAAGAAGCCGATAGGCTGGGGGTTTCTATTGTAAAGACATGGCCATGGGATGCGACAAAGGTAGATTCCGAGCTGCTGGAAAAAGCAGACAGGGTTCTTGCAGATGTACCGTGTTCCGGACTTGGAGTCATCCGACGAAAGCCGGAAATAAAATATAAAAAGAGACTGAATGAATTTGACAGTTTACCGATAAAACAATTAGAAATTCTTAAAGTGGCTTCCAAGTATGTAAAAAGAGGGGGAATCCTTCAATACAGTACCTGCACCATTAATAAGCAGGAAAATGAAGAGGTCATCAAAGAATTTTTAAAGAAGAATAAGAGTTTCAGTATTGTTGAAGAGCGCCAGTTTATGCCGCATATAGACCGTACAGATGGATTTTATGTGTGTAAAATGGTCAGAAGTGACAGCTTAATTTAGCTTAATTGGAGAAATAATGGTTCAAGTAGGTTTTAAAAGTGACCGAGGCCTGAAAAGAAAAAATAACGAGGATTCCTGTTTTGTCATACCGGAGGATAAGATTTATATTGTTGCCGACGGTGTGGGCGGAAACAATTCAGGTGAAGTTGCAAGCCGCAGTGCGGTCAGTTTTGTAGCGGACTACATCAAAAAGAATCCCGTTAAATTGGCAAAGGGCCGGGAAGAAATTAAAAATTATTTTATAAAATGTATAGACGAGGCGAATTCCTTAATCTGCAGCCTGTCCCGTGACAATGCAGAAAATCAAGGAATGGCTACTACTTTAGTTTTGGCGTATGTGATCAGGAGAAAGGCTTATATTGTCAATATAGGCGACAGCAGAGCTTATTTAATGAGAAACGGTAATCTGATACAGATTACCGAGGATCATACATACGTTAATACTTTAATTAAGTCTGGAGCCCTTACGGAGGACGCAGCTAGGAATCATTCCAAAAGGCATATCATAACAAGAGCCCTTGGAGGAGAAGATGCAGTAGAACCAGATATTTTTGAAGTAAAACTTATGAAGGACGACATTTTGCTGTTGTGCACCGATGGACTGCACGGAGAGGTAGAGGATAGCAAGATCTGCGAAATCCTTGCTTCCGGGCAGCAAATGTCTGAATTATGCAATCAACTCATAACAAGAGCAAACCGCTCAGGCGGAAATGATAATATCACAGTAGTCTGTGTAAAGATGTAAGGGGGAAAATTCATATGAGCAGAGTATTAGCGGGCAGATATGAATTGCTGGAGCAGATCGGCGAAGGCGGTATGGCCGTTGTATATAAATCGAGAGATAAGCTTTTAAATAGATATGTAGCAATTAAAATTTTAAAACCGGAATTTACAAAGGATCTAAAGCTGGTCGACAGCTTTAAGAAAGAATCACAGGCAGCCGCCAGTCTGGTTCATCCGAATATAGTGGGAGTCTACGATGTAGGAAGAGAGGGCAATATCAACTATATCGTAATGGAACTGGTAGAAGGAAAAATTCTGAGCGATATTATCAAGGAAGAAGGTCCTCTGGATTATAAGAGGGCAATCAATATCGGGCAGCAGATTGCTGCCGGACTTTCCTGCGCCCATAAAAACCATATTATACATAAAGATGTGAAACCACACAATGTATTGGTAACAAACGACGGGGTAGCTAAGATCACGGATTTTGGAATCGCAAAGTTTGTGGACAATGCTACAATTGTAGGCAATGCCGATACGGTGATGGGTTCTGTGCACTATTTCTCACCGGAACAGGCGAGAGGCGGGTATGTGGACGAAAAATCCGACATCTATTCTCTGGGTATTGTCATGTACGAAATGGTTACCGGAAAAGTGCCTTTTGACGGAGATAATCCCGTGACGGTAGCACTGATGCACATGAACAACGAGATGGTTCCTCCTTCTCAAATTGTTAGCGGGATACCGCCTGTTTTAGAACAGATTATCATGAAAGCGACGGATAAGATTCAGGTAAACCGGTTCAAATCTGCCGATGAAATGATGGAAGCTTTAAAAAATGTAGACTTGATATCGAGCATAGTGGGAGATTCTGTTTATCTGCACCGGGGAAACGGCGGTAACAGCAGGCCGAATAATCCTTTGGAAAAGGTGGAGGATAGAGAGATTATTCCTGCAGAAGGGGAAATAGTAGACATGGGAAAAAAGAATAAAAACGGTAAGAAGAAGGTTCGCCTGAATAAGGTGAAGATCACAGCCATTGTGATTGCACTGATCTGTGCCATTCCTGTCAGCGGACTGATCTACCATTTGATTTCTTCCTCGGGAGGAGAGATTACGGTTCCGGATTTGTCGGGAAAAACGGTTACGGAAGCAACAGAAGAATTAGAAAAATTAGGACTGAATCTGGAAGAGGGCGATAAGGTATATGACAGCGAGTATGATGAAGGTCAAATCGTATCGCAGGATCCGGATGCGGATTCCAAGGTGAAAAAAGGAAAAGTGGTCACTGTCAGCATCAGCAAAGGCGCCAAGGAGGGAACGGTGCCGAATATCGTAGGAAAGAGCTATGATGATGCGGTATATCTGATTAAAAAGTATGGCTACGAAGTGGGTGATGTGACCATTGGTGAAAGTGATCTGCCAAAGGATACCGTAATCACTCAGACTCCGGAGGCAGGAGATGAAGTCAAGCCGGGTCGTTCTATCGATTTTGTTGTCAGCGCGGGAGAAGATGAAAGCAAGGTAACTATGCCTAAATTATTGGGACTCACCCTTGAAAAGGCAAAGGAAGAGCTGAAGGAGGCAGGGCTTACGGTAGGAGCAACAGATGAGGGTACCAGTGATGTATACAGTGCGGGACAAATCATGTGGCAGCAGATCGGTGCCGGAGAATCTGTGGAGAAAGGAGCCTCCGTCAATTTAAAAATCAGTTCGGGAACGGAAGCCTCTGGACCGAAAACGGTAGCCTTGAATATTGATTTCAGTGACGCGAAGAACCTGGTCTTTTTCTTAACCGTCACGGTTTCCGATGAATCGGGAACCCGAAATATATTTACAAGAGATCAGAGATTGAAAGAACAGGGCAGTGAAGAACTTTCTCTGACGGGAACCGGACAGGGAACGGTTACAGTTTTATTTGATAATGAGGTGGCCTTGAAGAAAAATGTGAACTTCAATACCGGAGAAATTTATTAATGGAAGGAATAATCATAAAAGGGATTGCCGGCTTTTACTATGTAAAGGCCGGAGATGCTGTTTATCAATGTAAGGGCAGAGGTCTGTTCAAAAAAGACGGCAGGAAGCTTGCTGTGGGAGATGTGGTTCAAATCCAGTTAAATGAGGGCAGTGATGCCCTCATTACTGAAATCAGAGAACGAAAGAATTCTTTCGTGCGGCCTCCTATCGTGAACGTGGATTGCTTTGCCGTTGTTTTTTCCGTCACGCAGCCAGAACCTAATTTTTCTATTATTGATCGGTTTTTAGTCATGGCGGAGAAGAGCAACATGGACATCATCCTGTGTGCGAATAAGGTAGATCTGGCAAAAGAAGCAGAACTCCATAAACTGGAATCCATCTATGGGAAAATTTATCCCATAGTATTTCTCAGCGGCAGAACGGGACAGGGCATTGAGGAACTAAAAACGCTTCTGACCGGTAAAAAATGTGCGCTGGCAGGACCTTCCGGTGTGGGAAAGTCCACTATTTTAAATGCACTGGAGCCTAGAGTTTCTGTGGAAACAGGAGAAATCAGCGAAAAAACAAAGAGAGGGAAGCATACCACTCGGCATGTGGAAATCTTTGATACAGCTTTTGGAGCGATGATTTTCGATACGCCGGGTTTTACTTCGTTTGAAGTTCTTGAAGCGGAGGAAGAAGAACTGGCGCAGCTGTATCCGGAGATGCAGGAATATTTGGGACAATGCAGATATGATAATTGCAGGCACCTCAAAGAACCGGACTGCCGAATAAGAGAAGCCGTAGCGGAAGGAAAAATAAGCCAAAGCAGATACAGCTCTTATGTGGAGCAGATAAAAGAAATAAGGGAGAAAAGTAAAAAATGGTAAGATTAGCCCCTTCAATATTATCCGCAGATTTTTCGAAGCTGGGAGAGCAGGTAAGCCTGATCGAAAAGGCAGGCGCTCAAGTAATTCATGTAGATGTCATGGACGGACATTTTGTTCCGAACATCAGCTATGGAGCAACCGTCATGAAAAGCCTCTGCGGGAAAACAAAGCTGCCTTTTGATGTTCATCTGATGATTGAACATCCGGATCAATATGCGGAGGATTTTGTCACAGATCAGACGGAGTTCATCGTGGTTCATCAGGAAGCCTGTCCGCATCTTCATCGAACCATTCAACATATAAGATCACTGGGCGTAAAAGCTGGTGTGGCCATTAATCCGGCAACCTCCTTGAGCACCTTGGATTTTATACTGGAGGAGGTGGATCTGGTTCTTGTCATGTCCGTAAATCCAGGATTTGGCGGACAAAAGTTCATTCCCTCGGCATTGGCTAAGGTGGAAGCATTGAAACAAATAAAAGAGATGCACGGCTTAGGCTATGAAATTGAAATAGATGGGGGGATCGGGCTGGATAATGTGGAAGAAGTGATTCAGGCCGGTGTGGAACTGGTGGTGGCCGGTTCAGCAGTATTTGGCGCGCCGAATATAGATGCTCGAGTTAAAGAGTTTTTGAATATTTTTAATAGGTCATGATGTATGGTAAAAAAAGAGAGATCAGACTGCTTGCAGTCTGATCTCTCTTTTTTTACCGCTCGTAGGTGCAGGAAAAGTTATCCATTATACGATTTTTAATGTCCAATCCTCCACATTCCATACGTCGGTCACCCAATCCTCATAAAACAGGGGCTCATGACAGACCAGAAGGATCGAGCCTTTATATTCCATTAAAGCCTTTTTCAGCTCCTCCTTGGCTTCCACATCTAAATGATTTGTCGGCTCATCCAAAATTAACCAGTTGGCTTCCTTTTGCATGAGTTCGCAGAGACGTACTTTGGCATTTTCTCCGCCGCTCAGGACTCGCATCTGACTAGTGATGTGCTCTGTGGTCAATCCGCATTTTGCCAGAGCAGCACGGACTTCTCCGTTTGTATAGGAAGGAAACTTGCTCCAGATATAGTCCAGAGCGGTGATTTCACTGTCTCTTCCCGCTTCCTGCTCAAAATAGCCGGGAGCAAGGTAATCACCCAGCTCAGCGGTTCCTCCCAATGCCTTGATCTTACCTAAAATCGTTTTCAAGAGCGTGGTCTTTCCAAGGCCGTTTGTTCCGGTAATAGCCAGCTTCATACCCCGTTCTATTTCAAAGTTCAGAGGCTTGGTAAGAGGCTCGCTGTAACCAAGGATAAGATCTTTTGTCTGAACCAGATATCTGCTGGGGGTTCTGGCTTCCCTGAACTGAAAAGACGGCTTCGGTTTTTCCCGGGGCTTTTCAATCACTTCGATTCGATCCAGCATTTTCTGACGGCTGTTTGCCATGCCTCTGGTGGCAACCCGAGCCTTGTTTCTGGCGATAAAATCCTCCATTCGTTCAATTTCAGCCTGTTGACGTTCGTATGCCCGCTCCTGCTGTTTTTGCTTGATCTCATGCATGTGAAGGAAATTATCGTAGTCACCGGTATATCGGGTCAATTCCCCGTTATTGACGTGATAAATCACATTTACCACAGAATTCAGGAATTCCACATCGTGAGAAATCAAAATAAAGGCATTTTCATATTCCTGAAGGTATCTTTTCAGCCATTCGATATGTTCAAAATCTAAATAGTTGGTGGGTTCGTCCAGCAGGAGAATAGAAGGGTCTTCTAATAAAAGCTTTGTTAGCAGAACCTTGGTCCTCTGCCCACCGGAGAGCTCGGAGACATCCTTGTCCAATCCGATGGAAGCCAGACCCAGGCCTCCGGCTATTTCGTTGATTTTAGCATCGATGGTGTAAAAACCGCTGTGGTCTAAAATTTGCTGTATTTCCCCTGCTTCTTCCATCAAGGCATCTACGTCGGCATTTTCATCCGCCATCTGATCGTACATGGAAAGCATCTTTTTCTCCAGCTCGAACATATTTTTGAAAGCCTCCCGAAGGACATCCCGGATCGTCATGCCTGATTTCAGCGAAGAGTGCTGATCCAGATAGCCCACTGTAACGTTTTTTGACCATTCCACTTTTCCTTCATCCGGCTGTATATTTCCAATGATAATGTTTAGAAAGGTGGACTTTCCCTCTCCGTTAGCTCCGATTAGACCGACGTGCTCTCCTTTCAGCAGGCGAAAAGAAGCATCTTCTAATATGGTTCTGCCGCCAAAGCCGTGGGATACATTTTCTACTATTAATAAACTCATAATGAACTCCATTCTTTTTAAGATTCAGCCATGAACAACATGGCGAACTCATATTATTTTATGGGCAAAACAGCTAAAAGTCAATGCTAATAATTCTATTTATGTGATATACTATAAATGAATATGAATTGAAGGAGGGGATAAGAAATGAAGTCGACCTTACAAGATCTAAAAACCAGAAGAAGCTGCAGAAAATACCGGGTAGAGCAGATAAAAGAGGAAGAACTGAATGAAATACTGGAGGCCGGTACGTATGCACCCAGTGGTATGGGCGCCCAGTCACCGGTCATAGTGGCAGTACAAAACCGGGAGATCATCCGGAAACTTTCTAAAATGAACGCACAAATTGCAGGTGTGGATATGGATCCTTTTTATGGAGCCCCTACGGTGATCATTGTCCTTGCAGACAGAAAAACGGTAACCTATGTGGAGGATGGAAGCCTTGTACTTGGAAATCTGATGAATGCCGCACATGCAATCGGTATCGGCTCCTGTTGGATACACCGTGCTAAAGAAGAATTTGAAAGCCCGGAGGGAAAAGAACTGCTAAAAGTCTGGGGACTAGGAGAAGACTATGTCGGCATAGGGCATTGTATCTTGGGGTATGAACAAGATACGGGTTCAGCAAAACCAAGAAAGAGCGATTTTGTTATAAGAGTGTAAAAAATAGAAATGACAGAATCATAAAGAACAATATTTCGGTATCAAAGGACCTAAAATGGAGTTACAAGTGCTTTTGTACAAAGGTAACTTTATTTTAGGTCTTTTTTTTAAGCAATAAATATAAAATATGTAATTTATGTAAAAAAATGGTTGACAAAAGCCGCTAAACATATATAATAAAGATAAATCGAATGTAAAAAAATGTAAATTATAAATCAGGAGGAGTCCATGAAGCGAAAGATTATTCGGCCCTTATTGGGAATTATGTTAATTATACTGTCTATACTGGCCATGATATGGTGGGAAAAGTCCGGAAGGGAGCAGATGGTCATGGACAGCGTAATGGTTGCAAAAGAAAGCATTGAAAGGGGAACCGTTATACGGGCAAAGGATTTTATGGAAATAAAAAACATTCCGGAGAGTACCGTTCCCGGAGCCATAACTCCACAGGATTTTTACAGAATAAAAGGATTGGTAGCCCATCAAGATATTCCAAAGCTGGCTCAGGTTATTCCGGATATGTTCATTAAAAGAAATAAGCTGTTATTGGAAGGAGCTTCAATTTTTTCCATTAAGGATAGTTGGATTGACAGCAGGAGCAGTTCTCTTAGAAAAGGCGACGTGATAGATATGTTTGATGACACCGGACGACTATACGTTGGAACCTTTCAGGTTGCTTATGTGAAGGATTCCAATGAACAGGAGGTCATTGGTACGGAAGAAAATATCAGTGATGAGATTTTACAGCGAAATTTCAGCAGCTCGGTCATATCCCACGTAGAAATTATTGCTTCTCTGAAAGACTATCAAAAGATCCGGGAACTGGCAGAAGGGCAGGGAATGAAATTTTTGATTATACAGAAAGGAGAAAATGTGATATGAAGAACCTGTTTGTTTTTCACGGTGCAGATCATAAATCAGGTGTGACAATGATAGCCCAGTCTACAGCACAGCTGATTGCTTCCCAAAACCGCGACATCAATGTTTTATTTATCGCCTTAAACGGAAGAAAAAGCAGTGAGTTTATAAAGGGAGAAGTTAAAACTATCGATGAGTTTAAACTACAGTTGGACAGCAAATTGCTTATGAGCAGAGATTTTGTGAGAGACTGCAAACATGAAAGAAATTTGCATATACTGGCAGGCCCTGTTCACGAGCAGGAAGAGCGGTACTACTTTCCGGACTCGGCAACGTATTTATTGGAATCGGTGGCGGACAGCTTTGAAATCATCATAGCAGATACGGGGAATGAACTGGATAACGGGCTGGCTTTGGGGGGAATGTCCGCTGCTGCGAAGCGGTATTTGATCCTGGATCAACTGGAATCCAATTTGAGCCGGTATGAAAAAATGAGCCCTTTGTTTGAGAAGGCCGGAATCAGGTTCGATGGGTTCATTATAAACAAGTTTTATGCAGATGATCCCTATACGCTCCCCTACATTTTAGAAAGGCTCCGTTTACAGAGAGAGAAGGCTTATACGGTTCAAGCAGCGTCCTCTGAGCGGCAGGCGGAACGGGAGCATAAAACGCTGATGGAATGTAAGACCCCATGCTATCAGGCGGATATTTCCGCTGTCGCGAACGATATATCTGAGGCGGTAGGGCTGCCCTCCATAAAAATACAAAGGAAACATAAGCGATGGAAAAATTTTATTTAGATCAGTTCCTAGTCCAAGAGGCAGAGAGGAAATTTAAGAGCCTGTTCCATTTTGATACCTTATGCAAGCTTATCAATTTAGAATTTCAGCAGGAATGGGAGGAGGATAACAAAGATATACAGCGGATGCTTTCCATACAGAAAAATGCCATTATAGGTTTTGAAAAAGAGGTGCTGTATTTCAAAAATAAAATAAAATATTATGTAAAGAAGCATCACGCGGAGGAAACGGAATATCCCCCATGGTACAAGAGCCTTGAAGAAGCCGTATATCATGAAAATTGGGGACTGGCAGGGATTGCCGAATGGTTTTCGGCAGAGTATGCCCAAAGCAGTTCCTGCAAGGTCATCGGGGAACGGATTTATTTTCAGGAAAGTGGGAAAATGATATTGAAGCCTCAGACCATTTCACAGGAACGGCGGGAACAGCTGATTAGAGCTTTTCTCCTTTTGACGCCCGAAGAGCGCCCAGATAAGGATTTTCACGAGCTGTATACGCTGGACGGAACCAGAATAACCGTATTCAGAGGAACCTCCGTAAAGGCAGGGCAGGATGTGATTATTTTCAGAAGATATATCATACCGGAGTATACCTTTGAAGAGCAGGCAAAGCGGGGAACCATTCCGTGGGACAGTATTCCGCTTTTTAAGGAGATTGTCCGGCTAGGCTATTCGGTAGCCGTTACGGGAGCTATGAAAAGCGGAAAAACATCTTTTCTGGCAACATTACAGAGTTATGAAGATGAAAGCCTGGAAGGGGTCATGCTGGAAACGGATCCGGAGATCAGTCTGCATCAATTAATTCCGAAGGCACCGATTGTTCAAATACTGGCAAAAGAGGATAAGCTAAAAACGGTCATAAAGCATCTGCTCCGAAGCGATGCCGATTATCTGATCATGGCGGAGGCCAGAGACGGGCTTGCACTGGATACGGTGCTCCGCATCGCCAGTAAGGGGACAAGACGGCTAAAAGTGACCTTTCACGAAAGAAACCCCATGAATTTTCCGTATGACGTAGCCGCTGAAATTGTGCTGAGCCTGGGAGGTGATATGAAGCTCATTGCAAAAAGAACAGCAGACAGCTTTGATTACATTTTCCACTTTGTTCAATTAAGAGATAAAAGCCAGAAACGGCTGAAAGGCATTTATGAAATAGCTTTGGATAAGGAGACGGATGAAATCACCATAACGCAGATTTGTGCCTATCATTACGCTACAGATAGTTGGAGCTGGCGGTATAAAATCGGAAAGGGCAAAGCCGCAGCGGGGGAAGAAGAAAATCTGGAAAGCTTTCAGCGCTTTTCACAGATTTTAGAAGGGCTGGCTCGCAAAAATCCTTGGGGGACAGGAGGGACGCATTGTGAAACAAATCATAAACAGTTTAATTGAGACCGGTATATCTCTTGTATTTGCGGCAGGGATTCTGGTTGCTTATAAAACAGATTTTCTGAATTTCATGGAAAAATTAAAGATGAGACACCGGCTCAGGGAAAGAAAAAGACAGCTAAAGGAGCCTTCCGCCCTGGAAAAGCACATAGACTGTATGGTAAAAACGACATTAAATATCAAGGGAATCTATCTGATGGTATTCATGGCTGTCCTTTATGTGACCGTAACCTGCGTAGCCAGCCGTAATCTCCCCATATTCAGTGCAATGGCTCTGGCCGCAGCTGTGGCATTGGCACCTTATTTGATCTTGCGGATACGATTTGAAGGAATCCGAAGAAAAAGCAGCTTTGAGGGGGAGATGCTCATCGGCAATTTTTTAAATCAATACCGGATTGCTAATTTTAATGTATATGAGGCTCTGGAAAAGCTTCTTCAGGAAAGTAAGAATACAAGATCCAGCAATTCTTTTGTATTAAAAATGCTGTTAGAGCTCAGAAATGCCGGAAATCAAAAAGAAATAAAACAGGCCAGTGATAAATTTGCCAAGGTCATCAACACGAATTGGAGCAGAATGTTTGCTTATAACATCCGTCTGGCGGCGGAAAAAGGTATAGATGTTTCTGTAGCCATAGAGGATATTTTGGTTCAGCTGCGGGATGCGAGAGTTCTTTTAGAAGAGAGGAAAAGATTGAACTCGGAAGCCATCCGAATTGTGGTCTATATGATTCCGCTCCTATATGTTTTTACAGTAGTTATATCTCTCAAATATATAGGAATCAGCATGAAAAATTATTTGCAGAATCAGCTGTTTACAAAAGAAGGCTTTCTATTCTTCACGCTGAGCAGCATGATGTTTCTGATGAATATTGCAATAATTGAGATAATCAGCAGACAAAAATTTGATTATTAGAGCAAAACCATGTGGAAAATGGAGGGAGTGAGTGATTCAATATGCATTTTACGCACTGATCATAGCTTTGTTCAGTGCAGGAGGTTATTTCATGTTATACCGGGAAAAAACTTATTTGAAAAGGGGAACAATAAGAGATCTGCGAAAATCGGTTCAGGAATGGAGCCTAAACGGGAACTGGAATCGCAGACTGGGAGCATGGAAGCGAAGAAGGAAGGAACAGCTTGCAGATAAGGAGATTTATGAGGCCATATCTTTTTTAAGAAATATTATTTCCATAGACAGGGGGAAACAGGTAGGTACGGATTTTATAATAGAGCAGCTTGCGGACAGAGATGGGGTTCTACAGGAAGTTTATATTAGGATGTTGAGTCTTTTAAGAGTGAATAAAAGAGAGGAAGCTCAGAAAATCATGGCAGATCATTTGGAAACTCCCGTAGGAAAAGAATTTGCGGGACTGTTACTGCGGTGGGACGAGGTGAATCCCCTTGAACTCTCTGAAATCCTGTTGTCGCATCAGAGAAGTATAAAGGAAATAAGAATGACGCAGCAGCGGAAAAAGGATGAAATCATCAGCGATATGTTATATTTTCCGGTAATCATCAATGTGGTTTTCATTTTTATTAACTTTATTTATGTGGGGTATTTTATTAATCAAAAAGAAGTGTTACAAATGCTTTTTTAAGGAGGATATTGAATGAAACAAATTATAGTTTTAGCCGCATTTATTGCGCTTGGAATTTTTATTGCGGGAATTGTTATGGGGTTTCAGGATGACGTAGAAGGAATCGGAGAAAAAACCAGTAAAGCCATTACCAACATATCAAACAACATGACCTCTGTCAGCAATGGACAAAGCAGACAACCATGAAACAGTATGTGGTTTTGATCAGCATGGTCATGCTGGGGATCTATATTTTTAACATGATAGCGGGAAATGGGCAGGAAAGTATTTATTCGGCGCTGCAAGAGGTTTGGGTACAGGGTGCGGAAATCAGAACCTATTCCCCTTAGAAAAAAGCGGGAAAATAGCGTATTGGGGAAAGTGATATACTATGAAACAATTTATCGTATTGATGGGTGTACTGCCCATATTGATCCTCTTTATGCTGCAAATGGGATTGGATCAAAAAAACAGTCAGGTCACATCCATTATTCAGGCCTCTGTCTATGCAGCAAAAGAGGAGGCCAAGCAGGAAGGATACTTCACCAAAGGAATCAAGGAAAAACTAAAAGAGGATATTACAAGGCTTACAGGAATTACTCCGGATAAAATACGTATTGAAACGGGGGATCAGGTAAAGTATCGGTACAGCAGCGGAGAAGGGCGGCTCATTTATTATAAGGTTACTGTAAAGATGGATGAATTGATGGCGGCGCATAAGGTGTATGGTATTTCCGATAAAGACAATAGCTATGACTATGTTATAGAAAGCTATACCGCCAGTGAAAAAGTTTAATAGAAGTTTTTTAGGTGGGTAAAATATGAAAGTGTTTATTGTGTTTCTGGGAATCTTGCTGGTGAGTGTTTCCGCCATTGTATTTCAGGGTGACTTGGGAGCCTATGGGCAGGAACAGCTGCTTCTAAAGGAAGCCGCCGAAGAATGTGCGGCGGGAGCGTCCTTGTTCTTGCAGGAAGAAGCCTATTCCAGGGGAACAGTTGTGTTCGATTATGAGCAGGCAGACGGATATATTAAAAGTTATCTGGCATACATAAAAAGAAATTCAAAAGCTTTGTCACAGGGAAGGGCCTTTTATACGGCGGTATTCGAAGATGATGAGATGGGATATTCCCCAGACAACACGGATAAAATACCGGCGGTCACAGTACAAATTCATGTGGATACGGCGGATTTATTCCGGGTACCTTTTATAGAGGTGATGAGCTTGGAAAGAAGAGCACGATATGAATTGCCAGAGGGAAAATAGAACGCACGCTTTTATGCGGACGGCAGTCGGTGCGATGGCCGTCCTTTTTATTTTTTGGAGTGCCGCTTGGGCAGTGGAGCGGCATCCTGTCTATAAACCGGATTATAAAAGAGTTACACTGGATGACATTTTTGAGGTCATAAGAACAACGGGAAAGTTTGGGGAAGAACAGGAAGAAAAGCCGGAATTGACTGAAACCGAGTATGAGGAAATTTTTAAACAGACAGGGCTGGGAAAGCCGGCGGTGGATTATCTGATTGAAAACAGTAAGGATTATGAAAGCGAAATTAAAGCTTATCAAAAAATATTTTTTGACGGTTATCCTTATACCTGTGCTAAAATAGGATTGTTGACATACAATGAGCGGATGCGGGATAAAAATGGGCATCTCCTAAAGGGACTTGAGCTTGTGGATTTAGAACCGGGAGATATTCTTATAAATTTCTCAGCCCATACGTTGGGATATCGGCATGGACACTGTGCCATTGTGGTGAGTAAGCCGGCGAAAGGCGAAGAAGCTGAAACTATAGAGGCTCTTTATCTGGGGGAACCGACAGAATATCAGACCACGGGTAAATGGCGTTCCTGCCCGACCCTTGTTCACTTGCGGATATCGAAGGAAGCTGCTGAATCAAAAGGGTATACTCAGGCAGAACTGGGCAGATTGATGTCTGAATATGCTGAAGGAAACTGTTTGAATATTGATTATGGACTCTTCCCATCCATGTCGAATATACAGGATAGAAAAATTCACAAGACCCACTGCTCGCATTTGATCTGGTATATATTTAAACAATTCGGCTATGATGTGGACAGCAATGGAGGTATTGTCGTAACTCCGGCGGATATTGCCGAAAGTGACGTCTTTGAAGTGGTACAGATATACGGAATTGATCCGGATCTTAAGGAGGAAAGCAGATGAAAACATTAGATGAAGTTTTAAAAGGAATAAAGGGAGCAGATCAGGAAGCTTTAGAAGAAGCACAGAAGCACATGGACGGTCTGATCAAGCCTTTGGGCAGTCTGGGGAAGCTGGAGACCATGGCTGTTAAAATGGCAGGAATCACAGGGAAGGTCAAGAATCAAGTAGAGAAAAAATGTTCCATTGTCATGGTAGCCGACAACGGGATATGTGAGGAAGGGGTGGCGGGTTCACCGCAGGATATCACGCTGATTCAGGGAATGAATATGACAAAGGGAATTTGCGGCATGGGCGTCTTATCCGCACATGCAGGCGCTGATATAAAAGTTGTGGATATAGGTATTATGTCTGATTACAATAACGACAAGGTCTACAATAGAAAAATCAAATATGGAACGGATAATTTCGCAAAAGGACCGGCGATGAGCCGTGAGGAAGCCATAAAAGCTATGGAGGTAGGAATTGAAATGGTGGAGTTGGCTGTTTCAGAAGGGTATCAGCTTATCGGAACAGGAGAAATGGGCATTGGGAACACCAGTTCTACCAGTGCCGTATTTATGGCTATGACAGGAGAATCTGCCGAGAATGCGGTGGGTAAGGGCGGCGGACTTACAGATGAAGCTCTTGTACATAAAAAACAGGTAATTTCCCATGCGCTCCAGTTAAATCATCCCAATTCGAAGGATCCGATTGATGTAGTGGCGAAGGTCGGCGGGCTGGATATTGCCGGCATGGCCGGGTGCTTTTTAGGCGCAGCATATTTCAGAGCTCCGATTGTTATCGACGGGGTCATATCGGCGTTGTCCGCCTATGTGGCAGCCCAGATGAATCCTCTGGTGAAGGACTTTATTTTTTCCAGTCATAAATCGCAGGAGCCGGTTTACGATTTGATTTTTAAAGAGCTTGGAATGGAACCCATCCTGGAAATGGACATGAGGCTGGGTGAAGGCACGGGATGTGCGCTGGCTTTTCATATTATATCGGCAGCCTGTGCGGTCATGAACAACATGGCCACCTTTGATGATATAAAATATGATGATTCCTATCGAATTGATATTAGAAAATAAATTTAATTTAGTGTAGGATTACAATACATGTGTTACATTAAGACAAAAAATAAATACGGGAAACGCTAAAATTGTGTTATGCTTAATTCCTCACAAACCAAAACATCACAAATTGGAGGTCTCCCGTATGGCAAGTATAACACAAGATATGAAATATCGTCTATCCTTAATTAAATATGCTCAAAGATTTGGCGTTACAAAAGCTGCTATCAGATATCATCACAACAGGCAATATATTTATCGTTGGTTGCGTAGATATGATGGTTCTATTGAGTCCCTGAGAGAACTTTCTCGTAAGCCTCATTCCCATAAAAATCAGCATACTGCAAATGAGCTTAAACTCATTCATGATATGCGTCGTAGGAATCCAAATGCAGGTCTTGTTGTCTTTTGGGTCAAACTGCGACAGCGTGGGTATTCCAGATCCATTACTGGGCTTTATCGAGTACTAATCAAGCAATCTTTGATCCCTAAGAAACCTCAGAATCCTAAATATATTGCTAAAAAATATGAGCAAATGGAGTATCCAGGTCAAAGAGTACAAATTGATGTTAAATTTGTTCCATCCTCTTGCCTTGTTGGCGAAGCTTCTGATAAGAAATTCTATCAATATACTGCTATTGATGAATTCTCTCGTTTTAGATATCTTGCTGCTTTTGAGGAACACAGCTCTTATTCTGCTTCTGAATTCCTTAAACAAGTTATTAAAGCTTTCCCATTTAAGATCGAATGTGTTCAGACCGATAATGGACAGGAATTTACAAAACGTCTTGGTACTTCTAAAAATCCAACGTTAACGCTATTCCAACGGACTCTTAAGGAACAAGGTATTATCCATAAAATGATAAGGCCTTATACTCCAAGACATAATGGTAAAGTGGAACGCTCACATCGTAAGGATAATGAATATTTTTATGCGATAGCAAAGTTCTACTCATTCAATGATTTTAAATTACAACTAAAAAAGCATAATGCAAACTACAATAACTTTCCTATGCGCCCTTTGGGCTGGGTTTCCCCAAGAGAAACTCTATTTAATTTTTTGAAGCACGGTGTAACATATGTTTGACAAACCTACAATATTAGAAAATAAATTTAATTTAGGGGTTGAAAAAAGGAAACGCAGTGATATAATGAAATATAATATAATATTTTAACACGTTGATGAGAAGAGTAAAGTAGGAAATATTTACAGAGAGAAGCCGTCTGCTGAAAGGCTTTAATAGGAACTATTTGAAAACTACCTCGGAGTGGCCCCAATCCGGTCCGGTGATTCCGTTATAATCAAGAAGAGTGGTTTTGTAAATCTTATGACATGTACTGGAGGCATTCGCCGTTAGAGATATGCATAAGAAATTACTTAGCAATTAGGGTGGAACCGCGAGAACAGATAACTCGTCCCTTTCTGCATTCATGCAGGAAGGGATTTTTTTATTGCCTGCTGGATGAAAAAATTGGAACAGGAGGAATTAGTTCAATGAAGATTACGTTAAAAGATGGCTCTGTAAAAGAGTACAATGAAGCAAAGGCTATTATTGACATAGCCGCAGATATTAGTGACGGGCTTGCCAGAATGGCTTGTGCAGGAGAGGTCAACGGTGAAGTAAAAGACTTACGAACCGTTATAGACAAAGACTGTGAATTAAACATTTTGACTGCTAATGATCCGAAAGGACTTGCTGCTTACAGACATACTTGTTCTCACGTACTGGCTGAAGCAGTAAAGAGATTATATCCCGAGGCAAAGCTTGCTATTGGGCCTTCTATTGACACCGGGTATTATTACGACTTTGAGCACGAACCTTTTTCAAGAGAAGACTTAGATAAAATAGAAGCAGAAATGAAGAAGATCATCAAAGAGGGGAAGCCTCTTGAAATGTTTACCCTGCCAAGGGAAGAAGCCATCAAGCTGATGGAGGAGAAGGGCGAGCCGTATAAGGTGGAGCTGATTCAGGATTTACCGGAGGATGCTGTGATTTCCTTCTATAAACAGGGAGAGTTCGTAGATTTATGTGCAGGACCTCATCTGATGACCACAAAACCAATTAAGGCGTTTAAGCTGACATCTTCTTCCGGTGCATACTGGAGAGGCAGTGAAAAGAACAAAATGCTTACCAGAATTTACGGCACGGCATTTACAAAGAAAGAAGAGCTCCAAGAATATTTAGTTTATCTGGAAAACATTAAAAAACGTGACCACAATAAGCTGGGCAGGGAAATGGAACTGTTTGCGACAGTAGATGTTATCGGACAGGGACTTCCTTTGTTATTGCCAAAGGGCGCAAAGATGATTCAGACATTACAGAGATGGATTGAAGACGAGGAAGAAAAAAGAGGATACCTCAGAACAAAGACCCCGCTAATGGCCAAGAGAGAATTATATATTATTTCAGACCATTGGGCACATTATAAAGAAGGTATGTTTGTCCTCGGGGATGATGAAGATGAAGATGCAGAAGTGTTTGCTCTTCGTCCGATGACTTGTCCGTTCCAGTATTATGTGTATAAACAGAGTCCGAAATCCTATAGGGATTTACCGCTTCGTTACGGTGAAACGTCAACCTTATTCCGAAATGAAGATTCCGGTGAAATGCACGGATTGACCCGTGTTCGTCAGTTCACCATTTCGGAGGGGCATCTGATAGTCAGGCCGGATCAGATTGAAGAAGAATTCAAAGGCTGTGTGGATTTGGCAAAATATTGTTTGACAACCTTGGGGCTGGAAAAGGATGTAACCTATCGTATGTCCAAATGGGATCCGAATAATCAGGAGAAATATCTTGGTAACGAGAAGATGTGGAATGAAGTGCAGGATATGATGAGAGATATTTTAAACCATATCGGCATCGAATTTACGGAAGAAGAAGGAGAGGCTGCCTTCTACGGACCTAAACTGGACATTCAGGCGAAGAATGTTTACGGTAAAGAAGATACGATGATTACCATTCAGATTGATATGTTCTTAGCGGAACGATTTGATATGACGTATGTGGATAAAGACGGCGAAAAGAAAAGACCATATATTATTCACAGAACTTCTTTAGGCTGCTATGAAAGAACTCTTGCATGGCTGATTGAGAAATATGCGGGTAAGTTCCCAACCTGGCTGTGCCCTGAGCAGGTTCGTATCCTTCCGATTTCTGAGAAATATCACGAATATGCTCAAAAGGTTCGAGATGAGCTTCAAAAGCATGGTGTTCTTGTAACCGTTGACGAGAGAAGTGAAAAGATTGGATATAAGATTCGTGAAACCAGACTGGCACGAGTTCCTTATATGCTGGTGGTAGGTCAGAAGGAAGAGGAAGAGGGCGTTGTTTCTGTGAGAAGCCGATTTGACGGAGATGAAGGACAGAAG
This sequence comes from Aminipila luticellarii, assembly GCF_004103735.1. Lineage (NCBI taxonomy): Bacteria > Bacillati > Bacillota > Clostridia > Peptostreptococcales > Anaerovoracaceae > Aminipila > Aminipila luticellarii. The sequence continues at coordinate 1,730,823 of NZ_CP035281.1, read as the reverse complement.
CCGCTTCAGCAGTTCATAGATGAAATTTGTGAAGAAATCAGGACAAAGGAAATCAAACCCATTAACGTGGAGGAAGAGGAAAAATAATATCACAATCCTTATATGAAAAGGGAGGAGACACAGATGTTTAAAAAAAAGGAAAAGAAAGAATGGCGCAGCGGAGTCTATTTATGTACGGCAAAAGATAGTTTTGACGCAGATTTATTGGAATCCAAGCTCCGAAGTGAAGATATTCCCTGTGAAAGACGGTATCAGGGGGCAGGCAATTTTTTAGAGATTGCTCTGGGCGCAAACAGTACTTTTCCCATAGACATCTATGTACCGGAAGAGACTCTTGAGGATGCGAAAAATATTATCGTGGCTGTACCTCTGGAAGAGTCCGATATATAAGTGTGTAGGTTTGTCAAACATATGTTACACCGTGCTTCAAAAAATTAAATAGAGTTTCTCTTGGGGAAACCCAGCCCAAAGGGCGCATAGGAAAGTTATTGTAGTTTGCATTATGCTTTTTTAGTTGTAATTTAAAATCATTGAATGAGTAGAACTTTGCTATCGCATAAAAATATTCATTATCCTTACGATGTGAGCGTTCCACTTTACCATTATGTCTTGGAGTATAAGGCCTTATCATTTTATGGATAATACCTTGTTCCTTAAGAGTCCGTTGGAATAGCGTTAACGTTGGATTTTTAGAAGTACCAAGACGTTTTGTAAATTCCTGTCCATTATCGGTCTGAACACATTCGATCTTAAATGGGAAAGCTTTAATAACTTGTTTAAGGAATTCAGAAGCAGAATAAGAGCTGTGTTCCTCAAAAGCAGCAAGATATCTAAAACGAGAGAATTCATCAATAGCAGTATATTGATAGAATTTCTTATCAGAAGCTTCGCCAACAAGGCAAGAGGATGGAACAAATTTAACATCAATTTGTACTCTTTGACCTGGATACTCCATTTGCTCATATTTTTTAGCAATATATTTAGGATTCTGAGGTTTCTTAGGGATCAAAGATTGCTTGATTAGTACTCGATAAAGCCCAGTAATGGATCTGGAATACCCACGCTGTCGCAGTTTGACCCAAAAGACAACAAGACCTGCATTTGGATTCCTACGACGCATATCATGAATGAGTTTAAGCTCATTTGCAGTATGCTGATTTTTATGGGAATGAGGCTTACGAGAAAGTTCTCTCAGGGACTCAATAGAACCATCATATCTACGCAACCAACGATAAATATATTGCCTGTTGTGATGATATCTGATAGCAGCTTTTGTAACGCCAAATCTTTGAGCATATTTAATTAAGGATAGACGATATTTCATATCTTGTGTTATACTTGCCATACGGGAGACCTCCAATTTGTGATGTTTTGGTTTGTGAGGAATTAAGCATAACACAATTTTAGCGTTTCCCGTATTTATTTTTTGTCTTAATGTAACACATGTATTGTAATCCTACACTCTGGAAGAGTCCGATATATAAGTGAATGTTGATTTTAAATGAAAACCAGTATATGATATAAGCAGATAAATAAATTCGTATCATAGATGCAGAATTAGATTGGTGATGGAGCGGCTACATAAAAAGAATTTTTAATTCTCATATGCAGCCGCTTTTCAGTTAAGAGGGAGATCCATGAAAGCAATTATCCCTGAATTTGATGAAAATTCAGCAAGACCACTTTATTTACAGTTATATGATTATATAAAAAGGGAAATATTATCCGGTGAAATGGATCCGAATGAAAAGCTTCCGTCTCTCCGAAATCTGTCAGAAAAGCTAAAGCTTAGTATTACCACTATAAATCTTGCCTACAGTCAGCTGAATGTAGAAGGATATATATACAGCAGACCGCAGTCCGGATATTATGTGAGTAACATCCTGCACAGAGGAAAAGTGAAGGTAGAGGAGAAGAAGAAGGCCGGCTCTTTCCATGAAACAGAATACTCTTTATTTCCTGTAGACGTGGAGAAAACGGATGAATCTTCCATTTTTCAGTATGACTTGTCCTGCTTTGACTTTAATAAATGGAAAAAGTGTATGAACAAGGTCTTGACGGAATATCCGCAGCTGCTGATGTTTGAAAGCGATCCTCAGGGAGAGCTGGCGTTAAGGTATGAGATTTCTAAATATATTTACCGGGCCAGAGGCGTCATATGCAATCCGGAACAGATTGTTATCGGAGCAGGAACCCAGCAGATTACCAGCCATTTATGCCTGATTCTTTCCAAACTGGGCATTAACCATGTGGCGGTGGAAGAACCGGGATATCTGCCGGTAAAGAATATGTTCAGAGATCGAGGTTTTGTTATGACCCCTGTGGATGTGGATAAAGAAGGAATCAGAATCGGTAAGCTTCCCGCAAACATAAGGTCTGCGGTATATGTGAGCCCTTCCAATCAATTTCCCACGGGGGCGGTCATACCTATTTCTAAAAGGTATCAGCTGCTGGAATGGGCCAATCATAACAACAGTATTATTATTGAAGATGATTATGACAGTGAGCTCAGATATTTTGGAAAGCCGGTATCCGCATTACAGGGACTTGACCACAACCAAAGAGTGGTCTATTTGGGTTCTTTTTCGTCTACTCTGTTTTCTTCCATAAAGATCAGTTATATGGTGCTTCCCGCGGGGATGGCAGACCTCTTTAAAGAGATCGGTCATGGATACACGCAGACTTGTTCTAAAACGGAACAGCTGACATTGGCGTTGTTTATGGAGCAGGGCTTATATCAGACTCATATCAAAAAGCTGAGGCATCTGTATTCACAGAAGCTGCAAAAAGTCATAAGTTCGATCAACAAATATGGGAAAGGAATCATAAGTCCTACTAACACCTCTTCAGGAATCAACATGATCATGAATGTGCAAAGCAGGAAAAATGCAGAAAAGCTCTGCTGCGAAGCAAAAACGCTGGGGGTATCGGCCACGCCAGTCTCTATTTATGCGGATGATCCGGAGGGGCAGCAGTCTACGGCTCTGGTTTTCTATTATAATCAGATTCCTATTCAAAAAATAGAGGGTACGATCAAAGCATTAATAGAAAAGTGGACAGAAGATAAAGGAAAGGATTGTTTCAGTGAATGATAAAAATAAGTACGATGTAATCATCATAGGCGGAGGAGCTTCCGGCCTTTTTTGTGCCGCTTCCTATGGAAAACTTGTCAAAGGACTGATCTTAGAAAGGTCAGATTCCGCAGGCAAGAAGCTCCTTATGTCTGGAAACGGGCAGTGCAATGTGACGCATGGGGGCGATATAAAAGAATTTATAAAACATTATGGGGAGAACGGCAAGAAAATCCGCAGCGTTTTATATCCATTCAATAATCAGCGCACCGTGGATTTTTTTGAGGCAAGGGGCATCTCTCTTTTTGAGCGGCAAGACGGCAAGGTCTTTCCTACCTCCTTAGACGCTCAGGATATTTTAAGCATGCTTAAGGATTGCAGCAGCGGGAATGGATTTGAGGTAAGTTATGGCCGTTGTGTTTGTAAAATAGAATATTCCGGCGGAAAATACGAGGTTTTGTGCAGCGATTTGAAGCATGAGAGACTAATAAAATATAGTGCCGATAAGGTAGTGGTGGCGGCAGGCGGATGCTCCTATCCGTCTACAGGATCGGATGGCAGTATTTTTCAGGTTTTAGAGGAATTAGGATTGGAGATCATAAGCGTAAGGCCTTCACTGGTTCCTATTTTTGTGCAGGATTATCCTTATAGTTCTCTGTCGGGAACCTCTTTCTCTCCTGCCTCTGTTACAGTAAACGGAAGAGAGAATCGGGACGACCTGCTGATCACTCATACAAATTTTTCAGGTCCTGCTGTAATCAATATTTCCCGATACGTAAAAGCGGGGGACAAAATGCTGATCAATTATTTCCCGGGAAAAAGCTTTGAGGAAATACTTTCCGAATTCAAGAAAAATGTTCCAAAAAGTAGTAAACAGACAGCGGGTTTTCTGTTAGAATATTTAGGGACGGGAGTATCAAAGCGTTTTATTGAAAAAATTTGTGAGCGTGCTGAAATTGCAGAAAACCAAAAAGCTTCCGCTTTGACCGGCAGTCAGCTGAAAAAGCTGGCTGAGCTTCTGACACGAGATACCTTCTCTGTCAGCGGGACAGGCGGTTTCAATACGGCTATGGCAACAGCAGGCGGAGTAGCCTTAACAGAGGTGAACTTAAAAAACATGGAATGTAAAAAATATCCGGGGCTTTTCTTTATTGGGGAAGTGCTGGACGTGGACGGGGATACAGGCGGATACAATCTGCAGTTTGCCTGGTCCAGCGGATATTTAGCAGGAAATGTGAGCGGTTAAAACTTTTTATGAGATTTGGGGAGGAGAAAAAATGAAACCTATTCTACAACGATTTATTGAGTACGTAAAGATTGATACGGAATCTGCCGAAGATGCAGGTAAGGTACCAAGTACCGAGGGTCAGTTCGATCTGGCAAATAAGCTTGCTGAAGAGTTAAAATCCTTAGGCGCATCCAATATTAAAGTCGACGAGCATGCATGTGTTACCGCCAAAATACTGAGCAATATGGAAAATGCAAAGCAGGTACCGAGCATCGGATTTATTGCACATTTAGATACGGCACCAGATTGCTCCGGTAAAAATGTCAAACCGCAAATATTTGACCATTATGACGGCGGTAAAATTATTATTAACAAGGAAAAGAATGTGGTGCTAAGTCCTGACACCAATCCGGAGCTTCTGGATTATGTGGGAAATACCATTGTAACTTCAGACGGAACCACTCTTCTGGGAGCGGATAACAAGGCCGGGATTGCCATTATTATGGATTCCCTTGTATATATCAAGGAACATCCAGAGCTTAAACACGGTAATATATGCGTGGCATTCACGCCGGATGAAGAGGTGCATGGCGGTGCCGAGCTGTTCGATATTGAAGGCTTTGGAGCGGACTTTGCTTTTACTATAGATGGAGAAGGAATTGGGGAATTTAATTACGAAACCTTCAACGCAGCAGATGTGCAGGTGGAATTTAAAGGGGTGTGCATACATCCGGGATCCGCTAAGGGTAAAATGATTAATCCAATCGTTCTGGCAAATGAGTTCCTGTCTGCACTTCCGAGAACGGAAGCTCCGGAAACTACGGAAGGACGAGAAGGCTTTTATTACGTCTATGAAATCTCAGGGGATACCGACGTGGCAAAGATCGGGCTTCTTTTAAGGGATTTTGATAGAGACAGCATGGAAAGCCGAATGAAATTCCTCAGAGAAACCGTGGCTCAAATTAATAAGAAATGGGGAAAAGAGTACGGAAGCCTTGAGATAGAGATCGAATATTACAATATGAACGACTTCCTGAAAGGACAGGAGCATATTATTAATACGGCGTTAGAAGCGTATAAACAGTGTGGAATGGAGCCAAAGATCGTAGCGGTGAGAGGCGGTACGGACGGTTCGACCCTGTCCAGAAGAGGGCTTCCTACTCCGAACATGTTCGTAGGCGGACATAATTATCACAGCGTTTCCGAATTTGCTTCTATAGAGGCGATGGAAAAGGCCAGAGACGTGGTGATTAAAATAGCGGAGCTGTATGCCGCAAAAGCCTAAAAAGGAGCTTTGATAGGTAGCATGAATAATCAAAATGGAATAAATGGAATAACAAGCTTTTTGCTGAAGCATAGAGAAAGCCGCCCGGTTTCCTTTCATATGCCGGGGCATAAAGGAGCGGATATTTATAAAAGATTTGGCTATCATGCGTTTCTTGAACACATGATGGACTGCGATATTACAGAGCTGGAAGGGGCGGACAACTTATTTCAGGCAGAAGGCATTATAAAGAGCACCATGGAAAAGTATAAAGAGCTTTACGAAGTGAGGAAGTCTTATTTACTTGTAAATGGAACCAGCTGCGGTCTGATAGGGGCGATTCTGGCTTCTGTCAGACCGGAGGGCAGGCTGATCATGGCGAGGAATTGTCATAAGTCTGTTTTTAATGCACTGAATCTGGGAAATATTTCACCGGTCTATGCGCATCCAGTGCTGCTGGAAGAGTTCGGAATCAGCGGAGAAGTGCTGCCTGAGGAAATAGAGAACTTGCTGGAACAGCATCCGGATGCAGAGGCGGTAATCATACCCAGTCCGAATTATTATGGAATTTGCAGTGACATCAAAGCAATTTCTGAAATTGTGCACAGCGCAGGGAAAATACTGATTGTCGATCAGGCTCACGGTGCTCATTTAAAGTTTTTCAGCAGATTTATGAAGGACGGAGGGGATGGAAAAAGCGGTCGTCAAGCCTTGCCAAAGCCGGCAGAGGAATGCGGTGCAGATATTGTTGTAAACAGTATTCATAAAACACTGGCGTCTTTTACCCAGAGTGCGGTGATGAATGTGGTCACGGAACGAGTGGATCTGGACATACTGGAAGATAAATTACAGCTGATGGAAAGCACCAGCCCGTCTTATCTGCTGATGGGCTCCTTAGATACGAATGCCGATTTGATGAAAGCGAACGGCTCGGAGCTGATTAAAGAATGGTGGGGCAGCCTTACAAGGTTCTATAGAGAAGCAGAGCAGATTCAAGGGCTAAGGCTGATCAATACAGGAGCGAACATGGACTGGACAAAGATCAATCTGGATATGAGTTCATGCGGTATATCCGGACATGAACTGGAGCAGCTCCTAATCAAAGAACATATTTTTCCCGAACTGGTCACCGGAAACATCGTCATGTGCATGACCGGAATCGGAAATGTACGGGAAGATTTTGAACAGCTCCTTGGGGTACTAAGAGATATTAGCAATGCCAATTTTTACAGACCCAAGAAAGAACATGGGGCTTTGAAGGATGATCTGGCAGAGATGGCAAGAGCCATACCAACGCAAGACCGATTGTATCCACTGCCCAAGAAGAAACAGTATGTCAGTCTGGACGATGCAAAGGGAAAGATCTGCGCCAGCTCCATCATCCCATATCCGCCGGGGATCCCGCTTATCTGCCCGGGCGAAAGGATCAGCGGAGAAGCTATAGAATATGTAAAGGCTCTGAGAAAAGCAGGCGAAAAGGTGATAGGGGTCAATGAAGCACATCAGGTAGCAGTAGAAAAATAACAGCAAAAAAATGATAAGCAGTCTCATGGATGTTGGACTGCCCGATTGTATCAAAAAACCATGCTTAAAACGCATGGTTTTTTGATGTATAGCGTTAATGAAAGTAGCCTGATATAAAATCTGGAGCAGTATCTAAATCATAATAGATGTTATCGGAGTAGGTTGCGGTTGCTCCGTCTATCTGTTTGTAAACAATGTGACCTTGATAATAGGTATCAAAATTGTTTTGAGAGGTACAGTAGGTGCTCAGAATTTGCCGGATCTGATCTGGATCTGTAATAATAAGCTGTCTCTTATTTTCTTCCTCTGTCATATCTTTGGAAGCAATGGTCTGATCCTTACTTGTTATATCCTCTTGGGAATCTTGCTTGGTGAAAACTATTTTGCTGATTTTATCTGCACTGCATTCCAGATAGTTCGAATAACCATTATCTTTCAACCAATTTATCGTATGAGTATCCGTTAATAGAACATTTACATCTAACGTGTCTTTTTCAATTTTTCCGCGATTATTCAGATAGTCAAAATCAAGATATAAATTGCAGTACGGGTGTATGAGGCTTAAATAGTTCTCATATGTCCGAGCCTGAAAATCTTGCTCCATAGCAGCCAGCAGTTCGGTAATTTTGTTTTCCTCCGTTATGATAAGCCGGGAAGCTACGTTTTCATCATAATAATACAAGTTGTTTAGAGTAACGCGTGTCATTTTTTCACAATTTAAATGTTTAAAAGAAAAATGCCTTTTAAATTCCTGAGATTCATAGAGCTGCTTAAAGTATTTATTATGAAGCATTTCCTTATAGGTCAGTGTATAAGATCTTTGCAGGCCCAAAGGAGTGGAATTGTCATAATAAAGATCCACCGGATAGGTTTGTACGTTTAATTCCTGCTCTTTTTCGATCCGCTGTTTTTGGCTTACGATGTCTTGATGCAGTGCAATTAATGCCTTTATATTTTTAGGGTCTGAATAATAAAAATCACTGTTTTCTGACTCAAAATCTGACGGGTTAAAGAAATCGGCGTTATATCTTCCGTTGTTATCTGCATAATTAAAGGCTGTTGACAGAACACCGTGAACCTCGCCTGAATGAGGAACTCTTTTTTCAAACCCGGTCAGATCCAATGTGATGGAGCAGATAAAAAGTATGGCTATGAGAGCAAAGATACCAAAGCTTTTCAGTGTCTGCCTGTTAAAAATACGAGGTGTTTTCAGAACAATCATTCGTCCTAAAATAAAGGAAATGATTGCACCGGCAGCAAGCCCGGCATAAAAATAGATATCCTTAGTCTGCGCATCAAAATTATTGTTATTACTGCCAAGGGAGGTAAAGTAATAGGCCATCAGAGACATTCCAAAATAGGCGATTAAATAGCAAATGGCCGGAACCATAAATTTAAAAACAATGGAATCTCCCGACTTCTCCATTTGACGTTTCTGGTATAAAATGCTTGAAACGATCATGACTAAAATCGTTAATATTATGTAATAAATCTGCAATGGTACAGCAAAGCCTTTATCGCTGTTAAATGACTGTATGAAAGGGGATAAGCCCGTCAGTATTTTCATATGGATACCTTCTGAAGCAAACCCAAACAGATAACTGGAGCAATAGGTTATAAATGTCAGATATAAAGCCGGGGCAAGAAAGTTAAAACCAAGAGCCAGCGACAGATGCATAACGGTATTGCCCGTTACCATTCCGGCAAAGATCGAAATCGCATAGATAACCAGTACGATTAAAAGGGATTGCCAGAACCACTCCAGTACATTGCTTCTGGTGAAAATATCTACGGCATTGTCCATAAGGCCTATCATTTTCTTATAATCTTCGTACATATAATAATCGTAGGTGGGCTTTGCAATAAGCTGAAATATAAGCTCATTTCCCAAAAGCGGAAGCAGGATGAGAATGAGTCCGGAAAGCAGTCCGCTGTTAAAAAGCTGAGCTCTGGTGAACGGCATAGCGTGCATGGAAGTTACCGAGCTTGGACTTTGAAGGTACCTGTAAACGATTACAGCAGTGATGATAGGAAGCATTAAATGAATTGCCATAAAAAAAGGCTGTTTATTTGTCAGACACATTTCTATGTAGTAATACATATTATTTATATTGCTGTAGCTCATCAGTATGGGAAATACGCCGGACAGGAAGTATGCTAAAAAGCCGATAGCGGGTATAGCCCAGAACCTTCTGAGATTTTCTTTTATTAAAGGAATGGAAATACTAAAATATGATGCTCTGAATTTCATGGTCGGCACCTCCTAACTCGTAAATAAATATTTCTTCGAGGGAAAGCGGAAGCAGGTCGAACAACACCGGATTATTTTTCCATATGGTCTGTTCCACGAGCTCTTTTTTATCTTTCACAATAAGCAGATCTACAGTTCCGCGGGTTTCCAGATGAAGAACGTTCAAATTTTTATAAGGGTTTTCAGGTTTCTTTTTATACGCTACTTGGATTTTATGTACATCTGATTTTAATTCGTCCAGATCACGCTCCATAATCATATGCCCTTTCGCGATAATGCCGATTGAATCGCAGATTCCTTCCAGCTCCTTGAGGTTATGAGAGGATACCAGAACGGTCATTTCTCGTTCAGCTACATCTTCTACAATATATTTCCAGACAAGCTTCCTCACGATAGGATCCAGTCCGTCGATGGGCTCATCCAGAATGAGATAATCGGGCATAGATGACATGATCAGAACAAACGCAGCCTGTTTTTGCATACCCTTTGAAAATTTGGACAGCTTATTTCCTTCGTCCAGATCAAACTGCGTCACCATGTGAGCATACCTTTGCTGATTCCAGTTCGGGTATAAGGCCTTATAAAACTTAGACATTTCTTTCAGATTATAAGTCGAGAAAAAGAATAGATCGTCCGGAATGAAGCCCATTTTCTGCTTTACGTTTCTGTTATCAAAAACGTCTTCGCCGCCAATGGTTATCTGACCGGAGTCGGGACGTATGATCCCGGTAATATGCTTTATAATTGTAGTTTTACCGGCACCGTTGGTACCCACCAGACCGTAAATAGATCCTTTGTTTACATTAATATTTAAATCATCCAAGGCCTTGAACCGGTCAAAGTTCTTATTTACATGGTCAACTTTAATCATTTATTTTCACCTCTTTCCTCAACGAACGGAAGAATTATTTTTTTTATCTCTTCAACGTTCAGACCAAGAAAATATAATTCTTTGATATCGTTTTCTATTCTGGCAGTAATTTCTTCCAGTTGAATCGGATTAATTGCTGTTTCTCTCGGTTCTGCTACGAAAGTACCCAGACCAGTCACGGTATAGATATATCCTTGATATTCAAGCTCCCGATATGCTTTCTGAATTGTATTTGGATTTACAGTCAGAGTTTTGGATAATTCTCTGACTGAAGGTAATTTCTCTTCTGGCTGTAATACTTCGGCAATAATTAATTCTTTGAGGTTATCCACAACTTGTTCGTATATCGTTTTTCGGCTCTTTAAATCTAGCTGGAACATACAAAGCACCCCCCTTTTTCATAATATTACAAGTGTACTACGCAGAATAGTACAGTGTCAATGGAAAAACATATTAAAAATACATTTGATTGAAATTGGAAAAGGTATGTGGTATAGATAATTCAGATTCCCTATAACCTTAATTGCAGCGACTTTAAACGATGTATATCGTATGGAGCAAAAGTTGAACATTAACAAAAGTTGTATTTAAGTGTTGTTTAATTTTATGTCGGATTTTAAAATGGCATATAAACCAATTATTAGAAATTAGGTCGTGCGCACAATTTTTTCTTGCTTTTATCGTCGTAAAGTAATAAAATATAAAAATAAGTTTTTGGAGTCTAAAGCAAAACATGGCTGCAAAACAAAATACAATTAACGTCAAAGGAGGAGAGTTTATGTCAAAGCTAATAATTCCTGAGGGATACACCCCAGTTATTGATTACATGGAGAGTCAAAGAGCCATCAAGAAGATCAAGGATTTCTTTCAGCAGGAACTTGCTTACGGGCTTAGCCTGAGAAGAGTTTCCGCACCGCTTTTTGTTACCCCGGAAAGTGGGTTGAATGATAATTTGAACGGAGTGGAAAGAACAGTAGATTTTACGTTAATGGATATGGATGAAGCTGAGGTTCAAGTAGTTCAGTCCTTGGCTAAATGGAAGAGAATGGCTCTGGGAAAATACAATATTGCACCGGGTCATGGTATCTATACCGATATGAATGCCATAAGAAGGGATGAAGAGCTGGACAATCTTCACTCTATATACGTGGATCAATGGGATTGGGAAAAGGTCATCACAAAAGATCAGAGAACAGAGCAATACCTTGAAGAAACAGTGGTCATTATCTATAATGCACTTAAGAATTTAGGAGACTATGTAAATCGGTTGTACAGAGGTCTTCAAACGGAGCTTCCGAATGAAATAACATTTGTTACGACTCAAGAATTAGAGGATAGATGGCCGGATAAGACACCAAAGGAAAGAGAAAACCTGATTGCAGAAGAGCATAGAGCCGTTTTTATCAAAAAAATTGGTGGAGCTCTTAAGTCCGGAGAAAAGCATGACGGAAGAGCACCGGACTATGATGATTGGGAATTGAACGGAGATATTATTCTTTGGGACGAAGTTTTAAACATGGCTTTTGAAATTTCTTCCATGGGAATCCGAGTAGATGAGGAAGCCATGGAAAGACAGCTAAAGCTGGCCAATGCAGAAGACCGGAAGAAATTAGCTTTTCATAAGGCTATTTTAAACAAGGAAATACCGTATTCCATAGGAGGCGGTATTGGGCAGAGCCGATTGTGCATGTACTTTTTGAGAAAGGCTCATATCGGCGAGGTACAAGTATCGGTATGGCCTGAAGATATGATTGAAAAATGTAAAGAAAACAATATCTTCTTATTATAAAGGCAGTCTTGAAGGACCTAGAGCAACTGAGACGAACATCATAAAATCCAAAAGACAATACAGACAATATCATATAAAAATAACTTTTTACAACTGTGTTTTAGGACAGTATCTGTTCCTACGGCGCAGTTGTTTTTTTCTCAATAAGGAATATCGTTTCCTATTGGAAATATATTCAAGATGTATATTTTGTCAGAATATGCTACAATTAAGGAGATTATACAAAATAAAGAAAGGGCGAAAAAGATATGAAGATTAGGGGAAAAAGAACAGCGGCAGTGTGCACAGCAATCGTTTTAGGCATCAATATGATTCCATATGCCGCACACGCCACAGACGATATAAACGACATGAACGTGGTACAGGCGTCGGAGGATATGAATGGGGTAAATACAGCTGATATGGGCGAAAACACTGCTTCATCGGCGTATAAGAATCCGCAGGATATTATTATATCCCAGCCGAATAACGGATACACGACAACCAGCAGCCGGGTAAGCATATTAGGAGCAGCGGACTACAGATATCCGGTCTATATGAATGGAAATGAAATCGGCATAACGGAGCATGGCTTTTTTGCAGTATATGTCAATTTAAATATAGGAAATAATACGTTTACTTTTACGAATAATGGTAAGAGTAAAAGCATAACCATTACGAGAAAAAGTTCGGGAAGTAGTGGCAGCAGTTCGTCCGGTAACGGCATTACCTATTGGTCTAAAAGCCATGCACCCAAATATGCCGTGGTAAAAGGACAAAATATTTCAAGGATGAGTGTGCCCGGAGGAGACAGCAAAAGTTTGATGATGCCGCTGGCCACCGGAACTATGGCACAGATTATCGGTGAAACCGGGAGCTTGTATTGCCTGTCGGACTATTCTTTCGTGTACAAAAGTAATGTTACGGTGCATGATGGAGTTTTAGGCAGGGATGCGATTACCTCCATGGACTTGGTAGACGATAATGGGTATGATTGTACGGAACTCCAGCTCTCTATGGGGCAGAAGGCTCTGTACAATCTGGAAATGGGAGCACAAAGTGCAATCCTGACCATTTATAATACAGATCAGCTGGCGTGGAATATCATTCCGCAGAACCGCATTATAAAAGATATTCAAGTTCTTGAAAATAGAAATGAGGGATATGTGAAATATCAAATTACCTTTCAGAAGGATGCTCCCATCAATGGGTATTATGTGGAATTTGGGGAAGGGAAAATGCTCGTAGGCTTTAAAACGATACCGACCATCACAGATGACAGCCTGGAAGGAATCCGCATTCATATTGATGCCGGGCACGGCGGAACGGATACCGGTGCAAAGGGGCCGATGGACGTATATGGACCTTTGGAAAAAGATATTAATTTACAGATTGCCTTATATGCCAAGCAGTATTTAGAAAGTAAAGGAGCAACTGTCATTATGACCAGAACCGACGATTCGGATACAGCACTTGCTGACCGTGCAGCAAAGGTAGCCGCAGTTAAACCGGATTTTTCCTTATCTATTCACTGCAATTCCATGCCTGTGACGGCAGATTACAACAATGCCAAAGGATTTCTTACCTTTTATTCCTTTGATAATCATAGTGCGGCAGAATACATAAATTCTTATATTACAAGCAAAGTGGGAATAAATAAATCCAGTGCAAGATACAGCAATTTAGCGATGACCCGTATGACAGGATATCCGGCAGTTTTATTTGAAACATCCTTTATGTCCAATCCTTCAGATTATGAAAAGATGATTGACCCGGAGACGCAGAAGCAATTCGGAGAGGCCGCAGGAGAAGCGGTTGAAAGCTTCATAAAGCAGTTGGCTGAGAAAAACGTGAATTCCTATGCGTAAGCGAGGTTGAGTAATATTGGAATATATGATATACTAAACCGTATTTATTTATTGACAGAGTTTTCCAATACAAACTATGGATAAAGAATAAAAACCAGAAAGGGGAATGGAATGAATGGATGAAGAAAAGGTTGGAGCAAATGGGACGGTTTTTAGTGAACCGGATCAAGATGGTGTAAGATTTTATTCAATGGATACAAAAGTACCTAATAAAAAGGCAAGATTAAAAAAAGCATTGATCATTTTTGGAATTATTATAGCTGTAATAGTGGTTCTTGGTATCATGCTCAGTCGGTTTGATACGGATTCATCGAGTGCCAGCGGCGGAAACATCTATCCTGATGATCCATATATTGCAAAATTAAATGTAGAAGGAACGATTGGAGAGGGAAACAGTGATTATTTTGGAACGCCGGTAGGATATCAGCATCAGTGGACTTTGGACACGATAGATGACTTGATAAAGGATGATAACAATAAAGGGATCATTCTATTTATAAACAGTCCGGGGGGCGGCGTATATGAGAGCGACGAGCTTTATTTCAAGATAAAAGAGTATCAGAAGAAGACCGGAAGGCCAGTATATTCAGCTATGGGAACTATGGCAGCCTCCGGCGGATATTATATTTCAACTCCATGTGATAAAATTATTGCAAACAGGAATTGCTGGACTGGTTCCATCGGCGTTACGCTTGGAACGATTTATGACTTTTCAGGACTTTTGGAAAAATATGGTGTCAAAACCAATACGATAACCTCTGGCGCCAATAAAGCCATGGGAAATCCCGTGGATCCTATGACGGATGAACAGAAAAAGATTTTTCAATCTCTGGTAGATGAAGCGTATGACCAGTTTGTAAATCTGGTAGCGGAAGGCCGTCATATGGATGTTCAAAAAGTCAGAACTCTAGCCGACGGCAGGATTTATACAGCAAAGCAAGCCTTAGCGTTAGGTCTGATTGACAAGATCGGTACGTATGACGAAGCTGTGGCAGATATGAAGACGACTTATAAAATGGGAGACTGCCAGGTAGTAGAACTGGACGACGAACAGACATCTTTGCTTGGAATGTTATTTGGTAAGGTGAACCTTCCGGCTCTATCTTCTAAAAGCGACGTTGCTTCTATCGTGGAATTAATGAAAGACGAAACTGAATTTCCGATAAGCTATATGTGTGAGACCCTGAAAAAATAAAAGTAAAAATAAAGGGTGGTGTCAAGAAAATATACTTGACACCACTTTTTATTTGTGGTAAATTTATAGAGGTGTCAAGTCAAATTACTTGGCAGGATGGGAAGAAAGAGGAATGAATCATGTTTGATAAAATTGCAGAGGTGAGCTTATTATATGATTTTTATGGTGAGCTGCTCACACACAGGCAGAGGGATGCCATGCAGCTTTATCACGAAGAAAACCTTTCCCTTTCGGAAATTGCGCAGGAATTTTCTATCAGCAGGCAGGGCGTTCACGACGCGTTGAAAAATGCAGAAAAGGCACTGTACGAATATGAACAGAAGCTTGGATTGGTCAGCAAATTTGCAAAGACCCGTGATGCGGTATTGCAGATTGACAGCAAGCTGGACAGGCTCATAAAAGAAAATCATGAAGATAAAGATTTAATCAATAAATTAGAGGACATCAAAGGAATCATCGACGAGCTTGATGAATAATGGAAATCGGAGGTCCAAATGGCATTTGAAAGTTTATCGGATAAGCTGCAGGGTGTATTTAAAAAGTTAAAAGGAAAAGGGGTTCTTACGGAAGCAGATATCAATGAAGCGATGCGAGAAGTCAAGCTGGCGCTTTTAGAAGCAGACGTAAACTTTAAAGTCGTTAAGGATTTTGTTTCCTCCGTTAAGGAAAAATCACTGGGAAGTGATGTACTGGAAAGCTTGACCCCCGGACAACAGGTCATAAAAATAGTAAATGATGAATTAGTGACTCTCATGGGCGGAGCAAACAGTAAACTGACTTATTCCCCAAGAGGGTTTACCATATTTCTCATGGTAGGTCTGCAAGGTACCGGTAAGACAACAACCTGCGGTAAGCTTGCCAATTATCTTAAGAAGAACGGCAAGAAGCCTATGCTGTGTGCCTGTGATATATATAGGCCCGCTGCCATAGACCAGCTGGAGGTCGTAGGAAAAAGCGTAGATGTTCCGGTGTTCACGATGCGGGAATGCAGAGAACCGGAAATTATTGCTGAAAAGGCTGTAAAAGAAGCGGAAATGAAAGGGTATGATGTACTGATCGTCGATACCGCCGGAAGACTTCAAATAGATGAAGCCCTTATGGATGAGCTGGTTCGAGTGAAAAAGGCTATCAAGCCCCATGAAATACTTTTAGTAGTGGATGCCATGACCGGTCAAGATGCGGTAAATGCCGCAGCCGGTTTTGATGAAAAGCTGGGAATTGACGGAGTCATTATGACGAAGCTGGATGGCGATGCCCGAGGCGGTGCGGCATTGTCTGTTAAACAGGTGACAGGCAAGCCGATCAAATTCATCGGTCTCGGCGAAAAGTTCGATGCTCTTGAGCCTTTCCATCCGGAAAGAATGGCCAGCCGGATTTTAGGCATGGGGGACATGCTGAGCCTGATTGAAAAAGCACAGGAAAATTTTGATGAATCCAAAGCTGAAGAGCTGGAGAAAAAAATAAAGAAGAATGAATTTTCCCTGGATGATTTTCTGGAACAGATGGGTCAGATCAAGAAAATGGGCGGAATTGCCAAGATTCTGGATATGATTCCCGGAGTGAATTCTACGGCGATGAAAAATGTAGATTTAGATGAAAGCCAAAAAGAATTTGCTCAAATGGAAGCAATTATTCTGTCCATGACAAAGGCTGAGAGAAAGGATCCGTCCCTATTGAACGCCAGCCGAAGAAAAAGAATTGCAGCCGGCTCAGGACAGCCCGTGAGCAAGATCAATACGCTTATCAAGAGATATGACGAAGCAAGAAAAATGATGAAACAGTTTACGAATGCTTCGGGAGGCAAAAAGAAAAGAATGTTCAGAGGTTTTTAAATTCAGCAAATCGGCCTGAGTTTAGATATATATTTTAAAATGCATATTTTAGGAGGAATAATAAAAATGGTAAAAATCAGATTAAAGAGAATGGGCGCAAATAAAAAGCCTTTTTACAGAGTAGTAGTTGCAGATTCAAGAGCGCCGAGAGACGGTAAGTTCATTGAAGAAGTTGGAACATACAATCCACTGACAGATCCTGCTACAATTAATATTGACGGAGAAAA
Source organism: Aminipila luticellarii (assembly GCF_004103735.1). NCBI lineage: Bacteria > Bacillati > Bacillota > Clostridia > Peptostreptococcales > Anaerovoracaceae > Aminipila > Aminipila luticellarii. Next base: position 1,713,724 of record NZ_CP035281.1, on the reverse strand, counting down.
GGTAAAGACATGGTTAGGAAACGGAGCACAGCCTACAGAAACTGTAAGAGCTCTGTTAAAAAAATCAGGAATCATTGAATAAGAAAGCGGTGAACTTTAATGGTAAAACTCGTTGAAACAATTGCAAAGTCACTTGTAGACGACCCAGATGCCGTTGAGGTCAAAGAGGTTGAAGGCAAGCAGGCGGTTGTAATAGAACTGAGAGTTGCACCCAATGATATGGGAAAGGTGATTGGCAAACAGGGACGAATTGCAAAGGCTCTTCGTACAGTTGTCAAGGCTGCCGCAACAAAAGCAAATAAGAAAGTCGTTGTAGAAATTGTACAGTAAACATTCTGCGATAAGAAAAGTAAGAGGGTATTTCAACACGTGAAATTCCCTCTTCTTTGAATTTAAATGCGAATAAAATGAAATGATTTGAGGAATAGTCAAATATGGAAAAAATTAAAATAGGCCAGATTGTAAATGTGGTTGCCCTTAAAGGAGAGGTAAAACTCTATCATTATTCTGATTATAAAGAGCGGTTCGAGGAGCTCCAATATATTTACGTGGAAGATCAGAAGGTAAAGATCGAAAAGGTACGCTACATGAAGGAGATGGTCATCCTAAAACTGGAAGGTGTCAATGACAGAGATGCAGCGGAGGCTTTAAAAGGGAAAGAAGTATATATCGGAGAGAATCAGCTAAGGGAGCTTCCGGAAGGAACGTATTATATACGAGATTTAATCGGACTTGAAGTCCGGGATCAGGAAAATCATAAAATTGGAACCTTAAAAAATGTGATACAGAACAGTGCACAGGACTTGTATGAAATTGAACTTGAAAATAAAAAGACAACTCTGATCCCGGCAGTGGAAGAGTTTCTTTTGGATATAAATGTAGAAGAGAAGTATATAAAAGTTAAACTGATAGAAGGTATATTAGACTTATAGTTATAGGAAAAAGAATGAAGATAAACGTATTGACGCTTTTCCCGGAAATGTTCGAACCTGTTGTGGGGGGCAGCATTCTGGGAAGAGCCAAAAAAAAAGGAATATTGGACATCAATCTGATCAATATCAGGGATTTCAGTCAGGACAAGCATAAAAAAGCGGATGATTATCCTTTTGGCGGTGGAGTGGGTATGGTCATGCTGGCGGATCCGGTTTTTCGCGCTCTGGAATCCATCTCCGGGCAAGGGAAAAAGGCTTTATACATGTCTCCCCGGGGCGAGGTTCTCAATCACGAAAAAATACGGCAGATTTCCAAGGAAGAGGAGCTGATTATTCTCTGCGGGCATTACGAAGGCATTGACGAAAGAATTTTGGAATATTGGAACATGGAGGAAGTCTCCATAGGCGATTATGTCCTTACAGGCGGAGAGCTTCCGGCAATGGTTCTGATCGATTCCGTTGCCAGACTGATTCCGGAAGTTTTAGCCGGTGAAGAATCCGCAGAAGAAGAGTCCATTTATTCCGGATTGCTGGAGTATCCCCAATACACAAAGCCCAGAGAATACAGAGGTATGATGGTTCCCGAAGTCCTTTTTAATGGAAACCACAAGCTCATAGCTTTATGGAAATATGAGAAATCTCTGGAGCTGACGAGGGACAGGAGACCGGACTTGTTTCAACGATATTTAAAGGGACATGGAGAGTTATCTAAAGAACAACTTAAAATACTAAAGAAAGTTGAAAGTGCAGTGGAAAAGGTGTAAAATAACAAGGGTGAGTATTTTGACAAAAGGAAAAAAAAGAGGCCTGCTGTTTTATATGATAGCACTCATATCTCTGGGCATAATAACACAGTTAGTGCCTGAAGTGACAGGGGCACTTACGAAAACAGAGATTCTTCAATATGAGAATATGCAGATAACCGATGAAGTGACCTGTTATTTTGTTAGGAATGAGACGGTTCATCTGGCGGCAAATGCCGGAGCAATTAATTATTATATTGAAAATGGTGTCAAGGTAAGAAAGAATACAAAGATTCTGGATATCACTCCGCATTCTGCGGGCAGTGACACTTCTGAGTATGCGGATATGATTACCAGACTGGGCAAAACGGATGTTACCCTTACCCAGATGAACAGCGCACGAACCGGAATCGTCAGTTACTATGTGGACGGATATGAAGGATATTTTACTCCTGAGAAAATGAGCCGTTTAAAGTATAAAGACGTGGAAGGCGTGAAATATAAGCCGGTGAATCTTACGAGAAAGACAACCTTGGCAGGGGAGCCGCTGTTTAAAATATGTGAAAATAATTACTGGTACATGATTGCATGGGTCGATCCCAGCAATATTGCCAAGTACGAGGTGGGCAACACGGTTAAAGTGGATCTGCCCATGGGTCAGGTAAAGGCCAGCGTTGAGCAGATGGTCGATCAGGGTGAAAAGTGGCTCGTGATTATGAAAACGACCATGTATTACGAAGATTTTACAAAGATAAGAAGTGCAAAAGCCACAGTCATTACTCAAGATTATTCGGGAATTAAAGTCAGAAACTCCAGTATTACTACCGAGAAAGGCATTATAGGAGTGTACATAAAATCCAAAAATGGAGATTTTGTTTTTAAGCCTGTAAAAATTATCACAAGTGATGGGGATTATTCGCTGGTTTCTGTTTCCAGCTTTTATGATAAGGATGGGAAAGAAGTCAGCACGGTAGAAATTTATGATGAGATATTAAAAAATCCAAAACAGGATTATAAAGCAGATGGAAAAAATATAAAAGAATAACGGCCATAAAAAGAAAAAGAGGTGAATTCTCCATGTCTATTAAAGAAAATATTGATCAGATCAACAAAATAAAAAATGAGGCGGCTGTTAAAGCCGGAAGAAACGGAGAGGATATTCTTCTCGTTGCGGTAACAAAGACAAGGCCTCCGGAAGATCTGAACGCAGCCATAGATGCAGGAATTACAGATATTGGTGAAAATAAAGTGCAGGAAATCATGGACAAGTATGATTTTGTAAAACCTGTAAGATGGCATTTGATTGGACACCTGCAGACCAATAAGGTAAAATATATTATTGATAAGGTATCCATGATTCATTCCGTAGATTCCATAAAACTAGCCGATGAAATAAATAAACGAGCAGAACAGCATAACCTGACTATGGACATCCTGATTCAGGTAAATGCCGCACAGGAAGAGAGCAAATTTGGGATCACCACCGATGAGACAGAAGAGATGATCCATTATATTTTAGAAAATTGTCCCAATATAAGGCTGAGAGGCTTGATGTGTATAGCACCTTTTGAAGAGAACCCTGATGATGCAAGGGTATTCTTTGCTCAGGTAAAAGAGCAATATGACCGGTTCTCAAAAATACAGCACGAAAGATTGGATTTTAAGTATTTGTCAATGGGCATGTCACATGATTTTGAAGTTGCTATTGCAGAAGGTTCAAACCTTATCAGAGTAGGAACTGCGATCTTTGGGGCACGAAACTACAATAAAACCGTATAGGAGGTTAACATGGGACTTTTTGGAGTGTTTAAAGATTTGGTTGGTATAGAAGATGTAGAGGATGACATTCAGGAAGAAGAAACTCAGGCCGCTGAGCTTGAAAGAAAGTCTATCGAAACCAGAAACTCGTTCACGGCACCAAGACCGGAGATCAGGGAACCCAAGGTAGTAGCTATGCAAGGCAAACCGATGTCAGCAAATACCGTTCCGTTTAAAATGGTGGTCATAGAACCCAAGGGATTCGACGAATGCCCTAAACTGGTAGATAATTTAAAATCAAAAAAACCGATTATTATCAATCTTGAAAAGATTGAATCGGATACTGCAAGAAAAATCTTTGATTTTTTAAGCGGTGCTACATATGCTGTGAATGGAAATGTGCAGAAGATTGCAAATAATATTTTTGTGTTTGCACCTGAAAATGTAGATATTTTAGCTAATGTTGACCATAAGGGCATTGACTTTAATGGAAATGCAAAAAGCCCCTGGAGGTAACTAAAAATGAAGTTTTTATTAATTAATGCAATAAGTTGGTTTGCCGATATACTAATATTTTTGCTTTTAGCCAGAGCTGTTCTAAGCTGGTTCATTACAGGACAGTATAACAGCCTATATAAAATGTATGGAGTTATATGCAATCTGACGGAACCGATCGTCGCTCCATGCAGAAAACTTTCTATGAAATTAAATACAGGTATGTTGGATTTATCCGTATTCTTTGCATTTTTTCTCGTATCGATTGCCCGAAAGCTTATCATAACACTATTGCTAATCATTATGTAGGGAAGTACTAATATAAAATTTGGGAAGGACTTAAAATATGATTACTCCATTAGATATACAGAACAAAGAATTTTCTAAAGGCGTCAGGGGCTATAAAGAAGAAGAAGTAGATAGCTTCTTAGACATTTTGACGATTGATCTGGAAAAGATAATTGGTGAAAACGCTGTTTTGAAGGAAGAAGTAAAGCATTTAGGCAGTGAGCTTGAAAAATACCGAAGCTCCGAAACAGCTGTGGTGGAAACTCTGGAGGCAGCCAAAGCTCTCATGAGAGATATTGCTGTAAGCTCAGAGAAAAGAGCAGAAATCTTATTAAAAAATGCAGAGCTGGATGCGCAGCTGATTACCAGAGAAGCAAAAGAATCTGTAGAAAGATTGACGGAAGAAAGTGCAAATTTGAAAAATCGGTTTGTTACGTTTAAATCAAAATATAAAAATTTATTGGAATCAGAATTGGAACGGTTTGACGCGCTGAGCAATGAAATATTTACGGAATTTGGCGGCTTGGAATCCAAAAACAGCGATATGCTGCAGCAATCTGAGACTAAAAGGACAAAAAATAGTGACAGAGATCAAAAAACAAAAATTATTTCAGAAATTGAATCAGGAATGGATGATTTAAAAAAGACCATGATAAATTTGAGGGTAGGAGATGGAGCTCAAGAATAGCTCCATATATTTTATATGTACTATATCGTAATTATTGCCGCCGTAATGCTGGATCAGCTGGTCAAGTATGCCGTCCGGTCGAATATGGATTTATATGAGACGATTCCCGTCATTGACGGCATATTTCATATAACCTATATACAAAACACAGGAGCGGCATTCAGTATGTTCAGTGGGCATACAGGGGTGCTGGCGCTCATAACAGCCATCATTACCATAGGTATACTTGTATATCTGCATAAGCTGAAAAAAACCACACATTGGCTGATGCTGATGTCCTTGTCACTGATTGTGGCCGGCGGGGTAGGCAATATTGCAGACAGAATCTTTTTAAAATATGTTGTAGATTTTTTGGATCTAAGAATCTGGCCTATTTTTAATCTGGCTGATGTATATGTGTGCTGTGGGTGCGGGCTTTTAATCCTGTATATTTTTTTCGTAGAACCAAAACTAAAGGGGCAAAAGGACGTCTGACTATGTGTGAAAAAAATTCTTTTGAAATAATAATGGATGAAAAGTTGGAAGGGACCAGAATTGATTTGGCCCTTTCTTTAGCATATGAGGAAAAATCCAGAAGTTTTTTTCAAAAGCTTTTGGAGACAGGAAATATAAACATAAATGGGCAGCCGGCGGATTCTAAAAAATACAAGGTCAAATCAGGTGATGTGATTTGCGTGATGATGCCGGAACCTAAACTGCTCACTGTGGAGCCGGAAAATATACCGCTGGATATTTATTATGAAGATCAGGATGTTCTGGTGGTCAACAAGCCCAAAGGAATGGTGGTGCATCCGGCTAACGGCAATGAATCAGGGACGCTGGTCAATGCTGTCCTATATCACTGCGGAGACAGTTTGTCTTCCATAAATGGGGTGATCCGGCCCGGCATTGTGCACAGAATCGATAAGGATACCAGCGGTCTTTTGATGGTTGCTAAAAATGATAAGGCTCATAACTGTCTGGCGAAGCAGTTGGCGGAGCACAGCATTACAAGGGCTTATAGAGCTATTGTATACCATAACTTTTCAGAAGATCAAGGCATCGTGGACAAGCCGATCGGAAGGGATCCGCGAGATCGGATGAAGCAAGCGGTTACGGATATAAACAGTAAACAGGCGATAACACATTATCGGGTACTGGAACGTTTTGGCCGCTTTACACTGATTGAGGCGAGACTAGAGACCGGAAGGACCCATCAGATACGGGTTCATATGGCTTATATCAAGCATCCCCTTCTCGGTGATATGGTGTATGGTCCGAAGAAAAAAATATTAGGAGCGGATACTCAAATGCTGCATGCAAAAATTTTAGGCTTTAAGCATCCGGCTACCGGAGAATATATGGAGTTCGAAAGTCCTCTGCCCGATGAATTTGAGGCTGTATTACAAAAGTTGAGGAAGGAAAAAAATGGATAAAGTTTCATTTAAACCGGGAACCATGCTGAATCCGGTTCCGGTGGTCATGGTTTCCTGCGGGAACGAACCGTCACAATACAATATCATTACGATTGCATGGACAGGCATTATCAATTCAGAACCGCCCATGACGTATATATCCGTGCGAAAATCCAGACATTCTCATAAAATTATAGAGAAAAACAGAGAATTTGTTATTAATTTATGTAATGAAGAGCTGACTTTTTCCACCGATTATTGCGGAGTGAAATCCGGAAGAGATGTGGATAAATTTAAAGAACAGCATTTAACTCCAGTGAAAGGAGAAATGGTTGGCTGTCCGATGATTGGAGAATCCCCGGTGAATTTGGAGTGCAGGGTCACCCAGATTATCGAGCTTCCTACTCACGATATGTTTATGGCGGAAATCGTTAAGGTCCATGCGGATAAATCTATCATGGATGAGAAGGGCAAAATTCTTTTGGAAAATGCAGCTCTGATCTGCTATAATCACGGAGAGTATTTTGGAATAAAGCGAAAGCCCATCGGAAAGTTTGGGTATTCTGTTATGAAGCCCAAAACGAAGAAACGGATAAACAGAGAAAGTCTGGAACAACGAAAGAAACAAAATAAGAGTAAAGATAAAAAATACCGAGGGAAATAACTCGGTATTTTTATGTAAATAAAGCTTCAATCGTTTTCGAATATTGGGATTAAAAATAGTGGCACAATATTATATTAAAAATAATTTTATATGGTGTTAAATTCAAATCATATTTGCTGCTTTATACTTTAGGAGAATGGATGTACCCTATACATTCCTCACAAATATATCCCCCCATAAATGCAATATTATTGTAGTTCTTTCCGCAAATAGTACATTTGTTTTTGTTCATACTCTCTTTCCTCCTATAAATTTCCTTTTTGTTTAAACACACCTGAAATGACAATGTAATATAAATAATGAGCTTTATTTACAATGTCAGTGTACTAAATTGCATGAAAAATATCAAGAAAAAAATAGATAAGTGTAATAAATAATACTAAAAATGTAATATTTTGGACAAATACTGCTTTTTATCGTCTGAAAATATGTTTTGAGGCCAAGTATTTCCATATTGTTTTCTGTCATATCTTGATTTAATATGGAAATTTGTGTATGATTAATTCCTAGATAGATAATATCATGCTTGGATATAGGAGAGTAGGACGGATGAAACGTTTTTTAACAGGTTTATTAATAACGGCCTTGATTGGGTCTGCCGCATGTGTCTCTTATGCGGAAACGGAATACAGCCCGGCGGCGGCAAAAAATATTACCGACAGAATGGAGGAATATGTAGAACCATATTTGGGAACGGATACCCTGAATAATTATGATAACGGGAGAGCCCTGCAGTGCCATGCTTTTACCAATTACGTATGGCGAAATGTTTTTGGGTACGATGTGTACAGCAGCAAATGCCACAGAACCGAAGCCAGCAACGACTATGATAAGCTGGGCGAATACATAAACGAGTATGCAAGACCGGGAGATATGCTTCGGGTAGACGGCAAGCATTCCATGGTCATAACCAGCTTTGATGAGGATACGGTAAGCGGCTTTGACTGGCTGGTCAACAAGAAAGAACGGGCCTGTACCTATACTTGGGAAGGTGTGAAAGAATGGGGAGACGGTACGCAGAACTATTGGCTGTATCAGATTGACGACAGCGTATATGAACTCTTTGAAGACCCGGACTACAAGGTGGACAAGCTGTTTGGACCAAAGCCCGGTGAAAAGGCGGATTCCGATGTCAATTCCGATACCGATGAAGAAGAGGACACTGCCGGCAGCTCGCAGCCAGATCAAGAAGTTCAGACACCGAATCGCGGCGGAGCAGACCGAACCGCTTATGGAAAGATCGTGGTTCAAATCAACAATCCGGTCATGACGGCTAACGGCGCCTATCAAAATATAGATGCGGCGGGAACCGTGCCTGTGATCGTGAACGAACGAACCCTGTTGCCGGTCAGAGCCATTGTGGAGGCTATGGGCGGAACAGTAGGCTGGGACAATGATACAAGAACCATTCAATTGACCTATAAGAATACGAATTTGGAAATGACCGTTGACAGCACGATGATGAAGGTGAATGGAAAAGAAGTAAACATGGATGTAGCTCCGACGATTATTAACGACAGAACCATGCTTCCAATCCGATATATTACAGAAAATCTGGGCGGTCAGGTGGAATGGTATGACACCATTCAGGCAGTAGCTATTACATACGAAATGTAGAGAACATTTCGTTTTATAGGATAAAAATAAAGACCTGTCAGAGAAGAAGCCTTAGGGCTTGATTTCTGACAGGTCTTTATTAACATTTATACTTGCACCTGGGGCAGTTTTGGATTCACGTATACCGTTCGGTTATTTGTAAATATGACCATACCGGGTTTTGCCCCTGCCGGTTTTTTCACATATTTGACTTGCACATAATCCACGGGTACATTTTCTGAATCTCTTCCCTTGCTGTGATAAGCAGCGATTGCCGCACCTTCAAAAATCGCCGTTTCCGTGATGTCCTTTCCCTCTGTAAAAAGGATGACATGGGAGCCGGGGATGTCTTTTGTATGGAACCACATATCTTTAGAAGAGGCTAATTTAAAGGTGAGATGATCATTTTCTTTGTTATTCCTTCCAACCAGAACCCTAAAACCATCGCTGGTGGTATAAGGCTTTGGAGCAGGTTTGGTTTTAGCCGGTTTTCCATATACCTTGCGTTTCTTTAAGTAACCTGCTTCGATCAGCTCACTTCGGATTTCTTCTACTTCCTCAAGGCCGTCGGCGTTTTTGATGAAGACGGAAATCGATTCCAGATAGTTCAGATCTTCCGCTGTTTCTTCCAGCTGGATTGCCTTTTCTTTTATAGCCGTTTTAGATTTTCCGTATTTTTTAAAATAATGCTGTGCATTTTTAGAAGGAGAAATTTTTTTGTCCAGAGGAATCGTTAATTCCTTTCCGTCGTAATAGTTTATGACGGTCACCTGGCTGTCTCCCGCCTTGAATAAATGAAGATTGGCCGTGAGGAGTTCTCCGAATAACCGATAATCTTCCGAATTCTCTGCTTTTAGAAGTTCCTCTGAAAGACGCTGCTTCTTTAGATATAGCTTGTCCAGATGCGTTTTGACCGCTTTTTCCAAATCAGTACTTTTTTGCCGGATTCGATTGGAGGACGCCCTGTGAGAATAGAAAAATTCAATGGCGCCGGATACCTCTTCGAAAGGTCTGGTTTCATAAACACCCTCCAAAGCTTGAATGGGCATGACATGGAAGTCAACAGGATTCCCTTCCGTATTGAGATACACTCTGGGACATACATTCCCGATCTTCAGATTGCTCAATATTTTGCATAAATTAGTATAGACTATTTGTGCGGTCCTTTTTACTTCCTCCGGAGTATACGGAATTTCAGATGAAATTGAAAGTCCGTATGTCAGCTGTTCCGCCATGATGGGGCTGATGCCTTGGATTCCATTCAGCAGTGCCTTTGGAAGCTTGTTGGGTGTACAAAGGCAAAGTGTCTCTATTTCCTGTAACGTTACGGTATCAAAAGGAATTTTGTTCTGAACGGGCGGATATTCGTAGAGCTTACCGGGTAGAATCTGTCGGATTCGATTTACATCAATGGATATTCTCTTGATGCTGTCGATAATTTTATTGCTTTCCAGATCTACCAGAATAATATTGCTGTGTTTGCCCATGATTTCAATGATCAGTTTTTTGCTTACGCTGAAACCCAGTTCATTGACCGTCTCAAAGGGTATTTCCACGATTCGCTCGCATTCCTTTTGTGTAATCTCAGTAATGCGTCCTCCTTGAATATGTTTCCGCAAAAGCATGCAGAAGGTCATCGGAGCCGGCGGATTGGGAACGGATTCTGTGATCAGATTGATTCTGGCACTGCTGCTGTTACAGGAAAGGTACAGTTTAAAATTTCCCTCCTTGGAGTGGATATGAAAAATTAACTCGTCGTTTTCCGGTTGATATACTTTTTCCAGTTTTCCGCCGGAAAGTTTTTTATTTAATTCCTGCGTTACCGCACGGACTGCTATGCCGTCAAAAGCCATGATTTTTACCTCGTTTTCTTATTGGTACGGAAAATATTGTTTAGCAATATGACCGGTTTTATTGTATAATCGAATAGGAACCTGTTGCCTAAAAAGTAATGTGGTTCTCTCATGTAGTATAAAGTATGTAAACAGATAAATCAACTGAGGAGAAAAATACCTATGATAAAAAGTATGACAGGCTTCGGAAGAAGCGAATATAGTGATGGAAAAAGGAACATAATCGTAGAGATAAAATCTGTCAATCATAGATACGGGGATATTAATGTCAAGATGCCCAGACGTTATTCTTTTGCAGAGGATAAAATAAAGAATACCGTAAAGGACATTGCCCGACGCGGAAAAATCGATGTATCTATTATGGTTGAAAATGTTACGGAGGACGATACTACTGTTAAACTGAACAGCATGGTAGCCAGACAATACTATGACAATTTAAAAGAATTGCAATCCGAATTTAATGTGAGCGGCGACATCACGCTGCAGTTTCTGGCGACTCTTCCGGATGTAATGAAGTCTGTTCCCGATGTGGAGGATGAAGAAGAAATTTGTAAGAGCCTGTTGGTGCCGGTAAGGAACGCCGCACAGAAATTAGATGAAATGCGCATCGCGGAAGGAAACAAGCTGGCGGAAGATCTGATCATGCGAGGCGGTCTGATTCGGGAACTGGTGAGGAAAATTGAGGAACGTTCTCCGGAGGTCACAGCGGCTTATACAGAAAAACTGAGAGAAAGAATCAAGGAATTGATCGGAAGCAATGTGACCATTCCCGAAGACCGAATTTTAGTGGAGGCAGCTATCTTTGCGGATAAGTGCAATATTACGGAGGAAATGGTAAGGTTGGATAGTCATACGATTCAGCTTTCCAATATTATTGCCAACAGCAACCAGCCGGATGGAAAGAAGCTGGATTTCCTCGTGCAGGAAATGAACCGGGAAGCAAATACCATCGGCTCTAAAGCAAACGATATAGAGATCACCAATCTGATGCTGGAAATAAAGAGTGAGATTGAGAAAATCAGAGAACAAGTACAAAATATTGAATAATTCATGAATTTGTAGGTTTGTCAAACATATGTTACACCGTGCTTCAAAAAATTAAATAGAGTTTCTCTTGGGGAAACCCAGCCCAAAGGGCGCATAGGAAAGTTATTGTAGTTTGCATTATGCTTTTTTAGTTGTAATTTAAAATCATTGAATGAGTAGAACTTTGCTATCGCATAAAAATATTCATTATCCTTACGATGTGAGCGTTCCACTTTACCATTATGTCTTGGAGTATAAGGTCTTATCATTTTATGGATAATACCTTGTTCCTTAAGAGTTCGTTGGAATAGCGTTAACGTTGGATTTTTAGAAGTACCAAGACGTTTTGTAAATTCCTGCCCATTATCGGTCTGAACACATTCGATCTTAAATGGGAAAGCTTTAACAACTTGTTTAAGGAATTCAGAAGCAGAATAAGAGCTGTGTTCCTCAAAAGCAGCAAGATATCTAAAACGAGAGAATTCATCAATAGCAGTATATTGATAGAATTTCTTATCAGAAGCTTCGCCAACAAGGCAAGAGGATGGAACAAATTTAACATCAATTTGTACTCTTTGACCTGGATACTCCATTTGCTCATATTTTTTAGCAATATATTTAGGATTCTGAGGTTTCTTAGGGATCAAAGATTGCTTGATTAGTACTCTATAGAGCCCAGTAATGGATCTGGAATACCCACGCTGTCGCAGTTTGACCCAAAAGACAACAAGACCTGCATTTGGATTCCTACGACGCATATCATGAATGAGTTTAAGCTCATTTGCAGTATGCTGATTTTTATGGGAATGAGGCTTACGAGAAAGTTCTCTCAGGGACTCAATAGAACCATCATATCTACGCAACCAACGATAAATATATTGCCTGTTGTGATGATATCTGATAGCAGCTTTTGTAACGCCAAATCTTTGAGCATATTTAATTAAGGATAGACGATATTTCATATCTTGTGTTATACTTGCCATACGGGAGACCTCCAATTTGTGATGTTTTGGTTTGTGGTGAATTAAGCATAACATAATTTTAGCGTTTCCCGTATTTATTTTTTGTCTTAATGTAACACATGTATTGTAATCCTACACAAAATATTGAATAATTCATGAATTTATGTTGAAAGTATAGCCTGCTTATGGTAAAATATTTATTCCAATACAAATGATAAGGAAAGGAAGCTAAATGGATAAAGGACAATTATTTGTTGTTTCCGGGCCATCTGGAGCAGGAAAAGGTACGATATGCCAAAAGTTAGTGGAAGACACAAATATTGAACTGTCTGTGTCCATGACCACTAGAAAACCGAGACCGTTTGAAAAAGACGGTATAAATTATTATTTCGTCACTGAAGAAGAATTTAAGGAATATATGAATGAGGACGGACTGCTGGAGTATGCGGAGGTCTATGGCAACTATTACGGGACCCCGAAGGAAATGGTCATGCAAAAGCTCAACGAAGGCAAGGACGTTGTTCTGGAAATCGACATTCAGGGAGCCATGAAGATAAAGCAGGCCTATTCAAAGGGTATATTTATTTTTATATTGCCGCCGTCTATGGCGGAGCTTCGTAAAAGAATTACGGGAAGAGGCTCTGAAACAGAGGACGCGATCAATATGCGATTAGGGGAAACGTTAAAAGAAGTCTCCTACATAGATAAATATGATTACTGTGTTGTTAATGGAGAGCTTTCAGAGGCTGTAGAACGGGTCAGAGCAATTGTAAAGGCTGAACATTCCAGAGTTTCCGAAAGTATTTTTCAGTTGATAAAAATGTATGAGGAGGAGATATAAATGTTATATCCATCAATTAATGAAATCAGAAAGAAAGCGGACAGCAGATATACATTGGTTATTTTAGCGGCGAAGAGAGCCAGAGATATTATTGACGGAAAGCCGAAGCTTACGCAGAACCCGACAGAAAAACCGGTATCCATAGCGGCCAACGAAATAGCAGAGGATTTGATTACTTATACAAGAAATAATTAACAAATGAAAGCGAGTGTTAACTCGCTTTTTTTAACGATTAATTGCACCGTCTCTTCAAATTAAGATAGAGGAGGGTACATGAAAAAAGATTTTATTATTTTAAAATTTAAGGGCGAAGTCAGAAAAATACTTCCTCAGGATATTATTTTTGTCGAACAGGATCTGCGTAAGGTCCTGTTTCACTTAAATTCTGAGATTTACGGCACCTACGGAAAAATTGAAACTTATATGCAGCACTTACCGCAGGAGTTTTATCAATGTAATAAGAGCTTTGTTATTAATCTGGATAAAGTGATTAAAATGAGAGATCAAATCATATATTTTTCGGATGGAAAGGATATAAGAATAGGCAGACAGAGTTTTCACGGTGCAAAAAAAGCATTTTTAAAGTTCGCATCAGAATCTGAATGATAAAACACTAAAGATATATTTTAACTTGAAGAGCAGGCGGTGAATTAATATATCGCAACAAAAAACTTTACAACTGTTAAAGTTTTTTGTTGCAAAGACTATGGATTTATAGTATAATGTCTGATGGTTATCTGTGTGAGTTTGCTCTTATCCAAGATCAGGCTCGCCGATATGCCCATTATTATTTTGCACACCGGATGACTTGGAAGCAGGTGCCGTCATGGTCGTTTTCAAAGGGAAATCGCGGTGGAAGAAAAACCAAGGAGGAAAAAAATATGGCAGTAATTTCAATGAAACAATTACTAGAAGCAGGTGTACATTTCGGACACCAGACAAGAAGATGGAACCCTAAGATGGCTCCTTATATCTTTACAGAAAGAAATGGAATTTATATCATCGACCTTCAGAAGACTGTAAGAAAAATAGATGAAGCCTATGAATTCATGAAGGAAGTCGGAGCATCCGGAAAGCCGATTCTGTTCGTAGGAACCAAGAAACAGGCTCAGGCCGCCATCGCTGATGAAGCGAAGAGATGCGGTATGTATTTTGTAAATGAAAGATGGCTGGGCGGTATGCTTACAAACCATAAGACCATAGCCGGAAGAATCAAAAGATTATATGAAATCCAGGAGATGGAAGCAGACGGAACTTTTGAGAAGCTTTCCAAGAAGGAAGTCGGCAAGCTAAAGCTTGAATTAGAGAAGCTTGAAAAATTCTTAGGCGGCATTAAGGAAATGAAGGGAATGCCGGGGGCATTATTCATTGTGGATCCGAAGAAGGAAAGAATTGCTGTTAAGGAAGCAAGAATTCTTGGAATTCCTATTATCGGTATCGTAGATACAAACTGTGACCCGGACGATGTAGACTATATTATCCCTGCAAATGATGATGCAATCAGAGCTGTAAAATTGATCGCAGGAAGAATGGCAGATGCCATTATCGAAGCCAATCAGGGCGAAAGCTTTGACGAAGGCGTAACAGCGGCAGAAGAAGAAACAGCTCCGGCTTCTATTGAAGAAGTAGTCGCTGCAGAAGAAGCATAAGCTTACAGATAAATATAAATTGTGAATTAGATTCGTGCAGGTTTTTCCGCACGAATCTGTCATCCGTTTTGAGGAGGAAATATAGATGGCTGTAACAGCACAAATGGTAAAAGAACTGCGTGAAATGACAGGCGCAGGCATGATGGATTGTAAAAAGGTTTTAGTAGAAGCTGACGGGGATATGGACAAAGCCGTAGATCTTTTAAGAGAAAAGGGACTTGCTAAGGCTGCTAAAAAGGCTGGCAGAGTGGCCGCAGAAGGCCTTGTAAAATTTGCTTTCTCACAGGATGCCAGAAAAGCTGCTATCATCGAAGTCAATTCTGAAACAGATTTTGTTGCAAAGAATGAGGAGTTCGTGGATTTTGTGTCCAAGCTGGCTGGCATGGCTTTAACAGCCGGAGATGATTCTTTAGAAAACTTTATGGCACTTTCCTATGAAAACGAGGGAACGGTTCAGGACGCTTTGAACAGCAAGATCGCAAAGATTGGTGAGAACATGAACGTAAGAAGATTCCACAAGATGGAAGCTCCGGGATGCGTTTATGTAGGATACAGCCACGGCGGCGGTAAAATCGGCGTAGTGGTTGGTCTTGAAACAGAAGCTTCCGCAGAAGAAGTGGCGGTTGTCGGTAAAGACGTAGCTATGCAGGTCGCTTCTATGAACCCTCAGTTTGTCGATGAAACAGCGATCAGTGAAGAGCATTTGGAGCATGAAAAGAATATTTTAGTTCAGCAGGCTCTTGCAGAAGGCAAATCGGCAGACATCGTGGATAAGATGGTCGTTGGAAGATTGAAGAAAGAGCTGAAGGAAACTTGTCTGGTAGAACAGAAGTTTGTAAAGAATGGAGATCTTTCAGTAAAACAATATGTAGATGGAGTCGCTAAGGAAATCGGCAAATCCATCAAGGTGGTTTCTATGGTAAGATACGAAGTAGGCGAAGGCATCGAAAAGAAAGAAGAAGATTTTGCCGCAGAAGTTGCAGCACAGTTGGGAAACTAATTGAAATAAAAATATGGGAAATGACTATGGGCTGTCAGGTATTCTGGCAGCCTTTTATAGTGTGAGGCTTCCTTTTGTTTACAAATATTTTCCAAGGGGTATATAGTAAAAGACAGAAAGAGAAAGGAAAGAGAGCACAAATGAAGCTAAGTTTTAATGATATCTTATATGCTTTTTCTTATGCGTTAGATCGTGTAGAACATGAACTTATAGGGGTCACCACTCATCATGGAAAACGGGTGGCCTGGTTATGTATCTTAATGGGACGGTATTTAAAAATGCCGGAATCCCAATTAATGGATTTATCGGCCTGTGCCGTATTGCACGACAACGCACTGACAGAGTATATACAGTCTGAATACCGGAAGGGAATTGATATTTATAAGGAAAAGCAGCATTTGAATCTGGGTGTGCACTGCATCATGGGCGAAAAGAATATAAAAAAAATTTCCCTTTGCCCGGAAGCTGAAAATGCCATTTTATATCATCATGAAAATGCAGACGGAAGCGGATCCTTTGGAAAAACAGCAGAGGAGACTCCTCTATTCGCTCAGTTGATTCACATGGCGGATCAAATTGATGCAAACTGGGATTTAAGTGTGATCGATGAACAGAAATATGAACAGCTTCTGAAATTTATCGACGAAAATAAGGGAATCCTGTTCTCCGATCAATGTGTGGAAGTTTTTCACGGAGCCATTCATTATCAGGAATTGGTTTGCCTGAAAAGTGAAAACCTGGACGGTATCCTGGGATCCTGTCTTAAGGATACGGAGCGGGAGTATACCGGGGAGCAAATAATAGATTTTGCGGGAATGTTTGCCAATATTATCGATTATAAATCTCGATTTACAAGAAATCATTCTCTGGGGATTGCGGAAAAAGCAGCCCATATGGCCAGATATTACGGATATAAAGAAGAACTCGTGGCTGAAATGTTCTTGACCGGAGCAGTTCATGATATTGGTAAATTAGTTATTGATAAAGACATTCTGGAAAAACCGGACAAGCTTACAGACAGGGAATACAAACAAATTCAGAATCACGCCTACTATACTTATGAAATTTTAAGAAAAATTAAGGGATTTGAAGAGATCACAAAATGGGCCTCTCATCACCACGAAAAATTAAATGGGAAGGGGTATCCTTTTGGAAAAACAGCGGATGAGTTGGGCTTTAATGAGCGCCTTATGGCCTGCCTAGACATCTATCAGGCTTTAACAGAAAAACGTCCTTATAAAGAAGGATTTTCCCATGAACGCTCTATGAGCATTTTGAGAAAGCTTGTGAAAGATGGAAGCTTAGATGGCAGTATTGTGGAAGATATCGAAAAAGTTTATGGGAATTGACCTATAAAAAATTGTTAAAACAGGTGAACCATAAAATAGTTTATGGTATAATGTTGAAGATATCGTTAAGGTATCCTCAATTTTTATACAAGGAGAAAAATATGGAGCCTAAATATAAAAGAGTTCTTATAAAAGTAAGCGGTGAGGCTCTTGCAGGACCGGATAAATTTGGTATATCGGATGAGATGCTGCTGGGCGTTGCCGCACAAGTGAAAGAAATTTATGATCTGGGCGTACAGATTGCTGTTGTAGTAGGAGGCGGAAACTTCTGGAGAGGCAGAACCGGTCAGAGCATAGACCGGGCAACAGCCGATTATATGGGAATGCTTGCAACGACTATGAATGCTATGGCACTTCAGGACGCTTTTGAAAAGCAGGGATTGCCTGTCGTTTTACAGACAGCTATCGCCATGACACAAATAGCCGAGCCTTACAACCGAAAAAAAGCCATTAAATATTTAGAAGAAAACAATGTCGTTATTTTTGGAACAGGTACCGGCAGCCCATTTTTTTCCACGGATACCACATCTGCTCTGAGAGCTGCTGAAATCGACGCAGACGTCATTCTTTTGGCAAAGAGCGTGGATGCCGTATATTCTGCCGATCCGGAAAAAGATCCGAATGCAGTGAAATATGAACGATTGACCCATAAAGAGGTGATTGAAAAACAGCTTGGCGTTATGGACATTACAGCGGCGACCCTGTGCATGGAAAACAATATTGCAATTCATGTATTTGGTGTGGCAGAAAAGGGAAACATGTTAAAAGCCGTAAATGGTGAAAAAATAGGCACGATTGTAATGTAAAGTTTGAGAGAGTGTAGGAGGAGAATGAAATTATGAGTATGAATGTGCAGGAAATTCTTGAACAGAAAATGACCAAAACGATTTCTGTGTTAAAGGAAGAATTAAACACAGTGAGAGCAGGAAGAGCAAATCCGTCCTTATTGGATAAGGTCGCGGTGGATTATTACGGAAGCCCAACACCGCTTAAGAATTTAGCAAATATCTCTGCTCCGGAGCCAAGAACTTTATTGATTGCACCTTTTGATCCAAAATCCATTGCGGATATCGAAAAAGCTATTAATAATGCCAATCTGGGTATGGCACCCTCCAATGACGGAAAAGTAGTACGGCTGTCGATCCCGCAGCTGACAGAAGAAAGAAGAAAAGAGCTTTCCAAGTCGGTGAAGAAATATGGGGAAGAGGCGAAGGTCGCTGTGCGAAATGAGAGAAGAGATGCCAACGAAGAACTCAAGAAGCAGGAAAAGGCAGGCGAGATAACGGAAGACGATTTAAAGAAACAGCTGGATCAGATTCAGAAGAAAACAGATAAGGCGGTAAAGGACATTGATGATGTAATCGCTGCTAAGGAAAGAGAAATTTTAGAGGTATAATAGGATTTTGCGGCGGATGTGGCTGATATCAGCCATGTCCGTTTTTAAAGAAAAGGATTAATCGAATGTTAGATATGGATAGACTCCCAAAACATGTGGCTATCGTGATGGATGGGAATGGCCGGTGGGCTGAGAAGCATAGGGTACCCAGAATGGCCGGTCATAATGCGGGCATGAAAGCAATGAAGGAGATTGTAAAAAGATCCTCTGCTCTCGGTATAGAATATCTCACCGTTTATGCATTCTCTACGGAAAACTGGAAACGCTCCTTTGAAGAAGTAAACGGTATTTTTAAGCTGATTGTCATCTATGTGGATAAGGAGCTGAAAGAGCTTCATAAAAACAATGTAAAAGTGAAAATATTGGGAGAATATTTGAAATTACCCATGGACTCCGTGGAACAGTTAAATAAAGCTTTAATGACTACGGAAAACAATACGGGCCTGCGGTTCAATATTGCATTGAACTATGGCAGCCGGGATGAAATAACAAGGGCGGCTGTTTTAATAGGAGAGAAAATAAAGGCGGGAGAAATGGAGCCTCAGGACATTACAGAGGACACCATCAGCCGCTATTTATATACAGGGAAGTTTTTTAACGATATTCCTGATCCCGATTTAGTCATACGGACCAGCGGAGAAAAAAGACTGTCCAATTATTTGCTTTGGCAGAGTGCATACAGCGAATTTGTATATACGGATGTACTTTGGCCAGATTTTTCACCAGAAGTGTACGAAATGTGTATAGAAGAATACCAAAGCAGGCAAAGGCGCTTTGGCGGGAGGTAAATTGTGAAAACAAGAATCATATCGGGGCTGCTCATGCTGCCATTTGCTATCGTGGTATTTTGGGGCGGGAAGGTGCTTATGCTCGGGTGTTTTGCCATAGGTATCATGAGTGTCCGCGAGTTCTTTAACGGCTTTGGAGCCATGGGCATCAGACCGGCTTATAAGATTGCTTATGTCAGTACGTTAGCCCTATATGGAATAAATTTATTTACTACGGAACCCAGATGGTATATGCTGTGGTTTTTTGGAGTAGTTCTGGCAAGCCTTTTATATTTATTTAAAATGGAGGAAAGAAAGCTGGAAGACGGTATGGCCACCATTACCGGCATCTTCTATACAGTTTTTTTCTCATTTCACGTGACTTTAGTGGAGCAGACCGGAGAGTATGGCCTCTTGGTGTGGCTGATTTTCCTAACCGCCTTTGGAACAGACATCATGGCTTATTTTACAGGCTATTTCTTAGGAAAACACAAGCTATGTCCGACCATCAGCCCGAAGAAAACCATAGAAGGCTCGGTGGGAGGAATCTTGGGCAGCGTGATCCTATGCGGTCTATTCGGTTATTTTTTGATTCCAAGGCTTTTGATGCACTGTATCATTCTGGGAATCTTGGGAGGTGTGGTTTCGCAGTTCGGAGATTTGACCGCATCCATTTTTAAAAGAAAAATGGGCATTAAGGACTATGGCAATTTGATACCCGGACATGGCGGCATATTAGATCGGTTCGACAGTGTATTGTTCACAGCACCCATGGTATATTACTATATCGCGTTGGTTTTATAGAGGAAAAAATATGAAAAAAATTGCAATTTTGGGAAGTACTGGCTCTATTGGTGCGCAGGCACTGGATATTATCGATGGGCACAGCGATCAGCTGAAAGTGACCGTGCTGGCCTGTGCGAAAAATATTCGGAAGCTTTGCGGTCAGATTGAAAAATATAAGCCGGAGATCGTAGTGGTTCATCAGGAAAAGGATGCCCGGCAGTTATCTGAGAAATATCCAGGCGTGGAAGTTCTATATGGGACAGAAGGCCTTATTGCGGCTGCCGAATCTTCATACGATCTGCTGCTGAATTCTCTGGTAGGCATACTGGGGCTGATTCCCACATATCATGCGGTCTGCAAGGGAAGAGATATTGCGCTGGCCAATAAGGAAACGCTGGTGGCAGGCGGCCAGATCATCATGGATCAGGTGAAAAAAAATCAGGTGAAGATGCTGCCGGTGGACAGTGAGCACAGTGCGATTTTTCAGTCTCTTCAGGGAAATAAGCACCAACAGCTGGAAAGGATTTATCTGACTGCTTCGGGGGGACCTTTCAGAGGATATACGCCGGAGCAGCTTGAAGAGGTTACGGTAGAGCAGGCCTTAAGGCATCCAAACTGGCATATGGGAAGCAAGGTCACCATAGATTCTGCTAGTATGATGAATAAAGGGCTGGAGGTCATAGAGGCCAAATGGCTGTTCAACGTACCGGTGTCCAAAATACAAATAGCAGTGCATCCTCAGAGCGTGGTGCATTCCATGGTGGAATATATCGATCATTCCATCATAGCTCAGCTGGGTGCTCCGGATATGAGGGTTCCCATCAGCTATGCGTTTGGGTATCCGGACAGAATGGAAAATAATGCAGAAGCCTTGGATCTGTTTGGAGCAGGAGCTGAGCTGACCTTCGAAAGGCCGGATACGAATGTATTTAAAACCATAGCCATAGCTTATGAAGCAGCAGAAAAGGGCGGAACCTATCCGGCTGTGATGAATGGGGCGAACGAGGCTCTGGTTCAACTATTTTTAGAAAAAAAGATTAAATTTACAGATATTCAGAATACTATAGAAAGAATAATGAACGCCCATGTGCCGACATATAATTTGGGGTTGGAAGAAATTTTAGAAGCGGACAGAGCTTCGCGAAAAATGGTATATGAGCTGTTGAAATAAGGGGGTAAGTGATGACGATTATTTATGCATTGATTATGTTCTGCATATTAGTACTGGTACATGAAGGCGGACATTTTATCGCAGCCAAATCGGTAGGCGTTAAAGTAAACGAGTTTTCCATCGGGATGGGGCCGCTTCTGTTCAAAAAAGTCAAGGGAGATACGCAGTATTCCATTCGGCTCTTTCCTATAGGCGGATTTTGTGCCATGGAAGGAGAAGACGATGAATCCGATGACGAACACTCTTTTGGAAAACAGCCGACTTGGGCGAAGGCGATCGTTATGGCCGCCGGTTCTTTTATGAATGTAGTTCTGGCCATCGTCATACTGGCGTGTATCGTATTTTATATCGGTATACCCACCACGACCGTAGATGGATTCAGTGACGTCAGTCCAGCAAAGGAAGCCGGGCTTCTGGCAGGAGATCGGATCGTGAGCGTCCAGCAGCATGAAATAAAGGATTGGACAGATATAACCGATGTCATTTCGGCGGAGAAGGGCGAAAATGTAACCATTGGTGTAGAACGAGGAGGACAGGATGTAAGCTTTACCGTGGATTTGGTAAAGGAAGAAGGAACCGGCCGGAAAATTGTAGGAATCCTGCCGGAGGTTTCGAGAAATCCCTTTACGGCACTGGCCAAAGGGGCGGAATCCACTTGGGTGATGACCGTCAAAATGGTCGAGGTAATAGGGCAGCTGGTAACGGGGCAGGTCTCTACGAAAGAACTGACAGGCCCTATTGGTATCACGGTAGCCGTGAGCGATTCGGTTCGGTATGGGTTCATATATGTGGCCAATCTGGCAGCATTGATCAGCTTGAACCTGGCAATTGTAAATATGCTTCCGTTCCCGGCGCTGGATGGAGGACGTCTGGTATTTTTGATCATTCGTAAAGTAACGGGAAAGGCGATCACGGATGATGTGGAGGCAAAAGTTCATTTTGTAGGCATTATGCTGCTCTTTGCACTGATGATCTACGTAACTTGGCAGGACATCGGCCGGTTTATATTGAAGTAAGAGCAGAAAGTAAAAGGCAGAGAAACAATTCTCTGTCTTTTGAATAGGGGGAGGAACTATGAGGAAACGTGTAAGGTGCGGCGATGTGGTCATAGGCGGCGGTGCGCCCGTATCCATCCAGTCTATGACTAATGTGGATACCCGGGATGTAAAAAAAGTAACCGAACAGATCCGGAAGTTAGAAGAAGCCGGCTGTGAAATCGTCAGATTGGCTGTCCCCGACAGGCAAGCCGCAGAAGCCTTTTCGCAGATAAAAAAGAGCGTAAAAATTCCGCTGGTAGCCGATATACATTTTGACTACAGGCTTGCCATAGCGGCTATAGAAAACGGCGCGGATAAAGTGAGAATTAATCCAGGCAATATCGGAAGCATGGAACGAGTTCGAGCCGTAGCAGAAGCGGCAAAGGAACGAAGTATCCCTATCCGTGTAGGCGTCAATTCGGGTTCTTTGGAAAAGGATATTTTAGAGAGGAACGGCGGTGTTACAGCGGAAGGTTTGGCAGAAAGTGCTTTGCGCAATGTCAGGTTACTGGAGCAAATGGATTTTGATGACCTTGTTATTTCATTGAAGGCGTCGGACGTCCGCCTGAACTATGAAGCACATAAATTGATTGCTGAAAAGACAGATCATCCGATTCATATCGGCATAACCGAATCCGGAACCGTCAACGGCGGGAAATTAAAATCAGCCATCGGCATCGGAAGTCTTTTACTGGCAGGCATCGGAGACACCATGCGGGTTTCTCTGACCGGAGATCCGGTCAAGGAAGTTCTGTTTGCAAAGGAAATATTAAAATCCATCGGTATAAGGCCTTCCGGTATCAATCTGGTATCCTGTCCTACCTGCGGAAGAACCCAGGTGGATCTGGAGCACATTTCACTTCAAATAGAAGAGGCTGTTGCGAAAATAGAGCCAAGAAGAGAGGCGAAAGGTCTGCCGCCCATTACCGTAGCGGTGATGGGCTGTGCCGTCAATGGACCGGGAGAAGCCAAAGAAGCCGATTTCGGTGTAGCCGGCGGGGACGGAAAGGGACTGTTATTTGCAAAAGGTGAAATCCTTAAAACCGTTCCAGAAGATAAGATCGTGGAAGAACTGATTAAATTGATAGAGGTTTCCTGATCAGATGAATAGTGGCTGAGGAAAAAATAATCGGAGGAAGAGAAGATGAAAACATATAAAGCAATGCACATGGTTAAGATGGAAGATTTGAATCCTCATCAGACCTTATATGCCGGAAGGGCTATTGAATGGATGGTAGAGGCCTCTTTTACAGCGGCAGCCCTCGAATATGGGGATGGAAGCGGCGTTGTTTACAAAAATACGCACCAGTTCAATTTTGAGAAACCCGTTGAACTGGGAGAAATCATTGGATATTACAGCACCGTGGTACGAGCGGGAAGAACCAGTCTTACCGTAAGGACTGCACTCCTTTCAGAGGAGACGCAGGAGCTTCGGGCGGAAGGATATGTGACGTTTGTAACGGTAAAACCTCATACTCATGAAAAGACAGAGCATAACGTACAGTTAGATGAGACCAGGGAGACTTTCGAATTGGCCTGGAGAGCCAAGGCAGAGCTCTTTTTCCGCAGTCCCCAATAAGGCTCCGGCTCACGTTCCTAAAGAACCAAAACCGGGTGTACAAAGGTACGGATTGGGGTTATAATAGATAGAGTAAATTTACGGTTTTATACGGTATAGAATGAATTACGAACGAGGAAGACAGTACATAATGGAAAATTTGATAGAAGGGATCATAAACTGGAATAAGCTTGGAGATCATCCAAGAGACCAATATAAATTTTCGCTTGGAAGAGCTCAGATGTCACAGGAAAGTGCTGCACTTCTCCTGGATATCGAGCTCAATTTTGTTATGCCCTTTGAAGATACGGAAAAGATAAGAGCTATTATTTTAAATCAGATATCGGGGCTAAAGGACGTAAAGCTGCATTTTAAATATGCAGATATGGTTCAGACTCCGGAAGAAATTATAAGGCTCTGCATAGAGCATATGATTGATGAAGTGAATGGGGAATACGCCCGAAGCACCAAGACGATTTTTCCCGAAGAATCGGTTTTAGAAGGGAATATTCTTACCGTATATGCGCTGGGAGCATTTGTAGTCAAAGATTTAAACACCAGAGTAGCTGCGCTGTTTGAACGAATTTTAAAACGGGATTTTGATATGAACGTTCGAGTGATTTTTGAGAATCACAGGGACGAATATAAAAAAGTGGCTCATCAGAAAAAAGCTATGGAGGAGTTGGAGGAAAAACAGCTGCTGGAAGAGCAGAAAAGAGCGGCTCATTTGGCCGCTGCAAGGCCTGCACCCGCTGCAGCTTCCCATAACGGAAGCAGTTCCTACGGGGATAATAATGCCGGCGGAGGAAATAAATGGAGCAAGCGCCGAAAAGAAGAACCCGTGGAAGGAAACCGGATTCTTGGAAGTTCCATTAACACCATGTCTGTAAAGCTGTCCGGCGTAACACAGGACAGTGGCACGGTAACCGTAGAGGGAATTCTTTTCAGAAAAGATAACCGGACCATTAAAAATGAGAAAAAATTGGTCACACTGCTGATAACAGATAAAACCACCTCACTTTGTGTGAAGGCCTTTACCTCCGAAAACAAGTGGAATGAAATCGACGAGCATTTAAAAAACGGTGATTTCGTGAAAATTCGGGGAAACGCAGAGTGGGACACGTATGAAAATATTGTGGTGGTCATGGCACGGGACATTGAAAAGGGGCAGATTAAAAAGCGGGAAGATCACTGCCAGCGAAAGCGGGTCGAGCTTCACGCCCACTCTAAGATGAGCGCCATGGACGGACTCAATGAAATAAAGGATATGGTTCGGACTCATGAGGAATGGGGGCACAAAGCCATGGCTCTTACAGATCATGGTGTCGTTCAGGGCTTCCCTGAAGCGTCTCATTCCTTAAGTAAGGGCTCTCAAATGAAAATCATTTATGGGATGGAGGGGTATGTCTTTGACGACAGAGACTGCATCAATCCGGATGGGACGATTGATTACAAGAAAAAAGCCACCAATCATATTATTATTCTGGTAAGGACGCAGGAAGGCCTAAAAAATTTATATAAGTTAGTGTCCATTTCGCATTTGAACTATTTTTATAAGAGACCGAGAATTCCGAAGTCTGTTTTAACCGCCCATAGAGAGGGTCTGATTATCGGCTCGGCATGTGAAGCGGGAGAAGTTTTCCGAGCTGTTCTGGAAAAGAAAAGCGAGGAAGAAATCGAGTATTTGGTAAACTATTATGATTATCTTGAAATACAGCCTATCATCAACAATCAGTTCATGGTGGACAAGGGAATGGTCAAAGATAAAGAAGGGCTTCGGGATTTGAACAGGGAGATCGTTGCTCTGGGCAAAAAATATAATAAACCCGTTGTAGCGACCACAGACGCACACTATCCGGAACCGGAAGCCGCCTTATACCGAAATATTCTGATGGCGGGGCAGGGCTATAAGGACAGTGGGAGCCAAGGCCTGTATTTGAGGACGACTCAGGAAATGCTGGATGAATTTGAATACTTGGGAAAAGAAATGGCAGAACAGGTCGTGGTGGAAAATACCAACCTGATTGCGGATATGATCGACGTGATCAGCCCGGTCCCCAAAGAAAAGTATCCGCCGAAAATTGAACATGCAGAAGAGACCTTAAAGACGAAGTGCTATGAGAAAGCCTGGAGTATCTATGGGAAACCCCTTCCGCCGGAAATTCAGGAAAGGCTGGATGCGGAGCTGGTGCCGATTATCCGGGAGGGGTATGCGGTCATGTATATCGCCGCTGAAATGTTGGTGCAGAAATCCTTAAGCGACGGGTATCTGGTAGGCTCCCGAGGCTCCGTAGGTTCCTCCTTCGCCGCTACCATGGCAGGTATTACAGAAGTAAATCCGCTTCCGCCTCATTACATATGCCCCAACTGCAAGTATTTAGAGTGGGGGGACAATAAGGAATACGACTGCGGTGTGGACATGGAGGACAAGGATTGTCCGAAATGCGGAACGCCCTTAAAAAAAGATGGTTTTTCCATACCCTTTCAGACATTTTTGGGCTTTGAAGCCGATAAAGAACCGGATATTGACTTGAATTTCGCGGGAGAATATCAGCCGGTGGCCCATCGGTATGTGGATGAGATATTTGGAGCGAAAAATGTGTTCAAAGCGGGTACGATTGGTACAGTGGCCACAAAGACCGCTTACGGCTTTGTCATGAAGTATTTTGAAGAACGCCAGATACCGATTAATAAATACGAAGTGGAGCGGCTGTCTGAATGCTGTACCGGGGTACGAAGAACAACGGGCCAGCATCCGGGAGGAATTATTATCGTACCGGATGACCATGAAATCTATGAGTTCTGTCCGGTTCAACATCCGGCAAACGATGTGAATTCAGATTTTATTACTACGCATTTTGATTATCACTCCATCGATCAGAACCTGTTAAAGCTGGATATACTGGGGCACGATGTGCCGTCCATGATCCGTCATCTTCAGGATATGACTGGCCTGGACCCCTTGACTCAGGTTCCTTTATCCGATCCGAAGGTCAACAGTATATTTAATGGAATAGAGGGTCTTGACATCAAAGACCTGGATTATCGGTTCGTTCACGGGAGCTATGGAATCCCTGAATTCGGAACGAAATTTACCCGGCAGATGCTGGATGATACACATCCCACCCGATTTGCGGATTATGTGCGGATCTCCGGATTCTCACACGGCACAGATGTTTGGATCAATAATGCGCAGGAGTGGATCAAATCTGGACAGACTACCATTAAAGACGCCATTTCCACCCGTGACGACATCATGAACTATCTGATTTTAAAAGGACTGCCAAAGAAAAGTGCGTTTACCATTATGGAAAAGGTAAGAAAAGGAAAAGGTGTAACGGATGAGGATGTATCTTTAATGCAGGAGCACGATGTACCGGAATGGTATATCGAATCCTGCAGGCGTATCAAGTATATGTTCCCGAGGGCTCATGCAGTAGCCTATGTCATGATGTCTTACCGAATTGCGTATTTTAAGGTGTATTATCCGGTGGAATTTTATGCGACCTACTTTACCACAAAGGTCAGCGAATTTGACGCAGATACCATTTTAAAAGGTTCCTCCGCCGTTTTGGAAAAGATGGATGGTATTCTGGCTAAAGGCAAAAACGCCACGAAGAAGGAAGAGGATGAGGTCATTGTACTGGAGGTAGCCTATGAAATGTATGCGAGGGGGTACGAATTTATGCAGGCACAGCTTGGTCTGTCCCATGCCACAAAGTTCTATGCAAAGGACGGGAAAGTTCTGCTTCCATTCGTGGCACTAGGCGGAGTAGGAGAAAATGCGGCGAAAGCCATTGTAGAAGAGTACGAAAAGCAGCCGTTTGAAACCATAGACGAAATCAGAGAACGAGCGAAAGCGAATAAAACGGCCATAGAAGCCCTGCGTGATCACGGTGTATTGAAAGGACTTCCGGAATCCGATCAATTATGCTTATTTTAGTTTTAATAGGCAATCGTGCCGTGCTGGACTAAAATATTTTTGCAGATAAATTTGTTGACAGTAACAAAAAAATAATGTAAAATTAGTGAAACAAAATAAATTTATACAAAGGCAATGATAGGGTAAAGTAAATTGCGGCAACGCCGGCAGAGAGTCGGGGAAGCTGGAAACCGATGACGGTGCTGTAGTTGAAGTTCCCCCTTGAGCCGGCATGCAGAACAAGCTGATTTTTATAAAGTCAGACAGTAGGTGTGCCCGGGTTCTCCCGTAACAGAGATAAGGATGCTTGTCCTGAGTGGCCTTTTCAGGCAATAAGAGTGGTACCGCGGATCTTCCGTCTCTTAGGAGAAGGAAGGTCTTTTTTGTTACGTAGGAAATATGGCACGGCCTCTCCCCACATCAGGAAAAAACAAGGAAAGATAAAATATAGGATGAAAAAGGAGAATGAAAAAATGATTTGGAATGAAACTGCTGAATGTATGGATGCGGAACAGAGACGTGAGATGCAGAGCCGACGACTGCGAGATACGGTGGCCAGAGTGTATCAGAATGTAGAATTTTACCGAAAGAAAATGCAGGAATTGGGTATAGAACCCGGTGATGTAAAAACCATTGAAGACATTGTAAAACTGCCTTTTACGACCAAAAAAGATTTGAGAGAGAATTATCCTTTTGGGCTTTGTGCAGCACCGGAAAGTCAATTTGTAAGGATTCATGCGTCCTCTGGTACAACAGGAAAACCTACGGCAGTTCCCTATACGAGAAAAGACCTGGATAACTTTTCAGAATGCGTAGCCAGAGCGATCTGCTGTACGGGAGGAACCAACAAAGACGTGATCCAGATTGCCTATGGGTATGGCCTGTTCACCGGCGGCCTGGGTCTGCACGACGGAGCAACAAAGCTCGGTGCGGGAGTTATCCCCAGTTCCGGAGGAAATACCAGGAACCAGCTGACGCTGATGAAGGATTTTAAATCTACCATATTGGCATGTACACCTTCTTATGCTATGTTTTTAGCGGAATCCTTGCAGGAAGCCGGAATCAGAAAAGAAGAGCTGTCCCTTAAGATCGGCATATTTGGTGCGGAGCCGTGGAGCAATGAGATGCGGAAAAAAATCCAAGAAGGTCTGGGACTGACCGCGTATGACATATATGGATTAAGTGAAATCATGGGACCGGGGGTCGCTGCAAGCTGTGCAGTACAGGACGGACTTCATGTGGCAGAGGATCATTTCTATCCGGAGATTTTGAATCCGGACACCTTGGAGCCTGTTGCGGATGGAACAGTGGGAGAATTGGTTTTTACCCATTTGACAAAAGAAGCGATGCCTCTGCTGCGATACAGAACACGCGATCTGAGCAGCATTGAGCACGGAAGCTGTGCGTGCGGCAGAACTACTGCAAAGATGGGAAGGATTCTGGGCAGAAGCGATGATATGCTCATCATCAGAGGAGTCAATGTATTTCCTTCTCAGGTGGAGAGCGTCCTTCTGGAGGTTGCAGAGGTTTCACCGAATTATGTCATTATTGTTGACCGTCAGGGAACTATGGATACAATAGAGGTAAAGGTAGAATTGGATGAAAGGTACGTACCGGATGACCTGGGCGATCTGGAGCGGATCAAAGAGACGATAAAGCACAAATTGAACAGTGTGCTTCGTATTGGTGTAAGAGTCACTCTGGCTGAGCATAAAACGATTGAACGAAGTGAGGGAAAAGCGAAAAGGGTTGTTGACAGGCGTCATATATAAGAACAGAAGGGAGCATGAAAAATGAAAATTATAAAGCAAGTAACCGTTTTTTTACAGAATGAAGCGGGCAGATTGGAAGAATTGACGGAGATACTCGGAAAAAATGATATCAATATTTCTGCGATAAGTGTTGCGGAGGCAGCGGAGTTTGGAATTGCCCGAATGATTGTGGAAGACTATGAAAAGGCAGTTCGTGTCCTTAAGGAACGGGAGCTTTCCGTCAATTTGGTGGAGGTTCTTTGTGTGGAGACACCCGATACGTCGGGAGCATTATATGAGGTGCTGAAAAGGCTCTCTTCCGCAGGAATCAATGTATCCTACATGTACGGGTATTCTAATAACGGAACGGCACCGATGATTATGAAGGTGAATGATCCGCACAGAGCGCTTACTATTTTAAATATGTAGATTTCAGGGGTTTAAATGAAAATAAAGGGCTTGCTTTTGCAGGCCTTTTATGTTATCCTTAAATAAGTTGTTAATTTTAGACTTATTTTTAGAAGAGTGGGCATTGTCCACTCTTCTACTTTTGTAGAAATTAAATCGAAGACGAAAATAGAGAGAATGTGAAGGGAACGAGATGGCTAAGATAAAAATAAAAGACTTAGTTGAAGAAATATTAACCCCATTTTTAAAGGAAAATAGTTTGGAACTTTATAATGTGGAATTTGTAAAGGAAGCAAAAGATTGGTTTTTGAGAGTTTATATTGATAAAGCCGAAGGCACTGAGGAAGAATATATCAGTACAGATGATTGTGAGATGGTAAGCAGGTTCTTAAGCGAAAAACTGGATGCATCGGATCCGATTGAACAAAATTATTATCTGGAGATTTCATCTCCAGGAATGGATAGAGAGCTGCTTAAGGAAAAAGACTTTATAAGATATGCGGGAAAACAGGTGGATGTCAATTTGTATCAGGCGGTTGATGGAAAGAAAAAGATCACAGGAGAGCTTGTGGGAATTATAGAGGAGCATCTTGTTCTTATAGATGAAAATACGAAACGTGTAGAAATTCCTATGAGCAAAGTAGCTAAAACAAAATTAGCCGTAATATTTTAGAAGGAGGTTTTGCGGAAAAATGAACAGAGAATTTATAAAGGCCATCGAAGAACTTGAGAAAGAAAAAGAAATTTCTAAAGATGTCCTTATTGAAGCAATTGAATCTGCATTGGTATCAGCTTATAAAAAGAACTATGGAACTTCTCAGAATGTGAGAGTCAATATCGACAGAGAAACAGGCGACATCGATGTTTTTATGAAAAAGGATGTGGTAGAAGAGGTCTGGGAAGATCTCATAGAAATATCGCTGGAGGATGCACTGGAAATTGATCCGAGGTATAAAATCGGAGATGCCATCGAATATCAGGTGACCCCAAAGGATTTTGGAAGAATCGCCGCACAGACAGCGAAACAGGTAGTTGTTCAGAGAATCAGAGAAGCAGAGCGGGGAATGATTTTTGACGATTACATCAACAGACAGGGTGAAATCATTACAGGGCAGGTCCATAGGATAAGTAACGACACTATTTTTATAAATATGGGAAAAACCGAGGGCATTTTGGCCGCAACAGAGCAGGTGCCGGGAGAAACCTATGAAATTAACGGAAGAATCAAAGTGTACATCATGGATGTGAAAAAGACCACCAAGGGGCCTCAGGTATATCTTTCCAGGTCCCATCCGGGGCTTGTTAAGCGGTTATTCGAGCTGGAAGTGCCGGAAATACAGGATGGTGTTATTGAAATAAAAAGTATTTCCAGAGAAGCAGGCTCTAGGACAAAAATGGCCGTGTATGCTCTTGATGAAAACGTAGATGCGGTAGGAGCATGCGTGGGACCGAGAGGAAGCAGGGTTCAGGTGATCGTTGACGAGCTGTTTGGCGAAAAGATAGACATTATTAATTGGAGCGACGATCCGGAAAAACTTATCAGTAGTGCTTTAAGTCCGGCTAAAGTGGAAAAGGTCATTGTGAATGAAGAGGAAAAGACTGCGGTGGCAATTGTTCCGGATTATCAGCTGTCTCTTGCCATTGGCAAAGAAGGGCAGAATGTCCGGCTTGCGGCAAAGCTGTGCGGTTGGAAAATTGATATTAAGAGTCATTCTCAGTATTTTTCAGACCCTGTGGAAATCGTTGAATACGATGAACCGGAGGAAGCACTGGATGATTTCGAGGATGAAGAATAAGAATTGGGGTGAATGCCTTGAAAGCTAAAAAAATACCGATGAGGCGCTGTGTGGGATGCATGGAATCTAAACCGAAAAATCAGCTGATTCGAATCGCCGGATATGGAGGAGAGGTTTCTATTGATGTAACAGGAAAAGCAAAAGGAAGGGGCGTGTATTTGTGCCCGAATACCCAATGCTTTGAAAAAGCACAGAAAAGGAAGGCCATAGGTCGGAATCTGGAGATGGAACTCCATTCGGAACAGCTGGAAAAGTTGTTTGAGGAATTAAAAAAATATGAGAAAAAAGATTGATAGTTACTTGGGATTTGCTAAACGCTCAAGAAATTTGATTATGGGCTATAACACATGCCTGTTGGCTATGAATAAAAAAAAGTTAAAACTTTTAATTATAGCGGGTGATGTTTCTGAAAACACAGTGAAAAAGCTTATTCATTCTGCAAATGAAAGCAATATCGTGTATCGCATATACAGCACCTGTGATGAGCTGTCACAAGCTTGCGGAACTACGGGAAGGGGAGTATTTGGAATAACGGATCAAAATTTTGCAAACGTCATTTTAAAAGAGATTGATGAAGATCGGTCTATATAGAAGGAGGTGTTCTAATGACAATAAAAATCCATGAATTGGCAAAGGAATTGAATATGAACAGCAAAGAATTGCTGGAGAAAATCAATGCGATGGGGATTGAAGCAAAAAGTCATATGAGCGGACTATCTGATATTGATGCAATTTCAGTGAGAAATACAATAAATAAGAGCAGGTCCAGTGCGGAGACAAAGATTGTTAAAGCCGCACCGAAGAAAGTAGAGAAAGAAGAAATAGAGGAGGAACCGAGAATCGTAGTGAAGGCAGCAGCAAAATTGACAGTAAGTCCTGCATCTAAAACGGCAAAGGCGCAGCATCCAACAAAAAATCAGGGGAAAAGTGCACCGGTACAAAAACCGCCTGTGGGAAAACCGGTACCAAAGGATATGGAAACGGCAAAATCGAAACCTCCGGTGGGAAAACCAGTGGTGCCGAAAGAGTTTGAAGAGAAACAGGCACAGCATCCAGTAGAGAAAGCAAAGGTGTCCGAGATAAAAAAGGAAGAAGTCAAGGAGCAGAAAAAGCAGGAACCGGAAAAGCCTGAACCGATTCAGGAGGGACCTCAGAAACTGAAGATTCTTAAGAAGTTTGATCCTGAAGCGGAAAGAATCGAGAAGGAAAAGGCTGAAGCAAAGCGAAAGGCCGAAGCCCAGAGAAGAGAACAGGGAAAAACGGAAGAGAACAGACAGAACGGTTCCAGAAATGACTATCAGAGACGGGACGGAAGAAATGATAACCATAACGGACCAAGAAGAGACAATCGAAGCGATAACGGACCGAGAAGAGATAATCGGGACGGTAAAAATGATAATGGACCGAGAAGAGATTACCGAAACGACGGCAGGGGAAATTATCCGAGAAATAATGACAGCAGACCGCCGAGAGCAGCGGGAGACAGGCCTTATTATAATAAAGATAAGGATTCGGACTCAAGGGATCATAGAAACAATGATAAAAAGCCATTCCAGAGAAACGACCGGGCTCACGACAAGGGAAGCGATATTCCGGCACCTATTGTTTCAAAGCCTACTATAAAGAGAGACGAGAAAGAAAAGGATAAGGAAAGAGACAAATTTGCTAAATTAGAGAAGGGCGGAAAGCCAAAGCAGGGGACAAAAACAAGATCCCTTGAAAAGGCACCGAAGCCAAAAAGACACCAACAGAGACCAAAGGTAGTAGAGGAGCCAGAAGTAAGCATGGAAGAGCTTCCAGTAGGAACAAAGGTAATCAATGTGCCGATAACCGTAGCCGGTTTTTGTGAGCAGCTTGAAATATCTACTTCAACCGTAATCATGAAGCTGATGAAGCTGGGCATTATGGCAAATATAAACCAGAATATTGACGAAGATACGGTTCTGGTATTGGCTGATGAACTGGGTGTGAACATTGTAATCGGCAACGTGGAGGAAGAAACCATTGAAGAAGGCCTGGAGACCTTTGAAGATAAGCCGGAAGATCTAAAGCCGAGACCGCCGATTGTGACGGTTATGGGTCACGTAGACCACGGGAAGACTTCCCTGCTGGATGCCATCCGAAAGACCAATGTGACTGCCTCCGAATCCGGTGGAATTACTCAGCACATCGGTGCCTCAGAGGTTATGATAAACGGACAGAAAATTGTATTCTTAGATACACCGGGACATGAAGCCTTTACTGCCATGAGAGCCAGAGGGGCTCACGGTGCGGATATTGCCATTTTGGTCGTTGCGGCAGATGACAGTGTTAAACCGCAGACTATAGAGTCGATCAGCCATGCTAAGGCGGCAGGTGTTCCGATTATCGTAGCAATCAATAAAATTGATAAGCCGGGAGCAAATCCAGATAAGGTCATGCAGGATTTGACGGAGTACGGCATACTGGTTGAAGCTTGGGGCGGGGATACCATTGCGGTTCCTGTTTCCGCAAAATCAGGTGAAGGTATTGTAAATCTGCTGGAAATGGTACTGCTTCAAGCAGAAGTTATGGAACTTAAGGCAAATCCGAACAGACTTGCTATGGGTTCGGTTATCGAAGCGAGACTGGACAAATCAAAGGGTCCGGTTGCTACCCTGCTTGTAACCAACGGGACTCTTCAGTCCGGTATGAGCGTAGTTGCGGGAACCAGCAGCGGAAGAATCAGGCTGATGACCAACTTTAAGGGAGATACCATCAAAAAGGCCGGCCCGGCTACAGCTGTTGAGATTTTAGGTCTGACAGATGTTCCGGAAGCCGGAGATGTGTTCCATGCCGTTCAGGAAGATAAAGTGGCGAGAGAAATTGCCGAGTCCAGAAAGGTGAAACTGAGAGAAGAAGTTCTTGCCAGAAATTCCAGTACCACACTGGAGCAGTTATTCTCACAGATTCAGGAGGGTGAAATAAAAGAACTGAACCTGATCATCAAAGGGGATGTACAGGGCTCCGTGGGAGCATTGGAATCCTCCCTTGAAAAACTTAAAAACGAAAATGTTCGGGTTAAGATCATCCATTCCGGCGTAGGAACGATAACAGAGTCCGATGTAATGCTGGCGGGCACTTCCGGAGCGGTCATTATTGGATTTAATGTAAGGCCAAGTACGGCAGTTTCCACTATGGCAGAGCGGGAAGGCGTTGAAATCAGAACGTACAGAGTTATCTACAATGTGATAGATGATGTGGAAGCCGCTATGAAGGGTATGCTGGATCCTGAATTTAAAGAGGAGCTTTTGGGTAAAGTAGAAGTGAGAACCACCTTTAAAGTACCGGGAGTCGGTACGGTTGCCGGAGCGTATGTAACGGAAGGTAAGGTCGTAAGAAATGCGGATATCCGTTTGGTTCGTGATGGTATCGTTTACCACGAAGGCAAGATTTCATCTTTGAAGAGATTTAAGGATGATGCAAGAGAAGTACAGCATGGATTTGAATGCGGTATTGGTTTTGAAAATTACAATGACCTGAAGGAAGGGGACATTATCGAATGCTTCCAGATGGTAGAGGTAGAAAGAAAATAGGAAGGTAATTGGTAATGGGTAAAGGGTATAGACAAGGCCGTCTCGGTGAAGAAATTAAAAAATTGATTGGAGAATTACTTCTGCGAGAAATTAAAGACCCAAGATTATCAGGATTTGTTAGCATATCTGCTGTGGAGGTCACCTCTGACGGCAGTTATGCTACGGTATACGTTACCGTACTGAACAGCAGTAACGATGAAGAAAAGGCACAGAAGGAAAGAGAAGAGGTCCTTGCCGCTTTTAAAAGTGCAAAAGGTCTGATAAAAAGGGAAATTGGTAAGAGTATTAAATTAAGACATGTTCCTGAACTGATTTTTAAGATGGATACTTCCATGGAGTATGGAAGGCATATTTCAGAATTGATAAGCAGTCTGGGAATAGAGAATTATAAAGAAGAAGAACCGGATGAAGAAGATGAATAAAGCAAATAATACATTAAAAGAAATTGCAGAGATTTTGATGGCTTCAAGAAGTGTGTTGCTGTTTACCCATATCAATATGGACGGCGACACGCTGGGGTCTTCCGTGGCTCTGTGTATAGCACTCCGAAAACTTGGAAAGCAGGCGCATATCCTTATTGAAGATGATGTGGCGGCTTTTTTGCGGTTTTTGGACAAAGGCTATTGTACCTACGATAATCATATTATAGAGAATCCTGATATTTGTCTGTGCATTGACTGTGGTGATGTGGATCGGTTCAGGGAAAGAAAAGAAAAGTTTTTTGAAGGAAAGCAAAAGGGGTGTATTGATCATCATGTTACA
Organism: Aminipila luticellarii; assembly: GCF_004103735.1. Taxonomy (NCBI): domain Bacteria; kingdom Bacillati; phylum Bacillota; class Clostridia; order Peptostreptococcales; family Anaerovoracaceae; genus Aminipila; species Aminipila luticellarii. Next base: position 1,677,578 of record NZ_CP035281.1, on the reverse strand, counting down.
ACGGAACCTTTTGCTGATTTTAATTTTATAGACCCGACAGCTTCCGCCACAGGTGAAATCATATATGAATTGCTAAAGGAATTGCCTGTAGAGGTGGATAAAGACATTGCTTCGGCTATATTTGCCGCAATTACTACGGATACAGGTAATTTCCAGTACTCCAATACCACGAAAAGAACGCACCTGATTGCAGCCGAATTGTGGGATTATGGGGTCGATTATAATGAAATCAGTGTGGAGCTTTATCAAAACAACCGGCTGGAAAAACTGCTTCTTCAAACAAAAATATTAGAACAGATAACCGTATTTGCCGGCGGAGAAGCTGCTATTTGCGGTGTGACACAGGAAATGCTGGAGGAAACGGAAGGCAGGATGGAAGAAACAGAAGGCATGGTTGAAACCTTACGCGATATTTCAGGGATAGAACTCGCTATTTTTGTAAAAGAAGTGAGCCGGGAGAAGTGCAAGGTCAGCATGCGTTCCAAGAAATATATTAATGTAGCGGAAATAAGTCAGAAGCTGAATGGGGGCGGCCATGCCAGAGCGGCAGGCTGCACGGTGATGAAAAGCTATGAAGACACAAAGCAGGAAATGATGCGGTTAGCAGAAGAATATCTGAAAGGGTAGCAAATGATAGAACAGGGAATTATTAATATTAATAAGCCAAAGAATTACACTTCCCACGATTGTGTCAATATTGTAAGAAGTTTGACCGGGATAAAGCGTGTCGGTCATACAGGAACGCTGGATCCAATGGCTACGGGGGTTCTGCCTGTCTGCATAGGAAGTGCCGCAAGGATAACCGAATATCTCGATTTGGACTTGAAAAAATATACTTGTGAAATCCTTCTTGGAATAGAAACAGATACGCTTGATGTATGGGGAGAAACGGTCTCAGAAAATATAGCCGGGACCGAAGAATTGATCCAGAATGGAAATATCTCGGAGGAAACGGTAAAGCGTACGTTGGAAACCTTTAAGGGGTTGATAGAGCAGATACCGCCTAAATATTCCGCCCTGAAAGTAAACGGACGCAAGCTCTACGAATATGCCAGAGCAGGGGAAACAGTTGAAATCGTTTCAAGGCGGGTGTATATTAAAGATATAAGCTTAAAGGAACTCTCCCTGGATGAGAAAAAATTTACCTTTGAGGTCACATGCTCAAAGGGAACCTATATTCGTTCCATGTGCAGAGATATCGGTGCAGCCTTAAAATGCGGGGCATGCATGAGCGGCCTGATCAGAACGGCCAGCGGAGCCTTTACGGTGGAAAAATCGGTGGATCTGGAGAGCTTAAAAGCACTGAAACAGGGGCAGGATAAAAGAGATCCGGATACAGGCAGAATTGTAGAATATGCCAGAGCACTACCGGAAGAGCTGAACCGCTTTATTGTGCCTGTGGATTTTCCATTGACCCATTTTGGCAAAATCATAGTAGATGAAGATCGAGTAAAATGGTTTTGCGATGGGGGCTATGTCAATGAAAAACAGGTAACCGTCAAAAGCTATCCCCAATTCATGGAGGAAAAGCCCCCGATTGAAGTCAGAAATGAATTCAGGCAGGCGTATAACGCTTATATGGACATAAACGGCAGAGAAGCCTTTCTCGGAGTGGCTTTTTTTAATGAACATACGAAGAATTTTAAAGCAGATAAGGTATTTGGCAGAGGATAAAAAATGATCATTTTCAACAGGTTAGACGAAATTAAGAATATAGAAAATACTGTAGTTGCCCTAGGAAATTTTGATGGGGTGCATAAAGGGCATCAGGCTCTTATTGCAAGGACTGTAAAAACAGCAGAAGCAGCTAACTTAAAAAGTGCTGTTTTTACTTTTTCAAATCATCCCAAGAATGTGAACTGCGGTGAGCTTATTGTTAAAAATATTTTATATTTTGATGAAAAGGCAAAGATTATTGAAAATTTAGGAGTAGACTATTTATTTAATATTCCTTTTGATGAACAGATACGCCAGATGAAGCCCATTGATTTTATAGATCACGTTTTGATTGGAAAGTTCAATATGAAGCAGGCTTATTGCGGCTTTAATTACAAATTTGGGTACAAGGCAGAAGGCACACCGGAAGTTTTAATGCACGAGGGGATACAAAAGGGTTTTGGCATTCACGTATTGGAACCGTTTCAAATCGACGGCAATTTAGTGAGCAGCACCTTTATCAGGAATCTGATAGCAGAAGGAAGAGTAGATCAGTGCATGAAATATATGGGCAGGAATTATGCCATAGGTGGTGAGGTGGTGGTTGGCAATAAAATCGGACGAACCATCGGATTTCCCACCTCAAACCTGATTATTGACGAAAGTATGGTGACTCCTCCAAACGGTGTATATGTTACGTATTGCACCTATAACGGCAAGAGATATCCAAGCGTAACCAATGTAGGTGTGAAACCGACAATCGGGAACTATAAAAAAAATGTGGAAACTCATATCTTTAATTTTAATAAAGAGTTATACGGCAAGACGATTCGTGTCGAATTTCTGGAAAAGACCAGAGATGAAAGAAAGTTTGCAAGTGTAGAGGAATTATCTAAGCAGATTACAAGCGATTGTATTATGGCAAAAGATTATCATAGAAGAACTAGATAGCGGTGGGGTATATGATAAAAGATTGGAGCGGGCTGATCATCATTTTTTTAGCCATATTACTTCTGGTCATCGAGACAAGTAACAGAAAGCTCAAAGCTTTTTTGTACGTTGACAGCAATACAGGGAAGGCGTCCCCAGCCAGATTTCAAGTGGATGCCAGAGCTTTGCTGGATAATGCAAAACCGGATGAGTTTATGCTGGTGAGTATTGACGTAAATAATTTTAAATATATTAATGATATTTATGGATATGATGCAGGCAATAAGGTGCTCAAGCTTTTGGCAGAGCATATAGAAAGGCTTCTGCCGGGAGAAATCACGCTGAATGCCAGAAGAACAGCAGATAATTTTGTGTTTATCAGCAGAACCTGCAATAAAGAAAGAATATTTGAATCCCTGTCAGATGATCAGGAATTAAAGTGGTATGTGAAACAGCTTTTGGGGTCGGATTATGATTTGACCTTGAGCATTGGAGCTTACGTTATTCATCAGCCCACGAAAAATATATCGGTCATGCTGGATTATGCGAATATAGCAAAGAAAACGGTAAAGGGAAAAGTCGGAAACCCTATTGCGGAATATACGCCGGAAATGGATCGGAATATGGAACTGAAAAAGAAGATTACGATTGGGATGGAGGCAGGACTTCTGCACGGTGAATTTGTTCTTTGTATGCAGCCGAAATACTCCTTGTCGGACGAATCTATGAGCGGTGCTGAAGTTTTGGTAAGATGGCATCATCCGGAGATGGGACTGCTGTCCCCGATGATGTTCATTCCCTTGTTCGAAGAAAATGGGTTTATTGAAAAACTGGATATGTACATATTTGAAGCGACCTGTCAGGAGCTGCAAAAGTGGAAACGGGCCGGAATATTAAATATCCCCAGAATTTCTGTCAATATTTCAAGAGTGACTTTGGGCAGGAAAAATATCGTGAAAGAGCTGATCGCAATCGCCGAAAGATATAACCTTGAAACAGACAGCCTGGAGGTTGAAATAACGGAAGGAACATTGGAACGGAGCACAGAAAGGATTATAAAAATAATCAACGATCTAAAATCTGCGGGGTTCTATGTATCCATAGATGATTTTGGCAGCGGATACTCGTCGCTTAGTATTTTAAAGGATATGCCGGCTGACATTATAAAGATAGACAAAGAGTTCCTGTCTGAGACTTTTGACAGCCAGAAGGGCAAAAAGATCATCAACAGTGTGATTCAGATGTCCAAAGAATTAAATCTGGAAATCGTTGCAGAGGGAATCGAAACAAAGGAGCAGGCTGAATCCTTAAAATCTATGAATTGTGATGTGGCTCAGGGATATTATTTTGCCAAGCCTATGCCGCTGGAAGCTTTTAAGAAGCTGATAAAAATTACTAGACAATAACATCCGATCATGGTATGATTAATTGTCAACGTATAATTGCCTTTTGCTTAGTTTCTCGAAACTCCGACGAAGACCCGGCAAAGGTGAATGAAGAAAAGGAGAATAAAACATGATTGATCAGACAAAGAAAGCAGAAATTATTAAAGAATATCAGTTAAAAGAAGGAGACACCGGCTCCCCTGAAGTGCAGATTGCAGTTCTCACTTACAGAATTAACGATTTAAATGAGCATTTGAAGATTCATAAGAAAGACCATCACTCAAGAAGAGGTCTTTTAAAGATGGTTGGACAGAGAAGAAACCTTCTTAATTACCTAAAGGATAAGGATATTGAGAGATATAGAAGTCTTATTGCACGTTTAGGATTAAGAAAGTAATCAGAAATACAAGCGGGGCATATAGCTCCGCTTTTATTTTATATAACGAAGGACATATCCTTTACGATATGGACAGCATTTCATAAAGGGCTGCCATTGAGGTGACCGAATGGGAGCTAAAGCGCCTCACAGAGGCTTTTTTAATCATGCATAATACGATGCAGATTGGAAAAAATAGAGCAAGGATTAACAGGAGGTAGTTGTTAATATGGCGAGATTTGAAGATTACAGGACGTTTAGAACAGCGTTAGGCGGAAGATTGCTGCAAGTGGAGATCGGTAAGGTTTGTGAACAGGCCAATGGACAGGCTATGCTTAGATATGGTGATACAGTGGTAAATGTAACCTGCTGTACATCAAAAGAGCCAAGACCGGACATTGACTTTTTCCCGCTTAGTGTTGATTATGAAGAAAGAATGTATGCCGCCGGAAAGATTCCGGGCGGTTTTATAAAAAGAGAAGGAAGGCCAAGCGAAAAGGCTATTTTGAATTCCAGACTGATAGACCGGCCGATCAGGCCCCTTTTCCCGAAAGGATATTATAATGATGTAGTCGTTGTGGCTACCGTTATGTGTGTGGATCCGGACTGCTCACCGGAAATCGTAGGAATGCTGGGATCTTCTATTGCACTTTCTATTTCGGATATTCCGTGGGAAGGTCCGACAGCTTCCGTTCTTGTGGGAATGATCGATGGGGAATTCATCGTGAACCCTACCTTGGAGCAGCGGGAAAAATCCGAGATGCATTTAGTTGTTTCCGGTACGAAAGAGGCTATTATGATGGTGGAAGCCGGGGCAAAAGAAGTTCCGGAAGAAACCATGCTGGACGCCATCATGTTTGCGCATGAGGAAATTAAAAAATTAGTAGATTTTATTGAAGAAATTATTGCAGAGGTAGGCAAACCAAAGCTGGAAGTAGAGCTTTATAAAATTCCGGAGGAAATCGATCAGGCTGTAAGAGCCTTTGCCATTGACAAAATGAAAGCGGCTATTAAAACAGTGGATAAGCTTGAGAGACTGGACAATATGGATGCGGTCGAAGTAGAAACAAAGGAACATTTTGCAGAGGTTTATCCGGAAAACGGAAAAGATATTGCTGGTGTACTTTATAATATTACCAAGGAAAATGTTCGTTCCATGATTTTGGATGAAGGGATCCGACCGGATAACAGAAAGACTACGGAAATAAGACCGATCTGGTGTGAGACAGGCATCTTACCGAGAACGCATGGTACAGGCCTGTTCAAGAGAGGGCAGACTCAGGTCCTTTCTGTTTGCACGCTGGCACCGGCCTCGGAAGCTCAGGTCATTGACGGCATTACAGAGGATACAGAAAAGAGATATATGCATCATTACAATTTCCCGGCATATTCTGTAGGAGAAGCCAGAACCTCCAGAAGCCCGGGAAGAAGAGAAATCGGACATGGTGCATTAGCGGAAAGGGCATTAATTCCGGTACTGCCAAGCGTAGAAGAATTCCCGTATGCGATTCGTGTCGTATCGGAAGTACTGTCCTCAAACGGTTCGACTTCTATGGGCTCGACTTGTGGTTCATGCCTTGCGCTGATGGATGCGGGAGTTCCGATTAAGAGACCGGTCTCCGGTATCGCAATGGGTCTTATCGAAAGAGTGGAAGAGGATGGCAGCAGTAAGATTGCGATTCTTTCCGATATACAGGGTATGGAAGATTTCTTAGGCGATATGGACTTTAAGGTAACCGGTACGGAAGTGGGAGTTACAGCGATTCAAATGGATATCAAAGTGCATGGACTCTCCAGAGAGATTTTGCAGGATGCTTTAAAACAGGCAAAAGAAGGAAGAATGCACATCATGAAGGAAATGCTGGATGAAATCCCGGCTCCAAGAGAAGAAATGTCCGCTTATGCGCCGAGAGCTATTACCTTAAATATTGATCCGGACAAGACCAGAATCGTTATCGGTCCCGGAGGAAAGACCATTAACAGGATCATCGACGAAACAGGGGTCAAGATCGACATTTCGGATGACATTCCGGGGCTGATCAGCATCTACAGCCCGAATATGGAAGGAGCGGAAGCTGCTAAAAAGCAGATTGAGCTTCTTACTAAGGACGTAGAAGTAGGAGAAATCTATGAAGGTACGGTTACAAGAATTATGAACTTTGGTGCTTTCATTGAAATATTACCGGGCAAGGAAGGACTTCTTCACATTTCAAAGATGGCCAAGGAAAGAGTAGAAAAGGTGGAAGATGTGATGAATATCGGAGATACTGTAACGGTGAAGGTTACTGAAATCGACAGTCAGAACAGAATCAACCTTTCCCGAAAAGAATTGCTTTAAAATCAGTTGAAACGATTATGATAATAAAGGCAGAGAATCTTGTGATTCTCTGCCTTTTGACATATATTGCACGGTGAAGTATAATGATTCTATTATTTCAGGATAAAGAGGTAACTGAGCATGGAATTAAGCTTGGATATAATTTGGATAGTCATTTGTGGTTGTTTTGTTTTTTTTATGCAGGCGGGTTTAACCTGCTTAGAAGTAGGTTTTATCCAAAGTAAGAATGTCATCTTTGTATCCATTGAGAATCTGCTTACCTTTATGGTCACTACGATTTGTTTCTGCTTGGTGGGATTTCCGCTCATGTTTGGAAAAACCTTTCACGGAATGGTAGGCGTGAGTCTCTGGGGGTTGAAGCATATTACTTCACAGAATCCTCTGGGATTTGCTTTCGTTTTCATAGAATTAATGTTTGCAGGGGTCGCGGTAACTATTTTTGCGGGAGCCATGTCGGAACGAACAAAGATCATTCCCTTGCAGATCGCGGCCTTTGTAAGCAGCATACTGATCTATCCCGTATATGGACATTGGGTATGGGGCGGAAATTTTCTCGATCAAAATACATGGCTGCAGAAAATGGGCTATATCGATTGTGCAGGGGCTTCTGTCGTACATGTTACGGCCGGATTTATCGCCCTGGCAGGAATATCAGCAGTGGGAGGCCGTAAAAAAGCTACTTCGGGAAGGTCTAATATTCCAATTGCGACTTTAGGCGTCTTCATATTATGGTTCGGCTGGATGGGGTTTAACGGCGGCAGCACATTCCGGTTTTCGGAAGAAGTGGGGCTCGCGGTTTTAAATACCAATTTATCTGCTGCGTCGGGCATGGCGGGAGCTTTGATTTTGAATTTTATAATGAAAAGAAACGGAGGATATCTGGTTTCGTTATTTAACGGAGTTTTAGGAGGCCTTGTCGCGATTACAGCGGCAGCTTTTTACTGCACACCAATAGCTGCTGTAGAAATCGGTTTTATTACGGGAATCATCGTGGATACTTCAAGATATCTACTGGAAAGATGGAAATTGGATGATGCAGTAAATGCCATTCCGGCTCACCTGGTGGGAGGTATCGCGGGGTGCCTGCTGTTGCCCTTTTTTATTGAGGAACAATATCTGAATCTGCCGGACAGGATTTCACAGTTTGGCGTTCAGGTTATTGGAATTCTGGCAAATTTCGTATGGGTGTTCGGACTGTCTTATATCATGTTCCTGATATTGAATAAAACGATTGGTCTCAGAGTTACCCCGGAGGAAGAGGAAAAAGGACTGAACATCGTAGAATTTGAAGACTATTATTCGTGGGAAAAATATATAGAAATATCTGGATTTGAAGCAGAAATAAAAGAAAAGAATAACCTGCTGAGAAAGCAGGCAAGGCTCCTTGTGGTCACAGAGGAACAGGAGAGAAAAAAATTGGCAAGAGATCTGCACGATGGTGTGGGCCAGAGTCTGGCTGCTTTAAAATTAATGCTTGGATTAACCAAAAAACAAATAAAAGAAGAAGAAAATGAGCACCTTTCCTTAATTATGGGAAAAGCATTAAAGCTGGCAGAAACCTCTATAGAGGAAATGCGCGAGGTATTAAATAATTTAGGCCCTAAGATACTGGAAGAAAAAGGACTGACCGAAGCCGTCAGAGCGCTGGTTGAGAAAGTAAATGAATTAGATGGCATCACCTGCAGGCTAAAAATTGAAAATGAATTGCCTTCCCTTGATAATACCATAGCATTGAACATTTATCGGGTCCTGCAGGAGGCTTTGACAAATGTAATAAAACATTCAAAAGCCAGGAATGTTTCCATGACGATTTCTTTTCATGCTGAAAAAAACCTGTATGTGTTTAAAGTTACAGATGATGGAATAGGCTTTCAGGTTAATGAAAATGAACTGGGACTGGGCATTCTATCCATGGGAGACAGGGTGAAAATGTTAGGAGGCAATTTCCAGGTTTCAAGCAGAATTAAAGGCGGAACAACCGTAATGATGGAGGTGCCTGTTCATGACGGAAAATAAGATAAAAATATTTTTGGCGGATGACCATAAGATGTTGAGAGAATCTTTGGAGATCCTGTTATCTCAGGAAGATGACATTGAGGTAGTAGGAGAGGCAGATGACGGAATTGAAGCAGAGACACTTTGCTTACAGAGAAAAGCAGATGTCTTGCTTTTAGACATATCCATGCCAAGGAAAAGCGGACTGGATGTATGTAAAAATTTAAGCTATTCTTATCCGGAATTAAAAGTCATTTTTTTGACTATGCACAAAAACGAGGAAATGCTGGCAGAAGCTTTTAACAATGGAGCGAAAGGGTATGTTCTGAAAGAAAATGCCTTTGAAGAGCTGATCACGGCAGTACGGAAGGTCATGGACGGGGAGATATATGTTTCTTCTGTTCTTGCCCCTGTCATGCTGAATGGATTTCTTCAGAACGAAAAATCAAATAAAGAGTTATCGGGACGGGAGCGGGAAGTGCTCAAGCTTCTTGCGGAAGGATTCAGCAATAAAGAAATTGCGGACTTCCTGATGATATCGGTTAAAACGGTAGAAACTCACAGAGCGAATATTATGAGAAAACACAACTTTAAAAATATTACGGAGCTGGTGCTGTATGCAGCGCGAAACCATCTGATCGAGCTTTAAAGGTTTTTCCTGACGAGATTAAGGGTTTTATGGTATTTAAACTGTATCTCAATTTGTATACACTTTACTTGTTAGATTTATTATTTATTTTTATTGAAGGGAAGTGTAAGAATGATTAATTCAGGAGATACAGCATTTGTCATCGTGTGTGCTGCTCTGGTTTGTCTGATGACACCTGGGCTGGCGTTTTTTTATGGTGGTCTGGTATCGAGAAAAAATGTATTGACGATTATGATGCAGAGCTTTGTATCTATGGGAGTCGTTACGATTATTTGGTTCTTATTTGGTTTTTCACTGACATTTGGACCAGATGTTCATGGAATTATTGGAGGTCTTAAATATTTATGCCTAAATGGGGTAGGGATGACTCCAAATCCGCGCTACGGTGCTACGATTCCGTTTATAACCTTTTTCAGTTATCAGCAGATGTTCGCGATTATTACGCCTGCTCTGATTACAGGGGCTTTTGCGGACAGAGTGAATTTTAAAAGTTACTTGGTATTTTTAATTGCATGGAGCATTTTAATTTATATTCCGTTGGCTCACTGGGTATGGGGCGGAGGATTCCTGCAGCAGATGGGAGTTGTTGATTTCGCGGGAGGCATCGTTGTTCATGCCAGTGCAGGACTAGCTGCTCTAGCTTCGGTATTCTTTGTAGGAAAAAGAAAACTGATCAGCAAAGCCGATCTCGAGCCTCATAATATAACCCATGTGGCATTAGGTACAGCATTGCTGTGGTTTGGATGGTTCGGATTTAATGCAGGGGGAGGTCTTGCTGCTGATTCATTAGCTTCCATTGCATTTATTAATACAGATATAAGCGCTTCTGTTGCTATGGTTACATGGCTTGTTATCTCGTGGATCAAAGAAAAAAAACCAAGCTTTGTGGGAATTTTGACCGGTTCTGTAGCAGGGCTTGCAACGATCACTCCGGCGGCGGGGTTTGTAGAACCTTGGGCCGCAGCTTTAATCGGTCTCGCTGCTGGTGCCGTATGTTATTATGCGGTACAGTTCAGACAGAAAGTGGATTGGGATGATGCCTTGGATGTATGGGGGGTACACGGTGTCGGCGGTATCCTTGGAAGCATTTTGGTAGGTGTCTTTGCGGTTAAATCGGTAAACGGTGTAGATGGCCTGATTTACGGGGATTTCCATCAGTTTGGCATTCAATTATTTGCAACAATCTTCGCATCTGTCTATGCTTTTGTCGTAACTTATATGATATTGAAGGTGATCAACTGCTTCATGCCTGTTCGCGTAAGTGAAGAAGAGGAAAAGATGGGGCTTGATATTTCCATCCACAGAGAGGAAGCGTATCATATTTAATTGCCGTAAAATTTAACGAAATTATTAAAAACAGGTCGTTCTCAGCGGCCTGTTTTTTGTGTTCCTCTATTTTGTCATCGCACATGAAAAGTGCTTAAAAAGAGTCGCAGTTTAGTTGAAACTACGCCCTTTTTCATTATATATTGACACAGTAATAATTGTCAAATTAAAAAAAATAATGACAAAAATGGTATTTTTGGTATATTTATAAAGGTAATATACGGAAAATATGGAGTTTTTCTCTCCTATTATCATGTATTCGCCGTCAATTATAACGTCATTTGAAAGGAGAAAAAAGCTAATGGCACGCAGAGGAGAAAATGTTTATAAACGTAAGGATGGACGATGGGAAGGACGTATCTTGAAATCGGATGGAAAATATCACTCGATTTATGCGAAAACCTATAAAGAAATAAAGGAGAAGAAAAATAACTATCAAGAGAAGGGAGTATATCAGGAAGAGGTAAACCATTCTTCAAAAAATTCGGCAGAGTTATTTGAGGTGTGGCTTGAAACGGAGATTGCTGGAAGGGTAAAACCTTCTACTTACGGGAGCTACTATTTCGTCATGCAGAATTACGTCATTCCTTTTTTTAACCGGAATGGTCATGAACGCATTACAGAGCTTTCTGCTTCCCAATTTGTAAAATCTATTAAGGATAATCTTTCTTTAGCCGAATCCTATAAGCGAAAAATTATTTCCGTTTTTAAGCTGGCATTGAAAGAAATTTTAAAAGATTCAAAGGAGTATTCCCTTATAGAGCGAAATATTAAATTGCCCAAGAGCGAATGTGACGCGGTTCAGGTCTTTTCCATTATGGAGCAGCGAAAAATTGAAAGCACGATCCTCGATTGGGAGGATCAACGGGCTATGGGAATTTTGTTGTGTTTTTATACAGGCATAAGGCTTGGAGAGCTTTGTGGGCTCAGATGGGGGGATATGGATCTGGAAGCTGGAACCATGGTCATTATGAGAACCGTATCGCGTATAAAAAATTTTCAGCCTGGCGGGAAGAAGACCATGCTATTTATCGGCAGACCAAAGAGCCAAAAATCTATACGAAAAATTCCGCTTCCCGATTTTTTATTAAAATTAATTGCACCGTTTAAGATGCAGTCACTAAACGAAGAGGATTATGTTTTTTCTGGTACGGATATACCCATGGATCCCAGAACTTATCAGAAAATGTACAAAAGAATATTGTCTAAAGCAGGCGTGCAGGACCGTAAATTTCATGCGATTCGGCACACTTTTGCCACAAGAGCTTTGGAACTAGGCATTGATATTAAGACACTCAGTGAAATACTGGGGCATTCCAATGTTTCTATTACACTTAATATTTATGCCCATTCGCTCATGGAGCAAAAAAAATTAGCCATTGACCGTTTTAATGTAATGCATATGAAGCACATGCATTCACCGTCAATTACTCCGTCAGGCCGGTATGAAACCCAATCATTTAAATAACTCTTGGAAAAGTTTCGTAGTTTCAACTAAACTGCGAATGAGTGCGGTAAATTTCTGAGTATTAGATTCTCCCAAAGGATTGTTTTTTATTCATTATTTGTGATTTCACGGAAGCTGTGGTTTTATTTTACTAAGTTTAGGTAGGAAAGGATATAACAAGATGAAAAAGTGGTTTGAGAACATCAATATTGCAAGAAAGCTGAGGACAGGATTTCTGTTTATCACCTTTTTGAGTATAGTTATTGGTCTTATTGGCGTTGCGAACATTATTAATATCGGAGGTCATCAGCAGAAAACATATGATCAATGCACCTTGGGTATTAAATATTCTGCAAACGCAAATGTCTATTTTCTGAAAGCCAGAACAGCGGTAAGAGATTTATATATGAACTATGGCATGGATAATAAAACATATTCTGCGGACGTTTCAACTCAGTTGGATACGGCAGAGGAAAATCTAACCCTTTACAGTAAGACCATAAGCAGTGATGAAGATCAAAAAGCATTTGATCAGCTCAAAACGGTTTATGCAGAATATACGGAAAATGTCAATAAGGCACTGGAAGCCGCTGATTCAGGAAAAACAAAGGAGGAGCTGCTGCAGATCATCAACGAATCAAAAGAAACATCGCAACAGGCAGAGCAGGCCTTTAAAGAAATTCGAGAATATAATGACACGTTGGCTTTCAATCAAATAAAAGCGGATAGCCGTTCCTCAAAGATCGCTATAGCTGCCATGCTTGTTTCTATGGCCATTGCATTTATTCTGTCCATGCTTTTGAGCGGGTATATATCAAAGCTGATCAGCCAGCCCATGCAGACCTTTGCGGATTTTGCCGGGCTTCTTGCGGCCGGGGACATTGATGCAGGCAAGGTCATTGATGAGGAGGGGAAGGAAGCCCTTGGTTCGAGAAAGGATGAAGTGGGAAAACTGGCGCAGGCTTTTAACGAAGTCATTGCAAGCACCATGGAGCAGGCACAGCAGACAAAACGGGTATCAGAAGGAGATTTGACCGTCGTTGTTCCCATTCGATCCGAGGAGGATGTACTGGGGAAAGCTCTGTCAAGTCTGGTGGAAAAGTTCAATACCCTTGCCACTTCTATCGTTTCTTCCGCAAACCAGGTGGATTCCGGGGCAAGACTTGTATCGGATTCCAGTATTTCACTTTCTCAGGGAGCCACGGAGCAGGCCAGTTCTGTAGAAGAATTGACCGCATCCTTAGAAGAGCTGATGGCCCGAACGGAAGAAAATGCTAAAACAGCGAAGGATACGGATAATCTTGCAAAAGAAATTAAAACGGAAGCCGAATCCGGAAATGTCCAGATGCTGAACATGCTGCATGCAATGGAAGAAATCAATGCCTCATCAGACAATATCGGAAAAATCATAAAAGTAATTGAAGATATTGCTTTCCAGACCAATATTTTGGCACTCAATGCTGCGGTGGAAGCAGCTAGAGCCGGTCAGCACGGAAGAGGCTTTGCGGTTGTCGCGGATGAAGTCAGAAGCCTTGCCGGACAGTCGGCTAAGGCTGCGAAGGAAACGTCTGAACTGATCCGAAGCTCCATTAGTAAGGTGGAGGAAGGGACCAGGACAGCCGGTGAAACTGCAGAAGAACTGAATAAAATCGTAACCGGCATTACAAAAGTGACCGGACTTATCGATAATATTGCTTCTGCTTCAAATGAGCAGGCGGCTGCCATGGAACAGATCAATCAAGGGATTTTGCAGATTTCACAGGCGACGCAAAGTACGGCTGCCGCTTCGGAAGAAAGTGCCGCAGCCAGTGAGGAACTGTCAGGACAGGCCGATCTATTAAAAGAATGCGTCAGCGTGTTTAAACTAAAGAACAGCGGCATATAAAATTCAGAGCAGTAAAAATATGGTCAGAAATGGAAGAACAGAGTTTAAAAAAATATGCCCATGGTATAAATATACTGAATAGGGTGTGCGGGGATAAAGAAAAAATAAACAGAAAGGACACTATAAGATGATTTGGAAGGAAAAGTATAAAGTGGGTGTAGAACTGATTGATCAGCAGCACGAAGAACTTTTTAAACGGGTGACAGAATTTGTGGAAACCTTGCGTTCACCAGTGGAGTGGAATGAAAAGGTGGATCAGGTGAATCAGACCCTTGAATTTATGAAAAACTATGTGGTGACGCATTTTCGAGATGAGGAAGCTTATCAGAAGAAAATTGGATATGAGGAATTGGAAAATCACACTAAAATACATAATGACATGGTTCAATATGTGTCGGATGTGGCAGAGGAGTACGCAGTAAAGGGATTTGACGAACAGTTAATGCAGCAGTTTGCAGGGAAATTATTGGCGTGGCTGATCAATCATGTAACGGTGGAAGATCAAAAAATTGCCGATTACGCTGAAAAAAGGCAGGTGAAAGGCAATGAATGAAAAAATTATGACGGGCTTCACGGATGCGGCGCAGGATGTGTTAAAGGCCATGCTGGATCTGGAAGTGGAAGTAGAAGCTCCTGAAAAGCCGGAATCGTCTGCTGCAAAAAACAAGGTTATTGTTGCGGTCGGATTGATCGGAGATATATCCGGTGAGACGTGTTTTTGTTTTCCCGAAAAAACGGCCTTGGAAATTGTCAAAAATATGTGCGGAATGGAGATCGAAAAGGTAGATGATTTTGTAACGTCCGCATTGGGCGAAATATCGAATATTATTTGCGGGAACGCTGCAACAGGGCTTTCCCAGCAGCAGATTGCCTGTGATATCCTTCCCCCTAAAATATCCGTGAAGGACGGAAAGACTCCTTATGAAGACGAAGAAAGCTCACAAGTGATTAATTCTACCATTCACACCGAAGCAGGGAATATGGGTGTGGCTATAAAAATTGAGGAATAATAAATAAAATGATGGATCATACCGGTATGATCGGTGTAATATTTGGAGAGGCTGTCTCAAGATGAGAGGGCCTCTTTTTTTATTCCATAGGAAATGGCATAGCCGATTTTTGTGAGGGTTTGGTGAAAAAAAATACAGCGATTGAATGACAAGTAAATTTATGGTATAGTAATCAAGTCAGATTAATGAACTTGGAGATAAAAATGGATAAAATAAATAATTATATAGATAGAATAAAACAATTTGCAGCGGAATTTAGAAATCAATATGGCATAGTGGGATGTACAGCGGTATTTTTAGTAATAATGAAATTCATTATTTTTTATTCGTTGATGTCTGTAAAGTCCAATTTTATATGGATATGCATTATTTCCTGGGTAATAACCTATTGCCTGTTCAAGTCGTTCAAGAATAAATATATTCCGGCGGTCATTTATTTGTTGCTGTCCGTGCTGATGTTTGCAGATGTAACGTATTGCAGCTTCTTTAATAAATATCTTTCTGTGGCAATGCTGGGGTCGGCTGGGATGCTGGGGGATGTGACCGCCAGTATCAAACAGATCATGAGACCCATCAACTTCTTTATGCTTCTGGATGCGGCAGCTATTTTTGCAGCGGTGGTCTTGCATCAGTGCAGGGAAAACGGAAAAAAGTGCGGCAGCTTTTTAAACGGAAAAAAACCAGAAAACATATTAAGCGGGCAGCAGGAAAAGGAGAAACCTGTCCGAGATATTCTGGCTGAACTGGATGCCATGGCATTAGAAGAATCAGAAGGCATGAATTACGATGAAAATGAACTTTCGGAAGAAATGCCGGGATTGGATGTTCAAGCAGCGGGACTGACAGAAGTCAAGCCAAAAGATACCAGGGATGGAAAAGAACAGTATCTGGGAAGAGTCTACAGAAAAAGAGCGGAACGGAAAAGAAAAAGAGAAAGCACAAAACACTTTAAGGGACATAGAACTCAGATAATACCTATTGCTATCATTGTGGTTCTTATTATTACGAGCACTTTTTCGCCTTTTATGCAGTCCATGGCTAAACAAGAGTTTTACACCTATCATATAGGGGATATCACCGCCAATGTATTTGGGCTGTCCGGACAGAAACATATCATGGCGTTTGAGGACTCCTATGAAACTGAAAAAAATGGTCCGCTATTCGGTGCCGCAAAAGGAAAAAATTTAGTGGTCATACAGGTTGAATCCCTGCAGAACTTTGCTATAGGTATGGAATATAACGGGCAGGAAGTGACACCGTTTTTAAACAGCCTTATTAAGGATAAAACGGTTTATTTTGATAATTATTATCAGCAGGTAGGTACAGGAAATACCTCCGATGCAGAATTTGCCACCAATAATTCCATCATGGGCTCCATAGAAGCGTTTACATATC
This sequence comes from Aminipila luticellarii, assembly GCF_004103735.1. NCBI lineage: Bacteria > Bacillati > Bacillota > Clostridia > Peptostreptococcales > Anaerovoracaceae > Aminipila > Aminipila luticellarii. The sequence goes on along the minus strand of NZ_CP035281.1, from coordinate 1,661,186 downwards.
AGCTTTATGAGAAAAATTATTTCAGAGGGCTGCCGTGGCTGCTCAAGGATCAAGGCTACGAGACCGCAGTCCTTCATGCTCATGAAAACAGGGATTTCTGGAATAGGGATGATATCTATCCTCAGCTGGGTTTTGACCATTATTATGGGGGCTTAATCGGTGATACCGCTCGTCCGGGAGGCAATTTTAAGATGACCGAATGGATGGGATGGGGCTTGACGGATTCGGAGTTCTATCCTCAGGCCATGAACTATATAAAGGAGCTTCAGGAGCCGTTCTATAGCTTCATCATAACCCTTTCGAACCATCATCCTTTTGAAATGCTGGACAAATATAAATTTATCAAGCTTAAGCCGGAGGATCAGGGGACTTTGGTAGGGAATTATCTTAACAGTGTGGCCTATACGGATTATGCTCTTTCCGAGTTATTTCACGAATTTAAAAAGGCAGGTCTTTATAAGGACTCGATCTTTGCCATTTATGGAGATCACATGGGGCTTCCGGCCTCTGATGAAACGAATGAAGTAATGGGAAGATTACTGGGGCATGAATATGACTGGGATGACAGAATGAATATTCCTTTGATTATCCATATGCCGGATTCGGATGAAAACATTACGGAGACGATTCACAATACCGGCGGCCAGATTGATTTTCTTCCAACTATAGCCTATCTGTTGGGGCTGGATCATTTAGATACAATTTATCTGGGGCATAATCTGTTTACTTACGACAAGGGGGTTGTTGCAGAGCATGCGTATCTGCCTTACGGATCCTTTTTTATAAACGGTTATGGCTTTGAAATGGCTCGAGACGGCGTCTTTAAAGACAGCAGAGCATGGGATTTGAATACAAGAAAAGCTGTGGACATCAATCCACTCTATGATTATTATATCCGTTCTATGGAAATTTCAGATACCTCAGTTTATATTTTACAAAATGATATACTTCGAAAGGTGTATCAGGATGGGAAGAGCAGAGAAGAGGTTCTTAATTAATAAGTTTTGTTAAATTGTTATAAAATTGACATATCTGTGTCAATTTTATAACAATTTTTTTGTCCGGATTTAAATCACCCTAAATCTTTGGAACGAAGGATGAGGAGACACCCGTTTCCTACAGAGATTTCACATTGATCTGTCAGGAATTCATTGCTTATTCCCAGCGGGAAAGAATTGGTCAGATGAGCATTTATCAGCTTCCATTTGAGAGATTTGGCGGTAACATTCATACAGGCATCGGAATAGCTGATCAACGAAATTTTTTCACCGGGAGTGCCGGAAAGCTGGAGCGTATCATTTTTCAGCATCATTACTTCATTCTGACAATCCAACATTCTTATGGTCCTTCCCTTCATATGTCTGGAATGCCAAAACTCCGTCGCCCACGCCATACTTTGCAGATTGGATAGGGTGTGATCTAATCTGCCGCCCATACCTCCGATCAGGCATATTTCATGAATGCCCTTTTCTACCGCATATTTGATGCATAACATTGTATCCGTATCGTCTTTCTCTATGGGGTGCGTGATCGTATGCACATGGTCAGGAGGGCCTTCTGTAAAGGAGTCAAAGTCACCGATAAGGAGATCCGGTTCAATACCTTCCCGGATGGCAAATCGGTATCCGCCGTCGGCACAGATGATATAATCTTCTTTGGATATATGGGCAATATTTTTGATATTACCGTTGATAAAGCCTGTGATAATAAAGCACTTATTCATGTATTTACCTCTTTATTTTTTCTGCACTGTATTTTTAAAATAAGTATATCATATTCTGAAATAATTATCTTGAAAAGTGTGCTTTTAAAGTCTATACTATAAGGAAATTGAGAAATTTTTAACAGCTAGTTGAGATGAGCTGCCCGGTTTTCCGGTGCGGCTTTTTTAAAAAACGGCATTTCTTAGGGAGGGATCAACTATGAAGTGTGGAGTTCGATTTTGCGGCGGCTGTAACCCCAGATATGACAGAGGTAAAGCCCTGAAAGCTTTAGAGGAAAAGTGCAAAGGGAAAACAGACTTTGTTATAGCGGAGGAAGAGGTTTTATATGATTTGCTTCTCATAATTGGCGGCTGCTCAAGCTGCTGTGCCTCTTATGAACAATTTATAACAACAGGCGGCGTCATAAAAATGTGGGACGAAATCCATATAGCCGAGATTGCCGAAAGGATTAAAAAGATGTAAAAAATAAAAAAAGATGGAGGATTTGAACATGGATTGGAAAGAAATTTATGAAAGCAGAAAATGTACGGCAGAGGAAGCAGTGCAGCGGATTAAAAATGGAGACAGAGTTGTGCTTGCCCATTGTGCAGCAGAACCTATAGCACTGGTAGATGCAATGGTAGCAGGTGCAGAAAATTATAAAAATGTAACGGTATCTCAAATGGTCACGTTGGGGAAGTCTGAATATACGAAGCCTGAATACAAAGAACACTTCCGGTTTGAAGGCTGGTTCGTCAGTGCCAGTACCAGAAACTCATTGGCAGAGGGTCACGGACAGTTCGTGCCTGTGTATTTTCATGAAGTACCCAGCTATATACGAAAAGGTATTTTTCCTGTAGATGTGGCGATGATTATGGTATCCACTCCGGATCGCAATGGGTTTTGCTCTGTAGGCGTATCTTGTGATTTTACCATGCAGGCAGTGAAATCCGCTAAGGTCGTATTGGCGGAAATAAATGATCAGGTGCCGGTAGTTTATGGCGAGACTTTTGTACATATCAGCGAAATCGATGCGTTTGTGGAAACGTCACACCCGCTTCCCGAAATGAAGCTTCCCAATATTGGTGAGGCTGAAATCGCTATTGGAAAATATTGTGCCTCGTTGATTGAGGACGGCTCTACATTACAGCTGGGTATAGGGGCTATTCCGGATGCGGTATTATCCCAGCTTAAAGATAAAAAACACTTAGGCATACATTCCGAAATGATTTCCGACGGAGTAGTAGACCTTTATGAAGCAGGCGTAATAGACGGATCACAAAAATCCATCGATCCGGGTAAAATCATTGTTACCTTTCTAATGGGAACCAAGAAGCTCTATGACTTTGTGGCAAATAATCCAATCGTTGAAATGAAGCCGGTGGATTATGTAAACAATCCTGTTACTATAGCGCAATGTTCTAAGATGGTTTGCATCAATTCCTGCCTTCAGATCGATTTCATGGGGCAGGTGGTATCCGACACCATAGGGACAAAACAATTCTCCGGAGTAGGGGGACAAGTAGACTTTGTGAGGGGGGCAGCCATGTCTACCGATGGGAAAGGAAAATCCATCATGGCCATGCCTTCTGTTGTGATGAAAAAAGATGGAACACTGATTTCTAAGATCGTTCCCTTTATTGAACATGGATCAGCCGTTACCACAAACAGGCAGGATGTGGATTACGTGATAACCGAATACGGGATCGCGGAGATGAAAGGAAAGACCCTTCATGACAGAGCCAGAGCACTTATTAAAATTGCGCACCCAGAGTTTAGGGAAGGTCTGAAAGAAGAATTTGAAAAGAGATTTAATGCACAGTTCTGAGCGGAAGCAACAGGTCATGATTGTCCTAAATACGGAGCCCCTTTGGAAAACCCTTGAAATTTCCCCAATTAAAAGTTATAATAAAAAACTAAGGGTATAAAAGAGAACCAATAAAAAGGGAAGGAAAGAGAACATGAATCAAAATATTGTATTAGAAACTTGTAAAAATATCAGGGCTTTAGCACGTGTATCCCTGCAGGGGAAATGGAAACTGGCGGTTGCCGCCACCGCAGTGTATATGGTGGCGCTTATGCTGCCTGCTGCTATCTTGGAGATTATTTTCAGCGGGAAAGAAAACGCAGCTTTATTATCCGGTCTGTATACTTTTCTGGTTGCGGCACCGTTTACCATAGGATATGACATTTTTTGCTTAAACCTGTTCCGAAGAAAAGAATGTGAAATCGCACAGGTATTTTATGGATTTGAAAGATTTTTTAAAGCCGTGGGACTTTATTTCGTCATGGGTCTGTTTATATGCTTATGGTTTCTGGTATTCATCATTCCGGGGTTTATAGCTGCCTATAGGTACAGTCAGGCATTTTTAATCATGATAGACCACCCTGAGTATGGGATCCTGCAGTGCTTAGCGGAAAGTAAGCGGTTAATGACCGGCAACAAGATGAAGCTTTTCAGTTTAGAAGTCAGTTTTATCGGATGGGCAATTTTAGCCAGCATTCCGATGGCCGCCATATCTTCGTTCTTTACGTTCAATGCGGTAGCTTTGGCCAGCCTTGGATCTTTATTAGGGAGCATCGCCTATTTTTGGCTGTCACCTTACTTATGTGTGGCCAGCGTAGCGTTTTATGAGATCGCTAATGGAAATTTAAGGCCGGGAGTAATCGAAGCAGAGGCAACTGTTATGGGAGAAGAAAATTAATCTTGACACGTATATGAACCTGTGTTAGTATGAACGAGAAAATTGAATAGATTCTTCAGGGCAGGGTGTGATTCCCTACCGGTGGTAAAGCCCACGAGCCGCAAGGCAGATTCGGTGTGATTCCGAAGCCGACAGTATAGTCTGGATGAAAGAAGATGTGTGCAAAGCTTATATTGCATTTAGTTATTATGCTCTGAAATGATTTCATTTCAGAGTTTTTTATTGACGTAGGACATATGGCGCAAGCGATATGGACGGATACCGCCTTTTTATCTTAATAAAAATGGCAGTATAAATACGCAAGCCAATGGCAGCTGAAATCAAGGCACAAGTAAAATAATACTCTGGAGATCTATCCGGAGTATTTTTTTATTCAATAGGAAATAGGAAGGTGGCTGTAATGACGGATGAAGAATATATGCAGATAGCTGTAGAGCTGGCAAAAAATGCAGAGGGGTGGACTAATCCGAACCCTATGGTGGGTGCGATACTTGTAAAGGACGGTATCATTATCGGACAGGGATTTCATGCAAAATGGGGACAGCCCCATGCGGAGCGGAATGCGATTACAGCTTGCAGTGAAAATCCGGAGGGTGCTACTTTGTATGTTACATTAGAACCTTGCTGTCATTATGGGAAGACGCCCCCCTGTACGGACGCTATTCTTGAAAATAGAATAGCCCGCGTAGTAGTAGGGGTACAGGATCCGAATCCGCTTATATCGGGTATGGGAATTGATCTGTTAAGGAAGGCAGGGGTTCAAGTTACCGTTGGAATTTTAGAAAAAGAATGCAGAGAGTTGAATGCTGTTTTTTTTCATTATATAAAAGAGAAAAAACCGTACGTAGCAATGAAATACGCTATGACCATGGACGGAAAAATTGCAGCTTATACAGGAAATTCAATGTGGATCACGGGAGAAATTGCAAGAGAGCATGTACATCGGCTGCGGCATAAATACATGGGGATTATGGTCGGAGCAGGCACGGTACTAAAAGACGATCCCAGATTGGACTGCCGGCTGCCGGAAACTAAAAATCCCATAAGGATCATCTGTGATACCAACTTGAGAATTCCTATAGATTCCCAGATCGTAACCACCGCAAAGGAGATACAGACTTATATAGCAACAGCTTCCGCAGACAGGGAAGCAATCGAAAGGCTTAGAGAAAAAGGCTGTATGATAGTAAAGGTTCCTAAATTGGGCCGGCATATTGATTTAAATGGCCTTATGGAGTTGTTGGGCCAAAGAGGAATAGACAGTATCCTTCTTGAAGGAGGGGGTACATTGAACTGGGCAGCTTTGGAGCAGGGAATAGTAGAACATGTATATGCTTATATCGCACCTAAAATCTTTGGAGGGCGGAATGCAGTAACAGCTGTAGAGGGGCGGGGCATAGAGAGGCCCGAAGAAGCATTTTTGCTTAAAGAAAGAAAAGTTACACAGCTGGGAGAAGATCTGCTGGTTGAGTATAATGTGGTGAAAAATCCGTCACTAAAGAAACCCAATCCCTGAAAGGAGAAAAGACATGTTTACCGGAATTATAGAAGAAACAGGAAGGGTAAAGAATATCTCCCAAGGAGAAAATTCTTCTCGTCTAGTGATTGAGGGAAATAAGATCTTTCAGCAGATTCAGCTTGGAGACAGTGTGGCTGTAAACGGTGTTTGTCTGACGGTCTGCAATTTAAGCAACACTGTCTTTGAAGCAGATGTAATGAGAGAGACGCTTTCCCGAAGCTCTTTGGGAAACTTAAAACAGGGGAGCATCGTCAATTTGGAGCGGGCGATGGAAGCAGAGGGACAATTCGGCGGACATATCGTATCCGGACACATTGACGGAACAGGAACCATTGTGCGTATGCGTTCGGAGGGAATAGCTATGTGGATAAGGATATCAACGAGTCCCGGCATTATGAAATATATCGTAGAAAAAGGCTCTATAGCAATGGATGGGGTGAGCCTGACTGTAGCAAGGGTACAACCCGACAGCTTTGAGATTTCACTGATTCCGCATACATGGAAAGGAACTGCGCTGCGGACAAAAACAGTGGGGGATGTTGTAAATCTGGAAAATGATATCATTGGAAAATACGTTGAAAAATTGCTTCATCTAAAAGATACGGCACAGGAGAACAAAAACAGTATAAGTATGGAATTCCTTATACAAAACGGATTTTAAAGGATTGTAATTATGGAGGACTTGACAGATGTTTAAATATAATAGAATTGAAGAGGCGTTGGAAGCGTTGAGGCAGGGGAAAATAATTGTCGTAACGGATGCTGAGAACAGAGAAAATGAAGGAGACCTCATTTGTGCTGCTGAATTCGCCAATGCAGAAAATGTAAACTTTATGGCAACTTATGGGAAAGGTTTGATTTGTATGCCCATGAGCAGAAAACTGGCCGATCGATTAGGCTTGGGTCCAATGGTTCATAAGAATACAGATAATCATGAGACTGCGTTTACCGTATCCATTGATCATAAGGATACAACGACAGGAATTTCGGCAATCGAGAGGTCCATAACTGCTATGAAATCCGTGGAGGATAGTGTAAGCCCCGAAGATTTCAGAAAACCGGGACATATGTTTCCGCTGGCCGCCAAGGACTTTGGGGTACTGGAAAGAGAGGGGCATACGGAGGCAACAGTGGATTTGGTCAGACTGGCCGGGCTTAAGGAATGCGGGTTATGTTGTGAAATAATGCGGGCGGACGGAACGATGATGCGCACTTCCGAATTAAAAAGCTTCGCCCAGGAGCACGGACTGGTTTTTATAACAATTGAAGCGTTGAAAGAGTACAGAAAGCGTACAGAAAAATTGGTGGAACAGGTGGTAAGGACTAAGCTTCCTACTATTTATGGGGAATTTACAGCCTATGGGTATATCAATAAGATAAACGGAGAACACCACGTGGCACTGGTCAAAGGTAAGATAGAAAAGGAAAGTCCGACCCTTTGCAGAGTTCATTCCGAATGCCTGACAGGAGATGCTTTGGGTTCGGTCAAATGTGACTGCGGAGAACAGTATAAGGCAGCTATGAAGAAAATACAAAAGGAAAGCCGGGGAGTAATGCTTTATATGAGGCAGGAGGGCCGCGGAATCGGCCTTGTAAATAAGCTGAGGGCTTATGCCCTTCAAGATCAAGGTCTTGACACGGTGGAAGCAAATTTGGCTCTGGGATTTGAAGAGGATTTGAGAGAGTATTCCATAGCTGCTCAGATCCTGAAAGATTTAGGCGTGCAGGATGTGAGGCTGATGACCAATAATCCCGATAAGGTACAGCAGCTTTCAAGGTATGGAGTCCATATTTCCCAACGAGTTCCTCTTGAAGTGGAAGCAAATCCATATGACATGGTTTACTTAAAAACAAAACAAACTAAAATGGGGCATCTTCTAAGTTGTGATTAAAAGATTTGTTCCATGAGATTATATAAGTCCAGTGGTGTGATGTCAAGTGAGAAATGAAATAAAAATCATATATTCTTGACCAGTTTCTCAAAAAACAAAAAACGACCACCTAAGCCCTGTCGATCACTTTTAAAAAATGAGCAGGGCGTAGCTCATCAGCAGAGAGATTCCTCTATTCTGCTGAGCGATATAGGCGATTGTCTTTAAGCAGCGTAAAGACTAACCGCACAAATTTACGGGCAGTTAATGCGAGTGCACGTTTGTGTTGATATCTGTTCACCTCGTTGTACTTTTGGTGATAGAAAGCTTTGTACTCCTTGTCGCATCTTACAAGAGAGAATGCAGCTTCACACAGATAATACTTTAAAAATCGGTTGCCAGATCGGATGAGTCTTGTGTTTTGTGCTTCAAAATCACCAGACTGGTGCTGAGTCCAGGCAAGACCTGCATATTTCGCAAGCTGCGCCTGATTATTAAAACGATTGATATCTCCAAGCTCTGATAGAATACCAGCAGAATAAACAGGACCAATGCCTGGAATGGATATCAATACGTTAGGCAAGAGTTCCATTTGGGCTGAAATCGCTTTATCGAACTCTTTGATTTGAGCTTCCAATGCCTTCATTGAGGTTATGGATATAGAGAGCACCTGATTCACAGAGTCATTTACCGTCTTAGGTAAACGGTAAGAACTCCGGGCAGCTTTCTGAATGGCTTTGGCTACCGTATCTGGATCAGGAAAGCGGTTCTTTCCTTTCTCCATGATAAAAGCGGTTAGCTCTTGTAAGTCCATATATGCCAGTGCTTCTGCGGATTCAAATTCATCGTAGACAGCAAGAGCTGTAGTGCTGAAGGTATCGGAAAATACCTTCTCCTGTGTCATGGATGAATACTTCTTGAACAGCACATTCATAAAGCGTTGCTTTTCCTTGGTAAGATTGCAAACGGCGAAATAACGTGCTCGTGTGAGGTTTTGGAGAGCTTTGTAGTGATAGTCTCCGACATATACCTCTTTGTTGATTCTTCCAAAACGCAGGCAGTCAGCAATGACAAAAGAGTCCACATAATCATTTTTTGGCAGGTCATTATAAGCATCTTTGAACTTTTTAACCTGCTTTGGATTGAGGACATGAATCTTTCTGTGAAAGGATGCTAAAGATGCATCTTCCCTTAGAAAATACACGAGATTGTCACCATAGACAGATGTAGATTCGAGACCTATGAGTACGGTGTCAAGGGACCTGGAATTTAAAGCAGAACAGATTCTTTTTACCAACTGAATAGAACCATCATGTGAGTTAGCAACTGCGAAGTTACTGTGCTTGTTACCATTAGGAAGCATAAGATAAACGACATTGGATTTGCTACTTACATCAATTCCGACGTAAAGTGGGTTCATAAAATCACCTTCTTTCGTAGTTAGATTTGAGTATTCAATCGGCTTGGTAAAACCCATGAACATGGAGCATCGACACCCTCGCATATAAGAATCCAGCTTAAGATGGACAGATGCGAAACCACACTGCTAGATGGTCGTCCATAAACTTAAGCAAACAGCCAGCCGGTTTGAAGCTAACTTCCATGTCAGGGGAACAGACTTACTATGAAGCAACCATTACTGGTTCAACAGGAGAAAAAAGAACTATTACCTGATTGACACTAAGACAATTATATCATGGGCTTAACTAAGCCTATTGAACAAATATTAATTAAGTTATCAAGGTACATTTATGTATCTAAAAAGTATTATACGAGGAGAAGATTAATATGAAAGTATTTGAGGGAAAGCTGGTCGCAAAAGGAATAAGAGTTGGAATTGTGGCATCAAGATTTAATGAGTTGATTGTTTCTAAATTGCTTTTAGGTGCGGTTGATGGACTTACAAGACATGATGTGGAGGAAGAGCATATCGAGGTCGCATGGGTACCGGGAGCTTTTGAAATACCTCTTATGGCATCAAAAATGGCGAGGTCGGGTAAATACGACGCGGTGATCTGTCTGGGCGCAGTAATCAGAGGAAGTACGACTCATTACGACTACGTGTGCAATGAAGTTTCAAAGGGAATCGCCCATGTTGGAGCGGAGGCGGGAATACCGGTGATGTTTGGTGTGCTCACTACGGAAAACATTGAGCAGGCCATAGAACGTGCCGGTACAAAAGCGGGAAACAAGGGATATGACTGTGCATTGGGAGCGATTGAAATGGTCAACCTGCTGCGCCAATTCTAACAGTAGATATTCTTAAAATAAGGAACAACCAGAGCCCATACAATTTCGGAACGTTTAAACCGTTTCTTTCATATTATAGCGAGAGTAGTAATTTGAAAGGGGCGGTTTTTGTGGCTTTGGAGAGACATATTTATCCGGGCAATAATACGACAGAAGGTTTTTATTCTTACTATAATTACATATTGGGACAACGTGAGGCGAATCGAATCATCTGTATAAAGGGAGGACCGGGAGTCGGCAAATCGACATTTATGCGAAAAATAGGAGAGACTTATTTGGAAAGAGGAGAAGATGTGGATTTCATGCATTGCTCCTCCGATAATAATTCGTTGGATGGTGTGGTTTTAAAAAATAAACGGATTGCGCTGATAGACGCGACAAGTCCGCATGTGGTCGATCCCATAAACCCGGGAGCGGTGGATCAGATTATCCATTTAGGGGATTATTGGAATGAAAGAGGTATTCGGGAAAACAAGCTTGCTGTTATTGAAACCAATGAAAGGATCAAAAGTTTATTCCAATATGCCTATAACTATTTTGCCGCAGCCGGAAAGCTTTACGATAATATGGCGGCTATGTACGACACAGCCATAGAAAGAGCTGAAATTTATAAGCTTACGGCGGCAGTTGTAGGCAATGAGCTGGCACATAAGGAGCTTTGTTTGAATCCGGGAAGTGTGAAAAAGTATTTTGCCAGTGCTATTACTCCCATGGGGATTACAAATTACATAAAAAGTCTGATTAATGGATATAAAAAGGTATATATCATAAGCAATCCGGTAGGACTTTGTGCTACCAGTCTGCTCAATATATTCTCAGAAAGCGTTATATACAGGGGATTTGATATCGAATTATATTATTGCCCGATGAAACCTGAAAGCAAAATTGAACATTTGTTAGTTCCTGAACTGGGAATCGCCTTTATAAGCGTAAACAAATATCACGATCTGGAGCCGTGGGAGATTGCAACGGATGAAGAAGGAAAGCATAATCCGGAAATTGTTCATATTGATATGAACGATATGCTGGACAGAAGAAAGCTGGAAAAATTAGAGAACCTGATAGAAAGTAATTGTGACAGTATGGATAAACTGATCTGTGATGGCATCGGATATTTAAAACGGGCAAAACAGGAACATGATTATCTCGAAAGCTTTTATATACCAAATATGGATTTTAAAAAAATAGATGAATTGAGAGATGAAATTATTGCTAAAATTGGCTAATAAGAGGTATAATTTAAGATAACCTATTTTTCAGATATATGAACGACTAAGGAGAACAGAAGATGAAGAAGAACTTTATTCCATTGCTTTTTGCAGGGGATATTAATGTATATAGTGTAGCCAGAGCTTTTCATGAGGAATATGGAATAAAACCGGTCGTGTATGGGAAATATCCGACCGGACCATGCTATAAGAGTAAAATCATGGATTACAATGCAAATCCAAAAGCAGATGAACAGGATACTTTTCTGTCACTTGTTCTTGGGTTTGCAAATAAACATCACAGCACGACCATTCTTTTAATCGGCTGCGGGGACAGCTATGTACAGCTGATCAGTGCCAACAAGGACAGGCTGCCTGAAAATGTCATCGCACCTTATATTTCTGTAGACTTGATGAACGAATTGATCCATAAAGAAAAATTTTATGATATGTGTGAAAAGATCGGCGTAGATTATCCAAATACCTTTGTGCATAAGAAAGAGATGGCGCACAACTTTGATCTCCCATTTGAACCGCCTTTTATTTTAAAGCCTTCCAATGGAATTGAATACTGGCGGCATCCTTTTGCTGCTCAGAAAAAGGTATATAAGGCAGATTCAAGGGAAGAGCTGGATACCATATTAGACGATATTTATGGGGCGGGCTATGAAGATTCCCTGATTATTCAGGACTTTATTCCGGGTGACGATACCTTTATGCGAGTGCTTACAAACTATTCGGACAAGCATGGACAGGTAAAGATGATGTGTCTGGGTCATGTCCTTTTAGAGGAACATACACCTCACGGTATAGGAAATCATGCGGTGATCATAACAGAGCACAACGATACCGTAGAAGCGCAGTTCAAGCAGCTGTTAGAAAGCATGCACTATATTGGATTTTCCAATTTCGACATTAAATACGATACGAGAGACGGAAAATATAAGGTATTTGAAATAAATACGAGACAGGGAAGAAGTAATTTTTATGTGACCGGGGCAGGAGCCAATGTGGCAAAATGCTTAGTGGAGGACTATATTGAGGACAAGCCGCTGGAAGAAAAGTTTGTAAAGAATAAGAATTTGTGGCTGGTCGTTCCCAAAAGAGTAGCTTTTACGTACATTAAGCCTGCGGAGTACAAAAAAGAAATGCGAGAGCTGTTTGCGGCAGGAAAATGGGTAAATCCTTTGTTTTATGCACCGGATAATGGCTTAGGCAGAAAACTGAAATTGATTAAATCACAGCTTGGACATTATGTTAAATTTAGAAAATATCTTGGGAAATGAAGCAGATAGACACTTTAGGAGAACAGATATATGAGAGAAAAAGGACAGAAGGTATTAGGAATAATAGGCGGAATGGGACCTCGTGCAACACAGCTTTTTTATAAAATGATTGTGGATAAAACAGAAGCCCACAGCGATCAGGAGCATCTGAACATGATTGTTCTGAATCATGCAAGTATGCCGGACCGGACAGCGGCCATTAAAAGCGGGGATGTGGAAGAGCTGTATCATAAGCTTTTACACGACGCAAAATTCTTAGAAGTAGGCGGAGCGGATTATATAGCCATCCCCTGCAACACCTCTCATCTTTTGGTGGACAGGCTGCAAAAAAATTTGAAGATTCCTATCATCAATATGGTAAAAGAGGCGGCCATGTCTATATATTGCAGATATGGTGAAAATTTTAAGCTGGGAATTTTAGCTTCAGACGGGACGATTAAAACCAAGCTTTATCAAAATGAATGCAAGGCCTTGGGCATAAAGACAGTGGTACCTTCCGAAAAGAATCAGGCAAGAGTCATGAAAATAATCTATGAGGGCGTGAAGGCCGAGAAATCTGTGGATATGAGGGAATTGTATGAAATCGAAAAAGAAATGAAAGAAGCCGGGTGTAAATGTGTGCTCTTGGCAAGCGGCGAGCTCTCCTGTTTTAAAGAGATTAACCGGCTTTCTGATTTTTACATAGACGCCATGGAGGTCTTAGCGGAGAGAGCGATCGTGTTGTGCGAAAAAACTTTAAAATAAGATGAAAAATAGAGGTGGACAAGTGTCAAATAAAATACAAAGTTTAGGAGAATATGTAGGACTGCTGAAAGATAATGGACTGTTGGTGGAGACCAGTGCAGAAGGGTCAGAGCTGGAGGAACTGGTAAAATATATATCCTACAATTCTATGGATGTGAAATATGGAACCTTATTTATTTGTAAGGGGACTCATTTTACGGTGGAATATTTGAAGAGTGCCGTAAAAGAAGGAGCTTTTGCCTATATAAGTGAACAAAAGTATGATTTGTCTGAATTGAAAACGGAGCGGCACATCCCTTATATTATAGTGAACGATATGAGAAAGGCAATGGCATATATATCGGATCGATACTACAATCAGGTTTGGAAAAAACTGAATTTGATCGGGATAACCGGAACAAAGGGGAAATCTACAACGACTTATTTTATGAAGGCTGTTTTGGACGATTACTTAAAGGATATGAAGAAACCAAAAAGTGCCGTTCTTTCGGGAATCGATAATTATGACGGCGTCATCAATGAAGAGTCTCATTTGACCACGCCCGAAACGCTGGATCTGCACAGGCATTTTAATAATGCGGTAAAATCAGATATTGAATATCTCTCCATGGAGGTTTCAAGCCAGGCGTTAAAATACCATAGAACGCTGGGCGTTCATTATACGGTGGGATGTTTTTTGAACATTGGAGAAGATCATATCAGTGAAGCGGAGCATCGCGACTTTGAAGATTATTTTCAATCCAAACTGAAATTATTTGATCAGTGTGAAACAGCCTGTGTCAATCTGGACAGTGATCATGAGGAACGTATTCTCCAGGAAGCAAGTAAATGCAAGAGGGTCGTGACCTTTGGACTCCAAGAAAGAGCGGATATTTATGGCTATAATGTTGCAACCAGCGGAAACAGTATCACCTTTCAGGTGCGTTCGGACAGCTTTGATGAAGAATTTCGGATTAATATGCCCGGTTTATTTAATGTCTCCAATGCGCTGGCGGCCATTGCTATCTCGTACGCTTTGAATATTCCGCTGAAAAACATCCGTGCAGGCTTGAAAAAAGCTCAGGTAAGCGGAAGAATGGAAGTTTATACGAATCGCAGCAACGATTTGTACGTAATCGTGGATTACGCACACAATAAAATGAGCTTTGAATCTTTATTTACTTCTATGAAGAGAGAATTTCCCAATAAAAAAATCACGATAGTCTTTGGCTGTCCCGGGAAAAAGGCTCTTGCCAGAAGACGTGAACTGGGGGATATAGCAGGGAGATATTCAGACCATGTATTTATTACGGAGGAGGATGCCGGTGAAGAGCCGCTTATGAAAATTTGCGAGGAAATAGCAAAACACGTGGAGGAACACGCTTGTAAGTGTTCCATCATTCCGGATAGAAAAGAAGCGATCAGACAGGCTATTGCGGATGCGGATAGAGATACTGTGGTGCTGGTAACGGGAAAAGGACGAGAAACACGTCAAAAGAGAGGAACCAGATATATTGATACGCCTTCGGATGTGGAATATGTTCAGGAATTTTTAAAAGACAAGTAAAGGAAGCAAGTTCAATTTTTATCTCGGGCGGGCATCATGGTTACCCGCCCTTTGTCATAGGAATAATTACAGAGGGCAGATGTTCAATAGATAATTTAAACAGGAGGAAGGAATATGGACTATGGGCAATGGAAACCCGATGCCGTACAAGAAATTTTAGACAGCCAACGCGCCTATTTTGATACCGGTGTGACAAAGAGTCTTGATTTTCGAGTAAACCAGCTGAAAAATTTAAAGCGCGGAATAAAGAAATATGAGAAAGATATTATGCTGGCACTATATAAAGATTTAGGAAAGCACAAAAATGAGTCCTATATCACGGAGATCGGATTTATATATTCAAGCATCTCCTATATGATAAAAAATCTGGGGAAATGGGCAAAACCAGAGAAAAAGCATACGCCTGTTTATTTATGGCCGGCCAAAAGCTATGTGATGAGCGAGCCTTACGGAACCGTTCTGATTCTGGGCGCATACAATTATCCGGTTCAGCTGCTGCTGGAACCTCTGATCGGAGCTATCGCGGCCGGCAACACCGCCCTTGTAAAAACCTCAGAAATGGCGGTTCATACATCTTCTGCCATCAGAGCCATGCTGGAGGATACCTTTGAAAGCCGGTATATAAAATGTGTGGAAGGAAATGAAGAAACAGGGAATGTGCTGATCCATGCCAAAGTGGATTATATCTTCTTTACGGGAAGCCCTGCTGTAGGAAAGCTTGTTATGGAAGCCGCCGCCCAAAATTTGGTGCCGGTCACGCTGGAGTTGGGAGGGAAGAGTCCGGCTATAGTCGATAAAAGTGCGAACCTTAAAGAAGCTGCCCGCAGAATCATTTGGGGAAAGACCTTAAACGCCGGACAGACCTGTGTTGCTCCGGATTACGTGCTCGTTCAGGAGGAGGCTTTCGAGCAGCTGACTGTACAAATGAAAAAAGCAGTACAGAAATATTATGGCAAAGACATCGAAAAAAGTTCAGATTACGGCCGTATTATTCATGAAAAGCATTTTAACCGAATAAGGGCTTTAATAGAAGAAGACGGGGAAAATATCCTTTTCGGCGGGCATTATAATGCAGAAACCAGATATATAGAGCCGACTGTTTTAAGAGCCGATGATTGGGAGGATCCGGCCATGCAGGAAGAAATCTTTGGCCCGATTTTGCCCGTGATAAAATATAAGGATTTGGATACTGTCATAAGAACACTTAGAGGACGTCCGAAACCGTTGGCTCTATATTTATTTACTGGAAAGAGGAAGATAGAAAAAAGAGTGTTGAGAGAGCTTTCTTCCGGAAATGCCTGTATTAACGATACCATCATGCACATTGCCAATCACTGGCTGCCTTTCGGAGGGGTGGGAAATTCCGGCATGGGCAGCTATCACGGACAGCAGAGCTTTATCACCTTCTCCCACAAAAAAGGTGTGTTAAAAAAGTCTGCCCGCTTTAATAATACGCTCATATATCCGCCGTTCAGCAAAAATAAACTGCGGCTGATCAAAAAGTTCTTGAAATAAGGAATAAAGAGGATATCTATGAAAAAAATAAAGCGGGCCCTGCTGACGGCAGGCTGCGTGTCCATTGGATCTCAATTATATATTAATGTTTTTTCCGATGATTTTATTATTGCGCTGGCGGTGGTTATTTTTGGTGTATGTCTCCACTTTTTTCCGGAATTGAACCCGATCAAATTATCCTTTTTAACCGGAATATGCTCGCCCAATTTTCGTTTTTTAGTGCTGTGGACAGCCTCTGGTGAATGGAATAAATCGGCGGCTGCGGCCTTGCCGGACATGATTTTTTATTTTGTTTTCGGCATCCTTTATTTCCTGCTGTACTATAAGAACCCTAATAAAAATTATACGCTGTTTTGGACGACTTTAGTTCTTTGTGATGCACTGTCCAATACTGCAGAACTCTCTTTTATGAATGGGCTGTCTTATATGAATCCCACGGTAATCGGAACCCTCTTTACGATTGCCATGGTTCGGTCTACCATGATATTGACTGTTTGCTTGAGTGTGGATCACTATAAATCCTTATTAAAGAGAGAAGAGCATGAATTGCGGTATAAAAAGCTGATGGTCATGGCCGCTGTGTTCGACAGTGAAGTTTATTTCATGAAAAAGGGCATTGTTGAAATAGAAGATGTGATGAAGAAAGCATATTTGCTTCACCAAAAAATGAATAATGATTCTTTTCCGAAGGAGTTTCAGGTTTTAACATTAGATATTGCTAAAGACGTTCACGAGATTAAAAAAGGGTATATTCGTGTGATCAAAGGGCTTCAGGATAACTTTTTAACGGATATAGAAATTACAAGCTTAAACATACGTGATCTGGTCAATATATTGGCTACGGATATAGCTGAGTTGATAAAGCATCAAAATAAGCATGTCGAATTTATTACGAGGATTTACAGTAATTTTATAGTCAGGGAACATTATTTTCTGATGTCCATATTGAGAAATATTGTGGTTAATGCCGTAGATGCTATTTCCTACGAAAAAGAAGGGACTATTTCCTTAGAATTATTTAAATTGGAAGGAAAACTCTATGATTTCAGGATTACGGACAATGGAACAGGCATCAGAAAAGATGACATGGATATTATTTTTGCCTCCGGATATTCCACCAAATTTGATGGAGCGACGGGAGATATTAACAGGGGGTTGGGTCTTACCTTAGTAAAGGATCTGGTAGAAGAGCAATTTAAAGGCAGTATTACAGTTGAATCACAGGAGGGTATGTATACGAGATTTGATGTATTCATTCCTGTAGCTTGCTTTGAGGAGAATTAAATGAAGTATTATATTGTGGATGATTCTTTAAGCGTCGTTAAAATATTGAATCGAATCGTGGAAGAGCAGGGACTAGGAGAAGTAACCGGTATTTCTACTGATCCGGAAAAAGCCTTGAAGGAAATTATTTTGGAAGAACCGGATATCGTTCTGATCGATTATCTTATGCCGCAGATGGATGGTATTTCTCTGGTACGTCAAATTCGTGAAGTAAAGCCGAAAGTTAATTTTATCATGATCTCTCAGGTCTCAGATAAAGAAATGGTGGCGGAAGCTTATCAGGTGGGGGTTCATTTCTTTATTAATAAACCCATAAATCTGATCGAAGTAATCAGTGTGCTTCAACATATCAACGAAAAGGTAAATCTGGAAAACGCGCTGGGCGGGATACGGGAAATCATTCAGGTAAAGAATGTATCGGAGAAAAAAAGATCTGCCGATACCAATAAAAAAGGCAGCGGGAGCCGAGTAAAGGAAATCAAATATCTGCTTGGCATATTGGGTATGCTGGGAGAGTCGGGAACCGCCGATATTCTTGCCATATGTGAAGAGAGGCTTCAAAGCCATACAACAAATGTGAAAGAAGGAATCGCTCTGTACTGCGGTAAGAAGGCAGAAGATCCAAAGATGGTGAAGCAGAGGATACGGAGAGCTGTAAAAAGGGGGCTGACGAACATCGCCGCTATGGGTGTAGAAGATTATTATAATGAAATTTTTCAAAATTATCATTATGTTGTTTTTGATTTTGAAAGTATTCGTGCAGAAATGGATTACATAAGAGGCAAGCGAAAAGATGGAGGCAAAACGAACATTGATAAATTTATTGAAGGCCTGCTTGTTTTCAGTGAAGTGAAATAACCCGGTAAAAAGGTCCGCTTATAAGTTGAACGATGAACTTATGAGCGGACCATACTATTTATATTTTGTTAGTGCCTATAGTAACAGGATCGACAACATTGATTACGGCTGCAATTCTTATATAAAAAATATAGGGCGAGCCAGCAACAAGGATGACACATAACAGCACCCCCTTTTCTGGTAATTATATAGTATGCAGAAATTTAAAAAAAGGTGCATAATAATCCGTATAAAGAGAAAAGCTAAAATCTGCATTTGTACATTTCGACACAAGATGTAAAAAAATTTGTAATTTTTACAAAAATCAATATCTGGGAACAATTTCAAGTAAAGTATGCTATAATATACTTTGTATTTTTAAAGTTTAAAATTTATAAAAAGGAGGGACGAGTTTTAGTTTTTATCTAGTTAATTTTATCAAAAATATTTTCGAAGCATAGAAAAGGGAGGCCTTTAAATGAGTGAAGAAAAAGAAGAAGGTTTAAAAAGATCGTTAAAAGCCAGACATTTGAACATGATCGCAATCGGCGGTGCAATTGGTACTGGTTTATTTGTAGCTTCCGGAGCATCTATTAGTACAGCTGGTCCCGGCGGCGCACTTGTAGCTTACGGTTTAATCGGTATTATGGTTTATTTCCTTATGACAAGCTTGGGTGAAATGGCTACTTTCATGCCAGTTTCCGGTTCTTTTGAAACATATGCGACCAGATTTGTTGACCCGGCTCTTGGGTTTGCACTTGGTTGGAACTACTGGTACAACTGGGCTATTACAGTTGCCTGCGAATTAGTTGCAGGAGCAATTGTAATGAAGTTCTGGTTCCCGGATACACCGGGCATCATTTGGAGTGCATTATTCTTAGTAATATTGTTTACTCTTAATATGATTTCTGCTCGTATGTATGGCGAAGCTGAATTCTGGTTCGCTGGCATTAAGGTAGCTACCATCGGTATTTTCTTAGTTGTAGGTGTTCTGATGATCTTTGGTATCATGGGCGGAAAAGCTCCTGGATTCCACAACTGGACTGTTGGAAACGCACCATTCAACGGCGGATTCGGCGGAATCTTCGCCATCGCAATGGTAGCAGGATTCTCTTTCCAGGGAACAGAACTTGTTGGTGTAGCTGCCGGTGAATCAGAAGATCCTCAGAAAAATGTACCAAAGGCTATCAACACTGTATTCTGGAGAATTTTGATTTTCTATATTGGAGCATTGACTATCGTTGGATTTGTTCTTCCTTATACAGATCCAAACTTATTGAAAGCAGGAGAAGACAACGTAGCAATGAGTCCATTTACTTTAATCTTTGAAAGAGCTGGACTTGGAATGGCTGCCGCTGTTATGAACGCTGTAATTCTTACATCCGTACTTTCCTGTGGTAACTCAGGACTTTATGCATCCACTAGAATGCTGTATGCTATGGCTCAGGAAGGCAAAGCACCTAAGTTCCTGAAGAAGGTTAGTAAATCAGGTGTTCCAATCAACTGCTTATACTTTACTACAGCAGTATCCGTTATCGCATTTGTAGGATATCTGATTGGTGAAAACAGTATTTATCTGTGGCTTGTAAGTGCTTCCGGTATGGCTGGATTTATTGCATGGTTAGGAATTGCTATCAGCCATTACAGATTCAGAAAAGCATATGTCCTTCAGGGTAAAGATTTGAACGACTTGAAGTATAAGTCAAAGCTATTCCCGTTGGGACCAATTATTGCACTGGTTCTTTGTACAGTCGTTATCATCGGGCAGGATTTCGGTGCAATCATGTCAGGACACTTCCTTGCAGCACTCCCGACGTACATTGGTTTAATCTTATTCCTTGTACTGTATATCGGTTATAAGATTGTAAAGAAGACAAAGCTTGTAAATCTTGCTGAAGCAGATTTCTCAGGTGAATACAAAGAAGAAGCATAAAAAGAACTGCTTATGCAAATTTAATCGTACTGATTAGAATTTTTATAAAGCAATTTAAAAGGCTGGATTTGAATGAATAATCAAATCCAGCCTTTTTATTACGTAGGAAATATTACTTGCGATATTGACGGAATGTCATAAAAAGAAACGCGAGTGAATGCGGGCTAAAAGCACCTCGCGGAGGCTTTTTTTATACAAAAAAGGCACTCTATGCAAATTGTCATAGAATGCCTAATTCATTGTTGAACTAATGCAATTTTAAACTATTTCTTATATCCGCATTTAGGGCATACGCCATTTTTGTCTAAGGCAATACCACATAACGGACATCGTTCTACGGACTTTTGTGGCTCGTATTCTTCCGTAGCCCCATTTACCCCGCTTGTAAATGTGATTTTAACTATATTTAGTTTATCTTTTAATAAATCGTAAACGATTTTTATCATGCCTTCCACTGTCATGGTTTCTTTCGTAACTACTAAACGACATTCCGGATATGCTGTTGCAAGTTCCGTTTTGAAAGCCGGTCCTTTTTGCTTATTGGTCGGGGCACCGTTCTTAATGCCTTGTGCTTCATAAACATCAAGAATAGCCGGAAGCAATGGATCGTCTTCTCTTAAGATCAGAGCATGGTCAAAGTTTTGTAAAACTTCCCAGGCGGTTTTCTTAATTTCATTACAAGGGAATACCATATTGACTCCCATGTTGACCGTATCTTCCACTTCAAGTGTGAGTATTCCCGTATGTCCGTGTAAGTATTGTGCTTCACCCTTAAAACCGTAGAACCTGTGTGCATATTGCAGATCTAATGTAGTAAAACTTCTCATAATCATTCTCCTCATTTTATATATTTACGGGTGTATTTATGCTCCCGTATGCGCACATAAACGATGTCTTTTGTTTGTGTTGATGATATTAGTATTTGATGAACTTATCTCCTGGAACACCACAAATGCTGCATTTATCTGGGCGAACCTTTTCGATATTGCCGCAAACAGGGCATAGATAATAAAAAACTTCTTCTGTCTGTTCAAGATTCTCTAATGCTTCCTGATAAAGCTTGGCATGAACCTCTTCCGCCTTCATAGCAAAGGTAAAGGACATAAGCGCAGCCTTGTTGCCTGTGGCTTCGGCTTCCTTCACAAAGTCAGGATACATCTCCGTATACTCGTGGGTTTCACCCGCAACAGCATCTTTAAGATTGTCAGCTGTTGATCCGATTTTCCCTGCAACTTCAAAGTGCTTTAATGCATGAAGGGTTTCAGCATCAGATGCTGCTTTAAAAAGTTTAGCAGCATTAAGATTTCCATCTTTTTCAGCCTTCTTGGAATATGCTAAATACTTTCTGTTTGCTTGGGATTCTCCGGCAAATGCTTCCATCAGGTTATCAAGCGTTTTGTTTTCACTCATTTCTTTCTCCTCCTTTTTGTTTTATATTTGTAAGACATCTTTGACAGATACCTTTAAAATATACGTTTTTATCATTGATTTGAAAATGGCTCAAATCGTTACAGGTCAGCGAATCCATGTCCACATTAAAGTCGTATATCCTTCCACAGACTTCACATTTAAAATGTCCATGATTTTTGGTTATGATATCATATCTGGTTTCATTATCTTCAATGGCAACTACCTTGACTAAACCTGCTTCTACTAACATTTTCAACGTGTTATAGACTGTTGTTTTTGATAGGGTCGATATATCTTTTTGAAGATCTGTAAAAATCTGGTCTACAGTAGGATGATCTTGATTTTTAGTAAGGTATTCTAAAACTTTCAGCCTTTGATATGACAGAGTTATATTTTTTATCTTTAATTCTTGCTTTAAATCTTCAAATGAAGGTCCCATGAACTCACCACCGGTATCATATAATGTTGTAATGATTATAAAGTAATAACTATTACAACATTATTATAACACAATAAAATTGAAATGCAACAATGATTGAAGTTTATTTTTTAACATAATGTAGGATTACAATACATGTGTTACATTAAGACAAAAAATAAATACGGGAAACGCTAAAATTGTGTTATGCTTAATTCCTCACAAACCAAAACATCACAAATTGGAGGTCTCCCGTATGGCAAGTATAACACAAGATATGAAATATCGTCTATCCTTAATTAAATATGCTCAAAGATTTGGCGTTACAAAAGCTGCTATCAGATATCATCACAACAGGCAATATATTTATCGTTGGTTGCGTAGATATGATGGTTCTATTGAGTCCCTGAGAGAACTTTCTCGTAAGCCTCATTCCCATAAAAATCAGCATACTGCAAATGAGCTTAAACTCATTCATGATATGCGTCGTAGGAATCCAAATGCAGGTCTTGTTGTCTTTTGGGTCAAACTGCGACAGCGTGGGTATTCCAGATCCATTACTGGGCTTTATCGAGTACTAATCAAGCAATCTTTGATCCCTAAGAAACCTCAGAATCCTAAATATATTGCTAAAAAATATGAGCAAATGGAGTATCCAGGTCAAAGAGTACAAATTGATGTTAAATTTGTTCCATCCTCTTGCCTTGTTGGCGAAGCTTCTGATAAGAAATTCTATCAATATACTGCTATTGATGAATTCTCTCGTTTTAGATATCTTGCTGCTTTTGAGGAACACAGCTCTTATTCTGCTTCTGAATTCCTTAAACAAGTTATTAAAGCTTTCCCATTTAAGATCGAATGTGTTCAGACCGATAATGGACAGGAATTTACAAAACGTCTTGGTACTTCTAAAAATCCAACGTTAACGCTATTCCAACGGACTCTTAAGGAACAAGGTATTATCCATAAAATGATAAGGCCTTATACTCCAAGACATAATGGTAAAGTGGAACGCTCACATCGTAAGGATAATGAATATTTTTATGCGATAGCAAAGTTCTACTCATTCAATGATTTTAAATTACAACTAAAAAAGCATAATGCAAACTACAATAACTTTCCTATGCGCCCTTTGGGCTGGGTTTCCCCAAGAGAAACTCTATTTAATTTTTTGAAGCACGGTGTAACATATGTTTGACAAACCTACAGATTGAAGTTTATTTTTTAACATAATCACTTTTTAAACAGGATCTATCAGATTTATGGGGAAACCAAAGGTAACAAAATAACATTTCGGATAATATCTTATTACTATAGCAAGTTATCATATCAAGGCAAAGGAGGGCCAATTATTGAAAGCTGTCAAAGTACTCCAGGGTTCTTGTATTCCGGAAAGCACGATGAATTTAATATTTCAATCAAGAACAGCGTGGAGAGATATGGCTATTTGGCTTAATTTTTACATAAACAGTAAGCATGGAGAAATAGGAGATAAAGGAATCATAAGAGAAAAAATTGAGGGATTTTTAATACAAAATCCTAATGTTTTTTATCAAGTATTTGGAATCGCAAATATGGATGAATTTGTTAAGCTTTTGCTTTCATTCCTTGATTATGTGGATTTATTAATAGAGGCTCAGATCACAGGGGATGATGCCCAGGTGACAGACTATACGAGGAACGTACAGGGTAATGCGGATCAGATTGCTGTTTTTTTAGCATCCATCAATCCATATTGGCAGCAAGCGGAATGGGAGGAACTATTGGGTCAGTTCAATCAGCTAGTGATTCAGTTGTCAACAACACGCTTGGCCGAACAATATGAAGAGAACATAGAGATTTTGAATAAAATGCTGAATCTTACCATACGAATAGGGGACTATTATTCACAGGGAATATTGGATTATTTGGTATTCTCTAACCGGGCAACCATGAATCGTTGTCCAATATTTCAAGCATGTATTGAATAAAAAGGAGGCCGCTTAATGAGAAGGGCTAAAAGATGTCAAAATGTTTGTGTTCCAATAAGCCAGGTAAATCTTATCTTTGATTCGAGGACGGTGTGGAGGGATCTTACGATTTGGCTCAGATCCTATGTAAATATGAAGCATGGAGGATTAGGAGATGAGGAGGCGATTAAAGAAAAAATAAATAAGGTACTGAGGCAATCTATCCACATATTTAGCACAGTATTTGGAGAAGAATATGCAGATGAGTATGTAAATTTAATCAATGAGATTGTTCGTTATTTGGGTCTGTTGATTCAAGCGCAAATCATCAGAAATGCAAATATGGAGAAGGAATCCAAGGAGAAGCTCCAAGAGATCCCAGAGGAAACAGGAACACTTTTAGCACGTGTCAATCCGTATTGGGAAAAAGAACAGTGGATAGAACTGTTTTCCTTATATAATCAGAGGATCATTGAACAATCGACTGCCCTCTTAAATAGAGACGATAAAGAAGACATCTACGTATTCGACAGATTATTGAGCTTGTCTTCCAGAATCGGAGATTATTATTCTCGGGGAATTTTGGATTACTTGATGTATACAGGCAGAAGCATAGACGGTAAGTAGAATTAGAAACGGAAAAGATACAAGGGGAGTTTGGAGGGTATACCCCTCTTTTTTTGCGAATAAAAAGGAATGTGTTTACAAATAATGGAATATATATTATAGTATAGGAGCGATACCAGAGACACGGTAGGCGGTTAGCCACTATCCGTTATTACTGCATTAGGCTGAGAAATGCCAATAGCAGAATAAGGAGGTGGTATTTTATCAGTACATATGAGGAACTATCAATTATTGTTGCAGTGGCGACGCTAATTGCTTTAATAATAAATATGGAACGTAATAAAAAATAATCGCCTCAGTCCTGAGAAAACTGGCGATTATTTTTCGTTCATAGCCTTAGGCTAACCGTCTATCGGTAGCACTTTTTATGTCTTGATTATAACATACTCTAAATAAAAATCATATAGAATAATTAAAAAAGTAATATATAAATTAATATATAAAATAATGCGTAAAAATATTAAATAATTTACACCTAAAACAAGTGCATGTTTTTTTATATACTTTAAAATTTCCCCACAAAAGTTATTAAATGAGGTAAAAATATAACAAAAAGTGCAAAATGGTAAAAAATATAGAAAATATCAAACAATCTTATAAACGCTGATATTTCAAGGAAAATAGAAAGACCACTGCGTTTGCAGTGGTCTTTGGTGAGGCACGAGGGACTCGAACCCCCAACCGACAGATTCGAAGTCTGCGACTCTATCCATTGAGCTAGTGCCCCATATCTAATCAACAAAATGTATTATACACCATCATTTGGTTAAAATCAAATGTTTTTTTATTACGTAGGAAACATTGAGGCTTTTTTTATTAATCCTGTGTATTTTATAGAGTGCAAATTTATACATATAGATACTCCATATGGAAACGGGCTGGTAATTGTAATAATTAGCCAAATATGATACGATCCCTTATAGGGGTACGTAATCATATATTAAAAATGTTGGTTAAAGAAAGGAAAAGAGATTCGATGAATAGCATCAAGAAAAAAATTTTAGCAATAACCCTAGTATTGTTGTTACTATCCTTATCCGTAGTTTCAATAGTTTTTACTGCCATGAGTCTTAATGGAACGTTAAATACTATTCAGGCGATAATGGGTGAAACAGCGGTTACGGCCGCTAAAGCCGTAGACAATAAATTGATCTCCACAGAAAACGTCATCCAGGAATTAGGGACGCTTGCTCGGCTGTCCAATGCGGAAAGCACCCTTGAAAGTAAACAGGAAATATTGGACAGCAAGGTAAAAAAATATAATTTTGTGGATTTGACCGCTACTGATTTAGCCGGAGTATCCTTAGACCGGAATAATTATTCAGACAAGGAATACTATCGAAAAGCGTCAGAAGGAAAGGTTGTTGTGACCAGCCCTGAGATTGCCGCAGACGGTAATGTCACCATTCATATTGCAGCACCTTTATGGAAGGATGGCCTATATGATACCGAAATTGTGGGAACTATTATTGCAACGCTAGATGGGACTTACTTATCTGATATTACCAACAGCATAAAAGTTGGAAAGACAGGACAATGCTACCTGATAAATAAACAGGGAACTACCATTGCAGATCCTGATTTTGAAACAGTCAAAGCACAGGATAACAGCTCTCAAAACGCTAAAACAGATTCCACCTTAAAGGAACTGGCAGAGCTGGAGCAGCGGGGTATAAAGGGCGAAAATTGTTTCGGCAGCATGGAGTTCGGAGGAATTAAAAAGCTTGTCTTTTTAACACCGGTTCCGGATACGGACGGATGGGTGCTGGGTGTAACCGTTGAGAAAAGCGAATTTATGAAATCTATTTATGCAGCGGTTGCTCTGTGCATAGGAATTTCAGCAGCAGCATTGATTCTTGCGATTATTATTATGATTTCATTTGCAACAAAGCTGGTAAGGCCAATACAGGAAATGGAGCACGTGGTCTATGAAATATCAAAGGGAAATTTTGATGTGGATGTAAGCTATCAGTCCAGTGATGAAGTGGGAAAAATGGCGGATAGTATGCGAACAATGATTTCTTCCACAAAAAATATTATTATGGATACCTCCAAGGCACTTGGAGAAATGGCGCAGGGAAATTTCGACGTACATTCTGAGGTGGAGTATGTAGGAATCTATCAGAACATAAAGTCAGCTGTTCACAAAATTGTCAGTGAATTAAGTCAGACGCTTTATAATATAAAGGTATCTGCAGAGCAGGTCAATTTAGGAGCGGAACAAGTCTCTTCCGGGTCGCAGTCTTTGGCTCAAGGCTCGGTTGAACAGGCCAGTTCCATAGAAGAATTGCTGGCCGCTGTCAATTTAATTTCCAATGACATTAAAGAGAGTGCGCAGAATGCGGATCATGCAAACAGCCAGTCCTCCCGTGTGAAAAAGGAGCTGGAGCACAGCAAAGAACAAATGGATAAAATGACGGCTTCCATGGGAGAGATTTCAGAAAAGTCTACGGAAATAAGCAAGATCATTAAAACGATTGAGGACATAGCCTTTCAGACCAATATTTTAGCCTTGAACGCTGCTGTGGAAGCAGCCAGAGCCGGTACTGCGGGTAAAGGCTTCGCTGTTGTTGCAGATGAGGTACGAAACCTTGCAGGAAAGTCTGCGGAAGCAGCACAAAATACCACGGCTCTGATCGAAGATACCGTCAGGGCAGTGGAAGATGGAAACAGCATAGCTGCTGAAACAGCAGAAGTCATCCATACGGTTGTGGAGAATACCAAACAGGTGGTGGCCTCCGTTACCCAGATTGCCAAAGCTTCTGCAAAGCAGGCAGATTCTATTACGCAGATTACCATGGGATTGGATCAGATTTCCTCTGTAGTGCAGTCGAACTCTGCCACAGCAGAGCAAAGTGCGGCTGCCAGTGAAGAATTATCCGGTCAGGCCAGCCTGCTTCAAAGTGAGGTCAGCAAATTTACCTTGCAATAGGCAGGATGAATGTATTACAGTAGAAACGAAATCGTTATAGAAATTACATGGAATAAAAATCAAACAACGAGTAAAGATCAAAAAAATACGAAAAGATGGAGTTCAATCCATCTTTTCATTTTTTATAATAAGTTCTTATTGGCGGCTGTTTGACAAGTATCCTATCGCATAAAGCCCACACCTGTTATCAAAAGGTAGGTGTATAAATATCTTTGGATAATTCATCTATATATGTATTCCATAAATCTGGGCTGAAATCCAGCATTTTTATGTTTCCGTTTGTTATTTCATGTTCTAAGATCTGATTGATCTCGTCCGTTTCAAAATAGTGAATTTTTTCAGAGGAATACTCGCTGTCAATCAGATATATGATAGTCAGCCCCTGCAAACAGAGCAAGGCGACTTTAGGCAGCTCAGAATTTATAAGTTTCATTTTACTAGAATCTTTTTTGCCAATGAAGGAATTAAATCGCTGGAGATAGGGGATACGCTGATCCGGGCTCATATCAATGGCACCAAATAACGGCACAATGGCTTTACCTGTGGCACAAAAATTCATCATGGCATCAAGGGTAACAAAAAATGTAGTTTGTTTTGTCAGAATTTCATTAAACAGTTTCAATATGGCCTTTTTTATTGCTTCTTTGTTCTTTATTTCTTTCAATTCTTCTTTTTCAATCATATAACCGATGGATATAAAATTATATACCGCATTGATACGCCGGTTAATGAGGCTGTCAATGAATGACGGATCTGCCTCTAAAGCTGCAATGGCTTCACTTTTGTTATAACTTATTTTGACAGCCTCTTTTCTCATAAGGGCATTAAAGAACACATCCAGATGGCTTTTGAGCGTGATAAATGTCATAAGCGGGGTTCCGCTTATTTGTGTGCTAAAAATTAAAAGACATTGGCCCTTCAATAACAAGAAGGTAGAACCAATTGCTTCCTTTACCTTCCATAAATTTAAATCCACATGTTTCTGTAGATTCGAGATGGAAAAGAGAAGTCCCATATTGTATTCATGACAGGATGCCTCAAAAG
Organism: Aminipila luticellarii; assembly: GCF_004103735.1. NCBI lineage: Bacteria > Bacillati > Bacillota > Clostridia > Peptostreptococcales > Anaerovoracaceae > Aminipila > Aminipila luticellarii. The sequence goes on along the minus strand of NZ_CP035281.1, from coordinate 1,632,405 downwards.
AGGCCATATCAAAAAAATAATTTAATGAAACCCCTCCCATCTTGGGAGAAGAAAGCATTTTAGCTCGGCCTAAAATCCCGGAATTACGCCGGTTGAACAAAGGCAGTGTGCTGTAAACTTCCAAAAGAGCGTCCTTATTGCTTATGATGTAATCCGATACAATGATGCAGAACATGTTTAAAGTGGTCTTTTCCCCTAAAAAACTGGCCGCTTCTCTGGTGGGATAATCTAAATATTCGTCGTTTTCTTCCGCATGATCCTTTTCCAATGTATATTCGATAGCATAGGCTAAGAACATTTCCAGTTCATATTTTGAGTTGAAATCATACAAGATAGGAAATAGCTTTTCAAATTGCCGATAGCAATCGTGACGATATATGATCTCAGAAAAATAATTGGCAGCTTGTCTGCTGAACATTCTTTTTTCCCGCCAAAGCGGCAGTCTTTTTCCCGTCAGAATTTTGCTCAATCCACTTGGCGTCATACGCATACTAAGTGCAAAGTCTGTCTTAGGTGTTCGTGCTATGTTAATTAATTCTTCTAATAGTACACCGGTTCTCATTGTTTTCCCCCAATTCGCGTCTAATATTCTGTGGTCTATGCCCTAGCTGCTCCACAAGCTTGCAGTGAGTTCCTACGGATGCATATAAAGCCTAAAGTCTATATTTATCGTATGCTATATTATACCCCAGCTGTTTATGTCTACGCTTTCCTATTGAATCAATTTTTAATTAGATATTTTCATTTTTTGCCAAGTTGTTCCATGCTTCTTTGCAGAACTTTCAAGAAGACATTTGAAGAATCTTGTACAATAGGTGTAGTAACTATTTGCTTATATTTGCCTAATGAGAGCGGCAGGCTGTGCCGGTTGTATGGAGCTGCGGTCTTTCATATGGGAAGTAGAGGGGGTTACTATGTTCACGAGTTATGGTGTTCAAATCACCGCTGACAACCACATGAACAAAAATGTACAAAAGGAGGAAATAAAATGATGGCAAAAAATAAGAAACGGCGTGTGATAAGTTGGACGATGATGCTGATGCTACTGTTGAACGTTTTTACGTTCAGCCCAGTATACGCTGACTCAAGTGGCCACGATAATTTAACGAATGTTAATGCAAAAGTCATGCAAGGGGGAAAAGAGATCACCGACGGAAAGCTGACCAGCACAAAGGAGATTTCTGTGGAAGTCTCTTTTGACGTGCCGGTTGAAGGGGATGATCCTACTCCGGCCAATCCGGTTCGAAAAGGAGATACCGCTGTTTTCGAACTGAGTAATGCCTTTCACTTAGTGTCTGGCAGCAGTGCCGACTTATCCATGAAGGATGAGGAGGGAACAGTAATCAAGGTTGGCCGTGTTGAATTTACAACCAACTCTTCCAACAAGATGGTTATTGCGACAGTTACTTTTGATGGAGATGCTGCGGTTTTTGACGGAACATATGATTCAGTGGCTTGTAAATTTACGGCCAGTCTGAAATACGACGACAGCGGCGCTTCTGATGAAGGAGGCGAGGTGCAGGTTACGATTCTTGACAAAACCTTTACAGTCAACGTACCTCCCGCTGAAAAGGTTTATAAGGTGACCAAAGATGGAACAGCCAACTTAGCTGAGAAGACTGTCGAATGGACGGTTCAGGTGACCGGTACTCAGGGCAGTACAGCTCTTGACTTGAAGGGGTATCAGTTTGTTGACGATCTCGCTTCCGTCGGTGACTATAAAGAGGGTTCTTTTAAGGTGGGTTCAGTTTCCAAGGTTCCAAATTGGAGCGATACAACCAAAGAACTCAGCTACACCTTCTCCGAAGGAGATAAAAGTCCCCAGACCGTTACGTTTAAGACCATCATACCGGATGAAGAGTATTACGGCACAGGAGTACAGAGCCTGACCAACACGGCGAAGCTCATGGATCAGGATGTTGAACTGGGTAAGGCAGATAAAACAGTGACCTTTGCTGCGATATGGATTACCAAGGAAGGTAAGGCAGGAGGAGAAGGCAGCAGCGGAGTATATAATCCGAAAGATCGTACCATTACCTGGACGATTACGGCCAATCAGATGGGCACTTCTTTAGAGAATGTGGTCATCACGGATCTATTGCCGGCAGGATTGACTCTGAACTCTGCCACTTGGCAGAAATGGAACGGATCTGACTGGGTGGAGGAAAAAGGCATTACTCCTAATGAAAAAGGAGAGTATGAAATCGGAACTATTAATTCTAAGATCGTACTCACCGTCGTGACGAATGTGCCGGATACGGCAGATGGCACATTCGTTACAGGAGTAACAAACTACCAGAATACAGCAAAAATTAAATGGGACGGGTTGTCAGGTGACGGATATGGGGCAAGCTCTGGCTATGTAGGTATTGGTTATAATGCTATAGCTAAAACAGGTGTGGCAGATCCTAAAACCGGAAAGGTTGCGTGGACAGTAACGGTCGATACGAAAAAACAGAGTATTCCGGATTTGAAGGTGTATGACCTTTTGGTCTACGGAGATAAATCCAGCGGATTCGATATCAGTAAGGTGACCGGGCTTCCTATCGGAGTCGATACCAAGGATTTAACGCCCCAGTATAATCAAAAATATGCCGGAAATTTTGTAAATGTCAGCGGGCCAGCTTTCACTGTATCAGTCACTTCGATTGAAAGAGACGGCAAACGTGTGGCAGATCTGCTTACGATCACCGGACTTTCTGACAGCGAAATAAACAAGTTTACCTTTGATACACAGGTGTTGAATCCGGACATTTATGCCGGAAATAAGAATCAGCAGAACGTGTATAATACCGCCAGTCTTTTCAGTGCAACCAAAAATCTGAATGGGGCCACGGCCACGGTGAAGTATGACAGCCACATGATGGCAAAGGAGATGCTCAAGCGTGAAGCCATGGCAGATCCGGCTGCCGGTGTGAATACTCAGAAGACGACAGATGCCAAAGCCGGGTTCGATTATCAGGAAAAATCGGTTATTTTCCGATTGAGCGTTAATGCGGACGGACTGAATCTGACGAATATGCTCCAGGCGGACGGAACAACGAAGCTGGGAACGGCCACCCTGACGGATACGCTTCCGGAAGGCTGGGAGTTTATGCCGTTCGAGAACGGAAAGGATTATTTGATCTTTGACGGAAAGACCGGAGCCGGCACTTCCGTTACAGCAGCCAATACCACGCCGCTGAGCAGCGTGGCTGTACTTTCTCATGAAATTGGAACAACCGTCAACAGTTCGGGGAAAGAGGTTGCCGCCATATCCTTTACCTTTACAAAACTGGATCAACCATATGTGATTTTGGTAAAGGCAAAATTGACGGAGGAAGCGGCAGAAAAATATTTTGCTTCCAACAAGACGACCACGGCGACAAACAATCTTTCCTTAAAGACTGAAAATTGGACGCCGGGAATCAGTACCACACGAGATGTAATCATTGAAAGCAAGATACTGGATAAGACGCATGAGCTTCAATCTGCCGGCGGTGCGTTGAAATGGACGGTGGAATACAGGCCGTATGATTTGAATCAGCCCGGTGACAAGCTGAAAGATGTACTGCCTGTGGGACTTGACTTACGTACGGATGCCAGCGGAAAGCTGCTGCTGGACGGAAATATTACCGTCCGTGAGATGACGCTCAACGCAAACGGAACGTATACCGAAGGGAATTTGGTTCCGTTGGAACTGGATAAGAACGTACGTTATGATAACGCACTTAGAACCTTGACTTTTGCTATTCCGGATAGCCAGAAAGCGTATCAATTTACGTATATTACGGATATTACAGGGGAGCCGGGGAGTGTTTCCAATAAGGTCTCTCTGATGAGCAGCAATTCCACCACGGAAAATACCGAGAAAAGCTACACAGTTACTGCGGCAGACGGAGAAGCGACCATGAAGAAGGGCGGCTCGATTCTTATAACAAAGACAGACGGAACAGGTGCAGCTTTGGCGGGTGCTGCCTTTACCCTTTATGCGTCGGACGGCACGACCGTTATTCGGCAGGGAACCACCGGAAGTGACGGAACCGTCAAGTTAAAGGCTCTTCCGGACGGCGAATACCTCCTTCGTGAAACGGCTGCCCCGGCAGGGTATGTGAAGGAGATTAGAAGCCATACCATAACGGTTGCCACGATCAACTCTAAGGTGGTGGTCTCTGTTGACGGGAAAGATGGCTCCAATGCCATTACGATTAAAAATAACCAAGAGGGTACGGTCGGACAGCTGACCATCAGCAAAACAGTCGCAGGAAACGCAGCCGACAGTACAAAGGCCTTTGATTTTACTGTGACCTTTGAGGGAGCATCCGGAACGTACAGCTATATAGGAAACGGTGTGCCGAATGGAACCATCAAGAGCGGGGATACCATTTCTCTTGCTCACGGACAAAGCATTACCGTTACCGGACTGCCGAAGGACGCTTCCTATGCGGTGACGGAATCGGATTATTCAGGTTCCGGATACACGACGGCCAAAACCGGCGAAAAGGGTGTTATTGAAGCTGATAACACGATGACGGCAGCTTTCACTAATACGAAGAATCATTCCGGCGGCGGTGGCGGCGGTAATCCTAAGGATCCGGTCAAGGACAACAAAACCGGTGATCTGACTATCCGTAAAACGGTTGACGGAAACGGTGCCGATATTTACAAAAAATTTGACTTTACCGTAACCTTCAGCGGAGCCTCCGGTTCCTATTCCTACACAGGACAGGGCGTTTCCGGAGGGAAAATCAAGAGCGGTGACACCATTTCTCTTGCCCACGGGCAGAGCATTACCATCAGCGGACTGCCGGATGGCACGACCTACAACGTGACAGAAGCGGATTATACAAAGGATGGGTACGCGGTTTCCGGCAAGGGAGCTTCCGGCATTATCGCCGGGGATGCGATCAAGTCGGCTTCCTTTACGAACCATTACGGCGGTAATCCGGGGAACCCCGGTACGGATCCGAAAGATCCAACAAATGAAATCGGAGATGGAAAGGTTCCTCAGGGCGGTGCTGACGGCTCCGGTCACTCCGGAATGATTACGGATGAAATCGGGGACGGAAGAGTTCCTCAGGGCGGAATGGATGGATCTGTCAACGGAATGCCTAAGACGGGAGAGGATCAGGCGGAAAGTGTTGGAAAGCTTGGAATACTTTTTTCTTCCATAGCTTTCACAGCGTTGGCCGGTGTTGATTTTGTCCTTCGCAGAAAGCGTTCCGATGCAGGAATTCAAAAATAATCAACCAGTAGAATTTATGTGAGAAATTGGCAGCGGAAAGTTTTTTTCCGCTGCCAATTCTTTATCCAATGGCAGTAGAAAGGGAAGGAGCGAATGAAAAGTCTGAAAAGAACAGAGGTGCGGAAGATATTGCATATTTTGATGCTGTTTTGTGTAGCATGCACGGTGTGCTCCGCCTGTATTCTCCTATGGAATCAGTGGCAGTATCATCAGGGAGATGTCAGCTATCGGAAAATCAGTCAGGCGCACCAGTCGTCAAAAGCTGCCGGAACCGAGCCAAAAGAACAGAAGGAACCTATTGATTTTACCGCTCTGAGAAAAATAAATCCGGAGGTAGTGGGATGGATTGCCGCTCCCGGTACGGAGATCGATTATCCCGTGGTGCAGGGGAAGGACAATGCGTATTATCTCAGACGTTTATTCAGCGGAGAATGGAACAAATTGGGCTCGATTTTTATGGACTATCGTAATACCAGCAATTTTTCAGATAGAAATACCATTATTTACGGCCACAATATGAAAAACACGTCCATGTTTTCCTCTCTGTCAAGGTATAAAGAACAAGGCTTTTATGACAGCTATCCGTCTATGATGATTTATACGCCGGAGGGGGACTTCAAAGTGGAACTGTTTGCCGGTACGGTGGTGGACGGAAGCTATGAAGCTGTCCGGCGCAGTTTCAGGGATGACCGGGACTTTCAAGACTATATTGAATCCCTTGAGAAAAAATCTACATTTAAAGCCGCTGTGACAGTTGAGAAGGGAGAACGGATCGTGACCTTATGTACTTGCTCCTATGAATTCAGTAATGCCAGATATGCCCTGTTTGGAAAGTTGACGCCGATGCCCCATTTATAGATACCCATAGCAGATTTTTCAATTCTGTTACGTTTTTGTTTCTACTATTTTCAAACGCTGTGTAAGAGAGTATAATCAAAGATAATGTCGATTATTGACTGCGGATAAGAAAAAAGCGAGAAAAAGGGGAACAACATGAAAAGAATACTCATTACAGTAACCATGATCCTAATGCTCATGGCAATCATGTCCGGGATGGCGTACGCCGGAACCGGCATTACACAATCTGATATAAAGGAAGGACTGAAATTCTGTGAAGAATATCCGGTCGGTCTATCTTTGGACGGGCAGCGGATTGCTTTTTCTCAGAGCGACGTTCCTCCGGTCATTGTGAAAGAAAGAACGTTGATACCGGCAAGAGCATTATTTGAAAAAATGGGCGGAAAGGTTACCTGGCAGAACGATACACAAAAAGTGTATGTGACCTATGACGACACAGAAGTGGTCCTTACCATTGGATCCAATAAGGCCCTGGTCAATGGAAAAACACAAAATTTAGAGGTTCCTGCACTTATTATTGATAATGACGGGGATTATTATGGAAGCACCATGATTCCTGTCCGGTTTACCGCAGAAGCACTGGGGTGTGAAGTAGGCTGGCAGGATTCAACTCGAAGTGTCCTCATTTCCTCACCGGTAAAAGGGGAAGAACCGGTTGTTACCGAGCCAAATGAAAATAACAGTACAGGAAGTGATTCCAATACGGTCGGAAGCTGGCAGTTTGATCAGCTCCACGAAGCTGCAAAGGGAAAGATTGTTGCAATTGATATGGGGCATGGCGGAAAAGACAGCGGTTCTATAGGTCATAAGGGACAGGCGGATGAATTGCAGGAAAAGGATGTAAATCTTGCAGTGGGTCTGAAATTAAATGAATATCTTAAAAGTGCAGGGGTCAGTACCTGTATGATTCGGGATTCCGATGTGTATTACACCCTGTTAGAACGGGCTCAAAAAGCGAATAATATTGGTGCAACGATTTTCATTTCTGTCCACAACAATTCCAGCACCGCTGCCTCAGCTCACGGTACGGAGGTCTTATATAACAGTAAGGTCAATGGGGATGGTGAGAATGAACAACAGCTTTATGGGATCGACAGTAAGACGATTGCAACCAATATTGAAAATGAAATGGTCAGCATTTTGGGTACGACCAAAAGGGGCATAAAAAACAGTCCGGAAATGGCTGTGCTGAACAAGACCTCCATGCCGGCCATTATTGTGGAAGGAGCATTTCTTTCCAATGAAAATGATCTTCAGATGATGCAGAAAGAGGAGTTTGCAGATCATTATGCGTTGGCTGCCGCAAAGGGCATCGTTAAATCTCTAAATGACGCGTACAAATAATAAGAGAAAAAGATGGAATTAAAACAGGCTGTACGTACTCCCTGCAAATGCAGAGGCAGTATTACAGCCTATTTTTGTGCGGCGGAGGAAAAGATATTAGAACATAATTTCGGAACACATGTTTACAAAAAGACACGCCTATGTTATACTATACCAAGAATTGGTTAAAATCCCGCTACGGGCTTTTAAGAAATTGTGATGAGAGTCTATTGCAGAGTCTTTTAATAGATATAAATGGAGGCGGAAAATGGAAAAACTAAAAGAGCGAGAACAGCGCATACTGGATTATATGAAAAAAGAAATCAGCCAAAAAGGATATCCACCTACCGTAAGAGAAATCTGCACCGCTTTAAATATTAAATCTACATCTACCGTTCACAAGGACATTGAAAATCTGGAGTTGAAAGGTTTCATAAAAAAAGATCCTTCAAAGCCCCGTGCCTTGATGATCGTGGATCCCGAATCTCATGAGCGGGCTGCCGATCCGTCCCGAAACCTGAATGGAGATGCCTATTCCAATGCAGAGCGCATTGACGTGATCGATATCCCGGTAGTGGGAAGAATTGCGGCGGGAACGCCCATACTGGCGGAACAGAATATTGAAGAATCTTTTCCTATCCCGGCAAGGTTTGCAGGCAGGGGAACAAATTTCATGCTGACCGTGAAAGGGGAAAGCATGATTGAAGCCGGTATTTTCGATGGGGATTATATATTGGTAGAACAGCAGAACACGGCGAAGAACGGAGAAATCGTTGTCGCCATGATAGACGGCTTTGAAAGTGAAGCCACCGTCAAGACTTTTTATAAAGAAGCAGATCATATTCGGCTGCAGCCGGAGAATTCGACTATGAGCCCCATTATCGTCAAGGAAGTCAAGATATTGGGAAAGGTCAAAGGTGTATTTCGATATTTTTAGTATTTTAAAGATATTGCTTGACATGCTTTGATATAAATGGTATAGTGTCTGAGTGATAAAGAAGAAGTTATCCGCTTCTCACCTTATTGGCTTTGCTGGTAGGGTCAATAAAGCAATGATGGCACATATGTGTTTTGTGGAGCGGGTACTGAAGTATCCGCTTATTTTATTATTATTTGCAGGAGGTGCAAGAACATTAGCAAGGAAAATCTAATCAACGAAGAAATTCGTGACAAGGAATTGAGAGTTATTGACAATGATGGAACGCAGCTTGGAATCATGAGTCTTGAAGATGCATTAGCGCTGGCTAATGAAAAAAAGCTTGACTTAGTGAATATTTCGCCAAATGCTAACCCGCCAGTTTGTAAGATCCTTGATTACGGCAAGTACCGTTATGAACTTCAAAAAAGAGAAAAAGAAGCAAAGAAAAAGCAAAAAGTTACTTCAGTGAAGGAAATTCGTTTAAGTACATTTATTGAGGTGCATGACATTCAAGTGAAGGCTAATACTGCAATAAAGTTTTTAAAGGACGGAGACAGGGTCAAAGTTAGCTTGAGGTTTAAAGGAAGAGAAAAGGATTATGCGAATAAAGGGCTGGATGTCATGAAATTGTTTGCAGAATCAGTCGCTTCCGTAGGTACAATAGAAAAAAAGCCTGAATTTGAAGGCAGAAGTTTGATTATGATTGTTGCACCTAAGGCAGATAAATAGATAGTAGATAACAGAAACAAATTTACGTAGGAGGAACATTACCATGGCTAAGAATAAAATGAAGTCTCATAGAGGCGCAAGCAAGAGATTTAAATTAACAGGTACAGGAAAAGTAAAGAGAAACAAGGCATATAAGAGCCATATTCTTACTAAAAAGTGTGCAAAGAGAAAAAGAGGATTGAGAAAATCCACGATTCTTGGTAGTGCAGATCACAAGAGAATTAAAGCTGTATTAGATAAATAGTATTAGGAGGTTTGAATAATGGCAAGAGTAAAAAAGGGCGTTAACGCTCATAAAAGACATAAGAAGATTTTAAAGTTAGCAAAAGGTTTCTACGGACAGAAGAGCAAGGTGTTCAGAGCCGCTAATCCGGCAGTGATGCGTTCCCTTCGTTCCGCATATGTAGGAAGAAAAAATAAGAAGAGAGAATATAGAAGACTGTGGATCGCCAGAATTAATGCCGGCGCAAGAATGAATGATATTTCATACAGCAGACTAATGGACGGTCTAAGAAAGTCAGGTATTGAAATCAACAGAAAAATGCTTTCTGAAATGGCTATCTACGACACTGCTGCATTTGCACAGCTATGCGATACTGCAAAGAAGGCCGTAAAATAATTTAGATTAAATTTATTATTCGACATTTGAATATGACAATTTTTCCCCCTTGTGAGGTCTATAATCATCTTTATGATATAGCTTGTGAGGGGGTTTTTTATGTGGAGGTTTATGCGGAATACTTATTTCTTGAGAATTTTCTTATGGGAATTCTTATTTTATACCTGTCAGGTAAAATAGCCGGATTAACAACCAGTAAAAAGAGACTGATTCTGGGCGGAATCCTTTGCGGATTATTTTCCTTTATTATATTTGTCCGGAATATGGGCATGCTGCTGGGGGTTCTGGTCAAGATCGCCTTTTCTTTGCTGCTGGCTCATGTGGCCTTTGATAAGAAGATCCTGAAAGGGACCATACTGATTTATATCGTATCGGTCTTCATGGGCGGCATGACAATTTTGCTGCTTTACCTGATCAGAATCCGGGGACTTACCAATAATGCTGTTTTATATGTGGGAGATATAACCTATATGAATGTTGTTTTTGGAGCAGTAGTTTCCTATGTTACGATCATAGCATTTTCAAAGGTCATGGAAGCAAAGCAGCTGAAGGAGCGGGTCTTTACCACTATTACCATCGAGATAGAAGGACATACCGTAATCCACAGAGCTCTCATCGATTCAGGAAATTTTCTAAGAGATCCTCTATCGGGAAAAGCGGTCGCCATCATCAGCCAATCTGCCGCGGTGCAGTTCAAGAATATGGATCACGTTGATTTCAGCAGCAGATACTGCTTGATCCCGTACCATGCCATTGGAACTAAAAATGGCATGCTGGAGGGATATAGAGTGGATAATGCCTGGGTGAACGGCAGAGCCTTGGGGAGTATTATAGTGGCGGTATACGATACAGAATTTTGTAAGCTGGGAGAGGAAGAGGAATATCAGATTCTTTTGAGTAAAGACTTTTTAATGGGAGGGGTCGCATAATGAATTGGATGGTCAGACAATGGATGTTAAAGCAAATTTCACGGGTATTTAAATGGGTGAAACATACCGAGCCTAATGAAATTTTCTATATTGGAGGAAATGAAGTATTACCGCCGCCGCTCAACAGCGATGAGGAAAAGCATCTGCTGGAGGAGTTTGCGAAAGGGAGTGAAGCGGCTCGAGCCATATTGATTGAAAGAAATTTAAGATTAGTGGTCTACATTGCAAAGAAATTTGAGGGATCGAAAATAAACATTGAAGACCTGATTTCTATCGGGACAATCGGTCTGATAAAGGCTGTCAATACGTTTAATGCGGAAAAAAACATAAAATTGGCTACATATGCTTCCAGATGTATTGAAAATGAAATACTTATGTATATCAGAAGAAATAATAAAATTAAGAGCGAGGTCTCCTTTGACGAGCCTTTAAATGTAGACTGGGATGGAAATGAATTGCTTTTATCGGACATCTTAGGAACTGAAAACGATGTGGTCTATGGACATATAGAAGAAGAGGTGAATCGAAAGCTGCTGGTATATGCTTTAAAAAAGCTGAATAACCGGGAGAAACAAATTATGGAAATGCGTTTTGGGTTAATAAGCGGAAGGGAAATGACACAAAAAGAAGTGGCGGATAAAATGGGAATTTCTCAATCTTATATCTCCCGATTGGAGAAGAAGATCATTAACCGATTGAGAAGAGAAATAAAAAAGCTGGGGTAGAGGTGCAGATGCTTTGTGACAAACGCTTCCCGATTGGAGATTCATGCTGCTTGCAGCCGCCGAAGGGAACCCTATGGTTCCCTAGCGGAAGTGGCGAAGCCACTTTTTTTATCCAATGTCAGCGTTCATACATGGAAAGTATTTTTTCCGCAATTTTTTTCTTGGACATGCGCCGTTCCATGGATTGCTGCTCGATGTATTTGTGCGCCTGTTCCTCAGACATGTTCAGATATTGGATCAGAACCCATTTTGCTCGGTTTACCAGCTTGATCTGGGTAATTTTATCCTGTAATTTTAAATTTTCTTCATTTAAGGTGAGTACCCTGTTTTTCGAAAGCTCCGCAAATTTTATGGCCTGATTGAGCACGACTTTTAAAATCGGCTTATTGATGACAATGATTCCATATTTTTCAAGCCGTTCAGACAGGGCGTCGATCTCTTTGCTTTTTAAGAGGGCGATAACACCGGCAGATGTGTTCTGTGCGCAATAGATAGAGAAAGAAGCGTCCGTATTGGAATCCAGAGGATAATTTACTATAATTAAATCAAAGGACGTTTCAGACAGCTTTTGGGTTCCGGACTCTACACTGTCCGCCGTCTCCACCATTCGGTTCAAATCGTTTTTTAAATAGTTTAATAGAGCATCCTTACTTTTTGTATTTCTTGTCACAAGTAATATGGTCTGCAATACTGTCACCACCCCTCTAGTCGTAGTGTTTGAAAAAAATTATTTTAGCATACATGTCAGCCTATTGCAATTTAATTTTAAAAGTCAAAAGGAAAAAATCCATATGTTGACAGATTCTTTCCTTTTTCATCCGCTGTATTATTTATTTAAGTAAAGAGAAGGGAACCATATGTTGGCATAGGCCAGTACTTGGCCGCTGTGATGGTTTCCAGTTCATCTGCTATGGCACGCAATTCGTTCATGGCAGGAAGCACTTTACCGCAGAAATAATCAGCGGCATCCCGGATTTTTTCCAGGGCATTGACTTCAAGCAGGCACTGATCCAGAGCTGCGGCTTTTGCATATAAGATGTCACAAGCTGAGGACAGGCTGTGAATCAGGTTCTTTTCCATTTCGCACGGAATATTCTCCGAAATGGATTGTTTACTCAGTACCACATCGGATAAGTCTTTTACATAAGCGGATACGGAAGGAAGGATGTCCTTATGGATCATATCCAGCATAGTAAGTGCTTCGATATTAATTAGCTTACAATACTCTTCATACAGGATTTCCTGTCGGGCGGTCACCTCGATCTCATTAAATATGTGGTGCTTTTCAAATAAATCCAGATTCTTTTTATCTGTAAAGTGAGGGAAAGCTTCCACAGCAGATTTTAAATTCAGCAGGCCTCTTTTTTCTGCTTCCCTGACCCATTCCTCTGAATAATTGTTCCCATTGAAAACAATCCGTTTATGCTGGGTATAAATATCTTTTACAAGGCTGACCGCATCTGCTTTTATATCGGAAGAAGCTTCCAGACGGTCGGCTATTTCCATCAGAGAGTCGGCCACAATGGTGTTGATCATGTAGGTCGGACACGCAACGGAAGTGGTGGAGCCGGGCATACGGAACTCAAAACGGCTGCCGGTAAACGCAAAGGGAGAGGTCCTGTTTCGGTCTGTGGTGTCTTTTTTAAAGTCGGGAAGGATTTGAACGCCAATGCCCATCCGTCTGTTTCGAACAGGGACCTCGCATTTACCTTCCGTAATGGCATCCAGCACTTCTTGCAGGTCGTCTCCGAGAAATATGGAAATGATAGCCGGAGGGGCTTCGTTTCCGCCGAGACGGTGGTCGTTGCTTGGGCTGGCAACGGAAATTCGGAGCAAATCCTGATGTTCATCCACCGCCTTGATGACAGCGCTTAGGAACAGTAGGAACTGGATGTTCTGAATCGGATTTTTCCCCGGTTTCAGCAGGTTTTCTCCCGTGTCTGTGGCAAGGGACCAGTTAATATGCTTTCCGCTTCCGTTGATTCCGGCAAAGGGTTTTTCGTGTAACAAACAGACGAGTCCGTGTTTTCCCGCAATTTTTTTCATCATTTCCATGGTCAGCTGGTTATGGTCAGCGGCAACATTGGAGCTGGAGAAGATCGGAGCCAGTTCGTGCTGGGCAGGAGCCACTTCGTTATGCTCCGTGTTTGCCAAAACTCCAAGCTTCCAGAGCTCTTCATCCAGCTCTTCCATAAATTCGTTTACCTTTGGCTTAATGGCTCCAAAGTAATGGTCTTCCAGTTCCTGTCTCTTTGGAGGCTTTGCACCGAGCAATGTACGCCCGCAGTAAATCAAATCCTTCCGTTTTTCGTACAGCTCTTTGGAAATCAGGAAATATTCCTGCTCCGGGCCTACTGTGGTAAGCACCCTTTGCGACGATTTATTTCCAAGGAGTTTCAAAATTCTTAGTGCTTGCGTTTCAATGGCTTCCATGGAACGGAGCAAAGGGGTCTTTTTGTCTAAGGCTTCTCCGCCGTAGGAACAGAATGCAGTGGGTATGCAGAGTGTATTTTCTTTAATGAAGGCACAGGAGCTTGGATCCCAGTTGGTATAACCTCTTGCCTCAAAGGTCGCACGAATACCGCCGGACGGGAAACTGGAGGCGTCCGGTTCTCCTTTGATCAGTTCCTTTCCTGAAAAGTTCATCACAATACCGCCCCCTTCCGTAGGGGAAATAAAGCTGTCGTGTTTCTCAGCAGTTATACCGGTCATCGGCTGGAACCAGTGGGTAAAATGTGTTGCCCCGTGCTCCAGAGCCCAGTCTTTCATGGCACTGGCAATCACATTTGCTGTTTCTAAGGATAGAGGTGTCCCTTTATCGATATGGGATCGAAGTGCTTTATAGGTGTCCTTTGGTAATTTTTCTCTCATAACGGCATCGTTAAAGACCCTGCTTCCAAATAGTTCCGAAATCTTGTTCATAGGTATGTACCTCGGCCTTTCTTTTATCTGTATCCATCCATACTATTCTGTAGTATGTTTCTGTAAAAGCTTACGAAAAAAGGCACCACGAGTAAGAACTCATAGCGCCTTTGCTAATTAATGATGTGAGTATACTAAAAAAAAAGACAGGTGTCAACAACTTTTTTTGAAAAAATCATGGACAGAAAATTTTCCAGTACCGAAAAGCCCTTTCACGTGGTATAATTTAAAAATTGTTATGCAAAAACAAAAATACTTGACTAAATTGGTTATAGGGTATAAAATATCAAAGTGTTTTAAGAATTGTCTGAAAATTATATATATATTGTAATGAATATGCAATGTAAACAAAGAAAAGGATGCACGGCAGGGAGGACTTAAATAAAAATGAAACAGATACATCAATCACAAACGAAAATAACGGGAAGCTTATACGATAAAAATTTTGAGCATGATAACTGCGGGATTGGAGCGGTTGTAAACATAAAAGGGGTGAAATCTCATAAAACGGTGGAAGATGCGTTGACCATCGTTGAAAAACTGGAACATCGGGCCGGGAAGGATGCAGCGGGAGAAACCGGAGACGGAGTAGGCATATTGATGCAGATTCCCCACAATTTTTTTGTGAAGCATGTAAAAAATATTGAATTTCCATCCAATGGAGATTTTGCAGTGGGCATGTTTTTTCTGCCTCAGCAGGAATTGCTCCGAAACCAGACCAAAAAGCGGTTTGAAGTGATCGTCGAGAAGGAAGGACTGAATTTCCTCGGCTGGAGGGAAGTTCCCACTCGCAATGAGGTTCTGGGAAACAGAGCGCTGGAATGTAAGCCGGCCATTTATCAAGCCTTTGTGGGAAGACCAAGACATTTGAAACCGGGTATTGAATTTGACAGAAAATTATATGTGGCCAGAAGAATATTTGAGAACAGCAATGATAACGAATCAAACGATACGTATGTCTGTTCCCTGTCCAGCAGAACCGTTGTGTATAAGGGCATGTTTCTGGTAAATCAGCTGAGATTATTCTATTTGGATTTGCAGGAAAAGGATTTTATTTCGGCTATTGCCATCGTTCATTCCAGATTTTCTACGAATACCATGCCTTCGTGGGAAAAAGCCCATCCAAACCGCTATATGGTACATAACGGAGAAATCAATACCATACGGGGCAATGTAAATAAAATGCTGTCCAGAGAAGAAAATATGTATTCCGACGCATTGGGACAAGATTTTTACAGAGTCCTTCCGGTGGTTCCCAAATGGGGCTCCGATTCAGCTATGCTGGACAACACCTTAGAATTTTTATACATGTCCGGAATGGACTTTCCAAAGGCGGTCATGCTGTGCATTCCTGAGCCGTGGTGCAATGACAGGAATATGAGCCGGAAGAAGAAAGACTTTTATCTGTATCACGGAACGATGATGGAGCCTTGGGACGGTCCTGCTTCCATCGTGTTCAGCGATGGGGATATCGTCGGTGCTGTGCTGGACAGAAATGGGCTGCGGCCTTCCAGATACTATATAACCAAAGACGGCAATCTGATTTTATCTTCCGAAGTGGGTGTCTTGGATATACCGCCGGAAGAAATAGAGGTCAAAGAACGGCTGCGGCCCGGCCGGATGCTTCTGGTGGATACCAAATCGGGAAAATTGATCAACGATAAGGATTTAAAAGAGTACTATGCAGGCAGCCAGCCTTACGGAGAATGGCTGGAAAACAATTTAGTCCATTTAAAAGAATTGCAGATTCCAAATCAGAGAGTTCCGTTCTACAAGGATCAGGAGCTGACCAGAATGCAAAAAGCGTTTGGGTATTCCTATGAGGATGTAATCGATTATTTAAAGCCCATGGCATTGAACGGAAATGAACCGGTCATCGCCATGGGGGCAGATACACCGTTGGCGGCATTATCGGAAAAGCATCCGCCGCTTTTTAACTATTTCAAACAGCTTTTCGCACAGGTGACCAATCCGCCTATCGACGCCATACGGGAGGAGATCGTGACCTCGACTTACAGCTATTTGGGGAAGGATGGGAATTTGCTCAACGATGTGCCTGAAAACTGCCGGTTGCTTTCTGTCAGAAATCCGATCCTGACCAACACCGATTTCATGAAAATCAAGAATATGAAGGCAGATGGCTTTAAGGTCGCTACGGTGTCTATTAACTATTACAAAGGGACTTCTTTAGAGAAGGCCATTAACAATGTTTTCATACAAATTGACAGGGCTTTGAAGGATGGGGCGAATATCATTATTTTATCCGATCGGGATGTGGACGAGTACAGTGTGCCGATTCCGTCTCTTCTGGCTGTTTCCGCCGTTCAGCAGTATCTGGTAAGAAATCGGAAGCGCATGTCTCTGTCTCTGGTGCTGGAAAGCGGAGAGCCGAGAGAGGTTCACCACTTTGCAACGCTTCTTGGCTATGGAGCAAGTGCGGTGAACCCGTATTTAGCGCAGGATACGATTAAGCAGATGATTGAAGATACTATTTTGGAAAAGGACTATTACGCCGCAGTCAATGATTATACCGAGGGTATTTTGCACGGCATTGTAAAAATTGCTTCCAAGATGGGCATTTCTACGATTCAATCCTATCAGGGCTCACAGATTTTTGAAGCGGTCGGCATCAGTAAAGAGGTTGTTGATAAATATTTCACCAATACCGTGAGCAGAGTAGGAGGAATTACTCTAAAGGAAATAGAAGAGCAGGTCAATGAAAGACATTCCGGAGCCTTTGATCCGCTGGGACTGAATCAGGATTATGTTTTAGACAGTGTGGGGGGACATAAGGTTCGAAGCGGGGAAGAGGAGCATCTCTACAATCCAAAGACCATTCATCTTCTGCAAATGGCTACCAGAACAGGGGATTATAAGCTGTTCAAAAAATATACAGAAATGATCAATGAAGAGATGGGTGCCGCTCACTTGAGGAACTTAATGGACTTTGATATAAAAAATAAGCCAATTCCCATAGAGCAGGTGGAAAGCGTGGATTCCATTGTCAAACGGTTCAAAACAGGTGCCATGTCCTATGGATCGATTTCCAAAGAAGCCCATGAAACCATGGCTATTGCCATGAATAAGCTGCAAGGAAAATCTAACAGCGGAGAAGGCGGAGAGGATTCAGAACGGTTTAAGCCCGATGCGGATGGCGTAAGCAGGTGCAGTAAAATCAAACAGGTAGCATCGGGACGGTTTGGCGTGACATCGGAATATCTGGTGAGTGCCGAGGAAATCCAGATCAAGCTGGCACAGGGAGCGAAACCGGGGGAAGGAGGACAGCTGCCTGCGGATAAGGTATATCCGTGGATTGCCAGAACGAGGCACAGCACCACAGGCGTCGGGCTGATTTCACCTCCGCCGCACCATGACATTTATTCCATTGAAGATTTGGCTCAGCTGATTTATGACTGCAAATGTGCCAATTCAGACGCCAGAATTTCGGTCAAGCTGGTGTCGGAAGCAGGTGTGGGAACCATTGCGGCAGGAGTTGCAAAAGCGGGAGCACAGGTGATTCTGATCTCCGGATATGATGGAGGTACGGGAGCAGCCCCTAAAAATTCCGTATACAACGCGGGACTTCCATGGGAGCTGGGACTGGCAGAAGCCCATCAGACCCTGTTGATGAACGGTCTGCGAAGCAGAGTGATTCTGGAAACAGACGGAAAACTGATGACCGGCAGAGAAGTGGCCATTGCTGCCCTGCTGGGAGCAGAAGAATTCGGTTTTGCCACAGCTCCGCTGATTTCCATGGGCTGTGTGATGATGAGAGTCTGCAATCTGGATACGTGTCCGGTGGGAATTGCCACACAGAACCCCGAGCTGCGAAAGAGATTTTCGGGAAAACCGGAATATGTGATGAACTTTATGCGGTTCATTGCAGAGGAATTGAGAGAGTATATGGCCTTGCTGGGCTTTAAAACGGTAGATGAAATGGTGGGCAGAACGGATAAGCTGAAACCAAAGAATACAATCCGCACAGAAAAGGCCCGTCTGGATGTTCGATCGATTTTAAGCAGCGGGATTTCAAAGGACTTACTGAACAGCATTCACCAGAAAGGCAATGATTTTGATTTTAAATTGAGCGAAAGTAAAGATATGACTGTTTTATACAAGAATCTGAAGGCTTCTATAGAAAAAGGCGAAAGAAAGTCTATAGAAGTTCAGGTGGATAATCAGGCCAGGGCCTTTGGGACGGTGCTGGGTTCTATTTTGACCAGAAAATTGGGGAGCGAGCTGATGGAGGACACGTATCACATCAAATGTACCGGATACGGCGGTCAGAGCTTCGGTGCCTTTATACCGAAGGGACTGACCTTAGAGCTGGAAGGAGACAGCAATGATTATATCGGGAAAGGTCTATCCGGCGGTCAAATCATGGTTTATCCCAATAAAAAGTCCACCTTTAAGCATGATGAAAATATTATCATAGGAAATGTGGCTCTATATGGGGCTACCTCCGGAAAGGCGTTTTTCAGCGGCGTGGCAGGAGAACGGTTCTGTGTCAGAAACTCCGGTGCAGATGCTGTAGTGGAAGGAGTAGGAGATCACGGTCTGGAATATATGACAGGAGGCAGAGTGGTCATTCTGGGACCTACAGGAAACAATCTGGCTGCCGGGATGTCCGGTGGTGTGGCTTATGTCCTGGATGAGAGCGGAGATTTATATTCCAAATTAAACAAAGATGTTATTTCTCTGGAAACCGTCAGCAGAAGCGAGGATGTACTGGAATTAAACGACCTGATAAGGGAGCATGTCCAAGCGACCCATTCGGTCAAGGGAAAGGATATTTTAAAAAGGTTTACAGAATATCTGCCAATGTTCAAGAAAATCATGCCGTATGATTATAAGAATGTGCTTCATTTAATCCGAAAATATGAGGAAATGGGCGTAGATGAAAAAACGGCACAAATAAAAGCTTTCTATGAGATAAAAGGAGGGATGCAGTAATGGGAATGTCAACAGGCTTTTTAAAATATGAAAAGCGTACAAGTGAGGCACTGGAACCTTTAGAACGAATTAAAAACTTTAATGAATTTCATATCGCTTTATCCAAAGAGGAGCAGATGGAGCAGGGAGCACGCTGTATGGATTGCGGCGTTCCATTCTGTCAGTCCGGGATGGTGATCGGCAGCATGGTATCCGGCTGCCCGTTAAATAATTTAGTGCCGGAATGGAACGATCTGGTTTACCACGGAAACTATAAGGCTGCGCTGAAAAGGCTGTTAAAAAGAGATAACTTTCCCGAGTTCACGGCAAGGGTATGTCCTGCTCTCTGTGAAAAAGCATGTACCTGTTCTTTAAACGGCGACAGCGTATCCATCCGGGAAAATGAGCTGGCCATTATTGAAGAAGCTTTTGATAACCGGTTCATGCAGCCAAGAAAAATCGTAAACCGGTCCGGCAAGCGAATTGCGGTAGTCGGCTCCGGCCCGGCCGGGCTTGCTGCCGCTGACCAGCTGAACATCAGGGGACACCAGGTGGAGGTTTTTGAAAAAAATGACCGGGCCGGCGGACTTCTGATGTACGGGATACCGAATATGAAACTGGAAAAGCATATTATCAAAAGACGGATTGACTTAATGACAGCAGAAGGGGTTCAGTTCAAAATGAACAAAGGCATATCCGGGAAAAAACAGGCGGAGGAATTGATGCGGGATTACGATGCGGTGATTCTCGCCTGCGGAGCATCTCAACCCCGAGATATAAAAGTGCCGGGCCGGGAGGGAAAGGGCATCTATTTTGCAGTAGACTTTCTGACCTCCACGACAAAATCTCTTTTGGATCATTTTCTGGAAGAAGGCACTTATATATCGGCTAAGGATAAAAATGTTCTGGTGATCGGCGGCGGAGATACGGGAAATGATTGCGTAGGCACCGCTGTACGGCATGGGGCTAAATCAGTGATACAGCTTGAAATGATGCCGAAGCTGCCTGAGGAAAGGCTGGAAAACAATCCATGGCCGGAATGGCCTGTTATCCTGAAAACCGACTATGGTCAGGAGGAAGCTGCTGCTGTCTTTGGAAAGGATCCGAGGGAATATCAGACCACGGTAAAAGAATTTATCTGTGACAAGGAAGGTCATGTGAAACAGGCTGTATTGGTCAAGCTGGAGGCGAAGACCGATGAAAAGACCGGACGGACAAGGATGGAAGAGGTACCCGGTTCAGAGAAAACGATTGCGGCAGATCTGGTTCTTATCGCAGCCGGATTTTTAGGCTGTGAAACGGAACTTGCGAGATCTTTTGGGGTGGAGACGGATGAGCGGACTAATGTGAAGACCCACCGAACACCGGAGTATTTGTATAAGACCAGCCGGGATAAGGTGTTTGCGGCGGGAGATATGAGAAGAGGTCAGTCCTTGGTGGTATGGGCTATCCGGGAAGGCAGAGAAGCGGCGAGGGAAGTAGATCAGTATTTGATGGGTTATACGAATCTATAGAAGAAATCCGATTAAAAATAACATACGGATTTTTCAATTAAAACAAGTCGAGAGCTTTAAGCACAGACATGTGCAAAGAGGCTCTCGACTTTGTTTATTTCGTCATTCATTTCCGAGCTTGCTATGTATGGCAGCGGATTTTTATAGTGCGGAAACACTGCCCGTACTATTTATGCCTGTTTATAGCAGCTCTGCGCGAAGTTTTTCGATGGGTTGAAGGGATAAGTAAGCAGGCGGGATTTCCAAAACGGTTTTAGCACCATATAGGCCTTCCGAAAACAGTTTATAAACGGCTCGGGCATAACAGACTAAAATATTGGAAGTAAACTCCGGATTGGAATCAAGCGTCAGAGAAAATTCGTATATGTGATTATTTTCCTGTTTTGCGCCGGTCGTTCCGCTTCTTTGAACAAAGCCGCCATGAGGCATAGCACTGTGATTTTTCATAAATTCTTCATCGCTGATAAAATGAACAGAGGTATCGTAATCGGAAAAATAATTTGGCATATTTACGATTTCAGCATATACCTTATCCATGTCGGCACCCGGTTTTAGGGAGACGTAACATTCTCTGGTATGCATCTCTCTGGCGGTATATTGGGGGTGAGTCCCTTTTCGGACTTCCTTTACAGCAGATTCAATGGGAATGGTATATTGAATGGCATGGGAGACGCCTTCTATGCGCCTTAACGCATCGGAATGGCCCTGACTGACTCCTTTTCCCCAGAAGGTATAACTGTTTCCTAAGGGGAGTACGGACTCAGCATAAAGTCTGTTTACGGAAAATAATCCGGGATCCCATCCCGCAGATATGGCGGCGGTATGTTTACTTAGGAGAGCAGAGGTGTTGACTGATTTGAAATGCTGCGAAATTTTTGCGTGGGTATCGAAACTGTCCACAACATTGAAGTGTGAAGCAAAGGCGGGACTTTGACTGCTCAGATCGGTAGAGCTTCCTCCACATAGGATCATGACGTCAATTTCATCCTTGTGATTCAAGGCTTCTTTCACATTATACACCTTTGCATGATCTGTAAGGGGACGAAGAACAGAAGGGTCTCGTCGTGTAAATATGGCGGCCAGTTCAAGATCCGGATTCTGGGCGATGGACAATTCCACTCCCCGTCCCAAATTACCGTATCCTAAAATACCTATTCTTATTTTTTTCATTTTCTTTCTCCTATCAAATATAATTTAAATGATATACGCAGCAACATTTTCGAATCCTACATTATATTAAAATTGCCGTTGAGAATAGAACTGTATTTTGCCGGACAATCCAACAATTTTTTTTTAGAACCCGTATAAATTTAACCAGTTTTGCACATAAATAATGATAGGTCACAGAACGTCCTTTTGGGACAGTAAACCAAATTGCTAAAGGGGAGCAAGCAGGGATTCGGAGGACCTTATTTATGACGAACAAGGTTGAAATCTGTGGTGTGAACACAGCTAAGCTGCCTGTTTACAAGGATGCAGAAATGATGAAAATGATAGAGGCTGTCAAAGGGGGAGATAAAGAGGTTAGAGAAGAATTCATCAAGGGAAATCTCAGATTAGTGCTCAGCGTTATTCAGAGATTCAATAACCGGGGAGAGAACCCCGATGATTTATTTCAAGTGGGATGTATCGGATTAATTAAAGCATTGGAAAATTTCGATACCTCGCACGGCGTAAAATTTTCCACATATGCAGTGCCGATGATCATCGGTGAAATCAGGAGATATCTTAGAGATAATAATCCGATCCGAGTTTCAAGATCGCTGAGGGACACAGCGTACAAAGCATTGCAGGCCAGAGAAAAGCTTTCCAGAGAGCTGCAAAGAGAGCCTACCATGGCCGAAATTGCCAAGGAAACAGAAATGGAGAGAGAAGATGTGGTGCTGGCACTGGAATCTATTCAGGAGCCGATCTCATTGTTTGAGCCGGTATTTCACGACGACGGAGATGCCATCTATGTCATGGATCAGGTAAAGGACATGAAAAATACAGATGCAAGATGGATTGAAAACTTATCTCTTTCCGAAGCCATGAAAAAATTGACACCGAGAGAACGGCATATTTTGACCATGCGGTTCTTTGAGGGAAAGACACAAATGGAAGTGGCAGAAGAAATTTCTATCAGTCAGGCTCAGGTGAGCAGGCTGGAAAAAAACGCTCTGAAGTATATGCGGAAATATGTTTAAAGAGTTGAAATGCAGGTCCTATTTGAACAGTTAAAAATAGGAATTTTACCACAGCCCGGTGAATATACCGGGCTTTTGAATGAAAAGCCTTTTATTTTACTACATAATGTAATATAATGACTAAATACGGGCTGTGACAATATAGTCAAAATGAAAAAGAAGAAAGGCATGGATGAAATGATTAAAAAAAACAACGGTAAAACAAAATGGATGGCTTTACTGCTCATATCATGTTTAACTCTATCGCTGGCAGCATGCGGCGACAAATACGTTATGCCGTATTCGGACTACGATTTATCAGAATATGTAAAACTGGGGGATTACAAGGGTATTGAGGCGACAGAAACAAAAGTCAGTGTAACGGATGACGAAGTTCAGGCTGAGATTCAAAGCAGAGTGAAGGCTGCTGCTAAACAGGTGGAAAAGAAAGAAGGAACAGCAGTAAAGGGAGACAGTGTCAAAATTGCCTATAGCGGCAAGCTGAACGGAAAGGCCTTTGAAGGCGGGAGCACGGGAGCAGACGGAACGACCATAACCTTGGGAAGCAGCGGATATATTCCCGGTTTCGATGACGGTGTCATCGGTATGAAGGTAGGAGAAATGAAAACACTGAACCTGCAATTCCCGCAGGATTACGGAAAAGAGGAGCTCAACGGAAAGAATGTTGATTTTGATGTGACCCTAAGTGCAATCATGGTGACGGAAACGCCTAAATATGATGTTGATTTCGTAAAGGCGCACAGTAAGGAAACCACCATAGCCGGGTATGAAAAGAGCGTAAAAAAAGAATTATATGCGAAAAAGAAATCGGCAGCTGAGGAAGAAATGAGAAATCAAATCTGGGGAAAGATCATGGACAATGCTAAAATACTGAAATACCCGGAAAAGGAAATTGCGGCCTGCAAGGAAACCAATAAACAGTATTATGAATCCTATGCAAAGCAGTACGGTATGGAACTGAAGGATTTTGTAAAGCAATATGCAGGCATGGACGAAAAAGCATATCAGGAGTATTTACAGAAATATGCAGAAGCCATTGTATCACAAGAAATGGTCATGTACTCCATTGCCAAGGCTGAGAACATTACCATATCCGATGAAGAATATAAGCAGAAGATGGAAGATTTTAAGAAGGATCAGGGCGTTACAGATGAAAAAGCGTTTAAGCAGCAGTATGGCAAATCCTTCGAGGAATATGTGGGTAAGGATAATCTCATGAAGAGCTTTTTGCTTGAAGAAGTGATCCAGTTTGCTGTGGATCATGCCAAAATTGTACCGGCAGCGGATACCGCAGAAAAAAAGGCATAAGCCGGCACGTAATAAGAAAATATCATCAAAATGCTATGGAATAATTCCATAGCATTTTTCATATATTGTAAAAGTACAGGCTTAAGGATGAATTTACATGGTAGAAGGAGGAAATGAGAGTGACAAGTACGGAAGACATCAAAAATAAGGAAGTAATAAATATCTTCGATGGCAGAAGTATGGGTTATGTAAGCGATATAGAGATAAACCTTGAAGAGGGGACAATTGAAGGGATTGTCATTCCTTCGCCCAGAAACTTTTTTAATATTTTTGGCAGGAGCGAAGAGGATTATGTGATCCGGTGGGAAAATATTAAAACCATAGGAGATGATGTGATTCTGGTCAACATTGAAACCCTGATCGAATAAAACTTGTATGAAATCCCGGTTTAATACAATAATTTCTTTGCAAAGTACACAATATATAGTAAAATATAAGGCAGGGCTATGTTGATTTGGCAGCAGGAAGAATAAATGCATGAGTTTTTATATTGATGGGGGTGACATAATGAGATGTCCATTTTGTGAAAATCCAGATACGAAAGTTATTGACTCACGGCCTACAGAAGAAGGACATGCTATTCGAAGAAGAAGAGAGTGTGAA
Source organism: Aminipila luticellarii (assembly GCF_004103735.1). Taxonomy (NCBI): domain Bacteria; kingdom Bacillati; phylum Bacillota; class Clostridia; order Peptostreptococcales; family Anaerovoracaceae; genus Aminipila; species Aminipila luticellarii. The sequence continues at coordinate 1,607,614 of NZ_CP035281.1, read as the reverse complement.
AATTGCAATAAAAGATTTACGACGTATGAAAAAGTGGAAGAAATGCTTCTTATGGTGGTTAAGAAGGATGGGAGACGAGAAGTATTTGACAGAAACAAGGTGCTGAACGGCATCATCAAGGCCTGTGAAAAGCGGCCTGTTCCCATGGTGGAAATTGAAAAGGTCGTCAGTGAAATCGAACGGGGACTGAATAATCTGATGGAAAAGGAAGTTCAAAGCGAATTTATCGGGGAACTCATCATGGAGCAGCTGAAAAAGCTGGACGAGGTAGCCTATGTACGATTCGCGTCTGTATACAGGCAGTTCACAGATGTCAAGACATTTGTTTCGGAGATAGAAAAATTACTGGAAAACGGGAAGAGGCATAAATAATACGAATGAAAGATATGAATAATACCAATGAAAAGTTTAACATTGCAATAGACGGTCCCAGCGGGGCAGGCAAAAGTACGATTGCAAAAGAAGTGGCAAAGATTTTATCGATTGATTATATAGACACAGGGGCTATGTACAGAGCTATCGGATATAAGCTGGGGCAGAATCAGGTGGATCTGACGGATAAAAACGCCCTTCGGCAGCTTCTGGAGGAAACAGAGGTTGATTTTGAAAAGGGGGATACCCTTTTAGACGGAGAGGTCGTTAATGATAAAATTCGCACACCGGAAGCTTCCAAAATGGCTTCCGTCTGTTCCGCACTGCCGGAAGTCCGAACGAAATTGGTTGCTCTTCAACGAAAAATGGCACAGAAAAAAAGCGTTGTGATGGATGGAAGGGATATTGGAACCAATGTTCTGCCGGAAGCTGAATTTAAGATTTTTTTGACGGCTTCATCGGAGGAAAGGGCCGAGCGAAGATTCAAAGAGCTTCAGGAAAAAGGTCAGCAGAGCACATTCCAGCAGGTATTAGAGGATATTGAACAAAGAGACTATCACGACACAACGAGGAAATTAAACCCTCTCAGAAAAGCAAAGGACGCTGTAGAATTGGATACGACGGGCATGAGCATTTCAGAGGTAACCAGGAAGATCATTGATTTGGTAAGGTGTGGAAGGTAATTTCACACTTTAATTATACAGAAAAGAGGAGGTAAAAAATCGTGGCAATTATTAAACCATTTAAAGCAATAAGACCAGATAAAAAATACGCAGATAAGGTCATATCCTTACCATATGATGTCATGAACAGAGAAGAAGCTGCCAGTATGGCGGATGGAAATCCATACAGCTTCCTGCATATATGCCGGTCAGAAATCGATATGCCGGAGCAGGAAAATCCCTATGACACTTGTGTGTATGAAAGAGCAAAGGCAAATATTGCACAGAATTTAGAGGATGGGATCTTCGTGCAAGAAGAAAAGCCCGTTTTATATTTATATAAACAGGTGATGGACGGAAGAGCCCAGGTGGGCATTGTTGGGTGCGTCGCTGTAGACGACTACATGAACAATGTGATTAAAAAGCACGAATTCACCAGAGTAGAAAAAGAATTGGACCGAATTCATCATTTTGATATATGCAACGCCAACACAGAACCGGTTTTCCTGACGTACAGAGACAATAAAAAGATCAGAAGCCTTGTGGAGGGATGGATATCCCGCCATGACCCCCTTTACGAGATTAAAACGGCGGATGGGATAGAGCATGTACTTTGGACAGTGAATGAGCAAAAGACGATTCAGGCTCTGACTGAAATCTTTGGAGAAATCCCTGCACTGTATATTGCAGACGGCCATCACAGGAGTGCATCGGCATGCAAGGTGGGGCTAAAGAGAAGAGAGGAAAATCCGGATTATACCGGCGAGGAAGAATTTAATTTCTTTATGGCGGTTCTGTTCCCAGATAACGATTTAAAGATTTTTGACTACAACAGAGTGGTAAAAGACTTAAACGGAAGCTCTGCGGAGCAGTTCCTGAAACAGGTGGAAAAAGCGGGCTTTGAAGTGGGAAAAATGGGACAGGCTGTATACAGGCCGGAGAAAAAACATATCTTTGGGATGTATTTGGAGGACACCTGGTACAAGGTTACGGCGAAACCGGAGATCATACCGGATCATGTGATTGATTCTCTGGATGTTTCTATTCTTCAAAACCATCTTCTTGGGCCGATCCTCGGAATTAAAGATCCCAGAACGGACAAGCGAATCGATTTCGTAGGAGGCATCAGAGGTCTGGAGGAATTGGAGAGAAGAGTTCGAACGGATATGACGGTGGCTTTTGCCGTGCATCCGGTAGATATTTCAGATCTGCTTGCCGTATCGGATAACGATATGGTCATGCCGCCTAAATCCACCTGGTTCGAGCCGAAGCTGGGAAGCGGTCTGTTTATGCACAGACTGTAGATTTTTATCGTTAGGAACAAAATAAGCGCTCCTCCCCAAGGAAAGAAGCTTTTGGAGGGGTGCTTTTATTTCAGGAGACAAGAAAACATGAATTATATAACGCATTCTTTGGGAGGGGTTGCTGCCGGCCTTGTTGTAATTGCTGCGGGTAATATAACGGAACCTGCTCAACAGGCTACGGTTATGGCAGGAGCGGTACTCGGCTCTCTGTTTCCGGATATTGACCACAGACAAAGCTGGATCGCGCATAAGGCTCCGGTGGCAGCAAATATTACTGCCGGATTGTTTAAACACAGAGGAGCCATACATACGCCTGTTTTTGTTTTGATCGCCGGCATTCTTTTAAGCCTGCTCAATCAGTTCTGGCTGCAGAATAGGGCATATCCTGCCGGGATTTTTATACAGGGATTTATACCGGGCATGATTTCCCATTTGATTTTAGATACCCTTAATGTTCAGGGAATTATGTGGCTATGGCCGCTTTCCCGCAAAAGATTCCATCTGCTCAGTATTCGGACGAACAGCGTGATGGAAACGGTCGTATGCATGGTATTGGGAGCATGCTTATATGGTCAATATACTAAGATATTTTGAAGGATTTTATGTAAAAATGAAAAATCATATTGACATCGTTTTTTTTATATGATAATATATCATATAATTTCAGTATGAAATATATGAAAAGGAGAAACGTCATGTACACCAGTGTTAAGCAGACAATAAATGAAATGATGATGTCTGGATGTGGTTGTTGTTGTATGAGCAACCATTATTTCCTGTGCATCTGATTTGTCTGATTTCTAGTCTGTGTGGCAGACGGCAATATGAAATGATAGAAGGCAAGTGCAGAAATGCACTTGCCTTTTTTAAGCTCAGGAGAATTAGAATATGGATTTTGAATTTATTGTAGAACATATACCGCTTTATGTGGAAGCGGCAGAACTTACCTTAAAGGTTGCATTTATCGGGATTGGCTTATCTATTCTGGTAGGGTTCCTATGCAGCTTGATTAAATATACGAGGATACCGATTTTGAGTCAAATCGTCAGTGCGTATATTGAATTATCCAGAAATACGCCTTTATTGATTCAGCTGTTTTTTCTGTACTTCGGCCTGCCCAAGCTGGGAATCGCCATCAGCTCTTTAGGTTGTGCGATCATTGGGCTGACCTTTCAGGGAGGAAGTTATATGGAAGAGGCATTCAGGGCTGGATTGGAAAGTGTGCCTAAGATTCAGACGGAGTCGGGAACCAGTTTGGGACTCACAGGATTTCAGGTATTTCGGTATGTGGTGCTGCCTCAGGCAATATCCACCTGTGTCCCGGCTTTTTGCGCCAACATCATCTTCCTTATAAAGGAAACCTCTGTATTTAGTGCGGTAGCATTGGCAGATTTAATGTTTGTGGCGAAGGACCTGATCGGTATTTATTATAAAACAGATGAAGCATTACTGATGCTGGTGGCGGCTTATTTGATCATATTGCTGCCGATATCCGTGCTGTGCTCCATTTTGGAAAGGAGGGTTCGATATGCAGGATTTGGGAATTAGTGTACTTTTTCAGGGAAATAATTTTTTACGGCTTTGCGCCGGTTTGTGGGTCACCTTGCGAATTGCTCTGATTTCAATGGGACTGTCGATCCCCCTCGGCCTTTTGTTCGGCATGCTGATGAATATGCACCAAAAAATAATTAAGGGGCTGTGCAGAATCTATCTGGAGTTTGTTCGAATCATGCCACAGCTGGTTCTGCTGTTCCTCGTATATTTTGGAGCAGCGAAAACTTTTGGAATCAACATGTCCGGTGAGATGGCGGCAGTGATCGTCTTTACATTCTGGGGAACAGCAGAAATAGGAGATCTGATCAGAAGTGCCTTGATCTCCATACCGAAGCACCAGTATGAAAGCGGCTACGGGCTTGGACTTACGAAGATGCAGGTATATTTTTATGTCATTATTCCGCAGATTGTACGCAGGCTGATTCCGCTGGCCATTAATTTGTTGACCAGAATGATCAAGACGACCTCCTTAGTGGTGCTGATTGGTGTTGTGGAAGTAGTAAAGGTGGGCAAGCAAATTATTGACGCTTCCCGATATACGACTCCGACGGCAGCGCTTTGGGTTTACGGTGTTATTTTTATCATGTATTTTGTTATCTGTTATTTCTTTTCATTCATGGCAGGTAAATTGGAGAAAAATTTAAAGTATTAAGGTAGGGCAATATGAAACAGGATATTTTATTGCAGACGGAGCATCTGCATAAATCTTTTGATAATCAGGAAGTTTTAAAGGATATTTCCTTTTCTCTGACAGGAGGGGAAGTGGTAGTCATAATCGGACCTTCCGGCTGCGGAAAAAGTACATTTCTTCGCTGTCTGAACGGACTGGAGGACATTGACGGGGGCAGGGTTATTTTTCACGGCGAAGAAATTTCGGCGCAGAAGAAAAAAATGCATTTAATCCGTCAGAAAATTGGAATGGTGTTTCAGAGCTATGATTTATTTCCGCATCTGACCATCATGGAAAACATTCTTCTGGCGCCAATGAAGGCTCAGGGCAGGCAGAAGCAGGAGATTGAAAAAGAAGCGGAAGAGCTTTTAAAACGAGTGGGACTTTTTGAAAAGAAGAACGCTTATCCCAGACAGTTGTCCGGAGGGCAGAAGCAGAGAGTGGCTATTGTCCGGTCGCTGATCATGCATCCGGATGTCATGCTGTTTGATGAAGTGACAGCTGCACTGGATCCGGAAATGGTTCGGGAGGTGCTGCAGGTCCTATTGGAATTGGCAAAATCCGGGATGACGATGCTGATCGTTACCCACGAAATGGAGTTTGCCAGAGCCGTGGCAGATCGAATTCTCTTTATGGATAAAGGGATCATCGTGGAAGAAAATACACCGCAGGAGTTCTTTGAGTCTCCGCAGACGGAAAGAGCAAAACAGTTTTTAAATATGTTTCATTACGAGGCATAGGTGAAATAGAATTTATAATCATGATAAGGAGTGAAAAAGATGAAAAAGAAAATAGGACTGATTTTATTGACCCTGATTTTGGCAGCTGGTCTGTTGGCAGGGTGCGGACAACAATCAACGGGAGATGAAGGAAATGCAGCGGATAACGGATCCGGAAAGGCTGCGGCAAGAAGCCTGGAGGACATTAAAAAAGATGGAAAAATCCGAATTGGTGTGTTCAGCGACAAGAATCCGTTTGGGTATGTGGATGCAAACGGAGAAGTACAGGGATATGATGTGTATTTTGCTAAACGAATTGCAAAGGATCTGCTTGGAAGTGAAGATGCGGTAGAGTTCGTATATGTGGAAGCTGCCAGTCGTGTGGAATATTTACAGTCCGGTAAAGTAGATATTACACTGGCAAACTTTACCGTTACCGATGAGAGAAAAGAGCAGGTAGATTTTGCTCTTCCGTATATGAAGGTCGCTTTGGGCGTTGTATCTCCTGAATCAAAATTGATTACAGATGTTTCACAGCTAAAAGGACGCACGCTGATCGTTGTAAAAGGCACGACAGCAGAAACGTATTTTTCAGAAAATCATCCGGAGATCAACCTATTGAAATTCGACGAATATCAGGAAGCGTATGACGCACTGCTGGACGGCAGAGGAGATGCCTTCTCCACGGATAATACAGAAGTGCTGGCATGGGCAATCAACAATAAGGGCTTTAAAGTAGGAATCGAATCCTTAGGGGCTACGGATGCCATAGCTCCGGCTGTTCAGAAAGGCAACACAGCGTTATTGAACTGGCTGAACGAAGAAATTAAGACCTTGGGGAAAGAGCAGTTCTTCCATGCGGACTATGAAAAGACGCTGAAACCGGTATATGGCAACAGTGCCGATCCGGAAAGCCTGGTGGTAGAAGGCGGAGAGATGTAATTACATTTAAAATAAAAAATGACTTCTTATTTTAGAAGTCATTTTTTATTTTAAAACGAATATGGAAATACTGTATGTAGGTGCTGGTCAGGGCTTTAGATAATCTCGGAGCTTACCCACCGCCTTTTTTTCGATACGGCTGACATAGGAACGGCTTATACCTAGTTCTTTGGCAAGCTCCCTCTGGGTAAGAGGCTCTTCACCTGATATACCATACCGCTTCATGACGATTAACCGTTCACGGTTTGTTAATATGTGCGAGATCGCACCATAGAGAGATTTAATCTGCAGCTTCAGATGGATATCGTTTAGAACGGCGTCCGGATCCGAGCCCAGTATATCATTAAAATTGATTTCATTTCCGTCTTTATCCGTACCGATCGGTTCGTTGAGCGAAATTTCCAGTTTACGTTTCTTTTCTGAACGGATGGACATCAGTATTTCATTTTCAATACATTTTGCCGCATACGTAGCCAGTCTGGTGGCCCGTTTGCTGCTGTATGTATTGATGGCCTTGATGAGTCCTATGGTACCAATGGAAATCAGATCATCCGGATTGGTATTTCCACCGGAATATTTTTTGACTATATGCGCAACTAAACGGAGGTTACGCACAATTAATGTATTTTTTGCTTCTAAATCGCCTTCTTCAAAACGTTTAAGGTAATATTCCTCTTCCTTGCATGTAAGTGGTTTTGGAAAGGAACTGCCCATTTATGTAACCCCCCTCTGTAGACTTTTACTATATGCAGAAAAGGGGCTTAAAGTGCATGACCTTATAAAATAGGCATGAACCTATTTCACTTCAAAGGATTTACAATCTGTACATTGATCCATGGTCGGATTGTTTTCGTGTGTTCCAACCATTATAGAATTAAGAGAGCAGTAGTTCTGGCTCTGTGCGTGATGTTTACACTGATCTACAGTACATTTGATGCATTCGTTGACAAAATTCATTTTTCTACCTCCTAAGTTTAAGATTCGATTTTAGTATGTCTAACTTCTTAAATTTTATTAATAAATTTTAGAGCTTTTTTCTCTTGTATAAGCTTCATTAAAATGCTAAAATATAAGATACGAATAATTGGGGGATTAGAAAATAGGGAGGCGAGATGCAGCACCTTTTTAGGTGCAGGGGGAAAAATACATGATAATAAGGGAGCTTCCAATAGATGAGAGACCTCGGGAAAAACTGATGATTTATGGCACTTCTGCTCTGTCAAATGCAGAGCTTCTGTCTGTTATTATCCGAACGGGTACAAACAACAAGTCAGCAGTAGCGCTTGCAAATGAGGTATTGACCTATAGAGAAAATGGTATTGCTTTTTTGATGGAATGTCTGCCGGAAGAATTAGCCGAAATACAAGGCATCGGACAGGCAAAGGCCTGCCAGATCGTAGCGGCTGTCGAACTGGGCAAAAGAATTGCCACCAAACCAAAAGAAATGAGAATCCATGTAAACAATCCGGAAGTAATCGCAGACCTTTTTATGGAAAAAATGAGATACTATAAAAAGGAATTTTTTAATGTTGTAATACTTAACACAAAGGGTGAAGTAATCGCTGTAGAAAATGTCGCAATTGGTGACTTGAACTGCACGATTATCCATCCGAGAGAAATATTTTGCAAAGCAGTTAGAAAAAGTGCATCAGCTGTCATCTTTGTACATAATCATCCCAGCGGTAATCCTGCTCCAAGCAGAGAGGATATTGATATTACGCAGAGACTTGTTAAAGCTGGCGAAATATTGGGAATCAAGGTTCTCGATCATATTATAATTGGTGACGGTACTTTTTTGAGCTTTAGAAATAAAAATCTAATGTAAATGTCCAAGCTTTTTCAAGGACAGTAGAACAATACGTAGTGGAGGATTCAGTATGTTTTTTAGAAATGATATGGGTATAGATTTAGGTACGGCTAATACTTTAATATATATGAAAGAAAAGGGAATAGTATTAAATGAGCCATCCGTAATCGCCATGGATAAGATTACCAATACTGTTATGGCAACAGGAACACAAGCAAAGAGAATGATCGGAAAGACACCGGCAACGATTGATGTGGTAAGACCTTTAAGAGAGGGCGTCATCTCGGATTTCGATATGACTGCCGAAATGATCAAAGTCTTTATAAGAAGGGCTTTGGGAAATAAAAATTCAAACAATTTACGTATTTCCATCGGTGTACCAAGTGGGGTCACGGAAGTGGAAAAAAGAGCAGTAGAGGAAATCGTTCGCCAGATGGGCGCTAAAGAGGTTTATATTTTAGAAGAGCCTATGGCTGCGGCCATCGGTTCCAATCTGGATATTGACGATGCGGAAGGATGCATGATCTGCGATATCGGCGGCGGTACGACGGATATTGCGATTATAGCTTTGGGCGGAATTGTAACGAGCATTTCGCTGAGATATGCGGGAGATAAGCTGAACGATGCGATTGTGGCTTATATGAGGAAAAACTTTAATCTGGCTATCGGAGATAAGACAGCGGAAGAATTGAAAATTAAGGTAGGCTGTGCTATGATGGAGACCGATGAACAGGGGAATGAAGTCATCATTACGGAACAGGCCAGAGGCCGAGATATCATATCCGGTCTGCCGACTACGGTCGAGGTAACCAATCGGGATATGCTGCTGGCTTTGGAGGAATCGGTAGAAATCATTATTGACGGGATTAAGTCCACTCTGGAAAAAGCACCTCCCGAAATTGCAGCAGACATTGTAAATAATGGATTGGTATTATCCGGCGGCGGCGGTATGCTGTCTCATCTGGATAAGTTAATTTCCATAAAAACGGGCATGAGTGTAACCGTTGAAGAGAATGCTTTTGAAGCCGTTGCTTTAGGAACGGGAAAAAGTCTGGACAATTTAGACAAATTAAAGAGATACGCTTGCACTTCGAGAAGATAGGAAAACATTTAAAATGAGGTTTATTAGAGAACACAAATTATTTAGTCTTTTAATAACGGTTGTGCTCATATTGAGCATCACAATGATTATTTCGTATAAAACGGGCGGAAGACATGGGTTCTTTGGTGATATGTTACAGACGGGAACCACCACGATTCAAAAACCCTTATCAAATGGCAGTACTTCCGTTAAAAATAACGTAAGAAGTATTTTTAAGTTTAAGCAGGTGGCAGCGGAAAATGAAGAATTAAAGAACGAAGTAAATGAATTACAGCAGCAGGTGATAAAGCTTACCTTGAAGAAAAATGAACTGCGTCAGTTACAGGAGCTGTCCAATGCTTTGAATTATGAGAGCGTTAATGACAGTCAGAATGTGGTTTCGGCAAATATCATCTCGTTGGACGGCTCGAACTGGTTTAACCTGTTTACGATTGACCGAGGCTCGGAAAGCGGTATCAAAAAAGACTGTATCGTAGTGAACGGAGACGGTCTGGTGGGTAAAATCACTGAGACCGGCAAGGGGTGGTCAAAGGTTGCTTCTATTATTGATGAATCAAACAGCGTGAGTTTTATGGTGCTCCGGGATATGAGCTTGATCGGCATCGTATCTGGAGACAGTCAGGGCTCCCTGTCGGGATTTATGCTGGACAATAAGGCAAGCGTCATGGAAGGAGATTCTTTAGTTACTTCTAATATGGGATTATATCCGGCAGGGATTAAGATCGGTAAAATTCGATCCGTAGAATATAACAGTGATACACAACTTAAAACGGTAAAGATTGAACCGAGTGTTTCCTTTAAAAGCTTACAGAAGGTGGCGGTTATCATATGAAAATGAGATTTGCTGCCATCATTTTTTTCATTGCTTTTTTATTACAGGGAACCGTGTTGAATCTGTTTTCAATCCATGGAGCTACTCCAAATTTAATTTTGTGTCTGGTGGTGATTTTTTCTTTTTTATATGAGGATTTCAACGGACTTATTTTGGGAGTAGTTTTTGGTCTGCTTATGGATTTATGTATGGCACAGTATGTGGGTGTAGCAGCATTTTCTTACTTAATAGTCAGCTTGATAGCGATCAACATGAGGGAAAATATTAACAAAGAAAATATTGCTTCGATTATAATTGTTTCGGTAGGGTCAACGTTGATATATAATTTTTTGTATTTCATAATAAGTGCAGGCTTTGGCAGCATTTATTCCCTGACTTATTGGCTGAAGCTGCAGCCGATATATATCCTCTACAATTCGGCAATTGTATTCATATTGTACTTAATTTTTATAAAGCGAGTAGTTAAATATAGAAATGACAGGTATTTAATATGGAAAAAGCGTTAAAATCAAGATACGGTCAGATCGTCTTGGTGATCATCATACTCATGATCGTCCTGTTTTGCCGATTGTTTATTTTGACAGTCATGCAGAATGAGGAATGGAAAGAGCAGGCAACCAGTATCAGTACCAAGAGTATTTATACAAAGGCACCGAGAGGCGAAATCCTTGACCGGTACGGGAGAGTCATCGCCGGAAATAAACAGGCTTTTACATTGCAGATCAACGCAGGGGAATCTACCGATAAGGAATTGAACCGGGTCTGCAGTGAGGTCGTTCGGATATTAGAAAAAAATAATGAACAATACTTTGATAACCTGCCCATTATCATCAATGGAAATAAATTTTCTTATACGTATGATAATGATATAAAGGAATGGTTGTCAGAGCAGGAAATGCCCACGAACTTTACGGCACGGAAGGCCTTTAATGAACTGCGAATTCGATATGAGGTGGATGAATCTTTAGATCGATACGAGGCGCAGACTGAATTGCAGAACGTATATAAAATTTATCCGCCTATTTCTGTAAAGAATATGGAATTTACCAAGGAGCAGGATAAACAGAGCTTTCTTGGAAGATATAAGCTGGACCAAAAGACCCTGACAGAAAAAAAGGCAAAGAAGACAGATCTTTCAGCAAAGGAAGCTTTTTACCAATTACGGACCTATTTTAATATTGATCCGATGCTTTCCAACGAACAGGCCAGGAAAATCATGGTCATCAGAAATGAGATCAAAGCTATGGGCTTTAGAAAGTATCTGCCGGCGGACATTGCAAAAGGTATTTCGGACAACACGATTGTTGAAGTGGAAGAGAGAAGCGCAGAGCTTCCGCAGGTAAAGGTCGTTTCGGAAACCATGAGGTACTATCCAAATGCCAATGCGGCATCCCATATCATTGGGTATCTGGGACAAATTTCGGAAAGCGATAAAGAATATTACGTAGATAAATTAGGCTATAACTCCAACGACCTGATAGGCAAAGAGGGAATAGAAAGTGCTTATGAAACCACCTTGAAAGGAAAAGATGGTTCTAAAAACGTTCAGGTAAATGCGGTGGGTGAACTGGTGCGGACCATCAGCGAGACAGAACCGGAAAAGGGAAAGGATGTTTATCTGACTGTTGATCTGGAATTGCAGAAAACTGCCGAGGACGCATTGAAACAAGCGTTGAAACAGATTCAAGTGGGAGGGACCTTCCAAAGTCAGTACGGCAATTATCATTATTCCAAAGCCTATAGAAACGCAAACGTAGGAGCGGTTGTTGCCATTGAAGTAGAGACCGGAGATGTACTGGCTATGGCCAGTGAACCGGATTTCGACCCGAATCTCTTTGCGGCGGGAATCAGCAAGGAAGACTGGAATGCGCTTCAGAGTCAGAATCCAAGAGATTATATGGCACCTGCCCCTTTATATAATGTAGCGACCATGACGCCGGTACAGCCGGGCTCCACTTTTAAAATGGTCACTGCTACAGCCGCTTTGGAAAGCGGCTTGGATCCTTATAGAAAACTTCATGACGGCGGCCGCATCATGGTGGGAAACAGACCGTATGCCTGCCTGATCTGGCATAAGAACGGAGGCTCTCACGGAAACATTAATCTGGCCGAAGCCTTGGAGGTATCCTGTAACTACTATTTTTATGACATCGCCACGGGGAAGGATTATTATAAGGGCGTCAGCCTGGGGTACCGCACACCTATAAGTATTGATGTGATTACTTCTTATGCGGAGCAGTATGGACTGGGGAAGCCCACCGGAATTGAGATCCCGGAGCGGGTGGTAGGCGTTCCGACTGCTGAAAAGAAAATGGAACAGATGAAAACCAGCCTGAAACTCGATTTGAAAAGCAAGGCTGAAAAATATTTCCGGGGAAATGTGGTAAAGGACGAAGACAAGCTGGCGAAAAGCATTGATACGATTGTCGGCTGGACAGAAGAAAATCCTACCAAGAATCAGATCGTCGACAGGCTTACCAAGATGAATCTGGGCGTAAAAGAGAATATGATCGATTCTCTGGCAGATTTATGTAAATATACCTATTTTAATTATGCGGATTGGACTTTGGGTGATGAATTCAACATCGCTATCGGCCAGGGTGAAAACTCTTATACACCGCTTCAAATGGCTAATTATGTGGCCACTATAGGAAATGAAGGGGTGCACAATAAGGTCAGCCTGATTAAAGCGATTGAAGGACAGAAGCCTATTGAAAAGGAGCCGGGAACGAAGGTCAAGCTGACGGATGACAGGCATTTAGATCAGATCATTGAGGGAATGAAGCTGGTGGCAAACGGGCCAAAGGGAAGCTTAAAGGGCATTTTTGGCAATTTCCCTGTTGAAGTGGCCGGAAAGTCCGGTACGGCGGAGCGCTCCGGCAAAATGCATCCACCGGATGAGGTGGCCTATATTAAACAGCATTTAAGGCAGATCAATCCGAAGCTGTCCTTTGATCAAGTAGAGAATGAAATGAACCGTTTGATGAAAAAAGAACCGGATACCTACAGAACGAAAGACGGAGCAATCAGACAGGCTGTGATCAATCTAAGCAATGGTACTGTGAATTATGAAAAAATAGATGCGTATAAGAGCAATTATGATAACTTTGCCTGGGTATTGACCATGGCACCTGCGGATCATCCTAAAATAGCCGTGGCGGTCATGATTGTTCAGGGCGGTACGGCAGGATATGCCGGCCCTGTGGCTCGTGAAGTAATAGGCAAATATTTGCAGTTAGATAAGACTTACGAGGATTTTGACTTAAATACAACAATACAATAAACTAGGAGGCAATAAAACATGGGCAAAGTTATTTTGATAGCATCAGGAAAGGGCGGTGTAGGAAAAACTGTTTTTACTACCAACGCCGGTGCCGCATTAGCGCAAAAGGGATATAAAGTCGTGCTCATTGATATGGACATGGGACTGCGCAATCTGGACTTGTGTCTGGGCCTTGAAAATAAAGTTGTCTATGATATAGCAGATGCCTTGACAGGATTATGCCGAATTAAACAGGCTCTTATACGGGATCGGCGGTTTGAAGAACTCTATTTAATTTCGGCAGCTCATCATAAGGACAAGGGGGATTTGACCCCTTTACATATGAAAATACTCTGTGAGAAGCTGAAAGAACGGTTTGACTATATCTTGGTGGATGCTCCTGCCGGTATCGGGGATGGTCTGAAGCTGGCCGCTGCCGGTGCGGATATGGGGCTCATCATTACCACGCCGGAGCATGTAGCGGTGCGAGATGCGGACACGCTTGACCGGGTGCTGCACGAGCTTGGAATACGGGAAAGAATGTATGTTGTAAACAAGGTAAAAGCAGATTTAATGACGCTGGGGGTCGTGCCGAATATCAGTGAAATCAACGACATATTAAAGCCGCCGATGGCTGGGATCATCCAGTATGACGATAATATCCACATTGCCGCCAATAATGGTATACCGGTCGTATTGAAAAAAGGAACTTACATAGAAGAAAACTTTAAACACATTGTGGAAAGGATCATCGGTTCCGAACAGTGTGAATAATAAAAATAAAAAGGTAAAAATGCAGAATAAAAAAATACAGGAGGTAAAGAACCGCCTGTATTTTTTTGCACATTAGCACATTATTTAAAAGTTAATAATTTTACTTCGGATCCCTACATTCAGAATCAGGCCCAGAGCAATCATATTTGCCAGCACCGAGGAACCGCCGTAGCTGATAAACGGAAGCGTGATGCCGGTAACCGGCATGAGCCCCATGGTCATGGCTATGTTCTCAAAGATCTGAAAACCAAACATCCCGATAAAACCTACCGCGATGAGCGCTCCCAAGTGATCTTTGGCATTATAGGCAATCTTTGCAATCCTGTATAAAAACAGCGTATACAGACCGATAATAACAGCACCTCCGATCATACCCAGCTCCTCAACAATTACGGAAAAAATAAAATCAGATTTTTGTACGGGTAAAAATTTCAGCTCCTTTTGAGTTCCCTGAAATAATCCCTTGCCGAAAAAACCGCCTGAACCAATGGCGACCTTGGACTGCCATACTTGATAATTTCCTCCCAGTTCCAGATTGGAAGGATGAAGAAAAGCATCAATTCTTTCCTTTTGATGAGACGCCATAAAACGGTATACGAGGGGAAGACAAAGGGTAAATATAACGGCGAACTTTCCCAGTATCCTGTAGTCGATTCCCGCATAAAAGACCATGGCAAGCCAAATAAAACAGAGTACGATGGCGCCGCCCAAATCTTCTTTTAAAACGATCAGGATAAACGGGGAGGCATAAAGCGCCGACATAATGACTCCCTTATAGCTCCATAACGTGTCGTGATTGCGGCAGAAATACAGCGCCAAAAGAATCACGAAGGTAATTTTGACAATTTCAGACGGCTGGAAATACATAATTCCAAGATTGATCCACGCCCGGGAACCGTATTGCTCCACGCCCAGTCCGGGAATATATACGGTGAGCAGAAGCAGCACGGATACGATATATAGAGGTTTTTCCCAATTCTCAAAAATCTTATAGTCGATAAGGAGGATAAACCCTACAGCGATAAATCCTAAAAAGTAGGCTACCAGCTGCATGGTCACATACTTGTCGAACACAAAATGCCCCTGCGATGCGGTACTGCTGATCATCATGATGCTGATCGCCGCAAAACACAAGGGTAAAAACACTAAAATTTTATCTATATTCTTAAATAAATTCCAAAAATACTTCATAGTTTGCCTTTCATTAATCTTGACATTGAGCCACTTTAAACATTATAATAGTATTGTGTAATTATATCAATAATTAATTAATAGTAATGCAAAGATTTATTTCGCTGTTGGCATTGCCGCAGCATAATTTTTTGTAAAATCCGAGTTATTTATTCGGATTGTGTTTTTACCCTAATATTGTGTAAATTTACAAAAATGGGGACAAGTTGAAGTTGTGTATGAAAAGACATAGGATAAAAGGAGGTGTTTTATATTACAGACATACTGATTTATGTATTAGTTGGGTTTATTGCCTTAGCCCTTGGGTTATTGGTTGGATATATAGTCAGAAAAACTGTTGGAGAGAAAGCCATAGGAAGTGCTGAACAGAAAGCAAGAAATCTGATTCTTGATGCCGAGAACAAATCGGAGACCATTAAGAAGGAAATCACTATAGAAGCCAAAGAAGAAGCTCACAAAATGAGAAATGAGATCGAACGTGAGGTTCGGGAACGAAGAGCAGAAATCCAGAGATCAGAAAAAAGACTGATCCAAAAGGAAGAAACTCTGGATAAGAAGATTGATAATCTGGAGAGAAAAGAAGAAGGTATTACCAAAAAAGAACAATCCTTAGTAGACAAACAGCAAGAGCTGGATGGATTTATTGAAAAACAGATGCAGGAGCTTGAAAGAATTTCCGGATATACTGCAGATGATGCCAAGCAGATATTGCTTGCCAATGTGGAAAAAGACATTCGGGTCGAAGCATCCGTGATGATTAAGGACATCGAGTCAAAAGCCAAAGAAGAAGCGGACAAGAAAGCAAAAGAAATCATTACCGGAGCCATTCAAAGATGTGCTGCCGACCATGTGGCCGAAAGTACGGTTTCCGTAGTTGCTCTGCCAAACGATGAAATGAAGGGAAGAATCATCGGCAGAGAGGGAAGAAATATCCGGGCTATTGAAACCTTGACCGGAATTGATCTAATTATTGATGATACACCAGAAGCAGTTATTTTGTCAGGTTTTGACCCGGTTAAGCGAGAAATTGCAAGAATTGCATTAGAAAAATTAATTGTAGATGGAAGAATACATCCGGCAAGGATTGAAGAAATGGTGGAGAAGGCTGAAAAAGAAGTCAATGCGACCATAAAGGAAGCGGGAGAACAGGCATGCTTTGAAGTCGGCATTCACAATTTCCATCCGGAGCTTATCAAACTGTTGGGCAGATTAAAATATAGGACCTCTTACGGTCAGAATGTTTTAAATCACTCCATTGAGGTGGCGCATTTAGCCGGATTGATGGCAAGTGAACTGGGGCTGGATCCTAAGCTTGCAAAGAGAGCCGGTTTGCTGCACGATATCGGCAAAGCTCTCGACCATGAAGTGGAAGGCACCCACGTTGACATCGGTATTGATGTCTTGAGAAAGTATAAGGAATCAGAAGCGGTTGTAAACGGCATGGCAGCTCACCACGGAGACTATGAAGCAAAAAGTCTGGAAGCTGTACTGATTGCAGCGGCAGATGCCCTTTCAGCAGCGAGACCCGGAGCAAGGAGAGAGACTCTTGAATCTTATATCAAGAGACTTCAGAAGCTTGAAGAAATTGCTACAACGACTCCTGGAGTGGATAAGGCTTATGCAATACAGGCAGGACGTGAAATCAGAATTGTAGCGAAACCAGATGAGATTAAGGATGAAGAAATCGTATTCTTAGCACGAGAAATATCAAAGAAGATTGAAAGTGAACTGGAATATCCCGGACAGATCAAAGTCAATGTTGTCCGAGAGACCAGAGCCATTGATTACGCAAAATAATGATTGATTACGACTTAAGACCCTGCAGATTTCCTGCGGGGTCTTTTGACATCAATAAAATGATAATGATAAGGTGATGGAGTGGATAAGAACTTTTTTTATAAAAAAATGTGGGTGATTGCAGTACCCGTTGTCATTCAGAATGTAATCAGTATCGGATTGAACTTAGTGGATATTTTAATGATCGGCAGGCTGGGCGAAAAGGAGTTGGCAGCGGTGGGCTCTGCGACCCAACTCTTTTTTATTTTTAGTATGGTCTGCTTTGGGTTATACAGTGGTGCGGCAGTGTATGTGGCACAATATTTTGGAGCAAAAAATGAGGCTGGAATAAAAAAGATCATCGGAATAGATCTGGCGGCAGGCATTACGCTGTCTTCTCTTGCTTTTGTTCTGGCCATGCTGATGGCACCTAAGCTGATATGGATCTTCTCGAGAGATGAGGAAGTCATAGCACTGGGAGCGCAATTCCTCAGAACCGTTTGCTTCTCCTATATTTTGACCAGTATTACCTTTGCAATCGTGTATAATTCCAGGGCGGTTCAACGGCTAAAAGCAGCGACCATTATCAACGGAAGTGCGATTATCATAAATACTGTTCTAAATTACTGTCTGATTTACGGGAAATGGGGAATGCCGGCTATGGGGGTAAGAGGCTCCGCTTTAGCTACGGTCATAGCAAGGACCATAGAACTGACCTGTTTTGTGATCTATATTTTTGTTAATAAACAGCATCCGTTTCATGGAACCTTTAAAGAGTTCTTTTCCTTTGACAGCGTTCTGTTTAAAAATGTCATGAAAACAGCAGTACCCGTTGTCTTTACAGAGGGCGGCTGGGCAACTGTGACCTCGTTGACCTTTGTGGCCTATGGTATGCTGGGGGCTTCGGCTTTGGCGGTCATACAGATAGCGGAAGTGGTGGCAGATTTATCTCAAGCCGTTTATTTTGGACTGGGCAATGCCACCGCAGTTATTATCGGTGAGTCCCTTGGACGGAAAGAAACGGAAGCCGCTTTTCAGTACGGCGGTATGGCCATGAAAATAACCTGGGGAATGAACCTTTTTGTAACCGTGCTGTTGATTCTTATCAGCAGACCGATAGCAGCCGTGTATCAATTTAACGGCGAGACCACCCATATGCTCGTATTGGTTCTGATTGCCTGGGCCTTTACTACGACGCCTAAAATGCTTGCTTATGTTTTGATATGCGGTATTTTAAGGGCCGGGGGCGACACACTTTACAGCTTGGCGGTGGATTTATCCTGTAATGTGGTAATCCAGCTTTCCATTGCATTTTTCAGTGTACTGGTTCTGCACCTGCCGATTTACTGTGTGGTCGTTTTGGTTTCCATAAGCGATATAACAAAAACGATCCTTTGTTATAAGAGATATTACAGTAAAAAGTGGATGAACATAGTAACCTGATGTGATATACTGATACGAATGCAAAATTTTAGATTTTTGAGAGGATTATAGAACATGTTTGTATATTTGGATAACAGCGCAACCACCAAGCAGTACGACGCTGTAACCGATAAAATGATAGAATATATGAGAGAGGATTTTGGAAATCCTTCTTCCCTGCACAAACTCGGTTTAACGGCCGAAAAGGCTGTGAGGGCTGCAAGAAAAAATGTGGCAGAGGCTCTAAATGCCCGTGAGGAGGAGATTATCTTCACGTCGGGGGGGACCGAATCGGATAACACCGCCCTGCTTGGAGCCGCATCTGCAAGGAAGAGACGCGGAAAAAAGATCATCACGACGGCGATTGAACATCCCGCCATTTTAGAAGCGGCCGGGAGGCTGGAGAACTTAGGCTTTACCATAGAATATATCGGGGTTGATGAGAAGGGCACTGTAGATATGGAGTCATTCCGACAATCCATAACAGAAGATACAATTCTGATTTCGGCTATGGGGGTTAACAATGAAGTCGGCACCATGGAGCCGATTCATGAAATGGTTCAGATTAAAAACGAATATAATAAAAAGCATGGTACGGAGGTCTTGTTTCACACAGATGCCGTGCAGGCATTCGGAAAATTGCCGGTTCAATCAAGCGGTATCGATATGATTTCCGTCAGCGGGCATAAAATACACGGACCGAAAGGAATCGGGGCATTATATATCCGGAAAGGACTGACCATAGAACCTTACTTAATCGGCGGGGGACAGGAAAAGCATATGAGATCCGGAACGGAAAATGTACCGGCTATAGCCGGGTTTGGTCAGGCAGCTCAGACAGCCGGCAGAAATTTGGAAAACCGGGTAAGAAAGATGTCTGCCGCAAGAGACTATCTGCTGGAAGGCATCCAAACAGAAATAAAGGATATCAAGATTAACAGTGCGGAAAAGGACAGCCCGATCTGGGAGCAGGGACTGTGCTGCCCGTCTGTGTTGAACATATCCTTTTTAGGCACTCGGGGAGAGGTGCTGCTTCATACGCTGGAACAGGCGGATATTTATGTTTCCACCGGGTCGGCATGCTCCTCCAATAAAAAGGGCCAGAGCCATGTACTAAAGGCCATGGGTCTGAAAGACAAAGAAATTGAAGGAGCCATTCGGTTCAGCTTCAGTGAATTTAATACCACCGAAGAAATGGACTATGTGTTAGAGCATCTAAAACAGGCCGTTACCAAATTCAGAAAGCTGGGCAGTTTCAGATAGCTCAAGCAAAAATTAGTTGCATAGAAAGGGATCATTATATGACGGATGATAGAAATATATTTATTGTAAGATGCGGTGAAGTAGCTCTGAAAGGAATGAACAAGCCTTATTTTGAAAGAATGCTTGTAGAACGAATCAAGAAAATGCTAAAGCGGTACGAAGGGGTGGAAGTAAAGAGGCATGAAGGACTAATCTTCGTTAGAGCAGATAAGCTTATTCCAAAGGAAGACATCATCAAGCAAATTTCCAAGGTTTTTGGCGTGGCTTCGATCAGCCCTGCCGTGGAAGTAGAAACTGACATGGATAAAATCAATGAAGCGGCCGTGCAGGTCATGCTCGAACTGATGCAGGAAAAGGAAATCCACACGTTTAAAGTAGAGGCAAAGCGGGCAGACAAGACCTTTCCGATCACCTCGCCAGAGGTGGGAAGAATTGTGGGCGCGAAAATCCTGATTGGCTGTAAAGTGCTGAAAGTAGATGTGCATCATCCGGATTGCTTATTATTTGTAGATGTCAGAAGAGAGAAGTCTTATATCTACGAACAGAAGATATCCGGGTTTGGCGGACTGCCGTTGGGGACAAACGGAAAAGGCTTGGTTCTGCTGTCGGGCGGAATCGATTCGCCGGTAGCGGCCTGGATGATGGCCAAGAGGGGGATGCTGATCGAAGCGGTTCATTTCCACTCTTATCCGTATACCAGTGAGAGAGCCCAGGAAAAGGTAGAACAGCTGGCAAGCATTGTAGCGACCTACTGCGGAAGATTTAAAATGCATGTGATCAACCTCTTGCCGATTCAGGAGGAAATCGTACAGCATTGCCCGGAGGAAGAGACCACAATTTTAGTACGGCGTTTTATGATGCGGATTGCGGAACGCGTGGCAGAGGAAACCGGCTGCATGATGCTCATAACCGGTGAAAATTTAGGGCAGGTGGCAAGCCAGACCGCAGAAGCTCTGGTCGTGACAGACGCTTCTGTGAAGCTGCCAGTCATGAGACCCCTGATTGCTATGGATAAAGTAGACATTATGGATAAGGCGCAGGAAATCGGCACCTTTGAAACCTCTATCCAGCCGTACGAGGATTGCTGCACCGTATTCCTGCCAAAGCACCCCACAACAAAGCCTAAGCTTGAAAAGATATTGGAATCAGAGAGCCGTCTGGATGCGGAAGCACTGATTGAGAAAGCTATAGCCTCAAAAGAAACTGTCCGCATCTTTCCTCAGGATTGATTTCGACAAAAATAGAATGAAACCCCCTTATTCTCTTAAGGACAAGCCCTTCCACAAGTACTATAATGAAATTGTTGGAAATGCTTGCAAGAGTATGAGGGGGTTTTGTAATGCAGACATATTTGGATTTTCAAATGAAAGATGATGTTCTAATAGTAAATATTGTGGGCGATCTGGATCATCACCAGGCAACACAGGCCAGAGAGGAAATAGACAGAACCATAGAGGCGTTTAAAAGTAAAAATCTTATTCTGGATTTTTCAAAGGTGGAATTCATGGACAGCTCCGGTATAGGAGTGGTCATGGGAAGATACAATAAGGTAAAAGAAAAGGGCGGAGAAATCTTGATAATCGGATGCTCTAAATATGTGAAATTAATATTAGAAATGGCAGGAATCTTTACTATTATAAGATATTGTGAAAGCTTAAATGAAGCGCTGGAAAAGTTTCAAGCAATGGAAGAACAGAGGGAGGTGTCAGGCAATGATAAATAAGATAAAAGTAGAGTTTTTGAGCCTGTCTGTAAATGAAAGTTTTGCAAGGACTGCGGTAGCGGGCTTCTTCTCAGAGCTGGATCCCACGATCGAGGAGATTGCAGAAATAAAGACCAGTGTATCAGAGGCAGTCAGCAATGCTATCATACACGGATATAAAAACCAGCCCACGGGAATCGTTACGGTGGAATGCAGCTACGATGAAAACAGAAAACTCGTCATATCGGTGGCAGACAACGGCGTAGGAATTGAGAATATAGAAAAGGCCAGAGAACCGCTGTTTACTACCGGAAGCTCTGAGGAGCGTGCGGGGATGGGGTTCACTGTGATGGAAAGCTTTACCGATCATGTGGAAGTGACATCAAAGCTTGGAGAAGGAACAAGGGTCTTGATGATCAAGAGGTTGGATGCAGGGTATGAGTTATAATTATACTGCAATAAAAAAAGAAGATACATATGCCTTGATAGAAAAGGCTAAATTGGGAGATGAAGAGGCGAGGGAACTTCTGGTCTCTCAAAATACCGGCCTGGTAAAAAGCCTGGCTTTAAAGTATGTCGGTACAGGCTATGAGCTGGAGGATCTGATTCAGATCGGATATATGGGATTGCTCAAATCCATTGAACGTTTTGATCCCAGCTATGGCGTCATGTTTTCTACGTATGCGGTGCCGATGATTTTGGGCGAAATCAAAAGATACATAAGAGATGATGGAAGAATCAAAATCAGCAGGCAGATGAAAATGGATATTAAAAGGCTGAAACAGGCCAGAGAAGAGCTTTATTACAGAAGCGGAAGCTCTCCCAAATTAAGTGAGCTGGCGGCAGAAATGGATCTGCCCGTGGAGCGGGTCTTAGAGATCATGGAAGCGGACGACGCCCTGTGCAATCTTCAAAGCATCGATGACCCGGAAAGTACCAGACAGTATAGTTCAGAAGGAAATAATCCTTTTGAGTCCGCAGAGGAAACGATGATAGACGTCATTTGTTTAAAAAATATCATAGGAAAGCTGGAGGACAAGGAACGAAAAATCATTGTACTTCGATATTTCAGGGATATGACGCAGCAGCAAATTGCCAACTTATTGGGAATATCTCAAGTGCAGGTATCCCGCATAGAAAAGCGGGTATTGGAAAACATTCGGATGGTTTGTGAAAAGTAAAGGATATAAGGCAGGGTAAAGATTTTTTACTCTGTTTTTTCTTTTAAGTTATCAGAACTTTTCGATTATTACCGGAAAACAAATGATTTTCTATAAATGCCGTGAAATGTACTAAAAAGTGCTTGCAAATATAGAAGAAGTGGTGTTAAATATATAGTATATGCTGTTATATATTTAACTAACATTAGCTTATGAAAATTAAAGGTTGAAACACAAATACATAAGCGAAAGAAAGGTCACTTTTTCATATTAAAGTGCGCCATTATTATAATTTAAGGAGGCATTTACACATGAACTTTCAACTAACGAAAGAACAAGAATTTGTAAGAAAAATGGTAAGAGAGTTTGCTGTTAATGAAGTTGAACCGTTAGCTGCTGAAATTGATCAGGAGCATAGATTCCCGGTTGAAACTGCTGAGAAAATGGCAAATTACGGTCTGCTTGGCATTCCGTTCCCTACTGAATACGGCGGAGCTGGCGGAGATCACATCTCATACGCTATTACAGTAGAAGAATTATCAAGAGTATGCGCATCAACAGGCGTTATCTGCTCTGCTCATACTTCATTATGCTGCTGGCCTATCTTTGCATGGGGCACAGAAGAGCAGAAGAAAAAGTATTTACCAGACCTGTTATCCGGAAAGAAATTAGGCGCATTCGGTCTGACTGAACCAAATGCAGGTACAGATGCTGCCGGTCAGCAGACAAGAGCCGTAAAAGACGGTGACGACTATATCTTGAATGGAGCTAAGGTATTTATTACAAACGGCGGTTATGCTGAAACATTTGTAATAATGGCTATGACAGATAAATCAAAAGGAACAAGAGGCATTTCTGCATTTATCGTAGAGAAAAGTGATGAAGGCTTCTCCATTGGTAAGACAGAAGACAAGATGGGTATCTGTGCATCTTCCACTACAGAGCTTATCTTCCAGAATTGCAGAATCCCTGCTGACAGAATGCTGGGCAATGTTGGCGAAGGCTTTAAAGTAGCCATGTCTACTCTGGACGGAGGCCGTATCGGTATTGCTTCTCAGGCTTTAGGTATTGCACAGGGAGCATTCGATGTAACAGTTGAATATATGAAAGCTAGAAAACAGTTCGGTAAGAAATTATCTCAGATGGAAGCTCTTCAGTTCGAAATTGCGGACATGAAGACTCGTATTGAAGCTTCCAGACTTCTGATTTACCAGGCAGCAGACATGAAGGACAAACATCTTGCTTATGGCCCTAAATCGGCTATGGCTAAATTATTTGCTGCGGAAACGGCTATGTACGTAACAACAAAGGCTGTTCAGTTACACGGCGGTTATGGTTACACGAAGGATTACCCGGTTGAAAGAATGATGAGAGACGCTAAGATCACTGAAATCTACGAAGGAACATCAGAAGTTCAGAAGATCGTAATCGCAGCATCAGTATTTGGTAAATAAGGAAGAGGGAGGAAATAGAAATGGCATTTAAGATTATCGTATGCGCAAAACAGGTTCCTGATACAAACGTTATTAAGATTAACCCTAAGACAGGAACTCTTATCAGAGACGGCGTGCCTAGCATTTTGAATCACGACGATGCTAACGCTTTAGAAGAGGCTTTAAAGATCAAGGATCAGTATCCTGACACACATATTACAGTTATCACTATGGGACCTCCGCAGGCTAAAGATCTTTTATTTGAATGTTTAGCTAAAGGAGCTGACGAAGGTATTTTAGTTTCCGACAGAGCTGTTGGCGGTTCCGATACTTGGGCAACTTCCAATACGCTTGAAGCTGCTGTGAAAAAGGTCGGTCCTTTCGACCTTATGTTCGCAGGACGTCAGGCTATCGACGGAGATACTGCTCAGGTTGGACCTCAGCTTGCTGAAAAACTGGGAATTCCTCAGGTAACTTACGTAGAAGAATTTAAAATGGACAAGAACATGAAGGACATCACTGTTAAGAGACAGTTAGAAGATGGTTATGAAATGATTAAGCTTCAGACTCCTTGCATGCTTACAACGATTAAGGAATTAAACAATCCTAGATACATGTCAATGAAGGGCATCTTCGGTGAAAAGGAAATAAAGGTTTGGAACGCAAGGGATATAGAAGTAGATTTAACTACGGTTGGTCTGGAAGCTTCTCCTACAAACGTATTCCGTTCATTTACTCCTGCTCCAAAGGGTAAGGGTATTACCATTGAAGGTGATACAGTAAATGATGTTGCAAAGAAGCTTTTAGTTAATCTAAAAGGTAAGCATGTAATCTAGAAAAGGAGGAGGAATTAAACAATGGCTATTCAAGTAATTAAAGATAAATGTAAAGGCTGTAAACTTTGTATCAAAGCATGTCCGTTCGATGCAATCGATATGGATGGAAAATTAGCTGTAATCAATGAAAAGTGTACGGCATGTAAAGTTTGTATATCAAAATGCCCGTTCGATGCTATTGAAAATACAGGCGGAGATGAAGTTGTTGACTTAAGCGCTTATAAAAATATCTGGGTATTTGCTGAACAGAGAGACGGAAAGTTAATGAACGTTGCTCTTGAATTGATCGGAGAAGGTTACAGACTTGCTAAAGAAATCAGCGACGATACGAAAGTATGCGCAGTTGTTGTTGGCGACGGTGTTGCACACCTAACTGAAGAATGCTATGCATATGGTGCAGATGAAGTAATTCTGATCGAAGATCCGCTTTTGAAGCAGTATACAACAGATGCTTATGCAAAGGCTATCACTGACGCTATTCAGGTATACAAGCCGGAAATCGTTCTTTACGGTGCTACTCACATCGGAAGAGACTTAGCTCCAAGAATTGCGGCCAGATGCAACACCGGTCTTACAGCGGACTGTACCAGACTGGATGTTAAAGTATCAAGCTACATCGAATATGCGAAGAAGAATACGACATTAGATACATCCACATTGGATCCTACGGATCCTTCCACAGGAATCAAGCAGACTCGTCCTGCTTTCGGCGGTAACTTAATGGCTACTATCATCTGCCCAAGAACCAGACCTCAGATGTCCACTGTAAGACCTGGCGTAATGCAGAAGAGAGATAAGGTTGAAGGAGCAAAGGGTACTTTAATTGTATTCAAGCCTGAGATTTCTAAGGATGATATCCATGTTCAGATCTTAGAAGTTGTTAAATCAGCCAAAGAAATGGTATCCTTGACAGATGCTGATATCATCTGTTCCGGCGGAAGAGGATTAGGAGACGCTTCCGGTTTTGAACTGATCAAGAAGTTCGCCGATAAGGTCGGCGGTGTTGTCGGTTCTTCCAGAGCAGCTGTTGATGCTGGATGGATTGATCATTCTCACCAGGTTGGACAGACTGGTACTACTGTAAAGCCTAAGATTTACTTCGCTTGCGGTATTTCCGGAGCAATTCAGCATTTAGCTGGTATGCAGACTTCAGACATCATTGTTGCTATCAACAAAGATCCAGACGCTCCTATGATGGAAATTGCTGACTATGCAATTTGCGGAGACCTGTATAAGGTCATTCCTGAAATCATTGCTGAGTGGGATAATGCAGAAGCTCTTTACGATGCATCAACCAAATAAAAACAGTTAAAAACCAAAATAAAATAATGACTCAAAACTGCTCTGTTTACAGGGCAGTTTTTTTGCTTCGTTATTTCCATTTTTTTATTACTTTTTATGAACCGATTCTAAATGAAAAGCCTCTTATATATGTGTACACGGAAAGGAGATCAGAATGGTAGACAATAGTGCAGAGCTTGTTACAAGACTGCAAAAAGGGGATACGTCTTCTTTTGAGGAATTATTTAATCTGTACAAAGATAGAGCAGTAAGAACGGCCTACTTAATTACAAACAACAGGTCATTGGCAGATGATATTGCACAAGAGGCTTTTATACAATGCTATTTTAAAATTATGACATTGAGGGATCCCGAAAGCTTTAAAACCTGGTTTTTCAGAACGTTGACAAGGCTTGCATGGAAAATGTCTGCGAAAGAAAAAACAGCTGTACCGGTCGAAAATATATTTGAGTTTGGGAAAACAGAACATACCAATTTAGTAGAAGGAGAGATTATGGATAAGGAAGAATCCAGACAGTTGATGGAAGCGGTAAAGCAGCTGGATATAAAGCAAAAGACCACCGTACTTCTCTATTACTATAATAATTTTTCCGTATCTGAAATTGCCAAAATCATGGGGTGTTTTGAAGGAACAGTAAAATCAAGACTCCATACAGCCAGAAAAAATCTAAAAAAGAGCATCGAGTTTAACGAAATCTATAAAATGGAGGGAAAACATCATGAAGTCATTGGAAAAGTTTGAGGATAGGCTGAGAATAGCGCTATATGCAGAGACGGATAAAATTGCTTCTTCAGAGGATATGTTTCTGCAGATTAGCAGAAAGATAAAAAGTAGAAAAATGGGGGTAAATAATATGAATATCAAAGCAACTAAAAGAACCAGAGGAATGTTGATCGCATGTCTGATATTAGTGTTGACGACAGCCACTTGTTTTGCGGCAGTAAAGATTACCAGCTATACCGGACACGGCACGAACAGTACCTTTACAACCTTTCCGACTGAGAATCAGGTAAAAAATAAAGCCGGATTTGTTCCAAAGTATGTAAGTGAACTGCCAGGCGGATATGTGTTTGAAAAGGGCGGAATCGGAGAAGTTACGGCAAACGGTGAAGACGGAAGTAAAGTAAAGACAGTGAAGAGCGTAAGTCTGTATTATAAAAATGAAGATTCAAGTATAAGCCTTTATGTAGAAAATGGTATATTGCCGGAATCCGAGGAAGGAAAGGAAGCTGGGAAAGCCGTAAAGATTACTTCAGCAGTAGAAGGAACATATTATAGTGATATGTATAAATTTGTTCCGGCCGATTATACTATGACGGAGCAGGATAAGGCTGACGAAGCCAGCGGGAAATACATCTTCACAACATATGGTTCGGATAAAGTGGAGATCAATCCCATGCAGCAGCTTGCATGGAGTGAAGATGGCATGTGCTACCGACTTCTCAGCTCCGATGGTATGGTAGATGAAACCATACTCGTTAAGATGGCTGCTGAAATTGTTCATAAATAATAGATTGTTTTTCCATCCGCAGGGTATATAATATAACATAATACATACGGAAAGGAAAAGATGGGTATGAACGAGACAGGTGGAAGATATGTTGCAAATATAGACGGAACAAAATGTATAGGCTGCGGCGGATGCAAACGAAATTGTAAATTCGGAGCCATATCCAGAGGAAAAGAATACTATATTGTGGATGGTGAAAAATGTACCGGATGCAGAGTATGCGTGGAAGTCTGTCCGGCCGAAGCCATTTCCTATGAACCAAGATAATTGAAAGAAAAAGTGACCCCTCGGCTAAGCTGATAGGTACCCCCTTTACTGGACAATAGCAGTAAAGGGGGTTTTTATGTTCTCTGTGCCTGCACGGCGAGATCAAAAGCTTTTGGAAAGCTTTATCCTAGAATACGGTCAAACTCAAGCTGTATCCGATCCCAAGGGAAACCGATCACATTGTTCAAGTCTCCTTCAATATGATCCACGTATTGGGCGAAGGCTCCCTGAATGGCATAAGCTCCCGCTTTATCATAGGGTTCCGGCGTATCTAAATACGCGTTTAATTCTTCTTCTGTAAAATCTTTGAAAAAAACCTTTGTAATTTCACAAAAACAGTGCCGGATGGTCGTTCCGGCTTGTAAAATACATACACCAGTGGCTACCTCATGCATTTTTCCTTTTAAACTCCACAGAATTTCAAAAGCATCCTGTCTGTCTTTTGGTTTGCCAATGATTCGGTCTTTATATACCACCGTATCCGCTGCGATAATTACTGAATTTTTATCTTGTTCCTTTTCTTCCGTTCGAATTTTTTCTTCTACAAACAGCGCTTTTTTTAAGGCGAGATACATCACCGCATCCTCCATATCCGCTCCTTCCGGAATGCTTTCATCCACGTTAGCAGGTATAATCACCGGATGAATGCCATGCTGATGCATGATATCAATACGCCGTGGGGAGGAAGATGCCAAAATTATGTGATTTTTGTTCATTTTTCAAGTTCTCCTTTATCGACTCCAATCTTTGGAATCATTATACCACAAAAGCTGAAAGTTTCGTTTATGTGTAAATTAAAAAATCCGGGAAATACTATAACAGAACAGTGAGAATGTGGAGGAAAAACAGATGGAAAACAAGGATCAGCAGAAAAAAAAGGCCACAGCAAAAGCATATGAAAAGTATGCGGATCAATTTACACCGAAACCAAAATATTTTGCAAATTGTGTAAAAGCTTTTTTTTCAGGGGGAGCGATTTGTGTTGTTGCCCTTCTTATAAATAATTCTTTTGAGGGAAGTGGTATGGATAAGCAGGCGGCAGGAAGCTTCGTGACGATTATACTGATCTGTACAGCGCAGCTTTTAACCGGAATAGGCATTTTTGATACCATCGCTAAATTTGCCGGAGCGGGCGTGATCGTGCCGATTACCGGATTTGCAAACTCCATGGTGGCACCGGCGATTGAATATAAAAAGGAAGGTCTGGTATTGGGCGTAGGCTCCAAGCTTTTCAGCTTGGCAGGACCTGTACTGGTATGCGGCATCAGTGCGGCAACTATCATTGGAATGATTTATTGGGCAGTCTATAGATTTTTTTAAGGAGATATAAAGGAATGACATGTAATAAAGCGAAGAATAAATTGGGGAAACAGACTTTAGCCTTTTTAAACAAGCCTGTTATTGCAAGCGGAGGTTCCATAGTAGGGGTAAAAGAAGGTCAAGGCCCTCTTGGAAAATGGTTCGACATGGTTTTAGAAGAGGATACCTTTGGAGAAAAAACGTGGGAAAAATCCGAAAGTAAGATGTTGAAAGAAGCCGTAAAAATGGCCATAAACAGAGGAGGGAAAAATCCGAAGGAAATCGACGCCATCTTGACCGGAGACCTGTTAAATCAATTAATGTCCTCCGCTTTTATGGCGCGTGACATGCAGATTCCTTTTATCGGCCTTTATGGAGCCTGCTCTACCATGGCAGAAAGTCTGTTAATGGGAAGCGTTCTAATTGACGGAGGGTATGCAAGCAATATTATCGCCGGAGCTTCCAGCCACTATTGCACCGCAGAGCGACAGTTCAGAATGCCTCTTGAGCATGGAAATCAAAGACCTCCTTCCGCCCAGTGGACAGCAACCGCAGCCGGATCTATTCTTCTTTCCGCCGATGAACAGCAAATAGAGGAGCAAAAACCGCTGATTATAGATAACAGAAACAGTGGTCCGGTTACGGAAAAGAAAATCTGCATCACCCATGGCACCTTGGGCAAAATCATTGATACGGGAATGAAGGATTCCAATCAAATGGGGGCGGCTATGGCACCTGCCTTTGTGGATACCGTGCTGAATCATTTGGAGGATACCAAAAGACAGCTTTCCGATTATGATATGATTTTAAGCGGGGATTTGGGGCATATCGGAAAACAAATTGCTGTGGATTTACTTTCGGATGCCGGAATACCGGCAAAGGATCTGGTGAATTGCTACGATGACTGCGGTGCCATGATTTACGAAAAGGAGCAGGATACCCATGCGGGCGGAAGCGGATGCGGCTGTTCGGCAAGTGTGTTTACCGGATATGTGTACAAGAGAATGAAAAAAGGAGAACTGAACCGAGTGCTTTTAATTTCTACAGGCGCATTGCTTTCTACTATCAGCCCGGGGCAAGGGGAGTCCATACCGGGAATTGCTCATGCTGTATGCATTGAAACCTGCAAGGAGGGAGAGTAGTATGGATTATTTTTATTGCTTTTTAATAGGCGGAATTATATGTGTGATCGGTCAGGTGTTGCTGGATACGACGAAGCTGACCGCTCCACGAGTATTAGTTATTTTTGTTGTTTCAGGAGCGGTACTTCAAGCATTGAATTTATATCAGCCTTTGGTCGATTTAGCGGGTAACGGTGCGACGGTGCCGCTGCCGGGATTCGGTTATGCTTTGGCTAAGGGAGCAATGGAGGGGGCAAAGGACGGATTTCTTGCGGCTGTAACGGGAGCGGTAAAGGATACGGCGGCCGGGGTTACTGTTGCCATTGTGTTCGGATATATCATAGCCGTTCTGTTTAATCCGAAGTCAATCCGGTAACGATACTTTTGCCTTTTCTGCCTTTGATAAAAAACTATGAGTCGTTGATTCATAGTTTTTTATGATACTGATTTTATTAAAATATAACGCCCTTAAAATTATTGTAGTTACAAAATTAACATATGGTGGTAAGATATAACTAAGTAAAAAGATTTTGAATTGAGGGAATAAAATGTTTGGATTTAAAGATGAGGAAGAAAGATTAAAAGCGGTTGAAGACATTATACAGAAGGAATGGGACATGTTTCAGAAGGTTCATAACATAGGCGGAAGAGCTGGCTGTCAGGATGATTGGAACACCTTTCATATTATGCGGTTCAGCCAGTATAGCGCATGGAACGATTTCATGATAAAAAGCTATGCAAACGATACGGAAGAAGCCATCAGCCATGGCAGAAATCTGGTTATGGAAAAGTATGCGTTCATGATGGAATTTACGGATCCCCTATATTACAAACGGGAGCTGGAATCCCATATGCCGGTACTGGATTTAGAGGCTATGAACATGGTGGAGGAAATTTCGTGGTATATGGTGGACTGTGAAAAGGAGCTGGCGGATCAATATCCAAAACTGGCCCGTGCAGGAAGGCCCATTGAAGCCGGAGGAGATGCATCCGGGTTTACCTCAGTGGAAACCTATGCCAAAGGGGAATTAAAGACCTATTCAAAAAACACCTTGAAGCTTTATTTGGATTATGTACGGGAAAATAGAGCGGCAGGAAAGAATCTGGCTCTGATGGTGCGGGACACCATGGTAAAAATGTACGGTTATCGTTCCATAGAGGATGCAGAAAACAAATTATAAGGTAAACACTCGGTTGATAAATAGATTGGATGAAGATATGGATTTAAATGTATTTTTTAAAGAATTGGATTTGATTTTTAAAAAGGGTAACATCAAAGAAGCGGAGGATTTTGTTCTGGAATGGATGCAGAAGGCTCAGGAAGAAGGTAATGTCCCGGCACTTTTGGCGATTGCCAATGAACTGGGAGGAATCTATCGGGTAACGAGCCGATTTGAGGAAGCCAAAAATGCCTATTCGATAGCCGCTCAGGCTGTTAAGCTGCTAAACCTGGAAAATACGGAGCAGTACGGAACCACGTTGCTAAATCTGGCCAGTGTATATGCCGCCTCAAAAAGTAACAGAGAAGCTTTAAAGCTCTATGAGCAAGCTGCTGAAATTTTTGAAAAATGCGGGTTGAGTAATGATTACAGGCTGGCTGCTTTATATAATAATATAAGCCATGTATACGATGAATTAAATGAACTGACTCAGGCAGAATTCAACGCAGAGAAGTCCTTAAGGATTATTGAGACACTGCCGGATTTTCCCATAGAGATGGCTACCAGCTGTACCTCTCTCGCTTGTATTTACTTGAAGCAGAAAAGGTATCACGAGGCGGAACGCAATCTCTTTACAGCAGAGAAGATCTTTAAAAATCAGGAGGGCAGGCTGAACCCACACTATGCCGCGACCCTAAGCGCTTTGGGGGAATTGTATTACCATACGGGTAATTACACGTTATCCATTCAATATTTTGAGCAGGCTTTGGATCTGGTCAGAGAACATTATGGAGAAAACATATCCTATGCGTCCATTTGCAGAAATTTGGCACAGGTATATGATAAGGCGGAGATCCCGTCTAAAAGAGACGAGTGCAATGCTATGGCGGATAAAGTGGAAGAAAGGATCAGTAAAATATGAGGATGACAGGATTGGAATTGTCAAAAGCATACTATGAAGCCTACGGAAGAAGTATGATACATAATCAGTTCCCCGAATATGAAAAATATGCGGCGGTCGGATTGGTAGGAGAGGGGTCGGAGTGCCTTGGCTTTGACGATGAGATTTCAGAGGATCACGATTTCGGACCGGGGTTCTGCATTTGGCTGCCGGAAGAAATTTATAGAGCGATCGGGTCTCAGATGCATCAGGCTTATGAGAACCTTCCTAAAACCTTTGAAGGAAAGCACCGCATGGAGACCTTCGAAGGACAGGGCAGGGTCGGTGTATTCAATCTCAACGAGTTTTATAAAAAATATATCGGATGCCCGGGTGTCCCGAAAACGAACGTGCAGTGGATGCTGATTCCCGAAAGCAGTTTATGTACGGCGCTCAATGGAAAGGTATTCGAAGATCCCCTGGGTGAATTTACAGAAATCAGAAATGAATTACTGAAATTTTATCCAAAGGATATTTTTTTAAAGAAGCTGGTCGCCAGAATGGCTGTGATGTCACAAGCCGGACAGTATAATTATGAGCGCTGCATGAAACGGGGAGAGTTTGCTGCCGCGTATATGGCCTGTGGTGAATTTGTACAGTCTGCTTCTTCAGCAGTATACCTGCTTAACCGAAAATACATGCCGTTTTATAAATGGATGTTCAGAGGTATGAACGAGCTGCCGCTCCTGGGACGCAGCGTAAAAGAAAGATTAGAGAGGCTGATACTGCTTTCCGACATTCCGGAAAATACGGCTCAAAAAGTAAATTTGATTGAGGATATATGCATTGAGATCAGGCAGGAATTAAATCGGCAGGAAATCGTCAGAGGTACGGATAATTTCCTGCAAAACCACTGCTATGAGGTGATGAATTCTATCTCGGATGTTCAGATCAGAAATCTGCCCATTATCTATGACTGCAAATAAAAATGCAGCTACAAAAGAGTATAAAAAAACCGGTTCGTAAGAGCCGGTTTTTTTATGTCATAATTTCTATATAGGAAAGGTTGAATGAAACCCATTTTAATGCGGAATCAGCCAGTCTGGCACCGTACTGTTTCCGTTTTGATCCGTATTGCCATTTCCGCTCCCATTCCCGTTATTGTTTCCGTTTCCGGAAGAGTTATTATTATTGGGAGACGTAGTCCCGTTTCCGGTTCCGTTTGAATTGCCGGTGCCCGTATTGTTATTGGACGGCATTTCACCGTTTGTTTCCGTGTCATCGCCCTGAGACGGAATGCCGGTAAAGTTTGATTTGCTGCCGGAACCTACCGGATACCTGCTCGGATCCGGATTGTGGATATTACAATAGCCGTGAGGTACTTCGTACCCAATATCACCCACAATCGGATTGACTGTATAAGGCCGCTTTACGCCTACTACCTTTCTGGTAGAAGGACAGGATGGTGTTGCCAAATATCCTGTTTCGGAGCAGACGGTCACGTAGGTGTGAACGTTATCTGTAGTCGTTGGTTCCGTTCCTTTGATGAAATACTCCGTGCGCAGCGTTCCTCTTGGATCCAGCGCGCTTAGAGAGGAAGGAAGTTTTCCGCTTTTCGTGTCAATAGTCAGGCTGATAACATTGCTCGGTTTGGCATGATACGTTGCAGTTGGGATTTTCGCACATACCTGACTCATAATATTGCTCCAGAGCCTTGCCGCGGCCGTACTGCCCTGGCTCAGTTCGATATTGACGTCGTTACCGATCCAAAGTGCGGCGGAATACTGCGGGGTAAATCCCACAAACCAGGCATCGTAGTTATCTGTAGTAGTACCGGTCTTACCGGCAACCGGCTGATTGGAAATGGCAGCCTTCGAGCCGATTCCGTGGGTGACGACGCTTCGGAGCAGATCCCTCATAATAAAGGCTACGCCCGGATCCATCACCTGCTTTGTCTGCGGAGAATTTTCTATCAGAAGCTCTCCCTTATTATTGGTTACCTTTGTAAAGGCCATTGGTTCGGAATATTTACCGTCATTGACAAAGGTGCTGTAAGCAGCGGACATTTCAAGAGGAGAAATTCCCTTTGTCATACCGCCCAAAGCAAGTGCGGCTATATTCATGTCATTGGCATTGCCCGATTCAATAATAGTGGAAACCCCAACCTCCTTCAAGAAGGACACACTCTTTGGTATGCCTAATTGCTGGAGTATTCTTACCGCATTGACATTGATGGACTGTTCAATCGATGTTCTTAAGGTACATAAGCCTTTATAACCGGAATACCAGTTCTTCGGCCATTGTTTTCCCTGAATCGTAAGAGGGGAGTCGTCGATCACACTGGCTGCCGTAAAATAATCGCCAAACAGTTTTGAAACACCCACGCTGTCGCTGAATTTCATGGTAGTTCCGCTGGCGGCCGCATCTGCGGAAGCCTGCAAAGCAGGGCCATAAACCGATATGGGTTTAATAGAGGAGCCCGGCTGTCTGGTGCTGGTCGCCCTGTTGAACAGAAGTCTTCCGATGGTATTTCTGCCGCCCACCATGGCCTTGATGGAGCCGTCTGACGGGTCGGAAATGACCATGGCAGATTGAGGCTGTACGACCTTCTGTCCAAGAGTGTTGTAGTCGCTGGATATGACTAAGCCTTTGGATGTAGACTTAAACACCTTTGGCATATCCGTAAAGAGTTCACTGGATAAGATCAAATTGCCGTCCGCATCTCTGGTCTTGTACTTCGCGGGGATGGAGACAAATCCGCCGTCTATACTGTAGAATATGCCGTCATCCACCGTATACATTTTTTTATAATCCAGATTGTAGTCTGTCTTTCCCTGAAACTCCACTTTGCTGATATTTAATCTTTTTCCTTTAAAGATTGTAAGGGAACCGTCCGAATTCTTTTCATATTCGTTGGAATTCAGAATGAAACTGCCGTCCGGTTCAAAATAATTAGCATAGTTGTACAGCAGGATACTGCCTGAGTCGCTGACAATGTTTCCGCTCTTATCCTTTTTTAGGTGAGCCACGCCGGGGAAATTCTTGTTCTTTGAGAATTCATTCTCGGCGATTCGCTGCATATCGGAATTCATCGTGGTATAAATCTGCAATCCGCCTGTATAAATCATCTGGTTCGCTTCCTCTTCGGATTTGCCGGATTCTTCAACCAGTGCGTTTACCACCTGCTGAACCACATAGTCTGCAAAGTAAGAGGATATCTCTGATCCCGAACTTGGATTTGGTTTCAAATGATCCTTCAGATTGTCTGCCAAAGCATCGGAAAGCTCTGAATCTGAAATAAAGCCTTGCTTGTTCATGAATTCCAGACAGGTCTCTCTTCGGTTTTCAGAGATATTATTGTATACATAATAGAAAACATCGCCTTTTAGCAGAATATTTTTATCGTTGGGATTCGCAATGTTTTCAGGATAAATCTTTTTAATCAGTGCATAAGAGTCCGGTGCCTGCGGAAGAGCTGCCAGCGATGCACATTCCAGCAGATCTAAGTCATTGACATCCTTTCCGAAATAGGCTTGAGAAGCCGCCTGAACTCCGTATGAATTGTAACCGAGGTAGATGGTGTTGAGGTATGCTTCTAAAATTTCTTCTTTGGTCAAATGTCTTTCCAATAATACGGTATAATAAGCCTCTTTAATTTTTCGCGTCAGAGTACGGTCTGATTTCGTTTCCGACAGGTATAAGTTTCGGGCGAGCTGCTGGGTAATCGTACTGGTTCCGCTTATTTTTCCGGTAGTAAAGCTGTCCTTTATCGCACCGATTATACGCACAAAATTAAAGCCGTGGTGATCCCAGAACGTTTTATCTTCCAGAGCCACAAAGCCATCCACCAGATTTTGCGGTAGGTCACTGTATTTTACATTGGTCCGGGTTCCCTCAGCAGAAAATGAGGTCAAATTATCGATCACATTTCCTTCATCATCGTATAAGGTTGAACTTTCACTCAGAAGCGAATAAATGTTGTTCGGATTAATTTTAGGTGCATCCGCAATAATGGTGATGGTTAAAATACCCATAACGATACCACCCAATACACATAGCCCGGCTAAAAACAAAAAAAACTTCTTTAGATTTAGCCTGTGCTTGTGTTTCTTCTTTGTACTGTCTGTAGTTTTTCCCATAATGTTTTCCTCGTTCGCAGAATCAGATGGGGCTTTGCGGCCGAACGAAAAGTCTTTTTTCTTTTTGGTTTTCTTTTCATTGAGCCTGTCCATACGAGTCTGCCGTCTGATCTCCATTTCAGCTTTATTTTCTTGTTCCTGCTTTTCTATTTCGTTAAATTTTGAAAGAAATTCTTCAATGTTTGAAGAAGAATTATCATTGGTCTTTTCTTCAAATTGATTGAAGAATTCATCTATTTTTCGTAATTTATCTTCATTTGTTTCATTCGTATCCTTGAACTTGTCTGACAAAATATCACCTGCCTCACCATACAAAAACTCTATTTTATTATAGCATAGATGGAATAAAAGGCAAAAGAATTTATAAAATTATGGATAATTTTAAGAAATAAGGTGGATTAAATGTAAAAATATGGTAAAATAAGTTTGGGATTATAAATAATGGCCTTTTAGGAGGTTTACGTTGAGGAGGCCGACAGCTTTTCTTTGCGGTTCCTATATATTGGGAATGGCCGCAGAATTTTTTTTAAAACCAAATCCTTTGATTCTCTGCACAGTGGCAGCCTGTATAGCAGGGGTGGGGATTGCGGCTCTATACGGGTACAAAAAGGGCAGGCTTAGATGGAGCAAGAAAAATTTCTGCCTGTATTTGATTGCAATCTTATTGAGTCTTCTTGGAGCAGCGCAGTACGGCTGGCAGGAGCAGAAAACGGGGACTTTAGAACAACATCAGGGAGAATTTGTGACGCTGTGCGGAAAGGTGGTTTCAGCCGCAGAAAAAAAGGAAGAAGACCACAAGCTGACCCTGGTCGTGCAGGAACTGGAAGGAGCAGGAACTCTAAAGAAGGAAGAACGGGTGCTGGTCAGTGTATATGGCCCCTGCCCGCAATATTATACATTTCAAGGTCAAAAGGTGCAGATTTCGGGCTTTATACAGCTTCCGGCTCCCAGAAGGAATCCCAAGACCTTTGATTACAGGATGTATCTAAAAACCAGAAACATTTCAGTCATCCTTGCCGTAAAGCCGGAAAACATTCAGGTATCAAATCAGGTATACCATTCCTATCTGTACGGCATATCCAAAATCAAGCACACCTTTAAGGCTAATTTACAAAGTCTGTTTGACGACGAAACTACAGGACTGTTAATGGGGTTAATATTTGGCGATAACGGGGGGATAGACGACGAGCTGTATGAGACCTTTCAGAAAAATGGCATTTGCCATGTATTATCGGTAAGCGGTCTGCATGTGGGCTGTCTTTATATGTGCATCCATGCCCTGTTTGGACGAAAACGAAATAGAAGGGTCTATGGGCTCATTATTTTCGTGCTGTTTTTTTATGCGTCTCTATCCAATTTTTCTCCTACGGTGATGAGAGCCTTCTTCATGATTCTTTTGAATATGCTTTCGAAATATATGTACTGCCGGTATGATATGCTCACCTCGGGAGCCGTTACCATGGCAGGGATGCTGTTTGTAAATCCTATGAACCTTTTAAATCTGGGTTTTCAGTTATCTTTTTTAGCTATTTTTTCACTGGCTGTTCTGACTCCCGCTGCCATGCGGATATGGAGTAAATCGGTTGCGGCTGTTCTGTCCATTCAGGCGGGAATGGTTCCTGTGTCGGCTTATGTATTCAATTATTTTTCCCTTAGTTCTTTTCTGGTCAATATACCGGTGGCCTTTCTATCCGGATGGTTGATTCCATTGGGTATGCTGCTGCTGCTTTTTTCCATGCTGGGCTCGCTGGTGCCGGATACCGGACTCCTTTTGGAGGCCTTGAATGCATTGTTTCAAATAACAGGGATTTTAACTGAATTCTTTTGTAAACTTCTGATTTTTATAAATAATATATTTTTTATAAATAAAATTTCGTATAGATACATGGTGAGCCCTCCCTTGTGGTCTGTCTTTTTATATTACGGCGTTCTATTTTTTATATCCTCTGAAATATACCGGATTTTGTGGCAAAGAAAAAAGTATAAATATATTGAAAGGCTTCTGGTGCTTGTCATTTGCACCGCACTTATTTTTGGAAATTCGTTAAAGGACGGATTTGAACGGGTACAGATGACTTTTGTGGATGTGGGGCAGGGAGATTGTCTGTTGATCAAAACCCCGGAAGGGAAAGCTGTACTGATCGACAGCGGAGGCAGCAGCCAATATGAT
This sequence comes from Aminipila luticellarii, assembly GCF_004103735.1. Lineage (NCBI taxonomy): Bacteria > Bacillati > Bacillota > Clostridia > Peptostreptococcales > Anaerovoracaceae > Aminipila > Aminipila luticellarii. Next base: position 1,568,982 of record NZ_CP035281.1, on the reverse strand, counting down.
GTGGGTAAAAAAACACTTCTGCCTTATCTTTTAAAAAACGGCGTGAAGAAAATTGATCTGGCTCTTATAACCCATTTCCACACCGATCACGCAGGCGGACTTTATACATTAGCCAGAGAAATTCCTGTAAAAAAGATAGGAATGTATGAAGGAAATCAACTCCTTGCGGATCAGATAGAACAAAGAACCGGCGTCTCGCCAGAGAATTTTATGTATCTGACAAAGGGTCAAACGTTTAAAGTAGGGAAAGAGCTGGAAATAGAGGTGCTGTATCCCCGTAAACAAACGAAAGAACAATATGTCGAACTGATGGGGGATGAAAAAGATGAAAATGCTTCCTGTCTGGTCATGAAAGTAACCTTGGAGGGGGTTTCGGTAATCATGACGGGTGATATGGATACCAATGGAGAAAGGCTTCTACTAGAAGACAGTTCGGAGAATGAATTGAAAGCAGACATCTTGAAGGTAGCTCACCACGGCAGCAGATACGGAAGCTCAGAAGAGTTTCTGGAAGCGGTCAGACCTGAGATTTCCGTGATACAGGTAGGCAAAAACACCTATGGACATCCTCATGAAACAACGGTGGAGCGATTGGAAAGCATGTGTAAAAAGGTCTATAGAAATGACCGGCAAGGTGCTGTCGGAATCGAGATCGAGAAGGGCTCCAATATTAAAATACATACTATGATTTAACACAAAAAAATGGTATAATGATTCCATTCACTAACAAAAACCAAATTGATTCCGGGAGTTCTAAAATGGCATATCCATATAAACAGACAGAAAAAGAACATGCATTTCAAACCATAGCGAAAGATTTAAAGTCGGACCAAGTGGGGCCTGTGGCCGCACTTTTTGGCAGGGAACAATATCTGGTACACTGGTCTTGTGAACAGATCGTTGATCAATATATTAATCCCGCCTGTAAGGAATTGGATCTGTCCGTTCTGGAGGATGAAAAAATCACGTTAGACGATATTAAAGAGGCCTGTGAGACCTTTACCATGATGTCGGAGAAAAGAGTCGTCATCGTGAGAGATTTTGCCTTGCTGGAAGGCTCTAAAATGAAAGGGTTCACGGAAGGAGGGGAAAATGACCTGGCCGAGTATGTAAAGCATCTGCCGGAAGGCTGTTTATTGATTTTTACGGCGAACGGTGCCGATAAGAGAAAGAAGCTTTTTAAGGCAATCCATGAACGGGGGCAGATCTATGATTTTACAGCGCTGAGTGAGCGGGCATTAAAATCCTTTGTAGAAAAACGATTTAGATCGGCGGGTAAAACAATAAAGCCTTCTATTGTAAGCCAATTCGTACAAAACAGCGGATATTTTCATAAAGAGGCGGATTATACCCTATACAATCTGGAGAACGATATTCGCAAAATCATTGCTTATAGTGAGGGATCGGAGATTTTACTGTCGGATGTGGCGGCGACCGTTTCAGGAAACCTTGAAACCAGTGTATTTGCTATGCTCGATGCGATCAGCATCGGAAGAAAGGATGAAGCGTATCTTCTGCTTCACTCTCTATTGGGTGCAGGAGAAAATCTGTATATGATCCTTTCTTTGATTGCCTCTCAGTTCGAGACGATTTTGGAGGTAAAGGAGATGCTGGAGGAAGGAAAGAACCAGAAGCAGATGCAGGGCATACTCAAAATTCATGAGTTCAGAATAAAAAAAGCCATGTCTTTTGCCGGAAAATATTCAGTAGGCCGCCTGAAAAAAATATTGACTAAGGTCTATGAGATCGATCGAAATATAAAGACGGGCATACTGGAACAAAATTTGGCTCTCGAACTTTTTATAGCACAGATTTAGGAGGAATGATGCAGATGTCCAAGCAGGTAAAAGCAGATTTAATGTTATTAATAGTAACCCTGTGCTGGGGTGTGTCTTATTTACTGATGGCGGTTTGTTTGAAGGAAATCGGTCCGCTTACGCTAAATGCGTACCGGTTCTTGATCGCATTTTTTGCGGCCATGCTTCTGGCTTTTCCAAAGCTGAGGCATGTAAATAAACCGACGCTTCAATACAGTGCGCTGATTGGCGCAACCTTGGTACTGGTATATATAGGGGCTACTTACGGCGTTATGTACACCAGCTTATCTAATGCGGGGTTCTTATGCGCCTTGACCGTAGTTATTACACCAATACTGACGTTTATCCTCAAGAAAGAGGCTCCGGGGAAAAAATTGATTCTTGTTCTGATTCTGTGTTTGATAGGTATCGGATTAATGACCTTGGATGGAAACTTTAAACCGGCTCTGGGAGATATCCTCTGCATTATGGGTGCTTTTGCCTATGCAGTGGATTTGATCCTGGCGGATAAAGCGGTGCATCATGAGGAAGTTCAGGCTTTTCAGTTGGGCGTGTATCAGTTGGGTTTCACAGGAGCCTATATGCTGGTCTTATCTGTTGTTCTGGAAACACCGGTTCTGCCAGGCAGTCCGGGGGTATGGGCCGCCATGCTTTTTCTGGCGATATTTTGTACAGGTGTTGCCTTTATTGTACAGGTGGTGGCACAGCAATACACCTCAGCGACCCATGTGGGCGTTATTTTTGCATTGGAACCGGTATTCGCAGCCATAGCAGCTTTCTTTTTTGCAGGAGAGCGGTTATTGCCGAGAGGTTATTGGGGTGCGGCGCTGATGCTTGTGGGTATTTTTATTATGGAAGTAGATTTCAAAAAGTTTTTTGCAGAAAAAGAATCTTCGGAAAAGTTTAGTCTGGAAGAAGATAAAAAGTGAATAGGTCTTGATATAAAGCCTGTTTTTAATTATAATTAGTGTATTTACAATGCAATAATAAATAGGAGGATTATTATGTGTGAAAATTGTGGCTTACACGAACCAAGCGGTACTGCCGACTTTAAGGAACTGGCACCGGTCTTGGAAAAGTATGGGAAAGTGCCGGGAAGCTTGATTACGATCTTGCAGAAGGCACAGGACATTTATGGATATTTATCCATAGACGCAATCAATTATATTTCACAGCAGACCGGAATAAAGCCGGCTAAAATTTATGGAGTTGCGACTTTCTATGCACAGTTCAGGCTGCAGCCGATCGGCAAGTATTTGATCATGCTGTGCAAGGGTACGGCCTGTCATGTAAACGGCGCAGATCTGATAGAAGAAGCAGTTTGTGAATATCTGAATATTCACGATGGAGAAACAACGGAAGACGGCCTTTTCACTTTAAACAATGTGGCATGTCTGGGTTGCTGCTCACTTGCACCTGTTATGATGATTCAGAGTGCCGAGGGGGATGAAACCTTTGGAAATCTGACAAAAGACAGCGTAAAGAAAGTTCTTGCGGACATTCAGGCAAGGGCATAGGAGGAAAATAAAGGATGAAGGTAATAGTAGGACAGGGAAGCTGTGGCGTAGCGACAGGAGCTAAAAAAACAGCGGATGAATTCGAAAGGCAGATTGCCGAGAAGAATTTGAATATTAAAGTAGGAATCACAGGATGTGTTGGTACTTGCTATTTAGAACCGATTGTTGACGTCTATGATGACGAGGGCGGTATGACCAGATATGTAAAGGTTCAACCAGAAATCGTAGCTGAGATTGTAGAAAAACACTTGCTCGGAGGAAAGCCTGCTGTAGAGTATGTAATTTCAGAGGTGGACAGTCAGTTCGTTGGAAAACAGAAAAGAGTTGTTTTAAGAAATTGCGGATTAATTGATCCCGAGAATATAGAAGAATATTTGGCAGTCGGCGGATATGAGGCAACGAAAAAGGTCGTTACATCTATGAAGCCGGAAGAAGTCATTGAAGAAATAAAAGTAGCAGGGCTGCGAGGAAGAGGCGGCGCAGGATTCCCCACATGGTTCAAATGGAATGCGGCTAAGGGTAATCCTGGAAAAAATAAATATATTGTATGCAATGCAGACGAGGGAGATCCGGGCGCATTTATGGACAGATCTGTTCTGGAGGGAGATCCGCATTCGCTGATTGAAGGGATGATTATTGGTGGATTCGCCATGGGTGCTACGGAAGGTATCATCTATTGTCGTGCAGAATATCCACTTGCTATACATAGATTGGAAATCGCTATGGCACAGGCCAGAGAAAAGGGATATCTGGGTAAGGATATCTTTGGAAGCGGTTTTGATTTTGATTTAAGAATTAAGGCTGGTGCCGGTGCTTTTGTATGCGGTGAAGAAACGGCGCTGATCGCTTCTCTGGAAGGTGAGAGAGGTATGCCGAGGCTGAAACCTCCTTTCCCTGCCGAAAAGGGATACTGGCAGCAGCCGACGAATATTAACAATGTAGAAACTTTTGCAAATGTTGCATGGATCATTGCAAACGGCGGAGCCGCTTTCGGAGCTATGGGAACACAACAGAGCAAGGGAACAAAAGTATTTGCTCTTGCGGGCAAAATTAAAAAGGGCGGACTGGTCGAAGTTCCGATGGGGCTTCCGCTTAAGGATGTTATCTATGGAATCGGAGACGGCATCAAAAAAGATAAAAAGTTTAAGGCGGTTCAAATGGGCGGACCATCCGGCGGATGTATTCCGGCAGAATTGATAGAGACGCCCGTAACCTATGAAGACATCAATAAAACAGGAGCTATTGTCGGATCCGGCGGTATGATCGTCATGGATGAAGAGACTTGTATGGTGGATATGGCCAGATATTTTCTCGACTTTACCAGAAAAGAATCCTGCGGGAAGTGCAACTACTGTCGTGTGGGCACCAAGCGGATGCTGGAGATCCTAGAAAGGATTACAAGAGGAGAAGGAGAAGACGGAGATATTGAGCTTCTGGAAGAGTTGGCCTATAAGATTAAAGACGGCTCTTTATGCGGTCTTGGGCAGACTGCCCCAAATCCGGTACTCACCACGATCCGATATTTCAGAAATGAGTACGAAGACCATATTTACAAGAAGAAATGTACAGCGAAATCCTGCAAGGCACTGCTGACTTTCACCATTACCGACGCTTGCAAGGGATGTACGCTGTGTGCCAAGAAATGTCCTGTAGGTGCTATTTCAGGGACAGTGAAAAAACAACACGTTATTGATCAGGATCTCTGCATTAAATGCGGAAAATGTCTGGAAACTTGCAACTTCGGCGCAATAGAGAAAAACTAAGAGAGGGGAAGAAGAATATGAAAAAGTTTAGGCTGAACATGGATGGAAAAGAAGTGTATGCAGTTCCCGGGCAGACAATTTTAGAGGTTGCCAGAGAAAATGATATTTTTATTCCAACTCTATGCTTTGATGAAAGAACGGAAATTTATGGCTCATGCGGACTATGCGTCTGCGAGGTAGAAGGAAACCCGAAGCTGGTAAAGGCTTGTGCAACGGAAATTGCTCCGAATATGGTGATAAAGACCCATACGGAAAGGGTAACAGAGTCGAGAAAAACGAATCTGGAGCTGCTTCTTTCAAATCATGTGGGAGATTGCAGACCGCCGTGTGTACTGGGCTGCCCTGCGGGAACAGACTGTCAGGGATATGTGGGACTGATCGCAAACGGGGAGTTTGAAGCAGCGATCGAGCTGATTAAAAATAAGATTCCGCTGCCGGGTGCTATCGGAAGAGTCTGTCCGCACCCTTGCGAAGATAAGTGCAGAAGAAAACTGATCGACGGACCGGACAACGCAATTTCCATTCAGTGGCTGAAACGGTTTGCCGCAGATCAGGATATGTTTTCAGAAGATCCGTTTATGCCGGAAATTGCTCCGGAAACAGGAAAGAGCGTAGCCGTTATCGGCGGCGGCCCTATGGGCTTATCCGCTGCTTACTTCCTCAGACAGCAGGGACATGAGGTGACTATTTATGAAGCCATGCCGAAATTAGGCGGGATGCTTCGTTATGGTATCCCGGAATACAGGCTTCCTAAGGAAATACTGGATGAAGAAATTTTCATGATCGAAAAGATGGGCGTGGAAATGATTCCGGACACAAAAGTCGGTGTAGACATTCCATTTGAAACCATCCGGGCCGATTATGATGCGGTGCTTCTCGGAATCGGCGCATGGATTTCAACAGGAGTCGGCTGTGACGGCGAAGATTTGCCGGGCGTGATCGGCGGTATTGACTTCTTAAGAAAAGTAGTCAGAAATGAAGAGATCAAGCTGGGAGACAAGGTGGCTATCGTAGGCGGAGGAAACACGGCTATGGATGCTTGCCGAACGGCTGTAAGACTGGGAGCAAAAAAGGTCTATAACATCTATAGAAGAACAAAGGATGAAATGCCTGCGGATCAGATCGAAATTATTGAGGGAGAAGAAGAAGGCGTCATCTTTAAGAACCTGACCAACCCGATTGAATTTATAGCCGGAGAGGACGGAAGAGTAAAACAGGTGGTTCTTCAGGTCATGGAGCTGGGCGAACCGGATGCTTCCGGACGAAGAGCACCAAAACCGGTGGAAGGTAAAACGGAAACCCTTGATATCGATACGGCTATTCTGGCAATCGGCCAGGCGGTAGATGCTGCTCCGTTCGAGGTGGATAAGACGAGAAAGAAAGCCATTGCTTACGATAAGGATACTTTCATGACCAGCATGGAGGGTGTTTTTGCAGGCGGTGACTGCGGTAATGATAAAATTTCTATCGCGGTAGAGGCCATTGCAGATGCAAGGAAGGCGGCGTCTGTAATCGATGCGTATCTGAACGGAGAAGACGTTCAGTATGTGAAGCCTTACGTTGTTGAAAGAAATGATATAGACGAAAAGACCTTTGAAGACAGAGAAAGAATGTGCAGACCGGTCATGGAACAGCTGGAAGCCGATGAAAGAAAAGACAATTTTACAGAGGTCGTTCTGGGATATGACGAAGAACAGGCGATTGCAGATGCTTCCAGATGCCTTGAATGCGGATGCCATGACTACTTTGAATGCAAGCTGATCGACTTTGCCAATCAGTATGATGTACATCCGGAACGATTTGCGGGAGAAAAGAATCAAATTGAGTTTGAAGATGACCATCCGTTTATTGTCAGAGATCCGAACAAGTGCATTCTTTGCGGTCTTTGTGTAAGAGCCTGTGATGAAGTGATGGGAATCGGCGCCCTTGGCCTGGTACACAGAGGGTTTGACACGGTGGTCAAACCGACCCTTGAAAAGCCGCTTGTGGAATCCGGCTGTGTATCCTGCGGTCAGTGTGTAAGCGTCTGCCCGACCGGAGCCTTACAGGAAAGAACAACTATAACGAAGGCCGTTCCTCTCGATACCGAATGCACGGAAACAACTTGTGCATACTGTTCCGTTGGATGTACTTTGGATCTGGAAACGTATGGCGACTTGCTGATCAAGGCCAATCCATCCAAAGAGGGCATCGTAAACGAAGGACTTGCCTGCGGTAAGGGTAAATGGGGCTTTGACTGCACCATGCTGGAAGATAAGCTTCTGGAACCGATGATCAGAGACGGCGAAGGTTTTGTTGAGACAGATTATCATGAGGCCATGGTTCTCATTGCGAAAAAAACACAGGCCATAGCGGCAAGGTATGGCAGTGATGCAGTGGCAGTAGCCATTTCCGATAGATATACCAATGAAGAAGCGTATACCATTAAAAAAATGGCGAAAGCGATAGGGGCTAAAACACTGTGCTTTAACAACAGAGCCAGCGGCATTGCGCCGGTGCTGGGACAGAATGCTTCTCCAAATACGATCAATGAACTGCTTTCTACGGAGGTTATCCTGGTGGTCGGCTTTGATACGGTGCTGAACCCTGTTATCCAGCTAAAGATCCGACAGGCTGCGAAGAACGGAGCAAAGGTGGTCTTGATTAATCCGGCAGAATATGAACAGCACGGTTTTGATTTTGCTGAAAAGGTTCTTTATACGGAAAATAATACGGATATTCTGAAAGAGATCGCAAAGGCGCTGCTGGATATGGGCAAGAATTCTAAGCTGGACGGATTTGATGCTTTTGCGGCAGATTTAAAGAATGTTAAGGTTTCGGAGGAAGCAGCTTCTATTGCCGCTCTGTATGGCAGTGCAAAGAAAGCGATGATTGTTTTCCAGCAGAATCTGGTAACCACAGAAGCTGCGGCATTAATAGCAGATCTGGCATTGCTTTCAGGCCATATCGGTACCCCTAGAGACGGCATTCTTCAAATTAAAGCGAAGAACAATTCACAGGGTCTGGTGGATCTTGGAATCAAAGCGGGAGCAGAAGCTCTGGAAGGAGTCAAAGCTTTACTGATCTTTGGAGAAGACCCGAAGGCTGATTTGAGCGGCATTGAATTCCTAATGGTCAGTGACATTTATATGACGCCTACTGCTGCAAAAGCAGATGTGATTATTCCGGGAACAGGATTTACCAGTGTAGACGGAACCTTCACCAATACGGAAAGAAGGATGATGCCGGTTGCCGCTACTGCTTTTGAAGGTGTAGAATTGACTAACTGGGAGATTGCTGCCGAAATTGCGCATATATATGAAGTGGAATTCGGCTTCGATGATACCGTTGATATTTCAACCGAGATGGAAGATGTTCTTCCAAAATACAAGTATGCGGAGGTTGGAGAAGTATTTGGCGGAGTACTGGAACCGGTTGATCCGAAGTTTGTGGTAGTTCAAGATGCGGCCTTTGCCGATCTGCTTCCTTGCACGGATGATTTGATGAATATCATCTCGGAAAGACTGCCAAAGCCAATATATTAAACAAAAATTTATCTTTATAGGAATAAAAAGTGGAAATAGGAATCTTTGATTCCTATTTCCACTTTTTTTGACATCTGACGACAACTTCACTTAAGGTTTTCAGGGAGGTAGAAAAATCTTCCGGTCTTGCATAGGCGTAAGACAGGCGCAAGGCGTTATTGTCGGAGAAATCATAAATATTTCCGGGATTTAATAAAATATTGTTTTCCAGAGCCATTTGAAACAGCTTATCCATGAGGACTGGCTTTTTAAATCGAAGCCAGATATAAAAGCCTCCTTCGGGAACATTCCAATCTGCTAAATCTTTAAAATATTTGCCGAGCAGGGAGAGAACCAGATCACGGCGGGCTTTTAATTCCTTTCTCAAAAAAATTAAATAATCATCATAGTATCCGCTGTCAAAAAATTCTGTCAGCGCCCATTGGGATACAGAGCTGGCTCCATAATCTACCTGCATTTTTACATCTCCGATTCGATAGACAACCGATTCCGGTCCCACCAGCCAGCCGATTCGCAGTCCGGGAGCCAGTGTTTTGGAGACGGTTCCCAAATACAGGATCATGCCGTTTTTATCCAGGGACTTAATGGGTTTTGGCGGCATTTTATCAAGCCATAAATCTCCATAAGCGTCATCTTCAATAACCGGCAGTCTGTTACCGCTGCAAAAATGAAACAGCTCTTTCCTGCGTTCCTCTGACATAATAAGGCCTGTCGGATTGTGATGGGTGGGAATGGTGTACAGCAGGGATTGACTGATTTCTTTATTGATCTGCCAATACAGGATCCCATTTTTATCCATGGGAATTCCCGACAAATGCATTCCGGCCGATTGAAAGACTTGAAGAGATTTCAAATACGTAGGAGCCTCTGTAAAGACAGTAGAACCGGGTTTTAACATGCATACCGAAAGCAACTGCAAGCCTTGCAGGGAGCCGGAGGTAATCACAATAGAAGAATCGGGTGCTTCTATTCCTTTTAAGGCCATGCGTTCCGTTAAGCTTCGGCGAAGCTCCGGCAGTCCTAGAGGTCCTAAATAATTCAAAGAGGGAATTTTGGAAGGCAGTTTTTTAAAGACCTTATTCATCAGTTCGTGAGGAAACAGATCCGGGCACAGCTCTCCCGTTCCCAAACGTATATATTTATCCTCAAATTCTAATTTATTAATGATCTGGATGGTCTGCATATTGGATTTAAACGGACCCGAATGGATATATTTATTCCAGTCGGGAGGTGTAGACAGAAAAAGAGACCAGGTGTTACTGGCGATTTTGGTGCCTCCCCCATGTTCACTTTCCAGCAGACCGTAAGCGGTCAACTCCTCCACCGCAGTGACAATTGTACTCCGGTTGACCTGAAAGATTTCGGAAAGCTGCCGCTGGGAGGGAAGCTTACTACCCACCAGCCAGTCGCCGCAGGAGACTTTCCCGCTTATATATTCTGAGATTTGTTTATAAAGAGGAACAGCAGATGTTTTATCCGGTTTCCAGTCGATATTTACATATTGTGACATGATCGTCTCCCTTCACAGCACGCAAAAAATCTTTTAGCGTACACATACATACTGTAAACTTGGTTGGGTAAAAAGTCAATAGTTGGATGGTTACAATTCAATAAAATCATGATATATTACTGTTACAAAACACAATTTGGTTGGGAATCCAGCCAAAATAAAGGAGTAATTATGATGTATTATTTACAAGGATTAACCATGGGGCTGGCCTATGTAGCACCCATCGGATTGCAAAATCTGTTTGTCATCAACACAGCACTGACCCAGAAAAAACAGCGCGTCTTTCTGACCGCTCTTATCGTCATATTTTTTGACGTCACATTAGCCTTAGCCTGTTTCTTTGGTATAGGAGCAGTTATGGAGCGGTCTAAAATATTGGAAATGGCTGTACTGCTGATAGGGAGCATCATTGTGATGCTGATTGGTTTTGGTCTGATTCGGTCTAAGGATACCATGGATCATAGTACAAATGTCAACATACCTATTTTAAAGGTCATATCCACAGCTTGTGTTGTAACTTGGTTTAATCCGCAGGCGCTAATCGATGGAAGTATGATGCTGGGGGCATTTAAAGCCACCCTGCCGGCAGGACAGGAGCTTCACTTTATTTTAGGAGTTGCATCCGCTTCCTTTAGCTGGTTTCTCGGAATATCCGCCGTTATATCTCTGTTCAGTGCTAAGCTGACAGACAAGGTTTTAAGAGTCATCAATATCGTATGCGGCGTGGTGGTCATGATATATGGTGTGAAGCTGGCCTATAGTTTTATAACCATGCTTTTATGACCCGTTTTTTTCTTGCGGTTTCTGTTTTATTTTTTACAAAAATGTGGTATGATATATTGTAAAATTTAAAAGAGGAGTATACGAGGCAAGAGCATGTTTGACGCAAATATTGACAGAAGTTATGTGACAACGTACTATAAGAGAAAATTTAATCCTACCAGAGCGGCGGAAAAAGATATTACCATTGGGGATGTGGCACATGCACTATCTTTGATATGCAGAGCCAATGGACATTTAAAAATATTCTTTTCTGTGGCGCAGCATTCTATAAATTGCGCATTGGAGGCCAGAGAAAGAGGGCTTTCCCAAAAGATTCAGCTGGACTGTCTGTTGCATGACGCATCAGAAGCCTATATAGGAGATGTGATCACACCGCTTAAAATTCAGCTGAGCGCATATAAGGATTATGAAAGGGAGCTGCAGGCTACCGTGCTGAATGCTTTGGATGTGGAACCGCCCAATGAGACGGAAGAAAAGGCAATCAAGGAAATTGACAGCTGCATGCTCTATCATGAGTTTAAGCTGCTGCATGGTGACCTGTTGTTTAAAACGGAACCGGAAATCCACATTTCCATATGTGAAAGCGAAGTGCCTCATGCTCAAGTGGAGGCGCAGTTCATTCAGCTCTATAGAGAATTAAAGACCTATTAAAGCTGTAAGGTATTCTGTAATAAATAAAGTATAATAATAAAAGAGGGGTTTAGGAAATGGTTAAAGAAAGAAATGTGGCATTAAGTGCAATTTTTACGGTGATTACATTTGGAATTTATGGAATTTACTGGTTTGTCTGCATGACAGATGAAGCACTGGGGCTTTCCGAGGAAAAGGGTGCCGGGGGTATTTTAGCGTTTATTTTCAATCTGATTACGTTTGGCTTATATGGATGGTATTGGGCTTATAAGATGGGCGACCGACTAGAAACAGCGAAACGAAAGAGAAATATAGAGGATGGTTCTGCCAATAATGGCGTTCTGTATTTAATTTTGAATATTATCGGATTGAGTTTAGTGACATACATACTGATACAGATTGAATTAAATAAGTTTTCTGCTAAAAGACTGACTCATTAATTTTTAATGAATTGAATAATAGATGATAAAAAGAATTACTTATAGTATAATAAAGATTTGTAAGTAATTTTTTTTATGGAAGCAAAGGGAAAAACAGAATGAATGTATATGATAAGTTTGGAAAGAAAGAAGCGGACCGAAACAGGCTTTCAGATCGAAATGCTTTAAGACTGATTGACTTATATTCTCATAGAAATCTGATAGATGCGGAGACTTCCGTGGATCAGAAAAACCCTGTCGACTTGATTCCAAAACTTACGATAGGAAGAAATCAAGTGGAATTGTCTCTTACCGTAGGAAGAAAAAGGCTGTACGTTGTTAAAAATATAAAGAATTTTTGTGAGAACATGCAGTGGGAAGAAACCGTATCGTATGGGAAAGAGCTCACCTTGACTCATCATCCGTCTATGTTCAGTGAAACTTCAAAAGGATTGGTTTCTTACGTCATGGATCGGTATAATGAAATAGAAAGCTATCGAAATGATAATTATTATGAGAATAATTACGGATACGACAATACGAAGCGATACATGAAGATCGGGCCTAAAAATTTAGACATCCTGATGAATATTTTCAAGGATCGGGAAATAAGCATAGTGGGCTATGAATATATGAGGGGCTGGTATGCTTACAGCGAAGAGAAGGACAGGTGGAAGAACAAACAGGAAGCCTCCTACCGGATTATGGAGCATACCCCTAAGATCCAGATTTTTGTAGAGCAGTCCTCTGTAGAGGAATATATCATACAAAGCGCGGAATTTGATTTTATTCTCGGAAAAGAGCACCTCTATATTGCCAGTGGCCGTGAGCTTTGGCAGACCAGTAAAGATTTTACGGAAAAAATGAAGGATTTTATAGAGATTCTCCATGCAAGCGACGGTAAAATCTGTTTGGCAGAAAAAGATATGAATGCCTTTTTTTCCAATGTCATGGCTCAGGTTCAGGAATATGTGGAGGTCTGTTCCGGAGCAGAAATCCTGAAAAAATTCATGCCGGACAAGGGGCGGATAAAAATTTATCTGGACTGTCCAAGCAATGATACCATCACCTCGAAGCTGCTGTGTGAATATGGTGAAGGAGTGGTCTTTGACGTCATGTCCAATGAACAGGTGTTTGAAGCCTGGACCGGCGGCCAGACGGAAAAAGCACTGGAGGGTGCCGGAACGGTTCGGGATCTGATCTTAGAAGAACGGGCTAAAATCCTGCTGAGTAAATATTTTGACGGGTATGAAAGGAATTCAGGAATTTTATATTTCGCCGGCAGTGATGAACGGATTTATGAATTTGTAAATGTGGTAGCCAGAGGCCTTACGAAGATAGGAAGTGTATTTACAACAGAAAAGTATCGGAGAATAGGAAATGCTGTCCTTCCAAAGGCTTCTGTAGGGGTCAAGCTTGAAAGTGATTTATTGAAATTGGACTTTGATCTGGATCAATTCCCGATAGCAGAGCTCATGAGCGCCTTGGAGCAATATCGGCATAAAAAAAAATATTACCGGATGAAGGACGGCGGCTTTATTGATCTTTCCAATCATGAGCTGGCAGAGCTGCTTTCCTTTGTCGATGACTTCGGACTATCCAAAAATGATCTGGAAAAGGGCAGCTTTGAAATACCCAAATACAAGTCCTTATTATTAAATAGTATGCTGAAGAATTCCCAAAGCATCAAGTTTGACCGAGACGGACATTTTAAAAGCCTGATACGGGGAATGAGTGCTATAGAAGACAGGGATCACACCATTCCGAGGGGACTGGATCCTGTTCTGCGGGACTATCAAAAGGAAGGGTTCCAGTGGCTTAAGACCATGACAGAGTATGGTTTTTGCGGAATATTAGCGGATGAAATGGGACTGGGCAAAACATTGCAGATTATTTCTCTTTTGGAGGATGCCCGTGAACTTCTCACCGAAGAGGAGAGCAGCGGTATTTCTGATGAGAAGGCTTCGAAAAAAAGCAGGAGCCTGGCTTTGATTATATCGCCGGCATCGCTGGTTTTGAACTGGGAAAAAGAAATTCAAAAATTTGCACCGGATATTTGTACCTTGCCGATCATAGGAACGGCCGGCGAACGAAAAAAGTTGATAAAAAAAGCAGAAAGAGAGACAGTAATATTGACCTCTTATGATTTGTTCAGAAGAGATTTGGAGCAGTATCAGGCCATAGAATTTGATTTTTGCATTATTGACGAAGCCCAATACATTAAAAATCCGTCTACGCAAAATGCGAAAGCGGTAAAGCTGGTAAAGAGCAAACAGCGGTTCGCACTGACCGGAACTCCTATTGAGAACCGATTGAGCGAATTATGGAGTATATTTGATTTTCTGATGCCTCAGTACTTGTTCTCTTACAACAAGTTTAAGGAAAAATACGAGACGGCCATCGTTCGGGATCATGACGAGGAAAAGACAGAATCCTTAAGAAGGCAGGTCGCTCCGTTTATGCTGAGACGTCTAAAGAAAAATGTATTAAAAGAACTGCCCGAAAAAATAGAAACCGTCATATATGCCAAGTTGGCAGGAGAACAACAAAAATTATATAAGGCGAACCTTGCAAAGGCTAAACTCGAAATTGGTAAGGAGATAAAAGAGGGCGGCTTTGAGTCGAATAAAATTGCCATTCTGGCACTGCTTACCAGATTAAGACAGCTTTGCTGCCATCCCTCTTTATGTTATGAGGATTATAAGCAGGGAAGCGGGAAGCTGGATGCCTGTATGGAGCTTATAGAAGAAGCGGTGTCCGGGGAGCATAAGGTATTAGTATTTTCTCAATTTACCTCCATGCTGGAAATCATTGAGAATGAATTAAAAAAGGCAGACATTCCGTATTATAAGCTGACCGGAAGCACACCAAAGGAAAAGCGTGCCCAGTTAGTGGAGGCTTTTAACGATGAATCCGGTGAAATGCAGGAAATAGGAGAGGATGCCCATGTATTTCTGATTTCTTTGAAAGCAGGCGGAACCGGATTAAATTTAACAGCGGCTGATGTAGTCATTCACTATGATCCGTGGTGGAACTTTGCCGCTCAGAATCAGGCCACCGATCGGGCGCACCGGATTGGGCAGAAAAAGAACCTTCAAGTATATAAAATTATTGCAGAGGGAACCATAGAAGAGAAAATCTTAAAGCTTCAGGAGAGCAAAAAGGATTTGGCAGAGGCGGTCATTACGGAGAATCAAGCGGGAATAAACCATTTATCCGGGAAATATCTGATGGAGTTATTGGAATAATCATGATATACTAAAAGAAAATGCTGTATCGAAAGGGGAGGATCTGCGTTATGGTTGAAGTGGCATTTATTGTGGGAAATTGGCCTGTCATATGGGTAATCGCAGCTGTAGTGTTTGGAATTATTGAAGCTTTGACGATGGGGCTTACGACGATTTGGTTTTGCGGCGGGGCTGTGGCGGCGGCACTTGTGGCCATGATCGGAGCTCCGCTGGGCGTACAGTTTGCGCTGTTCTTTATTATTTCAATCGTGCTCTTGTATTTTACAAGGCCCATTGTACAGAAGAAGCTGAAGGTTGGAGGAGAAAAGACCAATTCGGATGCTTTGATTGGGAAAATCGGATTTGTTACAAAACAAATAGAGGCCTTTTCCGCCGGGCAGGTAAAGCTGGAAGGAAAAGAATGGACCGCTATTGCAGAGAACAGAGAGCTGATCATTTATCAAGACACGCGGGTCATGGTGAGTCGGATTGAAGGCGTAAAGCTGGTAGTAAAGCCTGTAGAGCAGCATGAGGAAAGCCGTTAAAAATCTAATAAAGGGTAAAATTAGGGAGGAAAGTTATGTTTGGTTATATTGCAGGATTTTTATTAATCGTTATTCTCATCTTTTTATTGGTCACTAATATCCGGGTCGTACCTCAGGCAAAGGCCTATGTAGTGGAAAGGCTGGGAGCATACAGTGGTACTTGGCAGGTAGGACTTCACTTTAAAATACCTCTGATCGATAAGATCTCCAGAAAAATATCGCTCAAGGAGCATGTGATTGATTTCCCGCCTCAGCCGGTCATTACAAAGGACAATGTTACGATGGAAATCGATACGGTAATATATTTTCAGGTTACAGATCCGAAGCTTTATACCTACGGTGTTGAAAATCCAATGGCTGCTATTGAAAACCTTACGGCGACCACTCTCCGAAACATCATCGGTGAATTGGAGTTGGACGGAACGCTGACCAGCCGGGAGCATATCAACGGAAAAATCAGAGTGGTACTGGATGAAGCCACAGACGCATGGGGAATAAAAATTAACCGCGTAGAGGTAAAAAATATCACGCCGCCGAAAGATATTCAGGTAGCCATGGAAAAACAGATGAGAGCAGAAAGAGAAAGAAGAGAAGCCATTCTTCGTGCAGAGGGTGAAAAGAAGTCTGCCGTTCTTATTGCGGAAGGGCACAAGGAATCTGTTATTTTGGAGGCAGAAGCTCAAAAACGGGCGGTCATTCTGGATGCGGAAGCCAGAAAAGAAGCAGCAGTTCGGGAAGCAGAGGGTGAAGCAGAAGCAATCCGTATGGTTCAGCAGGCGACAGCGGATGGAATTAAAATGTTGGTAGAATCTGCTCCAAGTAAAGAGGTGCTGGCAATCAAGAGCATGGATGCCTTTGCGGCAGCGGCGGATGGAAAAGCAACGAAAATCATTATTCCTTCGGATATTCAGGGAGTCGCAGGACTGGCTACTTCTTTTGCGGAGTTAGTTAAAGAAGAAAAGAACAGCGGGCAGGATAAAAGGTCATAAAAGTATAAAAAAATAATCCTATAAAGGATAAAAGTTAAAGGATACAGAAAAAACCGGTAGATGAAAAAATCACCTACCGGTTCCTGATCCTATTTTTTTTGGAATTTAGTTTGTCTTTTTTCAAGAAAAGCGGTCATGCCTTCCGTTTTATCCTGCGATGCAAAAGGTGCCGTAAAGGCTTCGATTTCCATGACACTGGCCGTTTTCATATCCAGTCCGTAGCCGTTGTTGATGACCGTCTTTGCAGCGGCAACAGCAATCGGGGCTTTTGACATAATCGTTTTGGCGATTTTTTCTGCGGTAGCCAGCAATTCTTCCGGTGGAACCATTTTTTCAACCAGTCCGATTCGATAGGCTTCATCCGCTGTAATCATTTCTGCGGTCATGATCAAATACTTACCCATGCTTTTGCCGACCAGCCTTGGAAGTCTTTGCGTTCCGCCAAAGCCCGGAATAATACCAAGATTTACTTCCGGCTGACCGAACTTCGCTTTTTCTGATGCAATTCGGATATCGCAAGCCATGGCAAGCTCACATCCGCCTCCAAGAGCAAACCCATTTACTGCGGCAATAATTGGTTTTTCAATGGATTCCATGTAGTTCATAAGGCGGTGGCCTGTAATCATCATGTTTCTGCCTTCGATTGCATCAAATGAATTCATCTCAGCAATATCGGCTCCGGCCACGAAAGCTTTTCCTTCTCCTGTTAAAATAGCAGAACGAATCTCCTCATTTGTTTCCACTTCGGTGAATGCGGCGTATAACTCGTTTAAAACGTCCATATTTAATGCATTCATGGCTTGAGGGCGGCTGATGGTGATCAATGCAATTTTATTTTTTACTTCAAATTTCAAGTTTTCATACATAGTCAGAACTTCCTTTCATCCTAAGAAATATTTTATAAATATCATAACACTTTGCCTGCATTATGGCAATATTAACAAGATACATAATACTTTGCCAATCATTATGGAAAGAAGCAGGCATAAAATCCAAATAACCATAGCAATCCACTTGCGTTCATGTTTCCATAAAATGATCATGGAAGCAAGGCAGGGGACGAATAAAGTAAGCATGACCGTACAGATAAAAATCTGTGCTTCTGTAAAATTGCCGTTTGAAAAAAGAGCTAAAAGGCTGGCAGCTCCCAAATCCTTCTTTATGATACTCAAAATGAATATGGCAGCCGCATCTTCCGGCAGCTTCAAGAAATTGCAGAACAAGGGTGCAGTAAACATGCAGAGCTTATGTATCAGGCCGCAGTAGGAGAGAATGGAAACAATCACGTTACCCACAGCAAAAGGAACAGCAGTTTCCGCTAAAAAAGCCATGCTGCTGCCAACGGACCTACAAAGGAGAGGCCAAATCTTAGGAAACATAAAATGGTAGCGGCGCTTATAGGTCTGGATGGACCCCTTCGGAGGAGGAGAGCTGCCGGGAAAGCATCGGTTCAGCAGGTAGCCCGATATTAAAAAAAGGAAAGAAATCACGAGAATATAGGCCATGAGATACGATTTGCCGGTCTGAAAGATCAGTACGGTATTGATGACCAGTTGAGCCGAACAGGGAATGATCATACAAAGAAGAATCTGTGCAATTCTTCTTTCCCGTTTGTTTTCAGTCAGTTGCAAGGTGCCTAAGGCTACGGTAACACAGCCAAAACCCAAAAGAAGCGGTAACAGTGTATTAGAGGACAGGCCAAATTTGTTCAAGCCTTTGTCCAGCTTAAAGGATAAAATTTTCAATAAATCAGATTCTAACAGAAATAGCTGCAGCAGATAAAAAGATGTTATGATTGGAAACAGAATTTTGAATAAAAAGTAAGGGACAATGGTAAGCAGTCCAAAATCACCGTACAAGATGTATAAAATCAGAGTGTGCAGATTATTCGTCATATTCATTTTAGGTTTTTAAACCTCCCATTTTGTGGTATACTTATATAGAAAATATGCACGATTGGTTCATTGCAGAATAAGAAGGGCGGATATATTTATGAGTTCGATGATAATTTTCATGTGTGCGGCAGGAATGAGCTTATTGTTTGTAATAATAGGCCTCCTTCTATATATCCTTGTAAAAAGGCAGTTGGTACATATAAAAGAGACATCCGAAAAGGGCATCAATCAGGTCAGAATGGAGCTGATCCATGAAATAAAGACCTCCAGGCAGGAGACGCTGCAGTTTATTCAGGGAAGCTTTAAAGCCATGGGAGACATGGTGGCGGGAAACCAGAAGGAATCCGCTGAATCACAGGATATGCGGCTGGCACAGCTCAACAGGCAATTCAGCGACATGACTATGCTGAACGAGCATAAATTGGAAAATATTCGGAAAACCGTGGAAACAAGGCTGAGCGCTTTGCAGGAAGAAAACAGTAAACAGTTGGAACAGATGCGAAATACAGTGGATGAAAAGCTGCAAAAAACCCTGGAGGATAGGATAAGCCAATCCTTTAAACTGGTGAGCGAGCGGCTGGAACAGGTCTATAAAGGGTTAGGAGAAATGCAGACCTTGGCTGCCGGGGTCGGTGACTTAAAAAAGGTTCTGTCCAATGTTAAGACCAGAGGAATTCTCGGAGAAATACAGCTTGGAGCCATATTGGAACAGATTTTATCTAAGGAGCAGTATGAAGAAAATATTCGCACAAAGAGCAGCGGAACAGAGCGCGTAGAATTTGCCATAAAGCTGCCGGGAGATCAGGATGGGGTAGTCTATCTGCCCATTGATGCTAAATTTCCGGCAGATGCATATAATAAGCTTACGGAAGCCTACGATTCAGGAAACACCGCAGAAATAGATGAAGCAGGAAAGAATCTGGAAAGGACCATTAAGAAGGCAGCAAAGGATATTCACGAGAAATATGTGGAACCGCCTTCAACTACGGATTTTGCTATTATGTTCCTGCCTTTTGAAGGACTTTATGCGGAAGTGGTGCGAAGAGGACTGGTGGAAGTCCTTCAACGGGAATACAAAATTAATATCGCAGGGCCGACGACGATGGCGGCACTTCTGAACAGCCTGCAAATGGGTTTTAAGACCCTGGCTATACAAAAGCATTCCAGTCAGGTCTGGGACATTTTGGGAGCTGTTAAGACGGAGTTCGATAAGTTTGGTACGGTACTGGAAGCCACGCAGCAGCGGATTAACCAGGCCAATGCGGAACTGGACAAATTGATTGGCACAAGAACGAGAAGCATTCAGAGAAAGCTCAGAGGGATTACCGGATTGAGCGAATTGGAGAGCACTTCTATATTGGATTTGGAATCCGATCATGTAGTCGGATACCTAAAGGATGAAGAAGAGGAATAAGCGCAGATGAAGATTTTTGCTATTGCGGATTTGCATTTATCCTTTGACGAACGGGTGAAAAAGCCCATGGACATCTACGGAGGTCAGTGGGTGAATCACACCGGCAGGGTAAAGGAAAATTGGGAAGAAACAATTACAAAGGATGATATAGTATTGATACCGGGAGATATTTCCTGGGCGTTAAAAAAGGAAGAGGCCATGGCAGATTTGGAGTGGATTCATAAGCTGCCGGGGCGAAAGGTCATCACAAAGGGAAACCACGATCTTTGGTGGACCGGCATAGGAAAGCTCAATAAGCTTTATGAAGACATGACGTTCCTGCAAAATGATTTTTATAATGCCGGAGGAATTGCTGTCTGCGGGAGCCGAGGATGGATTTGTCCGGGAAGCGATGAATTTGGGCTTCACGATCGTAAGATTTACGAAAGAGAGCTGATGAGACTGGAGTTCTCCCTGTCAGCCGCCCAAAGGGCAGGCTTCAAAAGAATCATCGGAATGCTGCATTATCCGCCCACCAATGACAAAATGCAAAAATCCGGATTTACGGAATTGTTCTCAAGGTATGGTGCAGAAAAGGTCGTATATGGGCATCTGCACGGGCAAGAGGGTCATAAAAACGGATATAAGGGTGTGATGAATGGGGTGGAATATAGTCTGGTATCACTGGATTATCTGAAGTGCAGACCGCTTCAAATCGCATTAATAGAGGAGGAAAAGAAATGAAGAGAGTCACATTAATTGTTTTAGATAGCCTGGGAATAGGTGAGCTTGCCGATGCGGAGAGCTATGGGGATAAAGGCGCCGATACCCTGGGGCATATCGCGGATCATATGGAAAGCTTTCACATACCAAATTTAAAAAAACTCGGATTCGGAAACATTCAGGGGGCGGCAGGCGGCCGTTTCGCTGTAGAATCACCGGCAGGTGCTTTTGGAAAGCTGAAAGAAAAATCAAAGGGGAAGGATACGATTACCGGACATTGGGAAATTGCAGGACTTTATACAGAAATCCCTTTCAAGACCTATCCGGACGGTTTCCCGGCAAAATTTATGAAAGCGTATGAGCAGGCTATCGGGATGGAGACACTGGGAAATTATGCCGCATCCGGTACGGAGATCATTGAAGAATTAGGCCCTGAGCATGAGGCTACAGGAAAACCTATTGTATATACCTCTGCTGACAGTGTGTTTCAAATTGCCGCAAATACAGCGGTGATTCCGCTGGAAAAATTGTACGAGATCTGTGAGACCGCAAGAAAAATGCTGGTGGGCGATGTGGCTTGCGGAAGAGTCATCGCAAGGCCGTATATCATAGATGAAAACGGAAAGAGAGTCCGTACCTCAGAAAGAAGAGATTATGCGGTCTCCCCAAGCGGAAAGACGGTTTTGGACAAGGTAGAGGCAACGGGAAAAACCGTTTATGCTGTTGGAAAGATCAGTGACATCTTTAATGGAAAAGGCGTGACAGAGTCCGTTCATACGGAAAGTAACATGGACGGAGTGAACAAGACCATAGACGCATTAAATCAAAACTTCGAGGGCTTTATTTTTACGAATCTGGTAGACTTCGATTCAAAATTCGGTCACCGGAGAGATCCCATCGGCTACGGAAAAGCCATCGAAGAATTTGACGCAAGACTTCCGGAAATAATCTCCGCTATGGGAGAGGAAGATATATTAATGCTTTGTGCGGATCATGGGAATGATCCGGTTCATTCGGGATGGGATCACACCAGAGAACATATACCGGTTGTTATTTATGGAAAAGAGATTAAAGCGGGAGTAGATTTAGGCGTAAGAGAATCCTTTGCCGATATTGGAGCAACAATTTGTGACATGCTGGGAGCGGA
Source organism: Aminipila luticellarii (assembly GCF_004103735.1). Taxonomy (NCBI): domain Bacteria; kingdom Bacillati; phylum Bacillota; class Clostridia; order Peptostreptococcales; family Anaerovoracaceae; genus Aminipila; species Aminipila luticellarii. The sequence goes on along the minus strand of NZ_CP035281.1, from coordinate 1,547,100 downwards.
AAAAACCGAAATTGGTGAGAGCTTCTTATCTTTAATCAAAGCATAAATAGCGGAATAAAGGGGGAACCTATCATGAATATGAACGATATAATCGGTAAAAAGAGAGACGGCGGAAAGCTCAGTCCGGAAGAAATAGAGTATGTGGTAAACGGCTATACGGAAGGCAGCATTCCAGACTATCAGATGTCGGCACTGCTGATGGCGATTTATCTGAAGCAGATGGATAAGGAAGAAACCTTTCATCTGACCCGTGCGATGAAATATTCCGGGGATGTCATTGATTTATCCCAAATAGAAGGCATCAAGGTGGACAAGCACAGTACCGGAGGGGTGGGAGATAAAACCACCTTAGTGGTGGCGCCGCTGGCGGCAGCCTGCGGAGTGCCCATTGCCAAAATGAGCGGAAGAGGTCTGGGCTTTACCGGAGGCACGGTTGACAAAATGGAATCCATTCCCGGTTTTCAAACCTCTATTCCGGCAGAAAGCTTTATGGAGCAGGTGAATCGGATTGGGCTTTCAGTCATTGGACAGACTGCTCACATCGCACCGGCCGATAAAAAAATTTACGCTTTAAGGGATGTTACGGCCACCGTGGGAAACATGAGCCTGATTGCTTCGAGTATTATGAGCAAAAAACTGGCATCCGGAAGCGACGCGATTGTTTTAGATGTGAAATGCGGAGACGGAGCTTTTATGGAAAGCTTTGAGGATGCATGCACGCTGGGAGAAATGATGGTAGAGATCGGAACGGCGGACCGCAAAAAAACCATTGCCATCATAACCGATATGAATCAGCCTTTGGGTCAGGCTGTAGGAAACAGTCTGGAGGTCATAGAAGCCATTGATACATTAAAAGGCAGAGGCCCCGGTGACATAACAGAGCTTTCCCTAATACTGGCAGGTATTATGATTTATGCGGGAGATAAAGCGGAAAGCAGGCAGCAGGGTTATGATATGGCCAAGGAAGCGCTGGAAAGCGGAGGGGCTTTGAATAAGCTGGCAGAGTTTATTCAAGGGCAGGGAGGCGACCCGGCGGTTATAAAGGATTACAGCTTGTTCCCGCAGCACACCTGCACCCAAGAAATTGTTTGTCATCGTTCAGGTTATGTCTATAAAATTGCCGCCAAATCCATCGGCTTGGCTTCTCAGCACTCCGGTGCAGGCAGAGCCACGAAAGAGGATTCCATCGATCTCTCTGCGGGGATCTATCTTCACAAAAAGGTGGGAGATACCGTTGCAGAAGGCGATGTTTTAGCTGTTATCTATGGAACGGACGCAGAGAAGGTGGCAAGAAGTGCTGAAGAAGCAGAAAAAGCTTTTGTATTTTCAAAAGAAAAACCAAAAAAAGAAGAATTGATCAAAAAAATCATTCTTTAATCTATAAAATTTATTAGTAGAGGAAGAAGGCTGATTATGAATACGATTTTTAATGACTTCCCGGACCATGATCGATTTAAATTTCCCGAAGGCTTATGGAGGGTAACCGCCGGAAAGGGCGGAGAAGCTATTCTGGTTTTTGGCAGTAAAAAGACCTTTTTAGTAGACTGCGGTATGGCCTATTGCGGTGACAGAGTTGTGAGGAATATTGAATTTGCACTGGCCATGCACGATCGAACTTCTCTGGACGGGATTCTCTTGTCTCACTCTCATTACGATCATATAGGCGCCTTGCCTTATATGAAAAAAAGATGGCCGGAGGCAGTAGTTTATGGAGCGGCTAAGGCGAAGAGCGTATTTGCAAGGCCCGGAGCCAGAGCTTTGATGAAAGAGCTGGGAACGGTTGCGAGAGATTTATATTCCGAATCGAAGAACGAAATTCTGGTGGATGGTCTTGCGGTAGATGTGGTCGTAAGCGAAGGGGATGAAATCTCCATCGGAGATGAGTACTTTAAGGTGCTTGAGACAAAAGGCCACACGGATTGTTCTTTAACGTACATTTTAGAACCGAGAAAAATCATGTTTGCCAGTGAAAGCACAGGGGTCTTGGAAAACCCGCAGTTCGTGCATACCTCCATTTTAAAAAGCTATAAAGACAGTATAGAGTCTGCATTAAAGTGTAAAGCGTATCAGCCTAAATACATCATATGTCCGCATTTTGGGATTTTACCCGAGTATTTCACCGATGAGTATTTTGACCTGTATATTAAAAGTGCGGAATATAAGAAGGATTTTCTGCTGGACTTGCATCGAAAGGGTCTGGATAAGGAGCAGATTTTAGCTGAATATGTAAAATATCACTGGTCAGAGCGAAGAGCTCAGGAACAGCCGAAGGAAGCGTTCACCATTAATGGGGGACACATGATTGATGTGATTCTGAAAGAATTCAGTTAGAGAATTCTTTCAGAATCTATAAGAGGGGTTGGGGAGTATTATCTCTATTTTACTCTATTATACGCCCATCTGTTGAGATGGTCACAACCTGCCAGGGAATCATTTTACCGCTGTTGATCAGGGCTTGCTTTACGGCGTTTTCAATACCGCCGCAGCAAGGAACTTCCATGCGTACCACCTTTACACTTTTAATATCGTTGTTTTTTATGATTTCTGTAAGCTTTTCACTATAATCGACAGAATCCAGTTTAGGGCATCCGACGATTGTTACGTGATTTCTGATAAATTCCTGATGAAAGTTGCCGTAGGCAAAGGCAGTACAGTCCGCAGCTACCAGCAGGTTTGCCCCGTCAAAGTAAGGAGCATGAACCGGCACCAGTTTGATCTGAATCGGCCACTGGGAGAGCTGGGAATCCATAGGTGTACTATTCTCTGCTATTGGTGCATGGTGTGATGCGCCGGGGGTTCTGCTGATAGACTTGGATCGCGTTCCGGGACAGCCGCAAGGAGCAGCCTGGTCTTCGGATTTTTTAGCCATTACAGCCTGTTCGTCATAGGCGGATGCTTCACGTTCTTCAAAACGAATGGCATTGGTAGGACATACTGGCAGACAGTCTCCCAGTCCGTCGCAATAATCGTCACGGATTAACTGAGCCTTTCCGTTGATCATAGCGATCGCCCCTTCGTGGCAGGCCTCTGCGCACAACCCACATCCATTACACTTTTCTGTATCAATCTTTATTATTTTTCTAATCATAATTTGATCCTCCTAATTTTTTATAAAACTCATTATATTGATGATTTAAGTTCTTCTCATTGACTTTATGTGAATATACTACTATACTACAAGAATAGAATCTGTTGTTTTTACAACAAAGAGGTGAAAAATGAAAAAATATTTGAGTATTTTAAAAAATAATCCCTTGTTTGCAAAAATTGACGAAAGAGATCTGGAAACAATGCTGGATTGCCTTTCTGCAAAAGTGAAGAGCTTTGATAAAAATGGAATCATTCTCATGGCGGGAGACCACATCGATAAGGTGGGCATTGTAGTGGATGGAAGCGTGCACATTGTGAAGGAAGACCTTTTAGGAAATCGTACGATTATTGCACAAATTGAACCGGGGCAGATTTTTGCAGAAGCTTTTTCCTGTGCTGCTATAGAAAAGCTTCCTGTAAGCGTGATTGCTAACGTGAACAGTACCGTTCTGTTCATTGATTACAATAAAATTGTGTATACCTGTGATAATTCTTGTACATTTCACCACAGACTGCTTGAAAATATGCTGGGAATATTGGCCAGAAAAAATATTCTCTTGAATAATAAAATTGAACATATATCCAAAAGAACGATTAAGGAGAAGGTGTTGTCTTACTTGTCTTCACAGGCACAGCAACAGGAAAAGAGAAGGTTTTCAATTCCTTTTAACAGACAGGAGCTGGCGGATTATCTTTGTGTGGACAGAAGTGCCTTATCCAACGAACTGGGTAAGCTTCGGGATGAAGGAATCATTGAATTTAACAAAAACGAGTTTAGGCTTTTGGCTGAGGACATGAATGAATTTTAGGAGAGATGAAATGGAACGAGCTAAAAACATAAAAAATATTTGCGTTTACCGTGTTTTGATCATCTTTATTATGATATTTGTGGCTTCCCTAATCGGATATGTATTTCAGTATGTAGGATTATCAGAACCCAATATTGTTCTTGTGTATATATTGGCTGTTCTTCTGATAACCTGGGCCGCATCGGGATATATTACCGGAATTGCAGCTTCTGTCATAGCGACCTTTACCTTCAACTATTTTTTTACTAAACCGTATTTTTCGTTTGTCGAACATAATCTCAGCTATATCATGACGTTTGTTATCATGATCATTACGGCATTTATAACGACCTCGCTGACGTCCAGAATGAAGAATAATGCTTTTGAAGCAAGGCAAAAGGAAGCGGAGGCTACAGCCTTGTACAGCCTCAACACCAGATTGACCGGTGCCAGCGATATCAATGACATGGCCCAGATTTCTGCCAGTGCTGTCAGCCTGAGCTTTGATTGTGAAGCGGAATGCCTGTGCTTCTACAAGTCGGATAAATATGAAAAAATCAGAAATAGAATAGAAAATTTAGAGACGATGTGTGATGAAGGAGATAAATTTTGGGATTGGCCCATCTATGGAAATGAAAGTCCGCTGGGCGTCATACGCATCCCATCAGATAAGGCCAGAGAGATGGACGAGGATCAAAAAAGCTTATTGCAGGTCATGATTGAAAGCATTGCTCTGGCCATGGACCGCTGGCAGGCTTCTCAAAAACAAATGGAGGCGGATGCGGAGATCGTGCAGGAAAGATATCGGACGAATCTGCTTCGATCCATATCCCACGATTTGAGAACCCCGTTATCCGGTATCATAGGAACGTCTGAAATGCTTTTGGATATGGTCGACGAATCCGATGAAAAGTATCCGATGATAAAAGGGATTTATAATGAAGCGGACTGGCTTCATGGGCTGATGGAAAATATATTGAGCCTGACCCAGTTAGACGACGGCCGGCTGACCATAGAAAAGGAACTGGAGGCTGCGGAAGAGATCGTAGGGGGAGCCGTATCCCATATAAGCAGAAGATTTCCCGAATATGAGATCAAAGTGAAGGTCCCGGAGGAACTGCTTCTGGTTCCGATGGATGCAAAGCTGATTCAGCAGGTGCTGATGAATTTGCTTGACAACGCTGTAAAACATACGCCTAAAGAAAAAGAAATCAGCGTTTCTGTTACAGAGGATCAAAAGAATAATCAGGCTGTTTTTGCAGTAAAAGACCAGGGTGATGGAATAAAAAACGAAGATGTATCCATTCTTTTTAAACCGTTTTATACGTCCAGAGAAATGTCGGCAGATGCTCACCGGGGAACCGGATTAGGACTGACCATCTGTGAGGCGATTGTTAAAGCACACGGCGGACAGATAGAAGCACGAAACAGTACGGATGGAAAGGGAGCGGAATTTACTTTTACACTGCCAATGGAGGTGAAAAAACGTGAAAAAAACAGATATAAATATTCTGATAGTGGAAGATGATGCACAGATCAGAAATTTTATCACGTATGCATTAAAGGGAGAAGGTTTTTCCTATCAGGCCGCAGACCATGGAACGTACGCTTTGGACTTATTGGAATCAGAAAAGTTTGATTTGCTTTTGCTGGATTTAGGGCTTCCTGATATGGACGGAACTCAGATTATAGAAAGGGTGAGGAATTGGTCAGATATGCCGATCATTGTGGTATCGGCTAGAGATCAGGATCGGGAAAAGGTTTCGGCTTTAGATCTGGGCGCGGATGATTACTTGACCAAACCTTTTTCTTCGGCAGAGCTTATGGCACGAATCCGAGTATCCCTTCGGCATGCCAGCAAGTGGAATAAGGAGAAAGAAAATGCGGTATTTCAGGTAGGAGAATTAAAGATAGATATGGACAAACGAATCGTAGAGCTGGAAGGCTCCCAGATACATATAACCCCTATGGAATACAGTCTGCTGGCTCTGTTTTTTAAAAATATCGGGAAGGTGCTTACCACCGGCTATATTTTAAAAGAAGTCTGGGGAGTGGATTATAGCAGCGATACGCAGGCTCTTCGCGCATTGATGGCAGCACTGCGGAGGAAAATTGAAAAAAATCCGGCAAAACCAAGGTATATTACGACGGAAGTAGGCGTAGGATACCGGCTTATGGATGAGTAGAAATATAAGAAAGATTAAAGGAGAGTAGAATATGGCTAAAAGACCAAAGATTATTTTGAGAATGATAGACAAAAAAGAAAATGGAGTGTGCCATTACGGACATAAAATCGGCGATACTTTTGATTTTGATAAAGACAGAAATCGTATGTGTCCTATGATGGTTCACACTGCTTTTCCGTACATCGACATCCTGAGATACGGGGGAAGCGTACCTGGCGGTGCAAACCCGGATACCTGTAAATTTTGCTGCCCGGATGCAGATGTCATTAATGTATTTGAGATTGAAAGGGTAAAAAGTTAATAGGTTATGAAACTATACCGGTAATAACCAAGAATTAATCTATTTTTCTGTCAGAATATAAGAATAATAATAAGTCATTAAAAATATCATAATAATAGTGTAACGGACTGGAACATATGAGCAGGGCAGGGAGGGAAATTATGAATATTTTTAATAGAAGTTCTGATAAAAGAAGAGTTGGAAAAAGGATCGACAGGTTAAAAAAGCGGGCGATCGTGGCCAAAACCATGCACAAAGTTACCGTAATAAGGGTTATGTCTATATTTATGATCGGTTTGCTTGTAATCGGCGGCGGAGCTGTCGGTATCAGCAGCATTATTCCGGATAATTTAAACAAAGCAGCTGATACAAAAGACAACGAAATGATGTCGGTGGACAAAGCTGTCAATACGAGTGCCAGTCAAAGTACTGTTACGGGCGGAGCCGCAACAGTGAACCCAAAATCAGGAGATTCAGGTGATGTGAACAGCGCAGGTCTGGTAGTGGATGCAAAAGCCGCTGTGCTGATGGATGTGGGAAGCGGCACGGTTCTGTTTTCACAAAATGGTGCAGACCGTCTCCCGCCGGCTTCTGTTACAAAGGTCATGACCATGCTGCTCGCCATGGAAGCAATAGACCGGGGACAGGTCAAGCTGACCGATATGGTAACCATTTCGGAAAAATCCGCCTCTATGGGAGGTTCGCAAATGTATATGGAGCCCGGAGAACAGCATCCTCTGGAGGATTTAATGAAAGGGATTTCTATGGTATCTGCCAACGACGCATGTGTGGCAGTTGCGGAATATTTATCGGGCAGTGTAGATATCTTTGTAGAGAATATGAATGCCAGAGCAAAAGAGCTGGGCATGGAAAATACGCATTTTGTCAATACAAATGGGCTTCCTGTAGCGGATCATTATACCAGTGCACATGATATTGCCATCATGTCCTGTGAACTGATTAAGCATAAAAAAACTCACGATTGGTTTACTAAATGGCAGGACACCATGCTTGTAGGACTGCCGGGGAAACAGACTGAATTTGGTTTGACGAATACCAATCGGCTAATCAAGCAATATACAGGTGCAAATGGAATAAAGACCGGGTTTACCCAGGAAGCCGGTTACTGTCTATCCGGTTCGGCAACTCGGGATGACATGACATTAATTGCCGTCGTACTCGGATGTCCCAGCTCAAAAGTTCGCTTTGCTGAGGCCGCAAAGCTTCTCGACTACGGCTTTGCCACTTATGATACAGTTAAACTGGCAGACAAGGGGGAACCTCATGGACTTATTGAAATTGAAAAGGGCGAACCTAATTATATAAATGCTGTAGCGGGGGAAGATATTTCGATTTTAGTTAAAAAAGGTGAAAAGGATGCCGTTACTTTTGAGGTAGAGCAGGATAAAAAAGTCAAGGCACCTGTTAAGAAGGGCGATAAAGTAGGCGATATCGTGGTTTATCAGAATAAAAAAGAGATCGGCAGGTATCCTTTAGTCGCAGAAGAAAATTCTAAAAAAGCAAGCCTGGTACAGTTGTATAAGCGACTGGTTAAGAATATGGTAGAGTAATAAATAAAAGATAAAAGAGCAGATAGAAACAGCGGTGGATTCAGATGATTTATAACAATATAAAACCGGCAACATTTATTTCAAGACCGAATCGATTTATAGCTAATATTGAGATTGGCGGAAAAAGAGAAATTTGTCATGTAAAGAATACCGGGCGGTGCAGAGAATTTTTAACAGAAGGTGCCCGTGTGTTTGTGCAGGAATCGGATAATATGGCCCGTAAGACCAAGTATGATCTGATCTCCGTTTATAAAGGAGACCGCTTGATCAATATGGATAGTCAGGTCACCAATAAGGTGGTACAGGAATGGCTCGAAGGGGGCCTGCTGTTTGAAGATATTGTGCTGATAAAGCCTGAAAGCAGATATAAAAATTCACGATTTGATTTTTATGTAGAGACAGAAAAACAAAAAATCTATATAGAGGTAAAAGGTGTAACTCTGGAGGAAAACGGCGTGGTCCTGTTTCCGGATGCTCCGACCGAAAGAGGAGTGAAGCACCTTCGGGAGCTGGCAGAATGTCTGAAAGAAGGATTCGAGGCTTATGTGATCTTTGTAGTACAAATGGCTGATGTAAAGGTATTTAAAGCCAATGCAAGAACCCATAAAGCATTTGATGAGACGCTCCGTCAGGCTTATGAGGAGGGCGTGAAGGTTATGGCCTATGAATGTTCGGTGACGCCGGGCAGCATAACTATGACGAAACCGGTACCCGTTCTCATCGGATGTGAAACAAACTTGGAAAAATAATTCGTCTAAAACGGTTTCAGGTATTATTGTACTTGGAACCGTTTTGTTATATAATAAAATATAATAAATAAAATCAGTATTTAATGAACGTTAGCTGAGAGGGAGGACAGAAAAATGAAAAAATTTTTAAGCGTTGCGGTTCTGTTACTATTGACGGTAACTGTTTTAGCAGGGTGCGGCTCAAAAAACGATGAAGAACAGGTCAAGACGAACCCAAAACCTTTGGTGGTGTCCATGGATCTTGCTCATCCTCCTTTTGAGATGAAGGATGAAAAGGAAAATCCTACGGGAGTTAGCGTTGATTTTATAAAAGCATTCGGTGAGTATGTGGGCAGAGAAGTGAAAATACAGCCGGTATCCGAGGATCAGCTGATCCCTTCTCTTCAACAGGAAAAAGCAGATCTGGTCATGTCATCTTTATTTGTTACAGAGGATGGAAAACAGCTCGTGGATTTTTCCGAGCCGTATGCTCAGATTGAGCTTGCTGTTTTAGTAAAGAAGAATGAGGGGTTTTCTTCTGCGGAAAGCTTGAATCAAAAAGAGAAAAAGGTTGCAGTCATTGCCGGTTCTGCCGGAGAGCTTTATGCCGGAAAAAATTTAAGCGATGCGGAGATTACAGTTCTTGCCGATGAAAATGCCTGCGTTTCCCAGGTCTTGCAGGGAAAGGCGGATGCCTTTATTTCAGATCAGCTGATGATATATAGTGACTGGAAAAATTATGCAGATCAAACCGATCTATTATCCGTCGGAAATCAGGAGGTCGGAAAATGGGCGATTGCAGTGCAGAAAGGAGACACAGCACTGCTTGCACAGGTGAATGAGTTTATTGAAACGTATCGAATCAACGGAGGTTTTAACAAATTAACCAGTAAATATTTAGTAGAAGAAAAAGAGGATTTTGATCGATTCGGGTTAAATTGGATCTTCAATATGGATGAATAATTGTGATTTCTGCTCTGATTTGATGTCTGAGCCAGGTATAATATAGGAATGAAAGATAAAGATAATATAATGTACAGAAAAAGCATCTGAAACGATGCTTTTTTGTTAAAAGTGAGTCCAGTGGTGTGATGTCAAGTGAGAAATGAAATAAAAATCATATATTCTTGACCAGTTTCTCAAAAAACAAAAAACGACCACCTAAGCCCTGTCGATCACTTTTAAAAAATGAGCAGGGCGTAGCTCATCAGCAGAGAGATTCCTCTATTCTGCTGAGCGATATAGGCGATTGTCTTTAAGCAGCGTAAAGACTAACCGCACAAATTTACGGGCAGTTAATGCGAGTGCACGTTTGTGTTGATATCTGTTCACCTCGTTGTACTTTTGGTGATAGAAAGCTTTGTACTCCTTGTCGCATCTTACAAGAGAGAATGCAGCTTCACACAGATAATACTTTAAAAATCGGTTGCCAGATCGGATGAGTCTTGTGTTTTGTGCTTCAAAATCACCAGACTGGTGCTGAGTCCAGGCAAGACCTGCATATTTCGCAAGCTGCGCCTGATTATTAAAACGATTGATATCTCCAAGCTCTGATAGAATACCAGCAGAATAAACAGGACCAATGCCTGGAATGGATATCAATACGTTAGGCAAGAGTTCCATTTGGGCTGAAATCGCTTTATCGAACTCTTTGATTTGAGCTTCCAATGCCTTCATTGAGGTTATGGATATAGAGAGCACCTGATTCACAGAGTCATTTACCGTCTTAGGTAAACGGTAAGAACTCCGGGCAGCTTTCTGAATGGCTTTGGCTACCGTATCTGGATCAGGAAAGCGGTTCTTTCCTTTCTCCATGATAAAAGCGGTTAGCTCTTGTAAGTCCATATATGCCAGTGCTTCTGCGGATTCAAATTCATCGTAGACAGCAAGAGCTGTAGTGCTGAAGGTATCGGAAAATACCTTCTCCTGTGTCATGGATGAATACTTCTTGAACAGCACATTCATAAAGCGTTGCTTTTCCTTGGTAAGATTGCAAACGGCGAAATAACGTGCTCGTGTGAGGTTTTGGAGAGCTTTGTAGTGATAGTCTCCGACATATACCTCTTTGTTGATTCTTCCAAAACGCAGGCAGTCAGCAATGACAAAAGAGTCCACATAATCATTTTTTGGCAGGTCATTATAAGCATCTTTGAACTTTTTAACCTGCTTTGGATTGAGGACATGAATCTTTCTGTGAAAGGATGCTAAAGATGCATCTTCCCTTAGAAAATACACGAGATTGTCACCATAGACAGATGTAGATTCGAGACCTATGAGTACGGTGTCAAGGGACCTGGAATTTAAAGCAGAACAGATTCTTTTTACCAACTGAATAGAACCATCATGTGAGTTAGCAACTGCGAAGTTACTGTGCTTGTTACCATTAGGAAGCATAAGATAAACGACATTGGATTTGCTACTTACATCAATTCCGACGTAAAGTGGGTTCATAAAATCACCTTCTTTCGTAGTTAGATTTGAGTATTCAATCGGCTTGGTAAAACCCATGAACATGGAGCATCGACACCCTCGCATATAAGAATCCAGCTTAAGATGGACAGATGCGAAACCACACTGCTAGATGGTCGTCCATAAACTTAAGCAAACAGCCAGCCGGTTTGAAGCTAACTTCCATGTCAGGGGAACAGACTTACTATGAAGCAACCATTACTGGTTCAACAGGAGAAAAAAGAACTATTACCTGATTGACACTAAGACAATTATATCATGGGCTTAACTAAGCCTATTGAACAAATATTAATTAAGTTATCAAGGTACATTTATGTATCTAAAAAGTATTATACGAGGAGAAACTGTTATGAAAAAAACAGTAATATTTTTAGGCGCCGGGGCTTCAAAAGCAGATGGCGCACCTTTACAGCGGGAGTTGTTCAAATCCTATTTTAAAGCGTGCGAGGATGAAAAACTAAACGAAAATTTCGATATAAAACACAGCAAGGTCAAGGAACTGGTGGATCGCTATTTTAAAAATTTTTTTGATTTCAGTGAAGATTTTGATTATAGAAAAGCTGTATTTCCAACCTTTGAAGAAGCCCTGGGTATTTTGGATCTGGCCATTGAACGCAATGAAAAATATCGAAGCGAATTGGGGAACCTCTATAAATACAGGACTGCATTAATTTTTTCCATGGCTCAGGCAATTCAATATAAGATCGAAGCCTCTCAAAGCGGAATACAGGGTGAAAGCCATACTAAGCTGATTCATAATCTGGAAGGAGATATTCAAAAGGGAAACATTTCCTTTATCTCCACGAACTATGATATTATTCTGGATAATGCATTGGGAAATAAGTTTGAGGTTGATTATGGATTTTATCCTTCCGGTGACTTGAATAATATAAAAAGCGGTGTAAAACTCCTAAAAATCCATGGCTCTTTAAATTGGAAGTACTGTCCGGTCTGCAAACATATAGACGCGAAACTGGAGCCGCAGGGAAGCTTATCCATCGTGGATAATCCGGGTTCTGTCAAATGTGACCACTGCCATGCAGACGCACAATATATCATTGTCCCGCCCACATATTATAAAGATATGAGCAATGTATATCTGGCCAATATATGGAATAATGCGGAGAAGCTCTTAAGGGAGGCAGAACACATTATATTTTCGGGATATTCCCTGCCCAGCGCAGACATGCATATTAAATATTTACTCAAAAGAGCCGAATTGAACAGAGATAAAGACAGCCGGTTCAAAGCTACGGTCATTAATTATTTTCCCAATAAGATAGTAGGAGCGATTGAAAAAGAACAGAATCGATACAGCCGTTTTTTCAAAAATACCAGCGATATAAATTATATAAAGGAGATGTCCTTTCAGGATTTTGCTGAAAATCCTTTTAAGGTCCTGGAATAATTCATTTTCAATAACCGAAAAGTGATGCTTCGCATATTATAGATATATACCATAAGTCTCATAAGATGGGAGGCATACAATATGAAAAAGGAGTATTTGCTTACTTTCTCATCATTTTATAAAGCAAAATACGCTCAAGAAAAGATAACAGAATTAGGAGTAAGATGCACAGTGAAAAGAGCACCCTCAGAGATTGTTACATCCTGTGGATATGCTATTTATTTAAAAACAGAAGATATAAACAGAGTGTTAAGTATATTTGACGGAGAAATACTGACTGTAAAAGGTGTATTTATGATAGATAGCTCTTCAGGCAGTACCCAATATAGAAAAATCTCTTTTTAGTTCTATAAAGATTTAAGAAAAAGGCTTATTTGAAGTCTTTTACATTTCAAATAAGCCTATTAATTGTTTATTTTCACAACTAATTTTAAAATTATTTGTGAAAAAATATAAAAACATCTTGACAATCTATATTTTTTATACTAAAATTCAACTATGCTTAATAAAGATAAAGCAGTCAATTAAATACGTTTAAAGACTAAGACGGAGAGAGTAAGAGTTCAAATGAAAGTCGGAGCGAGTCAAGGATGGTGAGAGCTTGATACAAGTAATAGAAAGTCTGAAAATCACTCCTGAGTTGCAGGCTGAAATTGGATAGAATCAAAAGTAAGCTTTGACGGTTTTCCCCCGTGACAGGGAACGCGTATGTTAGTATGTTGTATAAGGTGGTATAGCAAAATGCTTTAGGCTTTTGTCCTTTTACAAGGATAAAAGTCTTTTTTTTATTCAAATAGGAAACAGGATTTTCTATTTGTACATATGAGAAAATGAAGACATTGATGGAGGTATGAGAAGATGGAAAAAAATACTGTAGAAATTCGTTGGCACGGACGCGGCGGTCAGGGTGCAAAGACTGCTTGCTTATTACTTGCAGATGTTGCTTTCAGTTCAGGAAAACATGTACAGGGATTCCCGGAATACGGCCCGGAGAGAATGGGAGCACCCATTACCGCATACAATCGAATTACTGACAAACGATGCACGGTTCACTCCAACATTTATACCCCCGATTATGTAATCGTAGTAGATGAAACCCTGCTTGGAAGCGTAGATGTAACAAGCGGGCTGAAAGAGGATGGGGCTATCATTGTAAACAGTGAAAAAGAGCCGGCGGAACTGCGGCGCATGCTGGGAGGCTTTAAAGGAAAAGTCTGCTCTATAGATGCGAGAAGAATTTCGGAAGAAACTATAGGAAGGAATATGCCGAATACCCCTATGCTGGCAGCCGCCGTAAAAATCAGCAAGGTGGTGGAACAGGAACAGTTTATACGAGATATGGAAAGCTCCTTGAGGCATAAGTTCGCCGCGAAGCCTCAGGTAATATCCGGAAACATGGAGGCCCTCAAAAAGTCTATGGAGGAGGTCAAGGTAGGATAATGAAGAAAGCAGCAGAAATAAACGAACATACACCTTGGCAGGAACTGACGCCGGGGGCGGAGATCTATGAACCCGCTACCTCTAAACTGGTCAATACGGGAGACTGGCGAACGATGACCCCGGTCTTTTTAAAGGATAAGTGCAAACAATGTTTGCTTTGCGTACCATTTTGTCCGGACAGCTCTATACCGGTTCAGGATGGTAAAAGAGGTGAATTTGATTTTATGCACTGCAAGGGATGCGGTATATGCTATAAGGTATGTCCCTTTGGTGCAATTCAATTTAAAAGGGAGGAAAAGTAATGGCTATCAAAGACAGATTATCCGGGAATGAAGCAGTGGCAACAGCCATGAGGCAGATCAATCCCGATGTGATGGGAGCATTTCCGATTACTCCTTCCACAGAAATCCCTCAATATTTTTCCTCCTATGTGGCAAATGGACTGGTAGATACCGAGTTCGTAGCAGTAGAGTCGGAGCACAGTGCGATGTCTACCTGTATTGCGGCAGAGGCTGCGGGCGCCAGAGCGATTACAGCGACCTCTTCCTGTGGTATGGCATTGATGTGGGAGCTTTTATATGTGGCGTCTTCTTTCAGGCTTCCGGTGACTATGGCTCTTGTAAACAGAGCCTTGACCGGTCCTATAAACATTAACAATGATCATTCCGACTCCATGGGAGCACGAGATTCGGGGTGGATTCAGATTTATTCGGAAACAAATCAAGAGGCGTACGACAATTTTATTCAGGCCATGCCTATAGGCGAGAATAAGTCCGTGCGGCTGCCCGTCATGGTCTGTCAGGATGGCTTTATTACCAGTCATGCGGTAGAAAATATGGAATTGATCGAGGATGAAAAGGTCCAAGAGTTTGTAGGAGAATATGAACCTGAAAATTATCTGCTGAAAAAAGAAAATCCTTTGGCTGTAGGACCTTACGGAATCTCCGCATATTATATGGAGTTTAAGAAGCAGCAGGCAGAGGCTATGAAACAGGCAAAGAAAGTTATTTTGGAAGTAGCCGAAGATTTTGAAAAGCTAACGGGGCGAAAGTATGGATTCTTTGAAGAATTTATGATGGAAGATGCGGAAACAGCTGTGGTTATAATCGGTTCCAGCGCAGGGACCGGCAAGGCAGCAGTCGATCTGCTGAGACAGCAGGGGAAAAAGGCAGGGTTAATTAAAATCCGCGTTTTCAGACCTTTCCCCATGGAAGAACTGGCGGAAGCCTTAGCTCACGTTAAGGCAGTGGCCGTAATGGATAAAGCGGAAAGCTTTTCAGCGGCAGGAGGCCCGTTGTTTGCGGAAACCCGATCTGCCCTTTACGATCTGTCGGAACGGCCTAAAATGATAAATTATGTGTACGGGCTGGGAGGCAGAGACATTACAGTAGAGGATTTCGATTCCATATATGCGGAGCTGTCTCAGATAGCAGAATCCGGAGAAACCGGCGAAGTATACAGACACATCGGGCAAAGAGAAGCAGATGAAACCCAGAAGGCTGTAACGTATAAAACATATCAACTGGAGAACAATAACTGGAGGTGGCAGAGCAATGGCCTATAATTTTAAAAAGGAAATGGAAAAGCCTGAAAGGCTTGCGGGAGGCCACAGATTATGTGCGGGCTGCGGGGCTTCTGTCGCCGTCAGAGGTGTGCTGAGAGCCTTGGAACCGGAAGACAGAGCTGTAGTAACAAATGCCACCAGTTGTCTGGAGGTCTCGACCTATTTATATCCTTATACCGCATATGAAGACAGCTATATTCATAGTGCCTTTGAAAATGCGGCAGCAACCTGCGGAGGGGTGGAAACCGCTTACCGCGTATTAAAAAAACGGGGCAAGATCAACGAAAATTTTAAATTTATTACCTTTGGTGGGGATGGAGGAACCTATGACATAGGGCTGCAATCCTTGTCAGGTGCCATGGAACGCGGTCACGACATGGTCTATGTCTGTTATGACAATGAAGCCTATATGAATACCGGCATTCAGCGCTCATCTGCAACTCCGAGATTTGCAGATGCGACGACTACCCCGGTAGGAACACGTTCCTATGGTAAAGTTCAAAATAAAAAAAATCTTACGGAAATCGTTGCTGCTCACCATATTCCCTATGCCGCCCAGACTACTTTTATTGGAAACTTTAAGGATCTTCACGAGAAAGCCCACAAGGCTATTTATACGGAAGGCCCTTGCTTTCTTAACATTTTATCCCCATGTCCGAGAGGCTGGCGATATAATATGGAAGATTTGGCAGAAATCTGCAGGCTGGCAGTGGATACCTGCGTATGGCCCTTATATGAGATAGAAGAGGGCACGTGGAAGCTTACCTATGAACCAAAGAAAAAAATCCCGGTGGAAGAATTTTTAAAGAAGCAGGGACGATTTAAACATATGTTTGCCAAAGGCAATGAATGGATGATAGAAGAAGCACAGCAGTATGTGGATGACCAGTGGGAACAGCTGCTTGCAACATGTCAAAAATAAACCTTTAAATTCAGTAATTTTTAAAAGGACCCCAATAAGTTAGAAGTGAAATCTAATGTATTGGGGTCACTTTATTTTTGTTATTTTAGTGCGTCGGGATTTAAGCACTGAAGCTCAGGAAGAACAAACAAGCCGTCTTTTCGAATCAGCACATCATCAAAATAGATTTCTCCGCCGCCGTATTCAGGACGCTGAATCATGACAAGATCCCAGTGTACGGCAGAGCCGTTTCCGTTGGGAGCATCTTCATAAGACTGTCCCGGAGTCAGGTGGAAGGAACCGGCTATTTTTTCATCAAACAAAGTATCCTTCATCGGATTGAGAACGTATGGATTTACGCCGAGAGCAAATTCTCCGAAATATCTTGCTCCTTCATCCGTATCGAGTATTTCATTAATTTTTTTATCACTGTTTGAAGTAGCCTTGACAATCTTTCCGTCTTTTACTTCAAATACGATGTTTTCGTAGGTAAAGCCCATTTCTTCCGATGGGGTGTTGTACGAAATAATTCCATTCATAGAATCCTTTACAGGAGCAGTGTACACTTCACCGTCCGGTATATTTCTCTCCCCGGAGCACTTGATAGCAGGGATTCCCTTAATGGAAAAGGTCAGATCTGTTCCGGGACCGACAATATGAACCTTATCGGTTCGATTCATCAGTTCAACCAGCGGAGTCATTGCATCTGCCATTTTTTTATAGTCTAAGGTGCACACATCAAAATAGAAATCTTCAAAAGCTTCCAAGCTGGTGGTTGCTAATTGTGCCATGCTATGGTTTGGATAGCGGAGAACGACCCATTTGGTATGGTTCACCCTTTGTTCCAATACGGGATGAAGAATACGGTTGTACATATTCATTTTTTCAGAAGGTACATCGGATAGTTCCGAAGTGTTCAGTCCGGCCCGGACAGAAATATAAGCATCCATACCCTCCATCTGTTTCATCTGGTAGGCTTCCATGAACTTGATCTGCTCTTCTGTGCAGCCGAGCAGAATTTCTCGGTTTACTTCGGCATCTCTGATCTCAAAGTAAGGAAGTCCGCCTTTTGCATAAATATCTTTAATCAGTTGCTTTACTAAGGGTTTTGTGCATTCTCCCTCATAGTGTATGAAGACCTTTTCACCCGGCTTCACATCACAGGAATAATCTACTAAGACATTTGATAATTTTTTTACGCGTGGATCCATGTATTCAATCTCCTTTTCTTTTTAGGTGGTTATTTCCAATTCTTATTATACCCCAAATGATGAGATTATAAAAGCCGCTGAAATTTTATTGCATTAAATTCAGTTCTATGATATAATTTTTTTCGTTGTAAACTTATCAAAGAGAGCAATTTATAGAACAATCAGGAGATGTACCCAAGTGGTTGAAGGGTCCGCACTCGAAATGCGGTAGGTCGGGTAACCGGCGCGAGAGTTCGAATCTCTCCATCTCCGCCAAATTAAAAAACTGGAAAATCTTGGAACGTAGGTTTCTCAGTCATATGGTTAAATTGGAAACGCACATTCTCCGGAATGATTAACGAACAACACATATTTGTTGTTTCATTATCATGTAAAGGAGATTTTTTTATGCCTAAAACAAAGTTTCAAGGAATAGTTTTTACGATTATGATGGTGGCTGTTATGGTCTATACCATGATTTGCTACAATATTTCATTGAGTGCAGGAGGATTGACTAATCAAGTGTTTTTGACCGCTTTTCACGAATTAATTATTATGGGGCCTATTGCATTTATATTAGAAATATTTGTAGTAGGAAAAGTATCGCACTTTCTTGCGTTTCGGCTTGTAAAGCCCAATGACCGCCCTATTTTTATTCTGTTGGCCATATCCTCTATGACGGTATGTTTAATGTGTCCGGCCATGAGTTTCATTGCAACACTTTTGTTCAAAAATGCTGGTTCTGAATTGATTGCTGTATGGCTTCAAACTTCTGCAATGAACTTTCCAATGGCTCTTTTTTGGCAGTTATTTTTCGCAGGGCCAATAGTAAGACTGGTTTTCAGAACAATCTTTAAAAAGTCGCTTATAATAGCTGAAAGGGCTTAAATAAGAATCCTATCTGAACACACCTTCATTAGGAACTCTTTGAATAATTTCTTTTTCAATTTATCACGAGTATGGATTCAGGAAAATATACACACGAAACTGTATTATTTATTTTGTATTCAAGAGATAATTTTGATATATTAATTTTGTATATTATCCGTCGATAGGGAGAGTAAATTTATGGCTCTTGAAAACAAACTAGGTATTACAGATTCAGTAGAACTTGCCCGTGACCTAGGAGGATTTACAATGGCTGTCAGTTATAAAAAACTCTGGAAGCTGCTTATTGATAAGGATATGAAGAAGAAAGACCTACGAAAGGCTGCGATGAGAATCATATAAATAAAAAGATAGAGCTATCTCTCTTTTGCTACCTCTATTATATCATATTTACCGAATAAATATAAGGCTTGTTTGTATAGGATAATAGTGTTACTTTTATTAGATACTAGAATTATATTAAATAAATTCGGTTTATGATAAGTCATCAGGAGGGATTGTATGGAAACTTATGAAGTGGAGCTTGATTTGGAAACCAAACATCTAAATCAGGTCATTGCCATTGCAGAAGAGCAATGGCAGGATATACGGAAGAAGAACGGGGAGCAGCAGTCGGATTTTATGGAAGCCAAAAGGGAGCTGTGGGAGAACTCCAGTCATTCCATCTCTAATCTTTGGTCTAAGGATCGGTTTTATGAATTAGTCGCTTTAAATCAATACGGAAGCGCTGTGTCCAGCCAATTATCTGTGTTGGAGCAGGATGAAAACAAAATGCGGGCTCTGGAAAAAATGATGGATTCTCCTTACTTTGCCCGAATTGATTTCCAGTTTCAGGGGGAAACGGAAAGTGAGCCTATCTATATTGGAAGGGCTTCCCTTATCGATGAAAAAGATGTCACCATCTATGTGTACGATTGGCGGTCGCCGTTAGCCAGTGTTTTTTATCGCTTTGGGATTGGAGAAGCGTTCTATGATGCCCCCAAGGGCAGGATTTCAGGAAAAGTCCATCTGAAACGACAATTTGAAATTCATCGAGGGACATTGGACTATTTTTTTGATGCGGATGTACAGATCATGGATGAATTCCTAAGAAGGCTTCTCTCTCAAAATGCCTCCACTAAAATGAAAGCAATCGTTGAAACCATACAGAAAGATCAAGATCTTATCATTCGAGATATGGAAAATGATCTCATGATGGTGCAGGGGGTGGCCGGAAGCGGAAAAACTTCAGTGGCTCTCCACCGAGTAGCCTATCTCATGTACCAAGGGCTATCAGCTAAGCTATCTGCTCATAACATCATCATTATCTCTCCCAATTCCCTGTTTGAGCAATACATCTCCAATGTCCTGCCGGAACTGGGGGAGGATCACGTGGAATCGGTCAACTTTGATGATGTGCTCCAGACCATCCTGCCATCTTTGCTTATTCAAAAAAGGCATCAGCTATTAGAGGGCCTATTAACTTGCGATGATCCGGACAAGTTCAGATTGATGAAAAAAAGCGTGGCATTCAAGGCTTCCCCTGAATTCAAGGAAATTCTGGAGCGTTTCATAGAGGATATTCCAAGGAAATGGCTGGAGTTCAGTGATATTGATTACGATGGAACATGTATCGCAAGCCGAGACTTATTGAAGATGACAGTTTTACAGCAGAAAAAGGCAATGCCTTTGGGTCTGCGTTTGCAAAGACTGGAAGAATCCATATTTAAGGACATACAAAAAATGCGAAAAGCTCGCATGAAGAAGTTAAAGGAATTTGTGAGGACCTACCCACAACATGTCTATGAGGTGGAAGAATTCGCAAGGCTTTTATCCATCGATGAAAGCACGGAACTGGCTCACCGGATCCAGCAATTTACTAAGTTGGATGTCTATGCTTATTATAAAAAACTCTTTAGCAATTTGAATTATTTCTGCCGTTTAGCAGAGGGCATTTCCCTGCCGGAAGATATGGATCTTATTTTTAAGAACACTCAGGAGAACTTGAAAGGGGATCAAATTCCGCTTGAAGATGGGTTGGCGCTGGCATTTTTGCAGCTAAGGCTGTATGGCTTCCAGTATGGTAAATTTATTAAGCAAGTGGTGGTCGATGAAGCCCAGGATTATTATCCGCTCCACTTTGAACTGCTACAGATGCTTTTTCCCCAAGCGAGGTATACGATCTTAGGGGATATCTATCAGACCATAGAAAAACCGGAGGCAATGGATTTCTTTGATGAAATCAACAAAATTTTAGATAAGAAACGGTCTGTCTTGATAACTATGAATAAAAGCTTCCGGTGTACCAATGAAATTTTGGATTTCAGCAAGAGGTTTCTTCAAAAAGAATCAGAAATCCAAAGCTTCAGCCGGTCAGGAAGAGTACCGGAAATTTACGAGGCTCGAAATCAGGAAGGGCTGGATGAGCTGCTCATTAAAGAAATACAACTGTGCCGGGAGGAAAATTATCAATCCGTCGGGTTATTGTGTAAAACAGAAAGGGATGCGATGGCTGTATATCAACGATTAAAAGATCGGTTGGAAATTCGCTGTATCAACAGCGATGCTATTGCTGATATCCGAGGTGTTTGCATACTGCCGCTCTATATGGCAAAAGGGCTGGAGTTCGATGCGGTATTGCTTTGTGACACGGATGGAGAGCATTACACTACAGAAGCAGATCAACAGCTTTTGTATATTGGATGTACCAGAGCGCTTCATCGGCTCAACCTATTTTATACAGGGCAAAAAAGTCCTCTATTAGGGTAAAGGAGGGATTTCATTTGATTTTTGGTAAAGTGGCCAGAATACTGGCGGATATTTTAGATTTGGATTTCGAGCTGGAAGAGGAGCAGATTACTTTAGATATGGCATTGACGCCGGAGTTTGATATGGAGAAAATTCAGATGGTCAAGCTAGTCATGGAATGTGAGAAAAAATTTAAAATCTCCATACAAGATGAAAAGGTTCATACTTTTCATACCCTTGGGGAATTTGTGAAATATATCGAAAATGCCGTATCCGAAAATGAGGGAAATATCGCTGAAAGCTCGGAAGAGGAACGTATGTGGTGGCATTATTCCTGATGCAGACGCATGAAGTCTATAGTTACTGTTCGGCTTGACTTTGGAAAGCTTCGGATTTCCTTTAGAGAGTTTTCGGAGCTGTATCATACCGTTTTCCCTGACGCCGATTCGAGAATGATGTTTACTCAATACCGCAAAAGCTTTATGTACAGGTGGCTTATCTGCTGGCATCCGAGGAAACGATTCAGCGTGAATTTGGAGCATATGATACGATCAGGGATAATTTTCCCAAATATGTTGTGTCGTATGATGAATTTGATATGAGTAGAGACGGGCTAAAGCATGTGAATATCCGTGAGTTCTTGTTGTCTGAGCAATGGAATTGAGTTTCTGTTATTTCTTTTTAAAAAGAGCTGTTGATAAGAACTATCCCCGCGTCAAACGCGGGGTTTTTTATTACGTAGGAAATATTGCTTGAGATATAACGGAGTATTATAAAAAGCTACTATTAAAATACGAACTAAAAGTGCCTCGTAGAGGCTTTTTTATATCTAAATTTCGTATTGACACATTAATACTACTGATGTAGTATTAATGTGTCAGATAAATTAGTGAATGGTGAATTAAAATAGAAGGAGGATATGAAATGAAACATTTACCAGCAGCTCAGCTTGAAGTTATGCTTGCAGTTTGGGAGGCAGATGAGCCAATAACGAGAAATGAAATTCAAAGAAAACTGCCAGATAGTCAATGGAAGATAACCACACTTAACACGTTATTGAATAGGTTGACTCAAAATGGGTTTTTAAATTTTGGGCACAGGGGTAAGGAGTATGTATACAGTCCGCTGGTCACAAAGGACGAATACGTGGCTTTTGAGGGCAAAAGCATTTTAAAAAACTTATACGATAATTCCATAAAAAAATTTGTCGCATCAGTATGCAACAGTAGCGATCTGACGGAGCAAGAAATAAGCAGCTTGCAGACGCTCCTTTCGAAGTTGAAGGAAGGTGATACCTGTGATTGACACATTGTTTTACAATACCGTATTGACCGGCGGGATTATAGCTGTTCTGATTCTATTCGTATTTCTAATTTCACCAGCACTGAACAGACGCTACCACGCAGCATGGCGCTTTAATGTATGGAAAGTATTCGCACTGTTTTTGATTATACCGGTAGGGCTTATTCTGCGTTTGGTGGTCAGCAGTGAAAGAATTCAGTCTGGGGTCACGGTAATAAAGAATAATGCCGTGACTCCCGCAGTCCCAATTTCCACAGAGCCGGTCAGCTTTCAAATGATTGCAGAGAATCATCAGGTTTCGATTTGGTCAAAACTAATTGATGTAGGACCGCAGTGGATTCCAATAATATGGATTATGGGAGTTTGCATTGTAGCAGTTTATTTGTTAGGCGTCTATCTTCATTTTATCCATACTATAAAAAATAGCAGCAGATCTATCCAAAGTGAGAATACGGATCAAATTCAAGCTGAGATTTTATCAAGGAATAAAAGAAAGTCCCCTCTTTCAATGTATCAGTGTCCTAAGATTGTATCACCCATGATCGCTGGCATCATTAGACCGGCTATTTTTATTCCTGAAAGGGATTATAGTGAGGCAGACCTGAAAATCATTTTAACTCACGAACTGACTCATTATATGCGGAATGATCTGAAATTTAAAGGAATGTTTATATTTGCACTTATTCTACATTGGTATAACCCTGTTGTTTATATGATGACGAAAGCTGCGGACAAGGATATGGAACTGTGCTGTGATCAGGATGTGATTAAGGCAAAGAATCAGAAATTCAAGGCAGACTATAGTGAGGTAATCATGAGGGAAATTATAAGCCGTAGGCAGATAAAAGGTGCACTGTTTGCATGCATGGGCAGTGATAAAAAATCAATGGAAGAAAGGTTTAAAAATATTTTCAGTATAAACAAAAGAAAGGGGAAAATCTGCTTTTTATTGGCATTAATCCTTGTAACTACCGTCAGTGGCTTTGTATATGCGAGTGATAAAGATACTCCTGATTTTCATAGCCAGCAATATAAGAAATTGTTGGAAAAGATTGTTGCTGATAAAGAAGTTGACCGAAAGGCACACCTTGTAGAATCCAAATCTAAAAATGTTCCATACAAAGATATTGATAATTTTGAGGAACTAGCTGCCCGTGTTATGGATAAAGATGGAAACTATGATATCTACGAGGTCTATGCATTGGCAGGAATGGAACCGCCAGAGCAGGTTTTGCCAGATTTTGATTTGTCACAATTTGAATCTTACTTTGCCGAGGTAAACAGCTGCATCCAGCCACATATTCTTGGAAACGGTGAAAGGGCAATTTATTCGACCAACTCGGGAGAACCGTGGAAATTAAAAAAGGGCGACATCGTAAAGCTGCATATATTTGTGGATATAGATAGACTTGGGCCAGAGAGAAATATAGATGGAAAAAAATATGCGAATAGAGGAATTATGTTTTTCGGTTATATAAAGGATGATGAGAGGGTTGATATTCAGAATCTGGATTTTACGATAAACGAGGAAAAGCAGATAGAGCTGGAAATTCCCGAGGATGGAGAGTACAATTTTTATTTATTCTGTCCGGGATCATTAGATATTATCGTAAAATGGATTTCTATAGATATTAAATAAATATTACTTTTCTGTTGACAGATTAATACTACAAGTATAATATATATTACATAAGTAGTAAGTGCGTTGTTTTCAAAAGGAGGAAGGAAAGTAAATAAACAATAAGAAATTTTTAATGATTTTGCTTGCTTTAGTTTTGGTATTAACTTGTATGCCTATTTCAGCTATGGCCTCTGAGTCCCAAGGAAAAGTAATAGACTTTTTAAATGAGGGATATTACATCACTGACCCTGATGGCAATGTGGTTCCAACACCTTTTGGGTACGTCATTGATGAGGGCGTTGTATTGAAGCCTGGGTATTCGCTTAATGCAGCAAATAATATTTGGTACACTGGTAATATAATGATATTTAATGCAGCTGTAAGTAATGCTAAAGTTTCAAAACTTAAGTTGAGTGCACAGGTCGTAGGTAGTTCTGGTGGCTTTACCAGT
This sequence comes from Aminipila luticellarii, assembly GCF_004103735.1. NCBI lineage: Bacteria > Bacillati > Bacillota > Clostridia > Peptostreptococcales > Anaerovoracaceae > Aminipila > Aminipila luticellarii. The sequence goes on along the minus strand of NZ_CP035281.1, from coordinate 1,522,496 downwards.
CTTGGAAATTTTAAACCAACACCGTCTGGTGGAGATTGGTATGGTTACCTTCAATCTGACAAGATGCTAGGTTCATATTATTGTTACTATAGGCTGCAATTCACCAATACGGGGACTACAACAATGACTATTGATTCATTAACAGGAGAAGAGACTATGCCGTGATCGTGGTATAAAGCAATTGCGTAAACGTATTTATATGATGAAATGTAAGATTGAAATGAATGTGGATAAAACCGTAACTCAAAGACGTACTTACAGAATATAAAAGTAAAATACTGGCAGATAGGGGAAGGCCTTTATTTGCCAGTATTTTTATGGTCAATAAACAATGATTTTAAAATGTGAATTATAAATATCTCGCTATAGTTTGTACCAGCCGAACTGGAAGCAGAAGTAGTTCTGATTCTCATATAAGCTGATAACTAGAAGTTGGGAATCATTCAGCGTAAACTCTAGCTGATGTTTCTTGCAGTGCCTCCAGAAAATTTTCTATATAGGAACAAACGAAGCGATTGCATTATATTGCCCAAATCGGCACAATCAAATTCTGGCTGTCAAATGCGGATAATCTATCTGTGGTGAACCTGACAAAGTACTTATACAACAAGAGAGCGGGTATTGGAAAACTGCTCATATTCCTTGTTAATAGTCAATTCTTCCAGAATGTCTGCAAACCTATGAATATCTTCATAGGATACATATAGAGCTACAGGAGCCAGTCGGACTACATTCGGTTCTCTGAAATCTGGTATGACCCCGTGTTTCTTCAAGGCCTGGCATATCCTATATGCTTCATCATGCTCTAAGGATACATGGCCGCCGCGCTTCATATCTTCACGAGGATTCCCGATACGGTAGCCCAGCTTGACTAGGCGTTCATCTATCAAATACATCAGATAAGCGGTAAGCTTCAATGATTTTTCACGAATTTTATCCATGCCGACCTCCTCGTAGATATCCAATACGCCATCGATGGCAGCCATGGATAAAATAGGGGGAGTTCCCGTCAGCCAACCATCTGCATCGTTAGAATGTTCATACTGATGCTTTAGCTGGAACTGTGTGGCTTTTACATTTCCATGCCATCCTGCTAATCCCGGATTCTTGTCAAAATGCTTTTTATTGATATAAAGACCTGCGGTTGTTCCAGGGCCTCCGGAAATGTATTTGTAATTGCACCAGACGGCAAAGTCCGGATCAATTTTCTGGAAGTCATGGTAAACAGCCCCTATGGAATGGCAAAGATCCCAGCCTATTATAATATCTCTTTTATGAGCTTCAGCAGTTATTCTTTCCATATCAAGCAATTGGGCGCTTCGATAAAGCAGAGAAGGAAGCACAATCAGTGCCACATCCTTTGTCATTGCGTCAATAATGGCATCCTCTGAAAGCATTCTTCCGTCTTGGCTTTCTACCACTTTGACCGCATCTGCAGGTTCATATCCATGTAATCGGACCTGACTGTCTACAGCATATCGATCGGTTGGGAAATTTAGATTATCCACCAATATTTTATATCGGTCTTTTGTTGGTTTATAAAAGGTGGAAATCCCTTGATGAATATTGATGGTAACGCTGTTTGTTATAGTCACCTCATCTGGTTCGGCATGGATCAGGGAAGCCATACGTTTCCCAATGTAGGAAGGGTAAAGAAAGTACTTGCTGTCCTCCACATTCCATATACCGATGCCATGCTCTTTCCACACATCTAAAGCTTTTAAGACTGCTTTTTCTGCATCTTTTGAACAAAGACCAAGAGAGTTGCCATCCATATAGATTTCATTTTCCTTTACATAAAAACGGTGGCGGATTTCTCTCAACGGATCCTGTTTGTCTAATTCTTTTGCATAATCCATACCTGGATGAAATTGATATTCCATGATTTTTCTCCTTTTCTTTTAATATTTAAGATGCATCCTTTCGGATGTTAATTATCTTCATAGCTGATATCCATTTTTACTTTTCCGGTTTTATATCTTAAAAATGAATAGATAAAACCAGCGGCCAGTAAGGTAATATTAGCGATTAGCAGCCCCGGTGTCAAGGAAGAAGCGTTATAATACACCTGGATGATCAAAACGACAGTCGACAAGATACAACAGGCCCACAGTACACCCTTGCTGACGTGGAAAGGAGATTTTGCCCATTGCTCCGGAAATAATTCAGGAAGCCGAGTCGTTGCCAATGAGGTAATCATCATGAATACATACATGATGACCAGAACGCTATTCGTGATTAAGGCCATATCTATCTTTAGGATAATAGGGATGATTGTAACGAGATAGAAAATGCCAAGCAGTAATACGGGAGTTTTGTATTTTGGATGCAGATAAGCCAGCTTTTTAGGGAACCATCCATCTTCACAGGCTTGAATCAACGGTTTAGTGACCCAGGCAATCGTAGCGTTCAGGCTGGTGGCAAGCGCACCTAGTGCACCACCGACGATAAAGAACAGGTAAAGCGGTCTTGAAAGTATAGTTTGAGCTACCTTGGCAAGATTTTCATTGGCGACCTGATCAACAGGAAGGACGCCAGCGGCTACCGTGGCTACAAAGGCATATAAAACAGCTACAGTTAAAGTGGCAAGGATAAGAACAAAGGGAATATCTTTTTTAGGATTTTTACATTCACCGCTAAGCTGAAATATGGAATTGGCACCGAAGGTTGCAAATGTCAGAAAAGCAGATGCGGCGATAAGTCCAGTGAATCCATGGGTTATGAATCCGGGTTGCGAAAAGTATCCGGACTGTACTTTAGGCAGACCGAAAACGATAAAGGCAGATAAAGCGGCAATTAAAAAAATAACCATTATATTTTGAATTTTGGCCATAAATTTTGTAGGGAAAATATTAAGAGCAAAAAAGAACGTTGCAACAATTAAGGATACAATCATTCCATTTGCTCCGGAACCAGAGAAATAAAGTAGCTTGTAAAGCCTAAGGTATAAATCGTCATCTGCAAATTACGAAATATGTAGATAAAAATATACATACCGGCAAAACGATCACCGACAAGGACGGCAGCCTGAGTATATTCGCCGCCTCTCAAGCGTATGCAGCTGCTGATAAATATCCAGGGAATACTGAGCAGGACGACCCACACTGCGGATAATACAAATGCAAGACTGACAGAACGGCCTGTCATCTGAATGCCCATGCCTACAAGAACCATGATTCCGGCTCCGATTACTTGGCCTGTGGCAATGCCAAATAGTTCTTTACGTCCCAGATCTCTTCTCAAGTCTTTCGTTGACATAGCGTTTCCTCCTTTTAAATAAATAATATATCATATTAAATATAGGGAATTTTCTGACAAATGTAAACGCATATGCCCATATTCAAAAACAATTAAGAAATATGTGGAAAAATTGCTTTTCAAAGCTTATAATTTTAGATAAAATTAGGGTATCGCCTAATGATTTTAAGTAAATATTACACCGCACGGACAAGGAGGCCTAAAATGGATGAAATTGATGTTAGAATTCTGGAATTGCTACAGGAAAATAGCAGAAAACCCTTGTCCGAAATCAGCGCAGAAGTCCATCTGTCCATACCGGCAGTCAGTGAACGATTAAAAAAGCTTGAAAATTCCGGAGCCATCAAGTCATACACGGCTATATTAAATCCGGATAGCTTTGGGAAGGCACTTTTTGCATACTGCTTTACTGTTTTAAAAAATAAAGACCCGGAGAAAGAATTGAAATTTAAAAGATTTATTGAAAATGAACCAGATATTTTGGAATGTTATTGTCTGACAGGGGAATATGAATACCTGCTGAAAATTAGAACAGATTCAACCAGTTCTTTGGAAAGTCTACTTGTACGGATGAGAAAGGAAGCACCAATAATCAAAACCAGCACTTCTATAGTGCTGTCTACAAAAAAAGAGGAGCCCTCCATACCGCCCTGTATTACTAAATGTAAAAATCCGGCTCCGCAGAGGAGAACATAGAGAACCACGCAGTAGATTTGAAGTTGTAAGCTCAATGGAGACAGCTTCATCTACCGCGTGGTTGTTTTTTTGGCAAAATCATGTGGTAGCCTGACATTTTGTGCACAGAATCCCGCAGGAAGTATCTTCTTGCATCGCACCAATAGCCCATTCTCCCAGCTTCTCGAGAGCCGGTAAGACACTGATGCCTTTTTCAGTCAGTGTATATTCTACTCGCGGCGGCACTTCGTTGAACTGTTCTCTGTGGACAATACCTGCCGCTTCCAAGTCCTTAAGTGACTGTGACAGCATGACGTTTGTAATATCGCCTAATCTTCTTTTAATCGTGCTGTACCTTAAGGGGGTATCTCCCGAAAGCATACATACAATCGGTAATTTCCATTTACCGCTGAATATACTCATGATGTAACGAATAGGACAGAGCAAATCTTCATCCTGCCGTACGGCTTCCTGTTTCTTTTGGGTGGACATTTTGTTATTCCTCAATTCTGATAGTTAGTTTTTTATTACTTAATTAGTTTTTTCTGCGTACTTGAAACTATCTTATTTTATACTATAATCGTATCATAAGGCAAATCAAAACGCAAGATTTTTGATCAGCCTAATGAGATGAAAAAGGAATTAGGTGTTATGTTAGATTTAAATGAATTTATGAACAATGGAATAAAAAATATTTCAGATACTGCCAAACGGTTTTATCTCGGTAATTTCCGGGGTCAGGCCTTTACTCTGCGCACCGTATCCGCTTTGCACAAGAGTGCAAAAATTAGAGAGCGTCATGAGCGGAAGGGTATACATATCCCACCATTCCTGATTGCAAGCGTTGCGACTGAGTGCAATCTGAGATGTGCGGGTTGTTATGCACGGGCAAACGGAAGCTGCGGTGACGGCGAGGTGAGGGAACAACTCAGCGCCTCTGATTGGCGAAGGGTATTTGCGGAGGCATCAGACATCGGGGTATCTTTTATCCTTATTGCCGGAGGCGAGCCTCTTTTAAGGCGGGACGTGATTGATTCAGCGGCAGAGTTTGAAAATATTCTGTTTCCCGTTTTCACTAACGGAACCATGATAAACGAGGATTATATGAATCTGTTTGATGGGCACCGCAATTTGATTCCGGTACTCAGCATTGAGGGCGACGCCGAAAAAACGGATTCCCGCCGAGGGCGTGGGGTGTCTGAGAAGGTCGGTCAGGTGATTGAGGGGCTGAAAGACCGCGGTATACTGTTTGGTGCATCCATTACGGTAACCACAGAGAATCAAAAGGCGGTAACGGATCCCAACTTTGTTGATACCCTGCGCGAAAGTGGCTGCGGCCTTATTTTCTATGTAGAGTATGTTCCTGTGGAAAAAGGCACAGAGCATTTGGCTTTGAATGAAGAGGCTCTGCATGTCCTTACGGCACAGCTTGACAGTCTGAGGGAGAATCAGAAGAAAGGAATGATTATCCTGTCCTTTCCCGGTGACGAAGAGAAAATGGGCGGATGCCTTGCTGCCGGGCGAGGGTTCTTTCACATCAACGCTGCAGGCGGAGCCGAGCCTTGCCCTTTCTCTCCTTATTCGGAAATGAATTTGAAAGAACAATCCCTTTTAACCGTTTTGCAATCCTCCTTTTTTAAAAAAGTCCGTGTAATAAGTGCGGCAGAAGCAGGGAAGCATAAAGGTGGATGTACTTTGTTTCAATATGAACGGGAAGTCAATCAGGCATTGAGCTAAAAACAAGGATGTGTATATAAGTCAATTTTAAAAATGAGATAAAATTTTAAATTAAAATGAAGGAGTGTATGAATATGAAAACAACTGTACGTTATTATACCCGCAGCGGTAATACAAAAAAGCTGGCTGAAGCTATTGCGAAAGAGGCTGGTGCAGAAGCCAAAGAATGCTCCGCACCTCTCACTGAACCGGTTGATCTGCTATTTTTAGGAGGCTCTGTTTATTGGGGCGGAATAGATAAAAACTTAAGACAGTTTATTGCACAGCTTGATAAGGAAAAGGTAAAATGTGTTGCTGTGTTTGGCACATCAGCTCTTAAAAAAGAGCCGGATCTTGAGCTTGAAAAGCTGGTCCGGGAAAAAGGAATCCCTGTATCCAGGCACAGCTTTCATTGCTGGGGAGCGTTTGCTGCCATGCATAAAGGACATCCGGACAGCGATGATTTGAAACAAGCGGCGAATTTTGTACAGGCGGCATTAAATGAAGTAAAATAATCTTACGCAAAAGTATAAGAAGTTTGGAAATTAGATAAATTTGTGATAAAATTCACCTTAAAGGAATGAATTTATGAACCATTATGATAAAATAGAAGAACTACTAAACGCAAGCTGTTATGTGATTGATATATTGCCTCAACGAGTGAAAAAGGAAAGCGAGGGGCAATATTTTGCAATAGAGGAATTCTTTTTTCAACCGGCAGAACTGGACAGACTCAATCGAAGGTTCGCACATATTTTATTAAAGTTAAATTGCTATTATGATTTTCAAGTGAGCTATCATGATCAGTGGAATAAAAATCCGTCCCCTCAGGAACTGGTTGATTGGATTTTTCAATGTATGGAAGACAAAAAGAAGTGTATGAATATCCTTATAGAAAAAGAAAATACACTGATCATGGTAAATGGGGATGACCTTTACATGAGCCTGTATAATCCAAGCCATGAACTTCTGACTTTGATTGAAAAGCTCACCGGAGCAGAAGGACTTTTTATATGGCGGGCAAATTGACGGTCTTCATTCCTGTAATGAAATGGATGTTAGAATGCGGATACCTGCTTTAATCTGACTAAAACTTTGGAGGATACATATGATACGACTTGCAAAATACGAAGATTTAGATACCATTATGGATGTATATGAAATTGCCAGAAAATATATGGCAGACACCGGCAATGCCACCCAATGGGCAGATTCCTACCCTGAGCGTGAAATGCTGGAAAAGGATATTCGGCACGAACAGTTATTTGTATATATAGACAATGATAAAATACATGGAGTCTTTGCCTTTATAATCGGACCGGATGAAACCTATTCTTATATAGAAGATGGGTCATGGAAGAATGAAGAACTTTATGGGACGATACACCGCATTGCCAGTGATGGAACGGTAAAGGGGCTGTTCGGACGGTGCTTAGACTTCTGCACTCAAAAAATATCCAATTTACGGATCGATACGCATCACGATAATCATACGATGCAGCATTTGATAGAAACGAATGGATTTGAAAGATGCGGCATTATATATGTTCAGGATGGAAGCCCCCGGATTGCATACCAATATGTAAAATAATAAGCGGAAAGAAAAATTTAAGTCTTTCTTTCTGCGAAAAAAGTGGTATAATTATGAGCAGATGTCAAAATACATAAACAAGTAAATAAGGGGCATTAGCTCAGCTGGGAGAGCGCATGGTTCGCAATCATGAGGTCAGGGGTTCGATCCCCCTATGCTCCACCAAAAAATTCACAATACGAACCCTTTTGGGGTTCGTATTTTTAATGATTTACACTAAGCACGGCAGATTCAAGCAACCCTGCATCCCGAAATTCAGGAGAGCCCGGAGCGGTTGTTGTAGAGCTTCACAAATTCTGGGTAAATTGTCACAGCTTCGAAAAAGCCCGTATTTCCCAAGATCTCGATAACTAAAAGGTCAAAGGGTGATATCTGGGTGGACTCCTTAAAAATCGAAAGTACACTTTTTTTGGTAAATTGAATAGATCTGATTGGTAATATATGTTAAAATAAAAGAATATAAAAAAGGAAGTATTCCAGATGGAGATAAGATTTATTTCTGAGGCTGGCGATTACAGTTATTGATAGAAAAAGTATAAAATCCAGCAGAGATTTATTTATTCACCAAAGCGGGGCTCAGATTAAAAGAAAAGTCAAATTGGGAATAGGATAAATTGCGAACGCACGGGTTCGTAATTTAAAATTGAGCAGATTGCGAACGCATGCGTTCGCAATTGGAAGGGGTCACAATGGGCGAATTGCAAAACACAAAGTCTAGCTTTTTAACTGATATGAGAAATATTATCATTAGTGCTCAGAACGATGCTACGAGAAGCGTGGAATTTGCACGGATGACGAATTTTTCGCAGACTTGGTATTCTATAACCGGATTCTCCGATGTTTTGTGGTGATTGAAATTAAGACGCATAAACTCACACATGAGGACTTGGGGCAGTTACAAATGTATGTCAACTACTATGACCGATTTGAGAAGCTTTCCGATGAAAACTCAACAGTCGGTATATTGCTCTGTACAGCAAAAAACGATTTGCTGGCGAAAATCACTCTGCCAGAGAATAATACAAATATATTGACGAGCAAATATGAGCTTTATCTGCCGTCAGAACGTGAGTTGATTGAGGAAATCAAAGAGGTTATCAGCCTTTCGGATGACAAGGAGAAAGAGTAGGCAACGCAATATTTTATGACCTTTCAACAATACAATACCATATAACGAAATGGAGGAAAAACACATGCTCTACATAGCTTATGGAAGCAATATATCAAAGAATCGCATGAGGGAACGCTGCCCAGGCGCCAGATTTATCACTAAAGGTATAGTGGATAATTGCACTTTGCAATTTCATTACAAAGCAGATATCATACCAGTACACGATTACGAATTGCCGGTCGTGGTATGGGATATCCCGGAAAGCGAAGTACCCAATCTTGACCGAGCCGAAGGTTATCCGAAGCACTATAGCAAAGAGCAATTAGAAGTTTCTCCAGTTCCACCATTAAATTTTGAGCAGCTAGTTGAACTTGTTGGCGTCGAAAATGTCAGGAAAGCCGATGATTATGGAGTTGCTGAAATCATCGGTACAGCATATGCTATGACAGACTGGAAGAAGACAGAGTGGAAAGAACATAGCAAACAAACAACGATTGAATATGCGGAACATATCATAACTGGATATAAGGAACAAGGGTTTGATGGATGGCATTTGCATGATTTGTGGTATGCGTTGTGTCGGGGAGAAAAAAGCCCTGAGAGCAGGTCGTAGGAAATACGATAGGTGAATTATGAGCCTGCGTAGCACCTAACTCGGGAGAGCGCATGATTCGCAATCATGAGGTCAGGGGTTCGATCCCCCTATGCTCCACCCAAAAATTAGAGTTTTTAGAACTCTAATTTTTTTTGCAAAAAGGGATGGAACCCGAAAGGGCGCGACCGTCAGGAGAAAGTCCGGTGAACTTTCGAGCAGGGAGCGGTTCAAGCCGATCGAACGAAGAGGCGTAGTGCTTTTTACTGCCACAGAAATTTTTATATTGTAGCATTTAGTATATGCAAAAATGCAAGTATAAGCCAAAACTGTATTTGAATTTATGAATTCAGCTAAATATATCGCTCAGGTTGATTTATTCAACCATTATCAACTGCAAATCCATTGATTTTCTTCTGTTTGCCAACTACAATGGAATCAGAGGTGATTCATATGAAGGAAATCAATATTGCAAAAGTCCTTGTTAATAAGCGTAAGGAAAAGGGCATCACTCAGGTTGAGCTTGCCAATTACGTTGGAGTTTCAAAAGCATCGGTCTCCAAATGGGAGACGGGGCAAAGTTATCCCGATATTACCTTTCTTCCGCAGCTGGCCGCGTACTTTAACATCAGCGTGGACGAATTGATAAATTATAAGCCACAGATGACAAAAGAGGATATTCGAAAGCTGTACCAAAGCCTGTCGGATGATTTTACGTCAAAACCATTTGATTCTGTGATGGAAGGCTGCCGGGAGACCATTAAAAAGTACTATTCATGCTTTCCGTTGCTGCTGCAAATGGGAATACTGATGATCAATCATCTGGAATTGCTGAAGGATCCACAAAAATCGGCATCCTTGACGGAGGAGGCCAGGAATCTTTTTACCCGGATCAGAGAAGAATGCGGCGATGTATCCATTATCAGGCAGGCTCTGTATATGGAGGCTTTGTGCTGCCTCATTTCAGGTGATCCACATGCCGCGCTGGAGTTGCTGGACGGAACGGTGCTGCCGGTGCTGCCCCCAGAATCCATTTTGGCTTCTGCTTATCAAATGACTGGGCGTACCGATGAGGCCAAATCCGTTTTGCAGATTGGGATTTTTCAAAATATCGTCGCCCTGTTTAATTTCTTTCCCGCTTATCTCATGCTGTGTGTGAAGGATCCGGGTAAATTTGAAGAGGTGTTGCGGCGCTCACTTGTTGTAGCAGAAACGTTTGACATGAGCCACCTGCATCCCGGTGTCCTGATCGGCCTTTATATTTCAGCGGCACAGGGATATATTGCACAGGAAAATCATGATAAGGCTCTTGAAATGCTAGAAAAATATACTGAGATCGTAACAAGCGACATTTATCCATTGTGCTTGCATGGTGATGCCTTTTTTGACCTTTTGGACGGCTGGCTGGCAGAACTGGATCTGGGAACAGATCTTCCACGGGACGAAAAAACGATTCGAAAAAGCATGTGTGACGCGATTGTTAATCACCCGGCGTTTTTAGCTCTCTCAGGTGAACAGCGTTTTCAGAGCATCGCTGAACAGCTTCAAAACAATTGTAAATGATTTGATCAGGAAGGCGAGGTTAGTTGTCCTTGAAACTATAGAAGGCTGACGGAGATTACTATTTCAATGAGGAAAAGATTAGGGCATTGCCTTGGAAGCATTCGATTATAAAATATCGACTGCTTCCATTTTTTATAGTAGAATAGAGTTGTTTCTTTAGAAAAAATCCAGTATGATGGATACAAGTTTTAATATATGGTGCGGACAAATGAGAATGAAGGGGAACAGCAAAAATTATAAATATATTGTAACAGAAAGGTGGTGACGCTGTGGCATCTTACCCCCGACTAAATGATATTTTTATCACGGAACGATTAAAAGAGCGGCTTTCTGAAATTGGCAACCATCCGATTACCACTGTTATTGCCCCCATGGGCTTTGGAAAGACAACGGCGGTGAACTGGTGGGCGAAGCGGCTTGCGAAAAGCCGAGGGGAAGCGGTCGTTCTGCGCCAGATGATCGTTACGGACAGTGTGACTGATTTTTGGAGCGGATTTTGCCGTGCCTTTAAGGGATATCCCCAACTGCTTGAAGAGATGAAAGCACTGGGATATCCTAAGGACGTACCCGCCACGGCTTTGCTGTCGGAGCTGCTGCATGAGACTTTATCTGCCAGTTCCTCTCCGCTCTATTTTATCATGGATGACCTGCACCTTCTGGAAAAGAACACCGTTACCGCACTGCTCCTGCTGCTCTCCCGAAATCTGCCCGACTGCGTGCATCTTATTCTCTTATCTCGAAATCAGATTTTTAGTGAAGAAGAGCGGATGCGCCTTGGACATCTGCTCTGCGAAATCGGAGCAGACGATCTCCGGCTCAATGCTCGGGAATTAAAAGCATACGCCGATCGCTGCGGTCTTGCGGCTTCCCCGGAAGAACTGGACACTCTTGTACTGCAAAGTGAGGGATGGATTTCCATGATTTATCTGAACTTCAAATCCTATGCACAGAACGGCCACTGGCTGTCCAGCTCGTCGGATATTTTCGACCTCATCCATCAGGTATTGCTGGTGCCATTGGAATCACGGCAGAGGGAATTCCTTATTCTTATCGGCATGACAGACGAATTTACCGCAGGGCAGGCGGCATACTTGTGGCAGCACGGCGATGCACAAAGCCTTTTGGATTCTCTCACCAAAAACAACGCCTTTATTACAAGAAGCGAGCAGGGGATTTATCGCTATCACCACATGCTGAGACACTGCGTCCGGCTGATGTTTGCCGAAAAGCCGGAAGGCTACCGGCAAGAAAGCTATTCCAGGCTTGGGAAATGGCACTTAAAAGAACAAGAGTACATAGCCGCCTATTTTGCCTTTGCCGCCGCCTATGATTGGGTCGGTTTGCTGGCAACTCTGACGGAGGACAATGCGAAGAGCCTCAACAGCGAGCATAGCCGAGCTTTTGTTGAATGGAGCGAGAACTGCCCGAAAGAAATCTTGCTACAGAACCCTGCCGCTATTGTGGTCTTTATGCTCAAACTGTTTTCTTTCCATTGTATTTCTGAAATAAAGCAAATGAAGAAATTACTTCTCGTATCCTTAGAGCAGAATACCTCCCTGACAGAGGAGGAGCGCAACAATATTTTGGGGGATGCGGAGGTAGCAGAAAGTCTCCTTGCTTATAATGACATCTCCGCTATGAGCGTCTATCACCGCAGAGCCTGCCTGCTTCTTAGGCGAAGCACTGTAAGCGTAGACTCGAAGGGAACGTGGACCTTTTCCTCTCCGTCGATTTTCATGTCGTATCATCGCAGGGTGAGCTATGCGGACAGTGAAAGTGCCGAGATGAAGGAGTGCATGCCATATTACTATCAAGTGTCGAACGGTCATGGCAACGGTGCGGAGCACAGCTTTGCTGCGGATTTATTCTATGAGAGAGGCGAAGTGACCGACGCCGATATTTCGAATCGCATGGCTCGATCGGCGGCAAGACGGAAGAACCAGTACAGCGTTTTGATGTGCTGTGAGTTTCTTGACCTGCGCATGGCAATTTTTCAAGGCAATTATGATAGGGTAAAGCAGAAGAGCCATGAGCTGCGGGAATGGCTTTATAAGGAGCGGCAGTATGCCCTTTTAAATACCTTAGATATGTGCCTTGGCTTTCTTTATAGCTTATTAGGTTTTCCTGAATATGCACCGAAATGGTTCGCTGAGGGGAAACTGTCCGAAGCCTTGATTATGTTTCCCGCTACGCCGATGCTGCACACCTTCTATAATCAGCTCCTGCTGGCACAGGAGGAATGGACGGAAGTGATCGCAAGGCAGGAGGAGTGTAAGGCACTCTACGGCATTTATCACAATGTCCTCTGTGAAATCCGGCTTCATATTCAGCTTTCGGCTGCTCTTGAACAGCTGGGCAGACGCAAGGAAGCTCTGGATGAACTGAAACTGGCATTGGATTCGGCTCTTCCCGATGGTATTGTCATGCCTTTTGCCGAGAGCGGAGCATATCTTCTTGAGTTGTTGAAGGAGCTGAAAGGCAGGGAATTGTACACCGAGGAAATCGAAAAAATCTGCTCTTTGTCGGAACAATTTCATGCTTCAAGAGAACAAATCCGCCGGGAGCATTTTGGAGAAAATGAAAGCTATGGTCTATCGGAACGGGAACTTATAATAGCTCGGCTGGCCGCTCAGCGCAAGACCAATCGGGAGATTGCGGAAGAGCTTCATCTTGCCGAGGGGACGGTGAGAAATCAGCTGTCACGGATTTTCGATAAGTTGGGATTGGCAGGGGACGGTAAGAATAAACGTATCCTGCTTGAAAATTTACTGAAAAATAAAAAACAGTGACAAATGGTCACACTACAAAAAGAGAACGCTGCTGTACAATAAAGCTGTACGGTAGCGTTCTTTTGCTGTAAAGAGGAGGTGGAGCATGGAGGGTCGGCCTATTACCAAAGTAGAGCCTATGGAAAACGGCATGTTGCAAGTGACCTTTGATACCGGGAACTTTGTAACGGTGGATATGAAGCCCCGATTTACCGGGTTTCGGTTCGGTGCGTTGCAGCACTCGGATATTTGGAATTCAGCGGATACCGACGGCAGTTTTGTTCACTGGTACAAAAGCGGATGTCCTGCACCCGTGGCGGAGCTTGCCTATGATGAAATCATGAAAATGACCCTTGGAAAGTCCTATTAAAACAGGAAAGTGTCAAAAATAGTTTGTAAAAAATTTAGAAGGAGGAAATATTTATATGAAACAAACCTTAAAAAAACGGCTGGGCAGCCTGATAGTATCCCTGTGTATGGTACTCACCATGATGCCGGCGGTGGCCTTTGCAGAAGAGGGCAGTATTTGTTCCATCGGAGATCAGAACTTCACCTCTTTGAGCACCGCTCTGGATACGGTGAAGGATGGAGAGACCATCAAACTCTTGCAGCCGATCGATTATGATAAAAGCATTCAGATCCAAGGCATTCATGTAACCTTTGATTTGAACGGATTTAACCTGAATGTTACAGCACCTAATAGTGATCAAGGACAGGGTATAATCCCCGGATTATATGTTACCGGAAAACAAGGAAAACCCGGACAGGTCGAACTTACAGGTAATGGTGCATTTAACGTAAGCGGAGGCACTGGTGTGCAAGCTGATGATGGCAGTACAGCCACGGTTAACAATGCGAAAGGAATCATTTCTTCAATGGGAAATCAGGGTATTGGTGCTCTGGCTGCAGGAGACGGCAGTGTTGTTACGGTGCTTAACCGTGCCGAAGGGGAGCGCATAGGTGCAAGGAGTGATCGTGGAGGCACTGTTACTGTATATGGTGACGCCATTGGGGGATATTGCGGTGCTTATGCTACCGGTGAAAGGTCTTTAATTAAAATAAAAGGTGACGCAATGGCAACCGGAGACGATATTGATACAAGCTACTCCTATATCGTTATGGGCGTATACGCAGAAGACGGCGGCGAGGTGAGCGTTCAAGGAAACGCTGAAGCCAGTACAGTGAAGGAGGGCATATCTCCATATGGCGTACTTGCAAATTTCAACGGTACGGTTACGGTCAAGGGAAATGCAACTGCGGCGGGAAAATCGGGCAGCGGAGCATGTGCTCAAAATGGAATGGCTGCAGACGATCCAAATATCAGCAAGCCTGGCGGCAGTGTTACCGTAGGGAAAGATGCCATCGGCGAGAAACGCGGTGCAACTGCGGCAAATTCGGGAAGTTCTTTGCTTGTGAAGGGCGATGCGGTGGCTACTGGTACAGATGGAATCGGTGCACGTGCCAATTCCCAATCGAAGGTTACGGTCGAAGGGAATGCTACAGGCGTTCAATATGGAGTTCTGGCACTGAATAACGGTGAAGTCGTTATCAACGGAAATGTTGAAGCTGCGGAAACCGGCGCAGGCGCAGTGACCGACGATGACGGCTCCGGAACCGTTACAATAGACGGAAGGATTACCGTAACAGATCCTTCAAAGTATATTGCCGTTGGTGCTTCTGCCGCACCGGAATATAAGGCGATTACCGACATGTCTGCATCCACGACAAAACCGGATTACGATACCTATTCGTCCGGTTCCAACTATGTGTGGGTCAAAATTCCGGCAATACCGGCAGTAACTTATCTTATTACATTTAATATCAACGACGGTTCGGCTTCTCCGGATACTTCTATGCAAACGAACGGTGATGGAAAGCTGTCGGCTCTGCCTAATCCCAACCGAAACAATTACTATTTTGACGGCTGGTTCACGGAGAGGAGCAATGGCATAAAAGTTACTGAAAGTACTGTGTTCGATGCCGATACGACCCTCTATGCCCACTGGACACCTACCAACAACAATAACGGTGGCAATTCAGGCGGCGGTGGCGGTTCATCCGCAGTGACCGCCGGACTGACAGTGAAAGATCTAGCCGACGGAAAGAAATCTGATGTTGCGATAAAGAGTACTGCCGGTACTGTGACCCTTCCGTCCGATATGCTCAGCAATCTGAATGTGGCAAAGACCGCAAAGGCGGAGGTCAAGATGACCACTGTGAATCCAAGCAATCTAACCAAAGAAGTACAGACCATCCTTGCGGGACGTCCGATTGTTTCCCTTAGCCTGTTGATTGATGGCAAGGTTACGGAATGGAACAATTCCAAAGCACCGGTTACAGTAAGCATTCCGTATGTACCGACTGCTGAGGAACTTCAAAATCCGAGCGGCATCACCGCTTATTACATCGATAGCAAGGGAAATCTTACCGAGATGGCAGGGGCGAAATACGATCCGGCAACAAAATCGGTTGTGTTTAAAACCATCCATTTCAGTTACTATGCGGTAGGCTACAAAGCGGCAGCTGCTCCTAAAGTGCGTTTTAGCGATGTTCTGACAAATGCGTGGTATTATGAAGCAGTGAATTTCTGTGCTGAAAAGGGCATTACCAGCGGCACATCGGATACTACGTTCAGTCCAAATGCAGAATTGACAAGAGGCCAGTTCCTTACCATGCTGATGAAAGCCTATAGTATTGAGCCGGTTTCAAATCCAACCGACAACTTTGCGGATGCAGGAAATACCTACTACACCGGTTATCTTGCAGCAGCAAAAGCAAAAGGAATCTCCAATGGCATTGGAAATAACAGCTTTGCTCCAAACCAAGCTATCACTCGTCAGGAAATGTTTACTTTGCTTTACAACGCATTGAAGGGACTTGACAAACTTCCTGCGGCTGATAACGGTAAGAGCCTTGCAGATTTTAACGATAACAGAAAAGTTGCAAGCTGGGCGACAGATGCCATGGACCTGTTGGTGAAATCAGGAACAGTCTCCGGCAGCGGCGGCAAGCTGGATCCGACAGGCGGCACGACCCGTGCACAAATGGCACAGGTACTGCACAATCTGGTGAAGAAGTAGAACAGCATAACATAATAGTCATAAGTCAATAAGGTTCGAGTAAACAGCAAGCCCACAAGCTAAAATGCTTGTGGGCTTATTTTTTTAGCGTAACGCCGTCTTTTATTCCGAACAGATTGATTAATACATTAGTATCAGGATAGTAATATTGAAAATAAATCAAATGCATACTTTGGAACGAAAGAACAACAAAAGCAAGGCAAGAAGCGGGAATAAGGTTGAAATCAGCCGGATATTGACGTACAATAGAAAGAGCGAATAAGAAACCGGAAGGAGAACAGGATGAGTAAATTGATTGGCATAATAGGTGGTATGGGGCCTATGGCTTCCCAGCTGTTTTATAAAATGGTAACGGATATGACGGAAGCCGGTCGTGATCAGGAACATTTGAATATGATTATATATAGTGATGCGTCCATGCCGGACAGAACATCGGCCATATTAAAAGGGGACTATAAGCAGGTTCATGACCAGCTGCTGGCGGATGCCAGAGTTTTGGAACAAAGCGGGTGTGAGGCTATTGGAATTACCTGTAATACGGCACATTTCTTTGCAGATATGATCAAGGATGAAATTCATATTCCGATCATACATATGATTCAGGAAACGGCTGAAAAGGTAGCGGAGAAAGCAAAAGGGGAGAAGGTGGCTGTACTGGCTACGGACGGAACGATCAAAACAGAGCTGTATCAGAAGAGATTGGAGCAGGCAGGAGTAATTCCGTTTATTTTGCCGGAAGATATGCAGAAGCTTGTCATGTATGAAATTTATGACAGAGTGAAGAACGGGCAGCCCTGTGATGAAGAAAAGTGGAATGAAATTGATCAGTTCATAAGAAATGCCGGCTGTAAAAAGGCCATTTTAGCTTGTACGGAACTCTCTGTCATAAAAGAAGAAATTCATTTAGATGATTTTTATATCGATCCCATGAGCGTATTAGCGGCTAAGGTCATTGAATTCAGCGGCAAGAAATTAAAGTAAAATTAAAATAAATGAGAATATAAAGGGCCAGATGCAAATGTTGTATCTGGCTCTTTTGATAGGAAAGTTTGGTTAATCCTATTTTAACCAATTTAGTTGCATTATTTCTCGAATGCGGTACAATAAATCCATAGACTGATTATAGTGTGGATTGGTATAGTAAATGATTATTAGGGAGGTCTGATGGATGAAAAAGGTAGCGCTTCTCTTTAAAAATAAAGAGAATCAGGGAGTTATCACGTATTTGCGGGATACCTTATACCATATATTTGAAGGGTATATAGAAGTAAAGGATTATTTTATCAGTGAACTGCGAACCGATGAACAGATCGAAGCGGATGCGTATCTCATGGTCTATGAGGATATGATTTACCAGTTAAAAAATCACATATCGAATTTTTATAAGTTAATCCTGCTCGGGCGAAGCATACGAAAGGAATTTCTGCACGCCATGCTGGAGATTCCAAAGGACACGGAAGTGCTGATCGTAAATGATACGTATGAAACGGCTATCCAGACCACCTATACGTTTTATGAGCTTGGTATCAGCCATTTAAATCTGATTCCATACGATAAGGAGCTGGCAGCAGGCGGGGCATATGATCACATTGAATATGCCATTACGCCTAATGAAGAGGATTTAGTGCCTGAAACGATTGGGAAGATCGTCAATATCGGGTATCGTGAAATCAGCTTTGATACGCTGCTGAAATTGATGAGAAAGCTGGACTTGGACAATGATGTGGTCAACCGGAATTTAATCCGGCACTTGCACACCATCATAGAACCCAATCCGGATTATCACGATAACTATTATAACAGTTATTTAAAGGGAAAATTGCTGAATCGTGTGGTAGACAATTCCTTGGCGGCTATTATCATGCTGAACGACAATCTGGAGGTGGTCTATTTTAATGATAAGGCGGATTCCATCTTTGAGACAAATATGAATGCTCCGTTTACCTATATTGATGAGTCGCTTATCCGCGGGGAGGATTTAAAGAATTATCCGTTAGTCCTTGAGGATGAAAATTATATATTTGAAAAAACAACGATTAAGCTGATGGATGAAGCGATCGGTTATTTACTGAATTTACAGAGTGAAAAAATTTTACACGATATAGAAATTAATTTAAAAAATTATAATGCAAAGAAAGGGCTGGTGGCGAAGCATACTTTTCAGGATATTATTTATAGGTCGGATTCCATGGCAGAATGTATCGCTGTGGCAAAGCAGGTGGCAAAGACGGATTACACCATACTGATAAGGGGAGCGACCGGAACCGGAAAGGAACTGATGGCTCAGTCCATACATAATTATTCCAACAGAAGCCGTGCCCCTTTTGTAGCTGTAAATTGTGCGGCCATACCTGAGACCCTTCTTGAGAGTGAATTGTTCGGATATGAAGGGGGGGCGTTTACAGGGGCGCAAAAAAACGGAAAGCTCGGCTTTTTTGAAAAAGCACATACCGGGACTTTATTTTTAGATGAAATAGGGGATCTTTCCGTCAACCTTCAGACCAGACTGCTGCGTGCGATTCAGGAAAAGCAAATTATGCGTATCGGCAGTGATAAGGTCATTGATGTGGATATTCGGATTATTGCGGCTACGAATTCACAATTGGAGGAAGCAGTGGCAAAAGGGAAATTCCGTGCGGACTTATTTTATCGGTTAAATGTGGTTCCTGTATTTTTGAAACCGATCAGCCAAAGAAAGGATGATATTTTACCGCTGTTAAAGTTTTTTCTTGGGAGAGATTACAGCAAAGTGGCTGAGGATGAAAAAAGGCTGCTGGAGGAATACCAATGGCCGGGAAATATCAGACAGCTGCAAAGTGCCGGCTTGTACTATAAAACGTTGGGCAAATTTCCGGAATATCTGTATGAAAAAAATAGCAGAATGCCTGCCGATTCTTTAGAATCGACAGCTTCTGCTAAAGAGAGAAAAAATGCTGATGAAAGAATACCCATGGATATAAAAACTGTTTCCCAAAGGGTATTAAGAGAGATTTATGAGGCAACACAGGCGTACCATGGAATCGGACGCAGTGCTATGCTTGGAAATCTGACCATGCAAGGCATTAAAATCAGTGACGGCAAGCTGCGAACCATTCTGGCTGAGCTGGAAGCTCAAGGTCTGGTATCCATAAAGTGCGGACGCTGCGGTACGCAAATTACGGAAAAAGGTATTCAATTCATCAGACAGTTATGAGAGTTGGCTTTTTTAGCAAGGTGGAAGATATCTTCTATTTTTTAAGAAAGACGATGTCGTCCACCAATGGCTCAAAGCGAGCTTTTAAGCCGATACTTTTCTGATTTTCATCACAGATGAACGTCAGAGGAATAGACAGGGTCAATATATCTTCTTTTACGTTGTTTATCATAAAATTGCCGGACCAATACGGCTCCAGAGGCAGGGACATATCCCGATATTCCATGTACAACTGATCTTTTTGAGCGATGATGGTCAGCGGACCGTATCCGGCATTGAAATAGGTGCCTTCGTACGCGTGAGCTTTGTAGCCTTCCATAAGCTTCTTCGGCGGCATTGTATTTGGAATAGCATCCGGATAAACAGAATGGAATACATCGATGTGACAATCCTTGTAGTCCTCTGCCGTTGGTTTCTTATCATCTCTGAATTTCCAGGTCCAGTCTATAGCCGGAAGCTCTAACAGCGAGTCAATAATGCTGTACAGAACCGTGTGCATGATAGCAACGGTAGGGGAATGAAGGTTCATCATTACTGATATGCCAACACCGTCCTCCGGTAAAAATGCCTGAATGGTACTGTATCCCTCTATTTTGCCCGTGTGCCTGCGCATGGCCTTTCCTCTGTATTCACCAGTTTTCCAGCCCATCGCATATCCGTCTGTAGGATATAAGCTTTTATCCGGTCCTAAGCAATCATCATACTCCACTTGCTTGGTGATCATCGTTTCAAAAATATCTTCCGGGATCAAAGAAATCCCCTCCGCTGTTCGACCTTTGCGAATCAAGAAATTCAGCCATTTACACATATCGATCGCCGTACAGTTGACGGAGGCTGCCGGAGCCACTGAATCCACATCCCAAACAGGAAGCTTTGTGAGCACGCCGTCCAGCACTTGATAGGGATGGGCAAAGTTATCCGAATCGGTCATGCTCTTGGCTTGGCAATTCGTCTGAGTCATACCTAATGGATCAAATAAGTAATGGTGCATGAGCTCGGTCCAGGTTTGACCGGTTACCGCTTCCGCCGCATAACCGATTACAGCGTAGATAATGTTGCTGTACTGCGTCAGGCTTCTGAACGGAGCACTGGGCTGCAAATATGGAAATGCTTGAGCAAATTCCTTTAATGTCTTTGGCACAGGCCATATAGCATCGTGTCCGCCCAGACCGGTTCGATGGCACAGCATATCCCGAAGCGTGGTGTTCTTAGAAGCTTCTTCGTCCATCAGTGCAAAGTCGGGAATATAGGTCGTGACGGGAACATCGTAGTCCAGTTTCCCTTCTGCCACCAGCATGGCGATAACAGCAGAGGTCATCGCTTTGGAGCAGGAGGCTATGCCGAAAAGTGTAGTATCTGTTACTTTCTGCTGGTTTTCTTTATCTCTCCATCCAAAGGATTTTGTATAAGGCTCTTGACCTTCTTTTACAATACTTACAGACAATCCCGGTACATTCCAAAAATCCATTTCCCGTTGAATAAGCTGCTCGTCCACAGTGATCATTTTTTTCATGTCATTCGTCCCTCCTATATAATCATCATAATTATAGTATTGCAATTATTATACCAATAAAAAGGGAGAATATGAAAGGACTGGACATATATCCGACTGGATTTGGGATACTATGAATAAGTTTATCCCAATGAAAAAGGTTCCAAAAGACAGATTTATACGATTGGAATCCCTTTAAATTTCTGAAATAAAAGGGTATAAATGGGATTAAATAGGATTAATAGAGATGGATATTTTTGCGAAATCTTTAAAAACTCTTATTTTTCAATAATTATAAATTGGCACTATTTTTGCTTATTACTATTAATATAGTCATAGACTAAAATCAATTCATGGTCACAGACTAAATTCATTTTTAAGGAGGAATAATTATGAGTTCAAAAGGTAATTCAGGTGCGCCTGCTGAAGTTGGTTTCAAAAAAGAAATCGGTCTGTTCGGCGGTGTGAGCATCATTGGCGGAATCATGATTGGTTCAGGAATTTTTTATTTAGGTTCATATGTATTGGAACGAACTCACATGAGCATGGGCTTAGCGCTGTTATGCTGGATTGTTGGAGGTATCGTATCCTTACTTGGCGGACTGTGCTTTGCGGAATTAGGCGCATCCAGTCCGAAATCAGGTGGTATGGTTGTTTATTTGGATGAAGCGTATCATCCGGTCGTTGGGTATATGTTTGGTTTTACAAGCTGGCTGCTGAGCGGTGCAGGTTCTATTGCCGCATTGGCGATTGCACTGCCGACTGCCTTGAGAGGCTATCTGGATTTGTCCGATGCTTCCATCAAGATAATCGCGATTGCATTGATTATTCTGCTGACTTTGTATAATTCCATGGGAATTAAACGGGGAACCATCTTACAGAATGTATCTATGGTTGCAAAAATCATCCCAATTGTTATCATTATTTGCGGGGCACTTTTCTTAGGCCAGCAGCATCCAGATCTGACTTTGGCTCCTGCGGATGGCACAGAAGCAGGGTTTAGTGCCATCATCGGTATGATCGCATTTGCTACGGTAGCCACCTTATGGGCATATGAAGGCTGGACCAACTTGAATTCCCTTGCGGAAGAAATGAAAAATCCGGCTAAGAACCTGCCAAGAGCATTACTGCTTGGTATCGGTGCTATCACAATCATCTATACTTTATTCAACTTTGCGATCTATAAGGTTCTTCCGCATACGGAAATCGTAAACATGATCGGAGACGGAAATCTATATCTGGGAACAGAGGTAGCAAAACGTGTATTCGGCGGCATAGGCGGAGGTCTGGTACTGGCGACCATGCTGATTGCCATGTTCAGTTCCTTAAACGGAATGATCATTGCCTTCCCTCGTAACTACTATGCCATGGCAAAAGAAGGACATTTCTTCAAGAGCTATGGAAAGCTGCACCCGAAGTACAATGTTCCTACAACAGCTTTAATCGGTCAGGCGATCATCTCCAGCATATTGGTTCTTTTAAGAAATCTGGATCAGCTGACCTCTTTGGTCGTATTTGCGGGAATGCTGTTCAACGTACTTTGCGTAGTGGCTGTTATTGTTTACAGAAAGAGATATCCAAACTTGGCACGTCCGTACAAAGCTTGGGGCTATCCGGTCACAGTTATCATTTCCATTCTTCTGTTCTTTGGCTTAATGCTGAACACCCTGATGGAAGATACCGTTACCGCTTTAATTGGTTTAGTAGTACCGGTTGCAGGTGCTATCGTTTACTTTATATTCGATAAGAAAATAAAAGCAGAAAAAAATAAAGCATAAAAAAGCATAAGAAAGCATAAATACGAGGAGGCGTAAAATGGGTTTACCTAAAGACTGCGAAGTGAGCATTCGCTGCAAATTTAAAAAAGGTGAAAGAAATCTTATTACAGATGTACCCGGTGTAAAGGTAGGGCATGTCACTCTAATTGATCAGGAAAAAGATATTCATACGGGGGTTACGGCTATTCTGCCCCATACGGGAAATCTTTTTAAAAACAAGGTGCTGGCCGCTACTTCTGTTATAAACGGCTTCGGCAAAAGTACCGGTCTGGTGCAGATTGATGAACTGGGAAATATTGAGACGCCGATCATCATGACCAATACCTTTGGTGTAGGAACAGCCTTAAATGCCGTAACAAAATATATGATGAAGGAAAACGAAGATATCGGAACGACTACAGGCACTGTAAACTGTGTTGTTACAGAATGCAATGACGGAGAACTGAACGATATCAGAGGTATGCATGTTACGGAAGAAGATGTATTGCAGGCCATTGAAAATTGCGGTGATGTGTTTGAAGAAGGCGTTGCAGGTTCCGGAAGCGGCATGATCTGTATGGGCATTAAAGGCGGAATCGGGTCAGCTTCCCGAATCGTACCTTGTGACGGGAAGGATTATACGATTGGTGCGATTCTGATGTCGAACTTCGGTATGTCCGGAAATCTGATGATAGACGGCAGAAGAATTGACACGGAGAAGGTACCAAAGAGCAAAGCGGAAAAGGGATCGGTCATCATTATTATCGGAACGGATCTGCCGCTTAATGAAAGACAGCTCAGACGTGTGGCAAAAAGAGCGACTGTTGCTTTATGCAGAACCGGTTCATTCCTTGGAAATGGCAGCGGAGATATTGCGGTTGCGTTCTCTAATACAAATATTATGCCTCATTACAGCGAAAAAAATATTATCGAAACGAAGATGTTCCATGACGACGCTATAGACAAAATTTTTGAAGCAACGGCAGAAGTGGTGGAGGAAGCTGTTGTCAGCTCCATCTATCATGCGGAGAATGTAAAAGGTATTCGAGGAAAAGAAGTTTTTGCTTTAAAAGAATTCTTATAGGATGGATAGGGTATAAAAATGAAAGTATTTATCAGTGCCGATATTGAAGGCGTGACTGGGGTTACCAGTTGGGGTGAAACGAGATACGGCGGTCAAGGATATGAAGCTGCCTGTCGGCAAATGACCTTGGAGGTAGCGGCAGCGTGCAGAGCCGCCATGAAGCTGGGATATGAAGTCGTAGTAAAGGATGGACACGAGGATGCATTGAACATTGATATGACAGAACTGCCGAAAGGTGTTCAGTTGATCAGAGGCTGGATGTCCTCTCCGGCGTCTATGATGGGCGGTCTGGACGAGAGCTTTGACGCAGTGGTCTATATCGGGTATCATTCTCCGGAAGGAACGGATACCAGTTCGCTGGCTCATACGGGTGAGCATGAATGGTTCAACTATATAAAAATTAACGGAGAATTGGCCTCGGAATTTTTATATAATGCACTTTTGGCTACAGATTATAAAGTTCCTTCTGTTTTCCTTTCGGGAGACGAGGGAATGTGTCAGTTGGCGAAAAAAAGTCATCCGGAAATTATCACCGTGGCTACGAAAAAAGGAATTGGTAACGCTTCATGGAATATTCATCCGGAAGAAGCCATCGAAAATATTGAAGCGGGCGTTGAAAAAGCATTAAAAGCGAACGTTGGATTAAGGCCTGTTGAAAAAGAGTATCATATGGTTATTAATTTTAAGGAACATCAACATGCCAGGAGAGCATCGTGGTATCCGGGAGCCAAACAAACGGACAGCAATACAGTGGAATATACGGCAAAAACAATTTGGGAACTAACCGTTGCCCGTATGTTCCTGTCAGAATGATAAAAGCTTCCAGATAGAACTAAAGGTACATCCTGCTGCAAAAGCATCGGGATGTACTTTCTTAAGTTATAAAAAGAGGTGAAAAAGTTTGAAATATCCGAAAACATTAAAAAAAGGTGCGATGATCGGTCTGGTGGCACCGAGTTCTCCGGTCTCTCCGGAGCAGGTCGCACAGTGTCAGAAGGTCTTGCAGGACCTTGGTTATCGGGTAAAATCTGCTGATAACCTATCCGCTTCCAAAGGCGGATACATGGCAGGCGAGGAAGAAGTTCGGGGAAACTGGATCAATAGGATGTTTGCCGATGATGAAGTGGACGCTATATTCTGCATTCGCGGCGGCGATGGAGGAAATCGCATCATGGAATATGTAGATCCAGATATCGTAAAAGCCAACCCTAAAATTTTTGTCGGTTACAGCGATGTGACGAGCCTGCATTTGCTGTTCAATCAGCAATGCGGTCTGGTGACCTTTCACGGTCCTATGGTGAGATCCAATATGATCGAGCATTTTGATAAGGAAAGTGAAAAAGCCTTTTTTGATGCGCTGACGGCTGAAAAAGAATATGTGTATCAGCCGCCCAAGGACTTTGAGATCAAAACGGCTAAAGCAGGAAAAGCATGTGGAATTCTGACAGGCGGGAACCTGACGGTCATGTGCACATCCATCGGAACCCCCTATGAGATGGAGACAGAAGGTAAAATTCTGTTCGTAGAAGAGGTAGGAGAACACATTGGCAATATGGACAGAAATATCTATCAGCTTCGCAATGCAGGTAAGCTGAAAGGTGTTTCCGGCATTCTGCTGGGACAATTCTCAAACTGTGATACGGATCAGGAAAACTATACCATCGTTGACATCGTTAAAGATGCTGTAAAAGATCTGAATATCCCGGTAATGTACAATATTCAGTCCGGTCATGGCTTTCCCATGGTCACTCTCCCTATGGGAGCTGAATGTACCATGGATACAGACAATAAATCCATTGTTTTTTCAGTAGAACGATAAGAAGAGTATACATATCAGAGAAAGGACAACATGAAAAGAAATTATACGAATTTGGATCATTATATAGAAAAACTGTTTTACGAAAAAGCGTATCCGGGCATAGCCGTTTCTATTCGTGGGCCGGAAGGAATCTTATTTCAAAAGGGATACGGATACCGGGATGTTGAAAAAAAAATAGAAGTAGACGAGAACACGGTGTTTGGAATTGCTTCCATGAGCAAGTCCATGACAGCTCTCGCCTGCTGTATCTTGCAGACAGAAGGGAAATTGGATTTATCTGATCCGATTACGAAGTATTTTCCGTCTCTTCACCTGCCGGGTACACCGGATGAATGTGTCACCTTAAGAACCATTGCCATGCACCGGGCAGGCCTGCCGCCTCTTCCGCCGCTGGAATGGTCCATCGCCATGAACAGCAACGAAAGGGACAGCCCGTGGTATCGTCATATGCTCAAAACAGCACCGAATAAGATGGACAAGATCGAACAGGTCGTGGACTATTTGGCAGCAGGAAACTATAAGCTGCTGGGTGCTCCGGGAGAATATATGAGCTATTCTAATGATGGATATGCTCTGCTGTCCTATGTGGTGGATATGGCATCCGGAATCACGCTGGAGGATTTTTTGTCGGAACGAATATTTGCACCGCTGGGCATGACCCGATCGGTGCTGGATTTAGATGCTGAAAAGGCAAAAGCTATGGCTGGAGACAACATGACTAGCCTTTTTGAACGGACGGAGGACGGGAAACTGATACAGGATGATAATTGGTCCGTCCTGCCGCCGTTTCGGGGCTGTGCCTGTGTCAAGTCGACAGCCAGTGACCTGACCCGGTATTATAAGATGTTGTCGGATTTTGGTCTGTGGGAAGGAAAGCAGGTCGTGCCCAAGGAAGCCGTCGAGCTTCTGATCGGAAAGAGCTTTCCGTTAGGGAAACAGCCGTATTATTGCCTTGGCCTGACGAAAAGCTTAGTGGATGGGCAGATTATATGCGAACATACCGGCGGTCTGCACGGCGTTTCTTCCATAGGCGGATTTACGGACAGCGGATATTCCGCAACCGTATTGTGCAATGAAAGTGAAGTAGATGTAGAGGAATTCCAGTGGGTCTGCTACAATTATATTTTGGGCTTGCCCTTAGAGAAAAGCCATGAATGGGCAGTTCCCATCGAAAAAAGCTTTTCTATGCCGGAAATCCTGTGCGGGGACTTTCTAGCTGAGGAGGGGCTTCCCGTGCATGCGGTTGTTACACAAGATCACGGCATATTGAAAGCCGATTACGGCGGCACAAAGACCCTGCTGAAGTATTGCGGCGGTACAGTTTTCGCTGCCGTTTCCGAAAAAGATCCCAAAAAGCGAGTCAGCACATTGGAATTTTTTATCCGAGACGGAAAGGCCTGGGCTGTAAGGTGCTATAATAGAATGTATCAGCGAGTCTGTTAAAAAATGAAGCAGAATGTGCTTGATAGAAGGGAGATGTAATTATCAGAGATTATATTATAAAACGAATTGCTCTTGGAGTGCTTCTGGTTATATCTGTTTCGTTTCTGGTGTTCAGTTTGATGTATATGATGCCCGGAAATCCTGTAGATATGGTGGTTGACCGTAAGGTGTCAGCAGAAAAGAAAGCCGAAATTGCCCATGAGCTCGGTTATGACCAACCATTCCTAACACAATATAAAAACTGGGTGGGCAACGCGATTCATGGAGATTTTGGACAATCCACCCGATATAAAAGCGATGTATGGGAAATCATGAGGGAAAGAATACCCTACAGCCTCAAGCTGTGCACCTGGGCTCTTATTCTCGAAATTGTTATTGCGCTGCCCCTTGGGCTGCTTTGCGCCATGAAAAAGGACAGCTGGTTCGACCGATTCACAGTGAATTTTTCGCTGCTGATGACGGTGGTTCCGTCTTTTTGGCTGGGTGCATTGTTTATTCTTTTCTTTGGAGTTCAGCTGAGAATATTGCCGATCAGTGGGTATTCCACTCCGCAGAACTATATTTTACCGGTAGCCACCATTGTGCTGGCCGGCATGGGAGGTACCCTGCGTATTACAAAAACAGAGGTCTTGGAAGTATTAAATGAAAAATACGTAACGACCGCATATGCGAAGGGGCTTTCCAAAAAGACCGTTATGATTAAGCATGTGCTTCGCAATGCGTTAATATTGGTAACGACTCTTGTGTTCATGTCCATTCCGTGGTTGATTTCAGGAGCCGTTGTTATCGAAAAGGTATTTGCTCTTCCTGGTATGGGAAACTTACTGCTGAACTCTATCATCGTGCAGGATATGCCGGTGGTACAGGCAGTACTACTGTTGATTGCAATCCTTACTGTCATATGCAACCTGCTGAGTGACATCATCATAGGTATGCTGGATCCGAGAATCCGGGCATCTTTAAGCGGGGGGGAAAATTAACGTGAGCAAAAAAGGAAAAGATACACTTTATGAATGCTGGAAGAACAAAAATTTTATGATTGGTTTTGTGATTCTCCTCAGCGCAATTTTGGTAGCAATATTTGCAAACGTGATTGCTCCTTATGATTATACACAGCAGAACGTAGCCGATCGGCTTACCGCACCTTGTGCAAAGTACTGGTTCGGTACGGATGATCTGGGGCGGGATCTGTTTTCCAAGGTCATATACGGAACTCGTATCGCTCTGTGGGTGGCCTTTCTGGGCGGTATCCTGCAGCTGGTCATCGGTGTAGTAGTGGGACTGGTCTGCGGATTTTTCGGCAAATGGGTGGACAGAGTTCTATCCTTTATGACAGATCTGACTTGGTGCATTCCGGGAACGATTCTGGCTTTGGCAGTAGTAACGATGCTGGGAAAGGGACTGACCAATACGGTCATCGCCATATCTTTGGTCGCTTGGGCCAGCTATGCCCGGGCGGTGAGATCCAAGACGCTTTCCCTGCGAAATATGGCCTTTGTGGAAACAGGGAAGGCCTTCGGCGAAACCAATGCGGCGCTGATGATACGATACATCCTGCCCAATATCATACCATCCCTGATCGTCATGGTATCCTTGAATCTGCCTGCAACGATCCTGTCCACGACGACCCTGTCCTTTCTGGGGCTGGGTTCACAGCCGCCTTCACCGGATTGGGGACTTGCCATTTCCATGGGGCTGGATTACATTACTACGGCACCATGGCTCAGCTTATTCCCGGGCATTGCCCTTGTGTATATCACCTTTGGATTTAATCTGATGGGCGAAGGTCTCAGGGACCTCCTTGATCCGCATATGAAATCACAGTAGAAACGGAGGCAGTGATGAGTAAAGAACTATTAAAGCTGGAGCATCTATCCATAGACTATCGGGTAAAGGACGGTTATCTTTCTGCTGTCAATGATGTGAGCTGCACAATTAACAAAGGAGAGATTTTCGCTATTGTAGGTGAATCGGGCTGTGGTAAATCCACGGTAGCCCATAGCATTATGAATTTGCTTCCCGGTGGAAATGAAGAAATTACCGGAAAAATTATATTTAAGGGAAAAGATCTGCGTACGTGCAGTGAAAAACAGATGGAAGCGATACGAGGCAAGGAAATAGGCATGATATTTCAGAATCCACTGGACTCTCTTAATCCGGTCTATACGGTGGGCAGTCAGGTGTCTGAGGCGATTATGCTGGACAAGGTGGACAAGAGAGAAGCCTGGAACCGTGTGGTCAATCTGTTCCGGGATGTAAAGATGCCGGATGCGGATGAGCGGGTGAACAGCTTCCCCCATGAACTCTCCGGCGGTATGCGTCAGCGTGTTATGATCGCCATGATGCTGTCCCGCAATCCGGAACTGTTGATTGCAGATGAACCGACCACAGCGCTGGACGTGACCATTGAAGCACAGATTCTGGACATTATGAAAGGCTTAAAAGAAAAATATAACACAGCGATTATGTTGATTACCCACAATTTTGGTCTGGTAGCAGAAATCGCTGACCGAATCGGCGTCATGTATGCCGGTGAAATGGTGGAAAGCGGAGATGTATTTGAAATATTTGAAAATCCAGTACATCCTTATACAAGGCTTTTGATGCAGGCTCTGCCAAGAAAAACAAAGGCAGAAATACGGCTCCAAACCATAGATGGGTCTGTGCCGCGTATCACAGAGAAAAAACCGGGATGCAGATTTGCGAACCGGTGTCCGTATGCTTTGGAAAAATGCTTTCAGGAGGATCCTCCTGTAGTGAATATTCAAGGGGATCACTTCTGCCGTTGTTATCTTGCCGGAAAGGACGAAAAAAAGTAGTATGGAACAGAACGTAATGATTAAACTGGACGGCCTGAAAAAATACTTTCGTATTGAAAAAGGTCTTATAAAAAAACAGACCACCTATGTCAAGGCGGTAGATGATATTACACTGGATATCCATGAGGGAGAAATCGTCGGTCTGGTGGGAGAATCCGGCAGCGGCAAGACCACATTGGCCAGAGTGATTCTCAGCCTGTCCAAAATGACGGGAGGCAGTATCCTTGTGGACGGCATCAATCTATCCTCTGCCACCTCAAAGGACATGAGAAAGCTCCACAGTGAAGTCGCTGTCGTCTTTCAGGATCCTGCTTCTAATCTGAATCCGAGACAGACAGTAGAGAGCTCCATTATGCGGCCCATGATCATCCACGGCGTATCCAAAGCGGAAGCAAGAAAAAAAGCCAGGGATGTTTTAGATATGGTAAAGATGGATCAACGGTATTTGGACAGCTATCCCCACCAGCTTTCGGGAGGACAGCTTCAACGAATAGCCATTGCCAGAGCACTGGCATTAAATCCTAAAGTCATGATACTGGATGAACCTACCAGCGCTCTTGATGTATCCGTACAGGCACAGATCCTGAACCTGCTTCTGGACCTGCAGGAACAGCTGCACCTGACCTATCTGATCATTGCCCATGATTTGAATGTCATCAAGTATATAAGCGACCGAATTGCCGTGATGTATCTGGGAAAGCTGGTGGAGTGCGGCCCCACCAAAGAAATTGCCAAGCACCCTTATACAAAGGCTCTTCTGGATGCGTCGCCTATCCTGGACCCGAAACAGCGCAACAACAAGAAGGAGGTCATTAAGGGAGATCCGGGCAGTCTGATCAACCTTGGCGGGGGATGCAGATTCAGCGACAGATGCAAGTATGCCACCGAAGAATGCAAAAATGAAGAACCGGAAACGGTTCTGGTAAATAAGAACCATCAGATTGCATGTTTTCATCCATTGGATCTGTAATAACCGTTTTCACTAAAGTAATTTGCCTTTTGGCGAGGAGGGAAAAAATGAAGAAAAAGTTATTGGCATTAAGTTTGATTGCTGCCTTGGTAGTCA
Organism: Aminipila luticellarii; assembly: GCF_004103735.1. Lineage (NCBI taxonomy): Bacteria > Bacillati > Bacillota > Clostridia > Peptostreptococcales > Anaerovoracaceae > Aminipila > Aminipila luticellarii. The sequence goes on along the minus strand of NZ_CP035281.1, from coordinate 1,491,469 downwards.
GCATGACTGCCTGCGGCGGCAACGGCAGCGGAAATGACAAAGCACAAAAGGACGGACTGTCTATTGTGGACAGCGAGTGGTATGGTCTGGATGTTTTCCAGCTTGACAGTACTGCCTCGGTTCAGAGTCTTGCTGCGGAAGCTCTTTTTCAGTGGGATGCTGAAACAAACACGGTGGTAGATAATGTCTGCACAGACTGGCAGGTAAGCGAGGACGGGAAAACAGCCACCTTCAACGTGCCGGAAGGCATGAAGTTCTCTACAGGAAAGCAGGTAGAGCCGGAAGACGTAGTGGCTTCTATTGAGCATGGTCTTAAGGTAAGTCCGTATGCAGAAGGGTATGATAACATCCAGTCCATGGATGTAAACGGCAGACAGGTAACGCTGCATTTGAGTTCATTTAAATCTGATATGCTGTATTATCTGTGTTCAGGATTTATTGTAGTTATACCAAAAGACGAGCTGGATTCCATGAACGACAAAAAGCTGATGTGGGGATGTCATCCTTATGGGCTGTATAGTCTGGCTGAAAACGGTTATATCTCAGGGTCCGAAGTAAAATTGGTAAGGAACGACGGCTATAAGTGTGCCAATCCGCTGGTAGAGAATAAAGGCCCTGCAAAATTCAAGACTGTTTCCGTTCATTTCAATGAGGAAAAATTCACGGCAACAGAAGAGTTAAAGAATGGTACGACGGACATCATCGCCTCATTAAGCACAGATGATCAGAGAAAAGATCTGGAAAAGAGCGATTCTGTTGTAATCAAAAAGACTTCTTATCCGAATATCGACTACTTCGAAATGAATACGGATTCTCCTGTGTTTTCGGACATCAATGTGCGTAAAGCATTGGCTCTGTCCCTTGACCGAGAGTCTCTGGCAAAAGCAATGAACGGCATCATCAGTCCGGCATACTCCATCATTTATGATTCCGTGCAGAACTTCTCACCGGATGCGAAGGACTGGTTCAAGACAAATCTTTCCAACGATCCTGAGAAGGCAAAGAAGCTGTTAGACGAAGCAGGCTGGAAAGATACCAATGGGGATGGAATCCGTGAAAAGAACGGAAAAGACCTGGCCTTTACCTGGTATGCTTGGACAAATTCCACCACTATTCCGGAAATCCTTGCGGAACAGCTGAAAACAGTAGGCTTTAAAATGAATATTGAAGCCATCGACTGGAACTATGTCAATCAGAAAATTGGAGATAATAAATATGACACAGGTATTGAATGGCTGTCTTGGGCTGAACCGATATTAGTGCTCAACAATTGCTATCGTGATCCGAATGCTCCGGGAAATACGGAAGCGTATAAGAGTATGGTAAAGGATATTGCATCCACTATTGATACCAATGAAAGAACGAAAAAAATTGGAGATGCGCAGATGCATATCTTTGAAAATGTAAACCTGATTCCTTTATATTCTGAAGAAAGCTTTACAGCATACAATAAAAACTTAAAGGGCATGAAGATATTAACCGACGGTGTTATGCTGCTCAATGACATAACGTACTAAAATCTTATAAAAAGAATTTGACAAGCAGGGCTTACTGAAATTTCAGCAGACCCTGCTTTGCTTTTCCATAGAAGGTCTTGGAATGGACTGTGTTTTTTATTCCGCAGAGCTGGACAGGGGGCTGTATTCTTTGCTGATTTTGATAAATTCCTCCATGGCTTTTGTCACATACCTGTTCTTCTTAGAATGAAAGAATACGTTTCGTTTCGTATCGGGATCGTCGATCTGGTAGAAGTATAATTGATCCTGCATGGCGGGGGAGCGCTTTATCAGAGTATCGCTGATAAAGGATATGCCAAGCCCTATGGAAATAAGATTGTATACGGTGGCTAATTGATTGAGCTCGAAAAGAATCTTGGGCTTGACAGCCTGTCTTAAGAAAATATTGTCTGCCCGGGTTCTGGTATCATTTCCCTCGTGCATCAGTACGAAAGGAAGATCCGCAAAGCAGGATAAAGGCGTGGGCAGAATCTGTTCATTATGGATATGCTTGTTATGCTGGATATCCTCATAGGTCAGTTGATACGGTTTCAGGCGGTCGTTTACTTCTAACTTTCTGGGAACAGCCAGCAGCAAAAATTCTGTTCCCAGAAAGAATTTTTCATACATGTCCGAGCTGAGCTCTTTGTTATCGATGATCAGATCCAGATCCCCCTCCAGCAGCTTTTTCTCCAGATCGTGGCTGTGTGAATCTATCAGGTTCAAGGTGATAAGCGGGTATCGGTTTACAAAGATCTGGATCAGCTTCGGAAGGACGTGAGCCATAAATAGATGATTGCTGCCCAGAGACAGGGAGCCTGTTTTAAGCTCGTGGGTATCGTTTAAATAGTTCAGAAACGCTTCTTCTGTTTTTTTGATATTTTCACAGCACGCCATATATTTTTTCCCTGTTTCGGTGAGCTGAATGGGATTGGTGCTGCGGTCGAAGATCGGTTCTCCGATTTTGGCTTCGACTTTTTTGACCATGGCGCTCAGGGAAGGCTGAGAAATATACAGAGCCTCGGCAGCTTTAGAAAAGCTTTTTTCTTTATAAATAGTATAGATTAAATCTTTTTTAGCAAACATAAGGAAAGACCTCCTCGTATTATAACTAAAAAGTTATAATACATATAATAATATAAGTATTTGAATATGTCATAATCGTATTGTAGAATACAAATAAAGATAAGTCAACCGGTTAAGAGGATAAATATCTTAACTCGTATAAATTTAAATATGCTATAATAAGCAATGTACAAGGAATGTGGGGGAAAAATTATGGACTATCGTTTTGAAACAGACTCAGTGGGTGAGAAGAAAGTGCCTGCGGAAGCATATTATGGTGTGCAGACCTTGCGCGCAAAGGAAAATTTCAATATTACAGGGAAGAAAACTCCTGAAGTACAGATTAGGACTTTAGCGGAAATAAAGAAAGCTTGTGCCATGGCCAACGAAAAGGCAGGAACCTTGGATAAAACTATTGCAGAAGCCATCATAAAGGCATGCGATGAAATTTTAAACGGCAAATTTCACGACCAGTTCATTTTAGATCAGATTCAGGGTGGAGCCGGAACTTCTACTAATATGAATGCCAATGAGGTCATTGCAAATATTGCCCTGGAAATTCTGGGAAAACAAAAAGGTGAATATCAGTATTGTCATCCAAATGACCATGTAAATGAATCTCAGTCTACAAATGACGTATATCCTACCTCTATAAAGATGTCTTTGTATAGAACAGGTCTGCTGCTTGCAGAGAAACTGGACGAATTATATCGTGGGCTGATAGATAAGAGCGAGGAATTTTATGATGTGGTAAAGATCGGAAGAACCCAGCTGATGGATGCTGTACCGATTACATTGGGTCAGGAATTCCATGCGTACGCATCGGCTGTTGAGAGAGACAAAATCCGTATTCAAGAAGCTATAAAAGAAATGCTTACCATCAATATGGGAGCAACCGCTATCGGAACCGGAATCAATACCACCGAATATTACGCAGAGCATATTGTACCGACCTTGAGTGAAGTAAGCGGACTGCCTCTTAAACGCTGTGAAGACATGGTGGACGGAACACAAAATATTGAGGGATTTTCCGTGGTATCTTCTTCTCTTAAGACCTGTGCAATCGGTCTGTCTAAGATGGCAAACGATATTCGGCTGATGAACTCAGGTCCGAGAGCAGGGCTGGGTGAAATCACCATTCCTGCAAAACAGAACGGATCCTCGATCATGCCGGGAAAAATCAACCCGGTTATTCCGGAAGTGCTCAACCAGTGTGCCTTTGGGGTGATGGGAAATGATTTTACAGTGACAATGGCTTGTGAAGCCGGACAATTAGAGCTGAACGCATTTGAACCGGTGGTATTTAACCGAATCTTTGATTCGATGACTCTGTTGATCAACGGAGTAGATACCTTTATTCATAACTGCCTGGAAGGAATCGCAGCGAATAAGGAAAGATGTGAGGATCTGCTGAATCATTCCACGGGATATGTCACGGCTCTCAGCCCGCTGATCGGTTATAAAAAGGCGGCTAAAATCGCGAAGGATTTTCTAAAGGACGGTACGCCGATCATGGAGAGCGCCTTAGCGTACGGTATTACCAAGAGTCAGCTGGAGCAGGTTCTGAATGTGAATCGGTTTACACCGAAGTTTGATAAGAAATAATAGATATAAAGGAGAAAGAGTATGGATAACAGGGAATATGCACTGAAAGCACACAAGGAATGGGGCGGAAAAATAGAGGTGATAGCCCGGTCGAAAATTAAAACGAAAGAAGATCTTGCTGTAGCCTATACACCTGGGGTCGCCGTACCGTGCCTGGAAATTGAAAAGGACGAAAATAAGGCCTATGATTACACGCGAAAATCGAATCTGGTCGCCGTTATAACAAACGGAACGGCCGTCCTTGGACTTGGGGATATCGGACCCAGTGCAGGAATGCCGGTCATGGAAGGAAAGTGCGTTCTCTTCAAGGAGTTTGGCGGCGTGGATGCTTTTCCTCTGTGCGTGGATACGAAGGACGTGGATGACCTTGTCAATGTCATTTACAAAATATCCAAGAGCTTTGGCGGTATTAATCTGGAGGATATAGGTGCTCCGGCATGCTTTGAGGTGGAAAGACGCTTGAAAGAAATGTGCGATATTCCCGTATTTCACGACGATCAGCACGGAACGGCCATTGTAGTTACTGCCGCCCTTATCAATGCGGCAAAATTAAAAGGTCAAAAGCCGGAAGAATTAAAGATTGTTATGAACGGAGCCGGAGCTGCCGGAATCTCCATAACCAAATTACTGCTGGACGCAGGTTTTAAAGACATTGTTGTTTGCGACAGCAAAGGAATTTTGTGTGAAGGAGTTACGACTGCCGAAGGGGCTAAAGGTGAAATCGCAAGGATGACCAACCGGGAGAAAAAAACAGGCAGCTTAGCGGATGCCATGAAGGGCTCGGACATCTTTGTGGGGGTTTCCAAGGGAAATCTGGTCAGTGAAGAAATGGTTCAATCCATGAACGAAAAACCGATTATTCTGGCGATGGCCAATCCTACGCCGGAAATCATGCCGGACAAGGCTCTTCATGCAGGTGCGTATATCGTAGGAACCGGAAGAAGTGATTTTCCGAATCAAATCAATAATGTGCTGGTATTCCCCGGCGTGTTTAAAGGTGCTCTTGCCGTGAGAGCCACAGAAATTACAGACAGTATGAAAATGGCAGCTGCTAAGGCTATAGCCAGTGTGGTTTCAGAGGGAGAGCTGAAACCGGAATATATTATTCCGGATCCATTCAACCCAAGAGTAGCACAGGTGGTGGCAGATGCGGTTGCAGCGGAAGCCAAAAGAATTGGCATCAATAGAATATAGGAGAAAGAACATGGAGTATCGTATAGAAAAAGACACCATGGGCGAGGTTCAAGTACCGGCAGACAGACTCTGGGCAGCGCAGACCCAAAGAAGCTTTGATAACTTTAAAATCGGTACGGAAAAAATGCCGAGGAGCATCATCAGAGCTTTTGCGGTCTTAAAAAAAAGTGCCGCCCGTGTAAATGCGGAGCTGGGTCTGTTGGAGCAGGAAGTGGCGGATGAAATCGCTAAAGCATGTGATGAAATTCTAAAGGGAACCATGTATGAGGAATTTCCGCTTGCCGTATGGCAGACCGGTTCCGGAACCCAGAGCAATATGAATGTAAATGAAGTGATTGCAGGGATCGTGAACCGGGAGGGAAGGGTTCGGAAAATCCATCCCAACGATGACGTCAACAAAGGTCAGAGCTCCAATGATACTTTTCCGACTGCTATGCATATGGCCGCTGTTATTGAAATAGAAGGGCGATTGTTACCTGCCCTGGAGGGGCTGCAGAAAACCTTTGAGAAGCTTTCTCATGAATATGGGAGCGTGATTAAGATCGGAAGAACCCATTTACAGGATGCAACGCCTTTGACCTTAGGACAGGAAATCAGCGGATGGGCTTATATGCTGGAAAACACCAGCGAAATGATCAAAGCCAGTGAAAAACATCTTTTCCAGCTGGCACTGGGCGGGACAGCGGTGGGAACCGGATTGAACACCCATCAGGACTTCCCTGTTATGGTGGCGAAAACAATAGCAGAGGAAACCGGTTATGCTTTTATGACCGCACCGAATAAATTCCATGCCTTGACCAGCAAGGACGCTTTGGTTCACGCCCATGGGGCTTTAAAAGCTTTGGGAGCAAATCTGATGAAAATAGCCAATGATGTACGAATGCTTTCAAGCGGACCCAGATGCGGGATCGGCGAATTGATTATTCCGGCAAATGAACCGGGATCTTCTATCATGCCGGGAAAAGTCAATCCGACTCAGTGTGAGGCGGTCACCATGGTTTCTGTACAGGTGATGGGAAACGACGCCTGCATCGGCTTTGCCGCATCTCAGGGAAATTTTGAACTGAATGTATTTATGCCGGTCATCATCTATAACTTTTTACAGTCCGTAAGGCTTTTATCAGATGTCATGGTAAGCTTTAATAAAAACTGTGCGTCGGGAATCAAACCAAATCCGGACAAGATAAAATATAACCTGGAAAATTCATTGATGCTGGTGACCAGTCTCAATCCGTATATCGGGTATGAAAATGCGGCTAAAATAGCAAAGAACGCCTATGAGAAAGGGCTGACCTTGAAAGAATCCGCTCTGGAATTAAAACTGCTGACAGAAAAAGAATTTGATGAATATGTGAAACCTGAAAAAATGATTTCGAACTTAAAATAATGAAATACCTGTTGAAAAACAATAAGCTTTTGCAGTCTTATGACCTGCGGAAGCTTATTGCTTTTTTGCTTTTTGTTGGCGAGAGCTCCCTGAACCCTTCGAATCTTAATAAATCTTAAGAATTATTAAAGAATATGTTAATAATGCTGCTTTAGAATAGAGACAAAGAAGGTCGATGGAGGAGCAGATATGAATATTTTAATTTTAACAGGACATTTTGGGCTGGGCCATTGTTCGGCAGCAGAAGCATTGAAGCAGGAAATCCTTTCAAAAGATCCTGAAGCACAAGTGGATGTGGTGGATATTCTGGCTTATATGCTGCCGAATTTCAGCCGCATTATTTACGGAACCTTTAACTTTATGGTAAGCAAATGTTCCAAGGTATACAATTTTCTTTATGAAGAATCTGCCAAATACAGCAAAGCTCCCTTTCAAAGAGCCTTTATTAAAAAAATAGATCGATTGCTGAATCAATATGAACCGGAGCTGATTCTTTCCACTCTGCCGATATGCTCTCAGTACATTTCCGCATACAAAAGCATGAAATACTGCAACATACCTCTTCACACGTATATCACCGATATAAAGGCTCATGAGGAATGGATCGCCCAAAATACGGATATGTATTTCGTAGGCAATAAAAGCACAAAGAATATGCTTGCTTCCAGAGGAATACCAGCTGAAAATATTGTGGTTTCAGGGATTCCGGTCAAGCTTGCCTTTAAGGGAAATAAGGGGCGTAAAAATACAGAACCTGTAAAAGAAGTGCTGATCATGGGCGGGGGACTTGGTTTGATTCCTTCTTCGGAAAGACTGTTGAAGAGACTCCACAACAATCCATCCATGCACATTACCGTGATTACTGGAAAAAATGAAAAGTTATATGCAAAGATGAAAAAAAGGTTTCCCTATATGAATATTATCGGATATACAGACCGGGTACATGAATATATGAGAAAAGCGGATATTATTATAACAAAATCCGGCGGAATTACCCTTTTTGAAGCGATCAACTGTGAAACACCCCTGTATGTCATAAAACCTTTTCTGTCACAAGAGCTGGGAAACGCGGAGTTTATTGAAAGCTTGAACATAGGGAGGGTCTTATGGTCTTCTGATACGGATGCTGCCGAGGATCTGTTGTCTTTAATAGAAAACGAGCCTCTTTTATGCCGGATGCAGGAGAATATGAAAAGGGTAAAGAAGCATTTGGACGGCCGCTCGCCTTTGGCTTTTTATTGCCTGAAAGGAGAGGAATCATGTTCCTGAAAAGTTTGACTATTTTTCTTTTCTGTATCCTCATAAGCTATAGTATTTTACCTACTTGTGTTTATAAAATAAAACAGAGAGCAGAAAGAATCCATACACAACATAAGAAGCTGTACCTTACTTTCGATGACGGACCGGATGAAAGATTTACAGAAAATCTTTTGGACTTATTAAAGCGGCACGAAATAAGGGCTACCTTTTTTTCTGTAGCGGAATTTGCTGAAAATAATCCGCATATCATGGAAAGAATGGAACGGGAGGGGCATCTGATCGGATTGCATTCCTCCCGACATCAGAATGGATTATGGCAGACTCCGGGGCACACGAGAGCAGACTTTGAACGAAGTGAAGAGATATTCAGAAGGCTGGGAATCAGAACGAAGCTTTTCAGACCTCCTTGGGGACATATCAATGCCCAGACGTTAGCCTGTGTGAAACAATACGGGTATAAGATCGTTCTGTGGGATATCATGGCAGAAGATTGGAGAGGCGGCACCACGTGGCAGCAGATCGCCGAAAAGCTGCTGCGAAGGACCCAAAACGGAGATATTATATGCCTGCATGACGGAAGAGGCAAAAAGGACGCACCCGGCAGGACCATCAAGGCTTTGGAGGAAGTATTGCCGGTCTGGATTTCTCAGGGGTATACCTTTGCCAGAATGGATGAAAAGTATGAGTAAGAAAAAAGGGTTGTGGAACCTCTTCAAAAATGGCGGATTCTTTATTTTACTGCTGCTCGTGACGTTCTATTTTATATTTCGCAGTCAGGATATGGGCTCCGTATTGCGTACGGTAACGGAAGTCAATCCGATTTATATAGGAATTGCAATAGGCTGTATGTGCCTGTTCATCTGCTGTGAGGCGATCAATATTGAACGTACGCTTACCCTGTACCGCTGTGATACTTCTTTCGCCAAATGCGTTAAATATGCCCTGACCGGCTTCTTTTTCAGTTCTATTACGCCGATGGCTTCAGGGGGACAGCCGGCGCAGATGTATTACATGTACCGGGATCATTTGGAAATTTCCTATTCGGCTCTTGCGATTATGATGGAGCTGGCAAGCTTTCAGTTTATTACGGTGATGATGGCAATTTTCGGTTATATGGTAAACTTTTCATTTTTCAATGAAATGGGTTATCATATCCAATACATCCTTCTGGCGGGGGTTTTGCTGAATACTGTGATTCTTGGATTGATCCTAATGGCTTTTTTCTCCAAAACGATTTTGGAGAAATGCATCAATGGGCTGTTTGCACTGTTGAAGCTGTTTCGTGTAAAGAAAATAGAAGAAATCAGAATAAAGGTTCAGTACCAGATCGATCTGTACCGCAGAGGTGCTGCCGCATTTCAGAAAAATAAGGGCACGGTCGCAAAGATTTTGCTGACAACTCTTGTACAGATCACAGCATTTCACAGCATTCCATTTTGGATATACAGAGCGTTTGGATATGAGGAGTATTCCTTTATGACCGTATTGCTCATACAGGCCGTGTTATATATTACAGTATCCGCTATTCCGCTGCCCGGCTCTGTGGGAGCTAGTGAAAGCGGATTTATATTGATTTTCCGTACTTTATTTCCGGCACAGGTGATTCAATCCGCCATGCTACTCAGCCGGGGAATCAGTTTTTATCTCTTCTTATGCATCAGCGGCATTTTCCTGCTGGTGATTCATGCCTTATATAGGGGTAAAACAAGAGAATGCACACAACCTATGAAGATACGCAAAATCCATTAAAAAACTGTTTGAGGCAGGAACATGAGCTGCTTCAAACAGTTTTTTAATAGCTCTCATTTTTTATGCTTATTTTACGCACATTTCCAGTGCAAGCTTCATCATATCTGTGAAGGAATGCTGTCTCTCCTGGCTGGTGGAATGCTCTCCGGTAATGAAGTGGTCGCTGATCGTCATCATGGCAAGAGCATTTACTCGGTTATAGGCGGCATTCATGTAAAGGGCGGCAGCTTCCATTTCTACGGCAAGAACGTCCATCCTGGCCCACTTTTTCCACCAGTCTCCGAATTCATAAAAAACGTCGCAGGAAACAATATTTCCAGCTTTTAGGGATACTCCCAGCTCCTTATTTGCTTCCTGTGCTTTTAACAGCAGCTCCCAGCTGGCAGTGGGAGAATAATTTCCCGGAACGTCAAAGGCGTGAATGTAATTGGAATCGGTGGAAGCGGAAATCCCGAGAACCACATCGCCTATTTTTACATCCTCGTGAAAGGAACCGGCCGTACCGATCCGAATCAGGTTCTGAACCCCATACTCCGTGATTAATTCCCAGGAATAAATCCCCATGGAAGGCATGCCCATACCGGTGCCCTGTACCGAAACCGGTACGCCCTTATAGGTCCCTGTATAGCCGTACATGCCCCGGATTTCGTTATAAAGCTTTGGACTTTCTAAAAAGTTTTCAGCGATAAATTTTGCCCGCAGAGGATCGCCCGGAAGTAAAATGGATTCGGCAATATCCCCTTTTTTGGCAGCATTAATGTGTGTACTCATAATAAAAATTTCCTTTCCTTTTTTTCTCAAAAACAGTATGATGTAATTTTGAAAATTATATCATGTAATGTTGAAATAAATATCGATTTTACGCCTTATCTGTGGTATACTGACATCGATGAGTTCATTATAACATACAAATTTAATCAAGAAAATAAACAATTGGAGGACCCGGAATGATATATGAAAATATATATAAAGACAGGCTTTATACGGTTAGAGAAATCGATACGCTGAAAGAGATGCTGACCAGCTGCAAAGAGCTATTTGGGAAAAAGCCGGCGTTTTTATATAAGGAAGAAAAGGGCGGAGATTATAAGGAAATAAATTTTATTACATTAAAAGACGATGTAGATGCACTGGGAACAAAATTAATCGATATGGGGCTGGAAGGCGAAAATATCGCCGTGATCGGAGAAAACTGCTATGCCTGGATGGTATCGTATTTTGCTATTGTAAACGGAGTCGGCAAGGTGGTTCCCTTGGATAAAGAATTGAGCAAAGGGGAAATCATCAATCTTCTGACTACCGCAGAGTGCAAGGCAGTATTTTACACCTCCTCTTATAAAAACATTTTTAGAGATATAGATATTCCGCACAAGTTTCAAATGGAGGTGTATTCCAAAAAAGTACAGCCGGAACAGGAGAATACTTGGGATCATCTACTGGAGGAAGGCAGGAAGATGCTGGGAAAGGGAGACAGGCGCTTTACCGATATGGCGCTTGACCCTATGGAGGTACGGATGCTGTTATTTACCTCCGGAACAACAGATGTGCCGAAAGCCGTGATGCTTTGCCATAAAAACATTGTGAGCAATGTTCAGGACATCAGCAGATTTGTCAGGCTGAAGGAAGATGACAGAGCCTTATCCATCCTGCCGATTCATCATACCTTTGAATCTTCAATAGGTATCATGGTGGTACTGTTTCAAGGGTGCTCGGTGGCTTTTTACGAGGGACTGAAATATGTGGTCAAAAATCTGGCGGAAGCACAGGCGACTTTGCTGGTAGGTGTGCCGCTGATCTTTGAGTCTATGTACAGTAAAATCTGGAAACAGGCCGAGAAGTCAGATATGACAAAAGCGCTGAAGATGGCCATTAAGCTTCACAAGACCTTGAAAAAATTTGGTATTGATGCCCGCAAAAAGATTTTCAAATCTGTTTATTCCAATTTCGGTGGGAAACTGAGAATGCTGGTTACAGGAGCTGCCGCCATAAATCCGAATGTGGTTCGGGGCTTTCAGGATCTTGGCATTGACATTGTAATGGGGTATGGACTGACAGAAGCTTCTCCGCTGGTTTCCGGAACCCCGGATTTTTCCGACCGATACGGAAAAGCCGGTTCGTCGGGGCAGGTAGTTCCCAGCGGCCAGCTTCAAATTATGGATCAAAATGAAGACGGTATCGGTGAGATTCTTTTTAAGGGACCTAATGTGATGCTGGGGTATTATAATATGCCTGAAAAGACCGCAGAGGTCATACAGGACGGCTGGTTTCATACGGGGGATCTGGGCTTTGTAGATGAGAATGGATGGCTGTATCTGACCGGAAGGAAAAAGAACGTGATCGTTACGAAAACCGGTAAAAACATTTATCCGGAAGAAATCGAAGAATATCTGAGCAAAATACCATATATTGAAGAATGCATGGTATATGGAACAGACAATGAAGAGACAGGTGAAACGACCGTAAGTGTTCAGATCCGTCCGGCGTATGAAACCATCAAAGGGGAATTTGGATATGCTGACGATCCGGAGCAGGTCTATAAGCTGTTAAAGGATAAAATTGCGGATATCAATCTGCAGCTGCCAAATTATAAACGGGTAAGACATATTGTTATAAGATCCACTGAATTTATAAAAACAACAACTCAGAAGATCAAACGACAGGAAAATATGATACAATAAAAGAAGGGTTCATTTTCAGGAAACCTCACTTCCTTGAAGTCCATATGGATTTTAAGGAACGGTTCCGAGAAAATGAACCTTTTTTAATAGTTATTTTTTATGGTATAGCTTATTCTCCGGGCCGCATAGACAAAAGGCGTATCGGAAACAGAAGTCACGATAAAAATGATATAGCTGGAGCCCATGATACTGAATAAGGTGTGCAAAGGGTAGGTTCCCCAGAATGCGCCGAGGGTGAACAGAACCGTATTTAAAAGCTGTGAAAGAAGGGTAGAGGCATTGTTTCGCAGCCACAAATATTTCTTTTTATCGTTGCACAGGTTATGGGTCCATGCCCAGACTTTGTTATAGAGAAATACGTCAAATCGCTGGACGATAGCATATACGCCCAGACTGACAAGCATCAGCCGGGGAGTATTGGAAAAAATGGCCCGGATACTGGGAAAGGCCCAATCGTTGGCGGACGGCGTATATAAAAGCCATACCTGACTGACTAAAATAAAAGTGATGGAAGTGAGAATACCCACATGAACCGCTTTTTTTGCCACTGGTTTTCCTTCGGTTTCACTAAGAATATCGGTTACCATAAAAGTGGTGGCAAACATCACATTGCCCAGGGTCTGCTCAACGCCGAAGGCATCCACTAAAATGAGCACCTCAATATTAGCGGAAATGGTGGCCAGTACAATCCAGCAGAAAAGGCCGGTTCGGCCGAAAAGCTTATACCATAAAAGCACCACGGAATATAAAACGACTAGAGTGGCTATTAATATAAATTCATTATTCATCTGTTCCTCCTACTCCAAAATCAGTATTGCTGACAAGAATATCTACTCTGGGATTTCCCTTATACCTTGGATAAAGGGTACTCATAAAAGAGGAAAGGACCTCTTTATCGGGGGTTATAGCGGTACTGTTCTTGGACATGAGATTGACGCAGACTCGTTTAAAATAAGTGAGACCGATTTCTAAATCCCTTTCCATAGAGTCTTGTGTCTGGCCTGTTATTCCAAATAAAAGACAAATCTGATCATAATACTCGGCGATCTCTTTGGGGTCATCCGTATCGATTCCTTTACAAAGAACCGACTCCCGGTATTTCCGGTCAAAAGTCTCTACGCCGCCTTTTATTTCGAGGCGGATGCCCAGCGCACCGAATGCTTCTCTGGCAGCGGCAATATGGAGCCTGTCCATCCAGTGGCATTCAAAATACAGAGTAGTAATGCCTTTGCCGATGCACAGCTTTTTTATCAAATTCATGGTATCCTGATCCAAATCGGAAAAACTGCCTGAATTGATTACCTCAAGGCGTTTGAACTGTCCGGTGACTTTGGCCAGCACTTTGGCATTCAGCTGATAATTCAGCTTGGGATTTAAGTTAAAATCCAGATGATAATCACAAAAACTGCAACGCCGCCATTTACAGCCATTTCCGCGAAGCAGTACGATTTCCCGGGGATTTTTTTCTGTGATCACAGAATATCTTATAAGATGATTTGTGTCTGACATAAGCTTTCCTTTCTGCAGAAAATCGCAAAGCTTTGCTTGGCAGATTTTCATCGTACATGATATATGGAAAGTCCGAACCAGTCACAATCAAAGAAGGACACAAAAAACAAAAGGGTGCCTATAGCACCACAAATAATCCTGCTTCAAACCGAGCAGGCGGGTCCTAGTTTTATTTAACGACAGGATGGTTACGAACTGTCCTATTCACTTTATCCATTTATTTTATTAAAAAAATGGGATTGCTTACAAAAGCAACCCCGTTATATTAGCATATGTTTGTCCGTTTGTCTAGGCTTTCTCTAAAACTTCCTTTACATAATTGGGAAGGGCAAAAGCTCCGGTGTGTATGTCCGTATTATAATATTTGGTTCTGAGTCCGAACTTTTCCCATTCCTCCGCCTTTAAATCCGTGATGGGATCATACTTTTTGGAAGCAAATCCAAAGTACCAGTATCCGGTGGAGTACGTGGGAATATTAAAACCATAGACCTTGGCGATAGGAAACACTTTTTTTATTTTGCTGTGAGCTTTTTGCATCTGTTCTGCATCAAGGGGGTGGAAGGCGCATTCGTGCTGGTTGATCAATATACCATCCTCTTTTAAAGCCCGGTAACAGTTTTCATAGAACTGAACTGTGAAAAGTCCTTCTCCCGGACCGGCAGGATCCGTAGAGTCCACTAAAATTAAATCATAACTGCCGTCTGCCGCTTCCTCCACAAATTTAAGGCCGTCTCCGATAATCAGGTTTAATCTAGGCTCCTTTGAGAAAACGCCGGCTGTAGAGGGCATATACTTTTTGCAGGCCTCTACGACAGCTCCGTCAATTTCTACCATATCGATGGTCTCAATATGCGGGTATCTGGCCACCTCTCTGGCCGTACCGCCGTCTCCGCCGCCAATGATCAATACTTTTTTTATGCTTGGATTGACCGCAAGAGCGGGGTGGCAAATCATATCGTGATATACGAATTCATCCTTTTCAGTAACCTGAATGAAGCCGTCTAAAGTCATAAATACGCCAAACGTGTCATTCCTGTACATTTCAAGCTTTTGGAAAGGCGTTTCTTCCGTATGAAGAATCTCTTTTATATTTAATCCTAATTTAACTGAATTTATAACGTGGTATTCGCTGAACCACAGGTCTGCCATTTCATGCATCATAATAAGGGTTCTCCTTTAAATTGTTCATTCATTAATACAGGGTAGGTAAGTTCCTTCCGTAAAATATTTCATCAATTTCATTTTTTAACCGGTTAGTTATTTTTTTCCGGTCTTTTTCATTTAAATTTTCTTCTTTTAAATTGAACAGGTAATCATCTAACTGAAAGTTTCTTACTTTACATTTTGTATGGAAAGTATTTTCCTGATATACATTTACATCGATCATTTGATACACATTTAACCACTCCGGTTCAATGTAATTCTGTATGGAGGTAATATCGTGATCGATGAACAGCTTATTGCCTTTGATATCACGGGTGAAGCCTCTCACCTTATAATCTATAGTCATAATGTCAGCATCAAAGCTGTCAATTAAGTAATTAAGCGCCATCAACGGAGAAATCTCGCCGCAGGTGGATACGTCAATGTCGGCTCTGAATGTGCATACCCCGTTATCCGGATGATATTCGGGATAGGTGTGAACTGTTATGTGGCTCTTGTCCAGATGACCTACCACAGAGGGATTTAAAGTGTATGGATGGTGAGAAGGCGGTGCGCTTTCTTCACAAATTAAAATAGTAACACTGGCACCCTGAGGATCGTAATCCTGTACGGCGATATTCAAAATATTTGCACCGATGATCTGCGTCACATTTTCAAGGATGCTGGTCAGCTTCGGTGCATTATATTCTTCATCAATATACTCAATATAAGCTTTTCTGTCACATACTGTTTTAGTATAGCTTACATCGTATAAATTGAAACTTAAAGTTTTTGTCAGATTATTGAATCCGTGTAATTTGATTTTTTCCAACTAAATTGTCACAACCCTTCTTTGTGTAATATATGAGGAAACTAAAAAACAGAAATGACGGAATCAAAGATTCCGCCATACCGCAAGCGATATTTCCTACATAATAAGATAACACAAACTAGAATAATTTCAATAGATTTTTGTATGTGAAAAAGAATTTCCAAACAATTTATTGTAAAATATTCGGTCCTTTTAAATGGCATAAATATAGATGGCACTATATTGGAATACTGTTCCTAAAATCACAAAAATATGAAATATTTCGTGAAAACCAAACAGGCTGCTGAAATTTGGTTTTTTCGCAATATAGAAACCGGCGCCGATGGAATACATGACACCGCCCAGCCCAATCAGAAAAAGAGCATTCATAGGAATCTGTTTCAGCGAGTCTAAATCAAAGATGATAGCCCAGCCCATTAGGAGATAAAGGGAGGTATAAAGCCATCTGGGCGCATTCAGCCAGCAGACCTTTATGAGGATTCCTACCAATGCGACCGTCCAGATTGCTGACATAAAAACAACTGCATGCTTTGGTTCCATAAAACCAATAACAATTGGCGTGTAGGTTCCCGCAATCAATACATAGATCATGGAGTGATCTAATTTTCTTATGCGTACAAGAATATTTGAAGGCACCTTTACAAAGTGATAAATGGAGCTGGTGCTGTAAAGAGCAATCATGGATAAGCCAAAAATAACGGCACTGGCAATGGTCAGACCGCTGGTCCCTTCCAGATACAGGCATTTTCCCACAAGCAGGAAGGTAGCCAGTATTGCCAGACACGCACCGATAAAATGCGTATAGCTGCTAAGCGGATCTCTTGCATTCATAAATTGTTTGTATATAAACATATTCTCTCTCCTTTATAATAATTAATACAATGTAATGTAATATCGAAAACTATATATTATAATTATTATAACAATTTTTAAAAATTATGCAACTAAAAATTTAACTTTATAAAATAAATTTTAAAAGAAGGCAGCAGGAACCGTTGGACAGGAATGTACGGACGAGCCGTTTGTGTGGTATACTATTTATAATATTAAATTTTATTAGGAGAAAATATGTCAATAGAAAAAATTTTTAAAGAGCAGAAGCTGGAACAAGATATTAAAAAAGTGATAGAAAAAACAAAAGAACAGCCTGGCAGAATGAATGACCTGATGAACGTCAAGCTTGTAGGGTGCAATGAAACGGAGCGAACCGCCTCCTTTGAGTTTCCCATATCAGAATGGCAAATGAATCCGCAGGACATGCTTCACGGCGGTATTACCGCAACCATGATGGATTTGGCATTGGGGTTGTTTGCAAACTGTATCTGCTTAAAGTTGGGTGGATTTTTTTCACCTACGGTAAACATGAGCATCAATTATTTACAGCCTGTTTATTTAAACGATAAGGTGACGATAACAGCACAGTTAGTATCCACCGGACGTTCCCTGCTGACCCTTTCCGGAGAGGCAAAAATAACAGAAAGAAATTGTATGGCAGCTACAGCCTCTGCGACGTATAAAGTGATACGAAAATGAAAAAATGTGATATACTAGGAGTATACCAATTTTAAAAAGATAAACTAATCCTATAAGGGAGGGAGATAATATGTTAGAACAGATTAAAAATGAAGCAAAAACGGCAGCAGAGCAGTTATGCGAAGGTGCTCATTTGCAGAAGGGCTCCATCGTAGTAATCGGTTGTTCTTCCAGCGAGGTGGAAGGCTGTAAAATTGGGAGCAATTCAAATCCGGAGGTAGCAAAGGCCATCTTTAATGGAATATATGAGGTGTTGCATTCAAAGGGAATTTACCTGGCAGCTCAATGCTGCGAGCACTTGAACAGAGCCATTATCGTGGAACGGGAGATTGCAGCTGACGATGCCATTGTAAATGTAATCCCTCAGCCGAAGGCCGGCGGTTCCTTTGCAACAGCGGCTTATAATGGGTTTAAGGATCCGGTAGCAGTGGAAGAGATAAAGGCCGATGCCGGACTGGATATAGGCGGTACCCTGATAGGAATGCATCTGAAAAAAGTAGCGGTACCTCTTCGAATCGAAACAAAGCATATTGGAGAAGCCATTGTGCTGGCAGCCAGAACAAGGCGGAAGTTTGTGGGCGGTCAAAGGGCCGTATATGACGAAAAGCTACTATAGGCTTGTAGAAGCAAAAAGATAAAGGCAGTAAAATAACTGCCTTTATTTTTGTATCATAAAAAACATTCTTTTATGCGATATAAATGGGGGACAGAAAAGAAAGCAAATTTTTAACTGGACCTGTGAAAAAGAACAAAACCGGCACTTCTAATGGAGACGGTTTTCTTATATAATATGTACAAAGATTTCTTATTGAAGGAAGAATGTAGGAGGAAAGAGTTCTATGGATACAAAATATGTCCTGATTATTCAGTGTGATATCGCACGGCAGAGATGCAGCGGATTTGCATGTACAAATACGTTTTACAACCGGGAGGATGCTTTCAAGGAGTATGGCGACGATGTAAAATATATTTCATTGACCTGCGGCGGATGCTGCGGAGCCAGTCTGGCGGTCAAACTGGAACATTTTTCGAAGAGACTGGAAAAGAAAACGGATCTAACGAGGAAGGATGTGGTGGTACACCTGTCTTCTTGTATGGTAACAGATAATTATCACCACGACCGATGTCCGCACATGGATTATATCAAAGCGCTGATTAAGAAGAAAGGGTATGAACGAATTGTAGAAGGTACATATATCAGTAAGGTCGCCCAGAAAAAAAGAGAAACGGGGGAATATCATTCATACCAGGAAGTAAAAGTTTGATTGTAATCGACGGCGAAAAGAAAGAACCGATCTATTTGTAGATTTATAGCTATTTTAAATCTCAAATTGTGACGGGAGCTCTGGCGGAGGGGAATTTTCTTCCTTCTACCAGAGGATTGGCACAGTCCTTGAAAGTCAGTAGAAATACTGTGGCATCTGCCTATTCGCAGCTCTGTGCAGAAGGGTATATTACCGGAAAGAACGGAAGCGGGTATGTGGTACTGCCATTCGATGTGAGCCTCTTCAAAGCAATATCCGGTGAAAAGACCGGGGAAACTCTTGAGCCGGGCAAACGGAAAAGCACAGAAAAAGACATAAAATTTGATTTTCAATACGACAAGCTGAATATGGGGGATTTTCCCATGGGAGCATGGAAAAAGTCGTTACATACGGCATTGAGTTCTTGCGAGGCGGAGTATTTGAGTTCTTATAACGACAAATTTGGCGAATGGGAGCTGAGAAAAGAAATCATGCAGTATCTGAACTTTTCCAGAGGAGTGGTCTGCCGTCCAGAACAAATTCTGCTGGCGGCAGGGATGGGGGCTTCCCTAAGCCTGATATGTCAGCTGCTTAGGAATGAATGTGATCAGGCGGCGGTGGAAGAACCGTGTTACGGAAACACCCGAGAGGTTCTTAAAAATCATGGCATGAAAGTGGTTCCGATTCCTCTGGAGGAGGATGGAATGGATCTCAACATTCTGGCTGGCTCCGGGGCAAAGCTTGTGTTTACCACCCCTTCCCACCAATTTCCCATGGGATGCATTATGGGAATCAATAAAAGACTCAACTTAATTAAATGGGCCGAGGAGAATCATGCCTATATCATCGAAGATGATTATGACAGCGAGCTGAGATATAACAGCAGACCGATTCCGTCCATGCAGTCTATGGACAGCAACGGCCGCATCATTTATTTCAATACATTTTCAAAGGCTTTTGCACCGGGAATCCGAATGAGCTTTATCGTTTTGCCCAATGCCTTAATGGAAAAGTACACACAGAACTTCTCCACGTACAACTGTCAGGTCGCCTGGACCGAACAGAAAGCCATGCAGCTTTTCATGCAGGAGGGCAGCTGGAACCGCCACATGCGAAAAATATGCACGGTAAATAAGAAAAAGCATGATACCCTGTTATCGGCTCTTCATCATTATATGAAGGACAGAGTAATCGTTTATGGAAATAATGCGGGGCTGCATATTGTGCTTGAAGTGAAAAACGGTATGGATGAAGGGGAGCTGATAAAAAGTGCGGAGCAGGTTGGGGTTCGTATCTACCCAGTCTCTGTTTATTGGGAAAATACAGAGAATTATAGGAATCCTATGGTACTGATCGGTTACAGCAGTCTGACGGAGCAAGAAATTGAAGAGGGCATTTGCTTGCTGCAGTCTGCTTGGTTTTGATTTCAGCCCTATGTAAAAAGCGGAAATGATGAAAATAAGAAAAAAGCTAATGTCTCTGATGGTTTAAGAGCATTAGCTTTTTTGTTATCTGTTTTAACTTTGCTTAAAAGAAGAACATTCCGTACCGGAATATCCATAATTAATAGCAACCGATTCTGCGGAGCATTTCTGATCTTTATTATAGACACATCTATGTGCATCGCAATCAACGCTTAGGGATTGATTTGGAGAATGGTATTGGACTCCGCTGATCATTTGGTTCTGTGTCTTCTCTGCGAAGGACTGACAAGCCGTATCTGTGCTGACGTGAGCTGTTTGTCCTTTGACTTGAATGGAAGGTCTGCAGCAGCACCCTTTCTCATTATAGGAACATGGAACAACTGTACATTGTAGTGCAGGCATAATCTTTACCACCTTTCTTTTTTCTTTATTGTATTCAAGGCTCGGCCAAATTATTCAGCAAAGAAAATAAATTCCTATAGAACTGATGTTCTCCAGGAAAAATATACTAAATATTTGTTGGAAAATGTAGTAAAATAGCGAATAATGTACTATAATTATATAAAAATTCAGAAAAATTAGAATTTAAAGCGGTAGGTACAAAGTATAAATTTACAAAGGATTTAGTCTGGGGGTAGATTTATGAGCTGGATGAAAAAAAGTATCATTAGAATAATAGGTGTGACTATTTCATTGTTTATATTTCTGCTGTTCTTTGTTTATCTTAATTTCTTAGATGTACAATTAAGGAATTATTTTGAGCAGCAGGCGAAGGAAGAGCTTGTAAAGGACTCTCAAAATATTTCCGCGCAGATTGAAATCTTTTTACAAAAGTATGTGGTCATAGCAGATCAGGCAAAAAATAATCCGGACTTTATCCGGTTTGCCAGAGAAGTTAAGACCCGGGAGACCAAGCGGAAAAATCCTTTATATGATCAGGTGACAAAGGAGCTGGAAGATATATCCGATATGGATAAAAATATTGATTTATCCTACATCGCCTTACCGGATACAAAAGGGCTGATCAGCAGTGCGTACGGCTATGACGCGCCCGCAGATGTTATTTTGTCCGAACGGGAATGGTATATAAAGACCATGGGAGAAAAAAAGACTACGGTGACCGCACCGTATCAGGATCTGTTTTCGGGGAAGCTGGCATTGACGGTGGCTGTACCTTTACAGGATAACGGAAACATTTTAGGTGCTTTCAGCTTAGATATTTTAATAGAAGACATTCATGAAATGATGCGGGATTACAGAATAGGAGAAAAGGGGTATGCGGTACTGATCTATGATACCGGACAGATCATAGATCACCCGGATATGGATACAACCAATTTATCTGAAAAGGTTTTTGTTCAGGATTGGCTGGGAGGCTTATCGCACAAAATACTTTCCGGTAAGAATGGGATCGCAAGCTATACCGATCAGGGGGAAAAACAGTTTATAGCGTATCTGCCGATTCCCAATACTCACATGACGGTACTGACGATCATACCGGAATCCGAAGTATTTTCCCGGTTAAACAGATTCTTGAATACGAATTTGTGTATTGTAATCGGATTAATTGTCATCATGATTTTTCTTTTACTGTTCTTTAAGCATTATATTTCAACACCTGTAGTCAGAATTTGCCGGGAAATTGAAAACTTCAGCAACCATAACAAGATTATATCTCTGCCTCCGGAATATTTGTTCCGGGAAGATGAGATCGGAATTTTATCAAATGGTCTGACGTTCATGCTAAAAAAAATCACGGATAATTTTTATGAGATCGAGCAGAAAAACAGGGAGCTTTCTGAGGCAAAAGAAAAAATAAGCAGGGAACGGTCTCTTTTCAAGACCACCCTGCAATCCTTGGGAGATGGCGTCATTTCCACGGACAAATACGGCCGGATCTCGCTCATGAATAGGGCAGCAGAAGAGCTTACCGGCTGGAGCGTAGAAGAAGCACGGGGAGAAATCTTTCAAAAAGTATTTCCTTTGGTTCATGAGCTGTCCGGAAAAGAATGTGACTGTCCTGCTGCTCAGGTGCTCCGGCTCGGAAGGGCGGTTGAACTGGAGGAATATACGCTCCTCATTCAGAAAACGGGGCATCGGCTTGCTATCGAAGACAGCGCAGCACCCGTAAAGGATGAACACGGCAATCTTATCGGGGCAGTCATTGTATTCAGGGACTTTACGGAAAAAAAGCAAAAACAGGAACAGATATTATATTTGAGTTATCACGACCAGTTGACCGGATTATACAACAGAAGATTCTTTGAAGAAGAATTGCAGCGTCTGGATAAGGACTCCAATATACCTTTTTCCATTGCTATGATTGACGTGAACGGATTAAAGCTGACCAACGATGCCTTTGGGCATACCATGGGAGATAAGCTTTTAAAAAGAGTTGCAAGAGTACTGAAAGAAGGATGCCGGGGAGAGGACGTGGTTGCACGAATCGGCGGAGATGAATTTATTATTTTACTTCCGCATACGGAACAGGAGGAAACCGAGGAACGCGTCAAGCAGATTTACAAGACGATAGAGCAGGAAAAACTGGGGGACATCATTATTTCTGTTTCCATCGGCTGTGCTGTGAAATCAAACGCAGACATGTCGCTTGACGAGGTCATCATCAAAGCAGAAGAACAGATGTATATGAAGAAGATTACAGAAAGCCAGAGCATGCGCCATAAGACCATACAGGCCATCGTTAATACGCTGAATGAAAAAAACGAAAGGGAAAGGATTCATTCTGAAAAAGTGAGCGAAATCAGCAAGGAAATCGGACAGAAGATGAACCTTGACGGGGAGACTGTCAAAGAATTGGAAACAGCCGGTTTGATGCACGACATCGGCAAAATTATTATTTCCGAAGAGATTTTAAACAAGCCCGGAAAGCTGACGGAATCGGAATATCAGGAGATGAAGAGGCACCCGGAATGCGGGTATCAGATTTTAAGATCGGTGAACGCATATTCTTCTCTGGCAGAGAATGTGCTTTATCATCATGAACGCTGGGATGGAAACGGATATCCGCGCGGACTGAAAGGGGAGGAAATCCCACTGCTTTCACGCATTATTGCCATAGCGGATTCCTTTGAAGCTATGACGGCAAAAAGACCTTATAAGGAAGCTATGACGGTAGAGGCCTCTGTTCATGAACTGATAAAGAATTCCGGAACGCAGTTCGATCCGCAGATCGTTCAGGTCTTTGTAGAAAAAGTACTGACCTATCCGGCAGATCTTAAATAAAATAGCTTAACAAAGAAGGAGAAAGCATGTAGAATAGATATATCAGAATTGTTGGAGGTAAATTTCATGGACACAATATCCTGTATCAAAGGAAGACGAAGCATAAGAAAATATGAAGATAAGAAAATTCCCCATGAATTAATGGAGGAAATTGTAGAGGCAGCTTCTTATGCACCGTCTTGGAAAAATACGCAAATTGTTCGATATATCATCGTTGAGGGGAAAGAAACCATTCAAGAGATTGCACAGAACTGCGTATTGGGGTTTGAGTATAACACAAAAACCATGACGAATGCAGCCGCATTAGTTCTTATTACAATAGTAGAAGGCCGAAGCGGGTTTGAAAGGGATGGATCTTTTTCTACTTCGAAGGGGGATCGGTGGGAGATGTTCGATGCCGGCATCGCTTCTCAGACTTTTTGCTTAGCCGCTCATGATAAAGGAGTCGGTTCTGTTATACTGGGTATCTTTGATGACAAGAAAACCGGCGAAGCGGTTTCCCTTCCGGAGGGTCAGAAGGTGGCGGCGATTATCGCTGTTGGATATCCGGAGATTGTTCCGGAAGCACCGAAGCGTAAAACACCGGCAGAATTGATTTCTTACAGATAAAAAGGAGAAAGAACATGATAATCAGAAGAGTTGAAAAGGAAGATCTAGACGAACTTGTCAGGGTGGAGAACCTTTGCTTTCCAAAAGAAGAGGCAGCTACAAGGGCGTCCTTTGAATATCGGATTGCTGCGTTCCCCGAGAGCTTTTATGTGGCGGTAGAAGGAGATGAAATCATTGGAATCGTAAACGGATGTGTTTCGGATAAGGAGGCTATCAGCGATGAGCTCTTTGAGCCGGAAGGCGGACACGACCCTAATGGCAAAAATCAGATGATTTTTGGATTGCTGGTAGATCCCCGGTATCAGAGAAAGGGGATTGCGGCTCAATTAATGAATCACTTTATGGAGGTCGCAAGACAGGCAGGCCGCAAAAAAATGGTTTTAACCTGTAAAGAGCGACTGATCCACTATTATGAGAAATTTGGCTATGTGAATCAGGGCGTTTCGAAATCCACTCACGGCGGTGCTGTTTGGTATGATATGGTGGCAGATCTATAACCCAGTTGAATATACAGCTTTTTGAAAATAATGTCATGAATAAAAAAATCCATCATAGTATAATCTTGAGGTGATTATATTGAATGGGAAAGTGATAGATGTTAAAAAGCTTGTGATTCAAAATGAGATGAAATATAACGGAGAGGTTGTGGTAACTTATAAAATAGAGTATCCGCAGTTCAGCTCCAGATATTATCAAAAATCCTTAAAAGCAATGAATAAATATTATTATAATAAAGCCATGGACTTTCAGAAATTCTATAGGAAAGAGCTTTATAAGCCGGCGGTTGAACAGTATATCTATTCTAAGAAAAATAATTTTCCGATCAGAGTGTATGAAGGACTGGCTACATACCGGGTGACTTATAATATGGCCTGTATAGCAAGCCTTTTCTATGACAATTACATTTACCTGGGCGGTGCGCACGGAAGCACTATAAGAACTTCCGAAACCTGGAATGTACAGAAAGCCAGAAGAATGGAGCTCTACGAAATGTATGAATGCGAATTGGACTTTAAGACCTATCTGCTGGAGCAGGTAAAGAGTGAAATTCTAAAGGATCCAAGCATATACTTTGAGGACTATGATGAACTCATCATAGAAAACTTTAACAGCCAAAATTACTATTGCACATCAAAAGGAGTGATCCTGTACTATCAGCAATACGATATAGCACCATATTCCAGCGGGATCAGAGAATTTTTGATACCGTATGGTGATTGCATAACGGAGCCTTATAAAAAGTGCTTTTTTGCGTGTGATTGATTTAAAAGTACCAGCCCAATTATATACCATATATGTATGAAGGGAGAAAAAAGTATGTTGGAAACAGGAGTAAAAGCACCGGATTTCAAATTGATGGACAAGGATAGCCGGGAAGTTTCCCTGTCGGACTTTAAGGGAAAGAAGGTTGTTCTGTATTTTTATTCTAAAGATAATACTGCAGGCTGTACAAAACAAGCCTGCGGGTTTGCTGAGCTGTATCCGCACTTTCGGGAAAAGGGAGCGGAGGTCATTGGAATCAGCAAAGATTCGGTAGCATCTCATATAAAATTCGCGGAAAAATATCAGCTTCCTTTTATCTTACTGGCGGATCCGGATTTAGAGGCGATAAAGGCCTATGATGTATGGCAGGAAAAGAATAATTATGGGAAAAAGACCATGGGCGTGGTCAGAACCACCTATCTTATTGATGAAGAAGGGATCATAGAAAAAGCTTTTACGAGGGTAAGGGCGGCAGAAAATCCGGCAAAGATGCTGGAAGCCTTATAGTCGATCGTAATCCGTATTAACCTTCTTGATATGGGAGAGCCCCTGCTTTGTTACTAAAATGTAACCTGATTTTAAAGTGGCAAGCCTTGCATATTATGGTATAATTATGTTTGGAAAGACAAAGCTATTGTGACATAATATGGGGGAAAATTGAATGATGAATGAGAAAGGACTTTATTTCAGTCGATGGAAAGGGGAAAAACTACCGATAGCAGCTTTTCTTCTAATGGTGGTTTTAGCTATTTTTATTTTAGGCATGTCCGCAGAACCCGCCTATGCGGATTCTGATGTGGGTGTGACGATTGATGATAAAACTGTCGTGTTTGATGGAAATCTGGGCGCACCATTTATTGATGCGAACAGCAGGACATTGGTTCCTTTCCGGGGTGTCTTAGAACAGTTCGGAGGTACCGTGTCATGGGATAATGACGCTCGAATAGCCAGTGTGGTCAAAAATGGCGTGATGGTTCAGGTACCCATTGACCAGCCCTATATTCTGGTGGACGGACAGAAAAAAGAAAACGATACAGCGGCTGTAATAAAGGATGAACGTACCTATTTGCCGATCAGAGCCGTATTGGAAGCGTTCGGAGCAGGAGTTGCATGGGATAACACGAACCGGATCGTGGTCATTCATACGGATGGCACGGTTCCGCAGTTCAATGATTCCACCAATCAGAGCGTTCCGGCAGACGGAGAATTAAACGCCATGTGGATTTCCTATCTGGAATATATGAGCATGCCGAAAAATGAAGCCGGCTTTAAAGCTGCTGTGGATAAGATGTTTGACCGATGCAAGGATCTGGGTATGAATGCGGTGATCGTACATGTCCGCTCTCATTGTGATGCCATGTATCCTTCCAAATATTATCCGTGGTCTATTTTTGCCAGCGGAACGCAGGGCGTTGATCCGGGATATGATCCGTTAGAATATATGGTTGAGGCGGCGCACAGCAGAGGCCTTCAATTCCACGCATGGCTGAATCCATATCGGGTAACCGGTTACGGGACGTACTGGAATCAGGTGGCGGCAAATAATCCGGTGAAAATATGGCAGTCAGACGGAGACCCGGCCAATGACCGATGGGCGCTTCTGCATAAGGGAGAATATTATTTAAATCCGGCTGTACCTGAAATACGGGATATGGTCATAAACGGTGTGAAGGAAATTGTTGAAAACTATGATGTGGACGGCATTCATTTTGATGACTATTTTTATCCGTCTGTTAATGACAGCGATCCTTCTCTGTGGTTCGACAAACCAGAATACGATAAATCCGGAAGCACTTTAAGCATTGCCGACTGGCGCAGAAATAATGTGAATATGCTGGTAAAGGGCGTATATGAGGCCATTAAATCAGAGAAACCAAAGGTTGTATTCGGAATCAGTCCTGCCGGAAATTTGGCAAATTTACGAAGCAACAGCGCATATTTTGTTGATATAAACAGATGGCTTTCAGAGGACGGTTACATGGATTATATCATGCCGCAGCTCTATTGGGGCTTTGAAACAAAAGATTCCTCCGGAAATCTTGCTTCTTATGCTTATACGAACAATTTAAATGCATGGATAAACCTTGCTTCAAAGGGTTCTGTCAATTTATATGTGGGTCTGGATATGGCCAATGCCGGAAGCAATGTGCCGGATAAAAATGCTACGTCTGAATGGCTCCGGTATAATGACATCATAGCCAGACAGGTGATGACGGGAAGAACCACCGGAAAGGTTGGAGGATATGCATATTTCAGATATGAATTCTTCAATAAAACGGTTACTCAAGACGAGGTAAACAATTTAACGAAAGTACTGAAACAGTAAACAACATGTTAAACCCACACCAAACAAGTGTGGGTTTTGTGATAGTATATAAATGACACAATAAAGTCTAAATTTATTTTCGAAAGGCAGCAGAGAAATTTATGAAGTTGATTCATCTTTCAGACCTGCACATAGGAAAGCGGGTAAATGAATTTTCCATGTTGGAAGATCAGGCATATATCCTGACGGAAATCATGAAACAGATCGATGAGGAAAGACCGGATGCGGTCATCATTGCAGGCGATGTTTATGATAAATCCGTACCGCCGGCGGAAGCCGTGCAGTTATTTGACGATTTTCTGGTACAGCTTTCAGAAAGAAAACCATACATATTTATCATAAGCGGAAATCACGATTCGGCAGAGCGCATGGCTTTTGGCGGCAGGCTGATGAAGAACAGCAGGGTTTACATATCCCCTGTGTTTAACGGAAGTGTGGAATCCATAGCGCTTCAGGATTCCTTTGGAACGGTGTCCGTTTATATGATGCCGTTTTTAAAGCCGGCCTATGTGAGAAAGTATTATCCGGATGCTGAGATCAGCTCGTATAACGATGCAGTGAAAACCGTTATGAACCGTGTAAAGGTGGATACGAGCCATCGAAATATTTTGATCTGTCACCAATTTGTGACGGGGGCAGTGTGCTGTGACTCTGAGGAATTATCTGTGGGCGGTCTGGATAATGTGGACGCAGGCCTGTTTGATGCTTTTGATTATGTAGCCTTGGGACATCTTCACGGACCCCAGAAGATCATCAAGGAGACGGTCCGATATGCCGGAACTCCTTTAAAATATTCTTTTTCAGAGGTTCATCATAAAAAGTCCATGACTGTGGTGGAGCTGACGGAAAAAGGCAGGGTAGGAGTTCGCACAAGAGAGCTGATTCCCAGGCGGGATATGCGGGAGATCAAGGGCAGCTATATGGAAATCACGGCAAGAGAGTATTATAAGGATATGAACCGGGAGGATTACATGCATATCACCCTTACGGATGAGGAGGACATTCCAGATGCGGTGGGTAAGCTGCGCAGTATCTATCCTAACATCATGAAGCTGGACTATGACAATGTGCGTACCCGAAGCACCTTTTCTATAGATAGAGCAGAGAGCGCGGAGAGAAAATCTCCTCTGGAGATTTTTGAAGAGCTGTATAAAAAACAGAATAACCAGCCTATGTCTGGGGAGCAGAGAGCATTCAGTGCACAACTGATTGAAAAAATTTGGGAGGAAGAGCTATGAAGCCGGTGAATTTAATTATATCCGCATTTGGGCCTTATGCGGACAAGCTAGAGCTCCCTTTATCCAAGCTGGGGGCCAGCGGCTTATATTTAATAACAGGGGATACCGGTGCCGGAAAAACAACCATCTTTGATGCTATCACCTTTGCTTTGTATGGGGAGGCCAGCGGAAATAATCGGGAAGCCAGTATGTTTCGCAGTAAATACGCCGAAGAAAATACTCCTACATTTGTAGAAATGGTTTTCTTGTATGGTGACAAGGAATATAAAATCAGGCGTAATCCCGAATATCTGCGCCCTGTAAAGCGGGGAGAAGGGGTCACTGCGGAAAAGGCGGAAGCAGAGCTGACTTATCCGGACGGAAAAGTACTAACAAATGCTAAAAGGGTTACAGAGGCCGTGGAACAACTGATTGGTCTGGATCGGGAACAGTTTAAACAGATTGCAATGATTGCTCAGGGAGATTTTTTGCGGTTGCTTTTAGCTTCGACAAAAGAACGAAGTGAGATTTTTCGGGATATTTTCAGCACGAAATGTTATCAGGTCTTGCAGGATCGTTTAAAGAGCGAAGCCAGTACCCTAAAGAACGAACAGGATCGTTTGAAGCAGAGCATCCTGCAGTATATAGACGGAGTTCTATGCGATCCCGGCAGTGAATTAAATGGGGAGCTGTCTAAAATAAAAACAGCAGAAAGCGTGGCTGCTCCCGAAGAAACCAATCAAGTCATCAAGGCTATTATAGCCGAAGATGAACTGGAAGAGGCTTCTTGTCGGAAAAGACTTTTCGAACTGGAAAAAAATCTGGAAGAAGTAAACAGAACACTGGAAAAGGCGGAAAAGGATCGTAAAGCGTTTAAGGATCTGTCGCTGGAGAAAGAAAAAAAAGGTCAAAAGTTACGATTAATGACACAGAACCAACAAACTGTAGAGGCGGAGAGCGAAAGACAGCCGGAAATGGAGAAACTGGTAGGCAGGATTCAGACAGCCACAGATCAATTGCCCCAATATGATGAGCTGCAGAGCGTAAACAAGGCGGTTTTGAAAAGAGAAGAACTATTAAGTAAACATAAAAATGATTTAGTAAACATTACTGAACAGATTGAAAAATCAACGGTTTTATTAAATGATCTGCAAAAGGAATGGGAGTTGATAAAGGATACCGGACTCTATAGGGAAAAGCTTAAGAGTCAGGAAAAGGATATGCTGGAAAAGCAAAAGAGAGTGCAGATACTCCTGGAAGCTCTCTCAGATTTTGAACAATTGAGCGAAAAGCTTGTAACAGTTCAGAAAAAATATCAAGAGTATTCTCAACGTTCAGAAACGGTAAAAAAACGATGGAATGCGATGGAAAAAGCATTTCTGGATGAACAGGCCGGTCTGTTAGCATCTAGACTGGAGGAAGGAAAAAGATGTCCGGTCTGCGGCTCCCTTGAGCATCCGCTAAAGGCTGAGCTTTCCCGGAAGGCTCCTACCGAGTCCGAATTGCAGAAAGCGAAAGAGGAAAGTGAAAAGCTTCAATCTGAAGCTGCAACATACAGTGCGGAAGCAGGCAACTTAATGGGAAAAGCAGAAGCTTTCAGGGCAGAGATTTTAAGGCAGAGCTCCGACCTATTAATACTTTGTGCCTTTGAGGATATAAAGGGACAAGTGCAGCGAGAGGAAATCGAAAGGAGAAAAGCCCTTTCAGAAATGGCGGAAAGGATTCGATACGAAGAAAACAAAATTAAGAGAAAAGAACAGCTGGAACGAGATATACCGCTGATGGAGAAAACTCTTAAAGACTGTGACAGTACGGCATCCGGTTTGAATCGAGAGATTGCATCCCTTGATTCGGAGAGAAAAGCCCTTGTGGAATCAAAGCAAAAGATCGCATCGGTTTTAGAATTCAGTACAAAGGATGAAGCCGAGAAGAATATAAAGACGTTGGTAGACAGAAAGGTTAAAATGCAGGAAGCCTTTGAAAAAGCAAAGAAGGATTTTGAAAAATGCAAGATAGAGATCGCTGAATGTTCCGCCAGAATAAAAACGTTGAATGAACAGCTGAAAGATGCGGAACCAGTTGATTTAGATAAAGTATATACTCAAAAAAATGCACTGGTGCAGGAAAAATCAGAATTGGACAGCAAGCGGATGCAGATTGCCTCCCGATTGGACAGAAATCAGGCGGCATGGAGCAGCATCCAGACAAAGAACGAATCTTTATCTGAAATCGAAAAACGCTGGATGTGGGTAAAAGCTCTTTCTGATACAGCAAATGGGAGCATGGCCGGAAAAGAGAAGATCATGCTGGAAACATACATTCAGATGAACTATTTTGATCAGATCATTGCTCGAGCCAATACAAGACTGATGGTCATGACAGGAGGTCAGTATGAACTAAAGCGAAGAACGGATATGGGAAACAAGCAGAGCCAGAGCGGTCTGGAACTGGATGTGATAGATCACTATAACGGATCAGAGAGAAGTGTAAAAACCCTTTCAGGCGGAGAATCCTTTAAAGCATCCTTATGTTTAGCTTTGGGTCTATCAGACGAAATTCAGTCGTCGGCGGGAGGAATCCGGCTGGATGCCATGTTTGTGGATGAAGGTTTCGGTTCTCTGGATGAGGAATCTCTGAATCAGGCAATCAGAGCTTTGGCAGAGCTGACAGAGGGAAACAGGCTGGTAGGAATTATTTCTCATGTGACGGAGCTAAAAGAGAAAATTGACAAGCAGATCGTTATTACTAAAGAAAAAGCAGGGGGCAGCAGAGCAACCATTTACTGCTAATGATGGAGCGTGATTCGATTGAACAAAAATAATTTTTTATTATGGTTATTTTCAGCAGCTTTTATATCCAGTTCTCTTTTACCGATTCAGGCAGATTCGGTTTTCGCCGGAACAGACAAGCTTCTGACACCTCAATGTGTTTATTATGCGGCGGCAGACAAGAAATCGTCGGTACTGACAAATGATAAGATGAGTTCGGAGCAATGGGCTTTATATAATAACGGCAGTTTTAAGATTGAGGAAGAAAGAAATCCGTTTCCGGTATATGAGCATACGTTTAAACAACCAATGAATCCCGGAAAATGGCATAAAAATGCCATACACAGAAATCATTCGGAGAAAGCATCCGCTGTCTCTGCTGAAGCCGGGATTGATATAAATATATCAGAAGCCTGGGATCTATATAAAAGCCGAAGAAATGTAATTATAGCAATGATTGATACCGGCATTGACTATAATCATGAGGACTTATCTGATGTCATGTGGATAAATCCGGATGAAATACCGGGCAACGGCGTGGATGACGATGGAAACGGCTATATTGACGATATCTATGGGTGGAATTTTTATAATGGCACCAATGTGATATATACAGGAGAAGAGGACGATCACGGAACGCATGGAGCGGGAACGATTACGGCCACTAAGAATAATTCCGTAGGAATTTCCGGAATTGCAGATGAGGATGCGGTATCCCTTATGAGCTTGAAGGTTCTGGGCGGGGAAGAAGGCAGCGGTACAACAGATTCCATCATAAGAGCGATTCAATACGCAGAAGAGAATGGGGCATCCATTTGTAATTTAAGCCTTGGTACAACCACGTATGACCGAAAATTGTATGATGTGATGGCCGATTCCAATATGCTGTTTGTTGTAGCAGCAGGAAACGGAGATTCTGATGCCGGAGCAGACCTTGATTACACCCCCACATATCCGGCAGCTTTTGATTTGAATAATATTATTTCCGTAGCTAATATTTCCTATGACGGCAAACTGGCTGACAACTCCAATTATGGAGGAAGCTCTGTGGACATTGCCGCACCCGGAAGCTATATATTAAGCCTGACTGGGGATAACGGGTATGCTTATATGTCGGGAACCTCCATGGCAGCACCCATGGTAACGGCTGCCGCCGCATTAGTATATACGGCGAATGAAGATTTAAGTCTTACAGATGTTAAAAACGTGATTTTAGCCAACGTCACTTCGTTGGACAGTCTGTCCGGAAAAGTAAGCTCAGGCGGCATGCTGAATGTTGGCTCAGCCCTGCGGTACAGTATGAAAAAAGTGTAAATAACGGAATAACAAAGAAATAATAAAAAAATAAAGGATTTAGCTGCTTGAAAACAGTCTAAATCCTTTATTTTAATCAGCTTACCATTTTGACGATATGAATCTCAGGTGTCACGGATAAATCTAAAAATTCTCCTCCGTCCATTTTTACAAGCGGTCTGGATTTTATGTTTTTGTTTATCATAATTACGGTTGCTTCTTTGCCATTGCTTAAAAGCACTTTTGTATGCAGATAAGAATTCACCATTTTGTTGATGAATTTTAATACATACTTTGTTTCAAATTTATGTAATCCTTCTTTTTCAAAATAATCAACAACGGTAAAAGGGCATATGGGACCTCGATAAGGCCTTTCAGCGGTCATCGCTTCGTATACATCGGCAATCGCTATAATCTTGGAATACTTGTCCAGTTCATCTCCCATAAAATGCATGGGATACCCGCTTCCGTCACACCTTTCATGGTGCAGAAGAGCTACCCGCTTTACTCTGTAATCAATGTCATCGAACTGATCTAAAAGCTCAAATCCTTTTGTTGTATGGGAATACATGATTTTATATTCTTCCGGTGTGAGGGGGGCTGATTTTTCTAAAATTTCTTTTGGGATAAGGAGCTTGCCAATATCGTGAAAGAGCCCGCAGGTGACCAGAAGCTTTATATCATCGTCTGGCAGACCCAGCCAATGTCCTAAATGACTGGCGATCATACCTACATTTACAGAGTGGGTATAGATAGCATCTGAATATTCGTGCATGTTATAGACCATGTCGATAAGGTTCAGGTTGCTTTTATTGTTTTCATATAATAAAGTACTTAAATTATTGATCATATCGATGTGAACCGTGTCGGGACTTTTATGTGAAATACTGTCCAGTGAGGAGGTCAGGCTTTCCGCCGCTTCCGAGGTTTCGCTCTGAAAAGATTTAAAGCCCGGCGTATTCCTTATATCAAAGATATCGGGAATATCTTCCACATGGTCTGTAGTGTTCGGATTGTCATCCGGAGCGGCAGGGCTCATTTCAATCCACTTTATTTTAAATTTTTTCAGCTTTGCCAGCAGCTCTGGCGTAACGAAGGTATTGTTTGGCGTGATAAGCTGCCCGCTTTCCGTGTACAGATCCTGCCCTACGCACATGCCGATTTTGATGTTTTCTAATGACATTTTCATTTGTGTTTACACCTCTGTCTTAAAATTAAAAAAACATGGAATTTTCTATTTATTTACTACTCATTCATTATACCATACTTTTCGTATTTGACAATTTATTTCAGCAGATGCATTAAAATTCTGGCTGACTCTATAAAGCCGTAAACCTGTGGATAACTTTCTATTGACAAATATTAAATAGAATCAATAGCTTGAAAATAGTAAAGTACAGAGATTAAGGTTGTCCACAGCCCATGAGGGATAAAATTGTATACAATTTTAAGGAAAGGTGTGGAAAAGTGTATTGATGGCTAAAAATACGTCAATGGAGGGGTGTGGAAAAGAACCTACACAAAATGTTTTAGTTGACATAATGTTGGCAGATATAAGAGGCCATTAAAGTTTTAATTTTCTGATAAATACTATAAATGCCGCACTTTGGTGCGGCATTTTCTGCGATTTCTTTCTATTTTAAAGTGCTGTTTACGTGGAGGGCTTCAATCAACTCAATATCCTTATATCTTTCAACAAAGTAATTTAATGTAAACTGATTGGCAAAGAGAACAAGCGGGCGTTCAAAGTGGTCGAATACCAGCATACATCTGGAATCCAAACAACTTTTCACATAATTGAGATCCGTTGTATTCAGCCAGCGGACTACATTGAAATCCAAACTTTCCATTAGAATATCCGAATTATATTCATTCTTCAAACGATACTCAAAGACTTCAAATTGTAAGGCACCTACCGCCCCGATAATGATTTCATTATACTGGTTGTGATACACCTGAATGGCTCCCTCCTGCGCAAGTTGTTCCACTCCTTTTTGAAAATGCTTGGCTTTCAAGGAATTCGTAGGCGTCACACGGGCAAACAGTTCGGGAGGAAAGGTAGGAAGCGGTTCAAAGAACAAAGGCTCCTTTTTGGTTGTCAGGGTATCGCCGATCTGATAGGTTCCTGTGTCATATATACCGATCACATCACCGGCGTAAGCCGTATCAATGGTTTCTCTTTCATTGGCCATAAGCTGCGTAGACTGACTTAACTTAATCGGCTTTCCGGTTCTGGAGAGGGTGACGGTCATTCCGCGTTCAAAAGTGCCCGAGCAAATTCGTAGAAAGGCAATACGGTCTCTGTGAGCCGGATTCATATTTGCCTGAATTTTAAATATAAATCCGCTGAAATCCTCTTCTGCCGGATCAATGATCCCATCTGTTGTTTTTCGTGGACCCGGAGCAGGTGACATGTCCAAGAAATGATCGAGAAATGGAGTAACACCAAAGTCTGCCAGAGCAGAACCGAAAAAGACCGGGGAAAGTTTCCCGTTTTTTATTTCCTGTAAGTTAAATTCGTTGCCGGCTCCTTCAATTAATTCAATTTCAGCACGAAGATTGGTGAGATTGTTCTGGGTCAGACAATCCTCCAGTTCGGGACCAAATACGCCGGATTTACCAAGCTCTATGGTTTTTCCTATCTTGTAAAGATAAACCACATTTTTCAATCTGTCGTAAATACCTTGAAAGTTCAGACCGCATCCGATGGGCCAGGTGACTGCCACGGAAGGCATTCCAAGAACTTCTTCCAGTTCCTCCATAGATTCCAGCGGATCCATGGCTTCCCGGTCCATTTTGTTTATAAATGTAAAAATGGGGATTCCCCGCATACTGCATACTTTGAAAAGTTTTTTCGTCTGCGCTTCGATTCCTTTGGCTCCATCGATAACCATGACTGCACTGTCTACGGAAGTTAAAATACGGTAGGTGTCTTCACCAAAGTCGTTATGACCCGGTGTATCCATAATAGAAATAACCTTTCCGCTGTATTCAAACTGCATGACCGATGAGGTCACGGAAATACCCCTCTGTTTTTCAATTTCCATCCAGTCCGAGGTAGAGAATTTAGCATTATGACGTCCTTTAACAGCTCCGGCTTCCCGGATCGCTCCGCCGTGCAGCAAAAGTTTTTCCGTCAACGTGGTCTTTCCCGCATCCGGGTGAGAAATAATACCGAAAATACGGCGCTTTTGGATTTCTTCAGTTAATTGCTTATTCGCCATGAAATAGCATCCTTTCTGTATGTTTATATATCTTTAAAAGAAAATTCGTGTATAAAAATTGTGCTATAATTGTACTATATTTAATGAAGCACAAAAACATTAATTATCATAACACATTTTAAGCAAAATTAACAGATTTTTAAAAATATGCCGGAATAAATTTTAACAGTCTTACTTTGCAGGTCCGTATATCGCAATTTGCTCGAAAAGTATCGATCAGCGGTCTATAACTGAAATCTGCTGAGTGTTGAGCTACAAAAATGTCCTCCATGGAATTTGCTATATTCTGTTTTGTGTTGGATACGACTAAGGCCGAGTGCGCATATCTTTGGACATCGTCGTGATAAAATTGAAGAACATCTCCCTGTTCCACATCGATGTCTAATTCACTCCAGTGCTTTCCATTATTATAACCGAGAGCTCTCGGACCGATGCTGTCGTTGTTAATGACATAATTCCAGAATGCTTCAACCCGAATGAAAGAAAGAGAACCGAATTCTTGAGACGACCGGAAGGGAAGTCCATACCAAAGGGAGGTCAGCCGATATTTGTTCTCCACTCTGCTTTTCAGCACACGAATATCTTCCGGCTGGGATAAGGAATAACCATCGGTGCCGCCATATCCGGCCCAGACACATTGACAAATAAAATTTGTGCAGTCGTCCGTCATTCGTTTAAAAATTCGATTTTCGAATTTATCCCCGAATTGAACTCCATACCGGGCTGCACTCAGTTTGTTATATTCTATCATAGTTATGTACCCCCATCATCTTGGAAAGAATCTGGTATATATATATTCGGATGGCCGGCGATATGTGAGAGCTTGCGGCAGATCAGGTTTTTATTAAGAGGGACATACGGTAGTGCACGGCGGATAAATATGGTACAATATAGGAGATATAAAAGTTTTTAGGATTACAGGAGCAGCAACATATGAATACATTTAAGATCGAATTTTTCAGGCTGTACGATCGGAAGATCGCATCCGGCGAATTGAAGTTCAGTGACTTGGGCATATCAAAGGAGGAGTTTACGAGGCTGTGTACGGAGCAGCAGTTTTTGTTTACAGAAGAAAAGGTGATGGATTTATGTAAAAAAATGAATCTAACAAAAGAGGAAACTAAAAAATTAACAGAAGCTTGTAAAAAATGACAGGGTTGGGAGGAAATAAAAGGATGGAAGAAAGAATTAAAAAAAGAAGTAAAAAGGCTGTTGTGGATTTTAAAAGGTATGGCATCCATGCATTGCTTTTGACGAAGGAAGCAGATATTCAGTATATGACAGGCATTCCGGGGGAGGATTGCATGGTCCTGCTCACAGAAAATAAACGCTATATTATCACGGATTTTCGTTATGTAGAAGCCGTATCCGTGTTACAACCTGAATTTGAAGTGGTGGTTACAAAAAAAGGATATGAATGGATTGATTTTCTCCGGGATATGAGCCTTGAAAATATAGGGGTTCAGGACGAACATCTCACCTTGAGTTCCTATAACGAATTATGTATGGTACTGCCAAAAGAAAAAATTATTTCGGCAACGGGATTAGTAGAATCGATTCGATTGATCAAGGATGAAGTTGAAATCGGATGGATCAGGCAGGCGGAAGAGATTGGAGATCTGGCATTTAAGCATATCTTAGAATTTTTAAGACCGGGAATTTCCGAAAAGAGAGTCGCTCTTGAAATTGAGCATGAAATGAAGTTAAACGGGGCGGATGGTTTTTCTTTCAGCACAATTTGTGTTTCCGGAATCAATTCCTCTCGGCCCCATGGCATTCCAAGCGATAAGCTTTTGGAAGACGGTGATTTTTTAACAATGGATTACGGCTGTATTTATAATGGCTATTGCAGTGATATGACCCGAACGGTTGCCATAGGTCATGCAAATGATGAAATGGTTCAGATTTATAATACTGTTTTAAAAGCGCAGCTGTATGCCTGTGAACACTTAAAAGCCGGTATGCATGTAAAAGAAGGAGATGCTCTCGCCAGAAGGATTATTGAGGAGGCTGGATTCGGAGAATATTTCGGACATGGATTAGGGCATGGTGTCGGGTTGGAAATCCATGAAGAGCCGTTTCTGAGCTTCCGAGGTCAGCATGTTCTTGAAGAGAATATGACCGTTACTATTGAACCGGGGATCTATCTGCCGGGAAGGTTTGGTGTACGAATTGAAGATTTGGCCGTCATCACTTCTTCCGGCATAGAAAATCTTACCCATTCCGGTAAAGAATTGATGATTATTAAATAAACCTCTATCTTTCGGCATATGGTATATGGAATCACAAAAATAGTACCGTATATCATATGGAATGGAAGAGGGGATGGAGCGGTTGAATCATAATAAATCGACAAAGCAGTGGATTTTTGCCATTACGAGCATGGCCAATCTAAGTGCCACCTTTGCCATGAATAGTGTAAACCTGGCTCTCCCTGTTATTGCGAAGGAATTCGGAGCATCCCAGGGAGATGTCAGCTGGCTTACTTTGATCTATTCCTTGATTCCCTGTTGCATGCTTTTAATATGCGGTAAAATTGGGGATTTATATGGGTATAAAAGACAATATAAAATCGGGTTCAGCTTTTTCGCTTTATCTTCTGCGCTGGCACCGATTTTTTCCCATACGCTTCCGACCTTATTTTTTTTCAGAGCATTACAGGGCTTGGGATACAGCTTGCTGATTTCAATTACTCAGGCAACTATTTCACAAACCTTCGACGATACGGAACGGGGAAAAGCACTTGGAATTAATTCTGTTTTCGTTTCAGTGGGATTTGCTTCCGGGCCGACCATAGGAGGACTCCTGCTCCTTCACTTTTCATGGCACTCTATTTTTTATTTTTCCATACCATTTTGTGCAGCCGGATTAATCGCAACGATTTTTATCATGCCGGAGGAGGAAGAAATCAGACAGAAGCATGAGGTGAACCTAGATTGGCAGGGCGGTGTTTTATTTGCCGTCTCTGTGGGAACGCTGGCAGTAGGATTGAATTTCAGCGATGATTGGGGGATAGGGTCGGCTCCTTTTCTTTCTTGCTTGGCCGTATTCGCCCTGATGATGGGCTTTTTTATATGGAGGGAAAAATCTGTCGAAGAACCCCTGATCCCGTTAAAACTATTTAGAAATAAGACCTTTTCACTGGCAAATGTCACATGTGCGCTATCCTATATGACACAACAGCTTACCGCATATCTTTTTCCTTTTTTCCTTATCAATGTTTTGCTGCTGGAGCCAGACAAGGCGGGGCTTGTATTGCTGGCTTCTCCGATTGCCATGATGGCGGCATCTCCGGTAGGAGGAGCACTTTCAGATAAATACGGAACTCGAAGACCCGCTGCTGCGGGGCTTGTATTAATCGCATTGAACTGCATTCTGGTGGGCTTTTTTAAAGAAAAGATGAGCGTTTTTATTGTCCTGCTGGTGTTGATGATGGTGGGAGCGGGAAATGGGTTGAGCGTATCGGCTATCAATTCGGCCATTCTGGGCTCTGTTCCCA
Source organism: Aminipila luticellarii (assembly GCF_004103735.1). Classification (NCBI taxonomy): domain Bacteria; kingdom Bacillati; phylum Bacillota; class Clostridia; order Peptostreptococcales; family Anaerovoracaceae; genus Aminipila; species Aminipila luticellarii. The sequence goes on along the minus strand of NZ_CP035281.1, from coordinate 1,451,908 downwards.
AATCCTATGCAGGTGTGGCGTCGGGAACGCTGGCAACTATGAGGAATATAGGAAATACCTTTGGCACAGCGATCGGAAGTGTTCTGTTGATTACCAGACAGGCTCATTATAGTGCTTTGGAGCCTGAGCTGAGCAGCAGGACCTTATATCTTTATGCTCAGAGAGACACGTTTCTTGCAGGTTTGGGCATGATCCTTCTGGCTATTGTGCTTGTGGTGAATCTGCCGCATAAGAATTCAGATCTGGAGTAGGGGAGCAGGAATCACCATAGCATTTATTGTGCAATTCTGACAGCACCGCAGTAGTGAAGGCTACTGGAAGAAAAACTGCTGATTTTAACCCGGTCACCGGCTTGCGGAGAGTGGATGAATTGACCGCCGCCTGCATAAATTCCCACATGGCTGATTCGGGAGGAATTGGAAAAGAAAACCAGATCACCGGGCTGAAGCTGTGATTTAGATACAGCCATTCCGTATCCATACTGGCTGGCAGAGGAATGCGGCAATGACGCTCCAAACTTTTCATACACATACCGGGTAAATCCGGAGCAGTCAAAGCCATTGGGGCTTGAACCGCCGGAGGTATAGGGAACCCCAAGGAATTTCTTAGCATATGCGAGAATGTCACTTCCGCCCGCAGAAACAGAAAGGGATCTGTTTTGACCACGGCTTGCCACATACGGCGAGCCGGATTTGGTGCCCTTTAATGCAACTTGAGATTGAGGTTCTACTGTGGTGACGGATTTTATTACTTGTAAAGCGGTAACTGTACCGTTTTCTTTTGTTACTTCTGAAGTGACCTGTTTCGAACCGCATACACCGGCTGTTTTTATTTTGAATTCACCTTTGTAAAGGGTATTGGTGTCCTCGTATACGGTGTCAAAATCAATTTTTTCTGTGGAGGAAACCAATTCTTTTGTTTCGACTGTCAAATAAGGCTTTATGGTAAAAAGCTGGAGCTTTTGACCGATCTTTATCTGATTTGGATCAAATCCGGGGTTGGCATTGGCAAGCTCTGCTGCTGTCATTCCATTTGAAGCGGCAATATTCCACAGTGTATCTCCGTCTTTGACCGTATAAATCTCAGGGTCTTTGCCTCCTGAAATAATCGTATGGACAGCTTCCTCAGGCTTTACCAGCTCTGACAGTCTGACTGCAGCCTGTGTGACAAGAACCTCTTCTTTGAAATCTGTGCCGATTACCGTACTGTCTTTATCCAAATACTGATTTTTTATATCGGAAAGAATTTGATTGGCGGCTTTTTTAGATGAAACTGCGGCAATATTTTTCCCGTCGGCACGGATAATCCAGCCTTTTAACGTACAAAGGTCTGAATCGGCTATTTTTTTCTCCAGCTCTTTCACTGTCAAAGGGGTTATCTCATCTTTCTGCAGATCAAGCCGTTTGCAGACGATGGCATCTTCATCCAGGGCAATGTGAATATTCTTTTTTTCATAGTGTGCTTTGACCTTTTTAACCGCTTGATGAAGCGTGGATTTATTTGTGATATATCCGGTCTTTTGTCCGGCAAGAGAAATTTGATATACGCCGTTTTCAGAAAGGGTGATAAAAACCGCAGAAAAAATGATGCATAAAAGAATACCTGTAAGAATACCGTTTTTTGTACGCCGATCCAGCAGGGCTGTTTTGCGTATCACACAGGATTTATAGTTGCTTATCACTTGTTTTATATTCATAAAAAAACCTCATTCATTTAATAGCTTTAATGATAATACTATATTGTTATGGAAAAATCAATATATTATTAAAAAAGTTTACCAAAACGATAAGGCAAACAAGTGTAAACACATTGAAAATCCAATGAAAATGAATATATATTTAAAAAATTTAATAACAAGCTGATTTTTAAAATTATAATTAATTTGCTGTTTATAAAACAAAAAAACAATTTTATAAGTTTTATAAGTAAATGAGCAGAAGTTTTTAAGATGGAATGTGGGAAAAGATTCTTTGACAAATTCGTTGTAATCTTTTAAACTGTATTAGTCATAAATAGGACACAAGAGATATGAGACCCGCAGATTTTGAGCGAGGCTTTAACAGAATATAGGCCGACTGGGAGAATGGAATGAAAAAAAAGCAAAAAAAGAACAAGTTTATGATATTTTTAGTAATTATTTTTATATTATTTGCCGCGAAAGGAATTGTTTATGACCTTTCCTATCCAATCCTGTACAAGGACTATGTAGTAAAATATTCTAAAGAATATAATGTGGATCCATACTTTTTGCTGGCAGTAATTAAAACAGAAAGCAGGTTCGATAAGAACGCCAAGTCGCATAAGGGAGCGGTAGGTCTGATGCAGCTGACTGAATCAACTGCTGAATGGATAGCGGAATCCATAGGTATGGAAAATTTTACTGCCGATGACCTGTACAATCCCGAAATCAATATTAAAATGGGCTCTTGGTATATTGACAACCTGAGAAAAGAATTTGGCACCACGGAATTAATCCTTGCCGCATACAATGCCGGCAGGGGAAATGTAAAAAAGTGGACAGAAAATTCACTTATAGCAGAGAATGGAGAAGACTTTCACAATATGCCCTACGATGAAACGGTAAAATATATAAAAAAGGTGAAATTTAATGAAAAAATGTACCGAATTTTGTACCGGATAGATGGATAAACCAGAATTTTGAGGAAGGAGGCCGACAGTATGCAAAGCAGACCCTATCATTTACAAAAACAAAAATTAACAGCGCTTTTAATTGCTGTATGCCTGCTTGCCGTTCTTTGTCTGTCTGTTGCATTTCTTGTTAAATATACAGATCATGCTTGCAGCGGTGAAGGCTGTACCGTATGTACGGAGCTTCAGGCCTGTACTCAGTTCCTGCTTCATACAGGTATTCCCGCCCTTGCTGTGATCTGTGTCTCTTCTGCGTTTTTTGTTTTGGCAAAAAACTCCATACAAACTTATTTTATTATTCTTTTTGATACCCCTATTACACGCAAGGTACGTATGAACGATTAAAGTGCCTCCGCTTATTTATGAACTTTTTTGTAAAAAATCCATTATTTGCTAGATTTTTACAAACTCAAAATAATTTCGGAGGTTTATTTATGAAAAAATTGAATAAGGTATTTTTAATTGTGCTCATTATTGCTTTGGCAGCGGGGCTTATGTCTTCATGCTCTTTTTTAAAATCCAATGATTCTTCGCAAAATTCTGCAGATGCTAAAAAACTGAATGTGGTTGCAACGATTTTTCCTGAATACGATTTTCTGCGTCAGATCGGCGGGGATTACCTGAATCTGACTATGCTGTTGTCCCCGGGAGCGGAAAGCCACAGTTTTGAGCCCACTCCTCAGGATATCAAAGATATACAGAAATCGGACATGTTCGTTTATGTAGGCGGGGATTCGGATGAATGGGTGGCGAATATAATGGATTCAGTGGACAGCAGCAAAACGAAGATCGTAACCCTTATGGATTGTGTAGATTTAGCAGAGGAAGAGGTAGTTGAGGGAATGACGCCGGAAGAGGAGGAAGAACCTCAGGTCGGTGAAGCAGAACCGGAATATGATGAACATGTATGGACTTCTCCGAAGAATACCATGAAAATAGTACAAAAGCTCTGCGACAATTTATGTGAATTGGATCCGGAACATGCAGAGGCCTATAAACAGAATACAAAACAGTATCTTTCAGAATTAGAGCAGCTGGACGGTGAGTTTCAGGACGTAGTAGATCAGGCAAAGCGTAAAGAAATTATTGTTGCTGATCGTTTCCCATTCCGTTATTTTGCGGATGAATACGGTCTTACTTATTATGCTGCTTTCCCGGGATGCTCTACGGATACGGAGGCAAATGCTGCAACGATCGCTTTTCTGACGAATAAAGTGAAACAGGATAAGATTCCGGTAGTTTTCCACATAGAGCTGTCCAATGAAAAAATATGTGATTCTATTTGTGAAACTACAGGAGCAAAAAGTGAGCTGCTGAATGCGGTTCATAATGTCAGCAGGGATGATTTTGAATCGGGAGTGACTTATATCGATCTGATGAAGCACAATGTAGAGGCATTGAAGGAGGCATTGAATTAAATGAGTCTATTAACCTGCCAGAATGTTTCTTTTGCCTATGAAGGAAATGTAATTTTGTCTGATATTGATTTTTCAGTGAACCAGGGAGATTATCTCTGTATTGTGGGAGAAAATGGAGCCGGAAAAAGCACCTTGATAAAAGGAATATTGAATCTTAAAAAAACTTTCTCCGGCAATATCATAACCGGAGAGGGACTTGCTCAGAATGAGATCGGATACCTTCCACAGCAGACTCCGGTACAGAAAGATTTCCCGGCAAGCGTGTATGAAGTGGTTTTGTCTGGAAGACTGAACAGCTGCGGGAAAAAGCTGTTTTACAGCAAGAAGGACAAGGAAGCTGCCATAGAGAATATGAAAAAATTAGAGCTTCTTTCTTTAAAAAACCAGTGCTACCGAGAACTTTCAGGCGGACAGCAGCAGAGAGTTCTGCTGGCAAGGGCGTTATGTGCCGCCAAAAAGTTGATTTTATTGGATGAACCGATTACCGGTCTGGACCCTATCATGTCTATGGAATTTTACAATATGGTAAAAGAGTTGAATGTAAAAGAGAAGATGACGGTTATTATGGTTTCCCATGACGTAAAAGGTGCGGTGGATTTTGCCAGCCACATTTTGCATTTGGGAAAGAAGCAGCTTTTCTTCGGGACAAAGGAGGAATATTGCAGGAGTGTTATTGGTATACGATTTTTAGGAGGGACTGCTTTATGATACAGATTATCACAGAGATGTTTTCTTATCCGTTTATGCTGAGGGCAGTGATCGTAGGCGTGTTGGTCTCCCTGTGCGCAGCACTTCTTGGAACCAGTCTGGTTTTGAAGCGCTATTCCATGATTGGAGATGGATTATCCCATGTAGGCTTTGCCGCATTGGCTGTGGCTTATGTAACGAATCTGGCACCGCTTACCGTAGCTATTCCAATCTGTGTATTCTCTGCTTTCCTCCTGCTGAGAATGAATGAAAACAGTAAGATCAAAGGAGATGCGGCAACCGCATTAATGTGCAGCGGAGCCCTGGCAGTGGGTGTTATGACTGTGTCTGTTACGACAGGTATGAATACGGATGTATGTAACTATATGTTTGGAAGTATTCTTGCTATGAGCCCTGCAGATGTAAAAATATCCGTTATATTATCAGCTGCTGTAATCATTTTGTTTGTCGCCTTTTATCCGAGAATATTTGCGGTGACCTTTGATGAAAATTTTGCAAAGGCAACCGGCACGAACAGCAATCTGTATAATATGATCATCGCTCTGTTGACCGCCGTGACAGTTGTTTTGGGCATGCGGATGATGGGAACCTTACTGATTTCCAGCTTAATTGTTTTCCCTTCCTTGAGCTCCATGAGAATATGCAAAAAATTTAAGACGGTTATCATCAGTTCGGTATTCGTTTCCATTGTTTGTTTTTTAACGGGAATTTTTATTTCTTATGAATATTCCACCCCCACAGGAGCCAGTATTGTGATTATCAATATTATTGTATTCCTTGTCTTTTCACTAATAGAAAGGGGGCGGGAGCATGTTCAAAATGAAAAATAAAAGGAAGCTTATGCTCTTTGTATCGCTGGTGCTAAGCATCGGGCTTTTTACCGGATGCACAAACAGCCAGAGTGCAGCTTCAAATAAAAAAATAAACAGCCCTGACATTACTTCGTCACAGGCAATATCAAAAAAGACAGCGGAAAACAATAAGGCTGTCGTAAAAGAAAATTCTACATACGATTGTGATATTGAAGCGGATAAAAAAGCTTTTGACAAAAAAATAGATATTATGGTTGGGGACAATTATTATGCCACACAGATAAATGACTGGTATATGAATTTCGGACAATATAAAGACAAGACTGTGGAAATAGAAGGCTTTTATATCGGAGACTACCAGCCATACGATTTAATAGGACGGTTTGGGCCTTCGTGCCCTTATTGCAGCGGGGGTTATGTTTCCTTCGAAATTTTGTCAGATGAAGATATGACCCAGTATAAGTCCGGAAAGGACTGGATTCGGGTCCGGGGAATTCTGCGAGCAGGGGACGACAGTGTAGACGGCCCGTTTTACTATATTGAAGCTTTAGAAATTCAAAAAATGGATACCGCCGGAAAAACTACTGTAACCAATTAAACGATATTATTTTTGCAGTTATTGACAACTCCTATTAGTTAGTATATGCTAACTAATAGGAGTTGGACGAAGGGATAAAGGAAGCGGAGAATAGCGGGAGGTGATTTCTGTGAAGCCGACCTTGGAGGAAAAATCCTTGTACGGAGAAGGTGTTCAGGTTTTAAACAGAAGAGCCGATCGGTCCGTCTATCAGATCACAGATGAAACGGGAAACGCCAAGATGATCAGCTATGAAGTGTTTGAGGGAATTACTGTCGTATATAATGAGGTACACATGCAGGAATTCTCTGTTGATATCAACCCATCGGAGGAAGTTTTCGAGATCAATCACTGCAGAGAAGGAAGGATTGAATGCGAGTTTCAGAATGGAGATTATCTCTATATGGCAGACGGAGATTTTTCTGTGAACCGAAAAGAAGGGACGCGTCACCATTCGTATTTCCCCATATCCCATTATCACGGGGTGTCTATTACGGTTGTTCCGAAATTGGCACAAAGGGAGCTGGATCATCATTTTGGGACAGGTCAGATTAACCTAGAACAGATTTGCAGAGCTTTATGCGGCAGAAGAGGATTCTTCCTCATCCGTGAACCGGAATGGGCCGAGCACATCTTTTTTGAGCTCTATTGCCTGCCGGAGCAGATCAGAAAGGATTATTTTAAGTTGAAGGTACTGGAGGTACTTTTATTTTTAAGCACCATAGGAGGGGAAACCAATCAACCAAGCGTTTATTTTCCCAGAGGTCAGGTAGAAAAGATTAAGATAATACAAAAACAGATTACAGAGCATATGGATAAAAAATATACGCTGGAGCAGCTGGCGGCGGAGCATGAGATGGCTCTTACCGCCATGAAAAGCTGCTTTAAAGGGGTGTTCGGCAGCGGGATTTATTCATACATAAAAAGGTACCGTATGAGTGCGGCGGCTAAAATGCTTCTTGAAACAGAACATACGATTTTGCATATAGCAAACTGCGTCGGTTATGAGAATGGAAGCAAATTTGCGGCGGCGTTCAAAGATGTTATGGGGATGACCCCCAGAGAGTTCAGACAGAACAGGGAAGGCAAGCAATATTTCCTGCACGATAAAATGTCCGAATGGAGCTAAAACTACTTTTTTGGAGTAGATAATGCGTCTTTATACGAATAAAATAGAGAACAGATAAGAAAACAAGCACCTGATTAGGTGCTTTTAAAAAGGTTGATGGTTAGCTATAGCTAACCGATGGAGGTAATATAGTGAAAGAAAAAAAAAAAGGAATACTGGACTTTGCGGGAATGCATAAATATCTGACTTATCTTGGCTGTATATTGTCAGGTATCAGTTCCATACTGGTGTTGGTGCCGTTTCTGTGCATATGGAAGGTTGCATATGAAATTCTTAAGGTGCTGCCGAATGCTGCAGCAGCAAGAAACTTGGAGCAGTATGGATGGATTGCTGTGGGGTTCTCTGTTGTGGGAATCGTGGTATACTTCGCTGCTTTGATGTGTACGCATATTGCCGCATTTCGTACGGCAAGAAATATGAGAAGTGAGGCCCTGCATCACATTCTCAGACTTCCTCTCGGATATTTTGATGCCAATGGAACGGGTAAGCTGAGAAGGATTATTGATGAAAGCTCCGGGCAGACGGAAACGTTTCTGGCTCATATGCTTCCGGATCTTACCGGTGCTTTGGTGACCCCTGTCGCCATGCTGGTTCTGCTGATGGTATTTGACTTTAGAATGGGGCTGATCAGTCTGATTCCTATTGTAATCGGCGCATTCTTTTTGAACGCCATGATGGGAGCTAACATGGTGGAATCCATGAGAGAGTATCAAAATGCTTTAGAAGATATGAATAATGAAGCGGTAGAATACATAAGGGGAATACCGGTGGTCAAAACCTTTGGACAGACTGTTTTTTCATTTAAAAATTTTCATGAGGCCATCCTTCGGTATAAAAAATGGGCGGTCAATTATACGATCAGCTTGCGCATCCCCATGTGCAACTTTACAGTGGCCATTAATAGTGTTTTTGCACTGCTGATTCCTGCGGGCATACTGCTGATAGCCTCAGCGGCAAATCCGCAGAAATTTCTTTCAGATTTTATTTTTTATTGTATCTTTACGCCGATTATTACCGTGGTCATGAATAAAATCATGTTTACAAGTGAAAATCTTATGCTCGCCAGAGATGCGGCGGCTAGGATCAACAGCATTTTAGAAGAACAGATTTTAGAACAGCCTGTAGGGAATGCCGGAAGGTTTTGTACAGGTTCGGATATAGAATTTCACGATGTGACCTTTTCGTATCCGGGGACAGAGCGGATCGCAGTGGAACACGTATCTCTCCGTATAAAAGAAGGGAGCACGGCAGCATTGGTAGGTCCGTCGGGTGGAGGAAAAACTACGGCGGCTTCTCTCATCCCGCGTTTTTTTGATATAGATCAAGGAAGCATTACCATAGGAGGAATCGATGTGAGAACCATTCCAACGGAAGAGCTGATGAATAAAATATCCTTTGTATTTCAAAATACAAAGCTTTTTAAAATGAGTCTGTTTGAAAATATTCGTTTTTCCAGACCGGAGGCCACGAGAGAGCAGGTCATGAAAGCTGCAAAAGCGGCTCAGTGTGAGGAGATTTTTGAAAAAATGCCCGATGGCATCGATACGGTGGTGGGGAGTAAGGGAACTTATTTGTCCGGAGGCGAGGCGCAGCGAATCGCTTTGGCCAGGGCTATCTTAAAGGACGCGCCGATTGTTTTACTGGACGAAGCTACAGCTTTTGCAGACCCTGAAAACGAATACAAGATTCAGCAGGCTTTTGAAGTCCTTACCAAGGATAAAACCGTACTGATGATTGCGCACAGACTTTCCACGATTCAGCATGCAGATCAGATTCTGGTGATGGAAAATGGTAAAATTCAGGAAAAAGGCACCCATGCAGAGCTGCTGGAAAAGGCCGGGCTGTATCACAGAATGTGGAACGAGTATCAGATGTCTGTTGCTTGGAAGGTAAAAGAAGGGAAAGGGAAGGTAAAATGATTCAATTTTTTAGAAATAAATTTGCATTGAGTGAAAAGGGGGCAAAGGATTTGATGAAGGCCGCTGTGGCATGCACCTTGACCGACCTCAGTTTCATGCTTCCGGTAGGCCTTTTATATCTGGTCTTGAAAGCATTGACCGTAAAATATACGGGCGGCTCTGATGAGGTTCTGCCGGTTTATGTTTATGTTGCTGTTTCCGTTCTGCTCCTTGCTATTATTTGGATATTTCAACGAATACAGTATAATGCCACATTTCTTGCTTCTTACGAAGAAAGTGCAGACCAGCGAATTTCTATAGCGGAAAAATTGCGAAAAATTCCGCTTTCCTTTTTTGGAAAAAAGGATTTATCCGATCTGACTACAACGATTATGGCAGATTGTGCCGGGATGGAGACAGCCTTTTCCCATTTTATACCGGAACTGCTTGGGGCGGTATTCTCATTGATTTTTATAAGCATCGGGCTCTTTTTGTGCGGATGGGAGCTGGCGTTATCCTTGCTGTGGGTCATTCCGGTAGCTTTTGCCGTTACGATGGCAGGGAAAAAACAACAGGATAAGATGAATAAACTATATGAGGAATCTAAATTGGAGCGTGCGGACAGTATTCAGGAGTGTCTGGAAATGGTGCGGGAAATCAAGGCAAATAATCAATCAGAATCTTATCTGGTCAAGATGGATGTCCTGTTACAGGAATCGGAAAAGATCAACATTAAAACGGAACTGGTCACTGCGATTTTTGTAGTGTCTTCTCAGATGCTGCTCCGGGTAGGCGTGGCGACGCTGGTTCTGGTGGGAGCAAAGCAAATCGCTTCCGGTAAAGTGGATTTTCTGACCTTTCTTCTTTTCCTGATCGGGGCATCGCGGGTCTTTGATCCGCTGGCCATCGCATTACAAAATCTGGCAGCTATTTTTTCTACGGAAGTAAAGATTGACCGAATGAAAGAAATTAATAACCAAAAAATACAGAAAGGCGAAGATCCGGCTGATTTTAAATCGTATGATATTCAGTTTGAACAGGTGTGCTTTTCTTATGATGCTCAGGAGAAAGACAGAAAAAATAAGGTTTTGGAGGGCATTAGCTTTATTGCCAGGCAAGGGGAAGTGACGGCACTGGTGGGACCGTCCGGAGGAGGAAAAAGCACGGTATCCAAACTGGCGGCTCGCTTCTGGGATATACAATCCGGACGGATTACTGTTGGCGGAAACGATATAGCCCAGATAGAGCCGGAGGAACTGCTGAAAAATTATGCCATTGTATTTCAGGATGTAGTTTTATTCAATAATACGGTTCTGGAAAATATCCGTCTGGGAAGGAGAGGAGCAACGGATCAGGAAGTCATGCAAGCCGCTAAGCTGGCCATGTGTGACGAGTTTGTCGGAAAAATGCCGCAGGGATATCATACAATTATCGGAGAGAACGGATCCACGCTTTCCGGAGGGGAAAGACAGCGAATTTCCATCGCCAGAGCACTCCTCAAGAATGCACCTATTATTCTTTTGGATGAAGCGACGGCCTCTCTTGACGTGGAAAATGAATCAAAAGTCCAACAGGCCATATCCAGACTGGTCCAGAATAAGACCGTACTGGTCATTGCACATAGGATGAGAACCATAGCGGGAGCAGATCATATTGTGGTGCTTTCCGAAGGAAAAATAGCGGAAGAAGGAACCCATGAGGAACTGCTGAACCAAGGCGGATTATATCAGAGGCTGTGGAGCTTACAGACCAAGTCGGCGGAGTGGACTGTATAGCTGCATAGTTGAATAAAAAAGGAATACCGCTCTGTTTATTCTTGAGCAGTATTCCTTTTATAATTGAATTCCTGTTTACTTAATAAGGCTTTATCCGATCCATGAGAAATACGCAAGGACCGCAATTCCCAGTAGGATTCGATACCAGCCGAACACTTTAAAATCATGCTTTTTAATATAGCCCATCAGGAATTTGATGGCCAGTATAGACACGAAGAAGGCCACGATCGTACCGGTTGCAAGAACCGTTATCTCCATACTGGTAAAAGTAAAACCAAACTTCAGCATTTTCAGCAGACTGGCTCCGAACATAACGGGAATGGCCAGATAAAACGTAAATTCAGCAGCAACTGTTCTGGAGGTTCCAATTAGGATCGCACCAAGAATGGTGGCTCCGGAACGGGAGGTGCCGGGTATCAGTGAAAGCAGCTGAAATATTCCGATAATCAATGCTGTTTTGTATGTAATTTGTGAAATCTCATTGACTTGCGGAAATCTGTTGTGATTTCTTGATTCGATAACAATAAATAAAATACCATAGACAATCAATGTAACAGCAACGGTTTTATAATTAAAGAACAGCTCTTCGATCAGATCGTCGTATAAAAATCCAATAATTGCCGCCGGAACACAGGCAACCAAAATTTTCATCCAAATCGATACCACATCCCATCGAACCGTTAGTCTGCTGTACTTTTTAGTGATAGGCCAGAGCTTTCTCCAGTACAAGACCACGACAGCCATGATGGCTCCAAGCTGTATCACGACCAAAAACATTTCCTTAAAGGCCGGTGACATATTCAGCTTTAAAAATTCGTCCACCAGAATCATGTGTCCGGTACTGCTGATCGGAAGCCATTCTGTGATGCCTTCTACAATCCCTAAAATAATCGCTTTTAATATTTCAATAAATTCCATGTTTTTTCTTTCCTCCTAATTCCAATTTATTGCTAAAATTATTTGATTGCTGTATAGAACCCCTTCTAAAACATGCTTTTTCATTTTACCATATAATCCTGTATAATCAAAGAATATATTGGAATAAAATTTTAAGCGGCATTGCTGTGGACGCTAAAAAATAGGACAGTTTGTTTTATTGAAATATGATGTCCAATATTATATACTTTAAACAATATAGGATGAAGAGGAGGAGAGAAATGAAATATAATTTTGATGAAATTATAGACAGAAGAAATACCAATTCACAGAATGTTGAAGGGTTTAGATCATACCTTTTCAATGAATATCCGGACATAGAGTTTCCCTTTGCTGATGACGAATTTATTCGTATGTGGGTAGCGGATATGGAGTTTGCCACCCCGCCGGAAATTTGTGATGCAATCAAAAAAAGAGTAGATCAAAGAATTTTTGGGTATACCAAGATTTATGATCCGGGCTACTACAATGCTTTAAACGACTGGTGCAAAAGACTTTATGACTGGAGCTTCCCCAAGGAAGAATTGGTTTTCTCTCCGGGAATCATTCCGGCTCTATATGGGTTGGTGAAGGAAACCGTGGCGGCGGATGAAAAAATGCTGATTACGACTCCCGCTTATGGCTTTTTTAAACATGCTGCCGACTTCAACAACAGAGAACTGGTATGCTCTGATTTAAAATATGAAAAGGGATACTTTACCGTTGACTTTGATGATTTTGAAAAAAAGGCGGCTGATCCAAAGGTAAAAATGGTTCTGTGGTGCAATCCGCACAATCCTACAGGAAGAATGTGGACAGAAGAAGAATTGGGCAAAGTGGCAGCTATTATCGAAACGTATGATCTCTGGGTCATTTCAGATGAAATACACTGTGATCTGATAAGGCAGGGGAAGAAGCATATACCGCTGGGCAAAGTCATGCCGGAATATAAGAAATTAGTGACCTGCATGGCTGCAAGTAAGACCTTTAATATGGCAGGGATGAATTTTTCCAATATCATTATAAGAGATTCGGCACTAAGAAGAGCCTTTCGCCGTAACAGCAGTGCCGGCGGAGATATTAATCCTCTTTCCCTGACAGCTAACCAGACGGCGTATGAGAAAGGGGCAGACTGGCTGGAACAGCTGAAAGATTATCTGGACGGAAATTTCAACTACTGTGCGGAATTTTTTAAACAGAATGTTCCGGAAGCCGTTTGCTGTGTTCCGGAAGCTACTTATCTGGCTTGGGTGGATCTGAATGCTTGTCTGCCGGATATTGAAAATCTGCCCTTGTTTTTTGCACAGAAAGCGGGTGTGCTGCTGGAAGGGGGAGATGCGCTGTTCGTGAATAACGCCAAGGGTTTTGTAAGGCTGAATCTGGCCATGCCCCGCGCTCTTCTTAAGGAAGGGCTTAAACGAATAGCCCATGCTATTCATGAACAAAATCAAAATAAGTAAACAGAATGGAGGCGGATAAAACATGAAAAAGAAATATGTATTTTTGCTGATGGGAAGCCATTACGATCCGGAGGAGCATAAAGCCTGCTTTGAAACAGAAAAACAGATCACCTATATTTTGACAGTTCGGAGCTTTGAGGAAGCGTGCGATAAAGTTTCTATATTAGAAAAAGAAGGCGTCGGTGCCATTGAATTGTGCGGAGCCTTTGGAAAAGAAAAGGCGCAGCAGCTGATAGAAAGAACGCACAATAAAATTGCGATTGGTTATGTAACGAATGAAGCTTCTCAGAATGACTTATTTGCCAAATTCTTTTCAAATTTTGGATGAGATCAACAGTGTCAAATTTAACCTCCGGATAATATGCTATAAGAAGTAGAAGGAGAGGAGTGCATTCAATGAAATCGCCCAAAAGACTTGAAGGTTCTTATATTCCGGAAAACCAGATGAACCTGATCTTTGAATCCAGAATGGTCTGGAGAGATTTGGCTACTTGGATCCATGCTTATTTAATAAGTGTTTATTCCAATTTTGACAATAAATCAGCGGTAGAAGAGAAAATAGATGCTATGGTATCAAAAAACGGGTATATTATCGGATTAATATTCGGACAACAAAATGAGGAGCAGTACGTTCAACTGTTGTCGGAGTACGTCAGCCTTTTTAAAGAATTGGTGGACGCACAGATCAACGGGGAGGATGTAGACGAATATATAGAACGTTTATATGAAAACGGAAATCAGGGAGCTGCTTTTTTCTCACGAGTCAATCCTTTTTGGCTGGAGAGTGAATGGAAGACCTTAATCCATCAGTTTATTCAAATGAATATAGATGAATCAACTGCTTTTTTAAACAAAGACTACGTAAAAAATATTGAGATCTATGATAGAAATTTGAAACAGGCTTTAAAAATGGGAGATTGTTATTCTAAAGGGTTAATAGAATATTTGACGTATGCAAGAAAATAAAAATTATAGCTATGAGTTGAGAAGATGTTAGGGAGGATTATTTTATGAAAAAACAAATTGAATTATTTGATTATGCGAATGAAATTATGAAGGCTGTTCAGACAGGCGTTCTACTGACTACGAAAGCAGGGGAAAAGGTAAATTCCATGACTATTTCATGGGGAACTTTAGGCATTGAGTGGGGAAAGCCGATTTTTACTGTTTTTGTACGAGAAAATCGTTTTACCAAAGCTCAGCTGGAAAAAAATCCTGAATTTACAATAAATATACCATATGGTGCTTACAATAAAAATATATTGGGACTTTGCGGTACAAAGTCTGGCAGAGACATCGATAAAATTAAAGAGCTTGGTTTGACTCTGGAAACACCGGAGCAAATTTCCGTTCCGGCGATTCGGGAGCTCCCCTTAACGCTGGAATGCAAAGTGGTATATAAACAAAAACAAGAGGAAGAGGCAATAACCGAAGAAAATAGGAGAGAATTTTATCCCCCGGATGTTGACAGCTCCTTCCATGGGTCTAATAAAGACTTCCATACAGCTTATTACGGAGAAATCGTGAGTGCGTATATTATTGAGTAAGATAAAATTATAAGACGTTTGTTTTTATGAGACAAATGTGGGTATAATAAATAAAGACTGTTCCGGATAAGGACAAGATCCTATTTATACGATAGGGGATAACGCAACTATTAAAATTATGGAGGTTATGATGATGACAATAACAAAAGATATGACAATTGGAGAAGTCGTAAGAAATCATGCAAAATCCGTTCAGATATTGGGCGAATTTGGTATGGGCTGTTTGGGCTGCCCTTCTGCGCAGGCAGAAACGCTGGAGGAAGCTGCAATGGTTCATGGAATTGATGTGGATAAGCTTTTGGAGAACTTGAATAAAGAAGCTTAGGTCTTCTTAAATTTTAAAAGGCACCGATCGGTGCCTTTTTGTTGATTCTATTCCTGTTTTCAATATATCCATTAAAGAAAAAACAATGTCGAATTATAAAGTTTTTTCTGGTTTGAGAAAAAACTTTGACTCCTATACGTTGAAATGATATACTTTGATAAAAGCGAGGTGTTATGAATGATTCAAAGAAAAGAATATTTGCAACAACTAATTATTAATCGAGAAAAACAAATTATCAAAGTGGTTACAGGAGTCAGACGATGTGGTAAGTCCACTCTTTTTTCATTATATATCAACTATTTAAAATCTGTAGGTGTATCTGATGAGCAAATTATATCAATCAACTTAGAGGACATCGATTATGAGGAACTTTTGAACTATAAGAGTCTTTATCAATATATAAAAGAAAAGCTTTGTAAAGATAAATACAGCTATGTGTTCATTGATGAGGTACAAAATTGTCAGCAGTTTGAAAAAGCTGTGGACAGCCTATTTATTAAGGAGAATGTTGATGTCTATATTACGGGCTCTAATGCGTATATGCTGTCGGGAGAACTTGCAACTCTTTTGTCTGGCAGGTATATTACCATTGATATGCTTCCGTTTTCTTTCTATGAATACTGTGAAGCAGACCCAAGGGCAACTCTGACGGTAAGAGAAAAATTCAATCAATATCTTAGATATGGTTCTTTTCCATATGTTGCAAGTATGCAACAAAGCGATGCGACCGTACGTGCCTACATTGACGGTATTTATAACACAATTTTGATAAAAGATGTGGCAAAGAGGGAGGGGATTACTGATATTGCATTGTTGGAAAATATAGTAAAGTCCATAGCAAGCAGTATAGGCAGTCCTATTTCAATTAAAAAAATAAGCGATACCATAAATTCAGCCGGAAGAAAGATATCAGTCAATACTGTTGATCATTATGTTCGCGCACTTACCGACAGCTATATTTTTTATAAAGCGGATCGATATGATATCAGGGGAAGACAATATTTAAAAACTTTGAGTAAATATTATTTGGTAGACACGGGGATTCGCAATATATTGCTGTCATCTGCTGCTTCGGATATAGGTCACTTGATTGAAAATATCGTATATTTGGAATTGATTCATCGTGGGTACAAGGTGAACATTGGAAAGCTTGCGGAAAAAGAAGTGGATTTTGTTGCAAGCAATATGGATGGTATCACATATTATCAAGTCTCTGCCACGGTATTAGATGAAAAAACATTGGCACGAGAATTAGAGCCATTACGCAGGATACCCGACCATTACCCTAAAATACTGCTGACTTTAGATGAAATAGGTGCAGGTGTAAATTATGAAGGAATTCGGCAAATCAACTTAATTGAATGGCTTTTAAATAAATAATCAAAGGAAATTTTAAAAGGCACCGATCGGTGCCTTTTTTTGCTGATTTTATTCCTATAGATCTTATAAAATAGAGGTTATCTTCTATTCTGACTGCGGTTTGACCTATTTGGTCTGCATTGATTGTTACTAAAATCATTACAGCCATCGTCATCATCATCATAATAGTTATTGCAGCTGTTGTTATAGTTCCTATTCGAGTTGCTATTCCTGGATCCATAAGGATTGCAAGGATCACAAGTTTCTTCTTCCCCGCTGACTTCTTCACAGTTCTCCTCTGTATCACTTTCCTTGATCTGATTCGGGAAAAGGGAAGGGAAGGTAGAGCATACTGCATTTACCTGAGGGCTGATCTGTGCAAAACCAGTTGAAAGAACACAGAGCTGAACTGGAACGATTATCTTCTTTTCACAGGTTATACAGATTGCTATGATAAGGTTCGCAGAGACCTCTCCATTTTGACCGATTGCTAAATCTCTTCCGCAGTTATTTGTGGCGAGTCTCGTTTCACATGCGGCATTGCAAAATTCGGTAAATCTTGGGAGAAATGCTGTATCGATCGTAGATGGCATACAGATTTCGAAGAAGTTTGTAAGTACTAATGGTTGGGCGCTGGTAGCTATGTTTACATCTGCGCAAACTGTAAAGACTACTTCGTTGTTATTTCTATCACATAACAGTAAGTCAATGAATACCTGGACATTTCCAGTTACATCAATCGTCTGTGTGCCGAAAACCGGTGTTCCCATACACTGTTCGTCACATTCGCTTGTATCTGCATATAATATTTTTTCTGAGAAAGTTCCGTCAGGTCCTACTACCTCAATAGGGTTGCCCTGACCATTGTGTAAAAAAGTAGCACCGGAAATAGTGGTATTTAGATTTAAGCTTAGATTTTTTGAATCGTCTATGTTACCTGGGTTAAAGAACCTCTTACAGCGTATGTCTAAAACTCTTTTAACTCTGTGGCCTCTTGGTAAGTTTGGTGAAAAATTCTGATTCTGAACAGTTTTCATTCCTTGAAGATTAAATAATACGGCATCGTATACTTTTTGAACATACAATGGTTCCGTTACTACATCTTCCATATTACCGCTAAACTCACAGAGAGTATTTGCGTTGCAGCAATTCTGATAGAGGTCCGGCGATACTTTGTTGCCGAAACAACTCATATATTTCCCTCCTTCATGTGGCATGATAGTCTTTATGAGTTAGTATATGAAAGTTAGAAATAGTGTGTTACTGCAATTTGCATTTTCAGCTTCTTTCATATATAATTATAGATTATGAATTAGGAGAGAAAATCATGGCAGTAGGTGTACGAAAGACTACTTTCGACGAATTCTTTGACAATAGAAAGGCGTTGATCTATAAATATCAGAAAGGGGATTTGACCAAAAAGGAGTTTATAGAAGAACATTATTACTTCATTACAAGGCTGAATTTAAAACCTTTCCAGCGAATAGACTCCTTTGAAAAGGGCATTTACAATTATCAATATTATAATGCGGTGGCCAAATATAATACCTTACGGGTTCGGGATAAAAAACTGATAGAAAAACATCCGGATCTGGTCCGGGAGATAGAAAATAAAATAAAATATCATTATCATAAAAAAGATGAATCGATTATAAAGCTTTTAAGATATTTGAATTATGAGGATATAGAGGCTTATTATATTAAGTCAAAATCAGAATATCTGAACAACAAATTAATTGAAATAGTACTTTTGGATTACGACGATGTGATTTTGCACACGATCAATACCGGGATTGTGGATGAACTGAAGCGTGAAGGTGTATTCAAAGACGTACGAAAACGATCTAAGATAGACAATTATGTCAACAAAAAATATTAGAAAATTACGGAGATATAACATATGCTGTTTTCATCAATCATTTTTATAAGCTGTTTCTTGCCCATAGTATTATTTCTATACTATACCATATTCCGATTCAGCCGGAGCGTGCAGAATATATTTTTATTGATTATAAGCTTGGGATTTTATGCCTGGGGAGCACCTAAATTTGTCTTTTTATTGATCCTTTCTGTTTTGGCAAATTGGATGTTCGGACTTATTTTATCCAAGGTCAGAGCGGACAAAATCAAATCAAGAATAATCATTATCCTCATGCTTATTTATAATTTAAGCATTATTTTCGTGTTCAAATATCTGATGTTTACGATGAAAAACATTCAGTATATTACCGGTCTGGATTTCACCATTCCTAAGATCGCATTGCCCATAGGCATTTCCTTTTTTACATTTAAAGCCATCTCTTATGTCATAGATGTATATAAAGAAAAGGGACCGGCTCAGAAAAATCCTCTTCATGTAGGGCTCTATATTACATTTTTCCCTCAGCTTCTGGCAGGGCCTATCGAAAGATACGAGAACTTTGCAGACCAAATTGAAAACAGAAAAGAAAGCTTTGACGATGTGTCGGCAGGGGTCTGCAGATTTTTAGTAGGACTGTCCAAAAAAGTTCTTCTGGCTAACAATTTGGCTCTGGTAGCGGACAAGGCCTTTAAACTCCTTGGGACAGATGATTTATCTCTGGCAATGGCATGGCTGGGGGCTATATGCTATACTTTACAGATTTACTATGATTTTTCAGGCTATTCGGATATGGCTATAGGACTTGGAAGAATGTTTGGTTTCCATACGAAGGAGAACTTTAACTATCCGTACATATCAAAATCTACCACAGAATTCTGGAGAAGGTGGCATATTTCTTTAGGCTCCTGGTTCAGAGACTATGTTTATATCCCATTAGGAGGTAACCGGGTAAAAACCAAGCAGCAGTTATTTTTCAATGTATTTGCGGTATGGGCGTTGACCGGCCTGTGGCATGGAGCGAACTGGACTTTTATTTGCTGGGGATTGCTGTATTTCGTATCTATTTCCGCAGAAAAGGCGGTGGGATTGGACAAAATGGAGTCTCATTCCGTACTTCGGCATATTTATACGATGCTTCTGGTCATGTTCGGCTGGGTCCTTTTCAGAGCAGACAATATCGTAGATGCCCTTGTTTATCTGAAGACCATGTTCGTGCCGGGGGGCGGCGGATTTATTGATGCGGACGCCATCGTATGCACCAAAGAATACATCGTATTCCTGTTCTTTGGTATATTATTTTCCAGACCCTTTGCAAAGAAACTGGCCAAGACGAAACCGGCTCAGTCAAAGCCGGCTCAGATCCTATATGTTATCGCTTTAATGGTATTATTTTTTGCATGTATTTCTTATATGTTAAAGAGTGCTTATAATCCATTCATCTACTTTAACTTTTAAGGAGGGAACGCTGTGAAGATTAAAAAAGAGTATGTTGCGGCCGTCCTTTTCTTTGGCATTATTACAGGGATGCTCATAGGACTGCTGACATATAAAGATAACGACCCTGTAAACGACTTTCTCACCGAGTATAGAACAGAGGTACGGCCGGGAACTCCCATACTGGATCGAGTAACAAAGGCAATTCATATTGCAGAAGACACCGTATATAACGAGACTTGCTTTGAAGAACAGTACAATTCTTATTATGGATTGATACAGAGAGTTCTGGGAAAGCACATTGTAAGTGATGCGGGATATGGAGAAATCTACAAAACAAAATATAATCAAATTATTTTCAAAGTGGATAAGAAAAATTTCAGAGTCATGCGTTCTTTGGATGCCGTAGAAGAATTAAAGTCTAAATTGGACGAAGCCGGCATACCATTTTTATATGTACAGGCACCTTTTAAGTTATCGGATGACGAACAACAGCTCCCGATCAACAAAAAGGATTATGCGGATTACAATGTGAACTTATTTTTAAAGGGGTTGGATGAAAGAGGCATTGCGTATCTGGATTTGAGACCACTTTTAAGAGATGGAGAAAAAACGCAGAACCAATTATTTTTTGACACCGACCACCACTGGCGGATCGAAACGGCATTTGAAGCCACAGGCCACATTATGGACGAACTGAATAAGGATTACGGGTTTACCATTGACAGCAAATACAAGGATTTAAAGAACTATAAAGTAACCACTCTAAAAAAATGCTATCTGGGTTCTATGGGCAGGCGTACGGGAAGATTTTATTCCGGTCTGGACGACTTTACGCTGATAACTCCTGCCTTCAAAACAAACTATACGTTGTATGAACACGATTACGGGGCGGAAAAAATTTATACAGGTTCCTTTTATAACGCCATATTGGATAAAAAATATTTAGTAAAGGAAGCGCCAGTTGACCTTAATAGATATGCTGTATACCATGGTGATAATGAGGAACTGATTTTTGAAAATAACTTAGTAAATACTGGAAAGGTTATGATGATAAAGGATTCTTTTGGCGTACCTGTTTATTCCTTCCTTTCTTTGGGCGTACATGAAGTAAGAGCCTTGGATTTGCGGCTCTTTAATGATTCGGTTGCAAAATATGCCAAGGAGAACAGACCGGATGTGGTGATTCTTTTATATAATGGGGACACCTTTAATGAGGAAATGTTTGACTTTTCGTAATGTAACCGTAACTTGAAGTTTCAAGACCGCATGTTACAATAAGAATGTCGGACTTAGTGGAAAAAATAAGTTTTATGGCATAATTGTTACATAAAGGGGGAAAAAATGAAAAAAAGTACGAAATTTTTAGCTGTTTTTTTGGCCATTTCAGTAATAATCGCAAGCTTTTCAGGTTTTACATATTATGATGGCTTAGGCAATGTTTACTTGGATTCGGAAAAGAAGATTTTTGACGGCGTTACGTATCATGAACAAATCGGAATAAATAGTTCAAACGGACTGGAGCACGCCTTTTTTGTCGAGGCGGATACCGCTTCGGGAACAGTCAAGCCGATGATTTTCAATGGTGAGGTCCGAAGCATGGCAACGGTCGGCACCATGGCAAATTATGCGGAACAGCAGGGGTACAAAGTTCTGGCAGCCGTCAACGGAGATCTCTTTGACACGGCAACGGGCACCCCAAAAGGGCTTGTTATACATAACGGAAATATCGTGACCTCGGGATATGCGCCGGACAGGGTCATTGCCTTTGACAGCACGGGCAGAGCTTCTCTGCAATATGTGAACGTAAGCTATGGGCTAAAAGGGACACTGGCTTACGATGATGCGTCCACCGGCACCGTACAAAAAGTACAGGCACCTTTTTCCGCACAGATAAACTATTATAATGTTCCTCATGGGGCAGCCAAGGGCTTGCATCTGTTCAACAGGCATTATGCTTCCAGCACCAAGACCGCCGGAAGCTGTATCGAAGTGGTTGTAGACTGCGGAAGTCAGGATAATATGCAGCTTCAGATCGGGAAAACCATAAAGGGCACGGTAAAATCTGTAAATGTGGATACACATAACACCCCAATCGGAGAAAATGAAGTGGTCTTATCTACGGTTTCCGGTTCGGCGACTGCTTCTCAGCTGTATTGCATGGTGGTAGGAAGCGAAGTAGAAATCAGCGTGGCGGATAATGCAAACACCGGTCTTGCCAATGCCACGGAAGCCATGGGAATTTACTATTCCCTGGTAGAAAACGGAAATGTCGTGACTTCCGGTACCGGCTTGAATCCGAGAACTGCGGTGGGCATCAAAAGTGACGGAACGGTGATTCTCTACGTAGTGGACGGAAGACAGACCAATTCAAAGGGCCTGAATCTGGTTCAACTGGCAAACCACATGAAATCATTGGGCTGCACCTATGCCTTTAACATGGATGGCGGCGGATCCACGGCTCTGTATTCCAGAATGCCCGGTCTGGAAAATACGGCAGGCCGAAAAAATACGCCGTCAGACGGAGCAGAGAGAAAGGTATCCAATGCACTGCTCTTCGTATATCAGGCAGGCAGCAGTGACAATACCGCTCGAAATCTGAATCTTTATCCTTCGCTGACATTGGCCATGCCGGGAGCTGACGTACAAATAAACAGCTATGCTTCCAACGGTCTGTTTGAAAAAGTATCCCTTCCGGGTGCGGTCAGCTATGAAGTGGAAGGCGGTAATGGCAGTATCACCGGCAATGGATTATATACAGCAGGAGATACGGAAGGAAAGGTAAATATTATCGGAACTGCCGGAGACATATCCGGCACGACTCAGGTGGAAGTAGTAAAAAACAATCTGACGATTCTGCCTTCTGTTTCCGCGTTATATTTGGATGCCGGTCAGAGCTCGGATATTAATCTGTCTGTTAAAAGCGGGCCGATTTCTGTGGTCTCCAGTGATAAGACCTTTACTTGGACCTGTGACCAGAACATCGGTACGATTGATGAAAACGGGCTGTTCAAAGCAGGAAGTAAAAATGCGGAAACCGGAAACATATATGCGGTATATGACGGCTATAAGATTACCATACCGGTTCAGGTAGGAGCTTTGACCGTAGACTTCAAGGATACGGCTAATCACTGGGCTAAAACCTATATCGGTTCTCTTGCGGCAAGAGGTATCGCAAACGGTATGGGCAACAATTTATATCTGCCGGACGCACAGCTGACAAGGGCACAATTCCTTGCATTGCTGGCTAAAACAGTGGATAATGTGGACGTAAGCAAATCAAATCCGGCAGGGTTTACCGATGTGCCGGCCAATGAATGGTATTATGGCTATGTAAATTGGGGATATGAAAACGGTATTGTAAGCGGTATGACAGATACCACCTTCGAACCAAATGCTAATATTACCAGAGAACAGATGGCTATTATGCTCTGCAAATTTGCAACGAGTCAAAATCTGACTTTACCTCAAACCTCAGCCGGCATAAAATTTACGGATCAGTCCGCTATCAGTCCATGGGCGTCTGATTATGTAAGTACGGTTGTTGGTGCAGGAATTATTAACGGTCAGCCGGAAGGTGATTTCCAGCCGCAGGGCTTGGCAACAAGGGCACAGGCAGCTAAAGTGATGTACGTTTATTTGAACGTACGGGATGGCGTGAACAAGTAGTTCCGCAAAATAAAAGTATAAAACAAACACTCCCACGCATAGGTTTAGTGGGGGTGTTTTTTTATGAAAAATAAAAACTGGAGCGTGCTTGGAATCGCCCTGTTCGCTGTTTTGGCAGCAGCTTTTCAGGGGTTTAGCAATTTGGATAAGATTCTGGCAGATCAAACGGCTCAAACCTGGAATACGATTTATGAAAAACAGGAAGGAAACAATGCGGTAGCAACGGCAGCAGACCCAAAAGAATATGAAAGCAGGATCATAAGAAACGGGGCGCAAGGAAACAATCTATGCACCTTTGCCTGCAATGTGGACTGGGGAGAGGATGTCATCCCCGATATGTTAAAGGTATTTAAGGAAAAAGATATTCAGGTGACTTTTTTTGTAACAGGAAGATGGGCAGAAAATCATAAGGATTTATTAAAACAGATGCACGATGCAGGCCATGAAATTCAGAGCCATGGCTACAGTCATGCATTATGCAGCGACATTTCCTCTGAAAAGGTAGAGGAAGAAATCGAAAAGACGGAAACCGCTATTATTGACGCAGTTTGTATAAAGCCGAACTATTTTGCTCCTGCTGCCGGAGATTATGATGCCAGAACGGTGGAAATAGCAGAAAAGCTGGGATATAAAGTCGTTCTCTGGAGTTCGGACACCATTGACTGGCGGGAAGGCTCTTCGGCTCCGGTCATTATACAGAGAATCCTGTCTAAACCTCTTGACGGAGCCATCATATTAATGCATCCAAAGCCGGAAACTTTAAAAGCATTGCCGGAATTAATAGAACAAATCAATGCACAAGGGTATAGAATTGTCCCACTTTACAGAATGCCCGTATAATTGTATAATAAATGAATATGACTATTAACAAATTGAATTATAGAAAGAAAAGCGGTGAGGGTATGATTGAAACAAGAAAATTAGATTGCGGCACGCGCATTGTTATGGAACAAATCCCTTATGTTCAATCTGTTGCAATCGGTATTTGGGTAAAAACCGGTGCGGTTGATGAAATAAAGAATATTTCCGGTATTTCCCACTTTATTGAGCACATGATGTTTAAAGGAACCGAAAAGCGGAGTGCAAAGAAAATAGCGGAGGATGTGGATCGCATAGGCGGACAGATCAACGCATTTACAGGAAGAGAAGCCACCTGTTATTATATGAAAACGTTGAACTCAAATGCAGAACAGGCAGCTGAAATTCTTCTGGATATGTTTTTAAATTCCACCTTTGACAAAACGGAAATGTCCAGAGAAAAACAGGTGATCTACGAAGAAATGAAAATGATTGAGGATACTCCGGACGATTATGCTCATGAAGAAATAAGCGACTTGATTTTTAAAGGGTGTCCCTATGAAAAATCCATCATCGGAACACAATCCTCGTTAAAAAGCATTTCTCAGGCGACCTTAAAGAAGTATATTGAGGATGAATATACCAGAGACAGCCTTGTTATCTCCATAGTCGGAAATGTGGATATGGATTCGCTGTGCAGAATTTTTGACGGAAAGTTAAGCCAGTTAAAAGCTGAAAAGCTGGCTAAAAAGTTTTATAATGAAGAGTATGAACCTCATTTTAAAGTAAAGGTGAAGGATATAGAGCAATCTCATCTTTGCATGGGAACAAGAGGAATTTCACTGGAAGATGACCGATATTATGCGCTGTCTCTTTTAAATAATATTATGGGCGGCAGCATGAGCTCCAGACTTTTTCAAAATATAAGAGAACAAAAAGGACTGGCTTATTCCGTATATTCTCATGCCAGCTCCTTCGCAAATGCGGGATATTACAATATTTATGCGGGGGTAAGCCACGATAAGATTTCCGATGCTATTCACGGCATTAAGGAAGAACTGGAGTCTCTGAAAAAAGACGGCATTACAGAGGATGAACTGCATGTGGCAAAAGAGCAGCTAAAGGCAAGCTATATCTTTGGACAGGAAAATGTAAACGGCAGAATGTTCTCTAATGGGAAAAATACGATTTTATTAAACAGGATTTATACGCCGGAAGAGGTCATCGGTGAAATTGATGCCGTTACTATGGAGGACATCCGAAAAGCTTCCGCACTGATTGACGATATTGAACAATATTCGGCAGTGATCGTTACCAATAAAAAGTGTGATCTGAAAAAAATAGTACGGTCTTAAACAAGAGGAAGAGGTAGGATTTATGCCGGAGAAATCAATAGTAATTAATATGTGAAATGAAGAGAAGTCCAGAAATAAATTCAGGGCTTCTTGTTTTAATTGAAAAGCTATTTACAGAATAATGGATTAAAACAATTTGGGAGAGATAAGATGATTATTAATATTAAAAAATTGACCGATACAGCGACTATACCAACAAGGGGCAGTTCCTATGCGGCGGGATATGATTTATATGCTGATTTACAAGAATCTGTAGAATTAAATGCTCATGAAACAAAAGTCATTCCGACCGGTATTGCAGTTGAAATACCAGCTGGCTATTTTGGCGGGGTATTTGCCAGAAGCGGTTTGTCTTTAAAAGAAATGCTTAGGCCAGGAAATTGTACAGGAGTAATTGATGAGGATTATACAGGAGAAATTGGCTGTATCATGCATAATGACAGCGAGGAAAAACGCATCATTACACCACAGGAAAGAATTGCACAATTGGTTATTATTCCATATCTGTCAGTTGAATTTAATGAAGTAGACGAACTCAATCAGACAGAACGAGGCACAGATGGATTTGGTTCGACCGATGCTTGCCGATAGTTACGATAGGACTTTTCAATAGAGCAATAAACTATTTAAGTATTGTGAGCATTATGTTATAATTTGAAGTATCGTAAATGAATTCATTTTATTGCAGTAGTACGGGTGGATTCGAAAGCAGCGATTAGTAGGAGGACTTATGAGGATTGCATTGATTTCTTTTACGTTAAAGGGCGGCAATACCTGTAAATCTATAGCGGATAAGCTGTCTCTCCGGGGAGAGATGTGTCTGGCGTATGGAATGAAAGATACCGCTTCGGATATTGGCTTGATTCCCATGGAAAAAAGCCTTAGCAAGTGGACAAAAGAAGCGTTTGACAACAATGACGCGATTGTCTTTATAGGGGCTACGGGAATAGCTGTCCGAGCCGTCGCACCGTATCTGAAAAGCAAGGATCAGGATCCTGCCATTGTAGCCGTTGATGAAAGGGGACAGTATGTCATATCTCTTTTATCCGGACATCTTGGAGGAGCCAATAAATTGGCTTCCCGTATAGCAGAGGACATAGATGGTATACCGGTCATAACCACGGCAACCGACATCAACAAACGGTTTGCGGTGGACGTGTGGGCAAAGAGCCAGAATCTGAGTATTGTCAACTTAAAAGCGGCAAAACAGATTTCCGCAGACATTTTAAAGGGAAAAACCGTTTATTTATATTATGGCGGCCGGATAGAAGGAGAAGTTCCTGAAGGAATTCAGCCGGTGGATGCAGTGACCTTAAAAGAGAAAATTCACGAAGGAAACGCCTGCATTATCATCACAGAGAAGGTCTTAAATTCTTTGAAGGGCGGGGATAAGACCGTACTCCAGTTGGTACCTAAAAACATTTCTGTGGGAATGGGCTGTAAAAAGGATATTTCATATAAATCGGTTCTTGAACTGTTTGAAAAAGCAGTTTCAGAAGCACATATAAGAACCGAAGCGATTCAGGGTATCGCCTCGATCGATTTGAAAAAATCAGAAAAGGCGTTGCTTAAGCTTGGAGAAAAATTTGACATTCCGTTTAGAACCTTTACAGGGGAGGAATTGATGAATATAGAGGGAGATTTTACGCCCTCCGCTTTTGTAAGGAGCATCACAGGACTGGAAAATGTTTGCGAGAGGGCGGCTGTCGCTTCAAATGAAGGCAGTACTCTATTTTTAAGAAAACAATCGCTGAATGGTGTAACCATCGCCATGGCGAAGAGTGATACAGCATTAAGCTTTGCGGAGAAGGATGAATGAGAAAGATTTATATAGTAGGAATAGGTATGGGCAATCCCGATACGCTTACGGTGAAAGGGAGAAATGTCATTGCCGCCAGTCCGGTCTTAATCGGAGCCAGAAGAATGGTGGACAGCTTAAAAGGTGCAGATCAGCAAACGGTATATGCCATCACACCGCAGGATATTCTGAGCTGGCTGGAGGAGCATGAGAACATTCAGCAAGCTTCTGTTTTAATGTCCGGAGACTTGGGTTTTTTCAGCGGAGCAAGGAAGCTTCGGGATTTAATCCGGGACAAATATGCTTCCATATTTGGAAATGAACGGATAAGATTTGAATATGTACCGGGAATCAGCTCCCTTTCTTATTTTTCCTGTGCCATAGGAATAGCTTGGGAGGATGCAGAGATCGTCAGCCTGCACGGCCGAAAGGACAAGGATGTGCCGGCTGTTTTAAACCATGGGAAAACCTTTTTCCTGACGGACGGAGCTGACAATACCGTAAAAAAGATCTGCGGCAGGCTGGTGGAAGCCGGACTGGGAGCGGTTTCTGTGTTCGTAGGGGAAAAGCTCTCCTATGAAGATGAAAGAATTACTGCGGGGACGGCGTCGGAGCTTTATGAGAAAGATTTTGAACCTTTAAGTGTCATGATGATTTTGAACGATCCGCTTCCATATCGGGAGAAGGACACGCTGGGAATTCCGGATGAAGCGTTTATCCGGGGAAGTGTTCCTATGACCAAGGAAGAAGTGCGCACTGTCACGGTTTCGAAATTAAGCCTAAAAAAAGGGGATGTGGTGTATGACATCGGTGCGGGAACGGGTTCCGTATCTGTAGAAATGGCCTTAGCCTGCCCTTATGGAGAGGTCTATGCGGTTGAAATAAACTCAGAGGGCATTGATTTGATCCAGAAAAATAAAGAGCGATTCGGCGTAAAAAATTTACATATAATTGAGGGCATGGCACCGGAAATTCTGGAAAGTCTGCCCATACCGGATAAAGCCTTTATAGGCGGTTCAAAAGGAAACTTGCAGGAAATTGTTCAAAAACTTCTTACCAAAAATCCGGACATTCGAATGGTAATGAATGCCGTATCTCTTGAAGCATTAGGAGAAATTACTTCTTGCATGAAAAGGTATGGATTCCGAGAAACGGACGTGACCCAGCTCAACGTTTCCAAAGCGAAGGCTTTGGGAGACTATCATCTGATGATGGGTCAAAATCCGATATATATTATAACTGTACAGGGAACGTCACAGGTGGTTTAAATGGAAACAAAAAATTTACCGAGAATCTTAATCGGAGCACCGAGCAGCGGCAGCGGTAAAACTACGGTGGTCTGCGCTATTCTTCAGGCGCTTATCAACAGGGGCTGTCCGATTGCGTCCTTTAAATGCGGTCCGGATTATATTGATCCCATGTTTCATAAAGAGGCATTAGGCCTGGCATCCAGAAATTTGGACTTATTTTTTAATGATGCGGATACGATTCAATACCTTCTCGCCAAAAATTCTCGACATGCGGACATAGCTATTATAGAGGGTGTCATGGGATATTATGACGGTATAACGGGAAAGTCTTATGAAGCCAGTTCCTATGATCTGGCCAGAAAAACAAAGACCCCCTCTGTTTTAATCATAGACTGCAAGGCAAAGGCTGTCTCCATATTGGCTGAAATTAAAGGCTTTAAAGAATTGGAGAGCGACAGCAACATAAAAGGTGTGATTTTAAATCGAATTTCGCCCCAGATTTATGAGGAAATCAAACCCCTTATTGAAGAAAAGTTAGGGATAACTGTTTTAGGATATATGCCCTTCTTGAAAGAATGCTCGCTGGAAAGCAGGCATTTAGGACTGGTGACAGCTCAGGAAGTAGGCAACTTGAAGAAAATTTTGGATAGATTAGCAGCTCAGGCGGCTGAGTCCATCGATCTGGATAAACTGGTAAAGCTGGCACAGACCGCACCGGAAATAGGTTTTACGAAGCCGGAAATCGTCTGCGGCAAAAAAGTACGAATTGGTGTGGCAAAGGATAAGGCATTTTGCTTCTATTATCAGGATAATTTGGATCTTCTTACGGAACTTGGAGCAGATCTCTGCTATTTTAGTCCCTTAGAGGATCAAAAGCTGCCGGAGGACTTGCAGGGCTTGTATTTTGGAGGCGGTTATCCCGAACTGTATCTGAAAGAACTGGAAGCAAACCGCTCCATGAGACAGAGCATTAAAAAAGCTTTAGAAGAGAATGTACCATGCCTGGCAGAATGCGGCGGATTTATGTATCTTCACGAAACGGTGCAGGACAAGCTGGGGCATTCTTATAAAATGGTAGGTGCTGTCCGGGGAGAATGTACGTATGCAGGTAAACTGGTACGGTTCGGATATATTGATATGCGGGCGGAGAAGGCAAATCTTCTCTGCACAGAAGGCATGCATATCAAGGGCCATGAATTTCATTACTGGGACAGTAATAATTCAGGAGAATGCTTTCATGCCCAAAAACCCTACCGGTCAAAAAGTTGGAAATGCGTGATTGGAAATGAACAGTTGTATGCGGGGTATCCTCATATACATTTCTATTCAAACATCAAAGCGGCGGAAAGGTTTGTAAATATATGCGGTCAGAAAAAAACAGGGAATTGAACCCAAGGGAAGGCCAGCTGCGCAGAGGCTACACTACCGGAACCTGTGCGGCAGCGGCGGCAAAGGCTGCTGCCATGCTTGCCTTGGGAGAAGAAATAAAAGAAATAGTCGTAGACACTCCAAAGGGGATTCCTTTGGTTTTAGATCTGCTGGATTGCCGGACAAGCCCCAAAAGGGCTTCCTGTGCCGTTCAAAAAGACAGCGGGGATGACCCGGACATTACAAATGGGATTCTCGTTTATGCGGAAGTGGAGCTGATGGAGAGCGAATGTGCTGAAATCCTGCTGGAGGGCGGGAAAGGAGTCGGCAGAGTGACTCTGCCCGGACTGGCGTGTCCGGTGGGTCAGGCAGCAATTAATCCGGTTCCCCAAAAAATGATACGACAGATGGTGTCGCAGGCTTTTGCAAAGCTTGGATATGAGGGCGGTGCCAGGGTAACAATTTCCATACCGGAAGGAGAGAACTTGGCAAAGCGGACGTATAATCCCAGACTGGGCATAGAGGGCGGACTGTCGGTGCTTGGAACCAGCGGAATCGTGGAACCCATGAGCGAGCAGGCTCTGATCGATACCATTAAAGTAGAGATGGATGTCAGAAAAGCTCTGGGGGCAGAATATCTGGTCCTTACTCCGGGAAACTACGGAGAAACCTTTTTAAAAGAACATTTTGCGGATAAAGATTTTTATTCTGTGAAATGCAGTAATTTTATCGGAGAAAGCTTAGATTATGCGGAAGGGCAGGACTTTAAAGGAATCTTATTTGTCGGACACATCGGAAAGCTGGTCAAGGTAGCCGGCGGAATCATGAATACCCATTCCAAGTATGCGGATGCCCGAATGGAGATTTTATCCGCCCATGCAGCTAGATTCGGAGCAGAACCGGAGCTGATAGAAGCCCTTTTAAATTCGGTAACGACGGATAATGCGTATGAAGTGCTGGAGACTTACAGTACGGAATTAAAGGAGCAGGTGATAAAATCTCTGATGGATAAAATAGAATTCCATTTAAAGAGCAGAACACATCAACACATGGAAATCGGAGCAATCATGTTTTCCAATAAGCATGGGTATCTTGGAAAAACTTCGGAAGTCGATCATATCCTGGAGAAACTTTAAAAGATACAGGTCAGATTAATAAATATAGAAAGGTATTGTTTGAAATGATTAATTTTGTTGGAGCAGGTCCGGGAGCACCTGATTTGATTACGGTTAGAGGACAGAAATTGCTGCAGGAGGCAGATGTCATTATTTATGCAGGCTCGCTGGTCAATCCGGAGCTGCTGAAGCTTGCCAGACCGGAATGCGATATTTATAACAGTGCAGGCATGACGCTGGAAGAAGTGATTGCCGTGATGGAAAAAGCAGAGGCTGACGGAAAGATGACCGTCCGGTTACATACGGGAGATCCGAGCTTGTATGGCGCTATTCGAGAGCAGATGGATTTGTTGGAACCAAAGAATATTTCCTTTCAGGTGACGCCGGGCGTGAGTTCTTTCTGCGGTGTTGCAGCTGCGTTAAATGCAGAATACACTTTGCCGAATGTATCCCAGTCTGTGATCATTACGAGAATGGAGGGCCGTACTCCGGTTCCGGAAAAAGAAGAAATGTCTCTGATGGCTTCTCACGGAGCCACCATGGCCATATTTTTATCCACCGGACTGTTAGAACCTTTAAAAGAAAAGCTGCTGGCCGGAGGCTATACGGAGGAAACCCCTGCCGCTATCGTCTATAAGGCGACCTGGCCGGAAGAACGGGTATTTCGATGTACCGTAGGAACCCTGCCGGAGACAGCAAGAGAGAACAACATTACCAAGACTGCTATGATTGTGGTCGGCGGATTCCTTGGAAACAGCTATGAACGTTCAAAGCTTTATGATCCGGGCTTTACACATGAATTCAGGGAGGCGTCTAAGTAATGAAAAAAATATTTGTGGTAGGATTAGGACCGGGCAATCTCAGCCAGATGACGAACCGGGCTCTCGAAGCGTTGGAAAAAAGTGATGTAATTGCAGGATATACGGTTTATATTGACTTAATAAAAGACCGTTTCAAGGGAACTCAAATGATTTCCACCGCTATGAAAAAAGAAGCAGATCGATGCAATCTGGCGGTGGATGAGGCAGTGAAAGGAAAAACAGTGTCCATGGTGTGCAGCGGAGATGCCGGAGTCTATGGCATGGCGGGACTTATGTACGAGATTGTTCATGCTAGAGGGCTGGATGAAGACGTGGAAATAGAAGTCATACCGGGTATTACAGCGGCATGCAGCGGAGCTGCCGTTTTGGGAGCACCCTTAATTCATGACTTTACGGTTATCAGTTTAAGCGATCTGCTTACCCCTTGGGAGCTGATTGAGAAAAGACTGGAATGTGCGGCTGTAGGTGATTTTTCCATCTGCCTGTATAACCCGTCCAGTATAAAACGGTATGATTATTTACAAAAAGCCTGTGATATTCTTTTAAAGCACAGAGAACCTGAAAATGTGGCAGGCTATGTTCAGAATATCGGAAGAGAAGGAGAAACGGGGATTATAACCGATCTGAAAACCTTGAGGGATACAAAGGTAGACATGTTTACTACCGTATTTATCGGAAATTCCAAGACGAAAAACATAAATGGGAAAATGGTCACTCCCAGAGGATATAAGGAAGTTGAGGGCAGTAAATGAATCCTATTTTAATTGCTGTTCTGCCTTTATTTCTTGGATTTATTTTAGACCTGTTGATAGGCGATCCGCATAACTGGCCCCATCCAATCCGGCTTATAGGAAATACTATTGATAAATTTGAACAATTTTTCAGGCACTTTTCATCTAAAACCAGGGGCGGAGAGTTCCGTGCAGGAATGCTGATGGCGTTCTGTATTCTGGTGCTGTCCTTTTTTGTTCCGGCTGTTCTTTTAGGTATAGCCTACAAGATTCATTGGATAGCGGGTGTTGTGATCGAAACGGTCATGTGCTATCAGATTTTAGCGGTCAAGGCTCTTAAAACGGAAAGCATGAACGTGTATAAAGAGCTGGAGAAGAATGACCTGGAAGGAGCGAGACAGAAGGTATCCATGATTGTTGGAAGAGATACAGAAAATCTGACAGAGGAAGGCATTATTAAAGCCGCCGTAGAAACCGTGGCGGAAAATACGTCTGACGGAACGGTGGCACCGATGATCTTTATGGCGATCGGGGGAGCGCCGCTGGGATTTTTGTATAAGGCTGTTAATACGATGGATTCCATGATCGGGTATAAAAATGATAAATATCTGTATTTTGGCAGATTTGCCGCCAAGCTGGATGATGTACTGAACTTTATACCGGCCAGATTATCCGGTATGTTTATGATCATAGCAGCTTTGTTCTGCGGTCTGGATTTTAAAAATGCTGCCAGAATTTACAGAAGGGACAGATTGAATCATGCAAGCCCTAACAGTGCCCATACGGAGGCTGTGTGCGCGGGGGCGTTACGGATTCAGCTGGCGGGAAACGCGTATTATTTCGGTAAGCTTTATGAAAAAAAGACGATAGGAGATGATACGAGACCTGTCAACAAAGAAGATATTATTCTCTCAAACAGGCTGCTTTACGGAACAGCTTGGATTGCATTGATAGTTTGTATGTTAGGAATGGTAGTGGTTCGATGGTTAATTTAGTTCACGGTGGAGATATATACAGTGTAAAAGAAAAAGGAATGGAAGACATTTTGGACTTCTCGGCGAACATTAATCCGAAGGGTCTTCCGGAGAAGGTAAAAAAGGCGATTATAGACGGTCTGGATTCCTGTGTACATTATCCGGATCCGCTTTGCAGACGGCTGATTGCCGCCATTTCAGAATTTGAAGGGGTGGATAAGGAATGTATTTTATGCGGAAATGGTGCGGCGGATATTGTTTTCCGGCTTGCACTGGCTCTAAAGCCTAAAAAGGCTTTGGTGCTGGCACCTACTTTTGCAGAATATGAAACTGCGCTAAACACGGTGGACTGTCACACGAAGCATTATGAGCTGTCTGCAGAACAAGATTTTGCATTGAATGAGGACTATTTAAATGCACTGGATTCGTCTTATGATGTTGTTTTTTTATGTAATCCCAATAATCCAACAGGACAACTGATGACGAAAGAGCTTTTGGAAAAAATACTTCTTAAATGTACGGAACACCATATTATGATGGTTCTCGACGAATGCTTTATTGAATTTGTGGAGGCGTATGAAAAATACACCATGAAATCCCATGTGGAGTCTTGTGAAAACTTATTTATTCTAAAAGCGTTTACCAAAAGCTATGCGATGCCGGGACTGAGGTTGGGATATGGATTATCCGGCAATAAAGAGCTGCTAAAGAAGATCACCGATATGGGGCAGCCCTGGTCCGTTTCTGTGCCGGCACAGCTCGCCGGAGTTCAGGCATTAAAAGAAACAGAATATCTGGAAGAATCCATGAGGGAAATCCGGGAAGAAAAGACTTATTTAGTATCAGAACTTGATAAGTTAGGAATAAAATTTTATAACCCTTCTGCAAATTATATTTTTTTAAAGATTGAGAACAACGGCCGGTATGACCCATCCGATTTCAAGGAAAAGCTTTTAGAAAAGGGAATTATTATAAGAGATTGCAGTAATTACGTGGGATTGGAAAAAGGATATTACCGGATTGCGGTCAAATCACACCGTGCAAATGAGCGGCTGATAAATGTGTTAAAATCAATATAGGGAAGATGGAGGTTTTTATGGCAAAGGCAATAATGGTTCAGGGAACCATGTCAAATGCGGGCAAGAGTTTACTTGTTGCAGGATTATGTAGACTATTTAAGCAGGATGGATATTCAGTAGCCCCTTTTAAATCTCAGAATATGGCGCTCAATTCCTTTATTACGAAGGAAGGGCTGGAAATGGGCAGGGCTCAGGTGGTGCAGGCTGAAGCAGCAGGGATAGAACCATCTGTGCTGATGAATCCCATTCTTTTAAAGCCCACCAACGACATGGCTTCTCAGGTAATTGTAAACGGTGAAGTGTACAGCAACATGGATGCAAAGGAATATTACAGCCATAAGCGTGATATGGTGCCGGAAATAAAAAAGGCATACGATAAGCTGGCCTCCCAATATGACATTATTGTTCTGGAGGGAGCCGGAAGTCCTGCGGAAATCAATCTTCAGGAAAACGATATCGTCAATATGTATATGGCGAAGATGGCGAAGGCTCCCGTGCTTTTGGCGGGAGATATAGACCGGGGAGGCGTTTTTGCTTCTTTGGTAGGAACGATGGCTCTTTTCAATGAAGAAGACAGAGCTATGGTAAAGGGGACGATTATCAACAAGTTCAGAGGAGATAAGACGATTCTTCAGCCGGGGCTTTCCATGCTGGAAAAAATCATCCATGTACCTACGGTGGGTGTAGTTCCTTATCTTCACGTGGATATTGATGACGAAGACAGCCTGACCGAAAAATTCAGCCGAAAGGGAAAGGTGGCACTGATTGATATTGCGGTGATCCGGCTTCCCCGAATTTCGAATTTCACAGACTTTAACGTATTTGAATACTCCGATGCTGTAGGGCTTCGATATGTGGATTCGGTGGGACAGCTCGGCAATCCGGATCTGATTATTATTCCGGGTACGAAGAACACCATGGAAGACTTATTGTGGATGAGACAGTGCGGTCTGGAAGCGGCTATTATAAAATATGCGGCAGCCGGAAAGCCTTTGATCGGTATTTGCGGCGGGTTTCAAATGCTGGGAAGAGAGCTGAAAGATTCGGATCATGTGGAACATGGCGGCAATATGAAAGGAATGGGACTGTTACCGTGTACCACGGTATTTGAAAAGAAAAAAACTAGAACGCAGGTAAAGGGTCATTTCATTACGGAGGGGAACGGATATTTTTCGGCACTTCACGGAATAGAGATTGAAGGCTATGAAATACATATGGGACAGTCTACAGTAGAAGAATCCGAGGAGAGCAGCGTGAATTTCCTGACTCAAATCACAGAAATTTCTTCAAAAAAAACAGACCAGTCGGCCGGACTTTTCAAAGATAACATTTACGGCTCCTATATTCATGGGATATTTGATAAAGAGGATGTGGTAAAAACCATCGTTTCTGTTCTGCTGAAAAAGAAGGGACTGGATGAGTCTGCCGTCTCCGGGCTGGATGTAAAAGCCTATAAGGAAGAGCAGTATAATTTGCTTGCGAAAGGGCTTCGGGAAAACATGGACATGGAAGCTGTTTATAGAATATTGAACGAAGGAGTGTAAGATGAAGATCGATTTACAAAAAGTATTACCGGCTGATATTGAAAAAAGAAGCTTTGAAATTATTACAGAAGAACTTGGGGAACGAAATATACCGGAAGAATTGGCTCCGATCGTAAAAAGAGTCATTCATACTTCTGCAGATTTTGATTACTATGATAATATGAAATTCTCGGAAGGCGTGGTGCATAAAATCTCAAAAGCCCTGAGAAATGGTGCTTGCATTGTGACCGATACACAAATGGCGAAATCCGGAATTAATAAAAGATTTTTAGAAACCTTGGGAGGAGAAGTGTTCTGTTTTATATCGGATGAGGATGTGGCTAAGGCGGCAAAGGAAAATGGAACCACCAGAGCGACTGCCGCTATGGATAAGGCGGCTCGATTAGACAGGCCGGTGATTTTTGCCATTGGCAATGCGCCCACCGCTTTAGTGCGTATTTACGAACTGTTCAGTGAGGGAAAGCTGAAACCAGAAGCGGTCATCGGTGTTCCCGTTGGCTTTGTCAATGTGGTGGAATCCAAGAACTTGATTTTGTCGTCAGATATGCCCCACATTGTGGCAGCCGGAAGAAAAGGCGGAAGCAATGTAGCGGCAGCGATCTGCAATGCGATTCTCTACATGATGCGCGACGGCAAGCTGTAATTTGTTTCGCAAATCGGGATAGGTCATAATCAACAAATATAATCTGCTGCATATACTATTACATAATGGGGTGGTATTGTGACAGATTTTCTTTTATTCAATAAACTGGCTGAACTGAACAGAGAAATGACGCCAGAACGATTATTTCACGAGAAGGGTGTAGGTGCTTACGGTGAATTTTATCTTTACATGCCGTTTTCTGATTACACCAAAGCAGATTTTTTAAATAATCCGGAAGAATCCACGGAAGTTTTTGTTCGGTTCTCCAGAGCACTGGGACGAAGGGGTTCGGCAGAAACGGCCAGAGATGTCAGAGGCATGTGCACGAAATTTTTTACCGCAGGCGGCGACTATGACCTGATGTGTCAGAATATGCCTGTGTTTTTTATAAAGGAAGCTAAAAAATTTCCGGATTTATATGATGCCCTGCGTCCTCAGAATGGGCTGTCCTTTGACCGGGAAAAATTTTGGAAGTTTATGTCTGATAATCCGGAAGCTTTTCATTTGATTCTGTGGTTATTTTCCAACAAGGGAACCATAAAGAGTTATCGTCATATGGAGTCATTCAGTGTGAATACGTATATATGGCGAAATCAAAAAAATAAAATTTTCTATGTTCGGTATCAATGGATGCCTTTAGCCGGCATCCAAAATATTCCGTCACAGGAAGCTGAATTTCTGGCGGGATATGATCCGGATGCCTTGACAAACGATTTATATAACGCTATAGAGGATGGTATATATCCAGAATATGAGCTGTCAGTGCAAATTATTCCTGAAAATGCCGCTAAAGAGTTTCCTTTTGATATTTTTGATAAGACTTTGACCTGGCCTGAACGTGCCTGTCCGCACATTAAGGTGGGCAAACTGATTTTGAACCGGCTGCCGTCCAGTTTTCATGATGAGGTAGAGCTGTGCTATTTCAGTCCGTCCCATGTTGTGCCGGGAATTGAAATACCGGAGGACGAAATGTTAGCGCTGATGTGTTTTTCTCACGATGAGGAATGGCGAAACAGGAGGAGGTAGAAACATGGAACTGGTGTATCAGCAGGCCAACGACAGCCTGAAAGCTTTTAGTACGGCGGACAAGGAAGCCTTGGTGTATAATCTGGTGGAAAGTCTAATGTTTATCAGTGATGAAGTGCAGGAAAAGGTTGTAGAGTGTTTAAAATTTGTCAATGAAGAACTTGGAGATACTATTCAGAGACAGTTGTAAAAAGACGTTTTCTTGAAATATTCTGTAAATAGGGTCTGATTAGGCCTAATTTACATGCATTTTACAGTTATTTAACATTTTCTTAACAGAAACGACACTTTTTAGCGTATAATTAATATAGAGTGCAATGTTAATATATTGGCAACAAATTTTAATGAATGAGAATGAAAGAGAGGACGCCATGCTTAGCGCAAAAAAGAAAGAAGACATTTTTTATAGTTTATTTATAGAATATGCTGATAAAATTGTAAAAGCTGGAGAAGCTTTTGTGGATCTGGTAAAAAATTATGAGGAAGTTGAGGACAAGGTTGCTGCAATCAAAGTTTTAGAAACAGAATGTGATATGGAAGCTCATAAAATCCTGAAAGCTTTAAATGGTTCATTTGTTACTCCTTTTGACCGAGAGGATATTTATTCCGTTACGAGAGAAATGGATGACATCGTAGATTCATTGGAGGAGGTTGCCAATCGATTTTTAGTTTTTAATGTACATGCCGTGAAGCCGGAAGCCGTATCCATGGCAGATTTGATTATGCAGAGCATTCGGGAGCTGCATGTTCTATTCAAACATCTTTCTGAAATGAAGAAAAACCAAATTGTAAGAGATCAGATCATTGAAGTCAACCGAATAGAAAACGAAGGGGATGTCATTTATAGAAAAGCGTTGTCCAAGCTGTTCAGAGAAGAAAAGGATCCCATTGAACTGATCAAGTGGAAGCATCTGTTTGAAGAGCTGGAGGCCAGTCTGGACTCCTGCGAAAATGTAGCAAATATTCTGGAAGGCGTGGTAATGAAATATGTTTAGTACGATACTGATATTAGTAATCGTCGTCTCCCTGTTGTTTGAATTTATAAATGGATTTCATGATACGGCGAATGCGATTGCAACTTCTGTATATACAAGAGCTCTGACGGCCAAACAGGCGATCCTGCTGGCAGCAATTATGAATTTCTGCGGTGCATTGGTCAGTGAAAAGGTCGCCATGACCATATCTACGGGATTAGTGGACATTCAGCTGAAGCAGTATGTTATTCTGTCTGCTTTAATAGCAGCTATTATCTGGAATCTCATTACCTGGTGGAAGGGAATCCCCAGCAGTTCCTCCCATGCATTGATCGGCGGATTGATTGGGGCAACGATTGTTTATACATGGTCCTTTGAACATATTGTCTGGTCCGGTGTTTTGGAAAAAGTAGTGATTCCCCTGTTCACTTCACCGATTATCGGTTTTATCTGCGGCTTCTTTTTTATGAAGCTGATTTTTATCGCTTTTGCGGGCTGGTCTCAGGGAAAAGTCAATAAATTATTTTTAAAGCTGCAAATTTTCTCTGCCGCGCTTATTGCGTATTCCCACGGAAATAACGATGCGCAGAAGACTATGGGCATCATGACCCTCGCTTTGATAACGGGAGGC
Source organism: Aminipila luticellarii (assembly GCF_004103735.1). Classification (NCBI taxonomy): domain Bacteria; kingdom Bacillati; phylum Bacillota; class Clostridia; order Peptostreptococcales; family Anaerovoracaceae; genus Aminipila; species Aminipila luticellarii. The sequence continues at coordinate 1,412,265 of NZ_CP035281.1, read as the reverse complement.
GTTTTAGAGAGCGGCAGCGGTATTCCGCTGTGGATCAAAGTAGCGTGTGCAGTCACTATGGCAACCGGTACCTCCATCGGTGGATGGAAAATCATGAAGACCATGGGAGGCGGCGTTACAAAGCTGCAGCCGGCCAGCGGATTTGCCGCACAGACAGGGGCTGCTTTAGTAATTGAGTCCATGTCGTTCTTCGGCGCTCCTGTGAGCACTACGCATGTTATTACGACTGCGATTATGGGAGCAGGCAGTGTGAAAAGACTTTCCGCAGTGAAGTGGGCTATCGCCGAAAGCATTGTGACAGCGTGGGTCATCACGTTGCCTATAACAATGTGCTTAGGCGGAATAGCGGCTTTTATCATAGGCAGATTGATTATGTTTTTGTAAGGAAATAATGAAGCGTTGTTTAAATGAGAAGGTGTAAACATGGTTACAAGAGAAGATTTAGAAAAAAAGGAATATGTGAACTTATCCTCCTTTGCTGCGAAGTCAGCAGAATCGAAGGGCAGGGCAATGCCGGAAGAAAAATGTCAGGTACGGACGGAATTTCAGCGGGATAGAGATCGAATCATTCATTCTAAGTCTTTCAGAAGGCTGATGCATAAAACGCAGGTCTTTCTGGCTCCTGAGGGAGATCATTTCAGAACCAGGCTGACGCATACCATAGAGGTTTCTCAAATTGCCAGAACCATTGCCAGAGGATTATCTTTAAATGAAGATTTGACCGAAGCCATCGCGCTGGGCCATGATCTGGGACATACTCCTTTCGGGCATAGCGGAGAGACCATCTTAAACAACATACATCCGGGCGGTTTTAAGCATAATGTTCAGAGCCTGAGAGTGGTGGAAGTCCTTGAAGGCAGTAAGGGGAAGTTTGGAATGAACCTGACGGCAGAGGTAAAGGACGGCATTGTCAATCATACAGGTCCGGTCAGACCGTTTACTCTGGAAGGTCAAATTGTGAAATTCAGTGACCGGATTGCTTATATTAATCACGATATTGATGACGCCCTAAGAAGCGGCGTCATTCAGCTTGGTGACTTGCCAGGGGATTGTCTGGATGCTTTGGGAAATACCCACAGTGAGCGAATCAACACCCTGGTCATGGACTTGATCGTTCATAGCGATGAGCAGGATCAGATTACTATGAGCAGCAGATGTCAAAAATATATGGATAAGCTGAGAGAATATATGTTCGAGAATGTATATCACAACGAGAAAGTCAAACGGCATGAAGATCTGCACCGGGTGGAAATCATCATCAATTCTTTATATGACTATTATCTGGATCATCCTGAATATCTTCCAAAGGAAAGACAGGAGCTTATTGAAGAATATGGAATTGCAGAGATCGTGAAGGACCATATCGCGGGGATGACCGACCGATATGCATTGAATCTGTACAATGAAATCTTCATTCCCAAGGGATGGAAATAAAGGATAAATCAAAAAAATAGCAAGAAAATTAAAAAATAAAAAAGGATTTGCTTAAATATGTCGTATATAAGAATGTATACTATTTAAAATCTCGCTCATAGCTTTACGTGGCTGTGGGGGACAGTTCATACGGAAATTTTCAGTTCAATAAGCGGTGATAAATTTGAGTGGATCTTTTAATGATAATGTAACAGAAGAAATAAAAAGTAGGTGTAACATCGTTGATGTCATCGGACAAGTTGTCTCTCTGAAACGAATGGGAAGCAATTTTAAAGGAATTTGTCCGTTTCACAATGAAAAGACGCCTTCTTTTGTTGTTTCTGAAACAAAACAGATTTTTACCTGCTTTGGATGCGGTGCTACCGGGGATGTTTTTGAATTTGTAAAAAAATATTACAATTTGGATTTTCCCGGTGCAGTGGAAAAGCTTGCCAAAGAGTATGGGGTGGAGTATACAAATAATCACAGGGAGGACAGCAGAAAAGAGCTTTATTACCAGATAAACAGGGAGGCTGCGACCTATTACCTGAAATCCTTCTGCCAGAAAGCAAATCCCGGGCTGACTTATATGCTGAAAAGAGGAATTCAGCCTGTCACGCTGAAAAAGTTTGGCATAGGGTATGCAGACGGGGAATGGGACAGCCTGTATCGATATTTTATGTCAAAGAATGTCGATGTTAAAGTGTTGAAAGAACTCGGATTGATTTCGGAATCAAAGGGCAGGTTCTATGATAAATTTAGAAACAGGGTGATGTTTCCCATCATTAATACCAGAGGGAAGGTGATCGGATTTGGTGGAAGAGCTATAGACGATTCCATGCCAAAGTATCTAAATTCACCGGAAAGTCCCGTATTCATGAAAAAAAATAATTTATATGGTTTAAATCTCAGCAGACAGGATATAAGTAAAGAGAACTGTGCGATTTTAGTGGAAGGTTATATGGATGTTATCTCCTTATACCAAAGCGGAATTCGAAATGTGGGAGCCTCTCTGGGGACTGCTTTGACAGAAAATCAAGCCAAAGTTCTCAGGCGGTATACAAAAAATATTGTCTTATCCTACGATTCGGATAGCGCCGGTCAGGCAGCAGCTCTCAGAGGGATAGATATCCTGTTCAAAGAGGATTGCAGACCAAGAGTATTACATGTATCAGACGGCAAGGATCCGGATGAATTTGTAAAAAAGCACGGACGAGACGCGTTTAAAAAGCTTGTGGATAATTCTCTGAATTTTGTAGATTATAAAATTTCCGTACTTCGGAGAAAATATAATTTGGATTCCTATGAAGAGAGCATCGACTTTTTAAAGGAAGCGGCAGTGATTTTTAGGAATTTAAGCCCGATAGAAGCAGATGTTTACATAAAAAAGCTGGCGAATGAAATTAAAATATCAGAAAATGCAATAAGACTAGAAATTAATGGCAATAATACACAGGAAGAGTTTGTAACGCATCATTATGAAGACGAGAAGCAGGATAAATCGATTTCTTCTCCCATGTTATTGGTGGAGAAGAATCTTATTAAGCTGATGATTACCGATTATGAATACTTTAAAATGATTTCACAATATGAAGATGCTTTTAAATCGAGCTATGGAGAAAAGATTTTCTCCGCAGCTGCTTTACTTTACAAAGAGGGAAAAGAACTTGATATTATGAAGCTGCAGGATGCTTTGGAACCGGAAGAAGTGCATATACTGACGGATATTATGGATAACGTACAGTTTGCAGATAAGGAAGAACAGGTGCTGCAGGAATGTTTAAATAAAATTGAAGTAGAAAATTTAAAGGAAAAAGAAAACTCATTATTGATGAGACTTTCTATGGCAGATGAAGAAGAAAATCGAGAGACTATAAAAATATTAACAGAAGAACTAATGGATTTGCAGAGAAAGAAAATGGAAAGGGGTAAATAAATGAGCTTTGAGGAAGGAAACGCTATGGAAAAAAGGGACTATGTTCAGGATCTCGCGGAGAAAGCAAAAGCTAAAGGATCCATATCCTTTAGAGAAGTAGCTGATTATTTGGAAGGTGTAGACTTAAATAAGGATCAGATGGATGAAATTTATGATTCACTGACCGCTATGGGAATAGAAATTGTATCGGAGGTGGATCCGGATGACTTTGAACTTCTTTCTATAGAACAGGATGAAAATGATGATGTGGATGTGGATATCATTTCAACGTCTGATGATTCCAATGAAATCGATTTAGAAGCGACGCTGCCCAAGGGCATTGCGGTAGATGACCCCGTAAGAATGTACCTGAAAGAAATCGGAAAAGTACCTCTGCTTTCAGCGGATGAAGAAATAGAGCTTGCCAAGAGAATGGAAATGGGCGATGAGGAAGCCAAGAAAAGGCTCTGCGAAGCAAATCTAAGGCTTGTTGTAAGCATCGCAAAACGTTACGTGGGAAGGGGTATGCTGTTTCTGGATCTGATTCAGGAGGGAAATCTGGGTCTGATCAAAGCAGTAGATAAATTTGACTGGAGAAAAGGATATAAATTCAGTACCTATGCCACATGGTGGATCAGACAGGCCATTACCAGATCCATTGCCGATCAGGCAAGGACAATCCGTATACCGGTTCACATGGTGGAGACAATCAATAAGTTGATCCGTATATCCAGGCAGCTGCTTCAGGAATATGGCAGAGAGCCTTCTCCGGAGGAAATCGCCAAAGAAATGGATATTTCCGAGGAAAAGGTTCGGGAGATCTTGAAGATCGCTCAGGAGCCGGTTTCCCTTGAAACGCCTATTGGAGAGGAAGAGGACAGTCATCTGGGAGATTTCATTCCGGACGAAGATGTTCCTGCGCCTGCTGAGGCTGCGGCTTTTTCCATGCTGAAAGAACAACTGGTGGAAGTACTGGATACCTTGACCGAAAGAGAGCAGAAGGTCTTAAAGCTGCGATTCGGGCTGGAGGATGGCAGAGCAAGGACCCTTGAGGAAGTAGGAAAACGATTTGATGTAACAAGAGAACGAATCAGACAAATTGAAGCAAAAGCGCTGAGAAAGCTCAGACACCCTTCCAGGAGTAAAAAGCTTAAGGATTATTTAGAATAAAATTAAATCAAAGAAAAGGCAAATAGAGGTAACAGATGATGAAACTATCAGACAGATTACAGATGATTGCCGACCTTATAGAAAATGGACAAACCGTGGCTGATATTGGTACCGACCACGGTTTTTTGCCTATTTATCTATGGGAAAGCAAAAAAAGCCCGAAACTGATTCTGGCGGATATAAGCTCCGGATCTCTCCAAAAAGCAATTGATAATGTGGAAAAGCAAGGGTATGGCAAGGAAATTCTCAGAGAACATTTTGATTTCAGGCTCGGAAACGGCATAGAGGTTCTAGCAGACGGAGAAGCGGACACCGTTGTTATCGCCGGTATGGGCGGCATATTGATGACAGAAATATTGGGAAAAGACCTAAAAAAAACGGGCAGTATGAAACGATTTATTTTGCAGCCCAGAACCGGACAGGGAAAGCTCCGATGGTGGCTGGAGCATAACGGATTTATTATAAAAAAGGAGAAAATTGTCAGAGAGGGGAAGTTCCTCTGTGAAATTATATTGACCGAAGCTAGGATTGCGGATTCTTCGCTTATAGAGGTATCACAGGAAGAAGAGGAAGAGCAGAATCCGTCAGAAGACATAAAATATGAAGTTCCGGAATCAATACTTATAGGTAATGGAGCTATTGCTTTCGAATTTGTGGAACAAAAGTTGAAAAATGAACAGAAGATACTTGAAAATAAAAAGAAAGCGGTCTGTTTGGATGAGGAAGAAATTCACCACACAGAGTCCCGAATTGGATATTTACAACAGCTTTTAAAAAATAGAACGGAAAGAGGTGAATAATATGGCTATTTCAAAATTGGAACTGATCCATGCACTGAAAAAAATAGCACCGGCAGAATTGGCGGAGCCCTGGGATAACTCCGGGATGCAGATCGATCTTGCTCAAGATGAGGTGAAGAAAATCCTCGTATCCCTTGAAATTACTAAGGAGGTCGTACAAGAGGCGGTTACTCTTGGCGCAGATCTGATCGTTACACATCATCCCCTTTATTTTTCTCCCTTAAAGAGAATTGACTATAAAAATATTATCGGAAACTATACGGTAGAGCTTATAAAAAATGGAATTTCTGTTTATTCTGCCCATACGAATTTTGATAAGGCTGACCGGGGTAACAATTTTTATCTGGCAAAGCTGCTGGGTTTGGAGAACTTAAACTCCTTTGAACCGTTCGGTAAAGAATTTATTGGATTGTTCGGGGATGTTTCAGAGAAAAAGCCTTTGAAGGAGCTGGTAAAGGAAGTGGAATGCCGGTTGAATTTAAGCCCAAAGGAGCTTCAGGTCGTCGGCGAGCCGGATCAAGAAATCAGCAGGATCGGACTTTGTACCGGTGCCGGAGCCGAGATGCTGGATATCGCGTCGCGAACCGGATGCGAGCTCTTTATAACAGGGGATGTGAAATACCATGACGCGATGAGAGCAAAAGAGACCGGAATGAACGTGATAGATGCGGGGCATTACGGAACCGAAAAAATATTTGTAAGGAATATGGCGGAACAGCTGAAAGAGCTGTTAAAGGGTCAGGCTGAAATTTTTGAATCTCAAGTCAATATAAATCCGTTTGACTTTTTATAAACATATGGTATAATACTAGAGCATGTTTTGGGTAAGTCAGACAGTCGCGTGCAGCTGCACGAGGAAAGTCCGGGCTCCGCAGGGCAAGGGTGCCAGATAACGTCTGGCGTAGGTAACTATAGGGAAAGTGCAACAGAAACATTCCGCCGAAACAGTTTGGCTGTGGTAAGGTTGAAATGGTGAGGTAAGAGCTCACCGGCGCTGTGGAGACACAGCGGCCGTGTAAACCCCACCCGGAGCAAGACCAAATAGGGCATAAAAAGCGGCGGCCCGTCGCTGCCCGGTAGGTAGGTCGCTTGAGCGCATTAGCAATGATGCGCCTAGATAGATGATTGTCTAATACAGAACCCGGCTTACAGACTTGCCCAAAATATATTTTATAGACTCTATGAAAAAGGGTCTTTTTTATTGGCATAGAACGTATAAAAATCCGATGACGATTTTTAGAAAAACTTGACAAAAATTCGGTGTATGAGATAAGATAGAATAACTAAGCTGATAAAAATAGGGAACGATATATCGTTCCCTATCGTTCATATTGCACTGAAAATAATTTTGACTACAAAAAAAGAAAAGGATGAGGGGTAGATTTATGACAGAAGAAAATAAAATGGGCACGATGCCAATTGGAAAGCTGATGATGGGTATGGCATGGCCCGCCATGTTTTCCATGATGATTCAGGCATTATATAATGTAATAGACAGTATTTTTGTGTCCAGAATAAGCGAGGAATCTCTGACAGCCGTTACACTGGTATATCCCATACAGATGCTGCTTATTTCCGTAGCGGTAGGTACCGGGGTAGGGGTGAATTCTCTGATTGCGAGAAGATTGGGTGCAAAACGGTTTGAAGAAGCGGATCAGGCCGCCAGTCATGGTTTTCGGATTGCCTTTATAAACTGGGCGGTCTTCGCCGTATTGGGACTGCTTTTGGCAAGAAAATATGTATCGGCTTATTCGGATTCTGCGTATATCGTAGAAAATGGTTCGATATTTCTGATGATTACCATGGCGTTTTCCCTGTTTGTATTTGTAGAGGTAAACACAGAAAAGGTATTGCAGGCGACGGGAAGTATGCTGCTGCCTATGCTATGCAGTCTGTCCGGAGCCATCATCAATATCGCACTGGATCCATTTCTGATATTGGGAGCCTGTGGGTTCCCCAGAATGGGCGTAGTCGGTGCGGCGATTGCGACTACTATCGGACAATTTATATCCATGTGTCTGGGATTGACGCTGTTATTTGGCCGTAAGCACCAGGTTACCGTTAAGCTAAAAGGCTTTAAATTCGATTGGAGTACCGTTAAGGACATATATAATGTAGGCTTTCCGGCCATGCTCATGCAGTCCATCGGTTCTGTGATGCTTTTCTTCATCAACGGGCTTTTAGCCTTTTCCGGAACCGCTGTTGCTGTACTCGGAACCTATTTCAGATTGCAGTCCTTCATTTTTATGCCGGTCTTTGGATTGAACCAGGGGGCTCTGCCCATCATGGGGTACAATTATGGAGCGCGCAACAAGGAAAGGCTTATGCAGGCCTACAAATTCGGTATTGCGGTTGCAGCTATCATCATGACGTTGGGAACTATTCTATTTTTGACGTTCCCGAAGCAGCTTTTAGGGATGTTTGACGCATCGGAGAATATGTTAGAAATAGGTGTACCGGCACTTCGCACCATTTGTTTATGTTTTATACCGGCCGCCTTTGGCATTTTGACCTCCACCATATTTCAGGCTACAGGGCATGGAATGCTGAGCATGTGGCAGGCTTTGATCCGGCAGTTGATTGGAATTGTGCCGCTTGCATGGCTGCTATTGAAAATGGGAGGTCTGACTCTGGTTTGGTGGGCATGGCCATTGGCAGAGATATTAGGACTGCTATATTCTGTAATATTTGTTAAAAAATTATACAAAAATGAAATTGCCTTCTTAGGGCGTGAAGATGAAAAGTAGAATGGGGATGGGAGGTAACTTACCAGATTTCAGTATAATTTTATAAAATTTGTTTGTGTTTATGGAATGGAATGTGTGGTATATTTACTATAAAGAATAAACAAATACCTGAGGAGGGGATTGCTTATATGAAATTAGGTATTGATGTTGGCTCAACTACAGTGAAGGTTGTGCTCATGAATAAAAACAATGATATATTATTTAAAAGATACGAGCGGCACATGTCTAATATCTTCGAAAAAGTTACACATTTGATGGAAGAATTGTACGATCAATTTGGAAATGAACAGGTACATATGACCATTACAGGCTCGGGAGGGTTAGCCTTATCCCAGCTTTTAGATATTCCGTTCGAACAGGAAGTGGTGGCTTGCAGTAAAGCCGTGGAGACTATCGTTCCTGAAACCGATGTAGCGATTGAACTGGGCGGCGAAGACGCCAAGATCACGTTCTATGGTGCTACTGTTGAACAGCGGATGAATGGAAGCTGTGCAGGCGGAACCGGTGCGTTCATCGATCAGATGGCCGTCCTGCTCAACACGGACGCAGGGGGTCTGAATGAAGCGGCTAAAAGTCATAAGCTGATTTATCCGATTGCCGCCAGGTGCGGTGTTTTTGCCAAAACAGATATACAGCCGCTTATCAACGAGGGTGCCAGCATTTCAGATTTAGCAGCGTCTATCTTTCAGGCAGTGGTGAATCAGACGATCAGCGGACTGGCGTGCGGAAGACCGATCAAAGGTCATGTGGCGTTTTTAGGAGGCCCGCTTTTCTTCTTGTCGGAGCTGCGAACCCGATTTATAGAAACGTTGAAGCTGGAACCTGAAAATATTATTTTCCCTGAGGATTCACAATACTTTGTGGCCATAGGGGCAGCACTGACCTCTCAAAAATATGAAGCAAAAAATATAAATGACATTTTTCAAGCATTAAAAAATGCTGATTCTTCTGCACTGTCTGAGACAAAGCATACCAATCCTCTTTTCAAAGATTTCAATGAATACAGTGAATTTAAGCAGAGACACGACAAAAACAAAATCAAGCGTAAGGACATCAGAAAGGCCAAGGGGAAAGTCTTTTTAGGAATTGATGCCGGATCTACCACGACCAAGGCGGCTCTGATAGACTCCGAAAACAATCTATTGTATTCCTTTTACAGAAATAATGAAGGAAAACCTTTGGAAGCAACCATGGCCATGCTGAAAGAGCTGTACAGCCAGCTTCCGGAAAATGTGCAGATTTCCAATGCTACCGCTACCGGTTACGGCGAAGGACTGATCCGTTCCGCCTTTAAAGTAGATCTGGGTGAAATTGAAACCATTGCCCATTATAAAGCGGCGGATTCCTTTTTACCGGGGGTGGAATTTATTTTGGACATCGGCGGACAGGATATGAAATGCATGAAGGTAAGAGACGGCGCCATTTATAATATCATGCTCAATGAAGCGTGCTCTTCCGGCTGCGGTTCGTTTATCGAAACCTATGCAAAATCTGTGAATATGGATGTACAAAACTTTGCAAGGGAGGCTCTTTTTGCAAAAGCACCGGTAGATTTAGGAACCAGATGTACTGTTTTTATGAATTCCAAGGTAAAGCAGTCTCAGAAGGAAGGAGCGACCATCGGAGATATTTCTGCAGGCCTTTCTTTCTCCGTGATTAAAAATGCTCTGTATAAAGTAATTAAGCTTAGGAACACAGATGAAGCCGGGGAGAAGATCGTCGTGCAGGGCGGAACCTTCCTGAATGACGCAATCCTTCGAAGTATAGAGCTTATTTTGGGAAAACATGTCGTAAGGCCGGATATCTCCGGGATCATGGGTGCGTATGGAGCCGCATTGATTGCGAAGGAACGTTATGTGGAAGGAACGGAATCCTCTATTTTAAAACCGGAGGATATGGAACTGTTTACGGTAATGAATTCTCATGCAAGATGTAAAAAATGCGAAAACCAGTGCTTACTGACGATTAATAAATTTAACACCGGCGAAAAGTTCGTAACCGGTAACAGGTGTGATAAGGGGGCAGGGAAGGAAAAGGACCAGGATGAGCTTCCAAATATGTATGAATATAAGTATAAAAGGCTTTTCTCCTATGAACCGACTGCGGAAGTATATGCAAAACGCGGCGTGGTGGGTATACCGAGAGTGCTTAACATGTATGAAAATTATCCATTCTGGTTTGCTTTTTTCACAAGTTTGGGCTTTAGAGTGATCCTTTCTCCGCCGTCTTCAAAGGCTTTGTATGAGCAGGGAATGGAGACCATTTCTTCTGATACGGCCTGCTATCCGGCAAAGATGGTTCACGGTCACATCAAGTGGTTAGTGGAGCAGGGAATCAAATGGATTTTTTATCCGAGCATCAATTATGAGGTGAATGAGGATGAAGGTGCACCGAATCACTATAATTGTCCGATCGTTGCCACCTATCCGGAGGTCATAGGCAATAATATGGATGAACTCTTTGAAGAAGAGAGTGTTACGTTTACGCATCCATTTTTACCTTATGACAATGACCTCAGCTTAGTTAATGAACTTTACAGCGTTCTCAAAGGTTTAGGAATTTCCTATGCCGAAGTGGCAAAAGCTGTTAAAAAGGGCCGAATAGAAAACAAGCGGTTCAAGGATGATGTAAAAAAACAGGGAGCAAATGCAATCCGGTATGCAAAGAAAAACAACAAGAAATGCATTATATTATCCGGCAGACCATACCACTTAGATCCGGAAGTAAACCATGGAATAGACAAATTGATCAATTCTTTTGATATGGTGGTATTAACAGAGGACTCTGTGACACATTTGGCAAAGCTGAATCGGCCTATCCGCGTGCTGGATCAGTGGGTATACCACTCAAGGCTGTATAAGGCTGCAGTAGTGGCCAGCAAGGATGATGATATGGAACTGATCCAATTAAATTCTTTCGGATGCGGACTGGATGCTGTGACGACGGATCAGGTAGAAGAGATCATGAAAAGCAGCAATAAAATGTATACGGTTTTGAAAATTGATGAAGGCTCTAATTTAGGAGCGGCTAAAATACGAATCCGCTCGCTGAAAGCAGCCATCGAAGAACGGGATAAAAATAATGTCAAACATACCGACGGGGACAGTAAGTTCGTGCGAAAATTCTTTACAAAGGAAATGAGGAAGGATTATACCATTTTGGTTCCTCAAATGTCGCCAATCCATTTCCAATTTATTGCACCGGCCATGGAAAAGTGCGGATATCAGGTTCGACTGCTTCCTTCGGTGGATAAGCATGCGGTGGATGAAGGACTGAGATATATTAATAATGATGCCTGCTATCCGACGATTGTAACGCTGGGTCAGATTATCTCCGAATTGAAATCCGGTAAGTATGATTTAAATAAAACAGCGGTGTTCATGTCCCAGACAGGCGGAGGCTGCCGTGCCAGCAACTATGTATCCTTGCTGCGTAAAGCTTTAATTGATTTAAAAATGGAGCAAGTTCCAGTGATCTCCTTTAATCTGGTAGGACTGGAGAAAAATAGCGGCTTTAAGCTTACTGTACCGATGATAAAAAGGATTCTCATAGGAGCTGTGTATGGAGACACGTTAATGCGTGTACTGTATGCAACCAGACCGTATGAAAAGGTGCCCGGATCAGCAGATCAGCTTTATGAAAAATGGTCTCGGATCATCTGCAAAAATATGAAAAACGGCAGTGTTGTGCAGTATAAGCATCTGATCAAACAAATGGTTCACGAGTTTGATAATCTACCGCTCAACGACATTGAAAAGCCTAAAATAGGTGTAGTGGGAGAAATTTTGGTTAAATATCACCCAACCGCAAATAATGATATTGTAAAAATCATTGAAGATGAAGGCGGAGAAGCAGTGGTCTTGGATCTGATGGATTTCTTCCTATATGGAATGTATAGCAAGGAGTTTAATTTTAAACATTTAGCAGGGCGATACAGCACGATGGTGATGAATAAGGTGGCTATCAAATTCATCGAATGGGTCAGACAGCCTGCAAGGCAGGCTCTCGATGAAAGTAAACGGTTCACCAGCCCGCACTTTATCGAGGATACCGCAAAGAAGGCCCAGCAGTTGATTTCTTTAGGAAATCAGTGCGGAGAAGGATGGCTTCTTACCGGTGAAATGCTGGAGCTTATCGACAGCGGTGTGAATAATATTGCTTGTCTGCAGCCCTTCGGATGCCTTCCGAACCATGTGACCGGAAAAGGAATGATGAAAGCGCTGAGAAAGTATAATGCCTATGCAAATATTGTTGCTATCGATTATGATCCGGGAGCCAGCGATGTGAACCAGCTTAACAGAATTAAATTGATGATGGCTACTGCTTATAAAAACATGGAAAAGTCAGATTGCAATCAAGAAGAAAAAGTAGTATAATATTTAAGTTGAAATTTAAAGAAGTTAGGAGGTGTCTCCATGGGAAGACACGGTACAATCGCAGGACGTAAAGCAGCACAGGATTCAAAAAGAGCTGCAGTATTTACAAAATACTCTAGAGCTATCACGGTAGCTGCTAAGAACGGTGGAGATCCGGAATACAATGCGTCACTTAAGGTGGCAATCGAAAAAGCTAAGAGCATTAATTTGCCAAACGATAATATTAACAGAGCCATAAAAAAGGGAACCGGCGAACTGGAAGGCGAGACATATGAAGAATTGAACTTTGAAGGCTACGGCGTAGGCGGAGTTGCCGTTATTGTGGAAGCTCTGACGGACAATAAGAACCGAACTACGGCGGCGGTACGATCGACTTTTGACAAGTTCGGCGGAAACCTTGGAGCACCGGGATGCGTATCCTATATGTTTGCCAGAAAGGGTGTTCTGATTATTGAAAAAACGGATCGTGTAGATGAAGATGTCCTGATGGAAGCAGCCCTTGAAGCGGGAGCGGAAGATATGATCGTTCATGAAGATTCTTTTGAAATACAAACAGAACCTGCCGTCTACACCGATGTACACAGTGCATTGACCGCAGCCGGATATGAACTGCTCGAATCGGATATTGAATATGTTCCGTCCATGGAGTCTGCACCGTCCGACGAACACGATATCAAGAAGCTGAAGAAGATGATCGATATACTGGAAGATAACGATGATGTTCAGAAGGTTCACCATAACTGTTCATTGGATCTGGAAGAGTTTGAATAAATCTTTTTCCAGAACATACTATGCTGTTCCTATTGCAAAATCTGAATGAAATAGTATAATAGTCATATAATATAAATGCAAGAAATCCTGAAGTGTTCGTTAAGGTAGTATAATTCAACCTACACTGTGACCTTGGGAATCCGAGTCTTTGCAGCCTATGTCAAGCCTCCTTTGCAGTGGAAGGCAGAAGCGGAAGCAGGGTACCCCCCTATCTACTGATAGGGTGTGAATTATCACCTGACGGCATGTCGGGATTTTTGTTAGAAAAAAACTTTGTATACAGTATATTACATAACATAAGACAATTCTTACTCTGGGTATTGAATTGTCTTTTTATTTGTGTTATATTGACTAACGTGGACAGTATAAAGCTTTTAACTGTACCACCTTCGTTATTTCTTATTTAATTTATATCAAAGAAGCCTATATCCTAAGGAATGGGACTGACATACCAAGAAAAATGCAAAAAATCTTTTATTTTTTGTGTTTTCAGTTTCAGAAATATGGGCAGCTTATTTAATGAGGCTGCTTTTTTAGTTCACTCAAGTGAGAAAGAACTTTTACAAGGAGAGGCGGACATTTCTTATTACAAGGAGGAAAAAATGTCTTCACAAAACACGAAAGTAAAGTACGCGAGTTCTTTTAGAGAACAATTAACCCCAAGAAGCTTGATTATCGGCAGCCTTGGGGCCGTTATTCTGACCATGAGCTCTATGTTTGTAGCGTTAAAGCTGAGCTCTTTACCATGGCCGATTATGTTTGTTGCCCTTGTCTCCATGTTTGCACTCAAAGCGTGCGGTCATACCAACATAAATGAAATCAATGTGACCCATACTGCCATGTCGGCAGGCGCAATGGTAGCAGGCGGTCTGGCTTTTACTCTGCCGGGAATTTGGATGTTGAACAAGCAGGCAGAAATCAACCCGATGACCCTTATTGTAATAACCGTGGGCGGTGTATTGCTGGGATTGATTTTTACTGCCATGATTCGAAAATATTTTGTTGTGACCAAGGCCTTGCCTTATCCTATGGGACAGGCAGCAGCAGAGGCCCTGCTCGTCGGGGATGCTGGCGGAAAAAAAGCGGTCGTACTGTTTTCATCGATGGGTCTTGCAGCTGTTTTTACGTTGTTAAGAGATGTTTTTCATAAAATTCCGGCAACCTTTATGAACTCTAAAATGCTTTCCTATGGCTCCGGAGGAGGAATCTGGCTTTCTCCGATGCTTATTTCGGTGGGCTACATAATCGGCCCGGTCTTTATCGGCATTTGGTTTCTGGGTGCTGTAATAGGAGATTTCGGTATATTGATAGGCGGACAGCATTTTGGCATATGGGATGCAGCCACGGCTTCTTCCATAAAAGCATCTTTGGGAATCGGTTTAATGGTGGGAACTGGTTTGGGAATTATCCTAAAGGGAATATTACCTCAATCCAAAGAAATATTTGGTGCCATGTTTAAAAAAGACAGCATAGGGGACAGTATCATACCTCTTCGATGGGCTCCGATCGTTATGGTCCTGTTAGCTTTTCTTTTCACTGTATGGGCTCATATGGGCGTGGCAGCTTCTATCGTGACCATACTGGGCGTGTGGGTAGCCACAGCTATGTCAGCACAATGTGTTGGGCAGTCCGGTATTAACCCTATGGAGATTTTTGGAATCATTGTATTGATTGCCGCCAAAGCGGTTTCCTCTATCGGGCAGACGGAGGCATTTTTCGTAGCGGCAGCGGTAGCCGTAGCCTGCGGCCTTGTAGGGGACATCATGAACGACTTTAAGGCGGGCTATATATTAAAGACCGATCCGAAAGCCCAGTGGATCGCAGAGGCTGTTGGCTCCATTATAGGTGCGGTGGTGTCCGTAGCCGTATTGCTTGTTATAGTAGATGCATACGGGGCGGATGTGTTCGGTACGGAAGTATTTCCGGCAGCTCAGGCCAGTGCAGTGGCAGCTATGGTAGGGGGGATATCAAATGTTCCGGCCTTTGTGATCGGACTTGTTGCCGCCACCATATTATACTGCGTCAATTTCCCGGTCATGACCTTGGGATTAGGCGTTTACCTGCCTTTTTATCTGTCTGCTACCGCATTCATAGGTGGGATGCTCCGATTCTTTGCAGATAAAGCCTTTCCTGACTTTGAAAAAAAGGGTACGGGTTCCATTATTGCGTCAGGTCTGCTTGGCGGGGAAGCAATCGTGGGTGTCATACAGGCATTAGTTCTTGCCATTCGAATTATAGCGTAATAGAATAAAGTTAAAAGGAAAAATCAGGAGGATTATTTCTATGAAGGAGATCAATATAAATGAAATAAAAGGGATCCGGGTGGGGCATGCGCAGTCTGCCGAAGGAGGCACGGGCTGTACAGCCATTATATGTGAAAAGGGAGCATGGGCAGGTGCTGATGTTCGGGGAGGAGGCCCCGCTACCAGAGAAACCGATCTTTTAAAATCTGAAAATATGGTTCAGCAGATCCATTGTGTCATGCTGAGCGGGGGCAGTGCCTACGGTTTGGATGCCTGTTCCGGAGCTATGGCGTATCTGGAGGAGAAGAATATCGGATTTGATGTGGGGGTAGGAGTCGTACCTATTGTATGCGGAGCATCCCTATTTGATTTGGTCGTGGGGAACCGAACCTGCAGACCGGATAAAGAGATGGGGTATGCAGCCTGTGCGGCTTCGGAAAAAAATATGCCGGAGCAGGGCAATGTGGGAGCCGGCACCGGAGCTACTGTCGGAAAATATCTGGGAATCGAACGGCTGATGAAGAGCGGTCTTGGCATCTATGCCGTACAGGCAGGAGACGTGCAGTGTGCGGCTGTAGTAGCTGTAAATGCATTGGGAGATGTTCTGGACGTAGATACCGGTAAAAGGCTTGCGGGAATTTTAAGTGAGGATAAAACGGAAATTGTAAGTACAGAGGAAATCATGTTCTCTGAAATATCCGCATCCAGAAATGTATTCAGCGGAAATACCACTATCGGATGTATCATCACCAATGCGAAGCTGACGAAGCCTCAGGCCAATAAGCTGGCTTCTATTTCTCATAATGGATATGCCAGAGCCATTCGACCCGTTCATACTTCCGCCGACGGAGACTCCATCTTTGTGATGGCTACCGGGGAAGTAGAAGTGGCACCGGATTCTTTGGGAGCTTTGGCGGCCAACGTGATGGCCAAAGCCATCAACAACGCAGTCCTCCATGCCAAACCGGCGTATGGCTTAAAAGCGGCCTCCGATTTTTATCGACTTTAAAAAAATGGAAACAGGAACAACTCTTATACAAAAAATCCGCCGGATTTTATTTCGGCGGATTGCGGATTATGGGAGTTGTTTTTTTATCCATATTTGTTTGATTCTTCTCTGATCACAGCTCAATATGGTAAATTCATAATTTTGATACAGTATTTTATCATTGGGCTGCGGAGCGGAGCTTAGCTGTGAATAAATCCAGCCTCCGATGGTATCAATATTTTCTTCTTCAATATCCATCTCCAGCCGTTCACTGATTTCCTCCAGATGAACCTTTCCGTCTACGATATAGCTCCCGTCTTCATTTGTAATGATATCGGGTGTTTCCGCATTGAATTCATCCTGAAGTTCGCCGACGATTTCTTCTAAAATATCTTCCACGGTCACTAATCCGCTTGTCCCGCCATATTCGTCAATAATGACAGCAAGCTGGGTCTTTTCCTTCTTGAATATTTTGAGCAGTTCGCTGATGGACATGGACTCCGGAACAAAATTCACTTCTCGGATAATAGGTTCTATTTTTTGATCTGAACCAATGATCTTCTGTTTGTACAAATCTTTGATGTGGATGAACCCCAGTACGTGATCTTTATCCTTTTGGCAGACCGGGTATCTGGTCAACTGTTTTTCCATGGCAAAGGCTAAAACCTCATCAAAAGAATTCTCGGTGAAGATACATTCCATATCGGTTCGGGGTATCATCACATCGGTTACCGTTTTCTCAGAAAAATCAAAGATATTATCGATGAGAGACAATTCGGTCTTGTCTACCAGTCCATGCTTATAGCTTTCTTCGACCAACAGCTTGATTTCTTCATCTGTATGTGCTTCCTCATGCTCGTTTGCCTGTGAAAGTCCGAACAGCTTTAAAACAAAACTTGTGGTATGGTTAAAGGCCCACATAATAGGGTAGGTGGCCTTATAGAACAGAATTAAAGGAAGAGCGGTATATAGCGCAATTCTTTCTGTGTTGACGATGGCTAAAGATTTCGGAACCAGCTCTCCAAGCACGATATGAAAGGCTGTTATCAAGGAGAATCCCACGATAAAGGAAATGGAATGAACTAAACTGTCCGATAGGTGAAACAATGAAAACAACGGCTCCATCATTTTTGCCACAGCCGGTTCTCCCACCCAGCCCAGTCCTAAAGACGCTAAGGTGATTCCCAGCTGACATGCAGACAAATAAGAATTTAAGCCGTTCACAATGGTCAGCGTATGTCTGGCGCTGCTATTCCCATCATTGACTAAAGTTTCTATTCGAGATTTTCTTACCTTTACCATGGCAAATTCCGTAGCAACAAAAAAGGCATTAAAAAAGACAAGAATCAGCACAATAATAATATTTATCAAATAAGTCATAAATTCGTTATTCTCCTTATTTATAGGTCGTTATAAACCTCTCTTAAGCTTGAATACTGTATATCATACCAAATATTTCAAATTTTAATCTCAGATACGGACAAAATGAACCTCTCTATTCTCAAAAGTTGAAATATAATGAAATCCAATGGATTTAAGGAGCTCCATGACCTCATTATAATGATCGGCAATACAGGCGGGATCATGTGAATCCGATCCAAAAGTGATAATTTCTCCGCCCAGCTTCCTGTATAGAGACAGGATTTCCAAAGTAGGGGTGGTTCGTCCATTTTTAAGATATCTGTAACAGGAAGAATTAAATTCAATTCCTTTTCCATTTTCGATAAGCCTTTTTAAAATATCATGGATCATATCCATATACGGTTTATATTTTGGAATTTGATCAAAAGGAACATATCGGTCGACTACGTTGATGTGTCCCATTACATCAAAATCAGTATAACTTTTTAAACATTCATACGCGTATTCATAATAGCGTTCAAAGGCCTTGGGAATATCCACTCCTTCCGTAAAATATCCTGTATACAGGTCTTTGTGATCCGTACAGTGGAAAGAGCCGATGAGAAAGTCATAGGGAAACGCTTTTGCGGCCGTCTTACATTTTTCTAAAGTCTCACCGTGCTGAATGCCTATTTCCAGTCCTTTAATAATCTTAATTTGATTTTTATATGTTTTTTCTACTTTCAATAAAGTGTCATGATATTTGTTAAAATCGATAACGAAAGGGTACTGGGGGTCCGGATAGTCCGGGTCGTAATGATCTGTTATGGCTAACTCCTTTACTCCTTTTTGTATGGCGGCCTGAATCATATCTTCGGCGGGTATGACGCAGTCATCCGAGAAAGAAGAATGGGTATGATAATCGTACATATTGATAATCTCCTTGTGTTATATACATGAATTTTGTTATAATAAAATATATTTGTCTTTAACAGGTTGTTTAAATACGAACTGTTTAAAGAACAAATAGTATATTAACTTTGTATTTTATCATAAAACGCACAGATTGAAAAGAGCATGACACCATGATTTCGGAAGAAGAACGAGCATTAATCAAACGGGCGAAAGAAGGAGACGAGGGTAGCTTTGAGACCCTCCTTTTGTCGTGCAAAGGAAAGGCTTATAATATCGCATTGCGGTATGTCAAGGATGAGAATGATGCCATGGATGTATTACAGGAAAGCTTCATAAAAATATTCCGGCATTTAAAAAACTTTAATGAAGAAAGCAAGTTTGAGACCTGGGTATATCGGATTGTTGTCAATGCCTGTTATGACTTCTTAAGGAAAAAGAAAAAGAAATACAGGGAAGTATCCATGGAATCGGAAGATCATCCGGCAGGAGCAGAGCTGGATATTCCGGATGGCGCACCTCCGCCGGAGGAAATGATGCTGAACAGGGAAGAGAGTGCATATATCCTAACGTGTCTTGACAAAATACCGGAAGAACACAAAAAAATAATTATTTTAAGGGATATAACGGGACTTTCCTATGAACAAATTTCAGAGATACTGGAATGCTCCATAGGAACGGTCAAGTCTCGTATATCGAGAGCCAGAAAAAACTTAAAAGAAATCTATTTGAACAATCTGAAAATCCGGGATTCGTGATTTTGAAGGAGAATATTACATAAGGTAAAAGGATGCATGGAACAAAAATCATTTCGATGGTGTCTAAAATAAAGAAAATAATTTTAAGGGAAGGAGATATCATATGACTTGTCCGGAAGCAGAAGACTTATTATCTGCATTTATAGATCACGAACTAGATGAGGAAAAAATGGAAGAAATGCGGGAGCATATAGAAAAATGTCCGCATTGTAAACAAACCGCAGAAGAATTGCAGCATATGATGGCTGATTTATCAAGTCTAAAGGATGTCCCTGTCCCTGAACGGTTCAACCAAAGACTTCACGAAGCACTGGCTGCTGAGGGGAGGCAGATCAGAGCTTCTAAAATGCCTCATGCGGATGGCAGGAAAAAAATACATTGGAAAAGAATCTATTCTCTGGCAGCAGTTTTTCTGGTTGGTTTATTCTCGGTTATATTGTATAATAATAATTTAGATGACTTTAATAAACAAGATGTATCCTATAGCAATCAAGCGGAGAAGGATGTCCAGCAGAAGGGGGAGTCCAAAGATACTGCTGAGGTTTCGGATAAAAAGGCACAAAACGCCAGTGATTCGTTAAATAAGGCGTACATCCCCTCTGAAAAGGCTACAGGCAATCACGACTCAGCAGTTGAAAAGAAAGCAGTAGCAGCTTCTCAAACAGAACAGGCAGCTAAAGCGGACCGGACGGACTTGAATACTGAGAAAGCAGGAGAGGCTCAAAAAGAGAATGTTCCTGTACAAAGGGATCCAATAGAAAGCCAGGCGGATGAAGGCCAAAATACGGCAGAAAATCCTCAACTGTTTAAATCGATAACCTTACAGGCAGAGGATAAAGAACTGAACGGTTATTTAGAGCAGCTTCATCAAGTTTTGGCTGAAAGCCGCTACGAAGTGAATTCTTGTACTCAGAATGAAGAAGGAAGCATGTGGATCATTGAGATCACCATTATCACGACGAATTCGGATGGACAAGAAATAAAAGAAAACGCCGTATATTGCGGCCAGGATGGTAGGTTATGGAAAAAAGAATCATAATTATAGATGGGAACAGTTTAATAAATAGGGCATATTATGCCATGCAGAGGCCTATGATGACGAAAGACGGACTGTATACTCAAGGAGTGTACGGTTTTCTTAATATGCTCACAAAAATAGAAAACGATTACGAACCGGCTTATATGGTCGTGACCTTTGATAAAAAGGCGCCTACTTTCAGACATCTGGAGTATGAGGACTATAAAGCAGGAAGAAAAAAAATGCCCCCTGAGCTGGCCATGCAGCTCCCGCTTTTAAAGGAAGTACTGAGTGCCATGAACATTAAAATGGTCGAACTGGAAGGCTATGAAGCGGACGATTTGATTGGAACGATTGCGAGAACGGCAGAAGAGGAAGATCTGGAGCCTTTGATCATCACCGGCGATAAGGATGCGCTGCAGCTTGCTACGGACAGGACAAATGTTTTAATCACCCGAAAGGGCATATCAGAGTTTGAACTCTATGACCAGAACGCTTTTATGGATAAATACGGCTTTACTCCCACACAATTTATTGATTGTAAAGGTTTGATGGGCGATCAGTCGGACAATATTCCGGGAATCCCCGGTGTGGGTGAAAAAACGGCTCAAAAACTGATTTTGGAATATGGTTCTGTAGAGAATCTTCTGAACCAGGTGGAAAAGATGCCGAAAGGGAAGCTTAAAGAAAGAATTGAAGAAAATGCACAGCTGGCTGTTATGAGCAAGAGGCTGGCAACGATCAATACCCATGTACCCATCGATATGGATTTCTCAGAGTATCGGATGGAAGAACCGGATTATGAAAAGCTGGTGGAGCTGTATGTGAAACTGGAGTTCAACAGTTTCTTAAAGCGATTAAAAGCAACCGACCTTAAAGCAGCCAACGAAAAACTGGCTGAATTGAATGGAGAGGATAAGAAATTTGAGAGGAAAGAGAGAAAACAGGTCAAAATTTCTTCCTTGCAGGAATTAGAACAGTTTTTTGCAGAATTAAAGTCTCAGGAAGAGGTTGCCCTAAAAGTATATTCGGATAAAAACCATAAATCTGCGCCAACTGTTTACGGAATTGGAATTATGTCAACAGAAAAGACTGCTTTTATAAAATGTGATGAAAATAATAAAATACTCCAGTCTTTTGCCGCTCAAGCAGTAGAAAAAAGATTAAAAATATATGGGTATTATTTAATAAACGACTACTATGTGCTCTTAACAGCCCTGATTCATGAAAATCTTATAAAAAATGTGGCTGAGCAGGGATATTTCTTTAACACTATTTTCGATTGTGCCATAGCACAATATGTTTTGGATCCATCCAAAAGCAATTATGAATTAAAGACCGTAGCTTTTGAATTGCTTCATACAGAGATTGAAAATGAAGAAGAATTTATGGCGGCCAACGGCCAATTAAATCTTTTCACAGATGCAAGCCAAAGCTATTTGGAATATACTGCAAAATGGGCTGAAACTCTTGAAGAAATGCGGTTTATTCAGGAAGCCATGCTGAAGCGGGAAGAGTTAGAGAACGTATACTACAAGGTAGAGCTTCCATTGATTGAACCGATGGCTTCTATGGAATGTTATGGATTTAAGCTGGATAAGGAAGAACTGATAACAGCTGGAAAATCTATCTCAGAGCAGCTGGAGGTGCTTACCCATAAAATTTATGAATATGCCGGAGAAGAATTCAATATTAATTCGCCGGTACAGCTTGGAACGATTTTATTTGAAAAAATGGGGCTGCCTGCGGGAAAGAAAACCAAACGGGGTTATTCGACCAGTGCAGAAATTTTGGAGAAAATAAAAGACGAACACGATATTATTCCATGTATCCTGGAATACAGGACTCTGTCCAAGCTAAAGGGAACGTACATTGACGGTCTGCTTCCTTTGGTTCATGAGGATGGAAGAATTCATGCCCATTTCCAACAGACAGTAACAGCTACAGGAAGAATAAGCTGTACCGAACCAAACCTTCAAAATATTCCGATTAAACAGGAGCTTGGAAGAAAGCTCAGAAAAGCATTTATATCAGAAGATCATTTTACCTTAGTCGGTGCGGATTATTCTCAAATCGAGCTTAGGGTTCTGGCTCATATGTCGGAAGAGCAGCATTTGATCGACGCCTTTAATCACGGAGACGATATTCACAGAATTACCGCCGCCAGAGTTTTTAAAGTACCGGAGGAGGATGTCACGGCACTCCAGCGAAGCAATGCCAAGGCGGTAAACTTTGGCGTTATATATGGCATGAGCGGCTTTGGACTTTCAGAAGAGCTGCACATTACGCGAAAAGAAGCTGAAAGATATATTGACGAATACTTTAAGACCAATACAAATGTAAAGCTCTTTATGGACGAACAGATTCAATTTTGCCGAGAAAAAGGCTATGCGACGACTATTATGGGCAGAAAAAGAACCATTCATGAAATCAACGCGAGTAATTATATGGTTCGGCAATTAGGGGAAAGGCTGGCTATGAATACGCCTATTCAGGGAAGTGCTGCGGATATTATCAAGCTGGCAATGATACATGTGTATCGGGAGCTGAATAAACGAAAGGTAAAATCCAGATTAATTTTACAGGTGCATGACGAATTGATTCTTGAAACGGCAGAGGAAGAACAGGAGGAAATCAAAGTTCTCTTGAGAGACTGCATGGAGCAGGCCATGGATCTGAAAATAAAGCTGGCCGTGGAATTGAATCAGGGGCATAACTGGTATAATCTAAAATAGAAAAGGTGTACGGTGATGAAAATAATAGGGCTAACGGGCGGTATTGGAAGCGGAAAATCCACTGTTTCAAGATATTTATCACAAAAGGGCTATTCGATTATTGATGCGGATGAAATAGCAAGGCAGATTGTAAAACCGGATTCAACAGTGCTAAAAAAGTTGGTGGGAAGTTTTGGCAGCAGCATTTTGAACGGTGACGGCAGTTTAAACCGAAGCAGATTAGCAGAGCTCGCGTTTACCCATAAAGAAGAAAAAGCCAAGCTGGATCAAATCATGCTGCAAGAAATTGTCCGGGTGATTCTGGAAAAAATCCAAACCTATGAAAAGAGCGGCAAAGAAATAATTTTTATTGATGCACCCCTGCTTTTTGAAGCCGGATTAGATAAAGAATCCAATGAAATTTGGGTGGTGGATGCAGCGGATGAAGTCAGGGTAGAGCGGGTGATAAAAAGGGATGATTCGACGAGAGAGGCTGTACTGGCACGGATAGAAAATCAAATGAACAGGCAGGAGCAGTATCAGAGAGCCAATCATATTTTAAACAACTCTACCACACAGAAGGCTTTATATGAGCAAATTGATAAATTATTGAAAAATTAAACGGGGAAAATAAAAAAATGATCAAAAAAGTGTTAATTATAGGGTTGACGTGCGTTCTTTTAATCGGAATAATCGTCTATAGCCAGCATGGTCAGGTATATCACTTATTAAATAAATCAAATGAAGAAAAGGTGGTCTACACGGAATCTCAGACGGTTAAGCTGCCTATGGAAAAGGTCAGGACCTTAAATCCGGTCACTTCAAAAGATTCTGATACGTATCAGATCAGCAAGCTGCTTTTTGAGAGCCTGTTTTCTTTGGATGATCACTTATCTCTGACCAATCAACTGGCGGAAAGCTATGAATATGCGTCCGATAAAGAGTCTGTAACCATTCGTATAAGACCCGACTCGTATTTCAGCAACGGAACGAATGTAACGGGTGAGGATGTAAAATACTCCATCGACAATTATATAGCGGCGGCAGCTTCTAACAATACCATTTACGGCAGCTATGTTTCTAATATTAAATCGGTCTCCGCAGGAAAATCGGATCGGTATTCCGTGGTCGTGTACTTTAAAAATAAAAGTGATGTTTCCATGGAAAACTTTGTGTTTCCTATTGTCTCCGAAAAAAACTTCGGAAAATATCAGGCTTCCAAAGTGGTTTCGACCGATTTTGTGCCAATAGGTTCCGGACCCTATGCGGTTAAAAGCTATAACGACATTTCCCAGCTGGATTTGATTCCAAACGAGTATTATGATGGTACCGAACCGAAGAATACTTTATCCTTTACTGTCTTGCCGGAAAAGGATGACGTGCTTCCTCTGCTAGAGGTCAGCAATCTTTCCATGGGCTGTCTGCAGGAGCTTTCCAGAGATACGCTGATTGCAGATAAAAAGGTTTCTTGTCAAAACTTTGTTTCAAATGAAGCGGAGGTCATTGGGTTTAATTTTTCAAGAGAATCCATGGCCGACAAGAAGGTCAGAAAGGCCATCGCCTATGCGGTGGATATAAAGGCCTTAAACGAAAGCGCTTATTATAAAAATGGCGTTGCCTGTGACACGATATATTTCCCGGGGTATTTGGGCATTAAAAATACCGGTGATCCGTATAAGTATGACTTAAAGAAGGCGGCAAAGCTGCTGGCCGAGGCAAAGTATGCGGATCGGGATGAAAACGGATATCTGGAAGATGAAAATGAAAAGGAGCTTACGGTAAATATTTTGGTGAACGGCGGGGATTTAAGCAGAAAAACAGTGGCAGAAGCTATTAAGACCTCGATGGATAAATTATCTGTTTCAAGCCGGATCATTTATGCCGCGGATCAAGAGGATTTTAATAATAAACTGCATGCAAAGGATTATGATTTATTTGTAGGCGGAATGAAAATCAATGAGACCTATGATTTGAGAACTCTTTTACATTCCAATTACAATAACCTCATCGGATATTCCAATAAAAAAGCAGACAGACTTCTGGATAAAATGAAATCCGGAATAACACCGGAACAGAAAATAGAAGATATGAAGTCTCTGAAAGCCATCTTAATAGATGAAGTGCCATATTACTGTATCGTGTATAAAACCTACGGAGCATTGACGGCACAAAGCTTGAGCGGAAATAGCAACCGATATATGTTCAATAATTTCTATGAAGATTGTGAAAATTGGTATTGCAGATATCCTGTGACAGAAACACCTAAAGTCGTAGATTCAGCAGAGAATAATAATTCTGAAAATCAATAACATTCTCTTTACTTTCTTTCGTAACTATGCTATTATAATCTTCGTGATTTGTGGTTTGCGCCCGTGGCGGAATGGCAGACGCGCACGTTTGAGGGGCGTGTGAGCAATCGTACCAGTTCGAGTCTGGTCGGGCGCACCATTTAATAGTATAAATAAATATATTTGTACTTGAAATCAGACAAAGATTATGATATATTAATAATAATGCGCCGGCGTGATGGAATTGGCAGACGTGCGGGACTCAAAATCCCGTGGTGGCAACACCGTATGGGTTCGACCCCCATCGCCGGCACCATTTTTATGGAACAAGTCAAATCGATTTTTGATTCGAGATATTACCAAGGAGGATGTACGAAATGGGATCTTTATACCAAAATTTATTGCCGTTGGTTCTTTTAATTGTAATCATGTACTTTTTACTAATCCGACCGCAAAAGAAGAAAGAAAAAGCCATTAACGAGATGAGAAACGGTATCAAAGCAGGTGATGAGATTATCACGATCGGCGGCCTTTGCGGAAAAGTGGTTAAAGTCAAAGAGGAGACCATTGTTATCCAAGTCGGAGCCGAAAAGCTTAAATTTGAAATGATGAAATGGTCCGTTTCCAAAGTCATAAGCAGTAATAGTGATTCAAAAGCTTCTTCAAAGAAGGCAAAGCCTGTTGAGGAAAGTCAGGAGGCTTCTAAAAAGTCACTGCCGAAGAAATTGAAGAAGACGGTTGCTGAAGAAGAAAAACCAGTTCCTGTTGAGGAAGAAAAAGTGATTACAGAAAATGTACCGGCTGAACAAGAAGCTGAAGAAAAATAAAAAAGTTTACTTACCCTGCAAATCTTGCAGGGTTTTTTTTTATACAATCAGAAATATCTTTTTAATTGCATAAAAGGTTTAGTTCTGATTCTCCTTAAAAATCAATATACTTATATAAATCTCTGCGTAAATTTGTATATAGTAGGAGGGAAGAATATGAACTATATTTATAAATTATTGAAGGGCTACTTAATCGCCTTTATTATATTTTTTGTTTTAACGATTCTTGTCACATGTTTGATTAAATTTACATCCGTGCCTGAACAGTTTTCCATGCAGTATCTGATGGCAGCCATGTGTGCTGCGACCTTGTTTCTGGGTATATTCTCGGGAAGGCTCATCGGAAAAAGAGGACTTTTATCCGCGGTAGGGCTGTCGGCTGTGTTTGTGTTTCTAATTGTATTCGGCATAAACTGCACGTACTTTCAGGATTTATCTCTGAACAGTTTTCATGCACCGTATTTATTTCCGGTAGCCCTTGGAGGTATCGGCGGTATAATTGGTGTAAATGCGAAAAAATAGCGACTTTCAAGTAGGATTATGCTTGTAGAAATACACAAAAAGTAGTAAAATGGTATGAAGTACTTTTCATGCGGCCGTGCAGCCTGTACGGTACAAATTTACAAAATAGAGGGGAAAATTAAAATGAGTGCACAAATGAAAAAAGCTTTAGCAGTCTTTACAATTATTATTATTGTGCTGGGATGGGCAATAACTATATGGGGTGCCGGACCTGTTCCGGCCATTAAAGATAAAATAAAGCTGGGACTTGACATCGAGGGCGGTGTTTATGTAGTAATGGAAGCAAAGACAGACGCCACCGGTGATAACTTGAGAAAATTAATGGAACAAACGCAGGCAGTTATTGAGCAGCGAGTAAACCAGATGGGGCTGTCTGAACCGATTGTAACCATTGAAGGTCAGAAGAGAATTCGAGTTGAACTGCCGGGAGCGGATGATGCCGATGAAGCGATTAAGCAGATCGGCAGAACGGCTCAGCTGCAATTCTTTTTAGCAGACGGAACCAAAGTGCTTGACGGAAGCATGGTCAAGGATGCCGGTATCACAACGGACAAGGAAAACGGCGGATACGCTGTTTCTTTAGAATTTAATAAGGCCGGTACGGAAGCCTTTGCACAGGCCACACAGAAAGCCATGTCCGGAGCGGTACAACCTCAGATGGAAGGCGTGAACGCAAGAGCTATTGCCATCGTTTTGGACAATCAGATCATTTCTGCCCCGGTTGTAAACTCGGTCATTCAGAACGGACAGGCTATCATTACGGGAGGAACCGGCGGTTTCCCTCAGGACGAAGCAACAAACCTTTCCGCATTGATCAGAGGAGGATCTCTTCCGGTGGCATTGGAAGAGGTGAACACGTCCACACAATCTGCAACGATCGGTTATAACGCTTTTGAAGAAAGTGTTATCGCAGGTATTATTGCTATTTTCTTGATTTTATTTATTATGCTTGCATTTTATGGAATTATGGGTGTTGCAGCAGATATCGCTTTACTTTTATATGTAATCCTTGTTCTTTGGGCAATGGGTCTGATGGGTACGGTTCTGACCCTGCCGGGTATCGGAGGTTTCATTATTTCAGTCGGTATGGCGGTTGATGCAAACGTTATTATTTTCACCAGAATCCGAGAAGAAATTGCAACCGGAAAAACTGTAAGAGTAGCGGTACATTCCGGATTCAGACGAGCCTTAAATACGATTATCGATTCGCACTGTACGACGATCATTGCGTCTATCGTGCTGTACCAGCTTGGTACAGGTCCGGTTAAAGGCTTTGCCATTACCCTGCTTCTTGGTATCATTGCCAGCTTGTTCACAGCTACTCTCGTAACGCAGCTGTTCTTAACACTGACCAGTGAATCAAAACGTTGGAGTGCTAAAAAGTACTATGGCATGAATGAAGATAATACACCAAAGCACTATATCAAAAAACAATTTCACTTTATTAAACACAGAAAAATATACTATATTGTTGCTGCATGTATTATCCTATCCGGTCTTATTGTAGGCGGCATCCGAGGATATAACTACGGTATTGACTTCACAGGCGGTACCATGATGCAATTCAATATGGAAAAACAGGTCGACCTTTCTAAGGTGGAGAGTTCTCTAAAGACTGTTGGAATTGACGCATCTGAGCTGATTTATTCCGGTGCGAACAATTCGGAGATCATCATCAAGACAACAGCTTCACTGGACAATGCCGACCGAAATAAAGTAATCACACAGTTCAATAAGGACTTTGGCATTACAGAAAAGAATGTGGTATCCGTGGAACAGTTCGGGCCTTCTGTGGGCAAGGATCTTCGCGCTAATGCAGTGAAAGCAGTGGTTATTTCCTGTATCGCCATGTTGATTTATATTAATTTCAGATTTGAATGGAAATTTGGTGTTGCCGCTATCGCAGGTGTACTGCACGATGTCCTTACGGTTATTGCCTTATACGGCATGTTCCACGTGACCATAAACAATCCGTTCATCGCGGGTGTTCTGACGGTCTTAGGATATTCCACCAATGATACGATTGTAATATTTGATAGAATCCGGGAAAATTTGGGTATAATGAAGAAAAAACAGTTGGAAGAACTGATCGACTACAGTATTAATGAGACGCTGGGACGTTCTATTATGACATCGTCTACTGTATTGATCGTTTTGATTCCAATGTTCATTCTGGCTTCAAATTCCATCAGAGAATTCATGCTGCCGCTGTTCATAGGTGTTATAGTGGGAACACTTTCCTCTATTTTCATGTGCAGTCCAATTTACTATGAATTAGCTAAGGGTTCGGACGGCAGTAAATATAAGGGAAAGAAATCAAAAAAATCATATTAATAGGAAGGTTATATGTTAAGTATGGAACAATTTTTAAACGACCTTTTAGCTATTAACCCTCATTACGATGTAGAGTTGATAAGCAAGGCTTATAAAAAAGCAGAAGAAATGCATGAAGGGCAACTAAGAAAATCTGGAGAACCGTATTTGATTCATCCGGTTGCAGTCGCAAAAATATTGGCTGAGCTTGGTATGGATGAAAATACGATTGTTGCAGGTCTGCTTCATGATGTCGTTGAGGATACTCCATACACAAAAGAAGAACTAAAAGAAGAGTTTGGTGAAGAAGTCCTGCTGTTGGTAGACGGAGTAACCAAACTGAGTTCTATTGTTTTTGAAAGCAAGGAAGAAAGACAGGCTGAAAACCTCAGAAAGATGTTTCTGGCCATGTCTAAAGATATCCGGGTTCTGATTATCAAATTAGCGGACAGACTTCATAATCTCCGAACCATTAACTATATGAACGAGAGTAAAATCATCGATAAATGCAAGGAAACTTTAGAGATCTATGCGCCGCTGGCCAGCAGGCTCGGTATCTATGCCATGAAATTTGAGCTGGAAGACATTGCACTTAAATGTCTTGACAAGGATGCCTATTATGAACTGGTGGATGCCGTAAAAGCGAAAAAAGAAGAACGAGAAGAGGTCATCAATCAGGTCATTGAGGAAATCAGAAAAAGCCTGGACGATCTTAAAATCCACTATGATATTACCGGAAGGTCGAAACATTTCTACAGCATTTATAAAAAAATGAAATATCAGCACAAACAAATCGATGAGATATTTGATTTGACCGCTGTTCGAATTATAGTGGATACCATAAAGGATTGTTATGCCGTCCTCGGTGTGGTCCAT
Source organism: Aminipila luticellarii (assembly GCF_004103735.1). NCBI lineage: Bacteria > Bacillati > Bacillota > Clostridia > Peptostreptococcales > Anaerovoracaceae > Aminipila > Aminipila luticellarii. The sequence continues at coordinate 1,382,273 of NZ_CP035281.1, read as the reverse complement.
ACCATGTGGAAACCCATACCGGGACGGTTCAAGGACTATATTGCCATGCCCAAGCCAAACATGTATCAATCCCTGCATACGACGGTGATAGGCGATAATGGCGATCCCTTTGAAATCCAAATACGGACCTATGATATGCACCGGGTGGCAGAGCTGGGTATTGCAGCTCATTGGAAATATAAAGAAGGAATTTCTTCCAAGCAGATGAACGGGGAAGAAGTAAAACTGGCCTGGCTGCGGCAGACCCTGGAATGGCAGAAAGAAATGAACGATCCGAAAGAGTTCATGGAGACCTTGAAGGTAGACTTATTTGCCAGTCAGGTATTTGTATTTACTCCTGCAGGCGACGTAATCGAATTGCCGGCAGGCTCCACACCACTGGATTTTGCTTTCAAAATCCATTCTGCCGTAGGGTATAAATGCGTTGGTGCTAAGGTAAACGGCAAGATGGTTCCCATCGATCACCGGCTTGAGAACGGTAATATTGTTGAAATCGTTACGTCTTCAAACTCCAAAGGGCCAAGTGCAGACTGGCTTAAAATTGCAAAGAGCAGCCACGCAAGAAATAAAATCCGAAGCTTTTTAAAGAAAGAAAATAAATCGGACAGCATAGAAAAAGGCAAAGAGCTTTTAGAAAGATATTTGAAGAAAAAAGGATATGATCCGGTTCAGGTCATGAAAAATTCTTATATCAACCGGCTGATAAAGAGCTTTAATCTTACCTCCCACGATGATCTGTTCACACAGCTCAGCTACGGCGGTGCCTTTTTGGGAAGAGCAGCCATCAATCTGATCGGCTATTTCCATGAGGAAAAACAGGAAGAGCTGAAAAAAAATGAAAATGACATTAGCAATATTACGGTAAATGAAAAGAAGAAAAAAACGCATAAAGAAAAGAACCAGACCGGCGTTTCCGTAAAAGGCGTCGATAATCTCCTGATCCGTTTTTCAAAATGCTGCAATCCTGTACCGGGAGATGAAATTGTCGGCTTTATCACAAAAGGCCGCGGGATTTCGGTACATAGGAGGGACTGCGTTAATGTGTTGAAGATGCCGGAAATGGAGCGAAACAGACTGATTGAAGTGGAATGGGATGCCAATGAGGCCAGCCAGTCCTACAATGCAGATATCTGTATTCTTTCCGAGGATCGAAAAGGGCTCTTTTCAGATTTATCGAGAGTCTGTGAGGACATGGATGTTCACATTACAGGTGTAAATGCCAAGAGTGCAAAGGATCAGATCATTAATATCACCATGACTCTTTCTATTTCAAATACAAATCAAATGGAAAAGGTCTTACGTTCCTTACGGAGCGTACCGGGTGTGGCGGATGTATACAGAGCAGTTACCTAATTTTGTTTACTATAAAAATATTATATAAACTATTGCGTTGGGAGGCGGCATGAGAGCAGTTGTGCAAAGAGTAACGGATGCTGATGTAACGGTGGACGGAGAGATCACAGGTTCTATAAAAAAAGGATTTGTGGTATTGTTAGGCGTGGAGGAAGCAGATGACATCGCCGATGTTCGCTATATTGCAGACAAGGTTTCCGGTTTACGTATTTTTGAGGATGAACATGAAAAAATGAACCTTTCTCTAATGGATGTGGGAGGTCAGGTGCTTGCGGTTTCTCAGTTTACTTTGCTGGGGGATGCCAGAAAAGGGAAACGACCCAGCTTTATAAAAGCCGCAAGACCGGAAAAAGCAAAAGAACTTTATGACGAATTTGTTCGCCAGATAAAAGAAAAAGGAATTTTTACAGGAGAGGGAGTCTTTCAGGCAGACATGCTTGTGAGAATCAACAACGACGGGCCTGTAACCATATTACTGGATAGTAAAAAGTTATTTTAAAAGGTGGAGAGTATATGCAGATTAATTGTATTCCCAGTGGTGCATTAGGAGCAAACACATATTATGTACGGGATGAAAACACAAATAAAGGATTTATCGTAGACCCCGGCGGATTTAGTCCGAGGATGGCAGACCTGATAAAAAAGGATGGCTGTGACGTTCAATACGTCATCCTGACTCACGGACATGGTGATCATATTGGGGGAGTAAAAGAATACCTGTCTTTATTTCCGGGTGCAGAGCTGGTGGCGTGTATTCACGAAAAAGATCTTCTTGCAGATTCTGCATTTAATATGTCGGAGGATTGCTGCGGGAGAAAAATCGAGTTAAAAGCAGATTTATGGGTAGAGGATAAGGATACGCTGGAAATTGGCGGCATGACCCTTACCTTTCTTCACACACCGGGGCATACTCCCGGAGGTATGTGCATTTTAGTGGGCAATGTACTGTTCAGCGGAGACACGTTATTTCAGCAGTCTATCGGCCGAACAGATTTTCCGGGGGGCTCTTTCCCTCAACTGAAGAATTCCATTCATACGAAATTGTTCACTCTTCCCGATGACACGGTTGTTTATCCGGGTCATATGGGATCCACCAATATCGGACTGGAAAAGAGGAGCAATCCATTTGTATAAAATAATATTAAACGGGATAACAAATAAATACGAATATGATGAACTGATTAAAGTTTTTCTCAGGCCGGAAGATTATATTTTGCTTTGTGATTCTGACAAGAAAGATGTTGCAGATGAAAGCGAAAAAGCAGAACGACTGCTGGAATTTGATGAAACAGAAAAAAATGCACTGAAACAAGCCTTGTACCGAACCTTATCCGAGCTGACCGGAAAGAGCCCCGAATGGGGGATACACACCGGGGTAAGGCCGGTAAAGCTTGTGGGTGAACTGTTGAATAAGCTGGGTTCTATGGATAAGGTCCTAGACACTCTTAAAAATTTTTACCTTTTTAATGATGAAAAGATTTCCTTGATATGCAATACATACCGCATTCAACGGGAAATTTTGGACACACCAGTGCCCAATGAGGTCGGACTTTATATAGGCATTCCTTTCTGCCCGACCAGATGCTTATATTGCTCGTTCACGTCAAACCAGTCAAAGCCTGATAAAATTCAAGAATATCTGGATGCCTTACACAAAGAAATCCGGTATACCGGCGAAAAAATGAAAAGAACTGGCATGTATCCGGAATCAGTATACATAGGAGGGGGTACTCCTACAACTCTTACGGCGGAGCAGCTTAATGCCTTATTAGGCGAGATAAGAAAAGCTTATGACTGGACGAGGGTCAAAGAATTTACCGTAGAAGCAGGCCGGCCGGATACAATCACTCCGGAAAAGCTTCACGTGTTAAAAGAAAATGGAGTAGGCCGTATCAGCATCAATCCTCAGACAATGAAAGATAAAACCTTAGAGCTGATCGGACGTTCCCACAGCAGCAGTGACTTTATAAACGCTTTTGAAATGGCAAGAAATGCGGGAATTCCCATTATTAATACGGATATTATCGCCGGACTTCCGGAAGAAACACTTCAGGACTTTGAAAATACGGTGGATACTATGATTGGACTGGGAGCAGAAAATATTACAGTACATACCTTAGCTGTAAAAAGAGCTTCCAGATTAATAGATTTGGATAAAGAGTTTCATTATAAGCAGGCTCTTAATGTGAAGGACATGCTTGCCCTGTCCAAGGACAAGCTCTATAAACAGAATTACAAGCCGTATTATCTTTACAGACAGAAACATATGGCCGGCAGTCTGGAGAATGTGGGTTATGCCAGACCGGGCTGCGAAGGCATTTATAATATACGAATCATGGAAGAACATCAGACCATCGTTGCACTGGGTGCCGGCGGAATATCAAAAGTATATTATCCGACGGAAAACCGGTTGGAACGGGTTCCGAATGTATCAAATTTTGAAATATACATATCGAGATTAGAGGAAATGCTTCGGAGAAAAGATGACAATTTATTTAGGAGGTAATTTGAATGTTGACCAATGCGCCAAAGGGCACAAAAGATATTTTGCCGAATCAGGTGTACAAATGGCATTTTGTTGAAAAAGCCTTTGCCGATATATGTCAGAGATATGGATTTAAAGAAATAAGAACTCCTATTTTTGAGCATACTGAATTATTTAAAAGAGGTGTTGGGGATACTACGGATATCGTAGAAAAACAGATGTATAGCTTTGAAGATTATGCAAAGAGAAGCATTACGCTAAAGCCTGAGGGTACATCCCCTGTTGTAAGAGCTTTTGTGGAACACAAACTCTTTGCTGAGGTTCAGCCGACTAAAATGTATTATGACATTCCCTGTTTTAGATATGAAAAGCCACAATCCGGAAGGCTTAGAGAATTCCACCAGTTAGGTATTGAAGTTTTCGGAACAGACAACATGATGGCAGATGCAGAAGTCATTTGTCTTGCTTCTGATTTTTTAAGTTCCCTTGGAATCAGGGATTTGGAACTGCGAATTAACAGTATCGGCTGCCCAAAATGCAGAGAAAAGCACAGGACGGCTTTAAGAGAATTTCTAAAACCTAAATATGATCAGCTTTGCGATACCTGTAAGGGACGTTATGACAGAAATCCTATGAGAATACTGGATTGCAAGTCAGAAACCTGTCAGGAGCTTGTAAAGGGAGCGCCTGTCATGCTGGATTATTTATGTGATGATTGCAAGGAAGCTTTTAAGACGCTGCAAAAGGATCTGACGGCTATGGGCATTGACTTCATCGTGGATCCCGGCATCGTCAGGGGACTTGATTACTATACGAAGACTGCTTTTGAGTTCGTATCCAATAAAATCGGAGCACAGGGAACTGTGTGCGGCGGAGGCCGTTACGATCATCTAATCGAGCAGCTGGGCGGACCAGCGACACCCGGTGTCGGTTTCGGTCTTGGCATCGAAAGGCTGCTCCTTACCATGGAAGCCAATGAAATCATGATTCCGGAGCCGGAATCTGTCGATGTATTTATTGCCGTAATGGGGGAACCCGCTAAAGAATACGGCCTTTCCCTTCTTCGAAAAATCAGGCAGGAGGGAATTAAAGCTGAAATGGATCTGCTGGCTCGAAATTTTAAGGGACAATTTAAATATGCGGATAGAATTCATGCCAAATATACGGTCGTAATCGGGGATAATGAGCTTCAAGAGGGAATGCTGTCCATTAAGACCATGGCTACGTCGGAGCAGCGGGTCGTTGCGATCGATAAGATTATTGAGGAATTAAAAAAATAAGATAGGAGATATAAAATGAGCAATGTTTTTAAAAGGACACATATGTGCGGCGTTTTGAATTCAGGCAATATTCATGAAAATGTTGTATTAAATGGATGGATTCAGAAAAGAAGAAATCTGGGAGGCCTTATTTTCTGTGATTTAAGAGACAAAACTGGAATTGTTCAGGTTGTCTTTGATGACAAGATTCCTCAGGATATTTTTGAAAAAGCGGACAGCCTTAGAAGTGAATATGTTGTAGGCATAAAGGGTATGGTAAAAGAAAGACAGTCCAAAAATCCGGAGATTTCTACCGGAGATATCGAAGTCTTTGCCAATGATCTGGTGATTTATTCCGAAGCAGATACTCCGCCGATTTATATTAAAGATGATGATAATGTAGATGAGAATTTGAGGCTAAAGTATCGATATTTGGATTTAAGAAAAGTAAAGATGCAGAAGAATTTAACTTTCAGACATAATATTACGAAGCTTGCCAGAGATTATTTTGACAGTCAGGGCTTTACGGAAATCGAAACGCCGATTCTCAACAAGCCGACCCCGGAAGGCGCAAGAGACTATCTGGTACCAAGCCGGGTAAATCCGGGGAAATTTTATGCCCTGCCCCAATCCCCGCAGCTGTTTAAACAGCTTTTAATGGTAGGCGGCTCCGATCGATATATGCAGATCGCCAGGTGTTTCAGAGATGAAGACCTGAGAGCAGACAGACAGCCTGAATTTACACAGATCGATCTGGAGATGTCCTTTGTGGATGTGGATGACGTCATTGAAATTCAGGAAGGTTTTTTGAAAAAGCTGATGAAGGAGATCATGCATGTGGACATTCAGACTCCATTTCTGAGACTTCCTTACGATGAAGCTATGGAGAGATACGGAAGTGATAAACCGGATACCAGATTTGGATTTGAGCTGAAAAAGCTGAATGAGGTGGTAGCTGGCACTGAATTTAAGGTATTTGCTGATGCACTGGAGAAGAAAGGCGACGTAAGAGGAATCAATATCAACGGCGGTTCGGAGCATTTCAGCAGAAAGGATCTGGATAAGCTGACAGACGCTTCCAAGCATTATGGTGCCAAGGGTCTGGTATGGATGAGAATAGGGGACGGAGAAATCAATTCTTCTGTTAATAAATTTTTTACACAGGAACAGCTTTCAGAAATTGCCGCTGTATTTGATGCCAAACCGGGTGACTTAATTCTTATTGCCGCAGATAAGCCTAAAATCGTATTTGACACCCTTGGCTTCCTCAGAAGAGAGATTGCGGGAAGACTGGGACTTCTGAACGATAAGCAGTTCAACTTCCTCTGGGTCGTGGATTTCCCTCTGTTTGAATACGATGATGAAACCGATTCTTATTCGGCTATGCACCACCCGTTTACCTGTCCTAAGCCGGAGGATGTTCCCATGCTGGATTCTCAGCCGGGAAAGGTCAAGGCACTGGCTTATGACATCGTTTTAAACGGTGTGGAACTGGGAGGCGGCAGTATCCGAATCCACGATAAAAAGCTTCAATCTAAAATGTTTGAAGTGCTGGGATTGAGTAAAGAGGTCTGTGAAACCAAGTTCGGTTTCTTACTGGAGGCCTTTAAATACGGTACTCCTCCTCACGGCGGCCTGGCTTATGGGCTGGACAGACTGGTGATGCTCCTATCCGGCGAACACAGCATCAGAGAAGTGATGGCGTTCCCTAAGAATCAGGCGGCACAATGCATGGTCAGTGACGCTCCTACCGGCGTGCCGGAGGATCAACTGGAAGAACTTAGTATCAATATCAGGGAATAGATTTCATCCCTGTATAAACGGAGAGGTTATGAGAAAAATAGGAATCTTTGGGGGAAGCTTTGATCCGGTTCATTTCGGACATATGGGGCTGGCTTTACAGGCAAAAAAGGAATTAAATCTGGACAAAGTGATCTTTATTCCTGCAAAATACCAGCCTTTTAAATTGAACAGAAAGGTTACCTCCGAAAAGCACAGAGTAAAGATGCTGGAACTGGCGCTGCGCGGGATGAATGATGTTGAAATTTCCTATGCGGAGCTGGAAAGTGATGAAATTTCATACACGGCCAACACCTTAAATCAGGTCAAAGCCCTCTATGATAACACAGAAGTTTTTTTCATTTTAGGCACAGACTCTTTTTTAAGCATTGAGCTCTGGCATAAAGCGGAAGAATTACTGACAGAATCCAGTTTTGCTGTTGGCAGCAGGCCGGGTTATAAAGAAGAAGAATTAAAATGCTGTATAGACAGGATAAGAGCAGTCTATAATACTAATGTTGTATTATTGAACAATAAAGAATTGCCGATCTCTTCAACGGAGATCAAGAGTGCTGTAAAAGCAGGCAAAAGTATTAAAAATCTTGTTCCGGAGTCTGTAGAAAGGTATATCCATGAAAACGGACTATATAAGTGATTACATTGAAAAAAATTTATCAGAAAAAAGAAAACGCCACATTTACGCTGTAAAAGAAACCGCTTTAAAATTAGCATTACGATATGGGGCAGATCTTGAAAAAACGGAACTGGCCGCTTTGTTTCACGATATGTTCCGGGAATTATCCGAACAGGATATGAACCGCTATGTGGAGCAGTTTCATTTAGATCCCAGATATTTAAATAACAGAAATCTGGCTCACGGCAAAGTGACTGCTGCGATCATGGAAAAAGAGTATGGTATCAAGGATAAAGATATTTTAAATGCTGTCCGTTACCATACGACCGGAAGAGCCCGTATGTCGCAGCTTGAAAAAATCATCTATTTGGCGGATGCCATAGAACCCAACCGGGACTATCCCGGAGTAGAAGAGTTGAGAAAAGCAGCATTTGAGAACTTAGATGAAGCTTGTATGTTATCGCTGACCAGAACAATTGATTATGTCCGGTCACAGCATTCCTATTTAGATGAAGATACTATAAAAGCAAGAGATTATTTGAAAGAATTAAAAATTTAAAGGAGATTTTAGATGAACGGTAAAGAAATTGCATTACTGGCAGCTAAGGTTTTAGACCAGAAAAAAGCACAGGATATCGCATGTATTGATATTAGCGTCAAATCCTCATTTGCTGACTTTTTCGTGTTGGCCTCCGGAAGCAGCGAAAGACAGATAAAGTCCCTAAGTGATGATATTGACGATGAATTTGCAAAAAACGGCATTATTGCAAAGAATATAGAAGGACAGCCCAGTTCGGGATGGATTCTCATGGACTATGGGGATGTCATTGTAAATGTTTTAACCACTGAAATGCGCCAGAGATACAATATTGAAAAGGTCTGGGGTGATTGCGAATTTTTAGAACTTGATTTGGAGGATTAATGGATGTTAGAAAAGTACAACTTCAGAGAAATTGAAAAAAAATGGCAGAAGTACTGGGAAGAAAATAAAGTTTTTGCTACTTCTGAAGATGAAAGCAAAGAAAAATATTATGTGCTGGAAATGTTTCCGTATCCGTCCGGAAAATTACATATGGGACATGTGAGAAACTACTCCATAGGTGACGTTATTGCCAGATATAAGACCATGGCCGGATTTAATGTCCTGCATCCCATGGGATATGATTCCTTTGGCCTGCCTGCGGAAAATGCTGCCATTAAGCACGGAATTGCTCCTGCAAAATGGACGACAGACAACATTGCGGAGATGACACAGCAGTTAAAGGCACTGGGCTTTTCTTATGATTGGGATAGAGAAGTGGCTACTTGCCGCCCCGAATATTATAAGTGGATGCAGTGGATATTTATCCAATTTTATAACAAAGGCTTGGCTTATAAAAAAGAAAATCCGGTAAACTGGTGTCCAAGCTGCCAGACAGTACTGGCAAATGAGCAGGTAGTCAATGGCTGCTGTGAACGCTGCGGTACCGTGGTAGGCAAAAAAGAACTATCCCAATGGTATTTGAAAATTACAGACTATGCAGATCGGCTTCTCAATAATCTGGATAAGATGGAGGGCTGGCCCAGCAAAGTCAAGATCATGCAGAAAAACTGGATTGGAAAGAGTGTCGGTGCTGAAGTCGATTTTCATATTGACGGATTTGATGAAAAACTCACCATTTTTACCACCAGACCGGATACGCTGTATGGAGTGACCTACATGGTACTTGCACCGGAACACCCATATGTAAAGAAGCTTGCAGAGGGTAGCGGAAAAGAGGCGGAGGTTGAAAAATATCTGGATGAAATCCAGCATAAGTCTGATATTGAAAGAACCTCCACTACCAATGAAAAAACGGGTGTATTTATCGGCAGATATGCCATCAATCCGTTAAACGGAAAGAAGGTTCCGATCTTTATTTCTGATTATGTTCTGATGGACTACGGAACAGGGGCTATTATGGCCGTACCTGCTCACGATCAGAGAGACTTTGAATTTGCCAAGAAATTTGACTGTGAAATCATTCCGGTAGTAGAATCCGAGGATCCTTCTATAGACATTCATCACCTGACCGAAGCCTTTGTAGCGGAAGGTAAAATGATTAATTCAGAGATGTTCACCGGTATGAACAATAAAGAAGCCATTTCCAAGGTCGTTGATTATCTGGAAGAAAAGGGAATCGGCAAGAAGTCCATTAATTACAGACTTCGAGATTGGCTGATTTCAAGACAGAGATATTGGGGTGCTCCTATTCCTATGATTTATTGCGACGACTGCGGATGGGTTCCGGAAAAAGAAGAGAACCTGCCTGTCTTACTGCCCACGGATGTGGAGTTTACGGGAAAAGGAGAATCTCCTCTTACAACAAGTAAAACCTTTGCAAAGGCCGTATGCCCTAAATGTGGAAAACCTGCCAGAAGAGAAATGGACACCATGGATACTTTCTTGGATTCTTCCTGGTATTTTTTAAGATACACAGACGCAAAAAATGATAAAGAAGCTTTTTCAAAGGAAAAGCAAAAATACTGGATGAATGTGGATCAATATATTGGCGGAGTAGAGCATGCGATCCTGCACTTAATGTATGCAAGATTCTTCCAAATGGCTCTTTATGATTTGGGATACACGACCAATGAAGAACCTTTTGAGAACTTACTGACTCAGGGCATGGTCATCAAGGATGGTAAAAAAATGTCAAAATCCATCGGAAATGTGGTAAGCCCTGCAGAAATTATTGAAAAATACGGAGCAGATACAGCAAGACTCTTTATTTTATTTGCTGCACCGCCTGAAAGAGAGCTGGATTGGTCCGATGCTGGTGTAGAAGGAAGCTACAGGTTCCTGAACAGAGTATACAGATTGGTTTATGAACTGACGGATGTTATAAAACATGCCCCGAATTCATATATTTTAGAAACAGAAGAAGATAAATCTTTAGCTTTTGAAATGAATACAACTATAAAAAAGGTTTCAGAAGATGTTGGCGGCCGATTTAGCTTTAATACGGCAATCAGTTCCATTATGGAAATGGTAAATGAAATGTATCGATACAAGGAAAACGAAAATATCAACTTGGGGCTTCTAAAAGCTGCGGTTGAAAACTTGGTGTTGATCTTATCTCCATTTACCCCTCATGTCTGCGAAGAAATGTGGCAGAGCTTGGGACATAATGAATCGGTTCACAAAATCAGCTGGCCAAAGTATGATGAAGCGGCCATGATAAAAGATACTGTAGAAATCGTTATCCAAATAAATGGAAAAGTTAAAGAAAAGATGAACGTTACAAATAACTTGGATAAGTCAGCTTTTGAAAAGGCTGCGATGGAGAACGAAAAAGTTAAAGCTTTAATAGAAGGAAAAAACATTGTTAAAGTTGTTGCAGTACCAAATAAGCTACTAAATATCGTTGTAAAGTAAATTTCATAGCAAAGTAGAACGGAGAAAGAATGAGAAAAAGAACTAACAGAAAGAACGGCAGTCCACTTCGCGTTATTCCAATTGGCGGATTAAATGAGATCGGAAAAAACATGACCGTATTGGAGTACAAGGATGATATTATTATTATTGACTGTGGAATGTCCTTTCCGGAAGACGAAATGTACGGAATTGATATCGTAATCCCTGATTTTGCCTATGTTGTAAAAAACAAGGAAAAGGTCAGAGGTGTGATATTGACACATGGTCATGAAGACCACATCGGAGCGATTCCTTATCTGCTTAAGCAGATCAATGTTCCTATTTATGGAACCAGACTCACTTTAGGATTGGTAGAAAATAAACTGAAGGAGCACGGAATTAAAGGGAATCTCAACACGGTGGCTCACGGCGACAAGGTTCAGCTGGGTGTTTTTAACGCGGAAGCCATTCGAAGCACCCATTCGGTAGCGGATGCTATCTGCTGGTGCATCGAAACGCCGGTGGGAAGGGTTTTCCATACCGGTGACTTTAAAATTGACTACACCCCTATAGGCGGAGCACCCATGGATTTCGCCAGACTGGCAGAGCTGGGATCTAAGGGAGTTCAGCTCATGCTTTGTGACAGCACGAATGCCACAAGACCCGGTTACTCCATGTCGGAACAGACCGTAGGTATTACCCTTGAAAATATTTTCAGAAATTCTGAAGCGAGAATTATTATTGCGACCTTCTCTTCCAATGTGCACAGGGTGCAGAGAATTATTGACAATGCCGTTAAGGTGGGCCGTAAGGTGGCCATATCGGGCAGAAGCATGGTAAACGTCGTTAATATCGCCATGGAGCTGGGATATCTCAATGTACCTGCAAATGTACTAGTGGATATTAATAAAACAAAAAATATTCCGGACAAGGAGCTGGTAATCATCACCACCGGAAGTCAGGGCGAGCCTATGTCTGCACTTGCAAGAATGGCATCCAATGACCATAAGGCAGTGACCATAAAAAAAGGAGACATGGTGATTTTATCCTCCAGTCCGGTACCGGGAAATGAAAAAACCGTTTCCAATGTGGTCAATAAGCTCTTTGAAAAAGGGGCGGAAGTAATCTATTCGGATATAGCGGATATCCACGTTTCGGGACACGCCTGCGAAGAAGAATTGAAATTAATGCATTCGTTGATCAAGCCAAAGTTCTTCATGCCTGTACACGGGGAATACCGTCATCTGAAGCGTCACGCACAAATTGCTGAAAGCCTGGGAGAAGATCCGGATAATATCTTTATATTAGAAAATGGCAATGTGCTTAACGTAACAGCCAATAAAGCCGAAATCCTTAAAGAAGAGGTTCCTTCACAGGCGGTATATGTGGACGGCCTTGGTGTAGGAGATGTGGGAAATATCGTACTCCGCGACAGAAAGCTTCTTTCAGAATCCGGGCTCATCATCGTAGTTGCTGCGATTGACAGGTCATCCGGTACCATATGCTCCGGTCCTGACATTATTTCCAGAGGCTTTGTATATGTGAGAGAAAATGAAAACCTGATCGAACAGGCCAGAAATCTGGTGGCCAATACGCTGAATAAATGCTGTGACGAAAACATTAAGGATTGGAATGCTCTTAAATCAGCAGTAAGGGATGATCTCAGAAGCTTTATCTATAAGCAGACAAAGAGAAGCCCTGTCATACTGCCTATATTCTTGGAGGTATAATGAATGAACGTATATGATGCGGCCAGAGCACTGGCTACAGAAATTAAGAATTCAGAAGAGTTAAAACAGTATGAGGCCATCAAGGCCACGGTTTCCCAAAACAGTGAAATAACTGAAATGATCAATGACTTTCAGGCAAAGCAGATGGAAATGCAGACAAAACAAATATTGGGCCAAGAAATAGACGAAGAATTTACGGGTCAGGTACAGCAGCTCTATGGGATCATGATGAGTGATCCCCTTGCCGCACAATATCTGCAGGCGGAGCTTCGATTTTCCCTAATGATGAATGATATCTATAAGATCCTGGGAGAAGTAATCAATCTGGGAAATAATCAGTAGGAGAGGTAGCCCCCTGAACTCTTCTTATGAAATATTGAGGACTTGGCAATTGTTACAACTTTTGGTATAATAAATACCGTAAAATCTATAAAAAGACTTAAAATTCTCTAAAAACCATGGTTTTTAGTTAGTTGACACGAAATTATAAAGGAGTAAAATATGTTATACGCAAGTGATTTTAGAAAAGGTATTACTTTTGAATTAAATGGTGAGCCGCATGTTGTTTTAGACTTTCAGCATGTAAAGCCGGGTAAAGGTGCTGCCTTTGTAAGAACAAAATATAAAAATATTCTTACGGGTGCTACCAGAGAAGAGGCTTTTAACCCGAATGATAAATTCCCTAAGGCTCATATTGAGACAAAACAGATGCAATACTTATATAATGACGGTGAACTTTATTACTTCATGGATCAGGAAACATTTGAACAGGTTCCGCTAATGCAAGAACAGGTCGAGGATGCCATTAAATATTTAAGAGAAAACGATGACGCCACCATCAAATTCTACAAGGGTGCCGCATTTATGGTGGAAGCTCCTAACTTTGTAAACTTGAAGGTTATTGAAACAGAACCGGGCGTAAAAGGGGATACGGCTACGAACGTAACAAAAGCAGCTACGGTTGAAACCGGTGCAGTTGTTCAAGTTCCAATTTTTATCGAAGAAGGCGAAGTTATTCAGATAGACACGAGAACAGGCGAATATTTAGGAAGAGCTAAATAAAGCACAAACTGAATAAATGAAAAAGGAGGGGCGTTCTTACACGCTCCTTTCTAGTAAAGAGGAAGTATTTATGGGAAAAAGAAATCCAAGCAGAACCACAGGCAAGACGTATATAGCTGTCATTTTAGTATTCATCCTCCTTTTCATTGGGAGCTTTGTGCATTATATGCAGAATCTGGGAAAACCTTTTGATAAAAATAATACCAAAGCCATAGCAGTAAATATACCTCAAGGATCTGGAACCAGTACAATCGGACAAATACTGGAAGAGAAAAAAGTCATTTCCAGTACAAATAAATTTAAATTGCTGTCAAAAATAGATGGGAACGATGGAAAATATAAAGCGGGAGAATATTCCCTGTCTCCCTCCATGCCGCTGGAACAGATCATGGAAATCATCATATCGGGGGATTCCAACACCAGCAGATTTACGATTCCGGAGGGTCTTACCATAAAAGAGACCGCAGACAGGCTTGCTGCCAAAAACTTGATCAACAAGGATGCCTTCCTGTCAGAAGTAAAATCCGGTACGTTTGATTATAGGTTTATATCCCTTTTACCAAATACTGAAAATCGGCTGGAAGGGTTTCTATACCCTGAAACCTATGATATTTATACAACGGCCAGCGAACACGAGATTATTGGTAAAATGCTGGATCAATTTGATAAGCTTGTACCGGAGGAATATTATACCAGAGCATCTGAAATGGGCTATGATATGTACAAAATCATAACGATCGCTTCTTTGATCGAAAAAGAAACGCTTGTTTCCTCCGAAAAACCGGTAGTGGCCAGTGTAATCTATAACAGACTAGCCGTTAATATGCCCCTGCAGATTGATGCAACGGTGCAGTATGCACTGCCTGAACATAAGGAACGGTTGAACTATAAGGATCTGGAAGTGGATTCTCCCTACAACACCTATCAGAATACCGGGCTGCCTCAAGGGCCGATCTGTTCTCCGGGAATTGATTCCATCAAAGCCGCTCTATATCCTGCGAATACCAACTACTATTACTATGTATTAAGTGCTGAAAAGAACGGTTCACATAAGTTTTCCAATACGTATGAAGAATTCTTAAAAAATAAGAACGCATATGTTCATTCACTTTAACGGAGAAGGATATGAATATTACAAATAATAAAGTAACCCAATATATTGATGAATTGTACAAGCCTTTAAATATTTCTCTGGGGCTGCTGCGCAAACAGGCAGAGGCGGCCAGAGTCCCCATTATCCTCAGAGATACGGAAACCTTGATCCTGAACCTGATTCGTATGAAGCAGCCTCAAAGAATCCTGGAAATCGGCACGGCGGTAGGATACTCGTCTTCCTGCTTTGCGGCCGCTTACGAGGAAACAAAAATCGTAACAATCGAATATAATGAAGAAACCTGCCAAACAGCACGTGATAATATAGAACTTCTCGGATTATCTGATCGAATAACAGTTTATCTCGGAGATGGGGAAAAGGTCATAGAGCAGCTCTACGAAAAGGGCATTGAGCCCTTTGATATGGTTTTTATCGATGCATCCAAAAGCCACTATAAGCGATTTTGGGATGCCGCCATCAGATTGGTTCAGAAGGATGCAGTGATCCTGTCAGATAATGTCCTGATGAAAGCCATGACTGTCTCTGATGAATACGATGTAAATGGACGACATAAAACCAATATCCGTAAAATGAGGGAATATGTGCAGTATATCAATGCATTGGATTATTGCCACACTTCTGTTGTTCCGGTGGGAGATGGATTAGCAATCAGTATGTTACACCTATAAATTTACAGTAAATATATTATGTATATAGAGGAAGAAATGAAAAAAATAGAACTTTTAGCCCCGGCCGGGGATTTGGAAAAATTGAAAATAGCAATCGATTACGGTGCGGATGCCGTATACTTTGGCGGTGAAATGTTCAGCCTAAGGGCAGGAGCCGGCAATCTGACAGCAGAAGAAATCAGGGAAGGAGTGGAATATGCCCATGAGAGAGGGAAAAAGGCCTACCTGACCATCAACATCTATGCCCATAACGAGGATATTAAACCCTTGGAAGAATATCTGAACCGAATAAAAGGTCTGAACCTCGATGCTTTTTTAGTTTCAGATCCCGGCATCTTGCTTTTACTCAAGGAAGCCATACCCAATGCAGAGATTCACTTGAGCACTCAGGCAAACATGACGAATTTTAAAGCGGCAGAGTTCTGGCACCAGCAGGGAATAAAACGTATTGTACTGGCCAGGGAATTGACCTTTAAAGAAATTCGGGAGCTTCGCAGCAACATACCCGATGAAATGGAAATCGAAGCCTTTGTTCAGGGTGCTATGTGCATTTCCTATTCGGGGCGATGTCTTTTAAGCAACTTCATGATCGAACGGGATGCCAACCGGGGGCAGTGCGCTCATCCTTGCAGATGGAAATACAGTCTCATGGAAGAACAAAGACCCAATGAATATTTTCCCATTGAAGAAGATGAACGGGGAACCTATATTTTAAATTCCAGAGATTTATGTATGATCGATCACATTCCTGAGTTGATTGATGCAGGAATCGCATCGGCGAAAATAGAAGGGCGTATGAAAAGCATTTTCTACGTGGCAACTGTAGTGAGCGTTTATAGAAAGGCTATTGATGCGTATTATGCAGATCCGGAAAACTACAGCTTTAAAGAGGAATGGTTGACCGAATTGAAAAAGGTCAGTCATCGGCAGTTTACTACGGGATTCTATTTTGACAGGCCCACCAATAAAGATCAGGACTATCAGACCAGTGCTTATACCAGAGATTATTCCTTTATCGGTCTGGTGAAGGATTATGACCCGAAAACCGGCTTAGCTCTGGTGGAGCAACGAAATAAGATGAGCATCGGCGAAGAAATCGAGATCTTTGGACCGAATACAAAGTTCTTTACGCAGATTCTTGAAGTCATGCTGGATGAAAGCGGAAAACCGGTAGAATCTGCGCCGCATCCGCAGCAGCTTTTACAGATTCAGGTGAAGCAGCCTGTAGCCGCCGGATTTATGTTGCGTAAAAGAAAATAAGATGATATAATTCATCACATATATGAACTTGTCCGATTCGTAAAGCGAATTGCGGACAAAAATTTTTCAATTAAATGTTTAAAAAGGAGAGAAAAAGAATGTCTTCGGACCCCAGTATGCCAGTAATGGCACAAATAATATTTCTAGCATTTTTGATCTTTATCAATGCTTTTTTTGCAGCGGCAGAAATGTCGATCGTATCGGTCAACAAGAATCGGATTAAAATTCTTGCTCAGGATGGAAATAAGAAAGCTGCAATGGTACGCGATTTATTAGACAATCCCAATATATTTTTATCCACGATTCAGGTGGCCATTACGTTGGCAGGGTTTCTTGCCAGTGCATCGGCAGCGGTAGGGATGTCGGATCACTTAAGTAAAGTATTTACAAACATAGGGATACCATACGGTCACTATATATCTGTTCTGGTCGTCACCATCATTTTATCTTATGTTACACTTGTTTTGGGAGAGCTTTACCCGAAAAGAATAGCG
This sequence comes from Aminipila luticellarii, assembly GCF_004103735.1. Lineage (NCBI taxonomy): Bacteria > Bacillati > Bacillota > Clostridia > Peptostreptococcales > Anaerovoracaceae > Aminipila > Aminipila luticellarii. Next base: position 1,365,059 of record NZ_CP035281.1, on the reverse strand, counting down.
CTTCAACATGCGGAAGGTATGGCGATGCTAGTCGTACGGCCGATAGTCGCCCTGTCTAAGGTGGCAAAGCCGTTTGTGTGGATCTTATCTTTTTCAGTCAATATCATTTTAAAGCTGACAAGGCAGAAAACCAACACCAACGATGAAGAATTCTCGGAAGATGAGGTCATGTCCATGCTGGAGGTCGGTCAGGAGACTGGTGTTCTTAAAGAAAACGGCAAAAAAATGATCAACAGCATCTTTGCCTTTGATGATAAGCTGGCTTACGAAGTCATGACCCCGCGAACGGATGTTTTTTATATCGATATAAATGATCCGACAGAGGAATATATTGATGAACTGATGGAACTCCGGTATTCCAGAATTCCGGTATATGAAGATGACAGTGATAACATTATCGGTATCCTGCATATCAAAGATTATTTGATCAAGGCCAGAGAAGACGGCTTTGAAAATGTGGATATCCGATCCATTTTAAGAAAACCTTATTTCGTACCTGAAACGAAAAATATTGATTCCTTGTTTTTTGATCTGCAAAGCTCGAAACAGCATATTGCCATACTCATCGACGAATACGGCGGATTCTCTGGTATTGTGACCATGGAGGACATCATCGAAGAAGTCATGGGAAACATTGACGATGAATATGATGAGGAAGAGCTTCCTATCGAAAAAATTGACGAAAGTACGTATATAGTAGACGGCTTTATTAATTTAAATGATTTGGATGAACAGCTTCATTTAAATCTTCAATCGGAAAACAGCGAAACGCTGGGAGGTCTTCTGATCGATCTTCTCGGAGAGATACCGGATGAAGATGAGCAGGGAAAACGGGTGATTGAATATGAAAACTGTGTATTCAAAATAGAATCTGTAAAAGAACGCAGAATTGAAAAAGTAAAATTGTATATTGTTCCGGATCCCAGCAAGGAGGACGATCAGAAAAAGGAAGAATAATGAAATATCAACACATTCTCATATGAGAATGTGTCTTTTTTTTGACTCCTCTAAAATTTTTATCATAATTTTTTGTCCAAGCAATATCTTTAAGATATGGAGGTGTTACATATGGAAAAAAATATTGAGAGTATACTGATAAAGATGCCACAGGATCTGGAAAAAACTTTTCGGGCTTTACCCGATGCCATTATTAATAATGCAGAAGAATTCCGCTTTAGAATCGGACAGCCCATTTCTATCCTTTCGAAAAATGAAGAATATCATATATCCTATGCCGTGGATTATGAAATGCTCAATAATCTGATAAACCGAATGCTGAATTATTCCTTTTATGCTTACGAAACCGAATTGGCAAATGGTTATATAACCATTGAAGGCGGTCATCGAGCCGGAGTATGCGGAAAGGTCGTTCTTGAAAAGGGTACGGTAAAACTTATTAAAGACATATCTTCTTTGAATATAAGGTGCAGCAGAGAAATCATAGGTGCTTCGGATGAATGCATCAAAAGCATTCTGAAACCGGATGGGAGCGTTCATAATACCCTGATTGTTTCACCGCCTAAATGCGGAAAAACAACACTGCTCAGAGATTTAATAAGGAATCTGAGCTGTAAGGGATATCGAGTTGGCGTATGTGATGAGCGGTCGGAAATAGCGGGCAGTTATAGGGGCAATACTAGTTATGATTTGGGCCCGCGTACGGACATATTGGACGGCTGTCCAAAAGAGCAGGGAATCATCATGCTGATACGAGCCATGTCCCCCAATATTATTGCCACAGACGAAATCGGTAAAAGTGCCGACATTTATGCCATAGAAACAGCCATGTGTGCAGGAGTTAATTTAATTACTACCATACACGGAAACTCCTATGAAGATGTTTTAAATTCAGCTATAGGGAGTCTCGTGAAAAGAGGAATCTTCTCCTGTATCATTTTCTTGTCCAATATACCTACAACCGGCTCCATCCGGGAAATCATTTATTCCAGTCCGCATAAAAGCGGAAATGAAAACGATAACGATTTTATGTAAATTTCCAGAAAGGAAGAGCTGCTTTGATTAATATCATTTTAAACACGCTGGTTTTTATAATCTGCAGTGCCATCGGATATGTTAAGGCACGGGATTATCAGTGCAGAGTCACCAATCTGCAAAGCTTTCTGGACGGACTGAAAAATTTGGAGGATGAAATCTTATACCGCAAGACGCCTCTTCCGGAAGCTTTGGAAATCGTTTCGGATGAAAAGGCCAACCACGCCGCCAAAGATTTATTTTCTAAAGTATCGGCAGATTTAAAAGGGAAAAACAATTGCAGCTTTCTTGAAAGCTGGATAAGGTATTCCAAAGAGCTGGGAGATACATGTTCTTTTACGGAAGAAGACATACACACCATCGTTGAGCTTGGAAAGGGGCTGGGCGGTACGGATGTCTATGGACAGAGCGCGGTAATACAACGGTCTTATAAACGAATTGAAAATCAGCTGAAAGAAGCTTCGGAAGAAAATAATAAAAAGGGTAAAATGTACAAAAGTCTTGGAATTGCTATCGGTTTAACACTTGTTATTATCCTAATATAAGAAGGTGGAGGACACAAAAGATGATGGATGTTGACATCATATTTAAAATAGCCGGAATAGGTATTGCAATCGCAGTAATCAATCAAATACTTGCAAAGGCTGGGCGGGAGGATTATGCTCTCATGACTACTTTAGCCGGAATTGTGGTGGTACTTTTCTTTATTATCCGTATGATCAGCGAATTCTTCGAAACGGTAAAAACCTTATTTCAATTATAGGCGGTGTACCTATGGATATCATAAAAATTGCGCTCATAGCCCTTGTAGGAGTCATCTGTTCTCAGATCGTGAAGGGTTTCAAGCCGGAATTTGCCATTTATGTGGTGCTCACAACGGTTATCATCATATTTACACTGGCATTGCAGAAACTCATGTCCGTATTTACCTTTCTGCAAAGTATATACGGAAATATTACATACGGAAAAACCTTTTTCCCGATTATCATTAAAGTGCTTGTCGTAGCTTATATTGCGGATTTTACTTCTCAGTTGTGCAAGGATTCGGGGGAGGGTGCTATCGCAGGAAAGGTAGAATTGGCAGGGAAAATCATTATATTTTATCTGGCGATTCCTATTTTGATTGCCATACTGCAACTAATCAATTCCGTATTAAAATGAAAAGGTATTGCAGGCATATGGCTTCGCCATATGCCGTTATTTGTCCTATAGGAAATATCACTGAAAACCATATATCCAATCTACTTTTCATTCTTAAAACAAAAGGATAGCCCGCACAGGGCAGACCGGCGCACAATAACCGCAGGTCAGGCAGATTGAATGATCGACTTCCGCTATCCCTCTAGGATTCAAGAAAATGGCACGGTTGGGACAACGTTCAATACAACTGCCGCAGCCTTCGCAGTCTCCTTCATCAATGTGAATTTTTTTCTTTGTCATGTCGGGAATATACGTTCTGTCTATAGTTCCTCCCACATATTCAAGCATTCGGTCTATTTCCCGCTTCTGTCCAAAACCCACCATCATGGAGGATACCCCCGGAAGGGTGCTGACGTAATCAAGTGCCTCCAGATAATGTCCGGTCAAATTTCCTCCGCCAAAGACCTTCATGGTAAACACGCCTTTTTCTTGAGCAGCATTTTTCTCAATAGCGGCCGCCATTTCCTCCTTAGTTCCGAATTCGTTTCCTTTTCTGATACCAAGACTTCTAAAGTTGATCAGCGGGAAGAGCACATCCAGTTCAGGAACCTCCGCAGCCTGTTCCGCCACATCTACATGGTGTGTAGAAATCCCGATCGCCTTTATAAGCCCTTTGGACTTAGCCTCTTGAAGATATTCCCATGCTCCGGATCGATTTTTCCAATCTGCACCGCTCCTGACCTCATGGAGCAGAAATATGTCGATGACATCTCTGCTCATTTCCATTCTGGCCTGCTCCACGGCATATTTCATCTGACTGTAAGACGGATCCAGACATTTTGATGTGATGATCGGCTCATAATTGGTGCCTTTTAACGCCCGCTTAATGTAGTGATACGTATCGTAATACTGTGCCGTATCTAAAAAGTTTATACCGCATTCCAGTGCGTATCTCAATACCGCTGCTCCCTCTGATTCCGGCATATTTAATTGTGTTTTTCCGATAGTCAGTACGCCAAATCCCACCGGAGTAACTTCTAATCCCGTGCTTCCGAGAAGATTTTTCCGCATAGTCCCTCCAATTCCTGTTTAAATTCTGTATACTTTAGTGTTTTATTCATTATTTTCTTTAATTGTAACACAAAACATGGTATAATAATTGGGTTATACGATAAAAATCATTAAAATGAATTTCATGATACTGTTTCACGGGAGGAATAAATATATATGGAAAAACTGGGATTAAATCAAATCAGAGAGACATTTCAAAACTTTTATGTCAGCAAAGATCACTATAAGAGAAAAAGCTTTTCGCTTGTTCCTGAAAAGGACAAGAGTCTGCTCATCATAAATTCCGGTATGGCACCGTTAAAGCCTTATTTTGCAGGATTGGAGACTCCGCCAAGCAAAAGGATGACCACTTGCCAGAAATGTATTCGAACCGGCGATATCGATAATGTGGGCATGACAGCAAGACATGGTACGTTCTTTGAAATGCTGGGAAGCTTCTCTTTCGGGGATTATTTTAAGACAGAGTCTCTGACTTGGGGATGGGAATTCATCACTCAAGTCTTAAAATTGCCTGAAGATAAAATTTGGGCCACCATTTATGAAGATGATGAAGAAGCCTTCGGAATCTGGAAAAATGTGATCGGAATGCCTGAGGAAAGAATCGTAAGACTTGGAAAAGAAGATAATTTCTGGGAAATAGGGACAGGTCCATGCGGCCCTTGTTCGGAAATTTACTTTGACAGAGGGGAAGAATACGGCTGCGGCAGTCCCGACTGTAAACCGGGATGCGATTGCGACCGATATGTTGAATTCTGGAATCATGTATTTACCCAATTCTCCAGAGATGAGGAAGGCAACTATACCAATCTGGCACATCCGAATATTGATACCGGTATGGGTCTGGAGCGTCTTGCCTGCATTATGCAGGGGGTAGACTCCATATTTGATGTGGATACCATCAAATATATTCTGGATGCCGTTGTGGAAAAATCCGGCGTGACATACGGCAATGGCAAATATAAGACGGATGTATCCATCCGAATCATTACGGATCATATACGTTCCGTAACCTTCATGATTGCCGATGGAATCATACCGAGCAATGAAGGCAGGGGATATGTTCTTAGACGGCTCCTGCGAAGGGCGGCAAGGCATGGAAAGCTTCTGAACATTAAGGGAGCCTTCTTAGCTGAATTGTCCAAGAAGGTAATTGAAGTATCCGGCGGGGCTTATCCGGAGCTGGAGGAAAAACGAGAATATATTTATAAGATCATTACCATAGAGGAAGAGAAGTTCAGTTCAACCATCGATCAGGGTACGGCTATTATCGCCGAATATGTGGAAGCATTGAAAAAAGAAGGCAAGACAGAGCTTTCCGGTGAAAATGTATTTAAACTTTATGATACGTATGGGTTCCCGCTGGAATTAACACAGGAAATTTTATCTGAAAATGGATGTACCGCCGATATTGACGGATTCAATGCCAACATGCTCCATCAGAAGGAAACGGCAAGAGCAGCCAGAAAATCCGTTGATGATGACGGCTGGGCCGAAGAAAATTTAGATTTTGGCTCAGGCAGTAAAACGGAATTTACCGGATATGAAAAAACAGAAGATGAAGGAACTGTAATCGGCATTTTCTGCAATAAAACTATCTCTCAAACGGCTAAAGTCGGAGAAGATGCAAGGATCCTTCTGGACAGAACACCTTTTTATGCGGAGAGCGGCGGTCAGATTTACGATCACGGCATAGTCTGCAACGAGCATTTTACTGCAGAAGTGATAGAAGTGACTAAATCTCAAGGAAATTTTGCTCACAAGCTGAACATTGTAAACGGCGAATTGAAAGTAGGGGATAAGCTGAAGTTATTTGTCGATGTTCCTGTCAGAAATCATATTTCAAGGAATCATACGGCGACGCATTTACTCCAGCAGGCTCTTAGAGAGGTTGTGGGCAGCCACGTACATCAGGCCGGTTCCAGTGTGAACGCAGAAGGACTGCGCTTTGATTTCAACCATTACGAGGCTGTGACGAAAGAACAGCTTATCGCGGTAGAAAAGATCGTTAATGACAAAATCATGCACTTCCTGCCGGTTACCACAGAAGAAATGTCCATGCAGGATGCCGTTCAATCCGGTGCGACTGCCTTATTTGGCGAAAAATATGGTGATAAGGTACGAGTGGTATCCGTAGGAGATTTCAGTAAAGAGCTTTGCGGCGGTACCCATGTGGCTAATTCCGGATTAATTGGTGCATTTAAAATTGTAAGTGAATCCGGAGTTGCCGCAGGTGTCAGAAGAATTGAAGCAATTACAGGACTGGCAATTGTAAATAAGCTGAAGGAAGCAGAAGAGGTTATAGACCAGGCGGCTGATGTTTTAAAAACCAATGCCAGCGGTTTGCTTGCAAAGATTTCAAGTTTATCCGAGGAAGCCAGGGTCTTAAGGAAAGAGCTGGAGGAAATCAAGAAGAATGCTATCAGCTCTTCACTGGATTCCATCCTGAATGAAGCCAAAACAATCGGAGATGTCAAGCTGTTGACAAAAGAATTTATCGATTATGATATTAATGACCTCCGTCAGATTTCCGACGATATAAAGAAATCCAACAAGGGTTATATACTGGTCTTTGCTGCACAAAACGGCGGAAAGGTAACGTTTATGGTGTCCATTACAGATGATCTTCTGGAAAAGGGGTACCATGCAGGCAATATGATCAAGCAGATTGCGGCGGCAGCCGGTGGCGGCGGCGGCGGAAAAGCTGATATGGCGCAGGCAGGTGCAAAGGATCCTTCTAAAATTCAGGAGGCATTTAAGGTTGCGGAATCCTTAATTCAATAAATTTTAGTAAATTTTAATATTTTTTATTATTTTTATAAATTTTCATAATAATTTTGTGTAAATATTACAACAATATTAAATATAAAATTTAGGGTTGTTTTGGTTATGGAAATATGTGTATAATAAGAAGCAAGGAAAGAGGGTGAGTAGGATTGGATAGGAACACGATTATGTTTAACAGTTCAGAAAAAAGTGACCAAAAAACAACAGAAGATATTTTAAAAACCGTTTATGATGCTTTAGAAGAAAAAGGGTATAATGCAATCGACCAAATGGTAGGTTATATTCTTTCAGGAGATCCTTCCTACATAACTGGGCATAACAACGCTAGAAATATCATTAGACACATTGAGAGAGATGACTTGGTCGAAGAATTGCTGCGGGCATTTCTGAAAAAATAACACACAATCTAAGAAAAGGGCGGACACATGTCCGTCTTATTTTTTTATAGTGAATATTACAAGAAAGAAAGGAATGAATATATGAGAAAAATTGCTCTGGATGTGGGCGATAAGACCATAGGAGTCGCAGTTAGTGACGAATTATTGCTTACGGCCAACGGGATTACTACCATAAGCCGGGTGGGTATCCGAAAAGATGCCGGGAAAATCATGGATTATATAAAGGAGTATAACTGCGATACAGTAGTGATCGGCCTTCCTAAAAAATTAGACGGCACAGACAGCATTCAGACTGAAAAGGTCTATGAATTTAAAACCATGCTTGAAAACAAGCTAAGAAGCTCCGGTATGGCGGATATCGCTGTGGTCTTTCAGGATGAGCGCCTGACTACGGTCATGGCCGAAAGAATATTGATCGAAGCTGACTTAAGCCGGAAAAAAAGGAAAGATGTTATTGATAAGCAGGCTGCTGTTCTGATTCTCCAAGGCTACCTGGATAAGCTTGCTTTTGAAAGAAAACAGCAAAATTAATGTTAAATCTTTTATGATACCATAAATTTTAAAAAAATCAACAACTTTTACTTACTTTTTGTAGTATTTTTGTGATAAAATGAATATAGAGATATATTTTCAAAAAGGTATACCATGAGCATTTTATTTCATATATTAAAAAAGGAGGTATTTATGTATAAAATTGGAGACTTTATTATTTATGGGAACCAAGGTGTCTGCAGGGTTGATGAAATTGGCATTCCTGATGTCGGCGGCATCCTGGAAGATAAATTATATTATACGCTATCTCCTGTATACAGTGACGGCAAAATATTTATTCCGGTAGACACCTCAATCTATATGCGACCAATTGTTTCTGAATCTGAAGCAAAGGAAATCATCCGACAAATTCCCAACATTGAAGCCAATATTATTGAAAGCCAAAATTATAAGACTACGGAAGACTACTATAAAAGATTGTTGTCTTCACATAAATGTACCGATTTAATCCATATCATGAAATCCGTGTATGCCAAACGTCAAGCTGTTAAACTCCAAGGCAAAAACCTGGGGCATACGGATGAAAAGTTTAAAAAAATTGCAGAAGAATTGTTGAACAGCGAATTCTCAATGGCACTGGATATTCCCAGAGAGGAAGTACACCAATATATAGAAGAGTCCATAAAGAAATTGAAAAGAGAAGATGATCGCAGCTAGTTTAGGGTATCCGTAACTATTCCTAAAATATTCATTTTCGGAATAGTTATCACTTGGAACAGCCATGCTGCTATAATTGTGTTATATATTTCTAATTTTATTTCGTTTAAATGCCTATTTTTATGAAATACTAACTGTAGTCTCCTGTATATCTAATTTCACTTAATACTATACGGATGACAAAGAAAATTTTAAATAAATGAAAATAAAGGAGAAATGAAATGAAAAAATTAGCTTCACTGTTACTGGTCAGTATGCTTGCTCTATCCGTGTTTACCGGATGTTCTCAAACAAATTCAATGGATTTGGATAAAAATAAAGATGACGACACTACTCTGGGGGCTCAGGACACTATACAGCCTGTTGCTTCAAAGACAGCTGCTGTCGGCGATTTTAAAGCACAGGACTTAAAAGGAAATCAGGTAACAAAAGATATTTTCAGCAATTACGATCTGACTCTCGTAAATCTCTTCACAACCTGGTGCTCCCCTTGTATTCAGGAAATCCCTGAATTAAATGATGTTTATAAGGAAATGGCTGATAAAAAAGTCAATGTTATCGGAATTGTACTGGATGTCAACGAAAACGGAAAAATCGATAAAGATAAAATGGACAAATTAAATCAGATCATAGATTCCACAAAAGCGCAATATACCGTTTTATTACCGGATGAAGTGCTGCGATCCGGTCCGTTAAAGGGTGTGAATGCCGTTCCCGAAACCTTTTTTGTAGATAAAAACGGCAATATTGTGGGAAAAACGTATTCGGGATCACACACAAAAAGCGAATGGATTGACATTATTCAAGACGAACTGGCAAACCTTAACAAATAAACAGATAAAAGAAAGGATTCTATATCATGCCAAGAATAAAGCACGTAAAATTATTTCCGCTGCTGCTTATTTTGATTGGAATTTGTTCCATGGCTTTTGGGGTTTTCCGGGGTGAAACGCCGGTCATGTTTGAAAAAGCCGTTAATATATGTCTGGAGTGTATCGGAATTGGATAAAAAAATAAGATATAAGGATCGCTTTAGATTGAAGGTTCAATTGCTGTGGGCTTTTATAACAAACTGTTATATTATAGGCTTTATTCAGGGCAAGATCTATCAGGGCAAAATAAAAAATGTCTGTGTCCCCGGGCTAAATTGTTATTCCTGCCCCGGAGCCATTGGTTCCTGCCCTATTGGCTCCCTGCAAGCAGTCATGGGAAGCTATGAATTTAAATTTTCTTTTTATGTGGCAGGCTTTCTAATTTTCATAGGAGCCTTAATGGGACGTTTCGCATGTGGCTGGTTGTGCCCTTTTGGACTGCTGCAAGAATTATTATATAAAATTCCTTTTTTTAGAAAAATAAGAACCTTTAGAGGAGATCGGGCTTTGCGATACCTTAAATATGTGATTCTCGTGGTGTTCGTTATCCTAATGCCTTTGTTTATAGTAGATATTATTGGTCAGGGTGCTCCATACTTTTGCAAGCTGATCTGCCCTGCCGGTACATTAGAGGGCGGAATTCCTCTGGTACTCATGAATAAAAGCCTGCAAGAAACTGTGGGCTGGCTTTATGCGTGGAAAAACTTTCTGCTGATTCTTACGATCATCGCTTGTTTAGCTATTTATCGGCCTTTTTGTAAGTATATCTGCCCTTTGGGTGCAATCTATTCTTTATTTAATCCGATTTCTATTTTCGGATATCAGATAAATGAAGAAAAATGTACAAATTGCAATGCTTGCCAAAAGGTTTGTAAAATGAATGTGGATCCCGTTAAAGGCGTTCGTGATATCGAGTGCATACGATGCGGAAAATGTAAGAACATATGCCCTTCCGAAGCCCTTGAACACAAACATTTCAAAAAGAAATAAATCATGGATAAAGTTCTTGTTATTTTGAAGGAAAAACTCAATAATGCTTGAATTTTACCGGAACTAGTATAGACTAGAGGTATAGGATTATTTTTTATTATGTTGTTGACGATCACCTATTTCTCAGGAACGGACCTTATAAAATTTATCATGTTTATTTTTATGAGGTAATGTAAAGGAGGCCAATAAATATGAAAGATGCAGCAATAATAAAAATTGAAAAAAGAGATCAATGTGGCAGCAATGCAAACAGACGTTTGCGTAAGACAGGGTATCTGCCGGGTAATATTTTTAGTAAAGGAACAGAATCTATTGCCATTCAAGTTAATAAGAGCGAGCTTAGAAAAAAAATAAGTGAATTGGGGAGAAACGCAGTTTTTACACTTGATATGTCTGGGGAAAAGAACAACCTTTCCGCAATTATTAAAGAAATTCAAATATCACCACGAGGAGAGGTCTTGCATGTAGATTTTCAGCAAGTATCCCTTTCTCAGGAAATTAAAACAGATGTTATCGTTAAAATTGTGGGAGAAGAAGCTTTAGAAGCTCAAAAGCTCATTTTAACGCATCAAATGGATTCCGTTTCCGTAAAAGGATTACCACAGGACATTCCTGAATCTATCGATATTGATGTTTCAAAATTACACGCCGGTTCAGTTATCACTGTTGGAGACATAACGCTACCAAAGGGAATTATCTCTGAAAACAGTCCGGAGCATATTATTCTAACCATTAATCAGTCGAAGATAAGAACAACGGATGATGAAGGCGATGAAGATATTGCTTAAAATCAGAAATGAATTTAAAAAATAATCCTAAAAAATAAAAGGCGATCTAGCAAAATATATTTTAGCCGGCTGAATAGCCGGCTTTTTTATGCAATAAATACAATAAAACTGTGACCGCTCCTCTACCCTATGCAGAAATTACTTAGCGTAATCCGGAATAAGTATTCGCTGCCCCGGATAGAGGCTGTCCGCAGTAATTTCATTGAGACTGCAAATTTCATCCACCGTTTTTCTGATATCTGTATGCTCAGGTCCATATTTACCTGCTATATTCCACAAAGAGTCACCGGATTCGATTTGAATCTCTATCGGCTCCGATTTTGTCAAACTGCTGACATTGTCCATTCCCAGAAGATTATTCGCCATGAATACCAGAAGAATAAGAGCCAGTGTAATAGATGTTGTAAATCTAAACTTTGATTTAATCCGATAAGATTTCTTTCTATTTTTCATGATTTATTCCTCCTGTTTTCCTTCGAACTTATGTTTATATTTTTATAATAACTGAATGTATGTTCTTTGTCAATTACTTTTTTAAAACATTTGTTCTTTTATTTTGTCACATATCAAAAAAGTGGCTTCTCCACTTTCGCTAGAAAAAAAGAACCTTAATCCATAATGGATCAAAGTTCTTACAAGAATTTAAAATATTTTATTGCTTTTATTACATATGAATTAGCTTATTATACCATTTATCTATCAGTACAGTAAGCTTTTCATGCTTCTTGGCACCCCATATAAATAAAATGACCATAATGACCGTCAGTATAACAATGCCCGCATAGCTTCCTTTATTAAACATGCTGCCGATCATAATAGAAGCCATCATAGCCGGACTTCTTGCAATCAGGCTGATGATCAAAAATGGCTTTAACTTCATTTCTGAAACTCCTGCCGCATAGGTAAACAAATCCTTCGGAAGGCCCGGAATTAAAAATATAACGAGCACGATGATAAACGCACGTTTACTGTTCAATTTTTTTATAAATTTTGCGACCTGCTTTTCATCAAAAATAAGATGAATGGCATCCTTTCCCAGCAACCTGGCAAGATAAAAGGTTATGACCGTGCCGATGGCCGCCCCTATGATGGAATATAAATAGCCGAACCAAAAGGTATATACATAGCCTGCAGCGAACTGCATGGCCTGGCCGGGAATGATACATATAATAATCTGCATGATCTGAATGCCTACATAAGCCAGCACACTGGCGGCTTCATATTTGTGCAGATAGGCATTAACGGCTTCTAAACTATTAAACTGACTGATAAATTCTCTCTGATAAAATACTATATATAAAGGCAATCCGACCACGACAAAAAGCAATAGAAGCAGCTTCACGATCGTAATGATCTTTTTTATCCGAACCTTCGCTTTATTCTTTTTCTCTGTCATACTACTTTTCATAGCTTTATTCCCCTGCTACCAACCTTCCATAGAAAATTATAATCCTTTGCTTATATCATGTATAGAATGCCGTCGTATTATTTATTTTTCAGTAAATTTTTATCGTGAAGGGATTGAAGTGCTTTAATGACTCCAAATTTTGAATGTTCATAAGTCAAACCTCCCTGAAAATAAATGATATAAGGATCCCTAAGAGGTCCGTCTGCGCTGAGTTCAATGGAAGAGCCTTGAACAAATGCTCCGGCCGCCATAATCACCGGACTGTCATAGCCCGGCATAGCCCATGGAACCGGATTTACGTGGGAATCGACAGGAGCAGCAGCCTGAATTCCTTCGGCAAAAGCGCACATGGCTTCTGGGGTGTATAATTTCACCGCCTCAATAATATCGCTTCTTTTTTCAAAGGGCTTCGGACAAACCTCATATCCCAGGCTCTCAAATGCCTGAGCACAAAGAATAGCGCCTTTCACCGCTGCATTGACAGCCTTTGGTGCCAGAAACAACCCTTGCATCATAGTTCTTGTCTGTCCGAACATCAGTCCGCATTCCCCGCCGATCCCGGGAGACGTCATTCTATATGCAATTTTTTCAACCAAATCCGCTTTACCCGTAATATATCCTCCGGAAAGGGCTAATCCGCCCCCCGGATTTTTAATGAGTGAACCTGCTATAATATCTGCTCCTACTTCTGTAGGCTCTTTTGTATCTAAAAATTCACCGTAACAATTATCTACCATACACACAATATGGGGATTGATATGATGCACAAAGTCTGCCCATTTGGCAATCTCAGCAATACTGATCGCCTTTCGCCACCCGTAGCCGGTAGCTCTCTGAACCGTCACCATTTTTGTGTTCTTATTTATGGCTTTTTTCAAAGCCCCCAAATCTATATTTCCTTCAGGAGTCAATTCTACTTGATTATAGCTGACCCCAAATTCCTTTAAAGATCCTTTTCCCTCTCCTCTTAAACCGATGACCTCTTCCAGCGTATCATATGGAGCACCTGTACAATAAATCAGTTCATCTCCGGGCCTTAAAATCCCCGTTAAGGTCAGAGTAAGAGCATGGGTTCCATTGACAATGATCGGTCTGACGAGTGCTGCCTCTGTTTTAAAAATATCACAATAAACCTTTTCAATGGCCTCTCTTCCCGGATCGTCATATCCATAACCGGTGTTCCAGCTAAAATGCATGTCACTGATTTTATTTTTTTGAAAAGCCTCCAGCACCTTATATTGATTGAAAGCCATGATATCATCCAACTCTTCGAATAAATCTGATACCTTATTCTCAGCTCTGTCAATGATCTTCATGATTTCGGGAGAAATACCCATTCTGTTTGTTAATAATTCGTATGTATTCTTTTGCATTTAAAACTTTAAACCCTTTCTTCTTTTATTCACATAATATTTTTACGGTACACTAAGTACTTATTTTCACTTTTTATATATGTAGGAAATATCGCTTGCTTTATTTTTTTGATTGATTGGTGCGTTCCAATTCCCATTCCATATTATTTACCAAATCCCGTTTAACATTCTCTTTATGTTTGGCATAGAGCTGAGTGGTCGTTACATTTTCATGGTCCAGTAAAATTTGAACGTCGTAGATATCTTCCCCTCTTCCTATTAAGCTGGTAGCAGCGGTAGCTCGGAGCTTATGGGGACTATATCCGCTTTTTTGAGAGGTTTTCAGTGCATAGGCCGTATATTTTTTCACCAATTCACGAATTTGTCTTTCTGTCATTCGCCTTCCCTGCAAGGAAAGAAATAATGCTCCCTTATTCTCTTCGTCCAGCGTATCATCCGAAGCCCGTTCCTGCTCTAAATATTCTTTAATAACCAGTTCACAGGATCGATTGATAGGCATAATGGATTCTTTTCCGCGTTTTCTGTAAATTTTAAACTCTCCCCTGTCAAAATTGAAGGAATCTACATTGAGCTGCTGCAGTTCAGAGAGTCTTAACCCATAAGTTATGAATAAAACCAGCACGGCCTTATCTCGTTTTTTCGTTTTCTGCCAAAATTCAAGCTGCTTTTTTGTCATACCATCTCCGTCCGAAACGGTTTTCAGCATGAGTCTGACCTCGTCATCGGTCAGCGCCTTTATTTCTCGTTCACCCGGTTTAGGAACCCGGATGGGATCTAATCCATCTGTAATATTTTTAGACAGTACTTCATCCCGGAACAAATATTTAAAAAGAACGGATAAGGAGGATTTTTTTCTGGCAAGAGACCGGTTGTCATTCTCATAAATATAAATACTGTTTTCCCTTTCTCTTTGATATCTTCTGGCAAAGTCTAAAAATGTGTTAATATCCTTAGCCCGTATCGTTTCAAAATCTGCCGGAGTAAGTTCGCTGACCTCATCTGCTTTAAACATAGCCGATTCAATCAAATAATGGCAAAAGAACTTAATATCGTTCAAGTATGCCAGTCTGGTCATGGGAAGTACGCTTCCCCTTAAATATGCAAAAAAACCGTTCATAAAAGCAGGGAGCTCTTGTTCGATCGCTTTGCATTGATCATAAATGTCCTGCTCCTTTTTTAATATATTTTCCGGTTTTCCGGTCTTACTTTGAATTTTTACCTGTTTTTTTTCAGCCATGAGATAATCTCCTTTACCGCCTCATCATCATTCCCATATTCTGAAAGATTGAACCATTTTATGTCTTCATACCGCTTAAACCATGTCATCTGCCTTTTAGCATAATGTCTGGTATTGCGCTTCACCAAATAGACCGCTTGCTCCAGATCGTATTCTCCGTTAAGATAGCCTATTATTTCTTTATATCCAATGCCCTTCATCGAAATATTATCTATAGTCAGCCCCATATGGAGAAGATTCTTTATTTCCTCCACCAGCCCCATATGGAGAAGCATGTCCACTCTCTGATTGATGCGTTCATAGAGTTCTTCCCTATCCCGGCTGAGACCGATTAATGTATAAGAATAATCCGTCGTCTTGACAAAAGACTGTTCAAATGGCTTTATCCCTGTCTCTGAGTTTTCGGCTACCTCCAGCGCACGAATGACCTTTTTCAAATTGTTTGGGTGAATACGTGCCGCCGCCTCCGGATCCTTTTCCTGGAGCAATTTGTGAATGTATTCCCGGCCTTGTTCGGAAGCCAGCTCCTCAAGCTTTATTCTATAGTCACTGCCTGAAGGCGGAGCTGAAAAATCCATATCATAAATCAGAGAATTCACATAAAGCCCTGTTCCTCCGGAAACAACAGGTGTTTTTCCGCTTAAAAAAATATGCTCCATAGCATTTTTCGCCCGTTTTTGATACGCCGCTACAGAAAAAGGCTCTCTCGGATCAATTTCGTTCACCAGATAATGCTTTACCTGCGCCTGTTCTTCCGGGGTAGGCTTCGCGCTTCCGATGTCCATGAATTGATAGAGCTGCATGGAATCTGAGGAAACAATTTCTCCGTTAAAAGCTTTGGCTATTTCAATAGCATATTTTGTTTTTCCTACCGCAGTTGGACCTGCAACAATTATTATTTCTCTATTCATTCTTCATTCCATTTATTAAATATTAAAAAATAATGATTTAAACTCGTTTAAACATTTTTTCTATTTCATACTTTGTCATTTTTATAAAAGTAGGCCTGCCATGGGGACACGAATACGGATTTTCACATTGAGCCAAATCCTCTATTAATTGTCTGCATTCCGCCATGGAAAGAACATCGTTAGCCTTTACAGCCGACTTACAGGACCGGGTTATAATTTTGCTTACCTTGGCTTCATTTTCTATATCCACATCTTCCCCGATATTTTCAAGGAAATAATTCACCATATTTTGAGCTTCAGATAACTCCATAAACATGGGAATTTCTTTGATAATATAGGTCTTGATACCAAACGGTTCGATTTCAAACCCCATATTTCTGAGGATTTGTACCCAAGACTTCTCTGCCGATTTAATCGCATAAGGTACTTCTGCCATAATGGGCGTCAAAATGATCTGGTGAAGCTTTTCCTCAGTCTTATATTGCTTCATCAGCTTTTCATAAAAGGTTCGTTCATGAGCCGCATGTTGATCAATTAAATAAAAGCAGTTATCCAATACAGCTGTAATATATGTGTTAAAAATGGTTCCTGTCACTTGAAGCTCTCTGAAAAAAGAATCTGCCGGAGCCGGTTGTTCCAATTCATTCTTTTGAATTGGGTCTGAGTTATAATCCAATTTTTCCTGCTCTTTGACCAGGGTTGACAATATATTTTTTATATCAACCTGCTCCTGAGTCTTTTCACTTTCTTTTATCTCCTGTTTCTTCTCATTTAATACACGGACAACCTGCTCATTTACTTCTGCTTCCTGCACTGTTTGTCGGAAATTCGTGTCCTTTTCTTTTGAATCAGATGAAACGAATGGTTCTAAGATCCCTTTGGAATTCAAGGAATTTGAAGTCATATTTCCCGTATTTTTGATGTGGCTGCTTGTGACCGGCGGTATGGCCTGCTGAGAAAGCAGTCCTGTTTTGATGGTCTGCGCAATAAAATTTTTCACTTCCATGTCCTGATGAAAACGAACTTCTTTCTTATTGGGATGAATATTTACATCTACCAGCTCCGGTTTAATCTTAAAAAACAAGTAGGCTACCGGATATCTTCCCTCAAACAGCCGTTCTGTATATCCTTCTTGAACCGCCATATCCATGATGCGATTTGAGACAGAACGTCCGTTGACAAAGAAAATCTGTTGTTTTCTGTTGGTTTTGCTGAAATCAGGTCTTGAAATATAACCCTCCAGGCTCATGTTTTCACGTTCACCGGTAATATGGATAAGGCCTTCTCCCACCGTTTTACTGTATACGGTAATGATATTGCTGTATTTATCTCCCTTGCCGTTGGTGGAAAACAAAATAGTTCCGTTATTGATCAGTCTGATTTTAATTTGCTCATAAGCCAAAGCAATTTTTGAAATAAATTCAATAATCAACGTGCTTTCCGTAGAATCCGTCTTCATGAACTTTAGTCTGGCCGGTGTATTGTAAAACAGGTCGGACACAATAATAGTCGTTCCGTCCGGGCAGCCGGTAGCGGATTTTTCAAAGAATTCTCCTCCGTGGATCTTTAAAGAAACACCGGTTTTGGCCTCCGCTGTTTTCGTAATGAGTTCCACCCGTGAAACAGCGGCTATACTGGATAAAGCTTCTCCTCTGAACCCAAGGGTACATATTTTGTTTAAATCTTCGTCCGTAGCAATTTTACTGGTGGCATGGCGTAAAAAGGCAAGCTCCGTCTCTTCTTCCGGAATACCGCAGCCATTATCCGTCACCCGAATATAAGTCTTACCGCCATTGCGTATTTCCACGGTAATATTGGCAGCTCCTGCATCAATGGCATTTTCCACTAATTCTTTTACGATAGAAAGCGGTCTGTCCACCACTTCTCCGGCAGCGATTTTATCCGCCACATTTTTGCTAAGAATTTTAATCATTGGCAGCCTCCTGCAATTCTCCCAGTATTTTCAGTGCTTCCCAAGGGGCAAGCTTCATTAGATCAATACTTTTTAACCGTTCAATCACTGGATTCGGCGCAAAGCTGAACAGAGATAATTGTTCTCCTTGGGATGCATCCTCTTTTTTAATGTGCTTGCTGCTTTCCGCAAAGTCCTGTGTATCTCCAGATTCCTCAGTCAATCCATTCCTTCCGAAATCCAAGACGCCTTCCTGCTCAAATTGACCAGATTCAAGACCTGCCAGCTTGTTTTCTGCAGCCTCCAGTACCTTTTTCGGAACACCGGCAATTTTTGCCACATGAATTCCGTAACTTTTGCTGGCACTGCCGGCTACGATCTTATGAAGGAAAACAATATTTCCATTTTCCTCTGCCACATCTACGTTTAAATTTCGAACGCCCGGAACCAGTTCTTCTAATGCCGTAAGCTCGTGATAATGTGTGGCAAATAAGGTACGGATCTTATTCTTTTCGTTGCAAAGATATTCTACAACAGCCCATGCAATAGAAAGACCGTCATAGGTGCTGGTTCCTCTTCCGATTTCATCAAGGATGATCAGGCTTTTGGAGGTGGCTGTATTTAAGATGTAGGCCAGCTCGCTCATTTCCACGAAAAATGTGCTCTGACCTTGAGCCAGATTATCCGAAGCACCAATTCTTGTATAAATTCTGTCCACCACACCAATAGAAGCGCTCTCGCAAGGCACAAAACAGCCGGCCTGAGCCATTAAAACGATTAAGGCGGTCTGTCTCATGTATGTAGACTTACCGGCCATGTTTGGGCCTGTTATGAGCAGCATACTGGAATCCTTATCATTTACATAAACATCATTGGATACAAAAATTCCGTCCTTGATGGTCTGTTCAATCACCGGATGGCGTCCTTTTGTGATGACAAGATTTCCGCTCTCATTTACCTCCGGCTTGACATATCCCAAGCTGGAAGATACGTGAGCGAAAGAAGTCAGGACATCAATGGAAGCAATCGCCGAAGAAGCTTTCTGTATGATTCCTATGTATTCTTGAATTTTATTTCTGGTATCTGAAAAAATCTCATATTCCATCTGGTTGATCTTTGATTCCGCATTGAGTACCAGGCTTTCCATTTCTTTCAGCTCCGGGGTGATAAACCGCTCACAGTTGACAAGAGTCTGCTTTCGGATATAATTTTCCGGTGCCATATCTAAATTAGATTTGGTTATCTCGATATAATATCCAAAGACTTTATTAAATCGAACCTTCAGGTTTTTAATTCCGGTTCGCTCCCGTTCCTTTCCTTCTAATTCAGCAATCCAGGCTTGTCCGTCTTTAATGGAGAATCTTAAATCGTCCAACTCTTTAGAAAATCCCGATTTAATCAGACCGCCCTCCTTGACCGTAAAAGGGGGTTCTTCCATAATGGCCTGTTCTATCAAGTCGTGAACCTCCATTAACGAACCGTCTATTTCATCATTTAAACGGCTGAACAGTGCGTTCTCTACGGAGTATAGCTCGGCCTTGAGCTCCGGAAGAATAAACAGGGAATTCCTTAGTGCGATCAGGTCTTTGCCGTTAGCATTTCCGCAGGCGATTCGTCCGGCCAGTCTCTCTAAATCATAGACTTTTTTCAAGCACTCTTTTATGTTGTTTCTTATAATGATTTCATCGCTGAGAACTTCCACCGCATCCAGCCTTTCATTGATCTGACTGCTGTGATTAAGCGGTTCTCTGAGCCACTGCTTCATCTTTCTGGACCCCATAGCCGTATGAGTTTTATCCAGCACGCCCAGCAGAGAGCCTTGAACCCGTTTTTCATATAAGGTCTCCGTTATTTCAAGATTACGCAAGGTTGCCTTATCCAAGGACATATGGGAGCCGATATCATAGACTGTGACCTGTGTAATGTGGCTTAAATTATGCTTTCTCGTTTCAAATAAATAGCTTAACAGGGCTCCAAGCGAAAGACGCGCAGCTTCAGAGTTTTCCAGACCTAATCCGGTAAGGGATTTTGTCTGAAACTGTTTTAATATGACATCATTTGCTGTAATTATATTATGGTAACTCTCTGAGAGCGGAGTAAAATAAGCATCCGTATTTTTTTTCATTTCCTCTATGGAAACAATACTTTCTGCCGATTCATTAATCAGCACTTCTCTTGCTTTTATTTTAACCAGCTCATTCAATAAGATTTCTATCCGGCCGGCACCGTCAATATTCGTTGTATACAGTTCACCGGTAGAAATATCGCAATATGAAATTCCTGCTCCATCTTCATTGAGATAAATAGATGCAAGATAATTATTTTCTTTTTCATTCAGCATGGTCTGATTAACAATAGTTCCCGGCGTGATAATCTGTATTACCTCACGCTTCACTATACCCTTTGCAGTGGCAGGGTCCTCTACTTGTTCGCAAATCGCAACCTTATAGCCTTTTTCCACTAACTTTGCAATATAAGTGTCTGCGGAATGAAAAGGGACTCCGCACATGGGAGCCCTTTCCTCTTGACCGCAGTTTTTTCCCGTCAAGGTTATTTCCATTTCTCTGGAAGCCGTAATGGCATCCTCAAAAAACATCTCATAAAAATCGCCGAGCCTAAAGAACAAAATACAGTCCTGATGATTTTGTTTAATTTCCATATACTGTTGCATCATAGGTGTTAATTGCATATATTCTTTATACTCCTTTTACTTCAATTTATTTATATCCCAATTCTTTATACTTTTCAAGGCCCAATCGCATCAATTCAACACCGCGAACCAAATCCTCTTTTTTAAGTACATAGGCAATTCTCAGTTCATCCCTGCCTAGTCCCTCTGTACCGTAGAAGCCTTGAATCGGAGCATACATAACCGTTTCGCCTCCGTCATCAAATTCTGTCAGAAGCCATACCAGAAAGTCTTCTGAGCTTTCTACCGGAAGCTTGACCATTATGTAAAATGCCCCGCCGGGTTTTTGGCACACGACTCCAGGGATTTTCATAATCTCTTCATAAACTGCATCTCTCCTGGCTTCATATTCCGTTCTTACCTCGTTAAAATAAGAAGGATCCAATTCATATAATGCCGTAGCACCTATCATATCAAGAGTCGGGCAGCATAAGCGTCCCTGAGCCAGCTTCATGGCGTTAGACATCAATTCCTGGTTTTTGGATACGATACAGCCGATTCTTGCACCGCAGGCTGAGAATCTCTTTGAAACAGAGTCCACAATAATAACCCGTTCCTTGATATCTTCCAGTTGTCCGAAGGAAGTCATTTCTCTTCCGTCATAAGCAAATTCCCGGTACACTTCATCCGCAATAATCCAAAGATCATGTTTTTTAGCCACATCCGCAATGACTCGCATCTCATCCCTTGTCAGAATAGTACCGGTGGGATTGCCCGGATTTACTAAAGAGATCGCTCTGGTCTTATCCGTTATGACCTTTTCGATTCGATCCGCATACGCATAACGATATCCCTCTTCTGCTTTTGTAGTTACAGGAACCACCTTGCCGCCTGCGGCAGAGATAAAGGTCTGATAGTTTGTATAAAACGGTTCAGGAATAAGGACTTCATCCCCATAATCCAGCAGGCAGGTATAAATCATGCTTAAAGCTTCAGAACCGCCGTTTGTGATCAGCACATCTTTCCGTTCTATGTCCATGCCGAAACGCTTAAAATAGTTTGCAATGGCATCCTGCAGTTGTACCAGTCCGCCCGATTCCGCATACGCAAGGACATGGGAGTCAAAGTTCTTTACAGCTTCCATAAATGCTTTTGGAGTTTTGATATCCGGCTGTCCGATATTCAGGTGATAAACTTTTTTGCCCTTTTCCTTTGCTTCAATGGCGTATACATTGAATTTCCTGATCGGCGAAAATTGCATGGCCTGTACTTTTTGTGATAATTTCATTTTAAATTCTCCTTTTTACTTTTAAATAAAATGGTCTTAAAAATTATTTGAAAAAATTTGAAAACTAATCTAAAGTTTCGTGAGATATATCGGCGATCTGTTCAATCATTTCATCGCTGAAAATTTGACTTTCCTGTTTCTTTAAATGCAGCAGATACTCAATATTCCCTTTGGCACCGGTGACCGGCGAAAAAGTAAGCCCCTGCGGATACAACCCGCAGCTTTTAGCATAGCCTATCACGTTTCGCAGGACTTCCTTATGAACCTTTATATCTCTTACAATTCCCTTTTTCCCTACCTGTTCTTTTCCGGCTTCAAATTGAGGTTTGACGAGACATACAATACTTCCCGTATCCCCCAGCAATTTACCGGCTACCGGGAATACCAGTTTTAGTGAAATAAAAGAGACATCTATACTGATAAAATCTATGTCTTTATCTACCCTATCAAAGTCCAAATACCGAATATTTGTTTTTTCCATATTGACGACTCTGGGATCATTTCTGAGCTTCCAATCCAACTGTCCGTATCCTACATCTATAGCAAATACTTTCGACGCTCCATTTTTAAGCATGCAGTCCGTAAACCCGCCGGTAGATGCTCCGATATCCGTGCAAACTGCGTGCTCCAGATGAAAGTCAAATATTTCTAATGCTTTTTCCAGTTTCAGCCCTCCGCGGCTGACATAAGGGCAAAGATCTTCCTTTACAAAAAATTCAGAGGCATCATTTACTGGGGTTCCTGCTTTATCAACCCTTTGACCATCCACATAAACGATTCCTGCCATAATGGCACTTTTAGCTTTTTCTCTCGATGGAAAAAATCCCTTGTCAACCAGTATTACATCCAGCCTATCTTTCAATAAAGTCACGCACCCTTTCCGCTATCCCCTTTGCATCCAATTTGTATTTTATAAAAAGCTCTTCATCATTTCCATGTTCAACAAAACAATCTGGCCATCCGATATTTCTGCATGGGATGTTGATATCCTTATTGACGAGCAGAGCTATGACCTGCTGTCCAAAGCCGCCGGTTATTACATTATCTTCCAGCGTCATGATTTTCTTTGCTTTTTTAGCTGTACTGACGATGGATTCTTCGTCCAGAGGGTGAATACTTCTGGCGTTTATCAAGCCTATGTCCACACCCTTTTCACGCAGATCAAGACATACCTCATATGCAATGGATACCATTTTTCCTACGGCAAAGATAACGAGCTCTTCTCCGTCAAAAATACTTTTATTTTTTTCTATAGATCCATAATCGCCGCGATATACTGATCCAAAATCCGGAGCCTCCCCTCGGGGATACCTTATCGCACACGGTCCGTTAAGTGTCAGAGCGAATTCAAGCATTTCTGCCAGTTCTCTTCCGTCTGCCGGAGCCAGTACCGTCATGTTCGGCATATGACTTAAATAGGATAAATCAAATACTCCGTGATGAGTCTCACCGTCTTCGCCCACATTTCCCGCTCTGTCAATGGCAAAAATAACCGGCAGCTTCTGCATACAGACATCAATCATCATCTGGTCATACGATCTTTGTAAAAAGGTGGAATAAATAGCTACAATGGGCCGGTATCCCGCCACGGCAAATCCCGCCGCAAAGGAAACCGCATGACCTTCCGCAATTCCTACGTCAAATACTCTATCCGGATATCGAACTGCAAACTTATCTAATCCGGTTCCATGGATCATGGCAGCACAAATTGCTACCACTTTTTTATTCCTGCCCGCCAGCTGAATCATCTTATTTCCGAAAATCTGAGAATAAGAGAACCCATCCACTGCTTTCAGGGGTAACCCCGTTGTCGGATTAAACGGTGCAACTCCATGAAATTTATCCGGACTGTTTTCTGAATTTCTATAGCCTTTTCCTTTTTTGGTAAGGACGTGCAGTACCACCGGTCCTTCTACGTTTTGGGCCAGTATAAGGGCTGTTGTCAGATCCTCTATATTGTGTCCGTCGAAGGGACCCATATACTTAAAGCCCAGTTCTTCAAACAATGCACCTTCCACCACCGCATATTTAATGGAATCCCTAAGGTGCTCAATGCCAGCATAGAGACTTTCCCCAACTCTGGGGATACCCTTCAAGGTTTTTTTGACCTGCTTTTTAAAATCCAAATAAGCGGAGGACATCCTTAAATTACTCAAATACTGGGATAACCCCCCAATATTTTTAGATATGGACATTCCGTTATCATTTATAATAATGATCATTTTGGACTTGGATGCTCCGGCATTGTTTAACGCTTCAAAGGCCAGACCTCCGGTCAGCGCTCCGTCTCCGATTACCGCAATGACTGCAAAGTCCTCACCGTTTAAATCTCGGGCGGCAGCTATACCGGCAGCTGCTGAAATGGAGTTACTGCTGTGTCCCGTATCAAAACAATCATGGGGGCTTTCTTCTCTTTTAGGGAATCCGCTCATTCCGCCGTATTGCCGGAGAGAACAAAATTTTTCTGCTCTTCCTGTCAATATTTTATGTACATAGGATTGATGCCCCACGTCCCAGATAATTTTATCTCTGGGACTGTTAAAAACGGTGTGCAATGCAATAGTAAGCTCTACAACACCCAGATTGGAAGCCAGATGACCTCCCGTTTTCGATACATTTTCAATTAAAAAATCTCTTATTTCATACGTAAGCAGATCCAATTCATCATTGGACATATATTTTAAATCTTCGGGGAAATTTCCCGTCAAAAGGTCTATTTTACTTTTCTCTCCCATTATACCTTTCTCAAAAGTGAGCTCCTTTACAAATTAAAATCTTTCCCGCATCTGTAATGTGAACTGCAGGGTTCATACCAATTATTTACCACGTGCAACCATTTCTTCAGCAAAAGTATTAAAGAACTCAGCTTCATCATAATAGCATTCCAAAAAGGACATGGCCGTTTCAGTCAGATCTTTTAAGTACGCTTTACACTCTTCCAATGAATATAGGCAAGGATACGTTGCTTTGTGTTTTTTTTCATCATTTCCGGCTTTTTTGCCCATTTCCTGCTCATCGCCGCAAACATCCAGTATATCATCTGCGATTTGAAAGGCTAATCCCAAATTTTCCGCATAACCGGTCAAATCCCGGAGCTGTTTTTCGGTTGCTCCGCCCAAATACGCTCCCGCTCTTACGGAAGCAGCAATCAAGGCCGCGGTTTTGTTAAAATGAATATAGTCCAGCATTTCTTTGGAGCACTGTTTGTTCTCCGCTTCCATATCCGCTACCTGCCCGGCGACCATTCCCCGGCAGCCGGCTCCTTTAGATATTTCATAAATGGCTCGGATTCTTCGTTTCAGCTTAACGGAATCGTCCAAATATAAAAGCATATCCTTATTCATCGCTTCAAAAGCGGAAGTGAGCAGTCCGTCTCCTGCCAGAATTGCCATCGCTTCGCCGTATACCATATGGTTCGTCGGCAGGCCTCTTCTCAGTTCATCATCGTCCATCGCCGGCAGATCGTCATGTATCAGCGAATAGGTATGAATATATTCCATGGCGCAGGCATAGGGAATAGCCGTCCCAATGTCGCCGCCTACGAATTCACAGGAAGCCAGCAGCAGAATAGGTCTTAATCTTTTCCCGCCGGCAGTTAAGCTGTATTTCATGGCATCGTATAACGTAATGCTTTTATGGTCAATTTCAGGCAAAAAGTCTAAAATATGTTCATCTATTAAATTTTTGTATGTCTTATATGAAATATCGTCCATAGCACATTCCTCCTTATTGCTTGGAATAGACCTCAATTTTCTGCTTTGCAGTGTTTAATATCGTATTGCATTTATTATAATACTCTATACCCTGTTCAAAGCTTTTTAAAGCATCCTCAAGAGATACCTTTTCACTTTTCAATGATTCGGCTGAAAGCTCTAATTTTTCGAGAGCTTCCTCAAATGACAGTTCTTTTTTCGCAGCCATGCTCATTCATCCTTCCTTATCTTTGTTACAGTTCCTTCAAAGCTTCCGTCTTTCAATACAGCTGTAAAGGCAGCTTCAATCTTCAAGGTCTCTACGGAACGAATCAGCCTTCCGCTGCTGTCCGTGATCGCACTATAGCCTCTGTCCATAATACTTCGTGGATTTAAAGCCTCAAGCTGAGCTTTGGCTGAATCCATCCTGATTTTATTATTATATATCAAATTGTTTACAAGAGTAACCAATTCTTTGCGCTGGTTATCAACATGATTCTTTTGAAGATCGATTCTATTTTCCAATTTTGAAGTCAACGCCTCAAGATTACAACGCTGAAGCTGAAGTTCCTTACTTTTCACCAGAGAAGAAAGGTGATGCTGCAGATTGTTCTTGAGCTGCAAGACCGTATTCTTGAGCTCAAGAATATCTGGAACAGCCATTTGCGCTGCTGCCGTTGGTGTTTCGGCTCTTTTATCCGCCACAAAATCTGCAATGGTAAAATCAATTTCATGCCCAACAGCTGAAATAATCGGTATCTTGGATTCAAATATACTCCTTGCAACCATTTCCTCATTAAAGGCCCAAAGTTCTTCCATGGAACCGCCGCCGCGGCCCGCAATAATGGTATCCGTTTCAGGGAAAAGCAGGTTTACCTGCCGGATGGCTTCTGCGATCTCCGGTGCGGCATTCGGCCCCTGAACCAATACCGGATACACCAATACGTCTACTATATTATTCCTCTGTTTTATGATTTTTATAATATCCCGGACAGCAGCTCCGGTTTCGGAAGTAATAACCGCAATTTTATTCGGAAAAAAAGGAATTGGCTTTTTATATTTTTCATCAAAAAGGCCTTGCTTGGCAAGCTTTTCTTTCAACTGTTCAAATGCCACTCTTAAATTACCTAATCCTGCTACCTGAATATCCCGTATATTTAAGGAATATGTGCCGCCTTTTTCATATAAATAAATATATCCTTCGGCAGTGATTTCCATGCCGTCCGCCAGTTCAAAACGTAAAAAGCGGAAATTCTCCGCAGATAAAAAGCAGTTTATTTTACTGTTTTGATCTTTTAGCGTAAAATATACATGTCCTGTTCCGTGAAACTTTAAATTAGAAATTTCACCGATTACAGAAACGCTTCCTAAAAGCGGGTCGGACTGCAATACTCTTTTTATATATGCATTTAACTGTGAAACTCTGATCGGCTTTATGGCCATAAGCTTTTCCTCCCCAGCAGGGCTATCCCTACAGCATTGTCTCCGGACAGCTCCGACCTGCCAAATTCTGCCTGAATGGCATTACCCTCTGCGCTGTTTTTTATTTTATCACGGATAAATCGGCTGGAGGATACTCCTCCGGCAAAAAGTATATGCTTTATACCGAATTGTTCCGCTGCTCTTAATGAAACATTTAGAATTGTTTCCGCAATCCGGTCAAACAGCTCCCGGATTAAAAAATTTTCATTCAGTTCGTGATTCTTCTGCTCACTACTCTGTAAAAGTCTGCTGCATTGCGTTTCTATACCGGACAAATTAAAGGTCAATCCGTCCAGCCTGATTGGGCTGAGCAGTTTTCTGCCCGGATCGGCAGAAAGTTTCCCTTGCAAAGCCCGCTGATCCATTTCTTCTCCTGCGGGAAAGTTCATACCCAAAAGGACGCCCACCCGATCTATGACTTGTCCGAAAGAAATATCCTTACTGCCTCCCACGATTTCGATTTCTCTGTCTTGTACGCGAAGCAGCTCACAGGTTCCTCCGGATAGATGCCAGACTAACAGGGAATCCTCTTGGTCCATGCTGCTAAAGTGCTTGACAGCTTCCACATGCCCCTCTTGATGGGAAAATACAAAAAAAGGCACATGAAATGTGTTTGCAATAGCCTTTCCGAATCCGTACCCTGCTTTAAAACAAGGCATATAAGAACCTTCTATTGGCCTGGGTTTATTGGATGCAGCCACTGCTGAAAGCTGAAACGTTTCGCCTGCCAGCACTTCAAATAGCTCCGGAAGGTTTTCAACATGCTGAAAAAGGGCTTCAGATTGTCTTAAACCCCTTTCCCCTTTCTTCACCTTTAACAGCGTTCTTTGATCGATTACAATGCTTCCGTCTGTATCGACCACTGCAATGGAGGTTCTGTAATTACTTGTATCCAAGCCTAAAATATAACCCCTATTATCCATTTTATTGCGTTTCTGCCCCATTTTGAGCGATATGACCTAAAATACCATTTATAAATTTACCGGAATCCTCCGTGCCAAATTTTTTAGCCAGAAGGATCGCCTCATTGATGGATACGGAAGTGGGAATATCCTCCATATAAAGCAGCTCCGCAACAGACAGCCTTAATATGGCCAGATCTACCTTGTTGATTCTGTTAATTTTCCAATTTGCACTGGATTCTTCTATTTTATGGTCAATTTCTTCTTTGTGCTGTAGGATGTTATCGAACACTTGATCTACATACTTTCGTTGAACCTTTAAATCTTCTATGTCTTTAAAAAACTTTTCTTTCATCTGTATATTGTATTCATTTTGTACTTCTACTTGAAATAAAAGCTGCATCATCAATTCTCTCGCTTCACTGCGATTCATATTTTATTCCTCCTGCTTTTCCTGTTCTGCAAAGTGCACACCCTGAACATGTATGTTTATTGCCTTTATAGGAATGTCAACCATATTTTCTACTTCTTTTTTTACATTTTTTTGAATATTCCATGCAACTTCCGGTATTTTTACACCATAATGAACGATCACATAAATATCTATATTGATTTCATCATCCTCTTTGGATATTTTGATACCTTTTTTCAGAGGTTCTTTACCAAGTATATTTTTAGAAATCGTGTCCGTCAGTCCTCCGCTTAATCCGGCCACCCCTTTTGTGGCTAATGCCGAATTGATGACACAAATTGCGATCACATCTTCGGATATTTTAACGGCTCCCAGCTTTTCTTCCTGTTCAATACTCATCATCCATCACCTCAGCAAGTTTATCTCTGCCTATTATAGCAGAGATTTCGAGTTAAAACAAGACCCTCAAGGCGTCTCTGCATAAGTCAAATCCTATGCTTTTGACAGGTTGAGGGTCTTGAAGAATATTACACTTTACTCTGGATGATGATTTGATTTGCCGGACGGCCCGTTTCCCGAATCACAATATCGAAAACTTTTGCTACATCCGCCTGTTCCAGCTGATCTTTGTTTACCGTTACATTAACGGCATTGTCTGTCAGAAGAACCAGACATTCCGGAAGTCCTTTTGCAGAAATCAGGCCTTCTATGGTTTTTTCCTTTTCCATATAGCCTATTATTTTAAGCTTTTGCTGCGTTGCATTTTCTTTTTCCACGGCATTGTCGGTTTCTGCTGCCACGTCGGTCAGCATGGATATTACTTGATTCCTATCCGAATCAATGGTGTTTCTTATTTCCCCAAAATATGTATCCGTATTTTCCAGTTCAGCCACATCATCCGAGGTTACCACCTTTGAGGCGATACCGCTTTTGCTGGTGTTATTCACCGCGGCTTTGCTGGTCGCTTCATTTCCGGATACTGCTTTAATATTTAAACTATCAACTAATACATCCCCGTCATGTTCCAGCATTTCCTGTTTTTCATAATCCGTATATTCCGCTGAAGTTTTTAAAGTCTGCTCTTGATTTAGTGATTGATTTACAACAGCCAAACATAATACTACCGCTAGTAAACCAAATAGAGCTAATTTTTTCTTTTTAGAAACCTTATTCATTGTACAGATCCCCCATTCTCCTCATCCTCGGATAAAATAATCGGCATGCTCACTTCAACTCCGCCGTCTTCATCTACAATCTGCCTTCTTCCATCTTTGTTGTTCGTAACAACCTTAAATGTTAAAAACATCAAGCAGAGGACGATTATGACGGTTATAAGCCTGTATATTATTCTCTTGGCAGAAATATTTCCTTTTCTTTTTTTCACAAG
The DNA here is from genome assembly GCF_004103735.1 of Aminipila luticellarii. NCBI lineage: Bacteria > Bacillati > Bacillota > Clostridia > Peptostreptococcales > Anaerovoracaceae > Aminipila > Aminipila luticellarii. The sequence continues at coordinate 1,335,182 of NZ_CP035281.1, read as the reverse complement.
AAAATCCTCCACAGTAATATATATTTCATATTTTGGTTCTTATTCCAGAAAAATTAACAGCGGTGATAAAATTGTAGCCATAATAATCAAAGAAAAAATAAACTTGATATAGTTCTGCATTTCACTTGATGGCAATAAAGTTTCAATAAAAGATAAAGCTACCACTATAACAAATATATTCCGAACCCACTCTTTTATAATCTCCATTTTTTATTTTCCCCTCTATCTAAGCAGGCTTCCTCCTCCGATTCCAATAATAATAGTTAAAAATACCAGAAACATTAATGCCGCAAGAAACAGAACCACTGCCATCGTTATAACCGAATTTCCCATCTCGTTCATACAGCCTGAAACCTGTTTATTTCCGATAGGCTCAATAATAATAGCTGTTACTTTATAGATGATCGCAATAGCCATAAGTTTAATCAATGGGATGGCTAACAGAAATATGACAAGAATCACGCCAAAAATGCTGATACCGTTTTTTATGACACCAATACAAGACAAGACCATATCAATAGAATCTGCGGCAAAGCCTCCCACTATGGGTACAAAGTTATTGACGGAATAGCGGGCCGTATTGATCAATACGCCGTCAGCCGTTTCAGAAACAAACCCCTGTATTGCCGTCAGCCCCGCAAAGAAAGTAACGCATAGGCCCGTGGCAAATGTAGCCGCTCCCCTCAGGAAAACCCCCAGTTTATTGACATAATCTCTCTCTGTCAGACTGTTCACCAAAATAAATATGGAAGAGATAAAAATAGCCGGCAGAATAAAGGTCTGAAGTATCGTATTAAACATGGTGATGGCACCCACAATAATAGGGTTCAATATACTTCCGCTGGTTATTCCTCCTAAGCTGACAAGCAGGGGAATCAATATAGGCAGCAGGATCTGCATGGTTCTGGTCATCGTGTTAAGCGTATCCGAGCACATATTAAAGGTCTGTGAAAAATTATTCAAACAGAGCCCTATAACAAAACAACTGCACACAATAATACCTAATCTGGATACCGCCTTATTTCCAAAAGAATTTGAAAGATTTGTCAAAAGGCCTATTACAATGCATATGGTGACCAGTTGAACCCCTAAGATTAAACTGCTTTTTATTTCATACAAAAATAAGTCTATAAAATTGTGAATGATCACCTGTGAATCAAATATAGGCTGGCCGTTGATGGCTCTGTCTATGATCTCCTGAATGCTTAAATCAGGAACCCGCCCACCGCTTTGAAGTGCCGTATCATCCATGATTTGTTCCAGTTCATTGAGATTTAAATTAGCCAGCTGCTCCTGTATAATGCTTTTGTAATCCATATGTACCTACCTCACCTTTGTCCATATTTCATGTATATGGACATCCTATAAATTTATGCACATTTTTTGGAGTATAAAAGCATCACAAAAATACCCGTTAAAGAATCCATCTTTAACGGGTATTACACTTTTTGTCTATTTTGTTTTTATTCTACACCGCAGCTTTCATGGTCATCTTCATCTGCATTTGGATCGAACCCTTCAAGCCCTTTATAAGTCTTGCCGTTTTTCTGCGCATAATCATAAATAGCAGATTTAATCGCGTGATCCGCAAGAACGGAGCAGTGGATCTTAACAGCAGGAAGTCCGCCTAATTCATTAATGATCTGCTTATTCGTTACTGCCAGTGCCTCGTCAATTGTCAACCCGATAATCATATCGGTAGCAACACTGGAAGAAGCTATTGCAGAGCCGCAGCCGAAGGTTTTGAATTTGGCATCCTTGATGACATCATCTTTTACCTTGATGTCTATTTTCATCATATCACCGCAGACAGGGCTTCCATATGTACCGGAACCATCTGCATTTTCAATTTCTCCAACATTGTGAGGATTCATAAAGTGATCCATTACCTTGTCATTATACATTGCCATAATATATTACCACCCTTTCGCTTGAGAAACGGAAGAAATGCTTCTCAATTTATTTACTACTTCTATTAACTCTTCTACAACATAATCCAGATCTTCTTTCGTCGTCGGATCTCCAATCGTAAATCTTAAGGAACCGTGTATTCTTTCCACCGGAATACCTAGTGCAGAAAGAACGTGAGACGGTACAAGCGATGCCGAAGAGCACGCAGATCCGGTAGATACTGCAATTCCTCTCATATCCAGATAAAGGAGCATCGCTTCCCCTTCGATATATTCAAAGGTAAGGTTTGCATTGCCCGGATGTCTGAATTCTTTGCTTCCGTTCAGCGTAACATTTTCTATCTTAGACATGACCTGATCCACGAAATAGTCTCTCAGCTCACTGATCTTCTTGATATGTGCATCCAGATTTTCGTAAGCCAGCTCTGCCGCCTTACCAAATCCTACAATACCCGGAAGATTTTCAGTCCCTGCTCTCCTTTTACTCTCCTGAGCTCCCCCGTGCATAAAGTTTGAAAGCTGTACGCCCTTTCGGATATACAATGCTCCCACACCCTTTGGTCCGTAAATCTTATGGGACGATACAGACATCAGATCCACCCCTAAGTCTTTCACATCAATGGGAACGTTTCCAAGAGCCTGTACTGCATCTGTGTGAAAAACAATTCCGTGCTCCTTCGCGATAGCCGCCAATTCTTTTATCGGTTGAATCGTCCCCACTTCGTTGTTTACAAACATAATGCTTATCAAAATTGTTTTATCTGTAATAGCTGCTTTCAACGTTTCCGGGTTTACCCGTCCATCCGGCTCCACGTCCAGATACGTCACGTCATATCCATGCTTTTCTAAAAAGTCACAGGTGTGAAGCAGGGCATGGTGCTCAATTTTCGTTGTAATAATGTGATTTCCCTTGTTCTTTAATGCGTCCACAATGCCAAAGACGGCCCAGTTGTCCGCTTCGGTACCTGTCGATGTAAAAAAGATTTCTTTTTCCTGTGCATGAATCAGCTTGGCAACCTGTCCTCTTGCTTTTTCGATGGCTTCTCTGGAAGCTGCACCAATTGTATATAAACTGGATGGATTTCCAAACTTTTCTGTGAAATACGGAATCATTTCTTTCAATACGTCTTCCTTAACAGGAGTCGTAGCTGAATAATCTAGATATACCTGTCGCATAATTTGCTCCTTTTGTTTATATTTATTATTTCTACTTAGATTTATTTTCTATACAATATTATACCAACATTTTCAAAAATATAAACACTTTTTTTAAATTTCCTACTAAATAAATATGATTTATAGTCAATAAAGGGATTCCACAAAAAACAACTCCTTATATCCTTGCAATTTCGTAAATATCGTCAGATTGGATTAAAGCAGGACAGCTTATACTGATTGTTCACTTTCTTAAAAACGACATGATAACTGCCTTCCATAAAGTAATCCTCACTGAGTCCGCTCATTTCCCATATGATATCTACCCTGTATGTCATATATTCTAACAAATTTTTTTCCGGATCCACATGAGTAATACTCATTTTTTTTACGGTATCTATATCTGTGTTATCCCATTGTCTCAACTGTTTGATGTCTTCGGTAATAATAGGATAGGTTTCAATCCTTTCCAGCCCAGCCTCGGCTTTTTCCTTTGTTATCTGATTATAAAAAGCCTTCTGCATGATGCTTGTCCTCTGTTCCAGCATATCTTTGACAATATCTTCTTCCACAGGGTTGCTGAATCCTGAAAAAATGCTGATGATAATAATAATAACTGCACCAAAGGTCAATAAGTGATAGTATTTCTTCATAACGCATATACCTCCAGAAATACTATATAAAGAATACAGCGAGAAATTTGTTACTTCCCGCTGTATTCTAAAAAAATTTTAATTCACTTTTACTTCAATTTCGACTTCTTCTTCAACATCTTCAACAAATTCTATGTTTTCCAGCTGTTTCCGGAAATTCTCTCTGAATTGAACCAAGTACTCTTTTCTAAGCGTTTGCTGTTCTTCCCTTTCCGGTTCAGTCAATCCGACACTTTTTGATTTTTTCGCCAATTCATTGATTCTGTCGATCTTTTCTTTTGAAAGCATTCTCTTTATTCCTCTCTTGTTAAACTTCTATACTATGATTATACACGGCTCTGACAGAACCCTATGCTCTTTTAGCCCGTATCAAAGTGCTTTTACTGATGCCCGTTTTTTCTTCTACTGTTTTATAGCTATTATTTTTTAAAAGGGTAAGAGCCTCGTCTATTTCATCCTTCGTAAACTTTTTAGGTCTTCCCTCTTTAAAGCCTTCTTTTGTCTTTGCAATAGCTTTTCCGACCTGTGTTCTTTCTACAATCATAGCTTTATCAAATTCAGCCAAAGCATTCATGATATTTAAGACCATTCGACCCGAATGGGTTCCGTCAATCATACCAAGATTTATTATATTAATTCGGATGTTTTTGCTTAACGCATCTTCAATGAAGGAAATCCCTTCTTTTATTGTACCGCAAAGCCTGTCCAATTTTGAAACGACTAAAGTATCACCCCCGTACATATTTGCGATACATTCCTGCAACACGGGTCTTTCTTTTAGATCGTCGTATTTTTCTATAATCATTTCCGCACTGGGATATCTTTGCTTGATCAGCTTCGTTTGTTCCTCTATGGAATTTGCTTCAAACGGACCCCTAACAGAAACACTTGCATATCCATATATCATCTATATCAACCTTTCCCATTTTTGAACATAAGTTTTGACACATACTTATCCCCTAAATTATATAATGGGATGCTAGGGATGTCAACCGCTTTCTAAATTTTACCAAATTATTTATGTTTTGGATTCATTTAGCAGATTTTAAGAAAATGTGTCTGGCCATTTACGGATTTTAAGAGTAAAAATAAAATAATTGAAGAACCTTTATTGGTTTAAAACCATATAATGATAATTTGTAGACATAAAAAGATTACCGCTTCGACAATGGTGGCTAATCCGAACAACGTCATAAGCCATCTAAATTGCTTTAGGCGGCTTCGCTATTTTTTGAAACGGTAATCCTTTTCTATTATAACTTCGAACAATATTTACTTGTTAAGAAATTTTTCGTTCCAGTCGTAACTTATCTGCTATAATTGCGATGAATTCCGAATTCGTAGGTTTCCCTTTATCATTATGTACGGTATATCCAAATAAGTTATTAATTGTTTCAATTTTACCCCGGTTCCATGCTACCTCTATCGCATGGCGGATTGCTCTTTCCACCCTGCTCGGCGTCGTATTGTTGAGCTTAGCTATAGCCGGATAAAGCTCTTTCGTAACCGCACCCAATAAATCCATATCTTCCACCACCATAGTAATGGCATCTCTCAAGTACTGATATCCTTTGATATGAGCCGGTACATCCACTTCGTGAATGATATTTGTAATATCGACCTCCAAATCATTATTTGTTTTTTCCGTATTATTATTTACTACGGTTCTGATACTGGTAAGCTTCCCGGCGCTTTCTTGCATTTCTTCGCCAAAGAGCTGATTGATCCTTTTGGACAAAACTCCCAAATTAAATGGTTTGACCAAATAGTACTCTGCACCCAGTTTCGTTGCTTTTTGAGTAATCGATTCCTGTCCTACTGCAGAAAGCATGATGGTTTTCGGATATTTTGGCAGATCCATATTATTGATATTCTCCAAAACGCCAAGGCCGTCCAGATGCGGCATAATCATGTCCAGGATCAGAACATCCGGTAAAAACTTTTTCACACAATCTACAGTCTGTATTCCGTCATTTGCTACAAAGGTAATGTCAATATTTTCCTGCTCGGTAAAATAATCACTTAGAATTTCACAAAAATCCTTGTTATCATCTGCAATTCCGATACTAATTTTTGTCATTACATGTCCCCCTTAAATTCATAATAATCTGCATAGATTATTATATTTTTTAGCAATACTCCAGCATCTATTAATTTATACTTTTTCCATGGCTTATGCAACATAAATTATCAGAAAATATACATAAGTTTTGTCATGATTCGACACTATTCGACATTTGCTCTTGAAGCATCCACTCTATAAATATGCCATATCCCTTTTGAGGATTATTGACAAACACGTGAGTTACAGCACCTATAAGCCTTCCGTTCTGGATAATAGGACTTCCGCTCATGCCCTGTACAATACCGCCGCTTTTCTTCAAAAGTCTTTCATCTGTCACTTTTATTGTCATACTTTTTGTATCTGGCTTATTCTGTTTATTTACTTTTTCTATCTCTATTTCGTAGCATTCTACTTTATTATTATCCAAGGTAGTCAGAATATATGCCGGTCCCTCTACGACAGAATCTTGATACCCGATCGGTAATGGTTTACTATAATACGGATTCGTTATTTCCCCGTACAGCTTACCAAAAATTCCAAATTCCGTATTCTTATTCAAGCTGCCCAGAGGGTCGTCTGCTTCATAGAATATACCTCGGATTTCCCCGGGGTTCCCGGCCTTTCCCTGTTTGACAGATTCCACCTTCGAATGAACCAGTTCTCCTTCTGCTACCGGAAGAATGGCAGAAGTTTCAGGATCTGTTATCGCGTGGCCCAGTGCTCCATAAAAATTACTCTGCGGATCGTAATACGTCAATGTTCCGATTCCTGCGGTCTTATCCTTCACCCAGATACCTAATTTGTACATATTGTCCGACTTAGCAATCACCGGTGTCAGGGTAATCTCTATGATATCATCCTTTCGTTGAAGCTTTAAAAGCACTTCTCCCCTTATTTTATTTACAATCGATTGTACTTCTGCCGCACGATACACTTTTTGTCCGTTTATCTCCAGTATGGTATCACCAATCTGCAATCCGGATAATAAGCCGGGGTTGACAACTTCTCCGGTGACGGTTTCGATTTCTTGAAGTCCTACGATCAGAACCCCCTTTACGTCCATTTTGACCCCTATGGACTGTCCTCCCGGCATCAGCGTTTTTTCCGTCACCACATTCATAGCTGCCGGTGCAGGCTGTTCCACCTGTTTGATGGCAAATGAAATCCCTGTAACAGCAGCCACTAATAAAACAAATACACATAAACCTTTCGCAATTCCATGTACTCTCTTTTTTTCCATAAAGCAAATAACTCCTAGCTTTCAAAATCTTGTAATAATTCTAACAATTCATCATCTGTCTGTACGACGACTCCTTTGGAGAATAATTCCTGATCTTCCTCGCTGAGAAGCGAGAAAAGAATATCTGTTTTTTTCAGTAAACTTTCTTCTCCGTTTTCGTCATACCGATATACTTTGATCACTCCGTCCGATTCCTTCACTAAATAATATTCGCCGGATTGATTTTCTTGAACACTATTATCAGAATTTATATCACTATTTTCTGAAACCTCATCGGAATTCATATCTCTGTTCTCGGATATGTTGTCTGCTTTATCCTGATTCTGCTTGACCGTCTGACTGACCTTGGCACTAACATTGTCCTTTTGATCCGTATCCTCCGGAGACAGAAAAAGGTTCCCCATTAAATATCCAACGCCCAATATAGCCACTAAAGCGATGTAAAACTCTTTTCGCTCTACTAATCTCTTTTTTCTTGTAAACATAAAACCACCTCTTACTAGGATAGTTTTAACAAAATTGCCTATTTTAAACCGTAATTTTGCTTTTTAGTTTATCAAAAGTTTTTTGACCGATACCGCTGACGTTCATCAGGTCTTCTATTTTTTTAAAAGAACCGTGCTCTTGCCGATAAGAAATAATTTTTTCTGCTGTAGAAGGACCGATTCCCGTAATGGTCTGTAATGCATCGGAACCGGCTGTGTTGATGTTGATCAGCCCCTGTGAAGAGTCCGTATCGAACTGTCTTGAGGTATTTCCACCGGCTATCTGAGAGACTTTATTATTTTTTATGGAATCTTCCATGCTTCCCTCTTCCATCTGTTTTTTTGTGTAAATCATGATCTTGTCTTCATCCTTTAGCACCTGTGCCAAATTCAGGCTGCTCACATCGGCCTCCGCCGTTAATCCTCCTGCCAGTTCTATGGCCTCATATACTCTGGCACCTTCCTGCATTTCATATACATACGGCTTATGAACAGCTCCGCCGATATCAATGTAAATTTTACTTTTTACAGCCGTCGCTTTTTCCTCTGTCTGGGAATCCGAAGCTTCTTCCGCTCCCGCCGAATCCGCTTTCTGCTGTTGTACTTCCGAACCGTTCATTAAATGAAATTCTTTAGTCGGTCCCTCATGATCCCGAATACAAAAAACAAAAAAAGCAGCCGCAAATAATAGGATTCCTGCCGCCACTTTTATAATCGTCTTTTTGTGATACCGGATAAAATTTTCTACATAATCCCTGTTTAAAAAACATTTCATAAAATACCCCCTCAATAGATACATATCATGTATTATTTTCCTTTATTTTACATTGGTAATTTATGGATGTCAATACCGTTTTAAATTATATAGAAAAATGATTACTAAATAAAAGTTTCTTTCGCATGACCTCTATATCATATCTGGAAACCTCCGCTCTTAAAAAGAGCAGAACCGCATGGATCAAAAGTTCAGGACTTAAATTGGACTCACTTCCGGCATCTAAGGTTGTAACTAAAATCAGCTGGTCATCCCCATGAGAAAAATTCAATGCCATAATTTTAGGCTTTATATCCAGATCTATGAATTCTTTTGATTTTTTTTGCTTCTTTTTTACAAAAATATGCTCTTGAGAAAGGAACTGATCCCGTAGTTCTTCGCAGCTTTTTCCGCCTAAGGCTTCTCTTGCAAGAGGAATTCCTATTACATATTCCGCAGCTTCGGTAAGAGCCGCCAAGGATTTTCCTTCCTGTTTATATTCCGCACAGTCCAATATAGCCAAACCTTCAGGCATTAAGGGCTTTAATTTATCCTTGATCTCATCTGTTAAAATCTCTTGAATTGTTTCAAATTCCAGCAATTCGTAGATACTGGAATATCCCAGCGAAAGAGGTTGGGCAAATCCCATTTTGGGGTGAGGATTGAACCCGTGGGAATAATCTAACTTGATGCCCGCCCGCTTGAAGCTTCTTTTAAAAAATCTCAGCAGGTCTAAATGGGATGTATATTTAAAATACCCTTCCTTGGAGAATTTTAATACATATTTAGCCATTTATGCCCTCCATTCTGCATGTTACATGTTGATTCATGCCACAGCCAACACAACCCTTTCTACAGTCTTGTGTCGTTTCCTCTTTTTTCGCTTTTTCATTTTCTTTCTTTAAAAATTCTTTGGTTACACCGCAGTCAATAATATCCCAAGGCAGAATTTCATCATAGTTTCTTTCCCTTGTGGTATAAAACCCTTTATCTACGCCGGTTTCTTCAAAAGCCTGCATCCAGGCATCATATTTAAAGTGCTCCGTCCAGCCGTCAAATTTACATCCCAGTTCAAATGCCTTTATAAGCACCTTTGACACCCTCCGGTCTCCCCGTGCAAATACCGCCTCCAGAATGCTTGTCTCCGTTCCATGGTAATTAAAAGTCACGCCCTTTATCGGTCGTAATTTATCTTTCAAATAATAGTGCTTCTCGCTGAACTGTTCTGCCGAATCCTGAGCCATCCACTGAAAAGGCGTATGAGCCTTCGGAACAAAATTAGAAACACTGACAGTTACATTAAATCTGCCTTTTCCATTAATTTTTTTATTTAAATCTACAATATTGGAAGCAATTTCATAAATACCGTCCAGATCCTCAAAGGTTTCCGTAGGCAGGCCATTCATAAAATACAGCTTGATGTTCTTCCATCCCAATTCGAGAGCCTGTTCTACTGAACTGTAAATGTTTTCCTCCGTAATGCCTTTATTGATCACATCCCGAAGCCGCTGTGAACCCGCTTCAGGAGCAAAGGTCAGCCCGGACTTTTTATATCCCTGTATTTCCTCAAGCACCTTAAATGAAAAAGAATCCAACCGAAGGGAAGGCAGGGATAAGGAAATATTATTCTTTTTGCACATATTCATCAAATTGGTTGCTAATTCCTCAAATTGAGAATAATCACTAGTCGATAAAGATAGCAGCGAAAGTTCCTCATGACCTGTGTTTTCAAGCTGTTTTTTAGCCAATTCTTCTATTAGATCTGTCCGTCTTTCTCTGACTGGTCTGTAAATAATCCCTGCCTGGCAGAATCGGCAGCCCCTGGTACAGCCTCTGAACGTTTCCACAACGGCTCTGTCGTGTACTGTCTCAATAAAGGGTACGATGGGATTCACCGGGAAATCAACGGAATCCAAATCTGAAATAATAGCTCTTAAAACGCTGTCCGGAGCCTCCTCATACAGCTTGTCCACACGCTCTATCAACCCATTTTCGCCATATACGGGATTGTAGAACTTGGGGACATATACGCCTTGCAATTTCACAGCTCTCTTGTAAAAGTCTTCTCTGCTTTCTCCTGCATGTCTGGACTTCTGATATTCATGGAACAGCTGAATTAAATTTTCTTCCCCATCTCCAATTAAAAATATATCCACGATGTCTGCCAAAGGCTCCGGATTGTAGGCACACGGTCCTCCCCCAATAATAATGGGACAGCTTTCATCTCTCTCCTCCCGCTTCAACGGGATTCCACTAAGATCTAAGATGTTGAGAATATTTGTGAAGGAAAGTTCGTATTGAAGGGTAAAACCGACAAAGTCCATATCGCAAATAGGAGTTTTCGTCTCCAGTGTAAAAAGCGGGATTTCTTCGTCTCGCAAAATCTGCTCCATATCCAGTCCCGGAGAAAATACTCGCTCGCAAAAAATATCTTCTTCTTTATTTAAAATATGATATAAGATCTGCATACCCAGATAAGACATCCCGATTTCATAGGTATCCGGAAATGCAAAACAAAATCGAGTCATTCCTTCAGTCATTTCTTTTTTAGCAGAATTCAATTCACCTCCAATGTATCTGGCCGGTTTTTCTACTCTTTTAAGTATGTTATCTATATTTAAGCTCATTCAAAATTTACCTTTCCTTATCCATTAATTCATCCATGGTCCGCCCCAATCTACTTTCTATTTTTAATAGCAGAGCTTCTGTTTCCACCTGTTTTCTTTTAATTCGTTCTACGGCGTCAGGGTAATCTTTCACCTTATCTAAAATGTAGGCCATCCGTTCCGATAAGCCTACATATTGATCTTCTTTTACCATTCTGTCACCCAGGCATACCATATCAATCTCGGTAAGCTCCTCCACCTCTTTTTTCAGTTCATATGTCATATGAGCATGAATAATTTCAGCTTCATCCTCATACCCCAGTGACTGGGCAATCTGTGCTCCCTTTTCTTCGTGATGCTCCTGTGTTCTGGCTATATCATGAATTAAGGCCGCTCCTCTGATCAATTCAATATCTAAATGACCTCCCTTTTCATTCAGTGCCGAGGCCAATCTCACTGCTGTGTCTGCCACAGCTTGACAGTGCCGGATAACATGCGGGGGAGTGTTATATTTTTTCAGTAATTCAAAGCATTCTTCGACCGTTAGATGTTTATGTGACATAAAATAACCGAACCTTTCTTATGATGCAATAGCCTGAGCCCGTTTGAAAGCTCGTGAATAGACTTATTATACCACATTTTTTCTATAGTCAGACATAGTTTCCTCTGTATATTCAATAGCATTTTTCGTTTTGTCCTTTAATTCTCTGGCTCCTTCAATCGTATTCAAGCAGGTTCTTTTCATATCCGAAATCGTATAATCCTTGCAGATGATCGTTTCCATTTTATCCCCTATACGAGAAAAATATTTATTGTCGGAAGCTTGACATGACATAAAAACAAAACCGATCAGAATACAGATAACCACTTGCTTTATTATTTGCATACTTTCTGTCCTCCTTTATATTTATTAATACGTTGAGAACCTGCAAATAATGCCAATAGCAATCATTTTGTCCGAACTGCATATTAAATTAACAGGCAGTCCCCACGGAACTGCCTGTTAATCCCCTAATATTCTTCAAAATATTCAAATTCATAATCAAAGATCCGAACAGTATCCCCTTCTTCGAGACCCATTTCCTTTAATTGCTCCAAAGCACCTTTCTTTTCCAGATATTTATATAGATATCTTAAAGAACCGCTGTCATTGAAATTCGTGGAATCAAAGATTTTTCTCAGCTGTTTTCCGGTAACCTCATACGCCCCATCATCGGCAACTGATGTATACACCTCTTTAAAATCCTCTTCCACATCGTCTTTTTCAAAGTCAAAGAATTCGTATTCTTCTTCTTCCGGCTGTTCCAAAGCCAACTTGTCCAGCATAGCAGCCGCTTCCGCTAACAGCTCATGGATTCCCACATGGATCGGTGCGGAAACCGGGAAAACCTTGATGCCCTTAGATTCCACATATTCCTTAAAGGCAAGATATCCGGGATCCTCCTCATCTACCATATCCATTTTGTTTGCCGCAACAATTTGCGGTTTTAAAGCCAGTTTTTCATCATAGAGTCTGAGTTCATTGTTGATCTTATCAAAGTCTTCGATGGGGTCTCTTCCCTCAGAACCGGATACATCTACCACATGAATCAGAACCTTTGTTCTTTCAATGTGTTTTAGAAATTCATGCCCTAAGCCGGCTCCCTCATGCGCACCTTCAATAATCCCGGCAATATCTGCCATAACAAATCCGTCTCCAAAAATGGAAACCACCCCTAAATTGGGAGTAATCGTTGTAAAATGATAGTTTGCAATCTTCGGATTTGAATTGGTGGATACGGATAATATCGTGGACTTACCTACATTTGGAAATCCGATCAATCCCACATCTGCAATTAGTTTTAATTCTAAAATGACATTTCGTTCCTTGGAAAATCCGCCGGCTTCCGCAAAATTAGGAGCCTGACGCACGGAATTTTTAAAGTTCACATTTCCTTTTCCGCCCTTTCCTCCTCTTGTGGCTACAAAATGATCTCCTGATTTTACAAGATCTTTCATGACCAATCCGGTTTCTTCATCTATTACTACAGTTCCCGGCGGTACTTTAATGATCAGGTCTTCCCCTTTTTTTCCGAACCTTTTCTTTTTCATACCGTCCTGTCCATTTTCAGCTTCATATTTTCTTTTGTATCTAAAATCCATAAGAGTTCTAAGGCTTGCATCGGCCATAAAGATCACGTCTCCGCCTTTACCGCCGTCACCACCATCTGGGCCGCCTTCCGGAACGAATGGTTCTCTTCTGAACGTTACCGCACCATTCCCACCTTTACCTGATTTAATTGTTATTTTGGCTCTATCAACAAACATATTTGAGCCTCTCCTTCCTTCTTACAGAAATTTCTTCACCCATTATTTTAAAAAAGCCCCTATAAAAAATAGGGGCTTTACAATCAAATTAAGCTTCTTTAGGATAAACGCTTACTTGCTTTCTTGTTTTGTCATATCGTTCGAACTTTACAGCTCCGTCAATCTTAGCAAATAAAGTATCGTCTCCGCCAATGCCTACGTTATTGCCAGGATGAAACTTTGTTCCTCTCTGTCTAACCAGGATACTGCCAGCACTTACATACTGACCGTCGCCTCTTTTAACGCCTAAACGTTTCGATTCACTGTCACGACCGTTCTTGGAGCTACCTACTCCCTTCTTACTTGCCATAAGACTACACCTCCTTTTTTCCTGTGCTGTCTTGCTAATTTCTTAGCTATTATGATAAGCGAACTTACCAATGATTATAAAGACCACTATTCAGCTGCTTCTTCAGCTTCAACTGCCGCTTTAGTCTTTCTTGCTTTTCTAGCAGAAACCTTTTCGATCTTAATCATTGTGTAAGGCTGTCTGTGTCCCTGCTTCTTTCTGTAGTCTTTTTTGGACTTATACTTGAAGATGATGACCTTCTGTCCTTTACCGTGTTCCACTACAGTTCCGGCTACATTGCAGCTTTCTACGTAAGGAGCTCCAACTTTAATGGTTTCTCCGTCACTTAATAAAAGTACTTTATCAAATGTAATCTTTTCTCCAGCTTCAACATCTAGCTTTTCAACTGTGATTACATCGCCTTCCTGCACTCTATACTGCTTTCCGCCTGTTTCAATTACTGCGTACATATTGTTTCTTACCTCCTCTATCCAGTCTCGCCATCTAAGGGTAGCAACCTAAAATGCTGCTTTTATAAAAACCCATTCTGAGCGGCTTACAATAAAGTATAATACCATATCGGACATACCGTGTCAAATGTTTTTTATGTAAACATCCGATTTATTTGGACAGATCTTATTCAATTACGACACCGTCTTCATCCACCTGCATCCCGTCGTCTGCCGCTTCCTGAGGACTTTGAGGCTTCAAATTTTCTTTCAGCAGGGCTTCTATCTTGTTCAGGATCTCTGGGTTTTCCAGCAGATATTTCTTTACGTTTTCTCTTCCCTGACCGATACGGTTTCCGTCAAAGCTATACCAGGAGCCCGCCTTTTCTACGATTTTCGCTTCCACAGCACAATCCAGTACATCGCCCTCTCTGGAAATGCCGGTTCCGTACATAATATCAAATTCGGCCTGCTTAAACGGCGGTGCCACCTTGTTCTTGACAATCTTTACTCTGGTTCGGTTCCCCAGAACCGCATCCCCCACCTTTATGCTTTCAATCTTTCTTACATCAAAACGCATGGTCGAATAAAACTTAAGAGCTCGTCCTCCTGTAGTGGTTTCAGGATTTCCAAACATGACTCCGACCTTCTCACGAAGTTGATTTATAAAAACCACGGCGGTATTAGACCGGTTGATACTTCCGGTAAGCTTTCTAAGCGCCTGAGACATCAGTCTTGCCTGCAGACCTACGTGGCTGTCTCCCATCTCCCCCTGAATCTCCGCTCTGGGGACCAGGGCTGCCACCGAGTCTACTACTACCACATCCAAAGCGCCGCTTCGAACCAGCATTTCACATATTTCCAAAGCCTGTTCACCGGTGTCAGGCTGAGATACCAACAGTTCATCGACGTCGACTCCCAGATTTTTCGCATATTCGGGATCGAGGGCGTGCTCTGCGTCAATAAATGCAGCCTTGCCTCCGGCCTTCTGCGCTTCTGCAATGACATGAAGGGTAAGCGTTGTTTTACCAGAAGATTCAGGACCGTAAATTTCAATAATCCTTCCCCGTGGAATACCGCCTATACCGGTAGCAATGTCAAGGCTTGCTGACCCTGTAGAAATCGATTCAATATTCATTCTTGCCGAATCATCTCCCAGTTTCATGATAGCTCCCTGTCCAAACTGTTTTTGAATATGAGCCATAGCCTCTTTTAAAGCTTTTTCTTTTTCACTGTCATTTGTACATCTATTAACTTCTTTAGTATTAGCATTATTAGCTGCCATTGATTTTCCTCCTAACCGTAGTGAACATTTGTTCTTTATTAATGATACCCCACCCTTGTCATTTGGTCAATACTTTTTTTGATTTCATTATAGAATAAAAAATCAAATAATGAAATATTATCAATTGTAAAATATTGGATGTTTATATATTAATATACATTTTTGTTTGAGTCAACCTTTTTTCGGATACTTTTCAGGTATCGGTCCGAAGTTTATTCAAAACGGCTTCGCCACTTCCGCTTATACTGGCAAGTTCATTGGATCAGCTCTCCGATCATGTCGAACATGTTCAGCATGGATTCATTTCTATTGGCGCTTCTATCTCCATGCAGCCTTAATTCCCTGCACATTTTCTGCCCGTCGAACACGGCACAGACGTATACCAGACCTACCGGCTTTTCTGCTGTTCCGCCGCCGGGGCCCGCCACACCGGTGACCGATACGCCGATTCTGGTTGCCGCCTTTTTCTGTATTCCCACCGCCATTTCCACCGCCGTCTGTTCACTGACCGCACCATATTTCTCCAAGGTTTCCTTTTGCACTCCCAATTCTTCCATTTTCGCCTGATTGCTGTACGTAACAATCCCTCTGTCAAAAACGGCAGAAATGCCGGGAATATCTGTTAAGGTCTGAGAAAACATTCCGCCGGTACAAGATTCTGCACAGGAAATGGAAAGGTTCTGTTCTATCAGCCTTTTCCCTACAAGCATCGGTAAATTTTTATTCAAAACAGCGGTATTCTTTTCGGTCTTTTTACTCATTGTCAAACCCTTCTTTTGTATTACATGGAAAATACGGATTTATTTTTAAGGATGTATTCTGTTCCGGAATACACCGTCATAATTAGAGATGCCCATAAAAACCCATTGGCAAGCATAGCAATCACAGACATTACGGAATAGGACATCGGAACATCTACAAGAAGCAGAAGAGGTACTGCGATCATCTGCAATACGGTTTTGATCTTCCCGCTCATTCCGGCGGCTATAACCAGTCCTTCGGAAGCAACTACCGTTCTCATACCCGCTATGGCAAATTCTCTTGCCAATATGATGATCAGCATCCAGCCCGGTACCAGCCCCTTGTCTACCATCAGGCAAAAAGCGGAGTAGACTAAGATCTTGTCGGCGAGAGGATCCATGATTTTTCCAAAGTTTGTAACCAGATTATGCTTTCTTGCAATCTTCCCATCCAGCATATCTGTCAATGACGCTGCAATAAAGAGAATAAAAGCGATCAGATTATACCCCATCATATATAACACAACAAAAAATGGAACCGCAATGATTCTTCCCACGGTTAATTTATTAGGTAAATTCATCTCTATACCTCCACTCCTACTAAATCATAATCAAATGCATCTGTTATCTGAACCTGCACCATGTCTCCGGGTTTTAAAACTTTATCGGAATTGAATATCACTGAGTTGTCAATTTCGGGAGCATCATACTGAGATCGTCCAATGTAAGCGCCTTCCTCATCCTGCTCTTCTACAAGTACCTGCAGAACCTGTCCAATTTTTTTCTGATTGGAAGCCAGAGAAATCTCCAGTTGAAGTCTCATGACGGCATCCTTGCGTTTCTCCTTCACATCGGAACGGACCTGACCTTTCATATCCGCTGCCGGTGTACCCTCTTCTTTGGAATAGGCAAATACACCAAGCCGTTCAAATTTTGTGGTTTCTACAAATTCATACAGTTCATCGAACTCTGTTTGAGTTTCCCCCGGAAATCCGGTGATCAACGTGGTTCGTATGTGAATATCCGGCATGGCATTTCTGAGCTTTTGAATTTTATTTACAATGCTTTCATGGGTAGACCGTCTGTTCATCAGCTGAAGAATTTTATCGCTGCTGTGCTGAATAGGTATGTCAATGTAATGACAGACCTTCTCCTCCGTTGCCATGACCTGAATCAGCTCATCGGTAATCCGGTCTTCATAGCAATACATCAGCCTGATCCATTGCAATCCGTCGATTCTGCACAGCTTTTTAACCAGAGCGGCCAATCTGAACTCCCCATACAGATCAATTCCGTAAGCAGTTACATCCTGAGCGATCAGTATCAGTTCCCTGCATCCCTTTTGTGCCAGCATTTCGGCTTCCCGCAGGATGTCTTCTTCCTTTCGGCTCCTGTAACGTCCCCGAATATGAGGAATGATGCAGTATGCGCATACATTATCGCAGCCCTCGGCAATTTTTATTGTCGCCGTATAGGGATTTTCCGCCAGCTTTCTGTTCTGTACCTCCTGAAATTTCTGATTGGAGTCATAAATGTACAGTTCTCGTTCCGCCTGATGCTTTTCCAAAATATCAGGCAGCTCCTGATATTCGTTGACCCCTATAAAAATATCGACCTCCGGCATTTCTTTAAACAGCTCGTCTCCATATCGCTTGGACAGACAGCCGGATACAATGAGCAGACGCTTTCTGCTTTCTTCTTCTTTCAAGTCTGCCATTTCCAAGATCTTATTAATGGATTCTTTTTTCGCATCATTGATAAATCCGCATGTGTTGACTATAATAGCATCACTGTCAATCGGATTATCTACGATGCAATGTCCTCTTTCTTCCAGTATTCCTGCTGCCATTTCAGAATCATTGACATTTTTAGGGCAACCTAATGTTTCAAAATAAATATTCATTCACTCTTTTCCTTTTATCTCTTATTTTTGCAGTCTGCGGTTTATAAAATTTCCTCCGCCGCTCCTTCGGCCTCCAGCACAGCTTCTCCTTCCGACTTCATACTCGTCAGTTCATCTAACGTCATCAGTACCTGCCTTGGTCTGCTGCCGTCAGCAGGCCCGATGATACCTCTGGCTTCCATCATGTCTACAATTCGTGCCGCCCTGTTATAACCGATACGAAATCTTCTTTGAAGCATGGATACCGAAGCCTGCTCTGCACGGACTACCGTTTCAATAGCCTCCGCCAGCAGTTCATCGCCATCGTCTGACACCTCCGACGTATTGGACTTTTCAATGCTGGATATCACATCATTGGCATACTCCGTTTCGATGCACTGGCTCTTTAAATGCTCTATCACGTTATGTACTTCGGAGTCTGAAATAAAGTTTCCCTGTACTCGAACCGGCTTTCCGGCTCCCAGTGGGTTGAACAGCATATCGCCCTTCCCCACCAGCTTCTCGGCACCTGCCATATCCAAAATCGTTCGGGAATCGAATTGAGAGGATACAGCAAAAGCGATTCTGGACGGAATATTTGCTTTGATGACTCCTGTAATAATGTCCACAGACGGTCTTTGAGTGGCAACGATCAGATGCATCCCTGCTGCTCTGGCCATCTGAGCCAGCCGGCAGATCGATTCTTCCACCTGAGAGGGTGCCGCCATCATTAAATCTGCCAATTCGTCGATAATAATGACGATCTGAGGCATGACCCTGTCGGTTTCGCCTTTTTCTTTCACCTGGTCATTGAAACCCGCTAAATCCCGGACACCTTCCTCTGCGAATTTTTTATAACGATCCGTCATCTCTGCCACGGCCCAGTTCAGAGCCGCAGCCGCCTTGCTCGGTTCCGTCACTACCGGAATCAGCATATGCGGTATGCCGTTATAGTTTCCAAGCTCCACCACTTTTGGGTCGATCAGCACAAATTTTACTTCATCCGGTTTTGCTTTATATAAAATGCTTACGATAATACTGTTGATGCACACACTTTTTCCGGAACCGGTAGAACCGGCTATGAGCAAATGCGGCATAGTCTTTAAATCTGCCACAATGGCCTTTCCCGCTATGTCCTTTCCTACCGCAAAAGTAATCTTCGAAGCAGATTCACTGAACTCTTTGGAATCAATAATTTCACGAACCGTAACCATATTGATCTTCTCATTTTCTACTTCGATTCCTACAGCGGCTTTTCCGGGAATAGGTGCTTCTATTCGTATGCTCTTCGCTTCTAAATTAAGTGCAATATCATCTGCCAGCCGTACAATGCTGCTGACCTTGACGCCGGTATTGGGATGAATTTCATATCGGGTGACGGCCGGTCCCTGAGTAACCTGTACCACCTTTGCATCCACTTTAAAATCCTGTAATGTTTTTTCAAGCTTTGCCGCTTTTGCCTTTAAATTGCTGGTCAACGCTGCATCATTTTTGTTTTGCGTATTTTTCTTTAAAAGTTCGATAGGCGGGAATTGGTAATGAGCCATTGCTTCGTTTGGCTTATTTAAATTTAGCTCAGATGGATCCAGCTTTGCACTGGCAGCTTCCTGTTTGCTCAGCTTCATCTGCATCTGCTGTCCGCTTTCCGCTTCCGTCTTGTTTAAGGGTTCTGACGAAAAATGTGTCTGATCTTTTTCCGGTTCCGCGGCATTTTCCTGATGTCTTTCTGCTGTCGGCTGATTGTATTCCTTAATAGGCAGCCTTGATGTATCTGAAGTTTTTTTCGGCAAATCAGCTGCCGGAGCAGCTGCGGAAAAGCCGATCTCGTCAGAAAGTCCGAATCCGGCCGGTACAGAAACAGATTCTTCCAATCCATAACTGATTTTGACCTCTGGCTCTGCCGGGACAGGACTCTCTGCTGAGGCTTCCTGTTCCTTATTTTTCTTAAACAGTTTATCGTCTTTCATATAATCCAAAATATTTTTTTTCTTTTCACTGGACTTTGCCTGATTCACCACGGATGGAACTTCTGTCTGAGCTGCCGGCACATAGTTTTTCTTTAAATCAAGCTCAAGCTGTTTCTGCCGCTCCGCCATGGCTTCGGCTTCTTCCGAAGCCGCCTGCTCTGCCATCTCCCTTTTGATCTGTTTCTTGAGCTTATAGTCATCAATGAACTGAGAAATCGGTGTATTGATAATCAGCATCATACAAACAAGAATCACAAGGGTGGCAAAAATATAAAGACCGGTGGTACCTACGGCAACCACAACGATAGAAGCCAAAAGCATTCCTACCGCACCGCCGTTTGTCATCTGTACCCCTGCCTTAAACCAGCCTAACAAATCAATATAACCGAAAGAAAGCTTTGCTGTTCCTACATATCTTCCGCTGAAAATAAGCGAAAACATCAAGAAAGTAATCAGCAATAAAATCACGGATCGTTTATTGATATGTCTTGTCTTCTTAAAAAGAAGCAAAAGGCCGTATAAAATCAGATAATATGGTAAAATAACCGCAATCTCGCCGAAGCAGCCCAGAAAAAATTTTCGTATGACCGCACCGAACTCGCCCGCTGCTTTTGTTTGAATAGATATTGCAAAAAAAACACCTATAGCAATAATTATTATAGCCCAAATCTCGTCCTTCACTCTGCTACCTGTTATATTTTTGGTCTGTTCCTCTTTTTTAGGTGTACTCTTCTTCGTACTTTTTTTCGTCCCAGACGTTTTATTTTTAGACCCGGGAGGTCTTCCAGGCTTTCTTTTCTCTTCTGCCATCCTATTATAATACCTCGCTAACGTAATATTTTTCGTTTTATATCCTTTAACTCATAAAAATTCAATTTATATTGTACCATAATAAAAGAGGATTTTCAAAGAAAACCCTCTCAGAATATGCCAATTCCTTTACTATTTACCTGCGATATATCCCTTTGCAGCCAGGCTTTCCGCACAGAGAACCGCACCTCCTGCGGCTCCGCGAACGGTATTGTGGGACAGACCCACAAATTTAAAGTCATATAGACTGTCTTCACGGATACGCCCGATGGAAATTCCCATACCTTTTTCATAATCTACATCTGCTTTGACTTGAGGCCTGTTATCCTCCTCCATATACTGGATAAATTGTTTGGGAGCACTCGGAAGCTTCAGCTCCTGAGGAAGGCCCTTGAAAGCTTTCAGCTTTTCGATCAGCTGCTCTTTGGTCGGTTTCTTTCTAAACTTGACAAAGACTGCTGCCGTATGCCCATTCAACACAGGAACTCGGATGCACTGACAGGTAATGACCGGTTCCGCTGCCTTTTCAATCACGCCGTCCTTTACTCTTCCCCAAACTCGAAGAGGTTCCTGTTCACTCTTTTCTTCCTCTCCTCCGATATAAGGAATAATATTTTCTACCATTTCAGGCCAATCCTTAAACGTTTTTCCCGCTCCGGAAATTGCCTGATAAGTAGTGACCACTACCTCATACGGCTCAAATTCCATCCAGGCGGTAAGTGCCGGAACGTAACTCTGAATAGAGCAATTCGGTTTTACCGCAATAAATCCCCTTGTGGTTCCCAGCCGTTTTTTCTGATGTTCGATCACATCAAAATGCTCCGGATTAATTTCCGGAATGACCATAGGAACATCCGGCGTCCAGCGGTGGGCGCTGTTATTGGAAACCACCGGTGTCTCCGTTTTCGCATACGCTTCTTCGATCGCCTTGATTTCTTCTTTAGTCATATCCACAGCGCTGAAAACAAAATCTACCGTAGCTGCCACCCTCTCCACTTCATTGACATTCATCACCACCAGTTTTTTTACTGCCTCCGGAATCGGTGTCGTCATCTTCCATCTGCCGCTTACCGCACTTTCATAGGTTTGACCCGCACTTCTTTCACTGGCAGCTATAGTCACTACCTCAAACCACGGATGATTTTCCAGCAGAGAAATAAAACGCTGTCCCACCATCCCTGTTCCGCCAAGAATGCCTACTTTTAATTTCTTTTCCATTTTTACTCTCCTATATCTTCTACACCCATTATTTTTTATTGTAATATCACTATTTTTTGTTGTTAATTTATTATTTTACCACAAATTTTCTTGCATTCAATATATTTTAGATATTATCTTTATTTTTTATTCTATTTAAAAACTTTTAGATTGCCATTGAATATATTAAAGAAGTAAGAGTATATTTTATAAAGGTTAAATGAAAGGATGATTCGTATATGGCACTTTTCACAGGTGCTGCCGTAGCACTTGTAACCCCTTTTAAAGAAGGAAACATAGCCTTTGACACATTGGAAAAGCTGATCGACTGGCAGATCGCTGAGGGAATCGACGGAATTGTCAGCTGCGGAACGACTGGAGAAGCTTCCACCTTAAGCGACGAAGAGCATATTGAAATGGTTCGTTTTACAGTGGAGCATACTCATGGCAGAGTACCTGTCCTTGGAGGCGCAGGAAGCAATGACACCAAGCATGCCATTTGGATGTCGCAGCAGCTTGAAAAAGCCGGTGCGGATGGATTATTACTGGTGACACCTTATTATAATAAATGCACACAAAAAGGGTTGGTCAGCCATTATAAAGCCATCGCCGATTCCGTCAACATTCCGTGTATCCTCTATTCTGTGGCCAGCCGTACCGGAGTTAATATAAGTCCCGCCGCAGTTTCGGAGCTTTGCACCCATCCCAACATCGCCGGAATCAAAGAAGCCAGCGGAGACATTTCGCAGGTGGTGGAAATAGCCCGATATGTTTCTCCGGACTTTGCACTTTATTCCGGAAACGATGACATGGTTGTTCCGGTCCTCTCCATGGGCGGTTCAGGAACCATATCCACCGTTGCCAACGTCATTCCTAAGGATACCCATGAAATGGTCACAGCCTATTTGCAAGGTCATTTCAATAAAGCAAAGGAAATGCAGATCCGAATGAAATCCCTTATTGATTCGCTGTTCCTAGAGGTGAACCCTATCCCGGTAAAGGCTGCTTTGAACATGATGGGCCTGATCGAAAAAGAATATCGAATGCCTCTGTGTGATCCGGACAACAAAACATTGTACAAAATAGCAAACGAACTGAAAAATTATGGACTGATCAATAATACAATTTAATACACCTTTTATTACGTCCTGTCACAAGCAATATTTTCTGCGTAATAACAAATAACACCGGATAGCTATCCGGTGTTAAGGTTTTGTTTTAATTATTTACTTTCCTACGCTTCAGAAGCAACAACTTCCTTACCGTCGTAATAATTGCAATTCGGGCAAACTCTATGTGGAAGTTTTGGCTCGTGGCACTGAGGACAAATTGAAAGTCCAGGTAATGCCTTCTTCATGTTTGGTGATCTTCTCTTGTCTCTTCTTGCTTTAGATGTTTTCCTCTTTGGAACTGCCATTCTCTACACCTCCTTTTGCTCGTGTCTCTTTGTATTTATCTCATCACAAACAACTTTGTGATAAATGCAACTTCTAAAGTATACCTTTATCGGACACATCTGTCAATAATTATTTTAAATTCTTTGTAATATCATATGTGTCTCTGGCAATCATCAGTTCTTCGTTCGTAGGGATCAGAATAATTTTTACTCTGGAATCATCTCTGCTGATGATGGTTTCTTTTCCTCTTACCTTATTCTTAACAAGGTCAAGCTTGATGCCTAAATTTCCAAGATCGTTACAGATGATGTCTCTCATCTCGATGTCATTTTCACCAACGCCGGCAGTAAATACAATGGCATCCACGCCGTTCATTTCCGCAATATAAGCACCGATATAGAATCGTACCTTATGAGCAAATACCTTTAATGCAAGCTGTGCTCTTTCATTTCCTTCCGCAGCCGCTTCTTCAATATCCCTAAAGTCGCTGGATATACCGGAAATTCCAAGAACACCGGATTTCTTATTTAAGATGTCATTAGCAACACCGGCCTCTAAATTTTCTTTGTCTCGGATATACGTAACGATAGCAGGGTCGATGTCTCCCGAACGAGTACCCATAACCAGACCCTCCAGCGGAGTGAAGCCCATGGAAGTATCGATACACTTGCCTCTCTTAATAGCGGAAACAGATGCGCCGTTTCCTAAATGGCAGGTAATGATCTTCAAATCATCCAGTGCACAGTTCATGATATCAGCTGCTCTTTCGGCTACATATTTATGGCTTGTTCCGTGGAAACCATATCTTCTGATTCCATGCTTCTGATAATATTCATAAGGAATCGCATAAATGTATGATTCAGGAGGCATGGTCTGATGAAAGGCTGTATCGAATACGGCTACCATCGGCGTCTTTGGCATTAATGCCTGACACGCTGCAATACCTGCCAGATTAGGCGGATTGTGAAGAGGAGCCAATTCCACGCATTCTTCCAGGGCTTTTAGAACCTCTTCTGTGATCAGTACTGAGTGAGCATATTTTTCACCTGCGTGTACGACTCTGTGTCCAACAGCTCCGATTTCATCCATGGACTTCACAACACCATGATTTTCATCCTGTACAGCTTCCAATACATGTCCAATCGCTTCTTTATGGTCCTTCATAGGAACTACGAGCTTAAACTTGTCCATACCGATTTTCTCGTGTGTGATGACTGCACCTTCCATGCCGATTCTTTCTACAAGACCTTTGCATAAAAGAACTTCATTTGTCATATCAAGAACCTGATATTTTAATGATGAACTTCCACAGTTGATTACTAATACTTTCATCTTACTTCCTCCGTAATATATATAATTTTAAAATTATTAACTGAAAAATTTCGGGCAGGTAAAACTGCTGAAATTTCTGCAGCGCTTCAAAAGCACTCATAATATTATACTTCATTTCCATGTTTTTTCAAGTATGTTCAACAGTTTTTGCAATATATATACATAATACTACAATAGGCTTTTATTATAGTATTGCCTAAAATGAACTTTCTCAAATGAAATTTATTTATAATTACACGCAGATGTGATAGGATATCATTATGAAAGTTTTAGGAATCATAGCAGAATACAATCCATTTCATAACGGCCATCTATATCAGCTGAACCAATCGGCTGCTATGACGGAGGCCGATTTTGTCGTTGCCATAATCAGCGGCAATTTTACACAGCGGGGCGAAGCCGCTGTTCTTTCCAAATGGGCCAGAGCGGAAATGGCCGTTCGGTGCGGGATTGACCTGGTCATTGAGCTACCCTTTGCTTTTGCCTGCAACAATGCGGAATATTTTGCAAAAGGTGCCATTGAAATATTAAACAGGCTCCGCTGCGTCACCCACCTTTCCTTTGGCAGTGAATCCGGCGATCTGGAACGTTTAAAAGAAGTGGCCTGCTTTCTTTCCCATGAAACCGAAGAATTTAAAGATCAGCTCAAGTCCAATTTATCCAAAGGTTTCTCCTATCCCAAGGCTCGATCCGAAGCAGTCAAAGAATGTCTTGGTGAAGAAGCCTCTGAAAATATGCTTCAGCCAAACAACATTCTGGCGATCGAATACTTAAAGCAGCTTTATTTGACACATAGTGACATAATTCCCGTTACAGTAAAACGATATGCTTCCAATTATCACGACCAGGAACTTCGGGGAAACATCGCGTCTGCCTCGGCCATACGAAAAGCCCTGCATTCCAATGATTGGAATACTCAGCTTCTGGAAAGCGCTGTGCCTGCGGAAGTCTTGGCCATACTTCAAAAAGAGTTGCCGAAAGCCCCTTCCTCGGATTCAGAAGAGCTTTATTTCAAGCTGGCAGCATCTAAAATATTAACGGAAAAAAATTCCTGTCTGAAAGAAATTTTTTCTGTGACGGAAGGTCTTGAAAATAAACTGAAAGCATCTATACGAATTTCAGACACGCTGGGTGACCTGAAAAATTCCCTAAAATCCAAACGTTATACCTCCACCAGAATCAGCCGATTACTGACCCACATTCTAATAGGCCTGACAAAATCCGATTTTAACACGATCGTGGAAACGCAGCAATACTACGCCCATATTTTAGGTTTCAATAAAAAAGGAGCCCATTTGCTTAAGCTCCTAAAACAGGAGGAAAAAGCTACACTCCCATTGATTACCAATATAAATAAACAGGCCGACGCTCTGAATCATTGCCAATTATTACTAAGTTATGATTTGATTGCCTCTGATTTTTACAATCTTTTATCCAATCAGAATATTTATGAACATTCTGATCGACTCTATAAGCCTTATATGCAGCTATAAACATCCGTTTATAATAAAAGCTCCGTCAATATCAGTGCAAGAATCCCTGCAAAAATGCTGTGGAAGATCTTCACCAGCAGTAAGTAGGAAAAGCTGACCTTTGTTCCCTGCAGCATGCTCATGGACTGTCCTATGATGGACAGTCCCCCAAAAGAGATCAGAATACTGCATCCAATGGTTTTATAGGCCAGAGGAATGGCCATCGTACCGCTGATGGAGGAACACCCTACAGTCATTTCAAAAATCCCCTTAATCATTCCCACATAGTATACATGGGTTATTCCCTTCAAAAGCCCCAATAATTGAATCATATCCGTTATCATCATGAACATGACGATATAAGCCAAAATAATTCCCAAAGATTTAAGAGACGTAATAATAGAATTGGTAAAGGCCTCCAGATAATTATTGTTGAAATCTGTCTTCACCACAGTCTGCCTTTTTTTAGATTTCTTTGATTTATAGGTTCTATAGTCCTTGCTGAACACATCTGCCAGCATGGAAAATAAAAGCCCGTTCAGCAGGGCTCCGCCAAAATGAGCGATGGCGATGATACTCCCGCTGGTATTGCTTCCAATCATAGAAGCCCCCACTGCACCCACTATAAAAGCAGGGCCGGAAGTACTGCAAAAGCTGATCAGCCTGCGGCACTCCACACTTGGTATATACCCGCTCCTTCCCATATCTCCGATGATCTTCGCACCCATGGGATAACCTGATAAAACGCTCAGCGAAAAGGCAAAGCAAGAGGGATTCAAATATCGGGTCACACCGATCCCGTTCATGAAATTAGCACAAATAAAAAACGGCAGCATGGCAGGTAAAATATTGTTCGCCCATATGGCGATTCCCTTTTGTGCCGAAAGTAAAGTGACTTCAGGGAAAATGACCATGACCAGACACGCAGCCCCAGCTGAAAATACAGCTATGATATATCTGAATTTTAATTTTAATGCTTTTACAGCCCAATTAATAATATCCATGATAAATAATATGAATTTACCATGGATATTATACGCTCATATAATCGTTTTACTCTTCCTTATCCAGCTGAGTTTTATAGGCCAAATCCTTTATTTCATTTCGGTTGGAGGCAAGAGTTGCATTGACATTTTGGAAGGTGGTTTCCATTTGATTGAACATGTCCGCAAAATGAGTTGCGTTCAACTGCTCCATTTTGTCCTGAAAATTAAATAAAATACTGTCTATGTAATCAAAGGTATTCAATTTAAGCTGTTTGCAGTTTTCTTCGGCAATGCGCATGATCTCATCCGCTCTCATCTTGGATTTTACTACAATATCATCATTTTCCGTGAGAACCTCTGCCTGTCTTTTGGCATCATTAATAACGGTCTCATATTCTTTTTTGGCTTCTTCAAGAATTCTCTGGCGTTCATCCTTGATCCACTGCGCCTGTTGAATTTCATCAGGAAGTTCTACTCGAATTTCTTTCACGATTTCTAAAATTTCTTCCGCATCCACCATGATTTTCCCCGTTAATGGAAAGCTTGTGCTCGTATCAACAATCTCTTCTATCTCATCTAATAATTCCAATACTTTCATTGAAATATCCTCCTGTGTGTTTTTCTCTTGTAAAGTACATTATTTATACTTTTCTATCATGTAGCTCAATACTACATCAGGAACTAAACCTTCAATTTCTCCGTGAAGCATAAAGACTTCCTTGACCATACTTGAACTTAAAAAGGAAAATTCCGGACTGGTCATCAGAAAAACTGTTTCCACATTCTCATTATACAGTCTTGCATTCATTTGAGCCATCTGTATCTCCGATTCAAAATCTGAGGCTGCCCGAAGTCCTCTTACCACTACATCAAACTGCTGTTCATTTACATAGGAAGCAAGCAGTCCTGTAAAATCATCTATCTCCACATTCTTAAGGTGTGAAGTCGCTTCTCGGATGAGCATCTTCCGTTCCTCCGCACTGAACAGCGGATTCTTAGAAGGATTGGCTATAACTCCCACTACCAAACTATCATAAAGCTTTGACGCTCTGTTTATTAAATCTAAATGTCCATTTGTAATCGGATCAAAAGATCCTGCATATAATGCCTTTTGTTTCATCCATGTGCCCCTAACATTTTTGTTACCAAACATTGTAGCATATTTATCCATAAATTGAAACTGCTATTTTGCCATACCTTTTTTCCTTTATCCTCTGATATGAGCCAATGTTCTCCGGTAATTTTTCTAAAAAGCTATGTTCCGCAACGATGTAACCGCCTTCTGCCAGAAGGTCCAAATCCCGTATTAATTCCATGCAGGAAATCATCAGTCCATCCCTATACGGCGGATCTAAAAAAATAACTTGTGCCTTCTGAGGAACACGCTTGAGTACCAGTTCATAATCACCCGCGATAATGGTGGATTTATCCTGAACTCCGCAGGCATTCACATTTTCTCTGATCAAAGCCAAGCTCTCCTTCGACTTATCTCCAAAATAGCAATGTCTGGCACCACGGCTGATCGCTTCGATTCCCAGATTTCCCGTACCTGCAAATAAATCGATCACTGTTTTGTCATAACAGGAATCGAAAATCATACTGAAAACTGCTTCCTTTACTTTATCTGATGTGGGCCTTACTCTTTCATCTTTTGGGCTTGCCAGCCTTCTGCCCTTTAAATCACCTGCTATTATCCGCAAACATCTATCCTCGCTCGTTTTAAAATTCTTCCTGTAGGTTCTTTGATTTCTACCTACAACTCATTATTTTATCATCAAAAACAGAAAATATCTACTGTATATTCAGTAGATATTTTCCGTTTCTAACAAAATGTTATTAAATGAAATGTTGTTTTACAGTTATTTTCCTGATAACTGCTGTTCAGCCATGTCAACCAGCTTCTTTGTCATATATCCGCCTACATAGCCGTTCTGTCTTGCTGTAAGGTTACCCTTATCCATGCTGTCATAGTTAGCCATTCCCAGTTCAGAAGCAACTTCTGTCTTCATGTTCTTTAATGCTGGCTTATAACTCTTATTCATCTTGTCCTGTAATGTCATTTTTTTACCTCCATCTCGGCTTTGTGAATGTTTCACCTTGCCGTTTGAAAATTTACAGCCAGATGTCTTTCTTGAAAAACCTTTTCAATGATCCATCTGCTGTTTACGTTATTAATTTAACCCGAGGAGGTTTTTATATTCGATGTAATAATTTCATATCATGGTTGCATTTGGATTAAATACTTAAAACTGCATTTTCGCCGAACAGCTCTATAGTTTTTTGCTTAATTCCCGCCATTTCAACAGATAAAAGCTTGGGATCTCTCTCTAAAATTTTTTTTGCTTCTTCCTTTGTCTGATTCAGAATACCCATATGACGGCCCAGATCTGCCAGCTTTAAGTCGGGAAGTCCATGCTGTCTGAGTCCGAAAAATTCACCGGGGCCGCGGAGCTTCAAATCCTTTTCTGCAATCACGAACCCATCCGATGTGGAAACCATGATCTCTATTCGTTCTTTCGATACGGAAGATTCGCTTCCCGAGATCAAAAGACAATAAGACTGATCTTTTCCTCTTCCCACTCGTCCTCGGAGCTGATGCAGCTGAGCCAATCCAAACCGTTCTGCATTTTCTATCACCATGATCGTCGCATTGGGAACATTAATGCCCACTTCAATCACAACCGTTGAAACCAGCATCTCGATTTCCCCGGTATAAAATTTTTCCATAACGGCATCCTTCTCCGCCTGTTTCATTTCTCCATGAAGAAGAGCCGTCCTCACCTCCGGAAAACTTTTTCTTAACTGCCTGTAAAGCTCTTCTGCAGATATGACATTTTCAAGGGTCTCCGATTCCTCAATCAACGGTGCTACTACATACGCCTGCCTTCCCTGCCGGATCTGCTGTCTTACAAAGGAATAAGCCTGCTCCCGTTTTTCCTTCTTAAATGCGTTCGTAATAATTTTTTGCCTTCCCGGAGGAAGCTCATCTATGACAGATATATCTAAATCCCCGTAAAGAATAACGGCCAGTGTTCGCGGTATGGGAGTGGCTGTCATCACTAATACATCTGGATTTTTCCCCTTTTCCGTCAATAAATTTCGCTGATTTACGCCAAATCGATGCTGTTCGTCCGTTATGACAAGACCTAAATTTTTAAACAGGACAGAGGGCTGAATGAGTGCGTGCGTCCCCACCAGGACCTGAATATTTCCATTCGCCAGCCGTTCCAGCGTTTCTTTCTTATTTTTAGCAGACATACTCCCCGAAAGGAATCCCACCTCTATGCCATAGCCGCCAAATTCCTCTCTAAGGCTTTCAAAATGTTGTCTGGCAAGTAATTCCGTCGGTGCCATTAAAACTCCCTGAAATCCACTTTTTACCGCCTTATACAGGGCGGCTTCTGCGACCACCGTTTTTCCGGATCCCACATCACCCTGCACCAGCCGATTCATGACCTTATCAGATTCCATATCCCCGTTGATTTCAGCAAGAACTTTTTTCTGCGCCCCGGTCAGTGAATAGGATAACCCTGTGACAAACTCTTCCATCTTTACATCCGAATGAAAAGCAGTTCCTTTTTCTTTTGCAGTTATCCTATTTTTAACAGATTGCAGCCCGATTTGTAAAAAAAGCAATTCATCAAACACCAATCTATATTTTGCTGCCTTTAGATGGTTTTTATCCGGTGGAAAATGAATATTGTCCAGCGCATACTGTAAATCGCACAATTTATTTCGCTGAACGATATCTTCTGTCAAATATTCCTGTAAATCGCTCAGCAGACCATTGGCTAGGTTTTGCCATTTATACATATCAGACTGAGAGACGCCGGCAGTCAATGGATAGATGGGGATAATTCCACGCCCATCCTTTTCATCCTTTTTTAAAAATTCCGGATGAATCATTTTCGTTTTTCCGTATTCTATAGCTACTCTGCCATAAAAAGTAAATTCCTCTTCGATCTCAAATTTATGAATCAGGAACCGAGCATTAAAAAATACAATCTCCGCACTGCCGCTGTCATCGGACACCAGCAGCTTCAAGGTCTGTTTTTTCCCATACCCACCCTTGACTTTTAATTTGATTTTTCCCTGAATTAAAGCAAGAGAGCCGTTTTCCAGCTCTCCGATTTTCGTGATCTGCCTTCTGTCTTGATACCCTCTGGGATAGAAATACAAAAAGTCTTGGATTGTATGGATGCCCATTCGATTTAAAGCTTCTGCTTTTTTAGGCCCGATGCCTTTAACAGAAGAAACATGATCCTTTACATTCATCCTTCATTCCCTCTCCTGACTTCAATATTTCTCTTGGCAATATTTTTTGAAATCATACCAGTCACCACAACGGCCACACTGTTGGGCTCTATGGACGTATATTCATACACCTTATCATGAATATCATTGATCAGCCGATTCGTCACCAAACCGATACTTGTCCCAAATTTAACTACAATATACAGCTTTATATCCAGTCCTTTTTCTCCCATGGTGATATCCATATTGTTGATATCTTCCGTTACGCCAATCTTCGCCGCAAAAGTTACCGCCTTGTTTTTGTAATTGGAAATCAGCACCTTCCCATGAAATTGAGAGACTGTTTCCGCCACGATTTTGGCGATCACAGCCTTTCCTATGGTAATGCTTCCGTTTTCAGTTTCCTCTTTATACAGCAAATCTCATTCCCCCTGTAAATTTTTACTGATATTTTATCACATTACTATATCAATGAAAACAAATAACCGAGATATTTTCTTGACACGGTTTTCTTTTTTCCTGCATATACTATATGGGGTGTAACAGAATGGGAAACAAGCAATATGGCTGCAATAGGCCTGCAAAACCGAATAAATGTAAGCGGAACGATTTTAAGAATCTGGCTTTTATTATGATCGTTTTTGGTCTTGTATCCGTCTGTGCTTTTTTTCTTCCGATAAAAGCCTGGATATTGCTTCTTGGCGGGCTCTTGATCTATTGCGGTTATCAGCTGAGATAATGCGATAAAAAAAGACCTGCACAAGCAGGTCTAATTTATATCGCATGATTAGATGGCACGGTTTATTTTGTTTGATCGGATGCATCTTGTGCATACGTTAGCTCTTCTGACAGTTCCGTTGTCATTAATTCTTACTGTCTGAATGTTAGCATTCCACTTTCTTCTTGAATGTCTGTTAGAATGGGATACCTTGTTTCCAGAAACCTGACCCTTACCACAAACTTCACACTTTCTTGACATCTTGCCGCACCTCCTTTAAATATCTTAAGCAATTAAGCATTTTTTCAATACTTCGAGCAAACTCGAACAAACGCTATTATAGCACACGTTACCTGTTCTGTACAATACTTTTTTACAAATTTCGTAAATTATTTTATTGGGCTGACACGATATGCCCCGCCTCTCTGGTCAAATTCATATCGATATATCTTTGATTGCCGCTTCCCCTGAACTGCAGAGTCAGATCTCTTTCCTCCCGTACGAATCTGCCGTCGATCAGATAGTCCGTAAACAGAAGCAGTTCCCCTATAGATGGATTTTCATCCGCCATAGACTGCAATTCCTCTAAAGTATAGCCGGTGAATATAACGATATTCAGCTCTCTTTTTTTAATCTCCCGAGCCAGCGTTAAAAAGGCTTCCGGCTGGCACATGGGTTCTCCGCCGCTGAAAGTAACTCCTGAAAGCAGTGGATCTTTGTCGATTTCATGCAGAAGTTTTTCAATAGAGCAATCATATCCCCCCTTAAAGTCGTGGGTCTCCGGGTTATGACAGCCTTTGCAGCCATGGGGACAGCCCTGACAAAATACGGTAAACCGGATGCCGGGTCCATCCACAATGGACTCTCTGACGATCCCTGCAATCCGAATACTAGACTGCTTCCATTTTTCCGTCTGACACATCGTGCTTCACTCTTTCTTTTTCCTCCGCTCTCTTAGCGTTATTAAAGCGGTCTACCGTTCCTACCAGATAGCCTGTAATTCTTCGTATTCTTTCAAATCCCGTATCTCCGTCCTCTTCTTTTCGGTGGCACAGAGGGCATTCGTTGTCAATAATGCCCGTATACCCGCACACCGGATCCCGGTCTACCGGATGATTGATGGAACCGTACCCAATGCCGCTCTCTTTCATATACCGTACCACTTTTTCAAACGCGTCTAAATTCTTACATGGATCCCCGTCCAATTCCACATAGGAGATATGTCCTCCGTTGGTCAGTGCGTGATAAGGAGCCTCCAGCTTAATCTTGTCAAAAGCGGAAATAGGATAATACACCGGAATGTGGAAGGAATTTGTGTAATATTCCCGGTCTGTTACGCCTTCAATAATACCGTAGCGTTCTTTATCCATCCTTACAAAGCGTCCGGACAGACCTTCCGCCGGCGTTGCAATGAGAGAATAGTTAAATCCCGTTTTCTTCGTTTCTTCATCCATTCTCTTTCTCATATAGCCAATGATATTTAAGCCTAAATTCTGCGCCTCTGTTGTCTCTCCGTGGTGACTTCCGATCAGTGCCTTCAAGCATTCTGCCAGTCCGATGAATCCGACAGTTAACGTTCCGTGTTTCAAAACTTCTCCCACACTGTCATTCGGTTTCAGCTTTTCGGAATCCAGCCAGATGCCCTGTCCCATTAAGAACGGATAATTCTTTACCTTCTTGGACGCCTGAATATAATATCTTTCCATCAGCTGATCGATGACCAGCTGCAGCTTTCTTTCCAGATCTTCAAAGAAAAGATCCACATCTCCATTGGCTTTTATAGCCAGTCTCGGCAGATTAATGGAGGTAAAGCTTAAGTTTCCCCGGCCGCCTACGACCTCTCTGGTCGGATCATAAGCATTTCCGATTACCCTTGTACGGCATCCCATATAGGCTACCTCTGTGTCCGGATCACCCGGCTTATAGTATTGCAAATTAAACGGTGCGTCAATAAAGGAAAAATTCGGGAACAGTCTTTTCGCGGAAACTCTGCATGCCAGCTTAAATAAATCATAATTGGGTTCTCCCGGATTATAGTTGATGCCCTCTTTCACCTTAAATATGTGAATCGGGAAAATGGCAGTCTCTCCGTTTCCCAGTCCTGCTTCCGTAGAGAGCAAAATATTTTCAATGACCAAACGGCCTTCCGGAGTTGTATCCGTTCCGTAGTTGATTGAGCTGAACGGAATCTGCGCTCCCGCACGGGAATGCATGGTATTTAAATTGTGTACAAAAGCCTCCATAGCCTGATAAGTAGCCCGCTTTATTTCTTGATCCGCATACTTTTTTGCCCGTTCCTGAAGTTTTGGCACGTCCTCTGCATTTATTTTTTCTGCCAGCAACACGGCCTCTTTTTCCTTGTATGAATTGTCATCTGCCATAGTCGGACATACATGATCTTTTTCTTCGATTTCCTGTCCGATACGTTTGGCCAGTTCAACACCTTCGTCAATATCGTAAAGGATATTCATAAGCTTGCCCAGATTACTCCAGTATAACTTCTTATAGGTTTTTCGCACGCCGTCGGCCATTCCATAATCAAAGTTCGGAATACTCTGTCCGCCGTGCTGGTCATTTTGATTGGACTGAATAGCGATACAGGCCAATGCCGCATAGCTCTGAATATCGTTTGGCTCCCTTAAGAAACCATGTCCCGTGGAGAATCCGCCTTTGAAAAGACGTATTAAATCAATCTGGCAGCAGGTAGTCGTTAAGGTCAGAAAATCTAAATCGTGGATGTGTATATCGCCTTCTATATGAGCTTTGGAATGAACCGGATTCAACACATACATCTCATAAAACTGCTTGGCTCCTTCGGAACCGTATTTCAGCATGGTTCCCATAGCTGTATCACCGTCAATATTGGCATTTTCCCGCTTAATATCATTTTCTTTAGCTTCTTTAAAGGTCAGATCCTCGTAGATCTTCATCAGCCTTGTATTCATTTCCCTTATTCTGGTTCTTTCTGCACGATAAAGGATATATTCCTTTGCTGTTCTGGCATGTCCGTTTTCTATTAGGATCTTTTCTACAGCATCTTGTATTTCTTCCACAGTCGGAGCTTCGGTATGTTTGATTTCAATCAGGTACAATTCTGCCTGTTTTGCCAGGTATCTTGCCATCTCATAATCATTCCCGCCTAAAACCTGTGCGGCCTTATAAATTGCGTCAGCAATTTTGTCTATGTCAAATTCGACTGTACGACCGTCACGTTTTTTAATAAATTGTATTACATCCATTTTCGTCTCCTTCTGTTATCTTTTCAAAAGCAATAAAATCTAAGGTTTACAAGATTTATTGCATATTTATGTATAATTAGTTCAGACTGTACCATATCTAGTACCGTCACAATAAAATTATACCTATTGAGTTTTTAAAGTCAATAAGAAAAAGCATCAAAAATCTCAAATATTTTGTCGATTTTTCTGCAAGCCTTTATATGACTGATTTTAAGCGGCTAAAAAATTTTACCATAAAAATAACACAGAGCAGATTCCGTCTTTTTAGAAAACGAACTTGTTATTTGCTCTGTGTACCCTTTATTTTTATTTGAACTGGAAAATGCCGGTTCACCCGTCATGTCTTTTTCCGTAATACTCTGAACGAAGCAGCGATAGTAAGTATAGATTGTAATACTTCCCGTTCTTTTTGCATGCGTTGCGGGCAATTCCTTCCTGTTTAAAGCCCAGCTTCTCATACAGGGAGGCTGCTATGCGGTTGCCCTCAAAATGATCCAGCGTCACTCTTTCCATATGTAAATTCATAAAGCAGTACTCTAAGATCAGCCTCAGAGCCTCTTCTCCATACCCTTTTCCTCTGTTTTCCCGATCCCCTATATAAATTCGGGTGATGTCGAGCGAATCGCTCTCCTCCTCTATTCTGCTGATGTAGATGCGGCCAATAGGGACTTCATCCTCCGTACATATAGTGTACTGTAATTTTGTTCTGTCAAGCTCTCTGGCAACAAACTCCCGTACAATGTCTTCATAAGTTCGATCGGCATTCATACTGAAAAACTCGGTAACAGATGGGTCTGTCTCCCATCCCGCAAACAGCTCACAATCGCTGAAAATGGTTGGTCGTATTAATATATTCCTAGATTTCATCCGTATCTCCTCCTAAGCTCTTCCAACTTCGCATTAATTATGAAGATTTTATTAAATGACTGTAATTTCATTTAACATTGTGATATTATATTGAAGCATATTATTATTATACTGTAAAATACATAAAATAGAAAGAGTTTAATGCAATATAGGAGTAGTTTATGAAAAAAATAATATCATTATTTCTTGTGATTCTATTCGTTTCATTATCTTTTACAGGATGTTTCTTTAATAAAAATGAAACGGAATTTGAAGAACAGATGGCATCTCAGTTAGATGTTATTTATAAAGACCTATCGAAAAAACTTCCGGATACATCCGATACGGAAGCACAAAAAGAATATCTGATCCAGTGGGCAGGAACCCACAAGGTGCCGGTTTCTTACGACAAACAAAATAATATTATTATGTCAAAGAAGGCAACAGCAGGCTATGAAAATGCTCAAGCGACGACCCTTCAATGTGCCATCGGTACAGGGGAGCCTGCCGAGCAGTATCAGGCCATGGCAACCGCCTTATACTTAATGGATAAAGTAGAAAAGCATGGGTTCATAAGAGTTTTATTTACCGCTGCAGGCGGCAATGAGCTCTCTGGTGCGCAGAAAATCAGTGCAAATTATCTGAAAGGAAACAATTTGATCAATCTGACCTGGGCAGAAAAAACCACTTTCACCATAGGAAGTGCCGGAACTGCCGAATATGATTTTTCAAAACCATTGCAATGGATTACACCTACGTATCCCAACGCCTACGAAATTTCCATCAAGAATTTAAACGGCGGGAGCTCAGGGATTACCTCCGGCAGCCATCCAAATCCAATAAAAATAATCGGAGACTTTCTGGCTTCTGCTAAGAGCAAAGGAGTCCTCATTGAGCTTGCCTCCTTTAACGGCGGCGAAGATGCGGCGAAATACCCTTCCGGAGCTACGGCTGTTGTACTGATCAACGATAACGATGTGGCCCGATTTGAAAAGTGGTTTGAAAATGAAGCTTCAAAATTTGAAGATAACTATGGGGATATAGAAGAAAATTATACGTATACGATGACACCTGTATCCGCTCCTTCCTACGTGATTTCCAAGGATGACAGTACAAAGGTCTTCAGCTTGCTTTATACGATGATCAATGGGATTTATTTAAAATCCGATGAAGGAAATATTGTTGCAACTTCCAATATCGGAACCATTCGGACGAGTACCGGCAATCTTGATGTGACCATTTGTGCAAGAAGCTTAAATGAAGATACCCTGAGGGAAATTTCATCCACCTTCGAGGTCATCTGCGGATTAAATGATGTATCCTACAAGGTGACCGACCAGTTCCCTATTTGGGATGAAAATCAGGATAGTCCGCTTCTGCTCCGGTTAACAGATGTATTCAAAACGGATTTTGATAAAAAAATAAAAAACAAATCCATCATGCAAAATACGGAATGCGCTCTGTTTAAAACCCGAAATCCGGACTTAGATATTCTTTCCATGAGTGTTAATTTTGAAAATGGAATTACTGAAGTGGAAGCACTTCAACACTTCCTTGAATCATTAAATGTGGCTTGGGAGCCTGCGTCAGAGGATTCGGAAGAAGAATAAGAAATTAAACAATCACAAAAAAACAGAGAGCTTGAAACTCAACCATGGATTTTCAGGCTTTCTGTTTTTTTATCCTCTGCTATTTTCGTCCCTGTGCTGTTCTGAGATTGAAATATAACCGTCCGATAAAGTCATCGGGTTCATCCTCTCTCTCTAGGGCTGCCGTACCATATTCAAAGCTTATATGTACTGTGCCTTCCTGTATTTCTAATGGATTTTCTCTGATTTCTTCCTGTACCTTTTTACAGAGTTCTTCCATTTCCGCCGGTGTTCTGTTGATAGAAAATATCCCCATCTCATCCGGCCCTAAACGCCCTGCCAGACCGCCTATAGAAGCGGCATACTTTTCTAAAATTCCGGCCACGTACTGCAAGACTTCATTTCCCACAGCATAACCGTATTGGGCATTGATCTGACTGTACTGATCAATATCTATTGCCGCACCTGTCAGCCTATTAAACACAATTTCCTTTTGCAGGAAGTTATCCAGATAATTTTTTATGTAATCCAAATTATAGAGGCCGGTCAAAATATCTCTGACGGCTAATTCATTGAACTGTGAAACAATATGCTCCACATTCTTATGCTCCGCACGGTAATAATTCAACCCCACCATACTGAAGGTTATATCCTTTATCAGTTCCAAAGCCAGCATCCTGTCCTGTATTTTAACCGGCTTTGAAATGATCAGAAGAATTTTTCCATGCACAAATTCCAGTTTCACATACTGTCTTTGCTTCACATAGGAATGCCTTGCAATGCAGTTGAAGCAAGCTTCTTTTTTGCCCCAGTATTCATAGCAATATTCTTTCTGTGCTTTTAAATGATTGTCCTGATCATATTCAAATACTTCATGGGTCTTGGGATTAACGATCCTGTAAAAATCAAAGATGCTCTCTCCCGTACAATACGATTTAAGGGATTCATTCATCTGTTTAAATTCAAACATGGCAATCTCCTTTTTCATCTTCTATCCAATACCTAATCCTAAATAGATTCTATCATATCCGCCAAACAAATTCCTAAAAAGTTTGAAAAATTTTGAATAATTTGCAGTAATAATCTGTAAATATACTGTTTTTTCTCCATATAAACGTCATATCGTGCTGAATATTTAAATCCTTCAAATGAACTTTCCGAAGGGTTTTAGCTTTCAATTCATCTTTGACCGCCGCCTCATATAAGAAGGTTATGCCGCAGTCCTCCTTTGTCAGAAACTTTATAACATTCATATTGCTGACTTCTACTTTATTTTTAAAATCGCTTAACGCATAGTTTTTTCCTTCCAATGCTCTTTCCAAAATTTCTCTCGTGCCGGAGCCATCCTCTCGAAGGATGATTGTTTCAGAAAATAAGTCTTCCATTTGTTCCGGCTCTTTTTTAAAAAAATGGTTCGCCGCGCAGACGGCAATATAATCTTCTCTGCTGTATAATCTGTGATCATACTGGCTTTTGGTAAAATATCCTTCCACTACCGCAAAATCAATCTCGCCCTTGTCCAGCTTCTCCAGCAGTTCACTGGTATTGGCCACCAGCATTTTCAAGGAGACCTGAGGATTTGTTTTCAGATACTGGCAAATCTGCCGGGGAATTAAAAATTCACCTATGGTCAGGGTCGCCCCAAAATGAATGGTTTTACTTTCACGGAACCCTTCTTTTATCTGTTCCTTTAAGTGAATTTCATCATGCTTCATCGTGATAAAGGTATTTAACAAAAGCTTCCCTGAATCCGTCAGCTTCATTTTTTTCCCCGTAAATTCGAACAGCTTCGTCCCATACACGTCCTCCATATAACGTATATGCTGAGAAACAGCCGGTTGTGTAATATTCAACCTTTCCGCAGCCTTTGTAAAATTCATATATTCACATACCGTTATAAAGGTTTCCACCCTAAAATCCAGCATATTGTTCCCTCTCACTTCTATTTTTCTTTCCTCTATTTTATCACGGAGCCTGTATTTATAACAATAAATTATGCAAATATAATTTATTATAATTTTACATTATGGTATATCTCTGTTAGACTCAAAACATCAAATTTTATCTAGCGAGGTGACTTATGAACTTTATTCGTACAAATTTTAAGGGAATCGCATTGTGTATAGCAATCGCTATTCCTTCCTGGCTCCTTGGAAAAGAATTTCCCATCATCGGCGGCCCGGTATTCGGAATTCTTGCAGGCATGCTTCTGACTGTATTTTTTAAAACAAAAGGCAGCTTTCAATCCGGTATCGCATTTACTTCCAAAAAAATATTGCAATATGCCGTTATCCTATTGGGATTTGGTTTAAATCTATCCGTTATTTGGGAAACAGGAAAACAGTCGCTGCCGATTATTGTCTCTACGATTTCTACTTCCCTGATTATTGCTTTTCTCCTTCACAAGAGCATGCATATCCCCTCTAAGATTTCTACGCTGATCGGTGTAGGTTCCTCTATCTGCGGGGGGTCTGCCATCGCAGCGACCGCCCCGGTCATAGATGCCAGTGATGAAGAGGTGGCGCAATCCATTTCGGTCATCTTTTTATTCAATGTAATCGCTGCTTTAATATTTCCTACGTTGGGCGGAATTCTTGGCATGTCCTCCGAAGGCTTCGGCTTATTCGCCGGCACAGCTATTAACGACACCTCCTCCGTAACGGCGGCAGCAGCGGCCTGGGATGAACTTCATCCCGGAGACCATGCACTGGAAATAGCGACAATTGTCAAATTGACAAGAACGCTGGCTATTATTCCTATCACA
Organism: Aminipila luticellarii; assembly: GCF_004103735.1. Classification (NCBI taxonomy): domain Bacteria; kingdom Bacillati; phylum Bacillota; class Clostridia; order Peptostreptococcales; family Anaerovoracaceae; genus Aminipila; species Aminipila luticellarii. The sequence goes on along the minus strand of NZ_CP035281.1, from coordinate 1,294,752 downwards.
TTGACCTTGGCTTTTCTTAGAACAAAAAGAGAAAAAGCCCAGCAAGTGAACGTAAGCATAAAAAAGATTTTTCCTTTTTTTATCTTATATTTTTTGCTGGCTTCGCTCATTACAACTCTCTTTGATCTTCCGGCTGTCATAACTGACCCAATTAAGGCGTGCAGCAAATTCTTTATCATTATGGCCATGTCAGCTATCGGCTTGAACACAGACATCGTTAAACTGATAAAAAGCGGCGGCAAGCCAATTTTTATGGGCATATGCTGCTGGTCTGGGATTGCTCTGGTAAGTCTGCTCATGCAGCTGATACTGGGGATCATGTAATCAGATCATTTTAAGTTCTGGCACATAAAGGTCACAATGCGGTCTGTCATTTCGGGGGTTACCTGGTGTTTCGTTCCTGCGATCATCACCAGCCGTACCCTTGGATTGATCGGGGTCAATGCTGTATTTAACTTATGGACTCCGTCACTGTTTACATAACGGTCCAGTTCACCGTTCTGCATGAGAACAGCCACATCCTTTAAATTTTTATAGTCTTTATAGGGAGAATGAGAAAGAATATACTGGTCGATATACTGAATTGCAGCTGCATCCTGAGCCACTGAAAGCCCCTCCCGTGAACTGTAAATGCTGCGGCTGAGCCTGCTCCCGATCAGCTGCTCAAAATAAGGGGTCGAAATAGTGGGTGCGATAGCTTCCGGATGATGTTTACCATAAATTGCATAATGGAAAGTAATACACCCTCCCATGGAGAACCCGGCAATTCCCAACTTGTGAATATTAACCCTATCATCTTTTTTATAAGCGTCTATTAGTCCATCATACTCTTCCGACGTATGCACAATGATTTCTGTTAAACTCAAAGGAGCCTCGGTTCTGTCTCCATGAGCGTAAGCATCCGGTGACACGACAAAAAATCCCTTCTCAGCCAGTTTATCCGCTAAGCCTATCGTGGATTCCTTTCGATTTTTAAATCCATGCTGGACAATAATCATAGGTTTTTGTTTCCCGTCATCTATATACGTTTCGATAACAGGAATATTTTCCACCTGCACATTTATAGTGGTTACTTTTAATGCTTCCCGCTTAGAATGGCTCACATCTGCTATCACCGCAAAAACGATTACTGCGATAAACATGCCTATTACAGCGATTTTTCTTTTGTTCATTTCGTTCACCCAAAATATCTTATCTAAAAAGTGGCCATGCCACAAAAAAACAGGCTTACACTGTGATCATATCACGGTGCAAGCCTGCCGTCTACATGTTATATAACAGAAATACGACCTCCGATTTTACTCCGGCAAATCGCTCGCTGCACTCTATCGAACCTGGAATCTGGCAATTTGATCTTTCAATAGCTGTGCCTGTGCCGACAATTCCTGACTGGTAGCTGCACTCTCTTCGGCAGTCGCCGCATTGGTCTGAACAACGTTTGAAATTTGTTCAATTCCCGCGGTAACCTCTTCCAAGGACAAGGATTGAACTTCCGTCTTCTCGGAAATTTCCGCGATGGCTGAAAGGATTTCTTTCGTACCCATTACGACAGTTTCCAAAGAGGTAGCGGTGATTTCCGCAAAGCGTCCGCCTTCTTGTACGGAATGAAGTGAGCTTTCAATAAGAACTGTGGTATTTTTTGCAGCTTCCGCACTTTTTGACGCCAAATTTCTTACTTCATCTGCAACCACTGCAAAGCCTTTTCCTGCCGCACCGGCTCTGGCCGCCTCAACGGCTGCATTTAAGGCCAATATATTGGTCTGGAATGCAATATCTTCAATCGTTTTAATGATGTTTCCAATCTGATTGGAGGAGGTTGTAATATCATCCATCGCTTTTAGCAGTTCATGCATCTGTTTGTTACTGTTTTCCAGCTCTGTACCGACCTCTTCTGCCTTATCGTTGGCCTTGCTGGCATGCATGGCATTTTCTTTCACCTGTCCGCTTATTTCCAGGATCTTGGCGGACAACTGTTCTACAGAGCTTGCCTGTTCAATGGCTCCCTGACTCATCGACTGAGAACCGTCCGAAAACTGCTCCGCACCAGTAGCCACTTGTTCCGCAGCGGTTCTCATCTCACTGAACGTCACATTTAAGGAATTTAAAATACCGGTCAAAGCTAACTTGATCTCATTAAAATCTCCTACAAACTCTCTTTTAATCGCTACGTCCAAATTTCCGGAAGCTACATTTTCCAGAACGTGTGAAATTTCTTGAATATATCCGCTTAATACCTCAGAGGTTTCCATAAAGATCCTAGACAATAAACCCAGCTCATCCGTTCCGTAGGATTTTTCTCCATCTTCAAAAGAGAAATCCCCTTTTTCCATTTTTTCCGCCATACCGATTACGTCATCTACCGGTTTCAAACTCCTTTTAATCGTTTTGATACTGACAGCAATCAAAACGATCAGTCCGACCACGCCAATACCTGCCAAGGCCAGAACCATTTTAGAAACGCTGCTCATGGCCTCGCTCTTGTTGATGACGAAGGCACTGGACCATTTTACATCAGTTCCGTCTAATGTAACCGGCTTATGTATAACGTATGCCGTTTTTTCATTGGAATACGGATTCTTAATTTCGTCCGTTACCGACTTTCCATTCTTTACTGCAGATTGGATCTTGCTGTATTCGGAAATATTTTTCGGTATACTGCCTACTGCTTTTTGATCTAATGTATGAGCCATACAGGTCCCAAGGCTGGTGACAATATAGCTGTAAGAAGATTTATATCCTCCGTTGGCAAAATGAAGATCAGATATGCTGGACATATCAATATCACAGTTGGCAACGCCTAAAAATTCACCCTTTTCGTTGATAATGGGAGAACTCAGTGTAATCAGCCACACCTTTTCCCCCGTAGTCAGCTCATATTCATAAGGTTCCGTAACATGAGTGGATAAGTTCTCCTTTGTAGGCAAATAGTAGTCGTCTTTTCCGTATGTATCAAAGTTGTTTAAAATATCAAGTCTTGTACTGTCCCCATCGCGGTATACATAATAAGACAGGCCATCTGGTGTATCGGCCATATATTTGTTGGGTTCAAACGCATAGTATGCTGAAAATATTTTATCGTTATTTTTTAATACGCCCTGCAAAGATTCGATAAGCAGCTTATTGGCACTTTCCTTATCTAAGCTTTGGAATCGTTGCACCTCTAAGGATAATTCCTGAGAAAAAATCTTCATACTGTCCAGATAGGATAATACTTCTTTGGCATTCTCGTCGGCGATATAGTTCAGTTCTTTTTCCATCATGTTGCTCACGGTATTGCTTGTTAAGAAGCTTAAACAAGAACACATGGCTACAATGACGATTAATATGACAAGAGCTATCATCATCGGTATTTTTACCGATAATCTGTTCTTCCATAAAATTTTTCCTTCATCCATCTTAAATTCTCCTCTTTCAATTTATTAAATAAATGCTCTTCATCTTATTCCATTCGTTCCAAATCTGTAGAGTCCTGAAGAAATTAAAGAAAAAACTCTTTATTAGTGAATATTGGCAATAAGATTAAGTCAATCTTAGCATTTTTTGGCAGTAAAAGCAATAAATTGGACAAAAAAAGGCAAAACTTAGCGGTATTTGCGCTAAGTTTTGCCTTTTATAAAGATGAAATTGTTAAGGAATCTATGTTTTTGATTGAAAGCCTATATATTTTCATGGCGTAATTTAAAATTTTCTATGTATCCTTTCAGTATCTGCGCCTGTCTGGACAGTTCTTCGCTGGCCGCCGCACTTTCTTCTGCGGTGGCCGCATTATTTTGTACCACCATTGAAATTTGTTCCACACCTAAATTAATTTGTGCAATGGAATCCGCCTGTTCCTTGGAAGCATTGGCAATCTTATCGATTAAGCCGACCGCTTCACTGGTTACCCTGGAGCTTTCTTCCATAGACAGGGCTGTTCTGGTTGAAATCGCAGAACCGTTTTGAACAGCTTCCAGAGTTTCTTCAATCAAAGCCGTGGTATTTTTTGCAGCCTCTGCTGATTTTCCCGCAAGATTTCTTACTTCATCTGCCACTACGGCGAATCCTTTTCCTGCACTTCCGGCTCTGGCCGCTTCCACGGCAGCGTTTAACGCAAGAATATTGGTTTGAAATGCAATATCCTCTATAATCCGAATAATCTTAGAAATCTCAGAGGATTTTAAGGTAATCTGGTTCATCGCCTCTACCATATTTCTCATCTGCTCATTGCTGCTTTCCAGTTCCTGTCCTGCCTTACCGGCTTTCTCATGAGCGGCCTTGGCATTTTCCGCACTCTTTTCAATATGACCGCTGATCTCACTCAAGGTCGCGGACAGTTCTTCCACTGAACTGGCCTGCTCCGTAGCGCCCTGAGAAAGGGCTTGAGCTCCATCCGCTATTTGTTCCGAACCATTTGCCACTTCGTCCGCCAGTTTATTGATCTGCCCTAAGGTCATGCTAAGGTTTTCTAAAAGAGACTGCATATTAATCTTTAATTTTTCAAACTGCCCCAGATATTCCTTTTGAAGCTGAACAGTCAGATCTCCCTTGGAAATGTTCAGTAACGAATCCGAAACTTCATCAATATATCCCTGATAATTCACTAACCGGTCTATGGTCAAATTGAAAGACTTGGCAAGCTGCCCGACTTCATCCTTTGAATGCACGGACAAGCTGACATCAAAGTTGCCGTCAGCGATCTGCTGCGCTCCTCTTGTGATTTTCTGAATGGGTTTCACAATAGAAGAAGCCACGAAATAAATCACAGTCGCTGCAGCCAGCAGAATCAAAAGAATCGAAACGGCCACAGATCTGATCGTAGCCTGAATACCCTGATCTAAAATCAGATTGATGGATTCCATCGGTACTCCGACAAAATAAATACCAATGACTTTTTTACTGCTGTCATAAATAGGCGTGTATCCCGTCATATACGACTTATTCAGGATTTCTGCCTGCCCAAAGTAGGAATTACCCTCAGATAGAGCTTTATAAGCCTCTCCTTTTGCATCCAGTGCCGTTCCTACGACCCGGCCGCCCTTTTCATCTGTAATCGTGGTGAGGACACGCTTATACTCATCTCCGTCTTTCACAAAGATCGTGGCTACCACGTTCATATTTTCAGCCAGTTTGTCAATATACTCATATCGCCCATCCACCGGCTTCCCCTCCCGATCCACTAACTTGCCGCTACTGGAAAGATGAACTGAACCAAATTGTTCTTCCATATACAGCTTAAGCATGTTGTTATCACCGGTCAGTTGATGCTCGATCTGCGTTTGAATAATATCCTCTGTAACCTTGAAGCTCCGCAGCAGACCGATGGATACGGTAAGCAATGAGGCTCCGATCACTAAGATCAGAACGAATAAAATCAATTTACCTTTTAAACTTTTCATTAAAATATACTCCCTACTACTATTGATTTACTGCTAAAATTACAAAAACGAATCCGGAACAAAAATAAAATTTCTCATTTCAGAATATATTTTATAAAATCCTTAAAAGCAGTCGGGATAGAGTATTGGTGCTGTATTTCCTCCTTCGTAACCCATACAAAATTCGAACTGCTTTTATCTGTATTGGCCGCGGTGACAAAAAAGCCTTTCATATGCCATTCTATATGGCTGAAAATGTGCTTGGACGGCTTTAATTCAAGCATTTCTTCAACAAGGATCCCCCAATCCTCCAAAACGGATCTGCTCTGTTCTTCCGTCAAATAGCCGGAGGTATTGGGAAACTCCCAAAGGTTCGGCAGCAGCCCCCCTGCTTTTCTTTTTTGCAGGGCAAACTTTTCCCCCGATGAAAGGACGAAAACAGTCTTTTCTTCAATGCCCCGTCTTTTTTTGGATACCTTTATGGGAATTTGTGATGTCAGCTTCAACTCAAAGGCTCTGCAATGCTTTCTGACCGGACACTTCTCACATTTTGGTTCCCCATTCGGAAGGCAGATAGTTGCACCTAAATCCATCATGGCCTGATTAAAAGCACCCGGGTCGTTTAAAGGTACTACTTCAAGCATAAATTCCTGCATCTGTTTTTTTATTTTTACCTGATTCATATCCTCACGGCTTGCCAGTATCCGTGCCATGATCCGTAAAACATTCCCGTCTACTGCCGGGACAGCTTTTTCAAAAGCAATGGAAGCAATAGCTCCTGCTGAATAGGGTCCGATACCGGGAAGCTCCATCAGAGTCTTCACATCCGACGGAAGCTGTCCCTGATATTTTTCCACAAGAATTTTTGCTGTTTTCTTTAAATTGAGTGCTCTGTTATAATATCCAAGCCCTTGCCACAGCTTCAACAGCTTATCTTCTTCTACGCCGGCAAGAGCCGGTATGTCTGGCAATTCATTCATAAATCTCGTAAAATAGGGAATGACGGTATCCACTCTGGTCTGCTGAAGCATCATCTCCGAGATCCAGACTCTATATGGTGTCGGATTACTTCTCCACGGCAGTACTCTGGCATTTTTATGATACCATTTTAACAGGTCGGACTGAAACAGTACAATATTTTTTATTTTAGGATTAAATTCTGTTTTTATATTCAAATCAAACTCCTTTAAAGCAAGAAGCTCCGCCTGTTATTCTTTATTCTGGGGAAACACTACAACTAACATCATTTTAAAGTTCTCCTGGGCATACACGGCATGGGGCTTTTTTGCCGGCATGATCAATGTTTCATTGGGTTTGAGCAAATATTCCACACCATCTACCGTAAACCTTCCAGTTCCCTCCAAAACCGTGACCATAGCATCTCCCGCAGAATCATGGGTACTGATTTCTTCCCCTTTATCAAAAGCAAATAAAGTAATGCTGACTGCCGAATTCTGTGCCAAGGTTTTGCTTACTACCTGACCGCTCATGATGTCAACCTGATCGGCTAAAGAAATAACCTCTTCATGTTTAATATTTTTAATGAATACGTTTTGCATTTTATTTCCTCCTCATTATTATAAAACTTCCTTACATTACATTATAGATGCTAACCTTTTATACATCTCATATCGTTTTTGTGCTGCTTCTTCTGCCTGTGAAAATAGCTCCTCTGCCTCATTGGGATAGGTCTTTATCAGCGAGCTATAGCGAACCTGCTCCATCAGAAAATCCCGGAAGCTTTCTGCGGGTTCTTTTGAATCCAGAATAAAAGGATTTTTTCCTTCCTTTTTTAACTCCGGATTATAACGATAAAGGTGCCAGTATCCGGCCATTACAGCTTGCTTAATTGTCTCCATGCTCTTTCCCATACCTTTTTTCATACCATGGCTGATGCAGGGCGCATAAGCGATAATAATCGAAGGTCCCCTATATTTTTCCGCTTCCGTAACAGCCTTGAGCAACTGAGTATTGTCCGCATGAATCCCAACCTGTGCCACATAAATATTGCCATACGTCATCATCATCAGACCGAGGTCTTTTTTCCCGGACTTTTTCCCCGAAAACGCAAATTTTGCCACAGCGGCAGCCGGAGTAGCTTTAGAAGCCTGTCCTCCTGTATTGGAATACACCTCTGTATCAAATACGAGCACATTGATATCTTCCCCGGACGCCATCACCTGATCCAGCCCGCCAAAACCGATATCGTAAGCCCATCCGTCTCCGCCGATGATCCATTGAGAACGTTTGGTCAGATAGTCTTTTTTTTGCTGTATAAGCTTGACCAAACGCATGATTCCCCCGTCAGGATTTTCATACCCATCCAGCAGACCAATCAGCTTGTCACCTGTTTCTTTGCTTATATTTCCGTCTTCCTTGCCCGCTATCCATTCACGGATAAGACATCTGATATTTTCATCAATAGGGGATTGCAGCAATGTCTTCATGTTTTCTTCCAGACTTTTTCTCATCTGCTTCACGGCTAAGTGCATACCAAATCCAAATTCTGCATTATCTTCAAAGAGAGAACTGGCCCACGCGGGACCCTTTCCTTCCCGATTGATCGAATAGCAGATACTTGGTGCGGATGCTCCCCATATAGATGAGCACCCTGTGGCGTTAGCAATCATCATACGATCTCCAAACAGCTGTGTGATAAGTTTAATATACGGCGGCTCTCCACAGCCGGCGCAAGCCCCTGAAAATTCCATGAAGGGTTCTTTAAATTGACTGTCTTTAAAGGATTCCCCTATTTTGATGTTAGTTTTATACCCTATTTTGGAAATAGCAAACTTCCAATTTTCTATTTCTTCCTCCTGGGCAGCGATAGCTTTCATCACGAGAGCCTTTTCTTTTGCCGGACAAATATCTGCACAATTCCCGCAGCCGGTGCAATCCATTGGGCTGATCTGAATTCTGAAATGCAATCCTTCCAGAGCCTTTCCCGCAGCCTCTATGGTCTTAAAAGAAGCGGGGGCTGTCTTTATCTCCTCGTCATTCAGCAGAAATGGCCTGATGACTGCATGAGGGCAGATATAAGAGCATTGGTTGCACTGGATACAGTTCTTTTCTATCCATTTTGGAACGTGAACGGCAATTCCCCGCTTCTCATAAGCCGTAGTTCCGGGTGGGAAGGTTCCGTCCGCTCTTCCCTTGAAAGCACTGACCGGCAGATCATTTCCTTTTCGTGCCTGCATAGGCCTCATAATTTTCCGGATAAACTCAGGCTCTCCCTTTATATCTGCCGCTGTTTTGCTTTCTTCAAGCTCTTTCCAAGCTTCCGGTACTTTTACGGAATGAAGACCCTCCATTCCTCTGACGATGGCCTCCTGATTCATCCGAACGACCTGATCTCCCTTTTTATTATAGGAATAGGTCACGGCTTTTTTCAGTTCTTTAACATATTCCTCCTCCGGAAGAATCCGGATCAATTTAAAAAAAGCACCCTGCATGATCATATTGATTCGATTGCCCAAACCGATTTCCTCAGCAATTTTAACTGCATCGACCGTATAGAAATTTATATTTTTTTCAGCAATAATTTTTTTGTAGGAATCGGGCAGCTGCTCCTCTAATTGCTCCTCTGTCCACGAGCAATTAAGAACAAACGTTCCACTCCTTTTTATGTCTGCCAGAATGTCATACTTATTCACGTAAGACTGATTATGGCAGGCCACATAGTCTGCATTTTTAACAGAATACTCCGATTTGATAGGAGATTTGCCAAAACGCAGATGAGAAATGGTCACCCCTCCGGATTTTTTTGAATCGTATTCAAAATATGCCTGTACATGATTGTCCGTTTTATTTCCGATAATCATAATCGCCTGTTTATTTGAGCCTACCGTTCCATCGGACCCAAGCCCCCAGATTTTACACGCCGTACGGCCGGCCGGCTCCGCGTCCGGAAGATCCATTCTGATGAGAGAAGTGTTTGTTACATCATCCACGATTCCAACGGTAAAATGCGTCTTTGGATACCTCTGTTTTAAATTTTCATACACCGCTGTAATATCGCCGGAGCAGATGTCTTTGGAGCCCAATCCGTATCTTCCCCCGATGATCATCGGTGCTTCTTCCCTTCCGCTGTAGCAGCTGCATATGTCAAGGTATAAAGGTTCCCCGATGGCTCCCGGTTCTTTGGTACGGTCTAATACCGCAATCCTCTTTACCGTTTTCGGAACGCAGTTTAAAAAATGCTTCACAGAAAAGGGACGAAACAAATGCACGTTCACTGCACCGTATTTTTCACCTTTTGCGTTGTGATAGTCAACGGTCTCTTCAATGGTGCCCGTTACGGAACCCATGGCTATGATCACGTATTCCGCATCCGGCGCCCCATAATAATCAAACAGCCCATGGGGTCTTCCCGTTTTCTCACCCATTTTGTTCAGATAATCTTCCACAATCGATACCAGATCATAATAAAAAGGATTTCCTGCTTCCCTCTCTTGAAAATAAATATCCGGATTTTGTGCCGTTCCCCTGACTACAGGATGATTGGGCGATAAGGCTCTGTCCCGAAATGCCTGAATCTCCTGATGATCCACCAGCTGGGCATAATCTGAATATTCAAGAGCCTCTACTTTTTGAATTTCATGGGATGTCCGAAATCCGTCAAAAAAATGTATAAAAGGCATTCTTCCCTTGATTGCGGCCAAATGTGCAACCGGTGCAAAATCCATAATTTCCTGTACCGATCCACTGACTAACATGGCACAGCCTGTTTGCCGTACTGCCATCACATCCTGATGATCTCCAAATATGCTCAACGCATGGGTAGAAAGTGCTCTGGCACTGACGTGCAGTACTCCGGGAAGCAACTCACCCGCCACCTTATATAAATTAGGAATCATCAAAAGCAATCCTTGAGATGCCGTAAAAGTAGTTGCCAGTGCACCCGCTTGTAAGGCACCGTGGAAGGCACCCGCCGCTCCCGCTTCCGACTGCATTTCCACTAAACTCACTTCCTGATCAAATATATTTTTTCTGCCCTTGGCTGACCATTCATCTGTTATCTCAGCCATGCCTGACGACGGCGTTATGGGATAAATCGCAGCCACATCTGTGAATGCATAGGCTGCATAAGCTGCCGCCGTATTACCGTCTAAAGTCATCTGTATCTTTGACATAACCGTTCTCCTGTTCTGCTATTCCTTACATTTATTCTATTGGTCATATTTGCTTTAGCCATCCTGTTTATCATAATTGGCTGCCATTATCCACCCAGTTTTTTGCTTTTTCTATACTGTATTCTGATGGAATATTTACGTCTGTCTGTTCGGCAGCCTGTTCCGCATTGCTCCATGCCGCCGTGTTTTCATTGTTGACAGCATTGGAGTCGTCCAATCTCATATTGTTCATGCCGTTTAACCTATTTTTCGTATTGTCATCCATTTTTAAAATCCTCCTAACTGGAAACTTAAGTCATAATTTTAAAATTTCCAAAAAACAAGTTATTATGCTCCTTTTAACCTATTTTTCTTAAAACCCTGATTCCCCTTCAAACCAATCTCAGACAAGTCTAAATGAACCTACAAAAAAAGAGCTGCGCAAACAAGATTATTTCATCTCTGTCTGAACAGCTCTTCTTTATATTTCAAGCATTTTCGGAAGCAGGCGCTCCCTTTTCATCGGCATATTTCTGATAATACTTCACGAAGCTCCCCATGGTAAACTCCTGAAGCTCAGACGTATCGTCGTGGACTAAGTGAAAGAAACAGCTTGGGATCTCCCCTTCGCTTAAGTTTTTTTGTATACATGGATCGCATCCCATGTTGTGATTGCGGGGATTGAATTTGCACTCCTTATCTCCGCAGGTGCAAAAGTGTTCATGTTCCGACATTTTACTTTTCCCTCCTTTAAAACATTGCTTTGCTTTGTTATAAGCACATTATATACCTGTATTATATTTTTTGTATCGAATGTACGAAAAAACAATCGGTATTATGGTTATTATTATAACAACAGCCAGAAATGCAATAAATCTCCAGAATGCCGGCAAAAGTACGGTCAATATGGACAAGAAGCCGCCTATCATCCAGACTTTTCCCCCAAATCGGTGAGTCTCTTTCCATACCTGTTCGTTCGCCAGGGTCCATGAAGTTTTAATTCCTGCCATAAAATTATGTTCAAATTTAGGCATCATATTTCCTATAAATATAAATAATATTCCCAGCATAACCGGCATTATCGTATCTACATGAGGATTCCTGCCAAAGGCTGCAGCAATGGTCACTCCCTGCATTACCAGCATGATCAGCCCTATGCCAAAGAACAGCTGATAATAGTACTTCTTAAATTTATCATAATTTTCCTTCTTGGGATCTATCGCTCGGCAGACTTCCGCAAGCACCTGACAGATCAAAATGGTTACCGGTGCTAAAAAAATCATATATCTGCTGCCGTACCCGTCCACTTCTCCGGACATGTTAAAATGAGTCGGTATGATTTCCGGCAGATCAGGCAGTACGATGCAGGCCGCTATGGCAGATAGAATAAATAAAATCCATGTTTTTAAATTATATCGATTAAATAAATATTTCATCACCAAAAGCCCCCTCTGCCCTTTCAGCATACTCAACACCTTCTCCGGCGGTGTTAAAAAGCTAAGACAGATGAAGTCCTTTGCAGACATTTCCTACAAAATCCTGTACATTGGTCACGATGCCTCTGGCTCCCAGACTTCCTCGGTCACCCAGCTTGTTTACGGCAAACTCCGCCGTATCCACCGTATAAAAATACACTTCCCTTATGGTTCCGTCCGGAAGGACTCTGTACGTTGGGGTCATGTTACCCGATGCAATCGTATGCAACGTCGTAGCCATTCCAATAACTGTAGTGGCCTTTCTAAGATGTGATCTCATGGCGTCCTGCCCATCATAAGTATGCTCGTATACATCCGGCAATGGTCCGTCATCTCGAATGGATCCGTTCAGTACAAAAGGTACTTTATTTTTTACAAGACTGTACATGATTCCGTTGTCAATGTGTTCTTTCTCAATAAAATTTGCAATAGATCCGTGAAGGTTTACTTTGTTTATCGTATCAATATGGTTGTAATGTCCGTTAAAATGAGGTCTCTGGGAATAAAGATCCTGTCCGAGGGCTGTTCCCAGAAGTCCCGCTTCCAAATCGTGAGTAGCTAAGGCATTTCCTGCCAGAAGTGCATGAACGTATCCGTTTTCTATCAATTTGGAAAAGCATTTTCTTGCTTCAAAGTCGAAGGTACAGGCAGGCCCCAGAACCCAAACCACATATCCGTTTTCTTTTTCATGCTGCAAAAGGCCGTTGATAAAGTCATAATCACAGGAAAATCCAGTTTCCCGGCTTCTCCCCTGTCTGAAAGCAAAGGCTTCGTCTTTTTTCTGTTCTGCAGACCGGAAACAATCGCTGTGAACATAGATTCCGTCTTCGCAGTCTTCAGTACGACCCATTACAATGGTATCCCCACAACAGATATTTCGGAACTCCCTGACAAAGATCTTTCCATTCTCATATACAGCAACACAATCCATTCTGGTATCTTCTGCTAAAAGCCATTCTCCGTTTATTTTATAGTATTCCGGGAAAATAGAAGTTGCATGAAAGCCCAGAGGAGCTACCATATCCTTTGGTGCACGTTCTAAAACAGCATTGGGTGAATTTATAAATTTATCCAATGAAAAATCCGGTGTACAATATTCATTTAATTTAAAAAGCATAACGTTGTCCTTCTTCATTCCTTTAAAATTTTTAAAATAAGTATATCACAAAATTTATATTTATCCAAGTGACATATCTTTTTTTAATCTCCTCTGATGTAGGATTACAATACATGTGTTACATTAAGACAAAAAATAAATACGGGAAACGCTAAAATTGTGTTATGCTTAATTCCTCACAAACCAAAACATCACAAATTGGAGGTCTCCCGTATGGCAAGTATAACACAAGATATGAAATATCGTCTATCCTTAATTAAATATGCTCAAAGATTTGGCGTTACAAAAGCTGCTATCAGATATCATCACAACAGGCAATATATTTATCGTTGGTTGCGTAGATATGATGGCTCTATTGAGTCCCTGAGAGAACTTTCTCGTAAGCCTCATTCCCATAAAAATCAGCATACTGCAAATGAGCTTAAACTCATTCATGATATGCGTCGTAGGAATCCAAATGCAGGTCTTGTTGTCTTTTGGGTCAAACTGCGACAGCGTGGGTATTCCAGATCCATTACTGGGCTTTATCGAGTACTAATCAAGCAATCTTTGATCCCTAAGAAACCTCAGAATCCTAAATATATTGCTAAAAAATATGAGCAAATGGAGTATCCAGGTCAAAGAGTACAAATTGATGTTAAATTTGTTCCATCCTCTTGCCTTGTTGGCGAAGCTTCTGATAAGAAATTCTATCAATATACTGCTATTGATGAATTCTCTCGTTTTAGATATCTTGCTGCTTTTGAGGAACACAGCTCTTATTCTGCTTCTGAATTCCTTAAACAAGTTGTTAAAGCTTTCCCATTTAAGATCGAATGTGTTCAGACCGATAATGGACAGGAATTTACAAAACGTCTTGGTACTTCTAAAAATCCAACGTTAACGCTATTCCAACGGACTCTTAAGGAACAAGGTATTATCCATAAAATGATAAGGCCTTATACTCCAAGACATAATGGTAAAGTGGAACGCTCACATCGTAAGGATAATGAATATTTTTATGCGATAGCAAAGTTCTACTCATTCAATGATTTTAAATTACAACTAAAAAAGCATAATGCAAACTACAATAACTTTCCTATGCGCCCTTTGGGCTGGGTTTCCCCAAGAGAAACTCTATTTAATTTTTTGAAGCACGGTGTAACATATGTTTGACAAACCTACACATATCTTTTTTTAATCTCCTCTGACTATTTATGCTTGATAAAAGTCCCCTGCTCCAGCTCCTCAAAAGCATCCATTAATTCTGAATCCGTATTCATCACGATAGGTCCTCCCCACGCAATCGGCTCATGAAGAGGTTTTCCGGAAAAGAAAATAAATCGTAAATCGGCGTCCGCCGGAGCTTCTACCTTGATGCTTGCTCCATTATCAAAAAGAACAGCTGTCTTGCTTAAAATTCGCCTTTCTTCAATCAAAGCGTCTCCTTCCATCAAAAATAGAAAAACGTTTTCCTCCGGATTTACCGGTATTTCAATCTGCCCTCCTGCGGAAAGGAGAATATCATAAATGGAGGCCTGAATATATTTTGGCGTGACGCCCTTTACGCCTTCAAAGCTTCCGGATAAAACCCGAATTTCTACATCTCCCGCCTGCTTCACAGGAATCTGTTCTTTTTCGATATTTAAATACTGCGGTTCCGCCATTTTTTCCATGCTCGGCAGATTCAGCCATAATTGAAATCCCAGCATCCGTTCAGATTCCTGCGGCATTTCCTGATGTAATATACCGCTTCCTGCCGTCATCCACTGAGCCTCACCCGGACCAATCTTTCCCTTATTTCCCAGACTATCCTGATGATCGATCTCTCCTGAAATCAGATACGTAATCGTCTCAATACCCCGGTGAGGATGCATAGGAAATCCGGCAATATAGTCCCTATAATCCTTTGAATCAAACGAATCCAGCATCAGGAAGGGATCAAAATCCTTTGTATCACTTCTGCCCAGTACTCTGACGAGATGAACTCCTGCTCCATCTACGGCATTCTTTCCTCTTATTTCTTTCATCACTTTGCATTCTCTCATATGGATAAACACCCTTTCTAATATATTCTTTAGAAGAACTATACCCTCATATGACCTATTTAAACAAAGAACGAATTCTGCTTATCCTTCCAATTTCTCAAAGACCCAAGCGGTCAACTCATTGAGAGAAGGATGAATCACCATGGAATTGCTGATTGGTTCATACGTGCCCATTTGAGGACACAATTTCCTCAAGCCTTCGATTCCTTTCTTCCCTGTACAATCTGCCGCATTTTTCCCGCACTGGTATCCTTGGTTCATTAAATAGACGAAAGGCTGTAATAAAATCGCAGCTTGAGGTCCTACGATATGAACACCCAGAATTTTTTTGTCCTGCCCTACAATTATTTTAATAAAACCATTGTCTTCATCCCGTTTTCTGTATCCCATGGCAATGCCGCCCACCACTTCTGAATAATAGTTTTTCGCGGTCTTATACAGAATACCTTTTTCCTTCACCTCTTTTTCAGTCATGCCCACATGGGCGACCTGAGGATGCGTAAAAATAGTCCAAGGAACCACGTCATAGCTGACTTCCTTTTTCGTATCTTTAAATAAATTATGACTTAAAATCAGTGCTTCATAATTGGCTTTATGGCGGAATTGATACTTTCCGTTGATGTCTCCCAGTGCCCATATGTTTTTCTGAGAGGTCTCCAAATAAGAATTGGTGCGGATCCAGCCTTTCTCATCTACCTCCACCTCTGTGTTTTCCAAAGAAAGTGTATCCCCGTTGGATTGAACACCGGAAGCGACAAAAATTTCCTCACAGGCTACCGTTACTTTTTCTTTCGTCAATCGGTTTTCTACGGTTACAAACTTTTTGTTCCAATCCTTAGAAACTGCCAGAACAGTGCTGTCTGTCAGCACCTGAATCCCGCTGCCCGTAAATTGTTTTGTAACAAATTGGGAGATTTCCTCTTCCTCCTTATTTAAAAGGCGGCCGGATCTGGCTATAATGGTTACTTTGGTTCCAAAGGCGGAGAAAATATG
The DNA here is from genome assembly GCF_004103735.1 of Aminipila luticellarii. NCBI lineage: Bacteria > Bacillati > Bacillota > Clostridia > Peptostreptococcales > Anaerovoracaceae > Aminipila > Aminipila luticellarii. The sequence continues at coordinate 1,278,675 of NZ_CP035281.1, read as the reverse complement.
TGCAAATTCCATGCTGATAGCTCCTCCTCCGATAATAACCAAACTGTTCCACGGTTTGGGTGGAAATTTTTCTCCAAAGAAGGTTTCGGAAGTGACGTATCCCGTTTCTTCTAAGCCGGGAAAAAACGGCGTTAAGCTTCTGGCTCCTGCGGCAATAATAAATTTATCTCCGCAAATCCTATCCTCCGGCCGATTATCTTCGTATCGAATAACCAGCTCATCCAATCCGGAGAAAGCCGCCGCCCCCTTATACAACGTGAGATTGGGCATGTCCAGTAAATTGCTTTCAATTTTTTTATGGAAATTAATTTGTTCCCACATATTTTTTGATATAGTATCCCAATCTATTTCCGGACGGCGTGTGTTAATACCAAATCGTTTAGATCTTTCCATTTCCCGTATAAAATCTGCGGGATACACAAGCATTTTTGATGGTATGCACCCCTTTGTCAAACAGGTACCGCCGACTTTTTCTTTTTCAACCAGCGCACATTTCATTCCCCGATTCAGAGCTTCTTCTAAAACCATTAGGCCTGCTCCGCTTCCTATTACGACTATATCATATCGTTTCAAATGAACACCTCCTATTCTCTAAATCAACCTTAAAAACTGAAAATTCTTTAAATGTATCATATCATACAATTCTTGATAAAAAAAGACAGGTATCTGTGCAAAGATACCTATCCTGTATTTTCTTAGCTGAAATCTCTTTAAAATTTATGCTGCCGACTCAAACTGGCTGTTGTAGAGTTCCGCATAGAAGCCTTTTTGAGCGAGCAATTCATCGTGGTTACCGCTTTCGATGACGTCTCCGTCCTTCATGACAAGGATCAAATCCGCATTTTTAATGGTAGAAAGTCTGTGTGCAATAACAAAGGAGGTTCTGCCCACCGTCAGCTGATCCATAGCGGATTGCACGATACGCTCTGTACGGGTATCCACTGAACTGGTTGCCTCGTCTAAAATAAGAAGGGGAGCGTTTTGAATCATGGCACGGGCAATGGTAATCAGCTGTTTTTGTCCTTCCGACAAGCTGGCTTTATCATTTAAGATGGTATCATACCCTTTTGGCAAGGTTTTGATAAAATGATGCAAGCCTACTTTTTTACAGGCATCCACTACCTGTTCCTCTGTTATTCCCTGTTTGCTGTAAATAATATTTTCCTTAATCGTACCTTCAAAGAGCCATGAATCCTGTAACACCATGCCGAATTGCTCGTGAACATTTTCTCGCGGTACCTGATGAATCGGCGTTCCGTCCAATAGGATTTCACCGCCGTCCAAGTCGTAGAATCTCATAAGCAGGTTGACAATCGTAGTCTTGCCTGCACCGGTAGGACCGACTATGGCTACCTTCTGCCCCGGGTCTATTGTGGTTGAAAAATCACGTATGACAGTCTTTTCAGGCACATAACCGAACTTAACATGTCTAAACTCTACTTTTCCTTTTACATTTTCCAAGGCTTTCGGTTTCTGACTTTCATCCTCCAGCTCTTTTTCCTCCAAAAATTCAAATACTCGTTCTCCGGCGGCGGCAGTTCTCTGTAAATTATTTGCCGCCTGTGCCATCTGAGTCAGCGGCTGCGTAAACAGACGGATATACATCATAAACGCCACAATGACTCCAAAAGAAATTTTGCCGTTCATAGCCAATGATGCTCCCACTACGCAGACAGCCACATATCCGAAGTTTCCGATAAATTGCATAAGCGGCATCATCAGACCGGATAAGAATTGTGATTTCCATGCACTGTTGTATAAGTTTTTATTGATTTCTTCAAAAGTCTTTTTTGCTGAGTTTCCCCCATTATATACCTTCACAATGTTGTGCCCGGAATAAATCTCCTCGATATGCCCGTTCACATTGCCGAGTCCGCTCTGCTGTGCCATAAAATATTTCTGGGATTTTTTCATAAGGATACCCATCAGGGCAAATCCCAAGATACTGGCGCCAACCGCTGTCAGAGCCATGATCCAATTTGTATAAAGCATCATGAGCAATGAGCCGACAAACATAGTCACCGCTGTGACCAGTGTGCCAATGCTCTGATTCATAGTCTGGCCGATGGCATCCACATCATTGGTAACCCGGCTCAGTACATCCCCATAGCTTGTTTTATCAAAATATTTTAATGGCAGCCGGTTTATTTTCCGAGAAATGTCCGTACGCATGGTCTTGGATATTTTTTGTGTAACCGTTGCCATGGTAAAACTCTGCGCAAAATTCAGTACCGCAGAGCCGGCATAAAAGCATGCGAGCAGTACCGCAATACAGACAACGTGATCCATATTTATAGCGCCCACGACCATCTGACCGTTTATCAATGCCGGAAGTCCTTTTGTAATCTCATTAGTCATATCCTTCAGCTTATCCGGTCCGATAATTTGAAGTACCGTACCGGCCGCTGCCGCCAGCATGGCAAAAATAATCACCGGAAGATACGCTTTACAATATCGGATCAGTTTGATCCATGTTCCTTTAAAATCCTGCGATTTTTCGACGGCTCTTCCCATTCCCCGAGGTCCGCCCATTACTCCCGGCCTTTTCCTTATATTTTCACTCATGACGCAAGTTCCTCCTCACTAAGCTGTGATGTCGCAATTTCTTTATAGATCCGGCAGGTTTCGAGCAGCTCTTTGTGCGTACCCTTTCCTACCATTTTTCCTTCATCCAGTACCACGATCTGATCGGCATCCATAATGGTTCCGATGCGTTGTGCAACAATCATACTGGTGACTCCTGCCGTTTCTTTCTTTAAAGCATTTCGCAGCACCCGATCGGTTTTGTAATCTAAGGCGGAAAAGCTGTCATCAAAAATGTAGATTTCCGGATTTCGACAGACCGCACGGGCAATGGCAAGCCGCTGCTTCTGACCGCCCGATACGTTGGTACCGCCTTGAGAAATTTCTGCATAATATCCGTCTTCCATGGCTTCTACGAACTCTGTGCCTTGAGCAATAGCAACTGCTTTTTCGATCTGCTCTGCCGGAGCAGGCTCTTTTCCGTTTTCGCCATAAGCAACATTAGAGCTGACGCTTCCCCGGAATAAGACCGATTTTTGCGGAACATAACCGATTTTATTATATAAAGCTTCCCCTTTATAGTTCTTTACATTGACACCGTCAATCAGCACTTCTCCTTCCGTAGCATCAAAGAAACGGGGAACCAGATTGATCAGGGTACTCTTGCCGCTGCCGGTGGAACCGATAAATGCTATGGTTTCCCCGTGCTTTACAGAAAAGCTCACATCTTGCAGCACATATTCCTCCGCATCCGGATATTTAAAGCTGACATGTTTAAATTCAACCTCGCCCACAAGTCCGGGCTGCCCTTCAGTCAGCGAACCATCTGTAATAGTTGGCTCAGTATCCAGCACCTCATTGATACGCTTAGCTGATACAGATGCTCTCGGCATCAGGATAAACATCATGACTAGCATCATAAAGGACATAATGACCTGCACGGCATAAGAAGAAAATACCACCATATTTGAGAAAATAGTCAGCTTGTCCAGTGCCTGAGCACCATCGATTAAGTACGCGCCAATCCAATAAATTGCCAGAGACAGCCCGCTCATGACCATGCTCATCACCGGCATCATGGCAGACATACTTCGGCTGGTAAAAAGCTGTGTTCCAGTCAATTCCTCATTAGCCTGCTCAAATTTTTCTTCTTGATAAGATTCCGCATTATACGCACGAACCACCCGAAGCCCTGTTAAGTTTTCTCTTGTCACCTGATTCAAATTGTCTGTCAATGTCTGCATTTTTTTGAATTTTGGAATAACAAAGGCCATGATACATGCAATCATAACGATCAAAATCAACACTGCGGCCCCGGTAGCCATAGACCATTCAAAACCCTTTCCTGCAATTTTCATGATGGCCCAAACAGCCATAATAGGTGCCTTAACAATTAATTGCAGCCCCATGGTGACCAAAATCTGAAGCTGCGTAATGTCATTTGTAGACCGCGTAATTAAACTTGAAGTAGAAAACCGGTTGATTTCCTCCATTGAAAAGGAATCCACCTTAGCAAACAACATGCTGCGGAGGCGTTGTGCGAAAGATGCAGCAATACGAGCCGCAAAAAATCCAACGATGACCGCTGAAACTACACTGCCTAGGGCGCACAGGAGCATATATCCCCCCTGCTCCCAAATATCGCTCATGGCGCTGCCGGGCGTCTGCACCAGCCTTGTAATATCCGCCATATAATCCGGCAGTTTTAAATCCAGCCAGACCTGCGTGACAATGAACACCAGACTGACAGCTGCCTGTATCCATTCGTTTGATCTAAAATATTTAAAAATTTTAAGCATATAAACCCCCTGGTCAAAATTTACATTATTTAGTATTATTCGTTACTAACAATATTAGTAATTTTTGTAATTTTTTGCGGCCACACTGGTGACCGCTGGTTTTGCATTTCTTTATTCTTTTTCCTTTTCCTTGATAGCTGGCATTAAATCTATAATCTTTGATATAATGCGTATGAACTCCTTTGCATCTGTCTCGCCAAGCAGTTCCATGGTATGGGTAGCGGCCACCAGTGCCATTTGCTTGTGTTCTATCGCCAGACTTTTTCCATCCGCTGTCAGATCCACTAATATTTTTCTTCGGTCACTTACATCAATCTGACGTGTAATAAGCCCTTTCTTTTCAAGACTGTTAAGCGCCGTTGCGATTCGGGCAGAGCTGATGTTCATTTCTCTGCTGATTTCGCTTGGCAAAACCTTTCCGCCGCTCTCTGAAATATATATGATAACAAAAGCCTCACCCCTCATGATTCCGTCAATTTTCTTGTGATGGGTATAAGTTTGAAGCTGATGGGATTTTTGAAGAAACTGTTCGGCAAGTTCCACATAATTCATATTCTTACTCCTCTCTTCTATCAGATACTAACACTGTTAATATACTAACTTTGTTAATATATTTTGTCAAGAGGAAATTGTAACCTTTTTTCTTTTTTAACTTTTATGTCGCCATCCCGCCTTTTTCTTCCGCTTTGTGGTATTTTGGAAGAATATCGCTTTGACCCATACAGGCTGGGATCCATCCGGCAATATCCTCCACTTCAAACCCATAGTCCAGCGGCTTTCCGTAAATCATTTCATAAGCTGCCTTTTTCTGACGGTAATCCTGTTCACACATGATCAAACTGTTTTCTCGAACGCTTTTCACAGGCTCCGGAAAAATCGCCGGTAAAATATGCAGGATATATCGTACCTTATGGAATTCGGCTGTATCCATCTTCTCTAAATCTTGAATTTCTATAAAACAGGAAATAACGGGCACATTAAACTTCGCCGCATAATAGTAGGCGCCGCGTTTCAGCGGGCGGGGCTTCCGGTAATTAAACCACATTTCCTGCTCCGGGTAAAACAGGACATATTTTTTTCTTTTTAACAGCTTCATCAGAATATCTTCAAATTGATTTACCATATAACGTTGACTGCTGCCGACAGGAACCGTATCTGCATAGTTCATCAAATACCCGATCCAGCCGGACATGGCAAAATTTTCTTCATTACTCACGATATAAAGACCTTCTTTGCCCATTTTCATGGAAAACAGGCGCAGAACTGTATTGTCAAGTGGATTAAAATGGTTACTGGTCAGAATAGCTCCTCCAGTCAATTCCTTCACATGTTCAAGCCCAATGATTTCCGTATTCCTATTGATAAGTTTACTTGCTGTATTGGCAGCATACCGCGCCATCCTATTGTTTGCCCGAAATCCCCAAGTTGTTCTTTTTTGAAGATAGTTTCGGATCAAAACCTGTCTCTGCTCTTCATTCAAAACAGGATCATCCACCTCTACTTTGCTGTGAAAAGCACCAACTCCTGCCGCTTGCTGAATATTTTCGATGACCTGTTCTCGTTTGCTTCCTATTATCATAAGCGTTTCTCTCTTCCTGAATTGAACACAGATTTAAAATTCAGCTCTGCAGCTGCAATCGCTTTGGCTCTTTCCAGCATCAGTTCCAGACACTCTCGATCAGATTGCCGCTCTTTTTCTCCGTACAGCTCCTTACAATTCATAATTTCTTTCATATATCCCGAATGTCTGGCATATTTCCAAAAGTACGACTCATATTGCACATGATCATAACACCACGGCTTGGCGAATAAATTATAATGAATAAGCTTTGGATTCTCAATCGGCTCGGCAGCCTCTGCGGGCATGGCATCCCAAAAAGGGGGAAGATAAACAATTCTGTCATTGCACAGGACGTTTAAATAGTCCTGATCCGGTGCGATGCAGTCGAAATGATAGGTGTCCATCAGTTCCAAAACTCGATGCTCCAGTCTTGATTCCCTCATTTTTTTCAAATTCATCAGGAGCACACCGGAATTGATATATTGATCTTTTTTAACACCGACTCCATTTTCTATATAGTCCACAAAAGGCGGTACGCCTGCCACGGAATGATCCGCTGCGGCGGCCAGCAAATGATCTCCCAGCTCTGTTCGATATAATTCTGAAATATCACCCGGCACAACAACATCGCTGTCCAGATAAATAGCCTTGTCATATTCCGGAAACATAACGGGAATGAACAGGCGGAAAAAAATAGTCAGCGTAAAAAAATCTGCCCTTAGCCGATTGCCTATCCGGTCTGTGATTCCCTCCAGCCGGTTTTCCATGGGAACAAACTGTATTTCAACGTGTTCTGCCCCAAGAGCAGCAAGCCTTTCCTGATTCGTCTTGCTTAAGTTCTGATGGAGCACCGTTATTTTATACATATACTCCCTGGATGCGTTTTGGATAATGGAAGCCAGAGCTACACTTAAAAACGGTGCATACCCATCATCAATGGCAAAGAAAATGGGTATCCTTTCATGCTTCTCGTTCATTCTAAATTTCTCCTCCTTTTGGTCTCAGACCGAAACCTCCTATATTCACCGTACAGATCATCATACTCATGAAGCTTTAGAAGACGGTGTACTTTTTCCATTTCCCACGGTTTGACAGTCATCGTATGAACCCATGGGAAAAATCGAAAGCTTGTGGTAAAGTGCTGTAACACTGTATTTTTGCGGAGCTTACGCTGTTCATTAAATCGGCGCGGAAGTGTTTTTTTATAACGTGCAAACTTATTTAGTGCGGATTGATCCGGCATAAACATTCTCTTTTTCTTGCAAAGCTTCCTGCATTTACAAAATAAACCGGTATCACGGATTTTTTTCAAATTGAATAACAAGACCCCGGAATTCTGATAATCGAAATGCAAGAGATTCCTGCGGAAGAACCATCGGCCGTAATGATCCAGCACTCCGGCAAATTCGTACTCTGAAATATCCTGATGATAAAGCTCCCTGCAGTTTTTCCGGCATAAAACATCGTTGTCCAGATATAAGATTTTTTCCGGCAGCTCCGGTACTTCATCCGCAAACAGCCGAAGCATACAATACGGCGTAAAACGGGTACTAAGATTCTTAACCGGCAGCTCTCGATAAAAAGATTCCGTTACGTCGATCAAGGATACAAAGTTAGCGGAATTTGTCTGTTTTACCAGTTCATCCATATCGGAAGCAAATGCTTGTGATATGGGAAAATAAATCGTTTTTCCCAGGTTCAACGACATGGTCAGTACATAAATTTGTAACGGCTCCTCCGTATTTTTCAAAAAAGACAGGATAGAAAGGAGCAGGCCGTTTTCGGTTTTATCATTTCCACAGTACAGTAGATTCATTTCAAGGCGCCTCCCTCTCATAGCGGATATATGAATATGTGCTGTTCAGGCTGCGTTTCTCCATGCAACGAAAGATTTCATCGTGCAGCTTTTCCTTCTGCTTCAGCTTTGAAATAGACTTGTCCGGATAAAACGGCCCGTCTACATACACCGTAATACCGGGCTTTTTCCCATATTTTCTTTTCTGATAGGTCGTCGTTATGCAAAAGGACGGAGCATCACATTCTACCGGAAAATTAAAAGAAGTGTCCGGAAAGGGGCGTATTTTTGTATGCCATGGCCAGACATGCGCTTCCGGATACAACACCACGCAACTCTGATTTCTTATATGCAGACGAATCGCCTTATAGAGCTTCTTCAATCCGCTGACAGAGCTTGGCAGCGGCAATGCTCCAAGCAAGGGCAAAATCGGACCAATGACCGGAATGCCCAGATTAGCCGGGCTCGCCACCACATATACGCGTTTTCGGGCAAGCATCCATACGGGCAGCAATACGTCTCCCAAAGGCTGTGTGTGATTTCCGTAAAGAAAACATCCGGTATGGTGAGCATGCTTTAACACCGAGCGGTTTTTAATTTTTGCATGCAGGATCAACCGGCAATATGGAAAACAAAAAAGTGCTATAATGCGGTAAAGGCATTGGGAAATCACGCGGTAAGGCAGGTTGTCATGCGTCCAAGAATAATGTTCCGGCAATTCAAAGGATTGCCTTTTACTTTCCACGAAATCGTCTGTATAAGATTTAAAATATCTTATTTCTGCATTTTTATGCCGCTTCATTGCAACCTTTCACCAGTCTCTATCCCATACGGATAACCATTGATACGCTGTTCGTCCTTTACTTTTGTCTGTCCTCAGAATCGCATTCTGTTCATATTATTGGCAGTTCCTGTAACCTTTATACGTTCCGACGATAAACTTCCCTTCTCAATCTGAAATGCAAGAATTAACGCCTAACAAAAAAGTGGCTTCGCTACTTCCTCTAGGGAACCCCTGTTTCCTGGCGAATAAAAAAAGCCACGCAGCAAATAAAGCTGTCTGCTTCGTGCAGACCACTTCATTTAAAGCGTGACTTCTTTCATTATAATCGATTTTTTGCTCTTATGTCAGAAAATTAATCCAATACCAGTGAAGGTGCGGCATATACTCTTGCCTTCATCTCATTATCCAGCATATAGAGGCTCTTTGGATCCCCGCCGAATAAATCAAATTTCTTAATGTTATCATCGGCGTTCTTTTCTTCTTCGCCCTGCTCCTTTACAAACCAGTCAAGGAACTGCATCGTTCGAAAATCTCTTTCTTTATAAGCTGCTTCATATATAGTATTAATAGAAGCTGTTACATATTGTTCATGTTCCAAAGCCTTTGTTAATGGATCCTTAAAGTCCTTGTAGCTTCCCTCAGGAGCTGCAATTTCCGTTAAGGTAACTTGTTCTCCATTATTTAATAAGTATTGACGGAATAACATGGCATGATCTCTTTCTTCCTGTGTCTGAACATCAAACCAATGTTCAAATCCGTTCAGATTCTGATCTGAATAGTAATTTGCCATGTCCATATAAAGGTATGCGGAATAAAATTCTTTATTCACCTGTTCATTTAATAACTTTGCTACTTCTGGTTTTAACATATCGCTTTCATCCTCCTTATTATTATTTAAGTGAATTCCTTACAAACTAAACATTCACCATAGTGTATACATTCATTATACCACAATCTGGGAGATATGAAACAAGTGAATTCAGATTAGGAATCATGTTCTGGAATAAACTAATTTTCCGCCCACAAAAGTTTTTTCAACCACTGCGTCTAAAATTTCTTCCGGACTGCAAGTAAATAAGTTTCTGTCCATAATAATAAAGTCTGCATATTTGCCTTCTGTCAGTGTCCCGATCTTATCCTGATAATTTGCAACTAAGGCAGATCCATAGGTATATCCCTGCAAGGCCTGTCCAAGGGATATTTTCTGCTTCGGTACAAATCCCCCATCCGGATAACCTGACGGGGACTGACGGGTAATTGCTGCATGAATACCTTCCATTGGATTTAATCCGACCACAGGATAGTCCGTCCCTAAACAATACGTTGCTCCTGCATCAATCAGCGTTTTTATCGGCCACATGTACGGAATCCACTTTTCACCCAGCAGCTTTGGATATCCGTCCACATTCAGAATGGCGTGTACCGGCTGCATGGAGGCCATAATTCCCATTTTGGAAATTCTATCAATATCTTCCGGTTTACAGCTTTCAATGTGCTCCAGCGCGTGGTGCAATCCTTTATTTCCATTGGCAGCCATGACCTTTTCAAAGCAGTTTAAGGCATTGTTAACCGCACCGTTCCCAATCGTATGTAATCGGACGCTATAGCCTTCCGCATCGGCATGGAGCAGCAATTTCGTCAATCTTTCTGCTCCAATCTGCAATTCGCCGCAGGTGGACGGATTGTCCGCGTAGGGCTCAGAAAGATAACCGGTATAGGATTCGCAAACTCCGTCTGTAATTAATTTTAGACCTGAAACATGAAACATATCCGAGTCACAACGCTTTTCCGTTTTTTTAACTTCGGTCAGATCTTCTTTAAGTTCCATAAAAAGGTGGATACGAAGGGTTAATAAATGATCCTCTTCCATTTGTTTAAATAAATCAACGGTTTCTTCCTCGGACAAGCTTCCATAAGGATGGACAACACCAAGAGACGTTATCCCATAAGCATTCGCCGTCTTAATGGCCTTTGCAACCGTCTTGGGTAAGTCGGGGCACTGCAGGGCTGCGTTATTTACCGGATTCAAATATCCCGGTTCTCTAATCAGGCCTGTCAATTCGCCGTCTTCATACCGGCCCAGGGTGCTGTCCTCCAAATCCGGAGTGGATCGATCCCACCCCATCCGTTCCAAAGCCTTTTTATTTACCAAGCCGGAATGCAGATCCCAAGATGCCAGATATACCGGACGATCCGGTATGGCTTCATCTAGTAATTCTCTGCTGGGCAGTTCTCCTCCGACCCAGGACACCTCATTCCAACCCTTTCCATAGACCCATTGATTCTCCGGGTGCATATCAGCAAATTTCTTTGCCCTCTCTACGCATTGAGCAAGACTGGTACAGTCACTTAAATCGAAACCTAAATCCTCATCGTTTTGCATCGCTCCATAAACAAAATGGACATGGGAATCATGAAAGCCCGGCAGGATCAATTTGTCCTGACACGGAATGATTTTTGTATCGGCGTCCGTATATTCTGCCATATCTTCAAAAGAACCTACGGCCAAAATATGCTTGCCGCTGACCGCCAATGCTCCGCTGATAGGTTTCAATGAATTTCCCGTAAAAATCGCATCACTTATATAAATCGTATCCGCATGTTGTCTCATATATTACCTCCCGATAAGCTTTCAGAAGCCGCTTTTTTTGCTTTACGTTCACCGTTATAGTGCAGTAAAATGCCGATCAGAGTAATTACTGCAAATCCGCCCCAGCTTTTGAGCAGCTGCATTCCCGGATTTGCTACGCCCTCAGCCGGCAGGGAAAGACCCACGATGGCAAAAATAACACTGATGGTCGGAAGCAGACCGCAAACCCACACACCGATGTTTCCTCCCGGAACCTTATACGGACGTTCCCGATCCGGATCGATTTTTCTCAGTCGAATCAAAGACGGATACATAAATACATACGGTGTCATAAACAGCATACTGGAGAAACAAAAAATAAAATCATAAATTGCATTAATACTATCGCCTCCGGCAAAGCTTAAAACAGTATAGGCCGTTCCAAATATACCCATGATCAAATAAGCGTAGTCCGGCGTTCCATATTTTTTGTTTTTATGACCGAGAATCGCAGACTTTTCTCCAAGCCCCGCAGAAGAAATAACGGCAGAAGTACCAAAAGCCCAAGCAATTCCAGAGGCAGCAAGGCCATAAACAATAGCAATAACAATCAACGAAGTCAACACCTTACCTAAGGCTTCCCCGCCGATAGAAACAGCTGCTATTTGTACCGCATCAACGATACCATTCACACTGTCCACCTGAGATTCAGGAATAATAGCCATAATGGCAACCGTTGCCATTACATAAGCCAACCCCACAATAATACCCGTTATCGTAGTAAATTTAGGAACATTCTTTTGTGGGTTATCGCACTGGCTGGCAACAGAACTGATCAATTCGAAACCGAGTAAGTTAAAAACTACCACCGGGGCAAAATCTACAAACATCGACCAGGACGGAATGATACCGGATAAGGTAAAATGCGTTGCTGTTCCGCCGTTCTTAATGCAGAAAATAACTGCCAGCGCAACGATGACAGCAAGGATACCCGCTACCACGTTTCCGCCGAAAGCACATATTTTTTGCGTCAGGCCAGAATTGCAAATGCCGACAATTACAGTAAACCAAATAAGTCCGATGGTACCTGCCATTTGAGCCAGCGATGATAAGTTCGGGAAAAAGAAGGCCTGCAGGTTTCCCATAATGGTGATAAATACCAGCGGTAAACCAAACACATAGTTTACCCAATAAAACCAACCGACAACGGAACCGGGTACAGGTCCGAAAGCTTTTGTTACCCAAAGGGAAATCCCTCCGTCTTCAACGTAAGTTGAACCAAGTTCAGAAACGGTCAAACAATTTGGAATCAAGAAAGCGAATGCCATAATAATCCATACGCCAAGGCCATGAGTCCCTCTTGCCGCAGATGCGGACCAGGTATATAAAACCACAAGGCTGCAGATACCAAACATAATCATTGATAACAAGGAAATCTTTTTACTTTCCATAAAACAATAACTCCTTTCAAAATTTTAAAGATGCTGCAACATATCTTAATACATAAAGTATAGCAACCGGAGCTTAATCCTTTCTATAGACCTACCGGCTAAAATAAGTTCATGAAAGGGGGAATATGGATTAAAAAGGATAAAAAAAGGCATAAAAAATGCCACCTGATACTACTCCTTTCGTACCAGATGGCAGCCTTTTTATTATTTTACGCTTTTTTTATTTCATATTTACAGATGCTTTTTCTTCATCACTAAATCAATTAACTGTAAGCGATTTTTTACCTTGCACTTATGAAAAACATTACTCAGATGTTTTTTCACCGTGCTCTCACTTAAATCAAAAGAGTCGGCAATTTCTATGTTTCTTTTTCCTTGAAGAACCAGATTCAAAATCTGCATTTCCCTGTAAGTCAGATTGTATTCGTTTTGAAGGGCATCATTATTTAACGGATTGTTGTTTTTATTGGCAAGTTTCATTAAATACAGGCGATTGGTGATATGCGGCTCAAGAATTTTCATTATGAACAATTCCCGTTCTTTAAAAGGCCCCAGCTCTTTTTTTCTGCTCAGAGCAACCTCGCCCAGTATCCCGCTGAGATTCGCAAAATAGGTATCCAGTGTATAGTCAATCCCTTTCAGATACTGATTATAATACTCTGAGAACTTTCTTTGTTCGTCAGAAGCAATATCTTCCTGTCTCAATATAATCGAGGACACAAGCGGGTAAAACCGGCTTGCATAACCCATTTTATAGTAATATTGTTCATACTCTTCAAATTTTCCATCCGGAATATCAATACCCACCGGATGAACAAGAGGCGACGTGGAACTGGCTGCATCGCCCAAGTAAAAAGAAGCTCCCGTATAAGGGATAAGCGTTCTTAAATCCCTGAGGAAATCAAGACGTTTCATTCTTTCATCCGTCTCCAGATTTAGTTTATATATCATATTGCTGATATATACCCATTCTTCTTCTTTCAAATATGACATTGGTTTCCTTTCATTTCAATCATCCTTATTATTGTTAGACATTATACAATAAAAACGAGAAAAAAACAAGTAATCCCCTTTTCTATGCGGCTTTCAGCAGATTCTTCATTTTTATATCATGATTTTATGCAAAAATATCGTGTGTTTTGCCGCAACTTACGGTAAAATACATATAGAAGTTTATAAAAGGAGTATACAATATGCACACAACAACAAAATGGATTATAATTTTAGTAATCTTAGTCTTAGCTATTATCGGTCTTGTATTCTATTTACGTTACAGAAGGAAGCAATTGTACAAAATGTTTGAACAGGTTGCAGAATCTTCCAAACAAGTGCCAAAACAGAAAAGGCGCAGTTTCATCCTTCTTATGTTTAAAGAAAGTATGATATCAGCCAAAAATAAGAAATCCAATCCTCAAAGCCGAATGAATAATCCAAAATTTTTAGAAGCACAGCTCATACAAATGGGAAGTATTTTAAAAGATCCGTCCAAAGTAACGGATAAAAAAATGAAACAGGTCCTTCGGATGTATGACACATACATTCAGTGGGAAAAATCCAAGCTTAACTAATAAAATATCTCACAATAGGCGACAGCCCCGGTTAAATCGGGGCTGTTTTTAGCTTTAAATACAAAGAGCATCATTCCCGGCATATATCAAAAAATGCCTTGGATTTCTCCAAGACATTTTATTTTTTCTAGCTATTTTTAGGGACTAAGATCATCGTCATAGTTCTGCCCTCAAGAGCAGCACTCTTTTCGATAGAACCCACATCCTTTACTAAATCAGCAAATTTTGAAAAGACCTCTAACCCGTCGGTTGCGTATTTTTGCTGCCTTCCTTTAAAGCGGATGCTTACTTTTATCTTATTCCCCTGTGATAAAAATTTATAAGCATTTTTACTTTTTACCTCTAAATCGTGTTCTTCTATATTGGCGGATAACCGGACTTCCTTAATGGTTACGACCTTTTGGTTCTTCTTTGCTTCCTTCTCTTTTTTTGCTTTTTCATACATGGTTTTATTGTAGTCAATAATTTTGCATACGGGGGGAACCGCATTCGGAGAAATTTCCACTAAATCCAAATTCTTGTCAAATGCCAATTTTAATGCCTCGGAAGTAGATACGATTCCCAGCATCGTGCCGTCTGTGTCAACAAGCCTAATTTCATTATCATTGATTTCATCATTAATACGTGCGTCTTTTTTATTATTAATATTAAATACCTCCTATTAATCCTTCATATAAAAAAAGTGGCTTCGTTAATATCGCAAGCGATATTTCCTACGTAATAAATAAAAGTGGATTATTAAATCCACTTTTATTGCTTAAAATAAACATTACTATTAATATCTATTACCGTTACTTCTATTATTTCTTTGTTGTTTTCTTGCTCTTCTACATTCAGGACATCTTTGTGGTTCGTTTTCAAATCCTTTTTCTTTGTAGAACGCCTGCTCGCTTTCAGTAAAAGTGAATTCTGCTCCGCAGTCTTTGCATACAATTGTTTTATCAGCCATAATACTAATCTCCTTTGTTTTACTTAGGAT
The DNA here is from genome assembly GCF_004103735.1 of Aminipila luticellarii. Taxonomy (NCBI): domain Bacteria; kingdom Bacillati; phylum Bacillota; class Clostridia; order Peptostreptococcales; family Anaerovoracaceae; genus Aminipila; species Aminipila luticellarii. Next base: position 1,263,646 of record NZ_CP035281.1, on the reverse strand, counting down.
TTCAAAATCAGAGACATCTCTCTAAATAAATCAAAGAAGTATTGTCACAAATAAATGAACCCTTAATCTATAATATTTTTATCTATTTCATTATAATATAATATTTTCCATTATACAATACTATTTTTAATATTTAAAAATTTTTTAATTTTACCTTTTCTAAATCATTTTATTCAAAAATTTCATTACATGTTTATCAAGGTATAACAACCCATACTGTATCTTTGATATCATGTGTACCTACACGACGATGCTCACTGCTGTCCCAAGGTTCTTCTTTGGGCTTCACCTTAAAATGCATGCCAAAAGCTAGGTATTCCGGTGCAAGCAGCTGCCCTTCAACTATACATACCGGATTAAACAGCTCAAATTTCTCACCATTTCTCAAAAGAATACTGCTTCCGTCCTTAAGAATATATATTTCATCATGGTAGTTGATTTGCGCCGAACGAGTCTTTTCATTCCATTGATATTTTGCCCCTAATTTACTGCAAAGTACTTCAACAGGTATCCAAGCTGTTTCATCTTTTATTACCGGTTTCAACTCAAAAGGACGCAATGCTTCATCAATATGAATCGTTTTAGTTTTAGTGGGATCCTTAATATCATACTCTATATTACCAACAATGATACTTTTAAAATCCGATGGTTCTGTTATTTCATAAAAAAGTCCTGTGCTGCCATAACGCCAAAGCTTAAGCTGTTCATCAAATACGTCATAGGAATTCATCCTTCCTCCAGGCAATACATCGGCTAAGTCGTTGCAGGTTTTGATTTTGCCGTTTTTCATACGAAAATACAATTCCGTATCCAGGTCATTTTGTGTTTTATAATTTCTCTCAAAATAAATCCCAAGAGGACTATATCTTAAAATTGCATTGCCATAAGGCTGGCCTTCCAAAATAAATTCCTTTGATTCCACATTGCATTTCATGGGAACGGTTATCTGCTTCCCTTCCTCCATACAGGCAAGCCTCAGAATGAAATCCACTTCATCCTCATTGAGAAAGCTGCTGCTGTATAATTGGAATGTCCGGGAGGTTTTGGTTTTCAAGTTTATTATTTCATTCTGGGTAAGATTCGAAATGGTCGCACGGTCCCGATATTTCGGTTCAAAGGAGATATCTGTTAACCCTATTCCAAAATAATCCTCCTTCATGAGCTTTGCAATCGCCTCATCGGTTAGGCCCTCCACCTTATAAACCACAAATACCTGATATTTAGAAACCAATTTCTGTTCCAACGTTAGTCGATATTGCCCATCCGTCACACTCTGCTCTTTCGTATCCACAAAATTGGTAAAGGGAGCCGTATCTCCCGCAAAATTCAACTTCAAAACATCTGCCTTAACTGCTGCAAATACGGTTGTCGTTGCCAACACCAGGAGTGCGGTAATAATAACTGCTGTTTTTATTACTTTCTGTCTCCTGTAAAGTTTTCTTTCCTTCACGTCTGTATTCAATGTGCCGTTTACTCTGTCAATTATGTCTTTTACGTTGACTTTTTCTTCTGTGTCTATGCTGTCTATCTCCAGCTCACAGCACAATTTGGAAAGTCGTTTATTCATCATAGTCTCCTCCCCTCATGATCCAGCATCTCCTTAAGTTTCTTTCTCCCACGTGCTAACCTTGTTTTAATAGTGGAAGCATTCATTCCTGTAAGCTTTGCAATTTTAGAAATTTTTTCATCATAATAATAATACCGCATAAAAAGCTCACTATCCGTCTCGCCCAGTGTAGAAATCAGATGAATCAATTGTTTTTGCTTCTCCCTCTGTTCAAGATATGCAACAGGCTCAGGATTTTCAGCAGTCATCCGTTCATCTAGTTCTTGGTGAACGGAAACTTGACGCAACTTGTTTTTTGCACAGTTTCGTGCTGCTGCTCCCAAATAAGCTTTGACCGTCCCCTTTTCGCTATCAAGGGAATCAGTATGCTTCCAAAGTCCCACAAATACGTCTGCCGTCGCTTCCTCCACATCTTCCTTTGTCATAATATTTCCAATGATATTATAAATAATCACGCTGACATAGGGTGTATACTCTTTCATTACTTTATCTAATGCATCACGCTTTCTCTTTTTCAAATTAAGCAAAAGCTTTTCATCCTCTTTCAAATCAGCCTTCCCCCCCTCTGGTTGTAATCATTATAACCTTTTTATAACCTGCTAAAGACATATACACAAAAAATAGGAGAAGGTTTCGACATTCTTAAGTTTTCCTGATTACTGCTAACAGGATGCTAAGACCAATGAAGATCCGAACTTTTTCAAACTCATATCCAAATCCTTTTTACTATGTGCCGGTTCATTTCGCAATCCGGTAACAATAGGCACTTCACTTACCTCAAATTCCAACACCTCAAACATTTGTTTCGTATAATCAGTATATACCTTGAACAGATTGGCATCCGGATTTCCCTGATTAAAGGAAAGAATCAGCCTCTGCTTCACCGCATGGTCATTAAAAAAAGGTGAAAAACGAGGAGAAAAGCGTGCAAACAGCCTATCGGTAAATATTTTCCCCTGAGCACTCATTTGCCCCATGTAAATCGGTACGCCTAGAACAATAGCATCCGCACGCTCAATCGCATCATAAATTTTCTGCATATCATCTTCGATTACACAACCCTGCTGACTCCTATGGCAGCTCCAGCATCCGCAGCACGGTTCGATATGAAGGTTACCGAAACTGAATGCACTGGTTTCGGCACCTTGCTCTTTTGCACCTCCCAATATTTTGTTTACAATAAAAGCAGTATTGCCTTCCTTACGCGGACTTGCGATAATACCAATAATGTTCATCCTTTCTTCCTCCCTTTTCACGTTAAATTTATCTATATTTTGTGGTTTCATCTATAAATCTCCTCTAAATATTTTTGAGTCACCAGACACAAAATACTATACTGTATTTTTGAGTCTTTGTCAACAATATGATTGCCACAAAAAAACAGCCCTCTCCAATAGATTGGGCTGCTGGAGCCATGTGCAATTAAGTATGCTTTAAAATCCAAATACAACACTTCCACTTTCGACTTTTTATTTTTGCATCCAAATACCTGCCATAAACCCAGATGTAATATCCACACCTAGTTTCTTTATTTCTGCATCCAAATGCTCCGTATACCTTTCTGTAAAAAGGAGCATCATATCCAATTGTTCCTCGGTTATTTGCTCAAATACAGCTTTGTCGCGCTGTTGAAATTCTTTATGTAATTCTTCATGAACTTTATTAAGTTCTTTTCCTTCTTCAGTAAGCTTAAAGTAAATTTCTTTCTTATTATCCGGCTTCCGGTAGCTTTCGATCAATCCTTTTTCTAGGAGCCTTTTCGTTAATTTACTTATAGCACTTCTTGTCATATAAAAGTACTCTGCAAGTTTGGTCACATTCGGATCTATATTTTGTCCAATATATTCAATACAATGGATTTCAGAAGGATTATAATTTCTAAGACTGATTTTCATATTAAAGCTATCCAGCCACATCATCTTGTTAAATAAATCTCTGAAATCCTTCATAAACTGTTGTTCTTTGTTCATGGTCTATCACCTCATCGTCAGTATATCGGCAATACAATATACTGTCAAGAAGCAAAGGAAATTCGTCAGAAGAAGGTAAAAATTTTCTGTCATATATACCCTTCATGCCGGCTTTACTCTACCATCCGAAAAGATTAAGCGTTAATGTACTGATTATAATTAGTATCAGAGCAAATACTCCCCATTTAGTCAGCTTCTGTTTATAGATAAAATATCCAACTATAGGTGTTACTATGGTGCCAACTGCCCCCCAGGTTGCATATCCTACACCCAGATCAATATCACTTAGACACATCCCAAAGAGGTAATAACTGAATGCATAACCAACAATGCAGATAATTGTTGGTTTTAGAACAGTCCAGCCTTTTGATTGTACTACAACAGAAGCAGCAACCATTTCACAAGTAATTGACAATGCCAGAAGTAAATAAGCCGTTAACATTTTTCTGCCTCCTCTCCAGTTGGCGTCTCCTCCGGTGGAGTTCCGAACAGGTTAAGAATGAAAACTCCCAGTCCCATTGCAAATATTGAAATCCACCCAACAATAGTCAGTGGCTGGTCAAAAATCATTACACCCATTAGTGAAGTTGCTATTGCACCTACACCAGTCCAGGTAGCATATCCTACCGCAAGATTTATTAGGTGTAGAATTTTTGAAAACAGTCCAAATGATACAAGATAACATAAAATTAAAATTACAGTAAGTTTCTTATCTGCAAACTGGCCGCAGGCTTCAAGACATGCCGAGCCGCACAATTCCAATACGATTGAAACTCCTAGAATAAGGTATGCCACAGGTTTTGATACATTTAACATTTGTTTAGCCCCTCCTCGTTTTTCTTTTGCCCTTCTATTTTAAATCTTGTCATTATGTCAAGGTCAATGCCTTAAAATAAGAAATGATGAGCAAATAAAGTTGGTCTTATATCAATTTACTTTATGTCATGGCATCTGCAACGCAAAATAAAGTCAAAAAAACGCAATGAAAAGCTAAAGCTTGACACTGCGTTAAAGTTCATTTAGTTCTATTCAGTTACTTCCAACTTTCAGCCAGTTCAACAAATGTGGTGTCTTCTTCAAGAGGCAGAATAATTTCAGTTACATAATCAGCTGTCTGGCAGCTTACCATTGGTTCACTTAAATATCCCAATACATCTGTGGCATCACTTTGCTGTTCTGGAATTATTTTTTTGCAATTTTGTCGATGCTATTTTGTGGATGCATAGTCCCTTGGAAATATGTCATAGTTCGATGGGCTTGTACTCCTCAGCTATCCAGCGGCGCGCATACTCGTAAAACCTTGATGCTGCGCCAGACAGAAGGTTATGGCTGCGGCAAGCGATTCCAAGGTCTCGGTAGCCCTGTGGGTCCAGAGGAATCGCCACAATTCGTCGGTCAAAACCCTGTATCATCATTACAGACATAAGACTAATGCCCAGCCCTTTCTCTACCATAGCGATTACGGCGTGATCGTCGCTTTCTACGAAACGTGCATCTAGGATAATCCTATTTTTGTCCAGAATAGCTGTAATCTCATCCTCCACCCCCTCGTTGAGCGCAATGTACGGCAGATTTGGCAGCTCGGAAATGTTGAGTTTTTCCATTCTGGCATAGGGATCATCTTCAGAAAAAATGCCTACGATGGGGTCACGGTACAGGAATTCGGACTCAAGTTCCGGTAAAGTTGGGTATGCAACAAAACCCACATCCACTCGTCCATCAGCTATCCAGCTGACAATCTGAGTATCTGTTCCGTGCAGCAGCTCGAATCTGATTCTAGGGTAATCCTGTTGAAATCTCTTTATCATCCCAGGGAGCCACTGTGCAGAGACACTGTTAAATGTTCCAATTCTAATAAGGCCTTCACGAAGGTCATTGATCTCTCCGATTCGCTCAGAAAGTCTACGTTGGTCATGAAGGACCGTTCTTATATATGGCAATAGCTGTTGCCCTTCTGTAGTAAGTTGTACACCGTTTCGTCCTCTAGTTAATAGTTTTAGATTCCATTGCTCCTCTAATGTATTTAATGCTCTAGTAAGCCCTGATTGCGTGTAGCCAAGCTCCTCCGCTGCCTGAGTCATTGTTCCAGTCTCGACAGCTTTGATAAATGCCTCGTATTGTGAGAGACTCATTTTTCACCTCCTTGATCGTTATATGATTAATACTCATGGAAACCATGATATACTTGTTGTTTACGAATCCCTGTTTGTATTATATACTTAGAGCATAGAAAAAATCAATTTAATCTTACGGAGGTATAAATATGTTTACAAAAGCCATTACCAAGAAACCTTGCAAAGCATTAATCGACGGAATATCCACAGCTCAGTTCGTAGAAGCAGGCGAAAAGCCAGAATACGAATTGTCCGCCAGACAGCATGATAAATACGTTGAGATTCTTGAATCCCTTGGATTAGAAGTTTTAGATTTAGAAGCCGATGAGCGTTACCCGGACTCCTGTTTTACAGAAGACCCAGCCGTTGTTATGGAGCGTTGTGCAGTGATCACAAACCCTGCAAAGGACTCCCGTAATGGCGAAAAGGAAGAAATCCTTCCGGCTATTCGTAAGTTCTATTCAGATGACCAGATTTTTCACATCGAAGCTCCAGGAACAATGGAAGGCGGTGATGTCATGCGTGTAGGAGATCACTTCTATGTTGGTCAGAGCGATAGAACAAACGCAGAAGGCGCCCGCCAGTTCAACGAAATAGTTACAAAGTTCGGCTACACTTCATCCACAGTACCTGTAACAGAAGGCCTTCATCTAAAGGATTTCGCAATCTACCTTGAAAACAACAATATGCTTGTTACAGAAACCGTTAACAAGCTAGAAGCTTTCAAAGACTTTAACCGCTTCGTTGTATCCCCTGACGAACTTTATGCAATCAACAGTCTGTACATTAATGGTACAGTTCTTGTTCCGGAAGGATATCCTAAGACTCTTAAAATCATCGAAGACCTAGGCTACCCTGTAAAGTTAGTTGATACAAGCGAGTTCAAGAAAATCGACGGCAGCCTCACTTGCTTGTCACTAAGATTCTGATACTAATTCATATTTTTAACGCAGCTTCGGCTGCGTTATTTTTACGAGCAGGGAAAAAGACTTTAAGCAAAAGCAGAACCACGGCTACTACTCTGTTTTCGGAGCAGCAACCGTGGCTATTGTTTAGTCTAAAGCTGCAAATTCCGTTACAGTTTTCAAATACGTCTCTGGATTTCCGTTCAAAATTTGGTCTGCGTAAGCAGCGGGTCATTATAAATCAAATAATCCAGCGCTGACCACTGATAGATGTATTGCCAACTTCCTCCTATGCTACAGTGGATCTCCTATCATTCCAAAAAACTTCAATGCTTCCGTGATTGCCCGTTCCTTTTCAGGTGGGCCTTTCGGCTGTTTGGTATTTTCAGACTTCGGTTTATTGTAATTCACTCGCTCAATAATCCCGTTTTTCTGCTTAATCTGGGCAATAAAGAGGGAATACACTTTCAACCCGGTCTATTCCAACACACGTTCTACATTTTCTTTCTTTTTTGCGTAAACGGTAAACCATTTGTCTAAAAGATAAAAATAATACCGCATGCTCATACTCAGCGAGTTTGAATCATGCGGCATTTTTCATTTGCTTGTACCTAGTTTCCCCTATCTTTTACTATTTCACAATGGTTTCAATAAACCGATCCATTACCGCTGCTACTTCGGCTCTTGTAGCGTTTCCCTGCGGAATAAAGCGATTTCCTTCTCTTCCTGTTATCACATTTGTCCCTTGGCAGTATTTAGCACCGTCCATGGCCCAAGATGAAATGCTTTCGCTATCTGCGTATACAAGGGAACCGTCTGTAACATCTGCCTTTTTTAAGAACTTCGCAAAGTTGAACATAATGGCTGCCATTTGCTCACGAGTTACCTTTTCGTTAGGTGCAAACAGGTTTTCTCTAACGCCTTTGACTAGCCCATTTTCATTGGCCCAAGTCACATACTTGGCATAGTAGTCGCTTGTATTGACATCATAGAAACTGCTTATTGCTGAAACGCTTCCATTTCCAGAAATGCTTCCATAAGAACGCTCATACAGCCTGCCGATTGCTGTTACAAACATGGCTCTTGTCATGCTTTCATTTGATCCAAACTGATCTTGAGTTTTCCCAAGGAAAATTTCACGCTCCGTTACAAAATCAATGCTTGGTTTAGCCCATACTATGGTATTGTCCGTAAAAGTCTTTGGATTTTCTTTGAATTCTACGGTGACGCTGGCAGGTGCAACATATTTATAGAGATTTCCTACAATCGCAGAAAAACCAATGTAAACCTTCTGGTTATCTTGATTGTAATACGCAAGTGCGCTTTTCTTTACAAAAATAGCACAAATTTTGTGCGTATTCCTGTCTTTAAAGGTATAATTTTCTGTTGCTCCTATGCTTTTTCCGTCAACTACTACATCTGCTATTACATAACCGTCATCTGGGATAAGAGTTGCAGTTTTTTTGTCTGTATTAATGGTGATTTTACCGCCCTCACTTTGCTCGGCGGTGATTATTGATAATACGACACTACTGTCTCCTGAACTACCACCTGTATTATGGGTTGGTGTTGTTGGCGTGGTATAGGCAATGGCATAGGTGGAGAATTTTTTTATAGTAAGCTTGATGGTTGCACCGTTATCAACAAGCTCAATTTTTTCGCCTGTTGGATTTGCCTCGGTGGTAATGGTATTTACCTCGGTTCCATGGTAACGATATACAACATAGTTTGCTCTGCCTTGAAGCGAGGTAGGAAGCGGAATAAGCACCTCTATTAAGCTTGGAAGTTCGGTAAGCGTAACGGACTGGGAAGAAATTTCGTTCCCACTACTATCCTTTACTGTCTTTAGTACAGATAAGTCAACGAAAATGCCTACTGTTTTTCCGTCTGATGTTGCAGTAGCTGAAATATCACTTGCGTTTGTTGCCGTGTTATCCTTTTTCTCTGCAATAAGCTTAATTTCAACGGAACCACCGTTTGTTACCACATCATTATCCATTAAAGTTACCCCTTTATCATACTCTGTGGCAGTTTCCTGAAATTGTTTATCAAGTCCACCTACGACGATTGCCGGTGTGTAAGGTTTTACCTCAACAACACTATTGGTCTTTCCGCTAGGAAGTATGATGGCACTTTCAAGGGTATTATTTGCACTATTCACTGCAACAAGCATAGTAACGGTAATTCCATTTTTACTCACCACCAGATTATAGGTGCCGTTTGTTACATTCTCAATGGTAAAGTTACCATCTGCATCGGTTTGAACCGATAGACCAACCTGGTTTTGTCCATACATAAGTTTAACGGTGGCATCCTGAACATTACTACTATTTCCATCCTGTACGATTCCTATAATTTTATAAGTTGGTATTTCCGCATAAGGTGTTGCCGCAATAGTAATCGTCTTTTGGGAAGTAAATAGTGTTTGCAGTCCCTTTGAAACCTGTATTTTGAATACATAGCTCCCTGTCGTTCCCGCCGGATCTGCACTTGTTCCGGCAATAGGCGCCGTGTAGCTTTGTTTGGTTACCGTTACGTTAACGGTATTGTTATTCACTGCACTTTCCGCTATAGCTTTGAGAACATCTTGAATAACAGCTTCATCGGTAGCGACTACTTGAGTCATATCTACATAATTTGCATTTTCTGCTGCATTTTTGGCATTGTTAGCCGCTGCAATGTCAGGGTCGGCGTCCTCTGTGATTGTCATTGTAATGCTTGTTGAGTCCTCAACGCTTCCTTTTGAAATCACAACAGCATATTTACCAGTTTCGCTGTTAAACGTAACAGTAGCGGTTACACCTGTAGCATCCCCTGTCAGCAAGCCATCCACATAACTTTGCACAGCCGCCGTTTTCGCTGTTTGATCTCCACCAAAGGCTACAGTTACTGTGCTGTCTTTAATGGCAGCTTTAGCTGCAGCAATCGCATCCACATCACTTACACCTGTAAAAGCTGTTGCCTTAATTGTAATTTTCTTTTTTTCTGTTATTTGTATTTGATCGCCCTTGCTTACGGTTACGGTGAACTCATAGCTGCCATTTGTGCCGGCAGGATCTGCGCTCGTTCCGGCAACTGGAGCAGTGTAGCTTTCTTTGTTAATTGTAACGGCTACATCATTATCGTTTATCGCTGTTATTGCGGTTGATTTAAGTGTGTCTTTGATTACATCTTCACTCATTGCCGCTGCCTGGTCCATATCTGCATAGGTTGCACTTTCTGCCGCATTTTTGGCATTGTTGACCGTTGCAATGTCAGGGTCGGCATCCTCTGTGATTGTCATTGTAATGGTTGTTGCGTCCTCAACGCTTCCTTTTTCAATCGCAACAGCATAGTTACCAGTTTCGCTGTTAAATGTAACGGTAGCGGTTACGCCTGTAGCATCCCCTGTCAGCAAGCCATCCACATAACTTTGCACAGCCGCCGTTTTCGCTGTTTGATCTCCACCAAAGGCTACAGTTACTGTGCTGTCTTTAATGGCAGCTTTAGCTGCAGCAATCGCATCCACATCACTTACACCTGTAAAAGCTGTTGCCTTAATTGTAATTGTCTTTTTTTCTGTTATTTGTATTTGACTGCCCTTGCTCACGGTTACGGTGAACTCATAGCTACCATTTGTGCCGGCAGGATCTGCGCTCGTTCCGGCAACTGGAGCAGTGTAGCTTTCTTTGTTAATTGTAACGGCTACATCATTATCGTTTATCGCTGTTATTGCAGTTGATTTAAGTGTGTCTTTGATTATATCTTCACTCATTTCCGCTGCTTGGTCCATATCTGCATAGGTTGCACTTTCTGCCGCATTTTTGGCATTGTTGACCGTTGCAATGTCAGGATCGGCCGCTACTGTTACTGTTACTGTATACTCTTTTTTTGTTCCGTCTTCGGCCGTTACTGTATAAATAACAGGGTCTGTAAAGTCTTTTCCTATACCGCTTATAGGGGAAATGGTTGATTTTGCTGAAACAGCAATGGTGGGAACAAGGTTTGTAACAGTGGTGCCATATGGAACGATAACAGCAATATTTGTTCCTGTTATTGTCCCTGTTACAGTAGGGCTTGCAAAGCTAAACCCCGTAATATCGCAAGCATTACTTGCTGTTACCGGCCAAGTTACTGTTATTGTAAGTGTTTTATTAGCGTCAGAAAGTACGACAGCAGCTGTGCCACCATTTGTAACAGTTATATCTCCTGCCGCAATTGTGCTGTCAAACTCATACCCTGTGCTGGCAGTATACACATATTTTGTTTTGTATTCTGCGCTTGCCGCAAAGCTGCCGCTTGCAGTAGCATAGGCTATACCGTCCTCAGACCAAGTGATTTCTGGAGCCATTGCACCTGTTGGCACTGTGTTTGTACCATCTGCAACGACTGCTGCTGTAACAGGGGCAGTTGTACCAATTGTAATTGGCTTGGCGATTATTGTTGGAGGAACAAAAAATGTTGGATAACCTCCAGAAACCGATACCCAAGTGCTGGCTCCTGAAATACTGGAACCATTATTGTTTAACGTTGTAACAAAAGCTGCGTCCTTCATGTCGGCTGATGTCATTTTTGTTGTACTGTCAGTACCACTTCCAACGCCTAATTTGTTTGCATCAGTTCTAGCGCCACTCACGTTCTGCTCTGCATTACTATTCCAGTATGATTTTGTAATCGTCATGCTTTGTCCCAATCCGATCAATGCACCGACATTGGTTGAATATGAGCTACTGAAAGTGCCAATGACAACGCCGGTAGCATAGCAGTTTGTGATTGGGGTGTTTTGTCCCCACCCAATCAATCCACCCACATTTGAAGGCCTCCCGCCAAAAACATCGCCTGTGGCATAGCAGTTTGCAATTGTATCGCCATAATTCCCTCCAATCAGGCCGCCAACAGAAGCACTGCCTCCACCGTTAATACTACTGGTAGAATAACAATTTATGGTTGTTGTACTTTCACTATATCCAAGCAAGCCACCTACATTAGCATAAGCACCGCCCGTAACGGAACCTGTAGCATAGCAGTTTGTGATTTTAGCGTTATAATTTCTACCAACCAAGCCCCCAACAGAAGCAATGTAATAATTTGAATTAATTGCTATATCAACCCCAAGATTTTTAATTGTCCCACCCTCAACATTTCCAAACAAGCCTACATACTGTAGATTGCTTTCAGGAGTAGTAGTTGAGCCTATTTTAACTTGTGTAATTTTTTTGCTGTTGCCGTCAAACGTGCCCTTAAATGAATAATTTGTCCCTCCAATTGGCGTCCACGCAGTATTAAGAGCAATATCATTCTGAAGCACAAAGGTTGTGTATTGATATGTAGTCCCACTGTTTACCTTCGTTGCTAAAGCACGGAGCTGTATCTCGTCACTGATGGTATAGGTCACAGGTACTGAGCTTGTACCTGCCGGAGCTCCTGACGAGTATGCTGTTTCACTTGCAGCGAACACAGGCATTGTCATTTGTGGCAATAACCCGATTGTCATGGCAACTGTTAAGATTAAAGACAAAAATATCTTTCCTTTGATTTTGGTTGTTTTCATATATTTTCCTCCTTGTATTTACATGCACCGTTTTCAGTAGGATGTTCGGTATAAATACCAAAATCCCCGTATTTGCAATACCAGCACTCCACATGAGAATAATCGTCCTGCGTCCTGTTCAAAGGCATCACAGGAGTCGTTTCGTCCTGTCAAACCATCCAGCATAACTTTATTTGCATTTGTATTACTTCATTGTTTCTGCGTAGCAATTCTGCACCGTACCTTTATTGAATCCGACTAAGGTACCCACTCTGGCGGCCTGAAAATTAAAAAAGTTTATATTACAAGAAATGAGTCCTAGGTTTTTGATTACGTTAATTGAAACATAGCATAAAAAGGAGCGCAAAAACCATTTTTGGGGCAATTGCTATCATTTTGGGGATAATTGCCTGATTATATCAAAATAGCTGCTGTCAGTGGCTGACAGCAGCTATTGGGAAAGTTCCTAATTGTCTTTTCTTATTGAACATTTCAAAGCTCATTGAGGACGATTTGAGCAATAAACTTACCATTATTTACTGAAAATCCTGATGTGCCTTCATACCGCTCTGCGGTGTAGATCAGACTTCTTATGCCTGTTCCACCGCTTCGCTTCTGGGTTTTTGGCAGTTCACCTTCAAAGTCAATATCCTCACGGCAAGTGTTCTCAACTTGTATACGCAGTCTTCCATCCGTATATCTTACGGTCACAGTAATTTCCCGTATATTCCCATCCGGCAGCCGCAAACAGCCCTCAACGGCATTTTCAAGTATATTGCCAAAGATACAAGTCAAATCAACATTATCAATCCCTATTTGTTCAGGTACAACTAGTTGAAAAGTAATCTTAATTTGTGCCTGCTTCGCTTTTTTCGCATAAGCATTGCAAACACTGTTGATAATTGGATTCTTGCAATAGACCGTGCTTTGGCTCATGTCCAGAGCCGCATCAAAACTTTGCATATATCCTTCCAGTTCGCTCCATTTACCGGCCTTAAGCATTTCCATAATAACTGCATTGTGGTGATGCATATCATGCAACTGCTGGGATGCCAACGCTACTGCCGCCTTTTGCCGTGCAAGCTCCGATTCCCACAGCTTGTCTTGTTGTACCATGAGTAAGTTTCGGTTTTCCAAAGCATATTTCTCTACAATATCACTTGCCTGAATATACAGGAGATAGTATACCGCTAAGAACAACAGATAGACGATGACGATAACAATTTGATTCCAGTTTTTGCTCTCCCAAAAAAAATATGGAACCGGATAGTACAAGAGAACGATTTGAAGAACTAAAAACATCAGAGGAACCAATGTGGCTGCACGCCATTCTTTGTCCAAAGAATCCACCAATCTACGAAAGTGCGGGCGAACAAATTTAAACAGCAACGGGATAATCGCCCCATAGATGAGTGTACGGGCGATGTTGTACTCCGTCACATACGCAACACCACCTCCGCGTATACTCAACATTGAACTCATGTAACTGATGGCGATATATATGTTAATGCATGTCAGAAAATTAAAGACCGACACGAAAAAGGGGTCGGCAGAGCAGATTAAAAACCATGCAAGTATCAGTACCAGAACGATAACAATGGCAACACTATCCGCCGCATGAATACCCCGGGTAAAAAGCACTCCGCAAAGAATGCTGATTCCCAAAAGCATTACAAACAATCCTGCTGTGATGCGTTTTTTGACAGGTTCTCGAAAGTCCATGGTAGAGGCCGATGTGAAAGTTGCCCCAATAACTGATTCAACAAATGAAAAAAATAATAAAATTTCGTACATTACCGTCCCCTCCTTCTCTCTTTATTTTATCTCAAAATAAGCATAAAAACTGTTTCTGGGGTAATTGCTATTATTTTAGGGAGAATTGGCATAGTTTCAGTCCTCGGTGAACATTTGGAACCGCAAAAATTCCTTCTTTAAGTTTTGGTAGGCACGGTAGGGGTAAGGAAGACGTTCACCAGTATCAAACAGGATGGCATCCTTTGAAATCTGGCGTATGTATTTAAGGTTTAGGTTCAGAGAAGCACCGCATCGGACGAAATATTTATTCTGTGCAAGCAGCTCAAAAAGTTCTGAGGCTGTCATGCGAACCTCCAGCTTCTTTCCCTGGGTCGTATGAATAATCTGATAGTTATTTCGCCCCGTTTCTGTAAAAACCACATCTCGTGGTGTAAGGCGAGTGATACCCTCTGACGTCTTGAGGGTGATAATATTTTGCTGATCCGCATTCATTCGTGATATGATTTTATCCAAAGCAGCAAAGAGCCCATCTTCTGTATAGGGCTTAACCAGATATTGTGCAGCATCCACTTCAAAGGCATCAAGAGCATGTTCCCGTGACGTGGTGAGGAATATGATTTCAGCCCCATCCCCAAGATGACGAAGTTCTCTTGCCGCATCCGTCCCCAGCATCCCGGCCATATAAACATCCAGCAGTAATATGTCAAAGCCTCCCTGCTCAGCCACATGCGATAACAGCTCTAAGGGTGCAATGAATGAGCAGGTTTTAATATCATATTGTGGGCGCTCATGAGCATACTTTATAAGTAATTCTTTGGCGTTTGTAAGCTGTTGAGGCTCATCATCACAGATTGCAATATGGATCATTGGTCTATTCCCCTTTCTCTACTGTCTTAATGTTATTATTATAATTGTATTTCTTCAAAAGATAAGATTCAACATAAATCTCTCTTTTTTCCCCGCTAATTACTAAATTCATTTAATCAAAGTTTCCAGGGGTAAATGTTGCGTAAGCGTCAAACCATAGACCTTAATTAAAATAATAGCAGGCATCGTTAGCAAATAAGCTGTCAGCGCCTGCTGTTTTTGTTATATAAGTTAGTGCTAATTAGCACCAACGAAATTCCAATCATCTACGTTAGTGTTAATCAATATCAACGTCTTGTGTTAACTCGCTAAGATTTCTGCAATGCTGTGGGATACTTTCAGACCAAGGCAAAAGCTTTGATATTTTATTTCTATCATCCGTATCAATGTTTGGAAGCTGCTCAAGCAGATATTCTAAGTAAGGGAAAGGATTTAAGTTGTTTGCCTTTGCTGTTTCCACAATACTATAGATTACGGCACTAGCATCTGCTCCTTTTGGCGTATTAAAGAAGAGAAAATTCTTTCTTCCGATTACAAATGGTTTAATGGCTCTTTCAGCTCTATTGTTTGAAAGTTCACATCTGCCATCTTTGAGGTAGTTTACAAGATATTTCTCTTGGTTTAAGCTATATCTTACAGCAGCTCCTAGTAAACTTTTCGGTGCAACCATATTTTCTACAGATTTTAACCATGCAAAGTAAGCCTCTATCACAGGCTTTGCTTCTATATTTCTTCTTTCATAGCGTTCTTCCGCCGAAAGGTCTTTTAAATCTTGTTCCAGCCTGAATAATGTGTTGCAATATTCCAGGCCGATTTGGATATTCGTTGCATCCAAGCCTTCTTTGTCTGAAATGCCTTTGATTGCCTCATCCCATTTTCGCCTGGCATGAGCCCAGCAGCCACACTGGATCACCTCTGCCTCCATGCCATCTTTCGGTGTAGAAAGTTTATGATAACCGGCATATCCATCGGTATGAAGATATCCTTTAAACCCTTTGAGAAAACTTGCAGCATAATCTCCACTTCGTCCCGGTTTGTAATCATAAAGAACAATAGGAACCGAGTCGCTGCCTGAAAGGTACACTCACATATAGCTGTCAACAGTTGCTTCTCGTCCCGGTTCATGTAGCACTTCTGTTACCGTTTCATCTGCAAAAAGAAATTCTCTTTGAACCAGATCCTCATGCATCCGCTTGTAAATCTTTGAAAGATGTTGCTGGGACGCTTTTATCATCCAGTTAGCCAGAGTTTGTCTAGAAAGTTTTAGCCCATATTTCTTAAATTGCTGTTCCTGTCTGTATAGAGGGGTAGCATCCACATATTTTCGACTCATTATGTAGGCGAGCATAGAAGGAGAAGCTAGACTGTTTCGAAGTACCGGGTTTGGCATTTCGGCACGAATGATATTGGAATCAACGCCTTCTTTATCACAAGCTCTGCAAACATAGACATGCCTTACGTGCTCTACAATCTGAACCTGTGCAGGAATCAATTTAAATTCTTTTCGAATTTCCTTTTTCATTTCAGATAAATGTCCGCCGCATTTATCACAAATCAGTTCATCCCCTGTAAGGGTGTACTCAACTATTGTAGTAGGTAATGCTTTCGTAATCTTATCTTTATGTCCTTTTTTCTTCTTGTTTTGGATTTTTACCTCTGACAAAGTGGGCTCATTCATGACAATGCCGGAGGCTTCATATTCGCACTCGTTAAAGAAGGTTAGCTGATCAAAAGGAGTATGCTCACTGGAAGGTCCGAAACGTCTTGCTCTTCCTAGTTTGTATTGCTCCTCAAGCCATGAAACTTTAGCTGAAAGTTCTTCATTCTCAGAAGCGACACGCATTGCAAATGCTTCAAGTTCTGCTCTACTCATTTTGGATAAATCTATTGTTTTTGGCGACTTTCTATTCACGCTAAACCTCCTAAACTGATAATTTATTATACCACAAATTACCCTCAAAAACAAGCTGAACCCTTAAAATTACAAGGGTTTAAGTCAAATCATTGTATAGTTTTTATGAGGCGAAAACTGCTCCATGACAAGGCCATCAAGAAGCCTGTTTAAATCGTTTTTACTTATGTTGATTGTTCCTTCCACCTCTTTGAACACCGGCCAGCAAAACCTGCCTCTTTCACGCCGTTTGTGATACAGCGTAAATCCATCCATATCCCATTTTAGCACTTTGATGACATTCTTATGCTTATTGCAAAACACAAACAATTCTCCGTCAAAAGGATTCTTTCCGAAACTACCTTGGACAATGGCTGCAAGCCCGTTGATGTTTTTTCGGAAGTCTACTGGTTCATAGCAAAGATAGACTGCTTTCGCTTTTGTAAGTCTTTGTATCATAAAGCTTTTAACACCTTTAGAAGTTCAAATATTTGCTGGCTGCTGCAACCTAATGGCAGATCTATAGCTAAATTATCTTTTTTAAGAGTGAGGATAGGACTGATCTGGGGCATGAATTCTCCATCAGAAGAAGGCAAATCTGGAGATAAGCAATCAGAGCTAACTTTCAGCCAACGACTCTGGTTTACAGATGAATCCTCCTTACGAATTTTTCTGCTCCAGTACCCCAAAGTACTGATGGGGATATTATATTTATCGCACCACCGCTTTTGTGATAGCCCACTTTCCTCATAATCTTTAACCTTAAACCGCCATAGTTGTTTTTGTTCTTCCGTTGCTTTTGCCATATGAAAACGCTCCCTTCAAATTACTTTTCCGGAAGCATTATCTCATATCTTATTTATTTTGTGAATGCGCCTATAGTTTGACGCTTACATTTAATCAAAGTTTACAGGGGTAAATGTTGCAGTTATTTTTGGTTTTATATGAAAACAGAGGCACCAAGATTTATCATCGATGTACCTCTGAATTTTCTTTATTTTAATTTTAAAATGTTAGGGATGCCTGCCGTTACTGTTAAAACAACCTTTTTCCGTCTGAAATATTTATACATCGTTTTGCAGGGGTTCCATAAAAATAACAATATGTGCAACCATCACTAATTTTATAGCAGCCCTGTCCATGGTTCCCGGTTCATAGTGCCCTACCCTATTTAGTCAATTTTGTCCATTCTTCTCCAACAAACAAACACACTCCACATGGCACGATACCTCGGTTATGATGTCAGGTTATCAGGTTAGTCGTTGCCTGTTCGTGGAAACTTATCCAAGACCGCATTTTTGCGCTTGATATGTAGCTTATTTGCCATCACTGACAGACTATCACATTTTCAAAAAAGTGCCTTTTTACCTATTATATCAGGCTCGTTAATCCATAAATCCTTGTGCTTTTTACTCTCTCAAAATTCTCGATAGGGAACACGTCCACTCCCACCGTATCGACACCCGAATTTCACTGTCTCAACTTGAACTATCCGGAAATTCCGGATAGTTCATAATAGATTATTTTTTGCCCTTCTGTTCCAGTTGCTTAATACTATCCAAATAATCCTGCTCAACACTACTCAATGTTTTCGCTTTGTATTTTTTATACTCCGTCCGTGCCTTGTCCATTGCCTGATTATGGCTGATAGCTCCATTTCCAATCAGGAGATTTTCTCCTGTGGAGGTCAAAATGCCATCGAGATGTTTGACCCAATCCTCCATAGTCATTGGAATCTCACGCTCTGCCTGTCTCTCTGCAAAATCAAGATATCCAGAAACAAGTTGGCCCATCGCACGAAGCTCTTTTTCATCCAGGTAGTTCTTTGCAATCTTCGCTTCACGGAGCGTAGGCTGGTCTCCTGAAAAAGTCATCAACCCCATAAAATCCTTTTCTGCATCAGCACGATGATAGATAACCTCTGCTGCAGTTTCACCGGAAACAGCATAATGAATCTTGTTCTGTACTCGCTTGAAAAATTGTATAGAGACTGCTGCGTTAGGATTGTAATCAACACTGGTCGCATAGATTTCCAATACCTGACGATAGAACACTTTTTCAGAAGCTCGGATGTCACGGATTCTTTCAAGTAACTCCTTAAAGTATCCGCCACCGCCCAGTTCTTTTAAGCGGTCATCATCCATTGCAAAACCTTTTTTGATGTATTCCTTTAATATGTTCGTTGCCCATATACGGAATTGAACACCACGTTGGGATTTCACTCGATAGCCAACGGAGATAATAACATCAAGATTGTAGTAATCCACTTGATACGTTTTTCCATCCGTAGCAGTTGTTGCAAAATTTGCAACAACTGAATTTCTGACTAATTCTCCATCCTCAAAGATGTTTTTGATATGCTTGGATATGGTAGACTTATCTCGTTGAAACAAATCAGCCATCTGTTCCAGTGACAGCCACACCGTTTCGTCCTGCATACTGACATCTATCTTCGTTAGACCATCTTCGGTCTGGTAGATTATTATTTCTCCACGGTCATCCATACTGTCGTCCTCCTGTTCTAATTCTTTTCACAGCATTTCCATCGCCGAACTATAAATGGCATTTTTTTATTCACTACCGCAGTTTGTCTTCCTCATTCAATGCATAATTTGCGAATCTAAGTTCTGAAGCCTCTCTAACCATCTCTGAATGCTACCATCTTTGAAAAATCCTAATAATGCACCATCGCAGAAACGTTCTGCTCTTACAACTCCCATTATCATTGCCATTACACATTGAGCATCAAGATGGGAAACATCAGCTTCGTTCATCGATTTGCTTCCCCATTCGATGTTATGTTCATTGAGTATTTCTCCGTATCTGGTCAACTTCATTTCAGGGTGTTCCTTTTCAAACTTGTAAACATCCTGGACAAATGAGTCCACTATTTCAGAATAATTAACAAACGGCCATTGAATCGGATGCTCTGTAGTGCCGTCGTTCTCACGGTCAATTACCCATTCTCCGTACTTATCTTTCCCTAAACAAGGAATATACTTTTTCATCATATTAAATTCATTCATCGGTATCCTCCTCATCGTCAGGCTCAACTCCAAGCAGATCCTGTAAAGCCGCAAAGTTGTATGGGTACGCATTGCTGCCGCCAGTCTTAAAAGGCTTGTTCCCATCGGAAAACTCAATCGTGAGCTCCCACTGTGTACCGTCGACAACGCAGGGATTAGGGATTCATATAGCTGTCCGCCATTCACCGATATGAAGCTCACGAACCCCATCAAGGAACTCCTTTTTATCACATGGATAGTCCAGTCCGTCAGGGAGATTTGATGGTTTCAGGATAAGAGAATGCTCTACGTCAAAATGGATGTGTTCTTCATCCACTGTAATGGTGCGTGTTTCATAACCGCCAAAGAAGCCACCGATACTGAAAATAACTTTGCTAATGGCCGGAATGCTGGCGTCGAACAGTTCTGCTTTCTGCTCCGCTTTTGATGGAGCATAGACACCGCCAACATCACTCAACGCCTGCTTTGCTCTTTCGAGGTACATGCGAGCACACCAGAGCCTGGTGCTTTCACTCGGCATGATGATTGCCTCACTGCCGTAGTCCGGGCTTTCCATTGTATTTTTCAGTCGGCCCATTTCCTGCTTCAGGCCACGAATAGCTGTCATAATCTGCTTTTCATTTTTTCCTTTGAGGTATTCCTCATAGTAGCCTTCCGGGCTAATCATCATAAACCTTCACCTCGATTCATAAATATATTTCAATTATGTACTGCTAAATTGTAATCTCAATTCTTGAATGTATCTCAGGCTTTTGATTTTTTATTTGTATTGACAAAGCACTGCACAGCATTCCTTTGTCAACGCACTCCCTAAAAGCCCGATAGAAATCATCTACTTTTCGGTTTATCGCTATCTTCTTTACCTGAGGATTCAAAGAAACCAATATATAGCAGACTCGGTAGCCTTCATCAAGTGACTTTGATATTTCCTTAAGTTGTTTTACTGCTCTTTCTGAATAAACTGTTGGAAAACAGGCACTTTCACCAAATGCCAAGGTGCTTTTTATTTCTACTATAGTCCTGCTATCGTGGATAAAAAGGTCAGCCTTATAATTTCCAATCATATACTCATGTGTGATAGATTTGCGTTTACCAAGAAAATGAAAAAGTCTTCTATGAATCTGGGATTCTATAACTCGATTGCTCTCCGCTAGATTAAGTAAGATGTATCCGCGTCTATATTTCACAGCATAAACTGCATATGGAGTCCTAGCGTTTGGCGTAATTACTGGCTTCAGAAGCACGCTTCTTCCATTCATATCGATGAAATTGCTAAGACGACACGAGGATGGAATATAGCAAGTAACATCCTCATCATTTATTCTCACAATGCATAAAAATCTATTCTTAATTTCTGACTGAAATACACCATACACAAAGCTTAATTCATTTGATTCTGTCACTTGCTATTCACCACCTTTACCCAAATTCTTTCATGGATAACATCGTCAACAATTTTGTCCAATTCATCAATCTCAATTAAATATCCTTGGGCTCGCTCAACAACATCACCATTTCTAAAAATCATATCACCGTGTTTCTGAAGATACTGCGCATCTGGTTCCTCAATTATCATTCTGGAGGAAATGCCGTCATTTACTCTTAATGCTACTCGGCCGTTCAATTGCGCCTTCGTGGTCGATGGCACTAATTTTGCTTCTGGCCGTTGTGTACAAATAACCAGGTGTATACCACGGCTTCTTCCTGCCTGTGCAATACGTTGAACAGGCTTATAGAAAGCGTCCTTTTCCTTTTTGCTATCTAATTGGTCGGCCAAATCAGCAAACTCATCAATAACTACTACAATTGGAGCCAGCTTTTCTGTTACCTTTTTATTGTACTCGACAATGTTTGCAACTCTAGCTTCAGCCAAAAGACGCCCTCTGCGTTCGGACTCCTCAAAAATCACTTCCTTAATTACCTTTGTAGCTTCTGCCGCATCAGAGATTATTTTCCCTGAGTATAGATGAGGAAGCCCTTCAAAGTGAATAAAATCTTCAAGCTTCGAGGATGACAGTATCAGTTGCATATCTTCCTTCTTCGGATGGGTCATGAGCATTGATGCTAACATGGTAAAAAGAAATACAGATTTTCCGGAGCCCGTACTTCCTCCTACAAGCATGTGAGGCATCTGACTCAAGTCTTCAATAAGGTCTTTTCCATTCGGCGTTCTTCCCAATGGGAAATAAAGCTGCTCAGGTGATGTGACTGACGGAATGGAGGCTACAACATCCTTGAAAAGCACTTTTTCTCTTTGGAGCCTTGGAACATCCAGAAGAAGTTCATCGGAGTTCGGCATCTGTTGAATAATAATGCCTGTCCTTTTCATTTCTCTGCCAATGTCTTCAAGATGACTGGACAACCCCTGAAGTGCCTGTCCACGACCAAGCTTGAATTTCAGTCTAATTACACTTGGCCCAACTACTGCACTATTTTCTTCACACTCTCTAAGGTTGACATGATAGTCGCCACAAGAACGTTTAAAATCACGAACTAATTGTGCTATTTCTTCTTTAGAGATTTCCTTTGTATCGTTCTTTACTTCAGATGATGTGCTACCATAAGTTCCCGTTGGTGTTTCCGCAACCATCGAAGCCTGAGAAGGCATTATAGCATGAACAACATTAGATATATCTAGCCTCGTTATATCGGCAATCGCTACCTCGGTCTGCGAATCTGTATCAATAATGGCATCATCTCCATCGCTAGGCGTGTCAGTACCATCATCATCAAAATCTGGAGTCCACACTTCTTTGAGGATGGCGCCATCACCAAATATTTCTTGCTGTATCTCTTTGGCAGTCAATAATCTATACTCAATTGGGCAGTCGTCAAAATCCGGATTTACGCATTGAATCACCTTGCCACCTGCGACCTCATTAAGCTTGATGTGCATAAGTAGACCAACTACCTCAATGTTTATATTCCCACTGCTTCCATTGCCAAAGGTTTTCTTTAAGATATCGCACCATTTTTTCTGCCATTCAGAATCATGTACATTTCTGAAGCATTCCGATACTATCTGATATTTCAGAACCTCTCTTCTTGCCGAAGTAAACATATCCGACGAATTTTCATCGACTGAGAATATTTCTTTAAGCATGCCTACAATTGCTGCTATTTGTCCAGCAGCATGCCCTGTAATCATTTGACGACCATCATCAGATTTTGTTATTACTGCATCTGGGGACTCATCTCTTGTCTTTACCTCTATTGGCTGAATCAAAAGCGTATTTGTTCTCTCAATATATTTGAGTCCAACAAGGTCTGCTCTTTCATTTCCAAAACGGCTATCCTGCAACCATAAGCGAGCCTTATCATCATCCAACGATGCAACTAGTGAATCTGCATTGTTTCTTGTATACCACGAAGCAGCAAATAGAGTTCCAATCAATCCCTTCTTTTTATTATCGATTGCCTGCGCATCTGCTCCAAACTTTGGAATGCTTATCAGTCCGTTTGACGCGATATGCCCAAAGCTTTTAAGGATATCAATGAGGGTTTCTGATTTAGGATAGAGATTATACGCACGTAGCATCGTGAGATACTGAGTAATAATTCTCGAATCGCTTGACGCCCACACATTCACCATTCGTCTATCAAATTGCATTTCACCGATTGGTATTGCGCCAGTAGGGTCATAATTATTTGTATCTCTATCTGCAGCAACCAACCACTGTACCATCCCATCCTGGATAGTAGAGACAACCGCAGTCATATCTGTATTACCATTATAGGTGGTACGAGGATTCATATTGTTGCTAATGACATCAGCTGATTTCATTAGCTTATGATAATCCCCAATTAAACCAGAGTCCATTTCTGAGGAAGGGAAAATACTTCCTCTATGCTGAATTTCGTCAAAATCATAATCGTAGGTTACAACGAGAGGGTTAATATATAGGTTCTTGCTGTTAGGGCCAAACTCTATCGCATATGCTGACTGGTCAAAATAGAAGGCAACATGAACCGGCTTTTCCGTCAATGCAGACTTAACCTCATTAGCTGATTCAACATTCTTAATACTAATCGCGATTTTGTTTTTTCGAATAAACTCTCCTATTTCATAATCCTTCCCGGAATAATCGAGTTTGGATAACTCGGTGTTGCCATTTTGTTTTCTGGTTAGATAAACATCATAAACGACTTTTTCACAACCATTCTTATCCATAAATGACCTAATTGCTCGAAGATTGGCAATCAAGTCTGGTGCATCTACAGAACAAATTCTGATTTCATTCTTTGAATATGGCGCAAAGCCAATCCACCGTGTAAGAATCTCACCAATTGACTGAGTTCCATCATCACCAAGGTAACGGTTGGTTTTGTTCTCAAAGGTTGGAAGCATTTCAATGTTGCCTGAGCAAGGAAGTACCTTATCATCTGAAATGCCAGTAATAACACTATTAGCAATTACAAAGCTAAGAATTTGAGGCAAACGATTTAAGACCTCTGTAAGCGCGTTTGCATCATCCTCAGACAGTTCTGCCTTCTTTGATGGTAAGTTCTTGAAAATTTCGTAGTATCTCCACAGGAATATAGGGTGCACCGGCAATAGAATTGCTTTCCACTCCTTTGTTGTTTTCACATACAAAATATCCAACAAGAGCAATGCTCTTGCAATGAAGCTCGTACTGCTTGGACTCATTTCACGCATGGTTGGCTCGTTAACTCTAAAGGCATAATATAACTCAGCCCATGCTTCAATATACCCAATCAACGACTGGCGCGCATCCTCATCAATACCGAAACTCAAAACAGGATAATACATAATCATATCAAGATTATCCAGCAATTCTCCTCTGCGTGTTAGCAATTCTTCAATAATTGGAATAAAATACTCTGCTGTTTCAATTTCCTTTGCTTTGAATTGAGCATCAAACTGCGTGATAAAGTCAAATAAAGGCTGACTCCCGTCAATTCCGCCGTGAAACGACACCATTGAATCCTTTCCTATAGGATTAAAAGGCTGAAAGCTTTTAATATCTGCAGAGATTGCATCCTTCAGAACACTTTCCTCGGTTTCCATTAAGCCGCCCCAAGCGTTTTCATTGCAGGCCATACCTACGAGTTTTCTCAGGTCTGATTGATGATTTTCAATTATAATTGCTCTATCATCAAAAACACCACCAATAGAAGGAATGCTATCATTGTTGTCTTCAGTTTCTGGGTCAAAATGCTTTTTTAGTTCTCTAAGCAGTGCCTTAATGGCCACAATATCATCATCGTCTCCGTTAATGATTGTATCCGAAATCATCTGACCCAGTTCTTTCGGACGAATAGGCATCGCGACTGTTGTAACATCCGCAGTGCCATCATCATTTTCGTCTTGGACTTTAGGTGTAGTCTTCTTTTTCCTTGCTTCATTTGCTTTTGATGCAGAAAAAAGTTCTTGAACCGTGCCAAAGTCCAGTTTTTGAAGCATCTCTCTTTTCCCATATTTGTAAATATTTTGAAGTGCATTGTATGCAGATTGCAATCTATTTCGATCAGCACCCTTGGTTCTCGCTAAGGAACGGCTCAGCTTTTTTCTAGAGTCCTCGCTTAACTGTCCTATCGCAAAAATCAACTCGCGATTGCGTGTCAATCTTTCCTCAGGCTTAAATTTCGTACTCAGAATTTCTGTATCACAAAGAAGATTTAATCTCCACATATTGCTAGGAATTGCCTCTGCCGCATTACTTGAAGTTGTAACAGTCTGAACGAACTCTAGAATTGCGTCGAAAGCGTAGTAATCCGAGGTCTGCTGTAATGCTCTCCAAAAATTCTGCGTTGGTGTATTGCTTTCGCTTGCAATCTGAAGTTCAAGAATATACTTCGATACGTCCCTCAAAGACAAACTGTCAAATTCAGCTAATGAATGGAGTTTATCCGTATCTGCCTTTACAGACACAACAATACTTCCAGCATATTCAGGAATACTCCTCCATAAGACAGCCTTTTCAACAGATGGTGTTAAGGTATACTGTGACTCCTCAATATTGCCAGCAAGACCATAACCTACTGCCGCCATATAAATATGCGTATTTCTTTTATTTGCAAGCTCTTCAGCAATTTCTTGCGGCGATATTCCGCTTATTCCTTTAACAAGAATACCAACCTTTGTATCAGCAAGCTTTTCTAACAATAGCCCTATAATAAGTTCTTGCTTTTCAAGCATTAATCCGCACCTCCTAACCGTATCTGAAGGATTCCATCGGCCATAACTTCTGCAAAGTCCATAGACTCCAGTAATGTTGCAAAGTCTGTGAAATTGCGTTCTAGCGAATCTTCATCAATTTGCAATAGCATACCACTGTTTTGGAGTCGCTCAAGTTCGAATGTACTTCCGCCAACGATAATACCAAAACGCTCCCAAAGGCGGGTTGTCATCTCGCTACCACTAAGTATTTCATCTGGACTGACTGTGCTTCGTAGTATCATCTCCAAAATATCCTGTGACAAAACAAACCTCTTATTGGGGTGCATCTTATCAGGTGGATACAGAATACCGGCTGCTGTACCAAGAATTTTGAGGCAATTAACTGGATGTGATGATGCCTCTAATGCAAGCATATCGTACATAGTCTCACCAAACACAAGTCTTGCTTCGTCATCTGTCGCGCAGACTTTAGCCCTTTCCTTTGCCATTTCCCATAGAGTATCAAGTTCTACGGAAGCTTTTTTATTTTCTTCATATATTGGTGTTTCAGAAGCCAAAAGCTCAGCTTTACTATAGTCCTTTTCTTTCAGCTCTTGCGCATACCCCCATGCATAGAATCGATTAATTGATTTGTGCATCTGTGTATAGGACATTTCAGACGCACGTGCAACGCTGCTTTGGCTTGGAGCAATCCCCGAAAAATCTAAAAGTATCGGCCTAATATTCTCTTCGCAATAGAAAGCCTCTAGCATTGCCATATAACGAATAAGCTGAAATATACAGTAAAAATTGAACAGGCGCAGCTGTGTTAATGGATTAGGATGCTGCTTAAGATTTTCCATCAAGCATTCTCCACTTTCCTTAATCCCGTTCACATACCACTTAACAGAATTATTCATGTTCTTAAAGACCGGTATATCCTCATGTCTGCTTTTCTCAAACACCTGCATTGAGCTCTCGTGTACCGGCTCAAATAAAAGAGAAATCGGGTCATCTGCCTTTTCTAGTACTTCCTTAATATAATTTGCCAGGTCAGGGCAATAGGAACGAATGATACCACCAATGAATT
Organism: Aminipila luticellarii; assembly: GCF_004103735.1. Lineage (NCBI taxonomy): Bacteria > Bacillati > Bacillota > Clostridia > Peptostreptococcales > Anaerovoracaceae > Aminipila > Aminipila luticellarii. Next base: position 1,236,831 of record NZ_CP035281.1, on the reverse strand, counting down.
CTCCTGTATCCTCATAGATTGAGGTTCTTGTCAAAAAGTATTTTGAGCCTGCTGTAAAGGAAATCATATCGTCCTTTAATCCCTTGACAACATAAACCCCCTTATCTGCAGATAGAAGTCTTTGCATTACATTTCTCATCGACTCAACAGAGCCCTCAACAATGCCATCCTCAATGGTTTCTTCCGCAGCAAGCGTTGCATATATCGTCTCTATTTCGCTGCCTACAGGTACATTACCCTTAGCATCAGAAACCAGCGCAAGTCGCTTTATGTTCATGGTCGTATTATAGCCACCATATATGCATCTCTGAACGCCACTTGCAACATGAACTGGTTTAATTGACCCACCGTTTGGCGTGAAGCCAACGTAGGTACTATCAACCGCCTTTCTAAAGGAGTGGAGATAAATTTGGTCAGCCATGTTAAACCTCCTTTGCTCTCTCGCCATCGATAGAAGAATATTTATGTTCCTCTCTATCAATTGCAACAGAAATTTTCTTCTTGTTTTGTACATCTAATAACGAAACTGTCACGGTATCATCCTCATCAATATCGTTGAAGGATTGAAGCTGCTCAACAAACCTCCAGACCTTTTTTACTAGGTCTGATTCCATAAATAAAACCGGAACACCTCGCTCCGCCTCTGTAAGAAGCATATACATATTGAAATCAATTTTGAGGAATATGTGTTCTGCATCCTTTTTTTCCAATCGAATATAGCTTGATGTCATATCAATTCCATCCTGCATACACTTAAGGAGTGCGGGGCGTCCAATTTTTAGGCTACTTTTCTTGATTGTACCCATTGAAATCAAGACCTTTCTGGGCTCGTTATCATAACGATGTCCTGTCCAAATCTGGAATTCAGAATTAGATGCCTTTGCGGAGCCAAAGAAAGTGTTCAACTTGCGAATCAAATCCTTTATAAGCTTTCCACTATCTTGATTCAAAAACTCTTGAAAGTGTGTAACATCATCATCCATAAGCTTAAGCAGTTCGTCACCGTAGCGATTGAAAAAGAAAAATTGTCTTTTTCTGAGCTTAAACAATTCATAGTTGTCATAAGCGATTGCCTCTGCTGGCACCTCATATCCATCAACCCAACTATCTGCCGGAATATCATTAAGAAGGATTTTCTCATCCCAAGTAGGGTGTGAAATGTCAACTGGGTCAATTGCATTTCTTATAACATCAAAAAATGCCCCCTTGCCTGAATACACAAGATTAACCAAATTGTACTGGTTGCTACCTGTTGTTCGACTAATGATTTTACAACTACGATTGCCAAAAATCAGGTAAGCGATAAAGCTTTGTAGCTCACGCACCGTAGCATGATAGCCCTGTAGTGAAGCTCTTTGAAGAATAACAAACAGTCTATCTTGGAACAATCCATTCTTCAGTAATGCGCAATTCTTATGTACAGCACAGCTTTCATTAAGCGGGCACGTTGCACATTCCTTATAATGATTTGCATCCGTAAGCTTATCAATAGCCTTATGCAATATTTCGGCAGTTAAAACCTCTCGTTTGCTTAGGTCATACACCACCAGATTTTCACAATTCAAGTCCTCATCATGAAATACCACAGAGTGACTCATTTGATAATATGCATCCTTAATTGGCTCAAACTCGGGATATTTTTGATACACTGAAAATAGAACTGCTGCATTAATTGCAATAACAAATGGCGTTTTACTCTCTCTTGCAGCCTTCCATTTTGCATAAATAGCTTCGTTGGATAGCGTACTGGCATCCAATTCTATATGAATCGGTTTTTCTAACCCCTCCAGCTTATTCTTCAACAATCGGATAATATGAGTTTTTCCATCACCCGGATTTCCTGTTAACACGATATCCTTGCCATCTAGCGCCGCCTGTATAATAGCCTCATCCAGTTTTGTCTCCAAATGAATTGCAGACAGAAGATCAGGTGAAATATGGTCTGCATATGCGCTTGACCCTCTATAGAAATCCCGAACAAATTGAAGACCTGTTTTAGCTTCATCATTAGTCGGCATATGCTGCACCTCCTTGAGCTTAGAAAAGCTCCATTCTTCATCAGCGTCTACTTGATTACTCACAAGAAATTCCTGCTTATTGAAATCACGGATTCTTTGATATATAGGTTCATAATTCAATCGGCTCTTTAGCCAACGATTTCTCCAATAATCAATTACCTTTTGCGTACCCACGCCGTAGTTATTCATGTCAGTATAATACTTCGGAGCAGAAGCCCTTCCCATTAGGTAGTCAAATGTGTTCTCAGCCAAGCATGCACCATAAACAATTCTAGACATTGCATGCTTCGAAAAGTCTTTCGAAGCCTCATTTGTTGATTCTAATAGCTCTCGAATCGACATTGTGAGTAAGCGCATTTTTGGACTCGCTCCCTCACCAAAAACATGATTAATTCGATTAAAGCCATCGCTTGTTGCTTCCGTTAGACTCATGGTTGTTGCCTTGCTTATATGCATCGTTCCAAAGCCTATAGTCATTCCAAGCTTCTTCCAAACTATATCAAAATCCGAAGCAAATATTTTTCCAGGTATTTTTAATCTATTGTATTGGCTTGAGCCGACATAATATAATGATGTCGTACCAACATATACAAGGTCTGCAGGTCTGCAAACTGGTTGTCCCTTCAAACGACTTGCAATCTCACTTGCTTTATCAGCATACCTTTCCTTATAATCATGAACAACCTGGGGCGAAGTTGCCAAAAGAGCAACAAGCTTTCCACCCAGTATCTCATTGTATGGTGGTATAGCTCCACAAACATTAAGCTCCATAAGGCTTGAACCAATATGCTTTGTTTTTTGCGCCACCAACGCACTTCTGATAGCAGAACCACCATTTTCACTTTTACAAAAGTCCTGCCACTTTTCCGTGAAATCACTGTCTTCGCACAAATCTCGGATTATTTTTTTTGCACTAAGAAGACGCGCTAGTTGTTCAGCTCGTTTTCTACGGTAAAGTGCTTTTTCTGCATCCATAGAAATACTACCAAGCTCACTTTTTTCAGCATCGTCTGTAGTGCTATCCATATCATCCTTCAAAAGCTGCTGACGAATCTGCTCAGCATTAGTGGCTTCATCGAAAAGCAACTGTACATCCGAAACAGTCGGGTCTTTTACAACTGCATCAGTACAAAGGTCAACATAGTCAATTCCTGCAATACCATCCTCTAAATATATAAGAAGTTGCTTTAATTCATTTACTGCATCAGAATCACTTAACTTTAGAATTCTTTCAACAAAAGCCTTTTGATTCCACCCAATATAATCATCTCTACAGGTTATTTGAACAGCACAGTTCTCTAGGGAAGCAATACCCATAACAGCGTGTTGCTGATGTGCTGCATCCCGGATTAAATATTGCATGGTTCTTCCTGGCGTTGTTTCAGCAGGTGTAGACCAGGTTAACCGAAAATATCTCCAAATCTCTGAAATTTTCAGACCGGTAAATTCATCCCTATCATTTTCTCTTACGAGTTGAAGATAAGGCTTTACAGCATCCTCAATTCCAATTTCTCCGTTATGTGCCCTTCCAATACGCGTTGCAAGTTCTTCACCATCCGCAATCAGAGTTGAAATGCTCAGTTTGTTTGCACCCGGGTTTTCCATTCTTTTGATAAAATCGGTATATCCAACAAGTCGTTCATGCCGACTCTCACTCATCCAACTACGTAAAAGAGCTTTCACCTCTGGTGATGTTGTATCATGCATATCTGCACCATTCAAGCTTGGCAAGCTCATGTACAATACGCCTTCTCTATAGCACGCCTTCCACGATGCACGAATCAGGTCTCTGAAAAGAAACCATACCGCACGATACTTTTTTCGCTGCTCAAGATTATATGGGCAATCATTTTCGACCCATCTTATCTCACGTTCAGCAATTGCGGCAATAGTTAAGGTAGCAGTAGCTTCGGTTATTTCAGACGCAGCATTATAAAATCTAACTCTAAATTCGCCTTCAAGCTTTGGCCTGAAAGGTATTTCTCTATTAATCATTACCGCCACCTCCTTGTCAATTTAATATCTAATACCAGCATTTTACATGCTATTTTATCCGTTTTTTCACAGGAAGAACTAGTGACTTTTCCACCTTCACCATTTACGTTCTCCTTGAACAAGTTATGCTTCATTCCATGCTCTCTCTCATTTAACTTCTGACATTATTATCTTAAACTTATATTACTTGATTCAGGACTTTGTCTTCGAGGAACTCCGTCTTCTGTATGTGCTTACACACTTTATCCAATATCGCCCATACTCATTCTACCTCTTGAGCGTCCCTTTTTCTGTACTTTCATCGATTGGTGGCACAAATTCCATAATATCTGAGACGTCGCATTTCAAAGCATTGCAAATTCTCACGAGAACTTCTGTGGTCACATTTTCATCTTTTCCGAGCTTCGCCAATGAAGAGGAACTTATCCCTGCAAGCGTTCTCAAATCAGATTTTTTCAGTTGCTTGTCAATTAATAGTTTCCAAAGTTTATTGTAACTCATCTTCATTTTGTTCGTCTCCCTCCTTATTCCAGGACTGACCATACAATTCACAGTTGTTATCAGATAGCTGGAGCACTCTGTTTTTCAATAGAATGTCCTGTGTTTCTTGAGGATAAGCAGCCTGCTTATCAAAAGCAATAAATATCTGCTTGGTGCTTTTCGCATAAATCCTCATAATGCCATTAATCGCCTTGTCGCTAATATTTTTAAGAATTAAGGAATCATGCGCTATTGCAGGCAGCGCTGTGCAGTTAAGTACAGCCAAGTCATATATAACCATTCCTTTATAGTTTGAGCCTGTTCCAGTATCATCCGGAGTTTCAAAAACATAACTGTTATACTCTCGGAATCTCAAGTTTGGTGCCTTTCGTGAGTCATCAAACAAAGAATCGTTATAGCTCTTCATTTTTTCATTCAATTCTGTTTGTATTTCAACCAGAATACTTTCAATACTCCTTTTCAGCAAATCGTCCGCACGTTTTTTTGCTTCCTGCAATTCCGTAAGTGTCAAAAAAGCAAAGTTTTGCTGTCTAAGCGCATCAATGTTTCCTTTAATTTGTGAATGCTTATCAAGGAACTCCTTCGATACATTTCCAACATAGCCAAGCTCAAAAATTTGAGAATTAATTTGGCTAATCTGAGATTGAATACTGTCAATTTCCTCTTGGACGCTGTCCCTCTCAATCACGAACTGGTCATCCAATATTGCTGCCAGCTTTTTATGGTATCGCTCAACCTCATACAATTTCCGAATATTGACACCCGGAAAATATTCCTGAAGGCCAGACATATCCGCCTCGGTGGGATAGAGCCCGTATTCCAAGCTCATTTCCAGCAGCTTTAATTTCCTTTGATTTGATTGGATTTCGGTTTCCAACTGTAGCTTGTGCGCAGATAGCATAGCCTTCGCCTTGCTCTTTTTAACCTCTTCCTCAGTATGTCCCTTTTCCGACTCTTCTGTAAGAGCAGCCAACTGAAGCTCCAGACATCTTATTTCCTCAAGGTTTTCCTCATACTTGGTTTTGCCACCTACGAGGTCTGAAACAAAATGGTATTTTCTTGCTTCTCTATAGGTAGCAAGTTTTTTCTTTTCCTCCACCAATCTTTGATTATATATTTCAACATCCTTGTATCTATCAAACAATGCGACCAGCATAGAAATAGAATCTTGCATTCCTTGGCCCGGAATACCTCGCAGTGGCTTTCTTTCATCTGTGTTTTCTTTTCCATATATTCTGACGAAACTGCTTAAAGTCACTCTGAACGAAAAACCCGGAAAATCAAGGCTGTACTTCTCTTTTAGCCAATTGGAATATTTTTCTTTTGTCCAAACATCTCCGGTCAAATCATATTCACTTGTGCAAACATAAATTTTGTCCGAATCAGAAGTATTTCGTGCAAAATAAAAATCTACCCCATCAAACCTAAAGGCAAAAAAGATTGTATGATTTCCTATATGCTTGACGCCATCACTTTCAATGTAGGTATTTCCACCAAATACAAAGTCTATAGCAAGCATTGCGGAGGATTTTCCTATGGAATTTTCGCCATCCTCTTTTCCCAGAATTACGTTTAATCCTTCCTTAAATATGATAGGCGGTCTCTCAACACCTTGTTCCTTGAACACCGGTGACCTCATTTCAACAAGCACAAAAACACCTCCTCATCGTCATTAATATCAATAGCTCGCAGCGCATACAGGCAGTCCATAACGGAGATAAAATCTGTCGCATCCTTTAAGGACATTCGCACTCTATCAAACAACTCTATTACCGGCATCGGCCCATCCTGCAACTCATCAAGTACAATAGGGAGCAACGCTAATGTACTGTTTTTATATGAATATAACTTATTAGGTAATTGCATCGAACACCTCGCAACTCTGAATGAAGTACGAAACGACAATTTGACAGTAGATTTCTTCCTGCAGACTTACCTTATGAATCTTTGCAGCTATCTCATTGAATATTTCGATGTTTGTTCTTTTAGCTTTCTTTAGTCTTTTGTAAATAGCATGTATTTGGTCTTGGATTTCGTCATAATCAATTTCTCCACGCTTATCCAAGTTAATCATTATTTCACGGAGCCTTACATAGTAGGTATTAACATAGGTTTTTACTGTCATGTATAATGCAAAATTATCATCGGGGCTCAATTTTTGCTTGATTTCTTTCGGGTCAAGTGATGCATCAGCCAATTCTTTTTCTTTTAGATTTTTCACTTTTAATATGATACCAATAACTCCTTTCTCAATTGGCAAATCGTCAAGTAGTGTTACACTTCTTTGATGCCCCATTAAAATTTGCTTTACACCCGTAAGTTCCTTACAAATTTTTTTATTATCATCTATCGAATATGTAGCATAGCACCTCGGACAAAGCGCCAGAAGATTTTCTATCTTCGGCGCTTTTTTCTTATCTATCAGCGCCACTTCATAGGCATAGGCCGTTTTTCCATTTGCTGAAATACTTAACTCTCAACCACATCCAGGAAACGCACAAGTATATTCTGCTTCGCTCAATAAATAAGCTCCATAATTGTTTTTCCACTCCAACGCCAACTGCTGCCGTTTTTGTTGTTCAAGCACGCCTTGTTCAACAAGTCCAACCGCAGTACGAATTATTTCTACAAAACAATCAGCGAGTTTTTTCGCAATATTGCTTTTATCAGCAGATGCATCATAGCACTTATAATCCTCAGCCAAAAGACGCAGCACCGTATCTGGACGTTCTTCAAGCGTGCTGACAAAGACTTCAGGTGTAAGTCGATAAACAATGCTTTGCGCAAATTTCTGGGATAAATTCCGCTTAGCGTATGACCGAATTGTGCTTTCCTTTGATAGTTTTGTTGACGGGTCTTTTGGTGTAGCCCATTCATCTTCCGCAACATCCGTAATCATCGCAATTAAATCTCTGAAGAAATATGGGACATCCGCACCATCTGATATTCGGTTTTTTAGCATTGAAAAATACTTTGAATTCCACGCACATTTCTCCTTCTCGTTAATTTGTACCACGATGTACCACGGTGCTCCAAACCATCCCCAAATCGATAAGGGTCATTTTCTATAATAAAAACAGAACAAATGGCACTGAGCAGTTGAGCACAAATACACTTAAAAATATTATACGGCTTCTCTGTCCATTTGTCAAATTTCCGGTTTGCAAAAAGGACATTATATTTTCTTTGAGAATTTTTCACACGAGAAAAGGACATGGTCTGCAATCCAAAACTTAAATGTAGAACGAGATGCCATCTTTGTAACTGACAACTGAATATTTGTAAACGAGATGCTACTTTTGTAATCGAAATGCATGTATTGTAAACGAAAAGCAACTTTTGTAACCAAAATGCAGTTTGATTTTTAGATTTTATTACAGTATGATAATAAAAACGGGCATGTCAAAGGGAGGTCGACTTCCTCTCGATTTCTTTGTAATCGGAGAATCTACCCCTTAATCTTTAAACAGTTTAATGGTTAGCGCATGCATATTTATTATTTTTTGAGAAGCTTAGGTTTTAACATGATGTCACTGGCTGCAACCGGTGCACATCCAAGTTTATGTAAAACTTCTTCTCCATGATAAAAGCTGAATGTTTCGTAGGGACTACGATTATTTAGCTTTTTTCTTTTGTAAGAATTGATATGATTCATCATTAAATTGATATCTTCCTGCGATAGGTTGTTGAAGCTTGTACCTTTGGGTAAAACTCTTCGTATTAATTCATGGTTTACTTCGATTGCTCCTTTTTGATAAGGACTGCCTGCATCGCAGTAGAACACGCTAGTTCGCTGATATGGTATCGTTTGTCGATATTCAATCGCCTTCGGGTTGGAAAATTCACTTCCATTATCCGTAAGAATAACAGGAAATAGTCTGTTAAATACCGTTTCCTCCAGGACCTTATCAAGTTGATTGAAGACATTGATAACAGACTTAGAGGTATTAGCATCCCTCAAGAAAGCGAGCATAAGACTACATTCTACAAAGTGAATAGTCAGAAGACATTTGCCTCCTTTAGAACCAATAACAGAATCCATCTGAACAACGGCAGTATCCAGATTTTTATCCATAAAAGCTCTAAATGCTTCATAATTACGTCCAATTCGGCAGCCTTTATCCACTTTAAAATCAGGCTTTTTATATCGCTGTCGAAACTTTACTTTCCTTGGGAGATCAATGTTTCTGACATCAAACAAACATGCATCAATGTAATTGTAAATGGTTTTTTCGCTACACATCAGCTCGTCCTGATGATTGATATAGATTTGATTGACAGATTGACCTTTTTGAACCAGAGGAGAAATAATCTTATTGAGTCTACTTATTTCATCCTCAGATACACACAAGCCACTTCGTGACTGTGAAATAAGCTCATGTGATTTTATATGGGCGTGTTCCGCATCATAAATATTTTTTAAAAGTGTACATTTACCAATTGTCTCACATCCATTACAAGTATAGGGAACCCTGAATCTGGCGGTACAGACTTCCTCCACAAACTCTGGGCAGTTACTATTACATGAGGAACAAAGTTTGCAATAGATATCAGATTTTCTGGAACATTCCCTACCGCAAACCTTTTTCATTCGACAGTTAAAACGGTTCTTACAAGCATTAAAGGGAAAGCCCGGATATCCTGTGGCAATTTGAGAGCTATACTTTCGGACTTCCCTTGAGATTGTCGTTGGGTTCTTATCTAATCTGCGGCTAATTTCTTTAAAGGAAAGACACTCTTTCAGAAATTTTTGTAGATCAAGTCTTTCTTCATAGGTAAAAAATTTAGTCATATATCCTCCGTTCTGCCGCCAACTCTTTTAGAATATATGAGATTTAAACTTACGAAAACAAAAAGACTGGAATCAACCAATCTTTTTGTAAGCCAAGGTGCAACCACTTGGCATAGACTTTATATTTAGGAATTATATCATTGCCTTAAGATATTCATAGACATTTTTTATATCAATATTCTTTTTGTCAAAGCGATATTCTAAACTATATGATGTCGGATACCGAAAATTATCTCCATTTTTATCCAAACCGCTTATTTCTCCAATTAATCTTTCAACGATAGCTATAACCTCTGTATCATTACCAGAATCATTTGCATATTTCATGATGACCGGTTTTATATTTTTCCACAAATCTTTTTTTATAAAATGACTCCTCCTTTTTGCGCGAAATATTTCCAAAGGTACACCATCATCAACAGAACTGTAAGATAATCTTTTTAGGCACAGCTCTATCGTATTTCTAAACATGAACATAAGCGGATAAAGCTTTGTCTCTTTTGAAATATTTGAATTCTTATAAATAAAATCAATGACTTCACTGTAACCGGTAACTTTCACATGAAATCCTTCATCCGATAACCTCTGCCATAAATAGCAATTACCAATTCCATGCGACGCAAAGATAAAGAATTCTGGTTGAAGAGTATTATCAAACTTGTTTTCATCAAGAGCTATCCCTTCCTGAATACATTTTTTGACCAAAGCAAATGCCTGTAATAAATTATTAGCAACATCTACGTTATCCAGAAATTTATCTCGATATTTTGAAAGGAATTCATCTTCAAAAGGAAATCTAAACATATCTGATTTGCTATCAACCTCTTCCAGTGAGTCTAAGTACTTTGTCATCCATTCTTTTTCTTCATTAGTTAAATAATTTTCATTTCCAACATCATTATATCTTTGAAATAACATTGATAAATCATGGCAGCATTCAATAAATGCCTTCTGAATATCATTGTTCTTATTATAGACTCTACACAAAAGAGACTTCAACCCCAGCTCTATACTCTGACGAACTAAAAAAATTTCAGTTAAAAACCACATATCTGATTTAATGTTATCATAACCACTGCATATAACTTCATCAAATATACTAAAACCACAATCGTAAAAATTATATGCTAATTGCTTATAATCTTCAAAATAGTTTCGACTCCATTTTATAGATACCTTGTTTTGGTCATTTCCTATTTTCCAAAAATCCATATTATCTGATGGCCATAGCTAAGCTGAACTCTCCATGTGTTTTCTCCTTCCCATTGAACATCCAATCCACTGCCTAAACTCTCTCTGACATCTAAATCACTGCTTCAATGCCCAACATCTAAATCGGCGTCTAAACTATACACACTTTTTCTGTTCTCTGCATATCGCATTGTTTCCGCAGAGCGTTAGGTTTAGACCTCGGATTGAATGTTTTCCTATTCCTGATAGCAAAAAAGACCTGAAATCAAGCCTTTTTCACACCTTATCATTTCGTCTTAGACATCAGAACTACTGTCTCAACGGTATTACCAAAGACCCACAAAGCTCCAGACAGCTATATCAACGTATCTGTGGACTTTGGAAACAGCGTTGGTATGATACCACTTAATAGTATAGTTGAAAAAGCAGAGGCATACAAGCCAAAACAGAGAATTACTTACAAGCTGATAAAGGAATATATCCTTGAAAAATACAGCTTTAAAGTACACACAGCATACATTGCTGAGGTCAAGCGAGATTTGGGTTTACCCATGTACGATGCCCCTAATGCAGTAGAGGAATTGAAACAGCCGAGAAAACACCCCACTTCTATTCAAGTGGATGCTATTAAAGATGCTCTTACTTATTTTCAAGTAATATAGAAAACTAAATACAAATATGAAATTGCTCTTTACATTTTGTAAGGGGCATTTTGGATTGTCAACACTTTTTTAGACAACTTTTTTAAGGTTAGTAAGCCGATATTCTCTCGGGGTCATATAACCCAGTGATGAGTGGATTCTGTGGTTGTTAAACCAGTTTACATAATCCGATAATTCGTATTGTAATTGCTCCAGTGTTTCATATTGCTGTCCTTTCACAAACTCGGTCTTGATGATTTTAAACGTGGCCTCTGCCACCGCATTGTCGTAGGGACAGCCTTTCATGCTCAGGGAACGGCGAATGTGGAATGCCTCAAGCGTTTCATCCAGAGTTCTGTTTTTGAATTCATTTCCACGATCTGTGTGGAAAATCTGTATTTTATTCAGATTAACATTGACTCTGGAAAAGGCTTTGCTTACCAATGCCGCATCTTTGTTCCTGCCTGCACTGTAACCGATGATTTCTCTGTTGAACAGGTCAACAAGCACACAAATGTAATTCCAGCTGTTACCTACCCGTACATAGGTCAAATCGCTGACTACAACGTTATATTGGGACTGGTCAGAAAATTCCCGGTTCACTATATTCTCAACCTTTGATTCATTGTATTTATCAATATGGGGCTTATATTGTGCCACTGTATAAGCGGATACAAGGCCTTCCTGTTTCATGATTCGTCCAATGCGCCTGCGGGATACGGTGAATCCTTTTTTGTGAAGCTCCACTTTGATTTTCCGGGTACCATAATTATTCCGGCTCTGACGGAATATCTCCCGGATTTCAGCAGCCAGATGGTTCTCCTTTGGTTTTTGTTTTGCTTCATAATAATAAGAACTTCTTGAAATGTTTAGGACTTTACACATTGCTGATACAGAGTATTTGTGGGCATTTGCCTTTATTACATTTACTTTCGCCCCAAAATCAGCGCTGCTTGTTTTAAAATGTCATTCTCCATCTCCAATTGTTTATTGCGTTTACGCAGTTCAATTAATTCCTGCTGCTCTGTGGAACGGTTATCTTTCTCATGGAAAGAACCGGAGGTGGCAGACTGCTCGAGCCATTTATCCAGCAATGAAGTGGCGATGTCATACTCTCGGCAGATATCACATTTCCTTTTTCCATTATGATACAGTTGAACTAACTGCTGTTTAAATTCATCCGCATAGGAACGGGGTTTTCTTCTTTCGGTCATGGTAATTACTCCTTCTCTGCCTTCTATTTTACATGACCTTAAAATATCTGTCCAATTTATTGTAGCCTATCCAAACAGAAACTTGATAAGGCGATGAGGTGAGTAAGGTTGCATAACAAACCAAAGCCCAAAGGGTAAACGTATAACCGAAATTGTAAATCAAGAGGTTGTGGAACGAAAGATTAGTGTCTTACCTTGGGAGACCCTACCCACATATCTGAAGGAGAAGCTCCGATAGATATGGTCGAAAATGGTTTAGGGAGTCGTGACATCTTCCTCGGATCCTTCAAGGTCGCAAACCGCTTCTGCTTCATTAAAGAAGGCGATCTTTCCGTCTACCTCCATGAAGTAGAGTTGTCCATAGTCCCCCATCTTTTCTGAGGACCGACCAAAGCGTTCCTGCTTGGAGAGAACCAGCTGTTCCATGATCCGTTGGAGCTTTTTATCCATTTCTTCAAGCTTTCGGCTCTGCTTTTCAGATTCTTCCTGCATGGCAAGAAAAAGCTGCACGAGAATCGACGGATCGATGCTGTTTAATTGTTCTTCTGTGTATTTCATTGCCATGATCTTTACTCCTTTTACGGAATATTTTAGCAGAAAACGTAAGATTTTTCCACCTGGTATGAAATAGTACTTCGTCATTATGACGGTGGATAACAATGAAAACGGCCTTTTTTTGCATGGTGATAACGGATATATTTTCTACCTTTTGCACAACACTTACATGGCTTTCGGTGGATTCTCAAGTTCCACGATGGGGCGCCTGGCAATGATCTCAAAGCCATGCATAAGCAGGTTGTATTGTTCCCCGGCGATTTCTACCGCTTCATTTAACAAACGAGGCCACTTAAAGGTGCCAATGTTGATCCTTTTGTAAAGAAGCAGGAATCCATCTCCCTCCCAGATGAGTCCTTTTATTCTGTCCGGCTTTTTGCCGCAAAACAAACATAAGGTGTTCTTATCGTATGGATCCAGATTGAATTGAAATTTCACAATGGCAGCCAGTCCGTCAATGCCTTTTCTTAAATCCGTAGTTCCGACTGCCAGATATATTTTTTTAAATCCGGTGGCATCGTTAAGCATGATCAAGTGCTCCGATCAGGTTTTTCATAAACTCTGCGGAGGCACACTGCCTGATTTCGATGGAAATACCACTGGATGTACGCAAAACTGCTGAGGTAGAAGAATTATCATTGGCAGTTGCTTGAACCGGTGCTAATGGTATAGCGTACGGAACCGGTGTCGGTAATTCAACAAAGTTTCCGGCAGGAGTTTCCACCTGTTCCCAGAATGCCTGGCGAACCCGTTTGAGCCGCCAGTAATAATTCGCCCTTTTCATGTTGTGTTGCTCACACCATTCGGCAACTGTCATATTTTTAGGACGATTGAGGCAATCTTTAACTTCCAGTGCCCATTGATTCAGACGTACTTGTGTAGCGACCTGACTTTCCTTTGATTCCATAAATCCCCCTCCATTTACCGTGTGGTCTAAAAAGTTAAGTCAACTTTTCAGACTAAACTATTTAGACTTTTTCGATGTTGGGTTTATTATCTCAAAGAATGGTAGTTATTAAAAGGTACGCACTATTGGGCGTTTACTTTATCTCAGTGCATTTATAGTTTTTATTTTAAGTAATTATTCATGGTTGCAAATTGGAACTTGTTAATATATTACACTTTCCGCACAGGTCTGATATACTTCCAAAACCGTGTGCAATCATGATAGAAATAAAACACTCTGCCAGGAGTGGTATCGAGACAATAACCAGTAGCGGTATAATCAAATTCTTTCATTGCCTTTTCGATTTTTTCCTCCACACTGCTATTTTCTGTCTCAAAATCGAACGGTCCATGTTCAAAAACAATATATTCCGTTTCTGGAACATCAATCATATGCATTTGTGATGGCGCTTCACCATCATAATCAATCGATAGACGTACACCATAACATTCCGCAAGTGGAATTCCCCAACTACAGATTCTACCAGTAGGTTCATTTATAAATGCCATAATTTGACCGCTACCGCTATTCGCTTCACTTCCACCTACATCATCTAATTTTCCCTTGATACTATCCAGTAACCCACAAATTGTTTCACAATCCTGTCCTGAAACGAGACTCTGCTTTTGCCAAAAGTCCCAATACCCAATACTCTCATAGTTCTTAATATGCAAAAACTTATGTGTGGGAATTGTAATAAAATAAGTCTTTACATCCTCTGCTGATTTTAACATACCAGTTCCTCCAATTCCTAAAAAATAGCAGTCAAAGGGCCTTATTATTGTACGAAGCACGACTGGTATAGGATTTTGACGGTATTCACTTGGAGTAATACCATATGTTGCCTTGAACGCACGAGTAAAAGCTTCATGTGAAGAAAATCCATAATTCAAAGCAATGTCTAAAATACCATATTCGGTGTCCCGAACTTGTTTCAATGCAAAAGCCAGTCTTCGATAACGCAGATAATCTCTAAATTGCATACCCGAAATTTCTTTAAACTTTCTCGAAATGTAGAATTCCGAATAGCCCAACTTATGTGCAAGATACTTTAGGGTCAATGCTTCATCCTTTTGCTTTTTAATGCAACCGTCTATCTCATCAACAATTTTTTGAACATTCTTGTACCACTCATACATCGTTGCACCTCCTTTCAACTGCCTTGTAATAATTATAAAGAACTGGAAAATAGGTTGCTTGATTTCACTTGCGAAAGATAACCAAATTCCTATTTGTCTAATTGCTTATAAATAATTCATGTTTCACTACTCTACTTTTCTACAATATATAATATAATTCATCCACCAATTTATTAACTCTAATTTTCCATTCTTCTCCTGTCATCATTTAAATTACCCTATGTCATCTATATTTTACCCTATTTTTAAGGGTCAAAAACGGTGTTTTTTTGCTCTAAAATCGTCCTCAAACCACTACATATTGTGTTCAGCTTACGTTATTTCTTATCAGAACCACATTTCGTCATCAAAACCACACACTCCGTATGTTTCGTCATCGGAAAATTATCATACGCTTTCACTGTTTTCACTTCATACCCATAAAGCTGCATAAACTGCAAATTTTCTGCCAATGTTTTAGGATTACAAGAGATATAAACAATTTGCTTCACGCCATAATCTACTATTTTGCTTAAGGCCTTGTTCTGAATTCCCATTCTGGGAGGATCCACCACGATGACATCCGGCTTTTCTTCTATATTGTCCAGCACATTAAAGACATCTCCTGCAAGGAATTTGCAATTTGCAAGACCGTTTAATGCTGCATTCACTTTAGCAGCTTCTACGGCTTCCTCCACCAGCTCCACGCCTATGGCCTTTTTGGCCTTTAAAGCCAGTGCCTGTGTAATGGTTCCGGTTCCGCAGAACAAATCATAAACTGTTTTTCCTTCCAGGTCATCAATTAATTCTAAAGCCTCTGTATATAAACGCTCTACTGCTTCAATATTTGTCTGAAAAAAGGAAAATGCACTGACCTTAAACTCCAGCCCCATAATTTTTTCCATATAATAATCCCGTCCCCAAAGGACTTTCAATTCATCGCAGTTGACTGCATCTGCGATACCGTCATTGATGGTTCGAAGCACGCCGACCAGATTATTATGCAGCGGAAGCTGCCTGATATATTCTGTAAAAGCAGCTTCGTCAAACTCGGTCTGAGAAGATGTGACCACATTTACGAGAATTTCTCCGGTTCGCTCCCCTTTTCGGATGATCAGGTTTCTCATGAGTCCTTCATGTGTCTTTTTATGATAGAATCGATACCCATTCCGATTACAAAAATCCAAAACAGCCCGAAGAATCCGGTTAAAATCCGGGTCTACCAACTGGCATTCATCCACGGTGATAATGGACATGAACCTCCCCTTTTGATGCATGCCCAGCGTCATATCACCGTCCTTGACTTGATCTCCAAAGGTATACTCCATCTTATTCCGGTAGGCATACTGTTTGGGACTGCCTTCAATGCCCAAAAACTTTTCATATTTTATGCCTTTATCCTCCAGCAGGCGAAGGACTTCCCTTCCCTTCATCTCTACCTGCTTTTCATACGGTATGCCCTGATGAATACATCCCCCGCAAAATTGATCATGTTTACATATTTCCATATACTTTTTCTCCTCTTTAGGCACAATATGACAGGTCTTTAAAACCTGCCATATTTCGTGTAAAACTCATTTTTGTATTCAAGGAATCGGTCTTCTTCAATAGCCTTTCTGATGTTTCCCATCATATTCACAAGGAAATGCAGATTATGATTGGATAAAAGCATTGCCGACAACATTTCATCACATTTATATAAATGTCTCAAATACGCTTTGGAATAATTTCTGCAAGTATAGCAGTCACATTCCGGATCAAGAGCTTCAAAATCTCGTTCGTATTTCGCATTTTTTATATTGACCCTTCCGTAAGAAGTCATTGCCATACCATGTCTGGCAATTCTGGTGGGAAGGACGCAGTCGAACATATCCACTCCCCGTTCCACTCCTTCAAACAAATAATCCGGGCTTCCTACACCCATTAAATATCTGGCTTTTTCTTCGGGCAGATAGTCCACGCAGTCATCCAATATATCCAGCATTAATTCCTTGGGCTCTCCTACACTTAATCCGCCAATGGCATACCCCGGCAAATCCAGATCTACCACCTGCATGGCACTTTCGTATCTTAAATCTTTATACATGCCTCCCTGCATGATACCAAATAAAGACTGTCTTTCAGTATCTTTATGATATTCTTTGCACCGCTTCAACCATCTGGTGGTTCTTTCCAGTGAATTTTTTACATAGTCTCTGTCTGACGGATACGGCGCACATTCGTCAAATGCCATCATGATGTCCGAACCTAATGCGTTCTGAATTTCCATGGACTTTTCTGGTGAAAGCATATGTTTGGAGCCGTCAATATGAGATCTGAACTGAACCCCTTCTTCTGTGATTTTTCTCAGTGCTCCCAGACTGAATACCTGAAATCCGCCGCTATCTGTTAAAATAGCTCTGTCCCAGTTCATAAATTTATGCAGACCGCCCGCTTCCCGGACGATTTCATGTCCCGGTCTCAAATATAAATGGTACGTATTTGACAAGATGATCTGTGCTCCCATTTCTTTAACCTGTTCAGGCCGCATAGCTTTTACGGTAGCCGCCGTTCCAACGGGCATGAACACAGGCGTTTCAATCGTACCATGGGGAGTATGTACCCTCCCTCTTCTCGCCTTCGTGCGGCTGTCTTTCTTTAACAGTTCATAAGTAACTGCATGTTTCATGTACCTTATTCTCCTTTAATATTCTGTCCAATGCTTTAGCATGGTTCTCTACAAAATCAGCATGGCATCACCGTATGAAAAGAATCTATATTTTTCTTCTACGGCAGTCTTATACACTTCCAGGATCTTCTCTCTGTCATAAAGTGCGGAAATAAGCATCAACAGGGTTGATTTAGGCAGATGGAAGTTCGTGATCAAACAATCGATGATCTTGAATTCATAGCCCGGATATATAAAGATTCCGGTGTTTCCGTGTCCCGGCTTTACCTGATAGGCTGAGCTTTGTCCGTCTTCATTCAGTGTAGCTGCACTTTCAACAGTTCGGCAGGAAGTGGTTCCCACGGAAAAAATTCTTCCGCCGTTTTCCTTTGTTTCATTGATAATTCTGGCACTTTCCTCGCTTACCTCATATTCTTCAAAGTGCATTTTATGCTCTTCTATAATATCGCATTTGACCGGTCTAAAGGTACCAATGCCCACATGAAGCGTCACATAGGCCAACCGGATACCTTTTTCCTGTGCCTGCCCCAGCAGCTCCTCTGTAAAGTGAAGACCTGCTGTGGGAGCGGCTACGGAGCCTTCTTCCTTGCAATATACGGTCTGGTATCTATCCTTATCCTGCTCTTCACTTTCCCTTTCAATATAAGGAGGAAGAGGCATACTTCCAAGCTCCTCCAAGCGTTCAAGGAAAATACCTTCATACTCAAATTTTACATGTCTGGTTCCTTCTTCTCCATAATCCACCACCGTAGCCTGAAATTTTGCAGTAGCTCCCTCTCTGGAAAAGTCTACTACATCCCCGGGTTTAAGCCGTTTACCCGGTCTTACCATGGTTTCCCACAGATCACCGTCCAGCCTTTTTATGAGAAGAAATTCTACTTTTGCTCCGGTTTCTGCTTTGATTCCGAAAAGACGGGCAGGCAGCACCTTAGAATTGTTTAACACCAAACAATCCCCGGGTTCTAAATACTCTAAAATATTGTAAAAATGTTTATGCTCAACGGCTCCGGTATCTCTGTGCACCACCATGAGCCTTGAATTATCTCTCTTATCTGCTGGTTTCTGTGCAATCAGCTCAGAAGGCAGGTCGTAATCAAAATCATTAATATGCATGAATCCTTTATAATCCCATTTCCTTTCCTAATGTATCGAAATATCCGTATAATAATACTTCAATATATCCTCATATGTAAAGCCTTTTTTAGCCATTTCCACCGCACTGTCCTGAGGCATGCCTACTCCATGGCCGTATCCCAATCCCGTAAAGGTCACATTTCCTCCACTGACGCTTTCTAAGGTATTTGATATTTGACTTCCTCCCGAAGCCTGTTGCTGCAATTTCGTTGTTTTGCCGTTATGAACATATACGTCCTTTACAGCAATGGGACTGGCCGCCCCATTTTTATTGACTGCATATATGGTTTCCGGAAGTTCTGCCGCACGGTTTATACCTTTTGAAAAGCCATAAGCTGTTGACGTCTTATCCTCGCTGGGCTGAACGGTTTCAGCCTCTCCCATAGAAAACATCGTCGATTTGATAAGGGAAGAGCCCAATACGCTTCTTATTTTGTCCTTTTGAAGCACAGCGGTTCCACCGGTTCCTGTAAATTGAAGGGTTTCTACCGCTCCGGACTGATTTCTCTTTGTTATGGAAACCGTAGTAACGTTGCCCACATTGTAGCCTGCGGAAGCCAATTTACTGGACAATTCCGCAAAGGTAAAGGATTGACTCCACGAATACGCAGGAGAATACTCATCCTTGACCGCTTTCAGGTATCCCACATTTCCTCCCCACACGTCTTGGGAATCTTGCGTATAACCGCCGCTGTTCTTATAGAAAAAGGCGTTTACAGTCTCGCCATTATATTGAATGGTTTCTCCTCTGGTAGCATCTACCGCATGAACTGTCTCCGGGTATTCATCCGTATATCCCTTGTAGACTTGGCAATGCGTAGTGGCACAAAGATCAAAACCATATGACTTATGATTCCCAAGATTGCAGACAGCATAGCTTCTCGCCGCCACGGCTTGAGCTTTTAACGCCTCTTCCGGATAAGATTTACTTAATTCTGCATTGATGACACCATATAAATATTCTTCTACCGGCAGTAAATTAATAATAGTCAATTTTCCTGAGGTGCTATTGAATAAAATCCCTCCCCGGTATTGACTGCTTCCAAAGCCTACAAGACCATCGTTGTCATACGGCATCAGACAATTTGCATTGGTCTGACCCTCATTCAGGATAACCGTTTCTCCTGAGTTCTTCGTTCCTATGAGCTGTATGTTTCCTGACTCAAGGCGGATCAACACCCTGTTCACATCCGGAAAGGCTGTGAGTTCGGTAAAGCCTTCATTGCTTCCCATACCAAGCCGCACACCGCCGTCAAAGGTCATTTCATACTCACCGGCACTTGAACTTCCATATTTTAAACCAATCCTGATATACTCCGGCATGGTGGAAGCATCCGCACAGCTGACGCTAAAAGCCGCATATGCGGTTATGATTACTATACATGCTATAGCTATTGACAAAAATCTTTTTACTGTAAACTCCATATCCATTCCTCATATTCTTACTCTGGCATTTTGATTCCTAAGTGCTTATAGGCCTGTTCTGAAACCATTCTTCCCTTTTGCGTTCTGTGCAAAAATCCCGCTTGAATCAGATAAGGTTCGTAGACATCTTCAATCGTGACCCGATCTTCACCGATGGAGGCGGCAATGGTATCTATGCCCACAGGTCCGCCCTTGAAACGCTCAATAATCAGCTTTAGGATTTCTCTGTCCAGTGCTTCCAGCCCGTATTCATCTACTCCAAGAGATTTCAGGGTTTCATTGGTTATATCCAGATCAATGACTCCTCTGCCCTTCACCTGACTAAAGTCTCTTACCCGTTTAAGTATCCTGTTGGCAACCCTTGGGGTTCCTCTTGACCGCTTAGCCATAGCTTCCAGGGACGCATCATCCACTTCGATGTTTAAAAGCCCCGCAGATCTCAGAATAATTTTTTTCAATTCCTCTATGGTGTACAGTTCAAATTTGCTGACCACACCGAACCGATCTCGGAGAGGGGCAGACAGACTTCCTGCTCTGGTAGTGGCTCCTATTAAAGTAAATTTCGCCAAATCCAGACGAATCGATCTGGCCGACGGGCCTTTTCCTATGATAATATCCAGCGCATAATCCTCCATGGCAGAATACAGCACTTCTTCTACCGATCGGTTCAATCTGTGTATTTCGTCGATGAAGAGCACATCGTTTTCATTTAGATTCGTGAGTATTGCTGCCAAGTCCCCGGCTCTTTCTATAGCCGGTCCCGATGTGATTCGCAGATCCACCCCAAGCTCATTGGCTATAATTCCGGCCAGCGTAGTTTTCCCTAAGCCCGGCGGACCGTAAAAAAGCACATGATCCAGCGGTTCATTTCGCATCTGCGCCGCTTCAATAAACACCTTTAAGTTTTCCGTAGCGGTTTTCTGACCGATGTAGTCCTCTAATTTTTTAGGCCGCAGCGTAAGCTCTACGCCTTCTTCCTCCTTATTTTGATTCGCAGAAGTGATCCGCTCATCATATTCCATAAAATCCATTGTACATGCTCCTGTTTATATCAGCATAATCTCTTTAATGCCTTCTTTATATACTCCTCTACTGTCAAATCGTTTTCCTCTATCCCCGCAAGAGCCTCTACCGCCTCACCCTTGCTGTATCCGAGAGCGATCAAGGCACGAACGGCTTCTCCTTTTTCATTCAGGCTGGCACCGGCAATATCGGAGGCCGGTATGCCGCCGACTATAGCTTCCGTCGCATCCAGCTTATCCTTTAACTCCAGTACAATCCTCTGAGCAATTTTTTTGCCGATTCCGTTTGCTTTCGTCAAAGCCGCGGCATCCTCAAAGACAATAGCTTTTTGGAGTTCCGTGATTGGCAGGGCGGATAAAATAGCCAAAGCGGCTTTTGCCCCGACGCCGTTGACCGTCATAAGCTTCCGAAACAGCTGCAAACTTTCCCGATCAGCAAACCCATACAGGCTTATGTCGTCCTCTCTTACTATCATAGCCGTATAAACCATGACCTGCTGACCTTCTTTTGAAAGATACACAGCCGAATTGTCCGGAACGGAAACCTCATAGCCCAATCCGCCCGTTTCTATCACAACACCGCCGGGAAAATTTCCGGCTAATGTTCCTTTTATAAAATGAAGCATTTTTCCTCCTTCACCCTTTGTACTCTACATCTATTTATCCGGGTTATCCTTATTATTTCAGCTTTGCTATTTTTGAAAGGCGCTTATTGGCATTAGATGAATGCCCGTGACATATGGCTGCTGCCAAGGCATCTGCGGTATCGTCGGGTTTTGGGATTTCTTTCAGATTTAAAATCGTCTTTACCATACTTTGTACCTGTTTTTTTTCCGCCCTTCCGTATCCTACAAGAGCCTGCTTGATCTGCAGCGGCGTATACTCGGCTATATCCATGCCTGAATTGGCACAGGCAAGAATAGCTACGCCTCTGGCCTGTCCCACCATAATAGCGGTTTTCGTGTTGGTGTTAAAAAACAGTTCTTCAATGGAAGCCACTTCCGGTTCATACTCTGCAATGATTTCTGTCAGGGAACTATACAAACATTTAAGCCTGTCCGTCATGCTCATGGAAGCCTCCGTTGTAACGGCTCCATATCCGCAGACGTCAAAATGATTTCCCTTCATTTCAATGATGCCATACCCTAAGATCGCATATCCCGGATCTATTCCTAATATTCTCATACATTCTCCATAACTATAATAGTATACCATATATTTGTTTGATTCCAAATCGTATTATCTTTTCCATTTTATCACACAAACACATGTTTGTCTACCCATGTATATACAACCCACAAACAGCCAGTAATCTATTCTATATACGATTTCTGCTGTTTCCGGCTAAGCTTGATTTGTAATGGGATTCGGTTCCTATCGATAAAGAATAATTAGTATTGAATACTTCTGTATAATTATGTTATAGTATACACGTAATGTATTTTTATAAAAAAAGAGCTGCGCGGAGGTAATAGTATGCGTTATTCAAGGCAAAACAAAATTCTTGAAATTATAAGCACTTATGAAGTGGAAACACAGGAAAAACTCGCTTCACTATTAAAGGAAAGCGGCTATGATGTTACTCAGGCCACCATCTCAAGAGATATTAAGGAACTGCAGTTGATCAAAGTCCTATCCAACACCGGAAAATACAAATATGCTCTGGGAAATTCCATAGAAACGCCTATTTCTGATCGGTTTATAAAAATTTTCAAAGAGACGATTCGGAGTGTAGCCCCATCTTATAACCTTATTATAGTAAAAACCTTATCCGGTTGCGGTCCTGCGGCAGGTGAAGCGATTGACTCACTGAACTTCCCGCACATTGTCGGTTCTGTTGCAGGTGATAATACCCTGATGATCATCGTAGATGACTTGGAAAATGTCCCTGCTCTGGTACAAAAGTTTAATGATTTACTACAATAATTTACGCTGGGAGGTTCATCATTATGATTTCTCATTTACATGTAAAGGATTTCGCTATTATTGACGAAATGGATGTGGATTTCCATACCGGCTTAAATATCATCACTGGCGAAACGGGTGCGGGCAAATCTATTATTATAGAAGCAGTAAGCCTTGCTTTAGGGAGCCGGGCGGATACTGCTTTTGTTCGTTCCGGGAAAGATAAAGCGGTAATCGAACTGATTGTGGAAGACTGCTCCCCTCAAGCCGCAGAGCTGTTGGCAGAAAACGATATTGCCGCCGAGGATGATCAGGTCATTATCCGGCGTGAAATTTCCGCTGCGGGCAAGAGCATATGCAGGGTCAACAATCAAATTGTATCGGTATCCTTCTTAAATGCTCTTTGTAAAAAATTGGCAGATATTCACGGCCAATATGATCATCAGTCCTTGCTGGATCCTGAGCTGCACATTACCTTTTTAGATTTATACAACAGTGCGGAAATACTGCCGGTCAAGGCTTTGACTGAAAAGTTCTATCTGGAGTATAAAAAGCTTACGCTGGAATTAAATCGATTGGTATCCAATGCGGCTGACAATCAGCGCAAACAGGATTTCATGACCTTTGAATTAAACGAAATCGACAGTGCAAGGCTTTCTCCCGGCGAAGATACCGCCTTGGAAGAGGACATCCTTTCTCTGCAAAACAGCGAAAAAATATATGGAAATCTGTCCAATGCTTACGATGCCATTTATGGGGATTCGCCTTCTGTTCTGCAAGCCTTATCCAGAGTACAAAATCAGCTGCAGGAGATCGCTTCTTATTCCAGGCCGGTCAATGACCTACTCTCTGATTTTGATGATGCCTATTACAAGCTGGAAGATATCAGTCAGGAAATCCGAAATATTCGGGAGCACATAACCTTTTCACCGGAGCAGCTGGACTCGGCTATCTCAAGAATGAATCAAATCGATAAACTGAAACTGAAATATGGCGGATCCATTGAAAAAATAGTATCCTACCGGGCACAGCTGGAAAAAGATCTGGCTCAGATCGAAAACATAGATGAAGCAAAAGAAAGGCTCTCTCACGATTTATCTGTGTGCGAAGAACAGCTGAAATTAGCTTCTGAACGGCTTTCGGCTCTCAGAAAGACCTCTGCCGCAGAACTTCAAACTAAAATTAAAGAACAGCTCCACGAGTTGAGCTTTAATAACTCAGAATTTGAAATCGGCATGACCGAAAATCCAGCCGGTTATACTGCAAACGGTACAGATCTGGCAGAATTTCTGATCAGTACAAATCGGGGAGAACCGTTAAAGCCTTTATCCAAAATTGCTTCCGGCGGAGAAATGTCCAGAATCATGCTGGCCTTTAAAAAGGTCATTGGAGATTATGATGATATTCCTACCATGATTTTTGATGAAATAGACACGGGTATCAGCGGAATAGCTGCCAGCGTCGTCGGAAAGAAGCTGAAAGAAATCGCACGAAATCATCAGATCATCTGCATTACCCACCTTCCGCAGATAACGGCTTGCGGAAGCCATAATTATAAAATAGTAAAGCATTCGGATGAACGTGCTACCTACACCACAGTCGTACCTCTTTCCCGGGAGGAAAAGATTCAAGAGGTCGCTCGTCTTTTAGGCGGGCTCAACATCACCGAATCTACTTTAAAAAGTGCGGAAGAGCTTATCGAAGCTTCTGCCTTTGAATAATACATAAAAGGTGGTTACGCCGAAGGGAGCCCATGGTTTCCTTCGGCGGCTGCAAACAGCCTGAGTCTCCCCCCTTATCGGCGAGGGGTACTCACTCTGCCACTCCCTTTTGAATTTATATTCGTTGGTTTTCTTTAGCAAGGCTGTTCTATGGATTCTATGATTTTTTCAATGGTCTGTTCCACAGTCAGCCCGTCCGCATCCACCACCAGATCTGCGTTTGCTTCATATAACGGGGCTCTCTGATCATATAAATCTTTCAACGTCTGTCCGGGAGCCATTGTCACACCTCGGGTCGTGATATTATCCAGTCTGCTTTCAATCGTTTCAAAAGGAACCTTAATATATACTATAATTCCGTTTTTCTTAAAATGATGGATGGCTTCCGGATAGTATACGGCACTTCCGCCTGTTGATACAACGGCATTCTCAATATTTACACTGCGAAGCACATATTCCTCGACCTTTTTAAAATAATCATTTCCTTTCGTATTGATCAGTTCCTGTAATAAGGCTCCTTCTCTTTCCTGAATAAGCAGATCCGTATCGAGGAACTTCATCCCCACCGTTTTCGCCAAAATTACTCCCACTGTACTTTTGCCGCAGGCTGGCATTCCTATTAAAATCAAATTCTTCACGTGTACCACCTCACTCTGTATAAGACCCGCTCTTTCGCATCACGAGATGCAAGCAGAGCTTCACGTACAAAAATAGCAGGGCGATATATACGCCCCGCTATCTTGAACTTTTTTAGAATGCAAAATTATTCAGCATCTTCTTCCGGTGCTTCTTCTGCTTCGTCAGCAACAGGAGCTTCCAGCGTTTCTTTGATGCTTAAGCTGATTCTCTTTCTGTCCTTGTCGATTTCAAGAATCTTTGCCGATACTTCTTGTCCAACTGAAATTTCATCAGAAATGTTGGTCACACGCTTGTGTGCAATTTCAGAAATATGTACAAGACCATCAAGACCTGGTTCTAATTCTACGAATGCACCATATTCTTTAATCTGTACGATTTTTCCTGTAATAACCTGTCCAACCTGATATTTTTCATCGATAATAGACCATGGTTCCGGCTTTGTCTGCTTCAATCCAAGAGAAATCTTTCCTTTTTCATTGTTCATGGATAGGATCTTAACAGCTATCTTCTGTCCAATAGAAAGGACTTCCTGCGGGTGCTTTAATTTGCCCCATGAAATCTCTGAAATGTGCAGCAGGCCGTCAATACCGCCGATATCTACGAATGCACCGTAATCAGTGAATCTCATGACAGTACCTTCAACGATATCGCCTTCGCTTAGGCTGCCCCAGACTTCATCGATTTTCTTCTGTCTTTCTTCTGCTAAATAAGCCTTATGGGAGAATACTGCTTTACCTTTTTTCTGATCAACACGAGTAACTCTTACCGGAAGAGTTTTACCGATAAATTCTTCTGCCTTATCCACAAACTTGTCCGATAATTGTGAAAGAGGAATAAATCCGTAAACTTCTTTATACGCAGCAATAACGCCGCCTTTCACTTCTTTAATAACTTTAGCGTTAACAAATGATTTATCTTCAAGAGCACTATTAATTTCATCCCAATGCTCATTTACTTCTAACTTTTTCTTAGAAAGTAGAATGTTTCCGTCGCCGTCGTCAGTCTTTAGTACTTTAGCCTGGATTTCATCGCCTTCTTTAAATAAATCTGTAAGCTTTTGTTCTCCTTCCAGTGTTAATTCGTCCTTTGGTATAATACCGTCCTTCTTGCAGCCAAGATTAACAACAACTTCTCTGTCAGTTACCTGAATTACAGTACCATCTACGATCTCTCCGCCTCTAGGCAATCTTAATGACTTCTCAATTTCATCCATTAAGTCGTGCATTAAATTTTCTTCATTGTTTTCAGTGATAAATTCACTCATGTTAGCAATAACCTCCTTAATTAAGCGTTCAGGTGTCGATGCACCCGCCGCAACTCCTATTTTATTACATAATTCAATATCTTTCAATGGTAAATCTTCTATATTTTCAATAAAATATGCTTTTTCGCAATATTTTTTTGATAGATCATACAATTTTTGGGAATTTGAGCTTTCTTTATCTCCTATTACCAGCATAAGGTCTACCTCTCGTGCCAGGCTTTTACAGCTTTCCTGTCTGGATTTCGTCGCGTTGCAAATGGTATTGCTGATCTGTAATCTGCACTTTTTTTCTTGAAGCTTAGAAATAATTTCCTCGAAGTGGCTTTGCTGAATGGTAGTCTGGGCCACCACAAAATAATCTGCCGGCTCCAGCTTGTCTGCTTCACCTACGGAGTTTATAATACAGGCACTGTTTTGACACCACCCATTTATTCCCCGAACCTCAGGATGCAGACGATCCCCCACAATAATGATTTTCTCTCCGGCATCGTAGGCTTCTCTTACTAAGTTATGGATCTTTGCTACAAAGGGACAAGTCGCATCGACCAGTTGGAAGCCTATTTCTTCCGCCCTTTCATAAAAGCTCCTGCCCTCGCCGTGGGAACGGATAATCACCACATCTTCCTTGCCCGCTTCTTCTTCCTTTCGGAGAATTTGTACGCCCTTTTGCTCAAGCTCCTCCGTAACCAGTCTGTTATGAATCAAAGGACCGCAGGTAAATACTGGTCTGCTCCCTCTATACTTTTCGGCCGTTGCTTCTGTGATCTCTATGGCTCTTCTAACTCCAAAACAAAATCCTGAGTTTTCTGCCAGTTTAATCTCTGCCATTTATTTTTCTTACTCCTTCTAAAAACTTTTTAAAAGCCGCTTCGCTTCCATTTTCCGTAGGTTCATAGTATCGGACTCCCGCTTTATACAGGTTGTCCGGCAAATATTGCTGTTTTACATATCCTCCGTATGCATGAGGGTATTTATAGTCCAATCCGATACCTCTACTCTGTGCTCCCGCATAATGGGAGTCTTTTAGATGAAGCGGTATGTCATCAATCTGTTTCGTTTCAATATCGTTCATTGCTTTGTCCAGTGCCATATAAGAGGCGTTGGATTTAGGGGATGAAGCCAATAATACCACGGCCTCCGCCAAATTGATCTGAGCTTCAGGATATCCCACCATCAAGGCCGCCTGAACACATGAGTTGACAATGGTTATAGCCGTCGGATAGGCCATGCCGATGTCTTCGCTGGCCATGACCAGAAGTCTTCTGCCGATCATCTGAATATCTGCGCCTCCATGGATCAGTCTGGCCAGATAATGAACTGCTGCATCGGGATCACTGCCCCGTATGGATTTCTGCAAAGCTGATAAAAGATTATACCGATCCTCTCCCCTGTCATAGAATGACGTTTTTCGCTGCATGGCTTCCCCTACAAGCTTCGTGGTAATCTGCATGTCCTGATTTAGATTATCCGCTATAAACCCAAGGGTATCCAGCGCTACTCGGGCATCGCCGGAGCTTAATTCCGCCAGCACTCTGAGCGCTTCTTCATCGTATCCAATGGAAAGATTGCCCAGCCCCCTCTCCGTATCCTGCAATGTATATTTCAAAATATTCATCAGATCTTGAACCGTATGAGCTTTGAACTCATAAATATTTCGAACCCGGCTTATAATGGCATTGTTAATGGAAAAATAAGGGTTTTCTGTGGTACTTCCAATAAAGTGTATAACGCCCTCTTCGATTGCCTTTAACAGTGTATCCTGCTGCAGCTTATTCCACCTGTGCACCTCGTCCACATATACATATGTGGACTGTTTCTGTATTCCAAAGAATTTTAACTGTGCTTTTTCAATAATCTCTTTTAATTCCTTAATGCCTGTAGAAGCTGCGTTGAGTTCATAAAATTCCCCATCCATTTCCCGGGCAATAATTCTTGCCAGTGTGGTTTTCCCAGTACCGGAGGGTCCGAAAAAAATGGCCGAATCAAATGTTTTATTTTTTATGGAATTGTAAAACAGCGAACCCTTGTACATAAAATGGTTCTGTCCTATGAAGTGATCTATGCTGTCCGGACGCATCCTTGTTGAAAGAGGAATCATATTGTTTACCTTTCTGTATTTTCTCTGTTTTTTCTGTTTTATCTCGGTGTAATAAAAGCATCGAAATACTTCGTTCCCGCTAAGGTATTCATGGTGGCAACCGCTTGCTCCTTCTGCTCAAATAATTGGCTGACAACCTTATAGGCGCCGTCCTTTTCAATGATTTCAGCGTTAATACCGCTTGTTTTGAGTTCAGAAACAAGGCTTTCAGCACTTAACTTAGTCGTGAAGCTTCCAAATTGTATACAATATCCGTTTTGGGTAGCTGGCGCTGCTGTTTGTTCCGTCGGCGCAACATTCAATTTATCCTCCACAATCCCTGAACCAGAAGTATTCTGCTGAATTCCCTGATCGGTGGTGTTCGGGCTGTCCTTTCCTTTGGTATCCTCCGGATTGTCCTCATTCAAAAAAAAGCTTAAAAACTTTTCGATTTTAAAGCCCTCACGATTCGCCCCATCTGAATTCGTATCGCCCGAATTAAACACCGGATAGATAATAAATCTTGCTGTTCCGTATCCAAGTAATACCGCAATACTTATTATAACAATAATTGCAGTAAAATTCACCTTTGTTTTTTGACGAAAAGCATTTCTCCTTCGCCTTCTTCTGACTAGTCTCATCATTTATTTATCCTCCCTACTCCTTATCAGGAATACCATGCTAATTCATTGTATGATTTTAAATAAAAAAAATGCCCAACTCCTTTAACAGAATTGAGCATTTGCTTTCGGGCTTTACTGCCTGCCTATAGGCCGAAGGAAACCATGGGTTCCCTGACGGAAGAGGCGTAGCCACTTTTTTATGACTTGGCTTTACAGGACTTTCCCTGAGCACAGTCGTTCTTACCTATTCTTTTAATAATAAAATAAGTCAGGGTCATATCAATGGCATAAAGGACTGCATAGATCGCTGTGACCCATTTTGCGTGTTTCTTATAATTCCAATCTGAAAAAATTTTCTTCATAACTCCCGCCTTTCTTTTCACATTCTGCCCGGTGCTTTTAGCACTGCCACCAGAATTACGGCTAATCGCCCGTCCTCATAACAAAATTATATTCGATAGTATAGATACTTTATACTTTATATTTTACCCTTTACTTTTCAAAAATTCAACTTATTTGCATAGTATTATTTCTTCTGCAACTATTTCCTTTTACATAAAATCCAGTGTAGAAAAATATCGAATTTTTATTCTTTTAATTAATTTGTTGTATTTTTAAATTTGATAGGAAATAGTTGTAGACATTTAAGCTCATTCACTATATAATGAAGGTATTAAATATTTAAAATAACTTTGGCTCGATCTGACCATGGAAAGTTCTCTACCCGGAAACTAATGTCCCTAGCATCTGAACGGAAAAACTTCTCAATCTGAATCGTCTCCCATTTCGATATTTTAAATATTTAGAAACTTTTTTTTAAAAACATGGAGGAATTAAGATTATGGAAGACAAGACACTTATTTGTCAGGATTGTGGGAATGAATTTGTATTTACTGTTGGAGAGCAGGAATTTTACAAAGAAAAAGGTTTTGACAATGAACCAAAGAGATGTAAGGAATGCAGGGACAAGAAAAAGCAGGAAAGACGTAGAGATAGATAATTATTCAAACGACTTACATTATAAAGACCGAGAAATATTCTCGGTCTTTTTAGTTGAAATCCTACCCACATCTACGATGTGAGCAGGACGCATACTGAAATTTCAGTTCAATTTTATTTCTTTAATCCTAAGATCTGCCGTGCATCATCAGGACTTGCCACCTCATTAGCCGCTTCCTTGATAATATTGGCTGCACGAGTGACCAACTGAGCATTCGTGGCCAGCACACCGCTTTTATAATACAAGTTATCTTCCAGCCCGACTCGAACATGGCCTCCTAGAGCCACAGCCGCAAGAAGTATTGAAATATTATTTTTCCCAATGCCCAGTGCAGACCAAGTGGAACCTTCCGGAATCAAATTCTTTAAATACACCAGATTTTCTACCGTCGCCGCAGTACCTCCGGCAGCTCCCAGTACAAATTGGTAATGCAGAGGCGCTTTTAGTACATTTTTTTTCAGATAATACAACGAATTGTAGATCATACCCGCATCGAAGATCTCAATTTCAGGCTTCACACCGTATTGCTGCATGGTGTGCCCCAGTTCCTCCAAAAATTTCGGAGAATTTAAAAACAGACTGTTATTCATCCAATTCATTGATCCGCAATCGTAAGAAGCCATTTCAGGTTGAACGGATTTCAAATGAGCCTGTCGGGTTTCATCCGTTGCATTCAGATCTCCCGATGTCGTGCAATTGATCACGATATCGCACTTTTCTCTTATTAGCTGAACGGTTTCTTCAAATTTACTCTTTTCCATAGTTCCGTTGCCTTCATCGTCCCTCATGTGAAGATGGGCTATAGCAGCTCCTGCTTTATAGCATTCATAGACCTCTTCCGCGATTTCGTGAGGAGTCATGGGAATATGGGGATTCTGTTCTTTTTTAGGCCATGCTCCTGTAGGAGCAATGGTTATTATAGTCTTATTCATGGAAATACACCTCCCTGTGCCAAATCCTGCTTATACTGTCTTTTCTGAATCGTCCTGCTCTTCTACAAAAGCAACCGCCCGAATCCAGCCGGCGCTGGCTTTTTTTATTTTAATTGGGAAGCAGAAAAAATGGCTTCCCGTAACAGGAAGAGATTCTAAATTTGTAAGCTTTTCAATATGAGAATACGCCTTAACGGCTCCTGCTCTATGTCCCTCCCAAATCAATTCCTTATCATGAGTTTTATCAAAGTCTTTTGCTTCAATAGGAAGCGGTCTATCCCAGCTCCATGCATCGGTTCCTGTCACGTGAACCCCTTGATTCACAAGCCAAAGAGTCGCCGCCCTGGACATTCCACAGCCGGAAGACAGATATTCTGCTGTTCCCCACTTTTTGCTTGCTCCCGTATTTACCAGAACAATGTCACCGGGCTTTAACGTATAATGAATTTTTTTAAAGTACTCTTCAAAATCTTTCGGCTCCACCTTATACCCATCCGGCTTATCTCGGAAGTCTACTACCACTGCCGGGCCGTGAAACCAGTCCAGAGGGATTTCGTCAATGGTCCACGCTCTTTCCCCTCCGTTCATAGTGGGATAATAATGATAGGGCGCATCTATATGCGTGCCTCCGTGAGTCGATATTTTTAAAAATTCAACAGCCCAGCCATTTCCCTCCGGCAAATCTTCTACGGTAGCATCTCCAAAATATTCCAACATATCTTTTGCCGTTTTTTTATGATCCTGATAATCAATATATGGTCTGTAATCCGGCGGATCGCTCGGCAATCCGCTTTCGATTGCAATACTTAAGTCTACAATTTTCATTTCAATTCCTCCTATCGCCATTTCATAAAAAGTTATTATTTATCCTCTTACTATGCGTTCTGCTGTCCTCTTCCCGGCAGGAAAATCATCCCTACAAAAGATAAGAAAAAAAACACAGAACAAATCCCAAGACCTATAGTCAAGCTGTATTTTGCAGCGACCACACTGAGTATAAACGGTGCAATAGCGGATAATCCCCGGCCAAAATTAAAACAGAACCCGGCTCCTGTTGCCCGGACTTCTGTCGGATACATTTCCGGAAAGTATGAACCAAATATGGTTGTAAAGGATACAAAGAATGCATACACCGGTCCGAGGAAAAGCAGCATATTCGGAGCTGTTGCAGACAAATAAATCGGCAGTGTAACTGTCAGCCCAATAAAGGTGATCATCAGAGCCTTCTTTTTCCCCAGTTTGTCGGCTATAACTCCAAAGACATTCATACCTATAAACATTCCGACGTTGAGGATTACCATAAATTTAGCCATGGTAGCCGTATCCAGTCCCTTTTCCGTTACCAATAGTGTCGGCAGCCATGTAGATGCTCCCCAATAGCCGCTGAAAGCAAATGCCGAGACAATTGTGGCTATAATAGTATTTTTTCTGAATGGGGCGGAGAAAATTTCGCTTATAGATGCTTTCTGTTCCAACTTCACTGCCTGTTGTTTATTGGCCTTTTTGCTTTCTTCCCATTCTTTTGATTCAGGTACGGCAAAATACATATATAATGCGGGGATAATGGCTAACGCCCCTGTTAAGAAGAGAACTCTCCATCCATACGCAGGGATCAAGATTCCCGCAAGAAACGATGCAAACCCGGAACCTACCGGAAAGGAACTAAGAGTGAAGGAAGCTGCTCTGCCTCGAAGGTGCGGAGCCCATGTTTCATTAATGTAGGTAGACAGAACTGCCCAAAGGCCGCCTAATCCAAAACCTGCAAGGAATCTGAGAATCATAATAGCCGCCCAGCTCTGAGCCACATAAATTAACGCAGTTAAAATTCCAAATGAAGTCAAGCTGAATAACAGGGTTTTTCTTCTGCCGTAATTGTCTGCCATCCATCCGATAAAGAACGAACTAAGACCGATTCCAAGCAGAGTGATAGTGCTAAGCAAACCTCCCTTTTCAATAGAAATGTGTAAATCTTTAATAATCATTGCCAAAGACATGGCCAAAAGTGATAAGTCAAAAGAGTCAAAGGTGTAACAAGCAAATCCGCCAAATAAGACCTTCCATCTTTGGGGATTCTTTTCTAAGGTTTCATTCATGATATTCCCTCCTTTTTAAAACAGTCATTTTGTGACAACTTACCATATGGATTTTTCTGATCGGGTGTAACGTGCACATTACACCTTTTATAAAAGCAAATTTCATGCCAAATCAAAATTTGTTTTGTTTGCCATTATGAAATTGCAGAATTTACACATTTGAAGCGAAAATAAGCTTACAGGCTGAAAGATGCCCAAAGAAAAAAAGTGTAAACATCAGTTTACACTTTTAGTCTTATCTATTAAATTTATTCAAAATCCAAGCTCTTTACAAAGTGTAAACTTTATTTTACGTAAGTATAAGTTTACACTTTAAGATCGTACTCTTTTATCTTTTTATATAATAGGGTTCTGGAGATTCCCAGCTCTTTAGCACATCGGGTCTTATTGCTTCCATACTTTTCAAGACTTTCAAGAAGAATCTCTTTTTCCAGATTCTTTTTAGCTTGCTTGATCAGAAGATCTCCGTTCTTTTTATGCCTCTCAACATGTCTTAAGGATTTGTTTTCAAAGTAGGCTTCAAAATGTTTCCACTCCATCACGCCAGTCAACGCCATATTCATGCCGCGTTCCACCACATTTTGAAGTTCTCTGATATTTCCGGGCCATTCATACTCCCTAAATTTTTCTATAACATTGCTATGGATTCCCTGAACGCTTAATCCCAGCTGAAAGTTAAATTTTTTTATCATATGATCCACCAGTAAAGGAATATCTTCCTTTCTCTCCCTTAGAGCCGGTACTTTTATGTTTAATACATTTAGCCTATAGAACAGATCACTTCGGAAAGTGTTATCGCTTATCATCTTTTCAAGGGAGGTATTCGATGCTGCAATCAGCCTGATATTAATGGGAATGCTCTCCTTTCCACCGATTTTTTCGACTTCGTTTTCCTGCAATACCCTTAGGAGCTTTGGCTGCATCACCAAGGGCATCTGATTAATCTCGTCCAAGAACAAGCTGCCTCCGCTGGCCATTTCAAATTTTCCTTTTTTCCCCTTTTTATCTGCTCCGGTAAAAGCCCCGTATTCATATCCAAAGAGTTCGGATTCAAAAAGCTCAGAAGGAATCGCTGCACAGTTTATCTTAATGAGCGGCTTCGATGCCCGTTCGCTTAAATGGTGAATAGAATGGGCAACCAGTTCTTTACCGCAGCCTGTTTCCCCTTCAATCAGCACGGTCGAAGAGGATTTTGCCGCCCGCTGTATTTGTTCTTTTAAATCGAGCACTAAATCGCTTTTTCCAATAATATCATCCATGCTATACTTGCTTTTTCTCAGTTGTTTGACCTCTTGCTTATAATAATTTAACTCATCCATCATGGCATTTAATCTTTTGGAAAAGTCCAATGCAGATTTTTCACTGTGAAAAATGACGTGTATAAATCCGGCAGCCACCTCTCCATCCTTAATGATTGGAATATAGCTGCAAAATCCCTGTTCCTGTTTTTCATTTACAAGAGGGGCGGGAATCCCAATAAGAGATTGCTTTGTTTCAAGAGCTTCATGAATTCTGGAGGTGGGAAAGACGTCTCGGACATACTTGCCTTTTATGTCTTCCAGCTTTATTCCATAGTACTCCTCCCAGGATTTTGTAACATAAACGTATCTTCCGTTCTTGTCTGTGATAACGGCTACATCCAGCTGCTCAACAATTAATTTATAAATATCTTCATCAAATACAAATTTTGTCACCTTGCTTGCCTCCTTTCTGAACAAATGCTTTTCTCGTTTCTCCGGTTGTTTGATGCAAGCTCTCAAATACATTGTAGCGTATGTCACTTTTTCATGCAATCCGGAAAATCTCCCCACCCGCATAAATAAATTTCTCTTTTTAATTCACCTAAATAGTTTATCAGTGCTTCCATAGATAAATTAAAATCTTCCAATTTCTCTACGACCATGCGGATATATTCGCAGGTTCTCGAATCTTCAAAGTACAACCCCCTTAGAAAACAACTCATCTTTTGTGCGAAGCTCCGGCTGCCATGCTCTTCTCCGGAAGCTACGAACTTGATCTTCACTGCCGACATCTCTAAGTTTAAGTAAATAGAACTCGCTTTCAAGGAATAGCTTGTATGCCGTATCAAATGATTTTGAGCATCTTTTATGCAAAGAACCATTTTTTCTATCACATCCAGAATGGTATACGGATTTTTCAGCAAATTGATCTGCAGCCCCTGATATCCTTCCGCATGATAGACCGCTTTTATTTTTCCGTCTATTCTTATAAAGGACATGGGAATAAAGCTTTCACACCTTCCGGAAGCCAGTATTTTCATTTCAAAATCACGAAGCTCCGTCTTTTCGTAAACCGTTTCCACCATCAACCTCCTCCACATTTCATGCAAGGGGTGTACCCTCTTCTGATCGCTTCACTTTTTTCGATTTCCGTCACATAGCGTTCTACAGTGGAACAGTCCGGTCTGTGATAAGATTCTCCGCTATGATAAAAACAATATATGATGCTCCCCTTGGTCAAGCCTCCGGAATGACAAATACTACAGGATTTATATCTTTTCTTTATGTTTCCGGTGAGAATAGTCTGGGAGGCTGCTACTTTTATATAGGAACAATCCGCTCTGTGGTATTTTTTGCCGGCTACGGGAAAAATCCATACCCGTTCAGATTCTTCTTCCTCTTCCATTTTAGAAAATCCCCTCAAGCAGTCATACCGGTCACTTCCCACAAATGCTCTTGTCAGGATTCGATCTTTTTCCCAGATGGGGCCATAAAAGGATATGGGGAACTTCCCATCCATTTTATAGTCTATATCAAAGGATATCAACTGATCCATATACCCATTAGAATGAAGATATTTAAAATGATCGACCTCAACAATGGGGCAATTTGTTTCTTCCTGAAGCCTATGTTCAAGTTCTGAAGAAAAAGCCAGCGCGGATAGTCTGCCCGCAGGAGTATATGCTTCTATGCCCAGCCTCCTTGCTTCATCGGAAGCTACGCTCATCACCGTTTCACTCATACAATTTATCTTGATTAAATAGGCAACGGTTAAAATTCCCAAAATGACTAAAGGCAGAATAATGGCTGTTTCCACGCTGATACTTCCTCTTTTAGTACTGTTGAACATAGCCGTACTCCTGATCCTCTATCTTGGCCTTATATTGAAGCCCCACATAACAATCCTTTATATAAAAATTCTCATCAAAACCGCCTTGGATATTAATCTGAATCAGATCCATCATTCTCCTCAATTTTAGTTCACGATTTTCGGCATATAAAAATATCTTCAGATACTCTTTATAAGTCATTCCTTCCCCGTTCTCAGGCCTTATACAGCTCCCATTTTTGGTGCCTTTTACTGCAGATTCTAAATCCAATGCCCAATTCTGTCTGTTTTTATACAGGGCTACCCTCTCCCCCATCAAAACCAGTTTGGCATCATTGGCCGTCTCCGCATAAGCCCATGCTTCTGTCAGCGCTATGGCTGTAACAGCTGCCTGCGGTCCGGGCGTCATCAGTTCAGCCATTTCAAGCACTTGATTTCTTTTTTCCAAATCAGCATATAGGTGCGCGGAATTTAAAATCATTCTCGCCACTTTAAACTCCTTTATAAACTGCTCCTGATTTTCAGCATCACTGAATTTTCCATACAATACGTATTCCAGCTCGTTTTTAAAAAAGGTTTCCGTAAGACTCTCCCATCCCAGCCTATAATTAAAATGGCTCAAAGCATACTCATCTGCTACAAGATTTTCTGTAGACTGAGAGGTAAGCTCCTTCCACGAAGGAAGGCCCTTTGAAAAAACAGTTCCTATATCAACGGTTCTCCCCTCCACACCCTTGGAAGGCAGACTATTTATAACCTGTTGATTGATCAGCCTTCCCTGGCCGGAATAGGTTTTTTCTGCCTTTTCCCGCTGTTTCAGTCTGGGATGTTTCATATAATCCACAATATCTTTCTCAAAATTAGTCGTATCCATCAAGGCGTATGAATTCAACTCACAGCTTATACGGTTTAGCTTTGGCTTTATTAAGGTCAGATTTCCTTTTTCTCTTTTTTTGTCAAAGCTTCCATTTGCATAGAACTTTAATTTATCCTGAACCTCCTGATTGCAGCTCTTAAATGCCATGATTCCATACTGCTCTTTCAAAGCTTTATGGTATTCAGACAAAACAGATCTTCCGGCAAGCTGCAATACACAATCGCAGTAGGAATAACCGGATGCCTTTGCGGCAGAAGTCACCAGAACAATTACAACCATCATGAGACAAGCAAACATCATGGAAAGCATAACTGAAACACTTCCTCTTTTATTCGTTTTTACACGGAAAAATTCTGTTTTCACTGTACTATCATATCCGCCTTTCGTATATATTCTCTTTCGTCTATCATATAAACGGTTCCCTGATGCTGTCTTGCCAGATTCTTAGGCATCATGCTGTTCCCCCTGTAGGAATGAAACGCATGTGCAGATAAACATTTCATGTGCACGTGAAATTCTTCCGTAAAGGAAATTTTTTCAAGAAAAGCTTTCTTTCCGTATTTATCCTGCGGGTTAAAGCTGTGCTTAACTGTCATCCTTTCTCCGATACTGGTTATTTCCATTGCCTTATTTCTCAGCTCCGCATCCAAGTTGGCTTTTATTGCCGCTCCGGTATACATACATATCATGATGTAAATTACCGCCATGACTGCTCCAATGATCAGTGGATATAAAATAGATGCT
Source organism: Aminipila luticellarii (assembly GCF_004103735.1). Lineage (NCBI taxonomy): Bacteria > Bacillati > Bacillota > Clostridia > Peptostreptococcales > Anaerovoracaceae > Aminipila > Aminipila luticellarii. The sequence goes on along the minus strand of NZ_CP035281.1, from coordinate 1,198,667 downwards.
TCGACCATTGCGGAACCTTTTTTATTGTTCATTTAAAACCCACTGTTCATTAAATTAGAAAAGGTTCCGTTTATAAATTCTGTGATCTGGCTCTTAAATATTAGGCCGATACCGATAGCAATGGCAATTAAAATACCGACCTGAACCATTTCCATGCCCTTCCTGTTATTCTTTATACATCTCATTCTCTTTTCCTCCTTTTTCTTTTTCCTTTCATTCACATCTTTTCTTGTTCATCTGAACTACTTCTTTTTACCTTAGCCTACATTTCAAGCATAGCTGGTGCCAGAGTAATTCCTATTACAACCAGAAGCTGTAAAGCTAATGGCATAGTAAGCTTTGTTTCAGCAATGCGCCCCCTTTCTTCAGCAGACTTTTTTCGTTGAAACCAGAGAAGGTTATTTTCATCCTGAAGAATCTTGACCAATTCTGTCCCCTTATGGATATTATCGGACAAGATACTGGTGATTCTCATAAATTCTCTGTTTCTGCTTCTTTCCGCAAATTTTTTAAGTTCCATAATCATGGAGGCATTTGTTCCGGTGACTTTATCCCTGATCTCCGCCAGCTGATTATAGAAATACGATGTTTTCTTATAGTTCTGAGCATGATAATCCTCCACTATTTTTTCAAAAGCTGCTGTTAGAACCAATCCAGCGTTCATCAAGAGCACCATTTTCGTTAGAAAATCCGGCAATTCCTGCTCTATGGACTCATTGCAATTCTTCTTAAGTTTCTTTATTGCATCATATCTTTGCACATAAATGGATAAAAGCAGGATCCCTTCTATAAAAATGATCCATGCACCAGGGTTCTTTCTGTCAGTACTCCACGACACCTTTTCCATTCCCTGAATATCTTCCGGAAGATACACCGCTTTAGAAGCATCACTTTTATTGATGGCATAAATCAATGAATCCAGCTTACCCATGACATCTTCTTTCAAGTTTTCCGGCTTTTCCTTTATATTTTCTCGAAGCCTGTCTGCTCCTTCCGGCTTTATGTTCAGAATTACTGATTTTTTTATTTTCCTTTTTTCCACTTCTCCGGATATGAGCAGCTTTGCACGGATATTTCCCTGATCATAAGTAGGTCTTTCTATATACTTTCGTCCTTCCGAATCTATGGAAAAAGCACTCCTCTCATGAAGAATTCCATAAAAAAGCACAAATCCAAGCACTGCCGTAAAGGCACCAATGAGAAAAATATATTTTTTCAGAATATGAAGCTTCATGAAATAAACATCCTGATCATGCTGCCGGGTTCCGTAAACCATATACAATTCTTTTTCATATTCTTTGGTTTTCCCTGTAATCCCATCGGGAAGCTTCTTTGAAAGAGCATCCAGCCATTTACCCATATTCTTACTGCTTTTCATATTCTGACCTCCAGTATTTTGTTCATAATATAATAAGATATGAATATAGTTCCCAAGGCTGCCGTCATGATTAGACGGCCCGCCAAGGTATGATACAGGCTGTCCAAATAGCCGGGGGATGCAAGGTTTAAAAATACAAGGATAAAGACCGGCATAGAACTGATAATTTTTGCTTCTGCCTTCTTCTGAGCTGTAATAGCTTTGATCTCTCGGTCTATGGTCATCTTATCCATAATCACTTCCGCTGCTTTGGCTATCATTTCATTGACATTGGCACCGGTGGTCCGGCAGGTGGAATACACATCTGCAAAATGAATAATCTCTTCCAGTCCGCTGCGATAAGCAAAATCCTTTAAAATCATTTCATCGGTCACTCGGCTTTCTTCCATGCTTCTTGTCATATATTTCAGTTCTATCATAATGGGTTCTTTCTCTTCATAAATGTAGGATAAATTTTTGCTTCCTTCCATAAGAGCTTCCGCCATTTGTCTTCCCGCAGCAATAGATGAGGCAAGAGAATAGAGTAAATCCCGGAACTGCTGTCGTAACCGTTCCTTTCGTTTCTTGATCTGAAACTGAATATAAGTTTTTCTAAGCGGAATGGCTAACAGGGCGGTACAGGCTGCAACAAGAATATTAAAATAGAAAATATATCCTACGAAAAACAGACTCATCCCGGCAGCCATAAAATAATTTCGGGCATCCTTTCCCTGCAGTCTATAGTCATCATAATTATATATATCGTCAACCTGATTACTTTTCATAGATATACCCCTCTTAATAACAGTTTTTCTCTGTTTATCAGTTGATTCTCCGTTTTTTTTAATCCGTCCTTTACGTCATATTTAAATAAACCATTAAGAATATATTGATTTTTTTCATATCCGCATATTTCTGAAATTTCAAGAACTCTTCTGGAACGATCTGGCAGTCTCCCTAAATGAACCATAATGTCTATTCCCTCGGAAATTTGACTCCGTATGGCATCAATGGGGAAATCGGCAGCTTGCAGTACCATAGTTTCCAAACGTCTCAGCATTCCTAAGATGGAATTCCCGTGCCCTGTGGAAAGTGACCCGTCATGTCCCGTGTTGAAGGCCTGAAGCATATCCAAAACCTCTTTTCCTCTCACTTCCCCCACAATAATCCGATTGGGCCTCATTCGAAGGCTGGTCTTGATCAATTGCTGCATATCTACAAGACCTTTCCCCTGGACATTTGCATTTCTGCATTCAAGCCTCACGATATTTTCAATTTCGTGCAGCTGGAGTTCCGCAGAATCTTCTATAACAACGATTCTTTCTTCCTTGGGAATATCGTTTGATAAAACATTCAACAAACTGGTTTTTCCGCTCCCCGTTCCACCGCTTATGAAAATATTCTGCCCTGCCGTCACCATTTTGCTCAAAAACTCTGCCGCCTCCTCCGTTATAGTTTCCAAACCTATTAAATCCTTCATGGAAAAAGCTTTTTCCGGAAACTTTCGGATGGTTAAGCTGGGTCCGTTCAATGCGACATTTTTATAGACGGCGTTCACTCTGGAACCATCCGGCAGTCTGGCATCTACAATGGGATTCAGCTCATTTATTTCCCGATGGACTCTGCTTACAATCCTTCGGATCAATTCCTCCAATTCTTCTGTGCTGGTAAATCGCTGGTCGGTCTTTTCTATCACGCCAAAGCGCTCGATAAAGATGTTGTCTTTCCCATTTACCATGATTTCCGTCACGTTCTTATCCTCGCTGAAAGGATGCAGGATCCCCAAATCCTTCCGTATGGAATAATAAATCTGACGAACCAAGGCAGCCTTTGCTTTAAAGCTGTGGAATGCCAGTCTGTCATCAGATATAACCTGTTTTTCAATCCACTGAAACATTGCCTGCTCGTCATCTCCGCAGCTGATACTGCTTATGCTTTTTCTTATGTCTTCTGTAATCTGAATAATTAAATTTGTTTTTATATCCATTTTAATACTTTTCTTCCTTTTTATTCCTCTCAATAACATAATAAAACAGTTGTAAATATTTTACAACTGTTTTATATCGACATTTTTCGACTGTCTAATTTAATATACCTTCTTTTAAGAATTTATCTACTGTGGTTTCAACGCCCAGTACCCATAGCACATCACCCTCTATGATCTGCGTATTTTTATTCGGACCGACCATGGAAAGAGCTCCCCGGTCTATACCGATAACAAATCCATGATACTTCTCCTTGATTTTAGACATTTGGATAGTCTTGTTGCAAAACTCACATTGATTTGTCACATTCACCGCCATACAAAGCAGATGGTTTTCTTTATCTGTAGACGTAAAAATCTGTCTGTAAGTATAATCTCTTAAAGTAAACTGTTCTTCTACTCTGGTTACAACTGCCGTATTGTTCAAAATCATTTCATAGGAATCCAGATTATTCTTTTTCCCCATGACCACTATAATGTCTCCTTCTCTGACACCTGCTTTCATATCTGGAAGATTGATATGATGATCCTTACGGATCACCTTTATAATCTGTATCCCAAGCTTGCGCCTGGCATAAATACTCTTTTCCGGCTCGTCGATCAATATTTTTTGAATTTCGAACTGTTCAATAAGCAAGGTCTCATCCAGCCATCTATAGTTTTTAACGATACCCCGTTCTTTTTTCTTTTTTTCTAAAATACGTTCATTAAAATTTGCAATAAATCGTGTTTCGATTTTTATGGAGTTACTGGCCATAAAATCAGATTTAACACTGAAAAAAACAATGATTAAGGCAAGAATCCACAAAATCCAAACCGGAATATCCATCATCGTATTAATTGTCATCAGCACAAAGAAAAGGGAGACCAGTATGCGAAAGCTCCTAAAGACCAGCAGCGGCAATCGGTTGGTTTTATTTTTTAACCACAGCTTTGTATAAATGATATTTCTTCGATAGGACATCATATTGATTACAGGAGTCATCAGGACTACGGTCAATGCTCCGCCAATCCATTTGGAATATTTCAGATTCATCCCATAGTTGCATAAAGCCGGAACGAATACCTGTGTTCCCGCCATATATATACAGAGTAAAATGATGGTTGTAATTACTGTTCTGGGTATATATTTGCTCAGATATTCCTTCCAGTCCAGATCCTTTTCATTTTCAGTTTGTTTGTCTGAAGTATACTGCTTAATGGTTTTTAAAGTTGTTTTTGGTAAAACTTTGTTTAGAAATGCATAGACAGCATCCGATTTTTTGATGAACATCGGAGTTGTAAAGGTTGTAATGACGGATACCGATACGACAATCGGATATAAGAATTCACTGGTGACCCCCAGAGAAGTTCCCAGAGACGCTATGATAAAAGAAAATTCACCGATCTGCACCATGCTCATGCCTGCTCCCACAGCAGTACGCAAGGTCTGCCCCGACAGCAGTACACCAATAAAAGAAAAGGTCATCTGGCCCACAATGGTCACAATGGTAAGCAACAGGATCGGCCCTGCATACTTAACGATTAAACTCGGATCTACCAGCATTCCTACGGATATAAAAAACACAGCGCCGAAGAAATCCTTAATGGGATTGACTAATTCCTCAATTTTTTCAGCCTTCACCGTGCCCGCCAGAATAGAACCGGCTAAAAATGCACCTAAGGCGGAAGAGAAGCCCATATAATTGGCAATGACCACCATTCCCAGACATAGTCCGAGAGAGACAATAAGAAGAGTCTCATCATTTAAATATTTAGTGGCTCTTTTGAGCAGGGTAGGAATCAAATAAATACCAAGAAGCAGCCAGATAATCAAGTACAGCAGCATCTTTCCTATTTGTCCACCCAGTTCAAGCCCCGATACATCTTTGCTGACCGATATAGTAGAGAGCACGATCATCATAAAAATGGCAACTACGTCTTCTATGATCAGCGTTCCCAGGACTAATTGAGCATATTTTTTGTGTTTCAGTTTTAATTCATCATACGCCTTCAATATAATCATAGTGGATGACATGGAAAGCATACCGCCTAAGAAGATACTGTCCATCCGGCTCCAGCCCAGCAGCATTCCGGTACCGTATCCGATAAAGACCATGGCGGTTATAACGGTTGAGGCGGTTACAATAGCACTTCCGCCAATATTGGCAATCTTATGGAAACTGAATTCCAGCCCTAAGGCAAACATAATAAAGATAACGCCCAGTTCTCCCCAAAGATGTATATTCTCAGCATCTACAATACTGGGGAGTATAGAGAAATTCGCACTGGTCAGGAATCCTGCTAAAAGATACCCTAAAACCAGAGGTTGTTTTATTTTTTTAAAAATAACAGTAGTAATACCTGCTACTACAAGTACGAGAGCTAAATCACGGATTAAAAAATCGAGATGTTCCATCTATTCCTCCTTCCGGTTAAAAATAACGGTAAATGTAGTTCCCTCACCCAATTTGCTTTTTATAGTCACTTCTGCGTTCAATAAGAACGCAATGTGCTTCACGATTGAAAGCCCTAGTCCTGTGCCACCACCCTTCTTTGTTCTGGATTTATCTACTCGGTAAAATCTTTCAAAAAGTCTTCCGAAATGTTCTTCTGCTATTCCTATTCCATTATCACTTACTTCAATGTATACTTTATCTTTATCTGGGTACGAGGACACCAGAACTTTTCCCTCTTGATCCTCTTTTGAATATTTTATGGCATTTTCAATTAAATTCATCATCATTTGAATAAATCGGTCGACATTGCCTTCAATGAAACATTGATCTGCCAGCTTAGTCTCTATGGTAATATTTTTTCCATTTGCAATGGGCTCTATGGTAGAAATCAGATTCAGCAGGCTTTCCTTCGTATCTATAGGGACGATATCCAAGGGAGCCTTTTTGTTTTCAATCTCCGACAAGACCAGTACATCTTCAATCAGCCGTTCCAATCTGGCGGTTTCAATGGCTATGATATCGATGAACTTATTTCTTATCTCCGGGTTTTCAGCAGCTCCATCCTGCAAGGTTTCAATAAATCCGGCTATGGAGGTAAGGGGCGTTTTTAATTCATGCGTTACATTGGCCACAAATTCACTCCGGATCTTTTCTGCTTTTCTGTTTTCTTCTGTCGTCTTTACCATCTGCTCTTGCAGTCTTTTCACTGGTTTCATGATTTGATTATAAATAAGTAAAGAAAATATTCCGGAACATACGACACATATCGCCATCGTAATACCAAAATACCTGTTATGGAGCATAAATGAAAAAGCGCTCCCATGATTATTGGATTCTATAGAGATAAAATAGGACATTATAAATAAGAGTAAAAGAACATTACAAACGGTCATACCTACGGATGCGAGTAAAAATCTCTTTTTCATTTCATTTTGTAACCCTTTCCACGTATGGTCTGGATATATTTGTCTTCATTGTCATCTTGACCTAATTTTTTTCTTAAGTATCGTATATGGACATCCACCGTTCTGGTCTCACCCACATAGTCAATTCCCCAAACCTTATCCAAAAGCTGATTTCTCGAAAAAACATGGCCTCTGTTTTCAGTCAGAAAGCAAAGCAGTTCAAACTCTTTCAACGTAAGCTCCACTAATTTGCCCGCAACCGTGACTTCGTGTCTGTCCGTATTAATCTCAATATCATCGATACGGATAATGTAATCATTTGTTTTTTCGGGAGAATTGTTTTCTTCATACCTTCTTAAAACCGCTTTTATTCTGGCCATAAGCTCCCTTACACTAAATGGCTTGGTGATATAATCATCTGCTCCAAATTCAAGCCCCAAGATCTTATCCACCTCATCACTTTTAGCAGTGAGCATGATAATCGGCGTTTTATTGCCGTCTTCCCTCAATTCTCTGCAGATCTCATGCCCGTTTTTCCCGGGCAGCATCAAATCCAAAAGTATGAGATCCGGTTTTTCCTTATGCACTAGCGTAATGCCCATGATGCCATCCTCTGCGCTTATGTAGTTATAGCCGTTTGTTTTTAAATTATAACCTACCAATTCTATGATATTGGGTTCATCCTCAATAATTAATATTTTTTTCATGGTTTCCCTTCAGCCTTAACCGGCGGTTTTGTGATGGAATCTAGTCTACCTATTAATTTTAACACAACTACCCGCTATATCGCATCCTTAAATTCTTTATTTGCCATATTATTTTCTTTGAACTGAATATCAGAAATCACTGCTTCCGCGATTTTTTTACAGGAATCACCAATTCTTTCAATATTATGAATTACATCCGTATACATCACCGTAAATTCCGGAGAACAGCTTTTATCGTACAGTCTACGAATATGCTGCTTCTTCAAGCGCTCTTCCATTCTGTTCATTTCTTTTTTCTGAGCAAGAAGCTCCTTAGCCAAATGTATATCCCTTTCTTCCAGCACCCTCATCATGGTCCTTGCCATCCTTGTGGCCTGATCAAAGCATTCATAAATCTCAGCACACGCCGCATCGGAAAACTCATATCCATTTTTCATTTTTTCTTCTGCAAATGCAGCAATGTTTACACAGTTATCTCCCATGTGTTCAATATCCGAAGAAATGTGGATGAGACCCGAGACAATATTTCCCTGATGTTCCGTCAGCGTATCCGTAGCAAAAATAGAAGCCAGATATTTAACCGCTTCCTCTTGAAGCCTGTTGACGATCTCTTCTTCCCTAGCTACATTCCTTACGGCTTCTGCGTCTCCTGCAATAAAACCTTTTTTGGCATTCTTAATCATCTGAAACGCAAACTCTGCCATTCTCAAAAGCTCCTTAGTGGCAAGATGAATGGCAAAAACCGGTTGGTCAATAATATTATAATCCAAATATTGAGGCTGCCAAGGCAGTCTATCTGCATCTTTATCGGGGATGATTTTTATGACAAGTTTCACTAAAACTCCGATAAACGGCAGGAAGATAAGCGTATTAATCACATTAAAAAATGTATGAGCATTAGCGATCTGCCTTGCTATGACTTGGTATTCTAGACCTGAAGGTGAAATATACCGGATGAACCAGCAATAGGCAGGAATAAAAAACATAAACAAAAAAGTACCGACCACATTAAAAAGAATATGAGCAGCTGCCGTTCTTTTCGCGTCGGACGGTGCTCCCACAGATGCGGCAACGGCCGTAATAGTCGTGCCAATATTGGTGCCAAAAATAATAGGCAATGCGGCTTCCAGCCCTATCACACTGGAGAACCCATTGGAGTCTATCTGCTCGGCCAGATTCTGGAGCACTGCCATGGAAGCGGTACTGCTCTGAAGCACAAGGCTCATTGCGGTGCCGAGAAAAACTCCAATAACAGGCCATTCTTTAACGGTTAAAAACAGTTGTGTGGTTTCAGGCAATAGGGCTATACGCTTCATGGATTCGCTCATGATGTAAATACTCAAAAAAAGCAGCCCAAAAGCAAATATAGTCTGACCTATATGAACCCAGTTCTCTTTTTTCATAAAGATATGCATCGTGAAGCCAATCAAAATAAAAATCCAAAAATAATCTCCAACTTGAAAAGCGATCAGCTGCGCTGTTATGGTCGTTCCTATATTTGCCCCCAATATAATACTGACAGCTTGGGGTAAATTCATAAGCCCGGCACTGACAAATCCAATGACCATGACCGTTGTTGCACTGCTGCTCTGCAGAACCGCTGCTGTCAAGATTCCCGCCAGAACACCAGTTAATGGGTTTCTGGTCAAAAGAGACAAAAATTTTCTCATTTTATCTCCGGCTGCTTTTTGCAGCCCGTCACTCATCAGGTTCATTCCATAAATGAATACGGCTAAACTACCCAATAAGGTCATTATGACCTGAAATCCGTTCCTGTCCATTTTATTCCCTTTCCATTGAATATGCTTATACCACTATAGTCCATACCTATTATAATATATTCTTGAGCAGATCATAAAAAGAGCATAAATGTTAAACTATTGTAAAATTAATGTTAATTTTGTTGACAATTCCTTTATCCCCATGCCAAAATCCCGGCCAATATCAAGCCTTGTAACAAATGAACCGCCTTCTTCCTGAATGAAAAAACTGCTTTCGTCATAATCTATATATATTTTTTGGGGATCTTTTTCTGGTTCTGTTTCCTCTTTCCCTTTAAAACCGTTGATTACTTCAATTCGTTTATCCAAAATCGACGTTCCCAAACAATGTTCTACATACTGATCGTAATATTCTTGTTTTTCATCCTGTTCACCATTTACTGTACAAAAGTTATCACAAATAGAAATCAGCCAAAGCGTTTCTTCCTTTAGAGAATTATCGCCGTCGATAAGGATATAATCGAAGCTTGCTTCTTTTTGGATCCACTCTAAAAATTTGGCAAGCTCCTGTACATTTAATAATTTTAATGGATTTCTTCCCTTAGAAGCAGAGAATGCTCTGATACCGTATTCATTGGACACCGTAAAGGCTTCCGTCCATTTATTAAATTCGTTCCCGACCTCTGCGTAGTACAAATACGCAGATAAGGTCTTTTCCTCTTGGACTTTAAAATACTGATTGGTGGACTCCAATTCCTCATAATTGATATAAAGTACACGCTTTCCATGAAACCGGGCTAAATCCTGTGCCAGCCCCAGGGTGACGGAAGTCTTGCCCGTTCCTCCTGAAGCACTGCAAAAGAAAATAATCGTGCCGGAGCCTTTCATAGGCCGGATAAATGTATTTCCTGTTTTTAAACAATATAAAAAAGCGAGCCGGTTTGAAAGATTTTCTGCCGTATCATATCGGTATAAATCTTTCTGAGAATAAGAGCTTTCCACTTCCGCCTCCTTCTTCACCTCGGTCAGCCTTACAAAATCACCCCTCTGTTCCGAAATCATAAAGTCCAGCACAATTAAATGAAATTGTTCCAGTTTCCTGTACTCTTTAAATGCTTTCTCTGACAGAACCGTCAGGAGTATGGATCTGTTCTCTGCCGTTATACAGTCACAAAAAGCTTCTGCGTAATCCAAATCATTTGTTACAAAAAGAATCGTTATAACCTCCATATATTTCTCCTTATCCCCTTTAATACTATATTATAGGCATATATGGAAATATTTGTCAACTCTGTTTATCTTTTTCTTCATCGATCATTTCATACAATTTGTTTAATGCCTGACTTAAGCCGCCGATTTCTTCGATCAGCCCCACCTTTACGGCATCATGGCTGAACAAAACGGTCCCTACGTCATTGGACATATTATCCGTACAGTTCATCAATTTTACAATATGCTCCCTGTTCGCATGGGATGTCCTTACAATGAAATCTATAATTCGATCCTGCATCTTTCTGAAATAATCAAAAGTAGGCTCTGCTCCAATAATCATTCCGCTCATTCGAATCGGATGAAGAGTCATGGTCGCACTCTCTGCAATAAAGGAGTATTTTGCGGCTGTGGCAAGCGGTATTCCGATACTATGCCCGCCGCCCAAGACCAATGAAACCGTCGGCTTGGAAAGGGTAGCAATCAGTTCTGCAATAGCTAAGCCTGCCTCCACATCTCCCCCTACCGTGTTCAAAATAGTTAGAAGCCCTTTGATCTGATCATTTTGTTCTATGGCGGTAAGCTGCGGTATGATATGCTCATACTTCGTCGTCTTGTCTGTAGGAGCTGCAAAAGTATGTCCTTCGATACTGCCTATGATAGGCAGGCATAATATATCGCTTTTAAAATCCTCCACGGTGTTTGTAATACCTAATTCTTTTATATTTTCTTTTGTTTCGGTGCAGTCCGATTCCTTTTTTCCGGAATTATTGTTTCTTTCTTCTTCCTTATTCTCAAAATTGTTCATAAAACACTCCTTCAATAAATAATATTAATAAATAAACGTATCCGTTATTTATTTCCAATAGATTTCAGGTATTTACCTGACAAGGCTATATAAAACCATACGTTTCATCTTGTTTATTATTTACTGAATGGAGGTTCATTATGCGACTAAGTGAAATAGGAGATAAAGAAATCGTGGATTTGCGAAATGGCAGCAGACATGGTCAGCTTTGGGACGCTGAAATGCTGTTTGAGAAAGAGACCGGTAAAATAAAATCCATTCTTGTTCCCGATTTTCAATCCAAAATAGGATTTTTGGCCGGACACGATTATATGCAGCTTCCCTGGAGCTCTATCATAAAAATAGGAGATGACATCATTATTTTTGAAAGCCAATAAGATTAAAAAAACAACAGGGCGCCGCTCCAAGTATGGAACAACACCCTGATTCATTACAGTTTATTTTCTTGATTCTCTTTCATTTCCTTCACGACTGCCTGTGCGGCTGCCAGCCGTGCAAGGGAGATTCTGTATGGTGGACAGGATATATAATTTAAACCCGCTCGATGACAGAATTCAACTGTTTGCGGATCACTGCTCTGTTCTCCGCAAATTCCCATCTTCATATTCGGTCTTACAGATTTTCCTAAGTCCACTGCCATATGAACCAGCTTTCCCACACCATTTTTATCGATGGTCTCAAATGGATCATTCTCTAAAATTCTCTTTTCCTGATATTCCCTGATAATCTTGGAAGAATCCGACCTGGAAAGCCCAAAGACCATCTGGGTCAAATCATTCGTGCCAAAAGAAAAAAATTCTGCTTCCTTTGCAATTTCATCTGCGGTCAGAGCCGCTCTCGGCACTTCTATCATGGTGCCTATGGAATAATTTAAGGTTATATTTTCTTTTTTAAAGCATCTGTCAATGGTTTCTACAACAATTTTTTTGATAAAAGCCAGCTCATTAGCTGATGCAATCATTGGAATCATAATCTCCGGAGAAACTTCCATATTCTTTTCTCTTTTTAATTCAATCGCTGCCAGAATGATCGCTTCTGCCTGCATAGCGGCAATATCCGGATAAATGACCGCCAATCTACAGCCCCTATAGCCCAGCGTTGGATTTAACTCGTGAAGCTCTTTGATTCTTTCTGACAGGCGTTCATAAGACACACTCATCTGCTCCGATAAGCGAAGAAGCTCTTCCCTCGTTTTCGGCAGGAATTCATGAAGGGACAAATCTAACAGCCTGATAGTGACCGGTCTGTCCTGCATGACTTCATAAATGGCCTTAAATTCTTTTTTCTGGAAAGGCAGAAGCTGCAGCAAGGCTTCTCTTATTTTATCCTCGTTGTCTGTCAGAAGCATTCTACGGATAATATAAATCCTATTTTCTTTCAGGAACATTTGTTCTGTCCTGCAAAGACCAATCCCCTCCGCTCCAAAATGAAGGGCAATTTTCGCCTCTTGGGAGTTGTCTGCATTGGCTCTTATTTTTAAATCGCGTATCTCATCCGCCCATTTCATAATGGTTTCAAAGTTTCCGGACAGTTCAGGGGTTACTGTGTTCACAACACCCTTATAAACAATTCCCGTCGTTCCGTCTAAAGAAAGCGCATCTTCCTCGGTCAAAACAATATTTCCGATTGTAACTGTTTTCCGGATTTCGTCGACCTTCATCTCGGAACAGCCGACAATACAGCATCGACCCATGCTCCTGGCAACCACCGCCGCATGTGAGGTTATTCCGCCTCTGGCGGTCAAGATGCCTTCTGCGGCTACCATTCCGGCCAAATCTTCCGGAGAAGTCTCCGTTCTCGTCAAAATTACCTTTTCCCCTTTTTCAGCAGCCTTTTCTGCCGCCTGTGCGGTAAAGCAGATTCTTCCCGTAACGGCACCGGGGGAAGCCGGCAATCCTTTGGTCAATTTCACCGTGTTTTTCAAATCCTCTGCTTCGAATCTGGGATGAAGCAGCTGACTGATCTGCCCCGGCTCCAACATGGTCACTGCTGTCTTTTTATCGATCAGATCTTCTGCTTCCATATCCACAGCAATTTTGACTGCTGCCTCTGCCGTTCTCTTGGCATTACGGGACTGAAGCAAGAATAATTTATTTTTTTCCACTGTAAATTCGATATTTTGCATATCGGTAAAATGCTCTTCCAGAAGCTTGGATATTCTTAAAAATTCTTTATATACATCCGGAAAAAGCTCTGCCATTTCAGAAATAGGCTGCGGAGTCCGAATCCCGGATACCACATCCTCGCCCTGCGCATTCGTCAAAAACTCGCCAAATATACCGGTTTCTCCGGTTATGGGACTTCTGGTAAAAGCTACGCCTGTGCCGGAGTCATTTCCCCTGTTTCCAAAAACCATCGCCTGTACATTTACAGCAGTCCCCAAGCCTGAAGAAATACCGTTTAACTGCCTGTACAGCACAGCTCTTTCATTATTCCAGGAACGGAACACAGCCATGATGGCTTCCATCAGCTGTTCCTTCGGTTCCTGAGTAAAATCCTTCCCGATTTCCTTTTTAATCATTTTTTTATAGGATGCGATGATTTCTTTTAACTCTTTTGTTTCTAACTCTAAATCACTTTTATATTTTTTATCCTTCTTTTTTTTGTTCAGAATGTCTTCAAATTTGGATTTGGGAATCTCTAAAACAACATTTCCAAACATCTGTATAAACCTTCTGTAGCTGTCATAGGCAAAGCTTTCATTTTCAGTCTGCTCGGCCAGGGCCGCCGTTGTTTCGTCATTCAGTCCCAAATTTAAGATCGTGTCCATCATCCCCGGCATGGAAAACACAGAACCGGAACGAACAGACACTAAAAGAGGATTTGAAACATCCCCAAAAATTTTATCGGTAACATTTTCAAGTTCAAAAAGCTTTTCAAAAATCTGTTCAACAACATCTTCGGCAATCTGGCAGTCTTCATTGTAATATCTGTTACACGCTTCGGTGGTGACCGTAAATCCAAAAGGCACCGGCAGACCGATCTTCGTCATTTCTGCCAGATTCGCGCCCTTCCCACCTAAAAGCGTCCTCATTTCCTTTGAGCCTTCGTTAAATGAATAAACAAACTTTCCCATTTCACCCTTCTCTCTTTGTTCAAAAGACTAAAAAACTAATCTTTCTTCAATGTACTCCCGAACCTGTGCTACAGGAATCCTTACCTGATCCATGGTATCCCGGTCTCTGATGGTCACACATCCGTCGTTTTCCGTATCAAAATCCACGCAGATACTGAACGGAGTACCAATTTCGTCTTCTCTTCTATATCTTTTGCCTATGGAGCCTGCTTCATCATAGTCCACCATGAAGTGCTTTGAAAGCTCCTCATAAATAGGCTGCGCTACCGGAGCAAGCTTCTTTGCCAGAGGAAGCACAGCGGCCTTGAACGGAGCCAGTGCCGGATGGAATCGTAAAACTACCCGAATATCTTCCTTGCCGTTGGCATCGGTCAATACTTCTTCATCATAAGCTTCACATAAAAATGCTAATGTAACCCTGTCCGCACCTAAGGAAGGTTCAATGCAATACGGAATGTATTTTTCATTGGTTTCAGGATCCGTATAATTCATTTCCTGCCCGGAATATTCACTGTGCTGCCTTAAGTCGAAATCCGTTCTGTCCGCAATTCCCCAAAGTTCACCCCAGCCAAATGGGAACAGATATTCAATATCCGTAGTTGCATTGCTGTAATGAGACAGTTCTTCCTTCTCATGATCTCTCAGTCTGAAATTTTCTCTGTTCATATTCAGCGATTTTAAGAAAGCTTCGCAGTAATCCTTCCAATAGTGAAACCATTCCAGATCTGTGCCCGGCTTACAGAAAAATTCCAGTTCCATCTGTTCGAACTCCCTGGTTCTGAAAGTAAAGTTGCCCGGAGTGATTTCATTTCTAAAAGATTTCCCAATTTGCGCGATTCCGAACGGGATTTTTTTTCGGGAAGTTCTCTGCACGTTTTTGAAGTTTACGAAAATACCTTGTGCGGTTTCCGGCCGAAGAAATATCTCCGATTTGGAATCCTCCGTAACACCCTGAAAGGTTTTAAACATCAGATTAAATTGTCTGATACTGGTAAAATCACTTTTGCCGCACTCGGGACATGTGATTCCTTTTTCCTGAATATAAGCTTCCAATTTCTCGTTGGACCATCCGTCCACAGTTATGTCTGTTATATTTTGTTCTTTTAAGTAATCCTCAATCAATTTATCAGCTCTAAATCTTGCTTTACAGCTTTTACAGTCAATCAGAGGGTCTGCAAATCCACCTACATGGCCTGAAGCGACCCAGGTCTTTGGATTCATCAAAATGGCGGCATCTAAACCCACATTGTATTTTGATTCCTGTACGAACTTTTTCCACCAAGCTTTCTTCACATTGTTTTTCAGCTCCACACCGATAGGACCGTAATCCCATGTATTTGCCAACCCGCCGTAAATCTCAGAGCCAGAATACACAAATCCCCTGTTTTTAGCTAAAGCTGTAATTTTTTCCATTGTAACTTCCTTACTCATATCTACCTACCATTCTTAGTTTTATATTACTATCAAAAAACGAGCTAAGCTCGTCTTTCGAAATTTTAACTATTCAGTTCCTAACAGATTTTTATTTTTCTTCCTCTGATTTTTCTGTAGCGCATCCGCAGCCACATTCTTCCTTCTCTGAATCCTCTCCGCAGCAGCAGTCCTCTTCGCACTCAAACTCATCATAGGAGCAGCCATCTTCCGGTTCTTTCTTTACTTTATTCAAGGCATCAGAAGTCTTATTTTTCACATTGTTATAAACATCACTGCCCTTGACCTTGACTTCATCTGCTATAACGGCACCTTTTTCTACGATATCTTCAATCGTATCATTAGCCATTTCACTGATGTCAATAATAGCGCCATCGTCCTTGACCAGCTCGATCACGCATTTTGTACCAAAAGCAGCGATCAGCCCGGCAATCATAGCCCACGGGGCAAGGAAAGTTCCCACAATGCCGATATTGACAGGCAGATTCAGCATGACCTCGTCATCTTTTTTGACAATGATCTTAGAAACATTACCCTTTTTTATAGTCTCTTTAATCTTCTCAATGATCTGTGAGCTGCCTTCTCCAATTTTTGATCTTCCCTTTTCATCTATAGACTCTTCAATAGCAATAATTGCATCCACAACACTTCCGTCAGCAGCTTCCAGCGCTTCTTTTGCTTCTTTGTAGCTGACACCTGTTCTATCCTTTACTAACTCTATCTTCTCCAATGTAATCTCCATAATCTTACCTCCTTAAATTATTCCATTAGAAAGCTTTCGCTTTTTAGGTCTTTAATATCTAAATGATAAGCTATATACTGGTGCATGATCTTTTTTAACTTTTCCTGTGTTTTGTCATTTAAAGCCAGATTTTCCAAGTTCTTCAACGGATTTGACAAAATATAATTTATTACCTCAATAATACCAAAATTTACGTCATAAATCAATGTTTCATTAACATTACTTTTCAGTTTATTTAGGCACTCTCCGCAAACCGTACCACCCTCACTTATTACGAACCAATTCAGATCGTTGCTGTTTCCGCAGCACACGCACTTCTTGATTTCGGGAGCACATCCCGACAGCAGAAGTGCCTTGATCTGATAGGCCAGTGCCAAGGTCGCATACTTCTTGCTTCTCTTTTCCAGAGCAGCCAGATAATCAATCAGCAGATTAAATAACTGGGGTGCTCTCTCATTTTCAGAAATAATTTTATCCGTAAACTCAAGAATATAAGATGCGTACATATATTTATCCACATCTTCACCGATTTTGTAAAAGCTCTTGATGACTTCCGCACTGTTTATATTATAATAATCCCGGTTTTTATAAAGCTCAAATCTGCTGTAAGTAAAAGGTCTCAAAGCCAGTGTGGATTTACTGCGGCCTTTCTCATTGATATTGGTTGCTGCACTTATCTTTCCATATTTTAAAGAAAATAATACCAGCATTTTTCTGCCGCCGGACATCTTGATATTTTTTAAAACGATCCCTTCCGTATCCGTGTACATAGCTATTCCCTGCTGTCATAACCAAAGTTAGATAAGGCAAAATCACTGTCTCTCCAATTTTCTTTGACTTTTACCCATAATTCCAAAAATACTTTTGTTCCCAAAAGAGCTTCGATCCCCAATCTGGAGCTTTTGCCTATGCCCTTTAGTTTTTTGCCTTCTTTTCCTATAATGATCCCCTTATGGGATTTCTTCTCACAATAGATCACGGCACCAATTTTCGTAATATTCTTTTCTTCCTTATAGTTTTCAATTTCAACCGCTATTCCGTGAGGAACTTCCTTTTCCAGGTACAAAAGTGCCTTTTCCCGGATGATTTCACTTACGATGAACCGCTCCGGATGATCGGTGACCATGTCTGCCGGAAAATACATCGGTCCTTCTTGCAGCAAGCTTTCAATTTCTTTCAGGATAACATCTACATTTTTTCCCTCAATCGCTGCTGCTCCATAAATTGTATGAAAAATACCCATCGCATTGTACTCTTCATAAATTCTGCGATATTTTTCAGGCTCCAGCTTATCTATTTTATTTATGACTAAGATCTTTGGTGTATCAATGTCCTTCAGCAGATCCAAGATATACTTGTCTCCGGTTCCGGCGGACAGCTCATCATCCACAATAAAAATAATCACCTCTACCTCTTTAAAGGTATTGATGGCCATGCCGGTCATGTAGCTTCCGAGTTTGTTCTTTGGCTTATGGATGCCCGGTGTATCGATAAAGACCATTTGTACATCCTCTTCCTCCGGTGTCTCCGCCATACGGGTATAAATCCCCCGAATACTGTTTCGAGTCGTCTGAGGCTTATCCGTGGTGATCGATATTTTCTCTCCCAAGATGGCATTTAATAAGGTTGATTTTCCCACATTTGGTCTTCCAATTATTCCTATAAATCCTGATTTCAATCTGTTGTTTCTCCTTTTTGTAATTTAAATCCATGGGGCAGAAGCTCCTTTAGGGTCATCTGCACCATATGCTCCTCATCCGTTCCTGTTATGACCAGCAGCTCCGGTGCGAATTCATACATAAATTGCCTGCATATACCGCAGGGCCAGGCTTCCCCTCCGTTACCCGTTATGGCAATGGCTTCAAACTCTCTTTCTCCGTCAGAAATGGCTTTGGTAAAAGCCGTTCTCTCCGCACAGATCGTTGCACCGAAAGAAGAATTTTCCACATTTACTCCCGTATATACCGCACCATTTTTTGTTAAAAGCGCGGCGCCTACATGAAAGTCCGAGAACGGTGCATACGCCTTTTGAGCGGCCTCCCGAGACTTTAAAAACAGTTCTTTATATTCCATGCTGTTCTACCTCTCCACTCCTATTTTGCTCATGATCAGTTCTTCCTTTTCTCTCATCTCCGCTTTATCCTCGTCTTCCATGTGATCATAGCCGAGCAGATGGAACATACTGTGAACAAATAAATAGACCAGCTCTCTTTCCGGAGAATGTCCAAAATCATCTGCCTGCAATAAGGCCTGTTCCGGGCAGATCACCACATCACCGATGCAGACCTCTCCTTCCTCCGGTATATTGTCCAGATCGTCAAACTGAGGGAAAGAGAGAACATCTGTAATTCGGTCAACACCTCTATACTGTTTGTTCAATTCATGAATTTCTTCTTCATCTACAAATGTTACACTGACTACTATGGGATCCGGATTCAGACCCTCCTCTAAAATACATAGTCTTCCAGCTTCCATCATTTTGTCTACAACAGCTTGTCCCGGCATTCTTTCTTCACTAAAAATAATGTTCATATCTGTCACCTCATAATCCGCATAGAGCAATAACTTTTATTTCAATTCATCTTTTTCCTCCGGCTCCGGATGATTTTTATAATATCTTTCATATGCATTGATGATTTTTTTAACCAGTTCATGTCTGACCACATCCACATCCTTTAAGTAGCAAAAATCAATGTCTTTAACCGGTTCCAACACATGAATGGCATCCACCAGCCCGGATTTTTTTCCCCGGGGCAGGTCGATTTGAGTTATATCCCCCGTGACCACCGCCTTGGAACCAAATCCCAGTCTCGTTAAAAACATCTTCATCTGTTCTTTGGTCGTGTTCTGAGCTTCGTCTAAAATAATAAAGGAGTTGTCTAAAGTCCTTCCCCTCATGTATGCTAACGGAACGACTTCAATCACTTCTTTTTCTTTTAATCTTAAGGCGCCCTCTCTACCTAGTATATCATACAAAGCGTCATATAGGGGTCTCAAATACGGATCTACCTTTTCTTGCAGGTCTCCGGGGAGAAAGCCCAGTCTTTCCCCTGCTTCTACCGCAGGTCTGGCTAATATAATTTTCTGTATCTCTTTATTTTTAAATGCGCTGATGGCCATGGCAACCGCAATATACGTCTTGCCTGTGCCGGCAGGACCGACACCAAATACAATGTCCTTTTTACGGATACTGTTTACATATTCCTTTTGTCCTATTGTCTTGGGCTTTAAAGGCTTTCCCTTATACGTAAAACAAATGATGTCCTTATTGATCTTGCTCTCTTTATAAGACATGCCATTCTCGCATAACGCAATGACATAATTAATTTTTTGTGTATCCAGCTTTTCCCCCGCAGAAATAATCGACATCATTTCTGCAAGAACCTTGTGTGCTTCTATCCCTTTTTCGCCCTTTAATATGAGTTCATTATCTCTCTGGATAATGGTAATTCCAAAATATTCCTCAATAATTTTTAAATTTGAATCCAAGCTTCCAAAGAGCTCACCTCTGTCTATGGCTTCGCTTACTTCAATCTTCAGCTCCTCATTCTGCATTCTTTCCAACAACAATCTCCTGTTCCATTCCAATTTCTTGTAATGATTCAATCATTACAGCTACCTCTATTATATTTTTTTTATTGGTAAAATACAAACTTTTATTTAAAATTTGTGTATTTTTAGGTAACTTTTCTTTTATTTCCTGCCTGACCAGCTTATTTACTTCTTTTTCTATCTCTTTTTGACTCCTCTTTCGCGACTGAAGCTCCATTTCATTTACCTTAGAAACAGAAAAAGAGAAAGGAAATGGTCTGATACCTTGGAAATTTTTTATATTTTCCACCGTTGAAACCTCAAAAGGATTATATAAATCAGCCGTACAGAACGTTTTTTCTCCCAGCTTGACATCAAAGGAATAAAAAGATTTTCCCGTAGGCTTTTTAAGGATCTCACAGGCATTCTGATTATAAACGAACCGATAAGGAATTCGAGCCGTTACGGTTCCCTCCGCATGAACATATCTTTCAGTCTCACTGCTTTCCGGCTGTCCATAAGCTGTGGAATGAATGGGAATGATCCCTGCGATGATAATATCCCCTTTTTTTACATAATCTCCGGTATCCAGTGCCCGAATGCCTTCGATAGGCGTTATCTTATCAATATATCCTTCTTTGTCGGCCACAATATCGCATGGAGCGGATTTATCCACTTTCTTTAAGTTGATGGTCCCTTCTACGATTTTTACTTCTGCCAGACATCCTTTTACATTAATACCCACAAAAGCAACATGATCCAACTTATCGTACAAAAAAAGTTTTAATTTTTCTATATCCATGGATTTTTTACATCCCTCAAACATGCCGCCCTCTTTTAAGCATTCCCTTATTTGCCGTTCCGTAAACATTTCATAGCCGTCTATCCTTATTTCTGAAATAAACAAGGTCTGAAAATATACAATAAAAATAAACAGCAGGACTCCGCATATTCTTGCTTTATTGTTTAAAACAACCGACAATAGCGGAAGATATCCGCCTTCCGAAAGGATGCTCATCCGATACCTATTTTTCCCCAATTTCTTAAGCGACTCAAAATCATCCCTCTTAATCTTTAAGGTCATCTCAATATTATTTTTAATCTTTACATTTCTTAAGGGGATGTTTTTCTTCATGCACTCCGAAATAAGATCCTGCTGTTTAAATCCTTCAATCTTTATCAGCAGGTAATGCTCCATAAAACTCGATGGATTTGATTTCACCAGTTACCAACACCCTTTCATCCTCAATTTGGGTTATTGTTAAATTCTGACCATTTAATGCTGTAAACCGTTTGCCATTGTCGATCACAATACTGTTTTCTGACACAAACACAATTTTTTTCACATTATCAATGATTCCTGTTCGTCCGCTTACAAGAACTCTTGGCATATTCAGATTAAAATCGTAAAGCAGTTCATTTTTTATATCCATACAGTATCTCACCTCATCATAATAATGTATTACAAATGCAAAAAAAAATGACCGGATAACGGTCATTTTTATAAAGACAATTTATAGGTATGGTTCTAATCAATAAAGTTTGGAGTAGACAGATATCGCTCTCCGGTGTCAGGCAGCAGTACCACGATCCGCTTTCCTTTGTTCTCCGTCCTTTTGGCCAATTGGGTAGCCGCCCACAGAGCTGCTCCCGAAGAAATTCCCACCAGCAGGCCTTCTTCTTTAGCGGAGGCCTTAGCCGTATTAAAGGCATCTTCATTTGACACCTGAATGATTTCATCATAAATATCCGTGTTGAGCACCTTCGGTACAAACCCTGCGCCGATACCCTGAATTTTGTGGGGTCCGGGATTTCCTCCGGACAAAACAGGGGAATCTGCAGGCTCGACCGCAACAATTTTAATGCTCGGATTCTGTCCCTTCAAATATTCGCCTACACCGGTCAGCGTTCCTCCCGTGCCTACGGCAGCAACAAAGAGATCCACCTTTCCTTCCGTATCCTTCCAGATTTCTGCACCTGTGGTCTTTCGATGCACTTCCGGATTGGCCGGATTGTCAAACTGACCCGGAATAAATCCGCCTGGTATTTCCCTGACCAGTTCTTCGGCTCTTTCAATAGCACCTTTCATTCCTTTGGCACCTTCTGTCAGAACAATTTCTGCGCCAAAAGCTTTCAGCAGATTTCTGCGTTCTATGCTCATGGTATCCGGCATGGTCAAAAGAGCCCGGTATCCTCTGGCAGAAGCTACGGCGGCCAGTCCTATACCTGTATTTCCGCTGGTAGGCTCTATGATCACACTGCCGGGTTTCAGCAGTCCCTTTTGTTCTGCATCATTTATCATATTTAGAGCCACCCGATCCTTTACACTGCCGGCCGGATTAAAATATTCCAGCTTTGCAATAATTTCAGCTTTCAGCCCTCTGTTTCGGTTATAGTTGTTCAACGCCAAAAGCGGCGTATTTCCGATTAATTCTGTTAAACTGTTATATATTCCGGACATCACATAAACCTCCTATAAGTTTTATATACTATAGTCCCACATTCCTTTCTGACGGTGCTGCTCTACTATATCCTCCAACGTATAAGAATCAATATATTTGTTTATCACATCATACAGCCCTTCCCAAAATGAAATCGTAGCACATTCCTCATACATTTCACACTGGTTCTTTTCATCCAAAAGGCAGGTAGTCGGCGCAAATTTTCCTTCTGTGACCCTCAAAATATCACCGATTGTATAGTCCTTTGCCGCTCTTGCAAGCTTATATCCGCCCTGTGGTCCTCTGACACTGTTTAAATAGCCGGCTTTACCAAGCTGGCTGACAATTTGTTCAAGATATTTTGTCGATATGCCTTGTCTCTGGGATATGTCTTTAAGTGAGATATATTCACCCGTATTGTGTTCTGCCAAATCGATCATCAATCTTAAAGCATATCTTCCTTTTGTTGATACTTTCATTTTTCTACCCACTTTCACAAGATATACTACTATTTTACCATGGGTTTAGTAGGGATTCAATCTAAAAATTTTTTTATAGGCGGTGCAGAGCCATATCACAGATATGGCACACAATCCTTCAAGAAAAAACACCCCAATCATACAATCGGGGTGTTACATGTTTTATTCTGATAGAAATTCTTCTACTGCTTTTTTCACTGCTCCGCCGTCAGCTAATCCTTTAACCTTTGGCATAACAGCTCCCATCAGCTTTCCCATATTTTGTTTTCCGCTTTCGATACCCATGCCGGCAGCCGTTTCTTTAACAACTTCCGCAATCTTCTCAGGGGACATCTGTTCCGGTAAATAGGACATCAGGATTTCTATTTCCTTGTTGTAGGAATCTAAAAGATCTGTTCTTCCAGCTTTCTCAAAATCAGCGAGGGCGTCTTTTCTCATTTTGACTTGTTTTGTTAAAATTGCCAAAACACCTTCATCGTCCAGCTCGGCTCTATTATCCACTTCATATTGTTTAATAGCAGCACGAACAAAATTTACTGTATTCTTTCTGACTTCATCCCTTGCTTTCATCGCTTCTTTGAAGTCATTTGTCAATCTTTCCTTTAAGGTCAATTAAAACACCTCTAATCTACTTCTACAAAAACAGTGGACTAAAACTTCTTAGCCTTTTTTCTTGCAGCTTCAGACTTTTTCTTTCTCTTTACGCTTGGCTTTTCATAATGTTCTCTTTTTCTTAATTCTGACATTACGCCGTCTCTTGCGCAAGAACGCTTAAATCTTTTAAGAGCGCTTTCTAAACTTTCGTTTTCTCTTACAACTACTTGTGCCATGTATCCAATTCACCTCCTGACCTCTCATGAACTAACGAATGCTGGTCCAACGGTTTTATCTACAACGTATGTATTATACTATCATTTGTCCCATAAGGCAAGCAAATTTTTCATCAACCTGGAGGCCAGGTCATTTTTCTTTTCCCCAAGAGATGAAAATGTAAGTGCTTTACAGTCTGAAAACCATCTTCACCGCAATTATTTACAAGCCTGTACCCATTTTCAAGTCCAAGCTCTTTTGCAATATCCTTCACTTTTAACATAATATGTCCAAGTAATTCCTGATCTTCACCGGTTATATCATCCAGAGACGAAATGTGCTTCTTGGGAATAATCAGAACATGAACAGGTGCCTGAGGTTCTAAATCGTGAAAGCAAATGATTTGATCATCTTCATATACTATCTTGGATGGTATTTCTTTATTTGCGATCATACAAAAGATACATTCTGCCATATGTTCAACTCCTTTTTCAGCTTCATGATTCTATTATTATACTCCATTTTATGTTAATTTTCAAGGAATACTCTCATTTACCGCCGTTAAATTTTAATCGTTTTTGTCAAGGATTTAACCGGCACAGGACTCCATCCTTATAAAGCTCTGTCAGCTTCACAGGTACAAAGGTATTGAGCAGTTTTTCGAAAGACAGGCTCTCACAGTTGATATAGGCTTTTATATAATTTTCCGTATAGCCGGTCAGACAGTTGATTTCTTCTATATATTCTTCAATCAAAACAGTTCGCTCCGTATTGAGCTGATCTTGAAAAAAGCCTTGGGACACCCGATTGCCCACTGCAATCATTTCCTCACTTCTTCTGTTCTTGACCTCGAAAGACACATGGCCTTTCATTAAAGCCGCCCTTGTTCCTTCCCTTTTGGAATATTTGAACACGTGCACCTTGCAGAATTCAGCCTTTTCAATCACATCTAAGCTTTCTTTAAAATCCTCTTCCGTCTCCTCCGGAAAGCCTACAATGATATCCGTAGTAAGGCCATATCCCCCATCAAAATTCCTTAAGACCCGTACGATATCCAGATAGTCCTCCCGGCCATACCGCCTGTTCATAGCCTTCAGTATTTTATTGCTTCCGCTTTGAACGGATAAGTGCAGGTGGGGACAAAGTTTCTTATATTTTAAAAGCCCTTCCACATACTCCGCATTAATAACAGTCGGTTCCAGAGAACTCAACCGAACTCTGAAATCTCCCGCCAGCCGTTCCAATTCATCGAGGATTATTTCGATGCCTTGAAGCCCTTCCTTTATAGGATTCTTTTCTTTAAATCCCTCTTCTGTGCCATATAGAGCTGTGTTGATACCCGTCAGGGTGATTTCCTTAAACCCCTGCGCTATAAGGCTTTCAGCTTCCCGAATAATGTCGCTCACCGCCCGGCTCCGAACCTTTCCCCGGGCATAAGGAATCACACAATACGAGCAGAACCGATTACACCCTTCCTGTATTTTAATATAGGCTCTTGTTCTGGATTCCATCGAAGTGATGATCCCGGTTTCTTCATATTCGCAAAGCTGTTCATATTCCTCTACCACGTTCTCTGTTTCGCTAGAAGAAGTCTTTTTATAATTTTCAACCAGCTCCACCAGCTTACTTTTTTGATTCGTTCCGGTGACAATATCCACCGCCTCTATGGCTGCCACCTCCTTCGGACTTACCTGAGCGTAGCATCCCGTTACGGCAACAATGCTGTCCGGATTGATTTTTTTCATTCTTCTGATATACTGTCTGGATTTTCTGTCTGCCAGACTGGTCACGGTGCATGTATTAATAATATAAACATCCGCAAACTCATTCTCGTTTACGATTTCATGATGATTCTTTTTAAAATTTTCCTTTATTGCTTCGCTTTCATATTGGTTTACCTTACATCCCAGCGTTTTTATTCCAACCCGCATTTTCTACGTCCTCCACATTGTATTCAATCTATCATATCCTATCCGAGTCTTTTTTTCAACTCAGTAAAATCATATTTTATCCCCTCTGTTCATATAGTTTATATATTAACATATGGGAGGTTAACATGCGATTTCATAAATTTATCTGGCCTGCAATATGGTCTTCCCTGACAATATGTATCGTGATACTGTCGGTTTCCATTCTTTGTAAGCTGTACGTATCTCCGCCCTCAGTGGGGAACAGCACATCCATTTCAGTAAAAGAGAAAGCATCGGACTCAGATAAAATAGACCTGCCTATTATAATGTATCACGGATTAGTGAAAGACAAAAAACTCCAAAATCAATATTTTATTTCTCCGGATTTATTTGAAAATGATTTAAAATATTTAAAGGAGAACGGGTATAGCACCATTACCATGAGCGAATTGATCGACTATGTATATAACGGTGCGCCCTTGCCTGAGAAACCTGTAATATTGACCTTTGACGATGGTTTTTACAACAATTATCTCTATGCCTTTCCTTTGCTTAAGGAATACAATGAAAAGGCCGTTATTTCCATTCTGGGCTGCGAAACAGACCGATACAGCCTGATCAAAGTCAATAATGCCTATTACTCTTATTTAACATGGAATCAGATCAATGAAATGATCCTGTCCGGTCATGTGGAAATACAAAATCATACCTACGACATGCATACGTATGATCACGGAAGGAAAGGATGCAGTGAAAAATCTGGGGAAGCTCTTGAAATCTATAAAGAAAATTTTGAAGACGACATCGGACGCCTTCAGCAGGAAATCATCGACTATACCGGCACCACGCCCAATACCATTGTCTATCCTTTCGGCTATTACACAGAAAAGTCAGAGTCCCTCATCAAGGAAATGGGCTTTAAGGCTTCTCTGACCTGTAGTCAAAAAGTAAATAAAATTTCCCGGGATCCGCAATGCTTGTACCAACTGGGAAGATTTCTTCGCCCTCCCGGAAAAAGCAGTTCGAACTTCTTCAAAAATATTTTAGAAAATTGAATGAAGGGCGGCACTTGCTCTGCCGTCCTTCCCTTATCCTCTATCTGCTTTACAGCATAGCATGAAGCCTTTTAAAGCATGCCATAGTGTAATAAAATTCCGTTGTAGAGTCCTCTTGCAAAGCTTTGCGGATCACTGGTCATAAGATACGCATCGTTGACATTGGTTATATATCCCATTTCCACAAGAACAGACGGCATATCCGTCGCTCTGAGTACATATAAGGACGGCCGTACAAATACGCCTCTGTTTTCCAGCCCCGTCATATAATGAAGTCCCTCCAGTAATCGAATCGCCATATCATAAGCCGGACTGTCATTCCTATAGACAAAAGCCTCGCTTCCGCTGGCCTCCGTTATCTCGCTGGAATTACAGTGCAGGCTTATAAAGAAATCTGCGCCCCAGGAATTGGCGGCATAGACTCTGGCCTGAAGGCTGGTGGCATTGCTTGTTCCAAGTACCTCCGTAGGGGAATTTCTCGAAAGCTCCGCTTCAAAATTGGGGTTGCTGTTTAAAAGAGCTGCCAGTCTGACGCCCACTTCATACGTAATGTCCTGTTCCCTTACTCCGTTTGCTTCCGCACCGGCGTTTGGGTTTTGCGGGTTATGTCCCTGATCAATAAAAATTTTAATTGCCATATAAACCTCTCTCCATTTCTGTTAAACCAATATATATACCATTA
Organism: Aminipila luticellarii; assembly: GCF_004103735.1. Taxonomy (NCBI): domain Bacteria; kingdom Bacillati; phylum Bacillota; class Clostridia; order Peptostreptococcales; family Anaerovoracaceae; genus Aminipila; species Aminipila luticellarii. The sequence goes on along the minus strand of NZ_CP035281.1, from coordinate 1,171,381 downwards.
TATGAGAGAGCGTTCCAAATGATATCAAAAAACCACCCCGGCGTTAAACGTCAGGTTTTACGTGTACAAAAAGAGCTGATACACATGTATCAGCTCCTGTTTTATGATCTTACTATTTTACTTCTGCTTTCCAAAGTCCGTGTAAGTTGCAATATTCGTAAACTTCCAGCGGCTTTTCATCCATAGCCATATGGAATTCCACTTCCGGTTTTTCTCCGGGTGCCAGATGCTTTCTTTGCACACCCTTTGAAGTCTTTAAATAGATCCATTGAATGAAGTGTTCTTCAACCATCGGATGCTCAACGGAACCGACCTTAGCATGTACAACATTGCCCTCTACAGTTACCACAGGTATATGTTTTTCAACACTTGCTTCTACTGTATTGGCTACAAGCTCTGTCATTGGATCTCCGCAACAGACCATTGGTGCGCCGGAGCTATGAACCATTTCAACTAAGTTACCGCAATGTTTGCATACAAAAAAATTTTTTTCACTCATACCTTTTACCTCCCAAACATAAAAAACATAACCAATACTTTTTCTACATTATACCTTCTTTACCAGTCAATATCCAGTAAAGATTTTATTTTATATGAAATATATACCTTGTCAAGGGTCTGTTTAAACACGCTGGTTTTAAATTTTTTAAAGCTCCAGCTCGTACATAACCATGGCCAAAGCTGCCATTCCCGCAGTTTCTGTTCGGAGTGTGGTTTTCCCTAAGGTAACGCATTGGGAACGGATTTGTTTCAGCTGCTCTGCTTCCTTATCCGAAAATCCGCCCTCCGGCCCGATGATGATAGCGGCCGTTTCCGGCTGATGTTCCAGCTCTCTCAATGCATCCTTTATGGTCCTTCTCTCCTCATTTTCATAGGGAAAGAGTACCAGATCAAAGCCTTCCAGCAACCCAAGCATCTGCCGAAAAGCCAGGGGCTGACAAATAGCAGGGATAATTCCTCTCTTGCACTGTTTGACCCCTTCATCGGAAACCTTTTGCCAGCGCTCAATCTTTTTGGAAAAATTTCCGTTATCCGTCACAATCGTTCGGTCTGTAAAGACTGGTACGATTTCATAAATCCCCAGTTCCACTGTTTTTTGTATAATGAATTCCATCTTCCCCTGTTTTGGAATGCCCTGAAACAGGGTTACCTTAAGAAAGGGTTCGTTGGTAAATTTCTGCTTATCCAGTATAATTGCCTCAACCACCTCTTTGTTCATAGATAGGATTTCAGTTTCATATTCCCATTTCACCGAATCGGATATATCGATCCGATCCCCTTCTCGCAGTCGGAGCACCTTCATCATATGCTGGATGTCCTGTTTATCTGTTATTTTTATGGTCTTATCCCCAATATTATCGTCCGTAGTAAAAAATCTGCTCATTTATTTTAACCTCGCTGCTATGGCGCACCAATCACCTTGCTCTGCTATTTCTATTACTTCAAATCCATTTTTCCGAATAGCTTCCGAAACCTGCCCTTCCTTCTCGATCAAAATACCGGAAGAGATAAAAATTCCGCCGTCTTTTAGATGCTTCGCCACATCACAGGACAGCATCATGACCAGATCTGCCATTAAATTGGCCACCACCACATCCGCTCTATAATCGATGCCTTTTGTCAAATCACCATATTGAATAGTCACGCGGTCGGCAAACCCGTTTAATGCAACATTTTCTTTAGAAACCTCAACGGCTATCGGGTCGATGTCCACGCCAAGAATATTCCTTATGCCCATTAAAGCTGCTGCAATAGATAAAATACCGGATCCGCATCCCACATCCAGCACAGCATCTCCCTCCCGGCCGTACTTTTCCATCAGCCTGATGCAGAGGGTTGTCGTCTCATGAGTTCCCGTACCAAAGGCCATACCCGGATCGATTTCAATGATCTGCTCTTCTTCTGACTGCTTTTCATAGGTCTCCCAAGTAGGCTTTACGACGATTCTGTCCGTTATTTTTGCGGGCTTAAAGAATTCTTTCCATTTATCCTTCCATTCTTCATCCCGAACCCTTTTAGTTTCCACTTCCATCCTTCCAAAAGAAAGCGGTTGGCCGAATGCTCCCATATCCATACGTTTTTTTAGTTCGGCGACTGCCTGTTTTACCGATTGTACCCCTTTTTCTCCGTCCGGGGAATCCTCCATATACAAAATGACAGCCGGTTCTTCATGAATCTGCTCCATCACACGGGCATCCACGTAGTCCCAATCGTACGAATGTTTCTTATCCATCAGCTCTTCTATATCCGAAGGATCTTCTATCACCGCATCCTCTATGCCCATTTCGGACAGCACATTGAGAATGTGTTCTATTCCAGTTCTGCTCGTATAAATCTTTGTCTCAATATAGTTCATTTCCAACCTCGTTTAAAAATCTTTAAATATTCTGCCTTATTCCCCTATTTAATCAAAGAATCAGGCTTCTATATTTTCCCAAATAGGTTATAATATAAAAATACCTTGTCCATACATTATACTAAAGCAGTACGGTTTAGGCAATCCGGAATACGAAAACCACCGCAGAATAAAAAAGGAGAACAGACAATGGAATTAATGAAACAGAATTATTTTACTACGGGAGAACTGGCAAGACTGTTTCACATAAAAAAACAGACTTTATTTCACTACGATGAAATTGGACTTTTTTCACCTGAAATCATCGGAGAAAATGGTTATCGATATTACTCCCATCAACAGATTGAGGTTTTTGAGATTATTTCCATGTTAAAGGAGCTCGATATGCCTTTAAAGGAAATTAAAAATTATCTGGACACCAGAACGCCCCAAAGCCTTATTCAGCTTCTTCACGAAAAGCAAAGAGAGGTTGAAAACAAAATAAAGGAACTTCAGTGGATCAGCAGTTATATTCAGACAAAAACCGATATTACAGAGGAGGGGCTGAAAGCAGAGACCGAAAAAGTCACCTATATAGAAATGCCGGAGGAATATCTCATTACGACGGATTATAACGGCAAGCCGGATGACAGATCCATGGCGGCCGCAATCACCATGCATTACAATTATTGTCACGACATAGGCCTTTATATGATCCTCTCCACCGGGAGCACCATCCGAACCTGTGACATGCCCACCGGCGGCCTTTACTATTCCTATGCGCACATATATACTAAGGTTTCGGATAAAAGCTACCCGGATCTTCACGTAAAACCAACGGGCGTATATGGAGTCATATACCATAGAAATGGATTTGATACGGCCTTTAAAAGCTATCAGACCCTTTTGGATGATCTGCTCCAAAAAGGCTATACACCGGGAGAATATTTTTATGAGGATACTATGCTGGATGAACTTTCTATGTGCGGCTACGATAATTATATGATAAAAATATCCGTTCACTGCAAAAAATAATTCACCATAAACCGAATGGTGAATTATTACAAGCTTACATTAAAATCTTTTTAAACTTTTCCAATTCTATTTCTTCTCCCTGCCTCTGTTTTTCCACCGCTGCAAGGACCTTATTGAACACTTTTCTTGTTATGGGATATTTATAGATCATGTAGACCGATAAAAACATAAAAACAGCAGGTATCAGGGTGAAGGCATTTTCTACCCACAGCAGCGCCTCCTTTGGCTGTACAGATGCATTTCCGTCAAAGCCTGCCCATTGAAGCATGTTCCCCAAAAGTATCAGTCCGACTGCTTCCGATATGGATTCCGACATGGCTTGAAGGGATACAATAGTTCCCTGCCGCTGTTTCCCGTTAATCAATTCATCTACCTCACAGACATCATAAATCATAGCGGGCATAAGCTGCCAGTAGCAAATCGCCCCTAATCCGAAAGCGACCAGCATGAAAGCAGCCTCGGCAAAATTAGTGGTTCCTATGACCCGGAGAATCAGCAGACTCATGCCGCAGATGGTCATTCCTATCATATATTGGCTGCGCTTATCCAATTTTTTGCCTGTCGTTATTAAAATCGGTACAAATACCATCCCCGCAAAAGGTTCTATTGCCATTAAAGCCGTTATACTTAAAGGATCCAGGCCCATGTTATAGGTATAAAAATATAACCTGTCTGCCACAAAGATCGTGTTGGCCGCTAAATATAATATACTGGCGTATATGACAAACCGAAGGCTTTTTAATTTCAAAATTTCCGTAAAGCCTTTGACCAGATCCCTAGACATCTGCCAAAAGGTGTTGAGAGTTATTTTCTCATTTTCAGATTGGCCGTTTACATTCCCCGGTTCTTTTATGATCCAGGCGCCTATGACTAAGGATAAGAAAACACAACCCGCAATCATAGCTGCGGTTCCATGCCAGGCCTGCGCCTGTGTTCTTCCCATATTCATCAAATAATCCACGAAAATGGTAGGAATCACCGCACCGACTGCCATACCTAAAGTATTCCCCACATAAGCAAAGGATCTGAGCCGTGTTCGTTCATTGTAATCCTCTGTAAGTTCTGCTCCCCAGGCTAAAAAAGGAATAAAAAAGGAAGCGTACCCGGTCCAGAACAATAAAGTCATACAGGTATAATAAATAATTTTCATGGTCATGGTCGCTTGAATAGCTGTGAACAACAGGGTAGTAACAATCGCTACCGGTATGGATGCACATAGAATAAACATTCTCCGTTTTCCAAATCTCGAATGAGTATGATCCGAAATGAATCCGATAATTGCAGAACTTAAAGCATCCCATATGGCTCCAAGAGCGGCAATGGCTCCTGCAATACCGGGATGCAATCCGACTACGGTTGTCGTAAAAAATAAGAAAAAGGTTCCATAAAGAAAATACAGACATTGGTCAGCGATGGCTATTATTCCATACGCTGTTTTGATCTTGAGTGAAAGTTTCACATTATCCCCTCCCACTCATATTCTAAAGTATACAGTTACCATATAGTCAATAGTTTTTTATAAAATTATTTATTTTTTACCTGTTCTGTTCTATCTCGAGGTCAATCCCATATTAAACATAGTATAGACATCTGCCAGCAGCAAATCTCTTTCTACCAGCTCCGGAAAAATTTGACTCATTTTTTGCAAAAATGCATCACAAATGCAGAAGGTATCCCCGTCTAATTCCAGATATGCACCGGAGGCTAAGATGACAGAAGCCAATCCGCAGTAATAAAAAGAAGCAAATACACTTTTTTCTTCTGTGCACCGGTCTCGGAGCGCTCTTTCATAAAAAACAATGGAATTCCGAATTTCAGGCTTCAAGCTCTGATAGGCCCCGTCAACATCTGTAATCTGCATGATGAGTTCTTTCACGTCTTCTGCCAGATTTCTTCGCTTCTTCATGTATTTCATATACCAGGAGAGCAGCACGTCCAGATAACGTCTGCCGCAGAAAGCTATGCCCTCGCTTTGTTTTTCCTCAAAATGGATTTCAGGAGAATGATAGGTTCCCGACATGCTCCAATCCACCATCGTGTTGAACTCTTCATGATTTCCTGTAATTTTAGGAGTGGGCAGGAACCGATAATCGGCTTTAACCTTATCCCCATGGAAAAGTGCTTCATAACAGGCAATCCATTCGGACTTTGTAGTGGGATTCTCCTTAAAATGCAGCATTTCTCTCATGGCAGGAAGCCCAATGAGCCGCAGCAGTCTCATTCCCAGGGATTCATCTGTTTTATTTTTTATCAAAGCCCGCATAGCAGTTATGTCTTGTGTTTCAGACAGACGCTCCATCAATGGAGAACATTCTTTCTCCTTTTTTTCAAAAATGGCAGTTTGAAGTTTCAGAACATCAAAGCATATGTGCAGCTGTTCCTCTGATACATTTTTCTTCCATAAGTTTTGCAGAATCATGGCTCTTTGCCTTGCATCCAGCATATGTGTGCTGATATAATACAGAATTTCTCTAATATATTTGACACATTTTTTATGTTCTTCACCAAGACGCAGTTCTGCTTCCCTTTCATTATACGTTCCGCAAAAACTGCAAATTAACAGAAGCAATACGGCGCACCCTCTTTCATCCAGATAAGGGTCTCTCTTTTCTCCGGTTTTTTCTACAATGGTCTTTATTTTTTGCAGCATTTTCACAGAATCATAATTCATACCTGTTGTGATCAGTATATCGTTCAGACTTCCTATGCGATCCTTATAGTCCTCTCCCTTATACTTCAAAAGATTTGTATTCTCAAAATGTAAAAGCCCATAGGCCTCCTCCTTCGGCATAGGAACCTCTGCTTGCGGCTGTATACTGTATATTCCGCTTTTCAGTTTATGCTCCAGATATATAAAATGTTTTTCTCCCGAAGCCGCTTTTAGTTTTCCGTACCTGGCTGGATCTATCCTAAGGGAAGACATATCCTCATCGAGCCGCCTTACCAGAAGAGGAATATTATTTGAACAGCAAGCCTGTATATCCCAATAGAGAATGGGACTGTTCTGCTTTCCAAAGCTTTCTTTGTATCGGATATTTTTCAGTAGCAACGGTGCTGAGGCACTGGGCTCTGAGGGAAACATCTCCGGAGAAAATACCTCTTGAACCGGTCTGCCTTTTAAATCAAAAATGGCCGCTCCATACCCAAAAGGGCCTGTGATTCTTTTTTCCAATACAGAATTGCTTTCATCTGTATCCTCATACCAGTGAAGAATGTAAGATCTGGCTGCTTTTACAGGCACCCTCTGCTCTTTGGTATACCTTCTCGATCCATCACTGAAAATCCTGCTTCTGCCATGATACCGGTTATAATCATTATCTATTATCATGCAGTTCACAGAATCCGCATATTCATTTTTGACCGAGTAGGGAGGCAGAACCATATGAAATTGGTTCTGATTAGAATCATATATTAAATAAGGAGATGGATTTTCTGAGCTCCTGGGAGGTTTCCTTCCTCTGTACTTTTCTTTTTCAAGCCATTGAGAAAATTTATGCCATATCCTTTCGTCCAATTTGAGACTGCTCGCTTTCGCCTGATCTGTATGAATCAGTTCATTGACACGGCAAAGGAATTGTGCTGCTTTCTCCGGATGCCATTTTATATAGGCTCTCGTGGCGGCTCCAACCGCATAGCTCCTGCATTCCATCCATTGTTCCATCAACACCTGCGGCTGAAATTCTTCCTGTGTATCCCGGTACTTGACCGCATCAAACAGATCTTCCAACTCGCTGTTCGGTATGCCGATCTGAGATAAAAGCGGCAATTCTTCTGCGCAGCTTATCTCCGGGCTCTTTTTCACCAGGCCTAATTGTTCCAGTATTAATTCCCAGTTTTTTGCCAGCACGGTTTTTTCGTTTTGGCTCAGGTCTGCACCCAATTTATCTCCGTAAACCTTCCAAAAGTCTTCTTCCTCTTGATATTCTTCGTATAGGATTACATATACTGCATGGGTCATATGTACCAGCGGATATCTTTTCTGCATCTGACCGATATCCGGCTTTATGCGCATGGCTTCCTGTATTTTCTGATTCAATATGTCATATTCTTCAAAAGAGACATTCAAATCACTCCACATACTGCAATCCTTAATTAGATTGGATAGGTTTTCTTCTATTGCTCCTAACGTAAAATTTTTGTATACTGCCTTCATCTGCTTCCTCTCTTGCTGCCTTATTTCCTATGTATATCTTTCAGGGCTTCATTAAAAGACACAGGACCCTATTGGTATAGAGTCCTGTGCAATTATTCACAAAAAATTATTATATATGAATTGTCCTGTTTGTGCAATTAAAATTTGCTAACAGATTCGCGGTAATCCTTCTCCATAAAGGATGTCCACCATTCGGTTTCCGCCCAGCACTGTGGTCATGCTGACCCCTGTGCCTTTCGTAATGCGTCCTATAATCGCCGCATTGGCTCCGTAATGATTGTTTCTCATGATTTCAAGAGCCTTTTCAGCCTGCTCCGGCGGAACCACTGCAATCATTTTTCCTTCATTGGCCATATAAAGCGGATCCAGTCCCAGAATATTACAAAAGCCCTTGACCTCATCACTGACCGGAAGAGAAGGCTCTTCGATTTCTACTCTGCATTTTGAGCTTTCTGAAACCTCATTTAAGACCGTTGCCAGCCCTCCTCTGGTCACGTCTCTCATACACCTTATATTGATTTTATTTTCCAAAAGATCTGAAACAATCGAGAAAAGCGGGGCGCAATCACTTGCGATATTGTTTTCAATTCCCATTCTCTCGGACATGATGGCCGCGTGATGCTCCCCTAAATTTCCGGACAGCAAAATCACATCCTGCTCCCTGCAATTTTGGATACTGATTCCTTCCTTAAGGATTTCTCCCACTCCGGACGTATTGATATAGACGTTGCCATTTCCTTCTATGACCTTGGTATCCCCGGCGACGATTTTTACACCGGCTTCCTCTGCCGCTATCTTCATGGTATGAGCGATCTGTTCGATTACCTCACTGTCCGCTCCGGCTTCAATGATAAATCCGGCAGTCAGATACCGTGGTTCCGCCCCCATCATGGAGAGATCATTTACCGTTCCGCAGATGGCTAATTTACCAATGTTTCCGCCTTTAAAAAACATGGGGGTGACAACAAAAGAATCCGTCGTATAGGCAATCCTGCCTTTTATATCGAGTACGGCAGCATCCTCCAGCCTATTCAGTACCTCATTGTCAAAATTCTTTAAAAATATATCATTGATCAGATTACTGGTCTGTTTTCCGCCGCTTCCATAGGATATATCTATTTTCATTTTTTCTCCACTTCTTCCTTCTTATTCTCTTCCTCTGTTTTTATACCATATGCCGCATGCTCCCTCAGCGGATACCATACATGGTCCCACCGCGCTCAGCGGAGTGCATTGCTTTGCAAATAAAGGACATTCTGCCGGACTGATTCTGCCCAGGATCACTTCTTTACATTTGCATCCTTTTGGCGGACTCTCCTTATATTCATCAAAATCACTTCCGGCATCATACTGAAAGTATTCCGGCTTTAACCTCAGAGAGGATTTTTCTATCACGCCAATACCGCGCCAGAAGTCGTCCTTTGGTTCAAAATACTGGTTGATAACAGAAAGAGCCTGCATATTTCCTTTATCCGAAACCGCACTGATATACATGTTTTTCATGCAGGCTTTGTTTTCTTTGAGCTGGAGAAAAATTTCATAAACAGCCGCCAAAATATGTTCGCCTTCAAAACCTGCCACCACAAAAGGCTTATGATATTTCTCGGCCAGTTCTTTATAAGCATCACAGCCGATGATGACGCTCACATGACCCGGTGCTATAAATGCATCGATATTTTTTTCGTTTTCACAGATATAGGTGAGTGCCGGTGTTATGGTCTTAAGAGAAGTCAAAATCTTTAAATTTGAAATCTGCTTTTTAATAATCTCGTCAATCAATATGCCATAAATCGGCGTGGTCGTTTCAAATCCAACAGCAGCAAACACATACTGCGTATTGGCATCTTCCGTAGCGATCTTTACGGCATCCAGCGGAGAATACACGACTTTTACCTTCCCTCCGATGGCAGCCGCCTCTGTCAGAGAATGTTCATTTCCTTTTACTTTCATCATATCTCCAAAGGTCAGAACGCAGTGATTCTCTTTTAAAGAAATATCCACCAGCTTGTCCACATATACGGAGGGCGTCACACAGACCGGGCATCCCGGCCCGGATATGAGCTTTATCTTTGGCGAGATCAAGCTTCGTATACCATTTTTAAAAATGCTGGAAGTATGAGTTCCGCACACCTCCATAATTTTAATTTCTCTTCCGTCGTATTCTTTTAATTCCCTAGTGATCTGCTGAAGAGTTATCATGCACTTCCTCCTCCAGTTCTTTGAACATCCAGAGTATTTCCTCCGCTGAATCTTTGCTTAACACATCAATGGCACAGCCGGCATGAATCAACACATAATCACCGATTTTAGCCTGAACCAGCTTGATATTCACATCACACGTATTGTTCATCACATCTACTTTAGCTGTACTGCCATTTATTTCTACTATTTTTCCCGGTACTGCAACACACATAATTTCACCTACTTTACCCTAGAAAATCACGAATGCTTCATCCGTGGATTTCTGTCCTACATGTTCAAACTTTCATTCTGCTCTGCCTTCATTATACCCACATACGTCTGTCCTAAACTGATAGACCCATCATTGGGAGGCACGGCTATATTATAATAGACCATAAATCCATCCTGCCGCAGCTGTTTGATTAGACGGTTTGTCAGAACAGAATTCTGAAAAACGCCGCCGCTGAAAGCAACCGTGCTCACTTGATGCTGCTCTCTTAACAGACGGCATACGTTCCGTATGGCCTCTGCAAGCGCATAATGAAAGCCCAGCGCCAGAGACTGGCGCCTTGAAAGGAAAGAAGCTCCCGTATGGTCTGTTTCTTCCCGGAATCTGCACAGCACTTCCAAAACAGGTGCCGGATCTATTTCTATCATATCATCTTTTCTTAGAATCTTAAAGGACATGGGCTCCGGAAAGATTTTGCTCTTTTCAGCCAAAAGGGCTTCTTTTTCCAGATAGGCCGCACATTCCCCTTCGTAATGGTTCTCATCCAGAATCCCAAGAATGCTGGAAACTGCATCAAAAAGTCTGCCCATACTAGAGGTCAGAACTGTATTGATGTGATTTCTCAGGGCGGCTTGAATCAAATCACTTCTATCGTCATGGATATATTGTTCCAGCCCTGCTTCCACTAAAAAGCAATCTGCCGTTTTCTTGGCGTCCTTCATGGACTGGTCTCCTCCCAGCATAGGAGCATACTTTAAATGAGCTGCCCTCTGAAACTCCGCTCCCTGGCAGATCAGGAATTCGCTTCCCCAAATATTCCCATCCGTACCGTATCCGGTTCCGTCAAAAGCGATTCCGATGACTTTTCCCTTTAAATTATGCTCTGCCATAACGGATGCAATGTGTGCATGATGATGCTGAACATAAAGAATTGGTTTATTTAAAGACTCGGTAAATCTGGTGGAAAAGTAATTGGGATGCAGGTCGCAGACCGCCATATCCGGCTCCATCTTTAACAGCTTGGATAAATCGTCCACAGATTTTTTATATTCTTCCAAGATGGAACGTTCTTCCAAGTCCCCAAAATATTGGGATACTACAGCACTCCCCCTGTTGTACAAACAGAAAGAGGCCTTTAAATCCCCGCCGGCTGCAAATATTTTTAAATTGTTCCTGCTTTCCTGCAAAAAAACAGGGTACGGCACATAGCCTCTGCTTCTGCGAACCAGCTGTGCTTTGCCATCCACAATTTTTGCAACAGAATCATCAACAGACCGAATGATCCGCCTTTTGTTGTATAAAACCCCATCCAACAACGGACTTCTTAAGGACAGCATCTCTCTGTCCTCCCGAATGATGGGCTGATCGGAAATATTTCCGCTGGTCATGATCAACGGCCCGCATTCCCGCAGCAGCATGGTCTGAAGCGGCGTATAAGGCAGGAACGCACCGCAGTAAATGCTTCCTTTATACGTAGACGGCGCCATTTTTTCGTTATGTGAATAAAGCAGTACGATGGGTCTTGCTTTAGATTCCAGAAGCTTTTTTTCTGGAACAGACACATCACAGTATTCTCGAATCGCCTCCACGGATTCAAACATCACTGCAAAGGGTTTTTCCTCACGCCCCTTCAGCTTTCTTAAATTTTGTACCGTGTGCTCCATAAACGGCGAGCATACGAAATGATACCCTCCAATTCCTTTTACGGCAAGGATTCCGCCATTTTTTAGAACCTCGACCGCACGCTGAAATCTTATTTTATTTTTATATATATTTACTTTATGCGGATCACATTGAACCGCTTTTTTTCTATATAATTTATCCCGTTTTACATTCTTTCTATCACGGTCATATTCTTTAAAAATCAAATACGGACCGCAATCGTAACAGGATATAGTCTGTGCATGAAAGCGTCTGCTTTCAGGAGAAATATACTCCGCATTGCATTCGCCGCACATAGGGAAATCCTCCATGGTCGTATTATCTCGGTCATAAGGAAGAACCTCCATAATCGTATATCTGGGGCCGCAGGACATACAGCTGATGAACGGATTCTGGTATCTTCTGTTATCCTTTTTGTACAGTTCCTCCAAACAGGTGTCGCAGGTAGCCAGATCCGGCGGAATAATGGACACCACCTCATTGGATGTGCTTTCAATAATTTTAAATTGATCAAAGCTTTCGGTGGTTTCCGATGTGATATCGGTGATCTCTATATTGATGATTTCACAGCCTTCGCACTCTGCATGCTGCAAATCATACAAAAAATTTTCAAAGTCCTCGTCAGAAGATTGGGCAATAATTTCCACCATTCCTCCAATATTCTGAACAGTTCCTTTTATATTGTTTTTTTTCGCAACGCGAAAAGTAAGGGGTCGAAAACCAACCCCTTGTACAATTCCTGATACTATTATTTTATTTGTCATTACTTTACATTTTGTTTTATCCATGAAACGACTTCCTCAACGCCTTCTCCTGTTTTACTGGAAATCTTAAAAACAGGAGCTGTTTTATTTAAGGCTCTTACGCCCTTCATAAAATATTCTTCATCAAAATCTACATAGGGCAGAAGGTCGCACTTATTTATAATAATACTGTTTGCCTTTTCAAAAGCAAGCGGATATTTATACGGCTTATCGCTTCCTTCTGTTACCGTTGATATAAGCATTTTAACATGCTCACCGATCTGAAATTCTGCCGGACAAACTAAATTGCCGATATTTTCAATAAACAGAACGCCGTTCTCAATATTAAGAGTCTCTACCGCCTCACCAATCAGCGGAGAATCCAAATGGCATGCACCGTTGGTATTGATTTGAATGGTCTTCACGCCTAAAGCCTGCAAAGTCTTCGTATCAATATCCGCTTCAATATCGCCTTCAATAACATACGGCGTAATATCCTTTAGTCTTTCAATAATCTTAATAAGAGTTGATGTCTTGCCGGCACCGGGTGCTCCCATTACATTAATTGCAAATATTCCCTTTTCTGTCAATGATGTATTGATTTTTGCCGCTATTTCATCATTTTTATCATATACAGATTGCATTACTTCAATTTCATTGTTTTCTGACATAAGTATCTCCTATCATACCTCTATGGATTTAATGTAAAATTCCTGCCCAATCTCTGTAGGTCGGCCTTCCCCTCGGCAATACGGACATTCAAATGAAAATGGTTTTCTTTCAAATAATTTGCCGCAGCTGTCACATTTCAGTTTGGGTTTCACCCGTTCAATATGAAGCGACGCATTTTTGCATATGCTGTCCTCCGCAATGATCTCGAAATAAAGCTCGATGGAACTGGCAACGTATCCCGAATACTCTCCGACGACCAGGTTAATTTGTTTCACTTCCTGCGCATGATTTTCTTTTGCAAATTTTTCGGAAATCTCAATTATTCTCTTCGTTATCGGGTACTCGTGCATCTACATATTCATCCTTTACTTTTTTTAGTTCAGGAGTAGTATATTCATTTTTCATCTTGAGACATTTTTTAGGGCATACCTCTACACAATAGCCGCATTGAACGCAGTTCATTCTTTCAATGCTCCAAGATTTATCATTTCTTACCGTTGTAATAGCTCCTGTCGGACAACGTTTTGAACAGATTCCGCAAAAAACGCAGTTTTCAATATCAATTCCTATACTTCCCCTTGTACGTTCAAAATTTTCTCTTGGTTTAACCGGATAAAGATCTGTATAGGGTCCGTGAGCGATACTCTTAAAAAGTGTCTTTGTCATACTTAATAGAGACATATTAATTTTCCATGCCTTTCCATGCTTGAAATTCAGCCTTAAAGGTTTCATAAAGGTTGAATTTCAAGTCATAATATTTTTAACTGAAAAATTTCGGGCAGTAACTGCTGCCACTGAAATTTCTATACAAATTTGCCATTATCTCTCTGTACAACTGATGCAAGGATCGATTGTAAGAATTAAAATCGGTACATCTGCAAGATCGCAATTCTTTAGCGTTTCAAGAAGTGCAGGAAGGTTCGCAAAGGTCGGTGTGCGGACTCTGACACGGTCTAAGAAGCTGGTTCCGTTTCCCTTAACATAGTAAATAACCTCTCCACGGGGCTGCTCCAGACGAGTAAAGTATTCTCCATCCGGATTTCCTTTGAATTTAGTTATTACGTCTCCCTCAGGAATCAATTCCACGCACTGTTTGATTAAGTCGATTGCCTGGAAAATTTCTTCGATTCTTACCACCATTCTGCCATAGCTATCACCTTCTGTTGTAACGATTGGTTCAAACTTCAGATGCTTGTAAGCAGCATATCCCTGCGTTCGCATATCCATTTTAATTCCACTGGCTCTTGCCATTGGTCCTACGGCGCCCAATTCCTGTGCCTTTTCCTTAGAAAGGACACCAACACCTACCGTACGACTTTTTACTGTTGAATCGTTTAAAAATACCTGTGTAAGCTCACGGATCTCTTTATCCATTCCGGTCAGTATATCCACGATTTTTTTCAGTGTTTCAGCATCAATATCTTTTCGGACACCGCCCACATCACATACAGAAAAAATAACCCGGCCGCCGGTTGTTTCTTCAAAAATATCCAATACCTTTTCTCTCAGTCTCCAGCAATGCATAAATAAGCTTTCAAAACCAAAGGCATCCGCAGTCAGTCCAAGCCAGAGCAAATGGCTGTGAATACGGGATAGTTCTGCCCAAATCGTTCTTAAGAACTTCCCTCTCTCCGGCACTTCGATGCCCATGATGCTTTCTACGGACATACAGTACCCCATGCCGTGCATAAAGGAACAGATTCCGCAAATTCTTTCTGCAATATAAGTGTATTGTTTAAAATCTCTTTTTTCTACTAATTTTTCAAGTCCTCTGTGAACATAACCGATTTGAGGAATTGCTTCTACAACTTTTTCATCCTCAAGTACCAAGTCTAAGTGAATTGGCTCCGGAAGCACTGGATGGTGGGGTCCAAAAGGAATTACTGTTCTCTCTCCCATTACTCCTCCTCCTTCTTCATATTAAATGGAGTCTCTACCGATAACCTGTACAGTTTATCCTTGAAATCCACTGCAATATTCTTTATTTTTGCTCCAAAGAGCTCTGCGATTTCATTTTCATATAAAAAAGCATAATGATAAATACAGCTTATACTTTCAATTTCAGTATCATAGTCCATATTTATTCTCAGATTAATAAAATCATAGTCCTTATCAAATGAATAACTTAATTCTAAACCATCTTTATTGGTGCACGAAATCGCTACCAGACGATACCCTGCACTTTTAAGATTTATAGTCTCAGCTAAAATTTCATCTGAAGAAATTTTTCTAATGTTTTGTTCTCCCATATATAAATCTCCATTCCGTCAAATCGCTGTTTCCGATCAGACATTACTTCTTCATTGCATTCTGTTTTTCGTCTAATACGGCAATCGCTTTTACCACACCGTCTATAATAGCCTGCGGTCTTGCTGCGCACCCCGGCACATAAACATCTACCGGTATGACCTTATCTACGCCGCCCACTACGTTATAGCAGTCTGCGAATACGCCTCCAGAAGTTGCACAAATTCCTACGGCCACAACTACTTTCGGATCGGCCATCTGCTCATAAAGCTGTTTAACAACTGGAATATTTTGATCGTTCACACTGCCTGTAATCAGTAAAATATCCGCATGTCTTGGGTTTCCCGTATTAATTACGCCAAAACGCTCTACATCGTACAGCGGTGTAAGACATGCCAAAACTTCTATATCACATCCATTGCAGCTTGTGCCATCATAATGTAATATCCATGGTGATTTTGTATTAAAATTCATATTTCCTACTTTCCGAATAAACATATATTCCGCTTATTTTAAAAATATAAAAAGTTTTATTCTTTCTCTTAAATCCCATTAAAATTTAAGAAATGATAAGATCATAAGGTTTATTATGCTCACAACTCCGGTAACAATCCAAGCGGATTTAAAGGCCAGCTGCCATTTTACACGCACGGTCGAGTTATCCAGTATGATTTCAAACAGATATACGACCAGACAGGCAATAACAGCCCATACGTGACTTACCGGATTGCTTGTAGCAAAGAATACGTAAACGAAAGCCAGTGAAATAATGGATTCATACCAATGGGTCACTTCAATAACGGCTAATTCTTTTCCCGAATATTCGGTAGATATTCCCTGAACAAGCTCCTGATGAGCATGATGTCCTAAGCTTAAATCAAACGGTGATTTTCTTAACTTAAACGTTAATATATATACAAATCCGACAAATACTGCAGGTAAGTAAACGATTGCCGGAACATCCTGTGAGATAATTCCTGAAATGAAAAATGTTTTGCTTACCATATACAAACCTGCCGCAGTAATCAATACCATAGGTTCATATGCCATCATCTGCAGCAGCTCTCTCTCAGCCCCGATGATACTGTACGGAGACTGGGAGGCATACCCGCCGAATGCAAAGAAAATAGCACCCAGAGTCAATACAAATATGGCTAATAAAATATCTCCGCCCATCAGCATGATTACAGCAGTTAAAATGATAAAAATCAACGAAACATATACGTAAAATTTATAGGTCTTATTGACCTGTATGTTTTCCTTTTTTATCAGCTTCAATACATCATAAAAAGGCTGTAATAAAGGTGGTCCCTTTCTTCCCTGCACTCTTGCTGAGATAATTCGGTCGAATCCTGCAAGCAGTCCGCCAACCAACGGGGTCAGAACAATGATTAAAATAATACGAATTGCTAACAACATTATAAAGCCCACCTCCAAATAAGTAGTAACACGCCTATGCATAAGATTGCAATAGATGTCATATTACTCCAGAATGTAAAATTTTTACCGCCAAAGTATCCTTCCAGATACCAGTTGCTCAAATCACTCTTACGCTTTACGCCAGTTGCAGCAATGAAGTTTTCATTGTCTCCAGCATTTTCACCGGCCATATAAATCGGTGTAATTCTGGCTTTTTCCTTTTTGCTTATTGGAATATAGCCTAAAGGTAATAAAATAAGTATGCTCATCATGATGACCATGATAATTTGATTGCCTGTTCCGATCGGAGCCATAGCTGCTCCCCCAAATGTTTCAGATAAATATGGAACAATCGCGAACTTCGATATAATCGGAAATGCAAGACATGATACGACAACAATGGCTGCCTGAAGGAAGATTGGAATTTCTTCATCCAGAGAGAACTTGCTGTGATGTTCATGATCCTTTGCGCTGCCGTTAGAAACAAGTGTTCCAATCCATTTACCCCAATAGAATAAGGTTGCGGCACTGCCGTAAGCAAGCATGATTACTATAATGATATTGTTTGAATCAATAAAGGATTTCATGGCAACCCACTTTGAAATCAGCATTCCGAATGGTGCCAAGAACATACCGGCTATACCGATCATCAGATAAACTCCAAGCTTTCTGGATACGTTCATTAAAATGTTCATGTTTTCGATATTTCTGTTTCCCAGCTGATTCTCTATAGCACCAACGGATAGGAACAGAAGGGATTTGGAAACGGCATGGAATATTACCAGCAGCATAGCTGCCCAAATGGCTTCCTGCGTACCGATACTTCCGCACATAACAATCAAGCCTAAATTCGCAATGGTCGAATAAGCCAGAACCTTCTTTGCATCTCTCTGGGAAATGGCCATCAGAGAACATGCCAGGAATGTAACGGCACCGACCAAAGTAATGATACGGCCTACGGATGTGGTTCCCAGTAACGGTGCCAATCGAATAATCAGATATACACCTGCTTTTACCATTGTGGCGGAATGCAGCAATGCAGAAGACGGTGTAGGTGCTACCATTGCACCCAACAGCCATGCTGAAAACGGAAGCTGCGCAGACTTTGTAAGAGCAGCAACACAAAGCAGAAATACCGGAATCAGTACCAAAGCTTCAGGTTTCATGGAAATCAATGTTGAAAGCTCCAGCGTATCGAAGTTCATACCGATCATTACGATCGCACATGCAAAGGCCACGCCGCCGCCCACATTGATCGTCAAAGCAAGTAAGGAATTGTTCCTTGCTTCCGGGGTTTTGGTATAACCAATCAGTAAGTAAGAGCAGAATGTTGTAATCTCCCAACAGAAATAAATCCACATCAGGTTGTTGCACAAAACCAATCCGAACATAGCGGACAGGAAAAGGAACAATACTGACAAAAAGAAGGATTTTCTTTCCGGCACGTCCGTATGGTGATTATGATAGGCTTTCATATAACCAACCGCATACAGACAAATCAAGCTTCCGATGATTCCTACTACCAGAATCATAATGCCGGACAGCTTGTCAAATACGATGCCTGTTTCCACTTCAATTCCTTCTTTTTGGGTCAATTCGAACCAAAGAATTAAACCGGTCTGGAAGAGTGAGAACAAAGAAAGCAAATACTTCTTTGTTTTTATACCAGTGGAAATAATATACACAGCCAAACCGATTTCAACAACCATCATCCCCAAATCAATCGGTTCTGTATCCCCGAATGACAGGAGCAGTCCGTCGTTGAAATACTGCAGAGCCGTGTAGATGGTCAGTACTGCTGTACCGACTGCACCAACTCTTAAAATCGCACTCCTGATGCTCTCCTTTCTGACCAAGAATGTCACAATAGACACTACTAATGGAAATAGTATTAATACCGTAATTAAACTCATAAGCCACCTCTTGTCCTATTATATAAGTAATTATTATTGCGGGTCGCAAATAAATGCTCCCAAATATTCAGTTCATTTTGCACCGTTATTTTTTTTAAAGATAACAATCGCATATTACTGAATATCCATTAGCGATTATATCACTTTGGTAAATTATTATCAATATCCTTTGTGATAAATTTGGATAATATTTTTTATATTAGCAAGTGGTTTCCGGATGAGGTTTAATTATTTTTTAAGAGTTCTGCAAATGGGTAAGGGATACTTTCCTGCTGCAGATTTTATCCATCAGAAAGGAGTCGTGGCTGATCACAAGAATACCTATGTGGCGGAGCTTTGCATATTCAAGCACTGCTTGCCAGATTTGTGCCTGCGTAATGGCATCCAGCATGGCGGTCATTTCATCCGCAATAATGAACTGTGTCCTTTCGGACAATGCTCTTATCACGCAGAATCTTTGCAGTTCCCCGCCAGACAGTTCGCCGGGCCATCGGTTCAGCCATTCCTTCTGAATTCCCAGGGCGACCATCAACTGCTCAGAGGGCATTCCTGCTTCCTCAAGGATCTTCCGCATTTTCCATTTTGGATTTACCGCTTTTTCCGGATGCTGAAAAATGAGTTGTACGGGGCAAAAGCCTCCCTGATCGATTGCCTTTCCATCGATCAGCACTGTACCCCTTTCCGGCTTCTGATATCCGGCAAGAATTTTTCCCAGTGTCGTTTTTCCGGCTCCGCTGGAACCGGTCAGTCCCACTACTTCACCGCTGTCCATATGGAAATGGATATTCTTTAAAATGGTTCGTTCCTTTGTATATCTAAAACGGATATTTTCCGCACTAAGTCGCATGAATACATCTCACCTTTCCGCCTCGGACTTCTCTGAGCTCCGGCATCTGTTTCCGGCATTCCCCGGTTTTGATTTCACATCTATCCGAAAAAGGACAACCTTCGGGAAGCTGGTTCGGATAGAGCTGACTTCCTTCAATGGGGGCAAACCGGACAGTAGGCCTGGCTCGATTCAGCGCTCTGGTATACGGATGCCGTAACAAATCTCCGCTGTCGTTAAAATCTTCGGTATTGGCCACCTCAAGTGTTGTACCGGCATAAAAAACAGCAATTTTATCCGCTATTTTAAGAGCGGCCTCCATATCATGAGTAATCATCAGAACAGCACGTCCTTCGTCTGCCAATCCTCTGAAATCTTTTAATACTT
Organism: Aminipila luticellarii; assembly: GCF_004103735.1. Lineage (NCBI taxonomy): Bacteria > Bacillati > Bacillota > Clostridia > Peptostreptococcales > Anaerovoracaceae > Aminipila > Aminipila luticellarii. The sequence goes on along the minus strand of NZ_CP035281.1, from coordinate 1,151,579 downwards.
CCTTTAAAGAAGCCTCATCCAGTCCCGGTGTCGGTTCATCTGCAATCAGAACCTTTGAATCAGACACCAAGGCTGTAGCCAGCAGCACCTTTCTGGCCATTCCCCCGGAGAGTTGAAAGGGATAATAATTCACCACATCCTCCTGAAGCCCATATCTTTGAACCAGTTCCTTTATGGTTTCATGTCTTCCGTTTTTATTTTTTATGGATATGGCGATCTGCTTCCCTACTTTTTGAAGGGGATCTAAGTAATTAACAGACTGGGGAATCAAAACAATCTCACGGCCTCTGATCCGCTCCTTTTCCTTTTGATCCAGGCGCTGACCTCTATAGTACATATCTCCTGTCAGCTTTGCATTGCCCGGAAGGATGCCCAGTATTGCACTGGCCAGCAGGCTCTTCCCCGAGCCGCTGGAACCCACCACAGCCAGTATTTCCCCCTCAACCAATTCAATATCCAGTTGGTTGATTACATTTAAAGGCGTTCTGCGCAGACCCTTCGTATACTGTGAAAAAGTAATTCCCAGATGATGTATCCTTAAAATTGGTTCTTTCATTCTATTGCACCCCTCCTTATTCATTTGCAGACTTGGGATTTATCAATTTTTCAATATTCCTTCCGATGGAATTGACCATCATGGAAACCATCACCAGACTTATCCCCGGAAAAAATGCCAGCCACCATTTTCCACTTGTCAAATATTTCATGGACTCTGAAAGAATGACTCCGATAGCCGGTTCGTGAGCGGGCAGTCCAAATCCCAAAAATGTAACGGAAGCTTCGTGCAGAATGGCATGAGGAAAAATTAAAACCGTTCCCACCACCAGCTGCGGAATAATATGCGGCAGCACATGTTCTTTTGCAATGAACCAGTTTCCCTTGCCGAATCTCCTGGAAATCTTGGTGTATTCCGCTTCCTTAATCTGCAGCACCTCTGCCCGGATTATTCGGGTCAAGGACGTCCAATGAGTTGCGGTAACTCCGATAACAATTCCCTTCAACCCGCCTCCGCAGGCGACAGAAATCAGGATAATAACAAGAGTATGAGGAACGGATAAAAGCAAATCCACCAGCCACGAAACAAAAGCATCCGCCTTTCCTCCGAGAAGCGGAGCCACAATTCCCAAAAGCATAGCAATCAAACTGCTGGTGGCAGAGCACAGCAATCCGATCTTCATACTTAAACTAAGCCCCTTCACGGTTCGGAGCAGCATATCACGTCCCACCCAATCCGTTCCGAAAGGGTGATTTCCGTCAGGCGGAATAAAGATATTCGTAAGATCCACATACAAAGAATTCGTATGAATCAGGCTGCCTGCAACCAATATGGCAATAAAAAAAACGGAAAGAATCACAATGGATGTAATTGTTTTTTCTCGGATTCCAAAGCGTTCTTTTACCGGTTCGGCCTTTTCTGTTTTTTTGATGACTGCATGATTTTCCATTATATATTCCAATCCTCCCCGATCCTCGGATCAATCACCCGGTACAGCACATCCGCTATCAGATTCCCCGCATAAACAAAAATAAGACTGATAATGACGATTCCCATCAGCAGAGGGAGATCTCCCCGTAAGCCGGATTCTACGACCGCACGTCCCAAGCCGGGATAGGAAAATACCTGTTCCACAAAGACGGTTCCTCCGAACAACTCGCTGAAGGAAAGGAACTGAAGCGTAATGGCCGGTAAAGAAACATTTTTTATCACATGATTCCGTACAATACGCCCGGAGCTTTCACCGCGAGCCTTAGCAAAAAGGATAAAATCTGTTTTCATAATATCGGATACTTTTTCTCTGGTGTGCAGGCAGATATTCGCAGTTCCCAGCACGCTCAAAGTTAGAGCAGGCAAAATAATGTGGGAGATCTTATCCAACAGGCTGACATCCTCCGCCAGCACCCCGATGGGAACACTCATAGCCACCGGAAACCAGCCGAGCGTATCTGCAAAAATCAGAATAAACAGCATACCGATCCAAAAAGTCGGTGTAGAGATCAGAATATGGCAATAAGCACAAATGAGCCTGTCCGCCAATTTTCCTTCCTTTATTCCCGCAAGGATTCCTAAAATAAATCCAATGAGTCCCGACAAAATCCAGGCAATGCTCATAAGTGCCAGAGAAGAAAGAAATTTCTGTCCGATTACTTCTAAAACTGGCCGCCTGTAAATCATGGACATTCCCCAATCTCCCCGGATAATAGAGGTAAACCAACGCACGAACCGTTCCATCGGCGGCTGATTCAATCCCCAATGCTCCGCAATCAAGGCTCTCTGCTCTGCTCCAACCTTAGTACTTGCACCCACATAGGCCGTGACCGGATCAATGGGAGATAATTCCATCAAAACAAATGTAATGACGCATACGGCTATCAGCAGTGTAACTAATTTTATAAACTTTTTGGCAAGGAAGGTTCCCGTAATCCTTTTCATTTCCGCTCCATTTTCTACTCTATTATCCTATCCCTATATCCTGCTAATTTCCCCAGGACCATTCTGTAACATTATCAAAGATTCTTCCTCCATGAGGCTGAACCACCGGTTCTCCGAAGCTGAATCCGTCTGCAATTAAATATACGTGATTTGCATTGGCAAGCCAGCAATAAGGGGCGTCCCCTTTTGCCGAGGTGTATTTCTGCAATTCCTTCCAATACGGGATGGCTTCTGCTTCATCCGTTGCGTTTAAGGCTTTGTCGATGCATGCATTGACAGCCGGATTATTGTAAACGCCTGAATTATCCCATGCAACCGGTCCTCCCGCACAACCGCCGTAATACAGGTTGAACAGCTCCGATGGATCTCCGGAACCAAAACCATAAAATACAGCTTCTTTATGAATATCCGGTAAAATGGTATCCCACGTTCTCTTTTCCAGCTGGACTTTAATGCCGATCTCACTGGCTACCTTTATAAATTCCAGAGCCATTTCCTGGCGATAGACGCCTTCTGTATATAGCAGCTTAAATTCAGCCTTCTGTCCATTTTTCTCTACAATGCCATCCTTGTCCGTATCCGACCATCCGCCCTCTGCTAGTATCTGTTTGGCAGCTTCCACGTTCCCGTACTCCGCCGGATCAAGCACTGCGTCCGGATTTAACCAAGGCATTTTTTCAAGGCCTGTAGTCGATACACTTCCATAACCATTCAGTACGCCGGATACGATTTTTTCTCGATCTACGGCTGTATTCAAAGCCTTTCTGATGGATAGATCGCTGGTTACGTTATTGCCCATCACCGTTCCATCCTGTGCCAGTTTTCCCTCATTAGCAATCATCGGAAAACACACACCGTAGCATTCGATGCTTGGAATATCTGCAACTTTCGCCCCTTTGACTGCCTGTCCGGCTAGGCTTCCGTTGATCTGAGCCACGTCAATCGTGCCGTCTTTAACAGCTTCAAAAGCCGTATCCGTATCTAAAAATACCATAGTCAGCTTTTTAATGTTGGGCTTCGTTCCATAATAGTCATCGTTTGCGACCGCAATGACCTGCTGTCCCTTATCCCATTGAACAAACTTATACGGACCTGAGCCGATGGGGTGATCCTTAAAGGTATCGTCGTGAGCATGCTTGGGAACAATTCCCAAATAGGCCAGCCGCTCAATAAACGGAGAATACGGTCTTGTCAGTTTAAATTCCACGGTCGTATCATTGACCGCCTTTATGCTGTCTATCATTGTTAAATCGATATCTGAGCCGGAATCCTTTGCCGTCTGATAGGTGTACGCCACATCCTCCGCTTTTACGGGTGTACCATCCGTGAAAAGTGCGTCGCCGCGAATCGTGACCGTCCATGTCAATTTATCTGGGGACACCTGATAGCCCTCTGCCAGATCATTGATCCAACCAAGCTCCTTATCGCGCTGAAAGAGGGTTGAAAAAAATACTTTTGTAATAGAACCGTGGCTTCCTGTAGTGGAATCAAAACCCGTCTCCGGTTCCTCACCTATGGCAACAATCAATTCGTCCTTGGCTTTTCGTTCTTCTCTGGCTGTTTCTCCCGAGGCTTTTCCGCAGCCTGCAAAGCAGGAGACTGCCAACGCAAAAATCAGCAGAAATGCTGTTATTTTTCTTTTCTTCATTCCATTTCTCTCTTTCTTTCACTTGATTCCTTCACTTTGTCTGATACAGCTTTTACGCTGTCTTGTTTTTACTTGGACTATTATAATGCAAGTGAAATATTGTACAAGCCGCTATGGGGGATATAATCTGATTATTTTTTAACAGGACGGAAACATGTATTTTATGCGGTTTTAGTCCCATGAAACACTCGATTATTTTTTTCTTCTTTTCTCATTCTATGCCCTGGATAGGGATATCCAACCTGTGAATAAAAAAAGAGCCTGCTGATTTTTCCATCAGTAAGCTCTCCGTTCCAGCTCATTTGAATTATTTAATAAAGCGGTCAATAGCCTTGTTCAGATTGTCGATTGCCGCCTTATCGCCCGATTCGACAGCATCTACAATACAATTTGTAATGTGATCTGATAAAATGACTTTCCCCGTATTATTCAGGGCTGCAATAACAGCCGATAATTGAATCAGAACCTCACTGCAGTCCTTTCCGTCTTCCACCATGCGCTTCACTGCCTCCAGATGACCGCTTGCCCGGGACAGACGGTTCAATACCGCCTTCGTATTCTGGTGGCTGTGCTTGTGTTGGCACTCTTCCGGATGACTATGAGCTTCCGGTTTCCCTTCGGAATTTATATGTGTATGTATCTGGGTTTTCATCTTTTCCTTCATAACCAATACTTTCTCTCTCAAATTTACGACGATTATTCGACAATTATTTATTATATAGGATGCCTCACGCCTTGTCAATGCGCTGTCCTGCGGGATAGCCAGAATCCTGCGGCAAGTACGCTTTAAGCTCCGTACGCTTTAATTTTTCGATAACCGGCCAATTTGCTTCCATCCAATCCAGCTTATCCAGTTCCTGTTTTTCAACCCACCTTATGGCAGTATGCTCTTTGGAATGAAGCTGTTTACTTTCTACAGGACAAATAAAAAAACGGATCCGTACTTTAAAATCAGGATATTCGTGCTTCGCATCATAAAAAAGCTTCATATGACCGATATCCACAGCAAGCTCCATTTCTTCCATCAATTCCCTCTGCAAGGCTTTCTCCCACGTTTCTCCTGTTTCTGCCTTTCCGCCCGGAAATTCGTATTTATAAGAGATGTATTCCTGTTTTCCTCCTGCCCTCTGAGCGCACAGAATTTTATTTTCATAAATCAATATAGCCGCTGCTACGTTTAACGTTTCCATTATCAATATCCTTCCTGTTCTTCTCTCCACTTTTATTATTATTTTATCAGATATGGAACACAAGTGCCATGTTATCTTACAGTTTTCGATAATTATGTATTTTTACAATAAAATGTGTTTTGATATAAATACAATATACTTTTATATATGGATATGATATAATCAAATGGACTGGGATTTGCAAAATTTATTATTGAAAAGTAGTGACTATTTTGAAAGAGAGGTTATTATGAGTGTTAAAAATTTATTTATTATAGGTGCGGGTTTTATGGGCATGGGTATTGCCCAGACTGCCATCACCAGAGGTGTTAGAGTTACTGTCAATGATATTTCTGATGCAAGCCTGGCTAAAGGACGTCAAACCGTAGAAACTATGCTTCAAAAAAACGTCAAAAAAGGCAAGATGACGGAAGAGGCTATGAAGGAAGCATTATCCCTTCTATCCTTTACCACTTCTATTTCTGATTGCAGCAATGCTGATTTTATTATTGAGGCTGCTCCGGAAAATGAAGGCCTTAAAGTTTCTATCATGGAAGAAGTGGATAAACATGCAAAAGCTGATGCTGTTATAGCAAGTAACACATCCTCTATTTCTATTACAACATTAGCAAGCCATTTAAAGAACCCTTCACGGTTCGTTGGCATGCACTTTTTCAGTCCCGTTCCTTTGATCAATCTGCTGGAAGTAGTAAAAGGCCTGCAGACGGGTCAGCAGACAATGGATCTGACTACTGCCCTCGGTGAACAGCTTGGAAAGGTTTGTATCGTTTCCAAGGACGAGCCGGGCTTTATCGTAAACCGTATGCTGATTCCAATGCTGAATGAAGCCTTTATCCTGATTGAACGCGGAATCGGAACAATTGAAGAAATTGATCTGGGTATGCGTCTGGGATTAAATCATCCGATGGGACCACTGGAACTGGTTGACATGATTGGTATTGACGTTGAGCTTGCTGTTATGGAAGTTCTTTACAGTGAAATCGGAGATCCTAAATATCGTCCGGCTGTTCTTCTTCGAAGAATGGTAGCCGCAGGTAATTTAGGCCGTAAAACAGGCAAAGGCTTCTACGTATATCACGAAGACGGTACTCGTACACCAAACACGGATTTAATATAAAAGCTTATATTAAAAACAACCATAATGAACTAAGACCATTTTCAATTAAAAATTTTTGCAAAAAATAAAGTAGAGGCATATGGTTTCACACTCCTATATGCCTCTATTTTTTTCTTTCGCTGAACCCTTTCAGTATCCGTTTATGAAGGATTTATGCGGCGTTATATCGCATTATACTTTTTCAATAAATCTTCTATGACCGTACCGGATATTTTTTGCAGCAGCTTTTTCTTTACCATATTTGCCGGGAATGGCAGCTTCATATCCATCATCTTTCCGCCGTCCATCATTTTTGATGTGGCAGAAAGAAGAACACGGATATCATAACAAGAACCGAACACTTCCGGTACTCCGCGGTCTACGTTTAAGAGCGTATAAACAGCCTCCATAGCTGTTCTCACCGAATATTCTGTCGTAAACACGGTATCTCTTACCGTATCTGCAAATTGTCCGATAAATGCAACGTTCACACAGCCCTCCGGAACGACCTTTGGCCTGTCCCCTTTGGTTCTAGGCATGAAGAATGCTGTAACATACGGCATCATACATGGGATGCACCGAGCCGATTTGGTGGCCATTTCATGAATTTCAGCCTCCGGCACGCCCATATGGTAAAGCCATTCTTCCGTAATTTCAATACCTGTACACTCTCGCATTGGTTTTTTAATATAGTTTCCGGGAACATCGGTAAACAATCCATATATCCATACGACCAGCTGATCCTTCGGCTGTTCTTTAAAGTGCGGCTGGCGGTTTAAGGTATAGCTCATCATCCAGTTTGAATCCTTTACGGTAATAATGCCTCCCGTGACCACTCGCCCGCTGAAAGGATCTCTCTTACATATTTTTTGAATATATGGAGGAATCTTATCATCTAAAGTAGTTACTGTGGCTGATTCCCAATTTGTAGCTGCCGTATTGGTGCAGAATTTCTCCGGATGTCCAAAAGATGCATCCTGTTTGGCGATATTTCGCCACAAATCCCAGCATCCCCCATTTGTAATAACAAAATCCGGAGCATGATTATCATCTCCAAAAGAGGCATTTTCCACGCAGCTTCCGTTGGTGACAAACACCAGATCCTCTTCTGTAAGCTCAATAAAAGCATCCGACCCATTTCGTTCGCAGATGATTTTTTTTGCTTCTTTTCTGCTTCCCTTCATATCAAAAATAACATTGGTCACTTTTACATTGTATTGAAAATCCACATGATGGGCTTCCAGATACTTTACCATCGGTAAGATCAAGGATTCATATTGGTTATATTTTGTAAACTTGAGGGCTGAAAAATCAGGTAATCCTCCTATATGATGGATAAATCTCTGAATGTAAAGCTTCATTTCCAAAGCACTGTGCCAATCTTCAAACGCAAACATGGTTCTCCAATACAGCCAAAAATTTGACTCAAAGAATTCGCCGGAAAACATGTCCGCAATTTTCTTATCGTACAAATCTTCATCCCGTGTAAAGAAGAGCTTCATAATTTCCATAGCTGCTTTTTCCGTAAGAGCGAATTTTCCATCCGTGTGAGCATCCTCTCCTCGATTTACCGTGGCTCGCATCAAGGAATAGTTCGGGTCCTTTTTATTTAACCAATAAAATTCGTCCAAAACAGAGGCTCCCTCTGTTTCAAGAGAAGGAATGGAACGGAACAAATCCCATAAGCATTCAAAATGATTCTCCATTTCACGGCCGCCTCGAATAATAAATCCCTTGTCCTGATCCTTTATACCGTCGCAAGCCCCTCCGGGCAGCTCCCGCGACTCCAAAATATGAATTTTTTCGCCCTTCATCTGTCCGTCACGAATCAAAAAACAAGCTGCTGCCAGAGACGCTAATCCGGAGCCTACAAGATAAGCCGATTTCAATTCTACACCTGCCGGCTTTTCCGGTCTTGCAAATGCTTCATAGTTCCCATTGCTATAATACATATAACTACCTCCAAATTATTAAACAACCCATAATATAGATTTATTTATTACATAATATCATATCACATATTACATTATTATTCCAATTTTTTTACAATATTATTCAAAATTTTGTCTGAGTAATCGGAAACAATATTTCCGGTTGGATAAAAAAAACCGACTGCCCATCCATTAGATTTTAGTCTAACTTTTGGGTGTCGGTTTGTTCTATGTTTATTTTTGATGGAACCTTTTAACGCTTCATTTAAAAAGCTCTTTCATCTTATCTGAAAAACTTTTTTTATTTCCATGGTTATCATTATTCAACATTTCGCCAAGCTCTTTGATTTTCTTTTTCTGCTCTGCATTTAATTTCGTCGGGATCTCCAGAACAACCTTTACATAAAGATCGCCCATCCTTGATGTCCTAAGGCCTTTGATTCCCTTCCCCTTTAATCGGAATACCGTGCCCGGCTGAGTTCCCGCAGGAATGCTATAGGATACCTTTTCACTTAAGGTCGGTACGATTATATCATCGCCTAACGCCGCCTGCGCATAAGAAATCGGCATCTCAAGCCATAAATCCTGACCGTCCCGTTTAAACAGCGCATGCGGTTTGACTCGGATTACAACATACAGATCTCCGTTAGGCCCGCCGTTGGTTCCCGGTTCTCCCTGACCTCTTATGGATATCACAGACTCGTTATCCACGCCTGCCGGAATATCTACTGAAATAGTAACAGTCTTTCGAACCTTTCCTGTTCCGCTGCATTCCGGACAAGGCTTCTCAACCACCTGACCGGTTCCTCCGCAGGTCTGACATGTAGAAACGCTCTGGAACTGTCCAAAAGGCGTTCTCTGAGTCGTACGCACTTCACCGGTGCCGTCGCAAGTCGGACAAGTTTTCTTGGATGTTCCCTCTGCCGCGCCTGTTCCGTGACACTTGTCGCACTCAACATATTTAGTAAGACGCATTTGCTTCTTTGTGCCGAAAGCTGCTTCCTGGAAAGAGATAACAACCTCCTGCTGCAGATCCCGGCCTTTCGCCGGTCCGTTACGCCTTCTGGAACCTCCTCCGCCGCCGCCAAAGCCGCCGCCGAACATTCCTCCAAACATGTCAAATATATCTTCAAACCCGCCAAAGCCGGCACCGCCGCCTCCAAAACCTGCACTTGGATCCACGCCGGCATGACCGAATCTATCATATTTACTCTTCTTGTCAGGGTCGGAAAGAACACTGTACGCTTCATTTATCTCTTTAAATTTTTCTTCGGCTTCCTTGTTCCCAGGGTTCTTATCAGGATGATACTTCATGGCCATCTTTCGGAAAGCACTTTTTATCTCACTCTCACTGGCGCCCTTCTGAATTCCAAGGACTTCATAATAATCTCTCTTATCTGCCATTTCTTTCTCTCCACTCTGCATTAAATTAATATCAACTTCTTTACGAAGCCCGCACACTACATTGTAACGGATTATAAGCACTCCCTGCCTGAAGGAGTGCTTATCTTTTCATATGTTATTGAAAGCCTGCACACCCCATCACAGAGGTAGCAGAGCTTCAAACCGTATCAATATTACCCCATGCAGGTTCATATGTCAACTATTTATCTTCATCTACTACTTCATAATCAGCATCTACAACATTATCATGCTTTGGTGCATCCCCTTCCGGAGCCGCATTGCCCGTACCGCCTGCCATATTCGGATCAAATCCGGCCGCACCGCCTTGCTGAGCTGCCTGTGCCTGCTGATACATTTTAGCTGAAATCGTATGGAATTGTTCTGTCAGCTTATCGGTCTTATCCTTGATCTCATCTAAGTTATTGCCTTCAAGAGCTTTTGAAAGTTCATCCTTAGCTGCTAAAATACTTGCTTTTTCCTCTTCGGACAGGCTTGCATCCAGATCCTTCAGATTCTTTTCTGTTTCATAAACAAGAGTTTCCGCTCTGTTTCTGATTTCTATTTCTTCTTTCTTCTGCTTATCTTCTTCTGCGAACTTTTCAGCTTCCTTGACCTTAGCCTGAATTTCTTCATCCGAAAGCTTGCTTGAAGACGTAATCGTGATTCTTTGTTCTTTACCTGTACCCATATCCTTAGCGCTTACATTCACGATACCGTTTGCATCGATATCAAATGTAACCTCGATCTGAGGGATTCCACGAGGTGCAGGCGGAATTCCGGAAAGCTGGAAACGTCCCAGCGTAGTATTTCCTGCTGCCATTTCTCTTTCACCCTGCATTACGTGAATATCTACAGCTGTCTGATTGTCAGCAGCAGTGGAGAATACCTGACTCTTCTTTGTAGGAATCGTCGTATTTCTTTCGATAAGTTTTGTAGCTACTCCGCCTAATGTTTCAATAGAAAGGGAAAGCGGCGTTACATCCAGAAGCAATACGTCATTTACTTCACCTGTCAATACGCCAGCCTGAATAGCTGCACCAACAGCTACACATTCATCCGGGTTAATACCTTTAAACGGATCTTTGCCTGTTACTCGTTTTACAGCATCCTGTACTGCCGGAATTCTTGTGGAACCGCCGACTAAGATTACCTTCGCAATGTCGGCATTGGTTACGCCGGCATCCTTCATAGCCTTCTGCATAGGTTCAATCGTTCTGTTTACAAGATCAGAAGTCAGCTGATCGAACTTCGCTCTTGTGATATCCATATCCATATGCAGCGGACCTTCAGCGCTCACTGTAATGAATGGAAGATTGATGTTTGCTGTCTGAGAACTTGAAAGCTCCTTCTTTGCTTTTTCTGCCGCTTCCTTCAATCTCTGATGAGCCATTTTATCTGCTCTTAAATCTATGCCATGTTCCTTGGCAAAGGTATCGGCCATGTAGTCGATCAATACTTTATCGAAGTTATCTCCGCCCAGCTTCGTATCGCCGTTTGTTGCTAATACTTCAAATACACCGTCACCCAGCTCCAGAATAGATACATCGAAGGTACCGCCTCCCAAGTCATATACTAAAATTTTGTGATGTCCGTTATCCTTATCCAGTCCATAAGCCAGAGATGCAGCGGTAGGCTCGTTAATAATTCTTTTTACATCAAGACCCGCGATCTTACCGGCATCCTTTGTTGCCTGTTTCTGAGCGTCTGTGAAGTAAGCCGGTACTGTAATAACCGCTTCTGTTACCTTTCCTCCCAGATAGCTTTCAGCGTCTGCCTTTAGTTTGCTTAAAATCATCGCTGAAATATCCTGCGGTGTATACGGCTTTCCATCAATTTCAACCTTGTAATCAGAACCCATATGTGTTTTGATGGATGAAATTGTTCTGTCCGGATTGGTGATTGCTTGTCTCTTTGCCGTTTCGCCGACCAGTCGTTCCCCGTTCTTTGTAAAGCCAACTACTGACGGAGTCGTTCTATTTCCTTCCGCATTGGCGATTACTACAGGTTCACCGCCCTCCAGGACAGCTACGCAGGAATTGGTAGTTCCTAAGTCTATACCTATTACTTTTCCCATGATATGTTACCTCCTAATTTGCGACCTTTACCATACTTGGTCGTATTACTTTACCGTTTAATTTATATCCTTTTTGTAAAACCTGAGTAATATGTCCGCTTTCATATTCGCTGCTTTCCTCAGTCATCACCGCGTTATGAAAGTTCGGATCGAACTCGATTCCCATTGCTTCTATTTCTTCTAACCCGCTTTTTTCCAATACCCCCTTGAAAATCTTAAATATATTGTTCATTCCCTGAACAAAGCCTTCGTCACCCTCACCGTGTGCAAGAGCTCTTTCGAAGTTATCTATTACATCAAGCAATTCTGAAACGAGTTTCTCGTTTGCATATGCATAAATGTCACTTTTGTCTTTCTCTGTTCTTCTCTTATAATTCTGAAAATCCGCCATAAGCCTCAGATACTTTTGATTGGCTTCTTCCTCTGTCACAGCCTCTGGTGACTTTTCTTCCCCGGCATTCTCAGGCTGTGCCTCTTGCCCTTCTGTTTTTGCCCCTTCTTCTGTAGACTCCGCCGCTTCCGTACCCTCAGTTTCCTTGGTTTCCAGATCATCTGCTGCGATCTCTTTTTCCACAGCCTTCTGCTCTTTACTCATCGTCCTCGTTACCTCCTATCAGTTTAAAAGTATTGTTCAAATTTTCAGTTACATACTCGATAACGGAAGTTACCTCGTCGTATTTCATTCTCGTCGGTCCGATTACACCTATCTTGCCCACAAGCTTCCCATCTATGTGATAAGTCGCTGTAATCAAACTGCAATTCTGCATCATGTCATCTGCGTTTTCATTCCCTATAGTAATAATCACACCATTTTCTCTTTTTATGAGCTTCTTGGTAAAATCCTCTTTTTTATCTAATAGTTCCAGAAACATCTTAGCCCTATCTATATCATTGTATTCCGGTATGGAAAAGATATTGGTCAATCCATCCATGTACAAATTTACGTTCAACATCTTCTCTAAAGTCTTCATGAAGTTCGGCATAATATTCTGTGCCAGCATCCCCATCGCCTCTAAATCCGTTTCAAAGGACTTTATAATATCCACCGTCAGTGCCTCGCTGATGGTCTTGCCTTTGAAGTTGTACGTCATAGATTTGGACAGCAGTTCAATATTCTCTCTCGTGTACGGCACCTTAAGCTTCAATGCTGTATTGGAAACCTTACCGCTTTCTGCTACAATCATCAGCACTACAGTACTTTGATCGACCGGAAGAATATTAATGAATCTGAGCAGATCTTCATCTGCTTCGGGTGTCATAGCAAAAGAAGTTAAATTGGTGATTTCAGATAGTAGGCTGGCTGCGTGCTGAATGGTTTTTTCAAACTCCGATATATCGCTGTGCAGCTTTTCCGATATTACCTGTTTTTCCTCTATCGTCAGTTCCTTTTTTCTCATCAGTTCATTGACATACAGTCTGTAGGCTTTGTCTGAAGGAACTCTGCCTGCCGAAGTATGAGGATGTGTTAAAAATCCCATATCCTCCAAATCCGACATTTCATTACGAATCGTAGCCGGACTTACGCCTAACGCATACTTTTTAGAAAGAGTTCTGGATCCAACCGGCTCACCTGTTCTGATAAAATCACCGATGAGGGCTTGCAGTATTCTCAATTTCCTTTCGTTTAAATCCATTTTTCTCACCCTTTCTTGTTAGCACTCGCATCACCTGAGTGCTAAATCTAGTTTTAATTTAACACTCTTAGGTATTAATGTCAACACTTCTTGCAAAAAAACATATAATTTTTTGCATCCGGACAAAATAGTTGACAAAAATGGGCAATATAAAAGCCGGACCTGCCAAATAAGGTGTTTGACAGGCCGGCTTTTACATTTCGTAATTCGTCGTTTTCTTTTACTTATTTTTTTTACCTAAGTATGCTTCCTGTATGGTCGAATCCGCCAAAAGCTCTTTTGCACTTCCGGAAGCTGTGATGACTCCCTGCTCCAGCACATAAGCTTTGTCCGCTACAGAAAGCGCTTTAAACGCATTTTGTTCCACAAGCAGAAGTGTTTTCCCCATTTGTTTGATTTCTACTATAATCTCAAATATGGTATTGATTAAAAGCGGGGCTAACCCTAAAGAGGGTTCATCCAGCATGATTAAATTGGGATTGGACATAAGCCCTCTGCCCATGGCAAGCATCTGCTGCTCTCCTCCCGACAGCGTACCGGCAATCTGCTTTTCTCTTTCCTTTAATCTGGGAAAAAGATTATACACCTTTTCAAAATCTTCGTTGATGCCTTTGGTGTCATTTCTAAGATATGCGCCCATTTTTAAATTTTCATGTACCGTAAGGTTCGCAAATATGATACGTCCTTCAGGTACTTGACAAACTCCCGATTTAACAACCTTATGAGCTTGCTTCGGAAGCGGCCGCTCTTCATAGAGCACATCTCCCTGATATTTCACCATACCGCTTATAGCATTTAATAAGGAGGATTTGCCTGCGCCATTTGAACCAATAATGGTAACGATTTCTCCCTGCTGTACATCGATGGATACCCCTCGGAGGGCATGAATACCGCCATAGTGTACATTAAGATTGTTTACCTTCAACATGGATATCTTCCTCCTTCCCCAGATAAGCTTCGATTACCCGTTTATCGTCCTGTATCTCATCGGGAGTACCTTCCGCCAATGCTTTCCCAAAATTCAATACAAAAATTTTATCACAAAGTCCCATGATCAAATCCATGTGATGCTCTATAATAAGAACGGTCAGATTAAAATCATCGCGAATCTGCCTGATCAACTCCATCAGCTGAATCGTTTCTTCCGGGTTCATACCGGCCGCCGGTTCATCCAGCAGTAAAAGCTTGGGATCTAAAGCTAACGCTCTGGCTATTTCCAGCTTTCTTTGCATGCCATAGGGCAGATTTGCCGCCACCATATCCCGCACTTCCCAAAGTCCCATCAGTTTAAGCAGCTCGGACGTCTTTTGATTCAATATGTCCTCTTGTTTGCAAAAGGAGCCTGCCCAAGGCAGTATGATCTTCGTAAAGGGTATTCTCCTTGGAAGAATGGATTGAAAAAGACCGTAGCTTCCTGAACGGTGACAGGCAGTCAGTACATTTTCAAAAACACTGAGCTTCTTAAAAAGCCGAATGTTTTGAAAGGTTCTGGTAATACCTCTCTCTGCAATTTCATAAGGTTTCAGGGGCTTCCAGCTAAAGCGTCTTTTTACCCCATTTGCAAAGCCTTTTCCATAGGGATCGGCTCCTGCGATCGGATCCCCGTAAAATAAAATTTCTCCCTCACTCAAGGTATATACCGCTGTAATCAAATTAAAAATGGTGGTTTTTCCCGCTCCATTCGGTCCGATCAGACCAAAGATTTCACCTTCCTTTATGGCAAAACTGACATCTCCTACTGCCGTCAGGCCTCCAAACCGCTTTGTTACATTTTTCATAGTCAAAACGTCTGTCATCCCTCTGCACCTCCCTTTTCTGCTGCATTGACCGTCCCTTCTTCCTTTTTATGACCAAGTCTGCCAAAGAAGCGAGCAATGCCCTTGAGGCTGAATTCTATACCGCCAAGCATCCCCTGCGGTCTGGTGATCATAATGATGATAACCGCAGCTCCATATACGACCAGTCTCCATTGAGCGAACTCTCTGAGAAGTTCCGGCAGGAATGTCAGAATAAATGCGCCTACTACACTTCCGGTGATGCTTCCTAAGCCCCCGAAAATGACCATAATGGTCATCTCTGTGGATTTAGTCAGCTGGAACATAAGAGGCTGTATAAAGCCCAGATAATGTGCCCATAGTGCCCCTCCGATTCCTGCATAAAGTGCAGAAATAGCCAGAGAAGTCATCTTATAGCTGAACACATTGATTCCGATCGCCTGAGAAGCCAATTCCTCTTCTCTTACAGCAATCATATTTCTTCCGTGTCTTGATTTAATGAAAAAGGCCATAGCGGATATGCCTATAATATTAATTACAATTACATTGGTCAAAGTAGTGTCTAAAGGAATTCCCGGCAAACCTCTGGCGCCGCCTACATATTGCAGGTTATCAAATATTAAACGTACAGCTTCCCCAAACCCGAGCGTTGCAATACAAAAATAATCCCCCTTTAAGTTCAGCGTAAAATACCCGATAAAAAGAGAAGCGAGCATTGCCGCAATGCCGCCGATCAGTATGGCGGCGTAAAAGGGAATACCAAAATTCATCGTGCAAATAGCTGAAACATATGCCCCTATAGCCATAAATCCCGCATGTCCAAACGAAAACAAGCCGGTGAAGCCTGTAAGCAGAGACAAGCCCAAAACGACCATCAAATTGATACCTACCAGAATCAGGATACCTTCGATGTAAAACCAACTGAACATAGAAAGTACCTCCTTTACGCCTTATCTTCAGTAATCTTTCCCATGATACCGCTAGGTCGGATTACCAATACAACAATAAGTAATGTAAATGCAATTAAATCCCTATATTGAGATGCGATGTAGGCAGAGCTCAAGGTTTCAATCAACCCCAAAAGCAAGCTTCCCACTACAGCTCCGGGCAGACTTCCCAATCCGCCGAATACCGCAGCGATAAAGGACTTGTTGGTAATGACACCTATTTGCGGATATACCGTATACTTCATCCCGAACAACATCCCTGCTACACCGGCCAGCATACCTCCCAGCAAGAAAATGACAAAGATGATTCGGTTTACATTTACCCCCATTAAATTACTTCCTCTTGAACTATAAGAACAAGCTCGGATGGCCAGACCCACCTTTGTTTTTTCAATAATAAATACTAAAATGGCCAGGCTGATTGCTGCGATGACAAACATCAAAACATCAATTCGACTGACCGAAATACTGCCAAAGGTAAACGGCACAGGATTGAAAATTTCGGGATAGGTCTTAAAGGTTGGTCCTATAGTAGCTATCACTAAATTTTCCAAGAATATAGAGGCTCCCATAGCTGAAATGATAAAATACAGGGATGGTGCATTTCTTTTTCGCAGGGGGCTGTAAGCCACCTTTTCCAGAACTACAGCTATCAGCCCTGCTCCTAAGGCGGCTATGATCAGTGCTCCTAAAAAAGACATAGGTAATAAGTGCAATGCATATAACCCAATATATGCTCCTAACATAATAACTCCGCCGTGAGCAAAATTGGAAAAATTTAAAATACTATATACTAATGAATATCCTACTGCCATCAGTGCATAAATGCTTCCGATAGACAGACCGTTTATCAACTGTTGTAAAAATACACTCAACTGCAAACCCTCCTAACATGTTTATTAAAATAAGGCAGTTTCAGGAACTGCCTTATTTGGTTGAAGTCCTACGACAAAATACTAATTTGCACCATACTTCTGCATAAATGCATACTCATACTCACCTGTCTCAGGGTTCAGCTGGATCTTCTGAATAGCAGCTTCTTTTCCTTCTGGGTTATGGGTTTTTTCGCCAAGCTTTATAGTTCCCGTAACACCCTTGACCTGTACCTGAGTAAGTGCATCGGTTATAGCCTGAGGGTCTGCACTTCCTGCCTTTTCTATAGCTGCTAATAATACCTTATATGCGTCGTGTACCATGTAGCAATTTATTTCCGGAGTCGTGCCGTATTTGGCTATGTAGGCTTCTGTAAGAGGTTTTACTTCCGGGTCATTATAGTCAAAATGGTTTACAACATAGCTTCCCTCCAACGATTTTCCTGCCATCTCAAATAATGTATCTGACGGCCATCCGTCTCCGCCCATCAAGGTGGCGGTTATACCCAGATCTCTTGCCTGATTTGCACTTAATGCTACTTCTTTATAATAATAAGGCATCAGAATAACATCCGGATTTGCTTTTTTTATCTTCGTTAACTGCGGTCTGAAATCTGTATCGCCTGCCTTAAAGGCTTCTTTCGCAACGATCGTTCCGCCCTTTGCCTCGAACGTTTCAATGAAATACTGCATAAAGCCCTGAGAGTAATCGCTCGCTACGTCATACAGAATAGCTGCATTCTTATATTTTAAAACATCTGCTGCGTATCCGGCAGCCACAGAACCTTGATAGGGATCGGTAAAGCATACACGGAAATTGTATTTATTTACAGATCCGTCATCCTTCACGGTAATCTTAGGATTTGTAGCAACTGTTGCAATATCGGATACTCCCGCAGACTCCAGTACACCGGTAATTGCCAGTGCCTGTGCGGAAGCATTTGGTCCTAAGATAGCACAGACCTTATCCTGAGATACCAATCGTTTTACTGCATTCACTGCTTCATTGGCATCCCCCTTCGTATCGAGAGCGACTAATTCCAGCTGACGGCCTAATACTCCGCCGTTTGCATTGGTTTCATCGATCAGCATCTGAACCGTCTGGCTTTCACACTTTCCCCAAGGGGCCTGATCTCCTGTCAGGGAACCAATCCAACCAATCTTAATGGGATCCTTTGTTGCGTCACCGCTGGCTCCGTTGGTGCTTCCGCAACCGGTAGCCGCAAGCAGGAGCACCATGAGGATGCTCACAAATAGAGTCCATTTTCTCTTCATTCTTTTTACCTCCTAAACACACAATATAAATACAAATTGACCGAATAAAAGCTTATTTTATAAACCATTTTCGTTCTTGATTTGTGATAATTATATGAAATTGATTCAAAATGCTTCAAGAAGCTTCAAAAAAATATTATAAATTTTTAGAATTAACTGAATTTTTTGTCTCATCTTCAACTTTGTCTTATTTATTTCCCCTTAATGAGCAAATTTGTTAAAAAAATATATGTACACATTAAAAGTATATGGTTGTCACATTCATTATAGACAACAAAAAAGTGGCTTCACCACTTCCTCCAATATAAACAACTAAAAAAAGAAACTGTTTCAAAAAAATCAGTCTCTTTTAAAAGTTCCCCTTATCTATTCCGGTCTTATTTCATTTATTCGGCCTCTTCATACACCATTTTTTTCTTAAGGATAAGCCATCCGTCATACAGCTTATCCAATACCGCATCATAAGCCTTAGCAATAGGCGGACTGGAGAAGATGATAACGCATAAAGAAGCTGCACCAAATATCCACAAATAATAGGCTGTCCAGTTTATGAACGGGAATCCATTTTCTTTTACAATATATCTTACAAACAAATGGAACATATATATAGGCATAGTATTCATCCCAACATACGCTAGATAATTCTTTTTGTTCGGCATCAAATTTAATAGCAAAATAGTCCATAGAACTGCAAGCAGGAGTACGACCGCCCGCATGATTATATCTGTGTACCAGGCAATACCAATATCCGCCGCTGTAGTTTTTAATAAATAAAAAGCAACCGGCACTTTAACATAGTAAGCAAGTCCATAAGATATGCCAAGCAGCACTGCCAGCAGTGGAATGCACTGCCATTTTTTCAGGCATTGTACTTTTTTTAACCGCTCGCTTGTACAGTAATATCCCATTAGAAAAAATGGAAAATAGGAAATGGTCCTGCCTAGTGCAAAATAATCCGTATCTACAGGCAAAAGCCCTGTAATTAAATAGATTCCAATGCTTATGGCAAGCAAATGCTTGATCTTTACCAGATCTTTTAAATAAAATCGATAAAAAAATACGGCAAATAAAAACCATAAAGCAAAAGGAGGCTTTAAGAAGTCTAAATTGGCATGACCAAAATAAAAATATCGAAATATGTAAAAAACTAACGTAAATAACAAATAGGGCAGCATAAACGTCTTAAAAGCTGTTTCCCTCGCCCGATCCACCTTTTTTGAAAAAAAGCCGGATAAAAACATAAACAGCTGCATAACAAATACATTAATCGTTATATAAACAATGCCGCCCAGAGAACCGTGTACAAACTCACCGCCTACTCTGGTAAAATGCGAAATCGGTATGCACCAAATGGCCAAACCCCTGAGATTATCAAATATAAAGCTTCTCTGCTTGGGTGTTAATACTTTGGGAGCTTCCTTTGATATATTATTTTCCATAAAAATTCCTTCCTCTATTATTTTGTCTCTTGATATGATATGTAGTGTTCATTATACCATTTATTTTATAATAATGCCTAGTATTTTCGCTAACTCTGCTGCTTGAAGCAATTCCACTACGGCTCCCTTTAGCTCTTTTGCTTCCGCAGACAAGAGGAGCCCGTCTATTTGGCAAGTCCTTAAGTCTAACCCCTTTAATGCTGTTTTATAAAAGTTTGCTCTTATTAAATTAACATCAGCTAAAACCAGCTTTTTTATTTTGCAATCGTCCAGGTAAGCCTCCGTCATATCGCTTTCTTCTATATCACAGTCATCCAAAAGAGAGGAAGTGAATACCGCATAACGGAACAGGCATTCCTTTATTTCTGTATTTTTAAATACACTTTCTGAAAAATCAGTTCCTACGCCTTTTACATTTTGGAACCTGCAATGATGGAAAGTACTGCTGTTAAAATCACAATTTGAGAAATCGCAGTTTTTAAAAAGACAATTTTTAAAGTATGATTTTTGAAATACCGCTCTGGTGAATACGCAGTTTTCAAAAATAAGCTCTGATCCGGACACAGCAGACAAATCCGTATTTTCTTCCGTTAAGGCTGTGATATACCTTTCTTCTATATCTCCGCCTTCATTTTTTAAATCGTCCATTAAGACCATAAAATCCCTTATATTATCTATGACTACGAAATCTCCGATGTTGTTCTCTATCTCCAATTTTTTCATGTATACTATACTCCCTACTCCCTTGTTTTTACTCCTCGGCCCAAGACAATGCACACTTTACAGCCTTCTCCCAGCCTTTCAGCATCCGCTGTCGTTTCTCCGGAGATAAATCCGGTTGAAATGTTCTGTCAATCTGCCAATTTTCAATAACATCTTCTTTATCCTTCCAGTAGCCTGTAGCCAATCCGGCTAAATATGCCGCCCCTAAAGAAGTGGTTTCAATACATTTGGGTCTTTGAACCGCAGTATTCAATAAACCCGCCTGAATCTGCATCAGAAAATTATTGGCACTGGCACCTCCATCCACCTTTAGCACAGCCAGCTTGATGCCCGAATCTTCCTCCATAGCATGGAGCAGATCAGTCGTTTGATACGCCAAAGATTCCAAGGTTGCCCGAACCAGATGATTTTTATTGGCACCGCGGGTCAGACCAAAAATCGTACCTCGGGCATACGGATTCCAATATGGAGCCCCCATCCCCACAAAAGCCGGTACTACATAGACTCCATTGGAGTCTTCTACAGACAGAGCCATCTCCTCGGAATCCGGAGAGGAATGGAGAATCTCCAATTCATCTCTAAGCCATTGAACAGCAGCTCCTGCCACAAATATAGAACCTTCCAGTGCGTAAGTGATTTTTCCGTCAAGTCCCCAGGCAATAGTCGTAAGCAGTCCATTTTGAGATTGAACCGGCTTTTCTCCCGTATTCATGAGCAAAAAACAACCCGTTCCGTAAGTGTTCTTCACTTCTCCTTCTTGGAAGCAGGTCTGCCCAAACAGAGCCGCCTGCTGATCCCCCGCTGCTCCCGCTATTTTGACGGGACCTCCGAAAATCACAGGGTCTGTCGTACCGTAAACGCCGCTGGAGGGCCTTGGCTCAGGCAGCATACTTTTAGGAATATTCAGCTCCTTCAAAATTTCCTCATCCCACTTTAGCGTATGAATATTGAAAAGCATTGTTCTGGAGGCGTTGGAATAATCTGTCACATGAATTCTTCCCATAGAAAGCTTCCAGATTAGCCACGTTTCAATGGTCCCAAACAGCAGCTCACCTTTTTCTGCTTTTTCTCTGGCTCCTTTTACATTCTCCAAAATCCAGCGGATTTTTGTTCCTGAAAAATAAGCGTCTATCAGCAATCCTGTCTTTTCTTTGAATTGTTCTGAAAGTCCTCTTTTTTTCAACTGATCGCAATATTCGGCGGTACGCCTGCACTGCCATACGATGGCATTATAAATAGGCAGTCCGGTATGTTTATCCCACACCACCGTAGTTTCCCTTTGGTTGGTGATACCAATCGCCTCAATATTTTCATAGGTGGCATCGATCTTATATAATGCCTCCTGTGCAACTCCAATCTGGGTGGACCAGATTTCCATCGGATCGTGTTCCACCCATCCGGCCTTTGGATAAATCTGTTTAAATTCTTTTTGAGCCAGACTTACCATTTCACCTTTCTTATTATATAAAATACATCTTGAACTGGTGGTTCCTTGATCAAGCGCCATTATATATTTGTTCATACTCTACCTCTACCTCACAAAATTTACATCTACTAACGCTATTCTACCATTTCTTTTAGTCCGATAGAAAGTGTGTGCGCCAACTGTTTCATTTCCGGATGCGTCTGCTTCACCAATCTGAGCACAATCGTAAGCCGTTCTTTTACTGTACGGTTTTCCGCTTCTATCCAAAAAGTGTTCTTCAACTATAACATATTCCGTTTTTCCATCCAACTGCAGCCGTTGATCTTTCTTGGTCAAATCTACGTTTACTATTTTAATCAATCCGTGATCGTTATCCATCTCTCTGATCACGGCACTTTTTAACTCATTTACTTGTTCTATAGAGATGGAAAAACGGCTGGTTTTCTTTTTCTCTTTACTTGACAGGCCTGTACCCGTCAAATTTGCAGCATAGCTTTCCGAAACGGACATGGTCTGTACACCGCCGCCGGAATCAGGATTTACTATAAGGACATTGGAAGCGGGAATCTTCGTATAAACGCTGCCGTCAGCTCTTTCATACACATTATTGATTGCTAATTCCCCCTCTTTCTTGGAACTGATTCCAATGGTCCCCTGTAAAGAATGAATTTCTTCTCCTATACGGTCATCTCCTTCAGATCCCTTTGCCTCTGAATCGATATGGGTATCATATATTCCATCAGAAAAGTGACTATCCATACCGGAATAATTTTCTCCGTCCTCTTCAAAATTTCTTTCTGTATACCCCATGTAATACCCATCTATATTATCAAAGGTATAACAGTCATTCTCCTGCCTTTTTCCCTCCACAATAAAACCATTGTTAAATCCCTGTATTTCTTCATCTGTAAGTTTTTCAACACTTTTGTCTGCCCTCACAAGCTTTTTCTCCTGATAATATAAGGTGTCTCCGTTCTGCATTTCGTAGTCTTTTAAATCCTCTTCAAACGCAACAAATATTCCTATCAATTTATCTCCGTTTTTCAAATCCTGTAATGCGGGGTTCGCCAGACCACAGCCGCTTAAGCCTATCAACGTTACAAACGAGATAAAAGCAAATAATCCCCACTTTCTATATGCCCTGCTCATTTTCTTCTTCCCCCAATTCTCCATCAAATTTTAATAAATCTCCCACATCACACTGCAAATAAAAGCAGATTTTGTTGATCGTATTGAACCGTACCCCTTTCGCTTTGCCACTTCTTAACACAGAAAGATTTGCTTCCGTTATGGATACTAATCCGCAAAGTTCCTTGGAGGTCATATTCTTTTTTTTCAGTATCTCATCTAAATGAACCTCTATCGCCATTTTCTCCTCCGCTCTTATCCATTTTTATATTTATATAATCATCTGATTATCATCATAAAGAGATGAACTTTCCTTCATATATTCGGCCAGTAACAGCCCTGCAAAAGCCAAAATCAAAGGCAGGAACGGTATATTCAGTAAAATATTCACATGGTTCGTTCCCCGCCATAAGATAAACTGAGTCACATTCTGAGCAATATTGCATAGAACGGATACGACAACGGTCTTTCGGCTTCTGGATGCCATGAGCATGGCTATTTCAGCGGCTCCCCGTTCATATTTATTTTCTTTCAGCGAATGGATCAACAGAACTCCGGATTGCATGATTCCTACCAGACAGGCTGTAGGTAAAAGTTTTAAAAAGAATTGAAAGAGAACGGCTGCTTGGCCTCCGGCTGAAGAGACATTTTCATATTCCTGAAACAAGTTTAAAGGCAGGATGAAACAAGTCATCGCCACATATAGGATCGTACAAAAAATCAAAAGATGTTCGGTCTTTCTCCATATATCTATACTCTGAAAGTCTGCGGCAAATTTCAGGACAGCATAACCGATTCCCAGGGAATACGCCATATTAGCTAAAATAATTTTAAGAATCGGTAAGGCATCTATCCACTCCGTACCAATCCCATCGGGTATAAAAACAGATAGAATGCCGGGGTTGATAAAACAATACAGCATGAAAAATAAATAAGCAGACAGCATCAGAAGGATATAGTCTGTCCGTTCTGTTTTACTTTTTTTATTATCTGGCGTACACTGACCTTTTCTCAATCTTTTTACAATTACAAAGCCTGCGGGAATCAGACATATTCCTGCATATAGCAGCCAGGCAGCCATATTGCCTGCTGCTGAACGAAAGGAAAGCCATCTGACCAAATTAGACACGGCCTCCGCAGGCATATAAAGGAAGCTGTATACGGCTGATATTTTTCCTCCCAAATACAACCCTACCGACAATAAAGCAGAACCAAAAGCTGCAAAACATACGAATAAATCAAATTTCTTTGTCTCCATACCCACTACCCCTTTATTTTTATAATTATTGTTTTGCGATAATTTCTCTTTTATCATATGCTATAAATTATCGTTTGTCAATAATTTAATCTCACACAAACTCTGCCAGTATGGTATTGGACACATCCACTCCTTTTATGGTAAAACGCATTCGGTTCTCATCCAAAAGGAGCATTCCTTTTTCAACATATTCCCTTATCAACCCTTCCTGCTCCGGATAGACTTCAAACAGTTTCTTTCCAAACCTTCTCTCAAATTCCCTTAAGCCTATCCCTTCCTCTCTTCTCATTCCCGTTATGATAAAGTCTACTATATCGTCCCATTCCGCGTTGATATGCCGCCATTCAACCCATTTTGGCCTAGCCTTTTCCTCCTTCGCCGGTATAGTCACGTCTCCCGATCCAAGTATTCCGATATACTTGGCTAAATCACGGACATTGCTGAACCGCTCTCCGTTCACATAAGAGTGAGCTCCAAGACCAATCCCCAGATAGTCGGCCATCGACCAATATTTCAGATTATGCCTGCATTCAAAGCCGGGTTTTGCACAATTTGAAATTTCATAATGGTGATATCCAGACTTTTTTAAGAATTTTGATGCGAAGTGATACATTTCTCTGTCTACATCATCTGATACCAGTTCCAGCTCACCCTTTTCAAACATCTCAAAATACTTGGTTTTTTCTTCGAGCTGCAGGCTGTAAAATGAAATATGTTCCGGATTTAAACAGACCGCCTGTTTTAAAGTCTCCTGCCATACGGCACAAGTATGGCTTGGTATGGCAAACATTAAGTCCATATTTATATTGTCAAACCCGGCTTGTCTTGCTAAGGCATATGTTTCTTTGGCATCTTCCGACCGATGCACCCTCCCCAGAGAGATAAGTTCCATATCATTTAAAGTTTGTACACCAATACTGATCCGGTTGATTCCGGCCTCCTTGTAAATTCTCAGCTTTTCTGCATCAATAGTCTTTGGATTGCATTCGATGGTTATTTCGGCTTTTTTGTCCACCTGATACTTTTGTTTTATCCATAAAAGTATTTCTTTCATCAAACGGGCATCTATTAAGGAAGGTGTTCCTCCGCCAAAGAATATCGAATCTACTATAAATTTGTTATCGTAAATATTGCTGTAAAAGTCCAGTTCTCTCATGACAGCATTCACATATTCTCTGTGCAGACCACCTGCTGTATTTTCAAAAGATAGAAAATCACAGTATAAACATTTTTTTATACAAAAGGGTATGTGTATATATATTCCCAGATTTTTCATAATGCCTCCACAAATTTTACATTTATGTCTTTAACTTTATCATAAGAACAGAGGAATGAAAACTATTATCCTAAAAACCTTCTTTCATATCAGCCCTTAAAGAATACCTTCACAAGATTTGGTTAGGCTAAGGTGAGGAGGTGATACTATGAAGGATCAAGTAGATCTGGGCAATTTAACATCAAAAGAAATCGGTAATTTAATGACAAAGCCGCTGGTGGATCGAGGCAAAGAGCTTGCCAAAATACAAAACGGAAATCAGGAAGTCGACTATGGAGATTTACCCTCCAGAGCGCTGACTTCTCTGGGAAAGCAAGCTGTCAATGATCAGATCGATCAACATCAGGAATAAGATGTAAAAGCACTGAAAAAGTAAGACCTTAGAAACTAATTCTAAGGTCTTGGTTTTCAATGGTTCTTTATTTATTGTCATCATATTTGAGCACTGCTGTAAACGCTTCCTGTGGGACTTCCACCGTGCCGAACTGTCTCATCCTCTTCTTTCCCTCTTTCTGCTTTTCAAGCAGCTTTTTCTTACGGGAAATATCTCCGCCGTAGCACTTTGCAATGACGTCCTTACGATAAGCCCGCACCGTCTCTCTGGCAATGATCTTCTGCCCGATAGCCGCTTGAATAGGAACTTCAAACTGATGCATAGGAATAATTTCTTTCAGCTTTTCACAAACAAACTTTCCTCTTGCATAAGCTTTGGATTCGTGTACAATCATAGAAAAAGCATCTACCAGATCTTTGTTTAACAGCACGTCCAGCTTGACCACCTGAGAGCGTTCATACCGGATAAATTCGTAATCCAAAGAGCCGTATCCTCTGGTCTTGGATTTTAAGGCGTCAAAAAAATCATAAATGACTTCATTGAGCGGCATTTCATAGTGAAGCTGCACTCGGGTCTCTGTAATGTATTCCATGTGGATCATTTTTCCCCGCCTGTCCTGACAGAGCTCCATGATAGCGCCCACATACTCTTTCGGAATCATAATATCTGCCTTGACAATAGGTTCTTCGATATAAGATATCTCCGTAAGCTTTGGCAGATTGGACGGATTCTGAATCATCTGAATCTCACCATTATTTAAGACCACCCTGTAAATTACGCTTGGTGACGTAGTGATAACGGCCAGATTAAATTCTCTTTCCAGCCTTTCCACAATAATCTCCATATGGAGAAGTCCCAGAAATCCGCATCGAAAACCGAATCCCAAAGCCTGCGAAGTTTCTGCTTCAAAATTGAATGCGGCATCGTTTACCTGAAGTTTCTCCAGTGCATCCTTGACATTTTCATATTTTTCACCCTCCGCCGGGTATATGCCGCAGTAGACCATGGACTGAACCTTTTTATATCCGGGCAGCGATTCCTCCGTAGGATCCGCATCAAGGGTAATGGTGTCTCCCACCCTGGCATCAGCCACCTGTTTAATGCTGGCACAAATATATCCTACCTCGCCGGCTCTGAGCTCCTTGCAGGCCACCGGCCCCGGAGAGCATACGCCGACCTCCGTGACCTCATACTTTTTCTTTGTATTCATCATGCGGATCATATCGCCTTTTTTCACTCTGCCGTCAAATACCCGGGTGTAAATAACAACGCCCTTGTAGTTGTCATAATACGAGTCAAAAATCAACGCCTTGAGCTTTCCTTCTATGCTGCCGGAAGGAGCGGGAACCTGAGCCACAATAGCTTCAAGCAAGTCTTCAATCCCGATTCCCTCTTTTGCGGAGACAAGCGGTGCATTTTCTGCATCTATACCGATGATGTCCTCGATTTCCAATTTTACTTCATCCGGTCTTGCACTGGCCAAATCAATCTTATTCAAAGTAGGAATGATCTCCAGATTTTCATCCAGAGCCAAATAAACATTTGCCAGCGTCTGAGCTTCCACTCCTTGGGTTGCATCTACGATCAGCACGGCTCCTTCGCAGGCAGCCAAACTCCTTGAAACCTCATAAGTAAAGTCCACATGACCCGGAGTATCGATTAAATTAAAGATATATTCCTCACCATTCTTGGCCTTATAAACAAGCCGGGTGGTCTGTAGCTTAATCGTAATTCCTCTTTCACGCTCTAAATCCATGTTGTCCAAAAACTGTTCCTTCATGTCTCTATGCGCCACTAATCCAGTATTCTCAATAATTCTGTCGGCTAAAGTGGATTTACCGTGATCTATATGTGCAATAATGCTAAAATTTCTTATATGTTTCTGGTATGAGTCCATACTTCCTCCTCAATCATAATAAGTCTCTCTATATCCTTACTATTATAATTGATGTTGCCATGAATTTCAATTATTAATCCAATTTAAAAGCCGCTCATTATTCACTCTCACAGTAAGCTCATAGCCCAGTGCAAGGCTGTCACCGGGCTCTTCTACATTTACTTCACTTAAAGTCATATCTATAGCCGGAGCATACCCTGCCATATGACCGCTTCTCATATCTACTGTCAACACACCGGCAACTCCCCCAACAACAAGAAGGAAGATCAAGGCTCCTCTGAAAAATGTTCTCATCTTTTGTAACCCCTGTCTCATAGGGTCTATTTACTGCATGATAAATGCTCCTGCTAATTGCTGTGTTCTTTAATAACGGCGGCAATCACATCTGCAAAATACTTGGCACATGCATCCGATTCTCTGATGTTATTTTCATTGTTTCCAATTTCAAGCAGCAGCTGATAATCCGAAACATATTGATTGAATTTATATGCCTTCTCGATGATTCTTCCGCCATATCCGGGATACAGTTCCTCGGCTTTCTTGTTTACTGTATTTGCAAATATTTTCAGCTTTTCGGCATTTGGATTTCCATTGCCGACCACCAGATTATATTTTGCAACAGTTTCTCCGTTAACGATAGTTGTTTTTCCTGCTCCTCCTGAATATCCTGCAGCATCCCTATGTAAATCTATGACCACTGCCGCATTCGGATACTTGGCCAGCAGATTCTTAATGGTTTCCAAAGATCTGCTGTAAGATTGATTATAAGAAGGATTATCGTGAATCGTTTTGTCATGAACGACCTGAATTCCCTGCTTTTCCAGTGCCTTCGTCAATACGTTTCCCACCTCTCTTACCGTTCCTTCTTCCGGAAGGACGTGGAAATTGCCGTCCGAAGCCGGTTGATAAGATTCCGTCGCATGTGTGTGATAAATAATGACAAGCGGTTTACTGTTGTCAATATTTATGGTCTGCGGTGATGGATTTACAGGGTCTTGAGTATCGACTACTGCCGGAGCATCAGCCGCCGGTACCTCCTGTGCGGCTGTACTGTCTGCAGCCCCGCTGTCTTCCTGTACGTTTTCTGTTTCATTTTTCTGCTGTTCCTCAGGAGTATCCTGCCTTTCCGCTCCTCTGCTTCCTACCATCAATGCTCCTGATAAGCACATCTTACCCACGTCTGCCTCTGTCAATTGAAAGTCTCCGTCGTTGCCTTTTTCCATGCTTCGTACAGTTACCACAGTCGTCATCACAAATACTGCTATACCCAATGTGAGCAATCGTTTTCCCTTCATTTTTATCCCCCATTCAAGGCGCAGCTCTGGCTTTTATTAAGCTCGCCCTTATGAATATATGCCGGGATGAAGCGTAATATTAATTCCATTTGCAATTATGTCCGAAAAATCCTTTATGACCTGGTCAATATCGGTGGAGGTTACAATCATATCCTGTCCGTTTTGTTCGATATAGTTTTCCACCTCTACCGGATTTTTAATATAACCTTCCAGGGCATCAATGATCAGTGTACTGGAATCTATGACAGTGGGAACTCCCACGGATATAACCCGGTGACCCAGAGTCTGCTCATTCAGCATAGTTCGGTGATTTCCCATGCCGGCTCCCGGAGAAATACCCGTATCATTGATCTGTATGGTCGTACTGATACGTCCTATATTTCTTGCCGCCAGAGAGTCCACCACTAAAACGATTTCCGGATTGACCAGATCAGCTGCCTTTTTTATCAGATCAGCCGTTTCCATCCCGGTGGAGCCCATTACTCCCGGTATAAAACCGCTGACACAAGCCTGCTCCTCATCCCCTTCTGATTCATAAATAATAAACCAGTGTCTGGTCACTCTGACCTTGGAGACGGTATAAGGGCCTAAAGAATCCGGCGTTACCTTATCATTGCCCAGACCAATGACCAGAACCTTTAAATAGTAATGAAAGTGTATCAGCTGTTTAAGCTCTTCTGCCAAAGCCTTGGAAGCACGAGCCTTTAACTCTTCTTCCCCGTCTATTAGCCCGTCCACCTCTATGGTAATATAATTTCCGGCGGGTTTTTGCAAGATGGCTTCGCCTCTGGCATCCAATACTTTAATACGGGTCGCTTTTATGGCTTCATCATATTCAACTTTTTCCATTTGAACACCATCAATGTCACCGGTCTGTCCTCTTTCTTCATCGTACATCTCAACATTTTCTATTGCTAAGTCCGTTCTATACTTCACCGTTTTCACCACTTTCCTCAATTTTCTAAGTTTTTCTATCTATATTGATTTTTCCCTTGCAATTTATATTTTATTCATATATACTGGTGGTTGCGAAATATTTGCAATTTCTTACGCATAAGGCATAAGAAAGCGAACAAATTAAGTATAAAGTGGGGTGAATTAACATGGCAAATATTAAATCCGCAAAGAAAAGAATCTTAGTAATTAACAAGAAATCTGCAAGAAACAGACGTATCAAATCACATTTAAAGGCAATCTTAAAGAATTTTGACGCTGCTATCGCTTCCGGCGATATGGATACAGCAAAAGAAAAGCTTACTTTAGCAGAAAAGAAGCTGATGCAAGCTGCAGCGAAGCATACTATTCATAAGAACGCTGCATCAAGAAAGGTTTCCAGATTAACGAAGAGATTCAATAAGGCTCAGTAAGTCTCACCCGTCCCCACCATGGGTAAGTTAAACCCATAGATTGAGAATTTAAAAACAATCAAAAAACCGCTGGATGTGTCTCCCAGCGGTTTTTATTTTCTTATCGCATCATTTGTGCTTTTTTATTATCTTTTTTATTATAATTATAAATCTTTTTATTATTCCAGTTTATTCTACTTTAGTCCTGCATGCTCACATTATTCCTAAACTCACTGGGCGTCATATGCCTCAGCTGAACAAAGTTTCTTCTAAAGGTTTTTACCGTATTATAGCCTACTCCAATGGCAATATCGGTAATTTCCATATCCGTCTCAATAAGAAATTCACATGCTTTGTTGATTCTTGTCAAATTTAAAAAATCATAAAAGTTTTTTTCTACCTGCAAAAGCAAGGCTTTGTTTAGTTCAATCAGCGATATATTAAACGTATCCGCAACAGAATGTGCGGTTAAATCCTCGGAAAAATTTCTTAAAATGTATTCAACAATTTTATAGTCCTGCTTTGTTTCCCTTATCTTTCCTACATGCAGTACTTTTCCGTAGGTTTTCCTATAGTTTCCGATCTTATCATCCATTCTGGCAGAAAATACCTTTGATATATGCGCAGCATCTACATACCCTACGATAGAAGCCAGCTCTTCCAGCGTAAAGTCTGTATACAGCAAATAATTTATGGTCTTCGTCACTCTCATTTCATTGAGCAGCTCATTAAACGATAATCCTGTTTTTTCCAATATGTATTTACTGATGGAGGACTTGCTCATATAAAACTGCTTTGATAATTTATCCAACGTCATCTTATCACTTAAGTGCATATAAATATATCTTAAAATTAATGCTCTTGGATCTCCGGGCTCTGCCAGTACCTTTGGCACCATCCGATTGGCATCTGTCTCTCTGCAAAAAATGGTGATAATCTGTGCGACCAAGGTGCAGACCAAGATCTCATGATAGCTTTCATGCTCCATTTTTTCCATAACGGATTCAATTCCGACCTCTTCTTTAATTTTAGAAAAAATGATTTCAATTTCGTTTCTGGCATGATCATTTAACGTGATCACCGGCGTCACTTCCAATTTTTTCAATATGGGCATTTCGCCTGTATTTTCAACAACAATGGAGTGGAGCATATTGGCTACCACCTCATAATTGTACTTGATGATTTCATATTGCAGCGGTTCTTCTACTTCAATGACTTCCGTGCAATCCCAAGGGAGAATGGATAATAAACAGTTTTTGCCAACCTCATACAATTCCGTATCCACCATAAATTTTGCCTTGCCCTTTCTCACATAAAGAAACCGGGGACTCTGGTGATATAAAGCATGGGTCTTTTCATCAATTAACTCATAATCAAAGGAGCAGATCCTCTTTATATCGAGATTTGAACAATATTGTGATTGAAATTCCGCAATTTCCTGCATCATCATCTTCCTTTCTGCAAAACACTGAAAATATCCCGCTCAGCGGTTTCGCCAGAACGGGATACTTTACAATAAATATATTTGTAACCAATTTTTTATGCAAAAGTAAGAACTGTTCCGGTTTTTCCTTCCAGTGCTTCTAAAGATTTGTCAAGAGACGTAATAATAGCCTTCTTTGATGGATTTGCTCTGACAAACTTCATGGCAGCTTGAACCTTTGGAAGCATGCTTCCAGGGGCAAATTGTCCTTCCTCCACAAGCCTTGAAGCTTCCTCCAATGTCATGTGGCTCAGATTCTCCTGATTTGGCTTATTAAAGTTGATAGCAACCTTTTCAACCTCTGTCAGGATCATCAGACAATCCGCTTCCACCTGTTCTGCAAGAAGCTCTGCTGCAAAATCCTTATCGATTACGGCAGCAACCCCTTCCAAAATACCGGTATCTTTTTCTACGACAGGAACTCCGCCGCCGCCGCAGGTAATCACGATCGTGGAATCCCACAGCTTTTTGACTGCATCAATTTCTACTATCCTTTTAGGAAGAGGAGAAGCAACTACTCGTCTGAAGCCTCTGCCCGCATCTTCCTTCATCACATACCCTTTTTCCTGCTCCTGTTTCTTTGCTTCCTGTTCGTTATAGAACTGGCCAATCGGCTTCGTTGGATTCTGAAAGGCAGGATCTGCTCCGTCTACGATCATCTGTGTTGCCAGAGCAACTACCGGAATATTCTTGTTTCTTAAGTTCAGTGCATATTTTAAGCACTGCTGGATGTGATACCCGATATATCCCTGTGACATAGCCCCGCACACATCAAACGGCATAACAGGAGTAACCTCCTTGGCTGTTTCATAGGCTTGAAGAATTCTTCCTACCTGCGGTCCATTTCCATGAACAATAGCTATTTCATATCCTCTGCAGCTTATTTCTGCAATATGCTCGCAGGTTTTCTTTACTACCTCAAGCTGTGCTTCTGCTGTTGCCGGACCATTGCCTGACTGTAGGGCATTTCCGCCTAAAGCTATGACTAATTTCCCCAAACTTTTTTCCATATATTTCTCCTTCATGCACTTATATTAGTTCTGTCTGCCGATTGTAGCAACCATAACAGCCTTGATCGTATGCATACGATTTTCAGCTTCATCAAATACCTTAGAATATTTGCTTCTGAACACCTCGTCGGTTACTTCTCTGATGTCATATCCTGCATCCTTCTGAGTTTTTGCCATTTTTGTCTCAAAGTCGTGGAAGGACGGTAAGCAGTGCAAGAAGATCACGTCTTCATTTCCTGTTTCTTTTATCATTTCTTCTGTTACTTTATACGGAGTCAACATTTTAACCTTTTCCGGAATCTGTGCTTCTTCTCCCATAGAAGCCCATACGTCTGTATACAGCACGTCTGCTCCCTTTAAGCATTCAGGTGTGCTGCAAAGTTCAATTTTAGCACCTGTTGCTGCCGCCACTTCATGAACCCTTGCCAGGATGTCCTTGTCAATTTCATCAAGCAGAACCTGTGGACCGTACGCTACATAATGCATGCCCATTTTGGCGCATCCGTACATCCACGCATAGCTCATATTGTTTCTTACATCGCCGCAGAAAACAACTTTCACTTTGTTTAACGGTTTTGCCACATGTTCCTCAATGGTCAAAAGGTCAGCCAGAATCTGAGTTGGATGATCTACGTCCGTTAATCCATTCCATACCGGAATTCCTGCATATTTAGCCAAATCCTCTACTAATGCCTGATCGTACCCTCTGTATTCAATCCCATCAAAGAATCTGCCAAATACTTTTGCAGAATCTTCTACGGATTCTTTCTTACCAAACTGTGAACTGTTTGAATCTAAGAACGTAACATGACCGCCCTCATCTAAACAAGCCACTTCAAATGCACATCTTGTTCTCGTAGAAGTCTTCTCAAAAAGAAGTACAATATTTTTTCCTTTTAAAGCATCCCCTTGAATGCCTGCACGTTTCTTAGCCTTCAAGTCGTGGGACAGGTCTAGCATGTATCTGATTTCTTCCGGGGTAAAATCCATTAGTGTTAAAAAACTTCTTCCTTTAAGATTCACTGCCATATTTTTTTCTCCTTTTTTTCTTTTTATTTTCTTAATATAGATTGACTATTCTCTGACAAGTGGCATGCTCATGCAGCGCGGGCCGCCTCTGCCTCTTGATAATTCAGCACTTGGAACTTCCAGCACATTCACATTGTACTCTCTCAGCAATTTATTGGTTACCGTATTTCTCTGGTATGTCACAATTTTACCAGGAGCAATGCAAAGGGTGTTGGATCCGTCATTCCACTGCTCTCTTTGAGCAGCAATCAAATCTTCTCCGCCGCACTTTATAAGAGTTATTTTATCAATTCCCAGATATTTTTCAAGAATTGTCTCTAATTTTTCTTCTATTTTCTTTACGGCCAGTTCATCACTGCCTTCGCCGCGCTTAATTTCATAAACCACCAATGGTCCTAAAATGCCCGGATGTACCGTAAATTTATCCACATCGATCTGTGTGAAGACCGTATCCAAATGCATGAATGCTCTGGATACAGGAATGTCGAAAGCAAGAATGGTATCTATAACCGCATTCTTATTTGAAAAAATATTTTTAGCGAGCACTTCAACTGCCGCTGGTTCTGTTCTCTGTGAAACACCGACAGCCAAGACTTTATCATTCAAGTTTAAAATATCTCCGCCTTCCACATGATACTGCTCATAACGGTTGTAGAGCATGTCAACTTTATCTTTATAATCAGGATGGTATTTAAATATATATTCTCCGTAAATCGTCTCTCGGTTCCTAGTCTGGGAATACATTCGGTTCACGCTTACACCGTTTCCTATGCAGGCAAACGGATCTCTTGTAAAATAAAGGTTTGGCATCGGATCGATAATCAGCTTATCCGGTGTGTTCATCAGATCCACTAAAGAATCCGTTGAGGCATTTGCCGGCTTCCATCCCAGCTCTCTCAATACGATTCCTTCCATAGATTTCAGCACCATTTCTTTTTTATTGTCATTATGCCGGAGCATGAACTGATAGATCTTTTCCGTTTGCTTCCTTGTGCTGACACCAGCCTCTTTGATCCATTGATATAGGAATTGATCTCTGATTTCATCGCTTAAATTCAGTACATCTGCCATCAAATCTTCCAAATATACTACTTCAACACCGTTGTCTCTTAATATCTGGGCAAAGGCATCATGCTCTGCCTGAGCAACCTCCAGAAAAGGTATATCATCAAACAATAATCGATCCAGCGTATCCGGAGTCAGATTTTCTAACTCTTTACCGGGACGATGCAGCAATACCTTCTTTAATGGTCGAATTTCACTTTTAACATTAATTACCATTAAGCAGCCTCCTAAATCCTTTTAACCACCTTTCAACGATAACAGAATGTATCATTAAAAAGCTTCCAATTATAATACCATCATGCGCATGTATTTTCTATCACAATCTCATCATACCTAAAATTCATTTCAGATGTGTGAATATAAAACTCAAATATTTTGTATTTTTCCTTTCTATTTTATTCCATGGCCATTTATATTTATATTTTTAATGATAATTGGGAATTTTGATAAACTGTTACTTATACTTATATTAATTTTATTTGATGATTAAATAACCAAATGCATAATATTAAAATATACATAATGTTTTTAATTTTTTGTCCCTTTAGAATCTTTTTCTTAATTTTCTAAATCTTATAATCAAATTATACAAATAATCCTGACCCATTGCAATACTTTAGTTATATACTTGTCTAAAAAAAATATTCCTCTTATTTTCACTTTTTTTATAACGCCCTCTTACATGGCGATCTGCCCCGTCACCAGCAAATATATCGAGAATATTGCACCCAGAATAATAAGTCCTGCCACAATAAGATCTTTTTTGCTGAATACTCGCTCACAGCCGTTTTCTTTTCTTGCCTTGGCGTAAAAATACATTCCGAGAATGTATACCGTAAAGCACAGCAGGAAATATTCCAGACCGGAAGCATAAATTGCCCATGCAAAGAAAATACAACCTAAAACCCCAATAAGAAGCTGAACATTTTCATGTCTCTGATACGAAAATTTTACCTGATACATCGTTACCATAATCCACGTTACAAAGATGGCCGCCGTGCAAAGAGAATAAGCAAAGTTATATGCCTTTTCTGTAAACAACAGGGTAAAAACAAATAGCTGAGTCAGTATGGTCATAAATACCAGGGAAAAGGTCGGAGAATTTGCACAGTTGACTTCTCCGAATTTTTTGGGAAGAAGATTTTGCTTGGCCATGAGCAATGTTGTCTCTGCCGGGAGCATAGTCCATGACAGCCAACATCCAAATATGGAAATAATCAGACCAATGTTGATCATGGCGGCTCCCCAAGGACCTACGAGCTCTTTTAAAATGTATCCCATGGACGGCTGACCGAATTGAACGATGGTTTGTCGATCCATTAACCCATAGGGCAGCAACGATATTAAAATATAAATAATAAGTAATCCAATCAAGCCCAAAACGGTAGATTTTGCTGCCACCGCTTTTGTTTCGGCTCGGTCTGCCATCATGGCAGCCCCTTCAATACCGACGAACACCCACATCAAAACCATCATACTGTTTTGAATCTGGCTGAAAACACTTTTCACTTCAAAATTTCCGGACAGCGTTCCCCAGAAATTTGCTGTAAAAATATCGGCTTTAAAAGAGATAATAGCAATAATTGTAAAAATAAGCAAAGGAACGATTTTGCATACAGTAACTATAATATTGATAACCGCAGCGCTTTCAATCCCTTTATTCACAAGGAAACACATGAACCATAAAATGATGCTTGCCACGATAATGGATAAAAGATTCTGTCCGCCAGAAAAGACAGGGATAAAATATCCCACCGCACTCATCATCATGGTCGCAAAAGCAACGTTTCCAAGCCAAGCGGAAAGCCAATATCCCCATCCGCTGATAAATCCGCCAAAGGGACCAAAACCAGCTTCGGCATAGCTGAACACACCGCTTAACTCCGGTCTCTTTGCAATCAGATTGGTAAGCGAAAGGCACAGCATGAGAACGCCCAAGCCTACAATAAGCCACGCGATAATGGCGGCTCCGGGACTGGCGCTTCCCGCCATATCCGAAGAAATACCGAAAATTCCGCTTCCTATAGAGGAACTGATGACCATAGCAACCAAGGCTACGACCCCTAATTTTTTTGAATGATCTGACATAAAACAATACCACCTTTCTTTTTTGCTTAAGCTTACCGAAGTTTTACTTAAGCTTCTCTCAATAGTTTGATAATTACCCTGCTATTATATTGAATACGGAATTTTTTCGGCTTCCTATTCAGAAAAAATTTTTTGTATTTAATCTTTTTCTTTTTTTCCGTAAAATATACCAAAAAAGGTTAAAAAAAGGCCTTCTCCATATGGAGAAGGCCTTTCCTATAGCGCAAATTTGAGTTTATTTATACAAGATTTCTAACAATTCTGAGCACATCGCTGAATACGCCATAGCCTGTTTGCAGCAATTCCGGATCGTGTTCAATGATCGTAAGCTTCCCCATTAAATCCGTCGTGATCTGCAAAACGGAAGAGGTTCCGGAGATCACAGACAGGAGACTTCCTTTTTCTACTAAGGTAGGCTTAACCGACGCTTTTACTTTTCCGTCTGTTCGTGTACCCGTACACAGGAGCTTGATCACCTTTCCCTGGCTTTCCGCTTTTTGGATGTCTTTTAATGTAATGTTTTCAATCCCGGTCCTGTCTACCTCTTTCGGCGTTATATCAGCCTCCATCAGTACATTCAGCAGTGCCGTCACCTTTGCCGCAGCATCCCACCCTTCGATATCCATGGAGGGATCCGCCTCTACAAAGCCGATTCGCTTTCCCTCTTCTATAACGTCGTCATAGGCCTTGCCCGTTGCAAGCTCCTCCAGAACATAATTGGTCGTGGTATTTAAAATGCCGTTCACTTCAGTAACCTTGCAGAATTTTAGTGTCTCGTCCTTTAAGTTAAAAATCGGTGTTCCGTCCATAACCGTGGTCTCATAATAGAACTGAACCTTCATTTTTTCCGCCAGTTCTTTTAAATCTTTATAATGCCAAGCGATAGGGCCTTTGTTGGCCGACACCGCATGTTTTCCTCTTTCCATGGCTCTTCTCAAGTGATCCGTCGCCGGCTGCCCCGTAAAGATATCCAGCGGAGTCATTTCAACAATCACGTCATATTCCCCTTTTTCTACGAACTCCAGGGAGGTCATTTCACAGTAATTTTTCCCGTCTTTATCAAAATGACCTGCCTTTTCCAGCTCTGACCACGCCTTTTTCAGATCAATGCCTTCCGGATTGTATAGGCTTCCCCGGGAACCGGTAGTAATTCCGGTAACGATAATATCGCATTCCATACTCCCCTGTATCTCCTGCTTTTTTTCTTCTAAAATTTTGGCAAAGGCTCTTCCCGCATTGCCAAACCCTAAAAGTCCTAATCTTAATGTTTTCATTTTATCCCTCTCTTTCTATTTTTTCCTGTTCATCGGATTCAACCGTTGATCGGTTCTTTTCTTTTTTTATCACATCAAAAAAATTGATAATAACCATTGCAATGATAGCAAATCCCATAAACCCTTCTATCGGAAACATAAAAGAGACCACATTGGTAAACCCTATAAGACCGCAGAAGAACCCTGCCCATGCGATTAAAATAATTTTTAAGGTTCTATGCTTTTGAGATTTCATTTTCGTCGTAAACCCATAATAATTGCTGGTGGCAGAAGCATAAATAGCAAACAGCAGCACACAAGTATACACCAGGTTTACGCCCTTTGAAACTTTAGCCGAGTAACCAAGCATGGGCATATCCATTGCCTGAGAAAATCCCATATCCGTAAACATGGCAGTTCCCAACACAAAGGCCAGCAATCCCAAAAATATAGCTCCAAGAGCAGTTCCGGCAAAAGCATGCCGGTCATTTTTGGCATTTACAGAAGCCGTAGCCACGATGGGAACCAATGCCAACACGTTATAAGAGATGTACTGCATGGCCGATACGAACCAGTTCGGCGTCAGAGGACTGACCGTGATTTCGGCTTGCTGGGGAGCTTCCGGCAGATCCATAAAAATCACCATCAGACATACGGATACGACCACGACTACCAAAACCGGCATAATAAATCGAAATACCCTTGATACCCTCTCAAACCCACCGATTACCGTCAGAATCACCAGGAAGATGATAACGGCTCCTCCCAGAATTCTGCTCTGCCCGAACTGCTGATAAAATAAAGCGCCTCCGGCAGCAGACATGGTGATAAGAACAGTAAAAAGCATGACAGCCATAAAATAGCCCACAGCATCCACCATCTTAGGATGATCTCCGGGTACAATAATCTTCCCCATATCGTTGGTAGCAAGCGTTCTTGCGATTTTACTGGTCATCATGCCGATCATCATGAACATCACGCCGATTACAAGAATTCCGATATATCCTTTCTCTCCAAAAACACAAAAAAACTGCCAGATTTCTCTCCCTGATGCAAATCCGGCACCCATAATTGTTCCTACATACATGAAAGCAACGCTTAAAAACCCTAGCTTACGATTTTCGTCCATTTTTTGTACATCCTTTAATTCCCTTGTGAATACAATATTTATGATAAACCTATTCTATCATTTAAAAATAGATTTTACAATTACACTTTACAGAACGAGAAAGGAGAGTATGCGTATTTATTATAAATACGTCATAAAATGATTATGAATCAAGATTATAACGTAATGAAAATTCCTGTTGCCGGCTATCTGGAAACAGATTTTTACCGCATTTTAGAAATACTTTACGATGATTTTACTATTATAAGCAACACCGGTGTTATAGAAAGTGTCCTTCCAAAATTTGAAGCAGTTTATGGGATACCCATTGATAAAGCCATCGGTTCCACCATTATGGAAATGGAAGAAGCAAAAATCTTTAATCCCTGTGTCTCTATGGTGGTTCTTCGTACCTTGGAGCCGGTTACCATGCTGCAGCGCACCATAAACGGAACCTTTCTTATGTGTACCTCTATTCCGATTTTAAATGAAGATGGAACCCTGTATAAAATAGTAAGCTATACCCGTGATTCCGAAAAATACGAACATCTAACGGAAGAATATGAGAATTTGCAGCGCACGCTAAAAGCCTATGATATTGAACTGTCCAAGCTTAGAAAACGGTTTAAGCGGGAATATCCCATCATCGGCTCCAGCCCGCAGATCCAAAACAGCATTTATCTGGCAGAAAAATACGCCGGTTTTGATGCGAATCTCCTGATTACCGGAGAATCGGGCGTCGGTAAAAATTTATTTACCAATCTGATCCACCAAAACAGTAAGCGAAAAAGTAAGCCCTTGGTCTCTATCAACTGTGGAGCTATTCCGGAGAATTTACTGGAATCCGAATTCTTTGGTTACGAAGCCGGTGCCTTTACCGGAGCCAGCAGCAGCGGAAAAGAAGGCTTGATACAGCTCTCCCATGGCGGAACTCTCTTTCTGGATGAAATAGGCGAATTGCCTCTGCGCATGCAAGTCAAGCTTTTAAAGGTCATTCAGGAAAAAAAGGTTATGCCTGTAGGCGGGACAAAAGAAATTTCTGTTGACTTTCGATTGATTACGGCTACGAACAAGGATTTAAAGCAGATGATTCGTGAAGGAAAATTCAGAGAAGACCTGTTCTATCGTTTAAATGTTTTGACGCTCCACATTCCCTCTCTTAGAGAAAGAAAAAGCGATATTTTTTCATTAGTAGATTATTTCTGTAAAAAGTTTAAGGAACAATATCATGTGACCCGTTCCTTCTCCAGCAAGGCCATGGAATACTTGGAAAGTTATTCTTGGCCCGGCAATATACGCGAACTGGAAAACACCATAGAGCGGGCCGTTCTTACATCAGATAATATGGTCATAACAGAACAGGATCTTCCCGTTATCTTTCAGCCCGACGAAATCAGCCTTTCCGCCCTGTCTCAGGAAAAAACTCTGAAAGAAATCCTTCAGACAGTAGAAAAAACAGTGCTTCTGAATACATACAAAAAATATAGGACGACCACCGGAGTAGCTAAAGCCCTTGGGATCAGTCAGCCTTCAGCCTCACTAAAATTGGAAAAATATTTGGACAGAAATACTAAAATCAGTTCTTCTTTTTAAAATTCTATATGATCTGAGGCTTACAATAGGCTCAGCCTCTTAGCGGCATAAAAGAAAAAGGCGAAGTGGAAAAATCCACTCCGCTTTTTACAGGTATACGTTAAAGCGGTGTCTGGGTTAAACACCCTTTAACTTATCTTCTGATCGGACTTATCTGCGTATTCTTCTCCAAACAGCAGCAATTCCCTCTCCTGTGCGGTCACGTCTTTATATTTTCCGCTTGCATATATTGCACAGATCATGCCCGCAATGAACCATACGATTACGAGAGTCCACTCTATTCCTACCAGAGGGCTTGGGCCTAACGGCGTATACAGCCAGAAGAAGAACAAAGCAACAAATATTCCCATAGCGCCAATAAGCTTTGGATAGGCCACCTTATACGGTCTTACCATATTCGGGGCATTCTTTCTCAAGAAAATGAATGCCAGCACCACCATTCCATACATGATAACTACTCCAAAGGAACTGGCATTTACAAACCAGGATAAGGCTTGCTTTCCCAGCAGGCAGGAAAAGGTGGATAAGATTCCGCAAAGGAGAACAGCATTAGTAGGAGTTCCGTATTTTGGATGAATCTTCCCTAAAAAGGACGGGAGCATTTTGGCATGAGCCAGTGAATAAATTACTCGTGCTCCGCCGTAAAGGAATCCGTTCCAACTGGTTAAAATCCCGCAAATAGCACCTACTATGCAGATTTTGCCCCAGAAGGCACTGCCATAAGCATAAGCCATGGAATCTGCTACGGGGATGGAGCCGAACAGACGAATTTCTGTTGGGGCGGACATACAGGTCGCAAAAATCATCAGCATATACCAGAGAGCCGCCGCACAGATCGATAAAATCAACAGCTTTGGAATTTTCTTCAGCGGCACATTCATTTCACCTGCCGACTGCGGTATGACATCAAACCCCACAAACATGGCCGGAACCATGAGAAGAACAGAAGCGAATCCTTCCATATTTGTAAAAAACGGTTTTGTATATTCAGGATTTCCTTTTGTTATGCCGCCCAGTACAAATAGAGCCCCCACTAGAATCAGCCCCAGAGTTGCCACGGTCTGGAAAACGGCTACCTGCTTTGCCCCCCTGTAATTAGCATAGGTAATAAGGATCGAAGCGATTACAGCGACTGCTGCCCACGATACATACACATCATAGCCCTGAATCGTCCACAAATATCCAATCTTTTTAATTGGTGCAACATAATCTATAGCGGTTGCAAAAGCAGGGCCTTCCCAAGCCGCCACACCAATATAGGCAAAAGCGGTTGCTAATCCTGCAATAACAGACGGCCAATAGCCCATGGCCTTATAGCTGAATACGACGCTTCCTCCTGTACACGGGATCGCAGGCGTCAGTTCCGCATAGGCCATTCCAACAAAAATACAGAGCACCGCGCCGATTACATACGCCGTAATTGCACCCAGCATGCCTGCACTTGCCGCCCACTGCCCGGACAGCATGATCCATCCCCAGCCAATCATTGTTCCAAATGCCAATGCTAAAACGTCTTTTGTGGAGAATGCTTTTACTAATTTTTGACTTTCATTATCCATACACATTCTATCCTTTCTTTACTGCGCATTCGGCTTGATTCCGGCAATCGTTTTAGCCAGTTCTTTTTTAGCATTGATATTTCCCTGACGGGATATCATGATTCGCTGAGCCTGCGGCGATCCTGCTCCGTGCATGGATTCTGTCCGGTATCCTACTGCGGAAGAGCCCAGACAAATATTCTCTAAAAATCTTAAAATCCGCATTCTCTCTTCCGTTGTACAAGTCGGAGCTGCCGCAAAGTATTTGTTGCATACATCGCC
Organism: Aminipila luticellarii; assembly: GCF_004103735.1. Taxonomy (NCBI): domain Bacteria; kingdom Bacillati; phylum Bacillota; class Clostridia; order Peptostreptococcales; family Anaerovoracaceae; genus Aminipila; species Aminipila luticellarii. The sequence continues at coordinate 1,108,731 of NZ_CP035281.1, read as the reverse complement.
TATCGTCTCCCCATTCTTTCCGACTACCGTATCCGATTTAAAATCTTTCTCGGACGGCATGGTTACCATCAGGCCGCCGGCTATGTCTTCCGCCAGTCGGACAATTTCATACGGAAATCTGGTTACGTTTTGTTTGCACACATTTGCCAGCAGCAAATCAATCTGATAATTTCCCGCAGCAGTTTTACAGCCTTCCGATGAACAGGCGATTCCGCAGCTATATAAGGTTTCGTTCAGATGGGTCATTTCTATCAGCTTATCCTTGATATGGGAAGCTTTGGCCGCTCCGTTGTAATCGGCTGCAAGTGCTGCGGCTCCGATGACTACATCGCCCACCCCCACCTTACATCCGCCATAGGACTGTCTGTGGTAGCCGGCAAACCGCTCTACCATCATACCGGCAAAATCGTATTCTCCGCATAAGAAGATCCTGTCATTTGGAATAAATACATCATCAAAGACCACTAAGGCTTCCTGTCCCCCAAACTGTTTGTTTCCCAGATCTACATCCGCTCCTTCTTCCAGTTTCCGGGTATCGCAGGACTGTCTTCCATAGATCATGAACAGACCCTCTGCATCGGAAGGACAGGCAAAGGATACCGCATAATCTTTATCCACCTCAGACAGGGCTATCGTTGGCATGATTAAATGCTCATGGGAGTTGATGGATCCTGTCTGGTGGCACTTTGCCCCTCTTACCACGATTCCGTCTTTTTTTCTTTCCACAATTCTTAAATATAGATCCGCATCCTTCTGAGCAGACGGAGAAAGTGCTCTGTCCCCTTTCGGGTCGGTCATCGCACCGTCTACGATCAGATCATTTTCCTGTATATATTTTAGATACTCCACAAAGTTTTTATGGTAGCCGGTTCCGTATTTTTGGTCGATTTCATATGTAGTGGAAAATACCGCATTGAACGCATCCATTCCTACACACCGCTGGAAACAGGAAGCTGTTTTTTGTCCGCACAATCTTTGCATTTTTACCTTTTTTTTCAAATCATCTGTACTCTGGTGCAGATGGGCAAATCGGTTAATGGTCTTTCCCGTCAGATTCGATTTTGCCGTCATCAGGTCTGCATACTGAGGATCCTTAGCCAGATCATAGGTCATGGCCACACAGTTGATAGAAGGCCTGATCATAGGATGATCTACCCAGTTATCAATCTTTTCGCCAAACATATACACTCTTGTTTTCAGCTTTCTTAAGCTCTCTATATATTCCTTTCCGGTCATAAGTGCCATTCTATTTTCCTCCTATCCCACTAATAAAGGTTCTTAAAGATTTCACGAATTTCAGCCTGCGACAGCGGTACATAATTATTGGCTAAAAGTCTCTGCTGGTTCTCTATGGTGCTTTCTGTGAATTCACCAATTTGTTCCTGTGTCATTCCGTATTCCTTCAGCGGTCTTTTACCAATTAATTGACCTAAGAACTTATCAAGCTCTTCATAAACATCCTTCACATCGCACCCCAGAATATCCGCGAAAATTTGGTTGGCCTTTACAATCTTTCCATTCGGACTTTTTCGCACATACATCTTAAATACTTCGGTAAAGAACTGATAGTTTGCTTCTCCATGGGGTACATGGAAGGCTCCGCCAATGCTGTAGGACAAAGCATGAACGGCTGCACAGCCCGCATTTCCAAATGCAATCCCCGCATAATTTGAGGCAATGGCAAAATTCTTTAAATACGGCAGTCTGTTTTCTTTTGTATTCCCCTTTTCCAATATCTTTTTATATCCGTCCATAATCATTTCTATCGCTTTTAAGGAGTACATTTCCGTAAATACAGAAGCTTTTGGGGATAGATAGGATTCAATGGCATGAATTAGTGCATCAATGGAACTGGTAGCAAAAACATAATCCGGAAGTCCGCCCAGAGACTCCGGAATTAAAACGGCGGCATCCGCATACGTTTCTTCCACGGCCAAGCCTTTCTTCGTATGCAGAGACTTTAATTCCGCAATAGCCACATTGGTCACTTCACTGCCTGTTCCACAGGTGGTCGGGACAACGACTAATTTTTTGATTTTTTTAGGTGCTGCTGCTCCTGTAAATAAATCTACGGATTTTTCCGGTACTTCTAATGCTAAGATCTTACAAATATCCACGATCGTTCCGCCGCCAAATGCAACAATCCGGTCAAAATCATATTCTTTGATTTTTTTTGCCATGGCGTCAATCATTTCATCAGAAGGCTCGCCCGATCCGAACTTTTCCTGAAAAATGACATTTATATCAATATCTAACGGTTTGACATACGGTGTATACATCCACTCATTGGTTACCAAAACATCTCTTTTTCCCAGATGAAATTCTTCATTAAATGCTTTAAATGTATCAAAATAGAATATTTTCGGTACTATTCTTAATGCTAACATCCCTTTTCCTCCTTTAATATAAGCAAATTCCGTCTTTATTCGCTTATTTTCTCATTGAAAACGGTTTTTCATGAAATCTTCGTTCAAATTCATATCTTAATTCTTCTTTAACACTTTCGTGTGCAATCTGAATCAGGTTTTTTGCCCTTTCGCGAAGAGTCTTGCCTTTCATTTCAGCAACGCCATTCTCCGTAATAATATAATCAATATCATTTCTGGAGGTGGTCACCGCTGCCCCTTCATCTATGAACGGTACGATTTTGGATAAGATTCGTCCATCCCTCTTTTGCGTAAAGGACGGCATGGCAATAATAGATTTTCCATCCTCTGCCATTGCGGCGCCCCGAACAAAATCCACCTGACCGCCCACTCCGGAAAATTGGCGCTTGCCTATGGTATCTGCTACGATCTGCCCCATCAAATCTGTTTGAATAGCGGAATTAATGGCTACCATACGATGCTGTCTCATTACAACTGCCGGATGATTCACATAATCCACCGGCCGCACTTCTACCTCCGGATTGTTATGAGCAAAATCATATAATTTTTTTGTTCCCATTAAAAAGGTAACCGTCATTTTCCACTTATTTTCCGTCTTATATCTGCCGGTAATGACCCCTTTTTCATACAACTGAATGGTTCCGTCCGCAATCATTTCCGAGTGAATGCCCAGATCCTTTCTGTCACCCAGCATTTGTACAACAGCGTCCGGAATGCCGCCAATGCCCAGCTGCAAAGTGGATTGATCTTCAATCAAGGAAACACAATGCTTGCCAATCGCCATTTCTGTCTCTCCAATCACAGCAGGCTTTGATTCATAAAGAGGTACAGATGCTTCCACTATGTAATCCAATTCTGAAATGTGCACCTTTTCCCCAAAGGTCCTCGGTAATTGGTCATTCATCTGTACAATTACCGTTCCAGCCGATTTCAACGCTTGAAAAGTATAGTCTACAGAAGTTCCCAAGCTGCAATATCCGTTTTGATCCGGCGGCGTTACCTGTGTCATCAGCACATCACACTTCAATTTGCCCTTTCTGATCATAATGGGCACTTCATGAAAAAACATCGGGATAAAATCGGCCATTCCCTCTTCAATCGCTGCTCTTACATTGGCGCTGGCAAAGATGGGACTTGCCGTAAAATGCTCCTTGAGATCAGGCGCTGCATAAGCTCCCGAGCCTAAGCTGACCATATGTTTTATGATGACTCCGTGATAGCTTTCTGCATTGGCAACCATCGCATCCACTAAAACCTTTGGCTCTCCCACAGCATGCCCTAGGAAAACCACATCCCCGTCCTTAATGTGGGATACGGCTTCTTCAGGCGTACAAATACACGTTCGATATTGTTCCTGCCATCCCATTTCAAAGTCCCCCCTTACAGGCTCGCTTTTATAGCATTCTCATAAATCTCCAGCCCTTTATCTACCTGCTCTTCGGTAATGACAAGGGGAGCAAGGAAGCGGATAACATTTCCGTAGGTTCCCGCACTTTCTAACAGAAGTCCATGCTTTACAGCCTCTTGAACGATATTATTGACCAGTTCAACATGTGGTTCCTTTGTTTCTTTATCTTTAACAAATTCGATGCCCATCATACAGCCGATGCCTCTAACATCTCCTATCACGTCGTATTTTTCCTGCCACTGTTTCCAAACGCCCATGACCTTTTCGGATATTCTTAAGGCTTTCCCCGGAAAATCCTCCTTTTCCATAATGTCAATGACCGCTAAAGCCGCAGCACAGGCTAGTGCATTTCCGCAATAGGTTCCGCCTATGGTGCCGGCAGGCACTTTATCCATAATCTCGGCACGAGTGGTCACCGCACTTAAAGGAACACCCCCTGCAATGGATTTAGCTGAGGTAAGGATGTCGGGAGCACAGTCACTTTCAGCCCAATACTCGCTTGCAAACATTTTTCCTGAACGTGCAAACCCGGTTTGAACTTCATCGGCTATTAACAAAATCCCTTTCTCATCACAGATTTTTCTCACAGCCTTTACCCATTCCATCGGAGCCGGAACAAAACCTCCCTCGCCCTGAATCGGTTCTAAAACAACAGCTGCTATGTATTCTGCCGGCGAGCATTCTATAAAGGCCTCCTCCACCTTTTTTACAAAATACTGGATGGCTTCTTCTTCGGTCAAGCCTTTAGGTGCTCGATATAAGTATGGATATTCCACCCGATACACTCCATCCGGGAAAGGCCCCATTCCAATTGCATACGCTTTCTTTCCGGTCATGGCCATGGTCATAAGAGTCCTGCCGTGGAAAGCTCCGCTGAATACGAGAATATTGGGTCTGCCCGTATAAGCTTTAGCAATTTTTACAGCATTTTCATCAGCTTCCGCACCACTGTTTAAAAACATGGTTTTTTTATGACTTCCTCTTACGGGAACTATTTCATTCATTTTCTCTGCCAGCTTAATATAGCCTTCGTGCGTGGTAATGTTCATCATACTATGAAAATACTTTTCTGCCTGGTTCTGCACCGCTTTTATAACGGCCGGTTGACTGTATCCCACATTGGTAACACCTACACCGCCTACCCAATCTAAGAAAAGATTTCCGTCCACATCTTCAAACATGGCGCCTTCAGCCCTTGCCATAACACAGGGATATACACATTTGATTGCATTTGGAATAGAACCTTGTCTTCTCTCAATCACTCTCCTCGCCTTTTCACCGGGAAGCTCTGATGTAATAATTTTAGGTAATGCATTTTTCAGTTCCATTTTTTCTCCTCCATTATTAATGATCACCATACAAAACGGTTGCTAAACCGTTACCGTTTATATTCTATCCAGTGTTTCAGCACGGTGATAGAATGTATGTCTTATAGAAGAGCAAAAAATATGCCAGTATTAAAATCCGGTTTATTATTTTTATAATTTTTAAAATTAGAATTCTTTAGGCCTTCTAAATTCAACAAATATGTTTTCAGCAAAATTTTTTAAAGAATACAGCGCAAAAAAAAACGGAGCCAATCAGCTCCGCATTTTATTAATTTATTAATAAGGGTATTAATAAATTAATACATGACTATCTTATGATCTTTTTTTAAAACAATCCGCCGAATAGCCCTCCGCCCCTGCAATTGTTATTATTGCAGAACAGCAAGTAAAGAACAATTAGAATCAGAATGATATGTCCTGAACCCACGCCGCCGCAGTCATTATTGCAGCTACATTCGTCAAAGCATTTATCTTCTTTACAGTTGCAGTCTCTGAAACAATCCTTTTCACAAAAATTACCGTCGCCCATAGTGCACCTCCATATGTAAGATAATATTATTAATCATACTATGCAAATACCCTGAAATGTGTGCTAAAAGTCGTACTCGTCTTCCTCCAGTCCGCTCCTGTACTCGGATTCATGATTTTCCTCCAGCTCCTCTTCTATATACCCTTCTTCCTCTTCCTCTGCACGAAGAGCATCACTAAAGGAAACCGCATATTCATCCAGCTGATAGTCCAATCCATCATCAAATCCATAGAAATATTCTTCTCCGTTTAATTTTTCCATTCTGGACAGAACCAATGCCTCGAAGAAGGTTACTTTTTGGGCAGTTCCATCCTTTTTAAGGGTACACTCGATCGTACTGTCCGCCACATACCAGTTTCTAAACTTCTCCAACTCTTCCACAAAGCCCACCAGTTCTCTGGTCTCTTCTTCTTCATCTGCCGGTATTAGTCTCAGCATCCCTCTTAATGCCATGCTGACATTTTTTAAAAACGTAAAGGCTTCTGTTCCGTCATCGGGCAGCCCTTCCGAAATTTCATCAAAATAGTTTTCAATCAATTCCGCCAGTATCTTTTTATCCATTTGTGATGCCAGTTCAAAAAGAGCCTCATAAGAAACAGGTGCAGCACACTCCATCAAATCGGCAAAATGCTCAAAATACTGAAATTCCTCTGGACTGTCAATATCCAATAATTTTAATAATTCTTCATAATTCATGTTCACGATCCCTCACTTTAATATTTTAAAAATACATTTAACCCAATATTTGTGGTATAATAATTTCATTAATTAGTATGCGGTCTTGCTACTAAAATTTTTGCTATATTCCATTATAAAATGGGGCATGTAATACATATTATATTAAACAATTATAAATGATATGTAAATAGAAACTAATATTACTTTTACATGGAGGTTTAAAATGAGCGATAAAAAAACAAAAACCAGAGATCAAATTGATCAAAAGTACAAGTGGAATATTGAAAGTATGTATCCAAATGAAGCGGATTGGGATAAGGATTACAATGCAGTCATGCAGATGTCTGACGAATACGTTAAATACTCCGGCAGGCTGGGAGAAAGTGCGGAACTGCTGCTGGAAGCTTTTCAAGAAAAGGATAAAATTTGGCAGGTAGCTGAAAAGGTTTACGTATATGCACGGATGAAACTGGATGAGGATAACAGAGTTACAAAGTATCAGGCCTTTTCAGACAAATGCCATACTTTACTGGCTAAAGCTTCCGCCTCCATGTCTTTCTTTACTCCGGAGCTTTTGGAGATTCCCGAAGAGAAGCTGCTGGGTTTCATCAAGGAAGAGCCTGGACTAAAGCTCTACGAATACCTGATTCTGGACATTTTACGAGAAAAGGCTCATGTTCTGTCAAAAGCCGAAGAAAATATTTTGGCTCAAATGAGCGAGGTCACTTCTGCTACAAAAGATATTTTTTCCATGCTGAACAATGCGGATATTAAATTCGGAACCATCATAGATGAAGATGGAGATGTGGTCGAAATCACCCACGGCAAATATATCAACTTCATGGAATCTTACGACAGAAGAATCCGAAAAGATGCGTTCGAACGCATGTACGAAGCATATAAAAAGCAGATCAATACCATTGCGACCACCTATAACTACAACACCAAAACCGATGCTGTCAGTGCAAGGATTCGTAAATATGATTCCTCTTTAGCGGCAACCCTGTCCAGCGACAACATTGAAAAAGAAGTGTATCATAATCTGGTGGATGTGGTAAATAAGAATCTTCCTACCCTTCACCGATATATGAAGCTTCGTAAAAAGATCTTAGGTGTGGAGGAATTGACCATGTACGACGTATATGTTCCTCTGATTGAAATACCGGATAAAACCGTTTCTTATGAAGAAGCACTTGACATCATGCGAGCGGGTCTCGCTCCTTTAGGCGAAGAGTATCTGTCTAAAATGAATAAAGGGATTGAAGCGGGCTGGATCGATGTTTATGAAAATGAAGGAAAAACCAGCGGTGCTTATAGCTTCGGAAGCTATGACAGCATGCCTTTTATTCTTCTGAATTATTCCGAAAAACTAAAGGATGTCTTTACCATCGTTCACGAAATGGGTCATTCCATGAATTCAGATTACACCAGAGAAGCACAGCCTTTTGTATATGGCGGACACTCCATCTTTACTGCAGAGGTCGCTTCCACTGTAAATGAATCCTTGCTGATGCAGTATCTTCTGAAGAACGAAACCGATGTAAACATGAAAAAATATCTTTTAAATTTATATATAGAAGAATTCAGAACAACCTTGTTTCGTCAGACTATGTTCGCTGAATTTGAACTTCTTACCCACGAAGCGGTTGAACGCGGTGATGTGCTTACCGCCGAATGGATGTGCAATGAATACGAAAAACTGAACAAAAAATATTTTGGTGAGGTTATAAGTGAGGATGAATATATTCGATATGAATGGGCCAGAATTCCTCATTTCTATAATTCGTTTTATGTGTATAAATATGCTACCGGTTATTCCGCTGCAACAGCCATTTCAAATAAGATTTTGAAGGAAGGAAAAACCGCCGTACACAACTATATTGAATTCCTTAAATCCGGTGAATCGAACTACCCTATCGAATTGTTAAAGATTGCCGGTGTGGATATGAGCAGTCCGAAGCCGATTGAACAGGCTATGGAAACCTTTGAAAAACTCGTGGATGAATTTGAAAGATTGGTATAAAAAATGAAAAACCGAGTCATTACCATACACACAAATGATACTCCGGTATCTCTGAAAACAAAAAAGCTTTTGGCAAAAAAGCTGGAAGGCAGTGGTTTTATAGTTTCTGAGTCCCTTGATACGGACTCAGAACTCATTGTTTGTATTGGTGGGGACGGTGCATTTCTCGAGGGAATACATAAATTTCAGTTTCCTGAGATTCCATTTATTGGAATTAATACTGGTCATTTAGGCTTTTTTCAGGAAATTAGCCCAAATCAGCTGGCAGATTTTATTTTCCACTATAAAACCGGAAAATATCACCTTCAGACCTTCTCAACGGTAAAAGCTACCGTTTTCACTGAAAATAATCAGTCTTTTGAACATGTGGGATTAAATGAAATCGTTATCAGAGGAGAATTGTCCCGATCGGTTCATTTAAATATTTCCATCGGAGGAAGCTTTATCGAACGGTTCAGCGGCGACGGAATATTGGTGTCCACACCGGCCGGCAGTACGGCGTACAACTATTCTCTGGGGGGCTGTATCGTGGATCCAAGGCTCAAATTGATGCAGGTCACTCCCATCGCACCTATGAACACCACCGCATACCGTTCTTTTACATCGAGCATATTATTGCCTTCGGATTTATCCCTCGGCATTATACCCGATTATGAGACAAGACGCGGCATAAAAATCACTACAGATCATCTGGAGTATACGTATAACAATATCGATAACATCAATATTGAATTCTCTGATAAAGTCGTAAATCTGCTGCGTTTTGAAAACTATGATTTTTGGACGAAAGTAAAAAGCAAATTTTTGTAGAGGTAACATGAACAGTACAAATAAATTTCAATACATCGTAAAGGATGAAGATGCCGGCATTTCCTACAAGGATTTAGTTCGGAATCATTTCACCTTTTCCGGTCGGTTAATGACCAAATTAAAACAGAATAATTTGGTTTTTATAAACGGAAAAACAATCAAAATGTATCTTCCCGCTCATGTGGGTGATATCATAACCGTTGAGCTTCCTGATGAAAAAAGTAATTTTATACCTGAACCGATTGACGTATATCCTGTTTTTGAAGACAGTGATTTACTCATTATCAATAAACAGCCGGGGTATGTGGTGCACCCTACCAAGGGTCACCCGCTCCATACCATGGCTAACGGTATTATGAAATATATGATCGACACAAATCAGAACTTTAAAATCCGTTTTATTAACAGGCTTGATATGAATACCTCCGGGCTTCTGGTGGTCGCAAAAAATTCTCACAGTCAGGACGAATTTACAAAACAGATGAAAGAGAATAAGGTGGCAAAGCGATATGTGGCAATCGTTAAAGGCTTGATAGAAGAAGATCAGGGAACGGTCAATGCGCCCCTGGGCCGGCCTGATCCGGAACGGGTGGAGCGCGGAGTCGTGGAAGGCGGGCACCCATCCATAACCCACTATAAGGTCTTAGAAAGGTATCCTGCAGGCTACACTCTTGTAGAGCTGCTTCTGGAGACAGGCCGTACCCATCAGATCAGAGTGCATATGTCTTATATCGGTCATCCGGTTCTGGGCGATCATTTATATGGCGGGGAAAATCCTTGGCTGATAGAGAGACAGGCTCTTCATGCCAGATTTCTGTCCTTTTACCATCCGGTAACCGGAAATTTTATGGAGGTGGAAGCCCCCCTTCCGGAGGATATGCTGAAAACCATAGAAAAACTTAGAGAATCAGCATCACCCATTTAATAAAATGCGGCAAAGCTTTAAGAAAACAGCAGGGAACATTGATAAAATGTTCCCTGCTGTTTTTTTGTTCATAATTTGTATTTATCTTGTAGAGTTTGTGAATAGGTATTAATTTACGCTGTAGCTGTTACTGGTGGTTATTTGAATCGTATCGGTAGCGGAGTTATAGGTAAGCCCGAAATTCAGCAATAAGGCCACGTCTCTGAGCATTACATAATTATTACCGTCTATATTGTAAGCAGCCATTACGGTGGACTGATTATCCAGCGTAAGCGACTGTATGGATATCATGATATCCTTCGATGCCTTTAATGACTGGTTTTCCTGCCCATTAGCTGTATAATATCCTCCCGATAACAGAGCGATTGCATTTGTCGCTTCATTATAACCTACTGAAAATTGTTTGTTCGTTCCGGATAGTATACTTGCTATATCTCTCAGCTTTACAAAATTGCTTCCGCTGATGTTATAAGCGTTCAACTGCTTAGGCGTTCCATTTACGTTTAAATTCTGGACACTGACTAGGGACTCTAACTTTTTAGCATGTTTATAGATACTTACATTATAAGTTTTAATGTCATAGGAATCACCCGTCAAATATACTGTAATGGCAAAATTGTTCGGTCCCTCTTTCAACGTATAATTTTGACTCCAGGCAGCATTGTTCAGTTCCGTATTATTCAGATACATTTTCATATTGGTGCCCGTTGTCGTATAAAAATTTACACTCTGAACCGTATTTCCTACATTAGCCGTATAATTTTTCTTCCCCGAATTGAAAGCAGGACTCAGTGAAACTGTATTGCCATCATTGTCTTTCACGCTTAAAGATGAGATAACTGCTTCCGTTTTTTCATCGTCTTCCGTATCGCTGCTGTCATAAGTTACGGTAAGGGTATATTTTTTAGTGTCATCACAGTTTTCCGCTATCACATCGATATCAAATTCATTTTTACCCGTTGACACCTTGCAATCCAAATAATCATCGTCCATCAGTTCGCCGTTTATAAGCACGTGGGCTCCTGAATCCTTCGCTTCGGCATAAATTCGGATCGTATCATAATCATTTTCTTTCACGGTAGCCTTGTAATCCTTTACATCCTCGTCAAAATCCTTATTTAAGGAAACTTTAGAGTAGGAATCCTTGCCTTCTTTCGTCTTTACAGATAAGGAATCCAACGCGGCTTCATCGTCATCATCTTCATCGCCGCAGAAGAAGGTAATCGTATAGGTATCCAGCTTTTTATCATCTTCGTCTTTTACCACAATTTCTATTTCGTCGCCGTCCTTAATCTTCTTAATAGAGGCATAATAGTCATCGTCATCATCCACTTCTTCTCCATCGCAATAGACCTTATAATCTTTGTCATCCGGTTTCATATAAATATATGCACTGTTTGTATCGTCCGGCAGAAAGACATTATAATCTGCGACTTTCGGATCGAACTTCGGAAATAAATCATAAGTCTTACTTGAGCTGGTGCTCTTACTCTTGCTTACCGAAAGCTTGTCCAATGATTTATCCGCAGAGCTTGCCGCAAAGGATATGCCGCTGCTGGCCAATATAAGTGATATAACAAGTAAAATAGCAAAAAATCTTTTCATAACATCCTCCCCATTGTTTATGCTATAACAGAATTTATAATCTTATAATCCTCTTCCTTCTATTATGCACTATCTTTACATAGTTTTTCCAGTCATAATTCAATATTTATATAAAATTTTTCCAGTCATAATTCGATATCTATATAAATCTATTCTGTCTTTATTCGATGTTTACATACAGTTACCGCATATTTTTTGCCGCACTCAGCAAAATATCTCTTTTATTTTCGATCCGATCTTCCATCACCTGATCTAAAAGGCTTTCTAAAATCTGTCCGATTTTTCTTCCGTCATCAACACCCAATTTAATCAGATCTTTTCCGCTGATCTTCAATTCTTTCAGGCTAAAGCACTGCTTCTCCTCCAGAACTTGATTCATAATACGGTTCAACGCCTCCAGCTTTTTCAGCTTATGCTCTCGGAGATAATCGGACTGCCCCATAACATCTGCATATTTTACCTGCAACAGTCTTTTAAGCTGCACCTCACCTATTTTATGCAGCCATTTTTTTATAAATTCATTGCTTTCATGGATATCTGCATCATGATATTTTATCAGCTGGCACACCGCGCTTACAGTCCGGTTATCAAATTTGAGATCCTTTAAGATCTCTTCCGCCATTCTGGCTCCAAATTCGCCGTGGCCGTAGAAATGTCCGACTCCGTCCTTTCCGTCTGTATAGCATCCGGGCTTGCCTACATCGTGCAAAAGTACTGCGGTTCTCGTAATCAGATCTTCCTCGCAATGCTCTAACGCAGTCAACGTATGCTGCCACACATCATAACGGTGGTGTGGATTGTTTTGTTCAAATCCAATCATGGGAATAAGCTCCGGTATGATCACCGCCATAATATCGCTGTACGTTTGAAGCACCTCTTTTATGCTCCGGCCGCAGAGAAGCTTACATAATTCCTCATGAATCCTTTCCTTGGAAATATGGTTCAGAAGCTTTTTATTTTTATTGAGGCCTTTAGCCGTCTCTGTTTCAATCGAAAAATCCAAAACCGAAGCAAATCGAAGTGCCCGAATGATACGCAGTGCATCCTCTGCCAGCCTTTTGTCCGCATTTCCCACACACCGAATGATACCGTTTCTCAAATCCTCGCAGCCGTGATAACAATCGATCAATCCCACAGCCGAATTATATGCCATGGCATTTATCGTAAAATCTCTTCGTGCCAAATCCTCTTGCAGGGAAGTCACGAACTGCACCGATTCAGGCCGTCTGCTATCCAGATATTCTCCGTCTTTCCGGTACGTGGTCACTTCATAGGACTGATCATTCATCCGAAGGATTACGGTTCCATGCTTCATTCCGATTTCAAGGATCGGATATCCTTCAAAGCAGGCTCTGACTTGCTCCGGACGTGCAGATGTGCATATATCCCAGTCACTTGGAACCTTTCCCATCAGGCTGTCGCGAACACATCCCCCTACGGCATACGCTTCAAATCCGTTTTTTTCTAATCTGCTTATTATTTTTTCCACATCAACTGGTATATTAATAATCACATTTCCTCCCCAAATCGTTTTCATTATAACTTTCTATTGCTGAAATATATAAAGCGGTCGATAGCATCCAAGATGTCCTGAAAATTTTCTCTCGGTGCGGCGTCAATATATTTCTTTAAAATCTCATTTTCCTTTTCCTCTTTATATCTGCCATAAAAAATATCAAATAGATTATGACCTCTTCCGTAAATCTTTATGAATTCCATATGCTCCTTTATATCCTGCTTGCTTTTAATGACCAAACCGGTCTTTTCATACAGATTTTTAAAGCTTGTGAGCCGATACAAATATTCCTGATACTTTTCAAAGAGAATATCATAGAACTCCTCTTCATTGGACAGAACTCCGATCTGAGTCATCACAGCCGGATCCAAAAAATAATTTTCAAAAGAATAATATTTTAGCACCAGTACATTTCTTGGTAAAACCTTAGGCAAATTTCCGGTTTCTTCTGCTCCCCTCAATTTATAATAGTTGCAAAGCTGCTCCTGAAGTTCTTTTTTATCTTTGCCGTCTCCGTCTCGTATCATGATAAACTGATCCTTCAAATACAACTGATTGATATACTTTAGATTTGCATAGGTCTTGATATTCGTGCAGCTGTTCGTTGTAATAATAGAAATCCTGTGCAGCCTTCCGGCCTCGTCATAAACCTCCGAATAATACTTATTGAGCAGCAAGGGCAGCCGATTCCTATCCTGTTTTCCTTCTACTATAAATACAAAGCTTACATTCATCAGGTCATTTGCGCTATAGCCCAGATCATCCAGTATTCTGCTTATATCATTTTGCTCCCGTAAAACGGTATATCCCTCTTTATCCAGCTTCACCTGCTTTATTTGACGCGTATTAAAATTAAAAATCATATTAGGCGAATAGGTAGAAAAAATAACTTGATTTTTAAGAGACAGCTTATATAAAATTTCACTGGCCACTTTTTGCAGCTGCGGATGCAAAAACATTTCCGGATCCTCTATTAATATAATGCAGGGCAGCTTTTCTTCCGTTTCCAAATAAGCTTGAAGCAATGAAAAGATATAAATGCTTTTCATGCCTTCGCTCATATTCTGAACCCACTCGATTTCATCGCTCTGCTTCTGATACATCATGACATTCATTTTAAACAGAGTATCTACATCAAAGTTAAATTGATAAAACAGTGAATACGGCAGCCCGCTGTTTTTATGAAAATAGTAATTTAACCGTTCCATAAAATTATCTACATTCAGATTCATCAGTTTATACTCTAAAAGCTTCTCGGTTTCAAATACGCTCAACTGAGCCGGCTGCTTTTTTTCAATAATTCCAATGCACTGAAAACACTCATTGCAATTTTTTGTACTGTCAAAAATACACTTATTGGCCCGCAGCTCGCTTAAGGCTGCTTCATGACTTCGGGTCATTAAAATGTCCGCCTGAATTTCTTCAAGCTTTCTGGTATGATCAATATAGTATAATTTAGGCAAAATTTGCGGTATATATTTATTATCCTTCCTAAACCCATCAAAATACCTATAGGTTCCCTGTTTATTCGCAATAAAAGAAAAGGTCAGGCAACCATCCTTAAAGGATGGAAATTTATTATTAAAATCTGCCAGCCAAAGTTCCCATCTCTTGTATTGGTTTACCTTCCCCCGCTTATGAAGCAAATGCAGATCTTCTTCTTCAATGGAAAGCTTCACATCAATCTCGATATTATTTTCCTGTTTATTAAAATGCTGCAAACGGATTTCATACATCTGACAGACAGCCAAAATAGCATCCAAAATCACAGTTTTTCCGGTACTGTTCTTGCCGATCAGAATACTGGCATTTTCCATTTTCTCAATATGCAGTTCCCTGACCGATTTAAAGTTTCGGATAGCAATCGCTTCAAATTTCATCATCCAATCCCTTTCCCATTATTTAGATTCTATATAAACCGTACTGCTTGCATCCTTCCACGACAAACTGTAACCGAAGGCTTCCAGTACCGCTCTTGCCGGCAAATACGTCCTGCCATCCTTGATCACAGTCTCTGTGTCCAGATTGACACGATTGCCGTTAACAGTTATAAAATTGTCACCGATTGCAGCCTTTACTGTCACATTTTTTCCTGCCGGATACTCATTCGTAGCAGGAAAGGTTTTGACTGCGGTTACCGATCGTGCCGCATTATCCCAGATTATTTCGGCGCCTATAGTTTCCAGCAGCTTTCTCATAGGGACCATTGTTCTATGGTTTTCGTCTAAAAACGGCGTCCCCAGTCCCACAGCTTTGCTGAAATCCATGACCTGATTATCCAAGACCACGGTCACATAATTCTGCATTTCTGCCCTGCTAAAGCCCTGAGCACTTTTTACGGTTCTATAGACTTCAGAGACTGCACTGTATTTTCCCAGTTTAGCATCCCGCCAATCCACATCTTCATTCACATCAAAAAACATGACGCCCCCTGCCTTTTTCAATGCAATAGAGGTTTTTTCCCGTAAGGTCGAAAGCCCATTGTAATAAGAGACATTCGGACTCGTAGCCGCATAATCTTTATACGCATTTGCCTCGTCCTGCTCAACCAAACTTCTGTACTGCATCCAGCTGGGCCTTGCATAAAGAGGCATTCCCAACACGATATGATCTGCCGGGACACCTCTGTTGAGCCAGTAATTGATCGAAGTATTTCCAAACCACAATGGGCTGTGCTCCTCATTGTTCATATCATATCCCATAACATTAATGAATTCAAAAGCGTTTAAACAGGTATCCGTCATCAGCTTCGATACTTCTGGGCCTGCCGTAGTAGACCAGGCTCCATTGACTGCTGCGGTCAGACTTTTTCCCTTAGCTTTTAATGCTTTTGATAATTCTACTACCAGCTTTTCATAGCTTCCGATGGTGCCGGCATTGGGATGTTCCCAATCTATTTCCACACCGTCCAGATTATTGTCCAGCGTAAATTGAACAACACTGTCTGTCAGTTTTGACCGCAGTGTATTATCCGCAGCCACCTTTTCAAAAGTAGCCGCCAGCGGCACCCCTTCATAGGACCATCCGCCCAAGGCAATATATACTTTACAACCGTCTCCATGTGCTTTTGATACCACTTCCGCAAGCTGAGCCGGTTTGTTCAGCGGCTTCACTGTTCCGTCTTCATTTGGTATAAGAAAGGCATACATGATATGCGTCAGCTTGTCTGTTTGCAGCTTTTCCACCGGCTCATTGAACAGGTCTCCCGAATAATAACCAATTATTTTAAAATCTCTGCCCGTCTCTTTTTCTCCGGCAAATCCCAGAACCGGAACGCTGAAAGACAATATTACTGCTAGAACCAATGCTACTATTTTGTTTTTTAAAGAAATAACCATCTCCCCTATAACCTCTCATTCATAATAAATTTGGGTTCCCCCGTTTGATCAAAATAAAAAATAATCTGATTGATCAGGCCTGCTCCGTTGTTCAGTTTATGAACAGCCTCCGGATATTGAAATACAAAATACTGCTCAATCGTCTCTTTCGGATACCCCATCCGGTACAAAGCAGCCTCTTCTGACATCCTTGCACCGCAAGTGGTATCATAGTAATAAGAATGAACCATTTTTTTACTTTCTGTTCCTAAAGCAGAAGAGTATGTGGTAAAAATATTCAGTACCGCAACCTTTTCCAAAGTACTGATACTATAGTTGATACGAATCCATGGATAGGTCATTCCGCTCTCAGTAAAGGGTTCGTTCCGGCCGTTCTGCACACAGTCTATTATATCCTGAAAATCCAGTTGGATCAAAGCATTCAAGCTTTCACTCCCCTGAACCGAATCCTTGACTCTTGGTATTACTACATCATATTTCATCACACCGGGTTCATCCATATGATCGTTTATATAGGGTTCCACCTCTAAGGGATAGGACATTTCCGTCTTTTGGAAAGGCTTATAGTCAAATCCTGTTCCCATTTCTACAGCACATACCTTTCCCTCACGCATATAAAATGCAATGTAGTCTATCGTGTCGTCCTTTCCGGTGAATCCATAGCAGGTCCACTCTTCATTTTCTTGGAGCAGGCCTTGTTCTTCCGCAAAACTGCTGAACATCTGCCCTCCGAAAGATTTACTGGAGAAAACCAACTGATCCGCACCATACGCATCAAATAATTGTTCCGCTGTGTTTCCTACCCCTATGCCTCTGTTCGTTTTCACCTTCGGACTTGTCGTTGCCATTCTGAGAACAGGTTCATAATGTCTTTCAAAATAACAATACGTTTCCGCACAAATCTCCTTTGTCTTCCAAATTTCCCGATACCTTGTAAAACTGCGCATCAGATCTCCCGGATCTTCCTTGGTTATTTTCGCCTTCGTCAGCGGCAGACGGCCTTTATCATTTTGTCCGATGCTGATTTTAATATCATCCCATTTTAAAGTATATTCATCTACCACCTTTTCAGCAGAAAGCTGTTCATAGCGATATTCTGTAAAAGCTTTGAAGTCTGGCTTTCCTTTCTCATCTTTCGGCAGATCCCCTTCTCTGATCCATAGGAATTCATACAGTTCTTTCCCATCATTATAAGCAGAAATATATAAATTACCGATTCCTGAATTTTTTATAATCCATCCGGCTTCATCACAAGTAATTTTTATCTGATCTCTTTTTTCCACTTGTTTTATCTGTTCTGAATTTTCAGGTTCCAATCTAACAGCAATTTTATAATAGTCAAAGCTTCCCCCCTGACTATATGGTACCTGCTCCGCCAATTTCAAACTGGAAACTTCATATTTTTTAATATCAATTCCCATTTCCTCATAGGAAGCTATTAGTTTTTCTTTTATCAGCTTATCGGCCTGAGCAGCAAGAGCCTTTTCGGTCCCGCTTCTTTCGTTTTCTTGCTTATCACCACTGCCACAGGCACCGAGCAGGACAAGCATAGCTAATAGCAAAAAAATCCCCCATACTCTCTTATTCATAAAATTCCCCCGCATAACATGCACTTTCGTCCCTACGTACTCTTTTCATTTTATAATTATAAATGGGGATTATCAACACATTTTCCAAAATGTAATATATACGACAAAAAGCAGGCATACGCCTGCTTTACGTTAAAAGCTATAGTATCATACGAACAAATTCAATAGACTCGATAAAATGGGCAGTTCAAAAGGAACGAAAAAAGTCAGTATGACACCGGTTATCAAGGCCACCAGCCCCAGCTCCGGTCCTACAAATTTGGTTACCGGCACCAGCATGGTATCCATATTTCCCGCAGCTCCCCCCGCAATGGGACTTCCCTTGCTTATCTTAATCAAAAGCGGAAGAAATATCACCGTAAAAAATTCCCGCATTACATTGACCATAAATCCATAGGTTCCTGTCTCTATCCCATAGACCTGCGTCATATAGGCTCCTGTTATGCTGTAATAACTCATTCCGCCTGCGGAAATCATGCTGACATGCAGCGGCAATCCCAACAGAATGCCTGCCAGCATTCCGCCTGTTAAGCTTCCTGCAAATATGGCCACGGCTATGTAAATCACCTTAAATCCAAGAACTTTTATATATTCAAAGACTTTTCTGTTTGTTCCAAGGCTGATTCCTACTCCGGTGTAAAGACAGATCAGGGAGCCGTACAAGCTATAGTTCAGATAGGTTGAAAAGCTTTGCGGTAAAAAAGCATATCCTATAACAGCACCGGCTATGATGCCCACGGGCATGATCCAAACCAACGGAGAGGTTTTCTTTTCTTCCTCCTGACTTATATCCATTTCCTGACTTACATCCATCTTTTCTTCGTGCAGCTTTTCCTGCAAGGCGGAAAGGGGCAGCAGTGTTTTTTCTACCAGTACTACCAGTAAAACACTGCCTATAATGGCACTTAAAGATATCACGACACAATTTAATCCGATAACGGGCAGATTCAGCATGACGGAATCGTTGATTCCTATATTCATGCCGATTGTAATCATCAATACGATTAGTGCAATATTGATGATCCAATCCACCCCCTTCAATACTTTTTCAGGCAGCGGCCTGATGCTGACCAGTAGTCCTGCTGCCAAGCAAATAAATGGCATTAACGTCATAAATATTTCTCCTTCTTGATTCTTTGGTATAATTTTACAAATAGACTTGATTTAATGAGCAGCTATATATAGCCCTGGATTTCCCGAATAAGGCTTTTCATCGACTGAATTCGGATTCCCTGACCGCAGCCGCAGACATCTGTCTGAAAATCACGGATCGCTTTGTTTAAGAGAATCAGTTTGTTTTTAAGAGCCATTTCATCCTCATCTCCTTCCATATCTCCATAAAAGACCTGCAGAAAGGATTGATTTTCCATCGCCTTCTGAAAAAGATCATTGCTTTTATATTTTATGTCTGCAATTTCGTCCATTTTTTCCTCCGCTTTTATTCTCTCTGGATTCCTCTTCATTGCCTCTGCAATATATTGCCTTTTTTTCAATATTAGTATATGATTAATATATCAATAAGTAAAACGAATCTTTTTAATAAATAAAATAAGCTTTTCTAATGTGAGGTTTACGAAATGGGTTATACAAAATATAAAGCTTTCCTGAAGGTCGTGGAACTTTCCAGCTTTACAAAGGCAGGAAAATGTCTGGGATATACCCAGTCTGCCATAAGCCAGATGATAAACAGCCTGGAAGAAGAACTGCATACCACGCTTTTGTCCAGAAATAAATCGGGGATTAAAATAACAAATGAGGGAATGGAGCTGCTGCCCTTTATAAAAGATGTATGCGACAGCTATGATACTTTACAGGAAAGAGCCATATCCATGAACAACATCGATAAGGGAATCATAAAGATCGGACTGATTCATTCTGTTGCATACACTTGGCTCTCTGATGTCATGGCGGAATTTAAATTGAAATATCCGAATGTACAGTATGAATGGGTGACCGGAAGCAGTAAGGAAATTCAAGCTATGGTTAAAAATCAGAATATTGATTTTGGGTTTTCTTATTGTCCGGTGAATTCGGAATTGATTGGAGTCAAACTGGCAAAGGAAAGCCTTTGCCTGCTCACAGCTAAAAATACTCCTGTTCCTCCCAAAATGTCTCTTGATGAATTGGCAGCGGCTGATTTTATCTGGTTCCAAGGAAATGAAGAATTTAATCTGCTGGAAGAAATAGCCGCAAAAAAAGGAATACGCCTGAAAAAAGGCCTGGAAGCTCCGGATCTGTTATCCTCGGTCTCCATGGCAGAAAGAAATTTAGGTCTGGCCGTTTCGAGTCAGGCACTGGCAGAAAAGTTCAAGGACAATTTAACAATTATCCAGCCAGATTTTGATATAAAAACTGAAATAGCAGTTGTTCTCAATGATCTGAACCGGATTTCGAGGACAGGAAAGTGCTTTTTAGATTTATTGGTAGAAAAATACTGCGAGTGAAAAAACATATCAAGCTTGAAAATAAATAAAAGCCCATAAGGAAAAAATCTGCTTTCATGATAACAGCTTCTTCCCTATGAACTTTTTTCGTTTACAGCTTTCTTATAGTCAGCTGCCATTTCCACAAATTCACACAATGCTGTTCCGGATCCTCACCGAAAGAGCCTGCGGCCGACTTCATGGAAAATTTTCTGTCCCGGAAAATTGAATTGTTTCTATAGGCGGAAAGAATCAGTCCCATCAGCCCCATATTCACAACAAAACTGCTGTTTCCCGGAGAAATAAACGGAAGGGGACAGGAAGACCAATTGCAGATACCTAAATTATTCAGTAAAAAGATCACACTTTGCCATATGACGGTTATAGTCACGCCCAGAGAGATCATATATCCCAGCTGGCTGCTCTGTTTATTGACGATCTTAAACAATCGGACCATTAAGAACACTACCAGAATAAGAACGATTACTGCCGCAACCCAGCCCAATTTATAAATCATATAAGTCAAACTATAGTCGCTCTTCCAAGATGGCAGCAGGCTTTCTATGATGTTCCCCTCTTCAAGGCCCATATTGCTCTGAAACATATAGGAGGGCAGCTTTCCCTGTCCAAATAGCTTCGCATTGGACAGAATCTCTCTCACCATATTCAGGACATAGCTCTGCCCATATTCCGCTCCCTCTGTGATAAACATATACTTAAATCTTCTGAAATACAGAAGAAACGGCATCATGATAATAAAAGCTACGGGAACCCAAACCAAAGCCAAAGCATATTTCTTTTGTACCCTAAACCAGTCTCTTTTTATGGCAGCGGTCAGAAGAACAGCTCCATTCAAGGCGAACATCCAAGTAACAGATACCCTTAATCCAAATACAAGACAACTGATTACGCCTACCGCTCCGCAGAATACCACGCCAGAATAGCTCTTTCCCCGTTGACTGTACACGATTCCCCCGTAAAGGCACGTCAAAATCAAGGCGTAGTAAAATACATGGATATGTACGTAATTGATCTGAGGTGAAAAACCATATCCCAGCAGACAACACGCCAGAACAATTCCGTAAAGGCTCTTGGGATATTTACCTACAATGCTGTAGTCCATAAAATATATGCCAATCATGACCGCAATTCCCAATGGGAGAGCCGCCAGATAAGGATAAAAATATCCCACTGCCGGTTGTGAGCCGCCCCCCGCGTTTAAAGAAAGGAAATACCGCAGTACAATGCTTACTACTATACACACGCCTACAATCAAGAGAGTCCCCCAATCGGGTCTGGGGCGGTGAGTTCTGTCAAGCTGCTGCCCCACAGTAACTGCATCTCCCATTTCCAGTACAGCATTTTTTTCGGCCTCTTCTTCCTGCTGTCCCTTTTGCAGAAAAGCTGCTTTCTGGTCTTCCATATGATTTAACAGCTCCTCAGAAATCACTCGATGCGCCTTTCCCCACCGAACCTGTTCACAGACCTTTTTAACGTACTGTCCAGCTCCTTCAAAAGCAGGTTTCTCATTAAACGGTGACATAAGAAACACCTCCCAGCACATCCTTTACAGCTTTAGCATAAGTTCTCCATTCCTCTTTCTTCTCCAAAAAAAGTCTCCGCCCTTTTTCCGTGATTTTATAATACTTTCTGATCCGCCCTTCTTCAGACAGGCTTTCATAGGCGGTAATCATTCCCTGCTGCTCCAACGAATGTAAAATTGGATATAAAGTCCCGGCTTTTAATGTAAACACATTATTGGACTTGTTCTCCAGCTCCTCTATCATCTGATACCCGTACATATCTTGATTTTCCAGAAGCTTTAGAATGAGCATGGTGGTACTTCCACTGGTCAGGCTTTTATCTACCTTCATTTATATCATCCCCTTTTCATTATATATCTGACCCCTATATATATCGGTAATCTATATAATATTATACATAGATTACCGATATATGTCAACTGTTATCTTTACTTGATCTTACAGCTGCATACGTTCTGCGTAGTAATGTTATAGAAGTATAAGGTATTTCCTTCTATAGTCACATTGTTTCCGCAATCAGAAGTTTTAAACACAACCTTTCCTAACCGGTCAAGCACCATAGTCCTATACTTAGCCTGAACTGCTTCTTTAAAGGTACATGCTAAATACTCTTTGTTATCTCCCGTTATCTTCATGGAAATCAGTTCTGCATTTGGGTTTAACGAGCTATCCGTCCCCAGGGTATACAGTTGATTGTCTTTTTTTACAAAGTACGTTTTTCCTCCTAATACCTTAAAAGGAATATCATAATAAGACTCGCTCCGCTCTCCTGTTTTACCAAGCAAATTTTCTGTTCCCCCCTTGAGAGGTACTTTATAAATGCTTTCCTTGCTTAAATAGTACAGATCATCTCCTTCAATTTGAGCTGTATTGATATCTTCCTTAGAATAGGTTACCGGGAGTACCTCATTCGTATCAATATTGACCTTATATACCTGTCTTGTATCCAGCTTAAAAGCACCTTCACTGGTCTTTCCCAGAACCTTAGAGGCTCTTACAAACAATTGATTCCCAATAAGAGAAAAGTCAGGAACTCCACTGAAGCTGTCTGCATGCAGCGTATCATACCAGTAATCCGAGCTCCCAAGAGGAGTTTCTGTCTGCCCCTTTTTCTGCATGCTTAGCCCCCCGGGTCCCGGCATAGGTCCTATCCAAGTCATAAAAAGGTTATCTCCAATGGCCGTTGTTTGATCATAGCTCTCCTGAATCTCTCGAATGCTTCCGTCAGCGTTCAGTTCAACCCTATGATCTGCTCCCATAACAGCCCCTCCTGAATGGAAGTATAACATCGCTTTGCTATTTTCTTCATAAAAGCTATGCTCGTTGTACTGTTGCGTATAAAAATTGTTTTCCAGTTGATATATTTTCTTTGCTTTTGATAGGTTAGCAAGCGGAGCTTGCATAATACCACCCGTTTTATTATCAAAATACACGTATCCATTTTTTACCAGAACGCAGGTACTTTTCTTTCCTGCATAATCACTATATTCATTTTCTACTGCCCGATTGTTCGGAAGCGCGACCTGCTGAAGTTTTATATTTTTTGATTGAATGGTAAGACCATTTTTTCCGTCAAAACTATAGTCCCACCCAAACTGTTCCACCGCATACTTCCATGTCATGGGGAAATAGGTAATATCACGGAAAGATAAAAGCGGATATTGCTCCTTGCTGTTATCAACCGATTTCCCATTTACCTGAATTGGAAAGGATGGAATCCTTGCGGTATAGCTTTTTCCATTTCTGGAGGAAGATTTATATGGATTGTAGGCGGCCGTTATTCCTGTAGTATCCACCATCAGTCCGTCTTGATTTCCCTTCCATGTGGCTTCAATCCCCAGATACCTGCAATCACTGTAGGTCATAGGAAAATAAGTAATATTCTTATACACGATTAAGGGGAATTTGCTATAATCATTGTTTACAATTTCACCATTCATCATCACTCTAAATTGAGGCAATGTAATGTTTACAGAATCGTTCTGCCCCCCATACGCAAACGTTATCATCCCCATGCTCATACTAAAAAGTAAACTGACCGCAAGAAATACACTACACACTTTTCTCTTCATACTACACCTTCTTTCATTGACATTTATTAAATTTTCAAGTAGGAAACAATATTTCCTATTGAGCAAAAAAAATCGGCATTTTAATCAATACCGATTCCAACTGCCACTATTTCACCACAGAAAGGAATGGCTTCCGCTAAACTGTGGACCGGTTTCGTTCGGTGAAAAGCAATTGTATAGTCGGCGATCACCGTGTCTTTATCCGGTTCTCCCATATCTCCGTTCAGCCCAGTAGGTATATCCAGCGCAAAGACCAGCTTTTTTATATTGGATGCACTGTGGCATGTTTCATTGATCATTTTTGAGCAGGATCTTACAGTCTCCGGCAGTTCTCCATGAAATCCTGTTCCGTAAACAGCATCTACTATGACGTCTGCCGCTTCCACGATTTCAGGAACATCATGAAAATATGCCCTGGCATCTATAACAGGTATTCCTCTCCTGAGAACGATATTGGCATTCTTTATGGAATCCTCTGTCTTAGGATTGCCGTCTGCCATGACAACCGTTACATTCATTCCTTTAGTTGCCAATTCTCTTGCCACTACGTATCCGTCCCCGCCATTATTCCCCTTGCCGCAGAATATCACAATATCTCCCATAGAACTGGAAGCTTCCCATTTCAGCATTTTGCGGGATTTATCCAAGATGACCTGAACGGCTGATTTTCCCGCATTTTCCATCATTTTATAATAAGTCAGACCGGATTCATTGGCCTGCTGTTCAATTTTCTTCATTTCGGCACAAGTAACTGTATCGTAATACTTACTGGATGAAGCTTCTTTCGTTTGATTATATTTCACCATAAAACACTCCTGCTATTTTCACCTTTTTCATTTCTTCTATCTGAGTCCTAATAAAAAAGCCATGTATAGAATTTTCTTATTGGCTCCATACATGGCACTCTTCCCTTGGATTTACTCCAAGCTGTTCATCACACTGTATCCGCTGTAATCTGGAATCAGCCCCAATCTCCAAAAGGAGACGCCATTGATTCCGAACATTCTGGCTAGAGCAGCCTTTTCAAATACGCTCTGCTCATTTTCATACCATAAGAATACATTTTTACCTTCAGGCGTCGTGTATTTTAAATACGGATTTCTATAAACAGCTGAAAAGCCTTTTTCTGTTCCGGCAGCAGTCATCCATTTATATACAGCGTCCGTGTTTGCATGAAGAGGCGAAGCAGAAATCAATTTTCCGTCATCTGACAACTCCCATCCCACCGTTGCGAAGCTGACCGCAAGCACGATCTTATTTTTATCTGCTACACCTGTATTGCTGTCTGTGATAGCTTTCAAAGAATAATATACGCTTCCTATAGGCGTAAGAGCCGTGTTCTTATACCATTCTGTTCCCGTATAGCCCTCCAAGGAGGTTGGGTTGTAATCATGAGCCATCAGAATGACTTTATCTGCCAGTTCTCCGATCGTTTTATAATCAAATCCGTCAAAATATGTACCATTGGAAAGTGCCGGCTGTACTGTAACGTAAAGTGTCTTATTCTCAGCCTTAAGCCTTGCGGAAAGCTCTGTTAAGAACGCATTGAACCCCTGTTTTACATCCGAGCCTTTCAATCCTTCAAAATCTATGGTTACGCCGCTGTAAGGATTTTTCCCGACAGCTTCATAGGTCTTGTCCAGCTCCGCCATGATCGCATCCACTGCGGTCATACGCTTATCTGCGCTCAGAAGCAGATCCTTTACTCCATCCGACGTATCCATGTATACGCCCAGATGGGCTTTTGTTTTATTGCTTTCAACGTAAGAAATGATATCTTCATATCCCGACGGAATCTTGAACTCATTGGCATTTTCACTTCCCGTATTCAACCAGACACCTTTGGCATCATTTGTCATTGTGCTCCAGCCAAAAGTGACCGCGTCCATCCGGTTCGTCAAATCTTTCTGAGAATAGGAAGAAATGGCGTAAAACCCGTGCAGGAAATCAGTCTTTCCATAATATTTGGCATAAACTCTCGACAGCATAGCCGCTGCCTCTTCACGCTTGGCCGTGCTGGCCGGTGCAAAGGCATTCTGGGATATTCCATTGATCATTCCTATATCATAAGCCACACCGATATATCCTTTATCAGTAGTGACATCCGTAAACTGCGCTGCTGAGGTTTCAGCCACTTTTACAGCATCCGAAAGGCCCAGAGCCTTTACAAACATGACAGCCATTTCCTCTCTCGTGATCGGTGTGTCCGGTAAAAAGCTGTCTGCCTTATCTATAGCACTGTTCGCCAATGCAGTCTCAATATAGGAATAATACCATTTATCCTGCATGACATCCGTAAAAGACGGCTGTGCCGGATTTACGGCCTGCCACTTCATCATATTGCACAAAATCGTTGCAAATTCTGCCTTTGTAACAGTCTTTCCATAGCCGAAGCTGCCTTCTGCCTGTCCTTTCATCAATCCATATCTTCCCGCATCTGCTATGGATTGAACGGCCCAGCTGTCTGCCGGCACATCGCTGTATGTAGTATCCGCAAATACTGGTATTGCAGGAATAGCCATCCCCGTTATCAGAAAGCACATCAAAGCAATACTCGTAACTTTTTTTAAAAAACGTATCATAATCTTATTTTCCCCCTTGCTTCGTTATATTTTTTATTATGCTCTTAAATGGCTGCTTTTTCAATCCTATTTCTTCTTTTTTTAGAGAATCCCAAACCATATAAGACTCACTGTATCAATTGAAAAATTAGCAGACACATGCTCCTATTTTCCTTCTGCCGGCTCTCTTATAACAGACCATCGACGGATCAACTTCTCTAAAGAATAGGCGGCATTGGCGGGACTTGTAGAAGGCAGAGCGATGATCTGGCGTCCAGTTTCGGTCCTGCTGAATTTATTGTACAGTTTTTCGGCCGTTTTCCCATTTGCAAATAATTCCTCAATCGGGCATTGATTTAAAATCATGCGCAAGTCTGCTGTCTTCACATCTCGAATGCTGCTGTCACTGGATCCCTTTATTTCGCAGCTCTCAATGACATCCCATAAGGCGATTTTGCATTGATGCAGCAGTTCTTTTTTCTCTTCGATATTTACCGGAGCAGTTGACCCGTAAATATCTGCAATAACCTTCCAAAATCTGTTTTGGGGATGCCCATAATAAAACCCGTTCTCCCTGGATTTGACAGAAGGCAGACTTCCCAAAATCAATATTCTGGAATCCTTATCATAAACCGGTTCAAAGGGCTGTTTTATTTTTTCATATTCTGCCATTGCTGCACCTTTCCTTTACTGTGCTGTCTTAAATCTTTTCTACTCCCAGCTTTCTAATCCGCTGCCGCTGATGGGGATAATATCTCCCAAATAAGATGGCGCCGGCTTTATCATCACTTTAAAAAAGTCTTTGTTTCGAGCGAGAATCTCCCGAATATTTCTTATGGTCTGACCCATGTAGACCTCTTGATCTGAACAGACGCCGTAGGCCTTGTATCCCAGCTTTTCAGCCAGATATAAAGCTCTGTACTGATGGTATCTCTGAGTGACTACGATTACAGAATTTACCTGAAAAACAGCTTTTGCTCTATACATGGAATCATAGGTAGAAAACCCCGCAAGATCTAAAAAGATATCCTCCTTTGGCACACCACGCTCCAGCATATACCCCTTCATGGCGTTTACCTCATCATATTCATTCCTGCCGTGATCCCCGGACAGGAGCAGCTTAGGAGCGGCACCCGACTTATATAAAGCGAATGCCGTTTCCAGCCTGTCCTCCAGCATATGATTCGGAGTTCCGTCCGGCTTCAATCCCGCACCCAGAACCAGAATACATTCCGCTTTCAAGCCTGAAAATGCAGATTGCTGCTCCTTCACAAAGCTGACCTCTCTATCCTCTTTCATTTCTGCAATAATAGCCGTTCCCGCAGTTTTTATCATGTATTGATTGATTATCAAGGGAAGGGCTGTCAGGACCACTAAAACAAAAATACCCGTTAACCAAAATTTTCTGTTGTTTCTAAGCGTACTGTTCATATCCTTTTCCTAACTTCTTTACAGGTATCTGACATAAAAGTTCATGGATTCTGATGTATATCCCAGCTTACTATAGAATTTATGTGCTTCAGGATTTGTAAATTCAGACTGAAACTGCAGTCTTTTGAACCCATGCTCCCTACCATATTCTTCAATATACTTCATGACCCTGCGTCCCACTCCATTTCCCCGGTATTCTTTTTTTATATATAAGTCATCCAGGCACAGTGCCTTGCCATGGCTCCATACACTAAATAGAGTCATCACATTTGCAAATCCAATAGCACCATCCTCTTTTTCAATCATCAAAAGCGTGATCAGCTCCGGATGATGGAACGCCTCTTTAAAGGTCTGAGCAAAGTTTTCATCGGAATTTGAAGCGGTATTATTCCAAAATTCCGCATCCTGAATTTCATATGCCATAAATTCACGGTTTAAAGAAATCCATTGTTCCTTATCCTGTTCTTCACAGACTCTTATATTCAACTGATTGATCTTCATTTCAAGATTCCCCCTGTAATTTTAACTCTCATGACTTGTTTTTTTTTATATTATGGACTATATTATACCATACAAGCATGCCGCAGCATAATGCAATGAACGCTTCCTTGCGGCAGCACCGACTTTAAGCACTGCGTTCATTATATATTATAAAGGATACTTTTAACAGAATATTTCTGCAGTAACTTAGAATAATAGTAATATAGAGGTGTTATTATATGTCAGTTGAAAAAGAATTATTTGCTGCAATAGATCATCACTTATTGCAGGATAAACGTCCATCAGCCTATTTAAAGGAAGTATCTGATTTACCGGAATTTAAGAACTATCCATTTAATATGCTTTTGGATCTAAAAGAGACCGAACAGGAACCGGCACATCATCCCGAGGGAAATGTATGGAATCATACGATGTTGGTCATAGATGAGGCGGCTGAACGAAAAGATCGGAGCAACAATCCAAAAGCCTTCATGTGGGCAGCCTTGCTTCACGATATAGGGAAGCCCGCAGCTACCGAACTTCGAAATGGAAAGTTAACAGCTTATAATCACGATAAAATCGGTGAAAAATTATCTAAAAAATTCTTATTATCCGTTGATGCTCCTGAAACCTTTGCCGAGCAGGTTTCCACTCTGGTCAGATTTCATATGCATATTTTATATGTGGTAAAGGACATGCCTTTTGGAGATATCAAAGGCTTAAAAAATCATACGGATATACATGAAATAGCACTTCTAGGACTATGTGACCGCCTCGGAAGAACAGATGCAGATCTGAAAAAAGAGGAGGAGAATATAGCCTTATTTCTATCAAAACTTGCGAATAAAGAAAGGATATCATGATGGCGAAAGCAGGAATGAGAAGACCCGACCCCAAAGACCCTCATGGAACAGAAAGCAATCATAAGACGCATATTCCCAAAAATGATGCGGAGCCTGTTCCGGAAATACAGGGGAAAGCCAAAAGCGGGAAAAAAAGAGCAGATTCAGTATAACATGACAAAGTCTATGCAAAAAGGAAGGGTGCATCCCTTCCTTTTTTATCTCTTATACATACTGTAAAGTTTAGCATATATGCCGTCTTTAGCCACCAGTTCTTCATGACTGCCCTGTTCTTCAATGCCGTTATCTGTAAGGACCATAATTTTATCTGCATTTCGAATCGTAGTCAACCTATGGGCAATGGTCAGCGTAGTTCTGCCTTTTGCCAGTTTTGAAAGGGATTCCTGAACAATCATTTCACTTTCATTGTCCAGTGCAGATGTAGCTTCATCTAAAATGAGAATAGGCGGATTCTTTAAAAATACCCGGGCAATACTAATTCTCTGTTTTTGCCCGCCGGACAATTTGACACCGTGCTCACCCACAAAGGTTTCATAGCCTTCCGTCATCTGACTGATAAATTCATGTGCTCCCGCCATTTTTGCCGCCGCTTCAATCTCTTTCTTTGACGCGCCCGGTCTGCCGTATTCAATATTATCATAAACCGTTCCGGAAAAGAGATATACATCCTGCTGCACCATTCCAATCTGCGATCGAAGGGACTTGACCGTCACCTTTCGGATATCAAATCCATCTACTAAAATCTTTCCGGACGTCACATCATAAAATCTCGGAATCAGGTTGCATAAAGTCGTCTTACCGGCTCCCGACGGCCCTACAAAAGCAATATTTTCTCCAGGTCTTATATGAATGTTGATATGCTCTAAAATGCTGTCACTGTCAGAATATTTAAAGCTGACATCTTTAAAGACGATATCTCCTCTTACCTCCGGTAACTCCACAGCATCCTCCGCATCATCAATTTCAACCGGTTCATCCATAACCTCAATAAACCGTTCAATACCGGTCATACCTCTTTGGAACTGCTCTGTAAATTCCACAATTCTTCGAACCGAATTGAGAAGCATGACCACATAAAGCAGATATGCCACTAAATCCGATGCATTAATTTTTCCGTGAATCATAAAGATCGATCCGATTACCACAACCGCTATATACATGATGCCGTCGAACAATCTTACCGTCCCTTGAAATCCGGCCATATATTTATAGGCTTCCTTTTTGACGCCTAAGAACTTTCCATTTCCCTCTTCAAATTTTGCCTTTTCAATTTCCTCATTGGCAAAGGATTTAGCCACCCGGATTCCTAAAAGGCTGTCTTCCACCTGTGCATTAATTTCACCGATCTGGTTTCGCTGTTTCTTGAAGGCTTGTTTCATTTTTCCGTTAAACTGCATGGAGCAGAAAATCATAACCGGGAGAATAGCAAAGATGATCACGGTGAG
The DNA here is from genome assembly GCF_004103735.1 of Aminipila luticellarii. Taxonomy (NCBI): domain Bacteria; kingdom Bacillati; phylum Bacillota; class Clostridia; order Peptostreptococcales; family Anaerovoracaceae; genus Aminipila; species Aminipila luticellarii. The sequence goes on along the minus strand of NZ_CP035281.1, from coordinate 1,077,776 downwards.
CCACACATCCACAGAGCAAAGGATGATAAAAGATACGACGATTTTAAGCGCCGCAATAAAATATTCCTCCGGGCAATGGTGAGCGAATTCGGTGATATCGAACAAATCACTGGTAATTCTGGCCATCAGCTGCCCGATCTTCGTATTGCTGTAATAAGAATACGAAAGCTCCTGCATGTGGGCAAAAAGATCTTCCCGCATATCCGTCTCAATTCGTGCCCCCATTACGTGGCCTACATTCGCCATATAGTAATTTGCCACTACATCAATCAACCTGAGGATCAAATATAAAGCCCCCAGACTTAAAATCATCTTTAGGGTCAGAGATTCTACATTGTTCATCCCCTTATCCGTAATAAATCGCACGATTAGAGGAAGCACCAGGTCGCAAAGAGTTGTCAGGGTCGCACAAAACAAATCCAGCATTAAGACCCCTTTATATTTTTTAAAATAAGGTATAAATCGCTTCATCAAATAAGATGTTTTCTTTGTAATTACATTTTCTGTCATTTTTAAATCCTCTTGTTTATTCTTTATCTATATCGTTAAAGCCATGCCCGTTTCCCCACACGGAATCCACATGGATACTGGTCACGAGTGCCCTTGGATCGGCCTTTGCCACATGCTGCCGGATCAGAATTCCTTCCCGCGGCGAACACAGAACTAAAAGCTTCTCCTTTTCTTTCCCCGAATAGGCTCCTATAATCGTTTCTATGGAAACCCCTCTATCCATATCGTTCATAATATAATCGGCAATTTCCCTTGTTTTTTCAGTAATAATCTCCATTTGGACAATTTTCGTGGCCAGGCCGAACAGGATCAAGTCAATGGTCTTTGATATAATTACCGTCGTAATCATGGCATATAAAGCGATATTTCTGCCAAAAACAAATCCCGAAATAACAATAACAGAAACATCAATGCCCATTAACAATTTGCTCAGGCTGACATGGGGAAGCAGCCGTTTCTGCACGATCTTCGCTACCGTGTCCGATCCTCCCGAAGAATATCCTCTTGAAAATGCAATCCCATTGCAAATTCCCAGGAAGACTCCGCAATAAATCGCCGCCAGAAAAATGTCCTTTTCCTCCAGAAGTCTAAAATTCATCCTCTCAAAAACCACCATGACCGTCGGGTACATAAGAGACATCACTAAAATCTTTTTAGCCTCTTTCAGGCCTAAGGTTATAGCACAAACCGCCAGAATAATAACAGCTCCTATATAATACATGGTTGAAAATCCCAAGGGTAAAAAACACTGAAGGATTCGTACAATACCTGTCAGACCTCCGCTGGTAAGCCCGTTGGGAAGCATTATGGAAACCGTAGCAAAGGCTCCAAACGAACAAGCGATCAAAATTAAAATAAAATCTACAATGGCGTTCTCCACTGTGTGTTTATCCGGTTTTTTCATCATCGTCCTCCCTTATTCCATAGCATATTTAAAAGTTTTATAAAGAACATTTCCGAATACATCCGTACTACAGGCCTGAATCATTCCCGTAGCGGATATTCCTTCTGTATACTTCTCTAAGCTCTCCTTTTCCCTTATCATAACACACTGCGGTTTATGGATCTTCCCATCAAAATTGAAATCGATGCTCCAATAATCTATCAGGCTTAAGGAGTCTGTATGAATCAGCTTATGAATGAGTTCCCGTTCTTTTTCTCCAAATGTGTTGATATATTCTTCCTTTAAATGATAACTTTTGAGTTCCGCACTATATTTTTCATCCTGTTTTTTTATCTGAACCTGTACATCACTCATGCTTTCTGCATTAAAGCTTTCCCGAAGTACGATAAAGGATGCTTTTTTTTGAAGAACTCTCTTCTTTATACCAGCTGCTGCGCTCTTTCCTATATCGCAGGTAATCCAGTTCCTTCCCATTTTATCCGCAGTTGCTGCCAACGTTCCTGAGCCGCCAAAAAAATCAGCACATAAATCGCCCGCCTTCGTGCAGCTTTTTAAAATTCTTTCCAGTAAAAGCTCCGGCTTTTGGGTGGCATATCCTGTCCTTTCAGATGAGGTCCTTCCTACCATATCCATCTGCCATACATCCTTCATATTGACAAGGGTATACCAGCCTGTTTCATCCTGAAATTCCTCCACACCTTTAAAGCGATACGGCTTAAAGCCTCTGTTGTACGACTTTTCCTTTTGTGCCTGAAAATAATACTGACTGCTTTTTCCATAAAATAGCAGAGTATCGTGCTTTCTTGCAAAGTGCCGGCTGCTGGTGCCTCCGGATTTATAATTCCAGACAATTTCATTGACGAAATTGTCCATGCCGAAGATTTCATCCATCAGAATCTTTACATAATGCACCACATGCCAGTCCAGATGCATAAAAATACATCCATCCTCTGTCAGCAGATCACGCATCACCAATAGTCTTATGCAGATCATTCTCAGATATGCCTCTATTCCTTCATTCCACGTATCCGTATATACTGTCTGTTTTACTTTGACCGTTCCCTCCGCTCCTTTTGAGTGGATTTTCACCTGCATTTTATAATCTGCCTTTGAAAAAAAGGGAGGATCCGCATAAATTAGTTTTACTTTTCCATAAACTTGATTTTCAAAACAGAGATATTTCATCCATTCAAGATTATCGCCCCAGGCTAAGATATTCTTTTCAGCCAAAGAAGATTCCCCGTAGACCTCTTCTATTTTAAATGTACGAATATACCCTTCTGCTATTTCCTCTTTAAGCTGTTGGTATTCTGTCCTGCAATCATCTATTATTTCCGTAAGCTTATAAATCAAGCTCATATATTAGCTCCTTCTTTTATTGCTCTTCTTTAAAGGCTGTCCGCCCCTATTGCCTGAACTCCGGGTCTTTTCTTTTTGATTTCTCAAAGGAGGCTCCTTTTTGTACGGATTCTGGGTTCTTCCGGAACCTCTGAGCAGTTTTCCAAATAAGTCCTCCCGCCCGGTCTTGACCAGTGCCGCCCTTACTAGTTCCCTGTTCTCCGGTTTATTAAAATGAATCAGTGCTCTCTGCATCTTTTTTTCTTCCATCGTTTTAGCGACGTAAACCCTTTCCATCGTAAGGGGATCCAGCTCCGTATAATACATGCAGGTGGCTAATGTTCCGGGCGTCGGGTAAAAATCCTGCACCTGATCCGGCACAAATCCGTTATCACTTAAAAATTCAGCCAGTTCAACGGCATCCTTTAACGTACTCCCGGGATGGGAAGAAATCAGATACGGAATCAGATACTGTTTTAATCCCAACTGTTCATTGATCTTTTTATATTTGCTGCTGAATTCTTCAAATACTCTTTTATTCGGCTTGTGCATATAGGAAAGAACACGGTCCGAGATATGCTCGGGAGCCACTTTCAGTGTGCCGCTCACATGATATTTACAAAGCTCTCTCAGGAACTCATCACTTTTATCGGCCATGACATAATCAAAGCGTACACCTGAACGAATAAATACCTTTTTGACCCCTTCTATGCTGCGAAGTGCCCGGAGTATTTCCAGATACTCTTTATGGTCTACTTCAAGCTGGCTGCAAGGTGCCGGATACAGGCAGTCCTTATGGGTGCAGCCCCCCCTGGTCAGCTGTTTTTTGCAGGCAGGTCCCCTAAAGTTTGCCGTCGGACCTCCCACATCATGTATATATCCTTTAAATCCCGGTAATGCAGCTAATCTTCTTCCTTCTTTTACAATAGATTCTTTGCTTCGTCCCCGTACCTGTCTGCCCTGATGATAAGTCAAGGCACAGAAAGCACAGCCCCCAAAGCATCCCCTGCTGCTGATAATACTGAATTCTACTTCTTTAATCGCCGGGATTCCGCCTGCTTCTTCGTAGGACGGATGATAGGTTCCTTCGTAAGGCAAGCCGTATACATCGTCCAGTTCCAGGGTTTCAAGGGGCGGCTGCGGGGGATTCTGCACTACATACAGACCTTCCGCATACTGCTCCACCAACCGTTTGGCTGTAATAAAATCATTATTTTTATATTGAAGGGCGAAACTTTCTGCATAGGCTTTCTTTGAAGCAACAATACTCTCGAAGCTCGGCAGCAGTACCGTATCTTCATCCATATAAATTTCCCTTGCTTTCACGCAGGTTCCCCGAATCCATCCGATATCCTTCGCCTCAATGCCTGAATCCAAAGCTTCGGCGATTTCCACAACAGCTCGCTCTCCCATGCCGTATACGAGAATATCTGCTTTTGCATCCAGCAATACAGACCGTCTCACCTTATCATCCCAATAGTCGTAATGTCCAAGCCGCCGAAGGCTTGCTTCAAGGCCGCCGATTATAATAGGGACATCTTTATATGCTTCTCTTGCCCGGTTGCTGTAAACGATGACGGCACGGTTGGGTCGTTTTCCCGCTTCTCCTCCCGGAGAATAGGCATCCGTTCTCCTTTTATGCTTAAAAACGGAATAATGGTTCACCATGGAGTCCACGTTCCCCGCATTGACAAGGAATCCCAGTCTCGGTCTTCCGAAACGCATAAAATCTTTTTTGCTGTTCCAATCCGGCTGTGCCAAAACAGCCACCTTATATCCGCGATTTTCCAGCAGTCTGCTGATGATGGCTGTGCCAAAAGAAGGATGGTCTATATAGCCATCCCCTGTAATCAGAACAAAATCCGGCTGTGACCAGCCTCTTGCCTCACATTCTTCTTTTGTAATAGGTAAAAATCCCATTTAAACCTCTTTCCTGTTCCTTTCGTTTTCGTATGTTTATTGTCTATCGGCTGCCCTTATCGTAAGGAACCGCTACCGCTCTTGGTGCCTGTGATGACTTTGAACTGAATGCCAGCACGATCAGCGTGGCAATAAACGGAACCATTTTATAAACGTCACTTGAAATGTTCGATCCGGCCAAAAACGGAATAACCGAATAAGCCGAAGCAATGGTTTTCATCAATCCGAAGAAAAAGGCCGCAAACAAAATTCTCAGAGGTTTCCACTGTCCAAAAATCATAACTGCCAGCGCAAGGAATCCGTATCCGGCTACCGTAGCGTTAAAATTGGTGGATGTAGGTATGACAAACACCAGCCCGCCTAATCCTGCCAGTCCGCCTGAAATCATAACACCCGCATATCTCATTCGATACACGTTGATACCCACGGAGTCCGCCGCATGAGGATGTTCCCCGCAGGCACGCAGCCTGAGGCCGAATCGCGTCTTGTATAAAACGATAACGGACAGAATCAATATAGCAAAACCAATATAGGTCGTAATGTATGCATTTTTAAAGAGCAGACTCCCTAAAACAGGAATATCCCCCAAAACCGGTACGGAATCGATTCGGAACGTATTTCGAAAGGCGATTTGCTGAACACCGTTGTCTTGAATCATTCGAGCCACATAAATGGCAAAAGCCGGTGCAAACATATTCAGTGCCGTACCGCCTATGATCTGATCGGCTTTCATGTTGACAGCCGAATAGGCAAGGAGCAGAGAGAAAACAGCCCCCACCGCTATAGCAATCAGTATGGCAAGAATCAATAAAAGCTGGCCGCTCATATAGTCCTGCATCCGGTTGATAAAATAGATGCTGGCAAAAGCCCCCATGATCATGGTTCCGTCTAAAGCAATGTTGGTAACACCGCCCCGTTCTGTAAACATACCCCCAAGAGCCGTAATTAAAAGCGGGATGGAAAAGAACATGGTCTGTTGAACGACTAAATATAAAATATCCATTATTTTTCTCCCCCTTTCTTGTTCTCCGCCCTGCGTTTGAGAATGCCCGGTATAATCTTTCTTAAAATCAATGCGAATGCACTGAAATAAATAATGCAGGCAATGATCATCTGAATGATTTCCGGTGCATAATTTAAGCTTTGCAGGTAATTTCCGCCCTCCGTGATATAAGAAATAAAGATACCAGAGAAAATAATACCGATGGGATTGGAAAGGCCAAGCAAGGCTACCGGAATACCATTAAAGCCTTCACTTGCCAGAACGTCCACTACCTTTATATGTCTTCCGCCGGCACCGGACAGATATAAGAGCCCGCCTCCAAGTCCGGATAAAGCTCCAGCAATGACCATGGAAAGCACCACATTTCTCTTCTCATTAATACCGGCATATCTGCTGGCATCCGCATTATATCCGCAGGCTTTCAGCTCATATCCGAAAGTCGTTTTATTTAAAAGAATATATATAACAATAGCAATAATTACAGCAATATAAATACCGCAGTTTACAGTGGACAAATCCTTGCCGCCTCCCAGGCTGTTGTAAAAAACATGATCCAGTCCCATCTTAGGCAGTACGCAGGTACTTGCTACATCCAGCGATTGAGCCCTCAGGCGGTCGTAAACCGTAAGCTTGACCAAATAATTGGCCATATACATGCCGATATAATTCATCATGATCGTTGAAATAACTTCATTTACGTTCAAATATGCTTTCATTAGTCCGGGTATCAATGCCCACAACCCGCCAACAACTGCTGCGGCTAAAAGAGCTGCTATCCAGTGAAGGGGCGCCGGCAGGAAAGTCCAATGAACCCCTACATAAATAGCCGCAAAAGCGCCCATGATAAACTGTCCCGCGGCACCGATATTGAACAGCCCCGTCTTAAAAGCAAAGCCGACAGACAGCCCTGTCAGAATCAGCGGAGTGGCAAAATAGAGAACCTGTCCCATTCCTTTTCCTTCTGCACTGAATCCGCCTTTTAAAATAATGCCCAAACCTTCTACAGCCTGAGAAGGATTACTGATCAACAAAATAATAAATCCAAACAATAATCCGATTAAAATTGCGAAAATGGATGACATGGCGTTGTTAAATCCATCGCTGACCAAAATTCTTTTTATCCGCTCCATCCTTATGCTGTCACCTCATTTCTTTTTGATCCTGCCATATATAGCCCCAATTCATTCATGGTTATTTCCTTTGGATCCACATCCGCAACGAGCTCACCCTCATAAATCACCAGAATCCGGTCGCTCACATTCATGACTTCATCCAGTTCCAAAGACACAAGGAGAACGGCTTTTCCTTCGTCCCGCTTTTCAATCAGCTGTTTATGAATATATTCGATAGCACCTACGTCCAGCCCCCTAGTAGGCTGTACGGCAATCAGTATTTCCGGATCCAAATCCAGCTCCCTGGCAATAATCGCTTTTTGTTGATTTCCTCCGGACATGCTTCGAACCATAGTTTTAGTCCCTTGTCCGCTTCGTATATCAAATTGCTGGATCAGCTTTTCCGCATACTCTCTTGATTTCTTAAAATTAATAAAGCTGCCCTTCTGAAATCCCGGCTTAAAATAATTCTTTAGTATGAGATTTTCAGTCAGATTGTAATCTAATATCAGCCCATCCTTATGCCTGTCTTCGGGGATATGGCTCAAACCGTCCAGATTTCTCTTGCGAATACTCTCCTTGGTAATGTTCTGCCCATTGATAAAGATCTCACCCGATTCTACCTGCAACAGTCCGGTCAATCCGTAGACCAGTTCCGATTGTCCGTTTCCGTCTATTCCTGCAATACAGACAATCTCTCCCTTTCGAACTTGAAACGAAACATTATTCACGGCATTTTTGCTGTGGTGCTTGGATTTTACAGTCATATTCTTTACTTCAAGTACCACATTACCCGGCTCAATCGGCTTTTTCTGAACGGTCAGATCTACTTTTCGCCCCACCATCATTTCCGACATTTCCTCTTTAGAGGTAGACGCTACGTCTATGGTTCCGATATACTTTCCCTTTCGAAGCACCGTGCATCTGTCGGCAACTGCTTTTATTTCATTCAGCTTATGCGTAATAAAGAGGATGGATTTTCCCTCTGCGGCAAGCCCCTTCATAATTTTCATCAATTCTTCTATCTCCTGGGGCGTTAATACGGCCGTAGGCTCATCAAAAATAAGGATTTCGTTATCCCTATAAAGCATTTTTAAAATTTCCACTCTCTGCTGCATGCCTACCGTGATGTCCTCGACCTTTGCCTCAGGGTCTACCATCAATCCATACTTTTCGGACAAGGCTATGATCTTTTCCCTTGCCTCGCCCATTTTTAATATTCCGTTTTTGGTGGTTTCCACACCTAAAATGATATTTTGAAGCACTGTAAAGTTGTGTACCAGCTTAAAATGCTGGTGTACCATACCGATTCCCAGTGCGTTGGCATCATTTGGATCATTGATTTTTACTTCCTGTCCGTTCTTTTTGATGACACCCTTTTCAGGCTGATACATACCGAACAGAACGCTCATCAGCGTAGACTTTCCGGCTCCGTTCTCACCAAGCAGCGCATGAATCTCTCCTTTTTTGAGCTGTAATGTAATATCATCATTGGCTACAATGCCCGGAAACTCCTTCGTGATGTTCAACATCTCTATTATATATTCCATAATAGTTGTCCTCTCTTCAATATAATATAGATATTATACCTAAATTTAACAGAAAAAACAACACACCAAAAGGTGTGTTGTTCTTTATTTAAATAATCATCTTATCAACCGTGTCTTTACGTTTTATTTACTTAATAACCTGTACCTTGACGTAGCTTAAACCTAATTGATCTGCACTTTTTACATCATCCTTCTGTAGTTTAATCTCGCCGCTTGCCAACTGTTTGTAAACCGCATCATAATCGTCCTTAGTAAATGTGTTAAACTTGGAAGTGTCCATAGGAAGCTGTACACCATCTTCCGCAGCACCAAGAGTCAAGCTCTGTGCGCCAGGGAATTTATCTCCATAGTAGTCTGAAAGCATAGACTGTACGGAAGCCGCAAGTCCCTTCATCGCAGAAGTAATAACCGTATCGGATTCACTGCTCTGGTCTACGTCAACACCGATGACTTTTCCTTTTGCGGATTCAGCAGCAGCCATTACGGCGTTTCCTACCTTACCGCCGCAGCCGAAGATTACTTCTGTTCCGTCAGAATACCAGGAAGAAGCCAGTGTCTGCACTTCCGGAGTTGCGTCGAATCCGCCGGTGTAGTTGTATTTCAGCTCAATACTGCCCGCAGCAAGACCCAGCTCTTTAGCGGCTGCATCAGCGCCCTGTGCGAATCCATATCCGTATCGCACTACAGCGGGAACAGCCATTCCGCCCATGAATCCAAGCTTAGTATATCCGTCTATAACGGCCGCATAACCTGCCAGATATCCGGACTGCTCTTCGGCAAACTTAATTCCAACAGAATTCTTTGCCGGTGCCGCTGTCGTATTACCGTTTGCATCTTTTGTGCCGTCGTTCGGATAACCGTCAATCAAAACAAAGTGAACCTCCGGATACATTTCCTGAGCCCGATAAATCGGTACTTCAAATAAATATCCCGGTGTTACAACAATCTTTGCTCCCCCTTTAACAGCCAGCTGAATAGCCGCTAAATAAGCATCCTCCGTCTGTTCGGTCGGTTTATAATACTTGTGAGAAATATTGTTTTTCTCAGCGTAAGCTTTGATGCCTTCCCAAGTCCCCTGATTAAAGGATTTGTCGTCAATTTCGCCGACATCCGTAATCATTGCAATTTCATAGGTTTCCTTTGTGTTGTCCTTTGCCGCTTCTTTCTTGTCCCCACAGGCAACTAAACCAAGTACAAGCACAAGAGCCAGTACAATTGCCAAAAATTTCTTCATAAGATTTCTCCCTTCTGGAATACGGTTGATTATTTTCCATGTTTTATATTATAAATGTTATGAAGAAATTTTTCAACATAGTTATTGTACGCCTATTCGCCAAAAGCTTTAAGGTGATTATTTAATGAATTCCTGCACCCAGTATGTCGTTCCGTTGCTGTCTGTTACATAGCCTACGCCGATCTGCTGGTAATTGCTGTTCATAATGTTTGCCCGGTGTCCGGAAGAATTCATCCAAGCAGTCATAACGTCCTGAGGAGTCTTCTGTCCTTTTGCAATATTTTCACCTGCCGCAGTATACGTGATGCCGAACTGCTTCATCATGTCAAACGGTGAACCGTAAGTTGGGGATGTATGGGAGAAATAATTCTGATCTCTCATATCCTCTGCCTTCTTCTCCGCAACCTGAGACAATTTAGCGTTGATAGTCAGCGGTGCAAGTCCGGACTTAGCTCTTTCCTGGTTCACAATATCTACGACCTGCTGCTCGTAAGAACCGAACGTACCTGTATTATTTGTGGTCGTGTCTTTACCAGTGTTGGGGTTGGTAGTTGTGTCCTTGCCGGTGTTAGTGTTAGTTGTCGTGTCCTTACCAGTGTTTGTATTTGTGGTCGTGTCTTTACCAGTGTTGGTGTTGGTAGTTGTGTCCTTGCCGGTGTTGGTGTTAGTGGTCGTGTCCTTACCAGTGTTTGTATTTGTGGTTGTGTCCTTACCAGTGTTGGTGTTGGTTGTCGTACCGTTGCTGATAGGCTTTAACACGTTGCAGTCTTTTGATTTCTGATTTTGAACCGTTTGACTTTGACTGCAATTATTATCAGAAACAAGCTGAAGCTTGCCATCTACAAATTTAACATAGCATTTCGAGTCTGTGCAATTTAGATTTTTAAAACAATTCTGTACTCCTGCACTTGTGAAACAGCTATTCAAATTCTTAACCACAGATTGGTTCAATGGAACTGAAACATTGGCGTTACAGTTTGTTCCTGCAAAAGCCGCAGTTGGTGCGGCTGCCATAAGCAGTAATGATAGTGATAACGTTGTTTTGACAAATTTGGTTTTCATGATTTTGTCCTCCCTTTCCACTTTATCCAAAACTAGGAGACGTTGGTTATTTCTTGTTTGCCTCCTTGAAAGAGTATAGACCCCATTTTATGCAAAAATCATTATATAAAAATTACCAATAAAAAAACAGGAGAAATTTATTCCCTGTTTTCCAGCTTTATGATATTTACAAAATTATGTGTAATTCTAGCGGTTAAGCCCCATATGCTTTTGTCCTCATACGTATAAATTGGCACCTCCGATTTACCCTTTCTCCAATTATATCCATTGTTAAGTTTTAACAAATCATAGGGAAAATCTGTCCCTATGTTTGGCAATACATCCACATTATAGATAAATGGAGCCTGATCCATCATATAATTCAGCGGCACCAGGAAGAATTCTTGCACTTCATCTTCATTTATTTTTTTCTGGCTCAGTGCTTCATAAGAAATCTTTCCCAAAAAACAATACATGGTAAAATTGCTGTACGTATACAAGGTGTCCAGCTCTGAAATAATGCGTATATCCTTCTTCTCCACACCCAGCTCTTCACAGGTCTCCCGAATCGCACACTGTCTTTTTGTCTCGTTTTTTTCAACAGCTCCTCCCGGAAAGCATATTTCCCCCGGCTGAGTTTTCAGAGACTTTGCACGTATCTCATACAGTAAATAAAGCTCCCCATCTTTCTCAATTAAAGGAACCAGGACGGAAAAATAATGATACTCGCCTATAGCAGCAGGCTTTCTGTTCTTAAAGATATTTTCAATTTCACTTAAATTCAATTTGTTCTTGTTCAATGTTTCTATCCTCTGTTTTCTTATTATATATATTTAGATAAGAAGCGATTAAAATAAGCGCAATTCCTAAGTACGTATTCCACAGCAGCTTATCTCCCAGTATGATAACAGCTATGACCGGTGCAATGGCCGGCTTAATGAAAAAGGCTATGGATCCTGTAGTCGCATCCGACAGCTTAATGGCGGCAAAATAAAAATAGTATCCCAGGCCTGTGACAAAAATGCCGATGTAGAGAACCAATACAAGGTTATCTGCAACACCTCGAAAAACAGGCTTATGAAGAAAGAGCATGATAACAAGCAGAACTCCGGAGCCTAAAATAAAGCTTATGCTGGTCTGTGCCATAATTCCCATCTTTTTTATACTGTTCTTGCCCGCTACGGTATAAAGGCCAAAGGTGGCCGCCGCAATCAGCATAAAAAGCATTCCTATGGGTGTATTTCCCTCTTGGATATTCCAGGGCCTCACCATGAAAAAAAGCCCCGCTATCCCCCATATCATTACAATCATTTTCTTTTTACTAAATTTTTCGTCAGACATGAAATGGGCAAAAATCATGGTAAAAAGCGGGTTAATACACATGATGACCGAGGCAGTGGACGCATTGGAACGCATAACACCCAGCTGAAAGAACAGCATGCTGATTGGAATACACAGGATACCTACTATTAGTAAATACCCAAAATCCTTTAATTCTAATCTCGTTTGATTTATTCTGATTTCATTAAAAGCAAACGGCATCAATAAAATGCCCCCAATAAAAAAACGCCAAAATGTCAGCTGGAAGGAATCCATCCCATTACCGGCAAGTTTTAAGGCCACCTCCATCGTTCCAAATAAGAACGCTGTCAGAAAAATATATATTCCTACTCTTTTCATTACTTTTTTCCTCTGCTTCTCGTCATTTCATTTTCTAGCTTTACCCAAAAAGGGCGGTGAATGTTCACCGCCGCTTTCTCAAGCAATCCTCTTGCTATATATTCTTATTAATTTAAAATCTCAAATTGGCTGAGATCAATGGTCTTTAGCCTTTCTTTCTCCACACTGAGGCTTACAACAAACTCAATATCATATCGGTTTGAAATCTTTTTGAGTCTGTCAAGGAATTCCGGAATATTGTCCTCATGAATATCGGCATGTTTTAAGATGCTGTCAATAAAAACAGTTTCAATATCATGATCTGAGCTGATGATGCCATAAATAAACCCTATGTACTCATCGCTGTTGGTGATATGCTTAAAGTCTTCCATACACACCACCCTGATTTTGTGCTTTAAATCACACATCAGTCTCTGGTTTTTATTAATAAATATAACACTGCCCTTACTGTCTTCAACCATTTCATTGGCCAGAGCCAGCATTGTTTTGGTTTTACCCGAACCCTTCTTACCGATTAATAACTTAACCATTGTAATCGCCTCCTCTTGAGCTATGCAATATTTGCATCCGAAAACTTGCTAAAGTACCTTGTGTAACCACATTATACACTATTGATTATGGCTTATCAAGATAAATCACGCAAACCCCATCTAATTTTCCAAATTTTCATAATTCTTTAATCGGAGCTGCCCGCATGCCGCATCAATATCGCTTCCCAACTCTCTTCTGACCGTAGCCTGAATACCTAACTTCTCTAATTGAGCCTGAAATTGGGAAGCCTGTACTCTGGAAGCTCCGGAAAAGCTACTTTCCGTTACATTGTTCAAAGGGATCAAATTGACGTGACAAAGCATTCCCTTCAATCTTTTTGCTAATTCTTCTGCGTGAACAGCCTGATCATTTACGCCGGATACCAGCGCATATTCAAAAGTGATCCGCCTGCCCGTTTCTTCTACATAGTCCCTGCATGCTTTTAAAAGCTGTTCCATATTGTATTTCTTATTGATCGGCATGGTCAGATCTCGGATCTGATCGTTGGGAGCATGCAGCGATATGGCCAGATTCACCTGAGGAAACTCCTTTGCAAACACTTCGATTTTAGGCAGGATGCCGCAAGTAGACACAGTAATGCTCCGCATGCCGATATTCAATCCAGCCTTATGGTGTACTAAATATATAAATTTAGAAAGGTTTTCATAATTATCAAATGGCTCACCGGTTCCCATTATCACAATGTTGCTGATCTTCTCTCCGGTATTCTTTTCCACGGAAATAATCTGATCCGCCATTTCTCCCGCTGTCAGATTCCTGCAAAGACCTCCTATGGTAGACGCACAAAATTTACATCCCATACGGCATCCTGCCTGAGAAGAGATGCAGATGGAATTGCCATATTTATATTTCATAAAAACACTTTCTACGCTGTTACCGTCTGCCAGCCCAAAGAGATATTTTCTGGTGCCGTCTTCCTGGGATGCCTGCACCTGCAACAGCCTTAAGCTGCCTACTTCCGCCGTTTCCGTCAGCTTCTGCCGAAGCTCCTTGGACAGATCCGTCATTTCCTCAAAACTGCATACGCCCCGGTACAGCCATTGATATACTTGTTTCGCCCTAAATTTCTTTTCACCAAGACTCTCGAAGAAGTTTGCCATTTCTTCGAGAGTCATATCTTTTAAATGAACTTTATCTGGCATTACACTCTTTCAACCTCTATGCCTGTCTTATGGCCATTTAAGTCATACTCGTCCATGCCGGATTTGTCAAGAATCTCTATTGCAAGAGTTTCTTTCATAATATATGCATTATAAGTCTGCAAAGCTTTTGCAACTGCTTCATCTGCATTCACATAAATTTTGATGTTATCCATCATTTCAAAATCATTTTGCTTTCTTAGCTGCTGGACCTTTGAAACAAGTTCTCTGGCAAGGCCTTCTTCAATCAGCTCTTCATTTAAAGTGGTATCTAAAATCGTGAAGATATTGTCCTCCATCGCCACAGAGAAGCCTTCCTTGGCACTGATCTTTATTTCTACCAGTTCTTTATTGATCGTAAAATCTTCGCCGCCAACCGGAATGACCGCTTCGCCGTCCGACTCCAGCTTTGCTACAAGTTCTGCCGGGTCTGCCTGAGCAAGTGCTCCGCCAAAGGCCTTGATCTTGGCTCCCAGAACCGGACCTGCCACCTTGAAATTCGGTTTCAGACTGTAATTCAAAAATTGATCCAGCTTTGTCTCAAATACTACTTTTTTCACGTTCAATTCTTCCATAATCAGCGGAGTAAGGTCGCTGATAAGTGCCTCATATTTTCCGTCCACCAGAATTTCAGAAAGCGGTTGTCTGACCTTAATTCTTTCCTTTTCTCTCGTTCCTCTTCCGAGACCCACCATGGTTCGGATCAAATCCATTCTCTCTTCCACATTCTTATCGATCAGCTCTGTTTTTGCTTCAGGGAAGAAGGAAATATGAACAGACTCGTTTCCGGTCAGCTTGGTATAGATCTCATCTGCTATAAATGGAGCAAACGGAGCGATCAGCTGCGAAATTCCCACAAGGACCTCATAGGTCGTCGCATATACGCTCTTTTTGTCCTCTGTCATCTCTTCTCCCCAGAATCTTCTTCTGGCGCGTCTGATATACCAGTTGGAGAGATCTTCTGTCACAAAGTCCTGAATCTTTCTGACTGTTTTCATGTGATCGTATCGGTTCATTTCTTCCATAACGTCTGAAATCAGTTGATTATACTTTGAAAGAACCCATCTGTCCAGCTCCGGTCTTTTCTCATACGGCACGTTCAGCTCGGCAGGGTTCATATCATCCTGATTGGAATACAGCACAAAGAAATTATATACATTTTTCAGCGTGCCAAAGAATTTGCTGACAATTTCAATCAATCCGTCTTCATCAAACTTGGTCGGGGACCATGCCGGAGATACATACAGCAAATACCATCTGGTGGCATCTGCGCCGTATTTATCAAACAGAACAAACGGATCCACGGTATTGCCCTTGGATTTGCTCATCTTCTTGCCGTCCTTGTCCAGAATCAGATCATTTACCAGAACATTCTTGTACGGAGCCCTTCCTTTTACAAACGTAGAAATAGCAATCAGGGAATAGAACCATCCTCTGGTCTGGTCAATGCCCTCACAAATAAAGTCTGCCGGGAATAATTCTTCATCAAATTTTTCTTTATTTTCGAACGGGTAATGATGCTGTGCAAATGGCATGGAACCGGAGTCGAACCAGCAGTCCATGACTTCCGGAATTCTGCTCATAGGCTTACCGCAATGCGGGCACTTCAAATGAACATCATCCACATATGGTCTGTGCAGTTCAATATCCTCCGTAATATTTTCAACAGATTTTTCAACCAATTCCGCTCTGCTTCCAATGCATTCCAGATGACCGCAGTCACATCTCCAGATTGGAATTGGGGTGCCCCAGTATCGGTTTCGGGAAATAGCCCAGTCATTCACGTTTTCGAGCCAGTTTCCAAATCTTTTCTCTCCTACGAAATCCGGGAACCAGTTCACCGCTTTATTATTGGCTACCAGCTGATCCTTCAGTTTAGTCATTTCAATATACCAGCTTGGCTTTGCATAATAAATGAGCGGTGTTCCGCATCTCCAGCAATGCGGGTAGTTGTGCTCCATCTTTTCCTTTGCAAATATTTTATCTTCCGCTGCCAGCCATTTAATGATCTCTACATCAAGACCGTCTTCCATGACAAAATGTCCTGCCCAAGGCGTATCTGTATATTTTCCCTGTTCGTCTACCGGATTTAATACAGGCAGATTATACCTTCTGCCCGTCTGATAGTCATCTTCACCAAAGGCAGGAGCTGTATGAACGATTCCCGTACCGTCTTCAATGGTGACATAGTCTGCACACGTCACGAAAAATGCTTTTTTATCCGGAGTCAGGAACGGCATGAGCTGTTCATATTCGGCATACTCCAGCTCTTTGCCCTTCATTTCAGCGATTATATCGTACTTTTCGGCACCCAGTACCTTGTCTGCCAGATTCTTTGCAAGATAGAATACCTTTCCGGCCTCAGCTTCTATATCTTCATGCATTTTGACCTTCACATAATCGATATCAGCGCCCACCGTCAGAGCCACATTAGATGCCAGGGTCCAAGGCGTAGTCGTCCATGCCAAAAAATATTCTTCCGCATCTTTTCGTTTAAATTTAGCTGTAATGGTCTGCGTCTTTACCTCCTTATATCCTTGAGCTACTTCGTGAGAAGCCAGTCCGGTTCCGCAGCGCGGACAGTAAGGAAGAATCTTGTGTCCTTCATAAATCAATCCGGCCTTAAAGAATTCCTTTAATATCCACCAACCTGTCTCTATAAAGTTGTTGTCCAGAGTAATATATGGGTTGTCCAAATCGATCAGATAGCCCATTCTTTCCGTCATTTCTCTCCACATACCCTCATAGGTAAAGACGGATTCTCTGCACTTCTCATTAAATTCTTTGATGCCATACTTTTCGATATCCTGTTTGCCCGACATGTTCAGCTGTTTTTCCACTTCAATCTCTACGGGCAGTCCGTGAGTATCCCATCCGGCTTTCCTCTTTACCGCAAAGCCCTTCATGGTTTTGTAACGGCATACGGAGTCCTTTAGGGTTCTTGCTATGACATGATGAATACCGGGCCTGCCATTGGCAGTCGGAGGTCCTTCATAGAAAATAAAGGATGGCATCCCTTCTCTGGTCGTTACACACTTTTCCAACAGATTTTCTTCTTTCCAAGCCTTCGCTTGTTCTTTTTGCAATTCTGCAATTGGTTTTTCTGATAAATTTCGAAACATGATGTTTACATTCTTCCTTTCTACAAAAACGTAGCACGGCTACGTCTTATTTTTTACGATGAAATGATTTGGCTAAGGGGGACAGGGAAACACAAAAAACAAAAAAGCCCCCATCCACACTTGTGAATTAGGGACGATCTTCTTGAACCGCGGTACCACCCTATTTGCAAGACGCCTCTGTCTGCGGCAAGCCCTCATCAGGCTGGTTTCATAAACATCTTACCTCTCATATTCAATCAGGCTCCGGAGTGATATTCGACTGCTGCTTCACCGACGTGCTCTCAGCTCATGCACATCTCTCTGTAAGGTTATTACACAGGTCTACTGGTTCCATCAAGGCCCTGAGCTATTCAATTGACTAGGTGTAGGGAAAAAACATAGAATTCGCCGTACACACCGCTTTATTATACTCGTAGAGCCGTTAGCTGTCAAGGAGTTTACCCAATTAGTCTCTACGTTTCCAATGGAAATTAAATGTATACCCCCGGCATGTCTCCGTCTGATGGCGCAGAGCAGCATAAGCTTTACTCTCCAGAAAAAAGCTCTCCCAGTACGTAGAAGATCTCATCCATGGAATAGCCCTGGCTTTCCAGCCTTCTGGCCACCTTTGCCTTTACCTTCTGCAGTTCTTTATACCGCTGCCTCTTGTCTTCATAATCCGCTGGTTCTCCATCCGGTTCTGTCCAGCCCAGACTAGCCAGAAGCTTCTGCCCCTGTTCTAAAGCCCTGCCCCTCTCTGCAGGTTTGTCCAATTCCTCAAAGCGATCTCCAAGCTCTTCCAAAAGCAGCTTGGAGATACCCTTCTGCCGCAGCTCATGGCGGATCCTGGCCGCTCCTTTTCCTTTGGAGATGCCGTATTCCACATATCGCTCCACATAAGCCTCATCGTCCAGGTAATGCCTCTCCAGCAGATCGATCATGGCTTGCTGAATGTCCTCCTGATCGTACGCCTTTTCTTCCAGATACCGGAGCATTTCCTCACAAGTCCGATCCCGATAGGCCAAATGCTTTAAGGCCGCTTCCAAGGGGTCGGGCTTCTTTTTTTCTCCTTTCTCTCTGGCGTATGGCTGTCTGCCGCCCTTGCTCCGCCTTCTCCATGCTCCGCTCTATTCACTGGTTCGCCTCCTGTTTCTTGTCCAAAATCCTACCATTTCTTTATCTGCACGCCTTCGAGCTGCTGTCCGCACACCGCTCCCAAGATTTTCTCTCCCGGAAGGAGGGAAAAGCCTTCTGTGCTCTGGACTTGTTCCACCTCTATGGCTTTCACAAAATCATTCCCTATGCGGGAAGCCAGCCGCCATTCTCCGGAACCGTCCTTTCTCCTTTCCACCACCGAAAAGGTGGAAAATCCCTGTCCGGAAAATCCAAGCCCGGTGTACTTCACGTAAGCTTCTTTCCTGGTCCATACCTGAAAAAAGGCCTCCGCCCCTTTCTGCTGAACATAAGCCGCCTCTTCTTCCGTAAAAAAGCGCTTTGCCAGCTTCTCATAGGGAAGCTCCTTACATAGCTGAATATCCACCCCCACAGGAAATACCGCTACCAGACAGACCCAAAGGCTTCCCGAATGGCTGACCGAAAAGTTGACGGGTACATTTTCAAAATAGGGCTTTCCCTGTTTCCCCCGCCGTATTACAGCGTCCTTATATACGTCTCCGGAATAATCCTTCAACGCTCTTTTTATCAGCTCTTCCCCGTTTTTCCCCTTATGCTCTTTTCCGTTATACACATACAATATCATTCCTGTTTTCTCCTGCACAAAAGAGGCACCATATATAGCTTATTGTATACATGGTGCCCTATTTACTATTTCCGCATTACATTGAAATAGAATTTATTTCTGGTTATTCAGTCTGTCCAGAACACGCTGGTACCCTTCCGAGCCGTAAACCAGACATTTATTGATCCTGCTGATCGTTGCAGTACTCGCCTTGGTAGCTTCCTCAATCTCGCTATAGGTTTTCTTTTCAGACAGCAGCTTCGCCACCTGCAACCTTTGCGCAATCGCATGGATTTCATTGATGGTACAAATATCCTCAAAGAATCTGTAGCAATCCTCTTCATCCTGCAAGGTCAGGATCGCCTTGAACAATTCATCAATATCCTCGCGTTTAAATTTTGATTCATATGCCATAATACTGCTCCTTTCGAACACTTTAACACGTTACAGGACGATTATAGCACTTTCGTTTGTGAAACGTCAATGGTAAATTTATTTATCATTGGTCAGCAATTCAACGGCTTTATTTAGCTGCGTATCCACCTTACTGTTTTCAGGCAGTTCTACCACATAATCCGGTTCCACTCCAATCCCCTGAATGACCTTTCCTTTAGGTGAAAAATATTGAGCAATCGTAATCTTAACGGCATCCCCTTCTTTTAGAGGAGCTAAGGATTGAATCACGCCCTTTCCAAAAGATTTCGTTCCGACGATTTTTCCGCCCTTATTGTCTTTAATACCGGCTGCTACAATTTCAGAGGTACTGGCCGTTCCTCCATTGATTAAGAGCACATACGGCAAAGAGGTTTTCCCTGCGGTGGTCTTCATATACGTTCGCTCCTGCGACTTCCCTTCCGTATAAGCCAAAACACCTTCATCTAATAAAAGATCTGCCACTTCTATTCCGCTTTCAACGACTCCACCGCCATTATTTCTTAAGTCGATTATAACACCGTCTACACCCTTTACCTCAAATCCGTGCAATTCCTTTTTAAACTCCGCTGCCGTATCCGTTTCAAAATTGCTGATATAGATATAGCCGATATTGTGATCCAAGGTTTCCGCAAAAACAGAATCCAGCTTGATGCTGGCTCTTGTTAAATTGGCTTCCACACTCTTCCCATCCCGTAAATACGTTACCTTGACCTTGGAACCGACCTTGCCTCTCATATTTGCCACAGCCGTATCCAGCTGGGAGCCTTTATAAGACACATCGTTCACCGCAAGGATCAAATCACCCGATTTAATTCCCGCCTTCTCGGCCGGGCTGTCCTTGACTGTGGAAACCACCACGATATATCCGTCGCTGCTGGCTCCTACGGTCACACCTATGCCCTCCAGCTTTCCCGTGGTTTTGACCATGAGATTATCGTATTCTCCTTTGGACATATAATTCGTGTAAGGGTCACCGGTTCCTTCAAAGAGTCCATAACACATTCCCTGAATTAATTTGTCCTGATCCAGATCTTTATAATAATACTTGTTGAGCGTTTCATAAAGAGCTTCCACCTTTGCATATCTGCTCATGATGGTCTTATATGCACTGTAATCGTCTTTGCTTATCCTCACACTTTGTCCGGGTATAAAGTTCATTCCCGCAAAGGTAACAACGCTTCCAAAAAGTGCAGCAACAACAATAACGATAACCAGATTCCGTTTTTTTATTTGCATTCTTTCCTGCCTCCGCCATTTATTTTCATATACACTACATTTTAGCACATCTACAGGGTATCGTTAAGCAGGAAATTATGTTTTTTACTGTACGGCTTTAAAAGCTTCCTCCAAATCCTCAAGAATATCATCAATATTTTCTGTTCCTATGGAAAGACGAATAGTATTACGCTTAATTCCTGATCCAAGAAGCTCTTCCTCTGTCATCTGAGAATGAGTGGTGGAAGCCGGATGAATCACCAGAGATTTTACATCTGCTACATTGGCAAGCAGAGAGAACAGTTCAAGCTGGTCGATAAAATCTTTTGCCTTCTGATCGTCACCTTTAATCTCAAAGGTAAAAATAGAACCCCCACCGTTTGGAAAATATTTTGCATATAAAGCTTTCTGTTCCGGATCCTCTGATACAGCCGGATGGTTCACCTTCTCCACCTGTGGATGGTTGTTCAGATATTCCACCACCTTCAAGGCATTTTCAACGTGCCTTTCCACTCTTAACGACAGCGTTTCAAGCCCTTGAAGGAAGAAAAAGGCATGAAATGGGGAAAGGGTTGCACCGGTATCTCTTAAAAGAATGGCACGAATCTTTGTCACATAGGCAGCAGCCCCTACTGCTTTCGTAAAGCTGATTCCGTGATAGCTTGGATTCGGCTCTGTCAGCGAGGCGAACTTTCCGCTTGCTTCCCAATCGAACTTACCGCTGTCCACAATGACGCCGCCAATTGTCGTACCGTGTCCGCCGATGAATTTTGTTGCAGAATGAACCACAATATCGGCACCGTATTCAATAGGTCTGACCAGATACGGCGTTGCAAAAGTGTTATCAACAAGAAGCGGAATCTGATGGGCATGGGCGATATAGGCGATCTTCTCAATGTCTACTACATCTGAATTGGGATTTCCAAGGGTTTCAATAAGAACTAATTTTGTGTTTTCTTGGATGGCTTTATCCACTTCTTCATAATCAAACGGATCGACAAAAGTTGTTTCTATTCCATACTGTTTGATTGTATGCTCCAGAAAATTAAAGGTACCGCCGTATATATTCTTGGCAGCTACCACATGATCGCCGTTCTGGGCGATATTTTCAATGGCATATGTAATGGCTGCCGCTCCCGAGGCTACTGCCAGCGCGGCAACTCCCCCTTCCAGCTTGGCGATTCTCTGTTCAAAGATGTCCTCCGTAGGATTGGTCAATCTTCCATAAATGTTTCCCGCATCCTGCAATCCAAATCTTGCGGCAGCGTGTTCACTGTTATGAAAAACATAGGAAGAGGTCTGATAGATCGGAACGGCTCTTGCGTCTGTTACCGGATCTGCATTTTCCTGTCCGACATGCAGCTGTAATGTTTCAAATTTAAAATTTCTATTTTCTCTTGTTTTCTTGCTCATAATGATTACCTCTCTTTTTTACTCTTTATATAAAATATGGATTACGATTTACTGTCCTTTTGTATAGTTATCATTATACCCCGGAGAATTCCGGGGTGTTAATACTTATAACATACAGCCTGTTATAAGCTGAGGTTATAACAAAATGGAATTTGCACATGCTTCTGACCTGTGATAAACTATGTTCATTCACACCTTTTATTTCAACATAAAAGAAGAGGAGAACAGCATCCATGAAAGAAAATAACAAAGAAATACTTTCCGTATCCGGTCTTGTGGTTTGCGCTTTACTGTGGGGTTTTGGTTTCCCTGCCTTGAAAGCGGTAGAAACCTTACCGACCTTCTACATCATATCCATACGGTTTGCCGTAGCAGCAGTAGTATTAGGCATTCTGTTCTATAAACAGCTGAAATTTATTAGCAGAGAACTGATAAAAAATGCTTTCATCCTCTCTCTGCTAAATTTTTCCCTATACATCTTTACCACAGTGGGCATAAAATATACCACCTCTGCCAAGGCCTCCTTTTTCAGCTGCTTAGGTTTTCTTATCATTCCGATTCTCAATTTAATCCTATATAAGCAAAAATTCACCAGGACTACCGCAATCAGTGTTTTTATCTGCCTTGCTGGCATCGTTCTGCTATCCTATTCTCCCGGCATGGGCTTTGGTCTGGCACTGGGCGATATCATTTGCATGGGCAGTTCCTTAACAGGTTCTTTTTCTATCATTTACCTTGACCGAATCAGCCAAAAAGGAGAAAATACCAATCCCGTACTCCTTTCCATACTGATGATGTGCTTTACCGCTGTATGGGGCTTCTGTACGGCATTGGTACTTGGTGATTTTACGGCGTCTCCTACTAAAATGGATTGGGGTATTCTGTTGTTCATCGGCTTATTTTGCACCTGCGCCGCATTTCTTCTGCAAACTGTCTGTCAGAAATATGTGCCTTCTAACCGGGTCGGTGTTATATTTGCCATAGAACCGACTTCGGGTGCCTTTTTATCGGTGCTCCTTCTCCACGAGAGAATGGGGCTCGTCGCCATACTCGGCGGAATACTCGTTATTTGTAGCTTACTGTATCAGGAAATCCTCAGCAGCAAAGCTGCTGCTTCCGATTAATTCCCTTTAGCCGCCTTTACATATATGGAGGATAGATTTTGAAGAGCAAGCTGCAAGGTTTCGTCTTTTTTGGCAAAATGCAATCGAATCAAATGATTCACCTCTTCCTTGAAAAAGGCAGAGCCGGGTACGGCACCGACTTTTACTTCCTTAGCAAGCCATTCACAGAATTCCAGATCATTTTGGTATCCAAATTCCCGGATATCCACCAGGACATAATACGCCCCTTGGGGTTCGATATATTTCAGCCCAATATCATCCAGGCCCTTTAAAAACAGGTTTTTCATATGTGCATAGTGCTTCTGCACCTCCTTGTAATATTCCTCCCCAAAGCGAAGCCCTACAACAGCGGCTTCCATCAAGGGGGCTGCCGCTCCTACCGTGAGGAAATCATGTACCTTTTTAATACGGTCTATGATTCTTTCCGGCGCGATCACATAGCCCAGCCGCCATCCTGTAATGGCATAAGTTTTGGACAAGGAACTGCACGTTATGGTGCGTTCCTTCATACCGGGCAGTGCGGCCATATAAACGTGTTCATAAGGAGCATATATAATGTGTTCATACACCTCATCTGTAATAATATAAGCATCATACTTGATTGCCATGTCTGCAATCAGCTGCAATTCTTCCCGCGTAAATACTTTTCCGGTAGGATTGGACGGATTGCATAAGATCAACGCTTTGGGATTCTGCTTGAAAGCCTCCTCTAGTACATTGGCATCGAACTTAAATTCAGGTGGTATCAAGGGTACATAAATGGGCTCTGCTCCGCTTAAAATGGTATCTGCTCCATAATTCTCATAAAATGGTGAAAAAATAATCACCTTATCTCCGGGGTTTGTAACGGACAACATAGCAGCCATCATGGCTTCTGTGCTCCCGCAGGTAACTACGATCTCTGTGTTTGGATCTATTTTCATTCCGGAAAAATGATTCTGCTTGAAAGCTAATGCTTCCCTAAAATTTTTTGCCCCCCATGTGGTCGCATACTGATGGGGGCCTTCCATGGCCGCTTCGACTAATCTTGACAATATTTCCTTGGGCGGTTCAAAATCCGGCATTCCTTGGGAAAGATTTACGGCACCATACTGATCTGAAATCCTTGTCATTCTCCTAATGACCGAATCTGTAAATTCTGCTGTTCTGTTGCTCAATTCTTTCATATTGTACATTATTCCTTCCACGCTGCGATATAAGACCCTTTAAAGGTTGTGGCATATACTTCCTTTACGGCTTCTGATTGATAGGCCTTCACTATTTTTTTATACGTTTCATTCTCTTTATCTGCAGTTCTGGCAGCGATTAAATTAATATAGCTCTTTCCTGTATAGTAGCTTGGATTGTCCTGAAAGATGGAATCCTTCGCCGGGTTCAGTCCATTATCCAAAGCATAGTTGCAGTTAATAACAGCAGCTGCAACATCCGGCAGTAAAGAATATACATTGGCTGCATCTGCCTCTACTAATTCCAAATTTAGCGGATTTTCTGTTATATCGGATACCTCGGGACTGTCTCCGGCAGCCTTATTTAATTTTATCAATCCGGCAGCCTCCAAAATTTTTAAAGCCCTTCCTTCGTTGGTTGCATCGTTAGGTACTGCAATTTTGGAGTCTTTTTGAATTTCTTTCACATCTGAAACCTTATCCGAATAGATGTTCATACTGGAAATAAAGGTGTCTCCGATGGCCGTTATTTTGTACCCTTTATTTTTAATTTCCTCATTTAGATAAGCATAATGCTGGAATGCATTTAAATCAATCTCTCCATTGTCCAGTGCTTGATTTGGCGTTCCATAATCCGTAAAGCTTATCAGCTCCACCTGAATTCCTTCCTTTCCCAGTTCCTTTATGACCGGATCCCACATTTCATTTGATTCGCCTACTACGCCGACCTTAACAACCTTTTCACCATTCCCGGTATTCTTTTCTTTTTTATCTCCGCAGGCCGATAAGGCAACGGTCAACACAATGACTAAAATAAGTCCCAAAACTGTCTTTTTCTTCATATTCATACCCTCCTTTAAATTTAATTTCTTATTGTATGGAAATGACCGAAATCAAAGCTTCCTATAGCTTGCATGCCATTTCATAATTTTCTCGCATAGTTTGGCAAGACCAATCAAATTTTGCCTTTTCTTCTTCGGTTAGATTCAATTCTATGATTTCTTCCACTCCATGTATTCCAAGGACTGCCGGAACAGAAGCATAAACCCCCCGCTGGCCATATTCCCCCTCTAACAGAACGGAGACAGGGAGAACTCTTTTTTCATCTGCAAAAACAGCCCGCGTTACCTCCGCTATAGCCGCTCCGATTCCAAATTCGGTTGAACCTTTTCCACCGAGAATATGCCACCCTCCGGCTTTTCCTTCTTCCGCTATGGCTTCTAAATCCAGCTGCCCATATTTATCCGGTTTTTCCTTCATCAACTCTAAAACAGGTTTCCCGGCAATGGTCACAGTGGACCAAGCGACCATCTGACTTTCCCCGTGCTCCCCCAGTGCATAAGCATATATGGATTTCTGATCTATTCCGATTTTCTCTGAAAGAACCCTTCTAAGTCTTGCCGAATCCAAGACCGTGCTGGTAGAAATAATTTTTTCTTTTGGATACCCCAACCGGTGCTGTACATAGTGGGCAACAACATCTGCCGGATTGGAAACACTGATTATGATTCCATGAAAGCCTGATTGTTTGATTCCATCCAGAATGCCTTGCAGAATTTCAATCGTCTGAGCCAGAGTATCCATTCGAGACTGGCCTTTACCCATATCGGGAAGCGGTCCTGCGGCTATAATCAGCAAATCCGCATCAGCAGCCTCTGTGTAGTCCCCTGCTGTAACCAATACACGATGGGGAAGATAAGCCATTGCATCAAATAAATCTAATGCCTGCGCTCCAGCCTTCTCTTCATCTGTATCAATATAGACAATCTTCTCTGCCAGTCCCTGGGAGGCTAAGGCATATCCCGCATGAGATCCTACATGCCCCGCTCCGATAATAATTATTTTTCTGGTTCTTAGTGTCATAAACTTTCTCCTTTCGTTGTAATTCCGGCATCTATAGTGCCGAAAGCTTGTTCGTTAATGGGTGCTTTTTTTCGCAATGAGATTTCCGCCCAGCTGTATCAGGCTGACTAAAAGAACCAATACCAAAACCGAAGCATACGTTACATCCACCTGATTTCTTTGATAGCCGAACCGGATTGCAAAATCTCCCAGTCCCCCGGCCCCAACGGCGCCCGCCATGGCTGTCAGCCCAATTAAACTAATCGTTGTAATCGTCGTAGCCCGAACAATTCCCGGAATGCTCTCTCTTAAATAAACGCTGATAATAATTCTGATCGGCCCGTCTCCCATCGCTTTTGCAGCTTCCAATAATCCCGGATTCAGTTCCGCCAGCACCGATTCAATTTGTCTTGCAAAGAATGGAACCGTTCCAAAGATCAGCGGAACAATGGCGCCCTCCACACCTATGGCTGTCCCCGCTATCATTCTTGTGAAAGGGAGCAGACCTGCCAGCAAAATAATGAATGGTATGGACCGGAAAAAATTGACGACCTTATCCAGAATCTGAAAAACAATTTGATTTTCAAGGATCCCGCCTTTTTTAGTAACCGTCAGTAAAATGCCCAGCACCAATCCGATCATAAAAGAAATCCAGCCTGACCTCACAACCATTTGCAGAGTCTCAGCTATGCTTTCATAAAAGTCGGGAAGCTTCGTCATCAGATTCGGGCAATACGTATTAAGAAGCTCGTGCATCCAGAATCACCTCCACTCCCACATTCTTTGACTTTAGATAATCCATGGCCGCCTCAATATCTTCCTTACTCCCTTTCACAACTGAAACCAGACCGCCAATGGGATTTTCTCCAATCAGCTCAATATTTCCGAAAATAATATTTACATCCAGATTGAATCTTCTTGAAATCTGCGATACCAGAGCTTCAGATGTATTTTTTTCCAAATATTTGAACCTTAAAATGCATTCTCCTTTATTTAATTTCGTAACGGAAACAGAAGACTCCATCAGCTCATATATTTTAGATAAATTAGAAGTACTGTCTACAAAATTTTTTGTAATGTCTTTCTTTGGATTGGAAAAAACCTGAAAGACTTCCCCTTCCTCTACAATTTCACCGTTTTCCATGACCACGACCTTATCACAGATTTCTTTTACGACTTGCATCTCATGGGTGATCACCACTATGGTGATTCCAAGCGTTTCATTTAACTGCTTTAACAGCTTTAATATGGATCTTGTGGTCTGCGGATCCAGTGCACTGGTAGCTTCATCACTGAGCAGAATTTCCGGCTGGTGCGCCAATGCTCTTGCGATGGCCACTCGCTGTTTCTGCCCCCCGGATAGCTGGGAAGGATACATCTTTGCTTTATCTTCTAAGCCCACCAAATGCAGCAGCTCCTCCACCCTTTCATCCACCTTCTTTTTGGTCATTCCCTGATGCTTTAGAGGATAGGCTACATTCTGCTGCACGGTTCTGGACGAAAACAAATTAAATTGTTGAAATATCATACCGATTTTCTTTCGTTCCCTGCGAAGCTGTCTTTCTGACAGTCCGGTCAGCTCCGTACTTCCTAAAAAAACTTTTCCTTCCGTGGGTCTTTCCAGCAAATTGATACACCTTACCAGAGTGGACTTACCCGCTCCCGAAAATCCGATAATGCCATATATTTTTCCTGCATCAATGTTCAGGTTTATTCTTTTGATCGCTTCCACCGTTTTACCGCCAGACTCAAAGGTCTTACTGATATTTTCAAATTTGATCACGCGCTCACTTTCCTCCTTTTTTTTTATCGGTTTCTAAATTAATGTTATCATATATGAAAAGTAGGTGTTAATACTTGAAAACAATATCCTGTTATAAGTTCAACCTACAACAAAACTCTGTACACAAAAAAACCGCTCTCAATTTATGAAAGCGGAGCTTAAATTCTCTGTAATATTTTATTTACAATACCAATTCCCTATACTTCAATAATTCGTCCAGATACTTTTTGCCTTCCAGACTCAATGGAATCCTCTTATGTTTGATATACCCAATATGCATCACTTCATCCGAATCCAGCTTTATCGCCTGATAATCCTTTCCGTTTAATTCTTCACAGATAATTCCGGAGCACAAGGTATATCCGTTGAGCCCTACCATGAGATTCAGCATGGTAGCCCGATCATTGGCTTTGATGATTCGTTTATATTCGTAGGTGCTTAAAACCTCTTCAGCAAAATAAAAAGAATTGTTTTTCCCCTGTTCAAAGGATAGACATGGATAGTTCTCCAGCTCTTCCATAGTGATCATGCTGTTCTTTGCCAAAGGATGTCCCTTCCATAGATACACATAGGTATCGCATGAAAAAAGCTCGATAAATTCCAAAGAATTTTCATTTAAAATCTTTCGTAATACCTTTTCGTTAAAATCATCCAGATAAAGAATACCTACATCACTCTTAAAGTTCTTAACGTCGTCAATGACTTCGTAGGTTTTCGTTTCATGCACTGCAAACTCATATTCATCCATATCAAATTGCTTGACCATTTCCACAAAGGCCTTTACGGCAAAAGAATAGTGCTGAGTAGACACACTAAAATATTTTTTTCGGACCTTCTTTTCTATATACTGTTCTTCCATCAAGTTGTACTGTTCCACTACCTGCCTTGCGTATCCCAAAAATTCACTTCCCTCTGAAGTGATGGTAATCCCTCGATTGGTACGGATAAAAATTTCTATGCCGATTTCATCCTCCAGCTCTTTTATGGTTCCCGATAGGCTGGGCTGGGAAATAAACAGAGACTTCGCTGCAAGATTGATCGAACCCTTGTCTGCGATTTCTATCGCATATTTCATTTGCTGAAGTGTCATCTCAACCTGCCTTTCTCAATTTGTAATATATCATATTATTTACATAGGTTTTATATGATATTACTCTTTTCTCCCTTGCCTGTCAAGATTATTTATTCCTTCTACCGATAATGGCTGATAATGAACTGAACAGAAGACACTCCATTGTATACATTGATCTGAGGGTAATAGGTAATCGTCATTTCTATTTTGTTTTTTTGGTTTCTAAAGGCCTTGTCCACTTCTTGCCTGCCATATTTTTCTGTAAAATAAGCAACAAACTGCTCTGCCTCTCCAAAGAAGAGAGCCGTTCTTTCCACCGGGCTTTTATTACAAATAGTAAGGCGCAAATACTGATTATTCTGCCCGATATACCGAAGCCTCATTACCTTGATCTGTTTTTCACCAAACACCGGCTTCGTATTGCCCTTTCCAAAAGGCTCCAGCACTTCCAATCCGCATACTACATCCTCCGTAAAATAGGAAAGATCTACCTGCGCGTCAATACGAACCGTAGGAACCAGATCCTCTTCCCTCAATCCGCTTTCCCCGTTCAGGCCTTCTCTCAGCTTATCAACATTGGCTTCCTCCATAGAAAGGCCGCAGGCCATAGGGTGTCCGCCAAACCGTTTCAGCAGCCCCTTGAACTGATTTACCTTCTCGAAGATGTCATACTGCTCCACCGAACGTCCGGAACCCTTTAATCCGTCTTTTACGTTGGTCAGTACGATGACCGGCCGATTGTATGTTTCCTTGACCCTTCCTGCGATGATTCCGACAATGCTTTCATGAACCTCAGACAATTTCACTAAAAGAACAGAATCGTTATACAGCTTGTTTTCCTCTATCACCGCTTTGGCTTGCTGTATCCCCTTCTCCGTCAGTTCCTTTCTTTCCTGATTCAATAGCTTTAACTGCGCGGCAAGTTCCTTTGCCTCGTCCACATTCTGCGTATCCAGAAGCTTTAGCGCAAGATCTGCTGTTTTTAAACGTCCGCTGGAATTCAAGCAAGGTCCGAGAACGAATCCGATACTATAGGACGTGACTTGCTCCAGACCGTTTGCTCGGATCAGCTCCCTCAGACCGATATGATTCGTCTGGTTGATGGCCGAAAGCCCGTTCTTCACTATGATTCGGTTTTCGTCTCTTAAATCCATTACATCGGCCACGGTGGCAATAGCGGCAAAGGGCAAAAATTCTTCTGCCTTTTCCATACCGAAGCCCATATTCATATATATAGCCTGTATCAGCTTCCATGCCACCACTGCACCGCAAATGCCGTCATAAGGATACGGACAGTCCTGCCTTTTCGGATCCACCACCGCATCTGCATCCGGCAGCTGGTATACCCTTTTATTCTTTTCTACCGTGTAGGGAACTTCGTGATGGTCGGTCACCACCACCTTTATTCCATAGGATTTTGCTTCTTCAATGATTTCTTTTGCCGCAATTCCATTATCCCCCGTTATAATGAGTTTTACACCCTGATCCGCTGCGTCCTGTACGATACGGCTATTTATTCCATATCCGTCGCGAATCCTTTCCGGAATCTCCACGCAGACGTCTGCTCCCAGCTTTTCAAGGCCGTGCTTCAAAATATAGCCGGTACAGATTCCATCACAATCAAAATCTGTCACTGCCATGATCTTCTGCTTTTTTTCAATGGCCGTTTTTACGATTTCCACCGCTTTTTTCATATCCTTCAGTAAAAACGGATCGTATAGCTCCTTCAAGCTTGGATAAAGATAAGCCTGAATGTCCCGATCCTCTATGATATCCCGATTTCGCATTAATTTTGCCACTAATGGATCGATATGAAAGGTTTCCGCGATTCGTTTTAAGTCAGCACGCCTGTTTACTAATATCCATTTTTCCATAAAATTACTTCTCTCAAGTTTCCTCATATAATATGAAATCCATTCCCGTTTCTATATGTCGAAACAGGAATGGATCTGATGTTTATTTATATCCAACCGCTCAGCGGATCCACATAGTTTCCGTTTACACGAACCTCAAAGTGAAGATGAGGACCTGTAGACTGTCCTGTAGATCCCGATTTTGAAATAGCTTGTCCTCTGGCCACCACATCTCCGGTTTTCACCAACAAACTGGAATTGTGTGCATACAAGGTTACGATACCGCCGCCATGGTCGATCATGATCATGTTGCCATAGCTGTTATTCCAGCCTGCCTTGATGACCGTCCCTGCATTGGCAGCCACGATTGTAGTTCCGGAAGGTGCACCGATATCCACACCGGTATGAAGCTTTTTCACCTTAAGAATCGGATGAATTCTGTATCCAAAGGGGGAAGTTATTTTCGTAACTCCGGGAGCAGGCCATGCCATACTGCCGCCCTTATATGTAGTACCTGTGCTTTGGGAAGCTAAAATTTCCGCTTTCAGCCGGTTGGCTTCTGCCAGGAAGGATTGCTCCATTTCCTCCAAGGCCTTATTGTCGCTTGCGACCTCTGCCTTCTTATCTGCAACTACAGACTTATCCTCGCTCAGTGCAGACTTTTTTTCAGCTTCTTCCTGTTTAGTTGCCACAAGCTGGGATTGAAGATTCAGCAGGTTCTTTTTCTGCGCATCGATCATATTGTGCTCCTGCTGGAGCTGTTCCATCAGCTGTTTATCACTGTCATAAATCCGCTGGACTCTGTCCAGATTGGTCATAAGGTCTGTAACACTGGTGGAGCCCAGCAGCACATCTACAAATCCTGCCGAACCGTTTTTATACATAGTTCTCAATCTGCTGTTCAGATTGGTATTCTGTACGTCCATATCCTTTTCCAGCTGATCTAACTGGGCTAATGCTTCCGTGATCTTATTCTGAGTAGCCGTGATATTTCCGTTCAAGGCATCGATCTCTTTTTGTGAAGCATTGATTTTACCTTCCAGATCCTGTATTTCCTTATTTAAAGAATTTTCCAGCTTTTTTCCTTCCTTCAGCTGGCTCTTTACATTGCTTAACTGACCGTTTACGTCGTTCAGCTGATTCTGTGTGGAGCTTCCGGCATATGTAAGACCTACGGCTCCAAAAGAAAATACCAACACAAATACTAAAGTATAGGATATTACTTTTCTCATATGTATTCCTCTATCCCCTTTCTACGCGTCCAAAAATCTTCTCATGGAAACGATACTTCCGCAAGCCCCAATGCTTACGCCGATTGCTAAAAAGATATAAATCAGATGAGCCGTCAAGAATCCCTGGGAGACCATCGGCGTGGATAATATAAGGAATAAATCCCGCCCGATCAGGTTCACCACTTTACCATATACAAAGGCTACGACTCCGGCTGAAATTCCGGCTGAAATAATTCCGATTATAATCCCCTCCAGCAGAAATGGCCCTCTGATAAACCAGTTGGTCGCTCCTACGTACTTCATGATCCTTATTTCTCTTGATCTGGCCAGAACGGTCAGCTTGATGGTATTGGAAACGACCACCACAGAAACGACCACGAGAAAGACCATAATAACGAATGCCGCTATTTGTATAGCGTTCGTAATCTTCACTAATTTCTCCACCGTTTCTTTGTAATACTTTACATCCTCCACTCCATCATACTGTTTTAGCGCACTCACCACGCTGTCCGATGCCTCCAGCGTATCCACCTTGACTATAATGGAGTTGGGAAGAGGATTCCCGTTCAGCGAATCCAACAGATAGGCCTGTTCCCCCCAGTCGGATTTCCAATCTGCCAAAGCATCTTCTTTGGAAAGATATGTGGCATCCGCCACACCGCGGACTCCTTTCACCTCTGAAATCATAGCCTCCGCCTGGTCATATGTGGTGGCATCCAATAAGTATACCTGAACGGTATCGTATTCCTGCTTTGCCGCTTCCGCGGCCATATTGATGTTTACGATTAAAACGAAGAACAGACCCAGTATCAACATCATAGCTGTGATTGAAAAAACAGAAGCAAAACTCATGGTTCTGTTTCGAAAGACCTGGATACATGCCTGCTTTAGTGTATATTTTATACTGTTAAACATGGCTGCCAAATACACCTCCCATATACATACCCGTATGTTTATGTTTCGGGGCATCTTCTCCTGTTAGATAGGCTCCTACGTCGTCCCTGACGACTTTACCTTTCTCTATTACAATAACTCTCTTTCCCATTTTGTCTACAATATCCTTCGCATGAGTCACCATCACGATGGTTGTTCCCCTCAGATTGATTTGTTCCAACAGTCTCATAATTTCCCATGCTGTGTCGGGATCCAGATTTCCTGTAGGCTCGTCCGCTATAAGCACGGTGGGATTATTGACAATCGCTCTGGCTATAGCCACTCTCTGCTGTTCACCGGCAGAAAGTTCATCCGGATATTTGTTGGCCTTGTTACTGATCCCTACAAGGCTAAGCACTTGAGGTACCTGCCTTCGGATGGCTCTGGAGCTCATATGGATGATTTCCATGGCAAACGCTACATTTTCATAAACGGTCATTTTCGGCAGCAGCCTGAAATCCTGAAACACGATTCCCATACTTCTCCTGAGCTTGGGAATCTTCCGGTTAGGCAAATCTGTTATTTCGGTTCCGTTTACTTTAATGCTGCCCGAATCCGCATCAATTTCTTTCAGAATAAGCTTGATAAAAGTGGATTTTCCCGCTCCGCTGGGTCCCACCAGAAAGACAAAATCACCTTTATCTATCTTAACACTAACATTATCCAAGCCTACATTGGTTCTATAGGCCTTGGTAACGTTTTCAAAAACTATCATATAGGGTAACCTCCCTGTTATCGTCAAAATTATTTCTTGTTCTACATAAAATTACATATAGCACTAGTTTTTATTATAACGCACAACGGTTGTTTTTTAAATAGGAACCTTTATTACAAAAGTATTACATTTAAATGGGGCATCGGTCGAGTATCTGTCTGATCGGTTGATTTAGCACCGCATTTACGGATTTCAGGCTATATGGAATCCGGCAGTTATACTCGGCCAGGTACATTTCTTCCGGCAGAATGAAAGGAACCTTTATAAATTGCTTCACCCGGACAAAGTCGTAGAACTCTCTTTTGTTGACTCCGCCATTGTATTTATTTACCACCCAAATGATCTTCTGTCCGGAAAGCTGACATCTTTTCATAAAGCAGAGATTTTCGTATTCTTTGATCAGCTTGGATGGCATGGGATCCATAACAAATATAAGCACATCCATTTCCTTTAAAATCTGCTCCAATCCGTTGCACCACGTAATATCGCACAGGATGTGATCCCCTGTAATGTTGTTTATCATCCTGCACAGTTCAATAGGTTCCAGACTTTTTTTGGGAATTGCGGCTTTCTGGTCCGGTACGCAAAGAGCCCAGTTAATTCGTTCATCCAAATTTACCATTCCTGCGATGCTTTTTCCCTTGGTCGTTTCATCATAAAAATCAACAAAAGTCCGCCCTGCGAACCGCTTGTCCATGCCCAGACTGTCGTAGAGGAAGGTTTTGTTTTCATTTCTGTTGATTTCAAGGTACGTGACATACCTTTTCCTTTCTTTGGCTAACTCTTTTGCCATGGCCGTGGCCAAAAAACTGGTGCCTACCCCATTTCCCATGCCCATCACTCCGATTTTACAACGGCTTTTAACCGTCCGGTACTCTTCCTCCTCCTGCTCTCTCACAAAAATCCTGTTCAACTGCAATCCTCCTTTTCCTCTGATTCTTAAAGTTGTCCCTTTCTCTTAGTATTATTTAAACATATTTTACATTTTATGTAAATCATTATTTAAAAAACATATAGAGTACTTCTATGTATTGCGATAACATATTTTAGGGGCAAACATATAATAAATATAGAAAAAGCAATGAACCTTCTGACAGTCCGGCGTCTAAGCGCCGGTCAGAAGATTCATGTAAAGATTCTAAATAGAAAGGTTGTTTAACATATGACTTTACCGGAAACAGTTAAAATGTACATCGATGAGGGCGTATCGGACAGTCAATATTACAAGCAGCTGGCTGATATGGCTCCGGATCAGGTAAGCCAGCAGCTCTTAAATGAGATGTCCGACAGCGAAATGCAGCACGCAAAAGAATTTGGTGCCATCTATCAAGGGATGACAGGAGAGGCGTATACCCCCCGTGTCTCCAGTTCTCTGCAAAGAAGACCATACCGTGAAGCTCTCCGTGACAAGGCTCTGTCCGAAGGCTATCGCTACCGCAGATACATGTCCAACTATAACAGAGGGTTAGGAGACGCCCTGCTGCTAGGTTCCCTGTTTGGTGCCGCCGTAGACAAAAACTTGAATTCCATTGCACTGCTTTACCTCTTAAGCAGACTTTAACTTTTATCTCATCTGAACAAAGAACCTGAGAAATCCATTGATTCTCAGGTTCTGATTTTTCTTTCTTTATTTATATTGCACTCTGAGTTCTATCTGGTCAGGCAGTTGGGTCAGTTCAGTTTCTGCGACCTTGAGAGGATAAGTCAGAATCTGAGTAAGCGCCACACCCGGTTCCGGGTCCGCAAAATTTGCATACACAGCCAGATTCGTCACGCCGTCCTTCTCTTCTATCGCCATCCGATCAATATTTAGATCAAAGCCTGATGTAGGTTTTTCACCCCGAGAAACGAGTACATATACTTTGTCATCTACCATACACGCAAGAGCTCTTTCCAAGTCCCTATATTCCGGTATGACCTGACCCACGATATCCTGAGGGATCTCTTGCTCTCCAAGGACTTTAAATTTTACAGCCTCCGACCCGCCAAAATGATTCATGGCAAATACGGCCGCTAAAAGAACTACCACTACAACTAAAATTATTATAAGGACTTTTTTCCACGGCCCACCCAACTTTTTCAAAAACTTATTCTCGCTCACAATAAAAACTCCCTTCGCCTGTAAATCTTCATAATCTTCCGATATACAAAAATCTATTCACGAAGGGAGACAAATATTCGTCTATTTTTATTTTTGATTTTCTATTGTAAAGATTTTACCGCAGCTACGATATTCGCTGCTGTCATTCCATACTTTTCTTTTAATTCCTCCGGCTTTCCCGATTCGCCAAACGTATCCTGCTGCCCGACAAAAGCCATCTGTATAGGCGCATGCTGACACACCACTTCTGCTACGGCAGCACCCAGTCCTCCGATGACTGAATGCTCCTCAGCCGTAACGATACCTTTCGTTTCTGCCGCTGCTTTCAGTATGATATCTTTATCGATCGGCTTAATGGTGTGCATGTCGATCACTCTTACGTCCAATCCTTCTTTTGCAAGCTGGTCTGCCGCCATTAATGCTTCGTTCACCATGATACCTGTCGCTATAATCGTATAGTCCTTTCCTTTTCGGATGCAGTTTCCCTTTCCGATTTCAATGACTGATTTTTCATTATAAATCATAGGAACTGCCGCTCGTCCAAGCCGAATATAAGCCGGACCCTCAAAGGCTACGGCCTGCCTGATCAATTCTTTTGCTGAAAAGCCGTCGCCGGGGTTGATGACCGTCATTCCGGGAATAGTTCTCATCAATGCCATATCTTCAAAGGTCTGGTGGCTGGCACCGTCTTCTCCTACTGTGATTCCTGAATGGGTCGCACAAATTTTCACATTGGCATGAGGGTATCCGATAGAATTCCGGATGATTTCAAAGGCTCTTCCTGCCGCAAACATAGCAAACGTACTGGCGCACACAATTTTTCCGGACAAGGCCAGACCCGCTGCCGCGCCGTACAGATTCTGTTCCGCAATCCCCATATTTAAGAACCGTTCCGGAAAATGTTTCCCAAAATCAGCGGTCATCGTTGATTTGGAAAGGTCTGCATCCATTACCACCAAATTATCATATTTATCTCCAAGCTCTACAAGAACCTGCCCATAAGCTTGTCTCGTCGCCATTTTTTCTGCCATTACCATTCACCTCCCAGTTCTTCTACTGCCCGTTTTGCTTCTTCATCATTCGGTGCTTTTCCATGCCATCCCGCATTATCCTCCATAAAGGAAACACCTTTACCCTTTATAGTCTTTGCAATAATGACAGTCGGTTTTCCCTCGGTATGTCTTGCCGTATTCAAGGCTTCAACGATCTCATCAAAATTATGGCCATCTATATAAAGCACATTCCATCCAAAGCTTCTGAACTTTTCATCTACCGGAGCCACGGTCATAACCTCTTCGTTTCTGCCGTCAATCTGAAGACCATTCCAATCTAAAATGGCCGTCATGTTATCCAGTCCGTAATGAGCGGCAGCCATAGCTGCTTCCCATACGATTCCTTCCTGCATTTCTCCGTCTCCCAGAAGGACATAAATTCTTCCTTCATTGTCATCCATTCTGTTTGCCAGAGCCATTCCTACAGAAGCAGAAAATCCTTGCCCCAAGGAGCCTGTGGACATTTCAACGCCCGGCACCTTCTTCATGTCCGGGTGGCCTTGAAGCTTAGAACCAATTTTACGCAACGTAAGTAATTCCTCTACCGGGAAAAATCCTTTTTCAGCCAGAGCCGAATACAAGACCGGATTGGCGTGTCCTTTTGAAAGAATAAACTTATCTCTGGTCAGCATCTTTGGATTTTTCGGATCGATGTTCATTTCACGAAAATATAATGCTGTAACGATATCCGCAGCTGAAAGGGAGCCGCCCGGATGCCCTGAACCGGCTGCATGCACGGCTCTGATTATATCAATTCTGATTCTTTGAGCAATTTCTTTTAATTCTGGGTATTTCATATTACTCGCCTCCTTCTTGCGACTATTGCTTGCCTTTTGCTAAGACTTTAACCATAAATAACGGCAATTGTGCCATTCTCTTATATCTGCTAGGTTCCTGTATCAACCTGTAAAGCCATTCCAATCCATGCTCCTGATAAAATTTCGGTGCCCTCTTTACGGTTCCCGCCCATACATCGAGACTTCCGCCGACACCTATTCCGGCACGGATATTTATTAATTCATTTCTATGCTCATAAATAAATTTTTCCTGCTTAGGAGCACCCAGCGCCGTGCATAAAAACTCTGCCCCCGACGCGTTGATTTCTTTGACCAAATCCGCTTCTTCCTGCTTTTTAAAGTATCCGTCATGGGTCCCCGCAATTTTCAGCCTTGGATGCTTGATTCGCATATTTTCTCCCGCCAGTTCCGCCACCGATGCTCTTTCCTCATTAGCCGGCTTGCTGCCCAGAAGATATACGGATTTCCCGTTCTGCTCTAAATATTCCAATATACTGTTCAGAAAATCTACCCCTGTCACTCTTTCGTTTAAGGGCTGACCGATTATTTTAGAAGCATATACCAAACCGATTCCATCAGGAATAATGAGTCCAGCCTCTTCTATCAGCATTTTTAGCTCCGGATCTCTGGTCGCATTCATTATTATTTCAGAATTGGGCGTTACGATTAAATCGCAGCCCGGTCTTTCCATAAGCCCTTTAAAAATTTCCATTGCCTGCTGATTGTTGACCATATCCACAGGTACGTCCAAAATTTTTATTCGTTTACTGTTTTCCATTATTTCTCCATTATCTTTTTAATCATTTCTTCGTTCGTATCCAATGCCTTGGTCAAATGCACAAGCTTTTCCTGCACTCTGTTTTTGATGACCTCCCGATGCTGTATGGTTTTATTGAACTCCTCCATGAAATCCTGATTATTGAAGTCATATATGGAGCACATGGCCTTCATACCAATAGACTTCATGAAAGAGTTGATTTTCGGATCATAAGAAATACCGATCATGGGAACATTCATAATGGCAGAGTGAATCAAGGCATGGAGCCGAACCCCCACCAGCAAATCCATATTTCCTATGATACTGAGCATTTCATTGGTTAAGTATTTATGTTTGATGGAACAGACCTTATCGCCCAGCCGCTTTTCCAGTTCCTCAATTACTCCTACATCTTCTGAATAGTGAAAAGGGATTAGAACGATCTGCGCTTTTTGCTCCGTTACCAACCTGTCTATGGCGATACAAAGCTCGTCCACAAATTCACTGTCCGTTTTGCGCTCCCTTATGGCGAATCCTACGGTAAGCCGGTCCCGATCGATTTGGATACCCTCTTTCCGCAGAATTTCTTGGCCTATGATCAGGGGAACGGGCTTGATTCTCAGTACCGGATCTGCAGTGACCTCTACTCTTTGAGGATCTACTCCAATTTCCGCAAGAAATTCTTTAGAAGCCTCATCCCGGACAACAATTCCGCTGACCTTTGATAAAGTCCTGGCAGTCAGTCTTCTGTTTAAATTAGAATTGATTGGTCCGATTCCCTGGCTGTAGATAAAAATCTTCTTCCTGAAAAGCTGAGCCAGCCACATGATGATCAAATAGTATAAGATGCTTTTCTTACTGGTGACATCCTGCAAAAGGCTTCCGCCTCCGCTGACCAGCAAATCACACCTTTTTACAGCTTTCACAATGCTCTTCATCGATTTTCTGCTTGCGGATTTTACGCCGTACTTTTCAGCTGTAGAGACAGGATCTTGCGACAACACAGTAATTTCAATATCCTCAAGCCTGTCCTGCAGATTGTCCACCACTGCGCGCAAAATGGATTCATCCCCAATATTGTTGAACCCATAGTACCCTGAAATCAATATCTTATACATGAATTACCTGCCCTCTTCCTGATTTGTACAGCCCGCCTGAAACGGCACGATCCATTTTGTATATATCTTATAAATCATTTCAAAGACAAAAATTCCAATAATACCTGCAATAACGCCAAATAGTAAGGAGTATCCTGTTCTGAAAAAGCCCAGGTACAGCGGCGTCCTGATATGCATAAAGGTATTGTTCACCGAGGTCATACCGATGACTCCGCAAAGTCCAAACAGAACAGGCCACAATTTAAATCTTCTTACAGAAGTATAGACCATCAGCATAATCGAAGGGAATGCGAACAGAAATTCCTTATTTCTAGGTCTTGCGACTAACATATCCTCCAGATAATTTCTAAAGATCATTTCGATGCTGGACACTTCAACAGAGGATTCATGACCAGTCCTGGCGATATAGTAATATCCCACTCCGGCGAGCGCAGCCCCCACAAGAATCATCCAAATCTTAATGGAGGTGTTCATCATGTCTTTTAAATCATGAAACTCCAGTTTTCCTGCATTCTTTTTCTTTTCACCGAATCCAAAATATGCCAAATAGGCAACGGCAAAATACGCGATCGGCAGCAGCTGTGCCAGCTTCACTCCTCTGAAAATGTCGATTTCAAGCATATAGCTGGTGGAGGATAACGGAGCTGCCGTCATCATGCCGCCCATTAGGGAAATCAGCACACAGGCTATCAACGTCAACGCGGACAACCCCATCAGCTTTATTAAAGGAGTATCCGGTCTCAAGGTATCCCGAAGTCCTTGGCTCACTCCTGTAAACAGTGTAATAGCCAGACAGGCAAAAACCACCGCTGAGACAAAAGAAAGCAGAAGCACAAAGCTGTTAGGTATCACATAGGAAGCGGCCAGTGCACCAGCTGCGCCTAATACGCCCAAGATAATTTTTCCTCTTTTTTTCAGAGGCAAAAATGCGCTGAGCAGAAGAACTGCCGCTGCAACACAGCCGAAAGCTGTAAACATCTTTAAAGCATAGCTTACCTCATGGTACTTCATGACAGAAGCGGAACCATAGGAGAAGTTATGTGCTTCCAGCCTTTTATCAAGGCTTGTAAACATCTTTTCGTATACCTTCATGTCGGTTACATAAGTAAATAAATCCTGATTTTCTTTGATCGGTTTAAAATAAATGACCCGGACATTTCTTTCAGTAATGGCTCTAAACAGCGTATTTTCGATTTCCTCAGCACCTTCGTACCCATAGAATTTATATCTATATTGTATATAATTCCACACAGAGAAAACCCGTACGGCATCATACTCCGTGTCTTTAGCAATCTCCTCCACACCATCCTGCAAAATGTTCTGAAGCTGCGTAGTATTTTCTATCAATCCAATCTTAATGTGGTTATCTTTTATATACTTTTCAGCCAGCTTGATACCGTCATCATATCCAATCACACCTTCTCCGCCCGCAATAAGATACTCTGGCTTAATGCCGTACTTTTCGTACTCGGCAATGACAGCTTTCCCATACTTATCTCCGTTATATCCGCCATAGCACAGCGTTCTCGGTATGATTTCAAGCCCCAAAGCCTGAACCTTTTCAACCTTTTCAGGCAGCAGCCCTAGGCTGATATACATAATCTTGGAGCCGACAATATCTGTTCGTTCTATAAATCCGCCTTTCTTGGAATTGGCCAATTTATATGGCTGCGAGTACAAAGCGGTCTTAGAATCACCGTCAATGACCACATAGGCAGAATCGCCGAAATCCATGGCATAATATTTGTTCTTTTCAAATCTGTTCTTTACAGCATTCAACACAAAATCTGCCGCTCTGCGGGAATCCATCTGAACCAGTACATCGTACGAATCATACCCGTGTTCTGTGAGTCCC
Organism: Aminipila luticellarii; assembly: GCF_004103735.1. Taxonomy (NCBI): domain Bacteria; kingdom Bacillati; phylum Bacillota; class Clostridia; order Peptostreptococcales; family Anaerovoracaceae; genus Aminipila; species Aminipila luticellarii. The sequence continues at coordinate 1,036,491 of NZ_CP035281.1, read as the reverse complement.
TGAACAAATGCTGCCGGAAGCTTATCCTTCCAGTCCGCTTCCTTCGTGACTTCATCCATGGTCTTACCGCTTACTTCCAGATCCGTATCCTCCATAAGCGTCACGATACTCTCCTCAGAAAGGCCGATCTTCGTAATATTCAGCTTGTCCCTGAACTGCTTCAACCAATAGGAAACATCTTTATGCGACTGTTCCGCCATCAATTCAAGCTCATTGTAATCTGCTATGATATCATAGGTCTTATTATTTTTTTCTATGGCAATCCTATGTCCTATAGAAATGCCTGAAATAAGTACAAAAACAAAAATGACAATGATTAACCATTTGTTTTCTTTAAAAAATGCCCTCATAAAATATGTAACTCCTTACTTTTTCCATGTTACTGAATCGTATATGTACCTCTGATCATCACCCATATGTCTGTTGTCGCGGTTATACCTCTGTCGTCATTTCTTGGAACCAGCAGCAGGTGGTTTACCGCCACCTGACTGCCGGTCGTCAAATCCGTACCGGCCGTAAGGTCTGAGACACCATTTGCGCCGTTGTCGATAGCCGTAGCTTCCCCGCTTCGCAGTATGATTTCTGTTCCTTCTCCGCCGATCAGTTTTTGTCCCGCTGTAAGACTTATAGGGGAATATGAAGTTCTGCTGTCTACATAACTTTTCGTAACAACCGGATCTGATTCAGAACCGGGCTGGTCTGTGGCTGCCATAGCCATTGAAATGCCAAACACCAGTACAAGTATCGTTACTATAGAAATTATTATGCTTTTCTTCATATCTTCCTCCCATTTCCCTTTCTCCACTCGTTTCCGAGTGTTTTTGTATTTACTTTATATATGGTTACACCTAGCTCATGTTGTTCGGTGCAATTCCTAAACTTACGGTCAATGCCTCATTCACATTTGGAAGAAGCGCTTCATCAATGGTTCCGATTCTCTCTTTTAATCTCTTTTTATCTATCGTTCTGAGTTGTTCGAGCAGAACCACTGACTTTTTGCTTAATCCATTATCTTTAGCGTCTATCTCAACATGTGTAGGCAGCTTCGCCTTGTTCAGCTGTGAAGTAACAGCAGCTACTATAATAGTAGGACTGTACTTGTTGCCTACATCGTTTTGCACTACAAGAACGGGTCTTATACCCCCCTGTTCAGAGCCTATGACCGGACTTAAATCTGCGAAATAAATATCGCCTTTTTTCACTAACAAGTCACTCACTCTCCAATTTTTAGTTAATCTCTTTTACTATATTTTATCCCATTGTTTTTTGGATGGCCAAAGCTGTCATATCTGCTATATCTCCAGCTATCAGGCCGTATTCTCCAAAGCGTTCCGCTCCCAAATCGCCTGCCAGCCCATGCAGACAGACACCCGCTTTAGCAGCGTCCTCAGGTAAAAGTCCCTGCCCCGCAAGGGAAGTGATGATTCCCGTAAGAACATCTCCCGCACCTCCGGTGGCCATACCGGGATTACCTGTAGTATTAGTATATGAATTTCCCTCCGGCGTTGCCACAATCGTCCCTTCCCCTTTTAGCACGACAACGGCATTTGTCTCTTCTACGAGACGGGCTGAAAGCTCCTGCCTGTCCATCTCCTTGGCGCTGGTAATATCAATGGAAAGCAGTCTCGCAGCTTCGCCTGTATGCGGCGTGATGATGACGCTGCACCGGGCATTTTTTAATTCTTTCTGCATGTGATTTAATGCGATCTGATTTAGACCGTCGGCATCCAGAACAAAGGTTCCTTCATATCTTTGCAATATTTTTCTGATCAATTGTACATTTTCCGATTCCTCCCCTAACCCCGGACCTGCTGCAATCGCATGGTATCGCTGCTTGTCCAAATTAAGAGACGTTCTTGAAACACAGGTTGCTTCGGGTATCCCCGTCTGAAGGATGGGGAAAAGCTCCTCCGGCACCGCGATCTGCACAAGACCCGCACCGCTTCGCAGTGCTCCTCTTCCGCACAGAATGGCAGCACCTGCCATTCCCAAGGACCCTGCAATCAAGAGAATTCTTCCGCAATCACCTTTATGTATGTCTCTTTTTCGTCTCTTGATTACAGTATTTACATATTCTAAAGTAATTAAACCATTTTTCATAAAAAAACCTTTATTAAATTCCCAGCAAGACGGATGCCATCAAAAAATACGTAATAACAGACACCATGTCTGTCAAAGAGGCAATCATAGGGGAGGCCATTAACGCCGGATCGATTCCTACCTTTTTGGCCAGCATCGGCAGCATACTTCCGATTACCTTTGCCGCTATAACAATAACAAGCATAGAGCTGCACACCGTCAATGCAATCATGGAGCCCTGCCCATCCAGCCAGCAGATCCGCACGAAATTTAAGGAGCTTAAAATAATTCCTACAATGGTGCTGACCCGGATCTCCTTCCACATGACCTTGCCGAAATCGGAAAGATCGATTTCATCCAGGGACATCCCGCGTATAATAAGCGTAGCCGACTGGGAACCGGAATTTCCTCCCGTGCCCATCAGCATGGGCAGATAGGCTACTAAGCTGATCACCTTGGACAGCACATCCTCAAAGCTGGCTATAATTCCGCCTGTAATCACATAGGAGCACATTAAAAGAAAAAGCCATGGAATTCTGTTTTTTACATGATGCCAAACGCTCATATCCAAATATTCTTTATCGGAGCTGTCAATAACTCCCGCCATTCTCTCAAAGTCTTCGGTAGTTTCCTCTTCGATAACATCTAAGATATCGTCTACCGTAATGATGCCTACCAGCCTGTTTTCCTTATCTACTACAGGCACCGCAAGGAAGCCGTATTTTTTAAAGATATCCGATACTTCCTCCTGATCATCATACACGTTGACACTGATAAAATCCGTATGCATGAACTCGGAAATACACAAGTCGTCATCCGCGATAACCAATGTTCTGAGAGAAACGATTCCTAAAAGGGTTCGTCCCCTGTCCTTCACATAGCAGGTATATACGGTTTCACTGTCCATACCTTCTTTTTTTATATAGGCTAGTGCCTCTGCCACCGTCATATTCTTTTCCAGACTTATATAATCCGGAGTCATCAGACTTCCGGCGCAAGTATCCGGATAATTTAAAAACGTATTGATCAGTTTTCGCTCATCCTTAGGGGTCTTTTCAAGAATCTTATCCACTACATTGGCAGGCAGCTCTTCTAACACGTCGATCATATCGTCGAAAGCCAGCTCGTCCATGATGTAGCTCACTTCTTTATCCGTTATGACATTGATAATAGCCACCTGATCCTCGATCGGCAGGTATGAGAACACTTCTACGGATACATTTTTAGGCAGTGTCCGAAATACGATAACAGCGATTTCCACGTCGAGTTCTCCCATGATGTCTTCCAGTATCTCGGCTATATCGACGGAATTGTTTTTCAGCAAGAGGTCTCTTGCCTTTCCGTATTTTTTATTCTGCAATAGCTCCAGAATTTCTTCCAGTATTTCGTTTAATGTTTTTTCCTGTTCCATTGGAATATACCTCCTTTATTTTATATGGGGCAAATCCAAATTTTTGAAACAGGGTCAGTTCGTCATAACATGCAAAAACTGCGGATTTACCCTATATTTATATGTTGCTAAACTTCTCCGCTCGGGACTAGGTCCAAGTTCCACAATCTTCACATCCTTTCGTTGTTATCTTTTTATTTTAGTTTTACTCATAACTAATAAATTATACTCCATTTAAGGGTAGGTTTGCAAGACCTTGCTTTATTTGTTATTCTTTTAACGTTTTATTTATTAAAATGTGGTTGGCAAAGGCCGCCGCCCTCTCTTCGATTCCCGGAATGTCCAAAACCGTCCCCGGGTTATTGGCAGTTTCCATCAGGACAAAACCGGCCGGCAGATAAAAGGTCTTATTCATGTTGAGAGAACTGATCAGCTGCTGGGCGACGATGTCACCCCCGCTATATCCCGATACAATGATACCAAACAATGCTTTTTCATAAAATTTATGGGTCATAAATAAAGCCGTCAGCCGATTAATAAAGGCGGCAATATTGGCACTGACCGCATCATTATAATTCGGACATACAAGCAGCAACGTATCTGCCTCTAAAATAGCCGGATAAACTTGATCCGATATGATTCCTCCATAAAAGCAGGTATTATTTTCGCCAAAGTGCAGACATTGACCATATGGACATCCGATACAGTCTACCACCGTCCCGTTGAGCAAAGAAATTTCCTTTATATCGCAGCCTTTTAAATGCCCCTTTACCTTTTCCCATAAGAGCAGACTATTGGAAATTCTTTTATTTCCTGCATGAAGCATCAAGATTTTGGGATGATCTTTTTTAAGGTAATCAAATGTCATCACCCTTTTTACCAATTCATGACCGGACTCCATATAAGCCCCCATGTTATCTGTTTCCAGATTCTTCGCCGCAATATTAAAATTCTGCAAAGATCTTGTACCTTCTACAAGAGGCCTTCCCACAAAGGTACAGCCCGCCAGATTGGCACTCAGGACCAGTTCTCTGGCAAAGGATTTGGTATAGAGCTCACTGTTTCCGTCCACAAGAATTCCGCCGATGCTTCCCTGAAAGCACAATCCGCTTTTTCTGATTTTTTTTAAAATGGCATACCATTCCAGATTGATGCCGGATTCTCCCAGGGACACAGCAAAGAGGATCCTCTTATTGGTCAGATCATATTCTTCAAATTCTTCTACTGTAGCAATCGTATCAAAGGTATATCCCTCTAAGCTTTTAGCCAATATAGCCCTCAACCTCCCGGCTTTATTCTTCTCTCTGCAATAAGGCTTGATCAATACCAGGTCATCCTTCTCCATACACATTCTGTCCGCCTCCTTCCGCATTCTGTCCGGTGCTTTAACACTGCGGCAAAATTGATAGCGAGTTTTCAAATAAAAGTTTTTAGGTTATCATATGCATTTTTTATCCGCAAGAATAGAGGCTCCGGCAGGAACGTATCCTCCCATTGGGTCCCCCGCTCCGTCATGCGATTTAACGCACCTATGAAGGCTCCCTCCTTGCTCCTTCCCATAAAGTTTGAACTGTAATGCCATTCTCCCCGCAAAGTGAGCAGCAGGGAAATAGCCCCTGAGGACAAAGCCGGCGCTATATAAGGTTTAAAACCAAGCTCTCTGACCTCTGTATTGGCATCAATCGTTAATCTGGTCAACTCCCGGGATAACTCATCATCGTAATCCTGTACACTGTCTGCAAGAACCAGATCCTGTCCATGCGGTCCGAAAGCTCTGCCTTCGCTCAAATAGCGTCTGAACCGTTCCTCCCTTTTTGCATAATAGATAGCTCTGCTGTTCATGACTCCCAGACCAAATCCCTGTATCTGTTCGGCGCACAGTCTGCCTCCTGCGGCCAGCCAGGCTGCCTTGCACAGCGGATCCACCGGATCTGACAGAACGGCAAATAATCCTTTGAAATTTTTATCTGCCGCCATCCTTGCATATTGTTCCACTATTTTTTTATTGCCTGCAAACTGAGCCATTCGCACATCCTGCACTTTTTCATTTAGGGGCGGCACCGCTTTTGCCGCACAAAAGATGAACAGATCACAATGAAACAGCTCTTCTGCGGTAATGCTCCGAACCTCCGGAAGCTTCCTTGGATCAAGCGGGAATGTAATCTGATTTATTTCCATTTCATATCTTCGGCACAGGTCAGTGTTCATGTCGTAAATCCCTATGCATTCAATAACATCCGCCCCCATCAGCTTTAATCCGGTCAGGAGCGTACTGCCCACATCTCCTAAAGCAAGCAGATTTACTCTCTTTTTATGCTGAAACGAAAACGGCATATATCCTGTCCTTTCAGCTTGGGAATCCAAATCAGTTAATCTGTACACCTTTACACTTCCTCATCCGGTTCTTTTTAAACCATATTTTTTAATCGCATTAGTTTTTCAATATCATTGGATACATATACGGAAGGGGCCAGATTTTCATCATACCCGATGCAATATCCCTTGTCCGGACACCTTGGGGAATAAATGACCTCTCCAAGCCTATTCAAGGTCAAATTTTTCTCAAAAGTTCTTTGAAACTCTTCCTCCAGCACTTTCAGAATCTTTTCAGCATTTTTTAAGCAGGTCAGTGAAAATGTAAAGACCGCCCTCCTATCTTCTCCGGCCAAAAATGCCGGCAGTACATAGGGCAGTATCATATTGACAGACGGAATCAAATTTCCGGTAAAAGAATATTCTCTTTCTACGCTGTCCCCTCCTAAAAACGGATACATGGCATCCTCTATGAACCAAGTTCTGAGGTGGGGGATAAAGTAAGCGCTGTCTACGTTTCTTCCCTGAATCGCCATCAAATCCTTTCCCTTGCCGGAAAGAACGCCTACAATGATTTTCTCTACCTGGATATCTGTCTTTTTAAAAATGGGATCTAACTCCTTCAGCCGATATCCCTTATGCAGCATGTCATCTACCAACAGCACAGGCCGATGAAAGGATTCTATGGTACCGATCTGATTTTCAAGGGTTGTATAATTTGGAAATTCCTTAATTTTAAAGCTTCTCACCTGCGTATCAAAAATTTTTTCCGTATGAAGGGTTTTTGTAACGGTATTTGGTACGGCTTTGCCATCCAAAATTTTTCCAAAAGGCACACACATGTATGGCCCTAACCTTCGAATTTTTGTATGCTCTCTTGAAACGCCGTTTACCGCCGTGATCATGTCTACCAATCGATGGTGCATAATCCCCGAGTTGAAAGACAGCACAAGACTTCCCTTATAAATCTGAGTCAGGGAATTCTGCATATTGATATGTGCCTGCTTTAACACTTGTAAAATCCTTTGGTTTGTATCAAAAGGACTTTTTATTCTCATTTCCATATTTTCAAATAAGATGACCGGCGATTGCATGTCGACAAAATAAATAGCCGAGCCGTTCAAATCCTCCGATATGTTGAAAAATCCCTGACGGCGCATTACCGCTTCTACCCTCTGGCTGTAGGCCTCCGATTTTGAAAATATGGGATTGTATACCGCATACGTAAAGCCCGTTCTCAGACAGTCGGCAAGAGCTTCCGTCAAAAGGATCTGCTCCAAATCGTCGATCTTACTATCCGCACTGACAAGGAGTGCTCCCAAAACGGCAACTTTTCCGGAGGAATGCTCTCTGATATAAGAGGCTGCTTCTGACTGGTGAAATTCTCTATATAAATTTACCGTATCCAGCTCATGAAATAAAACGACCCCCAGGACCCGGTCATAATCGCTTCCATTTTTTATAACCATCGCGGTGACCTCTTTATTTTCCACATAATCCGACAGACTGTCCTTAATGGCTGAAAGGCCTCCCATTGCTGCACTGACAGCACAAAAGATTTCTGCATTATCATGCTTGATCACCTCAAGAATAATGGAAGAGGATCGTATGACGCTTTTGTATTGCGGTTCCCTCAGATACAGACTATTCCTATAAATATAGTTTTGCGCCACCGTATCAATTAAATTGGAAATGTCCCGATCATTATCTATATTTTCTCTGATTCTGGTAGAACTGATGTCCTCCAGATGAACCGGAAGCTTCAACTCAATGACAGCACCTTGAATCGGATTGACTGAATGGGATGAATCGTTCGCTTCTGCGGAGCCTTCCACCTCACTGTCTCTTTTAAATACGATGTGATTCATATGGTGTATAGAATCCGGTTCCGGTGATTTTTTGTAAGAAGAGGCATGGGCGATTACATCACTTCCTACCACCATATATAAATCCTTATCTGCGAATATCTTTTTCAACCGCCTTAAATCAGCAGGATTAGCAAGGTTTACGGAGATATGGTCCGGAAAAATATACACGCCGCTTTCGTCCGCTACAGACATGCTGACAATCTGTTTTCGTATCATGCGGGGCTGTGTTCTTTTGGACCAGGAAAACTCATCCAAAGCCAAATACACTTCAAATCCCAGCTTCTTGATTTCCTGCACGATTCCCTTATGACTGAGGGAGAATGGATCAAACGTACCCGGGAAAAAAGCCACCTTAGAAGGATCCGCGAAATCAAAGCTTTCATTCTGCATCAGATAATCCGTAATAAATCGGTAGATATGATTTAAGGCTGCGGCATTGTTGTAAAAGGAAAGTTCATTTTCTTTTTTATCTGCTATAAGAGTCACTATTTTTTTATAGGTCTGTTCAAAGACAGTCCGTTTGTCCTGAAGGGACAACTCCCCGCTGCCAAAAATGCTCTGTCCAATCACCAGAAAGGCCTCCTGACTGATTATTTCATCATAATTGGCAAACCCTCTGAGAAGGATACCAATCATCAGTTCTCTGCGCTTTTCATAGATTTCAGCTGCTTCCTCGAACCGCTTCCCATAGCCCGGATATTTCTTGATCATAACGCCCAGCGTATCCAGCGCAACAGAAGCAATCCGCTGATTTGTACTGTCTGAAAGCTTCTTTAAATCCCCTAACAGTTCATCCAGTTCACGTGGATGCAGATACATAGCCAGCTCGCCCAAATACTCCGGTATATATTTTGAAAACTGGTATTCCCCAATTTCCAAGCCCTTCGTCATTTCGATGATGATCTCATTTCTCTGATCCAAAGACAAAAGCTTTATGACCTGTAATAACCCTTTGCCCGCACTGTGTCTCACGGTAATTCGTTCACTGACTTTGACCAGATTAGAAAAATGCGTGGCAATATGAAGCTTTTCCTCGTACATGCCCCGGTTTAGTTTATCCAGCAAAAACTCTATATTCACTGCTTTGATGACCCACGGTGTATCTATTTTTAGATTTTCCAGATATAAATCAGACTCCACCTGATTTTCTTTATATAATTTTTCTTCATACAGGCATTTCTCTTTCGTATATTCTCCTAAAGCAGATAAAATTTTATATTTGAGATAAGCCACAGATATCCGGTCTTCATGCACACCTTCCATGATTTGCACGATAGAAGGCTTTATTTTTTCTATCACGCAAGGATCTTCGCATTCCGCTGCCACATACTTTGCACATCTTAAAGCGGCTATTTTAATTTCTAAGGAGTCCCTCTCAGACATTTCGCCGGCAAAGGTCATCAAACGTATCATACTTTCCTTGCTGTAGATTCCAAGGGGAACAACTAAAGCCGTAGCCAGCATCATAAAAGCTGAACCATCTTCCATACGCCTGTTTTGAAAATGGGAGAAGAACACATCCAGATATTGCTGTCTCTCTACCTCTGTTCTGCATTTTTCAAGCATGATAGTCATAAGCGTCTTTAGGCTGTATCGAATCCACCGCTTGTGCTGTTCTGTCACTTTATAATCCGGAAAAATAATTTGTTCTATGAATTGTTTCCACAGCTCCAGTGCGGTCATTTCTTTAGAATCCACATGGGCATCCTCCGGAAGTTCCTTTCGGAAGTCCTCGTCATAGTTCACGATGATGGCCGCCATAATACCTGCGGCCTGTCTTCTTATATCGCCCTCTCTGTGCATAAGCAGTTCATACAGAAAATGCAAGGTATATAATTTTTGCTTCTGCGTCATGTACGTGGAATATTCACTAAAAATATTCAAATATGCCCGAATGCTTTTCCATTGCTTTTCACTTCTAGCCTTTTCCAAAAGATTTGCAAAAGAAATATCATTGTTTAAATGGCTCATCAAGGTTATGTTGTGTTCGATGGCAAGAAACTTTAATTTTGCTATGGTCTGCTGTGTATTTAAGAGGGATTCCCCTTTCTGATCTGCTTTTAAAACGCAATTGGAATTTAAATCCACAGAAATACCTATGTCCTTCATGTATTTCTCAAAATCACTGAGCTTGGAATATACCCGGATATATCGTCTGCTTTTTTCTTCATTCACATGATCCAGCTTGTTAAGAATAATATCAAAAGACTCTTCCAAGGAATAAAAATGCACGATTTCATCCCCATCCTTATCTCTGCTGCTCTTGACTCTAAAATCGGCATAAATCAATACCAGCGATTCCACTGAAAGATTCTCCAGCTCCAGATCCCACGTGGAATGATTGGCCGCAATATGAGCGATGGTGGGCATACCATTTTCTTTAAACAGCTGGTCGGAATAATAATAGTGCAGGTAAGGAATTTTTTCTGTTTCATGAGGCTTACATCCATACTTTCCCAGATCATGTCCGGCAGCCGCACCCGAAACAAGAGCCATATCAATGGGCATGCCCAGCTTCTTAAGCTGCCTTGCTATATGCATCGCCACAAAATGAACGCCGGCTATATGGCCCACCGTATTAAAGGAGGTCAGCTCTTTAAAAATCAGCATAAATTCGTAAATGTAAGAATCATTCCAAAATCGGATGAACTTCATATATTCATCCCTTACCGGGCACGATTTAAATTCTTCCTCCGCCAGTAATTCTATATTTTGAGAAGGATCAAATGCCCTGTTTGCGTTCTGCCATTGAATAAATATACGGATGATGCGAAGAAGCATATCCGTTCCTGCTCTTTTTTCTTCTCTCGTTCCCGTAGGAAATAATCTTTCTATCGTATTGTTTTTTATGCATTCAAGCCACCCCTCTTCCGGTTCCGTATCCAGAGCGGAAATCGTGGAACGGCTGGCTTCTGCTATGGCTGTACAGGTCATTTTCTCTAAGGAAAGAAGCTCTGCAATGCGTGCCTGCCAGTTCTGATCCCGTAATAACTTGACCATTATCTTCTTTGGCACATCCGCCTCTTTTAGAAAATCTCTGTCCGTCAAGGATTTTTCCAGCTGCCTGTATATCTCTGTCACTGCTTTTTTATACATCATACACCTCTCCGCTGTAGCACCGTACTACCCGCACCGCAACGCTTCTCTGCGGCAACGCTGACTTTAATAGTTGCGTTTAGTATACCACTATTTGAGTTATTGTTCCACTATTGCCACAGTATAAAATATTTGTTCTTTTCAGAATATTTCAACTTTGTATTCTGCATACATTTGACAGATAATTTCGTTGACTAGAAATTACCAAAGTGCTATATTGAAACTAAGTTGAGTACTTGTTTTTGGAGCAAGAGTATTAAATGAGAAGAGGAGAAAAAAGATGTCAAATTATGTTGAAAGAGTTATCGCTCAGTGTATCAAAAATAACCCTGGCGAAACCGAGTTTCATCAGACTGTTGAAGAAGTGCTTTCTTCGTTAAAACCTGTTATGGAACAACATCCGGAATACGAGGCTGCCGGTCTTCTTGAAAGATTAGTGGAACCCGAAAGAGGAGTCACTTTCAGAGTTGTGTGGACGGATGACGCCGGCAAGGTGCACGTGAACAAAGGGTACAGATACCAGTTCAACAGTGCGATCGGACCTTACAAAGGCGGTTTGAGATTTGCACCCAGCGTGTATCCCGGAATCATTAAATTTTTGGGCTTTGAACAGATTTTTAAAAACAGCCTGACCGGTCTGCCTATCGGTGGAGGTAAAGGCGGATCAGACTTTGATCCAAACGGAAAATCTGATGCTGAAATTATGAGATTCTGTCAGGCCTTTATGACAGAATTATACAGACATATTGGCTCGGAAACCGATGTCCCTGCCGGTGACCTTGGCGTTGGTGCAAGAGAAATTGGTTACATGTACGGTCAATATAAGAGAATTGTAAATAGATTTGAAGGCGTTTTAACCGGTAAAGGCTTATCCTACGGCGGTTGTCTGGGTAGAACGGAAGCCACCGGATTCGGTATCGTATGGTATGCCGAGGAAATGTTAAAGGCCAACGGAGAAAATTTAAAGGACAAAACAGTTGCCATCTCAGGTTTCGGAAACGTATCCTGGGGCACTGCCATAAAGTTAAGAGATTTAGGAGCTAAATTGATCACGATTTCCGGTCCGGACGGATATATTCTGGATGAAGCCGGAATCAACACCGATGAAAAAATTGCTTGTCTGCTTGAACTGCGCGGATCCGGTAAAAATGTCTGTGCACCTTATGCGGATAAATTCCCGGGGGCTAAATTCTTCCCGGGCGAAAAGCCTTGGGGGGTTCAGGCCGATCTCTATATTCCTTGTGCGACTCAGAACGAAATACATAAAGAAGATGCTGAAACATTCGTTAAAAACGGCGTTAAATTTGTCTGTGAGGGTTCCAATATGTCCTCCACCAATGAAGCGATCAAAATCATGCAGGAGGGCGGAATCATCGTCGGTCCTTCCAAAGCAGCCAATGCCGGCGGCGTAGCTACCTCTTGTATTGAGATGGGGCAAAATGCCGGACATACGGTATTTACAACAGAGCAGGTCTATGAACAGCTCCACAACATTATGGTGGGCATCCATAAGGCTTGTGCTGAGGCTTCCCAGAAATACTACGACAAGTATGACCTGGTAGCCGGTGCAAATATTGCCGGTTTCCAGAAGGTCGCCGATGCCATGATGTCTCAAGGTTTAGTATAAACACTACTTCTAAAAATCAAGGAGTCTGCAAGCAGCATTGCAGGCTTCTTTTTTTCAAACAAAAAGGATTGCTTCTTTCTGATGTGATACATCTTCTTCAAGCAATCCTTTTTCATCTCTATTCTTTTATTTTTTTGTCTTATTTGCTCAATTCAGCGATTAATTCTCCTGCTTTTACCTGCTGGCCTTCTTTGACGTAAACCTTATCAACGGTTCCTGCCATAGCAGCTAAAATATTGGTTTCCATTTTCATCGCTTCAATAACCGCTACAGGCTGTTTTTCTTCAACCTTTTCGCCTTCCTTCACGAGAACCTTGATAATATTTCCCGGAATATTGGCGCCGATCTGTGCGGGGTCATCCGGATCAGCCATAGGAGCAGAAGATTTGACAACGCCCATATTTTCTAAGTCCTTATCTTTAATGGAGATGGAATGTCTGTTGCCGTTTACTTCAAATACAACCTCTCTCATACCTTCCGAATCCGGACTCTTAACTTCCACCAGCTTAATAACGAGGATCTTTCCTTCTCCGATCTTGATCTCACAAGTTTCCCCTTCTGCAAGTCCGTGGAAGAAGATATCACTTCCCATCATTCGGAAGTCTCCATCTTTCCTTACGCTCTGAATATAATCCACAAATACTTTTGGATACAGGGCATAACTGATGACTTCCTGAGGCGTACCCTCAAGACCCAGCTTCTCTACCAGACCTTTTCGGATATATTCAAAGTCTTCCGGCTGTAAAAGTTCGCCCGGTCTGCAGGTAATCGGCTTCTTGTCTTTCAATACAAGCTTCTGAAGCTTTTCCGGGAATCCGCCCTGAGGCTGGCCCATCATTCCTTCAAAATAAGATACGATGGAATCCGGGAAATCAATGTCCGCTGCTTTTTCATAAATATTTTCCGGAGTCAGGTCGTTTTGTACCATAAAGATAGCCATATCGCCCACCGCTTTTGAGGAAGGCGTTACCTTGACAATATCACCAAGCATTTCATTTACGGTTTTATACATGTCTTTTACAGCTTCAAATTTATGTCCCAATCCAAAGCTTTCAACCTGAGGTCTCAGATTTGAATACTGACCTCCCGGAATCTCATATTTATAAATTTCCGCAGTACTTACTTTCAGATCGGATTCAAAATCATGATATACCGGTCTTACGGCATTCCAATAGTTTGAAATCTGCTGAATGCCATCCAATTGAATACCTGTAGCTCTTTCTGTATTTTCAAGAGCCGCAACCATGGTATTCAGTGCAGGCTGGCTTGTAAGACCTGCCATGCTGTTAAAGGCTGCGTCGACGATATCCACACCGGCTAATGCCGCCATCAGGTACGTAGCTCCGCCATTACCGCTTGTATCATGGGTATGAAGATGGATTGGAATATCAATCTCATTCTTCAAGCTTTCAACCAGCTTTTTAGCCGCCATCGGTCTTAAAAGACCCGTCATGTCCTTGATGCCTAAAATGTGTGCGCCTCTCTTTTCAAGCTCCTTAGCCATGTTGATATAATATTTCAGGTTATACTTTTCTCTGGTTTCGTCTAAAATATCTCCTGTGTAACAAATACAAGGTTCTGCTACCATTCCCTGTTTCAGCACTTCGTCTAAAGCAACCTCCATGCCTTCTATCCAGTTTAATGAATCGAAGATACGGAATACGTCGATACCTGCCTGAGCAGACTCTTTAACAAATTCGCGGATAACATTATCCGGATAGTTTTTATATCCAACTGCGTTGGCACCTCGAATCAGCATCTGAAATAGAATATTAGGAATCTTTTCTCTCAGCGTAGCAAGTCTTTCCCATGGGGATTCTTTAAGGAATCGATACGAGGTATCAAAGGTCGCCCCGCCCCACATTTCCAGCGAGAACAGATTCTGGCCATAAAGTGCAGTAGCCGGAGCAATTTTCTCCATGTCAATGGTTCTTACTCTTGTAGCCATAAGAGACTGCTGTGCATCTCTCATGGTCGTATCGGTCAAAAGAAGTTCCTTTTTAGCTCCGATCCACTTGGACAGCTTTTCCGGACCTTCTTCATCCAGTCTCTGCTTTGTGCCTCTCAGTTCCTTGATGACCTCCGATTTTATCCTCGGGAAGACCGGTACGTCAAACTGCGGCTTTTCGCCCTTGGTTTCGTTGACGAATTTATTTCCGAGGAAGTTTAAAATCTTCAGTTCCGGATCGTCGCTTTTGATTTCAAATAAAGCCGGATTGTCCGCGATAAATCCCGTATCGCACTTTCCTGCCCGGAACATCTCATGATTCAATACATTCATGATAAATCCAATATTCGTCTTTACTCCTTTGATCTTCGCTTCATCCAAAGCTCGAAGGGCTTTGGCAATGGTGTCATCAAAGGTTCTGCCGCATGCGGTTACCTTTACCAGCAGGCTGTCATAATAAGGGGTAATCGTAGCTCCTGAGAAGCCGTTACCGCCATCCAGTCTGATACCAAAACCGGAGCCTGTTCTGTATAGATCAATCACCCCGGTATCCGGAGCAAAGCCATTGCTCGGGTCTTCTGTGGTTACCCTGCACTGAATAGCGTATCCTCTCGGCTGTATGTCCTTCTGGCTCTTGATATTGATTCTGTCAGAATCCAGCGGGTATCCTTCAGCCGCTAAAATCTGTGACTGTACGATATCAATTCCCGTGACCATTTCTGTTACGGTATGCTCTACCTGGATTCTTGGGTTCATTTCAATAAAATAATGCTGTCCTGTCTTATCTACTAAAAATTCAACAGTACCTGCACTTCTGTAGCTTACCGCTTTGGCCATCTTAAGTGCATCTGCACAAATGTTTTCTCTCTGTTCCTGAGTAATACAAATAGCAGGTGTAAATTCTATGACCTTCTGATGTCTTCTCTGGATGGAGCAGTCTCTTTCGTGAAGATGAACAATATTTCCGTAGTTATCCCCAAAGACCTGAACTTCGATATGCTTTGGACTTTCCAGATATTTTTCAATAAAAATATCGTCGATCCCGAAGGCTTTTTTAGCTTCACTTCTTGCACTTCTGAACTCAGCCAGCAGATCTTCTGCCTTACGTACAATACGCATCCCTCTTCCGCCGCCGCCGGCAGCCGCCTTAAGCATAATCGGGTATCCGCAGGCCTCCGCTATTTTTTTAGCTTCCTCTTCATTTTCTATGGCCTTTTCTACGCCCGGAATCGTTGGAACACCCACTTCGTGAGCTACAATTTTAGATTTGATCTTATCGCCCAATCTATCCATCATTTGATAAGTCGGCCCGATAAAGACGATTCCCTCTTCCTCACATTTTCTTGCAAATTCAACATTTTCTGAGAGGAATCCATAACCCGGATGGATGGCATCAACGCCTTTGGCCTTTGCCAGCTCAATAATTTCATTGATGCTTAAATAAACATCAACCGGTGATTTTCCTCTCCCGATCTGATACGCTTCATCAGCTTTTGTACGGAATAGCGAATTTCTATCTTCTTCTGAATAAATTGCTACTGTTCTAATGCCTAACTCTTTACAAGCTCTAAACACTCTGATTGCAATTTCACCTCGATTTGCAACCAGGACTCTTTTAAACTTCTGCTGCATTATAAATCTCTCCTCATAACTAATAACTTAACTGTCTAACCCTTTATGGTTTTTTAATTCTTGTGAAATCTTACAAAATTTATGCCACGAATTGCCTTATTTTTTTGTTTTATTCCACAATGTTTTTTTCTCTCTAGTTCAATTATACGAACTATTCCATTCCCTTGTCAACGAAATTTTCTTAATACTTAATCGTTTTTACGTATATATCGATAGTTTTTAATTATTGACAGCATAAAAAAACTTTATTTTTTGTAATGTACTTCTATCTGCGGATATGGAATGGAAATCCCCGCCTCGTCAAAAGCTACCTTCACATTCTCCTCCAGAAAATATTTTATATCCCAATAGTCTTCTGTTTTACACCAAACTCTCAAGTCAATGAGCACACTGTTATCCCCATGTCCTGAAACGCACACAAAAGGAGCCGGGTCACGGAAAACCTCAGGTTTCGCTTCGGCAACTGCCAAAAGCAGCTCCTTTGCCTTGTCCATATCATCCTCATAACCGATTCCAAATGTACAGTCTACCCTTCTCGTGGCTTCCGCAGAGGAATTGATCATTACTGCAGTGGTCATCTTTCCATTGGGTACACTGACCACTTTATTATCCGCCGTTTTCAGTCTGGTGCAGAGCAAATCAATCTCTTCCACCACGCCTGCCACCTCAATAATATCGATATAATCGCCCTGTTTGAAAGGTTTTGTCACAAGGATGATGATTCCTCCTGCAATATTTCCCAAGCTATCCTTTAATGCCAGCGCAATAGCCGCTCCGGCAGCCCCAAGCACCGCAATAAACGTAGACAACGGAATACCCAGCACACCTAACACGGTAATCGTCAATATAATCCAAAAAACGACCTTTACCGAATTTTCAATAAACGTATGCAGGGATGCATCTAATGTAGTTTTATTCAAAGCACGTCTGATAATTCCCAGTACGATTTTTATGATAATGTACCCGGCAATTAAAACCACTGCAGCTTCTCCCAGTGAAGCTGCAAAACTTACTAACTTTTCTAACGCTCTTTCTGAAAACATAAAACACCTCTTATCCCATTTTATTTCTTGGGGCTTATCCTATTAATTTTTTTGCAGTCTCCAGAAAATCTAAGCTGCTCACCTTTTGTACCCGCTGCTTCCAGCTTTCAGGCAGCACTGCCGCACCGGAATAGGCTCCGCAGATATTGCCGCAGATGGCACCGTTGGTATCTGCATCGTCCCCGCAATTTACAGCCGCAGGTATACCTTTCTTTGCATCCCCATCCACGGCATAAAAAACGCCCAGTGCCAAAGGAACGGATTCGTAGACATACATACTGGCCCCTATCGTACCTACCAATTCGTCTAAAACGCATTCCAGACCTTCCTTTTTATATTCCTCCACAATCCGTTTGGCTAAAAGGATTCGTTTAGAAACCAGAGGGGCCGTTATATCCCTGCCAATGGTTTCACCAAAGATGGCTGCCTCACAGGCTTTATTCATCACCTCTTCCGGAGTATATCCGCCATGCACGCCCGCCGCAACAGCTGCCGCCACTGCACAGGCCCCGGCTACACAAGGCCGGCTGCCATGGCTCGGCAGGGAAGATTCCGCCGCCGCTTGCAAACAGCCTTCCCAGTCATTCCAATATTTAACTCCCACCGGAGCCACTCTCATAGCACTGCCGTTTGTGGCACTTTCTCCTGAAGTCTCTTCCGGATTTTTTCCTTCTATTAAAGCCGTTAAATACTTTCTGGTAGCTGGGCCGATCACTGTAGTTTCCAGCATTTTTTGCCGGATAGCCCATTCCTTCATAGCCTGATTAAAAGCTTCCTTATTAAAGCCTCTATATTCAATTAAAACATTACTGATGATAACACTTTCCATGGTATCATCCGTAATTTCTCCTGCCTGCAGGCTTCCGTGACAGGTCTGAACTTCTGCTTCCGGCGTAACAAAATCATGGATATACCCATACGTATTTTTCATCTTCTCCCGGGTAAAAAAGGATGCCGGCATCCCCATGGCATCGCCGATTGCCCCTCCTACCAAGGCACCATATGCTCTGTCTAACATCAAACTCCTCCTCTCCTATTTCTGTTTTATAGTTCTTTTAGTTTATCCTCCAGCTTCCAAAAGCCGTGAGGCCCGTTTATCCCAACTGTTATGGCAGAAGTCAGACTGCCCAGTCTCACAGACTCCGCCAGTGTTTTACCCTCTGCGATTCCAAACAGAGCACCCGCAGCAAAGCTGTCTCCGGCGCCAGTGGTATCTACCGTATCCACTACCAATGGTAAATAATCGAAGGAATGATTTCCCTCATATACCGTTCCGCCCAATTCACCCCGTTTAAGAATGACCACCTGATCCCCAGTCAGCCACTCTCTGACAACCCCTATCTCACTTGTGTTGGGCGTGACCATATCGCTGATACGGATCATGCGCCTCAATAGCTCCTGATCGATACTTCCTACCAAAGGACTGGGGTCAAATAAAATATATCCGCCGTCCCGATGAAAAGCTTCCAGTACTTGAACAATATGTTCTGTCTGATCGTTCAAAAGAAAATATCCCGTTACTGCCGCATATCTTATCCCCTTTAATTCGTCTGAAAGAATCTCTTTTGAGAAATTTAGCTCCATACCGGTTTTTGTGAGAAAGGTCCTTTCGCCGTCCGGCTCCAGAAAGACCATACAATACCCGGTCGTTCCTTCCCTTTCCCGTACATACCGGGTGGACAAATGGTGTTCCTTCATATATTTCATAATGGACTGTCCCGTTTGGTCTTTTCCTATATAGGACACAATATGCGCTTTGCCCCCCAGATTGTCAAAAGTCACCGCCATATTGACAGAGCATCCTCCGACGCATTCAAATTCGCCGTTTATAAACCCATCCTGACCTCTTTCGGGCAGCTCTTCAATCTCGAAGTATTTGTCCAAAAGCAGCCCGCCAAATATTACACATTCCGTCATCCTCATACCTCCAGAGGGATCTGGGATTCTTTTTCCCATCCGATATACACTTCATCGCCCTTATTGATCTGTTCCTGTAAAGAAGTATTCTGTTGCTGTACCACTACAGTCTTTTCTTCGGCTTCTATAGTATAGCTGGTCAGACTTCCCGAATACGTCACAAAACTTACTCTGCCCTTTTTCTTGGCATTTTCCATTCTTTCTTTAGATATGCTTACCTTTTCAGGTCTCACCGCATACAGACGGTTTCCCTGTTCAAAGAAATTAGCCTTTCCTAAAAAACTGGCTACAAAAGCATTTTTAGGTTTTTCATAGATCTCTAAAGGCGTTCCTATTTGCTCGATTATACCGTTATTCATGACAATGATATAATCCGATAAGGTCATCGCTTCCTCCTGATCGTGAGTCACAAAGAAAGTGGTCACACCGGTCTCTTCTAAGATCTTCCTCAGCTCCAGCTGCATTTCTACTCTCAGCTTTTTATCTAAAGCACTTAAACATTCATCCAGAAGCAATACTCTCGGCTTTATGACCAGAGCACGAGCCAGAGCGACTCTCTGCTGCTGTCCCCCCGAAAGCTGTTTGGGTTTTCGGTTTGCATACTCTTCCATATGAACCATTTTCAATGCAGTATTTACCTGTTTCTCTATTTCACTTTTTGTAAATTTACGCTGCTCCAATCCGTATGCAATGTTCTGTTTTACTGTCATATGAGGAAACAGTGCGTAGCTCTGAAAAACCATCCCAATATTTCTTTTGTTTACAGGAATACCGGTTATCGGCTGGTCATCAAAATAAATTTCTCCTTCCTGTGGGATCTCAAAACCTGCTATCATTCTAAGAGTCGTGGTCTTACCGCAGCCCGAAGGTCCCAGTATGGAAACCAGTGTTCCGTCCGGAACCTCTACAGATATATTGCTTACGACCGTATTCTCTCCGTATACCTTCGTTAAATTTTTTATTGTTACCTTTGCCATGATTATTTGCCACCTCCCAGCACACTTTTAAAGCTTCTGCCCATAATGAGCCCCACTATGGCCAGACAAGCAAGGGATATTCCTATTATTATGGTAGATATTGCATTGATTTCCGGTGTGAATCCAAACTTAATGGAGGATTGGATTTCAATAGGAAGGGTGGAAATCCCGGACGGCATCAAGAAATAACTGATCGGAAAATTATCAAAGCTGATCATAAAGGATAAAAATCCTCCTGCCACCATAGCCGGAGCTATGGCGGGAAGCGTTATTTTTCTGAACGTCGTCCATGCATCCGCACCCAGGGATAAACTCATCTCCTCCAGCGCCGGATCTATGGAATGAATACGAGCCTGTAATACCAGCATGGCATAAGGAAGCGATATGACCACATGCCCCGCAGCTACGAAAAACAAATTCTTATCCATATCGATGAACCGAATCATCAGCAGCATGGAAAGCCCCATGATCAGCCACGGTATGCTCATGGGCATCATCATGACACTCCTGCATAGCCCTTCCGCCCTTTTCGATAGGGACTCCGCTCCCAATGTAAAAAGCGTCGCCAGTATAACACAGATGATTCCGGTGACAATCGCCAGATAGAAAGAGTTCTCCGCCGCACTCAGCAAGGTCACATTCTGCGACAGCTCTTCATACCACCTGGTACTGAATCGAAACGGCAGGGAGTTGTATCGGGATTCATTAAATCCCATGACCATCAGTACCACAATCGGCGTATATAAAAATAAAATAGTCAACAGCACATATAGTTTCATTCCAATGCTTTTTATCATGAATCATACCTCCTGCCTAAGCGATTAATAACAGCCATACTTATAAGAACCATGGCAAGAAGAAGAAAGGCTATGGCGGCACCAAAATTCCAGCCATAAATTTCGAAGAACTGGTCTTCAATAACCGTTCCTATCACGGTTCCGTTCACTCCGCCCAAAATCCTCGGCTCAACGAAGGTTCCAAGACACGGCACAAATACAATCATGATCCCTGTCACGACTCCGGGCATGGACATAGGCAGAACCACCCGGGTAAAGGTGGTAAGCTTCGATGCCCCAAGGCAGCTGCTGGCTTCCAGAAGGGTGTTGTCCAAACGTTCCAAAGCCATATAGATCGTTATGACCATATAAGGAAAAAAAGCATGGATCAAACCGATTATTACGGCTGTTCTCGTGTACAACAGCCCCATCGTTCCGTCTATAAGCCCAAGCGCATTCATCATTCTGTCAAATACGCCCCCATCCTGCAAAAAAATGAGCCAGCTGTATACCCGGACCAGCTGATTGGTAAAAAAGGGTATGATCAGAAGCACCATGACGATATTCTTAAGTCCTTTTAAATGCTTTGCCATGATATACGCCAACGGGTATGCGATAACGAGACTGATTACCGTCACTAAAAAACTGTTCACGATGGTTCTAAAGGTCAAGGTGAGATAAAAAGTCTTCGTAAAAAATCTGGAATAGTTCTCCAGTGTAAGCCCTGTTCCGTTGTCGCTCTGAAAGCTGTACGCCAACATGATGAAAAGCGGTAAGATCGCAAATAGAAAGAGTACCGCCATGCCGGGCAGGGTCATTACCTTCTTATTATTTTTCAATGTTACTCCTCCAATAAAATACTATACTGTCCTTTATTTTAACATAAATTTCATCCAATGGCTTACAAAAAAAGCCGTACTAAAATAAATTAGTACAGCTTCCTTTATTTATGAGATTATTCTGCCTTTACCTCTGTCCAAAGTTCATTCCAGGTATTCTTCACTTTATCCGTTCGGTATTCCATAAAGTACAGGCGGTTCAGCGAGGCTTCATCCATTCCTGCCGCTGCAG
This sequence comes from Aminipila luticellarii, assembly GCF_004103735.1. Taxonomy (NCBI): domain Bacteria; kingdom Bacillati; phylum Bacillota; class Clostridia; order Peptostreptococcales; family Anaerovoracaceae; genus Aminipila; species Aminipila luticellarii. The sequence continues at coordinate 1,014,754 of NZ_CP035281.1, read as the reverse complement.
CGTATTCCGGGTCGATGGAGGCTGCGGCTGCCTGATTGACAGGAGCCGGACCGCCTTTGGATGCCCAGTTATACTGAAAGTCCTTGCTGATCATCCAGTCGATGAATGCATAAGCCAGATCCTTGTTCTTGCTGCCTGACGCAATGCCCCAGTTGTCTACCCAGCCGATTGCTCCATCTTCAGGAACAGTAAACGCAATAGGCTGGCCTTCCTGTTTCATAGAAGCGGACTGGCCGGACCACATCAGTCCAATATCGATCTGTTTTCCTGCGAAAAGCTTAGAAAATTCGTCTCCAGTCTTCCAGTAGGTCTTATTTAATGCTTTTTGTTCGATCAGCTTTGCCTTGATTGCATCTAAATCGGAAGGATTATTCGGGTCTTGACCTAATACAATTGCCGCTGACATAACCGCATCGTTGTAATCGTCCCGGAAAGCAATTTTTCCGGCATATTTCTTATCAAATAATGCGGCCATGGACTTTGGAGCTTCCTTAACAGCGTCTGTATTATATGCAATAGCCGTTGATCCCCATACAAAAGGAACCGCATACATTTTGTTGTCTTTAAAGCATTCCTTTTGCGTCTTGAATTTTTCAAACATTCCGTCATAGTTCTTGAGTTTTGAGGTGTCGATCTCAGCCAGCAGCCCTTCGTCAATAGCTGCCGGAAGTATGGAGCAGTTCGGAAGACATACATCAATTTCTCCGGCTTTGGATGTCCTCAATTTTGTTAAAAGCTCTTCTTCACTGGACATATACGTATTGACGATTTCACAGTTATATTGTTTTTCAAAAGCTGCAATGAAATCCTTGTCATCCGATCCGTAGTCCTTCCAGTTCACAACGTATAGTTTTGTCTTTTCTTTGTCTGCAGTATTCTCATTTTCTGATTTACTGCCGCAGGCCGCCATAGAAAGCATTAGTGAAAATGCCAAAGCAGCAGCCAATAGCTTTTTACCCTTCATTTTTTTCCTCCTCGTCTGGCTGTTACAAAAAATTAGTTTCCTTGCTCTTGTCCGCAAATATATGTTTAAGACTATCACTATTATATTCAAAAATCAACCATACTTTTCCAGTGTTCCTCTATCTCCGGAATCCGAAACTTCTCAGCCCCCCAGCGTTTTATCCTGCGTCTGATACCATGCAATGCCCCGATAAAATTGCTCCTCCGTAAACTCCGGCCAAAATTCATCTAAAACATAAATATCTGCATATACGGACTGAACCGGTAAAAATCCACTCAATCTGCGCATTCCTCCCCACCGCATGATCAAATCAATTCTGGAAATATCTCTGGAAGCCAAGCCGCTTTCATTCATCAGATCCCAATCCCATCCGTAATTCACCAGAAAATTCACTTTGATACCGCCTTGTCCAAATTTCGTTCGCTTCGTAAAGGCTCTTAGTTCTTCCGGGAAACACGGAGATCGGTCATTCCCCATGACCAAAAGCTCTGCATCCCGTTTTGAAAGCTCCAGTACCGCATCCACGCAGGCACGTTGAAAAGCACTTTTTTGTTCTGCCGGGCGTTTCGTATTGTCCACAGTAAACCCGTAAAGGGTCAATTCTTCTACACCCATTTCTCTGCATAAATCATACAGCTGAAATCCCGGATCAAGACCGTGTTGATACCCGTCTTTCTTTTCCAGACCGCAGTTGACAGCCCAGCGCCGGTTTCCATCGGGTATGACCCCAATGTGCCGGGGTATCCTCTTAAAAGCTCGTTTTCTTTCATTTACCTCACTGTTCCGCATATCCATTTCCCCCACTCATATAGGAGGTATTATGTTCTATCCATGGTAAATTTATTCACGATCTGTCCTTACTGATCCAAAGGATTACGAAAAGCCCCACCATAAACATACCCGCTGACTGAACCAGTTCCACTCCCTGAGGCACACCGGGGAAAACCTCCAGCAAAGAGCCGATCATAAACCCAATAATCAGCATATATGTAAACTGCGGGTGCCTTTTCATTTCTCGTTCAATGATTCCCGCCGTAAGAAAAGTTCCGGCCAGGGTTCCCACGACCAGCGGGACTAAATAGGCCATATCCAAATATCGAATGGCCTTCAGTGTCAAATCATACATGCCCAGCATCAACAAAACATAAGAGGCACTGATTCCCGGCAGGATCAAAGCCACAGCTATGACTACACCGGCAAGGAGGAGCATAAAGCAGCTCATCAGATGAAATCCCGGCTCAAAATCCAGCATCCCCTCCGGAAACAACGTAATCAGATAGGCAATGGCTGCACCGACCACTACAGCCACTTTATTCACATGCTTCACCTTATCGGCTGTGGCTTTTTTATATAAAGGAGGAAAGCTTCCAAGGATGGCGCCAAGAAATAAAAACATCATCGGCTTCTGCCATGCAGTGACCGCATTCAGCATAGGTCCCGATAATAAGAGTATCCCTATGACCCCTGCGATTCCATATTGTAATAAAAACAATCCATTCCCTTTAAAATTACTTCTTAAAGAATTTACAGCATGTATCAAATCATCATAAATCCCCAGAATAATGGCCATCGTCCCACCGCTGACTCCCGGAACCAGCATGGAAGCGCCAATAATAAACCCCTTTATGAACCGTATAAAAATATGTTCGTCGTTATTTTTTTGTTTAATCTCCATTTGTCACTACCCTCATAATCGCTAAAATTCTGTACCTGCTACAGCCCATACCCACTATCCAAGATTTTTTTCAAATCTCCACGCATCCCTGCACATGTCAAGAATACCCCGCCTTGCGGTAAATTCTAATTCACGCTCCGCCTTTGATGCATCTGCATAAAATTCTGCAATATCTCCCGGTCTCCGTTCGCTGATTTCAAATGGCACCTGAATGTGATTTGCTTCTTCAAAGGCTCTTATCAACTGTAGTACACTAGTGCCTTGGCCGGTGCCAAGATTATAAATTTGTACACCCTTCGTAAGCTTTTCCAAAGCCAGTACATGACCTTCTGCCAAATCCATCACATGGATATAATCCCGGACTCCCGTTCCGTCGACGGTTGGATAATCCTTTCCGAATACTTTTAATTTATTTAGCTTTCCTTTTGCGACCTGAGTTATATACGGCATCAGATTGTTGGGTATCCCGTTGGGCATTTCTCCTATCAGACCGCTGTCATGAGCTCCTATCGGGTTAAAATAACGTAAAAGAGATACACAAAACTCAGGATTTGCTTTCTGCATATCCATTAAAATTCTTTCACTAATGACCTTTGTTTCCCCATATGGGTTTGTCGTTGGTAATAAATTCATCGTCTCTACAAAAGGGATTTCATTTTCTCCATATACCGTAGCAGAAGAACTGAATACAAATCGATTTACTTTGTACTCTTGACACATGCGAGCCAACATAATCGTGCTCAACACATTATTGTAATAATATTTAAGCGGTTCCTTTACTGATTCCCCCACAGCCTTAAGCCCTGCAAAATGAATCACACCGTCAAATTGATGCTTTGAAAATACAGGTCTTATATCCTCTTCTTTTGTTACATCAATTTGATAAAATACAACTTTTTTATTGGTAATTTGCTCTATTTTATGTATGGTTTCCGCTTTACTATTGCATAAATTGTCAGCCACCACTACGCGATGTCCTTCTTTAAGTAAAGCAACACAGGTATGGGATCCAATATAACCTGCACCGCCAGCAACTAAAATTTCCATATAAAATCTCCTTTTTATGTGCAGCTATTCCAGCATCCATTTCTTCAATATTTAATGTTGTTTCAAACCTCCAGGCATCCTTGCACATTTCAATAATGCTTCGCTTTGCAGTAAACCCTAATTCGCACTTTGCTTTTGATGTATCTGCATAACACTTTGCAATGTCTCCGGGTCGTCGCCCTACAATCTCAAAGGGTACCTGAATGCCATTTGCTTCTTCTAACACCTGTAAACAGTTCATATCCCCCAAATGGGAACAATTAAATTTTGGCCATCAAATGCCGATAGCCTATCTGTTGTGCAAAGTACTGCCCCTGTGCCACGTTCTAAAGAGGCTTTATCTATAACCCCAAATACCCGGGTAAGTTGACTATGTGGCATAGCAGTTTTCTTGATTTCCATAGGGTATAGCTTACCGCTGTCTTCCAGCAGAATATCTATTTCTTTGGTATCTTTGTCACGATAGTAATAAACGAAAGCTTCCCGGCCACAATTCTGATAGCTCTTGACAATCTCCGACACCACAAAATTCTCAAGAATCGCACTGCTCATGGCACCATTCATCAGCATGTCGCTGCCTCTCCATTTGGTCAGGTATGCCACCAAGCCACAGTCGTAGAAATAAAGCTTTGGTTTCGTCACCATACGCTTAAGCATATTGTTGGAATATGGGTGTAGATAAAATACAATTCCCAGCCTCTCCAAAATCCCAAGCCAGTTTTTAGCGGTAACCTGGCCAATCCCGGCAACATCAGAGATAGTCTTATAATTCACCATCTGTCCACACAGAGCGGCGGCCGATGTGATAAAATCCATAAATTTAAGTGAATCAATGGCACCAGATATCTCTTTTACATCCCGGTCAATATAGGTGCTGATATAGCTGGAATAAACTGCCCGATAATCGCTGTACTGCCCGCTGATTAGAGCAGGCATCCCACCTCTGAAAATACGTTCATAAAGTGCAGGAGTATCAACAGGAGTCCGCTCTTTTATCCGCTGTGACAGCTGCTCCAAATCCAGCACAAAAGGTGCTGAAGCAGCACCGTAGATTTCAGCCTGTGACATAGGAGCCATATGGAGCAGGCAAACGCGCCCAGCCAGAGATTCCTGTATTCCCTCCATTAATTTGAACACCTGTGAACCTGTCAGCCAGAAATCACCGGCACGATGGTTTTGATCAACATGTATTTTAATATAGGAAAACAGCTCCGGTGCATACTGCACCTCATCGATAAATACCGGTGGCTTATGAATTTGCAGGAACATCTTGGGGTCATTCTTTGCCATTTGGCGCTCTGTCAAATCGTCCAGTGTAACATACTCCCGTCCTATGTTCTCCTCTGCAGCCAGCTTTTGCAGCATGGTGGTTTTTCCGACCTGCCTCGGACCGGTAAGCAGCAAAGCAGGAAACTCATTGGAAAGGCGGAGAAAGGTATCCTCCATTACCCTGTGCATATAATTCATGAAATCACCTCTTCGTCTAAAATTATTATATACTATATTATAGCCGATACGCTCTACCTGGTCAATGTATTTTCGGCTATTACTTATATTGATTGCATTTTAGACGAAATTATCGTTGATTTTCTTCAACGGATAATACTGTGGTATAATCCTATTTTCTTACTTTATCAACAAAAATCGGATTTCATTCCATTTTATTTAAAAGGAACGATATTTCCTACTGAACAAAAAGACTGAATCCTGCACGATGCAAAACTCAGCCTTTATAATATCTTTTAATTATTATTAAATTACTATCTTCCCGATCTTCTTCGATCCAATTCTTTTAAAAACTTCTTCCTCAGTCGAATGTCATCCGGTACAACCTCTACCAGCTCATCGTCGTTAATAAATTCAAGAGCTTCCTCCAGTGTAAAGACCCTTGCAGGAGAAAGCTTGACCGCATCATCACTGCCGGCAGCACGCATGTTGGTTGCCTTCTTTGCCTTACATGGATTTACGACCATATCGTCATTTCTGCTGTTCATGCCCACGATCATTCCTTCGTACACTTTTGTACCCGGTTCTACAAACATCTGAACTCGCTCCTGAATATTAAAAAGCGCATATCCCGTACAAGTTCCTTCTTCCTGAGCAATAGCTACACCGTTTGTTCTCTGTGGGATTTCTCCTTTATATTCATCAAAGCTGTCAAAATGTCTGACCATGGTTCCTTCCCCGCGGGTATCGTTGATAAATTCACTTCGGTATCCCAGCAGCCCTCTCGTCGGTACTAAATACACCAGCTTGGAATATCCGTTTTCTCCGGACATTTCCTTCATGATGCCCTTTCGGACATTCAGCTTTGAAATAACACTTCCCGAGTATTCATCGGGAACAGAGATAACCACCTCTTCAATGGGCTCTAATTTCTTCCCGTGCTCGTTTTTGTGCATGATGACTTCCGGCTTGGATACCGCCAATTCATATCCTTCACGTCTCATATTTTCAATTAGGATGGAAAGGTGCAGTTCCCCTCTGCCCGATACCTTAAATACGTCCGTAGAATCTGTCGGCTCTACCAGAAGTCCTACATTTACTTCCAGTTCCTTTTCCAGTCTTTCTTTAATGTGTCTGGAAGTTACAAATTTCCCCACCTTTCCGGCAAAAGGAGACTTATTTACCATAAAGTTCATGGATAATGTCGGTTCTTCTATATGGATCATTTCCATCGGCTGCGGATTGGAGCTGTCACAAATGGTTTCTCCGATAGAAATGTCTGCAATGCCGGATACCACTACGATATCTCCGCATTCCGCCTGATCCACAGGGGTTCTTTTCAGTCCTCTGTATACAAAGACCTGATTAATTTTTCGGGAAACGATACTGCCGTCAGCCTTAGCCACCGCAACAGTTTGTCCGGTTTTTATGATGCCCTTGGTCACACGGCCGATTCCCAGTCTTCCGATATAATCGTCGTATCCCAGTGAAGAAATCTGCATCTGCAGGGATTCTTCTCTAAGATCCGGATAAATTTCCACATGCTTGGTAATGGTTTCAAATAATGGCTTAATATCTCCGCCTTTGCCGCCCTGTGGATTTTTTTCAGATTTCTGCCCGCCTACTTCCACTTCAACATCCTTCACATCTGCCGGATCATACACCACGATGCCCTGTCTTGCTATGCCGTATAAAATCGGAAAGTCCAGCTGTTTATCATTTGCGTTCAAATCCATGAACAATTCATATACTTCATCCACTACTTCATCAATTCGAGCATCTTTTTTGTCGATCTTGTTGATCAGCAGAATAGGATTCAATCCCTGCTCCAACGATTTATTTAAAACAAATCGTGTCTGAGGCATCGGGCCTTCACTGGAATCTACCAGCAATATGACCGTGTCCACTGTTTTCATGATTCTCTCTACTTCGGATGAGAAATCTGCATGTCCCGGTGTATCTACGATATTGATCTTTACATCGTCATGCATAACGGAACAGTTTTTGGAATAAATCGTAATTCCTCTTTCTCTCTCTATGTCATCGCTGTCCATAACGCAGTCAACGACTTCTTCGTTTGCACGGAAAACTCCGCTCTGATTTAAAAATGCATCTACCAAGGTAGATTTTCCTGCATCAACATGCGCTATGACCGCTATGTTAATGATCTTTTGTTTGTTTGCCATAATGACTCCTACTTTCTATACCACTTTATTTATTATAAAAGGAACCAATGCATTAAGTTCCACATTTTACATAAATTGTAACTCGTCGTATCCCGAACCTTAATATTATATCACAATGCAAAATAAATTCAATATTTATTAAAAAAATAACGGCATCAGCCGCTATTTGATTTTCAATTGGTCCATGGTAGGATTTACATGGTAATACGTTTTTAGCGCTTCATATTCTTCCTGAGCCTTTTTCCTGGATGCTGTTTTCATGGCCTCTTCTTTTTTAACAGCACGGATCATGATATTTTTAGCCGTATGCTCCAAGCTGGTGAACTCAATCATAGCCACCTCATACCCACAGGCTTCCAGCTTTAGTCCTCTCAGCCCGTCCGTTAGCAGCTCCGTAAACCGATCCTTTAAAATCCCGTGCTTATACAAAGGCTGATGCAGGTCACTTCTAATCTGATGAAACAATTCGTGCTGACAGCAGGGAACGGATAAAATGACCTTAGAGTTCCATCGGACCGCATTGATCAGCGCATAATCGGTCGCCGTATCACAGGCGTGAAGAGTAACCACCATATCCGCATGGTCGCTGGTGTAATCAGCAATGTCACCTTTCAAAAAATGCAGCTCCGGGTAGCCCAGCTCCTCCGATATGTTATTGCAGAATTCTATCACATCTTCCTTTAAGTCCAACCCGATTATTTCCACATTCCGTTTCTTCATGATTCGAAGGTAATGGTATAGCGCAAAGGTCAAATAAGATTTACCGCAGCCAAAATCAATAATCCTTAAGGGTTTCTCTTCTCTTTCCGGTAAATACTCCAGCACATCCTCCACGATCTCCAAATATCGGTTTATCTGCCTGAACTTGGCATAATGCTTTTGAAAGACCGTGCCGTCCTCTCCCATAACACCCAATTTGATTAAAAAATCGCAAGGTTCCCCTTCCTGAATGATATACTTTTTCCCTTTATTATGTTCCAAATGAGCTACTGCTCTTTTTTCGGTCTGCCTTCTTATGATTTTAGGCTTTTCGGGTTTCGACGCCAGAATCTGAATCTCTTCATCCGTTGTCTGCACATTTACCTGCTTAAACTCCTCGTTGATGAGTCTCTGACACAGCAAAAGGATTTCTTCAGCAGATAAATTTTCATGAGTCACTTTTTTCTCGAAGTGGTATTCCACCTGATATACCAGCTGTTTCTTCAAAAGAATCGGCCGTATGGTAACCTTTTTACAAGGGTTTGATTTTTTTCGCATATTCCCCAAGGTAATCTTGATGACCTGATCTTCTTCCAATATTTTTCTAATTAATTCAATAAGCTTGTCCATTGTACACCGCTTTCTCCGTTATTTCAGATGTCATTTTAATCTAAATTTATATTATACCAAAAAACTTTATAACCGCCAATAGATTTGACGGCTATTACAGTATTTCGCCAGCCTCAGCTGCCGAAATTTTTTCAATTAAAGTGGATCTACAAAAGGAATTCCAAAGTATTCTGCCAGAGAAAATACCAGATTCTCTGCAATAGCTTCGATATTGCCTGCGATCCAGTTGGCATCTTCATAATTATCGTGATAGGCCAATTCTATAAGAATGGATGTGGCTCTGGTTCTCCTCAGTTCGGCAAGCGTAGTATTTGGAATAGTGGTTACTAAATCAGGATTTGGATAAATATCTGAAAGATTTTTGGCAAATATGTTTGCGGCTTTTTCACCATCCTGACTAAAGGCATAATAATAAACGTCCGGTCCCTGCAGCATGCCTGACAAATTTTCCGGAGAAGCATTGGAATGAAGGGCTAAATGCAGATCATATTCTCCCGCATTGGACTGTTCAATGACTTGAGCCAGAGAATCGTTTGGATTATTCCGATTGAAGGAGATATCACTTGCCCTCAGATAAGGCACCATGGCATCAACGATGAGATTCATGTAATATTCTTCACTTCCTCCAATAATATATTCATTATAATCTTGAACTGAAGGGCTCAAATAAACACTTGGCGTTGTCGTCTCCATATATCCTCCTAACTTATGCACAACAGGCATAATTCTCAATATATATCATATATATGCCAGCGTTATTCGTTATGTACCTAAAGCTTCATAATTGTTTCGGAGGTTTAGCGAGAGTCTCTTCCTATACGTCCTCGATCTGCCAGTCTATCGGTTCCACGCCGTTGGCAGACAGAAATGCATTGGCCTTACTGAAATGCCTGCATCCGAAAAAGCCCCGGTAGGCGGATAAAGGACTTGGATGGGGGGCTTCCAGAATCAGATGCTTCGGATTCGTCAACATTCTCTTTTTTGACTGTGCAGGCCTTCCCCACAAGAAATATACAATAGGCCGATCCTCTTTGTTTACCGCATGGATAACAGCATCTGTAAAGATTTCCCATCCCTGTCCCTGATGAGAATTTGCCTGATGAGCTCTCACGGTTAAAACCGTATTTAAAAGTAACACGCCCTGATCTGCCCATTTTTTCAGGTATCCATTATTCGGAATCCTACAGCCCAGATCATCATGCAGCTCCTGATAGATATTCACAAGGGACGGCGGGATTTCCTTCTGGCTGGCAGGAACGGCAAAGCTCGTTCCGATGGCCTGATTTTCATTATGATAAGGATCCTGACCAATCAGCAGTACCTTCACTTCCTTCAACGGAGTAAAATGAAAGGCATTGAAAATATCGTCTGCGGCAGGATAAATTCTACGGGTCTTATACTCCTTTATTAAAAACTGGCGTAACTGTAAATAATAGGGTTTTTGAAATTCATCTCCGATTACATCCAGCCAATCATTACTGATCTTTGGCATGATTTCTTTCCTCCAATTTCTATAAATTATTATGATAAGTTCATTATACCATTTTGTTTTGTGCTATAATAGTAAAAACCTATAACAACTTATCTACGACAAAAATCTGCCTGCAGTGCAAGGCACCGGGCAAAAAACAAAAGGATCTATTTTTATATGAGTACGATATATGTATCAGAAAACGCCCACAGCATACTGCTGAACTATCTTATAAGCCTGAATCATACGCTGGTGCCCATAAAAGCTACCGGCTTTGTTTATCCGGAAGTCGCTTCCCATGCGGATATGTATATGTGCAAACTGGGTGCGGAACCGGAAGCTCCTGTTTTTTGTGCAGATTTCCCGCCCTCATCCGATCTGGGTTATCGATATCCGGAAAATATAAAATACAATGCCGTATGCATGGGAAATTATTTTATTCACAACCTGAAATACACCTCCCCGCTTCTGCTGGAAAAGATCTGCCAGTCCAAGCGGAAGACCCTACAGGTCAATCAGGGGTATACAAAATGTAATATGGTGGTTATCAACGACCGCTGTGCCATTACCTCCGACCAGGGAATCTATGCCAGTGTCAACAAATACTTTGATACGATAAGCCGTTCTGACTTACCACCCTCCGAAAGGAATTCTCATGGCATTCATCTCCTTTTAATTCAGCCGGGACACGTAAGACTGGGCAAATTTCCCTACGGATTTTTAGGAGGAGCCTCCGGCCGAGTAGGCGATGAAATCATTTTTAACGGAAATCTGAAAGCACATCCCGACTTCGAAAGGATTTCAGAATATATATCAGCACAGAATCTGAAAGTAAAGTATTTTGAAGAATATCCGCTGGAGGATATCGGATCGATTATCGAATGGAGACATCAATGAAGAAACATGCCATTATACCCATTTTTATTCCCCATGAAGGCTGTCCCAATGATTGCGTTTTCTGTAACCAGAAAAAGATTACCGCCCGGCAGAAGCCCATTCACGCGGAAGACGTAAAGCATATTATAGATCAATATCTCCCGACCTTAACCGGGCGTGGTCTGGAAACAGTGGAAATTGCCTTTTTCGGCGGCAGCTTTACAGGGATACCCATCGAAGAGCAGCAAGCCTATCTGGCCGTGGCAAAGCAATACAAAGATGAAGGACGGATCGATAAGATTCACCTTTCCACAAGACCGGATTATATTAATGAAGAAATTCTGGATAATCTGAAGGCATACCATACGGACATTATAGAACTGGGCGTCCAATCCTTCGATGATTCGGTGCTGCAAGCTTCTAACCGCGGTCATAACAGTGAGATTGTATATAAAAGCTGTGAATTGATACAAGCCTATTCATTTGAACTGGGTATTCAGTTGATGATTGGTCTCCCCGGAGATACGCATGAAAAGTCTGTTTATTCCGCTATGGAGGCCGTCAAAATCGGGCCGTCTATCGCGCGGCTTTACCCCACGATCATCATTGAGGATACCGAGCTTCTGCGTATGTATGAGCGGGGAGTCTATCAACCCCTTTCACAAAAGGAAGCGGTCTTCACCACAAAGGAAATGTACAAAATATTAGATGCGGCGGGTATCCAAATCATTCGGGTGGGACTAAAAAGCACGGACATTATTAATGAGCACGGTGCCATTACCGGCGGTACGTATCACCCTGCTTTCAGACAGCTTGTAGAATCAGAAATTGCCAAGGAAATTCTCGAGGAGAAGCTAACATCCCTGTTATGCTCCGGCGCATACCGTGCTCCGGGTTCAGAATTCCCGGAGGATCCCGAGCAGAAACCGTGCTTTACTTTTCAAAGCAACAGTCGGTGCTTTTCAAATATGATTGGCAATAAGCGCAGCAACAAAGAGTATTTTGCCGCCAAATATCCTCATATTGAAATCCGATATACTGAAAATACTTTACTTGCGGACAATCACTATAATGTGATAAAATAATAAAATATTATATAAAATTTTGTTTATGATCACAATACACATACACTCTGCCCCCTACATCACAAGATAGGAGCAGAGCTTTAAAGGAGGATTAAATATATGAAAGCGGTAGTAACAGTAATAGGTAAGGACATGGTAGGCATTCTGGCCAAAGTCAGCACCACCTGCGCCGAAGCCAATGCCAATGTAGTAGAAGTGACACAGTCCGTTTTACAGGAATACTTCGCCATGGTCATGCTCATTGATATATCCGAAATGAACTGTGAATTAGACACGTTAAGAGAAAATCTGCAGAAAAATGTAGCAGGGATGACGATTCATGTCATGCACGAAGACATTTTTAATTCCATGCATAGAATTTAATAGATGGGGAGGTACATGTAATGCTGAATATGACGGACATCATGGAGACCATCACCATGATACAGGATGAAAATCTAGACATACGAACGATCACCATGGGTATATCGTTGCTGGACTGCTGTGACAGCGACATTGATAAATCCTGCGAAAAGGTGTACAACAAAATATATAATTACGCAAAGGATCTGGTAAAAACCGGAGAAGATATTGAAAAAAAATATGGTATTCCCATTGTAAACAAAAGAATTTCTGTCACTCCTATCGCTATGCTTGTGGGAGCATCAGGGGGTGACCCGGTCCAATATGCGAAAACGCTGGATCGAGCGGCAAAAGATGTAGGGGTAAATTTTATCGGAGGTTTCTCCGCTTTAGTTCATAAGGGATTTTCGCCCGGAGACAAAAAACTGATTGAATCCATTCCAAGAGCACTCAGCGAAACGGACTTCGTTTGTTCTTCTGTCAACATTGGTTCCACCAAAGCCGGAATCAATATGGATGCCGTGAAGCTCATGGGCGGTATCGTAAAGGCTGCTGCCGAAGAAACCAAAGACCGTCAGTGTATCGGAGCGGCAAAGCTTGTGGTTTTCTGCAATGCTCCTGAGGATAACCCCTTTATGGCAGGTGCCTTCCACGGACCCGGTGAACCGGACTGCGTTCTGAATGTAGGCGTTTCAGGTCCCGGTGTAGTGCGTGCGGCTCTTGCAAAAATGCCGGACGATGCCGACTTGACCGAGGTCGCAGACATGATTAAAAAGACCGCTTTTAAGATCACCCGAATGGGTCAACTGGTCGGAACAGAAGCTTCCAAGCGTCTGGGCGTGCCCTTTGGCATTATTGACCTCTCCCTCGCCCCTACGCCGGCTATTGGAGATTCCGTCGCCCACATACTGGAAGAAATAGGTCTGGAGCAATGCGGTACCCATGGAACCACCGCTGCGCTGGCCATGCTGAACGATGCCGTAAAAAAAGGCGGTGTAATGGCCTCTTCCAATGTAGGCGGACTTTCCGGAGCCTTCATTCCTGTGACAGAGGATGCCGGAATGATCGATGCCGCACGAGCCGGAAGCCTGTCCATTGAAAAACTGGAAGCCATGACAGCCGTATGCTCGGTAGGTCTTGATATGATCGTCATTCCGGGAGATACAACGCCTGAAACCATTTCAGCCATTATTGCCGACGAGGCAGCTATAGGTATGGTAAACTCCAAGACCACAGCTGTACGAGTCATCCCGGCTGTGGGATTAAAAGAAGGAGAAGAGCTGGACTTTGGCGGACTCCTTGGAAATGGTCCGGTCATGAAGCTTCACTCCAAATCTCCTGCTAAAATGATCAACCGGGGCGGAAGAATTCCAGCTCCTCTTCAAAGCTTAAAAAATTAAATATTTTCGGGGAACCCCTCTGTACTCCCCGTTTTAACAGAAAACGATATTTCCTGTTAGATAAAAAGTGCTAAGGAATCTATCCTTAGCACTTTTTATCTCATTATTCTATCAGGATCCCGTCAGGAAGTCCAATGTATCCCATCCGGAAGAGCCCATTTGCTTATACAGTTCCGTATACCCGCATTGAGCACAGCTTATTGTCGTAAACTTCTTATTTTGTACATCAAAAATTTTTGCAAAATTTCCTCCCGTAGCCTGAAATTGATCACACTCATATTCATGGCATCCGCATTTCGAGCATACATATTGCTTCTTTTCCATTGTCTAATCTCCTCTCATAAATTAATAGTATTATATTCCTGCTCACTCAAACATACTATCACTTTATTCTTAAAAATTTATGAACAAATGATAATTAAGCCGGAATGAACATGCATAGCAAAATTGGTAAAAATATAGCGGGCAGAAAGTTCATCACCTTTAATCGGGTAACGCCTAAAATATTAAGGCCTAATGCCAAAATCAGCAAAGAACCGGCACAAGTCATTTCTGCAATCACGTAATCCCCTAAAAAAGGCGACACATACTGCGCCAAAAGAACAATAGCTCCCTGAAAGAACAAAACAAATCCCGCCGAAAAGAGAACACCAATCCCCAAAGCCGAAGCGAAAACGCAAGAGGAAATTAAATCTAAAACAGACTTTGTCATCAGCATTTCATAATCGCCCACCAGTCCTGCTCTAAGAGAGCCCACTATGGTCATAGCTCCCACACAGAACAGCAGGCTGCCTGTCACAAAACCTTCTGCTACAGATACTTTGTCCCCCGGCTTTTTAAACCGACCTTCCAGCTTCTCGGCGAAACTGTTGAGCCTTTTGTCCAAATCCACCCCTTGTCCTATAATGGATCCAATGACCATAGATAAAATTAATATTAACGTGTTTTGCCCTTTTAACGTACCGGATATCCCAATATAAAGCGTACATAAGGCGATTCCTTTCATCACAATATCTCTTATGCTCTCAGGAATGCCCTTTTTTAAAAGCAGACCTATGGTGCTTCCGATAATGACAGCTAACGTATTTACAAGTACTACGAGCAATGATTTTTACCTCCTTCTAGGCTACAATTTCTATCCTATCTTATTACAAAAAATAATATTTCGTCCATTATTTTGACAGTATTATGTAAACTTTCTGTGTAAAATCCTGTCGTTTTCCACAACCTGCAAATGCCAGTTTTTTAAAACATTCGTCACTTTTCCACATAATCCGCAAATATTGTATACAATTTTATCCCATGGAGCCTGTGAATAACTATATTTTACACATCCCTTGATTTTACTTTATTCCAGCTTTTTTTACATTTGTCAACAGTAAGTTATCCACAGGTTTACTGCCTTTGTGCATACCATGTTTTTTCAAAAAAACTTGACATTCGACAGCAAATTTCTCCATCTTATTTATATCAGTTTTTCCGCAATGTCCTCTATCTTTTTTAACCGATGATTTACACCGGACTTTTTTAAAGGCGGTTCCATCATATCTGCCAGCTCCTGCAAGGTAGCATCCGGATTTTCCAACCGCAGAAAAGCCACTTCCTTCAACTTGTCATTCAAAAAATCCAATCCTTTTTTCTGGTCTATCCATTTTATAGCTTCTACCTGTTTTTCAGAAGCATTTAAAGTCTTATCCAAATTTGCACTGTCACAATTATTGATTCGATTGGTCTTGTTACGCATTTCCTTCATGATTCTGATGTCTTCCAGCTTGAGCAGCTGTCCATGCGCCTTTAATATATTTAAAATGTCTGCGATTTGCTCCGATTCCTTCACATATACCACATAACTTTTCTTTCTCTGCACTTGTTTTGCATGTAAATCCACAAAACTATTAATCAGTTTTTTCACATCGTTAGATAAGGTTTGAGTGCTGCATACAAATTCCATATGATAGCTTTTTTCCGGATCACTGATAGTTCCGGATCCCAAAAACACACCTCTCAAGTAGGATTTTCGGCAGCATTTGGTCTTGATCAAACCCTCATAAATTCCGTCACTTATGAAGTTCATTCCCTCCCGAACCATGAGGATTCCTGTTTCACGCAGGATCTGCTCGCTTCGTTCCTCCGGTCCGATATTCAGCAAATACACATGCCCTTTTTTTAGCGTCGTGCCCTGTCCAATTTCAAGGTTCGCATCTACATCGAAATAATCTTTTATGATCTTTTTAAAGTGTCTTGCAACGGCCGGATTTTCTGTGGTAATGATGATATTAAATTTACCGCCGCCTGCCAGCCTAATGCTCCCGCACATTCGAATAAAGCCTGCAATTTCAGCAAGCATACAGCATTTTTTCTCCGGCTCTAATCGAGCTAATTCATTTTTTGTATCAACTGAAAATGACATAATATCTCTGTACTCCTCTTTTTTATATAAGCAGGAAACCCTGTTTCCTGCTTATATAAAAAAGAGCGCCGCAAACTTGATCACCAGCTTGAAGCGCTCCTATCTATGTTTTTATTACTTCTTCTGCTTTTTTGGCTTTTCCTGTTTCAGTGGCTTTAGGCTTAAAATTTCTCTTGCTTCAGCAGGAGTAGCAACTTCTCTTCCCAGAAGCTTAGCCAATTCTACAACCTTAGCAACCATTTCTCCGTTGCTCTTTGCCAGAACGCCCTTTTCCATATAAAGATTGTCTTCAAATCCAACTCTTACATGTCCGCCTAAGGCGATTGTAGCAGCAGCTATGCTCCATGCGTTCTTTCCCAGTCCGCTAGCAGTCCAGGTTGAACCTTCAGGAATACTCTCGGACATGAATAATAAATCACGGATAGTAGCAGACATCTGAACGCCAAGTACAAAGTCAAAATGCAAAGGACGTGTCAGGAATCCCTTCTTCTCTACCTTTAATGCCGTATCGATCATACCCTTTTCAAATACTTCCAGCTCAGGCTTAATGCCTCTTTCCTTCATGATCTTTGCAAAGTTAATAATCGTATTGTCTGTATTAATAAAAATATCATCTCCGCCGAAGTTGCAAGTACCGCAGTCTAATGTAGCAAATTCCGGAGTTGGCTCGATCTCTGTAGACTGTAATCTTTCTAAATCAGTCATACCAACTGCACCGCCTGTTGAAGGCTGAATGATAGCCTCTGGGCACTCCTTTCGGATAGCATCTACACATACCTGAAATCTGTCCTTAGACTGAGTCGGAGTTCCGTCATCTTCTCTTACGTGAAGGTGAATAACAGATGCACCTGCGTCATAAGCGGATTTCGCTTCTCTTACAATTTCTTCCACTGTATAAGGGACAGCAGGGTTTTGTTCCTTTGTTACTTCTGCGCCACATATAGCAGCTGAAATAATTAATTTTTCCATAAGTATTTTCCCTCCTAAATTAATTAATAAAAATTCAGCATAGCTAATCTCTAGCTGTGAAACTAGCCATTATAAGTATACCACTAGAGGTCTCTATGCTCAATAGTTATTCGTAAACCTTGCTCTTTAAATTTTTTTGCAAAAACATTGGCCATGGTCACAGATCTGTGCTGTCCGCCGGTACAACCAAACGCAAGATTTAAATGATATTTTCCCTCTCGTATATAGCAGGGGATCATTTCCGTGATCATTTTGTCCGCACTTTCGATAAAGCTTTGCGTTTCCGGAAACTTAAGAACATAATCCTGAATTTTTTTGCTGTTTCCCGTTAGTTTTTTTAGACTTGGCACATAATACGGATTTGGAATGAACCGCATATCAAAAACCATATCGGCTTCAAGAGGTATCCCGTGCTTAAACCCGAAGGAGGAAATATTCAAAATAAATCCGGCCTCCTCGCCTTTTGCAAAAATATCTTTTATTTCTTCTCTGAGCTTTGCTGATTTCATATTGGACGTATCAATAACAAAATCAGAAATCGCCCTTATTTCCTTTAATACTTCCCGCTCCCGTCTCAGCCCGGATAAGGTTTCCCCTCCTTCTGCCAGCGGATGCTGTCTTCTGGTCTCATTAAATCTTCTGATCAGAACTTCGTCCGACGCCTCTAAAAATAATACTTTAAAATTCAGGCCCATCGCTTTCAGATCCTGCAGGCAGGGTTTAATTTCCTCAAAAAATTCACCGCCGCGTATATCCGTAACAAAAGCCGCCTTTTCTATGGAACTTTTTTCGTTCATCGCCAAGGTGATAAAATTTTTAATCAGAGCCGGGGGCATGTTGTCGATGCAATAGTACCCTAAGTCCTCCAAACAGTTGGCTGCCTGGGATTTCCCTGCGCCGGATAAACCCGTTATAATTACCGCTTCCATTGAAATTTATACCCTTTCTATATTAACAATTCTGGATAAATCAAGACCGGCTTCCATCGCTCTGTCCAGGCCGCCTTCAAAATCTCCCACTCGGCTGGGATGATGCGCATCACTGCTGATGATGAATCCCACTCCGGTAAGCGCAGCCGTCTTGATTTCTTCCACGGTCAGGTGCGCATGCCATGTACTTATTTCCATCAGCGTTCCCCTCTCATCACACGCTTTTGCTATTTCCAGTATATCAAAAGGCCCCTTGTCTCCGGGATGTGTCAATATTTTTAAATCGTTCTCATAAATGGCCTTTACGGTCATCTCCGTATTCTTGCTTCTCAGCTTTTTTACCGACCTGGAATCGGTCATGCTTTTTTTCTTTTTATGGTTCTCCAGATAATTGCTTATGCAGTATCCGTTCAATACACCATAATGATACCCTCCGATAACAAAATCGTACTGCAGAAATTCATCCGGGCTTACATCCAAACAAGAGCCTCTGTTAATAATGTTTGCCTCAACACTGAGACAAATATCAATTTGAGGAAATTCCTTTTTCAGCTGCTCAATCTCCTCTCTCATTTCAGGGACAGCACTTTTCTTTATTCCATAAGTCAGATGACCCGGCCCGTGGTCCGAAATCGCAATCTTGTTCAAGCCCCGTTCCAGTGCAGCCAGTACATTGTCTCTTATGGTTCCCTTTCCATGAGAAAATATGGTATGAGTGTGTAAATCATACATCATCCTAAATCCTTGATACACTTTAATATCTTTGTTCTCCATCACAGGCGCTCTTCCCTTCTATCTTTGATCAGTCCCCAAGTATTCTGACCTCAGGTTCCAATCTTACACCAAACTTTTCAAAAACTGTGTTTTGTATGAGTCTCATTAATTTTAAAATATCGGTGGCGGTGGCGTTTCCATTATTTACAATAAATCCGGCATGAAGCGGAGATACCTGCGCTCCGCCAACGCTCAAACCCTTTAAGCCCGAGTCCTGAATCAATTTTCCGGCAAAATATCCTTCCGGCCTTTTGAAAAAACTTCCGGCACTGGGCAGATTGACGGGCTGCTTCCGATTTCTCCGCTCCATCAGATCTTTCATGCGCGCGGAAATCATCTCCTTATCTTTCTTCTCCAACTGAAACTCAGCACAGATTATAATATCACCGTTTTTCTGAAAAACACTGCTTCTATATCCAAGCATCAGATCCTCGCCGGAAAGGCTATATTCTCTGGTGCCATCGCTGGTTATCGCTCGAACCGATAGAATAATATCTTTCATTTCACCGTCGTAGGCTCCCGCATTCATGAAGACTCCGCCGCCAATACTTCCCGGAATCCCACTGGCAAATTCCATTCCCGACAGACCATGCTCCATAGCTTCTTTCGCTGCCGCCGATATTTTTGCGCCTGCAAAAGCCGTAATCACGTTTTCCTCCGCTTGAACAGTATGAAAGCTGCGCCCAAGCTTAATAACAATTCCATTATATCCCCCATCCTTTACAAGGATATTGGAGCCACTGCCCAAAATAATATGAGGGACTTTCTCCTGAGTCAGCAGATTTAATAGCCTCCTAAGCTCTGGAATCGTTTCGACCACCGCCATCGCCGCGGCTTTTCCGCCTGCTCTGAAGGATGTATATTCACTCATGGAAACATTCGTCTTTATGTTTTCAAATGCCAGAAACTCTTTCATTTTCAAACATAAGGACTCTATATCAATCTGTTTTTCAGATTCCATCCATTCCGTTCCTCCCTAATTCATCATAATTCACCTGAACCGAAGCTGCTTCTTAAAAAATAGCCGATTCATACTTACGATAAGTATACCATATTTTTTGTATTTCTACATTGTTTTATCCCACTGTACCTTTCTTTTTATATTATATATACTTTATATACACCCATTTTTTGGATATTAAAATCATTTTTTTTAATTTTTATTAGTTTCTATAAGTATATTATATATTTTAGTTCGTTTTCACAAAAAAAGCCTTGATTTTTGTGATTTACCCATGTATAATCTTTTTAAGTTACGAATAATTAATATTTTTTATGTATAAATTCGCAGTGGGTTTCTGCAAATCAGAAATTTGTGATACCCTTGCACAATAAGTAGGAGGCACTTAAATGGAAAAAGAAAAAATCGTACTGGCGTACTCAGGCGGATTAGATACGTCTATTATCCTGACCTGGTTAAAAGAAAATTATAACTGTGACATCATTGCAGTCTGCTGCAATGCCGGACAAAGAGAAGACTATGATGCGATTGAAAAAAAGGCATACGCAACCGGAGCATCAAAAGCGTACATACTGGATATACAGGATGAATTTGTCACAAATTATATATGGCCCACTTTGAAAGCCGGAGCTATATATGAAAATGATTATCTTTTAGGTACTTCCATGGCCAGACCTCTTATGGCAAAAAAACTCGTAGAAATTGCTGAAGCAGAAGGAGCTTACATCATTGCCCACGGCTGTACAGGAAAAGGCAACGATCAGGTTCGTTTTGAAACCACGATCAAGGCTCTGAACCCTGCCATTAAAATTATAGCCCCTTGGCGAATCTGGAATCTGGAATCCAGAGAGGACTTGATTGAATATGCAAAGGCACACCACATTCCTATTGCACAGACCACGGAAAAAATTTATTCAAGAGATGAAAATATATGGCATATCAGTCATGAGGGCGGTAATCTCGAAAACCCATGGAATGAACATAAAGATGATATTCACGTCTTAAGCGTACCGGTAGAACAAGCTCCTGATACGCCTACGTTTGTGGAAATCGACTTTGAGCAGGGTATTCCGATTGCAATAAACGGAGAAAAGATGAGTGGCGTCAAAATCCTTGAGGCTTTAAATGTACTGGGCAGTGCCAACGGCGTGGGCACCATAGACATTGTTGAGAACCGTCTCGTAGGCATGAAGTCCCGAGGCGTATATGAAACCCCCGGAGGTACTATTCTCTACAAAGCGCACGCTGCATTAGAGAAGCTGATTCTCGACCGAAATACCATGCAGTACAAAAATATTGTAGCCCAGAAATATGCCCAGCTTGTCTATGACGGATTATGGTTCACCCCCATCCGAGACGCGATTGCAGCTTTTGTAGACGTCACGCAAAAAGAAGTGACCGGAACCGTAAAAATAAAGCTCTACAAAGGAAGTGCCATTCCGGTAGCCTCCAAGTCTCCGTACTCGCTGTACAGTGAAGAATTTGCTACTTTCAGCAAAGATGAAGTGTACAATCAAAGCGACGCAGAAGGCTTTATCAATTTATTTTCTCTGCCTCTGAAAATCCGAGCTATTCAAAAACAACAGCAATGCGGTGAACTAAAGGGCAGCGATACATTAGAAAGAAAGATCCTTAAAGGCGGCGATTTTATCCGCTAGTGCAATAAAAGAGGGTGTCTCAAAAGATTTGAATAAATCCGGAAGAGGCATCCTCCTTTATGTTATTCCTCTGTCATTTGCAGCAATACGTCCAATTTATTGAAAATTCCCCGCTCCACTGCTTTATAAAAAGGTTCTATATTCTTATGTTTCAAGTATTCGATAATAGAAGTATTATATTCAGATTCACTTAAACGAAGCTCAAAAATGGGATATCCGTCTCGCAAAAGAGAATAATACAAAACCAGTCTGGCTGTAGATTCGCTGTTCTGCTCAAAGGGATAGATCTCAATCATTTTATGGTGCAGGTAAGCTGCTTTTAAAAGGATGTTTCCCGCCAGCTTCTCCTCTGCCTGATAGGACCACTTTATGAACTGCTCCATCTTTTCCCTGATTTCCTGCCAGTGAGGGGGATTGTAATCCAGTGTATACAGGATGGGGTTGCTTTTTCGCCACACCGTGCGATCTGTCCCGCAGCTCATCCCATGAAGCTCTTCTATGACTTTCAAACTGACATCACTTTCCATTCCCATGAGATTTTCCATAAGCGTTAAGGTGTCTAGGTACCTTTCAATGGCTACGTGATCGTTCAATGTGACCTCCGGAACCACATCACCCTGCAAAATTCTTTGGAGCTGCTCCTTTTTTATCGGGCTTCCATCTAAATGAAGAGAGGTATAAATGAGGTCGCACCGCCCCATTTCTTTGATTTGTTTTCTGACTTCTGTGCTATACGGTTTTCTGCTATCTAAAATCAATTTCTTTTCTAAAATCTGTTGATACATATTAGACCTCCGCATATACGAATTTAAAATACTTTCTTTTGTATATATTAACACATTATGGTACAATTACATATACTTAAATACTACATATCAACAAAAAGGAGTCTTTTTATGTCTGTATTTCAACTGCCGCATTACTTTTATGACGTGAATCTGCTGTCGGTCATACTGCGATTGCTGCTTGCCGTCTTATTCGGAGGAGCCATTGGGCTGGAAAGAGGCGCCAATAGTCACCCCGCAGGATTCCGAACACATATTTTGGTCTGTGTAGGGGCTGCACTGGCCATGCTTACCAATCAGTATATCTCTCAGTATTTAGCTCCCGGCTCTGACCCTGCCCGGTTAGGTGCACAGGTTATTACAGGAGTCGGCTTTCTTGGAGTAGGAACTATTTTTATGACGGGAAAGCATAAAATAAAGGGACTCACCACAGCTGCCGGCCTTTGGGCCTCTGCATGTCTGGGTCTTGCTCTCGGAATAGGATTTTACTCCGGGGCAATCATTGCCGGAATTCTTATTTTTATAAGTCTGGCACTGCTTCCCAAGGTTGAAAATTATTTTTATCAAAATGCCCGCATGATCAATTTATACATAGAAATAGATTCCCTTCAAAACTTTAAAGCTTTCATAGCTGCCTTGAAGAAGATGGATATCCTTGTACTTGAAAGCCATGTCAGCGGGTCCGGGCCTGTTGCTTCCAACGGCATAGCATTTCACCTTTCCGTTAGACTACCGAAAAATCTTAAATTTGAAGAATTCAGTGTTATGTTTAGCGAATTTGAGGGAATGCTTTTGTTAGAACAAATTTGAAAAAATGTGAGGTGATACTTTGAATTTAACGGATGCAAAACTAAAAAGCATAATTTCCTTTCTGCTTAAAAATAAAAAAGAAGTCCTTGCTCTGACAGATTACTTTGAATATCAGGATATTGAAAACGGTTTGCTTAAAATACCCGATTATCTGGTCAACGTGGGGATAAAAGATAAGATCATGAGCATTAAAATGTCCGTGATTACTTAAAGGACTATACGCTCTTGTTCCAGGGCGATTGTATCCTGCTGGATTTAAGGCTTCATTTAAAACAATTAGGTCCGATTTCAGCCAAATATGTATTCTCTGTTAAAGACTTCCGGTTTTCAGAGGACTATACGCGTATTTACGCTACCTTTCAGGAAGAGGTCTCCTCTCTGGGAAATATCATGCAGTCCATGGCATTAAAAGCAGCTATTTCAGGCAGCACTGCCCTTCAAAAAGCCATAAAGCTTATAAACTGCGATTTTATTTTTATTGATCAGAACAATATCATGGTGGATCTAGGCAAATTTGATATAATAAAGACAGCTTCCGGATTCTTTGAGATTCAATATAGACAGTACAGAAGGCTGCCTGACCTTTAACTTTCATTATACAGGAGGAGAAAAAAATTGAAGTTTTTTGTAATAAGCGATACACACGGTGAATTGGACAAGGTCTACGAAATCTATAAGACCTTAACAGGTATTGATGCCATTATTCATTTAGGCGACTTTGTAAAGGATGCCGAGGAATTGAAAAAAACACTTGGAATAGATGTGATTTCTGTAAAAGGCAACATGGACAATTCCTTTAGTACGGCAGCGTTTAAAATAGTGGATACGGAATGCGGTAAATTATATCTGGCTCATGGGCATATGGAAAATGTAAAGCTGAATGCCCAGAATTTTTTATAGAGCGGAAGAAGAGGGCTGTGTTGCCGCACTGTTTGGGCATACGCATAAACCGCTCTTTGTCCAATGTGACGATATTTATCTCATCAATCCCGGCAGCCTGACTCTGCCCGCAGATGGGACAAAGGGTTCCTATGCAGTCGTAACGACCTCTCCCCAAGGCTTAGAGGGCTCTGTCATATATTATGAAGAGAAAAAAAATACCGTCCCAAAGCCTGCTAAGGTTCAGGGCGGTTACATACGCGGACTCTTAAATTACAGTGATCGATTTTGATTAATCATTCCTTGAGATTTCTTTCACTCTGTCCCGTAATTCCAAGAAAACATTTGATATTTCAGGATCAAAGTGAGATCCGCCGGAGACTTTTATAATTTCAAAAGCTTCCTCGCTATCCATAGGTTCTTTATAACATCTTTTGGATACCAGTGCATCAAACACATCGGCAACGGCCATAATCCTCGCACTCAAAGGAATATCTCTTCCGGTCAAGCCCTTGGGATACCCCTGGCCGTTCCATTTTTCATGGTGGTAAGTGGCAATATCAAACGCAATATCAATAAACTCTTGTTTCTCAATCTTTGCCATGGTAGATCGTATCACTTCACCACCCCGCTCCGCATGTGTTTTCATTATATCGAACTCTTCTTCCGTCAGCTTTCCGGGTTTTTGTAAAATAACATCGGAAATACATATTTTACCAATGTCGTGCAGCGGCGCTGCCTTACAAAGATTTTCAATGTATTCCTCCGTCAGAATATCTGAAAATATTCCCTTTTCCTTTAGAGCTCTTGCTATTAACTCTACATACTGGCTTGTCCTTTTTATATGGCCTCCGGTGCTTCCGTCTCTTCCTTCAATAAGATTCGCCATTCCTATGATGACTTCCTGCTGAATCGCCATCAGCTCCTGTTGTTTATGAGCCAGCTCCCTCGCCTGCTGTAAGATTTTCCGAGACTGATTTTTTACTGCATCTTCCAGATTTTTTCTATACGCCTGCAGCTCCAGGGTTCTGTTTATCCGGTTTTTTATCACTTCCGGTATAAATGGTTTCGATATAAAATCAACCGCACCCATTTGAAAACATCTGGCTTCCGTCTTAGGTTCTGAATTAGCAGTCAAAAAAATCACGGGAATATCTTTCCATTCTTTATGCAGTTTTAATTCTTCCATCACTTCAAACCCATTCATATCCGGCATATAAATATCCAATAATATCAGATCAGGTACCGCCAGTGTCAGAAATTGTATGGCTTTTTTACCCGACAGCGCTGCCGCCACCCTATATTCTTTTTCCAGAATGGTCTGAGCAATTTTTATGTTTGACCGGTTATCATCGACAATAAGAATCATTTGCTGCATGTGCCTACCTCCAGAAACAAGTTACAAGCATAAAGAGCATAAGACTATAGCTGTTTTATTAAACTATGGATTGCCTTTTTTGCTTCTTCATACTCAAAATCGTCAAGTTTTTTACAAATGTCTGTTATATACGGATTTAGCCGTTCGCCTTGATACGCTCTGTTTGAAAGCTCTCCTAGAATCTTTTGAGCCTGTATCATTTCAAAATCACTGATTTTCTCATCCAACTCCATTAAGCGTTTTTTTAGCAATTCTTTTTGTATTTCCCGTTCAGATAGTTTTTCTTTCCTATCCTTACAGCCTTGCTTTCTCTCAAGCTTATCCAAATATTCAGTAATATCTAAAAGAACCTTTTTATATAATTCTACTACTTGTGCATGATTATGTAAAATATAGACCTTATCCGGAGACTTTCCGGCAGATTCCAAAAGTCTGGCCTTCTCAGCCAGCACTTCTGCTCCAATCCCAAGCGACGTACTTTTTAATGCGTGAAGCAGAGTCGTATATAGCGTCCAGTTTTCTGTATCATATGCCGCCTGTATCTTTTCTATGGATTCTGAGCCCATATCTCTATATATTTTTAAAATCATATGATAATTTGTTGCATCCTCGCCGGAATAAAACAAACCCATTTTAGCATTTATGTAGTCTCCTAATCGATCGTCTAAAAGCACTGGAACATTAGATTGGATATCCCTCTTTTCCCATTCTGACGTCTCATGTACAAGCTCGGAAGGCAAATATTTAATTAAGATACGCTCCAGCTTACTTCCCTCAATCGGCTTAGAAATATAGTCCGTAAAGCCATAATCCAGATACATTTTTTTTGCATTTGATATGGCATTTGCTGTCAATGCAATGACCGGAACAGCTTCACATAAGTTATTGCTCATGGACTTCATTCGCTCAAAGGTTTCAATACCGTCCATGTCCGGCATCATATGATCCATAAAGATCAGATGATAAACATTCTTTGCTATTTTATCCAGGCATTCTTTTCCGCTTGACGCCGTATCGATTTTCAATTCCGTATTTTTTAAAAGCCCCGTAACCACAGCGAGATTCATGGCATTGTCATCAACGATAAGTATCTTTCCCTCAGGTGCTATAAAGCTTTCCCTATAATGCTTTCTCTGGGCAACACTTTGTTCATATTTTTCCTGAAAGTCCCCAATTCCTTCCCGGCTGACAACCTTCTGCGGAACGCTGGCCGTAAATACAGACCCTTTTCCATAAACACTTTTAACACTTAGCGTTCCTTCCATCATTTCCAGCAAGCTCTTTGTGATATTTAAGCCCAAACCAGTTCCTTCAATACTCCTATTTTTTTCCGTATCCAAACGGGTAAAAGAAATAAATAATAAATTCAGTTCCTCTGCCTTGATGCCCACGCCCGTATCCTCTATCTCTGCAATCAATTGTATATGATTACTGTCCTTTTCCTTCCAATTTACGCGCAGAGTCACACTGCCCTGTTTGGTATATTTGACCGCATTCGTTAAAAGGTTGCCTATTATTTGGGTAAGCTTCCTTTCATCTCCCCATAGCCTATGCGGAATATCCGGTGCAATATCCAATTTTAAGGAAAGTCCTTTTTCTTCTATTTTAGTGGCAGTCATATTGATCAAGTCACTGAGCATAGAACTCAGTTCATAGTCTATTGGGGTAATTTCCATCTTTCCTGATTCTATTTTAGAAAAATCTAAAATATCATTAACCAGAGAAAGCAGCATTTTCCCTGCATTTCGAATATTTAAAGCATACTTTTCAATATTTTCGTTTAAAGTCTCTCTCAAAATCAGCTCATTCATTCCTAACATAGCGTTAATAGGAGTACGTATCTCATGAGACATATTTGCCAGGAAATCCGATTTTGCCTGAGATGCGGATTCTGCCATGCTGACGGGCTTAAGCAAGGCCTTAACTACTACAGAAATGCTTAATATACTTATACCAAAGCACAGTACGGCCATAATCACCGCAAATTCAATCAGCAGATTTTTGACATCCTTTGCCCAGGCACTCTCTGCAATAGCAATGCCTACATGCCAGCCGCAGCACGCCACATCACTGATAAAAAAAGCCCTCTTTTTTCCGTCATAATCACGAATCCAAAGCAATTTTTTTGAATCGGTTCCACTCTCTATTTGATCAATCAGCTTGCCATACGGATTTCCTCTTAAATTCTGCAAGGAATTAGGCGCATTATCCACGTAGCCATAGTCTTCATTCGGATGAACTACCAGCCCATTTTCATTGTCCAGCAAAAACCCATAAGAATCAGCAGGAACTTCCATGGCGTTAATCGTATCTATCATCTGATCCACAAAAATATCAACGGCAAGTACACCCTCCAACTTTCCATTAATCACAATTTCTCTTGAAATCGTAATGATCTCCCGCCCCGTATCGGTATCCTTATAGGCTGTTTGTACCGATAATTTATGAGTTGTTGTCGGGGTCGTATACCACTTTCTCTGGGTGTAATCCATACTGCCGTCCGGCACGAAATCAGTGGCACAGACCATATTACTGTCCGGGTATTGAAAGAATAAATCATAAATGGAATGATCCGGATTAGAATTTTTGAGAATTTGGTTAAAATAGGTGTGTAAATATTTTCGATCTAAATTGTCTACCAAAATAACAGATTCGGCAACTGTATTTAAAAAAACCGCCTTTTCCCAGATCCAGTTATCGATCTGATTGGCATAGTCAGAGGCTAAAATCACTGCATTTTCTGTGCTCTTAGCTTTTAATTCACCGGATGCTGCCGAATATCCGATAAAAGAAGTCAAGGTTATACACGCAAGACAAATGGAACATACGATAATTATAAATTTTTTCTGTACACTCATACCCGACCTCTTCATATTTTTAAATCGCTGGTACCATTATGCCAAACATATTTTTTTCATTATACCATTAAATTACAATTATAAATACACTTTATTACTTTTATTGCATAAATTTTACAAAAAAAATAATCTGTACTAATTTGTCAGTATAATATATACCTCCAATTTAATACAGATCCTTTTTTATCGAAGCCAATCCAAAGTTTTCAAATAATTATCTGAAACTTTATTCCAGTTTATTACCTGGAACCAGTCGTCAATATAGTCAGCTCTTTTATTATAGTGTTTTAAATAGTATGCGTGTTCCCAGACATCAATATTTAAGATCGGAATCCGGTTCAAAGGAAACGGCGTATCCTGATTGGCAGTCGTTATAATTTCCAGTTCCTTATTATCCGGATTTAGTACCAGCCATGCGTACCCAGAACCAAAGACAGATAATGCTGCATCTTTAAACTGCTTTTTAAATTCATCAAAGCTTCCGAACTGATTGTTTATTGCCATAGCCAGCTGATCGGCGGAGCCTTCATCCTCGGACCCGTCAAATTGATTGAAATAAAAATCGTGATTATATACGCCCCCTGCATTATTTAAGATAGGCTGCCGTATGTTTTCCGGAAATAGGTCCGCATTGCATATCAACTGAATTAATGTAGAATCCTGCAATTCCGGATAATCCTTTAAAATATTATTCAGATTATCAATATATGTCTGCAAATGCCTGTCGTGATGCAGTTCCATTGTTTTCGCATCAATATAAGGTTCCAGAGCATCATAGGGATAAGGTAAAGGAATATTCTCAAATTTGTAATGACGATTCTGTTGATTCATCATTTCACCTCGCTTTCTGCAAATCTATTGGATCACTTCTTAAATCTATTACTGCTTCAAATCATTTATGACTAAACTTATTTATATTTTAATCCCGTTCTATTTGAATCAGCAGTTTCAAAATTTTTGAAGCTGTCCAGCCACGCAAAAACCGCTCAAAAAAGAGCGGTTTTGCCTGATTAAGCGAAACTCGTGCAAACTAAAAAAATCTAACGCATATCCCTATTTTCTTCTTCTATTTTTTCCTTCATTTCACGAACTTTTTCTTCCGTCTTATCTAAAATATCTTCTCCCATTTCTTTAAGAGAGTCTGTCGTAGCTTTTCCCAGATCTTTTAATTTAACATCGCCTAAATTTTTATTCATCTTTATCACCTCCGTAATATTATGAACGGATTCCCATAAAATATGTATCTGCAAGAATCAAGATACAAAAATTTCCCATTTTATTCAACAATTTATACGGTTTTACGCAGTTCACTGTTATTTATGGTCAGCTTCATGTCTTTCCACTCTTCCCCCAATAAACTGGTTTCTTTCCAGCCTTCATTACCAAGAATATATTCGTGAAGTAGAATATCATATCCATTGGTAAGTCTGACAAAATCAAACCGATAGCTTTTTCCGTTTCCAGATGCATAAATACGAACCACATGGTCTTTTTGTTCTGTGCTATCAATTTTATCGATTCGTTTTAAATTTTCCCCATAAACAATTTGTACTACGGCATCAGAAAGATAGAACCAACTATGCATGGGCGCGCAAAGAAAGTCTTCAGGAATATAGTAAATATTTTTAATCTTCCAGCCTTCATTATTCGTTTGCTCCACTGTGATCAAACCATAATAGTAGGCAAATTGACTTCCTTGGTTATACCCCTCATCCGTGTCTGCTTTAGCTCCAGTTATTATCTCGATTTCAACCATATAGTATTTTATATGATGATCCGTATCGGCAGGTGTATATGCGGGGAGCAGTTTCAAAAGTGTTGTATATCCGATTCCACTAAATGAATCCACATATTGATCAAAGGGCATTTCTTGTTGTTTGTCTCCAGTCAATAATTCATATGAATAGGGATAAGGCAATCCAGACCACCCAATGGTACCGCATCCACCCGAATAGCCAAGCATATTGGAGGCTTCTTGCAATATCCCATAATATGCAAGAATTAAATCCTCAGGATTTTTAAATTTTTTCGAAATCAGCGGTAATTTATTATTGTCTTTTCGAAAATCTTGGAACGTGTATGGATTAGGGTATGGGCACTCCTTAGACGGCCTCTGAAAACGTTCACTGCTAAGATCCTCTGGTTTCATTACGGGTATAGATCCGCCTGAGACATGCAAAGAGGAATGAAGTATACCTCCTGCAATAATTTTGTTTGGCGATTCTTCAGACAAATTTATTAAATCGGATAGTAGGAAATAACAAATAGTTCCAAATAAAGCAACTAAAGCAACGCAAATAATTGAAAGGTATATCTTTTTCTTTTTCTTATCCTCATAATCATCCCCCTCCATATTATAAATATATGAAGAGCAAAAACTTTCAGAAGGGCAGTATAGAGAAATATAACTCCACATCGATTCCCATAGATAGTGTGTAGGAATCCGGTAATATATAGTAATAATATCCCATAAAAATAGATAAAAAAACACCTTGATCACATTGAATTATCAATGATTTCAAGGTATTTCTTACGTGGTGCGCGATGAGGGACTTGAACCCCCACGGTCGCCCGCTAGATCCTAAGTCTAGTGCGTCTGCCAATTCCGCCAATCGCGCTTATTCTGGTGACTCCACCGGGAATCGAACCCGGGTTACCGCCGTGAAAGGGCGGTGTCTTGACCGCTTGACCATGGAGCCATTTTAAAAACCGGCAACGTCCTACTTTCCCAGGCAGCTGCCCGCCAAGTATCATCGGCGCTAAGGAGCTTAACTTCTGTGTTCGAGATGGGTACAGGTGGTTCCTCCTCGCTATTGTCACCGGATTTAGCTTGTATTCCTACTCGCTATCTGCTTATTCACTTGTTTCCTCTTGAGAGCATACTCTCAAAACTGGATAACATACCTTCCTATCAGTCCTCTTCCCTTGAAACCTTCTCTTGGTCAAGCGCTCGACCTATTAGTATCGGTCAGCTCCATACATTACTGCACTTCCACCTCCGACCTATCTACGTGATCGTCTCTCACGGGTCTTACCATTTCTGGAGGAAATCTCTTCTTGTGGGGGGCTTCGCACTTAGATGCTTTCAGCGCTTATCCCTTCCATACGTGGCTACCCAGCTATGCCTTTGGCAAGACAACTGGTGCACCAGAGGTATGTCCATCCCGGTCCTCTCGTACTAAGGACAGCTCCACTCAAATTTCCAACGCCCACAGCGGATAGGGACCGAACTGTCTCACGACGTTCTGAACCCAGCTCGCGTACCTCTTTAATGGGCGAACAGCCCAACCCTTGGGACCTACTTCAGCCCCAGGATGAGACGAGCCGACATCGAGGTGCCAAACACCGCCGTCGATGTGGACTCTTGGGCGGTATCAGCCTGTTATCCCCAGGGTAGCTTTTATCCGTTGAGCGATGGCCCTTCCACTCGGTACCACCGGATCACTAAGCCCGACTTTCGTCCCTGCTCGACCTGTCTGTCTCGCAGTCAAGCTCCCTTCTGCCTTTACACTCTTCGCGCGATTTCCGACCGCGCTGAGGGAACCTTTGGGCGCCTCCGTTACTCTTTAGGAGGCGACCGCCCCAGTCAAACTGCCCGCCTGACACTGTCCTCATACCGGTTTACGGTACTAAGTTAGAACTTCAACGTTACAAGAGTGGTATCCCAACGGTGGCTCCGCTAATACTGGCGTACTAGCTTCTTTGCCTCCCACCTATCCTGTACATGCAACGCCGAAATCCAATATCAAGCTGCAGTAAAGCTCCATGGGGTCTTTCCGTCCTGCTGCGGGTAACCGGCATCTTTACCGGTACTACAATTTCACCGAGTCTATTGTTGAGACAGTGCCCAGATCGTTACGCCTTTCGTGCGGGTCGGAACTTACCCGACAAGGAATTTCGCTACCTTAGGACCGTTATAGTTACGGCCGCCGTTTACTGGGGCTTAAGTTCTGTGCTTCGGTTGCCCTTACACTTCCCCTTAACCTTCCAGCACCGGGCAGGCGTCAGCCCCTATACTTCAGCTTTCGCTTTCGCAGAGACCTGTGTTTTTGGTAAACAGTCGCCTGGGCCTTTTCACTGCGGCCTGCTTTCGCAGGCACCCCTTCTCCCGAAGTTACGGGGTTATTTTGCCGAGTTCCTTAACAATAGTTCTCTCGCTCACCTTAGGATTCTCTCCTCATCTACCTGTGTCGGTTTGCGGTACGGGCACCTACATTCTCACTAGCGGCTTTTCTTGACAGTGTGAAATCAGTTGCTTCGGTACTTTTATTTCCCTCCCCATCACATCTCAGAATTGATACAGCGGATTTGCCTACTCTATCTCCCTTAATGCTTAGACGCGCTCTACCAACGGCGCGCTCAACTTATCCTTCTGTGTCCCCACTTCGCTCAAACGAATTTCGGTGGTACTGGAATCTCAACCAGTTGTCCATCGCCTACAGCTCTCGCTCTCGGCTTAGGCCCCGACTAACCCTGAGTGGACGAACCTTCCTCAGGAAACCTTAGATTTTCGGTGGACAGGATTCTCACCTGCCTTACGCTACTCATGCCAACATTCTCTCTCGTATACAGTCCACATAGACTTCCATCTCTGCTTCTGCCCGTATACGATGCTCCTCTACCAACATCATTACTGATATTCCAAAGCTTCGGTAGTAAGTTTTAGCCCCGTTTATCTTCGGCGCAGAGCCACTCGACTAGTGAGCTATTACGCACTCTTTAAATGAGTGGCTGCTTCTAAGCCAACATCCTAGCTGTTTATGCAGCTCCACATCCTTTTCCACTTAACTTACATTTTGGGACCTTAGCTGTTGGTCTGGGCTGTTTCCCTTTCGACTATGAAACTTATCTCACATAGTCTGACTCCCAAGTTTAATACTTCGGCATTCGGAGTTTGATAGTTTTCGGTAACCGGTGAAGGCCCCTAGAACATTCAGTGCTCTACCTCCGAGTATCACATTCCTTGAGGCTAGCCCTAAAGCTATTTCGAGGAGAACCAGCTATATCCGGGTTCGATTGGAATTTCACCGCTATCCACACGTCATCCCAGCCTTTTTCAACAGACATGAGTTCGGTCCTCCACGAGATTTTACTCTCGCTTCAACCTGCACATGGATAGGTCACCCGGTTTCGGGTCTACAGCATATAACTAACTCGCCCTTTTAAGACTCGCTTTCGCTTCGGCTCCGGTGCTCCAGCACCTTAACCTCGCTACACACCATAACTCGTTGGCCCGTTCTACAAAAAGTACAAGGTCACTTGCGCTCCCTTTGCTTGTAAGCATAAGGTTTCAGGTTCTCTTTCACTCCCCTCCCGGGGTTCTTTTCACCTTTCCCTCACGGTACTATTCTCTATCGGTCACTAGGTAGTATTTAGGCTTGGGGGGTGGACCCCCCGGCTTCCCACCGGGTTTCACGTGTCCGGTGGTACTCTGGATCCACTCTGCATCTTGTGCATTTCGTCTACGGGACTTTTACCCTCTTCGGTCTGCCTTTCCAAACAGCTTCGACTATACACGCCATACATGATGAGTGTCCTCAACCCCATAGTAAACTATGGTTTGGCCTCTTTCCCTTTCGCTCGCCGCTACTTAGGAAATCGATGTTTCTTTCTCTTCCTCCGGGTACTTAGATGTTTCAGTTCCCCGGGTTACCTTCTCTATGACTATATATTCATCATAGGATACCTACGCATTACCATAGGTGGGTTCCCCCATTCGGACATCTGCGGGTTCACGGATGTTTGCTCCTCACCGCAGCTTTTCGCAGCTTGCCACGTCCTTCGTCGGCTCCTAGTGCCAAGGCATTCACCTTATGCTCTTTATTGCTTGACCAGCATTTTACCTGTTTAGCGTTAAACAGGATTTGTATTTGTTAAGAAACTTCGCTTTAGTAAAAAAGCTTGCATTTCTTCTGGTTTCTCGGTTGAAATCGTAGTCATATTTTACACCCGACATCATTCTTCCTTGCCTCTCGGCTCGAAAAGACTCTGTCTTGTTATATAACTGTTTGCTATCTATTCTCATAGATAACCTCGATTTCGTTGTCAATTTGTATGAAGATATTTTCATATCACATACTTTTGATTTCTGATATTTATTGCATATTATCCAGTTTTCAAAGTACATTCCCGAACTTCTTCCAAAGTTCTGGTGGTGGAGAATAAGAGGATCGAACTCTTGACCCCCTGCGTGCAAGGCAGGTGCTCTCCCAGCTGAGCTAATTCCCCATGTATAAAACTCATAGTGCAAAAGACTTTAGTCTCCTTAGAAAGGAGGTGATCCAGCCGCACCTTCCGATACGGCTACCTTGTTACGACTTCACCCCAGTCATTGGTTTTGCCTTAGGCAGCCTATTTACTAGCCGACTTCGGGCACCCCCAACTTCCATGGTGTGACGGGCGGTGTGTACAAGACCCGGGAACGCATTCACCGCAGCATTCTGATCTGCGATTACTAGCAACTCCAACTTCATGCAGGCGAGTTGCAGCCTGCAATCCGAACTGGGACTGGTTTTCTAAGATTTGCTCCACTTCACAGTCTCGCTTCTCTCTGTTCCAGCCATTGTAGCACGTGTGTAGCCCAGAACATAAGGGGCATGATGATTTGACGTCATCCCCACCTTCCTCCGTGTTATCCACGGCAGTCTCAATAGAGTGCCCATCTTACTGCTGGCAACTATTGACAAGGGTTGCGCTCGTTGCGGGACTTAACCCAACATCTCACGACACGAGCTGACGACAACCATGCACCACCTGTCTCTACTGTCCGAAGAAGGACCCCGTTACGGGTCTGTCAGTAGGATGTCAAGTCCTGGTAAGGTTCTTCGCGTTGCTTCGAATTAAACCACATGCTCCGCTGCTTGTGCGGGTCCCCGTCAATTCCTTTGAGTTTCACACTTGCGTGCGTACTCCCCAGGCGGAGCACTTAATGCGTTAACTGCGGCACCGAAGCCTTGCGGCCCCGACACCTAGTGCTCATCGTTTACGGCGTGGACTACCAGGGTATCTAATCCTGTTTGCTCCCCACGCTTTCGTGCCTCAGTGTCAGTTACAGTCCAGAAAGCCGCCTTCGCCACTGGTGTTCCTCCTAATATCTACGCATTTCACCGCTACACTAGGAATTCCGCTTTCCTCTCCTGCACTCAAGCCAGACAGTTCGCAAGGCTTACAATAGTTAAGCTATTGCCTTTCACCCCACGCTTACCTGGCCACCTACGCACTCTTTACGCCCAATAATTCCGGATAACGCTCGCCCCCTACGTATTACCGCGGCTGCTGGCACGTAGTTAGCCGGGGCTTCCTCAGAAGGTACCGTCATTTCTTTCTTCCCTTCCAACAGAGCTTTACGACCCAAAGGCCTTCTTCGCTCACGCGGCGTTGCTGCATCAGGCTTTCGCCCATTGTGCAATATTCCCCACTGCTGCCTCCCGTAGGAGTTTGGACCGTGTCTCAGTTCCAATGTGGCCGATTACCCTCTCAGGTCGGCTACTGATCGTTGCCTTGGTAGGCCGTTACCCTACCAACTAGCTAATCAGACGCAGGCCCATCTCATGCCGATAAATCTTTGACCAGAAGAACATGTGTTCCTCCAGCGTCATGAGGTCTTAATCCCGGTTTCCCGAGGCTATCCCTCTGCATGAGGCAGGTTGCCTACGCGTTACTCACCCGTCCGCCGCTTTCCATCTACTCGCTCTTCCGAAGATTCGCTTATAGATTTCTCGCTCGACTTGCATGTGTTAGGCACGCCGCCAGCGTTCATCCTGAGCCAGGATCAAACTCTTTATTAAATGGTATCTTACTCGTCTTTCCTCTGCATCTCACCTTTACGGATCGACTTAGAATTGAACGAGATAAAATCGAGTCTCTAACTCAAGCTAAACGCGTTTGCGTTTTGCTGATTCTTTAATTTATGCAAAGCATAAATCCTAGAATTATTGTTGTTTTTTAGAATTGTACGTTGACTCCTTCAACTTTGAATTCGTCTTACCAATTAAAGCCTTAACCGAATTTACATTCAAATTATAGCTTTAAGTGTGTTGTACTTAGTTTTGAGAACAAGCTAATGTTCTCTTGACTAATTCTTTTACACTATGAAGTTTTCAAGGTTCATGCGCTTCTGCGGTTTACACCGTCAGCGCCGTTCCGTAAGGAACTTTTATATCATAATACTATTCCGCAACTTTGTCAACATCTTTTTTCATTTTTTTCTAGTTTATTCAATCATTCGAGTTTTTCAGTTCAAACAAAATATAGATTTGTTTTGTCCTTATTTCAGCTCGAACTACAAGATGTAGGGGGTATCCTTTTTAGAAGGAGTAGCCCTGTCTCACGGGACAGCTTTATTAGGATACCAAACTATCCTCTCTCTGTCAACACTTTTTTCCCTTTTCTATTCACTTTTTTATTACGTAGGAAATATCGCTTGCCATATGTTGCAATATCATACAAAGCTGTCATTAAAATGCCAGCTAAAACGGTAGTGGCAAAGCTGCTTTTTTTATACATATAGTTATTTCTTCTTATTTTTCTATTATTACCGCTTAATGTTTTCTTATTATTTTCTATTTATACTATTCTTGATCAGATTTAACAATAGCTGCTTCATTCCTCCCTGATTTCGACATATCCATTGCAACTTGAATTTTTTACAGTATATTCTACGGGTACAATCTGCTGATCTTACATAGATCTTAACAAATTCTTTCCGAAAATTTATTCATTTTATAGGGAAATTACTTTCTTTTATATAATTTATATCGAAAATGCTTATTTTAAGAGTAATTAAATATTAGTACTTTACATCTTTAAAATATATGTTATAATATAGAACGTGGTCGCAAAATGGCTCCATGGTCAAGCGGTCAAGACACCGCCCTCTCACGGCGGTAACCCGGGTTCGATTCCCGGTGGAGTCACCAAATTCAAACAAAAGAACGTAATCAACTGATTACGTTCTTTTGTTATTCCATCATTTCCGCTTTTTATCGGTTAAGCCAGCTGATTTTCCTTTCTCGACCAGAGCTTCACGTTCTAACCGTAAGATGTATTATTTTATCGCCTCCGCTTCTGGAGCTTCCTCTTCCATCCGTATTGTTTGTAGCTAGATAAAAAGATCCATCATT
This sequence comes from Aminipila luticellarii, assembly GCF_004103735.1. NCBI lineage: Bacteria > Bacillati > Bacillota > Clostridia > Peptostreptococcales > Anaerovoracaceae > Aminipila > Aminipila luticellarii. Next base: position 977,400 of record NZ_CP035281.1, on the reverse strand, counting down.
AGCCTGGACGACTTCACGCAAACGTCCATACGTATCTTGCAGCCAATTTCCTACATTTATTACTTGTGTTCCCTCTTCATTCAAATCCATAACTATTAATCGATTTCCCCTTAAAGTCGCCGCCAGCAATCTTCCCTGCCAGACTCCCCGATCTGCAAATGCAATTCCGGAAGGTGCCCAGGTTTCTTCCCCGCTTTGTATCAAAGGAGAAGTTACGGTCCTATCTGAACTTTCCTCATCTCCTTGAACCAGAGGCCAGCCATAATTTGCCCCCGGCAAAACGATATTGATCTCATCATGAGCTATCGGTCCATGTTCAGATGCATATAAAAGGCCATTTGTATTCCAAGCCAGTCCCTGAGGATTTCGATAGCCTAAGCTGTATACCGGAGAATTGCTGAACGGATTATCCTCAGGAATCGTTCCATCTAAATTGATTCGAAGGATTTTGCCTGCCAAACTGTTTGGATCTTGTGCCTGCATAGGATCCCCCGCATCGCCTGTAGTTATATATAATTTTTGATCCGGACCGACTTTTATCCTGCCGCCGTTGTGTGTCCGTCCTCCGGGGATTCTGTCTATCAATACTTGATCAACAAAAGCTTCACCGCCTTGCAGCCTTAGTCTAACTACACGATTATAAGTCTGTTCTTCCTCCATATATGTATGCATAACATACATATAATTATTTTGTGAAAATTCCGGATCCAGTGCAAGACCCAATGCTCCGCCTTCCCCTACAGCGATAAAAGGCTCCGTAAAGGTAAAAATAAGCTGTGGCATATTCGTGCCTCTTTTGATCATTTTAATATTTCCGGAACGCTCGGTAAAATATATGGTGTCATCGTCGCTGATGGCTATAGCCCATGGAACATATAAATTATTAACGATTGTTTGGACTTCAATATCCAAATTATTATCCAAGCTTTTTATCATATTTAACTCCCACTTTTTACTTGCAGATATTCTCCTTACATTTAAATATATTATTACAAGTATATAAAGGAAAGATTCTTTTGATGACTGTAGATTTTTCTTTATAAGATTATTGTTTTTGTTGCAACTTTTTCACAGAAGACCCGGTCATGTTCAACGAACAGAATCGTTGGAGCATATTCCAGCAGCAGACTTTCAATTTGCATGCGGGAAATGACATCCACATAATTAAGGGGTTCATCCCAAATATATAGATGGGCTCTCTCACAAAGACTTTTGGCAATCAAAACCTTTTTCTTCTGTCCTCCGCTATAATCTGACATATCTTTTTCAAATTGTATTCTGGAAAAATCCAGCTTACGCAAAATAGCTTTAAAAAGACTTTCGTCTAGCTCATGATTCACAGCATAGTCTGTCAGATTTCCACAAAGAAAAGATGCATCCTGCGGTACGTAAGAAATCTTTAACTGGCTTTTTTTCCGAAAGTCCCCTGTGTATACCAAGGACTCCCCACCTATAAGCTTCAACAGACTTGATTTTCCCGAACCATTTTTACCGCACAAAGCAATTCGTTCCCCTTGCTCTATAGTAAGGCAGATTGGTTTACAAACCATTTTTTCTCCATAAAATATAGAAACATCCCTTAATTCAATCAATTGTTCATCATGAAAAGGAAGAGAAAATATTTTTAGGTCATCTGATCTCTCAACATTCATTAAAAGCTCCGATTTTTCTTTTATGGCAGAATTTTTTCTCCCTTCAATCGATTTAGAACGTTTCATCATTTTTTCCGCTTTATGCCCAATGTATCCTTTATCTGGTTTCAATCCGGCATTTTTAGTTCCATTCTTTGTCTGCTCCACCTTATTAGACCAGACAGCGGTTTGCTTTGAAGCCTCTCCCAAGCGTTTAATATCTTTTTTTAATTTCTCATTTTTCATCAGCTCAAAATTGTCTTGCATTTCCTTGTTTATCCACCAGGATGAAAAATTACCTTTTTGTACTTCAATATTTGTCTTATTAAATGAAAGAACATGGTCAATACAATGGTCCATAAAAGCCCTGTCATGGGATACCAAAATAAAACCCTTTTTAGAATTCAAGTATTTGCAAACAATCTCTCTGGCACTCAGATCCAAATGGTTGGTCGGTTCATCAATCAACAAAAATCTATTTTCTTTTAAAAATAAGGCAGCCAGTAACACTTTCGTTTGTTCCCCATTGCTGAGTGTATAAAACGGACGATATAAAACATCTTCTGAAACATAAAGCAGTGATAACTCACGCATCATCTCCCAATAAACATAGTCTGTACAAATACTGTCTATCACATCTATGGTGTTTAATTCAGGATCCTTTACTTCATAAGGAAAGTATTCAAATTCTACATTAGCTGATATATGCCCGCTGTAATCATACTGGCCGAGCAATAATTTAAGAAAGGTTGTTTTTCCCTTGCCATTTCTCCCAATGAAACCTAATTTCCAATCCGTATCAATTTGGAAGCTTGCATTTTCAATAATATTATCGTAACTGCCGTCATAAGCAAAGGTTAATTTAGAAATATTTATCTGAGACATAAAAGTACCTCCTGTATTAAAAATGATTAAAGCTGCAAGAAAGTCCATTCTTGCAGCTCATAAAATACAGTAAGGCCGTTCCCTGTTCAAAACAGAGAGAATCCAGCAATATATTATTATGGAGTCAAAATCATTTCGTAACTTTCTTGCATAAGCACAACAAAACAGGCGGTATGACACAAGGTCATATTCAAAATTTTATTATGCTTTATAAAATTAGCAAGAAAAATTACGCATTTTTTCAACTCCTATCTCTTTTAAATTCTGTTGTAATAGTACCATATCACAGAGAATAAAGCAACTTATAAATATTGTTATTTATAAACAGTACAAATTACTTCATAGATTCTATAATACTGTCTACAAGAGTATCCATATCCGGAAGTTTATCCTCATTCATAGCTGAATTCAATGTAAGTCTATCATCCAGCACAGTCATCTTCTTCATCTCATTTTCTAAAAACTCCTGCATCAATGTCCCGGATTTGCATGCCCAAGATCCATTCTCTACTATGGCTATGGTACGATTCTGGAGGTTTAAGGCTTTCATATCCATAAGATAATTGTGCATAGGAGGATATATTCCCAAATTGTAAGTCACAGAAGCTAAAACCACATGGCTCACTCGGAAGGTTTCTGAAATTAAGGTTGAAACATGTGTTTTGGATGCATCATACATGGAGACATTCGTTACTCCCTGCTCCACGAGCTTAGTGGCAAGAGCCGTTGCAGCGCTTTCCGTATTGCCATACATAGATGCATAAACGATCACGACTCCTTTTTCTTCCGGCTCATATCGACTCCACTTGTCATATTTATCAATAAAATAACCTAAATCGCTTCTCCAAACAGGACCGTGCAGCGGACATATGATTTTTATATCTATTCCGGAAGCCTTTTTCAGCAGGGACTGTACATGAGGACCGTATTTCCCTACAATGTTGGTATAATATCGTCTGGCATCATCAATCCAATCCCGGTCGAAATTCACTTCATCATTAAACAGCTTTCCGTCTAAAGCTCCAAAAGATCCAAAGGCGTCTGCTGAAAACAGGACACCATTGGTGGTATCAAAAGTGACCATGACTTCTGGCCAGTGAACCATAGGGGCTGCTACAAATGTCACCGTATGTTTCCCAAAACTTTTGGTATCTCCCTCTTTTACTTCTTCTATTCTGCCATCGATAGGAAAAGCAAATTGCCTCATCATCATAAATGCTTTTTCATTACTTATAATCTTGACTTTTGGGTAACGAAGTATTATTTCCTCTATGGATGCCCCATGATCCGGCTCCAAATGATTTATTACTAAATAGTCTAATGTTCTTCCTGCCAAAACATGCTCTACATTTTCTAAAAATTGCCGGCAAACTGCCCAATCTACCGTATCAAACAGAACAGTCTGTTTGTCAAGAAGCAGGTATGAATTATAGGATACGCCTTTTGGAATCGGATGAATATTTTCAAAGAGTTCCAAACGATGCTCATTAGCACCGACCCAATAAAGATTATCCGTTACTTTTCTAACACAATACATTTTCAATCCTCCTTATCAAAGATGTTCGCTACCGAAATCCTATATCAGACTTCTATAAAACTGTCTTTTGCCTCTCCGCAGTCCGGACATATCCATTCTTCCGGAAGTGCATCAAAAGTTGTCCCCGGTCTTATATCATTTTCCGGATCTCCCACAGCTGGATTATATTCATATCCGCAACCGCTGCATACATATGTTTTCCATGCAGGCGCAGTGTTTTTAGGAATAGATCTCTTCATTTTTTTCATAGGAGGGGCTGGCTTTTTCGGTTCGCCATTGTCCAAAGCTGCCGTCAAAAGCGGTAATATTTCCAATACGTCTCCTACAATACCGTAATCACAATTCTTGAAAATAGGTGCATTGGCATTGTTATTGATGGCGACTATGGTCGTCGCATCTTTAATTCCTTTTAAATGCTGACCGGCCCCGGAAATTCCACATGCAATATAAAGATTTCCGTTAAATTTCTGTCCAGACATTCCAACATAACGATTTAAAGGCACATACTTCAGCGTCTCAGCTACAGGACGTGAAGAGCCTACAGCTGCTCCCGCCTGTACAGCCAATGCTTTAATCAATTCCATATTCTCTTTGCTTCCGATTCCTTTTCCTGCACTGACTACTCTTTCGGCTTTTGAAATCGGAGTATCTATATCAATTCCTACAGTGAAATCATATCCATCCGCTTTTAAAGACTCTACCAAAGCGTCAACCCGCTCTTTTGCTGTTCCTTCTTTTAAAATCAGCTTTTTTCGAACACCGGTAAGTGCTCCTTTTTTAGGGCCTGGAGCAGTTTCTTCCTTTGGCATCTTTCCAATAATATGGGAAGCTATAACAACTCGCTGAATTTCATTTGTTCCCTCATAAATAGTACAAATCTTTGCATCACGATATGCACGTTCAACCTCCATACCTTTAAGGTAACCATTCCCTCCGAAAATCTGCAATGCGTCATTTACAATTTCAAGACATCGATCTGAAGCGTATTGTTTGGCCATAGCAGACTCCAAGCCATAAGGTTCGTGATGTTCTTTAAGATCTGCGGCACTATAAATCAGCAGCCTTGATGTGCGAAGCTTAGTTGCCATATCTGCCAGTTTAAAGGAAATCGACTGCTGCTGGCAGATTGGTTTCCCAAACTGAATACGTTCCTTGGAATATTCCAGAGCATTTTCATATGCTCCCTGTGCAATGCCTAACGCCTGAGAAGCAATTCCGATACGTCCGCCATCTAAGGTAGACATAGCAATCTTAAATCCCTGCCCCTCTTGTCCCAATAGATTTTCTTTTGGAACTTTTACATCATTGAAAATCAGTTCTGCCGTAGAAGAGGATCTAATTCCCATTTTATCGTAATGGTCACCGAAGGTAAAGCCCTCCCAGCCTTTTTCAACTATAAAAGCACTGATTCCTCTCGTACCAATATCTGGTGTTGTAACAGCAAAAATAACATAGGTTTCCGCTTTATCTGCATTTGTAATAAAGATCTTACCACCGTTTAATATGTAATGATCTCCTTCCAGAACTGCAGTGGTTTCAGTTCCGCCTGCATCGCTTCCTGCGTTTGGTTCTGTAAGACCGAAGGCTCCTAATTTCTCTCCTTTCGCTAACGGAATCAAATATTTTTGTTTTTGCTCTTCTGTGCCGTATGCAAAAATAGGCCATGAGCCTAAAGAAACATGAGCAGAAAGGATAACGCCTGTACCGCCGTCCACTCTTGCCAATTCTTCAACAGCTATAGCATAGCTGATAATATCCAGTCCCATGCCCCCATATTCTTTTGGATAAGGTATCCCTAAGATTCCCATTTTTCCTAACTGCTTAACAATTTCTGTCGGAAATGCATTTTCCTTGTCCAGCAGAAAAGTTTGTGGCTTTAATTCGGTTTCTGCAAATTCTCTGATTCTCGCACGTAAAGCTTCGTGCTCTTCTGTAGTTTTAAACAACATATCCTATCCTCCCTTTAAATAATTGTTATTTTATAGGCATACTATTTCCGCAAAACGGATGGTTCCTCCTATTCTTCAAACAAGATTCTATAAATACTATAAGACTTCAGTTGTTCATCTAAAATCTTTTGTATTTTAGTAAGATTGCCGTGTACCTTACACGGCGAGCCGGATTTCTGTCTCCATGCACAAGAATAGCCTTCTTCCATACAACTGCTTATAGGCTTTTTAGCCTCAATAATATTCATCAAGTCGTATAAGCTCACCTCTCTTAAATCTGCGGAAAGTTTACATCCACCTTCTGCACCCCTTGTTATATGAACAAGACCCGCCCTATTTAATTTTTTTAAAATTTTATATACAAAAGTTTGAGGCAATACCTCTCTTTGGCATATTTCACCCGACGTAAGCTGCTCTCCGTCTGCCAGTGCCCTTAATATCCTCAAAGCATAATCTGTTTCTCTTGTAATCAGCAGATTCGTCCCCTCCACTCTTTCTATAAATTTTTCTTTCTATATTCAATATACTATTCTGGACATTTTTTGTCAAGTTTGTTTTGAAAATTTTACCTAATTATTACCCGTTTTTGAAATGAAAGATCTGTCATAATGTCGAGTCGGTGCTCATTTGGCCTTTTTTATAACAAAAAAACCTTAGAACCATTAAAATTCTAAGGTATTTCTTACGTGGTGCGCGATGAGGGACTTGAACCCCCACGGTCGCCCGCTAGATCCTAAGTCTAGTGCGTCTGCCAATTCCGCCAATCGCGCTTATTCTGGTGACTCCACCGGGAATCGAACCCGGGTTACCGCCGTGAAAGGGCGGTGTCTTGACCGCTTGACCATGGAGCCATTTTAAAAACCGGCAACGTCCTACTTTCCCAGGCAGCTGCCCGCCAAGTATCATCGGCGCTAAGGAGCTTAACTTCTGTGTTCGAGATGGGTACAGGTGGTTCCTCCTCGCTATTGTCACCGGATTTAGCTTGTTAATTTTTCATTAGCCTTCGTTCTTGCTCTCTCATGCGGTGCTCATGTACCTTTGTACATTCCGCTCCTCTTCCTTCGCACGCCTTGGCTATTAAAAAATTCCCTTCGCTATTCTGTTCGCTTCTAGCTTGTATTTCTACTCGCTATCTGCTTATTCACTTGTTTCCTTTTGAGAGCATACTCTCAAAACTGGATAACATACCTTCCTATCAGTCCTCTTCCCTTGAAACCTTCTCTTGGTCAAGCGCTCGACCTATTAGTATCGGTCAGCTCCATACATTACTGCACTTCCACCTCCGACCTATCTACGTGATCGTCTCTCACGGGTCTTACCATTTCTGGAGGAAATCTCTTCTTGTGGGGGGCTTCGCACTTAGATGCTTTCAGCGCTTATCCCTTCCATACGTGGCTACCCAGCTATGCCTTTGGCAAGACAACTGGTGCACCAGAGGTATGTCCATCCCGGTCCTCTCGTACTAAGGACAGCTCCACTCAAATTTCCAACGCCCACAGCGGATAGGGACCGAACTGTCTCACGACGTTCTGAACCCAGCTCGCGTACCTCTTTAATGGGCGAACAGCCCAACCCTTGGGACCTACTTCAGCCCCAGGATGAGACGAGCCGACATCGAGGTGCCAAACACCGCCGTCGATGTGGACTCTTGGGCGGTATCAGCCTGTTATCCCCAGGGTAGCTTTTATCCGTTGAGCGATGGCCCTTCCACTCGGTACCACCGGATCACTAAGCCCGACTTTCGTCCCTGCTCGACCTGTCTGTCTCGCAGTCAAGCTCCCTTCTGCCTTTACACTCTTCGCGCGATTTCCGACCGCGCTGAGGGAACCTTTGGGCGCCTCCGTTACTCTTTAGGAGGCGACCGCCCCAGTCAAACTGCCCGCCTGACACTGTCCTCATACCGGTTTACGGTACTAAGTTAGAACTTCAACGTTACAAGAGTGGTATCCCAACGGTGGCTCCGCTAATACTGGCGTACTAGCTTCTTTGCCTCCCACCTATCCTGTACATGCAACGCCGAAATCCAATATCAAGCTGCAGTAAAGCTCCATGGGGTCTTTCCGTCCTGCTGCGGGTAACCGGCATCTTTACCGGTACTACAATTTCACCGAGTCTATTGTTGAGACAGTGCCCAGATCGTTACGCCTTTCGTGCGGGTCGGAACTTACCCGACAAGGAATTTCGCTACCTTAGGACCGTTATAGTTACGGCCGCCGTTTACTGGGGCTTAAGTTCTGTGCTTCGGTTGCCCTTACACTTCCCCTTAACCTTCCAGCACCGGGCAGGCGTCAGCCCCTATACTTCAGCTTTCGCTTTCGCAGAGACCTGTGTTTTTGGTAAACAGTCGCCTGGGCCTTTTCACTGCGGCCTGCTTTCGCAGGCACCCCTTCTCCCGAAGTTACGGGGTTATTTTGCCGAGTTCCTTAACAATAGTTCTCTCGCTCACCTTAGGATTCTCTCCTCATCTACCTGTGTCGGTTTGCGGTACGGGCACCTACATTCTCACTAGCGGCTTTTCTTGACAGTGTGAAATCAGTTGCTTCGGTACTTTTATTTCCCTCCCCATCACATCTCAGAATTGATACAGCGGATTTGCCTACTCTATCTCCCTTAATGCTTAGACGCGCTCTACCAACGGCGCGCTCAACTTATCCTTCTGTGTCCCCACTTCGCTCAAACGAATTTCGGTGGTACTGGAATCTCAACCAGTTGTCCATCGCCTACAGCTCTCGCTCTCGGCTTAGGCCCCGACTAACCCTGAGTGGACGAACCTTCCTCAGGAAACCTTAGATTTTCGGTGGACAGGATTCTCACCTGCCTTACGCTACTCATGCCAACATTCTCTCTCGTATACAGTCCACATAGACTTCCATCTCTGCTTCTGCCCGTATACGATGCTCCTCTACCAACATCATTACTGATATTCCAAAGCTTCGGTAGTAAGTTTTAGCCCCGTTTATCTTCGGCGCAGAGCCACTCGACTAGTGAGCTATTACGCACTCTTTAAATGAGTGGCTGCTTCTAAGCCAACATCCTAGCTGTTTATGCAGCTCCACATCCTTTTCCACTTAACTTACATTTTGGGACCTTAGCTGTTGGTCTGGGCTGTTTCCCTTTCGACTATGAAACTTATCTCACATAGTCTGACTCCCAAGTTTAATACTTCGGCATTCGGAGTTTGATAGTTTTCGGTAACCGGTGAAGGCCCCTAGAACATTCAGTGCTCTACCTCCGAGTATCACATTCCTTGAGGCTAGCCCTAAAGCTATTTCGAGGAGAACCAGCTATATCCGGGTTCGATTGGAATTTCACCGCTATCCACACGTCATCCCAGCCTTTTTCAACAGACATGAGTTCGGTCCTCCACGAGATTTTACTCTCGCTTCAACCTGCACATGGATAGGTCACCCGGTTTCGGGTCTACAGCATATAACTAACTCGCCCTTTTAAGACTCGCTTTCGCTTCGGCTCCGGTGCTCCAGCACCTTAACCTCGCTACACACCATAACTCGTTGGCCCGTTCTACAAAAAGTACAAGGTCACTTGCGCTCCCTTTGCTTGTAAGCATAAGGTTTCAGGTTCTCTTTCACTCCCCTCCCGGGGTTCTTTTCACCTTTCCCTCACGGTACTATTCTCTATCGGTCACTAGGTAGTATTTAGGCTTGGGGGGTGGGCCCCCCGGCTTCCCACCGGGTTTCACGTGTCCGGTGGTACTCTGGATCCACTCTGCATCTTGTGCATTTCGTCTACGGGACTTTTACCCTCTTCGGTCTGCCTTTCCAAACAGCTTCGACTATACACGCCATACATGATGAGTGTCCTCAACCCCATAGTAAACTATGGTTTGGCCTCTTTCCCTTTCGCTCGCCGCTACTTAGGAAATCGATGTTTCTTTCTCTTCCTCCGGGTACTTAGATGTTTCAGTTCCCCGGGTTACCTTCTCTATGACTATATATTCATCATAGGATACCTACGCATTACCATAGGTGGGTTCCCCCATTCGGACATCTGCGGGTTCACGGATGTTTGCTCCTCACCGCAGCTTTTCGCAGCTTGCCACGTCCTTCGTCGGCTCCTAGTGCCAAGGCATTCACCTTATGCTCTTTATTGCTTGACCAGCATTTTACCTGTTTAGCGTTAAACAGGATTTGTATTTGTTAAGAAACTTCGCTTTAGTAAAAAAGCTTGCATTTCTTCTGGTTTCTCGGTTGAAATCGTAGTCATATTTTACACCCGACATCATTCTTCCTTGCCTCTCGGCTCGAAAAGACTCTGTCTTGTTATATAACTGTTTGCTATCTATTCTCATAGATAACCTCGATTTCGTTGTCAATTTGTATGAAGATATTTTCATATCACATACTTTTGATTTCTGATATTTATTGCATATTATCCAGTTTTCAAAGTACATTCCCGAACTTCCTTCAAAGTTCTGGTGGTTTAAAAGAATTCTTTCCTTTTCAGGTTCTCATCCCTTTAGACCTTTTCACACATTAAAAAATGTGTTCTGGTGGGCTTGGGAGGACTCGAACCTCCGACCTCACGCTTATCAGGCGTGCGCTCTAACCACCTGAGCTACAAGCCCATGTATAAAACTCATAGTGCAAAAGACTTTAGTCTCCTTAGAAAGGAGGTGATCCAGCCGCACCTTCCGATACGGCTACCTTGTTACGACTTCACCCCAGTCATTGGTTTTGCCTTAGGCAGCCTATTTACTAGCCGACTTCGGGCACCCCCAACTTCCATGGTGTGACGGGCGGTGTGTACAAGACCCGGGAACGCATTCACCGCAGCATTCTGATCTGCGATTACTAGCAACTCCAACTTCATGCAGGCGAGTTGCAGCCTGCAATCCGAACTGGGACTGGTTTTCTAAGATTTGCTCCACTTCACAGTCTCGCTTCTCTCTGTTCCAGCCATTGTAGCACGTGTGTAGCCCAGAACATAAGGGGCATGATGATTTGACGTCATCCCCACCTTCCTCCGTGTTATCCACGGCAGTCTCAATAGAGTGCCCATCTTACTGCTGGCAACTATTGACAAGGGTTGCGCTCGTTGCGGGACTTAACCCAACATCTCACGACACGAGCTGACGACAACCATGCACCACCTGTCTCTACTGTCCGAAGAAGGACCCCGTTACGGGTCTGTCAGTAGGATGTCAAGTCCTGGTAAGGTTCTTCGCGTTGCTTCGAATTAAACCACATGCTCCGCTGCTTGTGCGGGTCCCCGTCAATTCCTTTGAGTTTCACACTTGCGTGCGTACTCCCCAGGCGGAGCACTTAATGCGTTAACTGCGGCACCGAAGCCTTGCGGCCCCGACACCTAGTGCTCATCGTTTACGGCGTGGACTACCAGGGTATCTAATCCTGTTTGCTCCCCACGCTTTCGTGCCTCAGTGTCAGTTACAGTCCAGAAAGCCGCCTTCGCCACTGGTGTTCCTCCTAATATCTACGCATTTCACCGCTACACTAGGAATTCCGCTTTCCTCTCCTGCACTCAAGCCAGACAGTTCGCAAGGCTTACAATAGTTAAGCTATTGCCTTTCACCCCACGCTTACCTGGCCACCTACGCACTCTTTACGCCCAATAATTCCGGATAACGCTCGCCCCCTACGTATTACCGCGGCTGCTGGCACGTAGTTAGCCGGGGCTTCCTCAGAAGGTACCGTCATTTCTTTCTTCCCTTCCAACAGAGCTTTACGACCCAAAGGCCTTCTTCGCTCACGCGGCGTTGCTGCATCAGGCTTTCGCCCATTGTGCAATATTCCCCACTGCTGCCTCCCGTAGGAGTTTGGACCGTGTCTCAGTTCCAATGTGGCCGATTACCCTCTCAGGTCGGCTACTGATCGTTGCCTTGGTAGGCCGTTACCCTACCAACTAGCTAATCAGACGCAGGCCCATCTCATGCCGATAAATCTTTGACCAGAAGAACATGTGTTCCTCCAGCGTCATGAGGTCTTAATCCCGGTTTCCCGAGGCTATCCCTCTGCATGAGGCAGGTTGCCTACGCGTTACTCACCCGTCCGCCGCTTTCCATCTACTCGCTCTTCCGAAGATTCGCTTATAGATTTCTCGCTCGACTTGCATGTGTTAGGCACGCCGCCAGCGTTCATCCTGAGCCAGGATCAAACTCTTTATTAAATGGTATCTTACTCGTCTTTCCTCTACATCTCACCTTTACAGATCGACTTAGAGTTGAACGAGATAAAATCGAGTCTCTAACTCAAGCTAAACGCGTTTGCGTTTTGCTGATTCTTTAATTTATGCAAAGCATAAATCCTAGAATTATTGTTGTTTTTTAGAATTGTACGTTGACTCATTCAAACTTTGAATTCGTCTTACCAATTAAAGCCTTAACCGAATTTACATTCAAATTATAGCTTTAAGTGTGTTGTACTTAGTTTTGAGAACAAGCTAATGTTCTCTTGACTAATTCTTTTACACTATGAAGTTTTCAAGGTTCATGCGCTTCTGCGGTTTACACCGTCAGCACCGTTCCGTAAGGAACTTTTATATCATAATACTATTCCGCAACTTTGTCAACATCTTTTTTCATTTTTTTCTAGTTTATTCAATCATTCGAGTTTTTCAGTTCAAACAAAATATAGATTTGTTTTGTCCTTATTTCAGCTCGAACTACAAGATGTAGGGGGTATCCTTTTTGGAAGGAGTAGCCCTGTCTCACGGGACAGCTTTATTAGGATACCAAACTATCCTCTCTCTGTCAACACTTTTTTCAAGTTTTTATCTTAGCTTTTTTATTTATACTGTAATTTACATTTTCTTTTAAATCCAGCCTTATTATATCATGCGAACTACATCGCAGCATGATTCAATCAACGCTTCTTTACAGCAACGCCGATTTTAATCATTGCATTCGTTCATTATATCATGTAAGCACCGTCTCCATGCAATTCTACGAATGCTTCCCTGCGGCAACGCCGTTCCAATTCGTGTTTATTTTACCTTCCTGCACATTTATCGTGAGCCTTCATTTCACCTTTCATATTTTTTATTGATTTAGATTATCGAGGTTTTCTTAATTTGTTCTGCTTTTATATGTCTTTTAGCTAGTTTTCAAGTATAACCCTTTTAAATTATGTACAGAATACTTATAATTGCGGAATTATGGAGGCATTTTTAATATTAGACATTAGGAGGTGCTGTAAAATTGACTATAATATTAATAAGAACCGGAATTTTATATTTAATGGTTCTGTTTGCAATTCGCATCATGGGTAAATCGGAGCTTTCAAAACTCTCACCGTTTCAAATGGTCATTCTCTTCATGATAGCTGAACTGGCATCGCTGCCGATTGAGGATACGAATTTATCTTTAATTAATGGCACTATTGCGATTTTTACGCTGCTATTCCTTCAAGTTACTATTTCTTACTTATCTTTAAAGTGCGAATGGTTTAAAAACTTTATCAATGGTAGGCCAAGTATATTAATAGAGGATGGAGCGATTAATGAACTGGAATTAAAAAGGCTGCGAATCAATATTAATGATTTGACGGAGCAACTAAGATTGAAAAACTCTCCTTCTCTGTCCGATGTAGCCTATGCTGTGATCGAATCCAACGGGGATCTATCGGTTATTCCCAAACCAGATAAAAGACCTCTTACCCCTAGTGATATGGGAATCGTTAAACCAAAAGAAATCATGCCTTTGGTGTTAATATGTGACGGATTCTTATACAAAAGCAACCTCAATAAAGTAGGTTGGGACGAGGACTATTTAAAATCTCTTTTGCTCCCTATGAAAATAGTTTCTTACAAAGAAGTCTTAATGGCGTTCTGTGATGAGCAGAAACAGCTTCATGTATACCAACCTTCAAAAGACGGGAAAATTTCCGTGGAGGTGATTATATGAGGTCTTTCCTTATCTCTTTATCCTGTCTTCTCCTGTTAGTAGGTTCCTGCCTGCTTTATACGAATTATTCGGACAATAAGATTCATGAATTTACAGATACCATAGAGCAGGATATTTTAGCAGATGTGGAAGATGGTAATTGGGAACAGGCAAAAGACAGATTCAATAAATTTGAAGATGACTGGCATGATTATAAAAAAATTGCCTGCTTCTTTTTCAGTACGGATAAGCTCAATGCTGCCGATTATTCCATTGCGCGGGCAAAATATTATATTATATGCGAAGATGATTCCAATTCCTCCGGAGAATTGTCTTGTTTGAAAGAGCAGCTGAAGTTCCTTCATGATAATGAAACTTTTTCTCTGTCCAACCTCTTTTAGAAAAATTATTTTTAGACGGAATAATCATTGCATATATGCATTGATTGTGTTATATTGTCCTAAAAAGTAGAGTAAATATTGTGCGTCAAGTGTCATAAGATGGGATGTTGCTTATGAACGAAAAACAGCGATTCGTTGGTTTGCGGTACAATATTGCGTCCGCTACTACATAAAGAGACGTTTGCTCTTTTCTCTTTCATGTAGTTCACTACTTAATTTATAGAGAAAGGAGTTTTTTATATGCAAAATAACTCAAAAATCAGACAACTTATCATAATGGGTCTGTTTATTGCTCTGGAAATCATCTTAACCAGATTCTGTTCCATAAACACCCCTATTCTAAGACTGGGGTTTGGCTTTCTGCCGGTTGCTATGCTAGGTATCCTGTTTGGTCCTCTTTGGTCCGGAATGGCCTATGCACTGGGAGATCTGATCGGCATGATGATTTTTCCCACCGGCGCATATTTCCCAGGCTTCACCCTGACAGCATTTTTAACCGGTGCCACCTTCGGCATCATCCTGTACAAAAAAAATATTACATATCAGCGTGCTTTCCTCGCTTCCCTGTTGGTCTGCTGCCTTTGGAATCTAGGTCTGGATACTTTTTGGCTATACATCATGACAGGAAAAGGCATCCTGGTATTGTTACCCGCAAGACTTATTAAAATAGCTTTTGCCATACCGGTTCAAACACTTCTGATTCCGTTAGTGTGGAATAAGTATCTAAAAAAAGTCATCTGACAAACAGAAAAAACGTGTATTTTTGATAAAATCCCTCTAAAAGCAGATCATGTAAATACAAACTGCTTTAGAGGGATTTTTCATGTGCGCAGAACCTCATCAGATTACTGAATGATTTCATACATAGATGCCGCATCTTCTTTTTTACAAGATTCCGACAGAACAAGAACTCTCGCCTTTATGGAACTGTTACCAAATTGAATGTGAATGATGTCACCGGGCTTTACTTCACTTCCCGCCTTTGCGATTTTATCATTGATGGTAATGCGTTCCTGATCGCAGGCTTCTTTTGCAATCGTCCTTCGTTTAATTAATCTGGAATTTTTTAGAAATTTATCAATTCTCATGTACCCTTTTCCCTTCTGCCAATCATATAAAAAGGGTAACCCTGAGGCTACCCTTAATTTGTATATCTAAGCTTATTTGTTTACAGCGTCCTTAAGTGCTTTTCCAGCTTTAAAGACAGGAGCCTTTGCTGCAGCGATTTCAATAGTTTCTCCAGGCTTTCTAGGATTTCTTCCCTGTCTTGCCTTTCTCTGACGAGTTTCAAAAGTACCAAATCCAATTAACTGTACCTTTTCATCCTTTACCAATGCCTCTTCAACACTTGCAACAAATGCATTTACTGCTGTTTCAGCATCCTTCTTTGTAAAACCTGTTTTTTCTGCTACGCTAGCAACTAACTCAGCTTTGTTCATGAATATAAACCTCCTTAAAATATAAAACGTGACTAAAGCAACTCGAAATTAATCAGCATTAGGCTTTTTCTCTAACATCTTTGCCATATCCCACAGCTTGTCCATCTCTTTCAAAGACATGTCCTCAAGTGAAACTTTACGAGCCCTGGCTGTGTCTTCAATAAAGCTAAACCTCCTAATAAACTTATCGGAAGTAAGATTTAACGCCTCTTCCGGGTCTACCTTTAGAAATCGAGCAACATTAACAACTGAAAAAAGCAAATCGCCCAGTTCCTCCGTAATGCCGTCCTTATCATCCCTGTCATAAACCTCTTTTAGTTCTTCAGTCTCTTCTCTTATTTTGTGAAAAGCGCATTTCACATCATCCCAGTCAAAACCGACTTCCGCCGCTTTGGCTTGAACCTTACAACTACGCATCAAAGCAGGCAATGCTCTTGGAACATTCTCAAGCCTTGACTTGCAGTCTGTGATCCCCTTCTCATTTCTTTTCACATTTTCCCATTTTTCAATGACTTTGTCAATAGTTTTAATGGTTTCTTTCAAAAAAACATGTGGATGTCTTCTAAGCATTTTTTCGCATTCTCTATTGACAACCGTCACAAAATTAAATTTATTTTCTTCTTCTGCCAATCTACTGTGGAAAATCACTTGAAGGAGAACATCTCCTAATTCCTCCTCCAGATTATCCACATCGTCATTATTAATGGCCTCAACCGCCTCATAAGCCTCTTCTATCATGCATTTTCTAAGGCTTTCATGCGTCTGCTCTCTATCCCACGGACATTCTTTTCTTAAAATCTTAATAATTTCAATTAAACGTACAACGGCTTCTCCTTCAGTTGCCGCTTTCTCATATAAGTGCTTATATTCTTCCAAAATCTCTTGTTTTTGTTCCATCTCTATCTCCGATTGCATTTATCGCTTAAACTTATCCATTATGTTAAGTAAGGTCTTTCCCTTAGGCATATGAACAATTTCTTCCCTCTTAACAGACTTTGTGACAAAAAGCATCACACAATAAACCGCACCTGCTACGCAGACAGCCATTAATGTAGCTAAGGCATTTCCCACCATACCAAATAGGACACGATGAACAAACACAGCGGCAGCTGCCATAAATAAGGTGGAAATCGTTGGTTTTACATAGGTGAGCATAAAGTCAAATTTTGCTCCGGTGTACTTTTTAACAGCCATTACATTCAACGTCGCCGCAATCATATAAGCTGCAACAGTTCCAATGGCCGCGCCCTTTACGTTGATCTGTTCGACTCCAGTTAATGTATAAGTAATAATGACTTTCATTATTGCCCCAATGAACAGATTCCTTACAGGGATCATTTGCTTTCCTACGCCTTGCAGTACGCCGGTCAAGGTCTGCACGGTAGATAAGAAGATCACCCCAATGGCCATAATAAACAGGCATGGTGCGGCATTCATGGCACTTTCTCTCTGCATTGGGTAAAGAAGCAGCATGATGGGCTCAGACAGAGCCATCAGCCCAAAGGCACACGGCAATCCGATAATAATAGCCATTCTAAGTCCCATTTGAACGTTTTCACGAAGAAAATGCATATCCTTCTGCTTATGAGCCGCAGCTACCGCCGGAACCAGACTCATGGCTACAGCCTGAGTTAAAACCTGCGGAAAATTAATGAGCGGTCCTGCCATGCCGGTAAGCTGACCATACATGCTGTTAGCCGCTGCATACGTCCACCCCGTGGCTTGCAGCCGGCGCATGACGATGCCCACGTCGATTGCATTCATAATCGGCATAATGGCTGCACCAATGGTAACCGGAATGGCGATCATAAAGATTTTTGCTAAAATACTGCTGCTGCTCTCACTGCTGCTTCTCTTCGTCCTCTGGATGTTATGCTCTAAAGAACCTCTTTTATATAAATAAATGATTACGACTGTCAGAACACCTCCGATGGCGCCTGCCGTGGCTCCAAAAGAGGCTCCTGCCGCAGCATATTCTCTTCCGAATTTCACAAGAAAATAGGCTAAAAACAAGCCGACAACTACTCGGCAGAACTGTTCTGTAACTTGAGACACTGCCGTTAGCTTCATATCCTGCATTCCTTGAAAATATCCGCGGTATGCAGCCTGCATCGGGACAAACAGCAAAGCCGGAGCGATAGCCATCATAGCCAGTTTAGCACCGGGATTTCCCATGGTTCCTACCAGAAGACCGGCACCAAAAAAACATATGGCGGCGGAAACAATTCCGATACAAAAAAGCAGAATAAAAGAAACCCGAAAAACTTTATGAGCCTCATAATAATCATCGACGGCAATCCTCTCCGAAACCATTCTTGAAATAGCGATGGGAATGCCCGCAGTTGCCAGGGTTAAAAACAGAACATATATAGGATATGCAGTCTGGTAATATCCCATACCCTCAGATCCTATTAAATTAGCCAAAGGAATTCTGAAGAATGCCCCTAACACTTTTATTATTATACCCGCAATACCAAGGATTACGGCACCTTGAACAAAGGATTTTTTTGCCATTCTCTAAACTCCTTTTATAGCTGACTTATTATATTCTTCGTTGCCTTATTCGTCTCAAACATTGTCTTTTCAAGGTCTATAGTGGTGTATACTCCATCTTTATACAGTACCTTTCCATCGACCATTGTCAACACAACATCTCCCCCACAGGCGGAATATACGATATTATTTACCATATCGTGAACAGGCACAAAGTTTGGTTTCATAATATCCAGAACGATCACATCGGCTTTATATCCCACAGCCAGCTTTCCGCAATCTTCTCTTCCCTGCGACAGAGCACCTGCTCTTGTGGCTGCATAAAGAGTTTCTGTCGGTGTGACAGCCGTCGGGTCTTGATACTTTTCCTTAGAAGAAATTGCAAAAATCTTCATTTCTTCAATAAAATCTAAACTGTTATTGCTGGAAACACTGTCCGTTCCTATGGAAACATTGATTCCCCTTTTCAGCAATTCGGGAACGTTGCAGACACCGCTGGCTAATTTCAAATTGCTGATTGGATTACTTGCCACTGTAACGCCTTTTTCTTTCATGATATCCATATCCTCCGGCTCCACCCAGACGCAATGCGCCGCCGTTGTCTTGGAATCCAGCAGACCCAGATCATTGAAGTACTGTATAGGCGTCATGCCGTTATGCCTTGCCTTACATTCTTCATGCTCCAATTTCGTTTCTGAGACATGTACGTGCATATTGGCTCCGATAGCCTTTGTATAGGCTGCCATTTGCTGAACCGTCTTTGGATTGGAGGTATATTCTGCATGCAGGCTCATGTCAATTTTTATTCTTCCGCCGGCTGTATTATGATAGTTTCCATACAAAGCTTTCATTTCCGAAAAGCTTTCCAGAGAGTATAAATCGGAATCCGTAAAATTGGTAACCCCTCTGCCCACATTGTCTTTTGTTCCGGCCTGTTCTATGGCTTTTACCATGTCTTCACAAAAATAGTACATATCTGTAGTTGATACAATGCCGAATCGAAGCGATTCAGCCATAGCCAACATGGTTCCCCAATAAACGGCGTTGCCGTCTAATTTAGCTTCAAAAGGAAAAATTCTTTCATTCAGCCATGCTTGCAAGGCCAGATTTTCACCATATCCTCTGAGCAGGGTCATCGGAGAATGAGCATGAGTATTATAAAATCCGCTCATCAAAAGCTTTCCTTTTCCGGGATAGCTTTCTCCATAATCCGTAAATGGCATCTCCTTACCAATATAATCGATTTTTTCATTTTTTATTCCTACATACATATTTTCCTGTAACTGCATATTTTCATCTAAAATTGATATATTTGTAAAAATCATTTGAAACCTCCTCTATTTCGTAATTTTATTACATAGACATTATATTATACCATGCAAGTAACTATATTTCATCTTTTTTCTCAGAACCGTTCCATATGGTTTCCAACTTTTGTTAGCATTATTTTTCTCAATGCCGAGTATAAATTTTCCTCAGTTACAAACAATATGAATAAAATTTTAGCAAGAATTAAAAACAACTTGCATTTTAAACCAAAATAGTATTTAGGAGGAATCATTTATGAAAGCAACAGGCATAGTTAGAAGGATAGACGACCTCGGCAGAGTTGTTATACCAAAGGAAATAAGAAGAGTCCTCAGAATCCGGGAGGGAGATCCTCTTGAAATTTATACCAGCAAAGACGGCGAAGTAATATTGAAGAAATATTCTCCTATTAACGAGCTTAGCCAATTTGCAGGTGAATATGCAGAAACAGCATCTAGCGTTTTGGGGAGCACCGTTGTTGTATCTGATACGGACCAGATCATCGCTGTATCAGGCGGGATGAAGAAAGATTTGTTAGACAAAAAGATTGATCATGAATTAGATCGAATTATTCAAAGTAAAAACAGATTAACAGAGCAAAACAAAATCGTTGTACCTATTATCTCTCAGGGAGATTCCATAGGCTCCATTACCATATTGCCAAAAGACGATAAAGTATTAGGCGATGCGGAACTGAAAGCCGCTGAAATCGGTGCAACCTTCCTTGCACGTCAAATGGAAAGCTGAACAAAACAAAACCTGGCTAAAATGAACGGATTCCTTCAGGGCAGTCCGTTACTATATCGCCAGGTTTTTTATAGCTACTCTTCTCTCATGATTTCAAGCACCCTAAGGGTTTCTTCCAGCTTGTTATTTTTCTCCATAGTGTATCTCACCATCGGTTTTACACCGCCGTGAATAAAGATTCGCATTCCAAAGCTGGCGGACAGCCTTCCATAAGCCTGTGCCTTAAGTGGGTTTTCCGGAGCGAAATCAAAGACGATCTTATTTCCGTCCTCATGTATTCTTGTAATACACAAGCTCTCAGCCATGGAGCGTATTCTTGAAACCTTAATCAAGTTCATAGTTTCTTTAGGAATTTCTCCAAACCGGTCAATCAATTCATCAATAATCTCTTCCTCTGCCTCCAAGCTGTCAATAGCAGCAATTTTTTTATACATTTGAAGCTTAAGGACTTCATCTGCGATATATCTGTCCGGAATATAGGCCGTGACCTGAAGCTCTATGGAAGCCTCTTCCCGATCCGGATTTACGACTTCTCCGCCTAAAGCTCTCACCGCATCATCCACCAGTTTACAGTACAGCTCGTAACCAATCATCATCATATGCCCGTGCTGTTCCATTCCCAGAAGATTTCCTGCTCCTCTTATTTCAAGGTCTCTCATAGCCACCTTAAATCCGGCACCAAACTCCGTAAATTCTTTGATTGCCCGCAGTCTTTTTTCAGCCACCTCAGAAAGGACCTTATCCCTTTGGAACATCAGATAGGCATAGGAAAGCCTCGTACTTCTGCCGACTCTGCCCCGCAGCTGATAAAGCTGCGCCAATCCCAGTCTGTCCGCATCCAGCATAATAATGGTATTGGCATTTGGAATGTCTATACCGGATTCTACAATGGTAGTGGCCACCAGTACATTGCTTTCGTTATTGATAAACCGAATCATAATATCTTCCAGCTCATGCTCGTTCATCTGCCCGTGAGCCACTTCCACCTTTGCATGAGGAACAAGCCGGTTTATCTGGGCAGCTATTTTGTTGATTCCAAGTACCCGGTTAAAAATAATATAGACCTGTCCATCCCTTGCCAGTTCCCTTTCAATAGCCGTTTTAATCAGTTCGTCTTCCTGCTCCAGCACATAGGTCTGCACCGGATATCTTTCTTCCGGCGGTTCTTCTATCAAACTCATATCCTTTATACCTACCAGGGACATATGAAGCGTCCTTGGAATCGGAGTAGCGGACATGGTAAGAACATCCACATTCTTCCTCAGCTGCTTGATGGCTTCTTTATGCTGAACGCCAAACCGCTGCTCTTCATCTATGACCAGCAGACCCAAATTCTTAAATTTAACATCCTTGGAAAGCATCCTGTGCGTACCGATCACTAAATCCACGGTACCTTTTTCCAGCTGAGTCACGATCTCATCCTGCTGCCGGTCACTTCGGAATCTGCAAAGCATTTCCATCTTGAACGGGAATTTTTCAAACCGGTCTTTCAGCGTCATATAGTGCTGATTCGCCAATATCGTAGTCGGCACTAAAACAGCAGCCTGTTTTCCTTCCGCCACACACTTAAACAAAGCTCTGGCCGCTACTTCCGTTTTCCCATAGCCCACATCTCCGCAAAGGAGTCTGTCCATGGCAATCGGACGTTCCATATCGGCCTTTATTTCGCTGATTGCTCTCAACTGATCTGCGGTCTCCTGATACGGAAAACTATCCTCAAACTCTTTTTGCCAAACCGTATCTTCTGAAAAAGCATGCCCTTTTTCGATCTGCCTTGCTGCCGAAAGCTCCAGCAGCTCTTTAGCCATATTGGCAATAGCCGCCTTCGCCTTCGCCTTTGTTTTTTTCCACTCACTGCCGGATAATTTGTTGATCTTCGGCGTCGCACCGTCTGCGCTAACGTACTTCTGAATCAGATCCATCTGCTCTACCGGTACGTAAAGCATATCCTCTCCGGCGTATTTTATCTTTAAATAGTCCTTTTTTACCTGCTGTACAACCAGCTGCTCAATCCCCAGAAATTTACCGATTCCATGGTTCTCATGTACGACAAAATCTCCTTTGCGCAAATCGGAAAAGCTTTGGATTGCTTTGCCCTTCTGATTGTTTTTTTTCGGCCTGTGCTTCCCTTGTTTTTGATTGGTAAAAATATCGCCGTCCCAGATGTAGCATACCTTTTCCTCAGGGAATTCCATTCCTCCGGTAATGCTGCCTTTCTTAAACGTAATTTTTCCCGTCAGACCGCTCCGCTCTACAAATTCAGACAGGTTTTCAACCCGCTCGTCTGTGGAGCATACAATAGTGATTTGATAATTTTCGCTGACATATCGTTTTAATGCTTCTGCCAGGAGATCCATCCTGCCGTTAAATACAGGTCCCTGTTTACTTATGACATGATGAAGCTCTGCAAGTTTGACATCCCCCTTGATCCGCTTCTGAAAAGGCGTAAATAAGTATACAGCAGGTTGTTCATATAGTTTAAAGTACTCTTTTTCATCCGAAAAAGATTTATAATCTTTTGGTATCACGTAACCTGTTTCAAGTAAGACTTCAAAATCCATCTTGAACTCTTTGATCCGTGCTTCCATGGCTTCGATCACCCTATCCGGATCATCGATCATAACCGTGGAACCTTCGGGCAGGTAATCGTGCAAATAAGCTGTTTCTTCGTAGAAATAATAAATATAGTTTTCCAGCAGCTGAATATTTGTGCTGTTTTCAACGTATTCCAACAGTTCATTTTTTCTTTTTTCAAGCTGCTCGATTTTATGAATTTCTTCTTTACTTTTTTCTTCTTTATTGCTTAAGCGTTTAATATACGCAGAATATTCCTTATTTATTTTTTTAGCTGCTTTATCAAAGATTTCTCTCTCGTTCTGCAAAAGCTCCGCCGGAAAAATGGTTATATTGTTTAAATTTTTTGAAGCCCGTTGAGTATCCAGATCAAAACTTCTTATGGAATCTACTTCTACGTCAAAAAGCTCAACCCTGTATGGATGTTCCGCATCCGCCGTAAAAACATCTATGATGCTTCCGCGAACACTGAACTGTCCCTTGGCATCTACCATAGGAACTCTCTCATAACCCATAGCTACCAGTCTCTGCTTCACGTCCTCCAGGTTCACTTCATCTCCCAGATTCAGCCGAATTACATTCTTTTTAAAAGTATCCGCAGAGGACATTTTTTTCAATGCGGCAGCTATGGGTGCCACGACAAGGCAGTCTTCTCCGGTTACCAATGCCTTTAAAATTTTTAGTCGATCCAGAAGCTCATGATGCGTCTTTGCTTCATATCTAAGAAACATTTCTCCCGTATCAGGCATGATATAAACCGTTTTATGGGCAAAAAAAGACAGGTCTTCCCCCAGTCGCTTTGCTTTGATAGCAGAGGAGGTCACCACCAGGGTCGGCCCCGTTTTCTTCCCTGCAATATAAGCGCTGACAGGTGCTACCCGTCCTTCTGATATTCCGGATATATTTATGATTTTATTATCACTCATTACCCTTCTCTTCTCCTACAGCTCCTTTTGTATTGTATTCATTCATCGCCTTGTCTATGCCAAATTGTAAAAAACACTCTATAGCATCAGCTGTATGAGCCACGGCCTTTTCAAAAATTTCTTTCTCCTCTTTGGAAAAGCCGGAAACGACAAAATCTTTTAAGTCGGCATATTTACTGTTTCCCATGCCAATTCTTATCCTTGGAAATTGATCGGACTGCAGATCATATACCACCGAACGCATCCCGTTATGAGTGCCTGCACTTCCTTTTTTCCGAATGCGCACACTCCCTGCCGGTATGTCGATATCATCATAGATGACCAGCAACTTTTCTATGTCCGCTTTATAATATTCCATAACCTCACGCACAGAATTGCCGCTTAAATTCATATAGGTCTGCGGCTTGACCAATAAAACTTTTTGGCCGGAGATGTTTCCTTCTCCGACCAAAGCCTTATGTTTTATCTTTGTAATTTTGATTCCATGCCTGTCAGCCAGATAATCCAAGGTGATAAATCCAATATTGTGCCTTGTATTCTCATATTTCTTTCCCGGATTTCCAAGTCCAACAATTACGTACATAATTTTATATTATCCTTTTATCTATAGTATTAATCAAATAGCTTACTGATTGAATCGTTTGTAAAAATTCTCATCATAGCTTCCGCAAACAGCGGTGCTACAGAAAGCACTTTAATTTTATCGATTATTTTTTCCTCCGGAATTGGTGCGGTATTTAAGAGAACCAGTTCTTTAATCGCTGAATCTGCAATTCTTTCAATAGCCGGACCGGAAAGAATCGGATGAGTAGCACATGCGTATACTTCCTTTGCTCCAAGGCCTTTTAAAGCATTTGCAGCATTGGTAATCGTACCGGCCGTATCGATCATATCGTCTACCAGAATAGCTGTTTTGCCTTCAATATCACCGATGATATTCATAATTTCCGACTTGTTTGGTTCAGGTCTTCTCTTATCAACAATGGCAATCGGAGCATTTAAAGGTTGTGCCATATTTCTTGCTCTCGTAACACTTCCATGATCCGGAGATACGATAACCAGATCCTCCAGATTTTTATCCTGGAAATATTTCACTAAAATAGGCATCCCTACCAGATGATCCACGGGAATATTAAAATATCCCTGGATCTGTGCCGCATGTAAATCCATTGTAACCACTCTGTCAGCTCCCGCAGCAACGATCAGATCTGCTACCAGCTTTGCCGTAATAGGATCTCTTGCTTTTGCTTTTCGATCCTGACGAGCATAACCATAATAAGGGATAACCGCATTAATTCTGCCGGCTGACGCTCTCTTCATCGCATCGATCATGATCAGGACTTCCATCAGGCTGTTGTTTACAGGATTGCAGGTCGGCTGAACAATGTAAGTATCCATACCTCTTACCGTTTCCCATAAATTTACGGATATTTCTCCGTCGCTGAACGTACTCACCGTAGCCTTGCCTAATGGTTTTCCCATAATCTTAGCAACTTCCTCGGCCAGTGCCGGATGTGAATTGCCCGTAAAAATCTTGAAATCTGAAAATGCTCCGCTTTTCATTTGTTTTCTACACCTCTTTCTGTTTTTATCCATAGCTTCTTCGATAATACTATCTTAATTCTTAAATAAAAAATTAACTTCCGTTTTCATTTTCATCCAAATTAAAATTATTTATTCTTTTTCTCTAATAGCCCCCTGCGTTCTACCCAGCCTTCGATAATCCTTTCCTTAGCACGAGCCACATAAAGGGAACCCTTCGGAACATTCTTCGTTACTGTACTGCCCGCTGCTATATAGGAGCCTGCCTCAACGGTTACCGGTGAAACAAGATTCGTGTTACAACCGATAAAAGCGCCGTCCCCAATAACCGAGCGGTGTTTATTTTTCCCATCATAATTTACAAATACGACTCCACAGCCGAGATTTACGTCTCTGCCCACATCGGAATCCCCGATATAGGTGAGGTGAGATGCCTTTGCTCCATCGCCCATGCTGGAATTTTTAACTTCCACAAAGTCACCTACCTTGCAATGGTTCCCAATCGTACTGTTCGGTCTGAGATAAGCAAAAGGTCCGACCTTTGTATTGCTTCCCACTGAGCTTTCCGTAATAACCGAACTCTGAATATCCGTACAGTCTCCGATGGTAGAATCCACGATTCTGGTATTCTGCCCAATAACGCAGTCAACTCCGATTATAACTCTTCCTTCTAGTGTAACACAAGGATAAATTACAGTTCCTGCTCCTATTTTTACCTCCGATCCTATGTAAGCAGTCCTTATATCCACAAATCTTACTCCATTTTCCAAATGTTTTTTATTTATTTCCAATCTTTGCTTTTCCAATTCAAGACATTCTTCCATTGTCATAATTCTTCTGTTATCTCCTTCTGTCTTTTTCCAAAATAATTTCCGCGACCTTATAAATATCTCCCGCTCCCATAGTTATGACCAAATCTCCGCTCTGAGCATTATTAATAACAAAATTGGCAATTTCATCAAAATCGCTGAAATAGTATACATCCTTTGTCGGATGTAATCTCTTTATTTCGCTCACCAGTTCCTTGGAACTGATCTTGTATACATTTTTTTCTCTGGCAGCATAAATCTCAGTCATGACAATTTTATCTGCCTTGTCAAAGGACTCGGCAAACTCGTCAAACAGGGCAAGTGTTCTGGTATACGTATGGGGCTGGAATAGGCACCACAGATCTTTATGGGGAATGTTCTGCGCCGCGGCAAGCGTCGCTTTAATTTCCGTCGGATGATGGGCATAATCATCAACAATCTGAATATTGTCGGAAGTGATGCCGATAATATCAAATCTGCGCTGAGTTCCAGTATAACTTTCTAAAGTAGACACAATGTCATCAATATCCACTCCCAGAGAATGACAGCACGCAAAAGAAGCGAGCGCATTTAAAATATTGTGCTCACCCGGTATGGACAACTGAATGGTGCAAAGTCTATTTCCCTCATGATTCACGTAAAATTGCGGCATTCCAAAAGAATTGAAGGCTACATCCGTTACATAATAGGTGCAGTTTTCATTGTATCCAAAAGTCACTGCATTGGGTAAATCTTTTATAATACCATTTACGAAGGGATTTGCTTCGTAGGCAACGATCATACCGTCTTCCCCTACGAGATCAGCAAACTTTTTAAAAGAACTGACAATATGGTCGATATCCTTAAAGTAATCTAAATGGTCTGAATCTATATTAAGTATAATCTCAATTTTCGGTTTTAAATGGAGAAAACTGTCCATATATTCGCATGCTTCCGTAATGAAAAATTCACTTTTTCCCACTTTTACGTTGCCGCCGATTTCGGATAAATTTCCTCCTACCAGAATAGTTGGATCCTTTTGTGCATGTTCCAATATCAATGAGATCATGGATGTAGTAGTCGTCTTTCCATGGGTTCCAGATACGGCAATGCTGTTTTTATATTCCGACATAAGCACGCCCAATATGGTGGCTCTGGTCACCGCAGGAATATTCAATTCTGCAGCTCTCACCATCTCGGGATTATCCTGGGTGACTGCCGAAGAATACACGACTAAATCTGCGCCATCCACATTTTTTTCCCGTTGCCCCAAAAAAATATGGGCACCCTTTTTAATCAGCCGATCTGTTATTTCGCTTTCTTTCATATCAGATCCTGAAACAGTATACCCTCTATTTAATAAAATCTCAGCAATGGCACTCAGGCCGATACCGCCGATTCCTATGCAATGTATATGATTATAATCAGATAAATTTATCACAATTTATGCCTCCAAAATATATATTTAATGTTGAATAGGCTCCAATAAACCCATCATGGTTCATTATACCATAAATTGTTCAAAAAAATCCTGCATTTTATTAAAATATTATTCGATTTTATTAGATGCTTGTGTGTTATAATGAACGCAATGATTAAAATCGGCGTTGCCGTAAAGAAGCGCCATTGGATCATGCTGCCACGGAGCTTGCATGGTGCAATGAACGTCATGATTTATTTAACACGTAGGAGGACACTCATGAAAAGAGCTGAACGCGTAGCAGCCATTATAAAAATTTTATCGGATACTCCAAATAAGCTATACAGCTTAAACTATTTCTGTACTCTTTTCGGAGCGGCAAAATCCAGTATAAGCGAGGACTTGCTAACGGCAAAGCAGACGCTTCAATCCGTGAATCTGGGAATCATACAGACCATATCCGGATCTGGCGGCGGTGTAAAATATATTCCCTATATTTCAGATGAGAATTGCAGACTGCTTCAAGAGGAATTATGCGAAAAGCTCAGAGACGGCAGCAGAATTTTGGGCGGAGGTTTTTTATATACCTCAGATGTGATGTTTGATGCCAATATAGCCAGACAGGTAGCAACCGTTTTTGCCAGAAAATTTCAGGATTACAAAGCCGAATACATCGCAACCATTGAAACAAAAGGTATTCCTATTGCAACCATGACCGCACATATGTTACATCTTCCGATGATCATCATTCGCCGGGAAAGTAAGATATCGGAAGGCTCCACTTTGAGCATTAATTATTTTTCGGGCTCCTCGGATCGGGTGCAGAAAATGTCCGTGTCAAAGCGGGCTGTTGTTCCCGGTTCAAAGGTTTTGATCATAGACGACTTTATGCGTGCCGGCGGCAGTGTAAAGGGCATTAAAGATATCTTGGCAGAATTTGAAGTCGAAATTGTCGGTACCGGAATCGTGATTGCTTCCACAGAACCCGAGAAAAAAAAGATACAGGATTATTGCACATTATTGTATCTGGGCAAAGTGGATGAAAATACCAAGGAAATTGAGGTCTACAGCAATTGTCAGATTTTTTAAAAAATACTTATTTTTTAGTCAAAAACCCTTGTATTTTTTTGGTTGTTATTGTATAATACTGGCAAATATCTATTTTATTAAATGTGCAGCATATTTTTGTGGCATGAAAGGATGGTGACCAGATTTGAATATTACTGATGTAAGGGTTCGTAAGGTTAATGATGATGGAAAGATGAAGGCCGTTGTTTCTGTTACCTTTGATGATGAGTTCGTGGTGCATGATATCAAAATCATTGAGGGCCAAAACGGATTATTTATTGCAATGCCTAGCAGAAAGATGGGTGAAGGGGACTTTAGAGATATTGCCCATCCACTTATTTCGGAAACCAGAAACAAAATCAAAGACGCAATCTTTGCCGAATATGAAAAAGTTCTGGAAGAAAAAGTTGACGTTGCGCCTGCAGAGTAGTCTCAGGGCGAGTTACATAGTAGGTATTATAACATTTTTAAATCGATGGAGGAGCAATTTTTATAACTGTCTCCTCTTTTTCTTTTATATCTTTACCGTCTTTTTCCTGCACACTGAATATTTTCCGTCATTTTCAGGAAAATAAGCATATAATAGTTGAAATTCTAAGTTTATCTATGCTTTAATATAAATATAAAATTAGTTGACAGAATATAAAACAGAAAGGTTTAGGCTGATTATGAAAAATGTGATCATTATAGGTAATGGCCCCGCCGGTATTTCCGCAGCCTTATATACGGTGCGAGCTGGGATTCACACCACCGTTATCGGAAGCGGCCTCGGTTCTTTGGGAAAGGCTGATAAAATTGAAAATTATTATGGTTTTGAATATCCTGTATCCGGTACTCGCTTAGTCGAAACAGGCATCGCACAGGCAAAGCGTCTGGGAGCAAAGGTGATCAAAGAAGAAGTCGTAAGCGTCAGTAGCATAACGGCTGAACCGGATTCTGCACCGAATGGGCAGACCTTCTCCGTCCGTACGGATAAACATGAATACCTTTCGGATTCGGTCATTCTGGCTACAGGTACCTCCCGCACGGCTCCTCCTATCAAAGGCCTGCAAGAATTGGAAGGAAAGGGAGTCAGCTATTGCGCCATCTGCGATGCTTTTTTCTACAGAGGTAAAAATGTGGGTGTACTGGGGAACGGTGAATATGCATTAAATGAGGCAAAAGAGCTTCTCCCCGTTGCCAATTCGGTTACATTACTGACAAATGGTACGGAACCTGCCGTTCCGTTCCCACAGGAAATTAAAATTGAAAGGCAATCCGTTTCCAGCTTTAATCCCGGCCCTTCCAGCCCGCTGTTAGGCGGAATCGGATCTCTGGAATCCGTCACGCTGAATCATGAAAACCAGATCAGGCTGGACGGCGTCTTTATTGCTTACGGAACTGCGGGAAGTACTGCTCTGGCTAAAAAAATAGGTGCTTTTACCGAAGGGAACAAAATCATAGTAAACGCTGATATGTCCACAAACGTTCCCGGGCTATATGCGGCGGGAGACTGCACCGGCGGGCTGCTTCAAATATCTAAAGCCGTAAGCGACGGTGCTATTGCCGGAACCTCCGCCATCAAATATCTCCGCGGATAAATTATTTTTTAATTCGGTGATAATGTCACAGAATCTGGGTATAAAATATAATATAATTGTGACATAAAATAAACCAATACATTTTGAACGCATAGAAAATATAAGATAAAAAGGAGAAAAGATATGTCAGCATTAACAGTAACAAAAGATAATTTTCAAACAGAAGTAATGGAATCCGACAAACCGGTACTCATTGATTTTTGGGCTTCATGGTGCGGTCCATGCAAGATGGTCTCCCCTATTGTCGATGAAATTGCAAAAGAACTGCCGACCGCAAAGGTCTGCAAGGTAAATATTGACGAACAGCCTGAGCTTGCCAGTGCTTTTAATGTCATGAGCATCCCGACACTGGCTGTAGTCAAAGAAGGCAAGGTAGTCAATGTGGCTGTAGGCGCACGTCCGAAGCAGGATATCGTGTCCATGTTAGACGATTAATTTTACACAAGTCTGCTCTTCAATGACCTTGCACAGGAGACAAGGCTTCATACCAAAAATAAAAAACAGAAGCAACGCGCTTCTGTTTTTTCGTTTATTTATTCTTTCATTTTCACTTTTTTATCTTGTTTTATATCGTATAATTATCGAAATATCCTTGAATATAAACAATGGGCGTGCCCTTATCTCCGCTTCCAGACGTCAGATCGCAAAGAGAGCCGATTAAGTCCGTTAGTCGCCTCGGCGTGGTACCCTGCGCAGCCATGGAATCGCCCAGATGGCTGTCCTTCTTCTTGATACGGTCTGAAATAGCTTCTTTGAGAGCATCTCCGCACAGATCAGCAAAATCATTGTCCGCAAGATATTTGATTTTGATTTCATTTGGAGTGCCTTCCAGCCCTTCCGTGTATCCCGGTGAAACCACCGGATCTGCCAGCTCCCAGATCTTGCCTACCGGATCCTTAAACGCACCATCCCCGTAGACCATTACCTCAATAGTCTTTCCGGTTCTCTCCCGGATTTCTTTCTGAATGCTTTTTGAAAATGCCGTACAGTCATTGGGAAATAACTTGACTGTATCTTCCGTTGCCTTATTGGATCCAAGAATCCCATACTTTGTATTGAATCCGCTTCCCGACACACTCTTATTGAGCAGGTCGTCCAGTCCCAGCACGATATCCGCTCCGGCTTTCTTTAAGATTCGCTTGGTTCTTTCTCGGGTATGAATATCGCAGGTCAATACATTCTTGGTGTAATTTAGAATTGTTTTTGGATTATTTGAAAAGATAATTTCTGCTTCGGCTCCTTCGTTTTCAATAAGCTGTTTATAATAATTTACATAATCCATCCCCGTAAAAGTGTGCTTTGATTTTCCAAAAAGATTCTCAAACTGTTCCTGATCTAATACATCCGTGTACGGATTAATATTTTTTTCATCCAGTAAATCAATATCCACCAAATGATTTCCCACCTCATCGCTGGGATAGCTAAGCATCAGTATGACTTTTTTCGCTCCTTTAGCAATTCCTTTCAAACAAACGGAAAATCGATTTCGGCTCAGAATGGGAAAAATCACGCCTATGCTTTCTCCTCCCAGTTTCTCTTTCACGTCCTCTGCAAGCTGCGATGTGGTAGCATAGTTTCCCTGTGCTCTCGCCACAACCGCCTCCGTAATGGCCAAAATATCTCTGTCCTGAATCTCGAAGCCGTGGATTTCAGCAGCCTCCAGCAATGTATCTACTGCTATCCTTTTCAAGTCATCTCCTTGTCTGATAATTGGTGCTCGTAATCCTCTGGAAACTGTTCCGATCCTTCTCTCCATTGATATATCCTCTCTTTTCATCGTATTTTAACTGCTGCCTTTATAGATTCTTCAACGAATTTATCAGCTGGCTTACACCCAGATCGTAGCTGTTATTTTCTTCTTCGTCATCCGATGCGAAGATTCCCTGCATATCCAGCTGGTGGCACAATATTTGCAGTCTTTCTGCCAGATATGCTTTTTCTGTTTCCTGATCTGTAAACGGCTGAGTTCCCCCCAGAAGTTCGGCAATTCCCGAAGAAACTGAATTCGCAGTCTGTGTTTGAAGCTCAGGCAGTTTGATGTCCTCGCCCATATATCCATAAATCTTTTTTATGTAATTCTGTGTTTCTGAAAAAGGCGGCACGCCTCCGTATTTGGCAACATTTCCCGAACCGGCGTTGTATGCCGCCAAAGCCAGCGTAATATCCCCGTTATAAGCTTTTAACTTTTGGGATATATAATGAGCTCCGCCCATGATATTCTGCTCCGGATCGTACGCATTCACCACGCCCAATGCCTTAGCTGTAGCCGGCATTAACTGCATGATGCCCATTGCTCCGCACTTTGATACCGCATTGGGATTAAATCCCGATTCCGCTTTTGCCACAGCTTTTAGCAGTTCTACCGGGACATCATACGTTTCTGCGGCTTTCGTAAAAATATCTTCCAAATCCGAATGAGCTCCCGTACCATTCGTATGATCCGGGGAACTTACAACATTTGAAAGCAAATCATTTCCCTGATTTTCAGAAACAAATTTTTTTAATGTCTGTTCAAAAGCATTCCCATTCTTTTCAGATCCGTTAATACCAACGTTTCCCTGATTTATTCCGTCAAAATATTGATTGATCGACTTTACTGTATCAATACTCATCTCAAGCTCCTATCTTGCCATATAAATAACATCTTCATTATTGTATCATATTTTTTAAATATCTCCAAACTAAAAAATCATCGTGATGATTCTCAAAATAAACAGCAGGCTGCTGACCCACATTACCGCCGGTATATCTTTCATTTTTCCGGAACACAGCTTCAAAATGACCCAGCTCAAAATACCAAACATAATGCCGTTTGCAATGGAATATGTAAAGGGCATCATGATCATGGCAATGAATCCCCCTATGGAGTCTGCGGGATCTCCCTCAAAACTCATCTTTTTAATGGAATTCATCATGAGCCACCCCACAAATATCAAAGCCGGAGCTGTGGCAAAACCCGGTATGGCGATAAAAACTGGTGAGAAAAATAAAGCAAGCATAAAAAAAACAGCTGTAGTGACCGCAGTCAATCCGGTTCTTCCTCCCTGTCCCACTCCCGCACAGCTTTCCATATACGCCGTCACCGTGGAGGTACCCAGACACGCTCCAGCAACGGTTCCAACGGCATCTGCCATCAGGGCTCTGCTTGCTTGGGGAAGTTTTCCATCCTCATCCAAGAGATCTGCCTTATCCGCTATACCGATCAATCCGCCCACCGTATCAAATAATTCCACAAACAAAAACGAAAAAACAATCACCGCAAACTGGATAAAGTTCTTTGTGATAAATCCGAAGTCAAAGGCAAACAGGGCCGGTTTTTCCGGAATAAATCCACTGCTATTGAAGTCAGGAAAGACAGAATACTGTCCGACATTTGGATTCACCGTATACCAGCCGATTTTCTGCGCAAGCATGCCTACTCCCCAGGTTACCAATATTCCCCATAAAATGGGACAAATGACTTTGTAATGATGCAGGATGCAGATGACTAAAAACCCTAAAAAAGCCAATGCAAACGGTGCAGAAGGAACCGATCCCAAATCCACTAAGGTGGAGCTGCTTGCAATAACGATCCCCGCATTGCTCAATCCGATCAAGGTTATAAATAATCCAATTCCGACGGTGATGCCATACTTTAAATTTTTAGGGACATCGTTTATAAGCTTTTCCCGGAATCGGCAGAGGGTCAATAAAATAAATATCAGTCCCTCAACAAATACTGCCGCCAGAGCAATCTTCCACGGATCCTCTATTCCCTGCTCCGCCAGAGGTATGCATACAGAATAAGTAAAATATGCGTTGAGGCCCATGCCGGAGGCCAGTGCTACCGGATAATTCGTAAAAAAGGCCATAATCAGTGTGCCGACTGCCGCCGATATAGCGGTCGCCGTGAACACGCCTCCGCTGTTCATCCCCGCATCTGCCAGCATAGCGGGATTGACCGCCAAAATGTATGCCATAGATAGAAATGTAGTAATCCCTGCCGTAATTTCCGTTTTTACATCTGTATGATGTTCTTGTAATTTAAAAAATCTTTCCATCTCATTTCCTTTCCCGTGAAGTCCTGCCCACATTGACAGATCGCATAGAGATACTAACCTGTTCCAATTTCCATAAAAACACAATAAACTATTACCGATTTTGCACGAAATAGTTAAATTTGTCAATACACGAACCGCCTTCCTATGATATACTGTTTTAGTTAGTATATCTTTTGAAACCCTGCCGCATTTACAGCACTGCGGCGGATTTCATTACGATGAACATGGAGGTAATAAGTTGTCAGACTTTATGAATAATATGGGAGAAATTCTTTCAGATTTCGGATCGCGCACCGGTGAAATCATTCAATACGCGTTTCAGTGGATCTCAGAAAATCCCACAACAGTTGCAGATTGGTACGGCGGAATCGTAAGATGGATTTTTCCCGTTCTTGCACTGGGCATACTTTTATCTGTTCTTCACGACATGCTTCGGGTAAAAAATCCGGAAGAGACCTGGGGTTATCTGGTATCTCCTGAACTCGGCAGATTTCCTATTCATCATTGGGAATGCACGGTAGGACGTGCCCGCCACTGTGACGTGATCATCAACTTTCCTACCATTTCCAGAACCCAATGCTCGCTTATCCGCGATGATGATGGAAATTGGAAAGTCTACAGTCTGTCAGAAAAAAATCCGACGCTGTGCAACGGACATCCGGTAAAGGATTCCGCTCCGGTAAAACCTGGTGAAACCATTCTGTTTGGCGGTGTACTCCTTACCCTGGAACAGATTTCAGAAGAAGAGCACGAAAAGCAGCAGCAGAACAGGCTGGCTCAGAGCCGTCCGGCACCCCCTTGGAGTTCTTTTGCCATGCTCACACTTTTCCAGATATTGACCGTACTTCAACTAATCATCACCCGGCCCGACTATGCGGATCGGATCGTGTTATGCTACGGTGTACTTTTAGGGATCATGTGGGTCTATGTTATGTTTTCAAAACTGGCAAAACGGACAGGTTTTGAACCGGAGATTCTGGCCTTTTTCGCCTGCACCCTAAATCTTGCGGTCACCACCTCTTCATCCCCCGAATCTCTTATAAAACAGACCTGCACCATCATACTGGGCATTGCTGTATTCCTGGGCTTAGGATGGTATTTGAGAGATTTAAAAAGAGTGATTCAAGCCAGACATTTTATGGCAGTGTTCACGATAGGACTTCTTTTAATCAATTTGATATTTGGTTCGGTCATACACGGCGCTCAGAACTGGATTTCCATAGGCGGTATATCTGTCCAGCCATCTGAGCTGGCCAAGGTCTGCTTCATTTTCGCCGGATCTGCCACCCTAGACAGGCTTTTTGTCAAACGAAATGTGTGGGGCTTCATGCTCCTGTCAGGTTTCTGTTTGCTGGCCTTAGCCATTATGAGTGATTTTGGAACGGCCGCCATCTTCTTCGTGGTATTCCTGGTAATAGCCTTTTTGCGTTCCGGTGACTTTGCCACATTATCCCTGGTCTGCGGAGGAGCCGTCGCCGGCGGAGGATTAATTTTAAGGTTCAAGCCATATATTGCTTCCCGTTTTTCCGTCTGGGGGCATGCTTGGCAAAACGCCACCGGCTCCGGATATCAACAGGTTCGCACCATGTCCGCAGCAGCCAGCGGCGGCTTGATAGGGGTGGGAGCAGGAAACGGATGGCTCCACAATGTAGCTGCGGCCAATACCGATCTGGTCTTTGGCATGTTATGCGAAGAATGGGGGCTTGTCATCGCTCTGCTGGCCGTTGCCAGCATCGTCACTTTATCCATTTTTGCATTTCGGGTCACGAAAACAGGACGTTCTGCTTTCTACACCACAGCAGCGTGTGCGGCGACCTCCCTGTTAGTATTCCAGACTATTTTGAACGTATTTGGTTCTGTAGATTTGCTGCCGCTGACTGGAGTGACCTTTCCGTTTATCTCCTGCGGAGGCTCCAGTATGATAAGCTCCTGGGGGCTGTTAGCCTTCTTAAAAGCAGCGGATACCAGACAGAACGCCAGCTTTGCCGTTCGCAGTCTGCCTCATTTAGGGGAGGGCTTAACGGATGCGGATGCGGAAAGAGAAAGCCAGAATGACATCGATTCTTTCCTGAAACAGTTCGACCAGATGGATACAGACCGGGAAAGTGATGAGACAAAGCAGCACCAGATCAATGATTTTCTGGATCAGTTTGACCGGCTTGATGATGAAAAGGAGGATCGATCATGAAAAAAATAACCTCCCGAACAATAGTATGTTTTTTTCTTGCGCTGGCTTTAGTTGCCGGTACAGGAATTTTTACTGTTAAATTTTTTATGGAAGGAAGTACTTGGTCTGCTTTTTCAGCCAACCGCCATTTATACACCAATAAGGTTTTAAACACCGGCAGAATACTGGATGAAACAGGTCAAGTTCTCGCTGAATATGACCGTACAGACAATAAATGGAAATACTCGAATAACTCCTATATCCGAAAGGCCACGCTGCATACCGTCGGTGACTCTACCGGAATGATCGGTACCGGCGCATTGACCCGGTTTGCCGATAAATTGACCGGGTACAACGTGATTACAGGAGCTAAGCCCATTTTCCCCGGCGGAAGAGACCTGTATCTGACATTAAATGCAGACGTATGCCAAACAGCGTATAAGGCACTGAATGGTCATAGAGGTACTGTAGGAGTTTACAATTATAAAACCGGGGAGATCATCTGCATGGTCAGTACACCGACCTACGATCCCGCCTCCCCTCCCACTATTCACGATGGAGACAAAACGTATGACGGCGTTTATATGAATCGACTGCTTTCCGCCACATTTATTCCGGGATCTACTTTTAAGTTGATTACAGCTACGGCTGCCCTGGAAAAAATTGATGGAGTGGAAAACAGAACCTTTCATTGCAGCGGAAAAGTTATGATCGGCGATCAGCTCATCACCTGTCCCGATGCGCATGGGGATCTGACCTTGGACCAGGCTCTGGCTGTATCCTGCAACTGTGTTTTCGGTCAGCTGGCTGCGGAGATCGGCAGTGATCAGCTGGCGGAATATGTAAAAAAGGCCGGTCTGACCGGCAGCCTCTCCATAAATGGCATTCATACCGCCAAGTCTACCTTTGACTTTACTTATGGAGGAAAAGGCGGATTAGCATGGTCCGGCATCGGTCAGGGAAAAGATCTGGTCAATCCGTGTGCCTTAATGGTCTACTCGGGTGCGATTGCCAATGGAGGCTCCGCCGCAAAACCTCAGATTATTTCACATACGGCCTTTGAAAAAGGCGTCCGAACCAGTTTATATTTAAAACACTCCACGAAAAAATTAATAGAGGAAGATACAGCATCCAAGCTGGCCGATATGATGCGAAACAACGTAATCAATCAATACGGTCAGGGAAATTTTCCCGGACTTACGATCTGCGCCAAATCCGGAACAGCCCAAAGTGATCATACCGATGAAGACAACGCCTGGTTCACCGGTTTCCTTCAAGATCCGGATCACCCTTACGCATTTATTGTTCTGGTAGAAGAAGGCGGCAGCGGGAGCAAGGTTGCCGGAAAGGTGGCTAACACCGTACTGCAGGCTGCTGTTAAGTCCGAATAGAGCATAAAACCCCCTTTGTCAGGTTTTTAATCTAACAAAGGGGGTATTTTATACTGGATGAACTACAGGACACAATATTGAGCCAAGTATCCTTCCATTCGTTCCTTCATTTCATCATTGATAACGATCTTCCCATCTATTTCCACGTTATACATGGTATCAATGATCTCTCTGACAGTCACCAGAGGATAGGTCTTGATACCGAATTCTTCCTCAATTTCCTGAATAGCCGTCTTCTCTCCCTGGCCTCTCTCCATGCGGTCTACAGAGATAATCAGACCTTCGACCTTTACCTTGGCTGCTGCCATTAGTTGGGGCAGTGTTTCTCTGACAGCCGTTCCGGCAGTGATAACATCTTCGACTATCAAAACCGAATCACCGTCTTGAAGCTTATATCCCACCATCTTTCCGCCTTCTCCATGATCCTTCTCCTCTTTTCGGTTGAAGCAGTAATTCATATCTCTGCTAAAATCTCTGGACATGGCAATCGCCGTAGCCACCGAAATGGGAATGCCCTTGTAAGCCGGTCCGAATAGTGCCGCAACACCTTGATCTATATTGCCGTTTTTCATATTTTCCGCTATGCAGCTGGCATAAAAGTGCCCCAGCTTGTCTGCCTGTGCACCGGTCTTATAATTTCCGGTATTTACAAAATACGGTGTCTTTCTTCCGCTTTTGGTTGTGAAATCGCCGAAAGTCAATACGCCCGATCTCACCATAAACTCCATAAACTGTTTCTTATAGCCCATATTTGTCTCCTTCATTTTTCACCAGGGATGTTTCAATATCTGTTTTATTCATTATACCAAAAAAGGAGCAGATACAACACTATAAAATCCTTATAAATTATTTTTGAATTTCAAATTCCTGTATGCCCATATAGCCCGGTGCGATTTCGTATTTATTAAAGACAATCACCGGATTTCCCGCTTTATTTACATAAAACTGCTGGTCATCTGCAATGGTTTTAAAAGCTTCATCTTCCATGCCCTCACACGTATCCCAATACATACTGCCCGGCTCTTTTTCCCGTTCTGCGATTTGTTCTTTAATCTGCTTATTGGCAATTTCCTTATAATCCTTGCCCAGCAAACCTTTTAAAGTGATAGGCTTTCCGGTCGTTAAATCATAATTGTAATAAAACATATCAAAATAAGCACTTGCCATAGTCTGTGTTTTATATACGGAGAAGGACAAGATCTTATCATTCAGGCATTTCACGTCATAATCCACGCTTATTTCAGGATGCATATAATCTTCCTCTTTCCCTCCGGTGGCCAAATAAGCCTTTTTATCCGCTTCTGTCGACTTTTTGGTTTCATTTACTGCTGTCGTTACTTGCTTGTGAACCAGCTCATTAATTTGCTGTTGAAGCTTTTTATCCTTTAAGCCTTCAATCCCCGGAATTTTCATATCCGCTACGTAATAATCGGTTTCCTCATGAACCTGTTCGATGGTAAATACCTTTGCCAAGCTGCTCAAAACAGGAATATCTGAAACGGTATCCGCAAATGCCTTACTTGTATTCACCCCTAATCCAAAGGATCCCACTATAATTACTACTGCTGCTGCTGCACTTCCCACTCGTCTTTTCATCTTTCTACCTCTTTGCTTCTTTTCTCTCTCTGTTTTTTCCTGCAATAATTCCGTTTCCGCACGGTCTATGGTTTGCTGCACAATTTGTTCCAGGTCTTCAGGAATTTCCACATCCTCATAATTTTTCTTAAGATTTAAAAATTCTTTATCATTCAGCATCACTAAAATCCCCCTCTCTCATTTGAAATTTCAATAAACGCAATCCCCTGTAAAGCCTGCTTTTCACAGAATTAATGTTTTCTTCCAGTATCTTTGCTATTTCTATCAGTTTCATGTCTTCAAAATAGCGCAGTACAATAACGGTTTTGGTTTCGGTGTCCAAGCTTTCAAGGGCTTTATATAAAACCATGTAATCCGCTCTGCTGGATAAGCTGTCCTCTGCTTCCTCCGGCAGTTCCTCCGGTGCAGTGGCAATCATACGATTGCTCCTTCTCAATTCATCCAGACAAGTGTTCACCAGTATTTTATAGAACCACGGCTTTACACTGCTCGGATCTTCTATTTTCTCATAAGCCTTTATTGCTTTGTAAATGGATTCCTGAACCATATCCAGCGCCGTATCCTGACTTTTTACGTAACTGTAAGCAAGCCGGTAAATATTATTCTGGTTTTTTTCAATAAATTCAATTAAGGCTTCATAAACTTCATTTTTTAATGTCGACATTCTGTTCTCCGCCCTCCTTACACTATTATAACGGTACAGCCGGGCAAAAAGTTTCAAAAATTTTTATTTGGTTGAATGCAAACTGCATTTATTTTTGCATTCCGTTAAAAGCCATAAAAAAAGGAAGCTCTTTTAAAAAGGTTTCCTCTTTTTCTCTTTCTATTTTTATTTTCCTTCTGCTTTATGCCTCTTCCTCTTCATTCCCCGGTTGTTTAAAGCACCAATACCAATCATTGCAGATCAGGCCTAATGCCTCGGCATTCATTTGCCTCTCCAATAATTCTTCATAGGTATCCGGCGGCGGCACCAGAACAGGATTGCCCGGTTTCCAGTTTGCCGGCGTCAGCACATGCTCCGCATCCGTCATTTGAAGAGCTGTCACCAGTCTGAATATTTCAGGTATGTTCCTGCCGTTGGTCATAGGATAAGTCAATATCGCTCTTATCTTCTGATCCGGATCAATGATGAATACACTTCTGACCGTGGTCTGAGTACTTACATCCGGCGCGATCATGCCGTATTCACGGGCAATATCTCCAATGCGGTCAACTACAATCGGAAACGGTATTTGAATTCCCGAAATTTCATAGATGGAATTTACCCAGGCCAAGTGAGACGGATTGCTGTCTATGCTTAACCCCAGCAGTTTTGTATTTATTCTTTCAAACTGATCATTTACCTGAGCAAATGCTACAAATTCTGATGTGCAGACCGGTGTGAAATCTCCGGGATGGCTGAAAAAAACAAGCCAATGTCCTTTATAATCGGATAAACTTAACGGGCCAAAAGTAGAATTTGCGGAAAAGGCGGGTGCAGTCATTCCAAGAGTTAGATTGTTTTCCATTATAACATCTATAACCTCCTTCATTTATAATTATAATATCTGCTTATACTGTAATATGCACCGCAGGCAGGGGCTATTACATAAAAACTGAAATGCTTCAATGGAAAAGATTAATTTTTTGTTATGTACCTTTGAATCTATTTCCCCCGGTACATTTATGATATACTGAATAAAAGGAGTAAACACCATGGAATTAGAATACAAAGCATTAAATAAAAAAGCAAAAGGGTGCATGAGGCTTTCATCAGTAATCCGGACAGCAATATTGTTGTCTATTTTGGGTATCGCCAGAGCACTCTGTTATTTCAGCCATATATTGCTGCCTGCATGGGTAGATATTTTATTTGCAGCTATTATCCTGCTCTGCATTTTAGAAATTTTAGTTGCACCGATCATCCGATACAAAAGATACAAATATTACATTGATGAAGACAGACTGGTAGTAATTGAAGGGCTTTGGTTCATTAGCAAAACAATGGCGCCCATAGAACGGATTCATCAAATTGAAATCGGAAGAGGTCCCATAGACCGATTATACGGTCTCAGCGAGGTGGTAGCTACAACCGCCGGAGGGCATATCACCATACGTTTTCTTGAAAATCAAGTTGCCGAAGAAATTGCGGAAAGTCTGGGGATTCGGATTGCTGCAATCGTAAAGGAGCAAAGGAGTGATACGCATGCCTAAAGTCCGATGTCACTTCATCTCTGTTATCATGAAAACCTTTAAGACTATCTGGTATATCATAGCGATGTTCGTTTTTCAGTTTCTGGATGCCTTAAAAGACATACGAATGCAGTCCCTTCCGTCACAATCGGTATTATTGGGCCTGATTGCTATTTTTGCCATCATCATGATTTTCTTTGTCTTTAACCTGCTGAGGTGGTGGAAAACTAAAATATATATTGAAGGAGACACTTTAATTGTAGAGCGGAATCAGCTTTCACAAAGCAAAACAACGGTGAAGCTCTCCAGTATTTCCACTGTAAATCTGCAGCAGAATATTTTTGAAAAGATATTTGATGTCTATACGCTTCAATTAGATATTAATTCTTCTGTAACGGCCAATAAAACGGATTTTAGCTTAATCTTTGAAGATCAAACAGCTTTTGCTTTTAGGGACTATATCCTTTCGTATTTAGACAACGGCATTACCTTTAATGAAATACCGTCCGAATCCGCTTCCTCCCATTCATACGGCATGGAAAAGAATTCAGAGCAAATTATCAGCTTCCCGTTTAAAGAAGTACTCCGGCATTGTGTGCTGAGCTTTTCATTTCTCGGCGGAGTCTATGCCATAGCTATTGCGGCTGCAGCAGTCTGTGCATACTTTACCTCCGGAGAAAAGACTCATCCGGTATTTTTTCCTGCTGTTCTTTCTCTCTTTCTCGCAGTGATACCTTTTATATATAAAAGCCTTACCGCCTTTCTCTTATATCACAATTTTATTTTGGAAAAAAACGGGGATAAAGTCATTGTCTCCTATGGCCTTTTCACTAGAAAACAATTTACGCTCCCCCTAGATAAAACGAATGCATTGATTATCAGACAACCTTTTCAAGCAAGATTATTTAACCTCTGTTATGGAGAGATCCTTAATGTAGGAATGGGCGGGGATTCATCACAGAATCAATCACCGATATTCTGTCTTCTGGTCAAGCCTGATGTTCTGCAATCCATCATTCATCAAATTGCTCCACAGTTTGTTCTGGAAGAAAAAGAAGAAAAGTCCCCTAAGACAGCCATGATACCGATTTTAATCAAGTGGGGATTCTGGGGAATCCTTTTTCTGGCAGGATTTTCTTTCTTTTATAAGTGGTGGATTGGATTGATTCTTTTTCTGGGTTTTCTCTTGTGCGGTATTCTTTCCTATACCACTAAAGGCTTAAAATTATATGAGGACAAGCTTTCTGTCACCACCGGCGTTTTTGATAAAAGAACCATAACCGCTTCTTACAGCAAAATTCAGAATACCTCGGCAAAATATGGACCCATCAGCCGCCTTTTAAAGCTGGCTCATGGAAATGTGTCCATTTTATCTTCTGCCAGCAACCAGAATAATTCCATTGGGTATTTTCCGGAGCAGGTCTTTGATACCATATTTAATCAAACGGTATCTCACGATAGTATGAATAAAAAATAGCACGACCCTCCCTTTAGTTGATGCATTCTTTTTGCAAAAAAAGGAACACTATTCATGAACAGGAGGGATTTTTTATGCAGGTAAATAATTATTGGGCAGAAACCCTGAAAGGTGCTCTGCCCGTGGGCGAAAGCTTTGATATGTTGGCCAGAGATATTCAGATTGGCGATAAAAAAGCTGTGATGTTTTATGTGGATGGCCTGGTAACCGGTCAATCCATGCCGCTAGTCATGTCATACTTATTTCGTGTGGATACGAGCCATGCCGGAAGTATAACAGATACGAAAGAATTTATAGAAACAAACCTGCCTTATTTAAACGCTCAGGCGGAATCAAAGATGGATAAGGTCTTGAAATTTATTTTTTCCGGATTAATCGCCCTAGCCGTAGAAGGCTTTAGTGAGGCAATCATCATTGATGCCAGATTCTATCCGGACAGGGGCGTCGAAGAACCATCTAAGGAAAAAAGTCTGCGCGGAGCTAAAGACGGTTTTACGGAATCCTTTATGACCAATATTGCTTTAATCCGCCGTAGAATCCGCGACCCGAATCTCATTTTTAAATCGCATACGGTAGGAAAAACCACTCAAACGGATATCAGCCTTGCCTATGTGAAGGGAAAGGCAGACGATGCACTGGTTCAAAAAATCTCAGATAAACTAAAGACCATCTCTATCGATGCCTTATCCGTGGGAGACCAGACCATTGCGGAGCATCTTCTGGATGATCCAAAGCAGAAAAGTTTTCTCGGTTGGCTGAATCCCTACCCTAAAGTACGGTATACCCAGCGTCCCGACGTGGTCGCCGCTCATCTGACCGAAGGAAAAATTGCAATCGTAGTGGATACTACCCCTACTGTTATTTTATTGCCTACCGGTATTTTTGACTTTTTACAGGATGTCGACGATTATTATTTTCCGGCAATAACAGGCAATTACTTTCGCTTACTGAGGACGATTGATTTTATAGGGATCATATTTATCACCCCGCTTTACCTCCTGTTTGCCCAAAACTATTTGCCTGTATATGACGCCCTGAAGTTTTTCATTCCCAGAGGGGATTTTGCCATCTCTTTATTTTGGCAGTTCATTCTTTTGGAATTTGCCATAGACGCACTAAAGCTGGCGTCTTTGAACACGCCCGATTCCCTCGGCATGTCTCTTTCGGTCATAGGGGCGTTAATATTGGGAGAATTCGCCGTTTCATCCGGCTGGTTCATTCCTCAGACCATACTCTGTATGGCCGTAGTTGCCCTTGCCAGCTTTACACAGCCCAGCATTGAACTGGGATACGCTATCAAATTTATGCGAATGTTCATCCTGATCGGCATTCAACTCGGAGCGCATATCGGGGCAACGTCTATAGCCATGAGTTTACTTGGCGGCAACGCTGTTTCCATTTGTGCCATATTCGGTGCCTTAATAGCTACAGCTGTTGATTTTATTTCTATTGGGGCAACAAAAACCCTTGCCGGGACTTCTTATTTATATCCGCTTTTTCCCTTTGACGGGGATGCCATGAAGCATCTGGTATTTCGTACAAAAGCTTGATTTTATTATCAAAAATGGCTGTACCACTTCCTATTATAGAGAAAGCGGGTGAAAATTTCACCCGCTTTCTCTATTTCATAAATGCCTCATGGATTTCTCCTATTGTTTTAAACCCTTGCTCCCTCATATATTGCTTTAATTCCCGCAGAATATCGACCGGCGCCGTCGGATTCACCAGAGCCGCCGTCCCCACGGAAACAGCATCTGCTCCGGCCATAATAAATTCTGCCGCATCTTCACCGGTCATAATTCCGCCAAGTCC
The DNA here is from genome assembly GCF_004103735.1 of Aminipila luticellarii. Taxonomy (NCBI): domain Bacteria; kingdom Bacillati; phylum Bacillota; class Clostridia; order Peptostreptococcales; family Anaerovoracaceae; genus Aminipila; species Aminipila luticellarii. The sequence goes on along the minus strand of NZ_CP035281.1, from coordinate 932,599 downwards.
GATAATCGGTACTTGAACCGCTCTTCTGACTTGATAGACCATTCTCACCGCTACTGGTTTTACCGCCGGTCCCGAAAAACCGCCCATGATATTTGCCAATACCGGTTTTTTTCGCTGAACATCTATTTTCATGCCCAACAGGGTATTGATCAGAGAAATGCCGTCTGCTCCTTCCGCTTCAACCGCCCTTGCAATTTCTGCAATATCTGTTACATTTGGCGTCAGCTTAATAATAACAGGCTTCCGACTCACTTTCTTCACGGCCTTCGTTACGGCTGCTGCCATCTTAGGATCCGTACCGAATCCGATACCGCCCTCTTTTACATTGGGGCAGGAAATATTAATCTCCATCATGGCGACCTCTGTTTCGCTCAGCCGCTCTGCCACAGAACAGTATTCCTCTACGGTTCTTCCCGCCACATTGGCTATAACAGGGGTGCCAGTCTGTTTTAAATACGGAAGTTCTTCCTTTATAAAGGCTTCCACCCCGGGATTTTGAAGACCTACAGCATTCAGCATGCCGCCGTATACCTCTGCGATCCGTGGAGTGGGATTTCCGCTCCACGGTTCACTGGCAACCCCTTTTGTAATAACGGCTCCAAGCTCACTGATATCATAAAATTCTCCGCTCTCTCTGGCTGAAAAGGTTCCGGAAGCTGTCGTTATAGGGTTTTTCAGCAGGACACCGGCAAAGTCAACACTTAAATCCAATTCTCTTTCCATTTCTTTCAGATTATTCATCCCAAACTACCTCCTCCCCGAAAAATACAGGTCCATGCTTGCAGACACCTTTTTGCTGTATTTCCATACCTTGATTGGTTTTCACTTTGATTTTACAGGTGCATCCCACACAGGCCCCATACCCGCAGCCCATTCTTTCTTCCAGAGAAACTTGGCAGTGAATCCTTTTTTCTGTGCAGAAATCACTTAAGGCTTTCAGCATGACTTTCGGTCCGCAGGAAAAGTATTCGTCTGCATCAATCCTTTTTTCTTTTATCATCTGCACTGCATTGCCATGAAATCCACATGTTCCTCTATCCGTCGCTACATGTACCTCCCTGCAATATTGTTTTAATTCTTCTATTAGAAACGGCTCTTCCTGAAACCCTACGGCAGCAAGAACCTCCGCTCCCTTTTCTTTCAACCTTCTGGCCAAAAGTACCATAGGAGGCACACCAATACCTCCCCCTGCTACAACGACTGTTTTGCCGCTGTAATCATCGATCTGTCCGCCAAGGGCAGTGCCTTCGATAAAATATCCGTTTCCAAGCGGTGTACTTACTCTGATTTGATTCATCGCCTGATACGCTGAAAGTTCCCTTGTTCCTTTTCCTGCGATTCTGTAGACAATTGTTATGCTGTCTTCCTCTGCATCACAAATACTGAGGGGTCTGGGGAGCAGCATGCTTTTATCCTCCAGATAAATATTCACAAACTGCCCCGCTTTAACAGGTCCCATCTCCGAACTTTGAATCTGCATTTTATAAACATCCTTTGCAATCGGATCATTGCATAGAATGTTTCCCCATACTACTTTTTTCATAACTACTCCTAATACTGCAGGTCTGCCTTCATGGCAAGTGCCGCAGCCCGTGCAGCTTCTCCCGCACGTTCACCATATTTATTATTTTTCTTATAGGCTGCTGTGATTCCTCTGGAAGAATTCACGATGCACCCTCTTCCATCTTTGTCAAAAAAGCCTTTTAAATCGGCTCCGGTTCCCCCTTGAGCACCGTATCCCGGTACTAAGAAAAAGGTATGGGGCATGATTTTTCTCAAATGCGCTCCCTGCTCCTTATGGGTCGCACCTACGACTGCTCCAATTCTGCTGTAGCCCATGGTTCCCATGGACTGTGTTCCCCATTCCTTCACCAGCTCTGCTACCATTTCATAGATAGTCTTATCCTTCACCACAATGTCCTGAATCTGACTGCTGGAAGGGTTGCTCGTCTTGACCAGCACGAACACTCCTTTGTCTTTCTTATTGCATGCGTCGATAAAAGGCTGAATTCCATCTATTCCCAGATATGGATTGATGGTAATCCAGTCCTCTTTCCATAAATCAAATTCTTCCCCTGCGATCTCCGTCCCTTCGATATGCGCCGCATAAGCTGCCGCAGTAGAGGAAATATCCCCTCTCTTTATGTCGCCAATGACTGTCATTCCTTTTTCCCTGGCGTATTCTATGGTTTCCAGATAGGCTCTGATTCCTTCCACTCCATACTTTTCATACATAGCGATCTGAGGTTTTACCGCAGGTACGATATCTGCCACACTATCTATGATTTCTTTATTGAATTTTATAAACATGCTGCCTACTGCATCAGGTGTTTTCCCGTATTTCTCAAACATTTCTGCCTGCAAAGGTTCCGGAATCATCTCCAGGGTAGGATCCAGCCCTACCACCGTAGGATTTTTCATCGCATCTATTTTTTTGAGTAATGTATCGATCATCTCATACCTCCATCCTCTTCCATTCCACAGCTTCGCCTGCTCTTAAAGCTTATGCGGCTATTCAGCCGCATAAACGATCCTGCCGTCTATTATTGTATACAAGATTTCTCCATAGACCTTCATGCCCAGAAAAGCCGAGTTTTTTCCTTTGGAAACAAAGTCCTCCCCCTTGATCTGAAAGCATTTCTCTATGTCTATAATGGCAATATCTGCCGTTTTGCCTGCCGCAAGAATTCCTCTGTCCAGCCCCAATATTTCAGCTGGTTTACAGCTCATTTTATCAATCAGCTCCAAAGGAGTCAATACTCCGGTTCGTACAAGAAAGGTATAGCTTACTGCAAAAGACGTTTCCAATCCGACTACGCCGTTTAACGCCTTCTCATAACCGCATTCCTTTTCTTCTCTGCTGTGAGGAGCATGATCGGTGGCGATAACATCCAGCGTTCCATCCTGCAAGGCTCTTTTAACGGCAGCTACATCCTCTTTGGTTCGCAGCGGCGGATTCATTTTCTTGTTTCCGTCATTACCCGCACAGCTCTTGTCCAAAACAAAGTAATGGGGTCCGGTTTCGGCTGTAACCGGTATTCCTTCGGCCTTTGCTTTTCTGATGATTTCCAGGCTTCCCGCCGTACTGATATGACAAAGGTGAATGGGGCTGTCCGCTTCTTTTGCCAGCATGATATCTCTGGCCACAATCAGCGCTTCACCGATTCCGGTTCCTGCCAAGCTGTCGTCCTCCGTATGAGAAAAGGCGATTAATCCATTCTTTCTGCCTTCCCATATTCCCCGGAGCATCATCCCCGCATTCATCACAGAACGCCCGTCTTCACTGATGGCACAGATTCCCTTTCCGGTCAATTCCCTGCACCGTGTTTGGGTCTGACACATTCCGTGAATGTCAGCCAGATTTTTGCCTCTCTGGCCCTCGGTAATACTGCCCACGGACAAAACATGTACCCCGTTTGCACGCTTGGCTTTTTCATCAATATATTTTACGACCTCTGGGCTGTCTATGACCGGTCTGGTGTTCGGCATACAGCACACCGTGGTAAAGCCGCCCTTTGCAGCAGCTTTACAGCCTGTAAAAATATCTTCTTTATATTCCTGACCCGGCTCTCGGAAATGGACGTGAAGATCGATCAATCCCGGCACCACCCATTTCCCCGCAGCCTCTATCTGTGTGACTGAATCGGTTTCAAAAGGCTCTTCGCCCCATATAGGCATCACACCTGAAATTCCTGCTTCTGTTTTCATGCAAACTATTTTTCCGTTTTCGATGTAAAGATTTCCTACGGCTTCCAGTCCAAGATCCGGATCAATAAGCATCCCATTCTTGATCAGAATTCTCATGAATTAATAAGCTCCCTTCATGGATACGATTTCATCGCAGTATTCGCATCGGTACTCTCTGTTTTCGGCATCAATCAAGTGGAAGATATGTGGTGCATTGGTCTCTACAGAGGTCACGCACCTTGGGTTTTTACACTTTATAACATTTGTCACCGTTTCAGGCACTTGCAGTGTAATCTTTTTAACGATCTCACCATTTTCTATGACATTTACCGTAGCATTTGGCTCAATCAATCCAAGAACATCCAGATTTACATCGGTTACATTTTGAATCTTGACAATATCCTTTTTACCGTGCTTCTTGCTGCATGCATTCATGATAAATGCAACGGTATTCGTATTCAGGTCGATATCAAGATATTCTAAAATCTTGGCACCGAGACCGGCCGTGATATGATCAATTACAATTCCTTTTTCTATACTGTTTACTAACATTTAAATCCCTCCTAACCTTCTATTCCAAGAAGACTCATGATAAGAGCCATTCTGACAAACATACCGTTCTTCGCCTGAACAAAATACATGGCTCTCGGATCCTCATCCACCTCCACGGCGATCTCATTTACTCTCGGAAGCGGATGAAGTACGATCATGCTCTCTTTAGCCAGCTTCATCTTTGCTTTGTCTAAAATATAAGTGTCCTTCAACCGGATATAGTCCTCTTCATTGAAGAATCTTTCTTTCTGTACTCTCGTCATATAAAGAACATCCAGCTTCGGCAGGGCTTCCTGCAAGCTTCTCACCTCTTCAAATTCAATGCCGTTCTTTATGAGGATTTCTTTTCTTACATAGTCCGGGATCCTCAATTCCTCCGGAGAAATCAGAATGAACTTCACATTTTTATATCGGGAAAGTGCCTTGATCAGAGAATGAACTGTTCGTCCAAATTTAAGATCTCCGCAGCAGCCTACTGTGATGTTCTCAAATCCGCCTAAAGTTCTTCGGATTGTCAGAAGGTCCGTAAGAGTCTGAGTCGGGTGCTGATGTCCTCCGTCCCCGGCATTAATGACCGGCATGCTCGTACTGTGAGCTGCTACCTTGGGAGCTCCTTCTTTCGGATGCCTCATGACGGCAAGATCGGCATAGCATGCAACGGTCTTGACCGTATCTGCAATACTTTCCCCCTTTGCCACTGAACTGGAATTGGGTTCGGAGAATCCAATGACCTGTCCCCCCAGTCTAAGCATGGCTGCCTCGAAACTGAAACGGGTTCTTGTACTTGGTTCATAAAACAGTGTAGCCAGCAGCTTACCATCACAAGCATGCACATATTTTGCAGGGTCGCCTATAATTCTGTCCGCCAAATCAAATACTTCCTCAAGCTCGCTTAAAGAAAAGTCCATAGGTTCCAATAAATTTCTACCTTTTAACATATTAAATCTCCTTTCCAGCAAAAAAAAATCTTCCAATAATGGAAGATTAAATAATACAATCATCTAAAGAAAAGGGCATCTCCAATAGAGACGATTTCCCGGACAACGGCAATAAACAAATTAATTCTAAAACCGAAGGATATGCCGCCGAGTTCTCAAAATCTTTTGTAAGGTCGTAATTCTCTCTTATATAATTTTCAAACGTCATTAACATATGTATAATTCCTTCCTACCATTCACTTTACAGCAAGGTTTTAACACACTAGTATAACCTGCCATAAATTCCACAAAATCGCACTTTCTCTTTTTCCTCGTGCCTAAATCTTCAATATAATACCATGCCTATCATGTGATGTCAATAGAAAAATGCATGGCAAAACTATGTATTTATTTTTTACCAAAATAGTCCTCAAATCGCGCATACATTTAATTCCTCTCGGAAAGGTTCTTCCCCTTCCAACAGATCTTCATATCGCTGCGGCCTTTTAATCTGTTTTACCGTACCATTCTTTTTGATCATAATGGCACCCGGTCTTGGCCTTCCGCTGAAACTGGACAGGTACGAATGGCTATATGCTCCCGCATTAATAAAAGCAATGAAGTCTCCTGCGGTTATGCTGCCTGGAAGTCTGATGCCCTCTGATGATGCATAAGACAGACCGCTGATTTTATAGGACATGTTATGGTTTTCCGTTATTTTATTAGCGCAGAGCAGCTGATTATAGCTCAAAAGCCTTTCAAATTCCATTCCGTTGTTTAGGCCTTCATCCAGAACCAGCCAATTTTCATTTAAATTTTTTCGATATTTTTCATTTACAATACTGGTCAGCAGGATTCCTGCAGAAGCGGCGATTTTTCTTCCGGGTTCAATAATCAGTTCTATATCTTTAAAAAATTGACCATATTCTTTTCCTGCCCATTTCTCCACTGTAGCTGCATTTAATTCTTCTGACACCGCTTCTGCAATCTGCCCCATGTTGTCGGACGAAATACCCCCTCCGATATTTAAGCTCTGCGGGGAAAAGCCAGTCAACTGATACATTTTTACCGCCGTTTCAAGCATAGTAACAAAAGCTTCATGAACGGATTCCGGCTCATGTGATCCATTTTGAAGATGGAAGTGGTATCCTTTGAGCTTTACGTACTTCTTGTTTTTTTGAGACATCCGAATAGCGGTTCGAAGCTGTTCAAATGTAATACCAAATTCAGATTCCTGCCCCGACAGCCTATGACGATCGGAATGGTAATAGGAAATTTCAGGGGCCACCATCAAGGCAATATTTACCGGAGTATCTAAAGCTTCGGCAATCTTAGCGATTCTGGTCAGTTCATAAATGGAGTCAATATTAACAGACTTTACTCCGCTCTTTATGGCAAGTTCAATTTCCTCACCTGTTTTGCACGCTCCGGTGAATATGATCTGATCCCCCTCGAATCCGGCCTGCAGGCCTTTAAACAATTCCCCTCCGGAGTTGACCTGTAAATTACACCCCGCATCCCTTATGACCTGCAGGTTGGCCAGGGTGGATTCACATTGCGCTGCATAATGTATACTCGTTTTATCATAAAAGGTCCTAAAGGCAACAATTACTTCATTCACATTCTTTCTCAGTTCCCTTTCAGAGAAAACATATAGTGGGGAGCCATATTTTTCAACCAGCTTTATTAAATCCCTTCCATCAAAACATAAATGCTCTTTTTCAATTTTAAATATCTTATTCTCAAAAATATCCATTTGTAATCCCCCCACATAACAAAAAAACTGCGACAAAAATCGCAGTCCGTTTTACTGTTCTATTTCTAGTATTCTTGCCAATGATCCATGCTACCCGTGGATTGGCGTGCTTCTCATGCAGGTCTCCTGACTTGTGTATCTACATTTCTTTTAACCTTCCCGAATAATCTTCAGTGGCTATTTATCCTTTTCAGAATAAATCTTAAAAGAAACTCCTCACTCACAGTGGCGGGTCCATTCCGGATTTTCACCGGATTCCCTCTTAGTCAGACTTTATTGGAACATAAAGCTGAAACATGGAAGTAATATAATTTCTATTTTTATTAGTTTATCACACATACGGTGTTATTTCAAGCCCAATTTTACCCTTTAAAAGACTGGGCTCAGAAGAATCGATCTTAACGATATCATTCTAATACCCACTCTTTAAAAAATAACTTTCAGTAACAACTGCGCACATATCTTCCCTATGTTTATAAATAGTTCTGCATCAATACAGAAATCATTTTGGAGCACTCTGCTCTTGTGGCACTTTCTTTCGGTGCAAAAATATCTACAGTTTTTCCGTTTATCACTCCTGCTTTTTGTAATTCGATAACCGCTGATGCTGCATACTTTCCGATTTCCTCTTTATCCCGAAACTCCACTTCTTTGTTTACTTCCTCTAATTTTTTATTTTCAATTTTTGACATATATCTGGAAAGAATTACAGACATATCTTGCCTTGTTATGCTATCATTCGGATCAAAGCTAAGACCTCCGCCATTCTCTAAAGATCCTGTGACAAGACCTTTTTCTTCAGCCCACGCAGCTGAACCGGCGAACCATTCTCCTGCCTTGACATCTTTAAATTTAGGATCTCCGTACGCACTTAAATCCGCACCTGCCAGATTAGCAAGCATTTGTACGAATTCCGCACGGGTTATTTTATCATCTGGTGCAAAGCCTGCATCATTTATACCTTTGACCACATCTCTTGCCGCCAAAAAAACAATTTGATCCTTTGCCCAATGTTTTGATATATCATTAAACGAAATATTTCTATATCCTACCGCATAGCTAGAAAAGTGATCCGTTGAAAAGCTCAGCATCTTTGTCTGTAAATCATACACACAGTTTTTCATGATTTCCAGACTGCCTTTATCTTTTATATAATAGGCCACGATGCCGTTTGAATTCTCAGACTCCGCTGCTGCATATGGTACAGAAATCTGTAGATTATCTGCAAATTGAGAGACTTTTTTATCTCCTGTAACTAAATTAAAATCAAATATAAATCCCCCTTTGATCTTTTCTTGGAGATTACTCTTATTTTCTTCTGTAAGCTCCGCTTTCTTTTCTAATTCTACTTTTTTGACCGTAAAAATTACATCTCCATCAGCACTTTTTAAAAGATAGTCTAAATTTTGTTTATCCAGTCTGATATTTGCTATAGGAGTCTGTACTGTCAGCACATCCACTTTCTTTCCCAGCTCTGTCACAGCAGCCTCGGGCAACTTTGTTTTTATCTCGTTTATCTTGCTGTCTGCATTAATTACTATCTTTATTTCTTTCTTGGGTTGAATACCAGAATTTTGATCATCTTTTTCGGCAGCTGCTATGGCATCACTTATATCCTTTGCCGAAACATCAGCGGATCCCTTGCCATCTTTGTCTATAGTCGCTTCTACTTCAATCCGTCCTACGGTATTTTCTTTTGTTAGCTCCTCAAACTCCTTAATGGCTGCCTTCCCGCCGGCGGCTTCTACTGCATCCGGATCTTTTGTCCAGTCATTTGTGTAATACCATACCACATTGTCCCCATCATGCAATTTATACTTTGTCAATGCAATATCTGGCAGCTCATCATTCACCTTATAAAGCCAGCCCGAATGCTTCCCTTTGTCAAATTCAACTAAGCTTTTACCTGATGCATTGGTTATAGAGGACACGTAGTTTTTATTCGTTATGACATAAGAAAAATCTTTTTCATCCAATGCTTTCGTAAATGCATGATATACAGTTGCATCAGATTTTAAGGTTACCGTTGTACGTGGAATCCAAACCCCCGAATCAGCCTTTAATGTAAAGTTTACCTTCATTTCCTTTTCAGATATCGGATCTGCAGGATCCGCTTCCTTACCTCCTGCACCATTTGCATAAGCAGCACTTTTAGATTCTTTTGAAAAATCGTATATATTATATGGTAAACCGTTTTTCATGACTTCTGATGCAGCAATCAAGGCCAGAAAGCTCTGCTGTGTAGCATACTCGTTATAAACTCCATCAGAGTACCCGAAACCATCATCAGACGGCATCTTATACGTTAAAAGTCCGTCCATCAGACTTTTTCCATCTTTTATGAACCTGCTGTCTGTGTGAGGATTTATGCCCAGCTGAGCCAGAGCAACTATTACAGAAGCATCGCTATTGGCACTGCCATAACTTCCATTTTCCGTCTGCTTTTCAGATAAGGTGACAAGCATCTTATCTATTTCCGGTTTAACATCTTCTCTGTTGTAATATGGCGCCAGTCCCTGCAGAATCATAGCCGGAGTATCCACGCCCCAGCTCCAGTCCACATTTTCTAATTCTCCAAGCAGATAGTCTACATATTGATTTTTTAAAGTATCCGAACTGTATTCCCCTTGATTCAGCGACAAGAGTACATAAGGGGCAATCGTTGAATACCAGCTCTTTGTTGCATCTTCCAATTTAATGTTATTCAATTGCTCTACCGCATTTATCCTGGTCTTATTTACAGTCCACAAGGCGGTCGGATCATACCCCCATGCACTCATTCCATTAACTGCATTTGCCAGTTTATTTGCATTGGTGGATACCGTTGTCCCTAAGGAGGTAATATCTGAAATAGTTTTATTGATAAATGCCTGTTTTGAATCATCCGATATATCTTTTGCCGTATCTGAAAAAGCTTTTTTATATGCACTCATTCCTGTAGCATCCCACCATGTACCGGACGTACCCCACCAATCAGCACCTTTTTCTGCATAAACAGCTGCAATTTTCTCCGTTATATCTTTTATCTGAGATTCCGTGCTATAGTTCTGCTGATCTTCGCCGGTGGAATCCACTTCTTCATCTGAACTGTCGGCAAAGGTAGTCAAAGGCATCATGGTCAGTGTCATAATCAGCACCAGTAAAAATGCAATGCTCTTTTTTAACACTTGATTTCTTGTACTCATTTTTATTCTTTTTCCTCCTTTTTGTCTGGATTATTAACTTTAACTCTTTAACTCTTGAATTCTTTTAATTTTCTTATTCCTGTATCAGCCCGTATTTCACCTTGATTCGATCCAACTTCTCCAGCATGGAATCTGCCATAATCCACAAAAAAAAGACCGTGGAGGATGCATGAACTAAATCCACAGGAACTCCTCGCATGTACGCCAAAATGAACATTTCGGTCGTTGGCTTTGGATAGAACATCAAAACCGATGCGGGATTTAAAATTCCCCCATAGATAAAAAAGGTGGCCAGCCCGCCAAAAATGGCTAGTGAAATCCTGTTGCTCCGCAGAATTCCTTTTTGAAACAAGACGCCGGCCAAGAATCCGATCACACCAAATCCAAACATCTGCCAAGGCGTCCACGGTCCCTGACCAAAAAACATATTGGAGGCAAAAGCAATCATGGAGCCCACCAGGAACCCTGCTTCTCCCCCAAAGGCCACACCGGAAATGATGGTAATGGCTGCAATGGGCTTAAAACTGGGAAGCATAAAAAAGGCACATCTTCCCGCTACGCCAATAGCACACAGGCAGGCTATGACTATAAGCTCCCTTGCCTGCGGCTTTCTGCCTTCAAAAATCATTGCAAAAGGCAGCATAGTTTCCAGTATGATCATCATGGATATAAAATAGTATTTTCGATCATTCAAATAATAAATACCTATAAAAAGAGTAAGGGGTATCAGAAGCAGCATCATAGCCGCCGCGCATTTCGTTCTTTTGGCAAGCTTTCGCTGATTGACAGCTACCTGATCACAAAGAATCTGTCTTTTTTCTACAGCCTGTTCGGAGCCTTCCTTTTGTTCTTTCAGAAATCTAAGGGTACGGGCAGCCAGACTTTTTTTATCTTTCGTTCCTGCGCTTCCCTTGAAACCTTTTCCTTGAGAGTCAAACAAGTTTAAAAAAGAATGAATCTGATCCCTTCTTTCATTTTTTGAGATTGTTTTTTTCCCTCCGCATATTTGAATAATGTCCTCGGCCGTGACGACCTCCTGAACCAGATGGCGCGCCATGCGGTTGGCTTCCGTGGTATAAAAACTGTTTCCGCTGAAAAACTCTCTGGGGGTTCCTTCTGTCACGATATCTCCGTCAAAGAACATGGCACATCTGTCCGCATATTTGGCGCAGAACTCCACATCATGGCTTACCATGATAATAGTGATTCCGTATTCCTTTAAGCTTTCTAAAATCTCTGCAAAAACCTGTTTAAATTCCGCATCTAAGCCCTTTGTCGGCTCATCCAGAAGCAAAATATGCGGTCTTAAAAGAAGCACCTTCGCTAAAGCCGCCCTCTGTTGCTCTCCTCCCGATAAATCATACGGATGCTGTTCCAGAAGCGGGGTGAGCTGACATAGCTCAGCTGCCGCATTGACACGCGATTCCTTTTCGTCTTTCGATATTTTTGCGGAGGAGAGCATTTCATATAAATCCCTTTTTACAGACTTTTTTACAAACAATGCCTGAGGGTTCTGGGGCAATACCCCCAAAAGTCCCCCGAATTTTTCCTTATCTGATATATCAGACAAGGCCTTGCCTTCTATTTTAACAGAACCTCGATAAGGCTTGTTTATACCGGATATAAGAGATAATGTGGTGCTTTTACCGGTACCGTTCCCCCCTAAAAGGGCAAAGAATTCAGCCTTTTTCACTTTTAAGCTGACCCCCTTCACCACATCCGGCAAATCCCTTTCATACTTGAACCAGGCCTGATCCAGTTCCACCACAATCTGTTCTTCTTTATTTTCTCTGCTTTCTTTCTCTGCCAGCGGCTGAAGCGTTACCTGTTCCGTCAGTTTATTCAGCCATTCCCGGCCTTCCCGAACCGTAACGGGGCAGTCCAGATCATTGGGTACCCCGGCATAGACCTGCATGGGAACCGGCATGGCAGAAAACATTTTATGGCCTTTTTCTCCGAGCAGCTGTCCCACATCTTTTGGAGCTCCGTCTGCAATAACGGCTCCTTCGTCCATGACGATAACTCGGTCAGATAAAGGAAGGACCTCCTCCAGCCGATGCTCCGTCATGATGATAGTCGTGCCCAGCTCTCTGTTTATTTTTCCGATGGTTGCCAGAAAGTCAGACGCCGCAATAGGATCCAGCTGACTGGTAGGCTCATCCAAAATGAGTACCGAAGGCTGCATAGCCATGATTGCCGCCAGATTCAATAATTGTTTTTGTCCGCCGGATAGCTCGGAGACATTTTTATAGAACCAAGTCTGTATACCAAAAAAGGAAGCCATTTCCGCTACCCGAAGCCGAATCGTAGGGGTATCGTATCCCAGGCTTTCCAATCCGAAAGCCAATTCATGCCACACTTTGTCTGTAACGATCTGGTTGTCCGGTGATTGCAGCACAAATCCAATCTTAGCACTCTGTGCTCTTTGATCCAGATCCGCCAACCGTTCTCCTTCAAAAAAAATCTCTCCGGTCCGGTTTCCGTGCGGGGACAAGATTGGTTTCAACTGCCGCAGTAACGTGGTCTTTCCGCATCCGGACGCTCCGCATAAGGTCACAAACTGCCCTTGAAAAATGGTCAGATCAATGTCCTTGAGTATTTCTCGCTGGGATTCAGGATAAGAAAAATTTAACTGTTTAATTGAGTAGCTTTCCATTGTTTTTCCTCCTGCTGGTTTATAATAATTGGTACGATGCATAATGCGGCATAAGCTAAAAAAGGCAGGGTCGACAGTATGCCTAAAGGGTGTCCCTTTGCTGTGGGATAATACCTGAAATAAAGACTTCCAAAGCATACGCCAAGCAGCACAAAAAAGCCCAGACCGCCTATGGCCGTCAGTGCTTTTTTATCTCTGGGTTCCAATTTGAAGATGGAGAATGCCGTTCTGCCGGGCAGACCGTACCCTCTGCTTTTCATACTGTCCGCTGTCTCAATGGCATTTTCCATAGCCCAGGTAATCATAATGGATAAAATGGTCAAGCCATGTCTCGCCCGTTGAAGAATACCTCCATTGGAAATATCTCTGCCAACACATTTCTGTGCATTAGATATCACTGCGATCTGAGCCTTAAATCGCGGCACAAAACGGAGAATCATGGACAATATCAAGGATAATGCCGGAATGATCCGTCCAAACAAATATACAAATTTATCCGAGGTCATGACTTCATTATAACAGGAGAACCAGCATATGACCGCAGCCATCATAGTAGAGGCGGCCACTCCGTATAAAATAGATTCCAGTGTCAACGGATTTCCGTTGGGCAAATAGGTCAAAATAGTCGCACCCTCATGATTGAATGCCGGATTAATAACAGCGGTTACCACCAGCATGGGAAGGAGAATAAAAAAATTAAATTTTACAGCCTTTATCCCCTTCATATAAATGGAATATGTAAAAGCACCGATCAAGGATATGGCCAGACAGGCGGGATGCATCAACACCATGGAATACAGGAGCACCAAGGCAAAATATAAAAAGTTTACCAAGGGATGATAAGAAGAAAATGCATCAATATGGCCTTTATTGTTCATTAAATCCGCCTCCGATGTCGCGCCCCAGATCACAGGTATAAATCCACTCGATTACATCACCCTGCTTAATCACATACCGGCTGCATCCGTAATTCGGGAACCAGCCGTTGACCTTATACATCCATCCGGACAGTTCACCGCAGTCAAACTCATAGAGGTTATTAATTCCCTCGATATAGGCAGAATTGTAAATCGGTGTATTGACAAACTCCATATGGATCTTATTCTTTTTCGTCTCCCGCTGCAGCAGATTAAATACACTTTCTCCTTCATAAAAGGTCACGGTAGTAGGCGGCATAATAACGCCGTTTTCCGGTACTAATTCTACTTTTTCTTTATTCAAGTTATCCATGTTGTCTAAAATCGTCTTACATTCAATCGACATCGTACAAGTCTTTGCTGTTTTGGTAATATTCGCAGTGCCCGGTTCTACCGGTATCGGTTTTCCTTCCGGTACGGGATCGGTCTGATATTTATCTTTCCCGGTTGATTTGTCAATTTTCATACCCTTAGATTCAGAATAGGCTACAGCCTTTTGGTCTACCTTTACCGCACTGGCCGTAGCTTTAGCCGCTTCTGCCGATTTCTCGGTTTCAACGGCTCCTGTAGTAGTTCCTATGGCACTTTTTGTTTCTGTGTCTGCCTTCACGGCTCCATCTGTAGCAGCCTTCTGGGCTGTCTCTACACTGGTTTTATTGTCTAAATCAGAGGAAGGGCTGCCTTTGGCAAACCCTCCACCCCAACAGAATGCAATCACTAACACAGCAACAATCGCTATTGCTGCATAGATTTTATTTCTGCTTATCTTCACAATTTCATCTCCTACAATAACTCTGCTTTGTTCAACGTGCGATATAACATTTCCGCAATTTCACAACGCTTGATTGCCGTCTTAGGTAAAATATTCACATCGGCTTTATCCAGAACGTCATTGCTGTAACAAAATGCCAAAGCACCGGTCGCCCATGAAGCCGCATCTACATAATCCGTAAACGGGGCAAGCGTATCCTGAACAGTTGCCGCATCCATGTCCGTATTCATTCCGCACAATGCCGCAGCACGAGCTACCATGCTGGCTGCTTCCTGTCTGGTGATACTTCCGTTTGGATTGAAGGTTGTCTCAGATGTGCCGTTTACAATCTTATATTGATAGGCTGTTCCTACATAGCCTGCAAACCATGCCGAATCCGATACATCCTTGAACACACTGTCTGCCTTCGGCGTAAGCCCAAGAGCCTTTACTACGATGGTCGCAAACTCAGCACGGGTCATGGTTGCATCCGGATCGAAAGCCGCGTCCGTCTTGCCGTTGATAATACTTCTGGAAGCTAATGCTTCAATAGCCTTCTGGTTTTTATGTCCTGTAATATCCGGGAAAGTCGTTCCTTCCTTTGTGACCGGCATAGCCTTTACATCTGCATTTTTATCTTTTAAGCCAGCAGCCGTACTGATTGGAGCTGTTGATACGGGTTGGGCAGCAGCCTTTACATCACTCATCCTGTACAGGCTGTTTTGTCCGTTCAAAGCTCTTTGCACGGCTACTAATGTATAAAAGCCCTGTTCCGTAGCCATCTGATTGGCACTGGATTCCGATAATACATGCTTAAAGCCGTTATCCTTTATGTGATATTTCAGTAGGTTGTCTACTAAGGAATGTCCGTTTTTCACAAATCGGCTGTCATCTACCGATATGCCCAGTTCTGTAAGGGCTACGATTACCTGATCTGCACTCTCGGAATTTTCCACTCCCCATGAGCTGTATCCTCCGTTTTCATTCTGCATCTTGGATAGGCAGTTCAGGGCTTTTTCCGTGGCTGCTTTTACCTCTGCACGATCCTGATATTTTGCCAAGGCCTGTAAAGCCATGCCTGTAAGATCTGCATCAGCCACATTATCACTGTCACTGGCACCCTCAGTTCCTCCGGACAATGAAAACCCGCCGTCGGATAACTGTCTTTTCAAGATTTCATTTACATACATATCCCGAGTAGCCTGAACTTCTGCATCCTTGTTCTGAGGCATCGGATAATTTGCTGTGTCTAATGCGATAAGAGCCCAAATCGGTCCGTTTATTCCCTGCCAGATGGTCTTATTAAAATCTCCAAGAGGAGTGAGCAGATTATATCCGGCTACATTGGCAGGATCTTTTCCTATGGCACTTAAAGCAAGTATCGTTCGTGAATACTCCGTATATTTCTTGTCGTGCAGAATTCCTTTGCATTCTTTCACCTGCTTTTCCAAAGCCGCATAGTAGGTATCATAATAGCTCTGCGGAACTTCATAGCCGCTGCGAGCCAGCGCCATGACCGCCCATTCTCCCCCTATGGAAGCATTCTGTGGATTAGATACCGTTTTTTGTACATACTTTGCAGTCTCTGTTACCGCCTGATCAACCGTGGTTTTCTCCGTGGCGGCAAAAACACCTGCCACATTGCCTAGAATCAGGACCAACACTAAGAAAAGCGGCAGCATACTTTTTTTCATCTGTTTCATTTTCTCTCTCCTCTTCTTTTTCCACAAAAAAAACTGCAGCAGTTTATTCTAACTGCCACAGCCGTATTTCTGCGTATCAGCTTATTCAATCCCATTACTCGTGGGCTAAAATTCAAGCATTTGCGAAGATGTTCTGACTCACACTTCAAGGATTACTATCCAACGCATATGTTTGCCTTCCCAATTTCTCAGTGGCTGACCTTGTCAAAACATATGCTCCGTGCTTACAGCGGCGGTACCGTCCGAGAATTACACTCGATTCCCTATTATATCCTCCGGATCCATAGAATCCGAAAGAAAACACAAAAGCAAAATATTCAATTATATGCGGGTCAAAGCTCCGCATTGATTTGTAAAATATTGTATCACTAAAGTCGGTTCTTGTAAATAGTTCGGGCTTTAAAATCCAATCCCTACTATCTTCTCTTCTTCCTTAATTCTTTCTCAATTTCCTTTTCCTTTAACTTTTCCATCGGCTCCAATCCGATCTGATACAAAATATTTCTGTAATTTACACACTGTTCGATTAAATTATTATAAATATCCTTAGGGATTTCTGCTTTTACTAAAGTCCGATCCACTTGATCGGCCTTTTTCCGGAGCAGGTTCAACTGTCTCACTGTATTTTCATCCGGATTGACCAGCTTGAACACACTTCCTTCTAAAAGTTCCGTATGCTTGATCGTCTTGGTTCCCCTCCCGTCCAGATAGGTGGCATTAAACGATCTGATTTTCTGAATGGGCTCCAGTCCTATTTGATATAAAATGTTTCGCCAGGTCCCGCACTTTTTCTTTAACGTTTCTCGGATCTCACCGGGTATCTCCGTACGCATGGGAGGTCTGCCCAGTTCAATGGCCTTTTTATGTATGATTTCCAGCAGCTCTTTGTCCTCTTCTGATAAATCTGTTACCTGATAAACCGGCTTCCGGCTTTTCCATTGGTTGTCCAGCCCCGCCGCATCGAGAAGCTCTGCCCAGGTGCTGAACTTGATCTTAAAATAATCTGCCACCTCTCTCATCTCATGCATATGAGGGGGTCGGCCTAATTCTTCTGCCTTGACCCGAAGCTTATCCAGCAATTCTTTCTCCAGCAGCTTATCCGTTTTTACTTTTTCATAGGAATCTCCGCCTTTTCCGGCTTTTTTCGACAATCCGGCGGCAGTCAATGCCTTCGGCCAATTTCCGAACCGTCTCTTAAGGTATACTCTATATAACCAATAGATTTCCTTTTGAGCCGGAACATGCTCCAGTTCCTTTGTTTTCTGAATCAATATGTTGCATAATTCCTGATCGGAAAAGCTGGAATACACCGCCTTACCTTTACCGGAATCAATTTGAGAAAATTCAAATATCTGTTCGGCATTTTCGGCGTTTTCATCATATTCCAAAATCCCTGATTCTATACCTTCCCCTGCAATTTTATCAAGCTCTTCCCTATACCTCATTGCTATATTCTCTCGCTGTATCTGCATCTTGAAGTTCCCTTTCCTTTACGATCCGATTCTTTCTTTTTTAGTAATCCGCACACTAATACGACAGGAGGGTATCGGTCTGAACCTTTAAAACTCGCTCTTTTTCTTTCCGGTCAGAAGCTGCCAGCTCGTGTACCAGATACTCCGGATTGATCCGGGCGATGACACCTTTCATTCTGGAATTGCTTACAGGCTTATGGGTATCTATATTCAATATGTGCTCGTAAGCAACGCCGAATTTTTCCCAATAATCCTCCGGCAGCTGAGGTGCTATACGGGTATTCTCTTTTACATAATCACCGCTTAAGGATTGATGTAAATGAATTCCTTTGATATATCTGCAAAGGATATCATGTTCGTCCAGCATTTTATGTATGTAATCTATCGCCTGATCCGTATTTTGAAGCTCCGGATTGGTGCACATGAGATGTCCTATGTCCAGCATGATCCCTTTATTTTTATAGTGCACTTTCTGCAGAAGCCTTTTGGTTATCTCCGGCCGTGTAAAGGTAAAACCGGACCAATTCAGATTTTCCAACAATAATTTAAATCTATAGTTTTTATGATCCATCAGCTGATTTATTAATTCCGCTGACGTATCCACTACTTCTTCATCTGTGTGCAGCCATTTATATGTATATACTTCTTCTACAGAAACATCCGAAACATGAAAGACCACATATTCAGCGCCTGCCCGATCAGCTCGGTCTAAATCATCACCAATCATTTTCAGCAGAGCGTTTCTGTCCTTTCCTCCATAGAAGGTTTCCCAGGTTTCTCTATGTCTGAATTTGCGAATCAATTCAATCTCATTTTTATTCCAAAAATCCACCCAATCACAAAAAAAGGCCAAATGCCATCCTCTTATCAAGGATTTTTCTACAGGAAAGCTGCAATCCTCACCGCCCCAAATGGCTTCAATTCCATCACACCCATATTTGCGGCACACGCTGTTTAATTCATCATTACTATTATACTCATTCAAAATATCATCTACAAGCGGCATATTGATCAGTTGAATCATATTGTCATTAAATCCTTTCAAAATTTTTACTAACTAAAAAAAGCCTCCGTGAGCAATGGCTTCCCTACTCAGCTAAGAGGCTTCCAGCTTTTATCGATTACCGTTTAGTTAGTATAGGCAATAGCTTTCATAGTTTTCTCCCATATATACCCAGACATTCTCTCCCATTTCAATTTTTTCATGGAAGGTCAGATTGGGGACCAAAAGCTTGATGCTTGTTCTTTTTCTGCCAATTACGGTAACTCCTTCTTCGTTTGGAGCTTTTCTGAATTCTTCAATCTTCTCTTTAAGGTTGGAGATACCTGTCTCCTTTGCAAAATTATCTACAAATTCTTCCGTATTTGCATAAACCACATTATCTTGATTTTTAAACCAATTTACATTCATAATGTCCCTCCTTTGGCATTAAAAAGGAATGAGGGTTGCAACAGATCTTTTAACGTAATTAAAATCTGTTACACCCTCAGGAATGAAAAGACTTCTCCATGGAATGAAAACAAACAAAAAAACTGTAGCTAGGTTGCTACAGTCCGTTTTTTCTGTACATCATCATTCTTAAAAACCCCTAAGGCTTATAAGCATCACCGATTACCCGTCGGCTACTTTGAACAGTTTATGCAGGTCTTCTGGCTTGCGTATCATCATTTTTTTCTGCCTTCCCAGTAAAAACCAGTGGCATATTGAAAAAACTCCTCGCTTACAGCGGCGGGACCGCGCAGGACTTGAACCTGCTTCCCTCTTAGCTGCGAAACCGACTTCATCCTATCCGTTAAACTCGGTTTGCAGAACATAAATGTCTATTTACTTATTGTCATAATCTTATCATCTTTAGATTGGCTTTGTCAACCCCATAGTCCGATTTAATTATTATTTTCCGCCCTTTATTCTTTTTCTTATTCGCTGTTCCTCCGTTTTTTCCAGCGGAACGGCATCCAGCTGAAACAGGACATTTCTATAGCTTCCGCAGGCCTTCATCAATCCCTCATAGACTTCCTTCGGCAGTTCTTCCTTGATAGGCGCACGGTTCAAAGTCTCCATGATCGTTTTAAATTCTGCCAAATACTCCTTTTCTTTTTTGCCCAGCCTAAAGACTTTATACAGACCATTGCTCAAAATATCCCTGTGACGCATACCTTTGTCTTTCCTGCTATCCAGGTATGTTTCAGCAAAGGGTTTTGATTTTTCTACCGGCTCCATTCCTATCTGATACAGGATATTTCGCCATGTTTTACATTTCCGCTTGAGCGTTTCCTTCACATCCTCTTCAATCTCCTTGCGAAGAGGCGGGCGTCCAAGCTCAACAGACCGATCCTTGATCTTTTTCAGCAGAAGCTTTTCTTCCTCTGAAAAATCTTCTACCCTAAAAAGCATATGGGTGTTTTTCCATTCCTGATTGATACCGGCAGCTTCAAGAACTTGATTCCATGTATCAAATTTATATTTCAAGCCTTCGATACAATCCTGCATTTCCCCCATGTGAGGCGGCCTTTTAAGCTCCTCTGCTTTTTTTCTGATTTTATCAAAGATTTCCTCACACTGCTTTTCTCTTTCTTCTATGATTTTATAGCTGTGCCCTCCGCTTCCTGCTTTTGTAGACATCACCGCATTTTTTAATGCTTTTGGCCAGTTTCCGAACCGATGCTTGATATACATGTGATAAATCCAGTACACTTCCTTTTGAGTGGGCACATGGTCTATCTCCTTTGCCCGCTTTCGTATGTAATCGCAAAGCTCCTCGTCGGAAAAGCTGTTATAGATCACCCTTCCTGTTGCGGATTTTATTTTGTAAATATTCATCAGCTCCTTATGCTTCGGCGATTCAAGGTCATGCTCCAGCTCGCCGCATGCCGCAGCTTCGGAGGCCAGATGTTCCAACGTTTTCTTATACTCATTGATTTTATCTAATTCTATGTCCATGTTATCCCTTTACTTTTATCTTTTTTATTTTACTAACGTTTTTTATTAAACAAAGCTTTCCTTTTCATTTTTCTATTGTCGGCGGAACTCCATATTGAATGGTGACCCCCGCATTCATTAAATAAATATAAGCTTCTTTTACTTTTATACCCTTTACCTCTTCAATGGCTTCCCGATAAAGTTCAATCTGCTGCCTGTAGGTTTCCTTTAGTGCTGTCATTTCTTCCGCATCCTCCGGGTCCCTGATCTTATTCGTCTTGTAATCTAACAGAATATACTGATTTCCTTCTCGGAAATAACAGTCAATGATCCCCTGTACCAGGATATCCTCTCCTTTGATTTTTTTCATCAGGTTAAAGGGCGTTTCTTTGTAAATTTCCTCTGCGTGAGCCAATCTCTCTCCCAAAGAAGAGCATTGAAAGGAAACAATCATCTTGGCGTGTCTTCTTGCTTCATCTGCCTCCTCATGCGTGAACATTTGCTTGCTTTCCATATTAGTAATAAAAGCACGAACAAAATCCAGTGCTTTGCTTTTTTCTTGGATACATTCCCTATATCCTTCTTTAAAATCCCAATGCTCCAGTACACTGTGCAGAAGAGTTCCCCTCTCTGCAGCCGTAAAGCCTTTTTTTGTCCCCTGTACAAATTGCGGAACGGCCAGCTCGGTCTCGTACGAGCTTTCATAGTAGAGCCGCTTATATTTTTCCGGAGTCATTCCTTCCTCGGAAAGCAAATCGCTTATCTGGTTCAGCTTGCTTACGGAGAATTTCGACTTTAACAGCCTTGCATACTCGTATCCATATGTAAAAGACAGCTGGTCGCCAATCTGTGTATAAAGCTTCCCATATTCGGCAGACTCTTCCTCCTTTTTTATACCATATTTCTCCACATTGTCAAATAATTTTTGGAGCTGCTCTTTGCTTTCATTGTTCTTGGTCTTGTCCAGCGACATCTCCTGTGCATCGTGATAGTGCACCGAAATGCTGCTGTTGGAAAGAACCGGCATCATCATATCCAGATAGCAGGACGCCCGAAATACATCGGGTCCTTCTAAGCTTTCATTCAGCTCCCTGAATTTCTCCAGATCCTTTACGCTTCCAAGCAAGACCAGTTTATCCTGTGCTCTGGTCAACGCCACATACAGAATACGAACTTCTTCCTCCAAGTCCTCCTGCTTCCTCTTATTTTCAATAGCGGTCTGAATCAACGTCTTTCTGTAAAAATGCTTGTCTCGCTGAATATAGCGGATTCCCAGTCCGATATTTTTATGGATGTCCACGGGTTTTCTGGAATTGGCACTGTTGAACCGTCTCCCCAGCCCCGCCACGATCACCATGGGGAACTCCAGACCCTTACTCTTATGAATCGTCATAATCCGAACCACATCGTCATTTTCCCCCACAAGAGTCACCTGTCCCATGGGAACCTTCCGGTCTTTTATGGCGTCCACATAGGTAATAAACCCATACAATCCTTTCATCTGGGAGGACTGGAACTGAACCGCCTTATCAATCAGCGCCCGCAGATTTGCCTGTCTTTGAGTCCCCCCGGGCAGTGCTCCCACAAAGGTATAATACCCGGTATCCCATAACAGTTTCCAAATCCATTCGTCTAAGGGCATAAACTCCGAAAGCTGTTTCCACTCCGCCAGCTTTTCCAAAACCTCTGCACACTTTTTCGAGAGCTTATCCTCTGAAACCGCACAGTCATAAAAAGCCTCAAAGTAGGAGGTATTTTTACAGCGGCTTCTTATTTTGGCCAGTTCCTCTACGGTAAACCCAAAGATGCAGGAGTGAAGTACACTGATCAACGGGATATCCTGTCTTCTGTTATCAATCACTCTTAATACATTTAGGAAGATCTGTATTTCCAAGGTATCAAAATAACCATCGCTGTCATTAATATGGGCCGGGATGTCCATTTCCATCAAAATCTGCTGGAATTTATCGGCATAGTTTTTCTGCCCTCGCATCAGTATGACAATATCTCGTTTTGTCATAGGTCTTTCTCTGTTTCTTTTCACGTCAAAGATGGACTTTCCCAAAGCTTCCTTTATCAGCTGTCCGGCAACAAAAGCTTCCCTTTCTGCCGATTTCAGTTCCCGAATCTCCGCATCCACCTCCATTTCATCCGTAATCTTCTGATCCACCAGATGGATTTCTGTGGGATAATCCAGTTCGCCTTCATACGAAACTCCTTTATACAGAGCCGCATCTTTATCGTACCCTGCCATAAGCTTTGAAAACAGTTCGTTGACTGCCTGTATGACATGCCCTTTGCTTCTGAAATTAAAGTTTAAGTCGATCTTGGCATCCTGCACATTTTCTTCTTTCTTAAAGCACTCATACTTTTCCATAAAAAGCTCAGGCTCTGCCAGCCTGAATTTATAGATACTCTGCTTAACATCACCAACCATAAACAAGTTATTTTCCCGCTTTATGGCCGCAATGAGCGTATCCTGAAGAACATTGCTGTCCTGATATTCATCAATAAAAATATACTTGAACTTTTCCCGGTATTCCTCTGCAGCCTGTTCATTTTTTAAAATCCTTAAAGCCGCATGTTCGATATCGTTAAAATCAATCAGTTTCTTTTCTTCTTTTTCCTGCCTGTAGTATTCTCCGAAAGCTTTTACCAGCATTGCCAGAGTTCTGGCGTAGGGATATACTTTATTCATATCTTCAAGCTGTTCCCTTAAAGGTCTTGAGAAGTACGAAGCTTTCAATTCTTTAAGAGCCTCTTTGCATCGCTCCCTGTATCTCCCCGCCAGCTCCTTTACTTCATCAAATGCCTCTTTTTCGTCTTTGGCAGTCACCATACGGGCATAAGAAACCCGGCCGACCGCCTCCCCAAGCCTGTCCCAATCTCCGGATTGAAAAGCCGACCAAACGACATCTATGGACTCCAAATCCGCCTTGCATTTCAGGGCAAACTTTGCGGCTCCTGCTTCTTCAAAAATAGCGACAGATTTTTCGTAATTGGCTTTGGCGTAAGCCAGTTCCTTTTCAATATACTTCCGAATTTCTTTCAAGACCGATGACTGTAAAAAATGCTCTTCATCCATAATGAAATGCTCTATACTGTCATCCAGCCATTCCCACGGTTCCGGTACGCTCTGAATCGTTTGATATACCTCTGCTATCATTTCCTTTACGGCATTTTCGTTCTTACTGGAAGCGTAGTGATTCAGAAACTCCACAAATTCAGGGCTTCCCTTTTCAAACATTTCTTCGAACAAACGATCCATCGCATTTGCTTGAAGGATAATCTGCTGAGCTTCATCACAGATTTTAAAATTGGGATCCATTTCGATCACATGAAAAAAACGTCGGATGACCTCTAAGGCAAAGGCATGAAAGGTGCTGATATTGGACTTAGCTATCAGATTCAGCTGCCTGCGCAAAAATGCGGTATCGCCCGATGTATTTTCAATCTCAGCGGTGATAGCCTGAACTATTTTCTCTCTCATTTCTGCCGCCGCCGCATTGGTAAAGGTCACGACCAGCAATTCATTCACTGAAACTCCTTCACGGAGAATCAACTGCTTGATTCTTTCCACCAAAACCGCTGTTTTGCCGGAGCCTGCCGCTGCCGCCACCAACATGTTCTTATTTCGCAGCTCAATTGCTTCAGCCTGCTTTTCCGTCCATTTCATACTTCACCTAACCTCTACTGCCCTTTATGTAAAATCTCTTGTTTCAATCTGTTTCTAATCTCTCTCTATTCTATAAAGAAACCGAAAACATTTCAACACTAAAATTCCAAAATATCAGAACATCAGCCCATTGATCACCTGCTCTGTTAAAAGCATGGCACCTGCGATTCCCATATGAGTCTTTGGAAGTATATCCACATAGCCCATAGTCGGCAGTGAAATTTCAATCCCACTAAAGGCCAATCCTCTGAGCTTCAGTCTGGCAATAGTGTTTGCATTGGCAAATACCAGCTCACTGTTTGTCTCCGGCAGCTCTCTTTCAAGTGCCTCTTCCATGTGATGAAGCTTTAAAAAATTCCTCAGCTTTTCCTCCACCTGGCCGGAATCACAGCCGGCGTTCAGTATGGATATGCTTTCCGCTGCCATACCAAAATACTCCACCAGAAAAGTGACATAACTATAGCACTCCGACCAATTCCCTTCCACTGCAAACTGCACACCCTTTGGAAGTCCTGTCAGGGAATTTAATCTGGACAAATAGACATATGCCCGGGCTCTTGCCCGCTCACTTTCTTGTATAAAGTTCTCTCGTCTCTCTCTTTCTATTTGAAAAATGCCGCAGATATCCTGCACGAACCGTTCCGTAGCTTTAAAGCCCACAGGCATTCCTTCGCACAGATAGTATGGGGTACCGAACTCCTGTTTTAAATGCTCCGCTGTTTTTACCCCATATTCTGCATGGATCACTAGGTTCAAATCTGCCTCTCCTATTTTTCTTAGCTGCTCCATGGTCAGGTCACAGGCTAAAACAGCATGAACCTCAACCCCGCACATATTTAATAAACGAGTCAGTTCTTTTACGTCCCCTTCAAAGTATTTATGCAGAATAGACACCCCTATCAAATTGACTGTTTTCTTAACTGTTTTCTCCGAAGGGCCTATCTGGTCTTGAGCTTTTATTTGTTTTACCTGCTCTGTCTTTAATTCAGAATTTTTATTGATCCATCCCCGCTCAGTTAACTGAGTAAGAAGCTGTATCATAGCATATTCAAAGCCTTCACATACGGTTTTAGAATAGCCCGGTGTCTGTATAAACACACAAGGAATATTTTCGCAAAGGTCCTCTGCTATTCCTCTTAAATCATCCCCAATCAACGATGCTCCCGGAGAATTGACGATGCATAGAATGTCAAAGTCTATATTTTTCTTAAAAAAGTCCAAAGCTTCTATGATTTTATCTTTGCTTCCATATACATAGTCCCGCTTATCCAAATACGTACACGGGACTCTGGGCTGTCCGAAATACCATTGCTCCGGATAGTTTAACGGATCAAATTGCAGCTGCTTTATACTTTGATTATCCGACGTAGCAGAGTGATAAAATTTGCAGCCGGTAGGTCCGTTTATTAAAACGATAGCCTTGGACATGCCTTCCAATCCAAAAACAATGCCGGAAAAACTATCCGGTGTAATATTTTGCAAATAATCGTTCATCCTTTTTCCATTCTCCCTGTAAATTTAATTCCATTAAAGCGGCCCACCGTTCTACCATATTGCAGCCCGAAAAAAATCCTACATCCGGGCACATGGGAATCGTATCGGTCATGCAGTTATCATACGCTCTGCCCGATTCATAATTCGATAACAGGATATCCGGCGCATATTTTTCCATATCGCTTTCCCTCTTTTCCGGATCGTAATCTTCTTCCAGGGGAAAGTCTGTATGAAGCCGGGTCCGAAACCCTTCATCCTGTGAAAAATTTAAAATACCGATCTTAACAATCTCCATGCCCGCATCAAGGGCGGCTGTCAGGATCCAGTCCAAATCATGGTTATAGGTCATGATCATGAGCTTCTTTCCTGTCAGGGTGGGTCTTATTCGTTCTATTCTTTTTTCATATACCTGTTTATTTTCTTCTACTATCCTCTGTGCCGTCTCCCTTTCCTCCATGAGCGCACCAAGGTCTAAAAGCCACTGCTCGGTCTCAAGCGAGCCCACCGGAAATTGCTTATCAAAGAATCGGCACGGATAGGTCTCTGTAAAGAAATTTTCCAGAATCATGCCGGTATAATCCTTATATGCCAGCAAATTCAGCTCAGCCTTACAAAAGTTTTTCAATTTATCAAAAGAAGTGCTGCACAGGAACCGGCAGTTGACGGTTATATTCATCTGATTCAAATACTTCTCTATGATTTGAAAATTGCTTTCCGTATTCTTGGCCACCACTTTTTCAAAAACAATGTTGACTACCTTTTTCTCCGGTTTTATGCTCCGATCTATGATTTGAGCGGCCAACCCAGTATAACAGAGAAGCATCCCCTGCAAATAATCTCCGGATAAGTTTCCATCTGTTTTTATGGTAATAATGGGGATATCTTTTTCTGCCAGCGCTTTTACCCGGTCAATGTCATCCCCTATGATACCGGCAGGACACGAGCTTATAACGATAATAGCTTTCGGCTTTTGCTTTTTTACCGCTTCTATTTTTTCCATAAGCTTTTGCGTTCCGCCGAAAATCATATCGGTTTCATTCATATCGGTACATTGAAAGTTAGGGGAGATGGAAACAGGCATCAAGGCTCCCCGTTCAAAAAGTCCACGCCTGCCCGAAGAGCTTATACTTTGATAGGACAGATACGCACAGCTCTTGGGAGCATGAGCCAATATGACTGCGTCCTGAATATGGATGCTCATGGTTACCGCCCCGTTAAAAGCGCAGCCGTGGAGCGGTTCATTTCTTATAACATTTTTAGATAAGTATGGGTTCAGAGAATTTTCTCCTTCCGGCTTCAATTCTTCGTTTTTCCCTGTTGCCTTGCTTACCGATGCTCTCTTTAATTCCCCCTGCCATTTGGAAGAACGATGAACTGCAAGTAGGCTCTGATCTTCATTTTCATGGCCTGCCGCCCTTACTGTATTGTAAATGACAGCTTCCAGTTGTTCATCTGTTAAAGGCTTTGCTTCATGCATTGGAATGCCGGTTATAATATTCTGACTTAGGCTCTGAAAAATATCATAAATTTTCTTTTCCTCTTCCGGGAGATCTTTTTCACCGTTTTCCGTCCTTTTGCGGGATACCAGTTCTATGACCGTTTTATTTTTCCGTTCAGCCCGGGCAAAAACATCGCTTCTCGGAATTCTGGCACAAATAGGCAGCCCCACTGCTTCCGCAAAGGCCTCTACCTTTCGGTCTTCATCTTCCACATTGCGGGAGTTGTATAATAAGCCTGCGACCCTGCACCTTCCCGTATCATAATTCTTTATTCCCCGAAGGATGTTATTGGCGGCATACATGGCCATATACTCCCCTGAGGTCACTAAAAATATGGTATCTGCGTATTCTCTCCGAATGGGAACCGCAAATCCGCCGCACACCACATCCCCCAGCACATCATAGAGAATAAGGTCATAGTCCTCTTTTATTTTAAACTGCTCCAGCAGTTCAAAGGACGTAATGATCCCCCTTCCTGCACATCCTACTCCGGGCTCCGGACCCCCGGCTTCCACACACCCTATACCGTGATAGCCTTGAAATAAGATGTCTTCCTTTTTATAGTCCAATGCTCCCGTTATTTTAATGTAATCCAGTATGGTATTTATTTTTCTTCCGTTTAAAAGCAGTCTGGTGGAGTCGTGCTTTGGGTCGCACCCAATTTGTAATACACGTTTTCCCGAATCCGCCAGTGCCGCCGATAGATTGGCACTAAGAGTAGACTTGCCTATCCCGCCTTTTCCATAAATGGCTATTTCCTGTTTCATGCTTTCCTCCATATCTGCTAAAAACTATACAATCTCTATCCTTGCATATCTGCCGTCAAAGCTTTGCTTCTCCACGTCCAGGGGAACAGGCCGGCTGAAAATCGGGCCGTCGCATACAAAGGTATGGTATTCGCCATTTTCACCGCACACATCAACACCTTCTGCTTGAAGCTGTGCTATCAGTTTTCTAGTCAGCTGTTTTCCGATATATTTCCCGTTCATCTTTTCCGTATCTACTACTGTGATATAGGTTATAAATCCGCTGTCTATAAAATCATAGACCACCTGTATCCTTGATTTCTTCCACAAGGGAAGTAAAGGGTTTAATCCTGAAGCCCCACATCGTTCCTTATTCCATTTCAGATGGTCTGCTATGTCAATATCTCCGAATACGCAAATTTCCGCCCCTTTTCGCTTTTCTTCCTTTAGGGCATCCTCAAAATTTCTTTCATACTCCGTTCCCGCGGTTCTTATTAGTTTTATGGGAATTTGCAGAGATTCTGAAAGCCGATGTATCATCTGCTCCGTAATGCCGTGAAACCAGGTTTTGTTTCTGTCTTCATTATAAGTCATAATTAAGCTTTGAGGTTCCAGCCCCATGCAGATTGCTTTATAAATCGCCAGTGTGCTGTCCTTTCCGCCGCTGTAGGATGCTGTAAATAGAATCTTATCTTTCAAATGCATGTACCTCCATTGGTTATAAGTAATTATACCACTTTATCGATAAATAGCTGCAACAAAATGTTACAGTCACAAACCATGCTCTCCGCTCATAAAAAAGTAAATACACGCCTTGAGCTGTTAAAATCCAAGGCGTGTATTTTATATCAGATATTTTTATTGGTTGATGTATTTGGCAATCATCGTTGCCGCTTCTGCTCTTGTGGCATTATTCTTCGGATAGAAGTGCCTTTTATTTTGCAACCCCTTCTGAAAAGCGCATAAGAATGGTAGCCACCTCTGCGCGGGAAGCACTGCCATCAGGTACAAGAGTTGCGGTCGTCCGTCCATTAATCAACTCTTGACCTCTTGCCCATTTTACAGAATCCAACGCCCAACTTTGAATTTGTCCGGCATCGGTGAAGCTAGAAACTTCTCCGGCTTTGGTCACATCATATCCCTTATATTTAGCATAATTATACAAAATAGTAGACATTTGCTCTCTGGTCACATTTTTATCCGTGCCAAAGGTGTTATTTCCAATACCTGACACGATACCATTTGTGTTGGCCCAGATTATAGCATTTGTATACCACTGATCACCCTTCACATCGCTAAAACTGTTACTTCCTGTAACTGCAGGCGAACCCTCTAAGCGATATAATACGGTCACCAGCATAGCTCTACTCATCTGAGTGTTTGGACTGAAAGCAGTCGCAGAAGTACCGTTAAACAGACCATTTCTTGTAGCAAACGCCACAGCCCCATAGAACCAACTATCTGACTTTACGTCAGCAAA
Organism: Aminipila luticellarii; assembly: GCF_004103735.1. Taxonomy (NCBI): domain Bacteria; kingdom Bacillati; phylum Bacillota; class Clostridia; order Peptostreptococcales; family Anaerovoracaceae; genus Aminipila; species Aminipila luticellarii. The sequence goes on along the minus strand of NZ_CP035281.1, from coordinate 903,188 downwards.
AGGATTGGTCCATGCATCATACCCCACTGCATAGCGAGATAGGTGAGTCGTAGAGAAGGTCGCCATTTCTATACTCTTGCTATAGGTACAATTAATTTTTTCAAGTCCCGCTTGATCGTTAAGATACCATACCGCAACACCGCTTTCTTGCTGACCTGCCTTAAGCTTATACGGCAGTGAAATCTTTATACTCTCACCGTCAAAGCTGCTAATATTTTCTTTTCCGCTTATGATAGAAACCTCATAAACCGTACCATCACCTGTAAGCTTCTGCTGTGATGTGGATAAGGCGGATTGTTCCAGCTTTTCAGCGGATTGTTCCAGCTTTTCAATAGAAATTATTGCCGTTGTTCCGGTCATCTGAGAAGCAATAGAATCAAGCACCTTATTCGGAAGCGTTACATAGCCCTCCGGCGTTTGGAGTTTCAAGTCTGCTTTGGTCTGCTTGGCAACTGCACTTAGGGCTTCCTTGTTTAATTCAATCCTGACTGCCGTCACTTCTCCCTTGATAACAGGCGCAATAACGATATCGCCGCCTGTCTTTGTGCTTACGATAGCATCCTTCAAGTCTGATAACGTCAAGGAGACGCTGGCTGCCCCATTACTGATTTTTGCAGTTGGTTCAAGCCTTACATCCGCCGTTTTCTCTGCAGCAGCAGTACTTCCTCCGCTCCATTTTTCACTGCCTTCCTCTTGGGTATAATCATCTGTGTAATGCCATACGATCTTTGAACCATTTGAAACCTTGCATGCTTTTAAGCCTACTGATGGATGGGTGCCATCTACCACATACATCCACCCGGAGTTTGGGCCATTATCAAATTCTCCCAGCCATTCACCATCTGGATTTTTAATTTTAGAAACATAATTACTGTCTGCTCCTACTGAATCTAAACCATACTGTGCGAGCGCCCTTGTGAGCACCTGATAAACCGTTACAGACGAACTGTTAAAAGTATAGGAAGTCTCTGGTATCCATGTTTCAAATTTTCCTTTATTCTTGGCATAAATATAAACTGGTGTGGTGTCACCATGTTTCTCACCTCCGAGCAATTTAAAGGTCACTGTCATGGTTTTTACTGGATCTGTCGGGTCTGACAATTTTTTGATCATTTCCTCTGCCGCTGTCAATCGTTCTAAAACAGAAGTTCCAGCCCAATCAATCCACGTTTTTTGTTCTGCTGTCAAAGCATTATAAGCCTTTCTCGCTGTTTCTACTTGTGATTTATCGTCTAAAGTAATAATAAGCGAACTTGGCAGTGCTAAAATTGTCTCAAAAGCAGATTGAGCATCATTTCCTGCTTCCAAACCAATAATCGCTCCTTGGCTGTTTCGGAACTTCAATAAAGTGGCTGCATTAGCTGTTTCCTTGTTTGTTTGAGACAGTCCTTCATAAAAGTCACGAACAGCAGCAATGCTTTCTTTGTCCTGAGCTGTAATACTTTCAGGAAGTGCATTAACCATGTCATTGAACATATCCAAAGGACTTCCTACTAAGACATCTGCTTTCAGTCCTGTATCTATAGCCGACATAGCTTCATAGAGTGCAAAGTATTCCTTCCCGCATTTGGAAATGTTGTTTGTGTCTTCTTCAGCTGTTTTGGCTGCCGTTAAAGCACTTTGTACGGCATTTCTCTCAGTCTCACTGCCAGCAGAACCGCCCATCAAGGCCTGTCCGTCTTTCAGAAGCTTCTCATACTTAGCATCCGTCAACGTATATCTCTGCCATACGTTGCTGCCATGGAGAATATCTCCCAAAGCAATGATCACATCTTTGCTGTAGCCAGAAAAACCTTGCCGATTATAGTTAAACTCGCCATCTTCCAGCATATACTCCTGCTTTAAAGCAGTTAAAGGGTCTCTTCCGCAGGCCGCAAACAAGCTTCCCTGCACATCCATACCCGCTCCTGCAATACCGGTCATCACGCACCCATGCGTCATGGTATTAATTGTAAGATAGGATGGGTGTTTGAACATACCTATTTCCTCACCGGAAGTCATCTGAGTGTTCACTATGCTGGATGCCCATCGAGCAATTTCCAGCGGTGTCATATACTCTGCGGCGGCAGCCATCGCCCAACCTCGCATATCCAAATCGCCGCTGGCCGTCATCGCCTGATTCTTTACAGCAGTTTTTAAAGCTTCGGGTATTTCTGCTCCTGCTGCTTTGAACGCCATAAGAGTCCAAATATTATTGGCAAACGGGCCAAAGTTTCCTGTGCCGTCATTTTCTTTCATCAATTCCGCTACATAATCCGTTCCTTTATAATTATACGGATTCTGTCCCAGCATGATCAGCTCTAAAATTACCGCGGCATAATCGGTAGCCTGCCTGAAATTGTGCTTAGTCACATCGTAGACGTAAGAACCTTCCAATGCTTTCAGTGCATCTTTTTCTTCTGTTACATTCTCGGGATCCATGGTGGAGATGGTCTTATACAATTCCCAATAGCTATCGGAAATATCCTTCTTCTCTTCTTCTGGCCGACTATTCCACCCTGACAGCATGTCTTCCGCATAAGCGGCTGTTTGCTTATTTACCTGAAACAGGGGTACTGTCGCTCCGCCAATTCGGGTCAAAAATATGTATGTCTGCTTAGAAATGCCGTCAGCCGCTGTAACCACCAGCTTGTGCACAGGAAGAGAAGCATCCAGACTTATCGTGCCTTTTTCTCTGTTCACCCCATCCACAGCAAAAGTAATCCCATCAGGCACATCCACCATAAAAGAAAGTTCTCCTTCCGATGAAGGCAAATCTACATAATAGTTATATACTCCAGACGAAAAAACTGCCGGTGTCTCGTCCTCTGTAGCCAAGGTTCCGCCGTTGACGGTCAGTGAATTGATGTCTGTCTTGCTGGAAGCACGGACAATTTTAATGGTATGCGTCTTCTCAGTACCATCTGCCGCTGTCACCTTGACCAAAATCTCGTTCTTATGCCATGTATTGACTGGAGTGAACTGATTGCCCCATGGGGCTCCGTCAATCATTGTAATCGCCGCTACAGTAGGAGTGTCTGTATTTCGATTTGGATAATCATAAATATAGTCCTCTCCTTCAGCAGAACTCAAGGTGTCCACCACCTCAGCTTTTGCATACGGGTCGGATGTTTTCAAATTCAAAAGAATGGTTTCATGAGTCCAGCCAATTCCGTTGCTAGGCTTAGTCTCATTTACAATTCCATTCAAGAAAAACCTCTGATCTGCCATTTTGGGCATTTTTTCTGGCAAGGCAATCACATACCCCTCCCCATCTTCTGCCACCTGAGCCGGATAAGCGGATTGAGCCGGGTTGTTGTTATTTGAAGTATACTGAGTCACACCGATATAAGAAATATCCGTATTATTAGACGGAGGATCAAGTTCTTTTTCCTCTCCTGCATAATAAATTAGATAGACAAATCCCTGATAAGCATATGGTAAACTGTTATAAAAGCCTCTTTGAGCAAGGTTTTTTGTATTAGCAAAGTTCGTAGCCTTCAAATCACTGTCGCCACTATTTGCACAAAAAAGTGAAACAACATTTAACCCCGGTTTTAAGTTTAAATTAGGGCTATACCGTTCTTCATTTTCGTTGCTGGCTGTATCAAAGCGAACTGGATCGCTGCCATTCAGGCTGACCCAATTCTGATCTGCCACCATCCATTTTAAACTCTTTTGTGTTTCATCCCGAGCTGTAATATTTCGATGAACCTGCAGTTCTACCGAAGAAGTATCTTCATCTGCCTCATAAATCCGGAATAAACTGTTAAGATCACCGTCTACCGGCTTCATATCGGTATTGAGATCTACAAGGTTAACCGCATCCAGTAGAGAAACCGACAAAGGATCAGTAGCAGATTTCACATATGCAAGAATCCACGTATAGGTTTTCTGATTACCATCCTCCGCCGTAGCTGTGACCTGCAAAGCATATGCACCATCATAAGGATAATCAAGTGTGACCTCAAAATCTCCACCAAAATCTTTCGGTTGTTTTGTAATAGTCCAGAACTTTCCAGTCGACTGATTCGTCGTACTATCCCCATTTAGGATAGGATGGCTTATACTGATGGAAATCAGCGAATCAGATGCAAAGTGTCCCGTGATAGCCTTTCCAAGAAAGGTAGTACTTGTAGTTAATACCCATACTGAAGGATCTTTTTTCAAAGGCTGTGCTTCGTCAGAGTTGAACAGAACCTTTTCCAATGTAATTTCCTGCGGATCAGCAGCTTCTAAAGTAACAGGGGCTATGCCCTCCTCCGTCTTTTGCAGCGAGAGCTCTGTTGTCTCCTGAGCCTTTTCTGTATCACCCGAAGTCTGTTGACTGCCGTCTGTTGACAATTCCTGCGGCTCTTGAACTGCTTCCGGTATTTCTTCTTCTGTCTTTTCTTCTTGCATCCCCTCATTTCCAGACTGAGATACTTCTTCCTGTGCCGCAAGCTGGTCTGTCACGCCGGATTCTTGACTCACGGCTTCTTGCTGCTCCTCTGCAAAAACATTGCTCACCGGCAAGGCTGACAGCAGAGCTATGCAGCAGAGCAAACAAGTCCATCGTTTTATTTTTTCTCTATATTTCATTTTATGTTTCATCTGTTTAACCTACAATCTATAAATAATAACGAAAAAATCTCTATAAAGCTCAGTCTTCAAGGACTGAGCTTTATAGAGCAGTCAACAGTTCTTTTTACAAAAAACCATCATCCATTGGTTTGATACTAAAACCTGTTTTTACCAAGTCTCGGTGTTTTCCTGATATACAACACGAACTACGTCTCCGTCTTTAATCTGAACATTGCTGGCATATAGGCTGGTCAGTGTACCGTTCAGATAAATAGACCAGGAGTATCCCTTCCAAGAGTTGCTGGTCGAAGACTCAGTGATAGTACCGATATTAAACAGTGTCGTGATATATGCACCGTTTGGAGTGCTATAAGTATCCCAGCCCATAGTGAATCCGGCCATGCTAGGGCTGTACTGATGATAAGCATTGTAAATGGCATCCATAACGGTCGGATAACCGGCCAGCTCATGAACAGCTCCTGCATCAACTGGGAATTCGGTGCTGAACGCTCCTGCCGACGCATACTCCACAGTTTTACTTACTGCAATAGCCGGAATATCATGGTCAACATCATTGATATCCGTCACCGTTCCTTCTGTGGCTTCAAATTGTACATTCACCGATATAGGATAGGTAGGTGTTACAGGCGTTATACTGCCGGCAAATGCCGTAGCTGACGTTGCGAATACCATGGCTACTGCCATTACGAAAATCATCATTCTGGATCTTAAAATTTTCTTCATTTTATATATCCTCCTTGAACTTTTATCGGCTTATTTAATCAATAAACCGCTCTTCTGAAATAAAATCAACTAGCTAAAAACTCAAGTCAAAACTACCTCCTTCCCTTTTGATTTTATATCCAAACACCGAAGTGCTTGAAACAATTTCATCCGAACCGCCTTCTTTTCAGCAGTCTCTAGTTTTGAACCAACTCATAAATCTGGGTCTGTTTCATATTTTCTGTAGAAAAGTTAGAACTTTTCTGCACTAACTCAAACCGCTCCCCAGACTTCATGTAGGGCTTGACTACTTCCGCCACCTGAGGAAACACTTTCGTCTTCTCTCCGTGGAAATCCATCAACAGCAGCCAATAATCCTCACTTTCCCCTTCTCTTTGTGCTTTTATCATCCATGCAGCCTCGATTTGACGATGTTCTGTAAAAAAACAATTCAAGGCAGCTTTCAATCCTGTAGGCAAGACCTCTGGCGTCCGCAGCATAATCTTCCCTTGAAATTCTTCTCTTTTTAAAGTCATGCCCATGGTTCGTGCATCTATCAGTTCCATAACTTCCCTGTCCAATAGAATATTTTCATCAAAGGGATTGAGTGCCACACCGTTGATTTTCTCTGGAGAATCAATAATCAGATATTTGAGATTTTCATAGGTCATGGAAACCAGATTTTCTCTTTGAAAGCGGCCTATGTTTGCCTCTTTGTCTAAAAAGGCCGGGACAAATTTTCTTCCTTCACCGGTCAGCAGCAAAGCAAAGCCTTTTTTGTTGCCGTCAACCGCTTGGGGCACTCTAGGAATCCATAGCTCTGTTTTCACCAGTTCCTTAAAAAACTGGTCTTCACAGGCTCTGGTTTTTTCCTGCATGAGCAGCTTATATAAATCTATTAGTTGATTTTTTCTATCTTCCATGTGATGCCCTCCCTTTTGCTCCATTTGTCCACATCTGTCTTATCACTTTGCCTGTTAATCATTTATTTAGGGTAATATTTTGTGAGAATCAAATGATTTATGCAAACAAAAAAACTGTGACCTTACGTCACAGTTCCGTTTTTAACTGTATTCTAATGCACTTTAAACCGTTGCTAAACAAACCCACACCTTTTTCAAGCGTGCTGTTAAGTTTTTTTCCCTTACCGAGGACTGTTTAAAACTATGTCTGTTTTCTGACTCGTGCATCCTCATCTTTCGCCTGCCTTCCCAAGTTCTCACTCAGTGACTGCTCATCTTAAGAGCTACGGCTCAGACTCCTCACTTACAGCGGCGGTACCGTCCCGGACTTTCACCGGAGTTCCCTTTACCCACATGCGGTTTCCCGCTGCGGTACATAAAATACATTCCAAATTTTCACTTTTTCTTTGTTTACTTCATACTATCAACAAATTTCTGGTTTGTCAATCTGTATTCCCAATTATTTCATTCCTAAGATTCGTCTTTTTTCGGCATTTCTATCTCATCTTAAGCTATGCCCTGAACCAATGATTGAAGTTGCACAGAACCCTTTCTTTGGGCCAAAACAGGCAAAAACTGCCATAGGGTTCTCCCAAGCAGGCCCATACCTTTTCACCGTTCTCAATCGCCTGTCCAAAGGTCAGATTGGGAATCATCAATTTAATATATTCGTTTTCTTTATCCCTGATAACCTTCCCCTCTTTAATCGGATTTTGCTTAAACTCTTCCAATTTTTCCCTAAGGTTTTCAATGGTAGTCTTTCCGGAAACAACATCAGAAAAAACATCCACATCCACACAGGATACATTGTCGGGGTTTTTAAACCAATTAATATTCATCTTCTCTCCTCCTCCAAATCCAAATTGATTGCCTTTTTTAGAATAGAGAGTTTGACATCCATTTTTTATACAATAGAAAGCAGATTTTTTCTACTGTATAAAAATAAGCTGCAGCATAAATGCTACAGCCCGTATTTCTGTGCAATGAAAAACTAAAAAATTTCTAGCAGCTACAACTGCTGAAATTATTATATAAGACCTGCGGCCACATAAATGGGAGCAGGGCTTCAAACGTATTGCTACGTCTAAAAGCTTACCGATCACCCGTCGGCATCCTTTTTCATTTCATGCAGTTCTTCTGGCTCGCGAATCATCATTATTGCCACACCTTCCCAAACTGCCGTTCAGTGGTGCATATACCTTTTCATATATGCTGTGGCAGAACTATCGCTTACAGCGGCGGGACCGCACAGGACTTTAACCTGTTTCCCTCTTAGCTGTTTACTCTGTTCAGAGTAAACAGAACATCAAATGCTCTATTCAATTCTCTATAAACTCATGTTACCATCAGTACTACCTTTTTGTCAACCTCCGATGGAAAATATTAGCCTTAATTCATTTGATAATTTTGATAACTTCATTTGATTTTACTGTCAAAAATTCTACTGCAATTTCCGTAGAATTTCCCGCTGTAATTCCCGAAACATGCTCACATAAAGCTTCTTCGTTTTCAACACAATATCGTACGGCTCATCATATTTATAAACGTCTTCCAGATTATTTAACGCTTTGCTGAAATTCTCAAACTGTTTCATAAAAAGAACATCTCCTTTTACGCTTGGACCGTCTCCTTCTTTTGCCTAGTTGAATCCGCCAATAGCATTATACCAGCTTACATTTTTTTAGAAGCTTTACCAAGGCTCCTCCTTTTGGCAGCAGGATAATCTCATTTTCTTCGATGGCTTTTATCTTGAGCAGCATGATCCCGTATACTGCCGCACCGATGCCAATCGCTACTACGGTAGCCAGACTGTTCCCTATTGCTCCGGAAAGTCCTTTATAAGCTCCGATTACTAACACGAACATAACGATACCGGATAGAAGCGGTTTCCATACAGAAAGCTTTAAATCAAATGTAATCCCAGTCATTTTTTTAACCGCTGCAAAATTTATAATTCCAATGGTAATATATCCAAGTGTACTGCCGATTGCCGCGCCCTCTACGTTCAGCTGCGGCAAGCCCGTTAAAATAAAAGTGGATGCACATTTCACAACAAAGCCCGCTGCTAAGCCCCAGACCGCTATTCCCGGCCTGCCAAGTCCCTGCAGCGTTCCCGCCATAGTTTGAGCGATGCAAAGGAATACAATTCCTATGGCAAGGAAGAACAGACAGCCGGAAGCATTTACCGCACTTTCTGCTTGAAGGGGGTAAATCAGTTTCATAATAGGTTCTGACAGAGCCATTAAGCCAAAGCTGCACGGAACCCCAATAATCATAGCCGTTCTAAGACCCAGCCGCACGTTCATCTTTAAGAAAGCAGTGTCCTTCGTGCTTGCCGCAGCTGCAATGGCTGGTACCATGGATAAAGCCATGGACAGAGCCAGCGCCATCGGAATGTTTATGACCGGACCTGCCATCCCTGTCAGTTGTCCGTAAAGGGCATTGGCTTCTTTGGCGGTAAACCCAACGCCCTGCAATCTTCTCATAACGATTACAACATCTGCAATGTTCATGATCGGCAGGATGGACACACCTATGGTAATAGGAACAGCAATAGCCGCTAAGGTTTTTAAAATGCTTCCCGCACTTTCTTGGCTTGCGTCGCTTGTTTCATTTTTAAGAGGCAGTCTATTTTTCTTGTAGAAATAAATAACAATCAATACAAGAACGCCCGCAATGGGTCCGATGCTTGTCCCAACTGTAGCTCCGGCTGCTGCGTATTCAAGACCTTTGGGAACCAGCATTACGGCCAATACCAGACCAATCGTCACCCTGACCGCCTGTTCCATGAGCTGCGAAGTAGCTGTAGGCCCCATCTCCTGCATTCCCTGAAAATATCCTCTGAAAACTGCCATAATCGGTACAAAAAGAAGCGCCGGGGCGATGGCAAGCATGGCATAATAAGCACCGGGATTGCCCAGTGCATTTACGATAGGCTTTGCCCCAAAGAAAAAGATGGAAGAAGCCACTATACCCAAAAGAAACATCAGTATAAAGGATAATTTGAACACTCGGTGTGCCTCATCACTTCTTCCGACGGCTATACGCTCCGAAGTCATCTTTGAAATGGCGGCAGGCGCACCATTTGTAGAAAATACAAGCAGAAATACATAAATCGGATAGGCTGTCTGATAATATCCCATACCGTCAGCTCCTATGATGTTTCCAAGAGGAATTCTAAAAATTGCTCCCATAACTTGTACTAATAATCCTGCGATGCCTAAAATCGCAGCACCCTTTAAAAATGATTTCTTACTCATCTATATAAATCTCCTCTGATCCTTTGTTTTTATATTTCCTCGATCGTCATTTAGCGCAAACGAATCAATTATATATTATACCAAAAAAAGTGCTCCGGTGTATATGTTTTCTTTGTGAATTTTGTTATACTAATCTTAAACAACTTCAAATTGTTGCCTGTCCTCCAAAACTCTTGTAATCAGGACAGGAAAATAATAAGAAATAGTAAAGAGGTAGAACATGAATAAATTTGCCAGACCAACTATGCTGATGATTTTAGACGGCTATGGAATAAATAAGAATACGTACGGCAATGCCATTGCAGCCGCTTCAAAGCCTAATTTAGACAAAATTTTTGAGAAATATCCGCATACTACCCTAAAAGCCTGCGGACTTGACGTGGGACTCCCCGCAGGGCAGATGGGCAATTCGGAAGTAGGGCATTTGAACATCGGTGCCGGCAGAATTGTTTATCAAGAGCTGACTAAGATCACAAAGGAAATTGAAGAAGGAAGCTTTTTTGAAAACAAAGTAATTCATGAAGCTATGCAGCACGCCATAGAAAACCACTCTGCTCTTCACCTGCTTGGATTAGTTTCGGACGGAGGAGTTCACAGTCACATTGGACATCTTTTTGCCTTATTGGATATGGCAAAGAAAAAAGGGGTGGAGACAGTTTATGTCCATGCACTTTTGGATGGAAGAGATGTACCGCCCAGATGCGCCAAAAAATATATAGAGCAGCTTGAAGCCCACATGAAAGAAATCGGTCTTGGCAGCATTTCAACGGTTGCCGGCAGATATTACGGAATGGATCGGGACAAGCGTTGGGAAAGGGTGATTAAATGTTATGATGCCATGACCTTGGGCAAAGGTGTGCAGGCAAAATCGGCCGTCGAAGCGATTGAAACTGCTTATGATAAGGATCAAAGCGATGAATTCATCGTGCCTGCTGTTATTCAAAGCGGAAACTCTGCCCCTGCTACTGTCAAAGACAAGGATGCGGTCATTATGTTCAATTTCAGACCGGATAGAGCAAGAGAAATAACAAGAGCTTTTGTCAGCGATGATTTTGATGGGTTTGAAAGAAAAAAAGTGATCAAGAATCTGTTCTACGTTTGTATGACTCAATACGATGCGGAAATGCCCCATGTATCCGTTGCCTTTCCGCCTCAATCCCTAAAGAATACGTTGGGAGAATATCTGGCAAAACAGAATCTAACTCAGCTCCGGATCGCTGAAACAGAGAAGTATGCCCACGTCACCTTCTTTTTTAACGGCGGCGTGGAAGCTCCGAATAAAGACGAGGATCGCATTTTGATTCCGTCCCCTTCTGTTGCCACCTATGACTTACAGCCGGAAATGAGTGCATACGGCATAACAGAAAAGGTGCTGGAACAGATTCATAAGGAAACATATGATGTCATCATCTTAAATTTTGCCAATGCGGATATGGTCGGCCATACGGGCGTTTTTGAAGCTGCTGAGAAAGCGGTTGAAGCCCTTGACAACTGTGTAGCACAAATCGCAGACGCCATACTTGACAAGGGGGGACAGATTTTATTAACAGCGGATCACGGGAATGCGGACTGTATGCTCAACGAAAAGGGCGAAATTGTTACCGCACATTCCTTGAACGACGTACCTCTGGTGCATATCGCAAAAGAACCGGTTCATCTGAAAGACGGAGGAATTCTGGCGGACATTGCCCCTACTATGCTGGATCTGATGGGAATAGCCATACCGGATGAAATGACGGGAAAAAGTCTGATTGATTAGGGTATGGAATAACTTCCAAATAGTCAGATGCCTGCTTGCCGGTTAGTGTAAAGCTGAAAAAAGCTACTTTAACCACATATAAGGGCGTAAGTTTGAAGGATAATATGAACATGTAATTTTTGTTATTTCAGCAGGTGTTTCTTTCATACCACCCTCGAACCACAAAAGGAAAACATTATATATTCCCCCTGTGTGGTAGCGTGTAGCATAGTGACTTTCAACTGTTGTATCAGTGTGTATGGCTGAAAAAGCTTCATCCAATGCTTCAAGGATAATATGAGTTACATTAGCTCTGTGCATGAGTAGTAATTCTTTTTTATAACCATAATAATGGGTAAACATTTCAAGTAAATAATTTGGTATTGATGTAGGCTCTGATGAAACGCTGAAATAGTGTTTATAGATAATTTGCTTAAAGTAATATTTAATAATTTCATTTTTTGAATTGAAATTCCGATAGAACGTGGAACGATTTACTCCAGCTTTAGCTGCAATTTCGCTGATAGAAATATCGGCATAATCTTTTTTCTCCATCAGCATTAAAAGTGCCTCCGCCATGTATCCTTTCATCATATCGGATGTTGTATTTTTTCTTCTCATAAAGCAACAACCCTCCCCTCTTTGTTGCAATTAAGGCTGGCATACTTGCCAACCTGTCCAAACTTAAGATATAATAAAAGCAACAGATGTGGCTTTTATTATATCTTAAAGCTATTTTGTATGTCAATATGAAAGGAAAATGAACATGACAAATATTTATTCAGATCTTTACCAATTTACTGATGTGATGGAGCCGATAAAACTTTCCATGCACCAATACTTGTTGTTGACCGATGAACCAGTGCTAATTCAAACGGGTGCTGTTCCTCAAGCGCAGAAAACGCTGCCACAAATTAAAGAGCTTTTGGGCGGCAAACCGCTAAAATACATCCTTATTTCTCATTTTGAAAGTGACGAGTGCGGCGGCTTATCTTTGGTTCTTCAAGAATTCCCCGAGGCAATCCCTGTATGTTCAGAAGTCACAGGACGGCAGTTATGGGGCTTTGGGCTTGCTCGAAATATCCAAATCAAACAACCGGGCGAAACCTTTAGCGGAAATGATTTCGAGTTTAAGACAATTAGTTACCCATCAGAAATGCACATGTGGGAAGGTCTACTTTTTATGGAAACAAAACGTAATATTTTTTTCAGTAGCGACCTCATGTTTCAGATGGGAGAAACACACGGACAGGTTATCGAAAGCAACTGGCCGGACGCAATAAAAACAAGCGGAGCCGCCCAACTTCCAACTCCGGAAATGCAAAACAAGTTATTGACTGATTTAGAAACACTTTCTCCTGCTTTTATTGCATCAGGACACGGCCCCTGCATAAAAATTGTTTAATATATAATCTGGGATACGAGGTGGTAGGTAATTAAATACGCACTTTTAAGGTCTTCCAATGACAGTATTGCGATTGGAGGGCCTTTCATGTATATTCAAATTGTTCCGATCAACTGAGACTTTATTTTTGATTATTTATGTATGTTTATATAGGATGTCTCAATCAAATTCAGTACATTATTTACAATTTCATCAGCCTCTGGTTTATCTTTAAGCATAGTTGTCCCTATCAAAAGCTGCTTTTTGTAAAAAACGACATGTCTGCTATTCATTAGATAATGATACAGTCTTTCCAGTTCTTTCTGATAATTTTCATCTGCAATTTTTAATGCAGTGCTTTCCCTCATTAGCTCTTTATCAAATACCTCCAAAAAATTATACCCTATATGAATTCCTTTTATCCCGAACAGATACTTCATATATCCTTCTAGGGCTCGCAGGGCCGGAAAAGCGTAATAAGAATACTCTTCCTCAAGCTTCTTTACCGTTCTCAGAGAAATAGATGGAGACAATAATTTCAAGACCATATCATCTAGTTTTCCATAAGAACGCGGCAATAAGGTTTCCATTTCACTTCTTACATCTTCCGTTTTGATATTCACATCATGAAAACGATTAATCGCCCCTACCATATCATCGACGGATACATCATCACAATAGGATAAAAAATATATAGCTTCCCCCTGCAAATAGGAAGGTTTCCCTTGCAGGTCAATCGTTCCGCTCTGGTATAAGCGGACGCTCAAGGGCTCTCCAATATCACTTGTAAATTTATAGATTTCATAAGCCGGTTGTTTTTCTGCTTTTCCGTGCGCAGGTTGCTTATTCACCTTTTTATGGCTTACTGGTTTACTGACCAAGGTAGTCAAATATTCAACTAACGCAGATCCCCATTCAAATGGCAGATTTTTAAAAGCATAAGTTCTATCATCTGCTTTGGCTATTTCTTTATAATTAGTAGAAGCGCCCTTTTTCTTCGCCACGTTTTTGTCCTCCTTGATAATGCGATCTTTTTCTTTCAGTATATCCCATATTTTCCTAAATTTCTACATTTGAATTTCGACAAAAATAAATCCCCCTCACTTATATAAGCAAAGGGGAATAAAAAAATTCTATTAAACTATTACCTTACCCGAAACTTTACGCCAAGTTCTTCGGCTATTCTCCTGCATTCTTGAATGTCTTCTTCCGGTATGACGCCCACCACCGACATCCGCACATCGGGAACGTATTGTTTCACATCCTCTGTCCATTTCAAAATGGCATCAAAGGATTGAGGCCCAAATTCAGGATGACATAAATTGAAATACTTTTCAGCGGTAGGAGCATTTAGGCTGACAGAAACGGCATCTACCACGCCTTCCAGCAGCGGAGCTGTTTTCTTTTTATGAATGAGATCTGCCAGTCCGTTCGTATTGATTCGGATAGGTTTATCGGTAAACGCTCTTATTTTTTTAGAAATGTCGATTAACTCTTCCAATCGTTCCATGGGTTCGCCGTACCCGCAGAAAATAATTTCATTTACCTTTGTCTTTTTCTCACAGATCTCCTCTTTTATACGCGATACCACCTGGTCTGCGGTGGGTTCTTCCTCCAGCCACAGATTATCCGCATCACCCAGATTATCTGTATAGTTTCTGATACAGAAATCACAGCTGTTGGGACATCTGTTTGTCAGATTGATGTACAAGCTCTCTCCATAAAGATACACAATTGTTCCTTTTTGCATGTTGCCTCATCTCCTAACCTTATGCTAAAACGAATTCTTTATGCCCTGTCTTATAGTATTTATACTTTGTTTTCACTTTATCTCTTTATCGTATCTATTTGCTTTCTTTCAAGACTTCCAGCAATAAATTCCAGGTTCTCTCTACAGAGGATATGCTCAGTCTTTCTTCCACCGTATGAACGCCTGTCATGCTTGGTCCGATGGAAATGCAGTCTACGCCTTCTATCTTTTCTGAGAAGAATCCGCATTCCAGACCTGCGTGAATGGCTTCGATAGCAGGTTTCTTACCGTACTGTTTTTCAAATACTCGAACCACTGTTTCCCGAAGAGCGGAGTCTTTCTTGAATTCCCAGCCCGGATAAGCTCCTGCAAATTCCACCTTGCCGCCTAAGAACTCCAAAATGGACACGATTTTGTCACAAACGGCATTTCTGGCAGTCTCGATAGAGCTTCGAACAGAAAGAACCAGATGAATACCGTCTTCAAAGAATTTCAGAATGCCCAGATTCAAAGAGGTTTCTACCAATCCCTTTATATCTGCGCTCATAGCCTGAACTCCGTTTGGAAGATTTAAAAGCATGAAAACAGTTTTGTCTACAGATTCTTTATTTAAAACCTCCGCACTTGCTTTTCCCAGATTTTCCATTGTAACAGTAATGGCCGGATCACTGGTCTTATACTCGTTTCTCAGCATCTTTTGGCATTCCTTTACAACACCTTCTGCTTTTGACACGTCGCTCTCTGATACGATCATATTTAATACTGTCTCTCTTGGTATGGCATTGTCTGCCTGTCCGCCGGTTATATCTATGATATGCAGATCCAGCTCCTTTTTCAGATTGCAGAGCAGTCTGCCCATAAGAATATTGGAGTTTCCGCGTCCTTTATCGATTTCGGTGCCGGAATGTCCGCCGCTCAAACCGGATAATACGATCTGAACACGAGCCCCCTCTACTTTTTCACGGATAACCGGAAGTATGCACTCGGCAGTCACCCCGCCTGCACAGCTCACAGTAATAATTCCTTCCTCCTCAGAGTCCAGATTGATCAGCTTTTTGCCTTGAAGCATGGAAACATCTATCGCCTCGGCTCCATAAAGGCCGGTTTCTTCATCCACTGTAAATACAGCTTCTATTTTCGGGTGCTCAAGACTGTCGGAATCCAATATGGCCAGTGCCATAGCTATGGCGATACCGTCGTCTCCACCGAGAGTGGTGCCTTCTGCATAGAGCGCATCTCCGTCGATTCCCAGAGTAAGTCCGTCCTTTAGGAAATCAATACTGCTCTCGGCTGTTTTTTCACAGACCATATCCAAATGTCCCTGAATGATAATGGCCGGAGAATTTTCATATCCTTTGGACGCCTCTTTGATGATGATCACATTGCTGAGACTGTCTCTATGATATTCCAAATGATGTGCTTTCGCAAAAGCAACACAATAATCGGCTATAGGCCCCATGTTTTCGGAGCCGTGTGGAATACTGCACAATTCTTCAAAATACCTGAATACACTTTCTGGCTTTAAACCTTTTAATACTCCCATTTCTTACCTCTCTTCCATATGTAGGAACACATCGCTTTTTCTTAATTATACCATATCATTACAAAGATTACAAAATATTGTCAAATAATTTTGTGATCTTTTAAGAAGGCTCGGGTCCAATCTATGCTAATATTTTGCCGACCCATTCCACGTTGATGGCCTGATAGCCTTCCTTGGTGTTTTCTTCAATGGATTCCTTCAGGTTGTCCATAGTTTCCTTGATCAAATTCTGCTCAATGGGGATAAAGGATTGCTTTCCGTCGTTGAACATAATGACGATCTGGTGCTGTCCGTCCTTTCCCGGATAATAGAACATGCCCGCAATGCTGTCTACATCCATGCCCTCATTGCCTGATTTGAATAAAATCAGCATTTTGATGATCTCTATCACCCGGTCATCCAGCTTCATGTCGTGTATCATGATTTTCTCGGCCATTTCATTCACCGTGCCCACCGCTCGATACACATATCCCTGTTTTGCCTGCATTTCAAAAGTTTCCGGAGACTGGAACAGAATTTTATTCATTTCCTCTATGGCCTCCTGCTCGGTCGTTAAATATACCATCAGATGCTTCCCCATATCGTGGTATAGACAAGGATATGTTATAGGGAATTTTTTTCCGCATTTCTCACAGTGAAAGACAAACAGCTCACCGTTCAGGACTTTTTCTTTCAGCTGGGGGTCGATGTCTGCCAGAATGCTCTGCCACCGTACGAAATTCTGCTTATTTCCGCACTCAGGGCACTCGATTTCATTGGTTATACATTTTGACATATCATTTTTCCTTTCTTTTCCTGCTTGCTATTTCAAACGCATTTTTCAGCATCATATTTTTAAATCTTCGTATGGTCTCTTTCTCTAAATCCGGAACATTGGCCATGCTTACGATTTCAATTTTGTTGAAATAATCGGAAGCTGTCAAGGTTTCTACTACCTTTCTGTAAATGACCTTAGTTACCGTCTCATTGTCCTCCTGCAAAAATATAAGAAAGCTCATCCTCCCCCAGGCCTTTCCAAATTCAATATGAACCGGACTGCTGGTCACCTTATGAATCAGTTCTTCTACTCCATTTTTCAATTCTCCGCCGATCACATCGACAATCCCATTATTTATCATAAGGAAAAAGCTCATGCCGAAGCCTGCGGCCAGAATAAAACCGAGAGCATAGCCCCAAGCTCCCGAAGCGTAATAAAACATCAGCATGGAAAGGGGAATAAACAAAAGTCTAATCCCCTTAAAAAACATGATTTTCATATTTACTTTTTTATTTGTATTTTGCATTTTCGATTCTCTCTTGTATAATTATTTTCTTTTATGCATACACATCTTTGTCCCATGAGCTCTTTAAATACTTTTTAAAAATATCCAGCAGAGCCGGTGTTTCATCCATAAAATAAGATCTGGCTACGTTTCCGTTTGCGTCCCAGTCACATCCATCCCACCATACGGCAGCTTTGATGCGGTCATAATCTTTTATGGTATTGAACATGTTAATGACCCATTGGTTCTTATCTCCGCCCATGCTGGCACTGGAGAACTCTGTGATCATCAGCGGCTGCTGAAATTTCGCACAGTAATCATAATAAAGTCCCTCATACAGCTCTTTAAATTCGTGCCACTTCTCCCCGGTGGAAGCGTAGTAGGTGCCGGTATTATACGCCGTCATACCTACAATATCCACATATTTATCTCCGGGATAATACATCATTTCATCATTCCAGTTGAAGTTCGGGAAGGAAGCACAGTTTGGATTCCAAATCCAGATGACATTCTGTGCGCCGGCCTTTTCGAAAAAGCTGTACACATATTTGTAGAACTCTTTATACATGGTCGTATCTCTTGATGTATTGTAGCTGGAATACGGGCACCAGTCTCCATTCATTTCATTGCCCAAACGAAACAGAACAGGATGTCCAAAATCTGCAACGACCTGAGCATAATCCCTTAAAAATTCATCATACTGTCCGTCCAGTATGTCGTATACCATGTTTCCGTCCTGCTTCCACGTGGTCTGCAGGGTAAGCTCCAGGACCTTATTGTGATCATACGCCGTGTCTAATCTCTGTTTCAGATTCGGATGCTTATAAGTATTGTCAAATTCACTGTAATTTAAAAGAATCGGAAATTGATAATCAAAATAATATTGATAATAATCCAGCATAGTATAATCAAAAGCAGAAGTGTCCGGTTCAAAAATTCCCCATGTCAGATCAGATTCATCACTGAAATACTGCTGATAAAAAGCTTTTGTTTCATCATTCCAGTTCTTATCATCCAAATCTGTTTTCTGAGCCACTCTCATATAGGCTGCCTTGGTCGGTGCGAAGGTACTGAAATGATCGATCAAATAAGTGTATCCGCCCATGTTTGCGATGGGATCTGTGGCCTTCATAAATATAGTATAGCAATAATTGCCCTGCTGTATATCCATGCAGATGTAGTAATTTTTGTCATTTGCCACTCGAGACAGCTTATTTCGGTGCCATACCACAATGTTGACCGTGTGTCCGTTGATGGTCTGCACACCGTTGTATTCCGTCACATGATCATTGGTATTGCTCAGAAATTTATTGGAATAGTTAATGTATCCGGCCTTACCTGTGCTGCCGATATATTGCTTATAAATTTCTATTCTCTTATTTGTATTTTCCAGTATGGTTCCCACGCTGGAATATCTCATGTCTACATTCATGCCGTGATCCACATTCAGGCTGTACCCGTCTACATAATTAGTAAAAAGGTCATAGGCTCCGGCATCTGTTAAGCTGTATTGTTCAGATGTCATGGCGGAAGATTCGGCAAAGGCTGCTCCTGTTGTTCCGAAAATCATGGCAAGTAGTACGAATACTGCTAAAATCTTTTTCAAATTAATCATTCTCCTCTCAAGCTTCTGTTTTCTGTTTTTCCTGTATCGGTCTGTATTTTGCTGCAATTTTTTCCGCAATCTTTATTCCGTCCACTGCCGCCGAAGTGATACCTCCTGCATAACCTGCGCCTTCTCCGGCAGGATATATTCCCTTAAAATTGCTTTCAAGTAATTCATCCCTTACAATTCTTACAGGAGAAGAGCTTCTGGTTTCAACCGCTGTTAAAACGGAATCCGGAGCGTCAAAGCCTTTCAGCTTTTTCCCCAGATGGGGCATGGCTTCCAGGATGGCTTCCACAGCAAAATCCGGCAAACAGGCTCGAACTTTGTTTCCTTGAACCGACTCTTCGTTAAACTCTTTCCATGAAGCTTTCGGTGCCTTATAACAGCTTCCGCCTTCCAAAAATGCTTTTCTCTCATATTTTTCCTGAAACGCTACGCCGGCCAAGGGATGTTCGGAGCCGAAGTCCTCGGTTCGGACATCTACCAGAAGCGCACTGTTTGCATATTTGCTGTCTCTTGCGTGATAACTCATGCCATTTGTGACCACTCCGCCGGTTTGGGAAGAAGCCACGATAACTTCCCCTCCGGGGCACATGCAGAAGGTATACACCCCTCTGCCGTTTGGGCATCTGTAGGATAATTTATAATCTGCCGCACCCAGACCGGTCTCTGTTCCGCCGTACTGGGCTTCGTCAATCATTCTCTGTAAATGTTCAATCCGCACGCCGATAGAAAACGGTTTTTGAGACATAAAAAGACCCTTCTGATTCAGCATCCGGAACGTGTCTCTCGCACTGTGACCAATAGCCAGAATCAGATTCTCTGTAGGAATCCATTCCTTCCCATTGATTTCTACGGCTTCTACAGCACCGTCCGTCTCTCTTATATCTGTCAATTTGGAAGCAAAACGGATTTCGCCTCCGTTTTCAAGAATTTTCTTTCGGATATTCACGACGACCCGGCGAAGTACATCAGTTCCTATATGCGGTTTCTGCTTATAGGAGATTTCTTCGTTTGCTCCGGCTCCGATCAGTTCCTGAACCACTTTATGAATTCGATAATCCTTGATCTGAGTCGTGAGCTTACCGTCTGAAAAGGTTCCGGCACCGCCTTCGCCGAACTGGACATTGGACTCTTCATTTAAAAGCCCCTCCTGCCAGAATGCCTGCACATCGGAGACTCTCTCTTCCATTCGGTTTCCTCTCTCGAGTATCAGCGGTTTATATCCCATCTCTGACAATATCAAAGCGGCAAACATTCCGCAAGGTCCAAAACCTGCTATAATTGGTCGATTCTTCATGTTCTGAGTACCAAAAGGTACAAATTTATAGTGATTGTCAGGGGCTTCTGTTATGTTTAATTTTGAAGCTTTTGAAGAAATATCTGCATTGACAGAGAAATCAACGGTATACACTCGTTTAATGTGTTCCTTGTCTCTTGCATCAATAGACTCCCTAATTATGTTATAATCAGTTACAACAATATTATCCCTGCCAAATTTTTTTGATATTTTTTGAGGGATGATAGACTGATCTTCCTTTAAATTTAGTTTAAGCTCGCTGATTCTATACATTTATTCTCCTATTACGGTCTTCTGCGCAAGAGCTTTCGCCGCACTTTTCCCCGCCTTTATTCCGGTAAGCCATGCATGGTGCAGATTGTATCCGCCGCAAGGACCGTCATAGTCAAGGATTTCACCGGCAAAATAAAGTCCTTCTTCCATCTTGGATTCCATAGTATCCATGCAGACCTCATCCAGAAGGACTCCGCCTCCTGTGCATTGAGCCTCTCTCCAGCCTTTTGCCCCGGTCACCGTATATCTGCTGCTTTTTAGCAGCATGGCGATTTCTTCTATACCTTCATACGTTATATTTCCTACGGTACTGGTCTTGTCTCCCAGTACTTCCGATATGATCTGTTCTCCCAGCTCCATATTGATAACGGAAGCCAGATACAGCGGTGCGGGAACGGCCGCCATCACGAATCTTCTCTCCTTTAAAAACTCGATCACTTCGTCTTCCTCCATCTCCGGCAGAAAATCTATTTCAACGGTATATTTTTTGAAAGCTTCGTCTAAGTCTATGCTTTCCGGTTGTTCCAATATAAGGTATCTGGTCAAATTAAAAATACAGATACCGGACAGTCCCTCCTCCGTAAATTGTATTTCTCCGCACTCTTCGGCGATAGGCTTTTCATTCTTCAATAAGGTAACCTTTCCCTTTGCTCTTATACCCTTTAAAGATTTTTTTATTCCCTCGCATTGGATCGGCATAAGAGCCGGGTGTAATTTTGAAACAGTATGTCCGAAGGCTTTGGCTATTGCATAGCCGTCGCCTGTGGTTCCGAACTGAGGGGCGGATTTGCCTCCGCAGGACATGATTACTTTTCTGCACGGTATAAAGACTTTTTCTTCCGCACAGTCAATATGTATATTGAACTCTTTTTGTTCTTCTCTTTTGACTTTTATAATGCTCAATACCTGACAATTGGTAAAAATGGTGATGTTCAGCTTTTTAGCCCGCCATTTCAGAAGCTCTGTCACTGCGGCAGCCTGTTCGCTTCGAGGATAGACACGGCCTTCCTCCTCCTCTTTCAGCATGATACCGCTGCTGTATAAAAAGCTCTTTACTTCTTCATATTCCTCACAGGAAGAATTTGTAATATTACATCTGCCATTTCCTGTGGCGAGAAGTTTTTTGCCTATGTCTTCTTTCTTTTCTATGATGCAGACGCTTAGCGTGGGGTTCTGTTCCATGATGCTGATGGCTGCCGCCAAGCCGGAGGCTCCGCCCCCAATAATGCATATGTCAAAGAAAATATCATACAACGATTTCGTACATTTTTGATTATTACCCATAACTTTACACCTCGTATCCGAATTCTTTCCTAGCGTTTTTCCTGTCTTGCTTCCTTATCTCTTTCTCTGTATGTAAGATGATGACGCCTTTTGACATGAGGAAGAGAAATACCAAATATTAACACATTCGTACCCTGCATTAAAAAGAATATTCCTATTAATATTCCTAAGGCTATCCCGCCAGCATTAAAGTTAAAAAAAGAATAGATTCCGGACAAGGTACAAATCAGTCCCAAGCCCATAGTCCAACTCCAGGATTTGTTTTCCTGTTTCTTTAAAGTCAGCGCCCCCACCAGACGGCTGCACCCGGAAAACAGCATCCACATGCCGAAAAACATCAGAATCATTAGATCCGTTGCCAGCTGGTTCGACAGTACGATGCAGCCTAAAATGATTCCCACCAGCGCATCCGATAAGACCCAGCCCAATCCGTCCGGTCTTTTTTTCGTCTTGATCAGTGCTGCCGCTACGACCGCACCGTTAATCACCATGGCGGTTCCCAGCACAAAGGCCAGTGCCGCAAAAGCCACCCCTTGATTGGCTATGCACCACAATCCCGTCAGGATCAGCATCACTCCTGAAATAATTGTTAAAACTCTCACAAATCAGTACCTCCATTCCCTCTGACCTTACTGTGGTAAAACTACTGCGCCGGCACCACAATTAATTCTGCTCTGTCTTTGATCTTTTCTCTGAATGAATCGATCAGGTTGTCTGCCGCCTTTGCTTCTCCGGATTCGCCGAAAACAACGTGAGAAATCTCGTTCTTGTTTACCAGATCTACCAGAGTATCCAACACGTGATTGGATCGAACCACCGTCAAATTTGCACCATATTCCAAAGCTTTTTCATATAAATATTCCAAAGCTTCACCTTCTTTATTGTTTCCCAGGAATTTGAATTGATAATGCGCTACATGTATAATGAACAGTTCCCCCTCTTCCTTTCCGAGAAGTTCATGCCCATATTTGATCAACCGTTCGCAGGTTTTTTGCTTGGTAACGCAGACCATAACATTTTTCATAGGAATCCCCCTTTATATCTATCGTTTTAATCGATTGTCTAACTCATCAATTATACACTAGAATTTTAAATTTTTCTAGTATAAAATACAAGTAGGGGTTTAAGTCAAACCCGATAAAAGAATGCACAGGAGGTGGGAGCATCGATGGACAGAACGATTATACACTGCGACATGAACGGATTTTTTGCATCGGTCGAATTGCTCGCAAGGCCTGATTTAAAAAGCGTACCTATGGCGGTGAGCGGTAACCCGGAAAGCAGGCACGGCATTATACTGGCAAAAAACGAACTGGCAAAAAAATATGGGGTCGTGACTGCCGAGACCATTTGGTCTGCCAAAAAGAAATGTCCCGGCTTGCAGCTTGTCCGCCCTCATCACGATAAATATAAAAAATATTCCCGGATGATCAATGACATCTACTTTCGTTTTACCGATATGGTAGAACCTTTCAGTATTGACGAGTCTTGGCTTGATGTGACGGGAAGTCTGAAGCTCTTCGGAAGCGGTGTTCAAATTGCGGACCAGATCCGTGAAACAGTAAAGCAGGAGCTGGGGCTGACCCTTTCCGCCGGCGTATCTTACAACAAAATTTTCGCAAAGATGGGCAGTGAATATAAAAAACCGGATGCCACCACTGTGATCGACCGGACAAATTTCAAAGAATTGCTTTGGCCCATGGATATTTCAGACATGTTCTTCGTGGGTTCTGCGACGGCAGATAAATTGAAACGCATGGGAATCCTGACGATCGGTGATTTAGCTTCTTCTCATAGAGAGGTTCTGCAGGGCCTGCTTGGCAAACAGGGCGGTCTTCTCCACGATTATGCCAACGGCCTGGATGACAGCCCGGTCGCAAGCTCCTATGACAAACGGCAGATAAAATCCGTGGGAAACGGCATCACTTTTAAGAGAAACCTGATTTCCTCCGAGGATGTACAGACCGCATTGAAAGCCCTTTCAGATACGGTTTCCAGCCGCCTGCGTGCAGACCATCTGAAAGCCGCCGGGATTAAGCTGGATATTAAGGATCCGTATTTTAAGACCATTTCAAGGCAAAAGCAGCTGGACTCGGCCACCAATATTACAGATGAAATCTATGCGGCCGCTTATTCCCTCCTACTGGCTTCCTGGAAACTGGGAAATCCCATCCGCCTGTTGACGGTAACCGGCATCAACCTCACAGATGAAAATGAGTCCGAGCAGCTCAGCCTGTTTGCAAAGGACGTACAGTCCCGGGAGAAAAACACTAATTTAGATAAGACCATGGATGCCATACGGGGAAAATTCGGCGGACAGGCTATCACCTTTGGCGGAATTCTAAAAAATGATTTGGGGATCGGACACTTGGATAAAGAAGAAGAGCAGGAAAAAAAATAACAGGAAGAATTCATTTCTCCCTGTCTTACAGAAGGCTGCTAAAAATTTTTCAGCTCACTGTTCCAGCCTATTCCATTAATTGTTTGGCTTTTTTCTGCTCTGAGATCGGCTTCTTCCGTCTCTGCCGGCTCCGTCTTTCCCTCTTCCGGAATCGCGTCTTCTGTCTCTGCCGCGGTTCTTATCTGAGCCGTATCCGCCTCTGCCCTTTTGATGGCTTCCTTCTCCTCTATATTTTACTACATCTTTAAATTTGTCTCTCTTGTTGAGTGTAAAATCATTGTCCAGCTCGGACTCTTCGTAGCTTCTGCTGTCCAGCTCGCTGAACTTCATTTTAAACAGGGCAGCTGCAATATCCAGCGTGGTGATATCGTCGGATTCCTCCAGAATCCTTTCGATGGCTTCCGTATATTTGGAAAATCCGCCGGCCGCAAGCGCTGCCATGACTTCCTCCGTGGCAGATTGCATCCTCACGGCTTCAATGCTGGAAACCGTAGGAGGTTTGGTTCTGGAAATCCTCGACTTCGTATATCGTTCAATATCTTTT
Organism: Aminipila luticellarii; assembly: GCF_004103735.1. Taxonomy (NCBI): domain Bacteria; kingdom Bacillati; phylum Bacillota; class Clostridia; order Peptostreptococcales; family Anaerovoracaceae; genus Aminipila; species Aminipila luticellarii. The sequence goes on along the minus strand of NZ_CP035281.1, from coordinate 878,613 downwards.
AATTTATAAATGTCCCTGCCGAACACAAAGGAATACGAAACCCCTTTCTTTCCGGCTCTGCCCGTTCGTCCGATCCGGTGAACATAATACTCGGTATCCGTTGGTATATCATAGTTAAATACCGCTTCTACGTCGTTGACATCGATTCCTCTTGCGGCAACATCCGTAGCAATCAGCAGCTCTACCTGACCTTTTCTGAATTTATTCATGACGCGGTCACGTTCCCGCTGTTTCATATCCCCGTGCAGTGCTTCCGCAGAATACCCCCGAGCCTGGAGAGAGGTACAAAGCTCGTCTACCTTCCACTTCGTATTGCAGAAAATAATGCCAAGCTTGATATTCTTGGAGTCGATCAATCGGCAGAGCAATTCCAGCTTGGAATTTTCTCTGACTTCAATATAATATTGGTCTATGGTGTCAATGGTGACCTCTTTCTGTAGGGTTACCACATGCTCCGGATGATTCATATATAATTCGGCAATATCCAAAATCCCCTTCGGCATGGTAGCGGAAAAAAGCATCGTCTGTCTTTCTTCCGGAATCTGAGAAAAAATCGTATCGATATCCTCCCGAAATCCCATATTAAGCATTTCATCCGCTTCGTCCAGTACGGCCATCTTCAGATTCTGAAATTTCAAGGTATGTCTTCGCATGTGATCCATAATCCTGCCGGGTGTGCCTATAATAATCTGCGGCTTGCCCTTTAACGCCATAATCTGTCTGTCGATGGACTGTCCGCCATAAATAGCTAAAGACTTAATTCCTTTTTTATATTTACAAAGGTTTCTGAACTCTTCGGATACCTGAATGGCAAGTTCTCTGGTGGGGCATAGAACAAGCACCTGCACGCCCTGATGTTTCGTATCGATCATTTCTACCGCAGGGATTCCAAACGCACAGGTCTTCCCCGTACCGGTCTGTGCCTGCCCGATCACATCATGTCCTGCCATGACCACCGGAATGGCCTTTGACTGGATGGGAGTCGCCTCTTCAAAGCCCATAAAATCCAATGCTTTTTTCATTGCATCGGATAAATTTAACTCATTAAAATTTAAGTTTTCCATTTATTTCCTCATTTCGTAATGCATCGCTTATGCGATACGCAATCATATTATTATATTTTTAAATCCCTCCAATGTCAAACGATTTATTTTTTCATCTAACAGTCAATACCCTTTCGGGAAAGGACTCCTTGGGTATAATAATGTTTTATTTCCTTCATCTCACTGACCAGATCAGCGGCTTCAAGAATCCCCTCCGAAGCATACCGCCCCGTAAGAATCACTTCTACCTTCGCATCTCGGGCCTGAACGGCAGAGAGGACTTCTTTTTCTGAGAGCAGATGAAAAAACAGGGCAATGGTGATTTCATCCAATATGACCACTTCATATTCCCCGCTGCAAAGAGCTTCTCTGCAGCGCATAAGGCCTGTCTCCGCACGCTTCTTATCATCCTCATTGGGTTCTCGGTCAATCAGACAGCTCGTTCCGAACCGTTCTATCTTGATCTGAGGAATCACTGCAGTGCACTTGGTCTCTTCATAAGCCATTCCCTTGATAAACTGCCCGATATAGACCCTTTTCCCGGACATCGCTGCTCTTAAAGCCAATCCAAAGGCCGCTGTCGTCTTTCCTTTTCCATTTCCCGTATAGACTTGAACATATCCTTTTTCCATTTCTCTGTCCTCCACTTTTCATCAGGCTTTTTTCTGGCATTCCGGGCAAAGTCCGTAAATATCCAGCTTGTGACCTGTTATGATAAAACCGGTTTTCTCTTCCAGTAATTTCTCATATTCGTGCAGAGGGCAGCCCTCTATTGCCATGATTTTTTTACAGCCCGCACATACCAGATAATGCTTATGCACTCTGTTATTATATTCAAACAGAGCCTTGCTTTCATTGGCAACAATGTGCTTCAAAATCAATTCTTTCTCACTTAAGGTCTCAAGGGTTCTATACACGGTGGACAAATTAATGGAAATACTTTTTTCTTTCAATTCACAGTAAATCTGTTCCGCACTGACCGGCTGATTGACGCTTCTCAGAAACTCTAAGATCGTTTTCCGGTGCTTTGTATTTTTTAGTCCGCTTTCCTTTAATAGCTCTTCATATTTCTCATTCTTTTCCATTTGTCTTTTCTCACCGCCTTTTACTCTATAGCCTATGCTTTTTCCAATCGGCCTGCTTGTATCTTCTTCTTCATAAAACGTATCCCATAACATAAAAGATAACACAGAACCGATAAAATTACTATAGAAGCACCGGATGCCATATTTGTTGCGTAAGAAATCCACAGCCCTGCAAAGCAGAAAATATTTCCAAAAATAGTGGCATAGATCATCCGATTCTTTAATCGATCGGAAAAATTCTCTGAAACTGCCGCCGGTGCTGTCAGCAGAGACAGGACCAAAATAATACCTACCACGCGTATGAGCACCACTATGGTCATAGCTGCCAGAACCAGAAGCAAATATTCCAGCAAGGCAGTTCTTATACCAATAATGGAAGCAAATTCCTCATCGAACAGGTACGCCTTCCAGTCGTTGAACAATGCAATGACAATAAATACAACGATCACCGTCAGCCCGAACATCAAATACAGGTCGGATTTGGTCACCGACAAAATATTACCAAAAAGATAGGAAGTCAAATCCGGCGGATACCCCTTCATTAATGAAATGAACAGGATGCCAAGTGCCATTCCAAGGGACCAGAGCATGGCGATAATCACATCTGAACGGGCTCCTCCCTTTCGTTTGATCCAGCCGAGGCTCAAAGCCGCTCCCACCGCGAAAGCAAACGCCCCCAGGATTGGTTCAAAGCCTGCAAGATATCCAAGGCCTACCCCTCCATAAGACGTATGGGCGATTCCTCCGCTCATCATCACCAGCTTTTTTTCCACGATAATGACGCCCATAATGCCGCAGACAATGCTGGAAAGAATACCGGCACATATGGCATTTTGTAAAAACTCATATTCTGCAATGGCATGAATCAATGTATCGCACCTCCCATTTCCACCGGGCATCCGTAAAGCCTTGTGAGAATTTCCTCGCTGAGCTCCGGATTCCCCCAGTAGATCAAGCCTTCATTCAGGCAAGCCAGCTTGCTTACTCTGGAAGATACCGCCAGCAGATCATGGCTTACCAGAATAATGGTCATATCCTTATTTAACTCATCAAGAAGGTTGTATATCTGCGCTCTTGAGCTTACATCCACGCTGGCGGTGGGCTCGTCCAAAATCAGAAGCCTGGGTTCCACTGCCAAGGCTCTTGCTATAAGCATCCGCTGAAATTCTCCGCCCGAAAGAGCGGAAATCTGCCTGTCTGCCAGGTGCTGTATACCAACCTTCTCCAAAGCTTCATACGCTTTTTTTCTGTCCTCTGCCCGAAATGAAAAGAAGGGAGAGATTCCCTGCTTCAATCTTCCCGTCAGGACGACCTCCATGACAGATATGGGGAAACGCTTGTCTACGGCAGACATCTGAGGGACATATCCCATTATCTTCCTTCCTTTGTTTATTCTTTTACCATAAATTTCGATTTTTCCGCTGTTTACCGGTATCAGACCCAAAATGGCCTTTAGCAAAGTAGTCTTGCCTCCTCCGTTAGGGCCTATGATTCCCAAATAGTCCCCCTCTTCAATATCCAGAGACACCCTTGAAACAGCAAGGTTCTGATCGTAATATACCGATACGTCTTCTATGTGGACAGCTGTTTGTTTCACTGCATTACCTCCGCCATTGTTTTCGCCATTTTTTTAAGATTTTCAATATAGTCTGCGGACAAAGGCTCCAGTTTCATGGTCTTTCCGCCGATTTCCTCCGCAAATGCCTGCGACTGGCTGCTGTCTATCTCTTCCTGATAAAAAATGACCTTTATATGCTCCCGTTTTGCCAGATCGATCATCTCCTGCAAATGCTGTATGGTAGATTCTTTTCCTTCTTCTTCCAAGGCATACATTTGCAGGCCATAATCCTCGGCAATGTAGCCAAAGGCAGGATGATACACAATAAATTTTCTGTTCTGCACCCCTTCCAGAGAGGCTCCTATCTCTTTATCCAGCTTATCCAGCTTCTGAATATACTGCTCTCCATTGGCTTCATACGTCTCCTTATTAGCCGGATCCAGCTGACCCATTTCCTCTGCAATGGCCGCTACCATAACCTCCACTCTCTTGGGCGAAAGCCAGATATGCGGATCTCTGTCTCCGGATTCAAAGGTTCTGTCCGGATAAGCTGCCGAAACCCTGTCTTCCAGATGAATGACTTTGACATGCCCCGCATGGGGCAATATATTGGCCTGCTCGGTAGGGACGCCTATGGCAAAATAAACGCTGGCCTTTGAAAACTTTTCCATGGCCTGAGGAACAGGCTCATAGTTTTCCGGACTGCTTCCCGGCGGAACCATGGTAATGACCTCTGCCAGATCTCCGCAGACCGCCTCCACAAAGGTTTTTTCCGGAACAATGGTTACTGCTACGATGGGCTTGGTATCTCTCGCTTCTGCGTCGTTCTGATCCGCCGCCTTTTCTTTAGGTGCGGTGCAGCCGGCCAGTAAGGTCAGACTCATAATAACTATAAAACATGATATGAATATCGTACTTTTTCTCACTTTTATTCCATTTCCTTCCTACTCACACCGCTGCTTTGTGTCCATTGCTTTCTGACACAGCGGAGTTTTAATCTTGCAAACGATTTGCATTTGCATGAACATCATATCATTATACAGCGAACTATTTTAGATTTCAATAGTTCTTTTCAGATTCTGCACAAAAAAGCGGCTTCGCCACTCCCGCTAGGGGCCCTATGGTTCCCTTCGGCGGCTGCAAGCAGCCTGAGCACCCTCCTTTATCGGCGAGGGTTGCCCCCTCTGCCCTCCCTATTTTTTATTTAACGGGAAACGATATTTCCTGTTAAATAAAAAGAAATCTCATCCGCTTTCTTTTGCAGATGAGATTTCAAACGGTTTTTTCTTTTATACGGCGCTGTGGAAGGTTCTCGCAATGACCTCCCGCTGCTGTTCCTTAGATAACTTATAGAAATTCACCGCATATCCGGATACCCGTATGGTCAGATTCGGATACAGTTCCGGATGTTCATAGGCATCCATGAGAATCTGCCGATTCAGTACGTTTACATTCAAATGATGCGCTCCCTGAGAAAAATAACCGGTCATCAGCCCCAGCAGATTGCTTATTCGCTGATCCATGGTTTTTCCCAGGGCGTCCGGCACGATGGTGAAGGTATTTGAAATGCCGTCCCGGCATACGTCATAGGACAGCTTTGCAACGGAGTTCAAGCTTGCCAGTGCACCGTTCTTTTCCCGGCCGCTCATGGGATTTGCCCCCGGTGCAAGCGGTTCGCCCGTACGCCGTCCGTCCGGCGTGTTGCCGGTCTTCTTTCCGTACATCACGTTTGAGGTAATGGTCAAAATGGATAAGGTGTGCACCGCGTCTCTGTACAGAGGGTATTCCCGAAGAGCCTGATAGAATTTTTCCACTTGTTCATAAGCGATCTCATCCACCCGGTCGTCATCGTTGCCGAACATGGGGAAATCCCCCTCCACCATGAAATCCGTGACCAAACCGCTCTCCGGATCTCGCACGCACTTTACCTTGGCATATTTTACGGCGGACAGGGAATCGGCCAGACAGCTCATACCGGCTATGCCAAAAGCCATCAGGCGACGGACTTCACTGTCGTGCAGCGCCATCTGACTCTTTTCATAGGCATATCGGTCATGCATCCTATGAATAATATTCAGCGCATCCACATAGGTCTTTGCCAGCCAGTTCCTGTAAAAGTCCATTCTTTCCATTAAGGGCTCATATTCCAGATATTCTTCTTCCCATACCGGCATCTTTGGCGCGACCTGTATTTTTTTCAATTCATCGGCTCCGCCGTTTACTGCGTACAGCATCAGTTTTGCCAGATTTGCCCGGGCTCCGAAGAACTGCATATCCTTTCCCACTCTCATGGCTGACACACAGCAGGCGATGGCATAATCGTCTCCATAGACCGGCCGCATGATGTCATCATTCTCATATTGCAGTGCATCGGTTTCTATGGATACACGGGCCACGTAATTTTTCCAGTTCTTCGGCAGGTCTTTGGACCACAGCACGGTTAGGTTGGGTTCTGCACTCGGTTTCAGATTGTACAGAGTATGCAACATGCGGTAACAGGTTTTCGTCACCATATGCCGGCCGTCTTCGCCTATTCCGCCCACAGCCTCCGTAATCCACATGGGATCTCCGCCGAACAATTCGTTGTACTCCGGTGTGCGCAAATGTCTTGCAGCTCTTAATTTGAGCACAAAATCATCCATGATTTCCTGCGCTTCCGCTTCTGAAAGCCGCCCTGCCGCCAGATCCCGTTCAAAATAAATATCCAGAAAAGTGGAAACTCTGCCCAAGCTCATAGCGGCGCCATTCTGCTCCTTAATGGCGGCAAGATAGCCAAAATACAACCACTGTACGGCTTCCTTAGCGGTTTCAGCCGGACGGGAAATGTCATATCCGTATTCCTCTGCCATCTCTTTCATATCCTGCAATGCCTTGATCTGATCTGCCAGTTCCTCTAACAAACGAATCTTTTCTTCCGATAAGGCACTCTTCCCCAGCTCGTGCTTATCTGATTTTTTTCCTTCGATCAAAAAATCAATCCCGTATAAAGCGACTCTTCTGTAATCTCCGATAATACGTCCCCGTCCATAGGCATCGGGAAGTCCGGTAATAATTCCTGCCTTTCTTGCGGCAAGAATATCTGCGGTGTACGCGTCAAACACAGCATCGTTATGAGTCTTATGCTGGCAGAACTGTTGCTCTATCCCTTTGGAAACCTTTTGTCCATACTCTTCGCAGGCATTGTGTACCATACGCATCCCGCCGAACGGATTGCAGGCACGTTTCAGCGGTTCGTCTGTCTGAAAGCCTGCTATGATCTCTTCTTCCTTGCATAGATATCCAGCCTTAAAAGCGGTGGGCGTGATGACGGTTTCCGTATCAATAGCGTACACGCCGCCCTGCTGTTGTTCTGCCCGGAGCAATTCCTCAAACCGCTGTCTCATGCGCACCGTGCGGGAAGTAGGTCCTTCTAAAAACTCTTCATTTCCATCATAAGGGCTGTAATTCTTCTGAATAAAATCCCTTACGTTAATCTCCTGCGTCCAGCTTCCTTCTGTGAAATTCTTCCACTCGTTCATTTCTTTCATATCGCCAACTCCTTTTCAACATTCCTCATACCATCTGGCGGGGAGCTGCCTCAGACAGGAAATAGAATTCCCTGCTCGTACAAATGTACAAAAAAGGGCAGCACCACAAACATGGTACTGCCCAGACGGTCGGCATGAGATCTGTTTTTGTTTCCCGGTGGTTCAGCCCACCTATTTCCGTCAGTCGCAAAAACAGCTTATATGAAATTTATAACATATTCCCAAACCCTTGTCAATTATATTATTACTGAACTTTAAAAGTCAGTTTTTCCCCGCCGGCATCCAATAATATCCTGCTTCCGTCCATGACCTCTCCTTTGATGATCATCGCGGCTATTTCAGTTTCCACATATTTTTGTAAATATCTCTTGACCGGTCTTGCCCCGTAAGCAGGCGTATAGCTTTCATCTGCAATGAGCTTCTTCGCACTGTCCGTCAGTTCAATGGATATATTTTTATCTGCCAGCCGTTCTCTTAAGGACACCAGAGAAATATCGATAATTCGGATGATCTGATTTTCCGTCAACGGCGAGAATACCACAATATCATCGATTCGGTTCAGGAATTCCGGCTTAAAGTATTTTTTCATTTCCTCTGAAACCTGATCCTTTACCTTCTGATCAATGGTTCCATCCTGATTGATGTTGTCGATCAGGTATGGACTGCCAATGTTTGAAGTCATGATGACAATGGTATTTTTAAAGTCTACCGTTCTCCCCTGATTATCGGTCAGACGCCCATCATCTAAAAGCTGCAATAAAATGTTGAATACATCCGGATGTGCCTTTTCTATTTCATCAAAGAGGATCACACTATAAGGTCGTCTTCTGACCGCTTCTGTCAGCTGACCGCCTTCATCGTATCCCACATATCCCGGAGGAGCTCCTACCAGACGGCTTACCGAATGTTTTTCCATATATTCGGACATATCGATTCGAATCATATTTTTTTCTGTGTCGAACAGAGCTTCTGAAAGTGTTTTAGCCAGTTCTGTTTTACCTACGCCGGTAGGTCCTAAGAAAATGAAGGATCCGATTGGTCTGTTCACTGCTTTCAAGCCTGCTCTGGCTCTTAAAACAGCCTCGGACACCACCGTCACTGCTTCTTCCTGACCGATGACCCTCTTGTGAAGGATTTCAGGCAGCTTTAGAAGCTTTTCCCGTTCGGATTCCACCAGACGGCTTACCGGTATTCCGGTCCATCCGGCCACCACCTCCGCAATTTCTTCTTCGGTCACCTCTTCCTTTAACAGCTTTCTTTCTACTTTTTCTTTCTGGGCATGTTCAGCTTCCTGAAGCTTTTTCTCCAATTCAGGCAGCGTACCGTATTTCAGCTTTGCCAACAGCTCTAAATCATACTTTCTCTCCGCATCTTCTATCTGATGCTTTACCTCCTCTACCTGCTGTTTTACCGCCTTTACATCAGTGATGGATTTCTTTTCGTTTTCCCACTGCGCCCTCATGGAAGCATTTTCAGCCTTTAATTCCGACAGTTCCTTTTCCAGATTTTCCAGTCTCTGTTTGGAAGCCTTGTCCGTTTCCTTGGACAGGGCCTGTTTTTCGATTTCAAGCTGCATGATCTTTCTGGAGATCTCATCCAGCTCCGCAGGGAGACTGTCGATCTCGGTTCGAATCTTGGAAGCCGCTTCATCCATCAGGTCAATAGCCTTATCCGGTAGGAATCGGTCGCTGATATATCGGTCGGACAGCGTGGCACAGGCGATCAGCGCCCCGTCTGTTATCCTTACTCCGTGATGAATCTCAAACCGTTCCTTTAACCCTCTCAAAATAGAAATGGTGTCTTCTACTGTAGGCTGATCCACCAGCACCTTCTGGAAACGCCTTTCCAGTGCTGCATCCTTTTCAATATATTTTCTGTATTCGTCTAAAGTCGTCGCTCCGATACAATGCAGTTCCCCTCTTGCAAGCTTTGGCTTTAACAGATTTCCGGCATCCATCGAGCCTTCGGTCCTTCCGGCACCCACAATGTTATGGATTTCGTCGATGAATAGGATGATTCGTCCTTCTGATTTTTCCACCTCATTCAGAACTGCTTTCAGCCTTTCCTCAAATTCGCCCCTAAATTTTGCTCCGGCAATTAAAGCACCCATATCCAGGGCAAAAATGGTCTTATCTTTCAGCCCTTCCGGCACATCGCCGTTTAGAATTCGCTGGGCAAGACCTTCCACGACTGCCGTTTTACCGACACCCGGTTCTCCGATTAAGACCGGATTATTCTTTGTCCTTCTGGATAATATCTGAATCGCATGACGAATTTCTGCATCCCTTCCGATAACCGGATCCAGCTTTCCGTCTCTGGCCATTTCCACCAGATCTCTTCCATACTTGCTCAGGGCTTCATAATTTTCCTCCGGATTCTGGCTGGTCACTCTCTGATTGCCCCGTACCTTGGTCAGGTTCTGCAAGAACTTCTCTTTGGTAATACCATACTTCTTAAAAATTTTTGCGGAAGGAGTCATCTTCTCTTCCAGCAAGGACAAGTAAATGTGTTCTACACTTACATACTCATCCTTAAAGTTGGCGGCAATCTTCTCGGCCTCCATCAGAATCTTGCTTAAACGCTTTGTGGAATAGATATTGTCATCTCCTCCGGCCACCTTTGGCAGTTTATCCAGCTCTTCCTGCAAGTCTCTGACAATGTCCGCCGGATTGCTCCCCATATATTGAATCAGTTTGGGAATAAGACCTTCCTGCTGTTTCATCAAAGCTAAATGTAAATGTTCTCCGTCCAGCTGCTGGTGCCCCTCCTGAATCGCTATGTTCTGACAATCCATCATTGCGCTCTGCGCATTTTGTGTATATTTATCAAAGTTCATTAATCTTCCCTCCCTTACATGTTGTTGTTTCCTTATAATGTTATCTTATACCTCTATTTGCAAAAAGTAAACAACATTTTTAGCACTCTTACCTCGAGAGTGCTAAAAAATTATCCTGTGTCAAAAGAGCATTTAAAAACCTCATCCCGGAGGATGAGGTTCCATACAAGAAAGCTTTTTCGAAAGCTGTTCCGAAAAATGACCTAGAAAAATAGGCCTAGGATACCGCTGTAGCATAAGCTCACTAACGGCGTAAGGACTAAATCGGTGATATTGAAGATAATAAGCACCATTAAAATCAGAAAACCCTTATCATATATTTTATAATAGAATTCTGTGTTTCTCAAATTGAACAATTCGGTGATGATACCGAACCCATCCAAAGGAGGTATCGGCAGCAAATTGAAAATCATCAAGACGAGATTGATCAGGATAATATTTATCAAAATCTGCTGTACAATACCGCCCATATAAGACATCGCAATAAAAGAAGCGGCAAACTGATAAAACAGCTTCAAAATTCCGGCAGCAGCTATGGCAATCAGCAGATTCATCGCTACACCGGCCACCGATACGATCAGTTCATCTCTTCTGGGATTTTTAAAGTTCCTGGGATCGATCTGAACGGGGACTCCCCATCCAAAACCGGCAATCAACAGACATAAAAAGCCAAAAGGATCCATATGCGCCATAGGGTTCAAGGTCACCCTTCCCTGATATTTAGGAGTCATATCCCCCAGCTTATATGCAGCGATTGCGTGGCCGAATTCATGAAATGACAGGCCGATCACGATGGCGGGCAGAGACAGAGCCATCCTCATCAGCCAATCCAGCGGATTGGAAAAGCGGCCGCTGGTAAACGACAACACTACCATAATCAGTATTAAAACCAAAATAGTCGGGTTAAAAAATCTCTTCAAAATAATACCATCCTTTCAGTAGTTTAGATATTAGTGAACTGCCGCCACTTAGATCCCCCGGGATTGCAGTCCCCTTATTTCAAAATTATACTCGAACATTTTATCACAAAATACAGTTCATGCAAATAGTATATAGTATATGAAATTGCGCAAGGGGTGAATTGAAGGAATATGAAAAGAAAATGTTATTGTGTGGAGGTCTATACGATCAAGCCGGGTGATACCCTTTATTCTATCTGTAAACAGTACAGCGTATCCGTCTGCGATCTGATGATGGCAAACCGTATCCAGAACCCATATAACTTAAGAATCGGAACAAAAATCTGCATTCCGGGTGAAATGGATCCCACAGCGGGTATGGAGCCTGCGGAACCGGCTTGTCAGGGTACGCTGTACACCGTCGAAAGAGGGGATACCCTATACATGATCGCCAAAATGCACGGGGTTACACTGAACGCCATCATGGAAGCAAACCCTGACATTGATCCATATAACCTAAGAGTAGGAATGAAACTCTGCATTCCTAGGTAACAGAAAGCTTTTCGGCAGCAAAACTACCGGAACTGCATTAAAGATGCAGCAGGGCTTCAAAACATATGAACTAAGGGGCTGTTACAAAATAGTGAATTTACAGGCAAAGCCATTTATTTTCTATTTTGCAACAGCCCCGTTGTTTTATCCTTCTTTACAGTATATCCGTCAAAAGTCTGGCAACCGACTCTTTAAACTTTATGACCAGACCTCTTTGAGCATAGAGTTCTTTCGTCAGCTCATGGCAGTCCGCCATATCCTCCTCAAAAATATCCTCCATTTTACGCGCTTCCTTTTCATCAAAGAAAAATGCATTGGCTTCAAAATTCAATTTAAAACTTCTCACATCAAAATTTGCAGAACCAATAGACGCTACCTCTCCGTCCGCCACTAAAGTCTTGGCATGAAGGAAGCCCTTGTCATATACGAAAACCCTTGCACCGGATCGAATCATTTCTCCGGCATAGGCATAGGTTGCCCAATATACAAACATATGATCCGGCATGCACGGAATCATCAGCCTCACATCCACCCCCGACTGTGCCGCCATTTTTAACGATTCCAGCATACTGTTGTCCGGTACAAAATAAGGCGTCTGAATATAAATATTTCTCATGGCGGAGGTTATCGCTTTCATGTACCCACGCTTTATCTGTGATTTTCCCTGATCCGGACCACAGGATACGATCTGTACTCCCGTACATCCCCCTTTAATAATGTCACTGTAATAGGCTTCCGAAAGAACCAGTTCTTCCTTGGAGGCCGACCGCCAGTCCATCAGAAATCTGGCGTTCAGATCTTGAACACATCCCCCTAAAATCTTAAGATGCGTATCCCGCCAATAACCAAACTTTTTTTTCATGCCTACATATTCTTTACCGATATTAAAGCCGCCGATATACCCGATTTCACCATCGATCACAACAATTTTACGGTGATTTCTGTAATTTAACTTCATAGTCAGAAATTTCAATTTAGGCGGAAAGAAAAAAGCCACCTGTCCGCCTGCTGCCATAAGCTCCCGAATGCACACTGTTCTTTTGGAAAGCTGTCTTCCGCCCATTGCATCAATCAGCAGCCTGACTTCCACCCCCTGTTTTGCTTTATCTGTCAAGGCGTCAATCAGTTTTCTCCCGACCATGTCATTTTTTATAATAAAATATTGTATATTAATCGTATGCCGGGCGACTTTGATATCCTTCAGAAGTTTATTCAGCATATCCTGTCCATCTGTTATGATCTTTATTTTATTGTCCTGCGTAAAATACGCCTGCCCATAAACCTGGTTCAGCCGGATCAAGTCTTTCCAATACTGCGCCGCTTTAGTGGTAAAGGAATATTCTCCGTTTTTCATTTCTTTGATCTGCGTTTGAAGGGAAGTATGGATGATCTCCTCTTCAAATCTCGTCAATTTAAAAATCTTCTTTCTGGAAAGATTTTGTGAAAACATAAAATAAAACAGAATACCCACTACAGGAAGCAAAAATAATATCATGATCCAAGCCAAGGTTGCCGACGGATTTTTTCTCTCCAGAAAAATAATCGTAAACGCAATAACTAGATTGACCATAAACAAAGTGCTTACAAAATAGGGCATGCTGCTCAATATGGAATAAAATAAATACAATATGGCCACCTCTTTATCGATTACTATGCTTTATAAAACCCTTTTTCTCTGCCAGCTTCTGACCGTCCTCACTTAAAAGCCATCGAATAAAATCGATTTTCGTGAGCCGTTCTTCTTCTTTCGTGCCTTCCATGCTGCTCCCGTCTTCCTTCTCCGCAATAACTACATACGTATACGTTGTCAGGGGATACTGAGCATATTCAATAGTCTCTTTAGCCGGCTCTACACCGTTTACGGCAATCATTTTAACGTCGTTCTTATTTTTTAGCCTTGCCACGTAATAATAGTAGGAGTATCCGATTCCTCCTTTTTCCGAGGAAATGTCTTTTACTACAGCCTCTGTATCACCCACCTTCATCTTGATTGAAGTCTTCATGATCTCCTCTTTTTTGACCACGTATTGATACATTCCCCGCTGGCTGCCCGTATTCTCCGCCCGCTGGTAGGCAACAATCGGTTCATCCTTTCCGCCCAGTTCCTTCCAGTTTGTAATAGTACCTGAGTAAATTCCTTTTAATTGCGGCATAGTCAGGCTTTCCACAGGATTATCCTTATGAACAAGGAATACAAATCCTCCGTTTAAGACCGGAGCCTTTTGTAATTCCAGCTTCGCCTTCTTTGCCATCTCCAGCTCCTTCTCCGTCGGCGGAGCAGCTAAAATTAGATCCTGTTTGCCTGCTATTAAACTTTTATAGGCATCGCCTGTATTAAATGCACTGCAATATTTCTCGGTTTCTTTACCTTCCGAGCCCAGAAATTCTTTTAACGCCTCCGAGTAAAAATCTTTTAATGCGGTGTTTCCGCCTATGTATAATTCAGCAGTCTCTTCATCGGCTTTTTCTGTTTTCTGATCTGCCGATTTTTCTGCTTTTTTATCGGAATCTGTTTTATGTAAAGAAGAAATAGCAGGAAACTTTTCTTCGGCAAAATGAATCAGCTGAGATCCGAACCGAACTCCTACAAATACCAGTATGCCCAAGGCCAGTAAAACAATTACCTTTGGCAGGATTCTCTTCATTTTGAGTTTTCGATCCACTCTTTTTTGTAATGGGGTACGCGCTGCAAGCTCTGCCTTTTTCTGCATTTTCTGAGCTTCTAGCTTTTCCTTTTTTTCTTGCTTTTTAATTTTTCCCGTTTCTTTCTGTGCCTGTTTCTTCTCTTTCTGCTTGACCTTCTTTTCCTGCGCCTTTATTTTATTGGACGCCTTTTTATCTTTCTCTTTCTGTTTTTTTTCAGAGGACTTTTCCTTGTCCCTAGAAGCCTGTTCTGCTCTTCTGACCTGAGCCTCTGCTCTTCTGACCCTTGCATTGGCTGCCCGCTCCACCTTCTGCTTGTTCTTGACTGCTTTTTCCTCAGGTGTTTGCTTTGATTTTTTGGTTTTCTTTATTTCAAAGGCTTCCTCTTCTATCGCATCCTTGCTGTTATTTACCATCGTGCTACTCTCCAATTATACTATATACTGAAAAAATAACTTGCTTGCCCCTATCCTTCCATTCAGTATTACATATGTATAGTTTTCTTATATTTCCCGCTTCCGCAGCCGGTTCCTTTTCTTTATTTAAGAAAGGGATTTTCGCTTTTATGTTTTCTGTAATCTCCGTTATGCTCATATCATGTATCGGAAGGATTTTAAGCATGGTCGGTCCAAACTTCATTCCGGCCAGTATGAGACATGCGGCAATCAGTATAATCAAAAGTTTGGAAAGAATTTTTTTTCTTTTTATTCGTCTGTCAACCTTTTTTTGCAGTGGAGACCGGGCTGCAAGCTCCGCCTTTCTCTGCCTTTTTTCTGCTTTTTCTTGTTCCTTTTCTTCCCGCCTTTTTATTTTATCTGCTGCTTTTTGCGCTTTCTTTTGTTCTTGTTCTTCAACAATCTTTTCTTCTTTTTTAATGAGCTCAGCTAATTTTTTTTCTTTTTCTTGTTCTTTTTTTTCAGCGGCCCTTTCTTTCTTGGTCGCAGCCTGCTCCGCTTTTTGAATTTTGGCTTCGGCTCTTCTGACCTGATCGGCGGCAGACCGTTTTACCCGCTGTCTCTTTTTCAGAGCCCTTTCATAAGAAGAGGATTTCGACTTTTTAGATTTTTTTGGTTCTGCCTTCTTTTCAGAGTTTTCCTCCTCTGTTGCTGCATCCTTGCTATTTTTATTCAACATCATGTTACTCTCCAAAATCAAATATTCCGTTTACTATTTCCTTTTTAAAGAAAAAAAGGTTCCTATAGCACAAATTCCTGTAAATATAATAAAAGACATATGCATCGTCTTTATTAACACGTAGGGTTCTGCTTCCGCCAGAGCCGTATTTCCCATATACATTCCGACCACAAAAGTAACCGTGGCCATACTTGAAGTATGCCCTATGGTTCGCATGGTCGCCAACAGGGACGAAGCCACGCCGTAATCTTTTTTCTCCACACAGGCCATGACTGCATTGGTGTTGGGGGAGGAGAAAAAAGCGAAGCCAACACCGGCCACCATCAAAACCGCAATAATGCTCCACAGCGGAAAGCTTTCCGATAAAAAGGAGAAAAACAGCAAGCAAACGGCACATAGACCCATGCCAAAGGATGCCAGCTTAAAAGGGGATATCCTGTCCGACAGCTTTCCCGCATACGGTGACAGAAGCGCCATGACCACCGGCTGTGCCACCAAAATAATCCCGGCAGTCTGAGAGCTGTATCCCATGACCACCTGCAGATATATGGACAATAAATAGCTGATTGCAAATGTAGCACCGTAATTTAGCAGGGCGGCAATATTTGAAAAGGTATAGGCTAAATTATGGGTAAATAATCTTAACTCCACAATGGGATTCTCCGTTTTCAGTTCATGCCTTCCGAACAGTATGGCGGAAGCCGCCCCTATCGGCAGTAAGACCTTCGCCAGAAGATTTGTGGAAAAAGCAGACAATCCGTATAAAAGGCAAAGGATCATTGCGATATACAACACATTTCCGGCAATATCAACATCTATTTTTTCATTTTTCTTCTCCGTCTTGGGAAGTCCTCTTACCGCCATATAAAATACAGCGGCACTAACTACGGAGGTCAATATAAAAATGGAACGCCATCCAAAGTAATGATTGCACAAGCCTCCTATAACAGGTCCCGCCGAAAGCCCGATGTAAGTAGATGCCGTAGAATATCCCAGAACCTTACCTCTGGTACTTTCCGGAAAGGCACTGATTAGGACAGCTATATTGGTACTGAAAATCATGGCAGCCCCAAACCCTTGAAGAGCCCTTAAGGCTAAAATGATTTTCATATTCCAAGCAAAAGCAGCGGCAAGGGAGCATAGGGCAAAAATTAAAATACCGGTTACCAATACTTTCTTTCTGGATGTAATGTCCGCCACCCTCCCAAAAGGTACAGAAAAAGCTGCTGATGCCAGCATGTAGGAGGTCACGATCCAGCCTACCAGACCGGCACTGACCTGAAATTCAGTGCCGATAGCCGGCACGGACAAATTCAATGCGCTTCCGGTAAAGGTCGTTATAAAAGAGGTCACTATCACCACAATTAAAGTTGCTCTTTGTTTTTTATCATATATATTATTCATGTTCATATTATGCGCTTTTCATAAAAAATAATGAATTATTTTACCAATTCGTTTAATAATTCCCCGTTACGGAATCCATTCCCTCCGTATATGCCTTGACAATGGTTCGAGCCGTCTCTTCCCCCAGCAGGTTATCTCCGATCTGGGAATAATGCAGGTCGTCAAACCGCATTTTGCCATTTTCTACTGTAAAATGATCGGAAGATCTGGTGGCTATGGCAATATCCTCATTCTCACTGGCCAGTTCTTCCTGTGCTTCTGACGGATTCGGAAAAATGGATCGCACCTTTATGATAAATCCGTATTTAAATCCATAGTCTGAGCTTGTCAGCATTTCATGAAGCTTCATATAATCGTTTTTATATACCCCGATATCCAAATCCGGATCGGATTCTCCCTGCGCCCAAATGTAGCTTTTTATATGGGGTTCATAATGATTTAAAAAGGTCTCGTCGTTAACATATCGTTGTACGATCTGCCAGACCTTGCTGATATACTGGTACGATTGCCCGTTCAGCGGTACAAAGGTCTCTATTTTCTGACCGCTGACACCCGCATTGACCATCAAGACCTTGTTTCCCGTCAAATCATACAGGGTCTTTCCGAAAGACGCTTCCAGATTTCCACGCTGCATGGCGCCGCTTTCATCATTCATGGAGCAGATTTGAACCCCTCCGGCCAGCTCACTGTAATGATATGCGGTTCCGGGTTTTGTCACCGTGGCCAGCGCCGGGTCTGCATAGTAATAAGAAGCATTGCTCTGTCCCGTTATAAAATAAATGTCCAGAGGGGCTCGGACCGTTCTGCTTATCGTTAATTTTTCTTCATGCTGTCCATCTGTTGCCGTGATAACGGCTCCGTCGTCACTAACGCCTACAATTTTAACATTTCCAAGGTCATCCACCTGAGCCACATTCGGATTGCTGCTGGAAAAACCTGTAGCGGTTATGGTTTTGGGTATGAATTTATACCGATCATCATATTGAAGTTCAAATCCCAGAGAAGCCTCCTTTATGAAACGAACCGCGTAATACTGATCCTTGGTATAGATTTTTGCCAGAGCCTCCTTGCATCCGTCCGGGAACATAGCTTGAACCACATCTGCCCCGGCGCACTGCAGCTGCGGCACTCTGGGCCTTCCTTCCGGCAATCTTATGACCAGACTGTTGTCCTCTGCAATTTCTATCCTATAATGATTATCGTCCATTTTTATTAATTCATTAATTTTATTTTCTTCTGAGGAGCTGCATCCTGTCAAAAGAAGGGTGGTAAAAATTAAATTTAATACTATAAATACTAAAGTTTTTCTTTTTATGCTATGATTCATCTTATTATTCCTTTTTTTCTAGTATAAACCAATTTATATTATACCAATTTTCTACAAAACAGTAAAGGATATAAGTTAAAAGTTCCCAGCCGGCTGTAGACATACCGAAGATTTTCTCCAATCAAAAAGAGGATGATTCCTCTATTGAGTCTTCTTCCTCTTTCGAATAGATGTTTATTTTATTTTACCTATCAGCTTTCTGATAAACGTTCCATACCCAGACTGTATCGATATGCCGCTCTTGCGATTTCCTGACAAGCTTGATTTGCACTTGGAACATCCGCATCATTTGCAGCAAAGCATAGAATGAAAGGCACCTCGCCGTATACGATTCCTACATCATTGGTTATGCCGTTATCTTCACCCGTTTTATGAGCTATGGGAATCTGAGGCAGAAAAAAAGGTATTTTAAAATTAGCCTGCTGGTTCTGCAAAATCGCACACATTTCCCGGCTTGCTTCCGGAGAAATCATTTCACCTCTATAGATTTTTTCCAGAAAAATTCCAGCCTCTTCAAGAGAAATGGTGTTCTCCTTTTCTTTGCTCGTGTCGAAAAGAAGCCTGTTCAATCGAGTCTTACTCATGTGAAGGGATGCAATAAACTCATTGATTTTATCTATTCCCAATAAACGAATCAGCATATTGGTTGCCGTGTTGTCACTGATGACGATCATAAGCTTATATAGATCCTCTACAGTAAAGGGAATTCCGCTATGGAGATAATTAAGGACTCCGCTTTCCGGAAACATGTCATCTGATAAAACACCTTGTTTTTTTTGAGCCAAGTAGTCCGGCATTCCGCCCTCCGGGATTTTATCAGAGTCGCATAAAAGGATCTTTTGCTCTCTTTTTATTTTTCCTTCTCGTATCTGATAAAAAGCTTCGGCCATAACCCATATTTTTATCACACTGGCTGCCAGGAACTGATCTTCCCCTTTGGTCAAAAGGGTCTCCCCCGTTATTAAATTTTTATAATATACGCCGGTATGACCTTTCAGCAAGCCTAATTTTTCATCAATATATTGTCTAAGCATATTCTCACCTACCAAAGTTCCTCCGTTGACTCCCTGCTAATGATATCTTCATAGCTTTGTCTGCGGATGATTTCTGTGGACTTACCATCTTTAACAAGCACAACTGCCGGAACAGGATTTTTATTATAATTACTTGCCATGGAATAACCGTAAGCTCCTGTTGTGAAAATCACCAGAATATCTCCTGCCTGTGCTTCCGCAAATTGACCGTCTTTAATTAATATATCACCGGATTCACAGCATTTACCGCATACGGTAATCGTATGGTCAGCAGGCTCATTCATTTTATTTGCAAGAGCTCCTCTGTACGCTGCCTGATATAAAGCCGGGCGGATATTATCTGTCATGCCGCCGTCCACAGAAACATATTTTCGAATCCCTTTAATATCTTTAATGCTTCCCACTTTATATAACGTGACTCCGGCTTCTGCCACCACACTTCTGCCAGGTTCAATTACTACTGCCGGTCTTTTTATGTTCATTTTTTGAGAAAATTCAATGATTCTTTCCATAATGGGATCTAAGAAGTACTCATATGATTTTTGTTTTTCATCTGTATAAGTAACTCCAAATCCACCTCCGACATTTAATTCTGTCACATCATAATTGAACCGTTCTTTAATATTTTTCACTAGCTGAAGCACCGTTTCCAACGCCAGTAAATGAGATTTATTGTCAAATAACTGAGAGCCCACATGAAAATGAATTCCTTTAAAGTTCACATAAGAGCTATTGATAGCCGCTTCAACGGCAGGATAGATAACATCATCATCCAGTGGGATTCCAAATTTAGAATCTTTTTTACCCGTCGTAATGTAATTGTGAGTATGACTGTCCACCCCCGGCGTAATTCGGTAAAGAACATCCATAGTCTTATTTTTTTGTCTGCATATGGATTCAATTAAATTTAATTCCTGCAGACCATCCACGATAATTCTTCCGATCCCATAGTCAATCGCAAGTTCCAATTCTTCTTTCAGTTTATTATTTCCGTTGAATTCAATCCTTTCTGCCGGAAACCCTGCTCTTATCGCGGTAAAGAGTTCTCCGCCGGAAACCACGTCCAGACACAGACCTTCTCTTTCTATAATTCTGCACATAGCTATACAGGAAAAAGCTTTTGCCGCATAAGCAGCTCTGGTATTTTCATACTTATTCAAGAAACATTCTTGTAATTTTCTGCATTCCTTTACAATGGCATTCTCAGAGTATACATACAATGGAGTCCCATACTTTTCTGCTAATTCGATTGTATTGCATCCATCTACATACAAAACATTATTTTTTATTTCTGATATCATACTATTCCTCCTAATATATTTTCGTATATGTAAGCTTTGATCTTATGTAATAAATTTAATAAACGCGTTTTATTATTTTCTTCTGATACTCTATTCCTCAACCCCGGATAAATCAGCGTCTTCTGGTTTTATGATCTTTGTTTTCTTAATGATTTTATAAGCAACATATAGTATCAGGAACAAAGGCAAACCAATGTAGGATACCAAAATGCCCTTCCAGTCTATTGTTCCGCCGAGAAAAGCTGCATAATTCTGTCCTAGAATTACAATGATGCATAACGCCATGGCAAAGATTGGTCCAAAGGGATAGAATTTTGCTTTGAACTGCAATTCAGACAAATCATGTCCTTGAGCCAGAAAGGCCTTTCTAAATTTGTAATGACAGATAGCAATGCCGAACCAGGTAATAAATCCGGCCAGGCCTGCGGCATTCACCAGCCATGCATATACAGTACCTTCTCCAATTTTGGTTGTCAAGAAGCATACCGCACCGATTGCTGTGGTCGCCAGCAAGGATATAACAGGAACTCCGCGTTTGTTCAGCCTGCTGAATATCTTCGGCGCTTTCCCTTCTCTAGCTAAAGCATATAACATACGGGAAGACACATAAAGTGATGAATTTCCGCAGGAAAGAATGGAGGTAAGAATCACCGCATTCATAACAGAAGCGGCCGCTGCTAACCCGGCTCTTTCAAAAATTAAAGTGAACGGACTGACAGCCACATTATCAATATCTCCCTTCAACAGATTCGGATCTGTGTAAGGCAGTAAAAAGCCAATAACAATGATTGCCCCAACATAAAAGAGCATAATTCTCCAGAATATGGTCTTAATCGCTTTCGGTACATTTTTTTTCGGGTCTTCACTTTCGCCGGCAGCTACGGCCACGATTTCAACGCCTCCGAATGAAAATCCTGCCACCATGAAAATGTTTACAAGGGATGCCCATCCCCCCACAAAAGGAGCATCTTGAAGGGTCCAATTGGAGAATCCGGGTGAATGACCGCCTAAAACCCCCAGAATCATTAATATGCCCACAACAAGAAAGATAATAATGGTGACTACCTTAATCCCTGCGAACCAAAATTCGCTTTCCCCATAGGATCTGGCTGAATAATAATTCAACCCAAATAAAAGAGCTAAAAATAATACGCAAATTAATAATTCGGACGCATCCGGCAGCCAAAACTTTATAACAATAACCCCTGCAACCAGTTCACATGCCACCGTAATAGCCCAGTTATACCAATAATTCCAGCCAAGTGCAAAACCAAGAGCCGAATCTACATACCTGGTTGCGTACGTTTCAAAAGAGCCGGCAACGGGCAGATGTGTGGCCATCTCCCCAAGACTTGTCATAAGAAAATAAACCATGATACCAATAATTCCGTAGGCTACTATCGCCCCTCCGGGTCCGGCAGTACTAAGAGAACTTCCCGTTGCTACAAATAACCCTGTTCCGATTGCTCCGCCAATGGAAATCATGACCATATGCCTTGGTTTCAGACTTCTTTGCATTTCTTTACTTTCCGTTTTAGAATCCATTTTTATACCTCCTGTAATAATGTTAAGAGATTCTTCTCTTATTTAATCGATAATATAAAAAGCAATTTTTATGCCAAAATAATTCTTTTGTATACATTCGGCTTACGTCCAGTGTTTTCAAGGCTGAATGGCAAAATTAGATCGTGCAAAAAAAATGATAAGTTCACAATAGTGAAATCTGTTCATATATGTGAACAGATTTCATTGATAGAGAAATGTATTGTTTTTTCTTTTCTTTTAAAGTATATTAATTATAATCATATCAAAATAGGAACTGAAGGAAAGGAATACACGATGTATAAAGATTTAGACAGTATTTCAATCGAGGAATATATTTTCGAAGGGGTTATTTTGATTGACAAAAATGGTACAATTATAAAATACAATTCTAAAGCAAAAGAAATTCTTGGTCTCACCGGTTATAATGCAACCTCCCATCAGGCTGGCAAATTGGAATCAGAAGATATTTTACTATTTGCAGATACTTCAGTTGGAGAGGATGATGGAGGCTTAAATACAAAAATCCTAAAAGCATATGGGGTTAAATATGATAAGCCTTTAGAAAAGAAAGGCCTTTTATATATAGGCAAAAAAGATGTAAAGAATTCCGTTCATTATTCAGTAATTGAATATAATGACAACAAAGCGCATGAACTTAAATGCAATATGGACGGACAAAAATTATACTGTGCCATTGATTATTATAATAAAGAAACTACCATTTGCGTAGACAGCAAAGAATACAAATTAAATTATATTCTAAATATTGCCAACGTAGTTATTATAAGAAATAAGGAACTTGCTTTTTATCAGATAAAAGGGTACACGGCGAGAAAAGAATCTCTGTTTGATATCATGTGCGGCATTCCTTTCAAGAAAAAAGATGGTATGTTTAATCTAGACGTAGAAGGAAAAAACATTTACAGCTTTCATGCAGAAAATTCATTAACAGTTGATTTAGTAAACTGTGCTTCAGGAAATTGTGACGGATATATTGAAAATAAATTGAGCAATATAAACGGTTTCACTGTAATGGCCTCCATTCATCCTGTCAATATCGGGGAAGAAAGATGTGGAGCCTTATTAACAATGTCTGATATTTCTATGCTAGAGAAAAATCAAAATGAATTAAATGCAGTGTTAAATGAACTAGAAAATCTAAAAAGACACTATCAAACCAACGATTTATTTCCTGAAATCATTGGTAGCAGTCTATCTATGAAAGAAGTTAAGCGTGTAGCAATGAAAGCCGCCAACAGTGATGCAAATATTCTTATTTTAGGAGAAAGTGGAACAGGAAAATCCTTTATCGCCAAAAAAATTCATGAAAAAAGTAAACGCAATAAATTTCCCTTTGTAGAAATTAATTGCTGCGCTATACCAAAAGAATTACTAGAAAGTGAATTATTCGGCTATGAAAATGGTGCTTTTACCGGAGCACGTCCGGATGGCAAAAAAGGTATTTTTGAAATAGCAGATGAAGGAACTGTCTTTCTGGATGAAATCGGTGATATGCCCCTAGAAATGCAGGCCAAGCTTTTATTGTTCATACAAAAGAGATCCTTTTACAGAGTTGGCGGAAATACAGAAATTCACGTGGATGTTAGAATTATTACAGCAACAAATAAAAATTTAGAAGATGAGATTAAGAATAAGCATTTTCGGGAAGATTTATTTTATCGGCTGTATATTCTACCCATTTATATAGAGCCCTTAAAAAGACATAAAGAAGATATAAGCCAGTTGATCGACTATAATATGAAAAAAAATAATGCCTCTCTCGATGAACATAAGGTTCTCTCTGTTCAGGCTAATAAAATGCTTCTTTCTTATAACTATCCGGGGAATGTACGGGAATTAGAAAATATTATTGAACGAGCCTTTGTTCTTTCGGAAGGAGAAGTCATCTATCCTGAACATCTTATGCTGAAACGGGCAGAAAATACAGCAGGCATCGATATCCGCGAAAAAACATTGGATAAATTGATGGCTGCTTATGAAAAAAAAGTAATCCTTGAAGCTTTGAAATTAAATGAACAGGACTATATTAAGACCTTTGAATATCTGGGAATTGGGAAAACCTGTTTCTATAATAAATTAAAAAAATATGGTATCAAATAAAAATGTTGAGGCAGAAGTCCCTTTAGCCGGGATTTCTGCCTCAACATTATTATGGATTCTTTTGACTGTATATTTTTCTCTATTTCTATATTTTCCGAATTTGATTTATAATCTCTTAAAATATCCTATTGCAATTGACAACATTGATAAGTCACATCCCGGATAATTTGTTCAAATGCAGGTACATCCGTTTCATTCGATAGAAAAACAATTACAAAAGGTTCCTTTGCATATACAATTCCAACATCATTAGTAATGCCATCATCATCCCCTGTCTTGTGTGCCACTCCAATTTCTTCAGGCAGTCTTCCCGGAATCTTATGGTTGACTTGCTGAGCCAGCAATGTTTCCGCAATTTTTTCAGAGACTTCCTCATTCACAAATTCTTTCCGATAGATTTTTTCTAAAAGCCTGCCAATCTCTTGGGGAACAACGACATTTTCTTTCCCCTGTGCCGCTGCCTCCATGTCAAACAGCAACCGGTTTACCCTTGTCTTTTCCAGGCCCATTATACGAAACCCTTCATTTAAGGCTTCTATACCGAATCTTTTTATCAGAACATTTGTTGCCGTATTATCGCTTATAGCAATCATTAAATTGCAGAGGGTTCGGATATCTACTGCCGGCTCATCCGTAAACAGCGTTAGAGCACCGCAGCTCGGTACCTTTT
The DNA here is from genome assembly GCF_004103735.1 of Aminipila luticellarii. Classification (NCBI taxonomy): domain Bacteria; kingdom Bacillati; phylum Bacillota; class Clostridia; order Peptostreptococcales; family Anaerovoracaceae; genus Aminipila; species Aminipila luticellarii. The sequence continues at coordinate 853,934 of NZ_CP035281.1, read as the reverse complement.
CACTGTTTTTAATCACAATTTTTTCTGCCATATCCGCCGTTTTTAGGGCGTCACGTCGTGATATCTCAGCAAAAATGGGCAGCTTTATAACACTTGCCGGTCTAAAAGTCTCATTTTCATTGAACTTAATTTCTTCTCCGGTAACTAAATTTTTATAATAAAACCCTACTTTTCCGTCCGCTTTCGATATTTTCTCTATTATTTCATCTCTCATAAAACTTTCCTCCTATGCTTTCTGAACTCTTTTCCGTTATTTACACCTAACCGTTCTTCCCAGACTATCACAAACCAATTTTCCTTCCGACACCGCTACTTTTCCTCCTATCAGCACATAGTCCATGCCAGCAGGGGGAAGCGCAGGCTGTTCATAAGTCGCCTGATCCTCAATGGTATCATAATTAAATACCACAATATCTGCATCGGATCCGATCGTTAAATTACCTTTATTTTTTAATCCCAAGCGGCTTGCCGGCATCTCTGTCATTTTACGAATGGCATCCATCAAAGGCAGCTTGCCTGTTTTAACGTATTTATTAATAAATCGCGGGAAGGTGCCAGCCGCACGTGGGTGACCCTGATCTCCATTTCGAATCCCATCACTTGCTACCATGATTTCAGGCTCCAGCATAGCCAGCGCGATATCCTCTTCCTTCATGAAGTACCCCACCGTCATGGTTTCCGGTGCCGTGGCTCTCAATTCATCAAATATAGCTTTCGTACATCGTTTTCCCGCATATTTCCCATCACAAATCAAAATATTGTTATAGTCGGAATCATACAGTTTCAGAAATCCATCATCATAAGTGGTTTCTCCAATAGCCGTACTGAAAGCGTCATAAGGATAACAATCACATTTTATATCAATCCCTTCCTGTTGATATTTTCTTATATCCCCAAGTAATTCTTTCATCTGCCCATATCCTCCCATACTCCCTATATGGGAGATTTGGACAGGCAGCTCTAATCGCTTTCCTACATCTGCCATTTCCTTTACCGCTTCGAATACGCGCTCCACATCATACCTGACATGTGCAGCTATTAATTTGTGACCGCTATTGCACAAGCTTGCCATTTTAGTCAATTCCTCACAGGAAGTCCCCGGTACATATTTTAACCCAAAGGAAATGCCAAAGCAACCTTCTTGCAAACACCTTTCACCATACTGATACATTTTCTCTAGGGTCTGCTGACTGACGGGAGAATACTTATCGCTTCTCCCGCAAGCCTTTCGTATAAAAGTGTGGCCTGCTAAAAGCCCAAGATTGGTTGCCGTACCTTCTCGGTCTAAAATATCCAAATACCGGGAAGGGTCCATAACATTATCTCCGCAATTTCCTCCGACAGCCGTTGTCACTCCCATTAGAGCCATTGATTTTGCAATGCTTTTATCCAATAACCCCTTCTCCTGATCATAGGGATCCTCATGCATATGTATATCGATAAATCCGGGACAGACCGTTTTTCCTTTTACGTCAATGCAGCAATCGGCTTGAGGAAGCTCATGGGTCAAATCAGCAATTTTACCGTTTCGTATCAAAATATTCAAATCTTCCTCCAAACCATTTAAAGGATCCACTACATGCCCATTTTTTATTAATACTGTTTTCATTTTTTAACCTTCTTTTTTCTAACTGCTACTCTATACTTTTTCCTGTATAATCTGCTCCGCCGTTTACCTTTTTAAAATACAAATATACAAAATATCCAACAAGTGGGATTACCAGCCCTATCAAGGAATTCATCGGATCGGTGATCAGCTGATTCACTAGCAGAACGCCAAATAGTATCAAAGTAACAGCAACTGTAACGGGTCCTCCCCATACTTTATAAGGGCGTTCCATATCCGGGTATTTCTTTCTGAATATTAAAACGGCGAAAATGGCTAAAGTATTCAAAGCCGCACTCGTAAATATTACCAGATCCGTCAGCTGCTCTAAATTTCTCAGTAGCACCATGATAATCGCTACAGCAGAAGATGCAAGGATAGCAGCAGAAGGTACACCGGTTACAGGATTAATTTTGGCAAATGATTTTGGAAAATAGCCATCCTTTGCCATAGCATAATAGGTACGCGGAAAAGTTAAAATATCTCCGTTTACCGTTCCAAGGATTCCTACTACCATGCCGATCAAAACAATCCAGTATCCAAAATTGCCCATCAGCCGATTTGCTACCTCATTGCCAAAATAAATATTTCCTGCTTTCATCATATCCGTAATTTCATTAGCCGGAATAACCTTATATATGGCAAAATTAAATAAAGTATATATAATCATAATAAAGCCCAGAGAAAGAATAATAGAAAGAGGAAGATCTCTTCTGGGATTCTTCATTTCTTCGGCTACGGTATTCAAATTCGTCCAGCCTTCATATGCCCATAAAGAAGCAAAGGTCGCATAGGCAATTATTGTAACCATACCTCCAAAAGTAAAGCCTGTGCTGTTGCCTGCCGGAACAAAGCTCAAATCTGGTGTTTCATTTCCTAAGGCAAGGCCTAGGGCAATAATAAGAATAATCGGTATGACTCGGACGACCATTGTAAAATTCTGAAACAAAGACGCAAATTTAACGCCTCGCAGGTTCAGTGCCGTAAACAATACTATTATAATGATTGCTAAGATCTTTACCGTCATTTCCCCTATTGCAAACGTACCGGCAAAGACAGTCACACAAGCTATTGCCAATGCCGCAATAGAGCCGGATCCGTTTGCCAAGAATAAACAGAATCCATTAATAAACCCAACCGCAGGATTATAGGCTCTGCTGAGATATGTAGTCATACCTCCCTGTACAGGCATAGAGGCTCCAAGCTCGGCAAAACAGAGCCCGCCCAGTATGGATACAATACCGCCAATAATCCAGCATATCAGAGCCAGCCCCATGCTCATATGGGTACGCTCTAATACATAGCTTCCAAGATAATAAATACCTGACCCGATTGTCATGCCGGCGACCAAGCTTATACCGCCAAATAATCCGATCTCACGTTTGAATTTTCCATTTCCAACAGTTGTTGATTTGTTTTCCATGATTATCTCTCCTTAACACAATTCATTTTCAATATGATTTTAAAATCAAGAAATCAATCCCTTCTTTCCTGAATCAGCTAGCATTTACTCTGAGTGATCATATACACATATTTTAACTTGTATATAATACTATTTCCCCCTGACAGATTTATAATATAAACTTGATGCATCTGCCATTAAATATAAGCAAATATTGTGCCAGCGGATAAAATACGGCGTAACCCCATGTCATCTCTTAAATGCCCGATATATTGTGTTGTATCTGCAAGCTTTAAGTTCACTTTTTATAACATTCAGTTCATTTTTTTGAACATCATTTATACGGTTCTTTCTATTTTAGCAGTATTTTTTAATAAAGCTTCAAAATACACAACTTTTTTTCTGTCCTGTTCTCAAGTTTGCAAGCTTGCTTATATGTATAGTAATTAGAAATAAAATGTTGGAATATTACATAACTCATGCTACCGGTTCATGCTTTACTCGTCTCCAAAAACCCATTTTGGCATAATCTTTGCTTTAATACAATATATATCACAACATGGAGGTACTTTAATGGAAAAAAAAGGAGATTTGATCAGACTATTGGACTTAGACTCAGACTTTATTATTGAATTAAAATATGCTACGCCGGATAACTTTACTGGTCGGATCATTTACGAATCAGGTGAATGCTATATAAATAAAAATACGGCGAAGCTCTTAATTGAAGCTAAAAATATTTTTAAATCAGACGGTTACTCCGTAAAAATATGGGATGCATATCGGCCCATTCGAGCTCAAAAGAAATTCTTTGAAGTATTACCGGACCCAGATTTTGTGGCAATCCCGCCGGACATGCATACCTTAAAAAACTTTAGAGCTACTCATTTGAACGGTCTTTGTGTAGATCTCACCTTGGTAGATAAAAACGGAAATGAATTAGAAATGCCTTCCGGATTTGATGATTTTACAGAAAAAGCAAGCCTGTCTTGTCCCGATATTTCAGAGAAGGGCAGAGAAAATGCATTATATTTGAAAAAGGTTATGGAAAAAGTCGGCTTTGAAGGTTATGACCGTGAATGGTGGCACTTTTATGATAAAAAAACACCCCCTACACCCTTTCTGGATTATCCCATATAAAAGAGGCTTTATCATGAATAGATTAACTTTCTTAAAGCCGTGTCCGCAGCAAATCAGCAGACACGGCTTTTAACTTCTGTTTCAATTTCTACTAAAATTCAGTTCTTATAAAGACTTTGAATGGTTAAAGCAAATCAGTGCCACATCTCGCATTACACTTTCGGCCTTTCGGGTATCTACATTGCTGGCACTCATACAAAGTACAAATGGCCTCTCCGAAAGAACGATACCCATATCATGTATGAGATTTTCATCAAACCCCGTCTGATGGGCAATACTGAGTTTTTCACTGAAATAGTAAGGGATAATATTGGTTCGCTGGTGGCGTTTAAGAAGCTCCAGCATCTGGCCGGAAGCCTTATTTGAAATAAGCTGTCCCAAATATAATTTTCTGAACATATCCGCCACCTCTTTTACTGAGTGATAATTGTCAATGCCCGCATTTATCTTATCCCAATCAAAAAAGGCTCTGTTAATAACCGTATCATTAAACCCGTTTTTTCTTAATGTTTGATTTATATTATCCTTTTGCACCATTTTTAATAATATATTGAAAGCTACGTTGTCACTGATTGTAATCATTAAATTGTATAAATCACGTACATTGAGCTCCAGACCTTCGTGAAGAAAGCTGAGCACACCATAAGTAGGCTCTTCGATCTGCAGCCCTTTATAGTATTCCGAATCCGCTTTTTTTAATATGTACTTATCTTCTTGGTTCAGCTTCCCTGATTCCAATTGATTAAAAACTTCTATAAGGACCATTAATTTAGCGATACCGGAAGAAGGAAAAAGATCACAGTTTCCCGCAAAACATCCCATCCCTGTGGTCAAATCAATGTAATCTATTCCAATATTGCCCTTTAGACTTTCCAGCCTGTCTTCAATTTTGTTCAGTATCATAACTCTTTTATTCCTCCGGATTACTCTCAAATTCTTCCAGTCCATATTTTTTTATCTTTTCAAACAGGTTCGTTCTTCCGATGCCCAAATATTCTGCAGTTTTAATTCTTTGACCGTTATACTTCTTTAAAGCCTCCTGTATAATCTTTTTTTCATAAAACTCTTTTTGTTTCTTATACGTTCCGCAAACTGTGTCATCTTCATCTATTTCTGCATCCTCGTCCTCCTGAAATTCAATGTCTTCCGGTAAAATTATCTTTCCGTCACACATAATGGCAGCTTTAGCCAAAACATTTTCAAGCTCTCTAATATTTCCCGGCCATCTGTACTTTCTCAGCTTTTCCATCGCCTGATTGCTCACCATCAGTGGTTCGATCTCGATATTCTCACAAATTTCAGGAAGGACATCATTTATAATCTCAATCAGAGCATCCTTTCTGCTTCTTAACGGCGGCAGTTCCACGGGAAATACATTGATTCGGTAATACAAATCCTCTCTGAACTGTTTTTCTTCTACTAATTTTTTCAAATTTCTATTAGTTGCCACAATAAATCGGACATTAATATTTATTTTTTCAGAGCCTCCGACCCGGTAAAAGGTCTTGTTCTGAATAACTTCCAATAGCTTCCCCTGCAGCGACAAGGGCATTTCGGTGATCTCATCCAAAAAAATAGTACCGTTCTGAGCTAATTCAAAATATCCTTTTTTCCCGCCCTTTTTGGCCCCTGTAAAAGAACCTTCTTCATATCCGAAAAGTTCACTTTCAATAAGCTGATAGGGAATAGCCGCGCAGTTCACATGGATAAAAGGAAATTTATTGCGCTTACTATTCTGATGAATCTCTTTTGCCAGGAAGGTCTTTCCTGTGCCGCTTTCTCCTGTAAGCAGTATGGTGATGCTGGTAACACAGGCTTTCTGCAGCAGGGATTTGATCTTCACCAGAGCACTGTCCTGCCCCCATAATCTGAATCCGGAAGCTAAGGTATTATTACTCAGGGAATACTCTGATTTGACTAATGCCCTATAGTAATTGGTTGCAGAACTCATGCACACCAGAAAATCTTGCTTTTGCCCGATATAATACTGATAAAAAAAATTTTCTCTTATCTTAATCTTATTGGCAAAAATATAAAAATGTTTGTCACTATCCTTTACGGCCATAAATGCTTGATGTTTTCTTGCTTCATGTAATGCGTACACAAAAGAGGATTGAAAAATATCCGTCTCCTTTATGTCTACCATAGAATAATCCTGAATTTGGGAATAGCCTAAATAAGGCTGACCATTTAAAACATTTTCAAGCCCCAATATCCTATGATTTTTACTGTAGTTAAAATACTTTATTCCGTCATCATTAAAGCAAAAAAGAGCATTCGTTTGAGCTCCCATACAAAAATTAAAACGTTGGTTATTTACCGTAATATGGATACTCCAATCTGCCGGATTATATGAAACCATTATTCTATTACAGTTAAAGATCGTATCTATCGACACGTTTTTACTCTCGTGAATCTTTTTATCTATACTTTTCTGTACGGATTGTATTTCTTCATTGTCATAAATTCCTACACTAATCAGTTGGGGCTTTACCTGGTCTATTCCGATTTTAGGGAGAAGCTTCTTTTCCTGCGGTATTAATTGTCCGCAGTTAAAATCAATGTATAAAACCAGATCGCCTTTATTAAAAGTCCCATCAGGATATGCAAAAACCCTGTCCGTCTTTAAGTTTAAATAAGATAATACTTTTCTTCCTAAAAAAATAATTTTGCCATCTTCTGCCGCTATAAAACTATTAGTCTTATCCATTTATATCTCCTCTACCATCAAACTGTTTATAGTTTAACATACCGGATTTTTAAACACAATCGATCTTCTTAACGATATTTTCTCGCAATTTTAAATAGAGCAAATTCCATAGAGGAATCATATATATGTATGTCAAATACGGTATACAGGCCGAATTTGTGCCTAATATCGTCATCGGAGTAAGCATCGCTACATTCCACGGGACCAGTGCCGATACCATTATAGCTGTATTCTCGAGATCCATGGCAGCATAGGAATTATCCAGTTTGTTTTTTTCGTATCCTTTCTTGTTCAGCATATAGGTAAGCATTACCGCAAAAGTCTGACTGCATCCTATAATTGCTCCAAACAGACTTGTAATGAATACATTTCTGAAAATTTCATATCTGGAACTCACATTTGAAGTAATCCGTTCTATATTGCTGAGTATCTCAGCCTCTTCCAATATTTCTGCAAAAGCGGAGGCCAAAAATACGACTAAAGCTGTTTTGAGAAGAGAAATGATTCCGCCGCCTTTTATTATGGGATGAAGAGGACTTGAGTCATCCATGCTGAACCCGAACACTATAAACTTTATACAGCTTAATACGGTCTGATGCTGCACGGTAATACTGATTATAAATGCCGCAATTATACTTAGCAGCATTAACTTTTTAATGTCCACCCTAAATATTGAGAAAATGAAAACGACAAGCACAGGAATCAATACAACCCAATTCAGGTTGAACTCCTTGAGTATCAGATCATGCATAATGTTTGTCCGCCCGTGAAGAAGATACCTTTGTGACACTGCCGTATAAAAAGCCACTGAAATTGCAAATGGAATGATGCTTGTCTTAAACATGCTTTTGATGTTGTCATATATATTGGTTTCCGTTATATAGGCAACAAAGCTGGCACTTGAAGAAACAGGGGAACACCTGTCACCAAAATAAGCGCCTGCAATGATTGCTCCGGCCGCAGCTGCTAAGTTCACATCGCCGCTTTTCGCAATAACCATTAGAGCTGCTCCGACAATGCCGGAGGTTCCAACCGATGTTCCTATTAAAAAGGATACAAAACAACTGATTAAAAATGACGATAAAATGAACAGATTGGGTTTAATTAATTCTATTCCGTAATAAACGATAGCCGGCACCGTACCGGAAGCTGTCCATATGGGAATAAGAGCTCCGATCATAATAAAAACTCTTATCACTACATAAGATTTTTTTCCCCCTCTGTATGCCATATTAAATATATCTTTAAAACTATATCCTCTTCTCCATGCAACTATAAAAAATAAAATTATTCCGGCAGCTAAAGGATACGCAAGAAAGATTCCCTTAAATGCACAGATTACTAGCAGTAAAAATGTCATGATAAAAGCGGCAACAAGATCCAATAGAGCCACATCCTTTCAGTATAGAAAATTACAACTTTACATATCATTATAACAGCAAATATTATATATTATATTTCAATTTTTTTTTATGTATTTTAGGTATTATAAAAATACTCTTGAGAAAACTGCAATTTCTCAAGAGTAAATAGGTTGATATATAGTATTAATTTATTGTAGCCGATTCAGGCCTATTGTCATCTATTTTTTTAACAGATGATAGCCTAGTTGTGAAAGGCTAAAAAGTAAAAAAATAGTTATAAGATTTTTTGAAATTATATATCCATCTACTGCAAGAATATACGATTCAGAGCGTATTAAATTAGTATTAAATAGGAATAATAACGTAATAAAAATGCTTAACCCAATTAATGTGTACCCTAATACTTTTGTGTGTTTCATGGTGCTTTATCCTCCTAGTAATCAAGCAGTTTATATTCTGTGTCCACATTTAAAGTCGTATTGTCTGTTGTTAAAACTGTACTAGTACCATTTACATTATTAATAGGTGTAGATTCTTCAATAACTCCGGCAAAAACCATTGAGCTGTTTCCCATTATCATTATAACAACTAAAAACAAACCTAAAATTCTTTTTTTCACACTTTGTCTCCTTTACAGAATTTATTTTTTACAATAACGGATGAATCGGCTAAATAAACTAGACAGCTTTTTAAAAAGCAAATACTGCATAACTTTGCATACACAGTATATCATAAGCGATTGTTATAATATGTCGAATTTTTCACAAATTAAAATTTAATATTTTAAACTGTTCCTACTTAGTAGTGATAATTGTCATCAGCCGGCCATAATAAAACCTCCAAACGAAGTAATTTCTTACATCTGTCTGAAGGTTTTCATTTACCTATTCACAATAAATGACAGTGGGAAAGTAAGTTTGGACTAAACATATCACAGAAGTATTAAACTTATATTCAATTTTTTATTTTTAGGAAAATAAGTTTGGACTAAATATTATTTTCACCCAATATTTTCCTAATTTTTAGGAAAATAAGTTTGGACCAATTGATTAAGCATTTTAAAATTTTATATTATATAATAATTTTTTTGTTATGTCCAAAAAACGAAATAAGGACATCTAGATGTCCTTATTTTTCTTATATTTTAATTTTTAAAAATGTATCACTATTCAATTTTTTTAAATAGAATCTGCAAACTTTCCGGTTCGTGTTCATTTTTTCTCGAAAATGTTAAATTTTATTATAAAATATCATTTTTTTAATATTTTGCAATACAATTTTTATTAAGATTTTCGTAATTTGTTTAATCATACCCTCTGATAAAAAGGAGATACTATCATATTCTAAAACTCATACGCCTATTTCACATAATATTTTTTCAATAACTTCTTTTGCATAAATTCTTCGAAGTCTGCTATGATGCGCCTGGTTATAATAATTTCTCAAACAATTATAGCAGGATGTATTTTCATCACAGCACTGCTGCGAGACCTTATTATGCGCTGAACGAAGTGAATTGATAATTGCAGCTTTATTCATAAGTCGCTTTACATGCCCTGCACCACCTGGCACATTGTCATATAATAGAATATCATAACTATGTTCTTCCAGGTTTAATTCCAAAATACCATCAATATCATTTCTTTCTATGCCAAGAGCATTGCTTACACCTTCCAGAAAAGCGTACATAAATGACAACGCCCTAGAATAGCTTGTCACATCTATTGAATCTAGAAGTGGAATCGTAAATCGTGCTACATCCGTCTGGAATCTATGACCAAGCTTTAGCTGTTCTAAATTTTCATTCTGACAATCAAACTGTCTAAAATTCTTATGCTTCTTTAATAATTCAGGTGTAATAACTTTTCTCTTCATAATATCACTGTAGCCGCATATTGGACACATATAAAACCCAGATTTATTCATAACAAGAAGTTCATCATCTGTACTAGTTTCTATCGTGAACGCTTTTCCAATTTCAAGGCGATTCTCATCCTTAATGCCACCACCAAGATACGATACCTCTCCTGCATAAGAACGTTTTGGCTTCATACGTGTACTTTCTTTTGTAACACCAGTTTTAAAACCGTTGATTGGTTCAATAAAAAACTCTGACCGCTCTGCTACAATTGATTCTCCACAGTACTTGCATTTGCTAGCTGTTCGTGTACTAACATAAACATTAATTTTCTTGCAATTAGGACAAGTACAAAAATAATGGCGCGGAAACTGTGATGCTTTTGGTAAGGAAATATATTTCGATGTATATTTTTTCCCATCTACAATAACTTCCGAATCAGGTGCATACTCCGATAATCCAATCTTCAAATCACGATTCAAATCATATCTATTATCTAAAACACCTTCTTTGTAAATTTGTAACTCAACGACATCAACTGGGAATCCATACTTAGGAATAACGCAGTATTTTGATAATGAATCAATCACTTTTTCTTTATGAAGCTTTTCAATCTGTCTTGCATAATAATCTGCTTCTTGGTATTTCTCTTCTGTTAAGGCGTGTTTCTTTGCTTCCTCATATTCTTTTGCTATATCTCTTATACTTTCGACAAAATGTTCCATCTTCTCATCATTTCCATTCATTTCATCAAACCACTTGAAATTATGATATTCTGCATAGACACTTTCAGGTAAAATTTTTTCATTAATATAGCAATTCAAGTCCTCAGGATGATTTGCTACATACTCCTTAAATCGTTCAACTCCGTCACCAAAAACAAGACCATTAATTGTGTTAAAATAACTTGGGTTCTGCCTAAAGAAGAATCCTAAACAAGTTGTCATCAAATGACGTACAATAATTTTCTTGTTCAACACATTAAAATACGGAGGATTTATAACTCCTGATATCATTTTCTCTGGTGCCATAAAATATGTAAAATCATGTGAACCAGTGCCACAATAAGTGAGTATATATGCAGCACTCTCTTTACGCCTTCCAGCACGACCTGCTCTCTGTACATAGTTGGCTGGTGTAGGCGGTACATTTCGCATGAATACTGTTTCCAAATCACCAATATCGATACCCATTTCAAAAGTAGTAGAACAACTTAAAATATTGATTTTTTTATTCTTAAAATCTAACTGATATTTCTTTGCTGTTTTTCTATCTAATTGTGCAGTATGTTCTTTAACTACAATACTTTCAATTTTTTTATGTTTATACTGTTCCCTATAATAATTCGTTGCAAAAGCTACATCAGGATCCACTTCACTCAAATTGCCATCACACTTGTCCTGAACACATACATTATGTACATTATAAGGCGTTAACCGTCCACACTTTGAACACTGATAATACTTGGATCTTCTATAATTCTTTATACAATACTGACTAACATCTATCTGATATGCATCCTTGGTATCGTGTTTCTTCAGCAGACCACTTTCCACTGCCAAATTATTGAAGATAATATTCAAAACATCTTTAGCTTCTGTATCATCACAAGCGCAAACTCGTTCTATATATCTCACAACCATATTCTCTTTGCCGTTTACCGGCAAAAAACTTCTAGTATTCTTAATCGCCTTAGGGCTATTAAACATGACATAATTGTCAAATCTTCTATATTCCAAATACTCCATTTTTTCGTCTGGAGTCAAAGTAGATTTTACATAGTTAATCGCCGGTGTTAGTTTAAAAACACCAAACACTACCTGAATAATTGTTTCTAACTCAGTTTTATTGATATTATACTTTCCAAAAGCTTCCTCTACATCTTCTTCATCAATGTTGTCCATAATATCCGAGAGGTCCAGATCAAAATAATATAATCCCAAACCTTCTCCATCATATGCACCATCAATACGAAGTAAATCTATAAGTAGCGCAATCCAGGCATTCTTATGTGTAGTCAAATCATTTGGGAACAAATCTTTTGTTTTAATTATTGATGTCAAAAAAGCCGCTAGCTCATCAATTGGAATATCTCTATAATTTTGTTCTTCAATAATTTCCCATATCAAGCGTTTTTGCAGCAGTCTTACCTGATTCGAATCCAAAAAGGCTGCTGCAAAACTTGCCTGCTGTCTGCTATCTGAAAAAGATAAGAATTGCTTTACTTTTGCATTTTTTGTTACAGTTTCCTTTTTAGTATTCATTTTCAAAGACAGTTTTCCAGGTTGTTTTATCTCTAATTCTCCCTCGTCAATAGCTTCTAACAAAATCTGTGCAATTAAAGAGGTTCCTTCATCTTTACCAAGGTTCAGACTCTTAACTACACCTGACTGTCCTTTATGTCCACAACATGGGCACTGGTTAATATTATTAAATACTGTTTCACCTTCATCATCCTTGGATTGAACTACTCTATAAATAATAAATTTGAATTCATCACCACATCCACATTTTTTTGCATTTAAGTTGCCAGCTGGATGAATTGCACCGCATTTTGAGCAAACTGTAAATTCTTTTAAAATTGACTTATCTGTTTTCTCCTCGTTTACAGCATTTTCCATGAGGAAATAATCTAATTTTACAAATTCATTATTTCCATAGTTCTCGTAAATATCAATTTCTTTATTTTGGAACAAATAATCAAGCTGATCCACTTCATTATGCTGAATTTTTCCAATAATATATGGTGAACTACAATACCTGCAATTACCAACTTCAAATGCTTTTAACCCCTCGATCATATTTGTTTTTGTAAGACCTAATCGTTGTTCATTTCCTAATGTTATATACGCCCCTGATAGTGGCCTAACAAAAGAGTGGTATTTTAAATCAAATAATCCAATACCATTCTTTTCGGCCAGATTAATTAAGTCAATAAGTACAATAAGTTGCTCTGTTGACAAAGTGTCACCAACTTCCTTATGTATCTCATTAAAATTTTTACTTTCATTCTTTAAGAAATTATAAATTCTGAAAACATTTCCATCTCTAGCAAGAAGTTCATATAAGCAGGTTCGAATATCTGTTACAGGAATCTTTAAATACTTCGTGCAAAGCTGGTTTACTGTATCCAAATTATCGATATTATCTTTTATTTGCAAATAATCAGTACCATCAACCCTATATTGAATGCTTGATGCTTGTAGTAGAATTCTCTTTGAAAAAATAATATCTTCAACCTCAAAAGTAGCTGAGGTAAGACTTCTTGCAAAATCCACAATTTCTTTTTCAGACTTCCCCTGTTCTCCTAATGTAGCACTGGTAAGTATAAATCTTGGTTTCTTTTCAGCCAGACCTGTCAATCTTCGCATTAATAAAGAAAGCTCTATTCCCAATGATCCATAATAAGAATGGGCTTCGTCCAAAACAACATATTTCCAATTGTTCAATATGTTTGGTTCAAATATTGCATAATCATTTGGCCTGATAAGTAAATATTCCAGCATAGAATAGTTCGTAAATAAAAGATGTGGAGGATTCTCCCTTATTTCCTCTCTGGATACAAGTTCATTGTCTGGGATAAAAGTATCATTTTCTTCACCATACTTTACCCTATAATTCTTTGCAACAGATTCTTTCGTGTCACCTGTAAAGAATCCATATGTAATGTCTGGGCACTGAGTTAATATTTTCCTAACACGATCAATTTGATCATTTACCAATGCATTCATTGGATATAAAAAAATTGCTCGAATCCCAACCTCTCTATTTCCTTGTTCTATGTCACTCATCAGTTCATTTAGAATGGGATAAAGAAAACTTTCTGTTTTTCCTGATCCTGTACCGGTGGTAATAATTGCACTTCTACCTGCACCAATCCTGCGGATTGACTCTTCCTGATGTGAATACAGGGATCTCTCAAAATTGATATCACCTAACTTAGAAAAAGACTTACAAACCACTCCCTCATCCATAAGCTCATTGAGGCAATGCCCTCTCTGAAATGGAAGATTTAAATCTACATATGGACCTTTGAACAGTACCTCACTGTTCAGCCGATCTTCAAAAAGTTTCTGCAGTTTCCCATTTCCAAATTTGAAGGAAGACCTCAGATAATCTTTATATCTATCGTTTATATATTTTGATCTTTCAATCGAATTTAATTTGCGCAATCTACTCCACCTCATTCATATCAATTATGTAAGAAAAAATATCCGTCGCAGAGTCATCATACAAGGTATTTTTTATTTCATGTTTCTCAAAATCTAAAAATAAGCCATCGCCATCTTTTGTCATAGATAACTCTATTGTCTCATCAAGTACTTCGCTACATATCTCTATTGATACAGGATTTATGCAATATAGCAAATACTTTCCTTTACCGGTCTTTACAAACACATCTCCCATATATAAATCTTCATCTTTCTTACTTATGAATCTTACATAAGTTGTGTTGAAATAATGGTTCCTACGTAAAAATTTGCCTTTGACAAATTGATCAAAATATACTTCCCTAATTTTGAAGGAGTGACCTATGAAATCCTCCCATGCATAGAAGACTTTTTCATACTGCTGCATCAGACGATCTTTTTTAAGTGAAATACCTTTAACCTTTTCATAAAAACATATACTATACTTCTCGAAGGACCTTAATCCAACTATACGTTCAGTCCTTCCGTTTTCAATAATATCACTCTTATAAACCTGCTCTCCTAAAGTATTGTACATTGAGAAAAACACCTGACCTTGCCCATAATAGCTTGTTGAAACATCTAGTATCTTATTAACAGAGTCAAAAATAATATCCGTTTCACTCTCATCCAAAATACAACGGTTATAGCAGAGTATCTCCTTCTTTTCTATACCATCAAGCAAAAATATTAGACGAATATAATCATAAGAAGATTTATATGACATAATAAATCCAATCGGCACTTGTTGATATACACCTTTACTTTTTAACTTTATTACTTCATCTAAAGGTTCTCCTGTACTAGCATATACCTGTAGTTTATTAACTTCTGTACCATAGATATTAAAAATACTTTCCTGTGTAATATCACCAATCCATAGTGCTTGATTCATTGGTTTCCAACTTGAGCCTTCTATCCTATATATTTCAAAATTAAACGGAATACAATATATATATTCGCCTTGATTACATTCAATTTTTATAAGATCCTCTGAAAAGTCACTCACATTGATTTCTGCATTAATGACAGCAGCACACATATCAGTTTTAACACTAACCATATATCTTTCGTCATCCAATTTTAGTTCATCAACTTCTAATGCTTTATCTAAAGCAAAATCAAATAACCATAGTTTTACTTTCTTTCCATTTGCCAACTGATACACACAAATAGAATGTATTCCTGACTCATTAATTTCTAGATCGACAACATATTTATTAACACCTTCTCTTTCTGTAATTGTGTAATTAAATTTACTCAGTCCATACGATTTTCCGTCAAGTACAATTTCAAAAGATAATGATGTATTTTCACTTTCAAACACAAGGAACTTTACATGCTTATAAACAAGTATCTTTTTTTCTGACTTCACTTCTACAAGATAATGATTTGAATATTCCTCCCCAAATATGCCTGGTTTAATCAATGATGAAAAGTTAAAAATTGTATCCTCAATTACATATGCAGAACCTAATCTTACATTTTGTGATGCTAGTTTGTAATAGCTGCAATTATAAAAAGCTTTTAGCTTCTTATGTTCATTTTTATAGCAAAATACTGATGTTCCTGAATAATCACTATTATTTTGAATTTCATTTCCATTCGTATCAAAAACAATCACATTTCGATATAGTTTATCTTTGCTATCATAAATAACATCTTTGCCAGCCATTAGTTTATATGATATCCTTCCGAGTGGTTCTTCAATATTAATTTGGCTAATGCTAATCTGATATCCTCCAATAATTTCTCGTATATCAGGTTCAGCATTTACATAAATTTCTTTTTTTCCATTCAGTACAACGACCTTGATATCACGATAGTTGTATTCAGCTTTTACCTTATGAATTGGTGGCACAATATGTATTTCATTATTATTCAACAGATATTTGGGCTCCCAACGAGAGTGAATATCAGAAAGCATCCTGCCGTGTTTTTTGTCAGAGATATCAGCCTTCAATGTTGCAAGCCATCCCTCATATCCTGCCTTCAAATATGGGTTATTAATTTTTATTTCCTTATTCCAGATTTTCTTATCTATCAGCCTTACAATAATCATACTTAGCCTGATGGCTGATTCCATATCCCTATCATTTGCAATCAATCTTTTGGTTGATCTAATCAGCTTGTACGTCTTCTTGGTAACGTTTAATTGTATATCATCTCCATCTGACAACATATGAGATTGTAGCCCTTCATATACAAACTTAAATTCTCCATATAAATCTTCCACTAATGCATATTCAAAATTAAGCTTATAGATATCATATATAAATTCAAAAAATGGTGTAAGAAAATGACTTGGTACAATTGCATTAGCTAAAACCACATTAATAATACGTGATCTGCTGGTTCTTGTTTCTTCGCCTGTTCTGTATCGATTTAATATGGTTCTAATAAGACCTTCAATCTTCTGTTCAGGATACAAACGATATAGCGTTGTATAAGTTGTCTGTACATTATCATAATAATTGCCATCGTATTTCAACATTGCAATTAGAACTAGGGATATAAATACAATTTCACTATCACTAACGAAGCTTACTGTATAAGAATTTAATGTATTTTTTAGCTGTGCTTCTGCAAGTCTATGTATTTCATCCATTGCACCTTTATTATCCAGAATATCTATTAAATCAATACCTATATTATTTCGAGATTTTACTAGTTTTCGCAAGTATTCTAGCTTGGTTTCAAATTGAGAACTACTTATTTTTACTGACAACATTTGCAGCAACTGCTCTTGTTCTGCCTTTGTTACAATTCCATCAGCTAAAATAGCTTTTATAATATTGCAGAGTGATTCACTTGATTTGTACCCTTTAATACAATTACCATAGGCATCCATCCAAGCTTTTAAACGGTACACTTCTTGTTCATTAACTTCTCCATCACAAATAATGCCCTCTATAATTCCATTAAGTTCATAAATTCTTGTGGAATTATCCATGGTTTTCTTAAGAAATCGTTCAGAAGAGCGGAGCATCAAATCTCGCTCCTCATCAGTGATAAAACTGTCTTCCAACACTTCATCCACTAATTTAATTAGCTCCACCTGCTGAACTTCATATGCAAGGTTACGATTCTTATCAACCCAGGATTGAAGCCGCACCACTTCCTTTTCGTTAATAATACCATCAAAATTTATGCCTTTTATTATTCCGATTAATTCATTAATATTGCGCAATTCGTATCCTCCTTACTAGTGCCGAAGTCTTATATTTTGTATGTGTCAAAACATATACTGATTCAATGTCAGTATTCACAAGAAAATTAAGTTTTCCAACAGGTATTTATTGAGACTTAGAATAATAGTTTACTAATATATTTCATTCTCATTATAAACATTAAATCTTATTTATTGTTTGCATACTCAGTTAGGAATTGCTCGATTTTTTCCCTTTCTCCACTTCCGTTAGTAGGGAAACGCAATAAAGGAATGTTATAAAGTTCAAATATATGGTTTTTCATCTTATCACGCTCACTTTGCCGAGTCCCATCCTTGTGATTGTGGAACCCATCCACTTCTATTCCAAGGACAGGCTTTTTACTGATTCTGTTATAAATCAGAAAATCTACATGAGTGGCCATATTCATTGCGTAACGACACTCTTCATCATTCAGCCTCTTCGGGTTATGGATTAGCATATTG
Source organism: Aminipila luticellarii (assembly GCF_004103735.1). Taxonomy (NCBI): domain Bacteria; kingdom Bacillati; phylum Bacillota; class Clostridia; order Peptostreptococcales; family Anaerovoracaceae; genus Aminipila; species Aminipila luticellarii. The sequence continues at coordinate 836,009 of NZ_CP035281.1, read as the reverse complement.
ATTGGTTGATGACAAATAACGTTTAGTGAAAGGTTTGAGTGGCTATTTAGAATGTCCACAATTGTGCCATACATAATTTTTTCTGAATCATATTCAGATACCCTCAAATGTTTTTTCAAAAAAGCAATTCTCGCGTCTGTATATTGTTGATAGAGCAAGTCAAAAACCGAATAGATTTCACTCTGAACTACATGAAAATTGTTATATTCTATGTACGAAATTAAATCCCCGATGTTACTATCGACTGGCTGCTCATTACCCGATACCACAAGGCATAGCCTGTTCTTGGCACGTGAAACAGCCACATTCAAGAGATATGGATCATCGGAAAAATCTGTAACTATATCATCGACAGTGGTCAATACAATTGTATCCTTTTCACGTCCTTGAAACTTATGCACGGTATGTACTTCAATTTTATCTGTGTTCAGTTGCTTGACAATCGTAGCCACCTGATCCTTATATGGCGCAACAATTCCAATATTCTCCGGTTTCACGTTTTCTAACAGAGGTAGTGCTTCCTGGATTGTTACATCGATTTGGCGTTGATTAGTATGATCGCGACGATGATTTCCGACCACCGTTTTAAAGACCGCCAATGTATCTGATTCACCATGATCCTCCGTCATAACAATCAGCTCATTATTATAAAATTTCTGGTTGCAGAAGCCTATAATCTTTGGATGACAACGATAATGCTCTCTCAGTAGAGTCTGCGGTACCTCAGACAGAATGCTGCACACAGATTTCAGGAAACTATTTTCTGAGAAGGAATAAGCTTGAGATAGCTTATAAGAATTAAAAATTGCATCGCATTGTTTCTTCATATTGTCTTTGACTACGTTTGGAAGTTGTTTTAAATCCCCAACAATAACTGCGTTTCTAGCGCATGAAAGCGCCAGCGCACCGGTAGCCACGTCTACTTGTGAAGCTTCGTCCATTATAAGGTAATCATATGTGATGCCCTTTAAACTACTACGGGACGAAAATGTAGTGCTGAGGACGATGGGATATTCTTTGACCACATCTCTGGCTCGTTTCCACAAGTCTTCTTCTGTGAACAGCACACGCTCTTGCTTGTTCCCATATCGCTCAAACAATTTTGCACGCAGATAATCCATAGACCATTCTGTGAGTTCTTCCATTTTCCCTTTAACATCAACGGCTTCTAAATGCTTTTTCAGTGCGGAAAGTTCATTAGTTAATTCCCGCTGTCGCGCCTGATAGAATAAATTCTGCAAAAGCGTAATAATTATCGTTAGACTGTTCTTATAAAAGTTCCAATCTGAGATACCGTAGACAAAGAGACTCTTGATTTTAAACCAAAACGAAACGTCACGGTCACCCTCTGAGAACTCGTAGCACTCCTGCCAGAGCTGCATAATTTTTTGCGACTTTAGACTCCGACGAGGTTTTATATTTGAAAAAATATGGTTAGAATCACTGCAATACTGTTCAAAATACTTGATTTCCAAGAGCAATGCATCCTGCTCCAACTGCACCTGTGCAAGACGCTCTTGCTTGGCAAACGTACTAGCCAATTCTTTTGTGTGGTTTTTGATTTTCTCGCGTAGCTCTGCCTGCTTGCCGATTTCCATCTCCCAGCTACAGAGATCCGGATAGTACCCTAGCTGGTTCTTAATAAATTCTTTTTTGTTTCCTGAGTTTCCTAACTGTGCCACGATAAACCCCATGTTGTATTTGGGTGAGGCCAGTTTTTCCAATACGTTAGCCGTAGCAGAATTGTTGTTGGAAACTATTTGTACATTTTTCTCATCCACCAGCAGATTTGCGCTGATGTTTAGTATTGTCTGCGTCTTGCCGGTACCGGGTGGACCTTGGATTACACTAACCTGATTATTCAGCGCATTTTGAACCGCTTTGAACTGACTGGCATTACCGCCAAACGGGAATATGAGGTTACTCTTTTGATAGGTATCAATCTTATGCTTGTCTGGATTAAGATAGAGTGCCATAGTGGTGTCATCGCCAATAAAGTCTAGCTTCTCATACTGCTTCTGCAGTAGAATTTCTCCATCATCGCTTTTGAGTTCATTTATGGACGCCAATTGCCTTAGATATCTAAGGCAGTCTTGGGCCTCACTCTCACTAAGGCAGGAATTCACGATTTTTAGTTCCTGTCGTTCATACGTTCTTTCGCTTTCATCAAAGAAACGAATATGCCAGTAATCCGTCGCAGATGCGTGGAATACGGAGATTTCCTGTATTTTAAATAGTTCTATGCTTCCATGTGAGATATGTACCATGGTTGGGCTCAACACCTCAGGATCCTTCACCCATTCGATTGAATGATAATCATATGTATAGGTCTTGCCACTTTGAAAAGTGACATCATATTTTCGTGTCTCCTTATTATATTTACAGAACTTCACATTTTGTGTAATATCCTTGCCTTTATTCAAAATCAAGTGTTTGCTTGTGTTCACTTAGTATCCTCCGATAGGGTAGTTTCTTGTATTTATAGTTAATTGAGGAATAGAAATCTTTTAAGAGTTTGCTGATTATTATAAACATAATGGGAAGTTCAGAATGTAAAAAAATATGATAAATTCATCCCTCTCTCTGCTTTGCAAAATAAATGCCCCAATCCTTTAATTCATCAATAAGACAAAAAACATTCTTCCCATCAACTTCAAAACAAAAACTTTCACCTGGAGTATCATCATTGAATGTATCCCATGCCGTAACAAGTTTATCAGTTCTATTTATATTATGCTGTTCAAAGAAGCCATCATATTTTTCCATGTTATGTGTCCATAAGGTAACAACATTATATTTATCGACCATTATTTCTGCTGTATTATCATGCGAGCCAAAGCCAAAACCGCTTAATCCATCATTAATAAGAAGATCACCGTAATTTGTAATAAGAGTAAGAATTTCTTCTTTACTTAATCCATCAATATAATAAATATCCTTATGCATTGAATCATAATCACATTTTCTAAGACGCTTTTCATCAATTTCATTTGATGGTAACTCCAATACAAAAAATAATAGTGAAGTTTGAGAAAATATAAAATGCTGTATCACTTCCCTAATTTTGTCCGCATTTACATTTGCCCTCATGGTAAATCCATTTATTTCGTAATGTTCCTGAAGTTTATTTAATCCGTATATTTTACATCCTTTAATCATTTTTAACATCGACTAGTATACTCCTATTTATTATAAGTCTAATATATCATAAACCTAATGGGAAGTTTGATAATACCTTTTACGCTAGGCCATAGCTATAATTAGAACTTTACACCATTCACTTTCAAAGGAGCAGTCGAATTTACTGGTCATATTTGGACAGCAGAATTTTAAATGATTGCAATACTATATATTAATAGTAAATATACCTACAATTTTATTGCAGGATTCACAGAAATACGCATTATTAAACTTTTCTTCACCCATTAAGCTTCTCTTAGCATCTATGTTTTTTCTATTACTTCTGTCCCAGGCTTTTAGCCCTTTTTTATCAAACTCATTTTGTGAATACCATGTAAATTCCCCATCTAATTTTATCCCGCTAAGGATTATACCGCCTTTAGTCATTTCTTTTCCACAAATCGGACAAATCATATTTTACCTCACAATTTATTATTAATATCATTTTGTTTATTAGCTTAAGTTAATTTTATGCTAAATAGGCAAATTTTCAACTTCCTACTGGATTTTATGTATAATAAATTAAACATAATGGGAAGTTCAGCAAACCGTAATCCGTCAATCGGATATTTAGCGGGCTTTTCCAATCATTAAATCTATCTCGTAGAAATAATTTCTCGATAGTCTGCAACTTTACAAGTTCAATGCTTTAATATCTTCACACCAGTTATTAATAGTTAATTCAGCATCCGGATGCTCCTGAAGATGCGCCATGACATGTGTAGGATTCAAAAGATATATAAACGAAACTATATCTCTTGCAGTTTTTTTCTTTTCAGCCATGGTAAGCATTTCCACAAAATCAGTATCAGAGCCGCCTCGCACCCTTTCTTCCATGTGGCTTTCACCGTTCAACACTAATCTATACATAAGGTTTTCAAAATATTTCTTGTAGCTTTGATCTGATAATGCGCTTAGTATCGTTTCATCACAAGACACATCGTCGATACCCTTTTTATAGAAAAATGTTGAATATGTCTCCAATACTCTTCGCATTGTATTTCCAATAGTCATTTCTTGAGCTATAGGTGCAGAACAGCCAAAAACAAATACTTGATTAAGCATACTTGAATATTCATTACTTTTTTTGTACTTAAAATCAACTAATGATTTCTGTTGTAATTCCCAAAGTTTATAAGATCCAATCCTATTTCCATGAATTCTATTCGCATTGTTCTTCACTTCATCACAAATTTTCTGTAAATCAAAAAAGGCTTGGATGTCATGGGTTAACAGCACAATCCTAGAATTGATATTCGCACATATTATCGCGTTGAGTTTTGCTTTTAATAAAGACATGATTCCGATTTTGTTCTCGCGGTCAAAGCTAGATATGGGATCATCTATCAATAGAAACATTTCTTCACAATACGATTTTCTCTCTTCTTGCTGACGGAGTATCTCTGTAAAGAAGTAGCAAAGAGCAAGAATATTTCTTTCACCAACTGATACATCACTTGGCTTCACTTGACATCCATTTGAATACAATTTGTAGCACTCATCTTCACAATGTACTTCCAACCTGCCATTTGCAAAGAATACATACCTCAGACTAGAATTAATGATTTCGAGTGCAATGCTAACACTCTTTTTCAGGTCATTTAATGCATCCAATGCCGTCTTCTTTTGTTGTGAAGCAATGATCATAGCATCACATTTTTCCTTTGCTTCTTTTGCTTTTGCATCTTGATTAATAAACGAATTGTAGAAATCAAGAATCTCATAGTATGCAATATTATCATTTAACTTAAACAAGTCATTTCGCAATAATGCTGTGCTTTCAAATGGCTTATTATAGTTTGTTCGAATCTGTTCAAGAACAAACAGTGCACCATTAAGAACTTTCCTTTTTTCTTGTATATCAATTGAATTCAAAATTATCGGGGTGAAAGGCTTATCAATCTTCTCTTGAATTCTGGCGTTAAATCCTTCAATTGTATCATTAAGCTGTTGCAATTTTGCTTTACAATCTTCTAATACATCTGAATGCAAATCCACATATGGCTGAAAATCAATTACAATTTTACTGACAATCAGTCTATTCAAGGCATCCTTATGTTCTTCAACTATTCTGGACAATACTTTTCTAATGCTATCAGAAAGTGAAACTCTGTATTCTGCATCTATCGGTTGAAGGCAAAATGGGCACGCCACTGTCTCTTCATTCGAAAATTCTGTATCCATTTGACTAAGCCAGTTACTTTTTCCGTCTTCAATTAAAGAAATCAAATATTCCTCTCTCTTATTCAATTCAGGATGTTCGATCTGCCCAGCAAGAAGAGTGATAGCATCTTCCTCTATTAGAGATATTTTTAAATCCGACTTCACGGGAGTAGTGATTTTCCCTGTTCCAGCTTCTGCCTTTCGTAAAATCGCAAGCTTTTCGTTAAACTCTTGCTGTAGTTCTTCAGACGATTTGGTCGGCTTATTGAAGATAACCTCAGCGTATGTATTATCGGTTACAGACGCATTTCTCCTACGCGAACTGTCAATCACCCTTATACGCCCAGCCCAGTGGTTGTCTCCAGATAATGCGAGATTCATTTTGGCTATGTAATATCTAGGAGCTGTTACTAATGACGAATCCGAGTATTGCTTGTAATTTTCTTCTTGTTGCTGGCGTGCAATTTCAGCCGCATCAAATTCAGCCTGTGCTGCAGTTATTTGATTATCTAAATCCACCTGCTGGCCAAACATAATGATTGTTTGCAAGCCATCTTCTTTCAGGCGAATGTTCTCCTGAACATAATCCTCATTAAAAACATACACTCTCTGTTCATCAGGATTTTGAGGAAGGGCTACAATTTGGCCTTGTTCATCAAGCAAGCTTGCCTCTGACAATTCTTCCATCAATCTACCAGATGCCTTTAATACCGCTTTTGATATGGTACTTTTACCTGTTCCATTTTTACCATAAATCAACGAAATCCGGTCTTTGGAATCAGAAAACAACGGCAGTATAGTCTCCTCAGCAAAAGCTGCACCTTTAAGCTTTAGTTTATAAATACTTTCAAACATACTATTTCTCCAACTTTATAAATTCCGGTTTCTCGTGTTTCCGCTTACTTCTATAAGTTTCCAACTCATTAAGGATACGGTACAACACTTCCCACTCCACACTTTGATCTGAAAGGCCTAACCGATTATTGTAATGACCTACTATTAACAAAAGTACCCATTATTGCTAGCAATCGTCTTGTCCATCATAAACATAATGGAAAGCTCACTAACACAAAGTATGTAAACTGTTCCTTGCGATGTCATCGAGTGATTTATTTTAAAAAGTCTGTGTACCTTGACACCACCCAGTGAAGTTACTTCATATATTCATTTTTATCAGGATAACATTTTTCTAAAAATCCTTGCATTAACTGTTTATTTTCTACTTGTAATCCACCTTCATCACATATCCAAAGATGAATAGCTCTACCAATAGCATAAGATAAAAATTGTAGCTGAGGCTCACTTATATTATTCCTTGAAATATTTGGAACGATTTTTTTTCCAACAGCATTTATAACCAACCCTTTTAGTTCAATTCCTTCAGCCAAAAAAGGTATTTTAATATGTGCAGATGAAATTAATACATTTTTAATATATAACGAATCTTTCCATTGAAATGAATATTTTCCTCTAAAGTACTTCTCTATATCGTATGGCAAAATCTTATTTCCACTTCCATGGATTACTTTCTTCTTTTCCAAATAGGTATACGTCGGAGCTTCTTGTGAATGTCCAACTTCACTTCTAAAGTCGGATAGGGAATAAAAATCGACAATATAGTCATAATTGTAGCGTATCAGTTGTGATTCATTATACAGTGAGCTATCTTCTGCGATAATATTTGCTTGTTCATAGTTTATTTTATCTAAAGCCTCATCAAAGTCATCAAGCACTTCATAAGATTTTATGAATTCGTCTTCTTCAGAAGGAGTTATTATAGGGACTCTTAAATATTTAATTGATCCATCATCAATAAAATCCTTTAATAGCTTTCGAGGATGAATTTCTTCTTCCTTGAAAAGTGCATTTGTTTTTTCTTGATAAACCAGACTTTCATCACAACTTATATCAGAAAAAAATTCTAAATATTGAATGCCTTTATAGCTAAATTTTGCTTCAACCTCAATTCCATCAAAATACCTATCAAGTCTGATTGACTCAGGATAAAATGATCCTATTTTTTTCAAGTTAATACTTTTTGTTGTAGTACTACCTTCCTTACATATAACTAAGGATATAGGAATTGAACAATCCACAAAGTTCTGTCTAATAAACTCTTCTACATTTGATTCTTTACCGCTAAAAGCACTCATAAATTTATCATAATCAAGAACAATTTCAGTACCTTGACTTCTTGGCTTTTCTTCAAATGTTAAGCAAATATATTCGCTACTTTTCTCAAAGTCAATTTTATTTATTTGACTCTCACCATAATATTTAGTAACAACAGAAACTGTATCTGATAACATAAAGCAGGCTAAAAATCCTATACCATAATTTCCAATCGGGGAATAATTGTTTCCTTGAAACAGGTAGTCATCAGATACATAATAAGACACGCCAACATTTAAGAAATATTTTTTTAATATATCAATCGACATTCCTTTTCCATTATCAAATATTATTGCTTGCTTACGTTCTTTATCCAAAATAATGCTAATAAAGGGGTTGTATTTAGAATATTTAAATTCTTCATTTTTCTTTGATTCCTCAGCCATAATCATACATGCGTCTATTGAATTTTGAACAAGTTCTCTCAAACCATATTTTTCGTCCCCATAAATATTTTCCCCCATCAAAAGATTGGTCACAGCTTTATAATCCAAGGCCAACTTGAAATCTGAGAACGCAAATCCTTTTGTGCGAATTTTGTTGTGAACAGAAGATCCTATTGATAATAAATATTTTTTATCTCTAAAGGTTTCTGAATAGTCAATAGCATTTTTCAATTCGCCATTAACAGCATCAAAATATTTTAACAACTTTCTATGTATTTCAGGGTTTGCACTTTCTCCATAGATTTCAATATTCTTTTTGCCTGTTTTTTCATCAACATAAATTTTATCTTTGTTTTCAATAACATAGTGTTGTTGCCACTCTAGGTCTCCATAATCTTTCGGGTTAAGAAATTGATAAAGATAAAAGGGAGCTCGTTCTTCGTCAATATCTAAATAATCTGCGATGCGCAATAGCATTGCAATATATTGAGAGTTAAGTGCCCATTCACCTTTTCTTTGGTCAAGAATCATATTAGATATCAGCCATTCAAAGCTCTCATTATGAGCAGCACATATTTTAGCAACATCTTCTTTAAATGACACAGCTGTGCTCCCTGGAAGCATGAAGTGTTTTTCATCCATGTTCATAATATGGCTGTGTGAGCGCTTCCCATGTGTCGGGCGAATACATTCTTGAAGAGCAACAAGTTCATTTTGATATTTTGAAAGGACCACCGTATATTTACGACTTGAAAAAACGTCGTCATCATTTTTTATAGAATCGATTTCCGCCTCCGTTACCGCCATACCAATATCATGAAGTAGTGCACTATAAATTAATGTTACTATTTCTAAATCACTTAGCAACTCAGGCTTATCAATGATTTCAAACATATAGTCGGTAACATTCAATGAGTGAGCCATTCCATGCCCTGTATAGTTTGAAAAAAGTCGGTTAATTTGTGGCAAAAATTTATCTGCATACTCATACAAATCTTCTATTTGACTTATAAATGGACTATCTTTACTTTTTAAAAGAACATATGCTTTTGTATCTTTTATAGTTTTAATCATAAATACTCCTTTATTAGAATGCATTCTTGTTAATGTTATTCCGCAAGTTAGTTCCTCTACAAAATTATAAATAATTCTAATATTTTAAATCGTAACACCCTCAACAATCTGTTTTTTACCAACAATCATCTTATAAATGAAATGCTATCGTTTAGATTTATCAAGTTCTGCAGATAATTGAATTTCGTATTATTGCTATAACCCTAACCATAAACATCGAAAGCACGACCAATGTTTATATTTCAGTTATTTGATAAATCCTGAATTTATTTTAAAATTCTTCTTTATTATAAGTATACTGCTCTTTTTCTACCTTTTGTGCTTTGTTCTTTCCCATTTTTCGACATATTTTGACATTATGTATTATTTTTCAAATTACTTAACAAATAACAAATAAAAAGCACGCCTAATGATACAATCCCACTTAAGTAGACATATGAAATAATTAAATTTCATTTATCTATGGAGGTGGGACTTTATTATGTCCAGAAAATCAAGCTATACAGTTGAAGAAAAAATAAAAGCATGTACCGACTATCTGTCAGGTTTCAAATCAGCTATTCAAATTGCAATAGAACTGAATATGGGAAAACATGGACGAGGTGTTGTTCGTGGTTGGGTTAAAAAGTACGAAGCATATGGTGCATCTGTATTTATTAATAAGGCCAGAAATAATTATTATTCACAAGAATTCAAGGAACGAGTTGTTAAGGAGTACCTTAACGGCACTAATTCTCCAAACGAATTAGTTATTAAGTATAATATACCATCAAGAACTACACTCATTAGATGGATAAAGATGTATAATAATCATATAGAATTAAAGGAGTACGATCCTAAACCGGAGGTCTATATGGTAGATACATTAAAAACTACTTTTGAAGAGAGAATAGAAATCATTAAATATTGTCTTGCTCAAGGCAGAGATATCAAGGGAACTGCAGCTAAATATGGATGCAAATATGCCCAATTATATCAATGGGTTCGAAAATATGAAGCTGAAGGGCAAACAGCTCTTATTGATAAACGAGGAAAATGCAAACAAGAGGATAAATTATCAGATTTGGAAAAAGCTGAAAGGAAGATTGCTCAGCTAGAACGTGAAAAAGAAGAATATCGAAAGAAATATGAATTGTTAAAAAAAGCCGAGGAACGAGAAAGGTGGTGATTGAGGGTTTAGCTAAAGCAAAAAGAACTTACTTTGCCCATTACAATAAAATCGCAGATTATGAACTTATAAAGGAACTTCATGAATCTGATGAAAAATGGGATATATCTTTCATGTGTAATCATCTTAATCTTTCTAGGTCTGCTTATTATAAATGGCTCCATTCTACTCCTACAGGAAAGCAATTGGAAGACGAAAGAATTCTTATCAAAATCAAAGAAGTCGCTGCCTCTAACAATTCTTTATTTGGTGCAATGAATATGTATTACACGCTTAAAAACAAGCATCACTTTACATGTGGGCATAACAGAGTTTATAGAATTATGTGTATCAACGATATTCAATCCTCTTATAGAAGGTCATCCAGCTACACTTACATAAAATCAACGCCAGAGGAAACAGCGGATAATGTTTTAAAAAGAGATTTTAATTCTAACAAGCCTAATGAAAAATGGTGTACTGATGTTACAGAAATTAAAATACCAATAACCGGTGAAAAACTATATATAAGCCCTGTTTTGGATTTATATGATAGATATCCTGTTAGCTTTGCTGTATCAGATAGAAATGATATTGCTCTCGCAAATACAGCATTAGAAATGGCTCATGACGCTTATCCTGAGGCTATGCCACTTTATCACAGTGATAGAGGCTTCCAGTATACAAGAACAGTATTTAAAATAAAGCTTAAGGGGTACGGAATGACACAATCCATGTCTAGGGTATCTCGATGTATTGATAACGGACCTTGTGAAGGATTCCAAGGAATTTTTAAGGATATGCTGTTTATTCTCTATCCGAATATTCAATCCAAAGAAGAAATGATCCACGCTATATATGGAACACTCGATTATTACATAAATGAATATCCGCAAAAACGATATAAAGGTAAGACCTGTGGACAGGTTAGAAAAGAAACTCTGCAATCCGCAGAACCAACTATATATCCAATCAAACAAGCTAATCGATACATTAAGTTTTGGACGGAGATAGAACAAAAGAAACAACGGGCATTACAACAAGCAATATGAAAATCTAACCAGCACTCTAATGAACGCTGGTTAGATTAGAACCTACAATTTAATTATTTTCTTTGTCTACTTGACAAGGGATGTATCATAATGACGTGCTTTTTTAATGTCTATATTTTTTCATTTTTTTGAATATATACAAATCAGATGATATATTTATATATTCCATTTCTTTACATGTTTGGTCCAAACTTATTTAACTTAGTCCAAACTTATTTATGTTGGTCCAAACTTATTTTCCTACTGACAATAAATTTATAAAATGATGCATATAAAGTAGTCTTTTCCTTCATCACTGATTTTTTGAAGGGATTTCTGCACCTTTCCTCTGATATGCTCTGGAACATTGGACAATTTATTCTCCATCTGCTCCGTCACCATTTCCTGAAGGGATTTACCGAAAATATTGGTTTCCCAAATTTTTGACGGGTCATTTTCAAATTCCGTGAGCAGATATTTCACCAGATCCTCCGACTGCTTTTCTGTTCCGACGATCGGTGAAATCTCAGTGGAAATATTTGTCTTGATAATGTGAAGGGATGGGGCTTTGGCTCTCAGGCATACACCGTATTTATTTCCCTGCTTAAATATTTCAGGTTCATCCAAAACCATTTCCGCAAGCTTCGGCTGAACAATGCCATACCCATTTTCCTCCACCTGCACCATGGCATCCTTAAGCTTATCGTACGCTTTTTTAGAAGTAGCAAATTCTTTCAGCAGTTCAAAGAATTCATAATCATTTTTAACCGGCTGTTCCATCATTTCTTCTACCACCTGGTAGAACAAGCCATTTACCATTTCTACTTGGACATCAATATCTCCTGTTCCAAGATCCATATTGGTAATGGTGATTCCGGATATTAACTGTCCATCTTCCAGCGTGCTTATAGACTGTTTCACCTGCTCTACGTTGTCAAGCTCCTTAATCCATTCCTTAATTCCTGAAATAATTTCCGCTTTGATCCAATGCTCTTTTGTAAGTCCTTCCACAAATCCGGGGAAATAAAAATTAATCTGAGATGCCGGGAACTGCATTAGGGCATCCGTAAGAATTTCTTTTACCGTAGCCTCGCTCATCTTCGCGCAATTTACTGCTCTTACGGGTACGTTAAATTTCTTTTTTATTTCCGCTGCCACCTCACCGGCAGCCTTGCCAGATGGTTCGATACTGTTCACAATCACAACAAAAGGCTTCTTTAACTCCTTCAATTCCCGGATGATCCGCTCTTCCGCTCCCAAATAGGCCTCTCTGTCGATATCTCCGATGCTCCCATCCGTTGTTACGGCAATTCCTATGGTAGAATGATCTCTTATGACTTTTTTGGTTCCGATTTCCGCCGCTTCTTCAAAAGGGATTTTATTGGCATTCCAAGGGGTACTTACCATGCGCGCTTTACCCTCTTCAATATGACCAAGTGCTCCGGGCACCATATACCCAACACAGTCCACCATGCGCATCTTGAAATTCATATTGCCTTCCAGCTTGAAAGGAACTGCTTCCGGAGGCACAAATTTAGGCTCTGTTGTTGTAATGGTCTTACCGGCACCGCTCTGTGGCAACTCATCTTGCAACCGCTCTTTTACGTATGTATTATCAATATTAGGCACTACAAGCAAATCCATGAATCTTTTAATGAAAGTTGATTTGCCGGTTCTGACAGGACCAACGATGCCGACATAAATATCGCCCTGCGTCCTTTCCCAAATACTTTCATATATGTTCAAATTCTCCATAAAAAATACCCCTTCCGTACAATACTGATACAATATATGAAAGGGATATCCAAGTTATTCTATTTTATTTTGCTATTGCTTTTCGTTCCGCGAACTTTTTATTTCATTCATAACTTCCTGCATCTGCGGCAGCGCACCAGTAATCGTGTCGTAGGATACACAGTAGGCCATTCTCACATAACCCGGGCAGGCAAAGGAGCTTCCCGGCACGATCAGTACTCTGTGTTCTTTCGCCATATCACAAAATTCAGCCTCATCCTCTATAGGCGACTTCACGAACAGATAAAAGGCGCCCTCCGGTTTCGCGCATTCGTATCCCATTTCAATCAATCCATTATACAGGGCTTCTCTATTTTTGTTATAGACATCTATATTCACCGAAGAATTAATGCATCGAGCCACTGCTCTCTGCATGATGGACGGCGCGTTGACGAATCCCAGGATCCGGTTGGCGGTAGTCGCCCCGCTCACAATGTCATCAAAATCTGAAAGTTCATCCGGCATCACCAGATATCCGATTCTTTCACCCGGAAGGGACAAGGATTTACTGTAAGAATACCCAATAACTGTATTTTTATAGTATTGGGGAATATAGGGAACCACCGCTCCGTCATAAACCAATTCCCTGTACGGTTCGTCGGAAATGACATAAATATCTGCGGCAAATTCTTTTTCCTTTTCAGTTAAAATTTCTGCTATTTTCTTGATGGTTTCCTCTGAATAAATCACCCCGGTGGGGTTGTTCGGCGAATTAATAATAAGCGCCTTTGTTTTTGCCGTAATGCTCTCAGCCAGTTTCTTCAAATCCGGTTGAAAGGTTGGCAGGTTCGGCGGAATGACCACAAGCTCCGCTCCATAATTTGCTGCATAGCTTCTGTATTCACCAAAATAAGGAGCAAACACGATCACTTCATCTTCCGGATCGATCAGGGTCTTTAAGATGACATTCAGACCTCCTGCCGCACCGGCAGTCATCAGGATGTTTCGTTCCGTATACTGCGTCCCGTGCTGCTTATTCAAATGCTGCGCTATGGCATTTCTTACGTCTTCATATCCGGCATTATTCATATATCCGTGAACAAAGGTAGGCTCCTCGGACTGCAAAATGTCTATGATAGACTGCCGGATCTCTTCCGGCGGCTCCACATTGGGATTTCCTAAGCTAAAATCGTATACATTTTCTTTGCCATATATTTTGGCCAGTCTGCCCCCTTCTTCAAACATGGCTCGAATAGCCGAACTGCCCTTTACATAGCTTTCCATACTCTTTGCAATCATTTTTTACTTCCTCCTGACTCTTTACGGATGTACATATTCTTTTGCCTCTTCCTGCCCTTTAAGAATTCTCCGTGCTCCCATAGCCAAGGCTTCCATTTCAAATTCTCCCGGAACTACTTCCACGGGGGCGATAAATCCTACTCTCTCCGAGATCTTTTCCATCAGGCTCTTGGAATAAGCCATTCCTCCCGTCAAGATGATACAGTCATATTTTCCGCTGAGAACTGCTGACAGGGTGCAGACCGCCTTGGAAATCTGATAGGCCTGTGCCTCAAAAAGAAGCTCTGCCTGCTTATTCCCGTCGTCTATCATGGCCTGCACATCCCTTAAATCCTGTGTTCCCAAATAAGCTTTCAGACCACCGTTGCCCCTCAGCTTTTTGATCATGTCTTTCTTCGTATATTCCCCGGAATAACACATGTCCACCATATACAGCATAGGGATGCTCCCTGACCGCTCCGGTGCAAAGGGTCCCTCATCATCCCGAATGCAATCGATGATCCTTCCCTGATGGTGTACGCTCAGACTGATGCCGCCGCCGAGATGTGCTGCCAGAATATCCATATCTTCATATTTTTTCCCATACTTGTCTGCAATTTTTCTCGATACGGCTCTCATATTTAACACATGACATATACTTTGTTTTCTGATTTCCGGCAGACCGGTTATCTTTGCAATCTCCTGCAATTCATCCGAAGTCACCGCATCATAAATATAAGCCGGAATTCCCAGAGGTTCCGCAAGGTCATGAGCAATCAATGCGCCCAGATTAGAGGCATGAGGAGATGCCAATCCTTCTTTGAAGGTATCCAGCATATCTTTATTGACCACATACCCTCCAGCCTTCATGTTTGGGAGCATCCCTCCTCTTCCCACTATTGCCGATAAAGCCTTTACATCTATATTCTCTTCATTTATAACAGACTTTATTACATTTTTTCTAAATTCAAATTGATCCAGTACTTCATCAAACCCTTCCAGTTCTTTGGCTGTATGGGTGATGGATTTTTCAAAAACCTTCGTTTCCTCTTTATATAGTGCAATCTTAGTGGATGTAGATCCCGGATTGATGGCCAGAATATTGTAACTCATACTTTTCCTCCTGTTTTTACTCATCATCCTTTGTGTCAGGTATTTTGCCTTCTAAAGCTTATAGCCTTCGTCAAAGGCCTTTAGATTCAGTTCTTCAAAACCCTTTTTCACATTGTTTTCAATTGTTCTCTTCCAATTTACACCTTCTACATTCATAGCCTTTACCAGGGCGCCCAATAAAACAATGTTCATGACCTTACTGTTTCCTAATTGTTCAGCTATTTCAGCAGCCTTTACTACGAGAACAGATGCATTCTCCGATAATTCTTCCAAAATGCCCTCTGGATACTCCACTTGGCCCATTAAAATAGGTACCGATGGGATTTCAAAATCATTGATGACCATTTTCCCGTCCCTTTTCAGGTATTCAATCCATCTCAGAGCCTCCATTTTTTCAAAAGCAACGATAACATCAGCTTCGCCCTTTCCTACAATGGGGGAATACACCTTTTTACCATACCGGATCTGTGTGCTTACATTTCCGCCTCTCTGGGACATTCCGTGAATTTCAGACATCTTTACGTCATAACCGGCTTCCACCAGTCCCTCGGACAAGACTTTGCTGGCTAAAATAGTCCCCTGTCCGCCGACACCCACCAATAAAATATTCTTTACATCATTCATGCTATACCTCCTCAATGGCACCAAACGGACAGACCTGCTGGCAGACCGTACATCCCGTGCAAGACACCGGTCGATCTCAATCTGAGCACCGGAATGAATCGCAGGACAGCCCACGCCTACGCACAACTTGCATTTTCTGCACTTATCCTGATTAACCGTACACTTTTTCGGTGACAGATCGAATTCTGTTTTATCCTGCGGGCTGAATTTTTTTAAAATGCATGGCCATTTGGTAATGACAACAGTAGGCTCGTCTTTTGCCATAGCTTCATCCAGAGCTTTATTTACGTCCTCCAGCTTATTCGGATTCACTATATATATATTTTCTTCCTTCACGCCGATAGCCTGACAAAGCTTCGGAATATCCACCTCGGCGGTCTCTTCTCCCATCAGAGTATAGCCGGTGCCCGGATTCTGCTGGTGTCCGGTCATGCCCGTGATACGGTTATCTAAAATGACAGACGTATTGCAGCCCTTGTTATATACGGCATCCATCAAGCTTGTGACACCGGAATGGAAGAAAGTAGAATCTCCGATTACCGATACCACCTTTAAATCTTGATTTCCCACCTTCTTTAGCGCCTGAGCAGCTCCATGCCCTGAACTGATACTTCCGCCCATGCAGAAGCATGTATCCATAGCGGAAAGAGGCGGGGCAGAGCCTAAGGTATAACAGCCGATATCTCCGGTAATCATAACATTCTTTTTCTTGCTCAGTGCATAGAAAAAGCCGCGGTGCGGACATCCTGCACAAAGGGTAGGCGGTCTCATGACAGCGTCCCTGCTCACTTTAATGACCTCTTCCTGCTCACCAAAAACAGCCCTTCGGACAATATCGGGATTCAACTCGTCATATGCCGGAATCACATCCTTGCCCGTGCACTGGATTCCTGCCATTTTCAGATGATTTTCTATGTAAGGATCCATTTCCTCAATAACGTAAATTCTTTTTACCTTTTCCGCAAATCTCCGGATCAGATCCATCGGCATAGGAAAGGTCATGCCCAGCTTTAAATAAGAGGCTTCTTCCCCGAAAACCTCTCTGGCATACTGATAAGAAATGCCGGAGGTGATGACACCGATTTCCGTTCCGTTATATTCCGGCTGATTGATTTCTGCAGTGTTTGCGTACATCTCCATAGCCTTAAGCCGCGGTTCCAAATTCTTTCTCATGATTTTCCCGTTTGCCGGAGCCGCAACAAATTTTGCAATATTTTTTTCGTAAGGGATGACCGGCACCTCTGCTCTGTCTGAGAGTTCTACTAAACCTTTGCTGTGGCAGACTCTGGTGGTCATTCTGAGCAGAACCGGTGTATCGAACTTTTCCGAAAGCTCCAGCCCCAATTTCATAAAGTCCTTGGCTTCCTGACTGTCGGAGGGCTCCAGCATCAAAAGTCTTGCTGCTACTGCGTAGTTCCTATTATCCTGCTCGTTCTGAGAACTGTGCATCCCCGGATCATCTGCAGAAACCAATACGCACCCTCCGGTCACCCCTGTGTAGGCAAAGGTAAACAACGGGTCTGCAGCCACATTCACCCCCACGTGCTTCATCGCTGCCATGGAACGGACTCCCGCAACAGAAGCGCCTATGGCAGCCTCCATAGCTACTTTTTCATTAGGTGCCCATTCGCAGTAAATATCTTCTTTATATTGAACCATGTTTTCCAGTATTTCCGTGCTGGGTGTTCCCGGATAAGCCGAGGCGAAAATCAATCCGCCTTCGTACGCACCTCTGGCCACTGCTTCGTTCCCTGTCATAATGATTTTCATAATCAGCCTCCTTTTATGCTTCAAGTATGCCTTTTAAATTAAATTGCTTCCCTTCGGTTATCTTCACTTTTACAATCTGTCCAGTCAGCGCTTCGCTTCCCTGAAAATTCACCAGCTTTGCTGATTCCGTCCGCCCCGCCAGGGTGCTTCCGTCTTTCTTGCTGCTGCTCGGGCCCTCTACCAGAACCTTTTGAACGGTATCTTCGTAGGTTTTATTGATTTCTCCTGAAATCTGATTCATTCTCTCTAAAAGCCTGTTGAACCGATCATGCTTCACTTCCTCAGGAACTTGATCCTCATACTCTTCTGCCGGAGTTCCCTTTCTGATAGAATAAATAAAGGTGAACGCCGAATCATATCGGACCTTTTCAATTAAATCCATCGTCTCTTGGAAATCTTCTTCTGTTTCACCCGGAAATCCAACGATTAAATCTGTTGTGACAGCTATATCCGGCGCCGCAGCTCTGAGTTTTTCGATCAGCGTTACATAATCTGATTTGGTATACTTTCGGTTCATTCGCTTCAGCACCTTGTCACTTCCCGACTGCACTGGCAGATGGATGGCGTGACAGAGCTTGTCGCAGTCCCTGTATGCCTGAATCAATTTATCCGACAGGTCTTTGGGGTGGGACGTCATAAAGCGGATCCTTTCCAGTCCTTCTATTTCATTCAATGCATAAATCAAATCAGCAAAGTCCATACCCTTTTCTTCGGAAGCACAATAACCATCTTCATGCTTACTTACTCCGTAAGAGTTCACATTCTGTCCAAGCAGGGTAATTTCCTTTGCTCCGTTTTCCACTAATTCCTGGACCTCTTTAATAATCTCCTCCGGTCTGCGGCTTCGCTCGCGGCCTCTTGTGTAAGGGACGATACAATAGGTGCAGAAGTTGTTGCAGCCATACATAATATTCACCAGAGCCTTAAAATCATACAGCCTTTTTGCCGGCAATCCCTCCACAATGGCTCCGCCGTCCTGCCAGACATCTACAATTTTCTTTCTCTCTTGGATCACATTATCCAGCAGCTGCGGAAATTGATGAATGTTATGGGTTCCAAACACCAGATCCACCCAGGGGTATTTGCTCTTCACTTGATCTATGATGTGCTGCTGCTGCATCATACAGCCGCATACACAGGCAACAAACTCCGGGTTCTTTTCCTTTATTTTTTTCAGCTGACCCAAAGTTCCGAAAAACCGTTTGTCCGCATTTTCCCGGACACTGCACGTATTGATAATGACAATGTCCGCCTGATCTCTTTCTTCTTCCGCTTCAAAACCCTTTTCGTTTAACATACCAGCCATGGTTTCGGAATCATGCTCGTTCATCTGACAGCCAAAGGTTATGATGTGGTATTTTTTATTTCCTGATTTTTCCAATATCGTATCTTTTTCCAAAGTAACCTCCATAATATTAATTGAATTATTATACCATTAAGTCTTGTAGGTGTAAACGATTTATCAGGCTTTATCGTCCTTTTCTTGTTAAACTGCCACAATTTTTTGCTTCTCTTCTTTGATAATATTCACCATAAAATAGTTAAAAATTTTGTGTAAACTACTGAAATTTATTTTTAGGTCTGGTATACTGAATACAATAAGAATGTACATCAGAGAGGAGTGATTGATGATGAAGGATAGTTTTATGTATGACTTGATTATTAAAAATGCCAGAATTATTGATGGCACGAATGCACCTTGGTTCCGAGGCGACGTGGGAATAAAGGACGGAAGAATTGAAAAAATCGGAGTTCTTGAAAAAGCACAGGCAAAGGAAACCGTAGATGCGGAGGATCAGTATCTCGTTCCAGGATTTATTGATATTCATACCCACAGCGACAGTACACTGTTTGATTATCCTCTGGCAGAAAGCCGAATTTTTCAGGGAGTTACTACAGAAATAGGTGCAAATTGCGGGATCTCCCCTGCTCCGGTAAATCCGGACAGGATGAAGCTTCTTAAAGACTATGCGGGACATTTGGACTACGACTGGCAGCGGTTTTCTGAATATCTGGACAGACTGGAAAAGGCCGGCACAAGCACGAATTTCGGAACACTGGCTGGGCATGGTACAATCCGGCTGGCCGTTATGGGCTTTGATGACAGAAAACCGACCGAAAAGGAAATGGAAGAAATGATTCAGCTTCTCAGGCAGTCTATGGAGGATGGCGCTTATGGCATGTCCAGCGGCCTGATCTATCCGCCGGGATGCTTTTCCGACGTAGATGAGATGGCTGCTTTAGTAAAGGAATTGAAGCCTTACGGCGGATATTATGCAACTCACATGCGGGATGAAGCAACACAGACTGTAGAGTCCGTGAAAGAAGCCCTTGAGGTCTGCAGGCGTTCTGGTGTCCCACTGCAAATATCCCATCATAAGGTTACAAGAAAGACCCATTGGGAGCTGGACTGCAAAACGACCATAGCCATGATCGAAAAGGCCAGACGGGAAGGTCTGGACGTTACCGTTGACCAATATCCTTATAGTGCGTCCTCCACCACCATGGACAGCAATGTTCCTTTATGGGGCTTTGAAGGCGGTATGGAAAAAATGCTTGAACGATTGCAAACACCAGAGATACGAGAAAAGCTCAAGGCGGAGAGCAATGCCAGCCACGTTGGTCGTTGGGGAGATATTTTCGTGTCCTACGCGGAAAGTGAAAAAAACGCCTGGACCATTGGAAAGTCCATTGCTGAAATTGCTGAAATCAGAGGGGTGGATCCGGCGGATGCCTGCTTCGATTTGATCGTAGAGGAAAAAGGCAGAGTCAACGAGGTAAACTATGGTATGTGTGAGGAAGATATCGAATATATCATGTCCCAGCGCTTTACTATGACCGGCTCCGACGGAGATGCTGCTTCTCTGGATTATCCGGGACAGCCCCATCCGAGATGGTATGGAACCTTCCCTCGTGTCATAGCACATTATTGCAGAGACAGAAAGCTTTTCCCTTTGGAAACAGCCATCTATAAAATGACCGGACTTCCTGCTGCTCGTCTTGGACTGCCTAACAGAGGCCTGATTAAAGAAGGAATGTGCGCCGATTTAGTTCTGCTGGATTTTGCTACGATACAGGATACCCCGGATTACCACAATCCTAAATGCGCATGTCAGGGCATTTTAAAGGTCTATGTAAATGGCATATTGACGGCGGAAAACGGCCGGCATACCGGCGTAAAGGCCGGACAGATATTGAGAAAAGGTAAAGAAAGGTGCAGAGGGGAGAAATAATGAATATGTGGGAAGAACTTTTCAAAGAACTGGAAGGCATGCGCGGAAAGGTGGGCTTTTACTATAAGAACCTTGTCACGGATGAAACCGTAGGATTTCATGAAGACGAACTGTTTCGCGCCGCCAGCATTTTTAAATTCCCGCTGTTTGCGGCCATGGTTTATGAAAAAGAACACAATCATGTGGATTTCAGCGAAAAAATCAAAATTTTAGAAAGCGAGAAAATCCCGGGCTGCGGTGCGGTTCAGCATATGACAGGCGACCCTTCTGTGGATATTCTTACCCTGGGGAAGCTGATGATTACTATCAGTGACAATACGGCTGCAAATGCCCTTGCAAGACATTTCGGAATCGAAAAAATGAAAGGCGTTTTTGAAAAGCTTGGAATGAAAAAGACGAGATTGAACCGCTGCCTTTACGATTTTGAAAGCGAAAACAAGGGGATCATGAATGTGTTCACACCAAAAGAAATGGGAGAGCTTCTGGAAAAGATCTATAAAAGAACTTTAATCAGCAAAGAGGCCTCGGAATTTATTGAGGACATTCTGCTGAAACAACAGATCAACAGCAAGATACCGGCCAAACTGCCCTACGCCTTTAAAGTAGCTCATAAGACCGGAGAGGAAGAGAAAACCACCCATGACGTGGGCATCGTATACGCCAAGGAACCTTTTATCGTATGCTTTGCATCAAACGACACAGATGTTCCGACCTTTGAAAGCTTTATGCGGGATACATCGTATAAGCTGTTTTGTAAGGCAGAAGCGTAATCCTATAAAATGCATAAAGGGCGCCTTTTTTCGAGGTGCCCTTTTTTTATTCCAATTTATAATGGATATACCATTCATTAAAACATAATTTCGCTTTTTTTATCTCTTGTCATCAGCTGATTGACCGCATCTCTGGCATCGATCTTATCGTTGATCACGGCATAAATTCCTTCCGTAATGGGCATTTCTACCCCTTCCCTTTTAGCAAGCTCATAGGCTGCTTCTGTAGTATACATTCCTTCCACCACCATTCCGACCTTTTTCGTAGCTTCCTTCGGTTTCATGCCCTCTCCGATCAGGATACCGCACCGCCTGTTTCTGGAATGCATACTCGTACAGGTTACGACCAGATCTCCGATTCCGGTCAATCCGGAGAAGGTGTGTATGTCTGCTCCAAGCTTAACACCAAGTCTTGCTATTTCAGCAATTCCCCGGGTCATCATAGCCGCTTTTGCATTATCCCCATAGCCCATTCCATCGGATATACCAGCTCCTAAGGCGATAATATTTTTCAGTGCTCCGCCGATCTCCACGCCGATGACATCGCTGTTCGTATACACTCTGAATTTGTCCGTCATAAAAATATCCTGAACATATTCCGCCAGCTTAATGTCTGTTGAAGCCACTACAACAGTAGTCGGCAGTCCTAAGCCCACTTCTTCCGCATGGGATGGGCCTGATAACACCACATATTTCATATTGGACATCTTATCCCGGGCAATCTCGGACATTCGTTTCAGCGTTTTCTGTTCGATACCCTTTGCCACATTGATAATGATCATATCCTGACTGATAAAAGGCAGGGCATTGTCCAGTGCACTTCTGAAATGCTGGGCAGGAGCCGAGAACAGAACCACTTGGGCATCTTCCAATGCTTCCTTCACCGCAGCCACCGGCTGTAATTTATCCGGAAATGGAATACCCGGAAGGTATTTCACATTTTCTCTGTTCACTTGCAGTTCCTGCACATGTTCTTTATTTACATCCCAGATTTTTACTTCATGACCCTTATTACTTAAAGTAAGCGCCAGAGCTGTACCCCAGCTTCCGGCTCCAATGACCGCAATTTTCTTAAACTCCATGCCTATGCCTCCTATTTTTTAAAACTGATTTTGGACTCTTCCCCTTTTACTAATCTCGATATATTGGTATTATGCTTGTAAAGAACAATTAATGCCATCAGTAGTCCCCAGCCTAAATATCTGGGATCATAATAATTTACAATAAAGGGAAATGCAATGGCTGCCACCACCGATCCCAGAGAAACCATTCTGCTTATCAGCACCGTCGCCACCACAATCCCCAGTTCGGTAAGGCCCAAAAAAGGGGAAATAGCCATTAATATACCAAAAGCCGTAGCAACTCCTTTACCGCCTTTAAAGCCGAACGCTACAGGCCATATATGCCCGCAAAAAACGGCCAGCCCGCAGGTCATGACCATATACGGTGCATATTCCGGCGATAACAGATAGGCGGCGGCCAATTTCCCAAGAAGTACGGCAAACACGCCTTTAAAAATATCGATCAGCAGCGTAGCAACCGCCGCCTTTTTGCCCAGAACCCGAAGGACGTTCGTCGTGCCTGCGTTGCCGCTTCCTTCCTTCCTGATGTCTATACCATGCAGCTTTCCAATTAATATGGCCGGTGAAATGTTCCCCATAAAATAAGCGATGACCGCTGTAATGATCATAACTGCTATAGCCATTCCTTCACTTGAAGTAAGCATCCTTCTCCTCCTTTCCGTTTCTTCTTAAATCAAAATCAGCTATCTAGTCTTCCTTTTCGCCTTTTTCACGGAATACGAACTTAAGGGAAGTCCCTTTAAATCCATAAGCATCTCGGATTCTGTTCTCCAGATATCTGGCATAGGAAAAGTGCATCAAATCCTTCTTGTTGATCTGGAAAGAGAAGAGCGGAGGTTTCACGCCAACCTGAGTTGCATAGTAAATCTTTAAGTGCTTTCCCTTATCCGACGGAGGCGGCTGAAGCATGGTCGCATCCGCTATGAGGCTGTTCAGCTGACCTGTCGGTACTCGCATAGCTCTGGTTTCTGCAATGCTTTTTACGGTGACCATTACATTTTCCACTCTCTGACCTGTCAGAACCGAAATGAAAACGGCTGGGGCATACGCCATGAACGGCAGTTCCTTCTGGATTTCCTTTTCAAAATTCTTCATGGTATGGTTGTCCTTTTCCAGTAGATCCCATTTATTTACGACCACCATGATGCCTTTGCCTGCTTCGTGGGCAACTCCTGCAATTTTTTTATCCTGCTCGGTGATACCCTCCACCGCATCAATCATCAGAAGGCAGACATCACACCGCTCAATGGCGGCAACTGCCCGAATTACACTATACCGTTCAATGTTCTCCGTGACTTTGCTCTTTCGCCTGATTCCTGCCGTATCGATTAAAATAAAGTCTTCTCCGCCCCATTGAAACGGTGTGTCGATAGAATCTCTCGTTGTTCCTGCAATGTTGGAAACAATCACTCGATTTTCTCCTACCAGCTTGTTGATGAGAGAGGATTTTCCTACGTTCGGCTTTCCTATGACAGCGATTTTCGTGATGTCCTCATCCTCTGTAAACTCTCCCTCCGGAAAGCTTTCTACGATTCTGTCCAGTGCATCCCCAAGCCCCAGCATGTTGGCCGAGGAAATCGGAATGACTTCACCCAGACCAAGCTCATAAAAATCATAAAAATGATCCGGCAGGTTTTTGGGATTATCAATCTTATTAGCAACGACCAGAACCGGTTTTCCGGTTCTTCGCAGCATACCTGCAACTTCTGCATCCGCATGGGTCAGACCATCTTTACCGTCTACCATAAATAAAATAATGTCGGAAGTCTCCATGGCGATTTCAGCCTGCTCCCTCATCTGAGACAGGATTACATCACTGGTATTTGGTTCAATACCGCCTGTATCGATCAATGCAAAGTGAGTACCGCACCATTCCGCCTCCGCATAGATTCGGTCACGGGTAACGCCCGGAGTGTCCTCTACGATAGAGACTCTCCTCCCCACTACTCGGTTAAAAAATGTAGACTTTCCTACATTCGGTCTGCCCACTACGGCAACTAACGGTTTACTCATTAAACAATCCTCCTGCAAATTCCGCCGGGTCAAATTCTTTCAAATCATCCATTCCTTCGCCTACGCCAATAAACTTGACTGGCATGTTGAATTCATCGGCTATGGTTATAACAATACCACCCTTTGCTGTGCCGTCCAGCTTGGTCAGTACGATTCCCGTAATATCTGTAATTTCTCCGAACTCCTTGGCCTGAGAGATTGCATTCTTTCCGGTGGTCGCGTCCAGCACCAACAACGTCTCCCGGGCTGCTTCCGGATATTCTCTTCCAATGATCTTATTCATCTTTTCCAGTTCCACCATCAAATTCTTTTTTGTCTGGATTCGTCCTGCCGTATCGCAGATCAGGACATCGATATGTCTCGCCTTTGCAGACTGTATTGCATCAAAGATGACTGCGGAAGGATCCGCTCCCTCATGATGGCTGATCACATTGACGCCGACCCGCTCTCCCCACAGTTCAAGCTGCTCTCCCGCTGCTGCACGAAACGTATCTGCCGCCGCAAGAAGTACGGATTTTCCTTCCTGTTTGAATTTATTGGCCAGTTTACCTATGGAAGTGGTCTTGCCCCCGCCATTCACACCTATCATCAGGATGACCAGCGGTATTTCCTGACAGATCTGATGGTTTTCCCCTTTATCAATAAGGCTCTCCACAATACCGGCAATTCTGTCCTTTACCTGCTGTTCTGTCGTTAAACCCTGCTTCCTGACATCTTCTCGAAGCTGTCCGATGATTTTCATGGTGGTGTCCATACCAATGTCTGACGTAATCAGTACTTCCTCCAATTCTTCCAGCAGCTCTTCATCTACTGTTCTCCCCAAGAAAACCTCTGAAATCTTTTCAGATAACTTCCCGAAAAATGATTTTTTTGGTTTATCAAATAGCATGTGCTTCTCCTTCTGTTTTTTATTTTTACAAAATTTTAGTTCAAATCGATCTTATCTCCCAATTTAAGGGATAATACCTTTGAAATTCCCTGCTCCGGCATAGTGACACCATAAAGCACATCCGCATATTCCATCGTGGCTTTCTGGTGGGTCACCAAAGCAAATTGTATATTATCAAAATTTTTTAAATACCCTGCAAAGCGTTCAATATTTGCATCGTCCAAAGCAGCTTCCACCTCGTCCAGAATACAGAACGGTGTAGGCTTCGCCTTGAGTACCGCAAACATCAAAGCGATGGCTGTCATGGTCTTTTCGCCTCCGGACATCAGATTGATGTTCTGAAGCTTCTTTCCGGGCGGCTGTGCTATAATCTCAATGCCGCACTCCAGCGGCTTTGTTTCATCCTCCAACCGGAGCATAGCCTGGCCGCCGCCAAACAACTCCTGAAAGACCTTCTCAAAATTCTCAACGATTAAATCAAAGCTTTCTTTAAACTTAATACGAATCGTCTTGTCCATATCGTCAATGATCTGCTTTAAGGAATTCATGGCACTCAGAATATCTGCCCGCTGCTCTGACAAAAATTCATACCGTTCGCTGACGGTTTCATACTCCTTGATGGCTCCGATATTTACTTCTCCGAGGGCTTTGATTTTTGTCTTTATTTCTCGGCTGGACTTCACGGATTCATGCATGTTAAATTCCTTTTTTCGGAACTCGATCGCTTGCAGATAAGAGACCTCAAATTCATCCCATAATTTATTTTTGTAAGAGTCCAGTTGAGTCTCATTCTTAGCCTTTTTAATTTCCAGCTCGTACTTTTGAGACTGACTGGCATTCACTTTTTCTTCAATAGAAGCTCTGGCAGCCGATTTTTCATTTAATTGCTTAGCAAGCTCTGATCTCTCCTGAACAATCTCTTCTATGTACCTTTCCAGAGAAGCTCTGGCCTCTTCCTTTTCTTTTACGGAAACCGAACTTGTCCCGGCGTGCAGCAAAAGCTCCCGGTCTTCTCTCAGCTTGTTCAAGGCCGTCTGTCTCATGTCTGCATCACTGTTTATTTCGTGAATGGAATGCTGTATTCTTTCCACCAGCGTGTCCGCATTGGCTTTATCACTCTCGCAAGCGGTCACTTCAATCCTCGCTCTTGTAATGCTTTCGTTGCCTTCTTCCGCTTTCTCTTTGAACTGCTCCAGTTCTGTCATCTGACTTTCAATGCGTTCTTCCAACGCTTCGATCTGAGCATTTCTATCCTCGATCTCCCCGTTCAGCTTCTCGATCATATTGTTTGCGGACAAAATTTCACTCTGCATGCTGTCCAGCTCTCGCTGTCTTTTACTTTCTCCTTCCGCTAAATCCTTCATGTTGCCGTCAAAGACGGAAATCCTGTTTTCAGCAGACAGTAAATTCAGTTCGGTCTCCCTATGCTGTTTTTCCGTGCTTTCCATCCCAGCAGAAGTTTCTGCAATGCGGTTCTTGAGCTCAGAAAGCTCCTTCGTCAGCCTGTCCCTCTCATGTACCGCCTGATCCAGCTTTTCCTGTAAGGCTGTGACTTCCCCTTTTCTCTCCAAGAGATTGGCCGTATTGTTTTTAAAGGTTCCTCCGGTAATCGCTCCGCCGGAATTAATAACTTCTCCTTCCAGCGTGACAAAGCGAAGCCCGCCCGAAACCTGCTTGGAAAGCTTAACTGCATTCTGAAGCGTATCTACTATGACCACCCGGCCCAGCAGATACTCCATCACATTTTTATATTTTCTGTCAAATTCGATGCAGTCTACACCAAGACCTTTAAATCCCTCCCGGTTACGAAGACTGCTGTCCTGATTATACGAACTGCCTCGGATGGATTCAATCGGGAGCAAGGTCAGCCGACCGGCCTTATTGGCCTTTAGCGCCTTGATGATATTCTGTGCATCCTCATCAGACTGACAAACAATGTTCTGCATGGATGCTCCCAAAGCGGTTTCAATGGCCACTTCAAAGCCCTGCGGCACATGAATCAGATCTGCCACGACCCCGTGCACCCCTCTGAAATGATTTCTCATCACATACTTGACGGCATAATTGTAGCCTTCATAGTTGCTCTCCATCTCTTCAATCGTTTTCTTGCGGGCGGAAAGCTGACCTATGGAAATTCGTATGTCCTCCGTTTTTCTGGTCAAATCTCTTTCTTGCAGGGTCGCTGACTGATACGTCTCTTTCAGCCGTCTCAACTCTTCGGCAAGGCGTTCACGCCTTTCCCTCAAGCTGTCTCTTTCCTGTAGGGCTTCTTTTTGTACTGCCAGAATATCTTCATTCTGATTTTCCGCAGAATCCTTCTCGGATAATAAAAGCTCCTTCCGTCTGTCCAGCGTGCTCTTCAAGTTTTCCAAACTGTTGATTTCACTTTTTTTAGCACTGACATCACTGTGGAGCTTAAATAAACTGTTTTTATCGTTGTCAATTTCAGCGGAAACTGCCGTTTGCTCCGAGATCAGCTTGGAATAGCTGTCGATTTTTTCTTTCAACTGATCCTGTAAGGCCGTCATTCTCCGATCAATGTCGTTCTTTGTTGTTATCAGTTCCTGCGCATTTTGCTGCTCTTTTTCCAGTTTTTGCTCCAGGTTCGCCAGCTCACTGTTCAATCGGGCTTCTTCTTTTTCCATGGAAGCCAGCTTTTCTTCTTTCAGCTTTCCCTCATTTACCAGCAGATTGATTTCTTCAATGTTCTTTACCAGCTTGTCCCTTGCCTCATTGTTCAAGGACTCTAAAGCCTCACTCCTTATTCTGCTTTCTGCCAATTCTTTGTCTAAAAGGACTCTTTGCTCTTTTAGATCATCTATTCCGGCAGCTAACTCCGAAATATCGTCTTTTAAATATTCATTTTTTAGTTCCAGATTCTCTATATTTTTTAAAGTAATATTAATTTCAAGTTCTTTATATTGATCCCGCAGAGTCAGATATTCTTTGGCTTTTTCGCTGTCTTCCTTCAATCCGCCGATTCGGCCTTCAATCTCACCGACAATGTCGTTTACCCTGTCCAGGTTGGCATTGGTCGCCTCAAGCTTTCTTTCGGCCTCTGCTTTTTTACTCCGGTATTTTACGATACCGGCAGCCTCTTCAAAGATTTCTCTTCGGCTTTCCGGCTTGTTGCTTACAATATCCGCAATCTTACCCTGTCCGATTAAAGAATACCCATCCACGCCGATTCCGGTATCCATGATCAGTTCGCGAATATCTTTTAACCTGCATTGGTTATTATTAATATAATATTCGCTTTCGCCGGACCGAAAAACTCTTCTGGTTATAGCGACTTCGCTGTAATCAATGGGCAGGATCCCTGTGGAATTGTCGATGACCAGCACTACCTCCGCCATGCCTCTGGATTTGCGGTTAGCCGTTCCTGCGAAGATCACATCTTCCATCTTGCCTCCCCGCAGGGTCTTCGGGCTTTGCTCCCCCAGCACCCAGCGAAGTGCATCACTGATATTGCTTTTACCGCTGCCATTTGGGCCTACGATACAGGTAATGCCATGATTGAATTCTATGGAGACTGGTTCGGCAAATGACTTAAAACCATGCATATCTATTCTTTTAAAATACATTTGTCTCCACCACTTTCTAAAGCATATCGGGCAGCGTTCTGTTCCGCCTCTTTCTTACTCTTGCCGACCCCTTTTCCCAGAAGTTTTTCCTCCACAAGAAGGGACACAAAAAAGGTCTTATCGTGATCCGGCCCCTCCTGTCTGTCCACTTGATATTGGATCTTGACGTCGCCGTTGGTTTGAAGACTCTCCTGAAGCTCTGTCTTATAGTCTCTTGACAACTTTCCCGAAACTGCATTTTCGATGGTTTCGCCAAAGGTTCTGAGAATGAACTTCTTTGCTTCTTCAAAACCTCCGTCTAAAAAAATAGCTGCCATAACAGCTTCCATGGCATCGGCAAGAATGGAATCCCGTTCTCGTCCGCCCGTGTTTTCTTCGCCTTTTCCCATTTTAAGGAACTTTCCCAGATTCAGTTCCTTGGCTTTTTGAGCCAAGGATTTTTCACAGACAATAGAAGCCCTTAATTTTGTCAATCTTCCTTCGCTGACATGAGCCAGCTTCCTATAGAGATCCTCGCTGATGACCGCATCAAAAAATGCATCTCCCAAAAATTCCAGACGCTCATTGTCCTTTCCGCATCTTTCATCCTTCTCTTTCACAAAAGAGCTATGGGTCAGTGCTTTCTCCAGATAATCGGGATTTTGAAATTCATAGGATATATTCTTTTGAAATTCAACGCTATTCACTGATTTTTATCTCCTCAAGTTCTAATACTGAATCCAAAATAGTCTGTACCACATTCTGCTCCGCATAAGGAATACCTTTCAGAATCGTATTCTTGACGGCATTTGAATTGGAGGCTCCATGCATTTTAACAATAGGACCCTTCACGCCTAGAATAGGAGCTCCGCCATATTCTGAATAGTCAAATTCACTCTTTAATCCTTTTATTTTATCGTACAGTAAAACGGTTCCCAATTTTGCTTTAAGTCCGGCAGTCAGCGTCTCTTTTAATTTCTTTAAGACAGAAAGAGCCATTCCTTCCGTCAGCTTTAAAACGACATTGCCTACAAATCCATCACAGACAATAACATCACTGGCACCAAAAGGAATCTCTCTCGCCTCCACATTGCCTACGAAATTGAGACTGCTCTTGAGCAGTAGTTCATGCGCAGCCTTTGTGACCGTGGTTCCCTTGGTCTCCTCTGCTCCGATATTGACAATTCCCACCTTTGGGTTCTTTCTCCCCAGAACCTTTTCCATATAGATGCTGCCCATGGTAGCAAACTCTAACAGATTATCCGGTTTACATTCTGCGTTGGCTCCTGCGTCCACCAGCAAAGAAGCCTGTCCACCAAGTATAGGGTATATACTGGCCATTGCTGGTCGGTCTATACCTTGTATCCTTCCCAATATCAATAAGCTTCCTGCCATTAATGCGCCGGAATTTCCTGCCGAAATAAATAAATCGCCCTTTCCTTCTTTCACCATGGTAATTCCCTTGACCATGGAGGATTCTTTTTTCGTTCGTACAGCCTTTACAGGAGCATCGCAGTTATCAATGACATCACTGGCATGCTCAATAAGGATCTGTTTCTTATCGTATTTGTATTTTTTCAGTTCTGCCTCTATTTTCTTTTGATCGCCTATGATCACGATCGTATGCGTTATTTCTTTGGCAGCCTCCACCGCACCCTTTACGATTTCCAAGGGAGCATGATCTCCGCCCATTCCATCCAATAGTATTCTC
Organism: Aminipila luticellarii; assembly: GCF_004103735.1. Lineage (NCBI taxonomy): Bacteria > Bacillati > Bacillota > Clostridia > Peptostreptococcales > Anaerovoracaceae > Aminipila > Aminipila luticellarii. The sequence continues at coordinate 805,076 of NZ_CP035281.1, read as the reverse complement.
ATGTTTATTTCCTCCGTTCGTACGGTTTTTTCCCTAATCATTGCGTTTATTGTACCACAAAGCCACGTCGCCGTGTGGTTCAATGATTCCTTCCTTACGGCAATGCCGCACCTCAATCGACGGAATCATTATACCATAAATTCTAAATGAATAAAAATACTATTTTCATATTCTGCCCACTGCTGCGGGATTTATTTGTCTGTCTATTCTTCGATTTTCAGGATGGACACTTCATATGCGATCCGGTTCAAAATATTTCCCTCGGCATCTCTTTTTTTATATTCTCTGCTTTGTATCCTCCCAATAATAGAAAGCTTCGTCCCTACTTCCAGCCCTCCTGCATATGTGGCATTGCGTCCCCACGCAATGCAAGGGATGTAGTCGGATTTATTGTACATCCGGTTGACTGCAAGCATGATATCACAAAGTTCCCGGCCTAAAGGTGAAGTTCTTCTAATAGGAGGCTTACACAGAAAACCGTCCAGATATATGTAGTTCTCATCCGGCTCGCTGTCCTGTTCTCCCACGAGAGTGACTCCTCTTGCAAAAACTACAATGTTCAGCCGGCTTTTTCCTTCATTTTCTTCATTATAGGTCCGTATTTGTCCCTCTATTTTTACCCGGGCTCCCGCATTGATAGCAATATCCCATATCAATCTCTCGGAGATAACAATTTTTATTTCATCTCTGTATCCGCTTTTTCGCCCGATTCCTACTTCAAACAGATAAAAACTCTCCCCATACGATTTATGGCTGAACTTTAGTTCAGTCAATACAACACCTTGAAGTACCGCCTTATTTGTTTCACATCTATTTTCGTCTAACACAGTACCTTGAAGCTGAACGTTTTCCATTTACTTTTCCCCCTTATTCCTAATGCAGCACGAAACCTTGCTATTTTACATTTTATTAAATTAGCAGATATTTATTCGCAAAATTCCGTCACCGCACAAAAATAAGCAGGAGCCGGTCAGGACTCCTGTATCAGCAGGTCAGCGATTTTCAGGCGTTTGAGATACTGTATGATCTGTGAAGAGGCCTGATCTATTTTATCCGCGTTCTTCAGGCTTACATGGAGATCGTAAATATCATTTACATACAAAATAAATCGGATACACGCATCTGCAATCCGAACGTCCGGCAGCCACGTACGCAGGCTGCATTTCTCCCCGTGCAGTCTCTCGTAGCCGATCCCCACTTCTAACTGAATAAAGTTCAAATCCTCCAGATAGCATTTATTAAACTGAAAAATATACTTTCTGTCCCCCCTCAGAATGATTTTTCTGATCAAATCCGCTATACAAAAATAATCGATATTCTCTGCACACTGTACCTCTATATCCAGCTTTTGTCTCTTAAAGCCGCTGCTCCCCGAAGCTTTTTTGGTGCTGATCTGAGGTTTTCCCAGCAGCTTACTATATACAAGCTTTAATTTCTGGCTGGGAGAGACATTCAAATCGCTTCTCAAAGAGGCTTCAAACTTTTTATAACAGGCGATAGCGTCACTCCACTGTCCCAGCTGTATGTAAGCGTTCAGCTTGCTCTGAATAATTCCCTCATTATATGGTTCCATACCGGCTAATTCACTTAAAATTTGAATGCATTCCTCAAATTGACTGCCTGTTTCATACTTCTCAGCGATAGCTTTTAATAATTTCACATATTTATTTTGATAGACGATTCGCTCTAGGATAATTTTTTCATTGAACTCATCACAATTTTTTAAATAGACCCCTTCCAAAAAATCTCCTCTGAATAACTGTTTACAGTGACCTAACTCCTCGATGGATCGTTCGGTCTCCTGATTTTCAAAGCTCATGAGCTGCAAAATATCTGATTCGAAGAAATAATTCTGATTTAATCGGCAATAGTCTTTATTGGCCAAAATAAAGTCCTGCCCCTTTTCATCTGCCGGGATCACCTTCTTGATATTCCAAAGGTTATAGCGGAGGTTATACTTGGCGGCTTCTTCGTCGCTGTCCGCCCAAAGGTAGGAGATCAGCCGCTCTCTGCTGACCCCATTCTTCATGTGAAGCATCAAAAGGCTGATGAGCGCAATCCCCTTGTTGCTCAACTTATGTTCTATATTTTTTTCGCCGTACTTAAATTCTACCCGCCCCATCAGATTAATCTTCAATTCAGTCATGATCATCCACTCCTAGGCACAATTCATTCGTATGATATAGGATGTGTCCGGATTTAATGGTAGTTGCTACTTCCACATCCTTTATCTGTTCTTTAGGTACTTTCATAATGTCTTTGTTTAGAATAACCATATCGGCCAATTTTCCAAGCTCTAGGCTGCCCTTTTTCTTTTCCTCAAAGACAGCGAAAGCCCCATTGAGCGTAAACATTCGAATGGCTTCCATTCGCTCTATTCTGTGCTCTTCCACCGGATGGTTCACCGCAGAATGGATTCCCATAGCAGGGCCGATGGGCGTCACATCGCTTTCTGAGCTTCCGCAGATGACAACACCATGATCAAGGATTTCTCTTAAAGGATTTGATTCCCTGTAATGTTCCCCGATTCGCGCCTCGTACATCCTTCCCTTTCCTCCCCACAAATATTCGTAAGTCGGCTGCATAGAAAAGACGAGGCCCAATTCTCTGGCTCTCAAGATCTGACTGCTGCTTACCAGTTCCACATGTTCCAGCCTATGACGAAGTCCAGCATTCCCTGTCATGTTCAATGCATGCTCATGTGCCTTAAGAGCCAGCTCTATAGCTCTTCCCCCAATCACATGAAGCGAGGTCTGCAATCGGTTTTTATAGCATTCTACTAAAAACTCATTTAACTCCTCCTGTGTGAAATACAGTTCGCCTATATTATCCGGATCATCTATGTACGGATAATTCAAGGCTGCATTTCTGGAACCTAACGTTCCGTCTATAAATGGATTCGATCCAATTCTGGGCAGGCGCAGCTCCTTTACCTTGAGAATATCGGAAGTCTGGTAATATAAATTGACATCAACGGGAAAGGCGTCTTTGTAGTCATAAATCAGCTCTGCATCCTTATTACAGAATAAAAAGCCTCCCTCCATGGTGTCTATGGTCGTAATCCCATGCTTGACCGCATCATCTAATACGCCTTTTATCGCCTCCAGACGATGGGCATTGGATACATTTTTTAAAATATTTTCCCGCAGTATGACATTAGCCTGTTTTTTAAATATTCCGGTGGGCATGGCTTTACTATCCAGTTCGATACCGCCTATGGTAAATGGAATTTTATAGTATAAAATTCCATAGGTATTTAGTGCGCTTATATGAAAGTCACTGCTGGTGACCCAGACGGGAACATCATTGCAGAACTTGTCCAGTACCGTCCTGCTGGGAAAGCATTTTTCTTTTAGATTGTAGGGATACAGCCCCTTCGCATGGATCGGCTGCTCCGGAGTCAATCGGGATTGCTCCTTGATCAGGTCTCCGATATCATCAAAAGAGGTTGCCTCGGATAAATCCAAACTCAAAGAATCTAATCCGGTTTGGACCAAATGAAAATGACTGTCATAAAAGCCTGGAAGGACTGTGTTGCCATTTGCGTCTATGGTACAGTGAATCCTGTCAAAGGTTCGTTTATATTCCTCTCTGTAACCCAATCCGGAAATCTTATGTCCGGTCACGGCCACCCAGTCATACACGTTGTCATTCGCCACACATAAACATTTTCCATTCTTTATCAATAAATCTGCATGCATTTGATTTTCCTGCCTTTTTGGTAATACTGTTTTGTTCAATCCGGTTTTCCCGATAATTTTCGCTATTTTTACTGTATGATAACATAATGCGGGTTCATATTCAATGACCCGCATTATGTTATCCGTTTTTATGAAGTTTATTTTTACAAATCGGAATATTTTATTTCACCATTTACCATGGTCATTTTTACTTGAATGTCTTTAATTTGATCTTCCGGAACCTGATACAGGTCTTCACTCAATACCACCATATCGGCATATTTTCCTACGGAAATCGTTCCTCTCTCGTTCTCTTGAAATGCTGCGTAAGCGCCTTCCCAGGTGAAGCCTTTCACCGTTTCATCTACAGTCAGGCAGTTTTCCGGGTGCCATGCGGGATCACTATCCCTTTCCGGATTTTTCCCGGTGACCGCACAATACATATTGGGAATGGTATCGAATTTTTCTACAGGACAGTCTGAACCTCCGCTCAGATGCATGTTTCTGTCTGCAAAGGCTCTCCAGTTGTAACTTGTGCTTCCCAGTTCCTCTCCCACTCGCTGATTAATGATATTCTTGTCTGCTCTTATAAAAATCGGCTGTGCATAAATCAATAAATTCAGTTTTTTAATTCGTTCAATTAGATTGATGTCGGTGATCTGGCAATGTACGATACCATGTCTCGGATCGGTTCGGGGCGATTCCAGCATGACCTGCTCAAAGCTGTTGACCGCCATTTCTATGGCGGCATCGCCGATGCAGTGAATGGCTATCTGCATACCGTTCTCGTGACCCATTTTTATCATTTTCGTGAGCTGCTCCGGATCGTATAAGGCCACGCCCTTCGTACTCGGATCGTCATGGTAAGGCTCTCTCATGTAGGCGGTTCTTGCCCCTAAGGAGCCGTCATTCAGCAGTTTCAACGGGCCTATTTTATACAGTCCGAATTCATAGCCGGTCTTATACCCTTTGTCTAAGAAGGCTTGGAGTTTCTCCGGGGTACGCAGCAAGCACTGCTGATAAACGCGAACCGGCAGCCGGCCTTCCGATACCAGTTCATGATAGGCTTTTATGATCAAATCTATCGTATCTCCCGTAAAGGTTTCAAAGTCATCCGTTTGAATAGCGGTAATTCCCTTTGAAGCCGCGTCCAGACAGGCATCCTCTATTCTGTTCTTCAAATCCTCAAGAGTCGGTACGCCCATGTAATTCCAAACAATGTTCTGCGCACTTTCTCTTAAAATTCCGTTTACCTGCCCGTTCTCATCTACCTCTACAATCCCATTGGAAAGCTCCGGAATTTCTTTATTAAGGCCTAATAGCTCTATGGCTTTGGAATTGATTACTGTGGCATGGTAACAGGTCCTTGTTATAGCAATCGGAATATCCTGAGATATTTTATCCAAATCTATCTTTGTGGGAAATACCGGTACTTTCCAGTCTTCCTGATTCCAGCCGCATCCCAAGAGCCATCCGTCTTCTTTGGATTTTTCCTGAAGCTGCGCTTTACATAAGGAAATAGCCTCTTCAATGGATCTGGCTTGAGACAGCTCCACCTTTCGTTTCGTATTTGCATAATAAATCAAATGTAAATGGCTGTCTGAAAAACCCGGCAATGCGAACTTTCCTTCCAAATCCACTTTTTTCGTATGTGCTTCCGCCAGAGCAAGAATCTCCTCATTACTGCCGACTCTGGTGATAATACCATCCTTAACAGCTACGGCTTCCGCTTCCGGGTTCATTTTATCCATGGTTCTAAACTTTCCGTTGTAAAAAATAGTGTCCATTTTAATCCCTCCGATTATTTGATCTACGGTAATTTTAACCATCATAACACGATGCCGTTTACATTCCGGTTTAAAAATGAAAGAATTTGTGTACACATATAGGTTTAACGCTTTTTTTCTAAAAAATAATAAAACACACAGTCGCTGTTACAAAGAACACAAAACATACGCTCGCCTTCCTTACATTATTTTATATATTCTCTGGGAGGCCTTGCTGATATTCTGGCAACGATTTCGTTTTTATTTGTTCCCGCAAGCTCTGCAGCCTCTTCAATAGTCATGGTGCTTTCACTTCCGTCACCGTAAATAATGGCCGGATCCCCCTCCTTTACTCCCGGTACTCCCGAAAGATCCACCATACATTGATCCATGCAGATAACTCCAATAATCGGGCATTTAACTCCCTTAATAGTAACGTATCCCTTTCCCCTCATGTTACGCGGATATCCGTCTGCATATCCAAAAGGAAGCGTTCCTATCGCCATATTTTCAGGGGCCTTCCACAGATAATCATAGCCAACCCCTTCCCCTTTGCGCACCTGGCGGATTTGTGAAATTCTGGTGACAAAGGTCATTGCCTGCTCCACATCTACAAAACCCTTCTCAAAACTCCGAAGGCCAAATACTAATGCACCGGGGCGAATCATATTCATTCGGTATTCCGGGTAATCTACAGCAGCTATGCTGTCTGCAATGTGTTTATATTTAAAGTGAATTCCCTGTTTCTCCAGCTCATCTACAATGCCCAAAAACTTTTTGACCTGTTTTTCATTTTCCTCCTCATTGACCAGTGCTAAATGAGAAAAAATCCCTTCTGTTTCTATTTCCTTAAAAGAACATATTTCTTTTAGCTCCTGAAGGTCATCAATTCCAAGCCTATGAAATCCCGTATCTACTTTTATATGTATTTTGGCTTTTTTGCCGGCCTTCTTACTTTCTTCTGCTAATATTCTTGCTTGCGCTGAAGAAAAAATAGTCTGTGTAATGTTCTGCTCCACCACAATCGGCAATAATCGATCCGGTGTGTGCCCTAAAATGAACACAGGATAGTCTTTATACTGTGTTCTTAATTCCAATGCTTCCGTTAAAGTTGCCACCGCCAAATATGCCGCTCCCTGTTCCATAAGCGTAGGCGCAATGCCGACTGCCCCATGCCCATATCCATCGGCTTTTATAACGGGCATTACAGCAACGCCTTTACCCACCATTTCACAAATTTTTTTCATATTGTCTGCAAGGACGCCCAAATTGACCTGCACTACCGTATCCCTTAACATTTCTACCTCCGCTCTGCAACGTATCCTATACCATACGACTTCCTCACCTGATTTGCTTAAAAAGCTCCAGTGCGCCAAATACCTCCATAAGAATTCCTGTTCTTATACATTCCTCATCTGGATTCAGCTGTTCGCTATGAAGCGCCTGACGGACAGTTTCTCCTTTACCGAGACACCCAATATTAAAATATACCGCTTGTATTGCTTCCGAGAAATAGGAAAAATCATCGGCACCAAGACTCGGTTCCGGTAAGAAACATACGTTTTCCTTTGATAGAACTTCTTCCGCAACGGCTTCAAGAATATCTTCCACCTCATCATCATTTGCAAGAGCCGGATAGCCATCTGTAAACTGAACATTGGCTTTAGCACCAAAGCCGCTCGCCACATTTTCTGCCATTTCTTTTACTCTCTTTTTAAGAAAACTCCTTGTGTCATTGTCCAATGCCCGGATCATTCCTGAAAGTACTGTTTCATTGGCAATGATATTGTCTTTATTTCCCCCGTGTATTTGTCCTATCGTTATAATCCCCGGATTGGTAGGCGACAGATTTCTGGTCACTATGGACTGCAGCATGCAGACCAGACTGGAAGCCGCTACAATAGAATCCACACCATTTTCAGGATGTGCTCCGTGACATGCAACGCCTTCTACAGTAATTTCAAACTCCGTTGATGCCGCATTCATTTTTCCTCTTCGAAATTGTACCATTCCCGTTTCTACTTCCGGCGTTATATGAAGCCCGATAGCAGCATCCACCGTAGGATTCATTAAATATCCGGCTTCTATCATCTGTTTCGCCCCGCCGATGGTCTCTTCCGCAGGTTCAAAAAATAATTTAACAGTCCCGGAAAAATCCGCTTCCGCTTCTTTCAAAATTTTTGCGGTTCCCAAAAGGGCCGCCACATGAATATCGTGTCCGCAGGCGTGCATGACGCCTTCTGTCTTAGATTTAAACGGTACATTAACCTCTTCGTTAATGGGAAGTGCATCCATATCCGCCCGTATTCCTACCGTTAGAAATTTTTGACCTTCTGCAATTTTTCCTTTTCCTTCAATTATAGCCACAATACCATGGCCTGCAATTTCTGTTTCATGAGGGATTTCATACTTTGTCAGAAATTCACTTATTCTTTGTGACGTTTTTATTTCCTGCTCTGAAAGCTCCGGATTTTCATGCAGCGTTCTTCTTATTTCAACGATCTCTTCAAAAATCTCATCGATTCTTTCTCTTATTTTCATAGTATCCTCCTTTTTGACTGAGTATCCTGTCTTTTTGTCTTATATTTTCGTAATTATTATGCTAACACAAGTTATATTAGGTATGGCTCTTGCTTTAATATTAGTGTATCATAATATTAAATATTATACGAGAGGAAACAGAAACATGAAAATAATCGATATGCATTGCGACACTCTGCTAGAGTGCTACAGAAACCCCAGTCATACACTTTCAAGCAATTCAGGACATATTAGCATTGATAAGCTGTTACAAGGAAATGCCTTAGCCCAATTTTTTGCTATATTTATATCGCCTAAGGAAAAAGAGGGCATGGATCCTTATGAAATTTTTAATACGGTTTACGAAACATATAAAGCACAGCTTGAATTAAATTCTGATTCCATAAAACCGGCCTTATGGACGGGCGATATTTTATCTAACGCAGAAAACTCCAAGCTTTCCGCTATCCTAACTATAGAAGATGGTGTGGTTCTGTCGGATAAAATTGAAAGGGTTCAAGAAGTCTTTGATAAAGGAGTTCGACTGATTACTCTAACGTGGAACTTTGAAAATGCCATCGGATACCCTTCAAGTGATGATCCGGCTGAGCATGCCCGTGGACTTAAGCCCTTTGGCATAGAGGTCGTGGAAGAAATGAATCGTTTAGGAATGCTTATAGATGTTTCTCACCTTTCCGAAGGCGGTTTTTACGATGTTGCAAAGTATAGTAAAAAACCTTTTGTAGCCTCACACTCCTGTGCAAGGGCTCTATGCAATCACAGAAGGAACTTGAGCGATGACCAGTTAAAGACTTTAGGAAATCAAGGGGGGATGGTCGGCGTGAACTTCTACTCTGCCTTTTTAAAGGAGGATTCGGAATACGCCACCATCGATCAAATTGTGGAGCATGTGAAATATATGGTAAATAAAGCCGGCATCGAATCGGTGGGCTTCGGTTCTGATTTTGACGGAATCGACTGCGAACTGGAATTTAAGGATTATGCAAGTTATCCGCTCCTTCTCTCTGCTTTATCGAAACATTTTACAGAGGATCAAGTCGATGCTATCTGTAATGGGAATGCACTTAGAGTCTTAAAAGAGAACTTGGGCAAATAAGGCCAGCTTACAAGACCTTACTCAAGAACTCCTTTGTCCTCTGACTTTCCGGATGGTTAAAAATGTGTTCCGGTGTGCCCTGTTCCACAACAACACCATCGTCCATAAACAGAATTCTGTCCGCAACCTCTCTTGCAAAGCCCATCTCGTGGGTCACAATCACCATGGTCATGCCCTTATCCGCCAGGCCTCTCATCACTTCAAGAACTTCTCCCACCATTTCAGGATCCAGGGCGGAGGTCGGTTCATCAAACAACATGACCTCCGGATTCATTGCAAGAGCTCTGGCAATGGCAACACGCTGTTTCTGCCCTCCTGAAAGGGAACTGGGATACACCTGCGCTTTATCGGCAAGCCCCACTCTTTCCAGCAATTCAAAAGCGATCTTTTCTGCATCTTTTTTATTCATTCCCATCACATTTACAGGAGCCAGTGTAATATTTTCAAGGGTCGTCATATGCGGGAACAGATTGAAATTTTGAAATACCATTCCCAATTTTTGGCGTATTGCGTTCAGATTTACTCCATCTTTATTGATCTGCTCTCCATCTATATATATTTCGCCGCCTGTAGGTTCCTCAAGCAGATTCAGGCATCTTAAAAAGGTACTTTTTCCCGATCCGGACGGACCGATCACACAGACCACTTCCCCGTCCTTTACTTTCGCATCAATATTCTTTAAAACCTCTAAATTCTCAAAATTCTTTATTAGCTTTTTAACTTCTATCACTTTGAGCCATCCTCCTTTCCATATACAATACAACTCTTGAAAGAGGAATTGTAAGGGTCAGATATACAAATGCTGTTCCTAAATAAGCAGGCCAGGATTGAAAGGTAACGGAGGACCAGAGCGTGCTCTTTCTGGTGATTTCCGTAATGGTAATGACGGACAGTACGGCTGTTTCTTTAATCAGGGATACAAATTCATTTCCCAGGGCCGGCAAAATAATCCGAAAGGCCTGCGGAATAATGACCAGCTTCATCGCCTGAAAATTCGTCATTCCCAAAGAGCGGGAAGCTTCTGTCTGCCCCGGATCCACAGCCTGGAGCCCAGAACGTATGATTTCTGCCACATAGGCCGAGCTGTTAATCCCGCAGACAATCATCCCGGCTATAATGGGATAATCCCATCTAAACATGATTTCATGCTGCTGCAGCAGCATAGGTACTCCGTAATACAAAATCAATGCTTGTACCAGGAGCGGGGTTCCCCGCAGCAGCTCTATGTATACCTTCGCAGGAAGGCTGAGTGCTTTGTGCTTTGAAAGCTTACACAGCGCTGCGATCAATCCCAGCGTTACACCGATAATCACGGCGACCACAGTAATTGAAAGTGTTGCCCCGACACCGCTGTATGCGATTTTTATTCCCATCAAATAATTTTCCAAATATGTTTCCTCCTATTTATCGGTTCTGCTATAAAGGATATTTCCCGTATAAAAACGATCCCCGCGTTCTGGCGCGGGGGTTTTTCATATTCGGTCATAGCCCTTGTTTCTCTTTTACTCAAACCATTTGCTGTAAAGCTTATCAAAGGTTCCATTGTCCTTTATGTCTTTCATTCCGGCGTTGATTTGATCCAAAAGCTCTTTATTCCCTTTCTTGACTGCGATTCCATAGGATTCTGCATTTAATACATCCCCAACGATTTCTATGGTCCCCGGTTTTGCTTTCATATAAGCCTTTGTTACCGGAAGATCATTGATCAAGGCATCAATTGTTCCGTTCTGCAAATCCATCATGGCGACATCTAATCCGTCATAAATTTTAGCTTCTTTTATTTTTCCGGCCTTTTGAAGTTCATTGCACTTATCTGCACCGGTGGTTCCGATCTGACCGCCGACCCTCATGTCCGGAGTCAAGTCCTTAATGCTTTTAATGGCAGTATTTCCGTCCTTCACTGCGACTACCAGTCCCGAATCGTAATAGGTATCTGAGAAATCGACCTGCTTTCTTCTCTGATCACTGGCATTCATACCGGATGCAATGATATCAATGTTTCCGGATTGCAGCGCCGATATCAGCCCGCCAAAGGACATGTTCGACCATTCCAGTTCAAAGCCCTGATCCGCAGCAATAGCTTCCATCAAATCTACATCAAATCCGCTAAGCTCACCGGTCTTACTGTCTGTTGTGTCAAAAGGAGGGAAAGTAGGTTCCATCGCGACCTTATAAACATCCTTCTCCTGCCCGCCACATGCGGCAAATGAAAATACCATAACAACTATCGAAATAAACAGTAACCCTTTTTTTATATTTTTCATCTGACTACCTCCTATTGTCACTAAAAATTTAATTTCTGTAAAGTGTATTGCATAATTATACATGTATGTTTATTCGCATTCAAGTGTTTTTTTGCAATCTATCAAAGTTTAAATTTTCAGAAAACGTGTAAATACGCTTTAAAGCGCTGTACAAAAAACAAAATACGAGGGAGCAGAACACTCTCTCGTATTTGAATACTTTATCTGTTTTTTGTATATTATTTAAATTCCTTTATCTCCTGGGGTTCTGTAAATTCTAAAGGATTTTCATCGATCCACCCCAAAGCCTCTTTGGCACATTCCTTATACAGCTCATGTTTTTCCAGTTTGGCAAAAGTGCTTTCCTTCTTCTTGCCTTTTCCAAGCTCAGGGCTAAATATTCTATAGATTGCCGCCTCAAATTTCTCGTTCAATTTAACAATCTCAATCACAGCTTCTCTGCCGTTCTTCATCAGTACGCTCATCGTACCGTCATCCAAACTGTCAATTTTCTCAATATTTTTATATTCCTTCATCCATATCACATCCTTTCGTTTGTATTTTCAATTAAATGATATAAGCTGTACCGCCTATATGCTTTAATGAATTTTTTTTATTAGATTCATTGTAACATGAACTTGCTGAATTTTCAATTCTTACCATAAACAAAAAGATCTGCCCAACGGGAGCTGTATCCTCCCAGTGAGCAGACCTCAATCTCTCTTTTGCTTATAATTTACACTGCTTTCCCGTATGATCCATCTGATACCCCTTATAATAAATCAGCTGGCCCACAGGAACAATCTGAAATCCCTGATCCTGAAGGCTTTTTAAGACTAAAGGCAGATACTCACTGCTGTGCTCCGCATTATTGTGGAACAAAATAATATCGCCTGATTTAACGTTTCTCGTAACCCGTTCCACGATTTGCTCTGTGGAAATATCCTTCCAGTCCAAGCTGTCTACAGACCATTGGATGACTTTGTAGCCCTGGCTTTCGCAAGTCTCTATCACATGATTGTCATACGCGCCGAAAGGCGGCCGAAACAGGGTAGTCTTTTTTCCGGTAATTTTCTCAATCACATCCGAGGTCACCTGCAGTTCACTGGCAATCTTCTCGGAGGTCAGTCCGGTCATATCCGGATGAGTTGCGGAGTGATTTCCGATTTCGTGTCCGCGCTTCTGTATTTCAGCCACATCCTGAGGATACTTTTCCGCCCAGAATTTAGTCAGGAAAAAGGTCGATTTTACATGATATTTATCCAGATTGTTTAAAATATCCATCGTCCGATCGTCACCCCAGGCAGCGTCAAAACTGATAGCAATCTTCTTTTCCTCTGTTTGTACACTATATATAGGCAATTTCCTGTCCTGATTAAAAACAGCACTTACATCGATTGACTGATAGACCCATATTGCTGCGGCTATAATGATCAATGCCGCAAATATTCTTGAAAGTATTTTCATTGACAGTATCCTCCGATTCAAAAACTGATACTATCATAATATGCACGCCCATATGGATTCATTCGATTTTATATCCAAAGAAAAGACTAGACCAGGTCAAGCCTCATGACTTCCGGATGGCACTGTACGCCGAACTGAGGACAAGTCATGCAGTCAAATACATCCGGTGCCGCTTTGCTGTCAATGGTAATGAAGCCTTCTTTTCTGAAAAATTCAGGAGCTCTCGCTACCAAAAATATTTTTTCTCCGCCCAGGCTCCTCACTTCAGCGACGGCCTTTTCCAAAAGGGTTTTTCCTATTTTCAGTTTTCTGTACTCCGGTTCCACGGCAATCCCGTCTATGATATATTCGCCTTCATATTTAGCCAAGGTCAGCCCGGCCACCAGCATCCCCTCTTTATCACACCCAAGAGTTATTTTCCAATTCTTAACAACTCCTTCCGGCATAGGTTCATCCGGATCCACTTCTAAATCATTTTTTATATACAAGGTCTTTAAGGCTTCATAATCATCTGTCTGTGACATTCTCAACGTTACTTTATTTTTCACCGTTTTTACCTCCCTATTTTACTTTTCCTGAAAAATTGCATGTACAATAGTGCCCCCGCCCACAACAACATCTCCGTCATAAAAGACGGCGGCCTGTCCCGGCGTAATAGCTCTTTGTTTTTCATCAAATATAACTTTTATATCACCCTTTTCCAAAGGATAGATCATGGCTCCTACTTCTTTCATCGAATACCTGGCCTTGACCGTTACCTTTAAAGGCTCTGCCAGCTCTGCTATGGAAATCAAATTCATATCCTCCACGATCATGCCCTCCGCAAAAAGTTCTTCATTTTTTCCAAGGGTAACGGTGTTTCCTTCCTTATCCTTTGATAAAACGTAGACTGGTTTTCCAAAAGTCTGTCCCAGCCCTTTCCGCTGTCCTACTGTATAATGAATAATTCCCTGATGCCTGCCAACCTTGCGCCCATCCTTATCCACAAAATCTCCGGGTTCAGATTTGATATGCATCACATTCTGTAAAAATCCGGCATAATCTCCGTCTTTTACAAAACAAATATCCTGGCTGTCCTTTTTCTTTGCATTCACAAAGCCTTCCCGCTCCGCTATAGCACGGATTTCGCTTTTCTTCATCTTTCCTAACGGGAACAGGGTTCTGGACAATTCCTCCTGCGTCATGGTGTACAGAACATAGCTTTGATCCTTTGAAGGGTCCGCTCCCTTTTTAAGCAAATACCGGCCTGTCACCGGATCCTTTTCTATCTGCGCATAATGGCCTGTAGCAATATAGTCAAATTCTAAAAACTTTGCCCTTTCCAGCATTCTGCTGAACTTGATATAACGGTTGCAGTCAATACAGGGATTCGGCGTTCTGCCTTCCTCATAGCTCCTGGCAAACCTTTCCACCACGTCCTGCATGAACCATTCACTGTAATTGAACACATAGTGCCTGCACCCCAGCTTGGTTGCCACACTTCTTGCATCCTGTACATCGGATAAGGAACAGCATGTCTTTTCCTTATCCTCAATTCCTATATCGTCATTGTCAAAAAGCTTCAGGGTCACTCCGCTGACCTCATACCCCTGCTGTTGCAGTAAATATACGGATACGGAGCTGTCCACACCGCCGCTCATGCCTACTAAAACTTTTGTCATAAAAATTTCTCCTACTTAAAGAAATCGGCAGATCCATGCGAGTCTGCCAATTCATGTCCTATATTATAATAAATTTACCAAAAGGGACCCTTCATGTCCTGATGCAGCGTTGAAATTTTTAACTTACTCGGTAATACCGTAAAATGCAAGGGGAATTTTTCTCCTTTTTCTCCGTCTACATCTGTGGACACATCCTGCGTGGATTCGATCATCAAGTCATCGGTCTTAAAATAAATAACATTTTTATTTTCCTGATGATTTCCCTGTAATATGCTTACCAGTAACGGACCGAATTCTAAAATCGGCATTTCCTTAAACAGCATCACATCCAGCATTCCGTCATTAATTTCAGAATTGGGGGAAATCTTCTTAAAGCCTCCCGCCGATCTTCCGTTCATCACCAGCATAAAATACATATTTTCTTCTCCTGAAAATTCATTGCTGGTCAATTTCACAGGAATAGGCCGCAAATTGGTAACCTCTGTAAGTCCTTTCAGGTAATACGACAGAATTCCCAACGTATTTTTCAAATTAGGGTCTGTTTTCTGACTTACATCCACCAGCATCCCCATGGCCGCCACGTTTATAAAATATTTATTGTTTACCTTTCCTACATCCGCATAAGTAAATTTCCCGCCGAGGGCAATGTCCATCATGTCGTTGATGTCGTGAGGCAGATCAAAGTAATAAGCAAAATCATTGGCCGTCCCCGCCGGCATGACCGTAAGCGGCAGCTCGATATTATTTCGGAGCATGGCGTTCACGCAGATATTGATCGTTCCATCCCCGCCGGCCGCAATGACCTGACTGAACTGGCTCTGATCCATGCATTGAAAGATACGGTCCAGCGTCTCTCCGTGAGCGGCTCTGACAGGCTCTACAATATAGCCTTCAATCTGAAATCTGTCAATGATCAGATCTAAATTATTTTTAAACATCCCATTTCCCGAATGCGGATTATAAAATAATAATACTCGCTTCATTCCTGCTTCATTCATTTTAAACCTCCAAACTTATCCCTATGAAATGCTCCTACTTGTTCTCTGATTTTAATAATCCCCTAACTTGTCCGATCAGGTAGAGCGAACCGGCAAACATGATTGCTTCATATTCTGTTTTATGTTTCAAAGCATACCGGCAAGCTTCGATTGGATCTTCAATGGTTATGCAGTTCTTCCCTCTCTCCTGCAAGTCCTTTGTTAATTTCATGGCCGGATACCTTCGTGGATTATCCGGTTCCGTAAGAACAAAATCGTCTGCCATTTGTGCAAAGTGATCCAATATTTTTTGGGTGTCTTTGTCCCCAAGCATTCCTGTGACAAAAAGCATCCTTTTCCCCGGCAGCAGCTCTTCTGCTGTTTTTTCCAGAGCGGCTGCACCGTCTTCATTGTGAGCTCCATCTATTATAACATACGGATCCCGGTTCATAACCTCAAATCTTCCATTTTGTTTGGCTTTTTTTATTCCTGCGTACAGACGGCTTCTTTCCACTTGAATGATTCGGTCTTTCCTCAGCAGTTCCAATGTGACCAGAGCGGTCAGGACGTTCTGGAGCTGATGTTTTCCTACCATGCCGATTTCCACTTCCGCATAATCCGTTCCATAGATAGTGGTATCCATTTTATATCCTTCTATGCTCTTTTCTGTGATAGCATATTTAATTTTTTTCACATCGTATAGAACGCAATTTTTTTCATAGGCCTTTCGTGCTATTACCTTAGCCGCTTCCGGCCGTTCCACATTTATTATAACGGGTACGCCTTCTTTTATGATTCCAGCTTTTTCCGCCGCAATTTCTTCTAACGTATTTCCCAGTCTATCCATATGGTCAAAAGAAATAGAAGCGATCACACAGGCCAAAGGCCTTTCTATGATGTTAGTGGAGTCTCCTCTTCCGCCCAGTCCTACTTCCAGCACGACAAAATCTGCTTTCTTCCTGTTGAAATACACAAATGCCACTGCGGTTATCACTTCAAATTCCGTAGGGGAATCAAAGCCGTTTGAAAGCATGACTTCCACCTTTTCAAGAACCCTATCCGTACAGATTTTTAAATCTTCATCTGAAATCAGCTGACGGTCAAATTCAATCCGTTCATTGAACACTTCAAGAAATGGAGAAGTAAACAATCCGACCTTGTATCCGTTTTCCTGTAATGCTTCATATATATATTTGCAGACGGAGCCTTTTCCATTGGTTCCCGCTACATGGATGCACTGTAGATTTTTTTGGGGATTTCCCAAAAGCTCCATCAGTACATTCATTCTTTCCAATCCAAGTCTGCTTCCAAAACGTTCAAATTCTTTAAATTTTTCAACTACATTCTCTGTATCCATTTATTCTCCCATAATACCTATTACAGTTTTTTTTCGACAAGTGCAAGTCTTGCGGTAACCTTTGCAAGCATATCCTCATACTTCACCTGTTTTTCCCGTTCTTCCTGGATCACCTTTTCCGGAGCCTTAGCTACGAATCCTTGATTGTTCAGCTTTCCAGCCACTCGTTTTACTTCGCCCTCCAGTCTGGCTTTTTCCTTCGTAAGCCTTTCAAATTCTGCTTTATAGTCCAGCAGATCATCCAGCGGAATAAACAGCTCAATAGCTCCCATCACAGCAGACATGACCTCTTCCGGCACCTCGGATTTATTTTCTGTAAAGCGAATCTCGGTAATATTGGCAAGGGCCTTAATGTACCTCTCTCCGGCCTTAATATAGTCCAGATCCTTTCCCGTTGAAACGATAATCGCCCGAAGCTTTCGGCTCGGTGCCGCTTCTGCTTCTGCCCGGATGTTTCGGATGGCTCGGATGGCTTCCATGGCCGTATCTAATTTTTCCACTTCTTGCCCAAAAGTAAGCGCAGCATCAAATATCGGCCAGCTGGCTTTGATCAAAAAGTCTTCCGGGTTTCCCTCTGCTTTTGCTTCTGCCATTTCCTGCTCTGTCTTAGGTAAAAAGCTCCAAATTTCCTCTGTAATAAACGGCATGAATGGGTGAAGGAGTTTCAGCATGTCTTTTAATGCTCGTACGAGTACATATCTGGCAACCTTCTTGTCCTCTTCATCCTCTCCGTACAATCTGCCCTTCACCAGTTCAATATACCAGTCGCAGTACTCGTTCCAGATCACTTCATAGACTCTCTGTCCTGCCAGCGACAAGTCAAATTTTTCCATGGAATTGGTCACATACTGAACCGCATCATTTACTCGTGCAAGAATCCATTTATCCTCATCTTGAAGGGCAATCCTATCCAGTCCGTCATGCTCTGATGCCATTTCTCTGAAATGGCCCTCTTCATCCTGCAAATTCATGATAACGAACCGGGAGGCATTCCAAAGCTTGTTGGCAAAGTTTCTGGCTGACTCCAGCTTATCTTCCTTAAACCTCATATCATTTCCCGGTGTGATACCTGTCATCAGCATGAACCGCAGGGCATCCGCACCGTACTGATCGATGATTTCCAGCGGATCAATGCCGTTTCCGAGAGATTTGCTCATCTTTCGGCCTTCCGCATCCCGGACAAGTCCGTGAACATAAACATATTTAAAAGGAGATTCTCCGGTTACTTCAAGGGCAGAAAAGACCATCCTTACGACCCAGAAGAAAATAATATCATAGCCGGTAACCAGCACATCCGTCGGATAGAAATATTCAAGATCCGGCGTCTTTTCGGGCCATCCCAAGGTTGAAAACGGCCATAGTCCCGATGAGAACCAGGTATCCAGTACATCCTCATCTTGTCTCATCTTAGTACTTCCGCACTTTGGACACGTATCCGGAGCTGTTCGCGAGACCACCATTTCACCGCATTCCTCGCAGTAATACGCCGGAATTCTATGCCCCCACCACAACTGTCTGGAAATGCACCAGTCTCTGATATTTTCCAGCCAATGCAGATAAATCTTTTCAAACCGTTCCGGCACATGCTGCAGTTTTCCGGTTTTAGCCGCTTCAATAGCCGGCTTTGCAAGCTCTTCCATCTTGACGAACCATTGATCGGAAAGCATCGGCTCAATGACGGTGTGACATCGGTAGCATTCTCCTGAAGGAATGACCTTCTCTTCGGTCTTTACTAAAAATCCAGCAGCTTCAAGCTCCGCTACCCAGGCTTTTCTGCATTCAAACCGATCCATGCCCGCATATTTGCCGGCCAGCTCGTTCATCGTCGCATCGGAATTAATGCAGGAAGGTCTGGACAAATGGTGCCGTTCACCGACCTCAAAGTCGTTAGGATCGTGAGCCGGTGTAATTTTTACAGCACCTGTACCCTTTTCAGGATCCGGATACAGATCGGCAATAACCGGAATTTCTTTTCCCACGATAGGAAGAATTACCTTTTTCCCTACCATATCTTTATACCGTTCGTCCTCCGGATGTACGGCTATGGCCTCGTCGGCAAACATGGTCTCAGGTCTTGAGGTAGCTACTACAATCCCTTCGCTTCCGTCTGCACCGGGATACCTGAAATACCAGTACTTACCGTTCTTATCTTCATGTTCCACTTCCGCATCCGAAAGAGAGGTTCCGCATTCCGGACACCAGTTGATCAGCCTGTTTCCCCTGTAAATCAGTCCTTTTTCATAAAGCCGTACGAACATTTCATTAACAGCCTTGCTGCAGCCCTCATCCATCGTAAAGCGTTCTCTGTCCCAATCGCAGGAATCTCCCAGCTTACGGCATTGTTTGGTAATTCGGCCGCCGTATTCTTCTTTCCATTCCCATACACGCTTTAAGAACTCTTCTCTGCCTAAATCTTCTTTTTCTTTGCCTTCTTCTTCCCGGATCTTATTCACGACCTTTACTTCTGTGGCAATACTCGCATGGTCTGAGCCCGGAAGCCATAGAGCGCTGTATCCCTGCATTCTCTTCCATCTTGTCAGCACGTCCTGGAGGGTCTGATCCAGCGCATGTCCCATATGAAGCTGTCCCGTAATGTTTGGAGGGGGCATGACAATCGTAAAAGGCTTTTTATTTTTATCGATTTTCGCTTTAAAAGCCCCTTTTCTCTCCCACTCTTCATATATTCTGTCCTCAAAATCTTTTGGATTATAAGTCTTTGCCAGGTTTTTTTCCATATATTTACTCCTTTTTTATATTTTTTATATATTTTCTATAATAGCTTTTTATGATACTCCGTCATATCGCAAGCGATATTCCTGCGTAATAAAAAACCGTCCTTCGGGCAATCTCTGCCAAAGGACGGATAAACTTCCGCGGTACCACCTTTGTTCTGTGCACTCCACATGCCCAGCACTCATTTCATCTTTCACTATGTTTTCATCTGCTCATTATTTTTCGATTAGATTACATAAAGCAACCTTCAGAACACGCTTTCCTTGAAATCTTACAGCCTGCGGATTTCATTCTCTGATGCCGTGAATCAATACATTGTTTCAAAGGCAAGATGCGAACCGTTCCTACTCCTCTTTATCATAGTTGGTATATTTCATTCTATTTATTTAGTTTATATCATTTCGGTTAATTGTCAAGCCCCAAATTACGGCTGCAAACTCAGGAAGCATTCCACCATGCTGTCGATGGTCGCTTGCTTGGATGTGGATATCTGCATTCCATACTTTTCAGCCTCTTCCGCGGTCTTCTTTCCAATGCATACGGCTTTCACGGAAGAAAAATCACTCAGCCCCGAAGCGGTCACAAATCCACGAACAGTAGAAGCACTGGTAAATGCCACATAGTCTACGTCTTCTTCCGCAAAATCAATCAGCTTGGAAATGGCTCCGGCTTTGTCCGTTTCACCGTAGCTTGCCTCAAAGGTATCGTACACCGCAATATCCGTAAATTTAACGGATGCCTCTTCCAGCGGTCTGATCACATCGTCTGTGCCGATCTTAGCTCTCGGAATCAAAACCTCCGGCTTTCTTCCGATTTTGGAGCCCCACTCTTCCGATTCAGCCGCAATCAGGCTGCCCAAAGCCTTTCCGCTGTAGACAGATGGCATCAGGTCCACCAGAATGCCCCTCTTTTCTATGGCTTCCCTGGTAGCGGAGCCTATGGCCGCGAATTTAATGCTTCCTAAGTCTCTTATATCTTTTTTCATCTCCCGAAGCTTGTTAAAGAAACCTTCCACTCCTACGGGGCTTGTGAAAGCAAGGTAATCAAACCGTCGTATATCATGAATAGCGTCTTCCAGCGGTTTATTATCCGCAATCACCTTCGTCTCTATAGTCGGCATCAGCATGATTTCTGCTCCTAACATGGACAGCTTATCCGCCAGGGAGGAATCTCGGTCTTTCGGTCTGGTAACAGCTATCTTAAAACCTCCCAAAGGCCTGTCCTCTGCCCAGTGAAAGTCCTTTTCCAAAGCACAGACCTTTCCCACGATAATGATCGCCGGTGTCTGGATGCCCGCTTTCTCTGCGTCCTCCGCCAAATGCGACACATCCGAAACCACCCTTCTCTGGTGGGCGGAAGTTCCCCGTTCCAAAACAGCTGCCGGCATATCTTTTTCGATGCCCGCTTTCAACAGCCCTCTGCAAATTTTCGGCATGGCCGTAATCCCCATCAGGAACACAAAAGTGCCTCCCAGCCTTACAAGGGCTTCATAATCGATTTCCGCTTCATCCTTTTTCTTGGTATGCCCCGTGATGATGTGCAGAGAGGATACAAAGTCTCTGTGGGTGACAGGAATACCGTTATAAGCAGGTACTGAGACCGCAGACGTAATGCCCGGCACGATCTCGAAAGGTATCTGGTGCTGGCGAAGCAGCTCCAGCTCTTCTCCTCCTCTTCCGAATACGAAAGGATCCCCGCCCTTCAAACGCACCACTCGCTTTCCAGCCTGGGCTTCTCTCAGCAGAATTTCATTGATTTCATGCTGGGGAATAGGATGGTGCCCGGATACCTTTCCCACAAAAATCAATTTGGCCTGTGCAGGAATCATTCCCAAGACGCCCTGTCCTACCAGTTTATCATAAACCACTACCTCTGCCTGATCTAACACCTTTTTTCCTTTTATAGTAAACAGTCCGGCGTCTCCGGGACCTGCACCTATCAACCAGACCTTACCTTTTTTACACTCTTGCATCATTCTATTTTCCATCCTTTAACCGCTTTGCTAATGTGACAGCCAGCATTTCTCCATCGCTTATTTTGCCTGTTTCCCTGCCTTTATGGTATTCTTTTGTTTCCTCATTATAATAAAGGCCTCTTATCAAGATTTCATCACCGGATATTTCCGCGAATGCGCCGATAGGGGAACTGCATCCTCCGTCTAAATAGGTCACAAAGGCTCGTTCTGCCTTGGCGCACATTTCTGAGTTTTTATCGTTTACACAGTCCAAGAAAGAATAATCTTCCTCTGCTCTGCCCTGAACAGCAATAATGCCCTGTCCGGCAGACGGAATCACCTCATCTGCTGTAAAGACTCTGCTGATACGATTTTTCAGCCCCAAACGGGCTATTCCGGCATAAGCAAGTATAATGGCACCGTATTGGCCGCTGTCCAGCTTGGAAAGTCTGGTCTGCAGATTTCCTCTGACGCTTTCGACCCTCCAGTCCGGATAAATCTCCTTTACCTGCAGTTCTCTCCGCAAGCTGGAGGTTCCTAAAGGCAGCTTTTGATCCGCACAGGATGCCCCTTCCGGATAAACTAATACATCCAGCGGATTTTCCCTTCCGGAAAAAGCCACTAAAGGAAGTTCCGGTGAAGTTTCCATAGGCAGATCTTTCAGGCTATGTACGGAAATATCAATCCTGCCTTCCAGTAAGGCTTTATCCAATTCTTTCACAAACAAGCCCTTTCCGCCTATTTGGTCCAACCGCTTATCCAGAATCAGATCTCCTGTTGTTTTCATCGTCACCAGCTCCAGTTCAAGTTCCGGATGTGCCTTTGCTATCTGAGCCATTATCAGTTTGGACTGAGCTACCGCCAGCTTGCTGTCCCTGCTTCCCACTATTATTTTTCGTCCGGCCATCATTTTCTCCTTTAATATTTCCTCCAGTGCGCTGCCCTATCTGCTGAACGCGTCCTTCTATTTATTCTATATTTTTCCAGGCATGCCGTATGGCATCTGAACCCTTTTTAGCAAGGCTGTGACTTTTTCCTTGAGCAGTAACACCGGCTATCAGGCTGCCCTGCATGATAACCCCCGGAAAATAAAAGTCACATTCTTCCTTTGCGTCAGCTACATTGATCAGCATGCCCCGCTCTCTGCACTGTATGCCGATGTGCTGATTTAGCTTTCGGTCATTGGTTGCCGCTAAAACCAGATCTGCTCCTGCCAGATCTGCTATTTCGAACTCTTTTTCCAGCAGCTCAACAGATCGGTTCTGTCCGGCTCGTTCATTTCTGTTCCTATAGTTCTGAACCAGCTGTTTTATTTCTTCGGGGATCTCCTTGGATACAATCCTCAGATTGCAGGAAAACTTTAACAGGGTTTCAATCCGCCTTCGAGCAATCTTTCCTGCACCAATCACGGCAATATTCCTGTCGTTTATATTGACAAACATGGGAAACCATTCTGCCGGCTCCGGCTCCTTAAGCTCTCCGGTAACCGTTTCTATTACCTGTGTCAGAGACAGCCCAGCTTCCTGCTTTGCTCTGCCCACCACCACTAATGTGGCACCTGCTGCCTTGGCCGCCTGATATTTTTCATAGGCACCGCCCTCTGTTCCCGTATCCTTCGTTACCATATATGTACAATCCAGCTGTTCTAGCATGGCTTTATTCAGCTCTTGAGAAAAAGGCCCCTGCATACAGATCAAATGCCTGCCTGAAAGTCCCAGCGCACTGCATCCTGCCAGAACTTGTTCCATGGGAAGTACTCTGGCATAAAGCCTTTCTTTATAGTTATAAATGCTTGTATAACTTTCCAGTTCCTTACTTCCTGTTGTTAGCAGTATATTTCCTGTAGTGGTGTTCAAATAGTCCGCCGCAGCAGCCGTATTTTCCACAAATACACAATCGGATCCAAAGTTTGTTTTTTCCCGCAGCAGCCGGATATATCGAGCCTTCGTTTTTTCGCAGGCCTCTTTTATATTCTCCGTTACCACCGTGGCATAGGGATGGGTGGCATCTACGACCCAATCAAAGCCTTGAGCTATCAGGCTCTCCATTTCTTCTCCGGTCAGCCTGCCCGTCTTTATTTCAAAATTTTCCGCAGGTTCATGCTCCAGTATTTCTTTTCCATATTCCGTGGCTACACAGGCACACACGAATAGCTTATTCATATTTAAAAGTGCTTCGATCAGCAGTCTGCCTTCTGTAGTCCCAGCAAATACTAAAATCTTCATACCTGCCCTCCTGTTTTCTAATGTTTCAACGTTTCTCGGGATGCCGATCTGTGCAAGGCATCCAAGCACTGCTCCCAAAGTTCCTGCGGTAACTGTTCCCGCAGCCCGTACAGCAGCTTAGAGGTAGCTTTCCCGGCAGCCTTCTCTGCTGCCAGAACCGAATTTTCGGAATCCTCTTCTATTTCAGAAGCTGTATGGATGAATCGTTGCTCCGCATCCTCTGAGACCAGATTCACGATTTCCTGAATCTTAGGGATATACTGTCTGAACTCAAACCATCGGTCAAGCTCCTCCTGATATTCCGTCAAGATGTTGATGGCCAGCTGAACCTGTTCCGCATTTTCCTCTCGGGAGCTGCCGCTGTTCATAGAATCAATGTCAAACAAGTTTACGTAAGGCATTTTTGCAATCGCCGGATCCACATCCCTTGGAACAGCCAAATCAAATAGGTAATATTTATTTTTTCCTTCCGAAACCGCCTTACCGGTTATGCAAGGAACCGAAAAAAACTCCTGAACCTCTTCTGAACGCAAGGTATAATGGGGGCTTAAGGTCGCACTCACTATGACCTGTTTTCCCTTGATCTGAGAAATTCTGTCGTCATACGAAACCATGCTGCACCTTTCCGGTACAATGGACTCCTGTTCGTCCATTCCATGCATTTTCCGCCGCAAAGTCATGGAAACAGAAGCTCCGCATGCCACCAGCATATTCACCACGAGCTTTCCCATCTGCCCGTTTCCGATGACCAGACAGGGAACTCCTTTTAAATCGCCCAGTTCTGATTTTAAAATATCGATCACATTACTTGCGGAGGAACGGCTTATCATAGACAGACGCACCTCTGTCTTGACCTTTTTCCCTGCTGCCAGTGCCGTTTGAAAGACCTTTTCCAGAGCCATATCCGCACAGCCTTCTTCTCTGGCCATCTGCAATGCTTCCCGCACCTGTGAGATGATCTGATCCTCCCCAAAGATTTTTGAATCAAATCCACAGACCAGCTTAAGAAGATGTTCTATAGCCTGACGGTTATCCCTCTCTATAAAATATTCTTCATATAAGCTGGTATCTATTTTTTTAATTTGACAGAGCATGTCATAAGGACTGATCTTATTCAATTTTTCGTTATCGCACTGACTGATCCAAAGCTCTGTCCGATTGCAGGTGGAAAGGAGTATGCAGCCTTTCAGCTGAAACCGTTTTTTCATTTCCCCGAGAGCTTCTTTTACTCCTGCTTTTGTAAAGGAAAAGGCCTCCCTGTAGTCGAGCGATGCTTTGCTGTGATCAATGCCTACCATTCTAATACGCATTCCGATTCGCCTTTCAAATGTATCTGTCCTCTATTTTTTATCTCGGACGATGAGTACGGAAAAATAGCTGGCATTTTCATCAATGGCCTCTATATTTTCAAATACCCGCTCACCTTCCATGCCGCAGCGTTCCACCATTTTAACGGTAGGAGGATTCTCCATGGAATGAATATATTCTTTCAGCTTTCCTATGGATTTTCCGCTCTTCATCAGAACCTTGGTTCCTTTCATCAGTAAGGCCTCCTCGGTTCCCTTATAAGAAGCCGGTATAATATGCAGAGCCTCCTCCCCTTCGGTCAGGCTGTCATTCAATCTGGCTGAAACCGCACAAAAAGAAGGAATGCCCGAGAGAATTTCTGTTTCATATCCGGCATCCCGCACCCGATTATGAACATAGGCGTATGTGGAATAGATCGTCGGATCTCCCAAGGTCAGAAAGGCCACATTTTTTCCTTCGTCGAGCCATTTTTTCACCTGTTCTGCCGCCGCATCGTGACTGGCTTCGAGCTTTCCCCTGTCTCTGGTCATGGGCATATCCAGCTCTGCCACCAGCTTTTTATCTAAATCCGGGATTGCACCCTTCGCTATGGTATACGCCACATTGATACTCTGACCGGACTTGGGAATGGCTACAATATCACATTCCTCAATTACCCTCACCGCTTTTAATGTCATGAGTTCCGGATCTCCGGGTCCGACACCTACTCCATATAATTTTGCCATTCCATTCCTCCGCATTTCCTTTTTCGCTGTTTTCCTTGGTTTTTCAACACTAATCGTCTATTCACAATCAGCTGTATGATCTAAATACATTTTTTGTATTCCCGTAAATTCTCCGATTCCTCTTAGGATGCAGGTCACCTTATATCCCGCATTTTTAAAGAGGACTTTCCATGAATCTTCCTGCTCTCCTGCCATATCGTTGACCGCATGATCTCCGGCCACTACCATAAGCGGCATCAGCACGACTTCATCCGGTGCGTAGTCCTTTACCTGTTTTAAAACCAGACTCACCTCCGGATAGCCTTCCACAGTACCTACGAAGACATTTTCATAGCCCAATGCCTTAAATCGGTAATCCAGTGCCGCATAGGCGGCATCCGAGAAATGTCCTGTCCCATGTCCCATCAGAACCAACGCCGTCTTAGCCGCCTGATCTGCATTTTTTTTCTGATCCAATTCCGGTACTTCCGCCATAATTGCTTTGCAGACTTCATCATAGTCTCTGGAAGAGGTCAGGAGAGCCTTGCCCACGGAAATAGCGTCAAAGCTATTCTTAAAGGGCGTGATCTGCTCCATCATCTTTTCGTATTCTTCTCCGTTTATAATATGGGTAGGCTGCACCAGCACATCTTTAAATCCGTCTTCTGCTAACCTTTCCATCGCTTCCCGAACATTGTCCACATGCATGTGATCACGGGTTTTAAGAACCTTCATAATAATACTGCTGGTAAAGGCTCTTCTGAGCTCCCTGTCCGGGTAAGCTCTGCTTATAAATCGTTCAATTTCACCAATAGTCTTTTCTCTGGTCTCCTTGTGACTGGTCCCAAAGCTTACGATCAATAGGGCTTTCTTCATTTCATTTAACCTTCCTTAAAAAAAATCGCCATTCTGAAAATCAGAACAGCGTAATACGGGGGCTGACAATAAGCCCCTCTTATTACACTTATTCATCCTTCGCAAAAAAAGTGTAACCTCTGTTGCAGTCTGAACGACCGAACAGAATCCGATACCGTAGGCAGGTCTTCTGACTCTGGCGTCAACATCGTACTCTCCTTCCCATTTTTACACAGTGGCTTCATGAAGCACGACTCTTCCATTACAGCGGCGTGACCGCGTGGGCTTTTACCCAACTTCCCTATTCTCCCGGTAGGAATCCCCGGGCACCTACAATATTTCTCTATTGTCCAATATATTGTAACACTAAAACAGGGGGTCGTACAACCCCCTAAATACATTCTATACAGCCTGCTCCATTGAAAGGCAGTGCCTGTTTTATACGCCAAAAAATACAGCCGCGTCGGACAACGTTTTTTGGATATCCGCTTCCGTATGCTGATCTGAAATAAACATGGCTTCGAATTGGGCCGGTGCAAAATAATTGCCATGCTGAATCATATATCGGAAATATTCTGCATATCGCTTTAAATCTGACGTTCTGGCAGAAGTATAATCGGTTACCTGTCCGCCTGTGAAGAACAGGGTTCCGATGGAGCCGATATGATTGACCGTGCAGTCCACTTTCGCCGCAGCTATGATCTCCTTAAGGCCGCCGTACAACATTTCTCCCAGGGAATTAATATGCTCATATACAGACGGATTTTCCTTTAAGCAGGTCAGTTGAGCAATACCTGCCGCCATTGCCACCGGATTTCCGCTCAGTGTACCCGCCTGATACACCTTCCCTACCGGTGCTACACATTCCATGATGTCCCGTCTGCCGCCGTAAGCCCCTACCGGCATACCGCCTCCAATAATCTTGCCGAAGGTCGCCATATCCGGCGTCACACCAAACAGCTGCTGCGCCCCGCCGGGTGCTAATCGGAAGCCGGTGATTACTTCGTCGAAAATCAGAACAGTCTGATGAAGATCACAGATTTCACGAAGGTTTTTCAGGAATCCATCTTGCGGCAGAACCACGCCCATATTGGCTGCGACTGGTTCAATAATAACGGCGGCAATATCTCCTTTGTATTCTTCAAACAATTTTTCTACGCTGTCCATGTCGTTGTATCTTGCTGTCAGCGTATCCTTTGCACAGTTTTCTGTAACACCTGCGCTGTCCGGCGAGCCGCCTTCCGCAATCAATGCGGAACCTGCTTTCACTAAAAGACCGTCGCTGTGCCCGTGATAGCAGCCTTCAAATTTGATGATCTTATTTCTTCCCGTGTAGCCTCTTGCCGTGCGGAGGGCAGACATGGTGGCCTCCGTCCCCGAATTTACCATCCGCACCATCTCAAAGCACGGAATCATCTCGCAGGCGAGCTTTGCCATGGTAATTTCCCTTCCCGTGGCGGCACCGAAGCTAAGTCCATGGACGATTGTTTCCTGCACAGCCTTTAAAACTCCGGGATTGTTATTTCCAAGGATCATCGGCCCCCATGAACCAATATAATCGATATATTTATTTCCGTCCGCATCGTAAATGAACTGAGCGTCTGCTTTTTCTATAAACCTGGGAGTCGTGCCGACTGCCTGAAAGGCTCTGGCCGGACTGTTGACTCCACCCGGTATGTAGTGCTTCGCCTCTTCAAATAAACGTTCTGATCGATCTGTCTTATTGTTCAACATTTGCATTTCCTCCATACGTATCCAGGTGCCATCTGATAGGTTAACCAATTTGTCCGCTCTGAATCATTTGTGCCGCTTCTTTGGCAAAATAAGTGATCAGCATATCTGCACCCGCTCTGAAAATGCTGGTCGTCGTTTCTGCGATAATGGAAGCTTCATCTACCATGCCGGCCATTCCCGCGGCCTTGATCATAGCGTACTCGCCGCTCACGCTGTAGGCCGCTACCGGAACATCTATATTATCCCGAACCTCTCGGATAATATCCAAGTAAGACAGGGCAGGCTTCACCATGATAATGTCCGCGCCCTCCTCCAAATCCAAAAATACTTCTTTCAACGCTTCCCGCCTGTTGTGATAGTCCATCTGATATGTTTTTCGGTTACCTTTAAAGTTATCTGAGCCTGCGGCTTCCCTGAAAGGCCCGTAAAAAGCAGAAGCATACTTAGCGGCATAGGACATAATCGGCGTATTTTCATAGCCGGCTTCATCTAAAGCGTCCCGAATAGCCAGCACTCTGCCGTCCATCATATCAGAAGGCGCCACCATGTCTGCACCGGCTCGAACCTGCGATACTGCGGTCTGTGCCAAAAGCGGAAGTGTTTTATCATTATCCACGGTCTCCCCTTTCAAAATGCCGCAATGCCCATGGGATGTGTATTCGCACATGCATACATCTCCGATGTAATACAAGTCCGGAAAATCCTTTTTCGCCGCCCGCAAGGCTTCCTGTACGATCCCGTGCTCGTCATATGCTCCGCTTCCGCATTCGTCCTTATGAGCAGGTGCCCCAAATAAAATGATATTCCTCACACCTGCTTTTGATACGGATTCCAGTTCTTCTCCCATGGTATCTATGCTGTACCGCTTCTGTCCCGGCATGGTAGTGATTTCCGTGCGGATATCTTTTCCTTCTTCTATAAAAATCGGATAAATCAAGGAGTCCTTTGACATTCTCGTCTCTCTTGTCATATTCCGAATTTTTTCGTCTAATCTTAATCTTCTAGGTCGTGCTAATATATCCATCCTTGCTCCTTCTCCTAGAAAAAACGACCCGTCATAATGATCAAGGCCGCTCTTTCCAATTTGCTGTTATATTTATCAAAATTTAGATTGTTTTCTTTGCTGCATCAATTACGTGCATCATCAGCAGGCTGGTGGTCACTTTGCCGACTCCTCCCGGCACCGGTGTAATCGCTTTTACAATGCTCTGTGCCGCTTCAAAATCTACATCGCCACAAAGCTTTCCATCTTCCGTCATATTGATGCCCACATCAATGACCACCTGCTTCTCACTCAGATATTCAGCGCCAATGGCCTTAGCCTGTCCTGCCGAAACTATTAACACATCGGCATTCCGGCAGATGGTTTCCATATCCTCTGTCTTTGTATGGCAGATAACCGGTGTTCCATTTTTTTCCAGAACCATCATAGCCGCAGGTCTTCCTACTACTAAGCTTCGTCCGATGACGGCCACCGTTTTGCCGGTTATATCGATTCCGTAATGGTCTAAGATTTCAATACAGGCTCGCGGCGTACACGGAGGATAGCCCAAATCGGTTCCCGTATAGACTCCTGCCATGGACTGATCTGTGATCCCATCCACGTCCTTACACGCCAGCAAGGCTTTTCTTATAGTATTGTCATCAATATGATCCGGTAACGGTCTAAATAATATCACACCGTGTACCGTCAGGTCAAGGTTTATGGCTGCTATAACATTCAGCAGCTGCTCCTGCGTAATGC
Organism: Aminipila luticellarii; assembly: GCF_004103735.1. Classification (NCBI taxonomy): domain Bacteria; kingdom Bacillati; phylum Bacillota; class Clostridia; order Peptostreptococcales; family Anaerovoracaceae; genus Aminipila; species Aminipila luticellarii. The sequence goes on along the minus strand of NZ_CP035281.1, from coordinate 775,031 downwards.
TCTCTTTAAAAAGATATTTTTTTACATCCACACCAATAGATTCTGCACATTTAATCGCACCCTTTTCATACGAAACATCCTCTACCTTCGCCCCCACTCTGATAATTCCAAGAGTAGGCGTAATCCCTTTTTCTTTTAGAAGTAATACTTCTGCTCTAAGCCTTTCATTTACAGCATCTACTACTTCTCTGCCATTCAATATCTGTGCCATAAACTACTTTGCTCCTTTCTGCTTGCCTTTATCCGGTCTTTCACCGTTTCTTTGTTAAAACAGTCCGGATATTTTTCCGGTGTTATCCACATCAATCTTCTCCGCTGCGGGTACTTTAGGCAGTCCCGGCATGGTCATAATATCTCCTGTCAAGGCGACAATAAACCCTGCTCCGGCTGATACTTTTAAATTCCTGACTGTCAGCACAAAGCCCCTTGGTGCTCCCAGCAGCTTCGCATCGTCGGAGAAGCTGTATTGGGTTTTCGCCACGCAGATCGGAATATTTCCAAAGCCCAGTTCCTCTAACTGAACCAGCTGTTTCCTTGCAGCCGGGGTAAATGCTACTCCGTCTGCACGATAAATTTTGGTCGCGATCGCTTCTAATTTTTCTTCAATGCTCATGTCCAAAGTATAGCTGTACGAAAAATCATTGGGCTGGCTGCATAATTCTACGACCTCTTCCGCAAGAGTCTTTCCGCCTTCGCCGCCTTTTGCCCAAACCTCGCTCAGCGCAACCTTTACACCCAGCTTCCTGCATTTTTCCTCCACCATGGCCAGCTCAGCGGGGGTATCGGTTGGAAAGGCGTTGATAGCAACCACTGCCGGCAGCTTAAATACTTTTGTAATATTTTCAACATGCTGTAACAAATTCGGCATACCCTTTTCAAGAGCCTCCAAATTTTCATTATTTAGATCTGCTTTGGCAACACCGCCGTGATGCTTTAGGGCGCGTACAGTGGCCACGACAACGACTGCCGAAGGCTTGATATCAGCGGCTCTGCATTTGATGTCCAAAAACTTTTCCGCTCCCAGATCTGCTCCGAAGCCGGCCTCTGTAACCACATAATCTGCCAATTTAAGCGCCATTCTTGTGGCCATGATCGAATTGCAGCCATGGGCAATATTTGCAAAAGGCCCTCCGTGAATAAATGCAGGATTATGCTCTAATGTCTGAACCAGATTTGGTTTCAAGGCATCCTTCAGCAAGGCCGCAATAGCACCCTGTGCTTTTAAATCTCCTGCCGTAACCGGTCTATCGTCATAGGTATACCCGACAATAATTCGCTTTACCCGTTCTTTCAAGTCTTCAATATCCTTAGCCATACATAAAATAGCCATGATTTCGCTTGCCACAGTAATGTCAAAGCCGTCTTCTCTGGGAGAACCATTCGGTTTTCCTCCCAGCCCGTCCACTACAAATCGAAGTTGACGGTCATTCATGTCCACACAGCGTTTCCAGGTAATCTTTCTGGCGTCAATATTCAGCTGATTTCCCTGTTGAATGTGATTGTCCAGCAAGGCTGCCAAAAGGTTGTTTGCCGCACCGATGGCGTGCATATCTCCTGTAAAATGAAGATTAATATCTTCCATGGGAATCACCTGAGCATAACCGCCTCCGGCAGCACCTCCCTTTACACCGAATACAGGACCCAGAGAAGGCTCCCTCAAAGCAACAAGGGCATTTTTATTGATTTTTCTCAGCCCGTCTGCCAATCCCACCGTCGTGGTGGTTTTTCCTTCTCCCGCCGGAGTCGGCGAAATCGCTGTCACTAAGATCAGCTTGCCGTCAGGTCTATCGCTTGCATCCCGCAGGATATTATAATCTACTTTAGCCTTATAGTTTCCGTAAAGCTCCAGATACTTTTCATCCACTCCGGCTCTTTTCGCAATTTCACTGATATGAAGTGCTTCCGTTTCCTGCGCAATCTGAATGTCACTCTTAAATTCCATCATCCGCCCTAACCTTTCTGACTCTTGAAGTTATAAACTTTTATCGGCAAAGATCCGATGCTTGGAGAATGTCCACAATGTCCTTATATTTATTTAAGGAATAGATATGCAGCCCATTTACTCCAGCCGTTTTATATCGTAAAATCTGTTTGATCGTATATTCTTTTCCTGCTTTTTTAAACTCTTCCGGATTGTCTCCATACTTTCCGATGATTTCAGCCAGCTCTCTGGGTATGGAACAGCCGTTTGAAACCGTCATGCGGATAATCCCATCCTTGGAAAGAGCGGGCATGATTCCCACTATGACCGGCAAATGGATCTGCTTTTTCCGAATCTGATCGATAAAGCTCTCATAAGCCTCCACATCGTGACAAAGCTGAGTAATTAAAAATTCCGCACCACAATCCTGTTTCAGTTTCAGATACTTTATATCCTCTTCCAGGGAAACCGCCTCCATATGTTTTTCAGGATAGCAGGCCGCCCCCAGGCACAGACTCGGAAAATTTTCCCGAATAAAAGAAATCAGCTGGCTGGCATTATTAAAGTCTCCATTGGTTCCGTCTAGCCCATGGGGAATATCCCCCCGCAGTGCCAGTACATTTTCCACGCCCATGGAAACATACTCTCCGATGAAATCGTGCACGCCTTGTTTTGTGTTTCCGATACAGGTAAAATGAGGCATCACGTCATGCCCGCTTCTTTCAATCATGTCGCACAGCTCCGTACTTCTGCCTTTATTCGTACCGCCTGCCCCGTAGGTGCAGCTGATGAAATCCGGCTTGAACCGATAAAGCTGATCCAGTGTTTCTTTTAAAGGCTCTAAAGACTGTTCTATTTTAGGTGGGAATACTTCAAAGGAAAATGAGGCTCTCTCTTTTAACAATCCACTGATCTTCATACCATTCCCTTCCTTTCTTTCCACTTGTAAGCTCCTTTATAGCTTACCTTCTGGGGAAAAGCTTGTCAACAATTTACTCCCCTATCCCAACACCTTTTTTAAAAAAGTTTTTCTATGTATTTCGCAAATTCCTGCTTTCTCTATGCCGGCATAATGTGCTTTCGTCCCGTATCCTTTATTTTTTTCAAAGGCATAATCGGTATATTTTTCTGCGTATTCCACCATCATCCGATCTCTCGTTACCTTTGCTACAATAGAAGCGGCCGCAATGGAAACGCTGCTGGCATCTCCCTTGATAATTCCGGTTTGGGGAGTATCCATCCCTTTTAAGGTCAGCGCGTCTATCAGAATGTGCTCGATTCCCTTTTCGCCTTGTTTCTTTAGTTTTTCATCTGCCTTCAGGATCGCTTCTGTCATGGCTCTTTTCGTTGCTTCTAATATGTTAATTTCGTCTATGGTATGGTTGTCCACCATGCCTATGGCATAAGCGATTGCTTTTTCCTTAATTTTTTCAAATAATTCATTTCTCTTTTTTTCCGACAGCTTTTTAGAGTCATCCACCCCAAGAATATCAAAGTCCGGCGGAAGGATGACGCAGGCGGTGACCACAGGGCCTGCTAAGGGTCCTCTTCCTACCTCGTCAACACCTGCTATGAAGCAAAGTCCCTGTCGGTACAGCTCCTCTTCATATCTTTTCATTTCTTGAAGCTTTTCTTTCAGTAAAGCTTCCCGTTCTTCCTTTTTCATGCTTCCTCACATTGCTCCAGTGTAATTTTACCTATGATTCCCGATCGGAACTCGTCCAAAACAGTTCTTGCGGTTCGCTCATAGTCTATTCTTTTTCCGGACAGGATGAACCCCCGCTTGGAAGCAATGGCTTCCATGGTGTCAAGAGGCATTTCGCCCAGCTCGATCAGTTTATACCGCTCCATCAGTTCTTCCGGGTAGTTCTCCTGTAACACTCCTATCAATTCCAAAGCCAGTGAAGACAGATCCATCGTCTCATCCCGGATGGATCCGCAGAAGGCCAGATTTAGACCGACCTCCGGATCTTCAAATTTTGGCCATAAAATACCCGGTGTATCTAAAAGCTGCATACCGTTAGACAGGGTCAGCCATTGTTTTCCCCTTGTCACCCCCGGCCTGTCTCCTGTTTTCGCACTCTTTCTGCCCAGAAGCCTGTTTATCAGAGAAGACTTTCCTACATTGGGAACACCTACAATCATCATTCGCAAGGTTCTTTTTCTGGATAATTCCTGATTTCGGGCATCCTGATATTTCGTCAGCAGACTTAAAAGGCTGGATACACCATTTCCGTTCATGCAGTTCATCGGAACCACAAAATGGCCTTCCTCCTTGAACTGCTTAGTCCATCGGTCATTTTCTCTGCTGTCGGCCAAATCCATCTTGTTTAAAATAATTACCCGCTGCTTTCCCCCTACCAAATCGTTGATAATGGGATTCCTGCTGGATACGGGTATCCTCGCATCGATTACCTCTATGACCAGATCCACCATTTTCAGGTTTGCCTGTATTAATTCCCTGGTTTTTTTCATATGACCCGGATACCAGTTTATATTCTCAATCATGCCTTCCCCCCTAACATGTACTATTCCTTTATACGATTTACTTTTTATCTATTATAATACATATGCTTTAAAAAAATAAGGGATCCCGAAAAAGGGACCCCTCGATTTTCACTATACGTGCTTGCTCTTAATTTTAGCAGCCTTACCAGTTCTTTCTCTCATGTAGTTAAGCTTAGCTCTTCTTACATCGCCTCTCTTAACAACTTCAACCTTATCAATCTTCGGTGAGTTTATAGGAAATGTTTTTTCCACACCAACACCGGAAGCAATTCTTCTGACAGTGAACGTTTCACTGATACCTCCGTTCTGCTTTTTTAAAACAAAACCTTCAAATACCTGAACTCTTTCTCTGTTTCCTTCTTTGATCTTGATGTGTACTTTTACCGTATCACCAACATTAAACTGAGGAATATCATTTCTTGTGTATTCCTGTGCAATTGCCTGCATTACATTCATCGTTATTTCCTCCTTCCTTCCCAAGACGTTCATGGCAAACTCTAAAATAAATTCTTTTAGATTTGTTTGTATTTCAACAATTTACAATGTCCAGAGGACCGTCCGTAATAACCTTAACTACTATATCACAATGCACCTTGTATTGCAAGTACTTTTTAACCTATGCTCTAGGGTGCGTTCTGTCATATACATCCTTGATTCGGTTCTTCGTTACCGATAAATAAATTTGGGTAGCCGTTATATCCTCGTGTCCCATCAGTTCCTGCAAGGATTTCAAATCGGCTCCGTTTTGAATCATATGAACCGCAAAGGAGTTTCTAAGGGTCTGCGGTGTGATTTTGCTGTCAATGCCTGCTTTTCCCGCATACTCCTTCAAGATCTTCCAAAGACCTTGTCTCGTCAGCCTTTCACCAAAATAATTTACAAATAAAGGGCCCTTTGAAGGGTCTTCTTCTTTCTTTTTTATAAATTGATCTCTGATTTCAAATATGTACGTTTCCACTGCTGCTCGAGCCGGTCTTCCCATGGGAATGATTCTGGCTTTTCCGTGCTCTCCGTTGCAGGTGATGAAGCCCAGTCTTAGATTGATGTCTTCCACCTTTGCTTCTATGACTTCACTGACCCGGATGCCGGTAGCATACATTAATTCCAGAATCGCTTTATCCCGCTGCCCTTTTATGGATTCATCCGGCAGGGAAAGCAGCTTGTCCACCTCTTCAATCGTCAGGTATTCCAGTTCCTTTCGCTCTATTTTAGGAGACTTTATGTTCACCACGGGATTTTCTTTGACATACCCTTTAGCCAGCATAAAGTTATAAAAGGCTCGTAAGGAAGCTACTTTTCTGTTTACAGTAGCGGAAGACTTTCCATCATTTTTTAATTTTAAAACAAATGCTACAACCTCCGTATTTGAGCCATCCTCCAGCGATGCTGCATTTTTTTCTTTTAAAAATCGACTATACTCCGCAATGTCTCTGCAATAGGCCTGCAGAGAGTTTTCAGACATTCTGCGTTCACTGGTCAAATATTTTTTAAACTGCTCCAAATAATCGTTCATATTCTACTCCAATTAATTTACTCTGATTTTATTAGTATACTCTAGGGGGACAAGGTTTACAATAATAATTTATACTAAATTTGTACTATTTTTTATCCGCACAGCATATCCTTTTATCATAACTACCGTTGTTTATGAGGATACGAACATGAGAAAAACACCATTTTCCAATACGATCGAAACGCTTTCTTTTTCAAAGGAATGCACTACTTTACTGTTCTTTGTTTTCATTTTTGGAATTTCTACCGGCGTCTTTTTTGAAGTGATGATGAATACCGATATGAAGTCTGACATGCAATTTTACCTGCAAAATCTGCTTCGTTCCCCTCTGGATGCAGGGGGAGCATCCGGTGATTCATTTGCGTCTTTAATCGATTCCGTTATCACGAACATGCTGGCCATTGTTTTCATTGGTTTGTCCGGCTATACAAGATTTTCTTATCCGGCCGCCTCCGTTATACTGTTTGTAAAGGGGATTTCTTTAGGCTATTGCTGTGCCTTAATACTGGAAACTTTATCGTTGAAGGGAGTCTTTATTATTCTTCTGTCTCTTTTTCCGCAGAATACCCTGTTGATCCCGACCTTCTTCGTATCGGCCAACATTGCCATTACCAAGGCATCCTCCATGAAATACAAAAAAAATAAAGGTATAGTCAGAAGATTCAATGCCTCGGATGCTCCATACCTTTATGCTCATTTGTTTTTATGCATACTGGTTCTCGCCAGCTGCATCATTCAAAGTATCTTTTTACCGGCTGCCGCAAAGTTCATTTAGTGATTTAGCTTGATTTTTGCCCAGGCCTGCATAACGCCTATGGCTGTCTTTCCATCTTCAATTTCACCGTTCACAGCCATTTTAAACAGTTCATCCAAATCGATCTCAAAGATATCCAGTGCTTCATTTTCATCAAACTCCGTTTCTCCGGGGACTAAATCGGTGCAAAGGTAAATATATAAGACCTCTTTAGAATATCCTACCGAAGGATAAAATTTCGTCAAATACTCTATTTTGCCAGCTGTGTATCCGGTTTCTTCCTTTAGCTCCCGAACGGCCGTACTGTAGGGATCTTCTCCCTTTTCAATTTTTCCGGCGGGAATCTCCATAATAACCTTTTCAATAGGTTTTCTAAACTGTCTGACCAGAATGACTTTTCCGTCCTCTTTTATGGCAATCATAGCCACACCGCCGTTATGCTCCACAATTTCCCGGTAAGAGGTGCCCCCATTAATTACCTGCACCTTATCCTTTCGCAGGTTTAAAATGGCACCTTTATAAATCATCTCGCTTGATACTGTTTTTTCCTCAAAAGTCATATTGCTTCACCTCTTATTCGCTCATCCGTTTCGATTTCTCCACAGCCGCCTGAAAGCCGGACTGTACCAACTCTGTAAACCCCTTTTCCTGCAAGGTATTTACAGCTTCAATGGTCGTTCCTCCCGGTGAGCACACATTGATTCTCAACTGAACGGGATCCACACCGGTCTCCAATACCATCTTTGCCGCCCCCAAAACAGACTGCGCAGCAAAGATAACCGCCTGCTCCTTATCCATCCCATTGTGCACAGCTGCTTCCGCCAAAGCATCAATATACATATACGTATAGGCAGGGCTGCTTCCGCTGACTCCGATCACACAATGAATCAGCTGTTCATCTACCTCTTCCGCCCTGCCGATGGATTGAAAGATATCAAAAACCTGTGAGAAGCACTCATCTTCTACATTGGCATTTCTGCTCACGGAAGTCATAGCCTCTTTTACCATTGCAGGCGTATTAGGCATAACCCGTATGATTTTAGCATCCGGTCCTACAAACTCACTGATATTTTCTATGGTAATGCCCGCTGCCATGGAAACCAGCACTTTATTTTTTTCATATTTTTCTGCCACCTGAGGCATGATCTCTGGAAACATATTGGGCTTAACGCCAAGCAGGATCACATCACAGGCTTCCATCAGTTCGGTGATGGTTCTGCATCCGTGAACTTCCAGCTCATGGCAGAGCTTTTCCAGCTTCTCCATATTTCGGCCGCAAACAAACACATCATCCGGCTGAATTTTGCCCGATGACAAATATCCTCTCAGGATAGCTCCCCCCATGTTGCCCGCTCCTATAAATCCAAGTTTCATATTAATCCGCCTTTCCAAAGAAAACAGTCCCGGACTCTTCACCGCTGGCCGCGTCTTTAATAATATTTAATTTCTTACCATTTAAGAGAATCATTGGTATTCCATATTGATTCACCCTTCTGGCAGCTTCAATCTTGCAGGTAATGCCTCCGGTTCCAAAACTGCTCTTTCCTTTTACATCTATGTTTTCCAAAAGTTCACGAATATCATGAATTTCTTCAATTAATCTTGCACTTTTGTGGGATTTCGGATCTTTATCAAAAACACCATCTATATCGCTCAGTATAATCAAGGTATCTGCATTCCAAAGGGCTGCTGTGAGTGCGCTCAAGGTATCATTATCCCCGATTTTTATTTCATCTACGCTTACACTGTCATTTTCGTTGATGATCGGCACCACGCCTTCATCAATCAAGGTAAACAACGCATTCCTGATGTTCAAATTTCTTGTATGCTCTTCAAAATCTTCCTTTGTCAGCAAAATCTGTCCCACGTGCAGTCCATAATCACTAAAATACTCCTTATAGGCCATCATCAGCTCCACCTGACCAATCGCACACAGGGCCTGCTTATAATTAATATCTCCTCTTCTGCTCCATTTATTAATGGCACCAACTCCGCAAATGCCTGCACCTGAAGACACGATCACAACCTGCTTGCCCTGCTCGATCAACCCATTTACCTGTTCCACAATATTATGTAATGCGGTTTTATTCACATTTCCGTGGTCATCGGATAAAACATTGCTTCCCAGCTTAATCACAATTTTTTTACTATTATTAATTACGTCACTTATCGCACTCATATTTACTCCCATTCTGTCGAGGCTTCGAAACACTTCCCAATATTAAAACCGGACGACCGCCCCAATTCATTAATTTCCGTCTATCATATAGCCTAATATTATACACCCTTTTCCCGGTAATATAAATATATTAACTGAAAAATTTATAAAAACGGAACAGAAAAAACGGGTGAAATTTTTAAAAGAATCTCACCCGCTTTAATAATTTTGCTTGCTTATTTTTCAAACTGCTCAATAAAGTCATCGTACGTGCACAGTCTGTCAAGGATGCTTCCATCCTCCTGTATCTCAATGATTCGATTGGCAATGGTCTGAATAAACTCATGGTCGTGGGAAGCAAACAATAGATTTCCCTTAAAATCGATCAGTCCGTTATTCAAAGCGGTAATCGATTCCAGATCCAGATGGTTGGTCGGCTGATCCAACAGTAAGATATTGGATCCAAACAGCATCATTCTGGAAAGCATGCATCGCACCTTTTCCCCTCCGGACAGTACCTTGACCGGCTTGTAAACATCCTCTCCGGAGAAAAGCATTCTTCCTAAGAATCCTCTCAGGAACGTTTCCGTGGTTTCTGTGGTGAACTGTCCCAGCCATTTAATAATAGTCAGATCGCAATCGTCAAAGAATTCACCGTTTTCTCTGGGGAAATAGGATTGAGAGGTGCTGACTCCCCACTTGAAGCTTCCTTCATCCGGTTCTATTTCTTCCATAAGTATTTTAAACAAGGTCGTATTGGCGATTTCATTTTCCCCTACAAAGGCGACCTTATCTCCCTTATTTAAACGGAAAGAAACATGATCCAGAACCTTTACCCCATCAATGGTCTTGGAAAGGTCTTCTACTGTCAACAATTCTTTACCGGCTTCCCGATCCATTTGAAATCCCACATAGGGATATCGTCTGGAAGAGGACGGCATTTCGTCTACCGTCAGTTTTTCGATCAGCTTTCTTCTGGAAGTAGCCTGTTTGGACTTGGACTTGTTGGCAGAGAACCGCTGAATAAAGCTCTGCAATTCTTTTATCTTGTCCTCGTTCTTCTTGTTCTGATCCTTGATCATTTTCTGAACCATCTGAGAGGATTCATACCAGAACTCATAGTTTCCCACATACATCTTAATCTTTCCATAGTCCACATCCACAATGTTGGTGCACACCGTATTTAAGAAATGTCGGTCATGGGATACGACCAGCATGGTTCCCGGATAGTCCAAAAGGAAATCCTCCAACCAGTTGATTGCTACGATGTCCAACCCATTGGTAGGCTCGTCCAGCAAAATAATTTCAGGTTTCCCAAATAAGGCCTGTGCCAGCAGCACCTTAACCTTTTCTTTTTCCGTCAGCGTACTCATTTCACTATAAAGAAGATCCATGGAAAGCCCCAGACCCTGAATCAGCCTGCCGGCATCCGACTCCGCTTCCCATCCATTCAGTTCCGCAAATTCGCCTTCCAGCTCAGAAGCCTTGATTCCATCTTCATCGGTAAAATCTTCTTTTGCATACAGGGCATCCTTTTCTTTCATAATCTGATAGAGTCTGGGATTTCCCTGAATGATCGTATCCAGTACGTTGAAATCATCAAAAGCAAAGTGATCCTGCTTCAGAACAGACATTCTCATATCTTTTCCTATGGTAACATTTCCCGTAGTAGGTTCTAAATCTCCGGATAAGATCCTAAGAAATGTGGATTTGCCCGCACCATTGGCTCCGATGATACCATAGCAATTTCCCGGAGTAAATTTTAAATCTACTTCTTTAAAAAGTGTCGTACCACTAAAGTTCATACTTACATTTGTAACATTTATCATATTTTAACTGTACCTCCATTTAACTGACAAAATACATAAATTATTCCGCACAATAATTAAGAGCTACGCAACGCAGCTCTTAATTTATTTGGTCTTATATAGACTCTTTCTATTATACTATCTTCGCCTTTAAATTTCAATACAATTATCAATATTTATCTATTTTTCAAGGCTTTTGCGATTTAACAGATTTAACTGTACATACCATTTTGGGACATATAGTCATAAATCTTCTTGCCATGCTCCTGCTCTTCCTTTTGAATATGATTCAACGCATTTCTTACGTTTTCATCCTTAAACTCAAAGATACAGGTATCATACATGGAAGACACATGCTTTTCAGTTCCCAGTGCATCTGAACACAAATATTTATCCTTGGTCTTATCCTGCCCGCCGGACTGGCTCTGACCGGACATTTGCTGGGAGGACTGACTCTGTGCAGACATCTGCTGTGAAATCGGATTCTGGCCGGACATTTGCTGCAAATTTGGTTTCTGGCTTCCGCCCATTCCCATACTTGGTGTATTTCCGTTCAAAATCTGGGTTATCGTATCATAGTGATTCTGCTCAACCCCTTCCAAACTGGAAAATAAATTTTTTAACTCTCCGCAGCTGGCTTCTGAAGAATATTTATTGTATTTATCGATACAAAGCTTCTCCTCAGATTTTAAATCATTTAAAAGGGTTCTTTCCTTTTCCGTTAATACCATAGCTTACGCACCTCTCTTTACAAATCTTTATTGAACTTATTTATTCGTGCGTTATTATTCCTAGATTTGTAAAAATTATTCTTCATAAAAGCGACTTTACTGCTACAATAGGAAACACTATTTCCTATTGTACAAAAATAAAGCCATAAAGTATTGAGCCGACCTCCCAATCGTTAAACTGTTGTTCGAACTGATTGAGGTCACATCCATACTCTATGGCTCCTTTAGAAAATTAAAAAATCCTTTTTCCTATAAGTTCGTTATGAGATATGTATCTTTTAGCGAGGTTCAATAATTAATTTGATGGCAGTCCTTTCTTCCCCATCAATTTGTATATCTGTAAATGCTGGCACACAAACCAAGTCTACTCCTCCCGGTGCTACAAACCCTCTGGCAATTGCAACAGCCTTTATAGCCTGATTTAAAGCTCCAGCCCCTATGGCCTGTATCTCTGCATCTCCCTTTTCTCTCAGCACACCTGCCAGTGCTCCTGCTACAGAATTGGGATTTGACTTTGCTGACACTTTTAAAACTTCCATTACTTGTATCCTCCTAAATAATTATTTGTGTTACCCCTTTCGTTTGGGCTAAGCTATTGTTTATGTTTTAATTATATAGGTAATAAAATCCAATTTATATAGAAAGTGAACGTCAAAATATATTTTTTTATAGTTTTTTGCGACGAACTCTTGCATATTACGACAAATTTATGTATAATAACGTTGTGGTTATCCCCCTGATAACCTCATTAATCTCTAATCCCAATACCCCTTTTGAACAAAATAGACTGCACCCCTGCGGTCTATTTTGTTTTTTGTAAAGAAAATAGAAGCTTGTGTGGTATAATAAATACAGATACCGAAAGCGGCGTTGCCACTCATTGCATCATGCAGCGGCGTTGCTTGCATGGTAAATTAAATTATATATTGCAGGCACTTAGGATGGTGATTACGATGTACATAATGCAGAACGATTATATAGATAATAAATATACGAAATACCAATCACGTCTTTTAGATTTTTATATAGGCAATATCGACAGCAGTAAAATAGGCGTATTAGATATTGAAACAACCGGATTATCCCCACGCACCAGTCAATTTATCCTCGGAGGGCTTCTGATTTATACAGACTCAGGAGCAACATTAAAACAATATTTTGCCGAGAGCCTGGAAGAAGAAAAAGATACACTGATTGCCTTCCTGGATGATATAAAAAACTTAGATATTGTTATTACCTATAATGGCAAACATTTCGATCTGAATTTTTTGAAGATACGAATGCAGAGATTAAACATATATCCGGATTATCAATTTCCCTATAACTTAGACTTATACCTTCTGTTAAACGGGCATTCTTCTTTAAGAAAATTATTGCCGAATCTAAAGCAAAAAACGGTTGAAAACTTTATGGGGCTCTGGTCTGCCAGAACGGATGAAATTTCAGGAGCTGAAAGCGTAGAAATGTACCAGCGTTTTTTAGTGACTCAAAGCGAAGAGCTTCGCCGCTTAATCATGCTTCATAACAGCGACGATGTTCTGCAGCTTTCGCAGCTTCTTCCTGTCTTAGAAAAATCTGATATTCATAAAGCCTTTTTTTCCTTGGGTTTTCCCATAGGAGACTTACATATTTCTAAAATTTCTTTTGAATCCAAAGATATTAAAATTTCCGGGCATCAAAAGAATCCATTGACCTACTGTGCCTATGATCTGGATAATTGTCCCTGCTCCTTAAATTTTAACAGATTTTCTGAAGAATTTTACGTAAATCTGCCCATAATAAGAAAGTCCGGATTAATTATCGCGGATACAAAAGCTTTTGAAAAAGATTTTTCTGACTTGCAAAAATATGATACCTATGACAATGGTTTTGTAGTATTAAAGCAAGGGAATTCTATAAATTATATGGAAACAAATCACTTTATAAAAATACTAATGGAGCGGATTTTGGAGGTAATAATACCAAAATGAAAACAATTTCAAGATTAAACGAAGTTTATAAAAATGCAAAGGAAATCCCTTTCGACGATACATCAAAATTCGTATTTTTTGGTGATACACATCGTGGAGACGACAGTATTGCAGATGAATTTGGAAAAAATAAACATATTTTTTACCATGCATTAAATTATTATTACCAGAACGATTTTACATATGTTGAAGTCGGTGATGGGGATGAGCTTTGGGAAAATTCCAATTTTGAACACATAAGAAACAGTCATTTCTCGGTGTTCAACAAGCTTAAGGAATTTTATGATGCCGGCAGACTGTATATCATTTTCGGCAATCATAATATGAAGATGAAATCCCCGGATTGGGTTGAAAAGAATATGTACAGTGTTTACGACGAATATCTGGGGGAAAAGGTGGATTTATTTCCCGGCTTGAAGGTCTATGAGGCTTTTCGTTTTAAACATAAGAAAACACATCAGGAAATTTTTGTGGTGCATGGCCATCAGGGAGATTTGATCAACGATCAGCTGGCTTTTATTTCCCATTTTATCATTCGGTTCTTCTGGCATTTTATGCACTTAATCGGCGTGCGTTACGCGGCAAGCCCTGCAAAGAGCAGACGTAAAATGCACAAGGTTGAAAAAAACTATACAAAATGGAATGCACAAAATGATACCATTATCATATGCGGGCATACCCATAGACCAAAATTCCCCGATCCCGGAGAATCTTCATATTTTAACGTGGGATGCGGTATGCATCCACGGGGTATCACCTGTCTGGAGTTAATCTACGGGAAACTTATTTTAGTGGCCTGGCGGGTTCACTCTAAAAAAGACGGCACCTTGTTTATTAAGCGCACGGCCTTAAAAGGTCCTGTTCCAATTAAAGCGTATGACAAAACCCCCCCCATAAAGGGCAAAGAAATCAAAAATAAATCAATACAAACAAAACAGGAGTAATAGGTATGATCAATTATAATGAATTGGCCCGCTGTGCCAAAACAGCCAGCTTCAAAATGGCTACGCTGAATGAAGATATAAGAAATAACGCTCTGCAGGCCATAGCTAAAGCATTACAGGACAACCGGGAAGCTATTTTCAGAGAAAATGCCGAAGATATGTCCAAAGCGGAAGCGGAGCATTTAGCTCTCCCCATCATCAATCGATTAAAATTCGACGAGCATAAGCTTCAGGATATTTTGAGCGGCATCGAAAGCCTCTTAACCCTTCCCGACCCACTCTTTAAGAAGCTTCTTGAACGGGAACTGGATGAAGGTCTGACCTTAGTAAAAACCACTTGCCCAATCGGAGTCATAGGCGTTATCTTTGAATCTCGTCCCGATGCTCTGATTCAGATTTCTACTCTATGTATTAAAAGCGGAAACTGTTCCATCTTAAAAGGGGGGAGTGAAGCCGTCCGAACAAACAAAATCTTATTTGAAACGATCAAAGCCGCCGGACTTTCAGCAGGACTTCCTGAGAACTTTATTACACTAGTAGAGACTCGTGCGGGCATCGATGAATTAATCAAGTGCCATGAGTCCATAGATTTATTGATTCCCAGAGGTTCCAATGCCTTTGTCCAATACATAATGGCAAACTCAAAGATTCCGGTGATGGGTCATGCAGATGGCATTTGCCACATTTATGTAGATAAAGCTGCAGATTTTGAAAAGGCTGCCTCCATTATCGCAGATGCAAAAGCTCAGTATGTGGCCGCATGCAATACCGTTGAAACGTTACTGGTACATCAGCAGATCGCTAAAGAGTTTCTGCCTGTGCTGCAAAAAGCTCTGAAAGCCAAACAAGTTTTGATAAAGGGCTGTAAGGACACCCAAAAAATTATTGCCTGCGAACCGGCTGATGAAGAAGACTTTAAAACGGAGTATCTTGACTATATAATATCTGTAAAACTGGTAAATACTATTGAAGAAGCTATTGAGCACATCAACAGATACGGTTCTCATCACACGGACTGCATCATAACAGAAGACGCTGCCGCCGCCGAACAGTTCATGAGCTTTGTGGATTCTGCGGGAGTCTATCAGAACTGCTCCACGCGATTTGCCGACGGTTTCAGATATGGCTTCGGAGCGGAAGTCGGTATAAGTACCAGCAAGCTTCACGCACGGGGTCCGGTTGGCTTGGAAGGGCTTGTCACCTATAAATATAAGCTTTTTGGTAATGGTCACATTGTTTCCGATTATGCCGAAGGGAAAAAAAGCTTCCACTTTAAGGATAAATAAGTTAAAATGACTATATTAGCTATATTTAAATAAATTACGGGAATGGAGTAAGATTATGAAAACAATCGCAAAAGTAAATCTGATGTTATCAATTTTAAATGTATGCCTTGGCACTGCTATGATCGTACTGTCTGCTATTACAGCCATAAAATTTTCTAAGAAAAAGAATGATAAAATACAAAATTTAGTATAATTCTCAGTGAACAAAGGATATGAGTGATTTTATGGATTATAAACATGCAATATCAATACGGTACTCTTGTCGAAGCTATTTGCCCGATAAGATTGAAGCTTCTATTGTTGAAAAGCTCCAAGCATCTATTACAGATTATAATCTGTTGTCTGGCTTAAACATTCAGCTGATTTTAAACAATGGCGATGCTTTTAGCGGACTTTCCAAAAGTTATGGTATGTTTTCCGGGGTAAACAATTATATCGCCATGATTGGAAGATCCAATGGTATTCATGAAAAAGAGAAAATCGGATATTACGGTGAAAAACTAGTACTTGAAGCGACTGAATATGGTCTTGGTACCTGCTGGGTCGCCGGTACTTATAATAAAGACGCCTGTGTCTGCAAGCTAGGCTCTCGTGAAGAAATTTACTGTGTCATACCAATCGGATATCCCGCAGTTAAAAAAAGCTTTAAAGATAAACTGATTAATACTGTAGTGAATACAAAAAAGAAGCCCGTAAAGGACTTCTTTGATTCTAAAAATAATATTCCGGATTGGTTTTTAGAAGGTATAAAAGCTGTTCAATCAGCGCCTTCTGCCGTAAATAAACAGCCCGTGAAGTTCTCGTTCACGGATGACACAAATGAAACACTTCCATCTGTTCATGCATGGATTACTTCTAACCGTTACGGAACAGAACAAATAGATCTGGGAATTGCCAAACTCCACTTTGAAATAGGAGCTTCTGATGTAGACTGGGAATGGGAAGATTAACAAAGTCCAGCACATCTGATACAGGCTGAAAAGATATTTTTTGAATCCTTGTGGTGCAGTGTTCAGGCAGCTATATGGGGAAGTTTCCCCGCTTATATATGCTCACCTGAACACCGCATCTTGCAGAGGCTTTTTTATATAAAAATCTCCAAACAACCTAAAAGGAGTATAATCATTCCCGAAGCGGGTTCTGCATATTTTCCTATCAAGCTTGCAATGCGGCCTTTTCCCGCCGTATTCCCCAAATATATAAACATAAAACTAAAAATAAACGAAGTAAAGCAAGTCATTGTTATATTTAGTCCCGTAATACTGGCACCTATACCCAGACCGACATTATTTACGGACAGGGCTAAAGCCAATAGCATAATATCTTTATACGGAAGCTTTTTCTGTTCAGTCGAACTCTCTTCATCCAATATCGCTTTTTTCTCTTTATTCACTTCTTTATTCTTAATATCTGAATCTTTCTCTTTCATATAAAACGCCATAAGGTAGTACAGCCCTATGCCGATAATGACTACCCCGCCCAAAATTCCGGCAAAATGTGCAGGTATAAGGCAGAGCAGACTCTTCCCAAAAAACATGGATGCCAACGTACCCAATAAAATAATTCCGCTCAGAATACTTATTTCAATAAAATTAAAATATACCTTTTTCATTCCGCAAGCGGCTCCTACAATAAAATTATCTATATTGGCTGAAAAGGCAAATAATAAAATAGATATATAATGCATAAGAACTCCTTAAAATAAATTATTAACGTCGCAACACGTTCAATATATTCTAAAGAGCTTGCTTTGTTACCGGCTCATTTCAATTCTTCTTCAAAAAACAAAGAAACACACTGCATGTGCAATGTGCTCTTTGTTAAAACCGGCAACGTCCTACTTTCCCAGGCAGCTGCCCGCCAAGTATCAACACTTCGCACTTCGTGCTCGTTCCTACAGTCGCTTCGCTCCTTACGCTGTCCGTTTTGTCTTGCCAAGCTTCGCTTGGGACAAAAAGGCATCGGCGCCTGCGCCTCGATTCTTGGCACATCTACTTGAAATGAAAACCTTGCTGTACATAAAAAAAGTGACTATCCTTTTGGATAATCACTTTTTTTAAAAAACCGGCAACGTCCTACTTTCCCAGACAGCTGCCCGCCAAGTATCATCGGCGCTAAGGAGCTTAACTTCTGTGTTCGAGATGGGTACAGGTGGTTCCTCCTCGCTATTGTCACCGGATTTAGCTTGTTAATTTTTCATTAGCCTTCGTTCTTGCTCTATCATGCGGTGCTCATGTACCTTTGTACATTCCGCTCCTCTTCCTTCGCACGCCTTGGCTATTAAAAAACTTCCTTCGCTATTCTGTTCGCTTCTAGCTTGTATTCCTACTCGCTATCTGCTTATTCACTTGTTTCCTCTTGAGAGCATACTCTCAAAACTGGATAACATACCTTCCTATCAGTCCTCTTCCCTTGAAACCTTCTCTTGGTCAAGCGCTCGACCTATTAGTATCGGTCAGCTCCATACATTACTGCACTTCCACCTCCGACCTATCTACGTGATCGTCTCTCACGGGTCTTACCATTTCTGGAGGAAATCTCTTCTTGTGGGGGGCTTCGCACTTAGATGCTTTCAGCGCTTATCCCTTCCATACGTGGCTACCCAGCTATGCCTTTGGCAAGACAACTGGTGCACCAGAGGTATGTCCATCCCGGTCCTCTCGTACTAAGGACAGCTCCACTCAAATTTCCAACGCCCACAGCGGATAGGGACCGAACTGTCTCACGACGTTCTGAACCCAGCTCGCGTACCTCTTTAATGGGCGAACAGCCCAACCCTTGGGACCTACTTCAGCCCCAGGATGAGACGAGCCGACATCGAGGTGCCAAACACCGCCGTCGATGTGGACTCTTGGGCGGTATCAGCCTGTTATCCCCAGGGTAGCTTTTATCCGTTGAGCGATGGCCCTTCCACTCGGTACCACCGGATCACTAAGCCCGACTTTCGTCCCTGCTCGACCTGTCTGTCTCGCAGTCAAGCTCCCTTCTGCCTTTACACTCTTCGCGCGATTTCCGACCGCGCTGAGGGAACCTTTGGGCGCCTCCGTTACTCTTTAGGAGGCGACCGCCCCAGTCAAACTGCCCGCCTGACACTGTCCTCATACCGGTTTACGGTACTAAGTTAGAACTTCAACGTTACAAGAGTGGTATCCCAACGGTGGCTCCGCTAATACTGGCGTACTAGCTTCTTTGCCTCCCACCTATCCTGTACATGCAACGCCGAAATCCAATATCAAGCTGCAGTAAAGCTCCATGGGGTCTTTCCGTCCTGCTGCGGGTAACCGGCATCTTTACCGGTACTACAATTTCACCGAGTCTATTGTTGAGACAGTGCCCAGATCGTTACGCCTTTCGTGCGGGTCGGAACTTACCCGACAAGGAATTTCGCTACCTTAGGACCGTTATAGTTACGGCCGCCGTTTACTGGGGCTTAAGTTCTGTGCTTCGGTTGCCCTTACACTTCCCCTTAACCTTCCAGCACCGGGCAGGCGTCAGCCCCTATACTTCAGCTTTCGCTTTCGCAGAGACCTGTGTTTTTGGTAAACAGTCGCCTGGGCCTTTTCACTGCGGCCTGCTTTCGCAGGCACCCCTTCTCCCGAAGTTACGGGGTTATTTTGCCGAGTTCCTTAACAATAGTTCTCTCGCTCACCTTAGGATTCTCTCCTCATCTACCTGTGTCGGTTTGCGGTACGGGCACCTACATTCTCACTAGCGGCTTTTCTTGACAGTGTGAAATCAGTTGCTTCGGTACTTTTATTTCCCTCCCCATCACATCTCAGAATTGATACAGCGGATTTGCCTACTCTATCTCCCTTAATGCTTAGACGCGCTCTACCAACGGCGCGCTCAACTTATCCTTCTGTGTCCCCACTTCGCTCAAACGAATTTCGGTGGTACTGGAATCTCAACCAGTTGTCCATCGCCTACAGCTCTCGCTCTCGGCTTAGGCCCCGACTAACCCTGAGTGGACGAACCTTCCTCAGGAAACCTTAGATTTTCGGTGGACAGGATTCTCACCTGCCTTACGCTACTCATGCCAACATTCTCTCTCGTATACAGTCCACATAGACTTCCATCTCTGCTTCTGCCCGTATACGATGCTCCTCTACCAACATCATTACTGATATTCCAAAGCTTCGGTAGTAAGTTTTAGCCCCGTTTATCTTCGGCGCAGAGCCACTCGACTAGTGAGCTATTACGCACTCTTTAAATGAGTGGCTGCTTCTAAGCCAACATCCTAGCTGTTTATGCAGCTCCACATCCTTTTCCACTTAACTTACATTTTGGGACCTTAGCTGTTGGTCTGGGCTGTTTCCCTTTCGACTATGAAACTTATCTCACATAGTCTGACTCCCAAGTTTAATACTTCGGCATTCGGAGTTTGATAGTTTTCGGTAACCGGTGAAGGCCCCTAGAACATTCAGTGCTCTACCTCCGAGTATCACATTCCTTGAGGCTAGCCCTAAAGCTATTTCGAGGAGAACCAGCTATATCCGGGTTCGATTGGAATTTCACCGCTATCCACACGTCATCCCAGCCTTTTTCAACAGACATGAGTTCGGTCCTCCACGAGATTTTACTCTCGCTTCAACCTGCACATGGATAGGTCACCCGGTTTCGGGTCTACAGCATATAACTAACTCGCCCTTTTAAGACTCGCTTTCGCTTCGGCTCCGGTGCTCCAGCACCTTAACCTCGCTACACACCATAACTCGTTGGCCCGTTCTACAAAAAGTACAAGGTCACTTGCGCTCCCTTTGCTTGTAAGCATAAGGTTTCAGGTTCTCTTTCACTCCCCTCCCGGGGTTCTTTTCACCTTTCCCTCACGGTACTATTCTCTATCGGTCACTAGGTAGTATTTAGGCTTGGGGGGTGGACCCCCCGGCTTCCCACCGGGTTTCACGTGTCCGGTGGTACTCTGGATCCACTCTGCATCTTGTGCATTTCGTCTACGGGACTTTTACCCTCTTCGGTCTGCCTTTCCAAACAGCTTCGACTATACACGCCATACATGATGAGTGTCCTCAACCCCATAGTAAACTATGGTTTGGCCTCTTTCCCTTTCGCTCGCCGCTACTTAGGAAATCGATGTTTCTTTCTCTTCCTCCGGGTACTTAGATGTTTCAGTTCCCCGGGTTACCTTCTCTATGACTATATATTCATCATAGGATACCTACGCATTACCATAGGTGGGTTCCCCCATTCGGACATCTGCGGGTTCACGGATGTTTGCTCCTCACCGCAGCTTTTCGCAGCTTGCCACGTCCTTCGTCGGCTCCTAGTGCCAAGGCATTCACCTTATGCTCTTTATTGCTTGACCAGCATTTTACCTGTTTAGCGTTAAACAGGATTTGTATTTGTTAAGAAACTTCGCTTTAGTAAAAAAGCTTGCATTTCTTCTGGTTTCTCGGTTTGAAGCCCTGCCTGTATCTTGATACAGCGCGCAGGCCTCATACGGAAATTCTCTGGCTTTAGCCAGTTTGAATTTTTCCGTTAAATCGTAGTCATATTTTACACCCGACATCATTCTTCCTTGCCTCTCGGCTCGAAAAGACTCTGTCTTGTTATATAACTGTTTGCTATCTATTCTCATAGATAACCTCGATTTCGTTGTCAATTTGTATGAAGATATTTTCATATCACATACTTTTGATTTCTGATATTTATTGCATATTATCCAGTTTTCAAAGTACATTCCCTGAACCTCTTTCAAAGTTCTGGTGGTGGAGAATAAGAGGATCGAACTCTTGACCCCCTGCGTGCAAGGCAGGTGCTCTCCCAGCTGAGCTAATTCCCCATGTATAAAACTCATAGTGCAAAAGACTTTAGTCTCCTTAGAAAGGAGGTGATCCAGCCGCACCTTCCGATACGGCTACCTTGTTACGACTTCACCCCAGTCATTGGTTTTGCCTTAGGCAGCCTATTTACTAGCCGACTTCGGGCACCCCCAACTTCCATGGTGTGACGGGCGGTGTGTACAAGACCCGGGAACGCATTCACCGCAGCATTCTGATCTGCGATTACTAGCAACTCCAACTTCATGCAGGCGAGTTGCAGCCTGCAATCCGAACTGGGACTGGTTTTCTAAGATTTGCTCCACTTCACAGTCTCGCTTCTCTCTGTTCCAGCCATTGTAGCACGTGTGTAGCCCAGAACATAAGGGGCATGATGATTTGACGTCATCCCCACCTTCCTCCGTGTTATCCACGGCAGTCTCAATAGAGTGCCCATCTTACTGCTGGCAACTATTGACAAGGGTTGCGCTCGTTGCGGGACTTAACCCAACATCTCACGACACGAGCTGACGACAACCATGCACCACCTGTCTCTACTGTCCGAAGAAGGACCCCGTTACGGGCCTGTCAGTAGGATGTCAAGTCCTGGTAAGGTTCTTCGCGTTGCTTCGAATTAAACCACATGCTCCGCTGCTTGTGCGGGTCCCCGTCAATTCCTTTGAGTTTCACACTTGCGTGCGTACTCCCCAGGCGGAGCACTTAATGCGTTAACTGCGGCACCGAAGCCTTGCGGCCCCGACACCTAGTGCTCATCGTTTACGGCGTGGACTACCAGGGTATCTAATCCTGTTTGCTCCCCACGCTTTCGTGCCTCAGTGTCAGTTACAGTCCAGAAAGCCGCCTTCGCCACTGGTGTTCCTCCTAATATCTACGCATTTCACCGCTACACTAGGAATTCCGCTTTCCTCTCCTGCACTCAAGCCAGACAGTTCGCAAGGCTTACAATAGTTAAGCTATTGCCTTTCACCCCACGCTTACCTGGCCACCTACGCACTCTTTACGCCCAATAATTCCGGATAACGCTCGCCCCCTACGTATTACCGCGGCTGCTGGCACGTAGTTAGCCGGGGCTTCCTCAGAAGGTACCGTCATTTCTTTCTTCCCTTCCAACAGAGCTTTACGACCCAAAGGCCTTCTTCGCTCACGCGGCGTTGCTGCATCAGGCTTTCGCCCATTGTGCAATATTCCCCACTGCTGCCTCCCGTAGGAGTTTGGACCGTGTCTCAGTTCCAATGTGGCCGATTACCCTCTCAGGTCGGCTACTGATCGTTGCCTTGGTAGGCCGTTACCCTACCAACTAGCTAATCAGACGCAGGCCCATCTCATGCCGATAAATCTTTGACCAGAAGAACATGTGTTCCTCCAGCGTCATGAGGTCTTAATCCCGGTTTCCCGAGGCTATCCCTCTGCATGAGGCAGGTTGCCTACGCGTTACTCACCCGTCCGCCGCTTTCCATCTACTCGCTCTTCCGAAGATTCGCTTATAGATTTCTCGCTCGACTTGCATGTGTTAGGCACGCCGCCAGCGTTCATCCTGAGCCAGGATCAAACTCTTTATTAAATGGTATCTTACTCGTCTTTCCTCTGCATCTCACCTTTACAGATCGACTTAGAATTGAACGAGATAAAATCGAGTCTCTAACTCAAGCTAAACGCATTTGCGTTTTGCTGATTCTTTAATTTATGCAAAGCATAAATCCTAGAATTATTGTTGTTTTTTAGAATTGTACGTTGACTCATTCAACTTTGAATTCGTCTTACCACTTAAAGCCTTAACCGAATTTACATTCAAATTATAGCTTTAAGTGTGTTGTACTTAGTTTTGAGAACAAATTAATGTTCTCTTGACTAATTCTTTTACACTATGAAGTTTTCAAGGTTCATGCGCTTCTGCGGTTTACACCGTCAGCGCCGTTCCGTAAGGAACTTTTATATCATAATACTATTCCGCAACTTTGTCAACATCTTTTTTCATTTTTTTCTAGTTTATTCAATCATTCGAGTTTTTCAGTTCAAACAAAATATAGATTTGTTTTGTTCTTATTTCAGTTCGAACTACAAGATGTAGTGGGTATCCTTTTTGGAAGGAGTAGCCCTGTCTCACGGGACAGCTTTATTAGGATACCAAACTATCCTCTCTCTGTCAACACTTTTTTTAATTTTATTCCACTTTTTTAATAAGGGGTCCATATCCATACCCATATCAGATAAGGATACCTTTGCACACAGCAGCGGTAAATAAACGCCGCTGTAAAATACAACTATATTCGTCCATTATAAAATCCTGAATTGTTTTCTTGAAACTGAGCCGCTATAATATTAAGATATAAAGGCAAGAAGTTAAGGGGAATGACAAAAGGGGATTCAAGCCGCACGAAACAGCACTTGTTCTTTATGAGGATACCCGAAGAAGCGGGAATCTTTTCGGAGATTTCCTATTTTTATTACGTAGGAAATACCGCTTGCGAGATTGATGGAGTATCATAAAAAGCTACCATTAAAATGCGAGCTAAAAGCGCCTCGCAGAGGTTTTCTTAGTATTGTAAGCCTTAACCATCTATAATGAAAAAGCGATCCTGCGGGATCGCTTTTTCACGTTTACTTTATTTATCTTATTTTGCGTTTGGAAGAATTGTTTCAACCTCAGCATGTGGTCTTGGGATTACATGTACTGAAATTAATTCGCCAACTCTCTGAGCTGCAGCAGCACCGGCATCTGTTGCTGCCTTTACTGCTCCTACATCTCCTCTTACCATAACTGTTACAAGTCCGCCGCCTACGAATTCTTTACCAATAAGAGTTACGTTTGCTGCCTTTACCATAGCATCTGCTGCTTCAATGGAACCTACTAAACCTTTTGTTTCGATCATACCTAATGCATCATATTTCATTTTAAAATCCTCCTAAAATTAATTATAATTTTAATTTATTTTTGTATTTTATTCAATAACTTATTTAACACTTTTTATTTTATGATGGTGATTTTTGCAGATGAACCTAAGCCCATTGCATTTGCTTCTTCTGTATCCAAGTGGCATTCAAGAGCCGAAGTATCGTTTGCTCTGACAGCAACGTTGCTATACATGCCGCCCTTTGGTCCTTCCACCTTTATGCAGACTGTCTGACCGTCCTGTACCCCAAAACGCTGTGCATCTGCCGGTGTCATATGGATATGTCTCTGGGCTACGATTAAGCCTTCTGTGGTCTGTACAGAGCCTCTGGGGCCAATCACAGTAATTCCCGGTGTCCCTGACAGATCACCTGAAAGTCTTGCCTGTGCAGGAGCACCTAATTTAAAGCAGTCACCGGTCAAAACCTCAACCTGAGTCTTGCTTCGAACCGGTCCCAGCACTCTTACTTTTTCAATAGCACCTTTAGGACCACAAATGGTTACGGTTTCCTTGCATGCATATTGTCCCGGCTGTGACAGGTCTTTCATCTTTGTCAGCTGATAACCCTCTCCGAATATTGCATTTAAATCTGCCTGTGAAAGGTGGATGTGTCTGTTTGAAACACCTACTGGAATCTCATTTGAATTGGGCTGATTTTCTGCAGTCACACCGCTTTGTACAGCTTCCAGTAAAAGCTTTAATACAGCTTCACATTTATCCATATTAGTTAGCCCCTTTCATTGCACTTACCAAATGGTTCACTAAGTCCATCAGATCTTCCTGATTTATTTCATGCTCTACAGAATTTCCTGTTGTGCAGCAGCTTTTGTTTAATGCATCGCCCATTGCTGCATACTGAGCCGGACTAAATGCTCCAGGACCGGAGCAGCAACCGCCGCCAACACTGTTTGGAACACTTGTGCAACCGCCTGAAAGTTCAGGATGATTGAAGGTTGGATCATCAGCAGCCAATGTTTCGCAATCCTTTAAGCCATAAGCTACTCTCTTGATGTTTACTAGGTGCATTGGCGTTACATTCTCGGAAGTTGCACTTCCGCCCCAGGTTCCGCAACCTAATGTGAAGGCCGGCATCAACCCGGTGCTCGCACCAGTTCCGCCCATGCTTCCGCCTGTATTTACAAGGATACGTGAAGCTGGTTTTGCTGCAAATTTCATAACCATGTCTCTGTCTTCTGTGTGTAAGCTCATCGTATGTCCAATGCCATTCTGAAGTAATGCGATGCTTAGTTCACAAGCTTCGTGCCAGTCTTTGACCGTGTAGAAAGCAAGTACTGAAGTCAGCTTTTCATAGGATAGAGGATATCCGTCACCAACGCCACCCTGTTCTCCAATCAGAACTCTTGTGCCTGCAGGAATAGAGATTCCTGCTCCCTCTGCGATTACATCAGCAGATCTTCCTACAAATTTAGCATTCATGCTGTGACCATTCTTAAATAACAGCTTGCAAACTTTTGCTGTTTCTTCTGCTGTCATGAAATAGCCGCCCTGCTTCTTAAATTCAGCTACGACTGCGTCGTGGTTGCATTCTTCGCAGATGATGGACTGTTCTGATGCACAGATTGTACCATTATCAAACGTTTTGCTGGCCATAATGTTTCTTACTGCTTTTTCTACATTAGCTGTTCTCTCAATGTACGCTGGAGAATTTCCTGCTCCTACGCCCAATGCTGGTTTTCCTGCACTGTACGCAGCCTTTACCATTCCCGGACCGCCTGTTGCTATGATAATAGCAACTTCTTTTGCGTGCATCAGTTCATCTGTTGCTGCCATGGACGGCATAGAGATGCATCCGATGCAGTTCTCAGGAGCCCCTGCTTCTACTGCGGCCTTGTACATTAATTCCGTAGCTTTCATTGTACACTTTGCAGCGGAAGGATGTGGTGAAAATACAATGGCATTTCTTGCTTTAATAGCAATCATTGCCTTATAGATAGCTGTTGACGTTGGGTTTGTAGATGGTACGATACCCATAACCAGACCCACCGGATCTGCTACCTCAATAATCTTGTTTACTACATCTTCCTGAATCACGCCAATTGTTTTCATGTTTTTGATTGCGTTGTACACGGTAGTGGACGCCATATGGTTCTTATATGTTTTGTCTGCAACTTTACCAAATCCAGTTTCCTCTACGGCCATCTGTGCCAGGCATACTGCATTTTCCTCCGCTACTCGAACCATATTTTGCAGAATCTTGTCAATCTGCTCTTCTGTGTAAGTAGCCAGCTTATCTGTTGCTACTTTTCCAAGTCTTGCAAGATTTCTCACTTCCTGTACGGAACGTAAATCATAATCAAAATTTTCCATTTTGTGATTCCTCCTTTCTTTCTCCCTCAGTACATATTTTTAGTCTTCTGTCTTTCTAGTTTTTCCCGTAATATTTTTTAAATTCCTCTGTCAGAGAAGTCTTATCTGCCTTAGAGATAACTCTTCCTGTGATGCCGAATTCTTTAAATTCACGAGCTAAGTTTCTCAGCTTTGTCACCTTTAATTGATCTAAGGCTTCCAGAGCTTTTTCCATACCGCTTTTCTCTACCAGTTTATCCAAGTCTTCTTTATGGAATTCATTCAAATCAAGCTCTGCACTTTCAGCTTCCGAAACAGGAGTTACTTCTGTCTCCGCCTTTTCCGGTGCTTCTTCTTTATTCTCTATGATTGCTTCCACTTTTTCTTCATGCTCGGATATCTGTTCGTCTGCTATTTCTCTAGATTTTTTTTTTGAAGTTGGATAAATAATTGTTTTTCCAACTTCTTCATGTGGTCTTGGTATTACGTGTACCGATATTAATTCTCCGATTCTCATGGCTGCAGCAGCTCCGGCATCTGTTGCCGCTTTTACTGCTCCTACATCTCCTTCAATGATAATCGTTACAAGTCCGCCTTTTACAAAGACTCTGTCTACCAGCTGTACATTTGCTGCTTTAAGCATTGCATCTGCACTTTCTATTGCAGCGACCAGTCCTTTTGTTTCTATCATTCCAAGCGCCTGCATCTGCATCTAACATACCTCCTTCCGTCTAGATCTCCCTCTAATACGTCGCATAAAATGCTTTCATCTTATTCGGGGAACCAAAGGCTACCTTTGCACCGTTCGGGAAGAATACTGAGTCTCCCGGCTGTGCTGTATATACTTTGCCGTTTGCTGTTACTGTTAATGTTCCTTCTATAATATGATATAGCTCTTCACATGCACATTCCCAGTCAAACTGACAGTTTTCAATGGTTATAAATCCGGCATTCATAGAACAGCCGTCTTCTTTATTGATAATTTCCTGATAAAAGACCTTATCGGATGGGTTTCCTGTATCCAGTACGTCATACTGTACAGTATTACCGCGAACAATTTTCAGTCCGCATGCATCGTGCTCTGCTGTATATGGCTTACCGCTGCAAGCTGTTCCGTCAAGCACTCCCTGCAGCAGGCCCTTATCAGCTAAAGCTTTTAGAACGTTGTAAATCATATCCTTATCGATTTCTCCATCACTGCAAGCCTTAGCCGGTTCAGCAGCCGGAGCCGAAGCCGGAGCCGCACAGCATACCGGAGCTGGTGTTTCTGTAGAAAATGTCATTCCACAAGCTCTTGCCGCATCCTTTGCCGACGGAGTTACCAGTGTGTCTTCATCGATATAGAACACTTTTTGCCCCTGCTTTCCCAGGGTCTCAACATCTTTTGCACAAATCAATCTTTTCATTTGGCTTCACACCCTTTCATATTTTAGAGATCATTCTCTATTAGAACAAAGACGGTATCAGTCTGTCTGATGGGGAAGGTATTACTTCCGCATTCACTAACAGACCTTTCTCTTCTGCAATATTTCTTCCTGCTTCAGCACCTGTTTCTACTGCCGCCACATCGCCGGTAAAGGTAAAGAAGGCCTTTCCTCCCAAACCATTTCCCAAACGCAGTTCCAGCGGCTCCAGTTCTGCTGATTTCAAAATAGCATCTGCTGCAATAACCATGGTGGACATAGAGAAGGATTCCATGATGCCAATAGCCTGTACTCTCTCCGGCATTGTGGATCCGGTAATAGCCGGAAATACCTGAGGATGAACATTCGGTATGATAATAGAGTCTACCCAGTATTCTCCCGCTACCTTCTCGCCTATGTGGACAGAATCTTCTACTGCTGCCACATCGCCATGCACGATTGCTATATATTTTCCAGGACATGTCGTGCTGGCTGTCACAATCTCTACCTCTGAAATCTTTACCATCTGGTCTGCTGCGTAAATACCACGTGCAATACTTGTAAATTCTACCATTCCTATTGCATTCGCCATATTAATCCCTCCTTATTGCAATATAATCATTTCCGCACTCTGTTACGGTTCCGGAAATGCTTGCATGAATGGCAGCTCCCAGACTTTCTTCCGGAATCTTTCCGATCTTCTGCCCTGCCTGTACATGCTCTCCTACAGTTACGACCGGAACTGCCGGTGCACCTACATGCTGTCTTGTTGCTATATGCACCACTTCTGGTTGTAAGGTTATGTCTGTCATCGGTGCCGGCTTGTCAAAATCGTGTAATCCAATTCTTGCGATCAGTCTCTTACTCGGTACTAAACGGTCTGCCCTTGCACTTCTTGGTTCAAATACTTCCTTCGTCCGTTTATATCTCATTCCCTGCTCTGCCTGCAAGTCTCTGTAATAATTATTAGCTGACTTTGGATATAATCCGATCGGACATGCGAACAATTCACACAAGTTACATTGACAACATAGTTGAGCTATCATCTGCTCTTCCAAATTATCTGATTTATACCCTAATGCCCTCATTACCTTATGAGGCTGTGTGGCATGTCCCAGTAAAAACCTTGGGCACATATCCGTACACATTCTGCACTGTTCACAAGTCGCTCGGTTTATTCTCTTCGTCTGCTCTTTTGAAGCACTCTTTCTTCGGATCAGCGGATGACCTTTCTTTAAGATCACAAATCCTTTGTCCTTTTTAGTGATGTATCCGCCTATATCGTTCATAACAGGACCCATCATCGGTCCTCCTGCTATGACTGCATACTCATCGAAGTTTTCGATACCGCTGAGTTTCAGAACATCTATAATCGGTGTTCCTACTTCTACCTTTACAGTCATTCTCTGAGGAATATCTCCCGCCAGAGTGACATATTTTTCGGTTACCGCTTTTCCTTCTGATGCATAGTAAATGTTTAATGCTGTTTCTGAGTTTATTACCACACATCCTACCTGAATCGGAATCCCTACTTCCGGTACGACTCTTCCTGTTAGCTCATATACTAATACTTGTTCATCTCCTGCTGGATAGATATCTGGAAGCACTCCTATTTCCACATATCCGCCCAACTGTAACGCTTTAATTCTGTCTTCCAGAATGGCAATTACTTCTTTATGCTTTCCTTTAATTCCTATTATGGCTTTCTTCGCATTCACTTGTCTACCGGCTGCTTCGAAGCCTTTTATTATCTCATCGGGAAACATCGCCATCAACTGCTGATCCACTCTTAGCAGCGGTTCACACTCAGCTCCGTTAAGAAGTATATATTCTGCTTCTGATGCTAGTTTCGCATGGGTAGGAAATCCTGCCCCTCCCGCACCAATTATGCCGGCTTCTTTTACTTGTTCAAGAAGACTCATTCTTATACCTCCCGAATTCATCCAAAATTGCAATCTTCATCAATGATTCCGACAACTACCGCATCCACCGGGATATTATCATCCCCCAGCATCCTTCTGGCTGAGGAGCCCTGACACACGATCACTCGGTCTCCGATCCCGGCACTGATAATATCTGCTACTACCATTCGCTGGCCTTCACATGCTCCGCCGATTATTTCTGCCAGCATGAGTTTTAAGCCATTCAGTGAGTCCGCTTTTCTTGTTGCCCATACATTGTCTATCAGTCTTGCTGTTACCATAAATCTTTCCCTTCTTCCAATTTCCGTTTTATCTCATGGATCGCATCTTCTACAGATGCTGTATCGCCGAAAATCGCAATCAAAATCATATTCTGAGGGCAGCTTCCTCTAATGTCTTCGACCGTAACACCAACTGCCTTCTCAGCAACATCTGCTGCGCATATCATTTCAATCATTTTCCCCTGAACCAAACCTACCGCATCTACATTATCAAAGTCTGATTTATTGTTCGATCCCATTCGACGTTTGAGAATATCCATGGTACCTTTGGAAGGAGTTTTAATAATTCGAAATTCCATTTTACAACATCCTTTCTGTTCAATGCTTTCCCCTCCGCCTTTTTCGTTCTGCTCCGGCGGAGCTGCAAACATCAGATCCTTTGGCTTATGGGTAAAGATACCTGTTTGTTTCTGTACATCATAATTGTTTTTTATTTAGTTTGAAGCCGCACACGCATCTGCGATGTAACATGTGGGTTTCATATTATACACACCCGAAATGACCGGGGAATATTGTCAGAGTCAGGTTTTTTTCTGACATTCCTTTCCTCCAACAGCTGAACAAATCATTTGAGATAAAGCATTGACAATTTTGTTCACTTTACCGATCATTTCTTCAGACCGTTTCATTTCATTCGGTTGGTCTTCGTATGCTTCCATTATCGCTGGCTCTACTTCCCTCAGCGCGCAGCGCAGTTTGTGGAGACTCAATATTTCCTTGCCTTTTTCCAGCTGCATATGAAATTCTGTTATATCAAAACAGTCCTCCATATCTTCACAGAAATTTTCTCCATTCATTCCGCTGCACTCCTGACAGCATACGACTTCACCTAAGCCCTTACCTTCCGCAAATGCTCTAATTCCCGCAAATTGTTTGCCTAAATTGATCACACTTTGCGCTAAAAAGACATCTTTGCTTAATAGCTCTTGCCCAGTTGAAAGAAATAAAGCTTCCATTGACTTCATTTTACAATAAAGTTTCTTTTCTTTCCAGCTTATTTGTTTCTTTTGCCCGGCTTCCGGATTTTTTCCTTCCGCTTTCACATTTGTCGCATCTTCACTGGTTGTCACTACATATTTCTTTACAAACGGTTGGTCGTCAAACATGTTGATTCCCCGATCCGCTAAAAACTGACGTGCTCCTGGGGTAAGTCTTGTTCCCGGTTCCATTTCATAGGTGGTAAAAGGTTCACTTCGATATAGATCTCTCAGATCTTCTTCGGTTATGAATTTCATATTCATCCCCCTTTACTTACTTTGTAGTACTAATTATATATGCCTTTAAAGCCTCGACTCCTATTCCTTCCGGAACACTTATCTTAAAATAGGGTTCTTTCACACCTATCTGCTTCAACTGCCTTAAACACACTCGCTCATTTTCCGGCTTCAAATCACATTTGGTTATTACACCGATGACCGGACATCTAAACACTCTGGCAAAGCCCGGTGAATAAATTTCCACTGGATTTGATTGATCTACCAGCAGTAATATGTGCGATGCCGCATTTTGTGCCGTAGCGATCAGATGCTTATACATCCAGGGAATCGCTACATATGAACTGGGCATATCAATGGTTTTTTCTCCGTAAATGGTATCCTGTGTTTTTCTTAATGGACCATCATAATCGTTTAATTCATTTACCAGTGTTGTCTTTCCGCAATGCGTAGGACCTATCACCATAACACGCTTTTTCTTCATGTCTTTGTAATAGGAACTGTTGTAAAGCCAAGCAAGTTACACAAGGTGTCAGTTACGGCTTCCAGTGCTGTCGTAACGCTTTGCACATCACCGCTGATAACAACTGAGCCGGTGAAACGATCTAAAAATCCAATTTCTACATCTGCTGTCTTCGTTGCAACATCTGCTGCAATGATAGCTGTTTCATAAGGTGACAGGGTGAGAATTCCTATAGCCCCTCTGTCATCTATTCCCAAACGCTCATATATATCAGGCATGGGCGAAGCAATCACGTGAGCAATGGTGACCTGTTTGCCAGGTACCGATTCCTGTATGATACGCTCTGTAGCTTTTTCAATAGCTGTTCCCATAAAACTTACCTTTCACTTCTGTTCGAATAATCCTTCACCTTCTAATGACGAATAACAGACACAGGGAAGTCATACTTCTTGATCCATCCTTCAATTCTGTCTAAATCTTCATCACTTAAGCTTGGATCTCCTTTAATAGGATATTCTTTACCAAGCTGATTATACTTATTTACACCTAGCTTGTGATACGGAAGCAAATCAATCCCTTTAAAATTCTTTTGATCACGGTAAGGCATTAAAAATTCAATGACCTGCCTTATTTCTTCCTCACTGTCATTTATACCCTTTAGCATAGGCATTCTAACCTTGACGTTATATCTTCTATGAAGAAGTTCTTTCAAATTCGTTAAAATTTGTTCATTACGAACTCCTGTCCATTCAAAATGCTTGTCTGGGTCCATCTGTTTCACGTCATAAAGAAATAAATCCGTAAATTCTGCAATTTTTAAGATGTTTTCAGTTTTCGTATATCCGCAGGTCTCGATTGCAGTATTGATACCTTCCTGCTTGCAAGCCTGCAATAGACTGGTTGCGGCCTCTGTCTGCATGGTTACTTCACCACCGCCCAGAGTAACTCCGCCTCCTGAAACTTCATAAAAGGTCTTGTCTTCTAAAATGATTTCCATCAATTCAGAAATCGTTTTGACTTCCCCCACAATAGTAAGTGCCTTAGCATTACAAACTTCTACACATTTTTGGCATCCAAGACAATCAATGTTGTGCTGTACTTCATGCTCTTGAGTATCCTTTGAAATAGAATGTATTCCAACCGGACAAACAGAAACACAAGCTCCGCAATTCGTACATGAATTGCTTTTGAACATGACTTGAAATTTCTTTTCTAATCCCTCGGGATTTGCGCACCATTTGCAGCGGAGCGGACATCCTTTAAAAAACACGAGCGTTCTTACACCGGGACCATCATACATATTGTATTTTTGTATATTGAAAATCGTTGCTTTTCTTTCAATAACACCTGTGTTTGCATTGTTCATACTATTTCAATCTCCAATTTGATCTATCTTGGTCTTTAACCAATAAGGATTGCTGCCCGCAAATTTCTGCGGCTTTATTGCCGACAAAGCGCAGGCAGCAAAGCTATTTGTTTAAAGTCAATTTAATTTATAGTTTAGAAATGCGTCAGCATAGTTCTGCTGATGATTTCATCCTGAACATCCTTACACAATTCTACGAAGAATGCACTGTAACCGGCTACACGAACAACTAGGTCACGATACTGTTCCGGATGCTTCTGCGCTTCGATCAGCGTCTTGTTATCCAGATAGTTGAACTGCATTTCGCCATTGCCGAACGCACAAGCGGCACGAAGCAATGCAACAATGCCGGCTTCTCCTTCCGGTGTATCCAAAAGACCTGCCATCAGCTTGAAGTTATGAACCATGCCGATATTCATGTTGTCACAAGACAACTTTGAAACGGACTTGATGATCGCTGTAGGTCCTTTAAAGTCAGCGCCCTGACTTGGACTGATACCGTCTGATAACGGAGCCCACGCCGCACGTCCGTTTGCAGACGCACCTGTCATCTGACCAAACGGCGTATTATTGGAAATGGACAGAGTTCCGTGGCTCAGTACAGAGTACAAAGTCTTATATTTTCTGTGATCCATTTCAGTAAAGTTGATTAAATCTGCAGCAATGAAATCTGCATAATCATCATCATTACCATACTTAGGAGCGGCAAGGCAGTCCGCCTTAATCTGTTCATATCCGGCAAAGTCAGACTTCAATGCTGTGTTCAGCTGTTCCAAGGTGCACTTCTTGTCGTCAAATACGACTTTCTTGATAGCAGCCATGGAATCTGCATATGTTGCAAGACCGGACCAAACTACGCCAGGTCCGAAGTTGTACATTGCACCGCCTGCTGAAACGTCTTTACCTTTTTCCATACAGCCTTCATACATGATGGACATAAGCGGCTTTGGTGCCAAGTCTCTGTGAACACGCTGTGAAATAACGGTAGCAACACTTGTCCACTTGGTTACATACTGAATCATTCGCTTAACGGCAGCGTCAAATTCTTCATATGTCTTATACTGACTGATGTCGCCAAAGTCCGGGCAAACCTGTTTGCCATACCAAAGCGGAACACCGTGATTGAGAACAAGCTCAATACAAATCGGCCACTGGGTATAAGCTGTAGATGTCCACTGATATAAACGACCGGACTTCTGAGGTTCTACACAGCCCATCAGGCAGTAGTCTCTGGCGTCTTCAATAGAAACGCCCTTTGCCAGCATCATCTTGATATGGGTATCGTCGAAGTGACAAGCAGGGAAGCCCATGCCGGCACGTACTACATCAACAATCTTCTTCAGGTATTTCTGCGGAGAAGCCTTATGAATACGGCAAGCCAGTGATGGCTGATAAATTCGAACGTGTCTTACAGCGTCCATTAACAGGTAAGTCAAATCGTTTGTTGCATCACGTCCGTCACGAGTAACACCGCCGACGCACATGTTTACAAATGGCTGATATCCTGCAAAGAACTTAGAAGCACCTTCACTTGTAACCCACATCATTTCAGATAGCTTGATCAGCATACAACCGGCTAAATCAAATGCTTCATATTCAGTCATACGGCCTGATTCAATATCAGCCTTGTAGAATGGGTACATATACTGATCCGCACGTCCGATGGACATACCAGTCTGATTTTCTTCTACTACTAGTAAAGATTCAATGGTAAACATAGACTGGATTGCTTCCCAGAAAGTTTCCGGCTTATGAGCAGGAACCTTTGCGTTTATTTCTGAAATCTTCTGCAATTCTGCTTTACGCTGAGGATTTGTTTCCTTTGCAGCCAGTTCAGCAGCATATTCTGACATACGCTTTGCGTAAATCATAACGCCTTCTGTTGTATCAACGATTGATTTATAGAAATAAATCTTTTCGATGTCATCCGGATTTTCATAATCTAATTTAGCAAGATGATCTTTTGCTTCCTGCTGAATATCCAGCATACCTTTTTTCATAAGGATTACATCGTATCCAGGGTTGGAGTCTCCGCCGCCGTTCGTTGCGTGGTAAGAACAATCCGAAACAAAAGATTCGCCGGATAATTCCCATACGCCAGCTTCTCTGTACTGGTCTTCACAGAACTCGTCAACAGACTTGCCTGCCCAAAAAGGGAATAATTCTTCACGTAAAATTTTCTTATCTTCTTCTGAAATGAAGAACGGATCCTGCGGACGAGTTCCGATTGTATCGATTTCATCCTGCAGCCATCTCCACGCAATATCAGGAGAAAATGCTCCGGCACGAGGTGCGCCGCAAGGAGCTCCGACGATCAATTCGTTGTCCTGAATAACCAGTGGTGCGGTTTCGCAGCAATATTTAAAACACTTTGCACGAAGTTCGATCTTCGGCATACCTGGGTTTTCCTTCGCAATTTTTGTAACGGCTACAGCACGGTGTGTGGTAATAGTCGGAACCTGCTTTAAATAAGTTTCCTTTAATAATTTATGTCTCTGGGTCATTCCCTCCGGAATACCAGAGCCATGAGCTGCAGCGACGTGGTCTCCGCTAGTGGTCGTTGCAGGTTTTGTAATTTCGCCTGAAACACCTTCAAACATTTTCATGATAGCTGAGCGTTCTTCTGCAGACATACTCTTGGTAGCTTCTGCAAATTTTTCTGAAAATTCACGAATATCCAAAATTTGTACCTCTCATTCTTCTTTATTTTTATCAGATTCTTCAGTCTGATTTTAGCTATTTATACTCTTGAATTGCTTCTACAGCTTTTTGTAAAATACTGTGAAGCAATTGTATATTCTCAGATTCTTTTTCTTCCTTGCACACTGATGCACAAGAGGAATCGCTTTCTTCTGCTAATATACGCTTGGTAATTTCTTCTGCTTTTCGCACTCCATATCCAACTTTACGGACATAGATCAGATTCATAGGCGAAACATTATCGGAGGTCATCCCTTCTCCTGCCGATCCGCTTCCTAAAGTCATAGCAGGGAACAGATTCGTTGTCGCACCCATACTGCCGAAAACAGCTGGTGTGTTTACAAGAACTCTGCCTACTGGCTTCTTTAATGCAAACTGACGGATTACCTCTTCGTCATTGGAATGAATAACGAGAGTATGTCCATGTCTCTCACTCAATAAGAGTTCAATACACTTTTCACAGGCATGCATCCAGTCGTCTTCAATGTAGTAAGCCAAAACAGGACATAGCTTTTCTTTCGAGTATGGATTCTCATCCGAAACATATTTTTGCTCCGAAATAAGGATCTTTACATTGTCAGGTACCCAGAAACCAGCTTTTTTAGCTAATTGCTGAGCCGTTTTACCAAACATTTCCGAATCTGCACTTCCGTCAAAACGGAAGAATAAAGCACCAAGCTTCTTAGCTTCCTCTTCTGACATAAAATAAGCACCGTTATTTTGTAATTCAGCTTTCACCTCTGCGGCAATGCAGCTGTCTACCACAATAGACTGTTCAGCTGCCGATACAATACCGTTATCAAAAGTTTTGCTGGTAATAATATCGCATACTGCTTGTTTTATATCTGCTGTGCGTTCAATAAATGCCGGGCCGTTGCCATTTCCTCCATATATAACGGGTTTTCCTGCCTGATATGCTGCATTCAGCATGGCGGGAACACCTGTGTTCATAATTAAAGAGGTTGCTTTATGATTCATCAGTTCAATCGTACCGCTTTGGGTAACCGTATGCAGATACGCAATAGCCCCTTCCGGCAGTCCATAGCCCTCCGCTGCACGAATTAAAATGTCAAGAGTTTTTGCAATCGTATTTTTTGCTCTCGGATGAGGGGAAAATATAATCGCATTTCCTGATTTAATTGCTATTAAAGCTTTGTATATTGTAGTAGATACCGGGCTCGTCGCAGGACAAAGCGCTACGATGACCCCCATTGGCACTCCCACATCCATTGTTCTGTTTTGTTTGTCTTCGTCGATAATGCCCACACAGCGCATGCCTCTAAGTCTTGTGCGTAAATATTCGCAGACAAATTTATTTTTAATGCATTTGTCCTGCCAATTTCCATAATCGGTTTCGTCACAGGACATTTTAGCTAATTCGCCGATGTGCTTATCGATTTCTTCCGCCATGCGTTCAACAATCTCATCCAACTTTTCCTGCGGAAAAGTTGCCAGAGCTTTCTGAGCTTCGCGTGCATTCTCCGCAAGAATTCGAGATTCTTGTATGGAGAGCAAATCATTATCAATAATATTCATTTAGGACTCTCCTCTTCGTCAAAATTCTAACTTGCTGATTTAACAGCAGATTATTAACCAAGTAATTTGTCGAGCGAGTAACGAGCAATGATCTTTTCAAGATCCTGATGCGGTCTTGCGATAACAACTGAACTGTAAAGATTGCCGTCTTCCATTTCCTGTACAGCCTTTACTCCGGCAGCTACAGCAGTCTTGCATGCTCCTACGTCTCCTCTTACTAATACTGAGATGTATCCAGATGCTGTGTTTTCGTATCCTACCAATTCCACGTCAGCTGCCTTACACATTGCATCAGCCGCCTCTAAAACGAAAACCAAACCAAAGGTTTCAACTAAGCCTAAAGCTTCAAAATTTGCCATCTGTGTAGTTCCTTTCTTAAAATAATAATTTACTAGGCATCAATATCATGTACTGATACGATGTCCCCTACAGCCGGAATTGGACGAGGCATTACATTCTTTGCGGTCAGCTTTCCGATTGCGGAAGCAGCTTCCGCACCGGCTTCTACCGCCGCCTTCACGGCAGCAACGTCACCCTTAACTAAAATTGTAACCAGTGTCGATCCGATATTTTCATAAGCTACCAGTTCAACATCCGCAGCTTTCAGCATTTTATCCGCACCTTCCAGTGCAGGTACCATGCCAAGCGTTTCAATCAGGCCTAATGCCTGTTCACCATAATATCTCACGAATATCCTCCTTTCATATTTACCCTTAGGCCCAGTGCATTGAGCCTAAGGATACTTTCATTAATAACAAAATGTTTATTATTAATTGCGTTCATTGCCATATTCATAAACTTTCCATATTGCTTCAATATGTAAATTTTATGGCAGTGTTTAGCCGATGGCCTTAAGAATAATATCTCTCATTTCACCAGTTGCTCTGTAGTATACTCTTAGCTTTCCGGTGCTATCCATCTCAAATCTGGATTCTTCCAAAATTCCGTTTGCTTCCGCTGTCATGATTGCTTCGATCATGGCATCTCTTTTCAAACCTTTATAGTTTGAATAGTCACCCTTCAAAGACTCGATGACATCATCTGCACAAGCCTCGTCTACTTTTGTAAAATGTAAAAGCATTGCATAGTTTAATGGTTTCTTCATCTTAGTTCTCCTCCTTTTTGCCAAATAATTCTGAAGGATTTACGGCAATAATAAATATACCGATAATCATAAGAACTGCAGCGAACCAAGCCGCAGGTGCAAGGTTCCAGCCTTCGATGCCCCAAGCTAGTCCTAATACTAACCAGCAGCAGAAAGGTCCCCAGAAGGAGAACGCACCATTACAAGCCATACCTAAAGCAGTACCGCACATGCTGTTTCCTCTGTACCAGAACATATAGGAAGCAAATGCAAATCCGCCGGAGATAACAAAGAATAAAATAGAATTGCTGTCTGAAAAAGCCTGAGCAGCAAGACTCAATGTTTTTCCAGGACCTTCTCCGCTTAACATACCGAATATTGGTACTAAAACGATTAAGTTGGATAAACCTGATGTAAGCTGTCTGATTGTGATACCAATTTCTGAATCCATCATGCAGCAGTTATATCCGCCTACACAACCTTCGATACCCCAGCCGACAGCTGCGATAAATGCGATGCAGATTCCAAGAAGCATTCCATCCGGAGCGTCTAATGCCATTCCCTGTGCTCCAATGATTCCGCTGGCTGCTACGCAGATCAGAATACCAATCAATCTACGTGCTCCTAACGCCTGTTTATAAAGAAATCTGGATATGATAGCTCCAATACAAGGACAAAGAGCGGAAATAGGAACAACAATGGAACCAGCCATCTGCAGGCCTATTACGTACGCCGTACTGGAAATAGGACCCCCTATTAAAGCTACACCAATCATAATTTTGCCCGGTTTTGTTCTTAGTACTCTAAAGAAGTCGCCGGCCTTACCTCTGAATGCGGCATAAGCCAGTGCCCAGACACCGCTTAAAGTATCGTTCAGTGAACTGCCTATGGATGCAATAGCAAATGTAATGATGAAGACGGAAAGTCCTGCTGTATTAGCACCATACCAGTCTGACCATACACCTTTTGTCATGCCAAGAGTAAGAAAGGCCGTATAAAACCCATATAAAATACCGGATAGGATAGCGATCGTTATTCCTTTTTTAAAGAAGGAACTCGCCAATTTTTTCTTCGCAGTTACCGCTTGCGCGCTCACTGCTCCTGAAACTTCGTTCATAAAAATAAAACTCCTTTCACTTCAACGTAAGTTCTGATACATTTACGTTTTTTTAATGTATTATCATTAATAAATTTATAATGACCTTCATTACTGACAAAAGCTATTTTTACATTTTTTACTACATTTATATAATCGCAGTTTTATTATGCCCACATGCCTCATTATTATAGCTTTATCATATTCTGACATTGACCTTTTCTATGCTTTTTCTTTGATTATAATCCTTGCCCTATGGGGGAATGTCAACAGATATTTTGTCCGTATTTTTTTGTTGTTAAAACTCCTTGACAGTATACAATTTCGCTTAAGTTTTATCCTTTATCTAATTTTAAAACCATTTTCGTACTAAAGAAAAGTACAAACCTTCCCCTTAGTGGAATGTTTATGTCCCCTCATATATTGTCTTTTTATAAAATCGTATCTAAGTCTTGTTAAAAACCGTTATTGCGGGGGAGTTCCAAATAAGTTTAAAATAACAATACCTATGGTAATCATAGCCAGAGCAATGATTCCGGCAAGAGTGATCCCCTCTTTGAAAAGAAAAACGGAGATTAAAGATGTTACGATCAGACCCACCGCAGACCAAGTAGCGTAAGCAACACTTAAATGAAGATTCATGGTAAGTGCTTTTGAAAAAACGTAAAAGCAAATAATATATGCCGTCGCACTGATGATGGACGGCTTCAGCTTTGTAAAGCCTTCCGAGTACGCCAAAAACGTTGTCCCGATCAATTCTGTAACAATGGATATTGCCAAAAATAAATAGCCCATCCGATCTCCTTCTTTTCTAATATGTTTTTCTTATATATTCATATGCTTTCATTATAATCCTTGCCCTAGAGGGGAATGTCAATCCATGTTTTTTTCTGTATTTTCTTGCGGTTAAAACGTTTTACTGCCATACAATTACCTCTTGATTTTATGGATTATTTGACTTTAAAAGCTCCATATATCCGCACCTTTACTCTATTCTACCCAGAAAATGTGGTGAGCGTTCTTTTTTTTATTTTTAATGTTTTTATCGGACTAAAAGAAAAAACATTCCCCTTAAGGGAATGCTTTTCTTTTATATCAATCTATTTTATTATACAAATATACAAATTCGAATGACTTTTTATCCTCTGGTGACCTGAATCATCACTTCTGTGACAAACTGATCTTCATTTCTGGTGGTCCAATAGTCCGTAACATACCGCTCATAACATTCTTCCGTACAGATATATCCGTGGCTGTCAGCCCAATTACAAATTTTCTGGTAGGTTTCATGAATGCTCTCAAGGCTTCCTATGTGATAACAGGAAGCGACCATGTATCCGCCCATCTTAGTCACTTGCTCTTCTTTGTATTCCAGAATGGGTTCCTGCATGATCCGAACCTTTTGGCAGGTGCCATCCATCTTCTCTTTGAAAGAAGGGAAACTCAGAACCACAGGCCCTGTTATTTCATTGTTAATACTTTCTAGATAGTTCGTCCACTCTATGTTGATGATAGATTCTCTGTAATTGTATTCAAAAGCTTGATCCATAAAACAGTACGTTGTCGCATCGATATACTTTACCGCTACTTCATGTACATCATTTTCGATAACAAGCTGAGCTTCCAGAATCAGATCATACCAATCCTTCACAGAAGTATAGCTGTTGTGTATGTTTTCTTCCAGCTCCTTCAGCTCATCAATTTTACGCCGAAACTGCCTTTCTATAATACCATACGTATTTCCTTCAAAAAGTTCGCGCATTTCTTCCAGCTTAAAACCCATCTGCTTATAATATTTTATAACCGGCAAAGATAATAGCGTGGTCCTGTTATAAAATCTATAATTATTATCATCGCAGACTTTGTCAGGAGAGATTATACCTATTTTGTCATAAAATCTTAGTGCTTTTTTTGATATATTACAAATTTTACTGACTTCACCTATGGAGTAGTATTCCTTTTCCTCCACAAAACCACCTCCTACAAATTTTCAATGCTAATAGTATATACCAAATGGCTCAAGCTTCACAAGCAGTTTTTTTATCTGCTGCTGAACAGGCAGATCTATCCGAGGATTCTGCCTTGCACTCAATTGGCCTTATATATGGAAACGCCCCCATCCTGGTCGTAATGAAGGTAGGAGGAAATGCAGTCCGCCGTTCCGAACCACATACCTGACTTTCCCAGGGAAGGATTCCATTTATGATATAATTCATACCCATAAAAATCTGAATAAGAATCTGTTCCTGTTTTTGATACCTTCACATTTTCCAATTTCGCTCCTTTGGCTTGTGAAAAGCAATTACTTCCATCAAAGACCTTTGACATGGCCATGGATACCACTGCTTTGGCACAGGCTTTATCAAAATCCGCACGATCTGAAACCTTTCGTACGACTTCCCTGCCGTCTAGTTGAATAACCAGGTCCGCTTGATTTTTTGACACATTTTCTGCATATAATTTTAAATGATGTTTTGAACCCTGTTCTAAATAAGAATTGCTGCCATTCAGCCAGGAGGCTCCCTGCCGCATGAACACGGTCCACTTATTATAACCGGGATGGGCTTCATCCTCTATAAATTGAAAGCCGCCCTCCACATTTCCCAAATCATTTTCCCAATCAAATCCAAAATACACATAAGGGCAGTCTCCTTTCTCCGCAAGGTTGACATAAGGAAGGGTCACATCTCCTTCAATACCGTCAAACCCATCAAAGGTAAGCTGCCTGCGTGAAAAGATTCCCGTAGTTCCGCCATTAATCGTAGAAGCAGTCAGTTCAGTAGCATGAACTGTTCTGGTTTTATTGTCCCAATCCACTGCGTATCCAAAGCTTTCCATTATAGCGCGCAGCGGCAGATAGGTTCTGCCATTTTTAAGTACAGCAGGGCAATCCGTTTTCACCTGTTTTTCATTTACAAAAATAGTGCTTTGTCCTATAGGAATGGTTACTTTTATATCGCCTTTGCTGAGCAAGGCCGTTTTTTCTTCTTGATTCCAATCTACCTGACAATCTATGGCGTTCAGGCATGCTCTTAAGGGCATCATGGTTCGATCCGTTTCACTGACATAAGGGAGCCCTGTTTCAGAATTAAATGCTACACTGGTTCCATTTACCTGAAATGCAGGCGCATCCTCTGCATACGCAAACACAGCACCGGATAATATCAAGCTTAAAACAAGAGCT
This sequence comes from Aminipila luticellarii, assembly GCF_004103735.1. Lineage (NCBI taxonomy): Bacteria > Bacillati > Bacillota > Clostridia > Peptostreptococcales > Anaerovoracaceae > Aminipila > Aminipila luticellarii. Next base: position 732,196 of record NZ_CP035281.1, on the reverse strand, counting down.
CCTGTTACAATTTTTCTTTTTATCATACATCCTCCTTTATTTCAAATGCCTTGGTCCCCTCATTTGTCGGCGGAAGGCAGCTGTGATTTCTGCACACGTAAAAGGTCGTTTTATCATTTATCAGCGGATATTCGGCGGTCGGAGCTTCCAATACCTTTATATCGACACCGTGTCTTCTCCTGCCTTTAATCTTGCCTAAATCTGCCGGATCTGCCAGCACACATACCATATGCTCCGGCGGATTCAAATGCATCCACAGAGCGGTCAAGAAAAAGCTGTATCCTGCCGGATATTCTTTAGCCGAAGCAGACATAAATTCCAACTGCTGATTCTCCTTTTCCATAAATTCCCTTACTTCCAAAATATGTGAAAGCTTGACCAAATTATAAGCCATGACAGAGTTACCGCTGGGGATGGCTCCGTCGTAAGTCTCTTTAGGGACTATAATGAGCTGCTGATTTTCTTTTCCATAGAGATAAAAGCCGCCGTTCTCCTCATCCCAAAATTCTTCTATCGTCTTGCGGCAAAGATCGGCTGCCCTGTTCAAATAATCCGTATTTAAGGTAGCCTCATATAACTTGATCAGGGCAAAAATATAAAAAGCATAATCATCCAAGAATCCTCTGGATGAACGGACTCCTTCACGGAAACTGACAAATAAGGCATCCTCCTCCTGTAGGTTTTCCGTAATAAATTGATCGGCTTTTTCAGCAGCTTTCAGATACGTTTCTTCTCCAAGCACACGATACATTTCCGCAAATGCAGCAATCATCAAGGCATTCCAGGAAGTCAGGATTTTATCATCCAGATGAAGCTGTGCGCGGGACTTTCTATATTTATAAAGCTTTGGAAGACATTCCCGGAATCGGTCATCCATATTGGTATGATGCAGCAGATTCGGAATATTTCTGCCTTCAAAATTTCCTTTTTCCGAAATCCCATAATATGCGTTAAACGCTTTACCGGTCTCTTCTCCCAGCAGCCTTGTGATTTCATCATAATCAAATACGTAGTATTTCCCCTCTATCCCCTCACTGTCCGCATCCTGTGCACAATAAAATCCGCCCTCAGGGCTTGTCATTTCACGCAGAACGTATTGTGCTGTCTTCTGCGCAATCTGTTTATAGATTTCCTTTTCTGTCAGCTCAAAGGCTTTCGTATAGCTCATCAGTAAAAGAGCATTGTCATAAAGCATTTTTTCAAAATGAGGTACCAGAAAATATCGGTCTGTGGAATACCTTGAAAATCCATATCCGATGTGATCAAATATGCCGCCTTTATACATATGAAGCAAGGTGGTCTCAATCATTTCCAGAATACTTTTATCCGGCTTGGCTCCATAATAATTCATTAAAAACAATAGGTTGTGCGGCATGGGGAATTTTGGAGCATTGCCAAATCCGCCATAGGTTTTATCAAAGCCTTTTTCAAAAAGCTGCACTGCTTCATCTATCAGCATACCATCAATGGATTCACTTTTTTTAGCCGGAGCATGAAGCTGCCGGATCACCTCTTCCGAGGTTTCTAATAGTTGGTGCCGGTTCGTCTGCCAATTCTGAATAATCGCGTCCAGCAGGTCTATGAATCCCATCATACCATAGTTCGATCCTTTAGGAAAATAAGTTCCGGCAAAAAACGGCTTTTGCTCATACGTCATAAAAATGCTGGTAGGCCATCCTCCACTGCCCGTGAATGCCTGACATACTGCCATATAAATGCTGTCGATATCCGGCCGTTCCTCTTTATCCACCTTTATACACACAAAATGTGTATTCAGAATATCTGCTACCTGCTGATCCTCAAAGCTTTCGTGAGCCATCACATGACACCAGTGACAAGTACTATAACCGATGCTTAAAAAAATCGGCTTGTCCTCTTCCTTTGCTCTTTTAAACGCTTCATCGCACCATGGATACCAATTTACCGGGTTATGAGCGTGCTGCAGTAAATAGGGAGAAGTCTCATTTATCAATAAATTCGGTTTTGTATTTTCAGACATTGAACCACCTTCTTCTCTTTTAAAATCTGTAAATATTGTATCCAACTTTATGAAGTCTACTCTCTGCTGCAAGTCTTTCCTGTGGATATAATAAATCAGCTGGCTTGTCATGATGAAATAAATCACAGCAGGCCAGCTTCTTTCGTCTTTTTTAATGAATATTTGCAAAAGATCTTACTACGGATTTTAAGAATTCTCTAAATGATCTCTTCCATATTGCAATCAAAAAACCCTTGTCTTCGCAATTCCGCCCTGATTATGGTGAGCACTTCCTGTGCGCTCAAAGCGCGGTTCAATATTTTATTTTTCTCAATAATCAGGCTGATGTAAATCAATATGGGCAGACTATACTGATTCAATATGGACCGCCCTTCCTCGATTTCCTTCTGGATCATGCGTTTTGCTTTCTCTTTTTTTGCACGATACCGTTCCGTTTTATATCTCTCATCCAATATGCGCATGAACACGTCTTTATCTGACAAATTGGGATGTAATCGTTTCACGTCAATATATGCTGATAAAATCTGATTTAATATTATTTTCCAGCTTCCTACCCCTGTTAATTTTATGAATAGTATAAATACGAATAAAATTCCTATCATACAGATTAACCCAACTATAAAAATCGCCTCCTGACAAGTCTTGTACATTGAAATAATGCCTGTTAACTCCGGATTCTTTTTCTAAGCAATTTGTTCAACCAGTTGTATCCTCATGCCGTTGGGATCCTTAATAAAGAAAAACTTTACATGCGGGTTCGGCTGAATTGGCCCGCTTTCCACTTTTATTCCCTTTTCTTTCACCTTCTCCAGTGCCTTATCGAGAGAATCCACTTCAAAACCCCACGAAATATCCGGACCAACGTTGACAGATTGGTTGTCTCCGTCACAGATCAGCTCGATTTCTGTTTGGCCGGCCTCCCCTAAAAAGGCGATCTCTGTGTTCGGCCCGCCGCTGACCCTTCTGCTCATCTCCAGACCAAGAATTTCCTGATAAAATGTAATCGATTCGTCCAAGTTCTTCACATTTAATGTGCTCCAACAAAATCTCATATGATATCCTCCTAAAAAAATATTAATGCAACAAAATAAACAAAAAACCTTTATATATTCAGCATACTAGATTCTGCTCCTTTTGTACAGACTAAATAGATAACTCTTATGGTATAATTATATGGTATAGTATACCTATCGGAAAATGAATTATATTGGAGATTTACTTTGAAAAAGCTATTAATTTACTTAAAAGATTACAAAAAAGAAAGCATTCTCGGTCCTCTTTTCAAACTCTTAGAGGCCTCCTTTGAATTATTGGTACCGCTTGTCATAGCCAGAATTATTGATCACGGTATCCGATATGCGGATACGGGCTATATTTTCCGCATGTGCCTGCTCTTAGCAGCTCTTGGGACCATCGGTCTGGCCTGCTCCATCACCGCCCAATATTATGCGGCAAAGGCGGCTGCCGGGTTTGCGAAAAATCTAAGACATGCGTTGTTCGCACATATTCAATCCTTTTCTTATTCCGAATTGGACACGCTCGGCACTTCAACCATGATTACCCGAATGACCAGTGATATGAATCAAGTACAATCCGGTGTAAATCTGACACTTCGGTTGCTGCTTCGTTCGCCCTTCATTGTGTTTGGTGCCATGATCATGGCCTTTATGCTTGATGTCCAGTCTGCACTGGTGTTTGTTGCAGCCATTATTTTTCTGTCTGTTGTAATATTTGGCATCATGCTCTGGTGCATCCCGCTCTATAAGAAAGTGCAATCAAAGCTGGATCAGGTTCTTCGTATCACCAGAGAAAACCTCACCGGAGTTCGTGTTATCCGTGCTTTTTGCATGGAAGAAGATGAAATCCGCAAATTTGAAGGTTGTAATGAAGAACTGACTCAAATTCAAAAATATGTCGGCCGCATTTCTGCTCTGATGAATCCCATTACTTATATTATCATCAATCTGTCTATCATCTGGCTCATCTGGACCGGTGCAATCCGAGTAAATATGGGAATCATCACACAGGGCACCGTTGTAGCTTTATATAACTATATGTCCCAGATCCTTGCAGAACTGGTTAAGCTGGCAAACCTCATTATTACAATTAATAAATCTATTGCATGCGGGAACCGTATTCAAGAGATTTTTGAGATTTCTTCCGATTTTACGGAATCAGAACATATACCTGCCCCTAAAAACAGCCTCTTTATGGTTGAATTCAATCACGTGGACCTCCGCTATAAAAATGCCGGAGATAACGCTCTGACAGATATTAATTTCAAAGTAAGGCCCGGAGAAATCGTCGGAATCATCGGCGGTACCGGTTCGGGGAAATCCTCGCTTGTGAACATGATTCCCCGATTCTACGAAGCGTCGGCAGGAGACATTCTAGTTGACGGAATCCCTGTGAAAGAATATCCCGTCAACATGCTGCGGGATAAGATCGGCGTCGTTCCCCAGAAGTCCATCCTGTTTAAAGGAACCATCCGTTCCAACATGAAATGGGGAAAACAGAACGCAACGGATGAAGAGATTTTTCAGGCGCTGGAGATTGCGCAGGCTAAAGAGGTTACGGAAAATAAAGGCGGGCTGGATTATATGGTCGATCAAGGCGGCAAGAATCTTTCCGGCGGCCAGAAACAGCGTTTTACCATTGCCCGAGCATTGGTAAGGCAGCCGGAAATCCTTATTCTGGATGACAGCTCCTCCGCACTGGATTTTGCAACAGATGCGGCTCTCCGCAAGGCCATTGGCACCATGGAGAACCGACCTACCGTATTTGTTGTTTCTCAGCGGATTTCTTCAGTAAAGCACTGTGACCAGATCATCGTTCTGGATGACGGTGCGGTTGCCGGAATCGGTACGGATAAAAACCTGATGCAATCCTGCAAGGTCTATCAGGAAATATATGCATCCCAGTTCAGAAAGGAGGACTCTGCTCATGGCGGCTTTTAAGAAAACTCATACGGCTCAAAAGGGCACCGGGAAAAAAGTGCTGGATTATTTAAAGCGCTACCGTCTGCTTTTGATCCTTTCCATACTTTTTGCCGCTCTGACGGTTGTTCTGACTCTTTACGTGCCTATTCTCATTGGTAATACCATAGATCTGATCGTTGGAAAGGACAGGGTGAACTTCTCAGGCATCCTGCTGCTGCTTGGGGAAATAGGGGTTATCGTTGGCATTACCGGCCTTCTGCAATGGATTATGAATACGATCAACAATAAAATTACCTTTCAGGTCATCCGTGATGTCCGTAAAGAAGCCTTCCAAAAAATTGAAAAGCTTCCGCTGAAATATATTGATGCCCATGCCTATGGGGAAATCGTCAGCCGTGTCATTGCAGACGTAGATCAGTTTGCAGACGGTCTTCTCCTTGGATTTACACAGTTGTTTACCGGAGCTCTAACGATTTTTGGTACACTGTTCTTTATGTTTTCCATCAGCTGGAAAATTGCTCTTGTAGTCGTCGTTTTAACTCCCCTGTCTTTGTTCGTAGCACGTTTCATTGCCAAGAAGACCTATCGGATGTTCTGGCTGCAGTCCGAAGCCCGCGGGCAACAGACTGCTCTTATTGATGAAATGATTCATGGTCAAAAAGTAGTGCAGGCCTTTTCTCATGAACAGGAAGTGATGAAACAATTCGATAAAATCAATGACCGCCTTACAAAATACTCCCTCCATGCCACTTTTTTCTCCTCTATTACCAATCCGGCTACCCGTTTTATAAACAGTCTGGTCTATGCCGGAGTAGGTCTGGCAGGAGCATTAAGCTGTGTTGCAACCGGAGGTGCCTTCACCGTAGGACAGCTTTCCTGTTTTTTGAGTTATGCCAGCCAGTATACCAAGCCTTTCAATGAAATCTCAGGCGTTATTACAGAGCTTCAAAATGCTCTGGCCTGTGCTTCCAGAATATTTGAATTAATAGAAGAGGAGCCTCAGATGCCGGATTCAGACTCCGCTGTAAGATTGGAAGGCGTTCAGGGAAATGTCTCTATGGAGAATGTAGAATTTTCCTATACGCCGGATAAAAAATTAATACGTAATTTTAATCTTACGGTAAAGCCCGGACAGCGAATTGCAATCGTTGGCCCTACTGGATGCGGCAAAACTACAGTGATCAATCTGCTGATGCGGTTTTATGACGTTGACAGCGGATGCATTCAGGTAGAATCATGTGATATTCGTCAAGTCACCCGCAAGAGCCTGCGGCACAGCTATGGCATGGTCCTGCAGGACACATGGCTGAAATCCGGAACCATTCGGGAAAATCTCACCATGGGAAAACCGGAGGCCACAGACGAAGAAATTATTGCTGCGGCAAAAACCACTCATGCACACAGCTTTATTAAGCGGCTTCCCAATGGGTATGATACCGTCATAGGCGAAGACGGCGGAAGCTTGTCTCAAGGCCAGAAGCAGCTTTTATGCATTACACGCGTCATGCTGTGCCTGCCGCCTATGTTGATTCTGGATGAAGCAACTTCCTCTATCGACACCCGTACGGAGCTTAAAATACAAGAAGCCTTTTCCCTGCTCATGCGCGGAAGAACCAGCTTTATCGTGGCACATCGCCTATCCACAATTCAAGAAGCAGACGTGATTCTGGTCATGAAGGACGGTAATATCATTGAACAGGGCAAGCACGAGGAACTTCTTAACAAGAATGGGTTTTATGCAAACTTATATAACAGTCAGTTTTCCGCATAACTGTGGCATCATAACAGGAGGGTGAAAATGAATTTTATTTTAAATGAAAGTTTAGTGAATCTGGGTATTCACGACATTGTGATAGCAGTTGTAGAAGGAACAGATTCCTCTGTTACGCTGCCTGACAAAATTTTAGAGCTTCTAAAAAGCAGAGAAGAAAGAGCATTAGCTCTTCAACCGGATGAACTGGATGAAAATCCCGTAATAGCCGGGTATAGAAATTTAGTACAAAAAATTGGACGGAGTGCAAAGAAAAATCCCCCTACTGCTGAATCCCTCATTAAAAACATTCAGAGAAGAGGCTCCATGCCAAGAATTAATACGATTGTGGATATTTACAATACGGAAACACTCCAATCGTATTTATCAATAGGTGCCCATGATCTGGACAAAATTGAATTTCCCATTGAGTTTACGGTTTCCCATAGGGAAGATATCTTCTATCCTATTATGGCTCCTGAGAAAAAGGTCGCCGATTATGATTTTATATATCGTGATCAAAAGGGTATATTGGCATATCTGGACTGCCGGGATTCCGAGCTCTATAAAATCGAAGAGAATACAACGAAAGTTCTGTTTGTCATTCAGGGAAACCAAAACACCTCTGTAGAATACCGAAAGAATGCTCTGGAACGAATCTGCGAGAGCCTGAAAGAGATTACGCCGGGGCTGACATACAAAATACAAGTCATATGCTGAGAGGCTGACACAGACCTGCCAAAAATTAAAGACCGTCTCTTATCTCAGGAGACGGTCTTTAAGACTGGTCTAATTCTTATTCTTTGATGTGGCATATACACATTTACCTGCCGCACTGTAGGACATATCATACCCAAAGGCTTCAAGTACTGCACGAGCCGGCAGATAAGTCCTTCCGCCCTTTATCACAGCAGTGGTATCCATGTTCATTTCTTTGTCATTGACCCAATATTGCGCACTGCCTATATTAATCTTAATATGCGTATCCTTCAAGACGGCCTCCACAGATTTCGTCTTTCCGTCTGCATCTGCGCTGTAGCTGACCTCAGCTCCCACAGATTCCAGTAGCTTACGAACTGGGACAAGGGTTCTGTTATTTTGGTCTATAAACGGCATTCCCATTCCATCCTTTTCACTGAAAATCAAAGGCTTATTGTCTATGACAAGCCCTATATAGCTGTTCAGCTGTTCCCTGCTCAATCCGTTCATGGCATGAAGCGTATCATCGATCATTGATACAACGCTGGTATCATCATATGTATCTTCGTTGACATCAAACAGCATAACCCCTCCGGCTTTTCTCAATGCGATCATGGTCTTTTCTCGAAGCGTGTTGAGCCCGTTATAAGTCGATTGGAGCGGCTGCGTATCCACCATATCCATATAGGCATATTCTCTGTTCATGTCCACCAGGAATCGATATTGCTGCCAGCTTGGTCTCGCATACAGTGGCATACCCAGCACTAACTTTTCAGCCGGTATATTCCGATAGGTTTTCCAATAGTTTATCGTTGTCTCCGAATACCATATCGGACTGTGGTTCGGATCGGTTTTCAAATCATAGCACATCAAGCTGATAAAATCAAAACAGCTTAAGGTTTTATCTGTGACGCCTGCCAGAGCTTCCCAGACATTTTGACCATTTGTGGTTCCTGTTCCCGGTAATGCTGTTGACAATCCTTTTTCTAACGGTTTCAGTTTTTCAGACAGCTGCACCACAGTCTTTTCATAATCTGCGCTGGTACTGTATTTGGGATATTCCCAATCCAATTCCACTCCGTCAAAACCATACTGCTGAACCACGTCCATCACATGATCGACGAAAATCTTTCTCAGGTTGTCATCCGCCGCTATTTTTTCAAAAGTCGGGAATAACGGCACTCCGTCCTTATCTGAATATCCGCCTATGGAAACAAAGACCTTTGTTCCTGCATTGTGACATTTTTCAATCAGTTGTTTCAGTTCTTCCGGTTCTTCAAAAGGCTTGAAGCTGCCATCCTCTTTCGGTATCAAAAATCCATACATAATGTGGGTCAGCTTGTCTGCCTGCAGCTTTTCCACCGGCACATCAAACCATTCACCGCAATAATACCCGATGACCTTAAAGTCTTTTTCAGCCCCATAACCATAGGTGATATTCGGAAACAGCATGACAGCTGTCATTACGGCTGCAAGCACTGCACAAAACAAACCATTTTTTACGCTTTTTAATCTCTTTACTCCCATTCTTTACACACTTTTCCCTTTCCCTCCTGCATTTTCTTTCCGTTAAGTTTTTAAATGTTTCGTTAAATTTGGGCTTTTCTCTTATATACTAAATGAAAATGGGGAAAAGAGCAAATAATATTTCATATTGTTGACAAGCCTATCCTCCTATGCTATTCTAGGTTAAACAATTAGCTTTTGCTAACCAAAATTTAAGGCCAAGCGATTATATGAAAAATAGAAAGGATTACGCATAATGAATCATTCACATAACCAGTCCTGCTGTTCTCATAACGACAACGGAAACGAAATGGAAGAGAATGGACAGGCCTGCGGCGGATGCTGCTGCGGGCATCATGAAACCACTATACAGCTGTCAGAAGAAGAAATTGAGATTTTAACAGAATTAGCACAGACACCTTATCTGCCCTTAGCCCAATTTGTTCTGAAAAGCAGCCAGTCCAGCCATTTAGAGTCTGTTGCGCTGGCGCCTGTTTATCTCCACGACAGAAACGATTCTATGGACACAGTGAGGCGTACCGCCGATGTGCTGAAAGCTCTTGAAGCAAAGGGACTCCTTACTTTAGATTATGAAGAGCCCTTAGAAAACGGAGATTATACCGACTATTCGGACTCCACACTGTACGCTTACTTTAAAGAGACTGTCATGCAGGCCAAAGGAAAAGAGAACTTTCTGTTTGATATGGCAGATCTGGAGCTTGGCAGTATTGCACTAACTCATATCGGACAAATTGCAGTTGAAAATTTAGATAAATTGACCGACACGGAGAATTAAAATGAAAGACGGTATCACTTTTCATTTGTATCAATAGTGAATAAAAAATACCGTAATTGTTATTTTACCAACAATTACGGTATTTTTTCATGTATGACGATCAGGACGTTAACCTTGAACCCAGCTGTTCAAAGTTACTATTGGAATCCAAAAAGCTTCGCTACCATCCATGTGGATGCATAGAAGGTCATGAACTGAACGCCTGTATGCACTCCGAAGAACTTATTTAAAATTCCTCCAAAGATACCGATCGTAACAGATACTAAAATTCCAATAATTCCCGCTTCATAGAAAGAGAGAACGATAATCAATCCCATAAACATACAGATAATGGCTTCCTGACTTACTTTTCGAAGAACCAAAACACTGGCTTTTCTTGCGTAGTTCATGGAAAAAGGATAAGCAATCAGAGCTGCCACAATGATTCCGATAAATCCAAACAGCAGGAACTGACTCGGTTCCATCATGCTGTGCAGATTATGTACAGGATCGCTGGAGAAAACCGGCGGAGCATTGAAAAGAGGTCCCGCAGGCCCAAGCGCTACCGGGCTTAGAGGGATTCCAAACGCGATAAGGGGTATGATGGCCTCTGCGATATAAGTTGCTTCTGTCACCGCATTCATCACGGACAGAGTCGTTGTCAGCCTTTGATACGTTCCTTTTACCTTAGATGAAATAATCTCTCCTGCCATTACCGTCATTCCCACAGGGCTGAAAGTGAAGGTCAGCGCAGAAATCCCCGCACCCACTGCGGTATAGGCTGCCTGTTTTGGAGACAGTATCTTCAAAGGATTAGGAAAATATCCCTTCCAGGTCTTCATTTCCGGAGCCAGCCAAAATTCTTTCGGGCCGGTTCTGGTCAGCATGCTGCGGGTAGCCGGGGAAAGCAGGGTAACAATATCCGCAAACATCGGCCCTATGGCAATTCCCAAAAAGATACTGATAGAAACCGCATGCTCTGCTGCCACGGCCATTTTGATAAGGCCTTGAAGAAATACGGCAAATGGAATCAAGAGAAAAATACTGGCCCATTTACCCTTTGAAGTATACGCAATAATGACCGCTGCGATAATGAAAATGATAGGTGCCCATTCTTTTACTATGTCTCCAAAAGGAGCCAACAGGGATGCAAATCCTACAGAAATCGGCAGTGCGATAAAGGCTCCGCAGATCGCTCCGGATATCATTTTACGCAGAGCCACATGAGGAACGCCCAGCCGCCTCAGTACATTGGCGTGCTCCAGAAGCGGAACCGCCATGGTATCTCCTGGAACGCCCATGAGCGCTGTGGGGATTGCATGGGTCATATGCTTCGAGACCGCCGAACCTATAAAGAAGGAAAAAACTGCCACCGGCGGAAATCCCAGCAAAATGATCAGGAGCGTAAGAGGGGCAACGGTGGCCGTCTCATCCGTGCCGGATATCAAGCCCATAAAGGAAAAGATCAGTCCGCCCAGCAGGGCGCCTCCCACTCCCCACATCAAATCATATAGTAAAGTTGCTTCCATTCCTGACTCACCTATCCTTTCGTTTCTTCATCACCGGCAAAAATTTCATATAATTTCAGACTCTTCATTTCAGCAATCACTTGTTTTTCAGCATTTTTCAAGGCTTCTGCCTCTTTTTCCTTATTAATTCCAAGTTCATCCAGTACGGACTTTCGGTCTTCCTCAGAGAAATGTTTTTCATTTAAAATACGTTTTGGTTTAAAAAGGCTTGCAGAAATTACAGCACTGATCAAAGACCCCAGAATGCCAATCAGCAAAGCATAGGCTTTTACAAGATTTGGCGCTACATCAGTGAGCCTTCCCTGAAGGAACTGCAATCCCAAAATAAACAGGGACAAGCTGATAACAATTCCTATAATCACTGCGATGAACAGATCACGAATCTCTACCGTATCTCCCCATACATCCGCGTAAAAATGTTTCTTTTCTTCCATGTTTCATATTCCTCCTTTTTTGTCTTTACTTGGAATATTCTTTCATGAGCTCCTGGGCATATTCCAGTCTGACTTTCTTTTCTTTTACCATTCTGTCAACGATTTTTTCAAGGACATCCCCCTTGGCACCTGCAACTGATGCAATGTTTCTCGCGTGCAGGGACATGTGCCCTCTTTGTATTCCTTCTGTAGCCAGCGCTTTTATAGCTGCCAGGTTCTGTGCCAGACCTACGCTGGCAATGATTTCACCCAGCTCAGAAGCACTCTTTACCCCCAACATTTTTACAGCGATCTGGGCTGCCGGATGAATTTTTGTAGCTCCGCCCACCAGACCTACAGCCATAGGCAATTCAATCGTTCCTACCAAATCACCTTCCGCATTTTTTTCCCATGTGGTAAGTGAAGTATATTGTCCGGAACGGGCTGCATAGGCATGTGCTCCCGACTCAATGGCTCTGGTATCATTACCCGTAGCAATGACCACCGGAATAATGCCGTTCATGATTCCTTTGTTGTGAGTTGCTGCCCGGAACGGATCTGCCGCAGCAAAAGCATACGCTTTAATGATTTTATCAACGACCTCTGCTCCTCCAAGAGATTCTTTTTTAACGGTTACTCTGGAGCGAGCCAGTCTGTGGATTGCCAAATTAGATAGAATCCTCAGGTATACAGTGCCTCCTGTCAGTTCTTCAATATAAGGTGCGACTGCTTCTGCCATAGTATTCACAGCGTTGGCGCCCATTGCATCCAGCGTATTGACCTTGAGATGCACCACCACCATTTTCCCGATGATACTGTCAATAATTCTCACATCTAAATCCTGCATTCCGCCGCCGTGCTCCACCAGCACCGGGTCTTTTTCATTGCAAATTTGAATAATTTTATCTTTGTTTTCATATATTCTGATTTTAGCCCCATTGGGATCCGGAACATCCAGAACCTGAACCTGAGCAATCATAACAGAGCCAGAGTTGCTTGCAAAGAATCCGCCGTTATCTCTGGCCATCTTCGCCGCATTGCTGGCGGCAGCCAGAACGGAAGGTTCCTCTGTGACCATAGGAATCAGATAGTCTTTTCCGTTGATGAGAAAGTTGAGTCCAACACCAAAAGGATACTGATAGGTTCCTATAACGTTTTCGATCATGTGATCTGCTTTATCCATGCTTAAAGCACCAGGAACACTGATAACCTCTGCTTCTTCTTCAGAAATACCTGTAAATTCCCTTACTTCTTTTAACCTGTCTTCTGGTGATAATTTGTAAAAACCTGAATAGCTGCTTGTTTTCATCGTTTTCCATCCTTTCTTTACCGACTAACGTATTAGAATTATTCTATATCTATCAAAAGCAATTTTTGTGCCAACGTTATAAAGGGGTTGAAATCATTGTTTTCAAAAATTTTTCTGGCCTCCTTATCTGTTTCCAGCCAATATAAATAGAAAAAAGTGCCATCTATGACACTTTTAAATAAGGGACAAGGTTTTTAAGTGCCAAAATCGACACTTTAGTTTACTTTTTGTCACAATTAATCTCGTATTCTTTCAGTTTTCGGTAAAAAGTCCTCCTGCTTAGCCCCAAAGCCTGCATAACTTCATTTCTGTTTCCTTTAAACTTTCCCATAGCGTCCAATATTACCGCTTTCTCAAATGTAGACACCGCCTTTTTCAAGGACTCCCCCCGGTATGCTCCTTCTCCTTCTTTTGATGGCGCAGGCTGGAGCATATGAGGAGGTAAATATTCCAGGCCAAAAGAATCCTCCGTGCACATAATCACTGCATATTCCACACAATTTTGAAGTTCTCTCACGTTACCCGGCCAACTGTAAGAATAAAAAAAGGAAAGGACCTCCGGGGAAAGAGCAACAGATTTCTGGTACTGCTGATTATATTTCTGTAAATAGTAATTTGCGAACAAACCGATATCCTCTCTCCGCTGCCTGAGGGAGGGGACATTAATTTCTACTATATTTAAACGGAAATAGAGATCCTGTCTGAACTTCTTTTCTGCTACCATATCTTCCAACGGCTGATTGGTTGCTGCTATCAGCCTTACATTTACAGGAACGTTCTTTTGCCTTCCGATTTTTTCGATTTCCCCAGTTTGCAGGACTCTCAAAAGCTTAGCCTGCATGGAAAATGGCATATCGCCGATTTCATCCAGAAACAGCGTTCCGCCATTAGCCAGTTCAAACTTCCCCATTTGGCCTTTGGCCTTAGCTCCGGTAAAAGCGCCTCCTTCATATCCGAAAAATTCACTTTCAATAAGGTTTTCAGGAATTGCAGCGCAATTCACCGTAATCATTGGGTGATCTTTCCTTCCGCTGTTCATATGGATCATTTTGGCTATGACTTCTTTTCCTGAGCCGTTCTCTCCTTTGATCAGCACCGACGCTTCCGTCTTTGCAACGATCAATGCCTGTGAAACCGTTTTAAGATATTCCGTACTCTTTCCGACGATCTCCAGTTTTGAAAGCTCCTGCTGCGCCTCTATCTGACGTTTAAAGTTCATGGCGATTTCATTGGCCTTTACCACTTCCTCTTTTAACTTGACCTCCTTGGTAGTGTCCTTGAAAATAGATACGGCACCAATGATCTGTCCGTTTTCTTTCATAGGATAGATCTTGGGAGATACATACTTATCCAGAGTCTTTATGTATTGTTTTTGCTTGGTAATGGGGATTCCGGTCTCCAGCACATTGATGATCTCTGCGCCGGGCTCCGCCTGACGAATATTCTTCCCTATTATTTTTCGTATGGGAATATCCAAAATCTTGGAGTACGCATGATTCAGATAAAAAATCCTGCCCCGAGCATCAATAGCAATCACGCCTTCCTGAAATTTATCCAGAATGCTGTCCAACACCTGGGATGTTGAAATATCCACCAAATATTTCAGTATATCTATATCCACTTCTCCAACTTTTCGGCCTTCTTGATCGGTCACATCTGCTCTCGCACCGTAGATATCTAAGTCCACCGCCCTTAACGTCTGAATATCACTGTTCAGATCGATACCCCGCTCCGGGATCCATTCTCCCTCCCAAGGCTTCATAATATCGTATATCTTCATTCCTATTTCCTCCATTGTAGATTAAAAGGTCTCGTGAAGTATTAAACAGACTTATTTTTTGATAATTATAACATAGATTTAAAAAAAATTTCTGATAAAATTACAACTCCTGTTTGGCATAAATTTTGCATTATATATAACCAGATTGCGTAATCACAAAATTGAGTTTGATCATTCATTAAATGTATGTCAGAATCAAAAACCTAGTCCTGCCAGTACAGGTCTATTGAGGAGGTTTATTAACAAATGAAATTAAATTTACCGAAAAAGTTGCAGATCATTGATGTGACCCTTAGAGATGGACTCCAAAATGAGGAACGGTATATTCCATTGGAGGCAAAGCTATATATAGCTGACAAATTGATACAGGCCGGTTTTAAAAAGATTGAAGTGGGCTCCTTAAGTCACATCAAGTATGTCCCACAGTTTAAAGATATTGATGAATTGCTTAAAAGACTGCCGCCGCGTGATGATGTGGAATATACTGTCCTTGCACTGACAAAGAAAGCCTGTGAACGCGCAGCTGATCTGGTAAATCAGGGCGTCAAAATCGACCGCGTATTAACCGGGCAGATTGCCACAAGTGAAGCCTATGCTTTAAAAAACATGAGGCGTACACATGATGAACTGTTCAAAGAAGCCGAAATAAATATAAAAATCCTGCACGACGCAGGAATAAAAAAAGTATTCGGCAATATCGGTACCATTTTCGGCTGTCCGATTCAGGGGAGTGTTCCTATCGAAAAAGCGTATGAATTTATGGATAGAATGTTTTCCATAGGATTCGATGAGATAGAGCATTCAGACCCCGACGGCAAAGCCACACCGATTGAAATCATGGAGTATTTCCAGACAGTACTGAGCAAATATCCTGATCCATCTCTGCACTCCTTCCACATTCACGACATTCGAGGAACGGGCATTGCAGGTTATTTAACTGCCATGCAGGCTGGTATTACCACATTTGATGTCAGTATCGGGGGAATCGGCGGTCAGGTCGCCAACTTTATGGATGGAGTACCTGTGCCCGGCTCCGGAGATTATTATTTTGATTCACGAAGGACCGGTCTGGTCAGTACGGAAGATTTTACTACTATGGTGAACGAAATGAATATCGAGACCGGTATTGATCATCAGCAATTATACCGCTTAGGCATGACTCTGGAAAAAATACTGGGTCGTCCCTTGTATTCCTTCACCAGTTCAACCACAAACACCTATATTCAAGGCTGATTTATTCACAGGACTTCGTTCGTAGCCAGCGTTTCAAACCGCTGGCTTTTTCAATTCCTGATATTCCCATAAAAGCAAGGTATGATAAATTAAATGTGCTGATATCCCGTTCATTTCCAAATTCGCCTTGCTCGTGAATCCTCTGCAAAACACGCGTCCCGCAGGCTCTCCAGCTTAAGGGTGTGATCTTCTTCCCGGTTCTCATATTTCAGAGTTTTTAATACGGAAAGCTCAAAATTGCTTTCTCCGTATTGATTCCAAAGCTCTTGTAAGCGTTTATTCGGATGATAATTCATTGAAAGCTTCGCCCGGTTGCTGTTAAAATCTGCTCTGGTGTCTGTGGAGATCCCCAAAAAGGACTCCCCGGTTGTAGCACATTTAAAAGAAATCACGCCCATTTCCGGCCGGCGGGTTTTATATTCATCTAAAAGTTCTTTTCTTCGTTTCATATCCATGTTCTTATTCACCTCCTGCTTTAATAATAGCGCGGACAGCTTATAAAAGCAATCTACGCTCCGTAGAGCAAAGTAACAGGAACGTACAGTAATTATGGATATCGGCTGATAGCGGATATATTGTACCTTGTGCTGATTTTAGATAATTGCCGTCCGCCACTTTACCAATTAGATAATTCAATAACTTGTGCCGGACATAATTCGACAGCCTCTTGCACTTGACTTAGCTGTGACGGTTCCGGTTGTTTATCCACCTGAGCTTTTCCGTCCTCTTTTAATGAAAAGACCTCAGGACAGGTTTCTTCACATAATCCACAGCCAATACAGCCTTCATTAATTTTTACTTTCATTTCAATTTCTCCTATCTGCTCATCTGGCTTCTGCCTATAAGCTAAGCATTTTTAATTATCAGAACTGGTTTGTTACCGTATGGGTCATTTTAAAATACAGAAAAACGGCGATGGCTTCCGCAACGCAGGTGAAAGCGATAATAATTCCAGTTTGATTCATATCGTACAGCCATCCCATCAACGCCGAGCTGATCAGAAGAGCCAGACCGTATCCGGTGTTAAAAACCCCAAAGCTGGTGCCACGTTTATAAAAGGGCGTAATATCTGCGACAGCCGACCGCATAATGGTTTCATGGGTGCCCATGATCACACCAAAGATCATCATACCAATCACGATCAAAAAGAGAGATTTCCCCATCGTCAGAAATGGAAGCAGCAGCGTAATAAATGGAATCGCCATTAAAACGGTGAGCCCTCCTGTCTTACTACCTGTCCTTTTCTTCATTTTATCATATAGCTTCCCGACAATCAGTGCTGTTACAGCATCCACAGCCATCGCTCCCGAATATAGCAGCGTGATGTTTCCGTCCGACATCAGGTGATCTGCCTTCAGGTGATAGCCTATGAGGCTGAAATTGACGAACCCCAAGGTGCAGAAAAAGGTGAAGGCCGTATAGATCCAGAAAATCGGCTGGAGTCTTTCTGAACGGAACTCCTTTATCTTAAGATTGCTGATCAAGCCATAACCTTTGATCTTGCGGTAGACATAGCCCACAAAAAGCATCAAAAGAATAAATGGAACAACAAGCCATTTATAGCCTAACTGGTATTCCTGGATTCCATTCCTGCCAGCAACAAGGAAAACCAGCGAGAAAATCAGAGGGCCGCTAAATGCGCCGATCTGATCCAGAGCCTCCTGAAGTCCAAAGGCAAATCCGGTTCCCACCTGATTCTCTGCAACTCCGGACAAAATGGTATCTTTTGCGGGATTTCGAAGGGACTTTCCAATTCGTTCCATCAGGAGGAGAACAATCAGGATATCCCAGTTCATCGTAAATCCCATAACAGGCACCACCAGCAGCATCCCATAACCGGCAAAAATAAAGATCCAATGCTTGCCGCTTTTATCCGATAGGACGCCGGCTATCAGCCTTAAAAAGTATCCCAGGAACTCCCCAATGCCAAAAACCAGACCTACTTGTGCCGCACTGACCCCCAGCAGATTAAAATACTGGCTGTTAGCACTCCGGGCGCCCTCATAGACCATATCTCCAAGTAAACTAATTACGCCAAACAGAATTATGACCGTAACCGCGGGAGTAAATCTCTTTATAGACTTAATTTTCAGCTTCATCACTTCCTTTCCGATTTTAACCTGCCACCTGACGCATATTTCTGATTAGGCTCCATTTTTGAGTCCTCCCGCAATCCCTCCAAGATCTTAAGCTCCATTTTTCTAATTCTCTCTTCTGCTTATAACTAATGTGAAGTGCAGCCACTGGAGGAACAATTATGTATCGGTTCTTTTGGTTGATATAGTTCATGGAAGCTCCGTCAGAAAGCCAGTTTATCAGAGCCTCCTTACAATTTCATAATGATTATAGGTCGGCAGAATCAAAAAGTCAATATAACTGTATTTGATGTCCACTTGACTGTAGATGCCCTACACATTATACAATTGGAGCAAATTATAGAAGGAAGCTATCTGCTCCTATTTACAAAATTGAGGACTAAAAAATCCCAGCCATTCGCTAAGAAAGCAGTGAATAGTTGGGATTTAATACTATACTACACCATGTAGACCAAGTTCTGGATCAGTTCCGGCAGTGTCTTTTCCACATCTGGCATATAGACCCGCTCGCTGATGGTATGATAATCCTTGCCCCATGGCCCCAGGATTAAAAATGGCACGGACAGCTTTTCCATATACTCAAATGGAATATGGTACATATTTTCAGAAGTGACCATGCTCGCCATGATTTTTTGCTCTGCAGCCCGGTTGGCACAGCAGGTATAGCTTCCGTCGCTGATTCCCATAAAGTATGCTTCTTTATCCACTTTTAATCCATACTTTTTCGTCAAAATCGTTTCCAGGCACTCTTCAAACCGCTCGCTTCCCTGAGCCAAGTAACTGTTGTTAGCCGGCGGATAATAAGGCGGAATCACGCCTACCACCACCAGTGGCTCCGTTATCTGAGAAAGCTGAATCACTCTTTTTACAATCTGGATACCCGCATCCTGAATGGTCAGTTCTCCGGACTGAACCTGTGCAGAAACTTCTTCATACAACTGATGGCTTTCTTCCCCATAACGAGGATTATTCTTTTTTGCGATTTCCTGTAATTCTTCAAAGGTATAAACTAAAGGCTCAAAATCCTGTTTACTGCCGGTCTGCTCCACGCCTTTTTCGTCCAAGTACCTTTGCGCCGCCTGATATTTCTCAATGACCTTCCGGAATGCTCCTTGCGCTGTGGTCTTTATTTCGCCTAAAATCTGTTCTGCTGTCTTGCTCTTTAAAAAGGAAAAACTCAAGTAAAAGGCGCTGTATTCCGGCATGGAAACATCATAGCTTCCCTTTAAATCTCTGGCATAAAGCACTGTAGGCGGCGTGGTCATCATGCCCAAATCGGAAGAGCAAAGCTCCGGATTCAGTTCCAGCTCGGTTACAATCCGGGATGTGATAAGGGTGGCGTTCAGCCCGTTCATCACGTCGCTGATGTGGGTGGTCTTTCCCTTGGCCACGATCAGCGGCATGATTTTACCCACCGTTCCGGTAAACATTTTAAACCGATCATCTGCACTTCGGGTGTGAGGCTCTGTAATGACCATGAGTTTATAATCTAAATGGTGTTTTTCAGACAGCTCTACCAGAAGTTTGGTCCCTTGCCTCATACCTGCCGATAAATTTTCTTCGTCGTGGACGGCCATAAAGAGAATATTTGCCTCAGCATCTTCAATGGAATCTATGGCATTCAGATTGATGGACAGACCTGCCTTCATGTCATTGATTCCCCGTCCAAAATGCCAATCACTGTTCTCCAGATCGGCCTTTATTTCCGGAGACAGCTCCAGATCTTTTAATTTTTCCTTCAATTCTTCCGGTTTCAAGGCATAGGCCTTCACAGTTCCATAAGGTTCCAAGCCCACCGCATCATAATGTCCAGTGAGAATGATGGTATTTTGGCTCTTTCCTTTTCTCAAGGCCCATACAATGGGTCTCTTTAAAAAGTCATCTCCGTAATACATGCCACAGAGCTGGGGATGCTCCTGAAAATACGCCTGCTCTTTGACGATATCAAAGAGGTATTCCGCCATGTCCACCTCCAGTTTGGTTCCTGTATCACTTTGCACAGATACCAGTTTATAAAGTAATTCCTGAATTTTGCTCATTTGTTCTTCCTTTCTTCTGTCGAGGAAAGCTTGTGCCTTTCCCTGTTATTTATTTATAGATTTTTTTAAAACATTCTGATATAGGCTAAAGAACCCATATAATAGAACCAATGTCGGAATTCCTGTCATCAATGCTAATTTCTGACTAGGATCAAAAAACATGCCTATGAATAGAATAGCACACATGGTGATGAGCAGAACAGGTGTAATCGGATAAAAAGGTGTTTTATATTTTAAACTCTCCGCAGACCCTTGTTCCTCTACGTATGCCTTTCTAAATATCATGAGACAGGCAGCGTACAAAGTGTATGTAAACACATTAGCGATACCGATGACGGATTGCAGGAACAAGTATACGGTATCCTTGGCCACAAAAGCAGATATTACAGCCAGAGAAGCCACTACCATGGTGGTTATCAGTGCCGCAACAGGCACCTTTTTCCTGCTCAGCTTTGACAGAAAGGACGGCGCTTGCCCTAAGCTTCCCATAGACCACAGAGAACGGGTGCAGGCAAAAACGAAAGCATTGCCTGACGACAGGGCTGATGTCAATACACATACATTGACGATAAGTTCTCCTGAATGAAAACCAGCCAGCTTAAATACATCAGCAAATGGGCTGGAATTTAGACTTGCTGTACGCCAAGGTAAAATGGCCAGCAGGATCACAAAGGATACGATGTAGCACACAATCAATCCCCAAATGGTCCAGTTGATTACCTTAGGAAGAGTCTTTTCCGGATTTTCAGCCTCTCCTGCCGCACTGGCACAAAGATCAGCACCGCCAAAGGCGAAAGCCGCCGACATCATAGTCATCACGATACCCTTTATGCCCACGGGGAAAAATCCTCCGTCATTGACCATGTTGGAAAAGCCTGTGGGTTTAAATCCAATCCCCAGAATCATGGCAGAGCCAACTAATATAAAAGAGATGACCAGAAAAAACTTAATGCTGCTAAAAACAAATCCCGAATTTCCTGCTTTATCTACCGGCCCCATATTCATCACAATAAAAAGTAAAATAAATGCGGCTATAAAATAAATGGACGGTACTTGAGGAAAAATGTTGCCGATAATAATTGAGGAAGCTACCAGCTGCGCAGATGCCGTCAAGGCATAGGCCAAGGTTTTAATCCATCCTACTGTAAAACCCATAGCCGGATTGATCATCTCAGTAGCATACGCCTGCACGCCGCCTGCTACCGGTTTTGCTACCATCAGTTCTCCCAGGCACAGCATCATCAGATACATGATGACGCCTCCAAATAAATAAGCAATCAGCGTTCCGCCCGGACCTGCATTCTGCATGACGTATCCCGAGCCTAGAAAGAGGCCTGTCCCCACAGTTCCGCCCATGCTGACCATAACGACGGCAGGAAGCTTTAATGCTCGATTCAGATTGTCAGTCTTTTCGATATCTTTACCGATGATTTTATCCATTTCTAATTACTCCTTCTTCATTTTCATAAATTCCTACTACGTTCTTTTCTAAATTTTGTGAATTTCTATTAATTCTTTCTTTTTCAAATCTGTGAATCTGTCGCAATTTTTTTCTGCGGCTTAATTAATTCATAGGCTTTTCCCCCTCTGCTCCGTTCTGGCCTTTGCATGCAGTCTTATTTTCTGCGCCTATAAAGCGCAAAAAGAATGCCAAAATCAAACTGCTAGAATAAATAGGCTTGGGCTGTTAGGGCATAGGGCTTGAAAACATAAGAATATCAGCAAAAAAACATTTTTAAAGCAGGCTGTTTATTTTCCATATTTTTGAAAACAGGAAGAACTATTCTCAGAATATTTTATAAAAATTTTTACTGAATATGGAAAGATCCTTACACGTTTTTGATTTTTATGCTATGATGAAACTAATTTCAATGAAAAGGAGTATAGGAAATGCTCAATGACGTTTATTATAATCTGGTAACAAACATAGGAAACTTCTTTGACGGAATCATGATTGTGGACGAGAACTGTATCGTCCGCTATAATCGGCTCTTTGTGGACAACGACATCAACTTGAATGAAAAAAACTCCATTGGCAAAACGCCCATGGATATCTGGCCCAATTTGACAGCAGAAACATCTACCTGTTCCCGAGCCGTCAAGTATGGCGAAACCTCCACCAATCAGACCCAGATTCTTCGGCATGCCTCCGGCCGGGAAATCTCTGCTGTAGACAACACCTTTCCCATCGTAGAAAACGGGCAAATTATCGGAGCTATCAGCACCACCAAGTTTATTGATGCTCTGACCTTCCGTAACAGAATCGACTTATCCAATCTGACTGTCACCCATACGGATGACTTATATATGACTCAGGATATCATCGGCGCTTCGGAAGAAATCAAACTGCTGAAATATAAAATACATAAAGTATCTCAGACCAATACCAGTATTCTCATCTATGGAGAAACCGGTACTGGAAAGGAACTGGTAGCTCAGTCCATTCACAGCTCCAGCACCAGAAAAAATAACCTGTTCATCTCTCAAAATTGTGCTGCTATTCCCAACACCCTGCTGGAAAGCATTTTTTTCGGCACCACCAAGGGCAGCTATACCGGCGCAGAAAGCAAAGCGGGTATATTTGAATTGGCCAACGGCGGAACCGTCTTTTTAGACGAGATTAATTCCATGGATTTGAATATGCAGGCCAAGCTGCTAAAAGCCATTGAAGAGAAAAAGATTACCAGAATCGGCGGCTCTGCCCCCAAAAAAATCGATGTGCGCATCATCGCTGCCATCAACGAACATCCGCAGTGCTGTATAAACGAGAACCGCATCCGAAAGGATTTGTTCTATCGATTATCCGGTGTGCAGCTGGAAGTACCGCCTTTGCGGGAGCGAAAAGGCGATATTCCCTATTTGACCACCCATTTTATTAAAGTTTACAACAAGGAAATGAAAAAGAATATTAAGGGTGTTTCACCCGAGGTATCCGATTTTCTGAAATCCTACGATTGGCCTGGGAATGTGCGAGAATTGAAGAATTCCATTGAGGGAGCCTTTAACTTTGCTTCTTCCTCTATTATCGAAAAGGATGACTTTTCTCGGCTCTATTGGCTGGATGATCAAACGCCCTCAACTCCGTCCTATCCGGATCAGTATTGGTTCAACGGTTCTCTCAAAGAAGGACTGGAAACCTTTGAAAAAGCTTTTATTGCCCAGCGCGGAGAACAGACAAGTTCTCTGGCCAAGCTGGCAGATGAGCTGAAAATTTCCAGACAGACCTTGAACTATAAGCTGAATAAATATCAGTTAAAGTTCGGTAGGAATAAATCCACAAAAGTGAAATAAAAAGGCTTAAACTAGGTGCCCTTAGTCCTCATTTTAGAAATGAAGTGGCAAATACATAATATGCATTTCCATATTATGCTCACTTGATTTGGGTCAACTTCCTGTGAAGTAACAATTTAGTAATAAATAAAGCACTGTACAAAAATACTGTTGCCAGCAGTATGGCAAACAGATCTCGGGTTGCAGCGTAAGATACGCCCGTGAACCCTTTTATACAAATATGAGCCAAAAGATAGGCTGCTGGAAGTAGTAAAATATTTACCATAATATTTTTCCATCTTTCATTTTTACGGATTATAAATAATACAATACCGCAAATAACAGCCATAATTAGTGCAAAGGTTGCATAATATGACAGAAATAGGCGCGGAAGCATCATAATACCGCCGTTCGGGTTTTGATCTGCCCCGTATATTAAAATATCTTCCTTGCCGTCTGAAAAACTATAATATATACTTGAAACTTTCTCCCCATCGGGATTTAATACAATATCCTGCACGCTGTTTTTAGCTATATATCTGCTCCACATGCTATCCCATGTGCTAATATGATAGATAAAACCCAAGTTATCTTCTGTGGGATATTTTTCCAAACTGTATCCTGATACACCATTTCCGAATTGCGCAAATACCCTTCCGTCGACTTGTTTGGTTATGGTTATTACATCCTTTGAGTACGGGAGGTAGTCGGGAGTAGATAGGTAACCAATCGCAATAACAGTAACGGCCAGCGTCAGCGCTATAGACAACAAAATAGTAAGAATCTTCTTTTTTTGCAGGGCTGTTCTTAATTTTTTTAATGGCAAAATATTTGTATTAATTGGCATATTATACGGCGCGCGTATTTTTTCCAATTCTTTCTTGCATTTTTCACAGGAACCGATGTGCTCCTCTATCAGTACAACGGTATCTGCACTTGCAATATCCTCAACATATAAGGGAATAAGGTCTTTTATTACATCGCAAGTCACTTTCATTGTTAATCCTCCAATCGTTCTCTAATTTTATTTCTGGCTCGGTGATAAGTAACACAAGCCCAGTTTTCAGTTTTGCCGAATAATTTTGCAATTTGCTTAAAGCTTAATTCTCCGAATATTCTTAATGTAAAAACCTCTTTATAAGGCTCCGTCAGATTATGCAAAATCTCGTGTATTATCAATGACATTTCCGAATTAGCAATTGATTGTTCCAAATCAGGGCGGTCATCCTGTTCTTCAACCACATCTGCCGGTATAACGTTTTTGTTCTTGCGCAGATATGAAAAATAGCAGTTTTTTGCAATTTGGCATAGCCATACTTTTATATCACATCTACCTTTAAAATTGTCGAGGGCGTTTATAGCCTTGAAGAAGGTTTCCGAAGTAATATCTTCTGCGATTTGCTCATCACCGGACAGCCCCTTCATATACAAAAAAACGTCATAAAAATATTCTTTGTATATTTTCTCAATCTCGGTCACTTTTTCACCTCCTTAACTATAAGACGCATCAGGATAGATTATCTTACAAAAATTCAATTATTATCTCTCGATCTCTCCTTGTTGCTTATAAAGCCAATCAATATATTTCTTCTCTGGCATCCGGCCATCCTTTACCGCCGTTTTGCGCTCGACGTTCTTGGCCTTGAACACTTCAAAAGCCGTTTCCACTTTCGTCCGCTTATCAGCGCCGGAAGATTCGTTTTGTAGCTTCTTCACCTTGTTGTACCAGTACATATAGCTGTTTTTGTGCTGCCGCTCATAATCCAGCATTTTAGCCTTTTCGTCAAATCGCTGCTTGTTGAGCCGCACCGCTTCCCGTTTGCAGTTCTCGCCGCAGTAGGTGGGGATATTGGCGGTCTTGGCAAGGAATAAATTGTTGCACAGCTTGCACCGCTGGAAATACAGGTGATTGTCATAGACGCGCTTTAGCCCAAACATCAATAGCGGCATGAGGGAAACGGTGGCAGATATTATCTGATTGATGCAGCCTTTCTAATGTCGCTTGTGACGCTCCGAACAGGGGCGCTTTTTTGTTGTCCATTCCTTCCGCAAGGCCGATGTGCACATCAGCCATTTGTAGGATTACAATACATGTGTTACATTAAGACAAAAATTAAATACAGGAAACACTAAAATTATGTTATGCTTCATTCACCACAAACCAAAACATCACAAATTGGAGGTCTCCCGTATGGCAAGTATAACACAAGATATGAAATATCGTCTATCCTTAATTAAATATGCTCAAAGATTTGGCCTTACAAAAGCTGCTATCAGATATCATCACAACAGGCAATATATTTATCGTTGGTTGCGTAGATATGATGGCTCCATTGAGTCCCTGAGAGAACTTTCTCGTAAGCCTCATTCCCATAAAAATTAGCATACTGCAAATGAGCTTAAACTCATTCATGATATGCGTCGTAGGAATCCAAATGCAGGTCTTGTTGTCTTTTGGGTCAAACTGCGACAGCGTGGATATTCCAGATCCATTACTGGTCTTTATCGAGTACTAATCAAACAATCTTTGATCCCTAAGAAACCTCAGAATCCTAAATATATTGCTAAAAAATATGAGCAAATGGAGTATCCAGGTCAAAGAGTACAAATTGATGTTAAATTTGTTCCATCCTCTTGCCTTGTTGGCGAAGCTTCTGATAAGAAATTCTATCAATATACTGCTATTGATGAATTCTCTCGTTTTAGATATCTTGCTGCTTTTGAGGATCACAGCTCTTATTCTGCTTCTGAATTCCTTAAACAAGTTATGAAAGCTTTCCCATTTAAGATCGAATGTGTTCAGACCGATAATGGGCAGGAATTTACAAAATGTCTTGGTACTTCTAAAAATCCAACGTTAACGCTATTCCAACGAACTCTTAAGGAACAAGGTATTATCCATAAAATGATAAGGCCTTATACTCCAAGACATAATGGTAAAGTGGAACGCTCACATCGTAAGGATAATGAATATTTTCATGCCTGCAATGGTATATTAAACTTGTAACACTCCCATCTAATAGATTAAAATACTTATTAGAAAAGGAGTTTTTGTATGAAAACAGTTAGCGAAGAAACAAAACGAAAAGTCGTAAAATTGCATGTCCAAGATGGACGTACCATTTCAAGTCTTGCCGCCGAATACGGAGTTTGTCACGCAACTATATCCAACTGGATGCGTACTTATCGCCAAGAACGCCAAAAAAATGATGCCACAAAATCCGAATACGAATTAATGCAGGAGGTTCATAACCTAAGGCAAGAACTTGCAGAAGCCAAGAAAGAAAATGACTTCCTAAAAAAAGCAGCGGCATTCTTTGCAAAGGAATCGATTAGTGGTATATCGATTCATAGAAAATCATAAAAATCAGTTTGGCCTCCGTTGGCTACTAAGCAAAACAGGAATATTTCCAAATGCTTACTACAATTACTTGAAACATAGTAAATCGGATTACTATGCCCAAAAGAACGCGATATGCGATGAAATCAAGGAAATCTACCACGAATTAGGTGGAATCCTTGGACATCGAAGTATGAATAATGTACCCCTACACCCCTCAAACCATTGAAATTTCAACACCGATTTTTTGATAAAAATTTTAATAAAAATAAAAAACGTGAAATCCATTGCAATTAAAGGGATAGAGGTGCGTTTTTAGTTTTAAATTTTGGTGAATTTGTGAGGTTACTTGGTAATAATTGTAATTGTTAAAGATTAAATAAAAAATATTTTAGAACTTTTGTTGAATTAAAAATTATATAATGATATTATATAGATATAAAAGGATTACCGCTTTTGCAGGGCGGTTAGTCAAAACTTACGTTTTAAACAACAGCCGCCAACTCGCTAAAGTATAGGCGGTTGTTGCTATTTTTTGTGCTTAAGTATTGCAATGCATACTGTAACACAAATGGAAACGATTCCAATTATCACAAGTGAATAGTTAAACAACCCATCATATGTAACATACATAGCATCACCTACTTCCAATTAAGCCCAAGCCCTTTTGAGAGTAAGTGACTAAACCGCCAAACGGTAATCCTGTAGTTATTATATATTAAAGTTTTATTATTAACAATATTTACCTATGAAATCTTTTCTTTATTTAGCCCGATAAATATCTATTAAATAAAAATATAGAGATTGCAGAAAAAATTTAAAAGTGATATTATGTATTTGTAAGTGTTGATTTAGATTAAGTATTTAATAATTTGTCTTGTGAGGGCTTTTATTATTTGCTTAATCTTTTTTATTGGTTTTATTTTTTATTTCAAATGAATCCTCTTCAAAACTAAAAGATTTAAACCATTCATAAATTCTATTCAAATATTAGTATCGGTTGAAAAAAATAACCTTTCGGTGTATCCCGAAGTGATAGCACCCTATGAAAACATCAAATACTCCGATAGAATGTAAACTACGCCCCCTTATAATTGCATCTTATTTATCAATAAAAATAGCCACTTCTTAATCCTAACTTCAAGTTATAATACCTTTTGGTATTATCTATCCATTAAGAATAAAAAGTGGCTTAAATCTTTATATAATCATGTTTATATTATGTATATAGTAGCTCCTTGAATAATCTAATTCCTGAAATCATTCCTTCTTTAAAGTACTTTTCACTACAATGCTCCCCATGATCTATTATTAAATTAAAGAGATTTTCTGCATCATCATATGTTAATTTAGAATGAAGCTGTTTATTTAATTCTTCTTTCATATATACATTTTTAATTGGCTTTTCAAATTTAGGCCTCTTAATGATAAATTTCTCAATCCAACCTTTCTCCATAAAGAAGTAGAATACTGTTCTGATACCGCCTATATAAGCTTTAACTGTTTTCCCTGCAATCCCTTTATTGTTCAGAAATAGTAGATACTTATTTACTATTAGTTCTGTAACCTCTTCAATGCTACTATCAAGTGGATAGAAAAGTTCAAAGTTGTGTATCACATTTTGATAATACTTAATCGTATACTTGGAATAGTTTCTCACCTTGCACATAAGTAAAAACTCCTCACACCCATCCTTTATACTTTTGTTATCGCTGTCACACATTTTAATTTTAGGCATAATAAAACCACCTTTCTGCCCCACACGGCTCAACATTTTTTTCAAAAGACCGTGTGCGTTAAATTAGTGGTCATTTTCCTTTCATAAAATGAAAAAACCTTGAAACTATTTAAATTTCAAGGTCGTTGTGTCATTAGGTCAAAATAGATGCACTAATAAAGGGGTATTACTTTTTTGAGTTATTTAATATAAATCTATTAACCAATTCCATATCGATAAATTCCTGCACTATTTTATCGACTTGTCTTACATTGGTAAATCTGGAGGCGTTACTATACATAATATCTTTAATTCTCTTGATATTAACGATTTTCCTTTCCTTGAAATTAATGGTTTTCATTTTGTTTGACGCACATATGTCAATAATTCTCTTTATTGATTCTAAAGATAAGGTATCAAACTTTATAAATCGATCAAACCGATAAAAGATTGGATCGCCCAAATACTTTCTAATTTCCTCCTCATTTTGGTAATTAGATGTACATATGATTATTGAATTAAATAATTCGACATGATAATTTTTATCTTCAAAAACACCCTCATCAAACAGCTGATAAAAAGCACTATGAAACACAGGCGCCGGTTTATCAAACTCATCAAGCAAAATTACATTTGATTCCCTTTCTAACAAATCTTTAGCAAAACATGGTTGTGAATGGTTTCCTCCAAATAAATAACCGCTAAACTCTCCACTATGAAACATTGAAAATTGTTTTCTGAATAGTTTTTCACCCAGTGTTTTGCTAATGAATTTTGCCGTTTCTGTTTTGCCTACCCCCGAAGGACCATAAAACATCAAGACCATAGGTTTTCTATTAGATTTATTTAGCAAAGGGTATAATGAAACAAGAATACGTTCTTTAGCCTTCTCTTGTCCAACGATATATTCAGAAAAAGAATTGTTTATTTTTAAGAAAGCTGATTTAGTCAATGTTTTATAATTATATTTTTTTACTTCAACTATTTTGGGGAAAGTCTGTTCAAATTGTTGCCGTATTTGAATAGGCGGATTTTGAAGGAATAGATTATCAATATCATATCCGCTTAATATGCTGATAAAGCTTTGAACGGCCCCCTCGGTAATTCCAGCATATGATTCTGAATAAGCAACTAAATTATTAATATGAGTTTTAATTTTCTCCGCTTCATATTCTTGTCCTTGATTCTGTTGCTTAATGATAATCTCTTTCCTTTTCGCATCATCATTGGTTATAAATTCTGATAATGAAGTGTTGTCATTTGGTATTAGTTTTTCATACCCTTTTTTAGGACCATAAAAAATAGTAATTTTCTTCATATATCTACTCCGGCAAGAATTACGTCGAATACATCCAAGGCATTGCCGTTACTTTGATCTTCAATAATATCAAAAGCAGAACTTATTGATTTCTGCTCAAAATTAAACTCCTTACTAATATCCAACATCTCTTCCTCAGATTTTCCGACCTTGACTGCATAATAATTTAAATCCATTTTAGATAAATCAGCTATACTATAATTATTTCTGAAAGATACAATGTTGAAACGGAATATGTGCTTTTTCAGCATCCCACCTACGGTATTCTCGGCAATTAATTCATAATAGCCTTTGCCGCTGGTAAAAGCCTCATCTAACTTAGAAATATCGAAAACAAAACCCTCATCGGTAGTGAAGTCGGATTTTGTAATTTTTAGAAAGGGTGTAAACATTTTAAAAAATGCGATAGAGTTTTTATAAGCTCTTACTTTATAATCATTAAATACACATATTCTTTCATCATTTTGAGCTCTATTCAAAAAGTCTGTTAAAACAGTATTTGATAGTGTAGTTTTTACTAAGGACGACCCACTTAATGAAAAGTCTGCACTTGCACTTGTTTCAGCACTGCCACCTAAAAAAGGAAGCCAGCTTAGCTTAGCAAACAAATTAGCAGAAGTCTTACTTGCTAACTCTTTATTTTTTTCTTCAATTTTATTTTTAGTTTGTATTTTTTCTCCACCATCATATATGTTTAGATAATCTGTTGCTGACAAGTCATCAAAATATACAACTTTAATCATGTTTTACCTCCATCTTTTCCAAACGTTCTTTGGATTTCTTACAATCTTTCACAAGAACTTCCACCCAGTATTTAAGAAATTGTTCTTTCTCTCCTCTGGAAGTATATAACAACATTTCATCAATAAGGCGTTCTACATCCTTGATATATGCATAAGCAGCATTTGAAAACTTCTCAATATCACAGTTACCTTTTGGAATGTCGTCAGATTTAAAAGATGCTATTTTAACTTGTTTTTTATACGCTTGTATTTTATTTATTAAGTCCTTTATTGAATATATATTATTAGAAACAAAATGCGATATATCATCGAATGCGGCATTAATCAGATGAATTAAATCGCTAAATCTCCTAATTATCTCCTGTTCAGAGGCCTGTTCATTTATATAGCTAAATCTTCTGGTAAAATAATCTTTAGTCCATTTAATTGTGTAAGGACAATCTTGATTCCATTCTGTTCTACAAATAAAGTTGCCTTCAGTCAGATCATTTTCATCAAGAAAAATGTATAGCCATATACGAGCATTAGCACCATATGCAAGAAATAATTTTTTATAAATTTCATCAATTCTTTTAATCAATTCTTCTTTATCAAAGTTAATACTACTAATTTGATAATTGGCCAGAATCTTTCTAAACTCATATTTATCATGAATATCAAACTTAGTTTTAGTTAATGAAAAGTTTTTGGTTGTATTTGTACTTTCAAAAACTTGATATAAAACATCATGTATAAAGCCGAGTTTCCTTAATCTGTCGCTTATTTCACTTTTAATATCACGGGGAACAATAATTTTTTCATCGATATAAGCGTCAAGACCCTTTTTGCCAATAGGACTAATTACATCATTACTGCAATCAAATCCAAATAATATTCCTGTACCTCCTTGAAGAATAGCTCTTTGGTTCGTATAAGAAAAATGATAGTCATATTGTATAATATAATTTGAAGATAAGATTTCTTGAATCTGATTCTTTGAGAATACATCCTCCTCTAATGCGTCAATGGTTGGGTAATTTTTTAGAAGAACTTTTGAAAACAACACAACCTCTTTGCTGCTAAATGGAATAGCAAGCTCTTTATTAAAAACATATACAACGCCATCGGAGTTACTCTGAGAATTATCTTCTATAGTAAAAAACAATGAACTCAGGGGACTAATACTTAAATCACAGATTCTCGTTGAAAATCCATAGTGCTGAAGTTTAAATATTGAAGAAAAAACATCCAATTTGGATAGTTTCATCTCTTCCTGAATTTTTTCACATTCCAACGGTAGACAGTCTTTTTTTCTAAACAAAGATGGAGCTATTTCCCATTGGCAATTTGCTTGTCCTCTAAAATAGTAATTGTTTTTATAGTTTTCTGTGTAAGTAACATAATCATCAAAAGAACTAATAACAGTTGTTTTCATTAAATAACTCCTCGGTATTTATCTTTCAGCTTTTTGTATTCTGCGCCGCCCATCCTTAGGCTTCGCCGCATCCTTGGGTATTGCCCAAGTAACCCCAAACCGAACAGCGCCCGGTATTTTGCCCTGTGCGCAAAGCACCTGTACCCGGCGTGGAGTGATTGCCCATTTTTCCGCTGCTTCTTTCGCTGTCATATAATCCATCAAAACGTTCCTTTTACAAATAAATATTGTATATATTATATATCGCATCGGCGAATAAAGCAATTAGATTTGTGTAAATTATGGAAATACTAACAGTATTATAGTGAAACCCATTGAAAAACAGCAAAATTTCTGCTTTAGAAACAGATTCTATTTATAATTACTTCTTTGTCCTTAATGTTTCCTTTTAAATTCTGTACAACTTCAAACACTTCTTGGCTAATAATCGCTTGGTGAGCATTCTCAATAATAATCGTATCTATTTGTCCTTGGTTTTCTTCTTGTTTACCTGTAAGAAAATCAGGCGTATGAGTTTTGGGAGTAATATTACGGCCAATATATTTTTCATTGGACAAGATTCGGTCAATGGTTGACGTACTCCATTGCTCTTTACCAGTGACCGTTTTTATACCGTAATCTTCGAGATATTTCTTGATCTTGCGACAGCCGTAACCTTGCAGAAACAAATCATAAATAAGCCGTACAATTTTAGCTTCTTCTTCAATGATTACAAGGTTTCCATTGGTATCTTTGCCGTAGCCAAGAAACTGTGAGTGATTTAACTTTATATGTCCGTGGCGACTGCTTTCTCGGATACCCCATTTGATAGCTTCACTTTTCTGTCTGCTTTCTTCCTGATAAGCTGCTGCTACCATAGTAATGTACTTTTTTACTCGAGGATCATTAGACCAAATATTCTCAGTTTCAAAGTAGGCAACCACATTTAATTTTGATAATTCATCAAGCATAAGCAGGACATCCAATGTATTGCGCCCAAAACGGCTAAGGGATTTCATTAAAATTAAATCTACTTTTCCATTTCTGCAATTATTCATTAATCGCTGAATTTCCTCTCTGTTATCCACTCTTGTGCCAGATTCCTGTTCAGCGTAAATACCAGCAAAATCCCAATCCGGGTTACCGCAGATTTTTTGCGTATAGTAAGCCACCTGTGATTTTAGGCTCTGTCTTTGTTCTTCATGCTCTGTGCTGACACGGCAATAGGCAGCAACTTTTAATCTTTTCTCATCTTGATTCGGTCTTGCCGGGATAGTAGTAATTTGTTTACTCATTTCCTAACCTCCTTAACGCAAAAATGCAGCACCCGCTTGGGTACTGCAAACTTCAATTGCTATTTTACATATGAAAAAAGCTACATTCTCATTGGTTTATTACCAACAAAAATGTAGCTTATAACTTGGCGGAACTGGTGAGATTCGAACCTGCCAAATCTTCATTTTTCACTTGTTTTTTTGTCGAGTTACGGCGAATTTTTCTGCTTTTTAAGTGAGTAAATCTTAAAAAGCCCAGCATTTAAGCCACTTTCTCAGAGTATGTGCAAAAAAGATTTTTCAGGATAGCAAGTTACTTCCTCAAAACCCACGCAATCTGTCCATGATAGGAATTATGCATGTAAATCAATGCGATTTTGATTTTTACAGCGTTAACAGGCGGTCGCCCTTAATGTCCTCGCCACTCCACGCAATCAGTGCAAATTTGCCTTTTGTATGGTCATCAATGCGGTTAATCCACTCAACCTGACCTGCTGCTTTTGCCGCCAGCATGGGATTGGTGGTGTTCGTGCTGTAGAGGGACTGATTGACCACCCACCATTTGGCGGCGATGCCCGCCCGTTTTAAGTCGTCCTCCAAGCGGAGCGCCTCATAAACGGGGGTCGCTTCCGGCAGGGTCACAATCAACACCTCGGCTTCATCGGATTTCAGCCTCGGCAACAGCCGCGCCACCGATTCGGGGATTTCGCCCTTGGTACGCTGAATTTCATGGTTATAGCTTTGTGTGGATTCCAACAAAAGCAAGGTATGCCCGGTGGGTGCGGTATCAATAACCACCACCTGATCGTCAGCCATTTCCACGATCTCAGCGAAGGCGCGGAATATGGCGATCTCCTGTGTGCAAGGGGAGCGAAGATCTTCCTCAACATAAGCAATATCCTCATCGCCCATGCCGGACGCGCGGGCTTTGGAAAGCACCTCGGACCGATACTTTTTCAATTCCCCGGCTTCGTCGATATGGCTCATGGATACGCCGCTGGTTTCATCCAGTACAAACTTCAGATGCGCAGCGGGGTCGGTGGTAGTGAGGTGGACTTTATTTCCACGCTTCGCAAGCCTCAGCGCAACGGCGGCAGCGACAGTGGTCTTGCCTACACCGCCTTTGCCCATCGTGAAGATGACGCGCTTGCCCTTTGCCGCCAGTTCATTTATCACATCGTTCAGCGCAGGAATATGCGTGGCGTTCAGCGTTTGCACGGGTGCAGTCACATAATCGGTATGGAGCAGGGCGCGGATATTTTCCAGCCCTGTGACATTGTAAGCCCGCAGAGGGATACTATGGATTGGAAGCGTCCTCAGACTTTCCGGCATTGTGGCAAGTGCGGACTGCTGTTTTTCGTATAGGCTGGAAGACAGCGCATCGTTATGTTCCATCAATATTCCGTTGACAACCAGCATTTGATTGTTGACGCCCAGCGCGGACAATTCGCCGGAAGCCCGCTGTGCTTCCTTGAACGGCGCGGTTTCCGGGCGGGTGACAAGGATCAGCGTGGTAAGACTTCCGTCAGCCAGCGTTTCCACGGCCTGCTTGTAAATGGCTTTCTTGCTCTCCAAGCCGGAGAGTTGTCCGAGGCAGGATGCGCCGTGGGTACTTTCACTGATGAAATTACTCCAAGCGGACGGAAGCTGAAGCATCCGTAGGGTGTGTCCGGTAGGAGCGGTATCAAAAATAATATGATCGTATTCCTGCTGAATCTTACCGTCCGTGATGAAACCCGAAAATTCGTTGAATGCCGCAATTTCTATGGTACAGGAGCCGGAAAGCTGCTCCTCTATATTCGTGATGACGGATGCGGGCAGCTTGCCGCGATAAGGAACGATTACGCTTTCCCGATACTCAGCCGCCGCTTGTATGGGGTCAAGGTTCGCCACCACTAAATTCGGCACATCGGAAATGGGGACTCCTTTATTGGTCAGTTCCATCGAAAAGACATCCTGTAAATTGGAAGCAGGGTCGGTGCTGATGAGTAGCACCTTTTTCCCGTTGTCCGCAAGGGAGACGGCGGTGGCGCAGGCCACGCTGGTCTTACCAACGCCGCCTTTGCCGGTATAAAAAAGATACTTTGTCAGCTGGATATTGCTGGGATCGAACAGATTCATTTAACAGCAGCCTCCCTTGCAACCGCAACCGCCAGAACCGGATTTTTTCTGCTTGCCCAGCACACTTTCGGGAAGGTCCAGCAGCTTTGCGAATTCTTCATTGGCGGGATACCGACCCGTGATGACAATTTTGCCATCGAGCATTACAGCGGGCAATCCCTCTGTGCCTTTCTCATTAATATAGGTATTGATGGTCTGGTCGGCGATAAATTCCGCCGGCGCGCTGCTCAAGTTAAAGCGGTCAACAATAACGCCATGCTTTTTCAGCGTTTCCAGTACCGTGGACATACGCAGCAGTTCGGGATCGACGCCCACGCCGCAAAGTCCGGTCGGGCAGCACATAGCGGGTTCAAAGATTTTCATTTTTTTCATGGTGGAAAACTCCTTAATATGATTATTTGTTATCAACTGCAGGTTCAGGAAACCAGTGACGGGTTTTGTTTGCAAAGCGTACCAGTAAAAGCATAACAGGGACTTCGGTCAGCACACCTACGATAGTTGCCAATGCTACTGGAGATTGTGCGCCGAACAAGGCAATGGCAACCGCTACGGCAAGCTCAAAGAAGTTGGACGCGCCAATCATTCCGGCAGGGGCGGCGATGTTATGTGGCAGCTTGAGTATCCTGCTTGCCAAATATGCGATAAAGAAAATCAAAAATGTCTGAATAACTAGCGGGACAGCAATCAAAATGATGTGCAGGGGATTTTGCAAAATAACATTGCCTTGAAAAGAGAAAATGATAATGAGTGTCAAGAGCAGCCCTGCAATGGTGGTGTTATTAAACTTCGGCAGGAATGTCTTGTTAAAATATTCCTCACCTTTTCGTTTGATAAGCTGTGTCCGTGTAATGATACCCGCCACCAGGGGGATGACAACGAATAACGCCACCGATAAGAGCAGCGTATCCCACGGGATGGAAACGCCGCCTACGCCAAGCAGAAAAGCCACGATTGGTGCAAAGGCCGGGAGGATAATAAGGTCGTTGGTCGCAACCTGCACCACCGTGTAAGCGGGGTCTCCCTTTGTCAAATGGCTCCATACAAACACCATTGCTGTACAAGGGGCGGCTCCGAGCAGGATAGCACCAGCTAAATAGTCCTTTGCCAAGTCTGTCGGAATCAGTGCTTTGAATACCACAAAGAAGAACAGGATTGCAATCCCGAACATGGTGAAAGGCTTAATCATCCAGTTTGTCACCCAAGTTACAAAAAGCCCTTTGGGATTTTTGCCCACATTTTTAATACTCTTGAAGTCCACCTTGAGCATCATGGGGAAAATCATCAGCCATATTAAAACGGCAATCGGGATAGATACTTGCGCATATTCAAAACGCCCTAAAAAAGCGGGAATGACGGGTAGAAACTTACCAATTAGAATGCCTGCCGCCATGCACAGCAGTACCCATACAGTAAGATATTTTTCAAAAAATCCAATGCCCTGTGATCTTTCTTTGTTCATAGTGTTGGCTCCTTATGCGTTATGCCATATTGCTTCTGTCCGCCGGAAAGGTTAAACACCCGCTTAAAGCCCTTGCCGATCAGAATGTTCTGCGCCGCATTACCAGTTGTCCCTTTATTGCAATAGGTGATCGCGACCACATCTTTATCAAGTGAATCGGCCGCCTTTCGCAGTTTCTCATGAGGAATACTTTGGGCCGTATCAACATGATTCTTTTCATATTGAGCAACAACTCTTGCATCAATCAGGTTGTATTTCTCGCCGGATCCCATCAGCTCGTCAAGTTCCTGCGCTATCATCAGCGGTCTGCCTTTATGAATGGCGTTATCCAAAATCATCCCGGTATACATCACAGGGTCTTTTGTCGTAGAAAATGGCGGGGCATAGGCCAGGTCAAGGTGAAACAAATCCTCCACCTTCGCTTTGAAGGTGATGGCAGTAACAAACACATCAAGCCTTTTGTCAACGCCTGCCTCTCCGACAATCTGCACGCCCAAAAGCCTGCCGTCGGATTTATCCGCAATTCCCTTGATGACCATTTCTTTGCCACCCATATATTCCGGCTTATTAAGTTTTATATTGTGACAAACAGCAGCATCATAGCCGAGTTCCTTTGCTTCCCGCTCAGATAGCCCGGTTTGAGCGACGGTCATGTCAAAGCTTTTGAAAATGCCTGTGCCGAGAATCCCCCGAAAAGATAAATTGCCGTCTGTTACGCAGTCACCTGCTATCCGTCCGGTTTTGTTGGCGGTGGAGCCTAAAGGGCGGTATACAGGCATTCCTGTTACCACATGAAAATGCTCGATACAATCTCCGCAAGCATAAATATCGGGCACATTGGTCTGCATTTTCTCGTTCACGCGAATTGCTCCGGCAATACCGAGTTCAATTCCGGCTGTTTTTGCAAGGCCGGTACTCGGACGAACTCCTGTTGACATGAGTATCATATCAGCCTGAATTTCTTTACCATCTGCAAGAATTACGGTGTTGTCGGTAATTTCCGTCACGGAAGTATCTGTATAAACTGCAACGCCGTTCTTTTCGATATGCTCCTGAACATAAACCGACATGTCGATGTCCAGCCCCGGCGTGATCTGCGGCAGTTTTTCGATCAGTGTTACATCTATGCCGAGGCGTTTCAGATTTTCGCAAACCTCCAACCCGATGAACCCTGTTCCGATAATGGAAGCTGTTTTGGGAACAGCCGTATTGATGTATGCTTTGATCCGGTTCATATCGTTGATGTTTCGCAGCGTAAAAACGCGCTCCGAATTTGTGCCTTTTATCGGAGGAACAATAGCCGTTGCCCCGGTTGCAATGACCAGCTTGTCGTAAACATCAGAAAACACCTTGCCCGTCGTCAGACTCTTAACTTGAACCGATTTGGCATCCGGGTGGATTGAAATAACCTCGTGCAACGTCCTGATGTCGACATCGTATTTGCTTTTGAAAAATGCGGGGTCGCGCGGAGTCAATTCTTCCGCGCTTTCGACTTCACCGCCAATATAGTATGGCATACCGCAACCGGAATACGAGATGAAGCTATCCTTTTCATAAACAACGATTTCTGCATTTTCATCGTTTCTTCTGGCTTTGGCAGCGGCAGAGGTCCCTGCGGCTACCGCACCTATGATTATAATTCGCATAATACATCTCCTTTGTTACAGCGATTCTTACTCCCCTTGCAAATACAATTTTCTTTATCGGATGTGATATCGCTCAAAAACTGGCTCGTTTTTTCAATAGCCTCCGCATCCAGCGAGTAATATGTCCATTTACCTTCCTCCCGCCCCTTCACCAGCCCGCACTCGCGTAGGATTTTCATGTGGTGGGACAGCGTGGATTGGGACATTTCAAATTTCTCAAGAATGTCGCAGGCACATAACTCACCACAAGAGAGTATATCTACGATCATCGCTCTCTTGGGATCGCCCAACGCCTTAAACACTTTCGTGTTTTCCGAATAATAGTCCATATTAACACCTCACATCTATAAACTTCGATATGATATATTATATGCACCAAATCGAAAAGTGTCAATATGAAATCTCATTTCTTACCCGAAAATTTGCGAATGCCTACAAATACTGCTTCCGGATGCAGATGAGGTTTTTTTCATCCTCCTATGTCAAAAAAGGGCACTGACTTCTATCGACTTTTAATCAGCCATAAAATCAGCGTTTTTGACAGGTCCGGTTTGCTATTTGATTCGATTTTAGGTAGCGCCTTTTTTCATTCGCTGTGCTCTAAAAAAGGGCGCCACTTCTGAATGCTTTTACTTGCAGGTTCAAGCCCCGTCAGAGTGAAGCTTCTACCTCAATAAATCTACGAAAAAAGAGCTTCCACTTTTTACAGTGAAAGCCCTCGAAAGGCGCAGATTTACTGGCTTTGAGACCAATAAATCTATATTACCTTTTGTTTTTGAAAGTAGTGACCTATTCTGATACGAAATGCACACCCCTCGGATAAATCGTTAAAAGGTTTGCCTTTCGTTAAAAGGTGCAACGGAGATGCAACCGCAGAAATGGTCACTTAGGTGTTATTTCTGCCGTTTTGCCCCGGCATCTCTTTTTTCTTTCCACTCTTCAAGTTTTTTGACATTATCCGGGTCAGCATAGAACCGTTCGCACACTTCTAATGCCGCCCGAGCCAATGATTGCATCTGCCATTCAGTCAGTGATATGTTTTCCAAATTGAATGCCTCCTGCGAGGTCACATTACCGTCTTTGTCCCAATGAACGATGACCATCGGAACGCATGCTTCGATATCAGCTTTTGTTTTATCGTCCATAAAAAGTTCCTCCTCATTATATATGGAGCAACCATTCTACGATGACATCACATATTTATCCCACAATGGAACAAAGGGCACGGCACCCTTTTCCAAATAATCTATCATTTTTGTGTCGCTTTTTCTCCGCTGAATATCGCAATCTCTCCGTTGGCATGGTTTACCATCCATTCGCTTTAGTCATCATTTGGTAAATACCAACCGTGTTCACGGTGAACTCCATAACTTTCATTAGAGTGGTCTTCGCTATTGTACTGATCCCAAGCCCTTTGATTGATTTCCTCATCGATGGCATCCATTGCTTCGATTTCTTTGTCAAAGTCTCCGTCCAAGATTGATCCAGAACGCCAATCTGTGCTGTCACTGATTTCTTTTTTTCTCGCTCGGAGTTCATCCTCGCTTGCAGATTTCAGCCAGTCCTTTTTAGGGGAAACGCCGCTTGTGTCATCTTCGGCTGAGTCATCGCTGCTGATTTGTGATGCCAGATATGCGGCAGTTCCGGCAACTGCGGTAACAACGCCTACAACCTTTCCTGCTTTCGCAAGCCATTCTTTGGCCTTCTGTTCTCGACTCTGTTTGCAGTCTGGGCAAAGTGTGTCTTCTGGGTCAGCAATAACCGTTCCGCAGTCAGAGCAGATACCCTTAATATTATTCAAAGTGGTATCATTCTCATAGCCGCAGTTTCTGCAAACGTGGCGGTCAGCACCGCGGTCAAAGCCCTCCTGGTTATTCAAATATTCATCACAATTATCACAGAACCAAAAAACATAGTTGTCTTCAAATTCGTCTGCCGAAAGCTGATACCCACAATCCTTACAAATCCATACAGTAGACTTTTTATCAATAGTCATTTTACCATCATGACAGTTTGGGCAAAACATCCATTTTTTTACTTTTCGTATGTATGCATAGGTGACGGAATCAACCAGGCTTTTTCTTTTCTTTTTGTTGTCAGCCATAAATTATTGACCCCCTTTACGTTGTAGCTTTGCTTTCATTTCCTCGATTTTTTTAATGTAAGTATCAGCTTTATATGCATATGTCGGTTTTTCCACCTTAAGTCGCTTGACAAAGGCAAGTGCATCATCATAACGCTTGGCTTTTATATATAAATCGGGTAACTCGAAATGCCATCCGGCGCCTTCGAACTTTAAGCCCCCATTGGCCCATACCATTTCCCAAAAATCAATATATCCACTTAAATCCTTGTCTATGTCATATTGCTCTCTGGCTTTTTGTACAGCAGCAATCTGCTGATTCTGGGTTCGTAGCTTACAATATTCATCAGGAGCGATTCTCTTTAAGTCGTGCATAAAGGCAGCATTACGATCGGCAGTTTCTTGGTTCATTTTACGCTCTTGTTCGTCAACGACATCTCTCCATGCGGATTTGTCACCTGTTCCAAGTAATTTATTAATACTCCAAACATTAAAGGTCATGCCGAGCCCCGTGTCTTCGGTTGTTTTATTCGGCACGCTATGCATATAAGGCACATAGGCATTTTCGTCCAGTTCCAATCGGCCGGTCTCTGTCAGAATATACTTTCTCTGTGCACCGGCAGCAATCAATGCTTCGTCTGGAACTCCAGAAAGAACACGCTCTACAAGGTCAGCTTTCTTTCCAGTTGCTGGCATATTTTGGGATGTGAGCAAATCTTTTAATTGTGCCACCGTGAATCCACCGACTGCATCCCGCACAGATCCCCAGGCTATGTAGCCTCGTTCTTCTAAACTCTTGAGGGTGGCTCCAACATCTCTGATGCCGTAAGCAAACCACCAAAAACCCGGATATCC
The DNA here is from genome assembly GCF_004103735.1 of Aminipila luticellarii. NCBI lineage: Bacteria > Bacillati > Bacillota > Clostridia > Peptostreptococcales > Anaerovoracaceae > Aminipila > Aminipila luticellarii. The sequence continues at coordinate 690,910 of NZ_CP035281.1, read as the reverse complement.
GTTTTTGGGGCCTGGATATGTGCCTTTAGAGCAATATTCTAACAGCAATATTTCAGCAGGATATAATCCTCGTTTTGACGGAACCGCTGTCTTTTTGCGTTCCTCGAATGTGATGACACGACGCTCGAATGCAGTTCCTTCAGCAACAACATCCGTATAGTAGGAGTCCGGCTGATAAAACTTCTTTTCAGATTCTGGCACCGAGGTTTTTACTGGTGTGACTTTCGGTGCGACATCGGTTTTGTCTTTTTTCTTAAATAAATCAAATAAGCCCATATATGTATCTCCTGTGTTAATCGTTCAGAAAAGCATCAAACTCTTCGATACGGTCAATCCACTCCAGATCTTTCCGTTTTTTCTCTCTACTATCGAGGACGGTGGCATTCGGATGTCTTCGCAGAATTTCTGCTTTCATTTTTCTCTGTTCTGATTTTGTTGTGGGGATCAGTTTGGTTCCACCCCACCAAGTTTTTGCAATTTTCTTTGTAACATCAAAGATAGGCTCTGGTGCCTTCTTTTTCTTACTAAACATAAGCAACCTCCATCAATCCATGCTACCGCTGCCTTTATTGCCTCCAAATTCACAGCCGTGTACATGATCGTGGCCATAATACCACCGGCCATAGCGGTATCCGTAGTGAGGAGGACAGTGTGCGCAGTCGCCGTTACAACGACCGTTATGTCTGTGTTGATTGGAACCACTGGCCATGTCAATACCCGCAATTACGCCAAACAGTGTAGCAAAAAAACCTGGTCGCTTCGGTGGTGGGCAGTAATAATCTACACGCATATCAGTTTCTACCAACGGCTCTTCCTCTTCGATTACCTCTGGTTCTTCCTCTTCGTACTCTTCTTCACGCAAATCTTCCGGTAGCATAAGATGCCTTTGTTTGCAGATTTCAATAATAACCTCATCATCAATCTCACCGTACAGATATTCCATGTCCTCGGCAGTCAATCGCTCTGCGGAATTGCGCACTGCGGCTGTTGCCAATTCTTTATCATTGATGCACGCAAACTCGACCAGATCCGAACCCGAAAAAGCCAGTTTTGCTTCGACCGCCTTGCGAAGCAATCGGTTTGCTGCATGTACATTCACCTGCAGTTCAATGATGATTTCACCGACCTCATCAGCGGGGCCTAAAGTAGAAAGTGATGAAAGGTAGCGCACCTGGGTGCTTTCTGCCCAATCATAAAATCGATCATAATAATCTGCCCATGTCATCTTTCGCGCCCCCTTTACTCACAATGCTTGCGAAGCCAATAGTATCCACCGGCTGTTTTTTGCCGACCGTTGAGAACATCACGAATGCTTTTCCTGTTGATTCCTGTCCGACGCTCTGCGGAATTGATAGAATCAAATTCTGCGACTATTTCTCCCGTGGAATCTACCTGGTATATTGACTTAGATGTGTTTTCCGCTGAATGCTGCACTGCAGGTGCGATGGAATATACAGGGGTTCCAGTGTCCACCCGTTCCCACATAAAACCGCCGGCAGTAGAAGCCCTCCCATTTAGCACCTTTGAAATCTGTTGGCTTGATATTGCAACATCTTTGGCGGCATCTATAATAGAGTTGTAGGCGCAAATATAATTTCCGTCTAAAGCATATTTTCTGATTTCGGTCTGTTGCACAAAAGGCTTTGCTTTTTCCGCTTCTTTTATCTGCGCATATGTAACCGGTAAAAACAGGTCTGCTACAGGAAAAGGTAGCCCAAGCGACAAACACCGCTCGACAAATGCGGTGTCTATCGGTTCTGGAAATACATTCTCGTTTAGAAAAGACAACACATTAGAGAATGTAAGTTTTTCCTTGTAAGACCATTCGATTAGTTTCACACCATTATTCTGACATTTTTGGTGTTTATCTGCATCCATTTCGCGTTGCATCAGCAGTTTGGCTTCTCCACCAAAATAATCAATCGCGTCATAATGCTGCCGTCCTTGGTATTCAATTGCACAACTATATTGCGGAATGAATATATCCAATGACTGCGTATCCAACCAGTTACTTCTGTATTGGTATATGGCATCCGAACACAACAACTTAATATACTGGTACAATCTGTATTCTGATGTCCAAAGTGAAGGACGGGCCTCTTGGCTCAAAGAAGACACTTCGGTATACCTTTCTTTAATCCAGGTTCTCAAAGCCTCAATTGACCGATAAAACCTACGCATCACATTAGACGATTGGACTGTGCGCTCGCTATATCGATGAGACACTCGATCTTTAATTTCGCCAATAATCCTTAATATGGGGGAGTTGGTCTCAACATCGGAATAAGTGTTCTTGCACTTATCATCCCCTATAGCATCGCCGGGAGAAAGCATTAATGGGTCAAGCCAATGGGTCCCATACAAACACAGTAAAAGAGGTTCGTTTTCTGCTCGGATTGGAATCTGGTACTGTAACATATCTAACGGGGAAACTATTCTGCCCTCTACCGTGTGATTTTGCGCCAAAAACAATCGGGCATAAAATTTTTGGTTAAATGTACACTCGATTGGGATAAAAATCACCTTATCATTTTCATTCGGAGCAGAGCAATCTATACTCATAATTGACTGTGGCAAAGCCGAGATTTCTTTCTCCAACAAATCGCACTGCGAACTTACCCATGCGAACAATTCAGACAGTTCTGGATACCAAATCCAAGCTGTTTCTATGTGTTCCTCGGTAAAAGGTAGTTTGCGCGTTGATTTTGTTACATTGTCGGTGGCCTTTTCGATTGGCAGTGCAATATGTTGATCTCTGGCACTGCGTATGCATTGGTTGATTTTTTTCTGTTTAGCGGTGATTCTTTGGGGATACGACGTACTTTCAATGATTTGATCGTTATTCCAATACTTTACACCAGTTATGCAGAGCGAGATGCTCTCTGTTATAATTTCCTCATTTATGGGCGTATACAATGAGAAACTATCATTGGCATCGTACAAAATCGTTTGATAGTACTCCTTGTTGTTTATAGGGGTTCCCTCATGCAGTACCCGGCAAAACACACCCCGCACATCTTTTACGCCGTAATCCGTTAATCTGAAATGCAAATAATTGCCTCGTTGCGTGTAATGAACGCTGACGGCAGTTGATTGAAATAAGAACTCCGGGTACCAGCAACCACTCATACGAACCTTTCTCGCCTTTTTACCATAGAGTTCTACATCAATTGCAGGATACAAAGAACCTGCATCTCTGCATTGTTTATCATGGTCATAGACAACATAATGGTCAGTGATGTCAACACCAAACACGCCGATACCCTCCCTTCAAATTCAGTCTGATGCGTACTGTTCAACAGTGTATTAGTCTTGGAATGGTGCATCCCAAGGTTCGGCATACTTTTCAATCCAACCTTTATCCTTGTCGCCGTATGCACTGTAGCCAGTAGAGATTTTCCAATGTTCACCGTCTGCGTATTCTACAATTTTGATGTAGTAATAGTAGGAATACTGCGGTGCAATAGAATTATGATGTTCTACGCCCTCATCGGTTAAGCGGCACGAATATGTATAAATCTTGGTGCCGTCATTTTCGTATACATAAGAGGCATCCGAGGCATAGTACTCAAAGAAATCAATCGGAAGATAGGACACTACTATATCAGCAGCACCCTCAATGGTCATATCGGCGGCAAAATCCGTGTCAAAGATATTGATTTCAATGGTTCCTACATACTCCTCGTTTGTGGAGTGCTGTGTCATATACAGCACGATGTCATCAGCATAAACGGTTTCCAGAGCCATTTCCATTGAAGCCTTCTTGGTTATATCCGTTACAGCGATTCTGCTGTCACCGATGCCGTTGTAAAATGCTTGCACCTCTGCGTAGCTATCAAAAATGCGAGGGTGATCTTCAAGAGCAACCAGTTCGGATGCGGTATAATCCGATATAATGCCGGGGGTTTGACTGCCGCCAAGGGAATCATCGTTGCCTCCAATGATCGAGCCGATGATACCAATCGCAGCCACAAGAATGACCAGGGCAAAAAGAACTTTTACAACCGTCCAGAGACACCCGTTCTTATTCTTTTTCTTTGGCACACGCACCTTGGCGCATTCCTGTCGCACAGCATCGCAGTATGCGGCTTGCTCTGGTGTCAGAGTAGCCTGGTGGTTTTTGTAGACATCGATTCCCGCAGCAACTTCTTTCTGCACATAGGAGATAAACCCTGCAGCATATGCAACGATTGCGGGGTCCATAGCAATATTCTTTGATGTCCGACCAGACTGCAACACGAAACTCTGCCTATCCAGAATTTTGACGGCAGACACTTTCTCTATGGGAAAATCAAAGGAATCATCTTTACCAATGAACACAACCCGCTTATTGGAGATTATCAAATCACCATAGTTGTGGTCACGAACCGTTCCACGAATAGGTTTACCACCGGAGCTCCCCGTGCGGACAGTAACACCTTTTGCCACACGGAAACTTGCTCCGGCAGACTTCCCGGTATAACCGACCACCTGGTTTTTGTCTTTGAAGGTCTGCGCAGGAGCAGCATAAATAATACATTCACCAGGCTGTACGAAAAAGCCTGAGTAGTTGATGGTGGGCATACCGACACCAGTCTCATAGGGAATAATGTCAGCATATGGGTTTGCTCGATTTGCGGCTGCTATCTTTTGTAGCGTCTCATTTGATATGTTCATATCTATATCCTCCTTTTTCAAGGGTACTATCTCATTCTGTACCAGTCATCACCGGCAGATTTTTTGCCACCAACATATCGTTACATTCGTGGATCGAACTCATATAGAGGTGGTTAAGGAAAAAATTATACATCAGATGCGCCTCGCTCTGCGCCAGTCGCAGGGTAAAGCCAGATCTGTTGATAAGTGCATTGCTCAACTCTGGTGGCAGGTTCATGCCAATACACACGGCAACCACGCAATCAACATTTTTGGGGTATGCCGGATTATTACGCAGGCGTTGAACCAACTTTGTGGAGACAAGAGCCTTCTCCGCCAGGGTCTCTTCAGAGATTTCCACCCACTCCATAAGGTAAATGAGAGCGGCACCGAATTGAGCAGGCAGTTCCTGGAGAACTCTCTGAATCTCCATTTCTCGCGCGAGGATGGCATCTGCCTTTCCCATAACATCGGCACTGACCTCTTTGGCAAAAGTTGTCTGGAACACAATGCCGGAATCCACATCTCTAAAGAGAACGCACTCTTTATAAAATTCTTCGCCATATTTATTGGTTGCCTTTACTTTCAGTTTGAAGACCAGGCAACACTCATCAATGTGCAAGCGACCATAATCGGTCATCTGCACGGTGTTATTTTCATCTCTGGTGACATACTTTGGGTCATTCAAGCACATATGCGAATCCACATATATGTAGGAACCCTTTTGAGATTGAGCAGAAAGGCGCATATCGCTGAAGGCGATGATTTGGGCATCGTCCGCGCTGATACAGTATGTCTGGTCTTTCTGCAAACTGCCTTTTTTGAAGGCGTGCGGCTTTACATAGTGTCCGTCAATGTAAGTGAACGCACCGATTGCTTCCTCGTATCCGGCGTCCACCATACGCATTTTGGCAGCGTGGCGGGAGACAACGAAAAAGGTCGCCAGGGCATCAATGACAGCTTCCATTACATCCACGATGTGAGCCGCATTCAATTCTCGTTGGAATTTACGGACTAATTCAGCAGCTTTCGTCTTAAAAGAACCAATCGGCATCTGGATGCGAGGAGCCAAGGAGTTTGCCTGCCACTCCATCCAGTCGGCTGCGGTACGGTCGGAAGATCCCTTCGAACCGCCAATGACCAAGCACTTTATCTGTGTAGCATCGCGGTTATAAAGCCGCTCCAGTTCAAAGGCTTTCCTGTGCTGATCCCAATGGACGCACTCATGCACGATGGTGTTATTGACGGAACCCAGATTTCTCAAGTGAAATGCCTTGGGGTCAACAACGATGGTTTTTGCCGGAAAGTGAGCCGGTTCCATTTCTCCCGTATCTGAATTGAACACTTCGGTATCGCAATCCTGGAAGAAAATCTGCCCGAATACAGAAAAATCCTCTGTCAGTTCCTGGGTAACGACCGAAAGACCGAGCCTGTCGGCAAGAACCGTAGGGTCAACAGGCATAGGCGTTCGCAGGGCTTCCGGGTAGTGTTTCCTCAAAAATTCCGTAGCTATCTTATCGAGGTCAATCTTATAGCTGATAGGAACGAGAGAATCCGACAAAGGCTTGTTTTGCTTGTTTCTTTGATTGTACTGATCGACCCGATGAATACAGAGGTCATCCATATTTCTGGACAGATCGGCAGTGCAGGAGAGGATGAACCACGGGAAACAGGTATCCTCATCTACGTCACGATGACGGTGATGTTCCTTAACATAGACCTCTGCCTCAACGAGAACGTCAAATGCGATACCCATTCCGTCCCGGTCATCGATTCCTACGGATTTAATTTCAAAATCGGAGAGTTCTGCGTAATCGGCGCTGCTGACCGTGCGGGAACTCAGTTCGATATTATGGCGGTTTTGTATGACATACGATTTTATGGCATTAAAGAACTGGTCATAAAATCTGCTGCCGATATATTCCTTAAACGAACGGTCAGCCACAGAAATTCCCCTTTCTATAATTTTGTAAGTGGTCTCATATGCAATGGTTTCAACAAACAATTGCAATCGTATACAATTAAACTCCTCGCATCATAGATTCAACATCCGTACATCCATCTTCGTGTTTTCAATGTAGTGACGGTACATTGTCTCAGCAGGCAGCAGACGCACCTGAATATCCTGCAGTCCCAGATTGTGTAACATGGCAAGGGATGCAGTGCCTTTTTCGATTATTTCCGTAGAAGCGGTTGGCATAAGGAAACAGTTTTTTACTGTGCTGATCTGGTGAGCCTCCACAAAAGGCTGATAGGCCAACTGGTACAAATACTGCTTGGTGATGGACTCGATACCGGGCTGACCACGCAGCTTTTTGCTATGCTCCAATTGGATGTTGTAGTATTTGGCATCAAAAATGATAAACTGATAGTCCCCATCGACATTAACGATGGAAATGAGGTCTGGGATGAGCGTATCCTCGGCCTGCTTTACAAACGACTCGCCGCTCGGCGCAGTTCCAGCCCACTGCGGTTTATCAATCAAATCAATGAGTTTCTTATGCCGCATATCGCGGTATTGCTCGGTCAAAGGTACGGGCAGTCGCAGTCCACCGATTGGCTTCTGCAATTGGTTGTCCATTACTTCCGCACAGACCTTTTCCCATACCAGATTGAAACTGTTCGTTCCGAACATACTGAAGCAGTCCAGATCGTCCAGTGCGCTACTGTTGGCTATGTAGGCATACAGTGTTTTCAGCAGAAGTTGTTTGCGGGTATTGAACTGGACATTGAGTTCTTTGACAATGCGCTCCAGGACATACTCTTTGTCACCAAAGTCCTCGATATGCTCATCGGAAATATCGACACCCATAATATCGAACAGATCCAACAGATCGGCATCTCGCAATTCCTCCGTGCAACGGGTGAGGATACACTCATGCAGACGCTTGAAGAAATCGAAATCGTCATTCACACGCTTCATGGTCAACAATTCCGGGTAATACGGCCGGTTGTTGCTTAAGAGAGTGAAAGTTTCGTTGATGGTCTTATCCCAAAGGATGTCACCGGACCCATTGGATTCGATAATGTCCTGTGTGTTGGTATAGGCACCATACTCGAAATAATCCTGGAGGAGGAACAGCATAACAGCCAACATATTAAATGCGCTGCTGTCACTCGTATCGTTGTACATACGGATGATCTGTTCCTTGGAATTGTACTTTTCCAGAACCTTCAGCACTTGTTTCAGTTCTGCTTTGGGGGCCGTGGCATCGAGCAGATATTTCGGATAGCATTTCAGCACACGACCCTCAATTGTAATAACGCCCACAAAAGTGAACACATACAGATATTCGTTTTCGCCGACCTCAACATCAGCGATTTCGATGTCCTCATCCAACAGATCGGTGAGATCCTTCTGTGTGTCATTTGCTTTTACGGCCTTCAGAACGCCATATTCTTTCAGACGCTTCAGAATGCGGACAGCCTTTTCCTCGGAGCAACGAAACTCTTTAACCAGGTCTTCCTGGGTATAGCGTTTTTGTTCTCGTAAAAATACTGAAATCATTCTCCATCATCCTCTGGGGCATTATCAATAAACTGGCTGCTGATTCCTTCGCAGAAAATGTAAACACCCTTGGTATCAAACTCTCTGCAAATCTTGGAATACTGGTTCTTTGCCTTTTCATCGCAGCCGCCAAACAGCGTAATGCGCTTCTGTTTTGCAGCATCATCGAACAGGTACATAATAACCTTGTTCTTAAAGATACGAGTGAAGACAGCGGGGTCGATCATTTCGCCCTCCGGCAGATTCTTCTTGGAAATGAAATACGGACCCATCAGTTTATCCTCGTTCACCTTATAAGTGAGCAGTTCATTGTTGATGGCTTTGCGGAGCGCATTCCATTCCACAACGCGGCGATAGTCACCTTGACCGAGGATGACCTTTTTGCCAACGATTCCGGCTTCACTGTCATCGATACCTAAATAGGTGAAATCCCATCTACGCTTAAAAGCAGTATCCATCGGGAATACACCCTGGTCAGCACTGTTCATGGTAGCCCAGATGAACATATTGTCTGGAATGCGGATTTCAGCGTAATCGTCGGGATTGCCGCCGAGTTCTCCTGCCAGATACTTTTTGATGTCCTCGGATGCCTGGATCGGATATTCGCTGACCTCGTCATCACCACGGTCAAGCAACTGGAATACATCACCGAACACGGCAGCAACATTGGCACGATTGATTTCCTCAATCACAAGCAGGAAAGGTTTGGGGGCATCAGTTCTGCTGTTCTGGAGGGCTTTCACATAAGTGCGCATGAACGGGCCGGGTACATAGGAATAAGTGATGGCATCCTTGCCATCGCTATCCTTGCAGGGCACAGGCTTATATGTACCGACAAAATTGGCGTAGGAATAGTCTGGGTGGAAGGTCACTCGCTCGTATTCACCGCCATCTACAAGCAGCAGATCCTTTTCATGGTTCAGAGTAAAACTCTTACCAGTGCCAGGAGCGCCGAAGAGAATGCGATTACGGGGATAATCACTTTGGTAGCCTGTACTGTAACAAACATTCTGGACTTGCTCCGTCCGTTCAATCAAGAATCGCTTATAGAGATCCAGCCCAGCAGACAATGAACCGTTACCACGATTGCGATTAAATTCCTCAAAACCAGCATCTGTTTTAATGGCAGACACTGCTCTTTCAAAGGTTCCAATGTCATCAATTTCAAAGATGGATGAGAAAGACCCAATGGCATCCGCAAACGTCAGTCCCACAGCCTTTAAGGCACTGATGTACTGATTCTGAGTGTTTTCAGAGTAATGCTCACCATTGTCCTTTTCCAGTTCTGTAAACCAAACTCTGAAAGCTGTCTCATTATCGACAGGACTGTCTGGCAGGGGGTTGTTGTGATCTGCCAGTTCGGTTACAAGCGAGCCGTGAAGCCATTCAGCATTACGAATGTAAAAATACATAAACTCTTTGCGGAAAGCGCAAGCATACTCGCCAGAGCCCTTGTCCTGCTGCACGAACCCCTCTTTCATGGCCTGTGCAATTGTTGTAATCTTAATTTGTTTTGAGATAGGGGTTTCTGCTCCAGCAGAAGACTGCTTCAGCTTCCACGCACAGAACACAGTCTGACCGTCACGTCTATATACTCCTAACTGAACGGCAGACTCTCCCGCCTGTAATCTTGAATGGGCATAATTTATATATTTACTTTTTTGCTGCGTTCTTTGCTCATCGTTCAAGTTGGATCGTCCGCCAGGAGTCGTACCTTTAGCACAAACAGTAATTCTCCCCAGAGTGGCATCGTCAAAAGTAATTGTGTAAACCTCGGGAAGCTGATCACTAACAGGCTCACAGTGAACAGAGTGACCAAACTGCTGAAAAGCAGATTGCAATTCTGCCAACACTTGCTCGTTTGAAAGCGAGTCATCTGTACGGTTGTAATCCGCAGATACAATATCACCATTGCCAAGTGCCCATTTGTATTCTGGCATAATATCCCTCCTTATTCAAAAACTTTTATATGTTTGGCGTTCAAGGATTCACGGTTGAAGATTTCCAGTATTTTTGTAGGTTCCGCAATAATTGCGTCAATATCAGAACCTTCGACCATAATTATACAAAGATTCATTGTTTTCATAATTTGGGTAGCGTATTCTCGGGCTTTCTCTGAAACAACGCCGGTTGTCATAATAACAATGGCGTTTGTTTTCAGGACGTGAGATAACCCAACCTCTTTTGCGACCTGATCGAGTGAAACTCTGTGAGTGTTTTTACATTGTACTTGCCATCTGGTATAGAGCAACCGACTGGAATCAAAGAGAACATCCACTTCTGCGCCGGCCGTTTCGTTACCCTTAAGGCGAGTTTGAATAAAGTCCAATCCAATGATTCGCATAATTCTAATAGCAAAAGCCTCAAGGGCCAGACCTTTCAAATAACTATCCGTTGCATCAATATCCGTGCGCAATTCTTCCAAAGGTTTCTGAAGATATTCTATAACCTCTCTGTCGATTATACCCTCCAACTGTTGCAGCAGAGGTAATACAATATCTCTCTTTGTCAATTCTGTGAGCTTTACTAGAGGGGTGCGAGCACCATGACCTCCCGTAGCACGCTGAATTTCAATGAGCCCTCTGTCTGTCAAGGGACGAATTACGGACTGAGAGAAATTGCTTTCTACAAAGGTTATCCCATAGGTTGCAGTTGCCAATTGACGGATATCTGCTGCTCTCTGATAGTTTTCTGAGGCAGTATTGCAAAGAGCGCGAAGAAAATAATACTGTTCTGGACGTAGCGTTCTGAGCAATCTGAATTCTCCTTCGGACAATTCAGTTAATTCACTCAGTTTATGCTCGTCGATCCTCCACCCACGAAGAACACCCGCTTTGTTTAACCACAATTTCATAACAGGGACATTATTAGAGGTTCTGCTAAGGTCGAACCCACGAGAGTTTAGTGCCTCAACGACAGTTTCCTTGGAAATCCGTTCTCCATTGCGATGCATACCACGCAAAACATCGATGAGTATCATACCATTAAGGTTTTTAAGTATGTGTTTTACCAAAGCCTCACATTGTTCTGTTTCATCAGCAATCTCATGTAGTTGACGACCAAATGCAGTGATGCGGACACCTCCGCCATTTTCAAGAATTCCATACGAAACTAAAGAATTTTTGCAATTTCCTGCCATATTCCGTTGCTGCTCCACAGCATTCGTACTGAAAAAAGTGTCCACAATAGCCGTAATCAGCGGTGCTGTATCATCTCCTTCATTATCAATAATGAGTTGGAGCAATTGCGGTAGTTCTATTTGGTTTGGAGAAAACTGTGTGCCAAAAGGCAGTGTGTTTGGCATATTTAATCCTCCTTAAAATACTGATCTCTTATAGCCTGTGCAATCTGTGCGACCAACCTTGGGGGAACAGCGTTACCAATCTGGCGCCACTGATCCTTAAAATCACCACAGAATTCGTACTCATCATCAAAGGTCTGAATTCGTTTGATTTCATTAATACGCAGAAAGCGATTCTTCCAGTGGAACGGTCCCATATTGTTTGAGAAACTCGCCTGTATGGTCCAAGAAGGTTTTTCGGGGGAAAGTTTCAGCAGGAAAGACCAATAGCGAGATCTCCACTTGAAAATAGGCTCTGGATAGCCACGTTCCGCTGTGAAATACAGATAATTATCACCGGGGGGTACCAGTTTGAGCAGGTCTTTGTGTTTGGAACCAGCCTGCATATCCTTATCTTCGGGAAGATCATAATCCAGGTCTCCGATGGCATCACCGCAGGTGACCCACGGTTTCTTTCCCAAAGCAGCATCGCCGCCCGGTTTTTCGGGATTGTAATGTGTCTCTTCGGGGAAAACAAAAGGTTTGCCGATATCGCGTCTTACGCCAATGCAAATAAAGCGTTCTCTAATCTGCGGAACACCATAATTTGCAGTATTGATAACTTTGAAGCTAATATCATAGCCGAGAGTATCCGCACGTTCCTTAAGTAAATCAAAAGCCGCCTGGTGGGGCTTATAAACAAAGCCAAACACATTTTCAAAGAAGAACACTTTCGGTCTAATTTCCTCTAAAGCACGGAAATACTCATACAAAGTAAAGGAATTTTCGTCCTCAAGGGCTCGCTTTTTATCGGTGCGGTAAAAACGTGATTTTGAATACGCAGGACAAGGTGGCCCACCAGCCAATACATCAATATCACCTACAGAAAGGCCAATAGATGCCAATTCTTTGGCGTAGTCAACTTGGCGTATATCTGCACATCTAACTAAGCGACCGACTTTATTCTTTTCTAATGTGTCACAAGCCGGCTGCCAAAAATCGGTGGAGAAGCATATATCATAGCCTGCCTTTTTGAAACCGCAGTCTATTCCGCCACCGCCGGAGAAAATGCTTAGAACTTTTATACTCATTTCTGTAAACTCTCTTTCACAAACTCAATCATCGCTTTACCCATAAGTGCAGGAACAGCATTACCGATCTGCTTCTGTACAGATCTTCTGCTTCCATAGAACTTATATCCCTTTGGGAATGTCTGAATAGCTGCAATTTCTGGCACTCTGAGTCTTCGGTTATCCCAATGGAAAGGGCCAACCCACGGACCAGGCTGCGCAGTAATCGTCCAAGAAGGCATATCTGGTGACAGCTTTAAAAGGAAACTCCAAAAACGCTTATCCGCAACAAACTTGGGATTCTCATAGCCATACCAAGCCGTAAGTGCTTTGTAGTTCATGCCGGGGGGTACTTCGCAGAGATCACTATAATAGGTGCCACCTTTGGTTTCTTCCTCGGGTTCGTAGTATTCTGGACCGTCATACCCGGCGATAACTTCACCGACATTTACATAGGGCAACAAACCAGTTCGCTCGCACTCTTCGGGTGCACAGTGCGTTTTTCGCGGCTCATCACTTTGAAATTCACCCAAGGTACCAAGGATAAATAGGCGTTTTCTCTTTTGGGATACACCATAGTCCAGGGCGTTGGCACGAACGATTTTATACTTATACCCTTGCTCTGTAATGATTTCAATGAAGCGGTCAACAATGACGCGATTTGTAGGATGAAGCAAACTTTCTACATTTTCAAACACAAAGCCATCTGGATGAAGGTCACAAACCACACGCAGGTATTCGTCCACCAATGTAGCACGGGGGTCGTTAATTCCCTTACGAGTGTTATTGCCCACCCAATATCCCGCTTTAGAAAAAGGCTGACACGGGGCTCCACCGATGACAATAAACTTATCGTAATCCCTCTTTCTCAGAATATCAGAGAATACACTGCTTTCTATCTGATGTAGATCTCCTTCGATTACTTCAGAGTTTTCAAACAGTTCATTCATTTTGAGTGTCTTTATGCAGTCCGAATCGAAGTCCGTGCTTGAAACCACAGGGACTCCTGCCAGAAAACTGGCCACATCTAATCCACCAGCTCCAGAAAAGAGACTGACAGACACAATCTTTTTTTCTTCCATATCTGTAAACACCTTTTCGTTATTTTTCTATTTCAGCAATGTCACTTAATTCGCAATTCAAAGCACAGCAGATGCGAACAAGGACTTCTAAAGAAACATACTCATTTCTACTCATCTTCGATAGGGTACTCGAAGCTATTTCGGTCTGCTTCCTCAATTCAGTTTTTGTCATGTCTTTATCAATAAGGAGTTTCCAAAGCCGCTTATAGTTAATACCCATAGTACACCTCGCCTTTCTTGTGTATCTGCGAATGCAGACAATATAACATCATATATTATAACACGTTGTGTTCGAGAAATCAATACAATAGAGCGAGTATGCGAATAAAATGTTGCGACAGTCGTGTTACTTTTCTGTGAACAAGTGTATCGTTTGCAGCTGTTCATTATAAACCATACCAGATTTATAGTCCGATAAAGCGGACACAACCGTGTGTCGCAAAAAATTCAAAAATATTTTTTCTCTGGGTGGACATATCATGTCCGGCAAAACGAGGCGAGTTTGACCCCCGCAGCATCTTTGCGCCCTCTCCAATGAGCCATAGCGCTCGTCTGGAGAGGTCTTTTTGCGTTTTTACCCCTGAATTCAGCGGACACGCCGTGTCCGGGTCAAATGACGTCCTTTCTTCTATAATTAAAGCACAGTCAGGCGGAACCCCCGTAGGCTGAACAATTTAATTATTCAAAGCCTGATTTGCAATAAGGGCCGAGGATACAAATATTGTCTTCCCACCGCATCGCGGGTGGGTTGCAATATCGGTACCCTGTTCTTGTTGCGCCCATATTAGGCTTCAAGGGTCTGTGTATCGAATTGCACAGACCTTTTGTGTCCTTCCGCCCTCCGCTGACCAGGCGGAAAGGACAACCTATGAAAAGCAATGAAAATCAGAAGTCAACCCGTGAGTACAAAGTTTACATCCACCGCCTCAAGACCTGGGTAGAAGTGACCGAAGAGCAGTATTACGCATATTACCGTGATATTTGGGCTACCCGCAAACGCGCCCAGGCACACGGTCAGTGTATGTGTCCCAAGTCCAAGACCTGGATGTGTGACGGCGACTGCCTTGCCTGTGAATTCCGAGCCGCCGGAGATAACCTCTCTCTGGATTACACTGTTGAGGACAGCGAAGGTAACCAGAAGAGTTGGGCGGATGACTTGCAGGACGATACCCCCAACGCACAGTCCATCATGGAAGATCGTGAACTGCTTTGCGCCCTTTACCAGAAATTGCAGGAACTCGACCCCGAAGGTCGCCGTATCTGCGAACTGATTATGGAAGGTAAATCCGAGAGGGATATTGCTTCCATCATGGGCTATAACAACCAGAGTGCTGTGAATTACAGAAAACAGAAAGCCTTTGACAGACTGCGTGTTCTGCTCGGAGATTACATCTAAACACCTGCTCCAGTCATCATTTTGGTGACTGGAGATTTTTTTGAAAAATTTTCTGGGTTTCTCTGTTCAAACGCTTACCTCACCTCCAGTGGGTAGTGGAAAGAGCAAAAACGACACCGCTCCTTCCAAGGAGGTGAACAGGATGTACGAAGCCCAGAAGAAACGAGGCACCGGCACCGACCAGGAACTTATCGATGTTCTCACGGCCATCAGCGTGGTGTCCAGGCGACTGGCTATGAAGCTGGCGCTGATTCAAAGTCAATCTACGGAAGGAGGAAAACAGGATGAGCAAAATGAGCGATATGGCTGCGACCGTCGAAGAGCTGCGCACTGCTGCTGCCGCTATTAACGATGCCGCCAACTGGCTTGCAGAGATGTTCAGTGGCGTAGGTGATGTAGAAGCGGCTGCTCCCGTCGAACCCGCACTGACATTGGAACAGGTCAGAGCGGTTCTTGCAGATAAGTCCCGCCAGGGTCATACCGCAGAGATCCGCTCTCTGCTCCAGAAATACGGTGCAGCAAAGCTGTCCCAGATCAACCCCGCCCACTACAAGGCACTGCTTGCCGATGCGGAGGTGCTGACCGATGGCAAATAAACACGCTGTTCTGTCAGCATCCTCTTCCGAACGGTGGCTCAACTGTCCGCCCTCAGCTCGGCTATGCGAGAACTACGAGGATAAAGGCAGTGACTATGCTGCCGAGGGCACCGATGCCCACACCCTTTGCGAGTTCCGTTTGAAGCAGGCTCTGGGGATGCCCACAGAAGACCCCATCGAAAACCTCTCCTGGTACAACGAGGAGATGGAGGAATGCGCTGCCGGATATGCCGCTTATGTGGTGGAACTTCTGGGAACCGCAAAACAGACCTGCACCGACCCTGTGGTCATGATTGAACAACGAGTGAACTTCTCCCATTGGGTTCAGGACGGATTCGGAACTGCCGACTGCATCGTTATCGCTGACGGTGTGATGAACATCTGCGATTACAAGCACGGGAAAGGCGTTGAGGTTTCGTCCGTGGCAAATCCCCAGATGATGCTGTACGCCCTGGGTGCCCTGGAAATCTTCGATGACATCTACGACATCGATACTGTCCGCATGACCATCTTCCAACCCCGGAAGGCCAATGTCAGCGTGTACGAGATGGAAAAGGCCGATCTGCTCGAATGGGCAGATACCGATCTGACCCAGAAAGCGAAACTGGCCTATGAAGGTCAGGGCGATTTCCACTGCGGTGAGTGGTGTCGGTTCTGTAAGGCAAAGGCCGAATGCAGAGAGCGCGCTGCCGCCAACCTGGAACTGGCTCGGTACGATTTCCAGCCCCCTGCACTCCTTGATGATGAGGAAATCGCAGACATCCTCGGCAAGGTTGATGCGCTGACTGCGTGGGCATCCGATGTGAAGGAATATGCCCTTCAGCAGGCTATCAGCGGAAAGGAATGGACTGGGTGGAAACTGGTCGAAGGTCGTTCCAATCGCAAGTACACCAGTGAAGCCGTTGTTGCCGCCACCGTGGAGAGTGCGGGCTTCGACCCCTATGAGCGCAAAGTCCTCGGCGTCACTGCCATGCAGAAGATGCTCGGCAAATCCCGCTTTGAGGAACTTCTCGCTCCCTACATTGAAAAGCCGCAAGGCAAACCGACGCTCGTGCCGGAGAGCGACAAACGTCCGGCAATGAACACAGCCAAAAATGATTTTATGGAGGAATTTTAATATGTCTAACAACGCAAACAGAGTCAACAACCCTATGAAGGTCATCACTGGTCCCGACACCCGTTGGTCTTATGCCAATGTCTGGGAACCCAAGTCCATTAACGGCGGCACCCCCAAGTACAGTGTTAGCCTCATCATTCCCAAGTCCGACACCAAGACTGTCGCAAAGATCAAGGCGGCAATCGAAGCTGCCTACCAGGAGGGTCAGTCCAAGTTGAAGGGCAACAGCAAGAGCGTACCCCCTCTGGCTGCCATCAAGACCCCTCTGCGCGACGGCGATATCGAGAGACCCGATGATCCTGCCTACGCCAACGCTTACTTCATCAATGCCAACTCCGCTACCGCACCCGGCATTGTGGATGCTGACCGCAATCCTGTGCTGACCCGCTCCGAGGTTTACTCCGGCGTGTACGGCCGTGCAAGCATCAATCTGTATGCCTTCAACTCCAACGGCAACAAGGGTATCGCCTGCGGTCTGAACAACCTGCAGCTCATCCGTGCCGGTGAACCTCTGGGTGGTAAGGCAAGCGCCGAGTCCGACTTCGCAACCGATGCGGATGACGATTTCCTGGCTTAATGGAGGTGCGACCATGACTGAATTTCAGGAACTGATGCTTTACACCTGCTTCGGAGCCATGACCGGCGTGTTTATCGCTGAACTCATCTTCCTCATCGCGTCTGCGGTGAGTTGGGTGAAGGACAAGATCCGTAAACGCAAGGAAGCCAAGAAAATCAAGGAATCCGCCACAAAGGTGGACTAACGCACCAACGGGGCGGCGGGGATCAGTCTCTGCCGCCCTTATTCCCGTTGAAAGGACAATAATATGAAAACTCTCTCAATCGATATCGAGACCTACAGCGATCAGCCCCTTGCAAAAACTGGCGTGTACCGCTATGTAGAGTCCTCATATTTTGAAATACTGCTGTTTTCCTACAGCACGGACGGCGGTCCCGTGCAACTGGTCGACCTTGCCTGCGGAGAACAGATCCCCACCGACATAGTTGCCGCTTTGGAGGACGATTCCGTAACCAAGTGGGCCTTCAATGCTAACTTTGAACGCATCTGTCTGTCCCGGCATTTGGGATACCCCTCTGGAGATTACCTTGCGCCAGACTCCTGGAAGTGTTCTATGGTGTGGGCAGCAACAATGGGACTGCCGCTTTCTCTGGAAGGTGTCGGTTCGGTGCTTGGACTTGAAAAGCAAAAATTGACCGAAGGCAAAGACCTCATCAAATATTTCTGTCAGCCTTGTGCGCCTACCAAGTCCAACGGCCAGCGCACCCGTAACCTTCCGGCTCATGCCCCAGACAAGTGGTTGGCTTTCAAAAAATATAACATCCGAGATGTAGAAACCGAGATTTCCATCCAGGCTCGGCTTGCCAAATATCCCGTACCGGACAGTGTATGGGATGAATACCACATCGACCAGGAAATCAACGACCGTGGTGTTGCCCTGGATATGGAACTGGTGCGGCAGGCTATTCAGATGGATGGCAGATCCCGCTCCGAACTGACCCAGGCAATGAAGGAACTGACGGCTCTGGAGAACCCCAATTCTGTGCAGCAAATGAAGCAGTGGCTTTCGGACAACGGCATGGAGACTGACGCCCTCGGCAAAAAGGCTGTGGCTGAAATGCTAAAGACTGCGCCGCCGAAATTACAGAAAGTTCTGACACTCCGTCAGCAGCTTGCCAAGTCCTCGGTGAAGAAGTACCAGGCAATGGAGACTGCTGTCTGTGCGGATGGTCGTGCCAGAGGGATGTTCCAGTTCTATGGTGCCAACCGCACAGGTCGATGGGCAGGTCGCATCATTCAGATGCAGAATCTGCCCCAGAACCATTTGGTGGATCTGGCAGAAGCCCGTGGACTTGTCCGCTGCGGCGATTTCGACGCTCTGGAAATGCTCTACGAAGATGTGCCGGATACACTGTCCCAGCTGATACGCACCGCATTTGTTCCCCAGGATGACCGCAAATTCATTGTTGCCGACTTCTCGGCTATTGAAGCCCGTGTTATTGCATGGCTTGCCGGAGAAGAATGGCGGCAGAAGGTCTTTGCAGAGGGTAAGGACATCTACTGTGCGTCTGCATCCCAGATGTTCGGTGTTCCCGTGGAAAAGCACGGAATCAACGGCCATCTCCGGCAGAAAGGCAAAATTGCGGAACTGGCACTCGGCTACGGCGGATCAGTCGGTGCGCTGAAGGCCATGGGTGCTTTGGAGATGGGGCTGACCGAAGAAGAACTGCCGCCTCTGGTAGATGCGTGGCGGCAGGCCAATCCCAATATCACAAAGCTGTGGTGGGATGTTGACCGTGCGGCAATGGAGGCTGTCCGCTACAAGCACACCAACGAAACCCACGGCATTGAGTTCTCCTGCAAGAGCGGGATGCTTTTTATCACGCTTCCGTCCGGCAGACAGCTTTCCTATGTAAAACCCAAGGTCGGCACTAATAAGTTCGGTGGCGATTGTATCACCTACGAAGGCGTCGGCGGCACAAAGAAATGGGAGCGGCTCGACAGTTACGGTCCCAAGTTCGTGGAGAACATTGTCCAGGCAACCGCCCGTGACATTCTTTGCTATGCAATGAACACCCTCCGCTGCTGTTCCATTGTGATGCATATCCACGATGAAGTTGTCATCGAGGCGGATCGCAGGATGTCTCTGCAAGCAGTCTGTGACCAGATGGGCAGAACCCCGCCCTGGGCGAAGGGACTGTTGCTCCGTGCCGACGGCTACGAAACAGATTTTTATAAAAAAGATTGATGCTTTTGTGTTCAAAACGGGGCTTCACCTCCAGTGGGTAGTAGAGATGGCGGTGAAGCCCATCGTGAAAGGAGTCCTGCATGAGTGTAGATAAATTCAACAGCGAAGGTTATTACGACCCAACCGCATACGAAGCCATGTCCACCGTAGAAAAAGAGGAACGGGCGCTTCGTGCCTTTCGGCCTATCGTGTATATCTGCTCTCCCTATGCCGGAGAGATTGAGAAGAACGTCAAGGCCGCCCAGGAATACAGCCGCTTTGCGGTGGAAAAGGGCTACATCCCCATTGCGCCGCATTTGCTGTTTCCCCAATTTTTGAATGATGCCAACCCCAAGGAACGGCAGCTTGGTCTGTTCTTCGGCAATGCTCTCATGAGCAAATGCTCCGAAGTCTGGGTGTTCGGCAGCCGCATCTCTGCCGGAATGAAAGCAGAGATCAACCGTGCCAAGTGGAAGAATTACCGCTTGCGCTATTTTACTGAAACCTGCGAGGAGGTACACCATGTTTGCAATAACTGAAGGAACCAGAAAAGTGTACGGTAAGGAAATCACCACCTACACCAGAGAAATTTACAGCGCAAATGTCCTGGAAGTCGAAGCAGGCACCAACGGATTCCAGGGTGGCGACAGTGGTCACGGCAGCCGCGCCTACATCCGCATTGAGGATATGGGTTCTACCGATATCCGCATCAACCCTTTGGGGCGAGACGGTGATGAGGGTTTTGAACTGTTCCTCGGCGGTGACTGTGAACTGGAGACTATGATCCGTGCGCTCAAGTTCATCACCAAGGCCCTGGAGGACGGTGCCAAGGGGGTGCATGACTGATGTTCACCCTGTATAGTGCGGATTTAATCAATGCCCCAAGCAACTGCTCCTATCCCCATAAAGTCGAGGTGACCGATCCTGCCTGTTTTGCGGAAGCGGTCAGCCGCGACTATGTCTGCGCCGAGTACATGAACAATTACCGCAACTGTGATAATTTCCTCGGCTCGGACTGTCTGCCCGTGGACTGTGACAATGACCACTCCGAAAACCCTGCCGATTGGGTCACTCCGGCAGATGTCCAGGTAGCGTTTCCTGGCATTACCTTCGCCGTTCATTACAGCCGCTTTAATATGCGTGAGAAAAACGGCAAACCCGCCCGTCCCAAGTTCCATGTCCTGTTTCCCATTGAATACATGACGGACGCTGCTGCCTACAGCGAAATGAAGAAACTGGTCAACACCATTTTCCCGTATTTCGATACCAAGGCTCTGGATGCCGCCCGGTTCTTTTTCGGAACGGCGAACCCGGAAGTGGAACTATACCCCGGCGAGATGACCTTAAGCGAGTATCTGTCCACAGAGGACTTCGATGCTGATATGCCCGGTGGTTCCCACGGCGGCACACAAGTCATTCCCGAAGGTAGCCGTAATGCCACCATGTCCCGTTTTGCCGGTCGCGTCATCAAGAAATACGGTGACAGCGAAGAAGCATTCAACTGCTTTATGGAAGAGGCAGATAAATGCACCCCTCCGCTGGAACAGCAGGAACTGATGACCATCTGGCACAGCGCCCAGAAATTCTATGCCAAGGTGCAACAGCAGGACGGATATGTTCCGCCTGAATTATACAACGATGATACATCCTATAAACCGGACGATTTCTCCGATGTGGGGCAGGCCGAGGTTCTGGCAAAGCACTTCTCTGGAGAACTGCGTTATTCTCCGGCAACCCACTACATCCGTTACAACGGCCGGTACTGGCAGGAAACCGAACCCGGCGCACAGGCTGTTGCTCACGAACTAACCCGCCGTCAGCTTGCAGAGGCATCTTCCGATATGCTGACTGCTCTTGCTGCGCTGAAGTCTTGCGGTGCGCAGGAAATCATGAAAAACAACAGCAAAGCCAAAGCCGAGGGCATGATGAGCGAGGAGCAGATGGAAGCCTATAAAGCATTCCTCGCTGCAAAGGCATATCAGTCCTATGTCATTCAGCGCCGTGCATCCAAGAACATCACTGCCACGCTGAAGGAGTCCCGTCCCATGCTTGAGATCACCCCGCAGGACTTGGATGCCAACCCTTACTTGCTTTGTACCCCGGATGCCACTTATGATCTCCGCCTTGGTATGGCAGGTGCAAGGGAGCATTCCCCGGAGGACTTTATCACCAAGACTACCACCGTTTCTCCTGGCGACCGTGGCAAGCAGATCTGGCTTGACTGCCTGAACACCATTTTCTGTGGTGACCAGGAACTCATCGACTATGTGCAGATGATCTGCGGTCTCGCCGCCGTTGGCAAGGTCGAGGTTGAAGCCCTCATCATCGCATACGGCTGCGGTCGTAATGGTAAGTCCACCTTCTGGAACTCCGTGTCCCGTGTCCTGGGTCTTTACAGCGGCAATATCTCTGCCGACACGCTGACCTTCGGATGCCGCCGTAATGTGAAGCCGGAGATGGCCGAGGTCAAGGGCAAGCGTCTGCTCATTGCCGCCGAGATGCAGGAAGGCGCTCGGCTGAACGATTCCACCGTGAAGCAGCTCTGCTCCGTGGATGACATTTTTGCGGAAAAGAAGTACAAGGACCCCTTCAGCTTCTCTCCGAGCCACAGTCTGGTGCTGTACACTAACCACCTTCCCAGGGTCAGCGCCTCTGATGACGGTACCTGGCGCCGCCTTATCGTTATCCCGTTCAATGCCAAGATTGAGGGCAAGAGCGACATCAAAAATTACGGTGACTACCTGTATCAGAACGCTGCCGAGAGCATTCTTGCCTGGATCATCGAAGGTGCCAAGAAGGTCATTGACCTGGGCTACAAATTTCCTGTTCCCGCTATCGTGCAGAAAGCCATTGATGACTACCGCAGCCAGAATGACTGGTTCGGCAACTTCCTGGCTGAAAAGTGCGAGGTCGGTGACGGTCTGAAGGAAAGTTCCAGTACCCTCTACCAGGCATACCGCAACTACTGCATTGACTGCAACGAGTATGTGCGTAACACTGCTGATTTCTACCTTGCCCTGGAAAACGCCGGGTTTGAGCGTTTAGTGCTGAACCGCAAGCGTTATTTTAAGGGTTTGAAGCTGAAAACAGATGACGGTGACTTTGAGAATTTTCTGAATTAACCGGGACTATGACAAGGTGTATCAAGGTCAAATACAAAAAGTCTCTTAAGGGAAAAATTCAAGAAAAAACCATAAGAAAGAGTTTAGTAAATGACATTGATACACCTTGCACATGGCCAGAAAAACGTATGGAGAAAGCATTATGAGAGAAAAAGCAATCGAGCAAAAATTAACGCTGATGGTAAAAAAGCAGGGCGGCATCTGTCCGAAGTTCGTTTCTCCCGGATTTGATGGGATGCCGGACAGAATCGTTCTTTTGCCCGGTGGCTGTATGGCTTTTGTGGAAGTAAAGGCCCCAGGGAAAAAGCCACGGGCATTGCAGACCTCCCGCCACGCACTCTTGCGGAGGTTGGGGTTCAGGGTCTATGTCCTGGATAACGAAGAGCAGATCGGAGGGATTCTTGATGAGATACGCACCGCATGACTACCAGGCTTATGCCATCGACTACATCGAGACCCATCCCATCGCTACCGTCTTTCTGGATATGGGTCTCGGCAAAACGAGCATCACCCTCACGGCTATCAGCAACCTTCTGTTTGACAGTTTCGAGGTTCATCGGGTTCTGGTGATTGCACCGCTGCGTGTGGCACGGGATACATGGACGGCTGAAGTCGATAAGTGGGATCACCTCCAGAACCTCATCTGCTCCGTGGCTGTCGGCACAGAGGCAGAACGCAAAGCTGCCCTGATGCGACCTGCCGATATTTATATCATCAACCGTGAAAATGTCCAGTGGCTTGTGGAGGAAAGCGGCATCCCGTTCACCTTCGATATGATCGTGATTGACGAACTGTCCTCCTTCAAAAACCACAACACAAAGCGGTTCAAGTCCATCCTGAAGGTCAGACCCAGAGTCAGCCGCATTGTTGGACTGACCGGCACTCCCGCCTCCAACGGTCTGATGGATCTGTGGGCAGAGTTCCGCATCCTGGACATGGGCCAGCGATTGGGGCGTTTCATCACCAAGTACCGCACCGACTATTTCATGCCGGATAAACGCAACGGACAGATCATCTACACCTACAAACCGCTGCCGTATGCAGAGGATGCCATCTACAGGCAGATTTCCGACATCACCATTTCCATGAAGTCCACCGACCACCTGCAGATGCCGGAACTGATAAACAGCGAATACACGGTTCAGCTTTCCGAGGATGAGCAGAAACATTACGCAGAACTGAAGCAGGAACTGGTGCTGACTCTGGAGGATGGTGAAATCACAGCCGCCAACGCAGCGTCCCTCTCCGGCAAGCTGTCGCAGATGGCGAACGGTGCGATTTATGATGATAACGGTGAGGTTATCCAAATCCATGACCGCAAGTTGGATGCTTTGGAGGATATCATTGAAGCAGCAAACGGCAAGCCTATTCTGGTGGCCTACTGGTTCAAGCATGACCTTACCCGTATATCCGAGCGGCTGAAAAAACTGCATATCCCGTTTTCCCGACTGGATGACTCCGACAGTATCCGCAGATGGAATAACGGTGAAATCCCGGTGGCGCTGATCCACCCGGCATCCGCAGGACACGGTCTGAACCTCCAATCCGGCGGTTCCACGCTTGTGTGGTTTGGGCTGACTTGGAGTTTGGAACTGTATCAGCAGACGGTAGCCCGTCTGTGGCGACAGGGTCAGACTTCTGAAACCGTGGTGGTTCAGCACATCGTTACAAAGGGCACCATCGACAACCGCATCATGAAAGCCCTCTCCCAGAAGGAGCATACCCAAACGGCACTGATCGATGCCGTAAAAGCGGACTTGAAAATCTGAGTCAACCTATGAAAATCCGTGCCAATCCGAGGATTACAACATTTCGGAGGTACGAATATGAATATTATCTGGCACTATTTGGATAAACGCGGCGCTGCCATCAATGCACTGAAGGATTATGGCAGTATGCAGTACATCATTGACCACACCGATGAGGAAATCGATACCGTCCATGACAGAATGTCCTCTGTTGGCAGTCCCGTCCTCTCGGATATGCCGAAAGGTCCCCATAATCCGCAGGCAAACGAAAACCGCATCATCGCAGCCATTGATGAAATCGATGTGCTGAAGGAGCGGTACAGACAGGCTGTTGAGTACATGGACTGGTTCAAACCGGCGTGGATGGCACTGTCCGAGGATGAACGCTATGTCCTGCAGACCTTCTACTGGAACGAGGACGAGCGTCAGACCGATGCCGTCTATGACATCTGCGACCACTTCAACATTGAGCGTTCTTCGGCATACAACAAAAAGAACCGTGCGGTTCAGCATCTGGCCTTGCTTCTGTATGGCAAGTGATGAGTAATATCGTGGACGCTTTTTCCGTTACGGCGTTGTATAATAGTATCATGAAAGACTGCACAGAGAGCCTCATGGGAGCAATCCCGTGGGGCTTTTTGTATGCCCCAAGGAGGTGAAACGATGCCGAAGAAACCGAAGCGTCCGTGTTCTTACCCCGGCTGTCCCAAGCTAACTGACGGCAGGTTCTGTGAGGAACACGCAAAGGCAGAAGCCAAACGCTACGAGAAGTACGACAGAGATCCTGCTGTACGCCGTAGATACGGACGGGCTTGGAAGCGTATCCGTGACAGCTATGTGCAGCAGCATCCTTTGTGTGAGGTGTGCCAGAAGGAAGGCAGACTGGTTGCGACCGAGGAAGTCCACCACAAAGTGCCTTTGTCCGAGGGCGGCACTCACGCAAGAGATAATTTGATTGCCCTTTGCAAGTCCTGCCACGCCAGAATCCATGCCGAGCGTGGTGATCGTTGGCACAATTCGTGACCCGGTAGGGGCGGTCAAATCTCTGGGACCTTTATCCCGTGCAACGGGCCTGGGGGTCCGTGTGGAAAATCGCATAAGTTTTCGGGGGAATAGACCCCGGCATGAAGGAGGTGTGAAAATATGGGTCAGAGAGGACCAAAACCCGGCTCCGGCGGCAGACCGAAAAAGCCGATTGCGGACAAGATTGCGGATGGTAACCCTGGCAAGCGACCGCTGACTGTAATTGATTTCAAAGACAGCGCGGCTGATCTGGAGGGGCAGCCAATGCCCAAGCCCTCCGAGTTCCTTTCCGCAAAACAGAAAGACGGCTCTACACTCTGTGCTGCCAAGATTTATGAAAATGTATGGAGATGGCTGTCCGACCGTGGATGCGCCGCCATCATTTCTCCGCAGCTAATTGAACGCTTCGCTATGGCAAGCGCCAGATGGATTCAGTGTGAGTCCCTCACCAGTGAGTTGGGCTTTCTGGCAAAGCACCCTACCACGGGTGCAGCGATCCAGTCACCCTATGTGGCTATCGCAAACACATACATGACCCAGGCAAACCGCCTGTGGTCGGAAATTTACCAGATCGTCCGTGAGAACTGCACCGGCGAATATAACGGTGCAAATCCCCAGGATGATGTAATGGAACGATTGCTTCGAGCAAGGAAAGGAAACGGTTGATTATGTTTGAAAAAGTAAATCCGGCACATCCCGATAAGATTGCCGACCGCATTGCCGGGGCGCTCGTCGACCTGGCATATAAATCCGAGAGAAACCCGCGCATCGCAGTGGAGGTTCTCATCGGTCACGGAACCTGCCATATCATCGCAGAGACTTCCGTGCAGCTTTCTATTGATGATGTGACTGCCGCCGTTCACCGCATCGCAGGCTTCCTCAATGTTGATTACTCCGAAGTTCCCCAGGATGTCCACCTTTCCCGAAATCAGAGTGGTGCTATCCGCTGCGGTGACAACGGTATCTTCAAGGGTGTGCCTGTGACTGCCGAGCAGAAGGAACTGGTGAGCGTTGCCACTGACATCTACAATGCCTACCCCTTTGATGGCAAGTACATCATCGACAACGGCAGGGTCATCATCTGCCAGAGCAACGCAAAGGCTGACCATCTCCGTGAAATCTATCCCGCCGCAGAAATCAATCCGCTCGGTGACTGGACCGGCGGCACGGATGTGGATACTGGTGCTACCAACCGCAAGTTGGGCAGCGATATGGCCGACTCCGTAACTGGCGGTGGTCTCCACGGCAAAGACCTCTCCAAGGCTGACGTCAGCGTGAATATCTACGCTTGGCTCAAGGCCCAGGAGACCGGCAAGCCTGTTCAGTTCTGCTGCGCCATCGGTGATGAGACTGTCGGTGGCATTCCCTACGAGGAAATCGTGGAAACGGCAAGAGCCTACATCAAGTCCGTTGGTGGCTTTGAGGCATTTGCCGAGTGGGGTCTTGTATGATTATTGAGAAAAAGAACACGGCAGACCTTCTGCCTGCCGACTACAACCCTCGCAAAGACCTCAAGCCCGGAGATGCGGAATATGAAAAACTGAAACGCTCCATTGAGCAGTTCGGCTATGTGGAACCCGTCATTTGGAATCAGACCACCGGCCGTGTGGTTGGCGGTCATCAGCGTCTGAAGGTGCTGATGGATATGGGCATGACCGAAGTAGACTGCGTTGTGGTGGCAATGGATGAGGAAAAGGAAAAAGCCCTCAATATTGCTCTCAATAAAATCAGCGGCGATTGGGACAAGGACAAGTTGGCTCTGCTCATTGCAGATTTGCAGGGTGCTGACTTCGATGTGTCCCTTACTGGTTTTGAACCTGCCGAGATCGATGCTCTGTTTAAGGACACCCTCAAGGACGGCGTCAAAGATGATGATTTCGATGTAGGCGCAGAACTGGCACAGCCCACCATGACCAAGCCCGGTGACGTCTGGACGCTCGGTCGCCACCGTCTGATCTGCGGTGACAGCACCAAGGCCGAAACCTATGACCTTCTGATGGGTGGCACCAAAGCCAACCTGGTCATCACCGACCCTCCGTACAATGTCAACTACGAAGGCAGCGCAGGCAAAATCAAAAATGACAACATGGCTGACGAAGCCTTTTATAACTTCCTTCTGGATGCGTACACGCAGATGCACTCCGCGATGGCGGACGATGCTTCCATCTATGTGTTCCACGCAGATACCGAGGGACTGAACTTCCGCAGGGCATTTGCCGATGCGGGTTTTTATTTGTCCGGCTGTTGCATCTGGAAAAAGCAGTCCCTTGTGCTGGGACGCTCTCCTTACCAGTGGCAGCACGAACCCTGTCTGTACGGATGGAAGAAAAACGGCAAGCATCAGTGGTACACCGGCAGGAAGGAAACCACCATCTGGGAATTTGATAAGCCCAAGAAGAATGGCGACCATCCTACCATGAAACCGATCCCGCTCCTGGCATATCCCATTATGAATTCTTCCATGAGCAACAGCGTGGTGCTTGACCCCTTCGGCGGTTCCGGCTCTACGCTTATTGCCTGTGAGCAGACCGACCGAATCTGCTACACCGTGGAACTGGACGAAAAGTTCTGCGATGTAATCGTGAAACGGTACATCGAGCAGGTTGGTGGGTCGGACGGTGTGACCGTTCAGCGTGATGGGCTGACCTACAAATACTCCGAAGTGGAGGTACAACATGAATAATTTGACCCTGGGCAGTCTCTTTGACGGTTCCGGTGGTTTTCCGTTGGGCGGCTTGATTTCAGGCATCACACCTGTGTGGGCATCGGAGATCGAGCCGTTTCCTATTCGGGTCACTACCAAGCGACTGCCCTTTATGAAACATTACGGTGACATCTCCCAGATGGATGGTGGGAAGATCGAACCCGTGGACATTATCACCTTCGGCTCACCTTGCACGGATATGTCTGTTGCCGGTCGCAGAGCCGGACTGGAAGGACAGCAGTCCGTGCTGTTCTACCAAGCCATCCGCATCATTAAGGAAATGAGGTGTGCCACTAATGGCAAATATCCAAGATACATCGTGTGGGAGAATGTCCCCGGCGCCTTCTCCTCAAACGGCGGTGAAGACTTCAAGGCAGTCCTCGAAGCGGTCATCGACGTCGCAGAGCCGAACACCCAGGTGCCTATGCCTGAGAAAAACCGATGGCCCTATGCCGACTGCTACATGGGAGACGGATGGAGCGTTGCTTACAGAGTTCTTGACGCTCAATTCTGGGGAGTTCCCCAACGAAGAAAACGCATCTACCTTGTCGCAGATTTTGCAGGTGGGCGTGCCTTCGACATACTTTTTAAGTCCGAAGGCCTGTCAGGGTATTCTGCGGAGGGCTTCCGCTCGTGGCAAAGAACTGCCGGAAGTACTGCGGATCGCACTGGAACAGCAAGCCTCTGCTTAAATGACCAGGGCGGTCAGCGTATGGATGTGACGGATGATGTAACCGCCACGCTCCGTGCTGAAGCCCACCACCCTCCGTGCGTTCTGGAGTCCGCAGGGTTCTGCACCGAGCATTCTGCCAAGAGTCGCAGCATCGGCTATAAAGAAGAGACCTCGCCCACGCTCCGAGCGGGTGTTGTTCCCGCAGCAGTCGCCTTGGAAAACCATCCGACCGACAGCAGAGTGAAAATTGCCGAGGACGGCAAGGTTCAGACTCTCACCTCCCGTATGGGGACAGGCGGCAACAATGTGCCTCTTGTTATGAAGATCCGCTCCGGCTGTGAAGGTGGCGGCAAGGGGCCTCTCATCCAGACAGAAAAATCCGCCACACTTTCCTGTAACAACGACCAGACATTGTTTGAACCGAAGGCTTATGGCATTTGCTCCAAAGAAAGCAATGCTATGAAGTCGGACAATCCTCACAGCGGAATCTATGAAGCTGAAACCTCCCGCACTCTTGATGGCAACGGTGGCAACCCCGGATGTAACCAAGGCGGCATTGCTGTTGTGGAGAGTTACGCTATCCAGGGTTCTATGATCGGTCGCGATGACAAGAATGGCCCCCAGGGTGACGGCATCAATGAAGATGTCAGCTTCACCCTCAATACAGTCGACCGCCATGCCGTCTATGCTATGACCACCGGCAGCTTCACCCAAGTTGCCGAGGATAAGGCTCCCACGGTGCTTGCCCGTGATTATAAAGACCCCACCGCCGTTTGCTATGGCATCGGCAGAGACACTTTCAACCAGGGCAAGAATGCCAAGTTTGCTCCTACCTTCGAAGAGGAACTTCAGCCCACCCTCGTTGCCAAAGGCCCCGGTGCTATTCAGAGTGGGTACACTGTCCGCAGGCTCACTCCTACAGAGTGTGCCAAACTGCAGGGATTCCCGGACTGGTGGTGCGATGGTCTGGGCGTTGCCGAACCTACGATGGAGGATATCCGTTATTGGTATGATGTGTTTGAAACCCATCGCAGGATTGTGGGCAGTTCCACAAAGCCCAAGTCACTGAAGCAGATTGCCAAGTGGCTGCGCGACCCCCATTCGGATGCCGCAGAATATAAAATGTGGGGCAACGGTGTCGCACTTCCTTGCGTGGTTTTTGTGCTGTCCGGCATCGTGTACTGTACACAATCCGAGGGCTGATAATTTGACACTATTCTGTGGTTATAGGCCTTGCTATTATTCGGTTTTAGAGCGAATATGTGACTACCAAATTTAAAGGAGGTCACACATTATGATTATCAACTACAACGTCAGCGGTTCTGACCGCAAGCAACTGGTCGCAGCCATTGCTGAACACACCGGCGAAAAAGCCAAATACCTCGGCGCACCCGGCTTTGCCTACCAGATTGGCGGTTTCACCGTCAGTGTGGACGGCAAGGTCACCATCGAGGACAACAGCACCGCCGCACCGCTCATCCGCTTCCTGCGCGAGAAGGGATTCCAGGCTGAAGACCCTCTGGCAGACTGCATCGCAGACGATGCCGACGAAGATGAAGAAACGGACGAAGCCTGCGGCATCTGCATTTCCATGCCCCGCAGCCTTTTCACCGACAGCAGCATGGAAAACCTCAAGGCACTCATCGCAGCCAAGGGAAACCTCATCAAAAAGGCTCTGGGTGTGGAAGCCCTTCCAATTGAGGTCACGGACGAAAAAGTTTCCTTCCCCTGGTTTCCGGCAGTGCCTACTCCAGAGGAACTGAAAGCCTATGACACTTTCATTTGCAAGCTGTGCGAAATGGCACGGAACGCAAAGCGAGTGGTGGCAAAGGAAAAGGAAACGGACAATGACAAGTATGCATTCCGCTGCTTCCTTCTCCGCCTGGGCTTCATCGGCGCAGAGTTCAAGACCGAACGCAAAATCCTTCTCCGCAACCTGGCGGGCAGTTCTGCCTTTAGAAGCGGTCAGCCCAAGGAGGTAGAAGTATGCGAGTAATCTCCAGAGATGCCTTACAAGCCCTCCGTGAGCGTTACCCAAAGGGTACTCGGGTGGAACTGGTGCAGATGGACGATCCGCAGGCTCCGCCCGTCGGTACAAAAGGCACCGTGATCGGAGTTGATGATATTGGCAGCATTATGGTTGCCTGGGATACTGGCTCTGGCTTGAATGTAGCCTACGGTGTCGATGTTTGTCGAAAGGTGGCGAATACCGATGACCGATAAAATCAGAGAACAGATCCTCGCAGTCCGCAAGACTGGCCGTACCAATATGTTTGATGTTCCGATGGTGCAGTACATCGCCAATGAAATGCGGTTCTATGAACTGGTGATTTTCCTTGAGGAGCATCGCTCCGAATATGTGAATTTCATCCTCACGGGCGAGTCATAAACTACACAATTTCACCCCGCAAGAACGGCTGAATAATTGTGTAGTTTATTATCGCAAAACCCCTGGATATTATGTGCTTTCAGAGGTAATATGTGTCACACCGAAAGGGAAAACACAGAAAAAACGGAGGAAAACAACATGGAATTCACAACAATGGAACGGCTGCAGATGAAGGTTTCCGCAAGCTACGGCGCGGTCATTCAGTTCGGCGACAAGGTCTTTGTTACGGACTGCCACTGGAAAGGCGGTTTTACGGCAGAGATTTACGAGTTCGTTGAAACTCCCGATGAGACCGGGCTTGGCGACATCGAGTGCAGACTCGCACCCTGGGGAAAGACCGATGAGCGGTTCAAAGACAACGGCCACGCTATTGCCTGGTGCATGGCACAGGTTAAGTAAACGCAAGGAGGAAATCATTATGGCAAAGACTGGACTGGAAATTATTAAGGCACTGGACACCACTGCCGGAGAAATCGCAGAGATCATCAGCAAGGGCCACCCGCCCTTTGAAGAAGGCGGCTCGGTTGCCTGCGACCTGGTCACCTGCGAACAGTGTTGGTTGGCATGGCTGACCACAGGCAAGCCACCGATCCCCACCAAGAAGTCAATCTACATCACAGCCCTGGGATGGAGCCGAGAGGCTCTGTTCCTCGTATACGGAAAGTCGCACCGATGACGGTGGCGGCTATTTTTTATGCTCATTTGAAGGAGGTGACCGCATATCAGAAAGCTGAAGAAATACAAACCGACCCGCTTCATGTCCGAAGGCTCCTACTACGATAAGGATGCCGCTGACTATGCGGTCGGTTTTATTGAATGCCTTTGTCACACAAAAGGTACCTGGGCAAGAAAGCCCTTTGAACTGATCGACTGGCAGGAACAGATCATCCGAGACATTTTCGGAACACTGAAGCCCAACGGCTACCGCCAGTTTAATACTGCATATATCGAAATCCCCAAGAAACAGGGCAAGTCCGAGTTGGCTGCCGCTGTTGCGCTTCTGCTGACCTGCGGTGACGGTGAGGAACGCGCCGAGGTTTACGGCTGCGCCGCTGACCGACAGCAGGCATCCATCGTTTTCAATGTCGCCGCCGACATGGTGCGTATGTGTCCGGCTCTGGCAAAGCGGGTCAAAATCCTTGATTCCCAGAAGCGTCTGATTTATCTGCCCACAGGCAGTATCTACCAGGTGCTTTCCGCTGATGTCGGCAACAAGCACGGCTTCAACACCCACGGCGTTGTATTCGATGAGTTGCACACACAGCCGAACAGAAAACTGTTTGATGTTATGACCAAGGGCTCCGGCGATGCCCGTATGCAGCCGCTGTATTTCCTTATTACCACAGCCGGAAATGATACCAAGTCCATCTGCTATGAGATCCACCAGAAAGCCAAAGATATCATCGAGGGTCGCAAAATCGACCACACTTTTTATCCAGTTATCTATGGCGCGGATGAAAGCGATGACTGGACGGACCCGGAAACCTGGAAGAAGGCAAACCCCTCCCTGGGCATTACAGTGGGTATCGACAAGGTGCGTGATGCCTGCGAGTCTGCTAAACAGAACCCCGGCGAGGAGAACGCTTTCCGGCAACTCCGCTTAAACCAGTGGGTCAAGCAGGCAGTCCGTTGGATGCCGATGGACAGATGGGATAAATGTGCCTTTGCTACCTCCGAGGATGACCTTGAGGGGCGCGTCTGCTACGGCGGATTGGATTTGTCCTCCACCACAGACATCACCGCACTGGTTCTGGTGTTCCCACCTGAATACGATGATGATAAATACATTATCCTACCGTATTTCTGGATACCCGAAGACAACCTCGACCTGCGTGTCCGGCGCGACCATGTGCCGTATGATGTGTGGGAGCGGCAGGGCTTCCTGCAGACCACCGAGGGCAATGTCGTTCACTATGGTTACATCGAAAAATTCATCGAGCGCCTGGGTGAACGCTACAACATCCGTGAGATTGCCTTCGACCGTTGGGGCGCTGTCCAGATGGTGCAGAACCTTGAGGGTATGGGCTTCACGGTGGTCCCTTTCGGACAGGGCTTCAAGGATATGTCCCCGCCCACCAAAGAACTGATGAAACTGGTGCTTGAAGAAAAGGTCGCCCACGGCGGGCATCCTGTTCTCCGATGGATGATGGATAACATCTTCATCCGCACCGATCCCGCCGGCAACATCAAGCCGGACAAGGAAAAATCCACAGAAAAGATTGACGGCGCAGTCGCCACCATTATGGCTCTCGACCGTGCGATCCGCTGCGGCAACGACTCCAGTGCTTCGGTCTACGATGACCGGGGCATTTTGTTTATCTGAAGGGAGTGATGTGATATGGGTATCTTTTCTGGTCTGTTCAAATCCAGAGACAAGCCTGAAAACCGAACTGCGGGAAGCGCCTATGCTTTTTACATGGGCGGGACTACCGCAGGCAAAACCGTAACAGAGCGGTCCGCCATGCAGATGACCGCTGTGTACTCCTGTGTCCGCATTCTGGCAGAAGCTGTGGCGGGACTTCCGCTGCACCTCTATAAATACACCGATGGCGGTGGCAAAGAAAAAGCCCTCGATCATCCGCTGTACCGTCTGCTCCATGATGAGCCGAACCCGGAAATGAGTTCTTTCGTGTTCCGAGAGACACTCATGACTCATCTGCTTCTGTGGGGCAATGCCTACGCACAGGTCATCCGCAACGGCAAGGGTGAAGTCATCGCACTGTATCCGCTGATGCCAAACAAGATGTCCGTGGACAGAGATGAAAACGGCCGTCTGTATTACACCTATTATCGTGGCTCGGATGAAGCCATTAAAAATAAGGATTTTGCGGTAACGCTTCAGCCTTCGGATGTGCTGCATATCCCAGGCTTGGGCTTTGACGGTCTGGTAGGCTACAGTCCCATTGCTATGGCAAAGAACGCCATCGGCATGGCAATTGCCTGCGAGGAGTACGGTGCCAAGTTCTTTGCAAATGGCGCAGCTCCCGGCGGTGTGTTGGAACATCCTGGCACCATCAAAGATCCGCAGCGTGTGCGTGAAAGTTGGCAGTCCACCTTCGGCGGCAGCGGAAACGCAAATAAAATCGCTGTTCTTGAGGAAGGCATGAAATACACGCCTATCGGCATCTCGCCGGAGCAGGCACAGTTCCTTGAGACCCGCAAATTCCAAATCAATGAAATTGCTCGAATTTTCCGTGTCCCGCCCCACATGGTCGGTGATCTGGAAAAGTCGAGCTTTTCTAATATTGAGCAGCAGTCCCTTGAGTTTGTGAAGTACACCCTCGACCCCTGGGTTGTCCGTTGGGAGCAGTCCATTCAGAGGGCGCTCCTGTCCCAAGGCGAAAAGGCAGAGTATTTTGTGAAGTTCAATCTGGAAGGTCTGCTCCGTGGCGATTACCAGAGCCGTATGAACGGCTATGCCATCGGTCGCCAGAACGGTTGGATGTCCGCAAATGACATCCGTGAACTGGAAAACCTCGACCGCATCCCTGCGGAAGAAGGCGGCGACCTGTACCTCATTAACGGCAATATGCTCCCGCTGAAAAATGCCGGGGCTTTTGCAAATACACCTACTGATGACGGAAAGGAGGAAAATCCCGATGAAGAAGTTCTGGAAGTGGAAGAACCAAGCACAGACGGAGACGGCTCCGGCGGAGAGGACTCTGTTTCTCAACGGTACCATCGCCGAGGAAAGTTGGTTTGACGATGACGTCACCCCACAGCTTTTCAAGGACGAGTTGATGGCAGGCTCCGGCGACATTACCGTCTGGATCAACAGCCCCGGCGGTGACTGCGTGGCGGCAGCCCAAATCTACAATATGCTGATGGATTACAAAGGCAACGTCACGGTCAAGATTGACGGCATCGCTGCCTCCGCAGCATCCGTTATCGCTATGGCAGGCACCAAGGTTCTGATGTCCCCGGTATCCATGATGATGATCCATAACCCCATGACCATTGCTTTCGGTGACTCTGCGGAAATGCAGAAAGCCATTGAAATGCTCGGCAGTGTGAAGGATTCCATCATTAATGCCTACGAGATCAAGACCGGGCTGTCCCGCGCAAAGCTGTCCCACCTTATGGATGCCGAAACCTGGATGGACGCAAACAAGGCCGTGGAACTCGGCTTTGCTGATGAGGTCATCAAGCGTTCCGGCGATACCGAAGATATGGAAGCACCCACAGTCTCCATGCTGTATTCCAAGGCCAATGTGGTCAATTCCCTCATGGACAAAATCGCTGCCAAGTGCGCGATTGAACCCAAACACACCCACCAACACAGGGCCGATGACCTTTTGGATCGGCTCAATCTTATCAAAAACTGGAGGTAATTTATTATGACTATCAACGAACTGCGCGCAAAGCGTAACCAGGCTTGGGAAGCTGCAAAGGCTTTTGTAGAGACCAAGCGCAACAGTGACGGTCTGCTTTCCGATGAGGATGCCAAGACCTATGCCCAGATGGAAAAGAAGGTTCAGGACTACGGTGCTGAAATCGAGCGTATGGAAGCTATGTCTGCTATGGACGCACAGCTTTCCAAGCCCACTTCTACTCCCATCACCGAAAAGCCTATGAACGGCACTTCTGTGAATGACCAGAAACCCAAGACCGGCCGTGCTTCCGATGCCTATAAGGACGGTATGCTCAAGGCTCTCCGTACCAACTTCCGCCAGGTCAGCAATGTTCTCCAGGAGGGCATTGACGCTGACGGTGGCTACCTGGTTCCCGAAGAGTATGATTCCCGTCTGATCGAGGCTCTGGAGGAAGAGAACATCTTCCGCAAGCTGGGTCACACCATCACTACCAGTGGCGAGCGCAAGATCAACATCGCTGCCACCAAGCCTGCGGCTGCGTGGATCGATGAGGGCGAGGAACTCACCTGGGGCGATGCAAAGTTTGCCCAGATCAATCTGGATGCCCATAAGCTCCATGTTGCCGTGAAGGTCACCGAGGAACTGCTCTACGACAACGCATTCCAGTTGGAGAAGTACATCCTTCGTCAGTTTGCAAAGGCTCTGGCCAATGCTGAAGAGGATGCCTTCCTCAATGGTACCGGCGTTGGTCAGCCTTTGGGTCTGCTTGCCGATGAGGGTGGCGCACAGATCGGCGTGACTGCCGCATCTGCTACCGAGATCACTGCCGATGAACTCATCGACCTGGTGTACTCCCTCAAGCGCCCCTACCGCAAGAATGCCAAGTTCATCTGCAATGACCAGACTCTGGCAGCGATCCGCAAGCTGACTGACAAGAACGGTCGCTACCTGTGGCAGGATTCCGTGCAGGCAGGCGAACCTGGCAGACTCCTGGGCTACGAGGTTCACACCTCTCCTTATTTCCCCGCAATCACCGCAGGTATGCCTGCCATCGCTTTCGGTGACTACAACTACTACAACATCGGTGACCGCGGCACTCGTTCCTTTGCGGAACTGAAGGAACTCTTCGCCGGTAACGGCATGGTTGGCTTCGTTGCCAAGGAGCGCGTGGACGGCAAGCTGATTCTCCCCGAAGCGGTCAAGCTGCTCAAGATGGCGACTGCGTAATGAATGGAGGTGGCGGTGATGGATGCTTTGCTTGAAAAAGTAAAACAGAATCTGATTCTCGACCATGCGGCGGATGATGCATTGCTGAAGGGCTACATCACCGCCGCTGTTTCATACGCAGAAAGCTATCAGCATATTCCCGCAGGCACCTACAGCGAAAAGGATATGCCGCCCACTACCGAGCAGGCGGTTATTATGCTGTCATCCCACTTTTACGAATCCAGGGACGGCAGCACGGGCGGTTTTTTTGCTGACAATGTACAAGCGGGTCAGCAGGTCTGGAACACAGTCAACCTTCTGCTTCGGCTCGACCGGGAATGGAAGGTGTGACCATGAGTTTCGGAAAAATGAATGGCTTTGCCGACATCATTATCACAAAAAAGGTCAAGGACAGCGAGGGCTTCACTGCTACGGTGGATGAAGTCCTCGCTTCTGTCCGTGTTTACAGAGAGGGACGGCACGGCAGTCAGCGGTGGGCAAACCTCGCCGCTTTCTCCGAAGCCACCGATCTGTTCCGCTTCCGGTGCATCCCCGGTCTGGGCATCACTACCGACCACATCATCGTTACGGATGGTGAGCGGTTCGAGGTGACTTCGGTCGAGGACGTGAAGGGACGCGGTATGTACACGGAAGTCCTCGCCAAAAAGGTGGTGGCTACCGTTGGCAAAGGTTGATATCAAAATGCCGGATGAATTTCTGGAAAGGATGTCCCGTCTGGGAAAGGACTTTGATACCGTTGCCGAAAGCGTACTGAAGGCAGGCGGCGAAGTTGTCCTGCAGAAGGTACAGAGCAACCTTTCCGCTGTGGTGGGTTCCGGCACAAAATACGAATCCCGCTCCACAGGTGAATTGGAAACGGCTCTGGGTCTGACCCCTGCCAAGACCGATAAGGACGGCAACCACAATGTCAAGGTCGGCTTTGCCGAACCGCGCAGTGATGGCGGCAGTAACGAAAAACTTGCAAACATCCTGGAGTACGGCAAGCACGGTCAGCCTGCAAAGCCCTTTCTGAAGCCTGCGAAATCCGCGTCACGGTCTGCTTGCAAGGCTGCGATGCAGCAGAAATTTGAAGAGGAGGTCAGAAAATTATGAGTGTACTGGCAGATATCCAGACGGCACTTTCTGTTTTGGGCATTCCCATCGAGACAGGCGTGTTCACCGATGCTGCCCCTGCGAAGTACATCGTGGTGGTTCCCATCGCTGACACTTTCGACCTCCATGCAGATAACGCTCCCGGCATTGATGTGCAGGAGGCTCGACTATCTCTTTATGTCCAGGGCAACTACATGGCAGATAAAAACGCCATTGTAAAAACGCTTCTGGGCGCTGATTTTACCATAACCGACCGCAGATACATCGGTTATGAAACCGAAACAGGCTATCACCACTATGCGGTGGATGTAGCCAAACACTATGAAATGGAGGAATAAATCATGGCTACTATCGGTCTTGATAAACTGTATTACGCCAAAATCACCGAGGACGAGAATGGCAACGAAACCTATGCGACCCCGGTGCAACTGGCAAAGGCAATGAATGCCGATCTCTCCGTGGAACTGGCCGAGGCTACGCTCTACGCAGATGATGGTGCGGCAGAAATCGTAAAGGAGTTCAAAAACGGCACTCTGTCCCTGGGCGTGGACGATGTTGGTGCATCTGTTGCTTCCGACCTGACCGGCGCAACCATTGATGCGAACGGTGTTGTGGTCTCTACCAGTGAGGACGGCGGTGATCCCGTGGCTGTTGGCTTCCGTGCAAAAAAATCCAACGGCAAGTACAAGTATTACTGGCTGTACCGTGTGAAGTTCGGTATCCCCGCCACGAACCTTGCTACCAAGGGCGACAGCATCACCTTCAGCACTCCTACCATCGAGGGCACCATTCTCCGTCGCAATAAGGTGGATGGCAATGGCAAGCATCCCTGGAAGGCAGAGGTCACCGAGGGTGATTCCGCTGTAACCGCTGACACCATCACCAACTGGTATAAGGAAGTGTACGAGCCTTCTTATACCACTGCTGCAGCTGAATAAGGAGGACTGACCTATGACTACTGAACGCTCTGCAAATATCAACATCGGCGGCGATGAGTATACGCTGCTTCTGACAACCAAGGCCACCAAGGACATCGCCGGTCGTTACGGCGGTTTGGAGAATCTGGGCGATAAGCTGATGAAGTCCGAGAACTTCGAGATGGCCATTGGCGAGATCGTGTGGCTCATCACGCTTCTGGCGAACCAGTCCATTCTGGTTCACAACCTCAAGCATAAGGATGCCCCCAAGGAACTGCTCACCGAGGAGATGGTGGAACTGCTCACCACACCCGTGGATCTGGCAACCTACAAGGCGGCTATCACCGAGGCTCTGTATAAGGGCACCAAGCGAAATGTAGAAAGCGAGTCTGACCAAAAAAACGCGGCGGTCGAGTAAGTGACGAAGAGTTATTTACTCGACTTTTATATTACGGCATCGCCCACCTCCATCTGTCGCAGGATGAGGTGTGGTTGATGCCGTTTGGTTTACTCCTGGACCTTTGGGAGTGCCACAAGCAATATAACGGGCTTGCCAAGCCCAAGCGGGAACTGTTCATCGATGACATTATCCCGGACGGAATCTGATGAAGGAGGTGGTATAGATGGCAGATGATTTTGGCTTGAAAATCGGTCTTGAGGGCGAAAAGGAGTTCAAGAAGGCTCTGTCGGAAATCAACCAGTCCTTCAAAGTCCTCGGCTCGGAAATGAAGGTCGTTCAATCGCAGTTCGATAAAAACGACAATTCCGTGGAAGCCCTCACTGCCCGGAACCAGGTGCTGAACAAGGAAATCGAAGCCCAGAAGCAGAAAATCGAGACCTTGCGTCAGGCACTTGCCAACGCCTCCGAGTCTTTCGGTGAAAATGACCGCAGAACGCAGCAATGGCAGATTCAGCTTAATAACGCCACCGCTGCGCTGAACGACATGGAGCGGGAACTCGACCGCAACAATGCCGCCCTGGACGATGCCGGAGATGCCGCCGATGACTCCGAGGGGAAATTCTCCAAATTGGGCGGCACTCTGAAAACGGTGGGCATTGCGATGGGTGCGGTGGTAACTGCTGCCGCAGCGGCCGCTGTGTCCCTGGGCAAAGCTGTGGTGGAAGCCTACGGTGAGTATGAACAGCTTGTCGGTGGTATTGACACCCTGTTCAAAGACTCCTCCGCATCCCTGCAGGAGTACGCCAATAACGCATATAAAACTGCGGGTATGTCGGCCAATGACTATATGTCCACAGTCACATCCTTCTCTGCATCGCTGATTTCCTCTCTGGGCGGTGATACGGAGGCGGCAGTCAAGTATGCGGACATGGCGATCACCGACATGGCGGATAACGCCAATAAGATGGGTACGGACATCGGACTCATCCAAAACGCGTACCAGGGCTTTGCCAAGCAGAATTACACGATGCTTGATAACCTGAAACTCGGCTACGGCGGCACCAAGACCGAAATGGAACGGCTGCTTGCTGATGCACAGGCGATTTCCGGCATTGAGTACGATATCAGTTCCTACGCCGATGTAGTTGAAGCAATCCACGTCATTCAAGAGAGCATGGGTGTTGCCGGTGCTACCGCTGCGGAAGCGGAACACACCATTGAAGGCTCCATGAACGCCATGAAGGCGGCTATCGACAACCTTATCGTGGGCTTCGGTAATGCGGATGCTGACATTGAGCAGCTTTGCAACAATGTGGTGGATGCCTTCCAGGATGTGCTGACCAACATTACCCCGGTTATCGAGAATATCATCTCGGCTCTGCCAACGGCGCTGAATGCACTGCTTGCGACTGTGGGTGATCTGCTTCCGACCTTACTGGACACCGTGGTCGATCTGTTCTCCCAGGTACTAACTACGCTGCTGACGATGATACCACAACTGGTCCCGGCAGTCATTGAAGCGGTGATGACCATTGTGAACACGCTGATCGAGAACCTTCCGCTTCTGGTGGATGCCGCCGTTCAGATCATCGTTTCTCTGGTAGAGGGTATCGGCTCGGCACTTCCGCAGCTTATCCCCGCCGCAGTGCAGGCAATCATCACCATCGTGGAGGGGCTGATTTCCAACCTTCCTATGATCCTCGATGCCGCCCTGCAACTGATTATGGGACTGGCAGAGGGTTTGCTTGCCGCAATTCCTACACTGATTGAAGCACTGCCTTCCATTATTACAGCGATTGTTGAGTTCATTCTCGGCGCAATTCCCCAAATCATCGAAGCGGGCATTCAGCTTCTGACCTCTTTGGTGGCAGCATTGCCGGACATTATCGTCGCCGTGGTGGAAGCTATCCCGCAGATCATTGACGGCATCATCACCGCTGTTTTGGACAGCATTCCGCTTATCATCCAGGCGGGTATCGACCTGCTGATTTCTTTGGTACAGGCTCTGCCGGAGATCATCACCACCATTGTGGCGGCTATCC
Source organism: Aminipila luticellarii (assembly GCF_004103735.1). Classification (NCBI taxonomy): domain Bacteria; kingdom Bacillati; phylum Bacillota; class Clostridia; order Peptostreptococcales; family Anaerovoracaceae; genus Aminipila; species Aminipila luticellarii. The sequence goes on along the minus strand of NZ_CP035281.1, from coordinate 649,832 downwards.
CGGAAATCATCGGTTCTGTGGTCAATGCCCTTATAAACAGCATTCCCCAGATCGTGCAGGCGGGTGTAACGCTGTTTATCTCTCTGATTAAAAACCTGCCGACCATCATCGTTGAAATCGTAAAGGCTGTACCACAGATCCTTGCGGGTCTGGTCTCTGCCTTCGGTAAGGGCGTATCGCAGCTTGCCGAGGTCGGCGGCAACCTTGTCCGTGGCTTGTGGCAGGGCATCCAGTCCCTGGCATCCTGGCTCTGGAACAAGGTATCTGGATGGATTTCCTCCATCTGGGATGGCATCTGCGACTTCTTCGGTATCGCATCCCCGTCCAAGGAAATGGGCTGGGTTGGTGAGATGTTGGTGGAAGGTCTGGCCGGTGCTATCAACGACAATGGCAAGGATGCCGTTGCCGCTGCTGAAAGCATGAGTTCTGACATCAACGATGTGATGCACAGCTTGGCTGATGATATGACCACCGCACTGCCGACAGACTTCACTGTTAACGGCACGGTCAACCGCAACGATACCGCTTCCGGCATTGGCGGCATGGGCTACGGTGCGCTTATCACCATTCAGCAGATGGTTATTCGCAGCGAAGAGGATATCCGCAAGATTTCCCAGGAACTCTATAACCTCATTCAGAGTGGCTCCCGTGCGCAGGGGCACTTCACTACAGCATAAAGGAGGGCTTTGACCTATGGGTTTCACCTATAACGATATTACATCGGCCAGTATGGGCGTCAAAGCCCGTCTGACCTCCTGGCAGGTGTGTGGTAAACTTCGCAACTTTACCACCACCGTGCCTGGAAAATACGGTGTTGCAGACTTTGGTGCTGATTTCGATTACAGAGAGATCACCGCCCATTGCAGCATCTATCCCAAGCACAGCTTCACAGCACTGGTATCCGCTTTGGATAACATTGCTGCTTGGCTCGACCCCACCCAGGGGCTTCATCAGCTTGTGTTCGATGATGTCCCGGACAGATATTTTATGGCACGACTGAATGATGCGGTGGACTGTGAAAGGCTCATCCGCTCGGCAGGCAGTTTTGAACTGAAGTTTTTCTGCCCAGACCCCTTTGGCTACGCATTGACGGATGAGACCTTCTCCATCACCGAGGAAGGCACTCACACCGTGACCCGCGCCATTGGCAATATAGAGTCCCTGCCAGTCTACCGCATCGAAGGTGTGCTGACTGCCGGAGCAAGCAACTATATCAGCATCACCACAAACGGCACGGAAACGAAAATCGTAAATGCCACGCTTTCCGAGGGAGAAGCCCTCATCGTAGATACCGACAAAATGACCGCCTATGTAGTGGACGAGAACGGAGAAACACTCCGCAATGGCCTGCCGTATTTGCAGGAACTGAACTTTCCGACCCTGGCGGTCGGTGATAACGCTGTCACCGTGGAGGTAAACAACGCCACGCTGACCGAACTACAAATTCAAGCCAAGAGCAGATGGAGGTGACGGTATGTCTCTGAAAACAATTCTGAACAAGCAGACGGATTTCACGGGTGAGTTTCCGGCAGAGTATGCCGCCTCCGGCTTATGGCGGTTCAATGAGTCCGCGCCGGACGAGGATACGGCACTTGCTGATTCTTCTGGCTATGGACGCAATTTTACTGTTATAAATTGGTCTGGCACTACGGCAAACCTCTCAAAAAGCCCCAAAGGTCGCCAGATCCGTTTTAATATCAATAATCCGACTACAGAAAAGACCCACCTGCAGGTCACCAATGACGGCAGCATCTTCGCAAACCTCGGTGAACGCATCATCGTGGGCGGTTGGATGAACCCCACCACTTACTCGGTGGGTAACACATTCTGCCCGATCTTCAACACCAGATACGGTCCAGGACAACCGATTTTATATCTGTCTCTGTATTCCGGCAAGCCCAGAATTATGCTGTATAACTCGTCTGGTTCACTGATATTGGATAAGACCGTGACCCCGTCCTTCTCTCTGGTCAACGGCGGTTGGTATTTTATTGCCGGGGTCATTGAGCCTACAAGTAAGCAGTTCACTTATGTTGTGGGCGACCGCTCCACAGGTGAAGTTTGGAAGTCCGATGTGCTGACATTCACCGGTGAACTGAACCGCTCCTGCGTTGCCGATTTGGTTATTGGTATGCACGCCGACACCTATTACTACGCAGGTGGCTTTGATGACTGGTTTCTGGATTGCGATTCTGCACTGACCGCAGATGACCTGGCAGATTATTTCAAGGCAACCGTCCTTTGCAACGGTGCGGACAGTTCTTCTGATGTGGATGCTCTTACCGATACAAGCGGTGTCACACTGAAAGCCACCGATGGTGTCTACCCGGAAAGCGGTGTCATTTATACGAAAGCTGCCACCTGCAATCTTTCCGGCACGGGCAAGGTGTCCGTTACCAGTGAGTACACAGCGGGAGTTACCGCCATTGCATCCGTGGAGACTTCCACCAGTGATGATCTCACCGACTGGAGTGACTGGATCGTGGTCGGTTCGGACGGTAAGCTGCAATCTCCCAACCGAAACTACATCCGTTTCAAGGTCACGCTTACCACTTCGGACACCTCCAAGACTCCGAAACTGGTGGATATCCGGCTCTACGACATACCCAAGGCTCCCTACGAGAAGATCGGCTATGCCAGACCAGTGGTTCTGGACAGCAACGGTGCATGGGAAGCAGTTCTGGAAAACGCCTACGACATCATCGTTACGGGCGAGATCAATGGTGAGGATACGCTGACTTTCAGCATTCCGTACCGTGACAGCAAGCGAAAGTACATCGATAACGAGAAGAAAATCCAGATCGTTGATGATGTATATAAAATCCGCACCATCACGGATGTGAAGGACAGCACCGGCAGCACCATTACCCAGGTGTATGCCGAAGCAGAGTTCTATGACCTGACCTTCTCCGTCCGTAAGGAAGAAAAGAAGTTTGATGCCGAGACCGCTGATGTTGCTATGGCTTACGCTCTGGCAGACACCGAATGGAGTGTCGGCACGGTCAATGTGACCACCAAGCGTACCTGGACTTCCACTGAAAAGAACGCTCTTTCCATTCTTCGTAGCATTGCCAATCTCCACGGCGGCGACCTTGTTTTCGATTGCCCCAACCGACTGGTGCATCTGCTGACGGTCAACGGTAAGGACAGCGGTGCGCTGTTTGCTTACAAAAAGAATATGAAAAGCATCGAGCGTATCGTGGACACCCGCTCTCTGGTCACCAGGCTATATGCCGTGGGTGCGGATGGGCTGACATTCTCGGACATCAACGGTGGCAAGCCTTACCTTGAGGATTTCACCTATTCCAAGGAAGTCCGCATTACCACCCTGGACTGTTCCTCCTTCACCAACCCGTACCAGATGAAGGAATTTACAGCCATGCGCCTTGCGGAATACTGCAAGCCCACCGTGTCCTATGTGCTGAATGCGATGGACTTGTCCGTTCTGACGGGCTATGAGCATGAAGCCTGGAATCTGGGCGATTATGTCCGTGTTGAGGATAAGGAGTTGGGGCTTTCGGTCACTACCCGCATTGTGCGCCGTGAGTACAACCTGCAGGAACCCTGGAACACCGTTCTGGAACTGTCCACCACGCTGAAGAACCTGGGCAGTTCGGTCAGCACCCTGGATACCATCGCAGACTCCCTTGAGGGTACGAGCGTAGTCTCCAACAATGACATCCGGGAACTGGTGCCGTTCAATCATCTGCGTAATTCCCGCGCCGATGATGATATGGCCTATTGGGTCAATTCCGGCTTTGAAACAGACGGTGAAAACGGTGCTTCCGGCACGGCATCCTTTAAGGCTGTGGGTGTTGCGGGCATGACCAAGAGTATGTCCCAGACCGTATATCCGTCCAACCGCAGCAGTTATACGCTGTCGGCACAGATTGCTTCGGAGGACTTGGAGAAACTCTCCGATAATGCCCAGGTGGGCATTGAGGTGGTCATCGAATACGAGGACGGCACCACCGAGACCCGCTTCATTGACCTGTATTGATGGAGGTGCGATATGGCATATTTCTCGAAAACCACGGAAAAGATCACGCCGGAGAACTACTTTTCCAAGGTCAAATCCATAACGGTGCGTATCTGCATCACCAACTGCTCCGGCACAATTTATGTAACAGACCTTCTGCTTCAGCCCGGTTCTGTTGCCACGGGATGGGTAGGTCATCCCTGCGAGATGAAGTGGGTGCTTGATGGCTAAACCCGTATTCATCCGACTGGCAGAGGTTATCAATAAAAAGCAGGAAAAGCGTGTCATGAGCGTAACAGTGAAACCTACCGTCACCAACTGCTCCGGCACGATCTGGTTCACTGACCTCATGCTACAGGAAGGACCGGCACTGACGGGCTATGTGCCGCACACAGAGAGCCGACTGGCCAAAGGCGATAAAGTCTGGTTCAATGGCGTAGTTCGCTCTGCTGAAACGGTTATTGTCTGCAATCTTGGCGAGACCTCCGGCGGCTTGGATATCCACATCTATCCCAAGTCGGACATGGCGGCAGGATCGGTTTCCTTGCACCAGGGTGTTGGTGGGCAACGAGTGGTTTTTCCTAATGCCCTCCATGCCGAAGATGACCTGGCGCTCCTTGCTTCGGTGCGGGAATGCACCAGAAACGGCATCACCGAACCGAAAGATGGTTTTTATCAGTACAGCGCCGCCTGGGACTCCAAGCACAGGGTCAATCTGGAAACTGGAAAATCCGCAAGGGTGCTGTTTGAACTGCAACAAATGACAGATGGAGGTGACGCAATCTGATGGATAAACTCAAAGGCAAACGCATCATGGTCTGGACTTTCATGGGCAATGCCAGAATGTATGAAGCCCTGCGCGATTACGGTGACCGCATCGATACCATCGGTCTGTTTTCCTTTAAGGTGGATAAGGCCGGCACCATCACCGAGAGCGGTGTTGCCATCAGCAATATGCTGACCTACATCAACAAATGGCCCCACATCCGTTGGCTGCTCACCGTTGCCAATGACGGTGCAAACTCCATCTTCAAAGCCCTGCGTGACAACACGGATGGCGCACAGGACACTTTCTGCTCCGAACTCGTCCGCATCATGGAGAAATACCCCTGGTGCAGCGGTGTGGACATAGACCTAGAAAAAGGCGACGATTACTCCACCCACGAAGCGTCCACCGCCATGTTTGCCCATATTTACAGCACCGTGAAATCCTATGACCCCACCAAGGAAATGAACATCTGCCTGCCGGGTATGACTTCGGTCAACGGCTCGGTCGGCGGTGAGAACTGGTGCGTTTACGGTGACCTGGATAAATACTGCGACACCGCATCCATTATGACCTATGGTATGGCTTGGGCAGGTTCCGCTCCTGGTCCTGTCTCTCCGAGAAGTTGGCTTGAGGGTGTGTACGATTATGCTGTGCGGGTGATGAACCCAGACAAGGTGTTCCTCGGTATGCCTGCCTACGGTTGGAACTGGCAGATCTATGACACCCCGGAAAATCTGGGCGAATACTACCGTGGCACATCCCACACCTACTATGCTGCAAAATACTGGATGCAGGGCGTGTATAACTTCACCGATGATGCACCGCCGCAGCCTTTCATTCCGATTCTTTCCTATTGGGACGATTACGATATGGGTCCGTGGGCGCTCCCTCATGTGTATGACTACATGGAAGGCAGAGATGCTACGGCAAAAACCTATCCCCAGATGGCAGAGGTCTATAACCGCAGGAACTATCTGACCGCTTATGCCAAGCAGCAAAAGACAGAGTTCGGAGAAATCCTTATCGACCACGATGCCGAGCCGGACAGCTATTCCGGCATTGTTTCGGTTTCCAAGACACTTGTGACCTTGGGAGAGGACGGCTCTGCCACCTATAAGTTCACCATTGATGAGGACGGCACCTACGATGTGGCAGTCCGGCTGTGTTATCCGTTCTGGGATAAAAACAGCATTTATGCTTCCCTGGATGGCAGCACGGTTCATTTTTCCGAGAATCGGCTATGGTGGCCGTACTGGCGAACCACTTTCTGGGCAACCCTCGCCAAGGGTGCAAATCTCACTGCCGGAGAGCATACGCTGAAAATCTCTGTGGGTGTAAACGGCGTCCAGTTCTATGGCTTCCGTGTCTGCACGGACTTTTCCGAAGAGCCCACTGCAGGTGATGCGGAATACACCCTGGCGCCACGAAAGTTCAAGGACATCAACGGAGATATGGTGGGACCGGCGACCGGCTTCAAGCTGACTCTTGAGATGCTGCGCCGAAAGCCGGACTCTGCACTGGTATGGTATGAGGATTTCCGTGATGAGCAGAAGATCCCGGAAAGCTACTGGACAACGCTCTCCGGCGAATGGGATGTGTGGCAAGACCCTAACAGCGATGCCAACCGCCCATACTCGCAGCTTGAGGGCTACGGTCAGCTTGCCTGGAACTATAACGGATTTTCCGACATCCATCTCCGAGCGCAGATCATCATCCCCCCGGATGGTGGCGGCAAGTCCGGCATCTTCCTCGGTTCGCTGTTTTTGTGCATCAACTATGATACGCAGAGGTTGGAACTCTACGAAGGGTCAACGCTCAAGGGAAGCTACTCGTCATCCTATGCAAAGACCTCAAAGGCAGACCTCCGATCCAATCCAAGTGTTTATACCATTGAGATGCGTAAGCGTGGAAACAAGGTGCGGGTCTATTCGTCCACCTCGTACACGCTCCGCTTCACGGCTACGGTCAGCAGTGGCGGTGGTTACGCAGGTATCCGCTCGGATATGCCTGTCAACTGCCAACTGCTTCGTCTGGGGGATGCCTGGACATACGAACCGTATGAGCGTTTCGATGTTATCATGCCGGATGGCACTGAAACTTCCTACGGCAGAATTGAACGGTCGAACTGCACCTGGGATGAGGAGTTCCAGGTGTTCACGCTGACCAGTGATGTGGAAGAATCGTCCACCAGAAGCGAAAGCATCTCTCTGGACTATGAGTTTTACCACTCCCACATCATGCCGCTTGAGTGCGGCAACGACTACTCTGCCAAAATAATCCCCAGGGACATCAACATCTGGATTTCCAGGCTGTTCCTTGGGGATTCGGACGGCTTTTCCATCCTTTACTACCAGGATGTGGACAGCCTCATCTATTGGGCAAACCAGGCAGCATACCGATGGAAGCTGCGAGGGATGTGTATGTGGTCCCTCGGACAGGAAGATATGCGGGTATGGGAATGGTTGCCCAAGCAAACTGAATAAGGCACATAGGGCTTCTGCTTTCGTGGCAGAGGCCCTTTTGCATAATTAAAACGAAATGGAGGATAACGCTATGAAACAAATCTGGTCTGGCATTCAGATCGCATTCACCGCTTTCGGTGGCTTCCTTGGATGGTTCCTGGGTGGTGTGGACGGCTTCCTGTATGCGCTGATCGCCTTTACGGTGATCGACTACATCACCGGCGTCATGTGCGCCATCACTGACAAGAACCTCTCCAGTTCCATCGGCTTCAAAGGCATCTGCCGCAAAGTGCTGATTTTCACTCTTGTGGGCATCGGCAACATTGTGGATGTCTATGTCCTCGGCCAGGGTGGAGTGCTGCGAACCGCAGTCATTTTCTTCTACCTGTCCAATGAGGGTGTCAGCATTCTGGAGAACTCTGCCCATCTGGGACTGCCCATCCCTGAAAAGCTGAAGGAAGTCCTGGAGCAGCTTCACGAGCGAGGAGGTGACGATGATGAATCTGCATAAACTGATGCTTACGGAAAATGCCTGCTACAAGGCAGGTCGCACTATCACCGTCAAGGGCATTATGGTTCATTCCACCGGGGCGAACAACCCCAATCTGAAACGCTATGTGGGTCCCAATGACGGTCTGCTCGGTGAAAACCAGTACGGCAATCACTGGAACACCTATCACCCCGGCGGTAGAGAAGTCTGCGTCCACGCTTTCATCGGCAAACTGGCCGACGGCACTATCGCCACTTACCAATGTTTGCCTTGGAATCATCGTGGATGGCACGCCGGAGGCAGCGCCAACAACACCCATATCGGCTTTGAAATCTGCGAGGACGGTCTTACGGACTACACCTATTTCCAGAAGGTGTACCGTGAGGCCGTTGAACTTTGTGCCTACCTCTGCAAGGAGTATGGTCTCACCGAGCAGAACATCATCTGCCACTCCGAGGGCTACAAGCAGGGCGTCGCATCCAACCACGGTGATGTGATGCACTGGTTCCCAAAGCATGGCAAGAGCATGGATACCTTCCGTGCCGAGGTCAAGGCTCTGCTTGCTGCCGATACCAAGGAGGACACAGAGGACACTGCCGAGCCTGTGGTGACCTATCCTGAAAAGCTGACTTCCGGCTATTACCGTGTGCGTAAGACCTGGAAGGACAGCAAATCCCAGGTGGGCGCTTACCGCGTCCTCGCCAATGCAAAGGCGGCTGCGGACAAAAATCCAGGCACTCATGTGTTCACCAATGACGGTGTTGCTATCTATCCTGTGGATGATGCAACCGACTCCGGCACTGCTGACTACCGCATCCATACGGTGGTTAAGGGAGATACCCTCTGGGACATTGCCGCCCTGTATCTTGGCAAAGGCAGCAGATACCCTGAAATCAAGACCCTCAACGGTCTGAAGTCCAATGTCATATACAGCGGTTGGAAACTGAAGATCCCCAACTAATCACAAAGCCCATCGAGGAGATAATTTCTCTTCGGTGGGCTTATTTTTTTGCTGTTTTTCTGTTCAAATGCCGTTTTCACCTCCAGTGGGTAGTGAGGAAGCCCCTCGGATTGGAGGAACCCACTATGACAGATTTGCAGAAAGAACAAATCAAAACCTTGCGTTTACAGGGCATCAGCTATGTAAAAATCGGTGAAATGCTCGGTATTTCAGATAATACAGTGCGCTCATTCTGCCGCCGAAACGGTCTGAGCGATACAGCAAAGAATACGGTTGCCTGCAAACAGTGCGGAAAGCTGATAAAGATTGTCCCCAAGCAGAAACCCCGAAAGTTCTGCTCGGACGCTTGCCGGACTGCCTGGTGGAACAGCCATCCAGACTGCGTGGATCGGAAAGCGGTTTATGCGTACACCTGTGCCCACTGTGGTAAGCCATTCACTGCGTATGGGAATAAAGAGCGTAAATATTGCAGCCACGGCTGCTACATTGCAGACCGCTTCGGAGAGGAGTGTGGCTGCTGTGACTGATGCCTATCGTGCCAGACTGGAAGACTACCTGGCATCCATGCTCCAGGCAAAACGGATGCTGTCGTTGGGGATTATAACCCCGGAAGATTACGCCATAATTGATACAATGCAGCGCGAGGAATTTGGAATATCTTCGTGTAGTTTATATCGCGGGATTGACTTGATATATAGTGGTTTCAGAGGTAATATGTCACACTACGAGGAGGTGACAAAATGCCAAGAGCAATAACCATTGTACCAAAACCACCGAAACTGGAACAGAAAAAGCGAGTTGCAGCCTACGCCCGTGTGTCGAGCGGCAAGGATGCCATGCTCCACTCGCTGTCTGCACAGGTCAGCTATTACAGCGATCTCATCCAGAATCACGATGACTGGCTCTATGTTGGCGTGTACGCTGATGAAGCCAAGACCGGCACCAAGGAATCCAGAGCAGATTTTCAGAGACTGATCGCTGACTGCCGTGCCGGAAAAATCGATATGGTGATAACCAAGTCCATCTCCCGCTTTGCGCGAAATACGGTCACGCTGTTGCAGACCGTTCGTGATTTCAAAGCCTGGGAGGTGGACATTTTCTTTGAGGAGCAGAACATCCACACCATGAGCGGTGACGGCGAACTGATGATGACCATTCTGGCGTCCTACGCACAGGAAGAAAGCCGCTCCGCCAGTGAGAATCAGAAATGGCGCATCAAGCGAAACTTCGAGGAAGGGATGCCCTGGAACGGGGCCATGCTCGGATACCGGCTGAAGAACGGTCGGTACGAGATCATCCCAGAGGAAGCAGACCTTGTCCGCCGCATTTATGACGAGTACCTTTCCGGCGATGGCTACCTTACCATTGCCAAACGGCTGAATGAGGACGGCATCCCGTCACGCTTCGGAAAGCAATGGGGTCAATCAGTGATTTCCAAGATACTCAGCAATTACACCTATACGGGAAATCTGATTTTACAGAAAACCTTCCGTGAGAACCACATTACCAAAAAGACCGTCATCAACAACGGCGAACTTCCGAAGTACCACGCAGAGGATGCCCACGATGCCATTATCGACATGGAGACCTTCCAGGCGGTGCAGGCAGAAAAAGCACGACGGGCGGCTCGGTTCATCAAGAAGCCAACACCCAAGAAAACATACCCGTTCACAAGCCTTCTGGTCTGTGACGGCTGCGAAAAAAACTATCGGCGCAAGGTCACGAAAACGGGACCCGTCTGGGTCTGCGGCACCTTCAATTCAATGGGCAAAGCCGCCTGTGCTTCCAAGCAGATCCCCGAAGAAACCCTGCAGGCAGTGACCGCAGAAGTGCTTGGGCAGGTGGATTTTCCAGAGGAATTACTCCGCAGGCTGATAAAGAGCATCCTGGTCTGCAATGAAAATGTATTGATTTTCCGCTCCTATGACGGCTCGGAAGTCACACGGAAGTGGCAAGACCGCTCCCGCAGCCAAAGTTGGACGGACGAGATGAAAGCAACCGCCCGTCAGAAAGCCCTGGAAAGGAGGAACCAGAATGCCTAAAGTTACAATGATACCCGCAACCATAAACCCACTGACGCACCTGCCTTCGGTGGCTGCACGGAAAAGACGTGTCGCCGGATACGCCCGTGTTTCCACCGACAGCGATGAGCAGTTCACCAGTTATGAGGCGCAGGTAGATTATTACACCAAATTCATACAGTCCAAGCCGGAATGGGAGTTCGTAAAAGTCTATACGGACGAGGGCATTTCCGGCACTAACACCAAGCGCCGTGAGGGTTTCAAAGAGATGATCACCGATGCCCTGGACGGCAAAATCGACCTCATCGTTACCAAGTCGGTCAGCCGATTTGCGAGAAATACGGTCGACAGCCTGGTCACCATCCGAAAGCTGAAAGAGAACGGCGTGGAGTGCTACTTTGAAAAAGAGGGCATCTACACCTTTGACGGCAAGGGCGAATTGCTCATCACCATCATGTCCTCACTGGCGCAGGAAGAAAGCCGCAGCATTTCCGAAAACATCACCTGGGGACAGCGCAAGAGCTTCTCCGATGGCAAAGTGCATCTGCCGTACAAACGCTTCCTCGGCTATGAAAAGGGCGAGGACGGACGGCCTGCGGTTGTCGAAAGCGAAGCAAGGGTCGTAAAGCTGATTTACGGGCTTTTCCTTGAGGGCAAGACCCAGGCAGGAATTTGCAAATACCTGGAGGAATTGGGCATCCCATCACCGGGTGGCAAGCAGACATGGAGCAAGACCACGATCACCAGTATCCTTCAGAATGAGAAATACAAGGGTGATGCACTGCTCCAGAAGAAATTCACGGTAGATTTTCTGGAAAAGAAAATGAAGCCCAACGAGGGTGAAGTCCCACAGTATTATGTGACGGGCAGTCATCCCGCCATCATTGAGCCGGACGAATGGGAGCAGGTGCAGGCGGAGTTTGCCAGACGGAAGACCTTGGGCAAAGCCTACAGCGGCAAAAGTGTTCTTTCTGCCAAACTGGTCTGCGAGGATTGCGGTGCCTTCTTCGGTCCCAAGGTATGGCACTCCACTGACCAGTACCGCCGCACCATTTGGCAGTGTAACGGCAAATTTGCAAACGAGGAACGCTGCCACACTCCCGTAGTGGACACCGAAACCATACAGCGGCTTTTCATAAAAGCCTACAATCTGATGATGCAGGATCGGGTGCAGATCATTAAGCAGTGTGAAGCGTGGCGTGCGCGGCTGATGGATTTCGGAACACTGGATGCCGACATTGAACGGCAGCTTGAAGAGACCCAGGTTGTTGCCGAACTGGTCAAAGCGGCAGTCAAGGAAAACGCATCCACGACACAGTCCCAGGAAGCCTACCTTAAAAAGTACGAGGCCCTCACCGAACGGTACGAGAAGGCGGCTGCGGAACTGGAGCGGTTGCAAAGCCTACGCACCGCCCGAAGCCAACAGGACAAAAAGATGGAACTTTACATCCGTACCCTCAAGAAACAGCCGGAAGTGATGCATGACTGGAACGACACCATCTGGACGGTTATGATTGAAAAGGCCATTGTTCACAAGGATGGACAAATCACATTTGTTTTCCAGAACGGCACGGAAATCAAGGTCGGAGCGTAACTGCTCCGGCTTTTTTCTTTGCCGAGGAATAATTAAAAGATGCACACCCCTTGGCTCAAAATGCACACCCCGCAGACCTTTCGTTAAATGGTATAGAGGGGTAAAACGGAAAAGGCTCCACGGTGACCATTTCAGAACCACCGTAGAGCCTGTTATCGTTAAAAGGTATAGGAAAACCCTTGCAAATAGGGGCTTTTGCAAAAAGAAACTAGACACCCGCTTCGATACACGTTGTATCAAAACTGGTGTCCAGTTATGGTGCGGATAACAGGATTCGAACCTGCATGTCTGTTCAACACACGGACCTGAACCGTGCGCGTCTGCCAATTCCGCCATATCCGCATATTCTGTTGTAAAAGATAATGCCTGCAAGAAACAGAAATCCATGTAAACAATATCTAATTTGCACGAAATTTGCCGTGCCACGTTGTCTATTATACGTCTAAATTGCCAATCCTGTCAACCAATATTTCACTTTTCTTTAATTTTATTATATAGTTTTTATCCTTTTATTAAACATAGCAGGACTTTTCAGATCCCGCTATGTTCTGACCGTTAAAATGAATGGTTATACAGACAAATAACGATAGAAGTTTTCTTCTAGCCTTATTTCCGCTGTTTCCGGTGATACCCCTTTCACCGCTGCAATAGCTTGAATGGTTTCTTTCAATATTGTCGGTATTTCGGAGGCGTTGACTTTTCTGCCCGTTGCCCATTCTACAGCACTGATTCCATCTGTTTCTACCAACAGCCTGTTTAACGGCACTGCGTGTATGAGCTTCTTCACAGCAGGATTAAACCCATGATCAGGCCCTACTGTAAAGTAGCAGTCCTGGTCTATAAAGGATTTCAGATGCTCTTCACAGGAATACCAGTGCACAAGCTTTTTCAGAGAATAATCTTTTAAAATATCTGCTATTTCTTTTTCCTGACCTTTGGTATGCAGCACAATGGGTTTTTGAAGCTCTACGGCCATGCTCAGCTGCTCCCTAAAGAGCAGTTTCTGTAAAGTCAAATCGCAAGCACACCAGACGCTGTCCATACCAATCTCGCCAATGGCATGAGCTTTCCGGTAATAGTCTTTCAGCTCCTGCACTTTTGTATGGATATACTGCTCTATGGTTTGCTCCCTTGAGCCGCCCTTTTGATTGTTCTCTTCACAAAATTCATCTGCATTCCATGGATGGATGCCAAAGGAGATAAAAATTCCTTTTATTTGGGATAGCTCCTCATATTCAGACGCACAAGCTGCGTTGGCAAGAACCCCCAACTGCTTCTCTTCTATAAGGCTTTTAAAATCCAAAAATTCCAAGGGGCTTTCATGGTCGATACCAATCCCCAGACTGCCTTTATTATCTATGTGTGTATGACTATCCAATATCACTTTGATTCGATTCCTTTCAGTATTCGGTAAATTGCTTTACGGGTCTCATGCTGTTCAAAGAGCCAGTCCTTACTGCGTTCCTCCCCGTGTATCACGACCTCTTTTTTCACAGAAGCCGGCTTGCCTGACAGTACCAGCACCCTATCGGACAGATAAATGGCTTCATCTATGTCATGGGTCACAAACACGATAGTCCGCCCTAACTCTTTTCTAATATCTAAGAGCCAGTCCTGCATATCCCCTCTGGTGATGACATCCAGCGCCCCGAAGGGTTCGTCTAAAAGCAGGATATCCGCTTTACAAAGAGCTGTCCTTAAAAATGCCGCTCTTTGTCTCATGCCGCCTGACAATTCGTGAGGATATTTATTTTCATACCCGGCCAGTCCAAACTTATCGAAATTTTCTGCGGCCTGTTTTCTGGCAGCCTTTACATCCCCATGGATTTTGCCGTACAGGCAAACATTCTCCATAATGGTCTTCCACGGAAAAAGCAGATCCTGCTGGGGCATATAGGCAAAATGCCCGGACACGCCGGCAGACAAGGTCTCATCTATAAAAACCTGTCCCGAATCGGCCTGTACCAGCCCGGCCATGATATTGAGCAAGGTTGATTTTCCACAGCCGGAAGGGCCTAGAATGCTTACAAATTCTCCCTCTTCCACGTCCATATTCATATGTTCCAAAATCGTCTTGCCCTCAAAAGAGCAGTTCACATCTGTAACCCGTAGCTTCATTTTATCTTCCTTCTGCTATTTAGGTAAAAATTCGTTGGTATAGCACTCTGCTGCCGGAATTTTATTCTTGATTAATCCGTTTTCCACCATAAAGTCCGTATAATTATCCCATACCGAATCCTTCATCACTCCCCACCGGTCGCTGTCTTCACTGTACTTACCGGCCAGATACTCCTGAGATTCCTTCAGCATTCCCAGATTATAAGAATCCGCATGTTTGTGTAAAATCTCCGCCGCCTTATCCGGATTCTGGATGGCATATTCATAGCCCTTTGCGGTTGCTGCCAAGAATGCTTTGACCATATCCGGATCCTTTTGCAGAGTGCTGTCACTGGCGATAATCACCGGCGTATAGTAATCCAGCCTTGGATCCAGCTGTCTCAGCTCCATATAGTTTACATCGATGCCCTGCCTTTTGGCTCCGATTCCGTCCCAGGCCCAGAACATCCAGACAAGGTCTATATCTCCCTTTAAAGCTTCATAGCCGGCGCCGTCTGAGGTAATCCTTTTTAACTTACCAAAATCCGCACCATATTTCTCCATGACCGCATGGATTACAGCTTCCTCCGCAGGAGAACCCCATCCGGAATACGTCTTTCCTTCAAAATCTTTTGGAGAGGTAATGTTCTTGCCCACATACGACGCAAATCCGGACGTATTGTGCTGGATGATGGTGGCAATGGCTTTAATCGGGAGAGGGTCTTCTGAAGTCAGCGCATACGTGACGTCCTCTTGATAGCTGATCCCAAAATCGCCTTTTCCCGCTGCAATCAACGTTGGTGTAACACCGTCCGTCGGCTCTACAATTTTTACATTAAGCCCTTCCTCTTTGTAATACCCCAGATCTTTAGCCGCATAAAGCCCTGTATGATTGGTATTCGGAACATAGTCCAGAATCACAGTCACAGGCCTAAGCTCTTTCTCCTTACTGCTTTCCGGCTTCTCCGTGCTGCCGCACGCAGCCAGAGACAGGGTCATGGTCAAAATCAATCCTAAAGACAATAATTTTTTCTTCATTTTCCTTCTCCTTACTTTTTTCGTAAATTCGGCATCAATATGTATTGTAATATCTTAACACAGCCATTCATGAGCAAACTGAGCAAAACGATAACGACTACACAGGCAAATACTTTGTCCAGCATAAAACCATTCTTTACTCTCAGCATATAGTAGCCCAGACCGCAGTCCGATGAAAGCCATTCTCCCACCACCGCTCCGGTAATGCTATAGGTAGCGGCCACCTTAAGTCCCGAAAACAGAGCGGGTGCTGCTCCGGGAATTTTAACCAGGCTATAGGTCCTCAGTCTGCCTGCCCCAAACAATCGAGCCAGATTCACCTGATTTTTATCCACGTGCCTCATTCCGTCCGCAAAACTTATAACGATGGGGAAAAAGCACATCAGCACAACAATTAAGATTTTAGGAGCCATGCCAAAGCCCAGATAAATAATGAAAATAGGAGCCAGTACGATAACCGGCACGGTCTGGCTTACCACCAGAATCGGGTATGCCGCTGTGCGGAAGAGTTCGAACCGATCCATGATAATGGCCAGAAGAATGCCGAACAGAGCGGCCAGAATCAGGCCTATGACCGTTTCCTTCAACGTCACCATCCCGTGCAGGAAAAGCATGTTCCTCTCTGAAACGACAGCCAAAAGAATCTTGGAAGGAGCCGGCAGAATGTACAGCGGAATATCTGCAATACGCACCGTCATTTCCCAGATGCACAGAATCAGTATAAACACAGCCGTTGGAACGGTTATTTTTTTATGATTCATTTTTTTCATATTGTTTTCCTTCATTGATAAAGCATTAATCTGCCAAATAAGCAATAAAAAGAGCGTCTCTTTTGGAAACACTCTTAAAAATTCTACATATCAACTATTTTATCCTAAACATTTGATTCTAAAAGCTTTCCTATCGGTGGTACTGGCCACATCAGGTTCAAAGGGTTCAGCAACATGCAATCTCAGCTCCGTTAAAAAACGTCGCACCCCCAGCATTTTTATTCTATTTTCACTATGAGTCTACACCAAACTGCTTGGATTGTAAAGAGCTTTTAATCACATTCCACCGGTGTCAGCTCTCCTGTGACCGAATCCATGATAAACCCTCTGATCCTTACATCCTTCGGAATCAACGGATGATGGATCAAAATATCCAGCGTGTTCTTAACCGAATTTTCCACGCAGTCAAAACCGGCTAACCATGTCTCAAAATCCAGACCGCAGTAATGCAGTAATTTAATATCTTCCTCCGATACATTTCTTTCCTTTAGTTTTTGAAGCATCTTATGGGCATCCATGTTTTGTGCACCGCAATCGGTGTGTCCGATCACCATCACATCCTCCACATGAAGATCCAATATGGCCACCAGCAGACTTCGAACTACGCTTCCGAAAGGATGAGACACCACACCGCCTGCATTTTTAATGATCTTGGCATCTCCGTTTTTCAAGCCTAGAGCTGCCGGCAGCAATTCCAGAAGCCGGGTATCCATGCAAGTCAGGATTGCCAGCTTTTTATCGGGATATTTCGTGGTAATATATTTTTCGTATCCTTTATCCGCTACAAACTTTTTGTTAAACTCCAAAATATCATTTATCATTTTTTCGCCTCCCCGCATTATTCATTTCTTTTTTTCTTCTTTTCCGAATGCTGTTTATCAACAGGACAAGAACAGAAAACAGCACAAATACCGGCATGACCCAGTCCAGATATGCATCATCCTGGGACAGCACATCCGTCCACAGCTGATCCACATAAAGATTGGTCTCCTCCGATAAATTGACAAATGCCTGTGTATTTTTCAATTCTTCTTTCGGCGGATACAAGTTCTTATCTTCTCTTATTTCATCGTCAAGCAGCTTTACCGCCTCTGAATTGGGAGAAGAGTACATGATGAACGCCGCATTATCTGCTGCAACCTGCGGCTCATTCAGAAAGTTTATATACATCTCTGCCGCTTCCTTATGAGCCGAATCGGATGGGATGCACATGGCATCATAATAAATATTGGTGTTCTGAGGAATGAAAGCCTCCAAATCAGGATTTACTTCCTTCATGATATAATAGTCCCCTATGTAATAAGGGGCAATCAGCGCTTCGTTTCTCTGCATCTTATCAAAAATCTGATCCATGACATACGCCTGAACTAAAGGTTTCTGCTGTTTTAACAGCTCTGCGGCCTGATCCAGCTCTTTCCTGTTCTCTGTGTTAATATCATATCCCAGCTTTTCAAGTGCCAGCGCAAAAGCATCTCTGGAATTTTTAAACATCAGTATTTTATCTGCATACTTTGCATTCCAAAGCTCATCAACGCTGTGAATCTCGTGCCCGATCAACTTTTTATTATAAATAATGCAGACCCGCCCCCACATATAAGGAACTGAATACAAATTTTTCGGATCATAGGCCGGATATAAAAATTCCTTGCCGATGTATTTAAAATTAGGAATATTGTCGTAATTAAGCGGCTGTATCATCTTTTCCTGTATCAATCTGGATATCATATAATCTGACGGAAAAATCACATCATACGAATTGGCGCCGCTCTTTAATTTGGCGTACATTCCTTCATTGGTTTCATAGTTTGAATAATTGACCTTGATTCCGGTCAGCTTTTCAAATTCGGCATTGATATCCATCAATCCGTCTTCACCGGTCGAAAGATATTCGCCCCAATTATAGACATTGATTTCCACGTCTTTTCCCTTGAACCGGCTGTAGTATTTTTGGTCATAAGCCGGAACCTTTTTCCCTGCATGGCTTGTTTCTGCCGCCGCCTGCATAGGGGAAAGGAACAGAGGCAGAGCCATGATTAATACCATTGCCCACACCACGATATGCTTTATTTTATTTTTATAAATCATCAACGTGCAGCACCGCCTTTCCATTTAAGGCTTCCCTGCTTTAATCTTTTCTCATTTCTTCGTTCCAGCAAATTTACAGTCACTAAAACAGCCAGCACCGCAATAAAGATCACCGTGGATAATGCATTTATTTCAGGACTGATCCGTTTCTTTGTCATGGCATAAATCATAACAGACAAGGTCTGATGCTTAGCTCCGGTGGTAAAATAAGAAACCACAAAGTCGTCCATGGAAAAGGTCAGTGACATGAGAAATCCAGCCACAATTCCGGACTTGATCTCATGAATGGTCACCTTTAAAAAGGCCTGCATCGGATTGCATCCCAAATCCATAGCCGCCTCCACCAGAGATTGATCTAACTGGCGAAGCTTGGGCAGAACATTCAAGATGACATAGGGCACGTTGAACGTGATATGTGCCAGAATCAATGTGGCCCATCCGAACTGAAAGTCAATCCCCATAGTAGCAAGCCATTTCTTTGCAGTAACAAACAGCAGCATAAAGGATACCCCGGTAATGATCTCCGGATTTATAATGGGAATGTAGGTCAGATTCATGACTACCGCTTTCAATTTTGTATCCATTTTTTCCAGTCCAATAGCAGCAGCCGTTCCCATGACCGTAGCGATTACAGAGGAAACCAGTGCCACCACGATCGTCGTCCAAAGAGCATCCAGAGCAGCCGCATCGTGAAACAGCTGCACAAACCACTTTATGGTAAAGCCTGTAAAGGTTCTTCCCTTCGTATCATTAAACGAGAAAATGATTAATATCATAATGGGCAGATATAAAAATGCCAAAAATACTCCGATATATGTTTTTGAATACCATTTCACAGCAATCTTTCCTCCACTCCTTCATCATCCAGAAACCCTGATACGCTCATGCACATCAGAACCAGCAGCATCAATACCAGCGAAATAGCCGAACCTAAATTCGGATTATAGGCATTGCCTAAAAACTGCATTTCAATAATATCCCCGATCAACTGATTATGACCTCCCCCCAGCATCTGAGAAATAATAAAGGTGCTGACAGCCGGAACAAAAACCATCATCACGCCTGTTTTAATTCCCGGCTTGCTCAGAGGAAGTACGATCTTAGTAAAGACCTCTCTAGGTCCTGCTCCTAAATCCTGCGCCGCCTCCATCACATCATTCTGGATTTTAACCATGACGGAATGAAGGGGTATGATCATAAATGGAATATAGTTATAAATCATGCCCATTACTACGGCACCCTGCGTATTAATCATATTTAGGTGCCCTATTCCCAAAAATCCCAGCATGTGATTTATAATCCCGTTATTTTCTAAAAGCGTCATCCATGCATAGGTTCTGAGCAGGAAATTCATCCACATAGGAAGCATCAAAAGCATTAGCAAGGTCCTGCTCCCAATGCCCTGCATTCTCGACATGAGATAAGCCACCGGATAGCCGATAATCAGGCAAAGAGCCGTCGACACTGCCGCCAGCCAGATGGATTTTATGAAAACGGAGGAATACCGCCCCGCCCGTATCAGATTGTCCATGCTCAAGCTTCCCTGCATGTCTGTAAAGGCAAAGTACATAATCAGACCCAACGGAACAGCAATAAAGACTACTGTCCACATCAGATAGGGGTAAGCCGCCTGTTTTGAATTCATTTCTTCTCCTCCATCTTTCTCATTACGTGTATATCATTGGGCGTAAGCGTCATCCCAATCATTTCTCCCACCGTCTGGCTGTCTGTGGAATGAATGAGCCAGTTAAACCCGTGTCCGCTCACGGTGATCTCATAATGAACGCCTTTAAATATGATGTCCTCTACTCTTCCCGTTATTTTTCCCTGTTCCAGAGGAACAACATCGATGTCTTCCGGTCTTACGACTACATCAACAGCCTCCATCGGTTCAAATCCCGCATCCTCGCATTCAAAGAGCACACCGGCGAATTCCACCAGATAGTCCTTATGCATCACGCCGCTGAGAATATTGCTTTCTCCGATAAAATCTGCCACAAAAGCATTGGCCGGTTCGTTATAAATGTCCTGAGGCGTTCCGCTCTGCAAAATCTCTCCGTTTCTCATAACGATCACCCGGTCGGACATGGTCAGCGCTTCTTCCTGATCGTGAGTAACATATACAAAGGTAATTTTTAACGCCTGCTGAATCCGTTTCAGTTCAATCTGCATTTCTTTTCTCAACTTTAAATCCAGAGCCCCTAACGGCTCGTCCAGCAGTAATACCTTCGGCTCATTAATAAGGGCTCTGGCGATGGCCACCCGTTGCTGCTGTCCGCCTGACAGCTGGTTGATATTTCTATTTTCATATCCTGCCAGATTGACCAGTTCCAACATGGCTCGAACCTTTTTTTGAATCTGTTCTGACGGCATTTTTTTAAGTCTAAGCCCGAAAGCCACATTTTCAAATACATTTAAATGCGGAAATAAAGCATATCTTTGGAATACCGTATTGACATGCCTCCGATACGGCGGCAGTCCGTTAATGCGCTTTCCGTCAAAAAAAACGTCTCCTTCGACCGGATCGACAAATCCGCCGATAATTCTTAAAGTGGTGGTCTTCCCACAACCCGATGGCCCCAAAAAGGTAATGAATTCCTCATTGCGTATATCCAGATTTAAATGATCAATTACCCTTTCCCCATCATATTCTGCTGCTATATTCTTCAAACTGACAATAATGTCATTCCTCATTCTTTTTCCTCCGAAATACTGTTTTTTATCAAATGAACTTATTATACCACACAAGCTGCGTCACAGTATAGATACGGAATCAATAATTTTTACCAAAATCACTGAATATAGTGATATTCCGCAGGAAAAAGTCTTTATATAATGAAAACATAGGAAACATAATCTATCATTCGATTTTGTCCAGTATATAGGAGGAACACAAAATGAAAAGAAATATGAAAATTTGGTTTGACGAGGCATTGGCAGCCGATCAAAAAAAAGCAATCCCTATTCTTTCCTTTCCAATCGTAAACAAAATGGGAATCACGGTTTCAGAGCTGCTCGGCAGCAGCGAATCCCAAGCGAAAGGAATGAAAGCGGTTGCCGATTCCGTCGATTCATGGATTTCTGTAAGCTTTATGGATTTGTCCGTAGAGGCAGAGGCTTTTGGTGCTCAGGTGAAATCTGATCCCAACGAGGTTCCTACCATTATGGGGCAGTTGATTCAAACTCGTGAGCAGGCAGAAGCTCTTCAAGTTCCGGAGGTAGGTGCAGCCAGAACGGGGACTTATGTGGAAGGAATAAAACGTGCGATGGATCTGATTACGGATCGCCCGGTTCTTGCCGGATGCATCGGGCCGTTTTCTCTGACAGGCCGGCTGATGGATATAACAGAGGTGATGATCAAGTGCCGTAAGGATCCTGAAATGGTACATATTGTGTTGGATAAAGCTACAGAGTTTTTAATTCAATATGCAAAAGCCTATAAAGCGGCCGGTGCTAACGGAATCTGTATGGCAGAGCCGCTGGCTGGAATTCTCTCCCCTAAAATGATTCAGCAGTTCTCTTCCGATTATGTGAAAAGAATCATCGACGCCGTACGAGATGAAAATTTTGCGGTTCTCTATCATAACTGCGGAAACAGTGTCATGCATTTAGCAGATT
The DNA here is from genome assembly GCF_004103735.1 of Aminipila luticellarii. Lineage (NCBI taxonomy): Bacteria > Bacillati > Bacillota > Clostridia > Peptostreptococcales > Anaerovoracaceae > Aminipila > Aminipila luticellarii. The sequence continues at coordinate 627,948 of NZ_CP035281.1, read as the reverse complement.
CCATATTGACCTGCGGGGCAAATGCTTACCACTTCGGCAATGCCATCAACATGGAAGAAATGCTGAATAAGCTTCCGGATCATATCATTGCAATGGGAAACATCGATCCCGCTTCCCAATTTTGTATGGGCACTCCGGAGTCCATTCGGGAAGAGACCCTCGCCCTCATGAAAGCCTGTACTCCGCATAAGAATTTCATTATTTCCTCCGGATGCGATATCCCGCCTAACAGCCCGTGGGAGAATGTAGAGGCCTTCTTTTCGGCAGTAAAGGAGTTCTATTCCCAATCCTAGCCTTTCAAGAAGTATATCTGGATAAAAATAGGCTTCGCCGCTTCCGCCGAAAAACCTTATGGTTTCTTTCAACGAAAACGTCGAAGCCTAAATATCTTTTTTGAGAGTGCGGGATGACACAAACACCCCCCTTACCATCAGATTTCGTTTTTATCCTAAAAAACTACTCTTGAATTTTCTTTGGTTTATTATATAAATATGCGGCAATAACCACCGTTACCGGAACCGCAAATAAAATCCCGGTGCTTCCTATAATTCCCTGTAATACTTCCACCACGATCATTTCCATATTGAATAAATACAGCGGATCCTTATTGGATGCCACCAACAGCAGAACAGAGGATAAGGAACCTCCGATATACGCCAGAATTAAGGTGTTCGTCATTGTTCCAATGGCATCTTTTCCGATATTCATCCCTGACTTGATCATCCTTCCGGCAGATTTGTCTTCCATAGTCTCCGACAGCTCATTCATGGCAGAAGCAATCGACATCGCTACGTCCATTACGGCACCGAGCGAACCGATTACGATACTTCCCCATACGATGGCTCTCAAATCCAGCGGATGGGCACTGTTGACATACATTAAAAATAAGCAGTCCTCATCCACGATTCCCGTGATGCCCAGCAGCTGATTGGTAATCAGGGCGAAAATTCCCGCTACTGCCAATCCTCCTATGTTTCCTAACACCGCACAGAAGGTCTTTATATTGACGCCGTTCAGGAAGGTAAGACTCATCAAAATAATAAATATGGAAATGATAATCGTCGATAAATAAATGTTCTGACCGCTTAAAATACCGGGAATGTAGACCAAAAAAACAGCGGCTGCCGTAAAGAGCAGCGATACAATCGTTGCGACTCCCTTTGCTCTTCCGATAAAAATGAGAAGGCAGAAGAACAGGATACAAATGCCTATGATGTAATGGATCCGATTGTAGTCTATGAACATCCATGTCTGCTGTGAGCTGGCCGGATCCGCCGCATAAGAAACCACGATACTGTCTCCCTTTTCAACCGTCTTAGGCTGTACGGCATACATATAGTCAATATATTGCAGCATGGTCTGCGTTTTTCCTTTATGCGGTCCGTTTGTAAATTCTGCCTTAAAATAGACACTTTTACTGGATATGGAGGATACTCCGTCGTCCAGACTAACCTCTTTCACCTTTACGTCCTCCAAAGCGATGACCTTCGCCCGGTAGAACTGATCGCTGCTGGTCAGAAGCTGTGCTTTGGACGTATTGGCTCCGATAGACACAAACAATACCGATAAAATCGTTATAGCAATAAATGTTATCACTTTCTTTGTAAAAAACTTTTTCAATTCAAACTCCCTTCTGAACCCCCCTGTTTTTCCTGTTGAACCAGATTCATAAGGCAAATGGAAGCGATCACACATCCAATGCCGATCAGCTTTGCCAAGCTGACCGCTTCGTGCAGCACAGCAATACCAATAAAAGCGGCTACAACGGTCTCTATGGAGGCGATAACCGGAACTTTTGAAGCTTCCAGCCCTTTTGCCAGTCCGTTCATATATAAAAAATACGAGCCGACTGTGGGAATCAGCCCAAAACCAACGGCAGCAGCTATAAAATACAAATTCATCCGTCCTCTCATGTCGTTCCAAGGTTGTAAAACCACCCCAAGGAATAAGGTTCCAAACAAAAAACTGTAAAATATAATAGTCAACGAAGAATAATCTTTTATAGAAGTCTTGCCCAATATGGTCATCAATGCGTAAAGAAAACCCGCAGTGACCCCCACGACAGTACCGTACACTGAAAAGTGAATGGAAGTAAAATCCCCGCCGGTAACCGTGAGAATACAGCCTGCAATGTTGACAAGCAAAGCGGCAATCTTTACCTTCCCTATTTTTTCTTTAAAAAATATACCGGACATGATACATACAAAAAGAGGTGCCGTATATAAAAGTACGGATGCAGTAGCCACGCCCATTTTTCTTATGGCTTCGTTATAAGAAAGGTTAAACAAGCCCTGAGAAAAAATTCCTAATGCCAGACAGAGCAAAAGCCCTTTTTTATCGATTTTAAACAATTCGATGCCTTGCATGGCATACATCATGGGAAGGAGCAGGATAAAACCGATTCCAAGGCGCAGAAAAGCAATCAGAGCCGAACCGGCTCCTAAAGCTTTTAATATGGTTACAAATAATCCGATGCTTCCCCACAGCATTCCTGCAATCAATATCAGGAGATAACCGTTTCTCTGCTGTAAATTTTCTGTTGCCTTTTCCATGATGTGATCTCTTTTCTAAAACACTCTTTTGCGATTATAACACAAATTCTTATATTTTTCGATACTCTTCCGGATTTTTGGCTGTGATTATGAAGTATCTGGGTCATTAAAGTTATCCATCCGTAATATACTGTATTACCTATCTAAAAAAGGAGGAGCCTACATGCCTTTTACAGACCAATTGCAGGACTATAACCTGACAACAGGGCAGCTCAATCTGCTATTCCGGTTACGGGTGATTTGGAGAGATATCGCTACATGGATGAGTACATATTTAGAATATGTATTTTTGAGTTCGGACCCGAACCTTATACAATCCGCCAAGGATAAGCTATACGCTCTGCCCGTGACATATGCCAACATTTTCAGACTGTATTTCGGGGATGCCATGGCTGATCAGCACATGGTTCTGATGTCTAATTATATGAACCTTTTAATTTCTCTAATTGATGCGACAAAAGCCGGAGATACTGACGCTGTAAATGATTTTAAAGCACAGATCGATCAGAATATACAGGAACGGGTTGATTTGCTTACTTCTTATAATCCTTTCTGGGAAAAAAATATGCTGTCCACCCTGCTCATCAATTTTAACAATAAGACTATTGATGAAATTAATGCGTTTGCCAGCGGAAATTACCAGAGCAATGCAGATATATTTGACAATCTGTTGTCCTATGCGGACAGAATGGGGGATTTTTTCACAGAAGGCCTGCTCCGCTACTTTACGTTCAGCGCAAGAGGATGAAGCAGCAAGCTATAAGCCTGCAATCAAATAAAAGCCTGGCCGTTCCAGCGGCCGGGCTTTTATTCGAATCTGCTGTTTATTTGAAGTAATGATTACGATAAATTGGGTCATATATGCTTACGGCGTCTAAAGATAAAGGCGGCAAGCAAGACGATTATAATCAGGAAACAGCCGGCCAGAACATAAGACGCTCTATCCGAGATTCCGAGGAACGATAAGGGGCCGCCTTTATCAACGGATACGGCGGCTACCGCGTCCACCTGTCCAATAAGGATATTTCCCTTATAAATCTCAATCGTTCCGATTTTTTGTCCTTTGAATACAGGAGCTTCTATTTTCTGCTCCTTTATCACTTTTGTACGAACCTCAGAAGCTTCAGCCTTCTTTGCAGGAACTGTAACGTAAGCGGTTTTCTCAGCAATCATTTCTACATTTCTCATAGTTCCCCTGCTGACCTTCGTTTCACCTAAAGCCTCTCCTTTTCTTACAGCCGGTACATTCCTGTAATTTTCAAAGCCATAGTCCAAAAGGGCTATGGAGTCGGCAAACTTCCCTTCAGCAGTCGTATTTAACACGACTGAAATCAACTCTGTACCGCCTCTCTTTGCGCTTGCGGCCAAACATCTTCCTGCTTCACTGGTATATCCATTTTTGATCCCCGTGGTTCCTTTATATTTTAAAGGTCTCTGCACACCATTTACCTCAATCTTCGATTGGCTGTACAGAAGCTTATTGGGATTCTTGAGTTCACGGGCATCACTTTTATCTGTAGCCGGAATCGTGTATCTCAAAGTTGTTACAATGTCTCTAAATTTTTCATTTCCCATCGCTCCTCTGGCAATCATCGCTAAATCATAAGCTGTCGTATAATGGTTCGCATCCGGCAGTCCATTGGGTGTGACAAAGTTTGTATTTCTCGCACCCAATTCTTTCGCTCGTGCATTCATCAGAGCCGCAAACTCCGGAACACTTCCGGACACTTCTTTTGCAAGGGCCACTGCCGCATCATTCGCAGACTTGAGCAGCAAAGCATACAGCAGCTGCTCCACAGTTATATGCTCCCCTTCTGCCAGATTAATCTGGCTTCCTCCCGTAAGAGCGGTTTCTTTATCAATAGTTACGGTCTTTGAAAGGTCAAGATTTTCAAGAACCAATAGGGCAGTCATAATTTTCGTCGTACTGGCAGGATACATTTTCCGGTTCATATTCTTATCCAATAAGATCTCACCCGTAGAAGAATCAATCAGAACTGCTGCTTTTGCCTGCAAGGCAGGCTGCTGATTTGTTTCCGCAAAAGAAATGGTCATAGAACTGGCTGTCAGAAACACCGCCAGCAAAATTACAAATATTTTTCTCATGTCATACACTCCCAATAGCAATGATTTCTATAAAGATTGCTTTTTTAAATAGTCTCCTGCTTCGTTAAAATCAAATTTTTTGTCCCAAATAAAAGATGCAATCTTCTCTTCACTCTTACTACTATTACCCATCAGGAAACCTCGAATACGAATATTTCCATACTGAGACTCACTCTCATCATTCACCTGATACTCAAGAATGCACTGTTCATTTTTCTTTAATTTAACAGAACTACTTTTTGATATATCCCCTAAAGGAATCTGATTAATCGTTATATTACTGAAAAGACTTAGCACCTCATCCTTATAGGGATAAGCTATTCCTGTGATTTCAGTATCTTTCGTTAAAGTATACGTCGCCTTTTTAATACCATCATGACCTGTAATATTCATATAGCTATTATCCTGCATATTTCTTCCTGCTACAGTAATACGGCCTATACTTTCAGTAGTTTGGCTGCCATCACTCCAAGTAACAAGAATTTCATTTATTTTTAAATCCTGCCCGATGCCTGTTTCGTCGCTCCAATAATCACAATTAACGCCAATATTTACAGTACCAATCGTATACTTGCCCTTGGGCTCTTTTTCTTCCCCATATACCACACAATCAATGCCTTTGGGAGCATTTTGGATCTGAACTTTTTCTACACTTTTGTCAAAACCCCTGGGCGCTATGTAATTTAAATTAACATCCATATCCTCTGAGTATATTAATGACTTGACAAAAACAGGAGCATCAATTCCTGGTCCAACGAGGTTGCTTTTGCTTATAAAGAACAAAGCAAAAATCAACAATATGGCCAATAACAGCACTACTCTTTTACGCATTTTTAACTACCTTTCTTGCACTGCCTTATGGATTGCATACACTACAAGGAGAATATCCTTGATTTATTGCTATTTCTTTTTTCTTCTGTGCTCCAGCCCAGGACTAGATCTGGCTTAAAAAGTCCAATGACCAAGCATATCAGACACACTATTGTTAGTAAAGAAATTAGTACATCCACACTATCACCTTCTAAAAAACTTGTACTTTATTTCCTGTAATAATGACTCTATTATTTTGTTTAATACCTTATATAATTATCACCTTCTTTTACAATAATCCTTATTATCTTCTGCTACTATGATATCTCCAAGTTATCTGTATCCTATATATATATTGCATCTTTTACAAAATTTTTCAATAGCTTTTGCATAAGATGTTGTCTCAGCGACATGAAATGTGATTATTTATATTATTTCAACAAAAATTCCCACATTGTTCGTGGGAATTTTATCAATGGACTCAAATTTAATTTGTATGATACGATTTATAAATCGTAAACTGTAGATTTTTGACATCCGTTTCATTTTATTTCAGTCGGAATTTGCTGACTAACTCTTTCATCAGATTTGCCTGACTGGACAGTTCTTCGCTGGCAGCCGCACTTTCTTCGGAGGTGGCCGAGTTGGTGTGAACGACGGAGGAAATGTGATCGGTCTCCAGCGAAACATCTACAATGACCTTGGCCAGTTCCTCCGAGTTTCCGGAAATCTCACCGATAAGGGAAACGATCTTATTCACATCCTCGGCCGTTTCAAACAGAGAAGAAGCGGTATCATTGGCGATAAAAACGCCGTTGTCAATGGCCGCAACGCTTTTTTCAATGAGTGATGTGGTGTTCTTTGTCGCATCGGCAGATTTTTGGGCGAGGTTTCGAACCTCGTCGGCAACTACAGCAAAGCCCTTTCCGGCGGAACCTGCACGGGCGGCTTCCACGGCAGCGTTCAAGGCCAGAATATTAGTCTGGAATGCAATGTCCTCAATCGTCTTGATGATTTTAGAAATTTCACGGGAATTCTCAGAGATTTCACTCATGGCGTCTACCATCTGATTGATTTTATTTCCGCTCAGATTCATACTTTCGCCGGTTTTTTCTGCAAAAACATTTGCTTTTAACGCATTTTCAGATGCACTCCTTATTTGTTCCGAAATTTGATTAATTGTAGCCGACAGATGTTCTGTAGCAGAAGCCTGTGCGATAGAACCTTGGCTTAAAGACTGTGCCCCCAGAGAAACCTGTTCGGAACCGGACTGCACCTGATCTGAAAAGGCATTAATTTCGCCAATCGTCAGACTTAAGCTTTCCGTTATTGCCTCCAGAGCTGTCAGCAGGGGTTTAAAATCTCCCACATACTGATCCGCATAGATACTATTTACATCAAAATTATCGTTTGACACTTCCTGTAAGAAATTTGTAATATCTGCTATAATTAATTTCAGATTGTTTGACATGATTTCAAAGGACTGCGACAGTAACCCGATTTCATCCCTCGCTTTTGTTTGGTTTTGATAATCAAAGTTTCCATTTGCTATATGCTCCGCAGCCTCCACTATATGATCAAGTGGTTTGAGCATCCTTTTTACAATGGCATATAAAATAACGCAGATGATCCCCATGGAAAGGAGGGCTAACGTAATTTGTATGAAAATAATGTGTTTTACTGGATTTACCATCTCCTTTTCTGAAAGAGAGACCTCCGACCACCAGATTTGATTTCCGGCTTTAATCGGACTATAGAATTTGTCGGTCTTTCCGGTGTCACTCATAAAGGCCTCCGCACCTTTAAAGTCTTTGACAGTCGCGGCATCTAACTTGCTTCCTACCCCTTTGGCATTCTTCGCATCATAAATTTTGATGCCATTCTCGTTGTAAACAGCAAATTGAATGGAACCATATTTACCGATATCCGATTTTTTTATGGCTTGAAAAATATTGTTGTTGATATCTGCCGTTACCACGCCCACTGCTTTACCATCTTTCAGAATGGGATAACAGACCGTAATCATGTTGATTCCCTGATCCTCATAGACCTCTGTCACATAAAGATCCTGTGTGTTTTTAGCTATGGAATAATAATCCTCGTTGGCATAGCTCTCATATTCCCCATAGTTCTGAACCGTGTCCCCCTCCACATCCTTTTCCGATAAATATAAGGTATAATCCTTTACGGCAGGATCGAAGGCATTCGGCTCAAAAAATACTCCCATGCCCACAATCTCCGCACTGGACTTTATGTTGGATCGGATGCTGGCAATGCTATACTGTTCAATATCCGCTGAACGCTGTGAAATCAAGCTGTTAAATACTTTACTCGGAGCATTTTGTACACCCGCATCCTGGTCAGATAGGGCATCTCCTATGTAATTTCCAAGGAGCTTCGTCGCTTTTTCAGAAGCAGACAATTCTCCTTCAGCAATTTCAGCATTGGTCTTTGAAATCTGCATTACCTGCAGCTTAATCGCCTCTGACAGCTGTCCAGACGATACAAAAGCAGTGATGCCCACCAAAAGAGCCAAAACAATGATTAACATACCCGCAATAGAAAGCGTTAGTTTTGTTGAAATTTTTAGATCTTGAAAGTTTTTCATAAAGCATTCTTCCTTTCGACAAAAAAAGCACCCAAACAAAATATGTTCAGGTGCTGCTTCGCAATCCTTTTTCCGAGCCCCACACTACGTCGCACAGTGCTCCTTTAAATTATATACATATAGTACCTAAATTCGTCAAAATTGTCAATTTATTTTTTGACAATTTTGACAACAGGCGCTATTCCTATAAATTATCCAAGAATCTTCTTCAGATCTTCTTCCGGTGTACTGATCGGTGAGATATTGAAGTTTTCAACCAGGAAGTTCAAAACGTTCGGTGAAATGAAAGCCGGTAAGCTTGGTCCCAGATAAATGTTCTTTATTCCAAGATACAGTAATGTCAATAAGATACATACTGCCTTCTGTTCATACCATGAAAGCACCATAGACAGCGGAAGTTCATTGACACCGCATCCGAAAGCTTCTGCAAGTGCTACAGCCACTCGGATGGCACTGTAAGCATCATTACATTGTCCCATATCCATGATTCTAGGCAATCCGCCGATTTCTCCGATGTTCAGATCGTTGAATCGGAACTTTCCGCAGGCTAATGTCAGAATAACAGTATCTTTTGGAGTCTTGCTGACAAAGTCGGTATAATAGTTTCTGCCTGGTTTTGCACCGTCACATCCGCCTACCAGGAAGAAGTGTTTGATGTCTCCGGCCTTTACTGCATCAATTACTTTATCTGCTACAGAAAGTACCGTACCATGACCAAAGCCTGTGGTAACCTCTTTACCTCCGTTGATTCCTGTGAATTCTCTGTCTTCAGCAAATCCGCCTAACTCCAGTGCTTTTTCTATGACAGGAGTAAAGTCTTTATCCTCGCCGATATGCACTAATTCCGGGTATGAAACGACTTCCGTAGTAAATACTCTGTCAGCGTAGCTGCTCTTTACCGGCATCAGGCAGTTAGTGGTAAATAAAATCGGCGCCGGAAGATTATCAAATTCCTTCTGCTGATTCTGCCATGCTGTACCAAAATTGCCCTTTAAGTGTGAATATTCTTTCAGTAGAGGATATCCGTGAGCCGGAAGCATTTCTCCGTGAGTATAGATATTGATTCCTTTTCCTTTTGTCTGTTCCAGCAACTGTTTTAAATCGTACAGGTCATGACCTGAAATAACGATGAACGGCCCTTTTTCTACCTTCAAAGGCACAACGGTAGGTACTGGGGTTCCATAGGTCTCGGTGTTAGCCTTGTCCAGCAGTGCCATACATTTTAAGTTTACTTCGCCCACTTCCAGAACTACAGGAAGAAGCTGTTCCATGTTCCAGTCTTCTCCGATTACACACAAAGCTTTATAGAAGAATGCATTGACCTCTTCATCCTTATAGCCAAGCACCATGGCATGATAAGCATACGCAGCCATTCCTCGCATTCCAAATAAGATCAGGGATTTCAGAGAACGAATATCCTCATTGTCATCCCATAGTTTTTTCATATCGTAATTATCATTATGTCCGCAGGCCGATCCGCACCCGGAACAGTCCGGTACAATTTTAGCTTTTTCTTTTTCTACTTTTTCAATGAGCTCTTTAATGGTATCATCGTTAAAATTTACATTGGTCACTGTTGTAAACAAGCCCTGAATAATCAGTTTTGTCGCACTTTCCGGTGTTGTGCCGCTTCCGCATGCTCTGGCAAGTCCGATCAAAGCCCCTGTCAGTTCATCCTGCAAATTTGCCGTGCTGGATTTTTTTCCGCAAACTCCTGCTCCGCCAGTGCATCCTGTACATCCTGCTGTTTGTTCACATTGATAACAAAACATCTTCGTTTCCATAACGTACCTCTCTTTCATTCACTATAATAATGATTTACTCACATTCGTGTTTTAACTTATACATGAATTATAAAAGAAATGGTCAAATAATTCTGTTGTTTTCACAACAAATTTAAAATTTTATTTTTATTTTCTGCTACAGCGTTTGCTAATGAGATATAGCACAATAGCCACAGTATATCCTGCGATTAAATTTATTTCAAATAGAACTCCTGTTCCGATATGGAATCCGTACATAAGCGTAAAGAAAGCAATAAACGCTGCAAAAATCATACTGATAAGGATCTTTGTTCTCCTATCATTTTCATCAAACGCATCATTCAATATGATTTTAACCACACCCCATGCTGCAGCTATGCCAGCAATCACAAAAAACAGTTCCAGATAACTTACCGGAACATTCCAGTGAACTGGTTCATTGACGAACACACTGCGGATCATTTCTACTGTAAAGAAAATCATTTTTATCATCAACAATACGGATGCGGACATTAGAACTGTGATAAAGGTTTCTTCTACTCTCTCTTCCACCCCTTTGGGCTTCATCTCTGCAATCACCTCATCGCAGAAGCTTTTATAATCCAGCCCTATGGCCTGGCTCATTTCTTCTCCTCTTTCCTTGGCTGCCAGTATGATGTCCAGTATGTCCTGGCGCACCAGTTCTTGATCCATATCGCTCAGCCTGGAGCCTCTCAAATATACTACTATTTTAGTCATATCGCTGTTTTCACTTTCGCTCAGCTTCTCTTCCTCCAGCCTGTTGTTTCTCTTTCTCAGTTCTTCTACCTTCATTCTCACTCTTCCCCCCTAAATAACGCATTTACTACGGCATCAAGCTCTTTCCAATTGTTCCGAAATTCTTTTAATACTTCTGTTCCCAAAAGTGTGATACTGTAGTATTTTCGCTTTGGTCCGATGTCTGAGTCTACCAGCCTGGATTTCAGCATACCCTTATTGTCCAGCCTTAAAAGCAGGGGATAAATGGTCCCCTCAACGATTTCCGTAAATCCATAGTTTTTTAATTCCTGTACGATCTGATAGCCATAGGTCTCCTGCCCAGATACGACTTTCAGAACACAGCCTTCCAGCACGCCCTTCAGCATTTGTGACGGTATCATTTGTCTCCCTCCATCTATATTGCAATGCATAGTAGTTTAGGTACATTGTAATGCAAAGTAGATGAGCTGTCAAGAAGTTTATCAGATAGCTGAAATTCCTGTGCGAGACTTGCGGGGCACCTCACAGATGCGGACAAGGCTTCAATTAAAAACTACTAACCGGATATTCCCAGTTAGTAGTCCTGTACATTTCCTTGATTATGCTGTTTTATGTCAATAACACCTTTACATAATTTGCGGGAACTCCCATGCGCTCAGCCGCCTGTTCAACGGTCAGGCCGCTGTCCATAAATCTTTTCGCAACGACTGCCATGTTTTCTCCCACCGTTCTTCTCCATAACAGACTTTTATTTTAACGCAATATAAATATCCACGTCCGCATTTTCAAAATCGGCATTCAAATATTCTTCAAAATCTCCGGTAAAGCTCCTGTCCAAATCCATCTTCCATATTTCTTCCCAAGCCTGAGCAACGACAGCTTCCATATTTCCATGAACAGAAAACTTGGCGTACCTCCCCGCAGGTATGACTTTTACAGAAAGCTCTTCATTTTCTGCTTCCGATACCTCATTTCCCGCAGTGACACAATATGTATCGCCTTCATAATCCGAATATAAGCCTATGGCGTATTCGTTCACCTTATTTTTAATGGAGTCATAAACCCCCTCTTGATACAGCTGGCTCCAAAGCCCTCCAATGATTTCTGTCATCCTGGGATCGCTGTTTGATGTGACCGCACTTACGCCTATGACCTTTTTTTCTTTTAATGAAACAACCTGATAATTCATTTTTCTATAACCTCCATCTTAAGATGCAGTGTGCTTTATGGATGAGCACCTGCTTTAGCTGCTTGATGAAGTCATTATATACATCTTAATATGACAACTATATGTCATATTATAAATAATACTGTAATATGCTCTGCAATTTATTTTTGATTTCCATTCTCACCGTTTCGGGTTCCAATACTTCACATTCTTCACCGAAAGAAGCCACATAACTGAATACCCATTCTCCTTTTGGAAACAGGATGTCTGCTGTAAAGCTCCCGTCTTCTGACTGCTTAAACTGTGAAAATTCGTCATATACTCTGTACGCCATCTTAGAGGAAATCCTTAATTTAAGGTTAAAATATTCTTCCTTGAACAGATTGTCCTCAGAAAATATCTTTGGGGGAACAGCCAGATTAAACCCTTCCTCTGTGACCTCCAAATCCTTTATTCTCCTCAGTTTAAAAAATCGGTAATCCTGTCTTTCCACACAGTATCCGTACAAATACCAGCTTTGCTCTTTAAATCCAAGCTTTAGCGGATACACCTTCCGAAAAGTTTTTTCGCCCTTTCCGCTGGCATATAAAAATTGAGCTGTTCTCTTAGATAAAATGGCATTTTTTAAGGTTTCAAAGGTCTCATTCTCTCCGTTCTCGTGAGACCATGAACGAAAATCAATCTCAATCCAGTCGGCATTACCCGAGCCGAACAGACTGCTCAGTTTTTGCAGCACCGTATCCTTTTCCTCCGGCCTCACCGAATTGACGGCGTGAAGGGAGGCCAATACTTCTGATTTTTCCCGGTCTGTCAAGACGGTTTTATTCAGAACAAAGCCGGGCAGAAGAAATATTCCCCCGCCCTTTCCTTTGCTCATATAGACGGGCATGCCTGCTTCTGACAGCACCTCCACATCACGATAAATCGTCCGTACTGAAACTTCCAGCTTTTCTGCCAGCTGGGATGCTGTCATGCTCTTTTTGTCCAACAAGATATAAATAATTTGAAATAAACGGTTAATTTGCATACCATTGCCTCATATAATACTTTAAAGGGGGTGTTTTTTTGAATACGAAATCCTGGAGTATAGCCGGAATGATATTCACGCTAATATTGGGCATTCTTTTGCATTTCACTTACGCCTGGTCGGAAGGAAATTTGCTTGTTGCCATTTTCAGTGTAGTCAATGAAAGCATCTGGGAATATTTAAAGCTATTGTTTACCCCAATGTTTCTGTTTGCCATTCTTGAATTTTTTGCCTATGGTTCCGAGCTGCCCAACTTCATTCCCGTCCGTCTTCTGTCTATTCTTCTGGGAATGATCACTATTACAACGATATTTTATACCTATGTGGGTATTATGGGCGACCATGTTTTAGTATCGGATATAGGGATCTTCATTCTGGGCATTCTTGCAGCTTATTCGTTCAGCTATAAAATGCTCCAGACTGGCTACCTCTCTTCCAGTGTTGCTGTCGCAGCCGGGCTGGCGGGTCTTTTAATCCTTTTAATCTGCTTTTTCATATTTACATTCAATCCGCCTCAGCTGCCTCTTTTTCAGGATCCATTTTCTTTATCTTATGGGATTAGTCTTTATTAAAACAGAATGCAGGCTGTGTTACAATACATGGCAGCTTTAAAAAGCTGCCATGTTCATGAAAATTCTGCTCACATTTTTTTCTTAAACAGCCACAAACAGGCCAGAACGATAACGATACTAAGAGCGATGACCATCGGATACCCATATATCCATGTTAGTTCAGGCATATGGGTGAAATTCATTCCATACCATCCTGCGATCAGAGACAGCGGAAGAAAAATCGTGGTCACCATGGTCAGAACCTTCATCACATCGTTCTGCCGGATACCGATTTCGGATTGATAGACCTCCTGTACCTGCATGGCATACTCTCTGAGCACCTGTGTTTCACTTTGAAGCCTGGTCACTCGATCTGCATATATACGGAAAGTCGCCACATCGTCTTTTCCAAAAAAATCCATCTCATTATCAAACAGACCCTCTCCTAAGTCTGTCAGCTGGCTGTAATAACGATACATACGGGAGAGTTCTTTTTTTAGTCTCAGCATCCGATAATTAAAGTCATCCACTTCTTTTGCTAGAATAGATTCTTCCATTTTGGTTATATCTTTTTCGATTTCAGCCAAATATAAAACGTCCTCTTCAATCAGAGAAATTAAAAAATCATATAAGAACCGTTCTACGGTATACCCCTTCCGGAGCTTACCGGAGCTTATTCTTTCAATGTTTTTCTGGACCAAACCCGTATCATCGATAAAAATCAGTTTATTCTCCATGATGTAAAAGGCAAAGCCAATATTCTCGTTGCGCTCTCTTTTTCTGGGTATGTGCAGTGTACCAAACAAAAAGTCCGCATAGCTTTCCAGCTTACAGAAACGAATATTGTCATGGCTTTGTTCCAGCAAATAACTGGCTCGGATATTCACCGCCTGCTCCCAGTCAGCACTGGTAAAGAGAGCCACACCGTCCTGCTTATTTTCCCATTCCTCCATGGAGGTTTTTTCCATTATGTCGTTCTCAATTTTATAATACATCTTTTCTCTCCTGCCTGGTTGAGGTTAAAAGGTTGAAGATCCGTCATCTCCTCCATAATGTACCTGTATTTACTGTAATTATACAATAAAATCTTCTTTTCAGCTAACCTGTTTTTTTCCTTTTCCCTGATATTCACGTATATCGTACACCCTGCTGTAATCCTTTGTCACCAGATTTTTTACCACCTCAGACCGATGATCATCTAAAAAACGTACGATCTGGTACACATCGATCCAAATTTCACTGTTGCATTCTTTTTGAGATTCATCAAATATCAGCTCCATACCAAAGTGAAGATGCGTTTCATTGATGTTGTTGGTATTTTCTTTCGTACTATATCCTGTTCTTCCCATGTAGCCGATCACATCCCCGGCCTTTACCTCTGAGCCTTCTTTCAGACCCAGTTTATACGGAAAATTTTTTCTCAGGTGTGCATAATAATAATACCGCTTTTTATCCAGGGATCGGATGCCGATACGCCATCCGCCGTATTGATTCCATCCGAGTGCTTCAACCGTTCCCCCTTCCACGGCAACAATCGGCGTTCCAACCTGCCCCATCAGATCATTTCCCAGATGATTTCTCGAAAAGCCATAAGAGCGGCTCTGACCAAAATCATCATAATGATTGTAATAATAATTCTTTGCAATGGGTGAAAAAGCTTTTAATCCATACCTCTTTTCCCAATGCATTCCCCTGCCGTCCTTATCCGCTGCCTCTATTTCATACGCCCCTACAAATCCGGAAAGCACAGCACTGTACGCCTGATAATAATAATCATAATATTTCATGTCTTTAGTCAGCTCTTCCATGGTCTTTCCTTCCCGGAGCTTCTCTGCGATCTCATCCAGCTGTTTATCCTTGTACGATTTGAAATCGTTCCCGTTCTCAGCCGCCAAATAAGATAATAGCTCAATCCAGTTCAGTTTCACGTCATCGGCTTGCGATTCTATATCCAATTCCAACGCTTTCTTCATCGCTTCGCACGGCACATTATAATCCACCCATTTTATGTACTCTTTACCCTCTTCATTTGTTTTCAGGACATCTTTATGATTATGGTAATAAAAAATAATGCGTCCTCCCAGAAGCACTGCTAAAATAATCAATAAGGCAAAGCACAAACAGATCACGGTTTTCTTTCTAATCATAAGCAGCATAAGACAACATACCTCCAAAATTATAAACAGCCTGTAAAAGGCTGAAATGTACAATATTAATATATATATTTCACTCTGCCCCGAATCATTACATTTTGCACACAAAAACTGTCCTAAGCTTTCGCTTGGGACAGCTCTCGTATCACCTGCTGGCGTTTCTATTTTACAGCTTCTTCAGCGTAGGTATTATTGACGACCTCCTTGTAGGGTGCCTTCTTTGTCAATTCTCCGGCCTTCGTCATAACTTCCTGCAATAAATTGTACGGCTCTTCCTTTAGAATAGGATCCGGTGCCCATGCTCCGATATCTTTGTACCGCTGCACAACCGTTGTTAAAAGCTTCACATCTGTGTCAGGGAAGGATGGAGCAACGGCCTCTGCAATCTCCTCTGCACTATGACTCTGAACCCACTGCTGTCCTTTGTATATGGCTGATACGAATCCCCGGATCATATTTTCGTTGTCCTTTATGAAACTCTGTTTAGCAAAATACGCCGTATATGGGATTTCTCCGCTCTCTGCTCCGATGGATGCCACTATGTATCCCTTTCCTTGAGCTTCGAGCATGGAGGCGGTAGGTTCAAACAGGGTAACATAATCCCCGCTTCCGCTGGTGAACGCCCCTGCCATCAGTGCAAACTGAATGCTGTTATCCAGCGTGGTATCCTTTGCCGGATCGATACCATTCTTACGCATCACGTACTCTAATGTCATGTAAGGCACTCCGCCTTTTCTGCCCGGCAGTACCACTTTACCCCGGATTTTATCCCAGTCAAAATTTTCATCCTTCTCACGACCCACCAAAAATGACCCATCGCACTGAGTCAGCTGTGCAAACACCTGGGTATGATCTTTTTTCCCTTCATTATAAACATAAATCGAAGCCTCCGGCCCTGCGAAGCCAATGTCAACATTGTTTGACAAAACTGCCGCCATGACCTTATCTGCTCCCTGTCCGTTCGACAGCTCGATCTGAATGCCCTCATCCTCAAAGAAGCCCAGGTTCATGGCTACATATTGAGGAGCATAAAAGATAGAGTGGGTCACTTCACAAACTGTTACTTTATAGCTTTTCTTTGGTTCAGAACCACATCCGCCTAATAGAGTTATTACTAGAACTAAGGTTAAAATAGCGCATAAAAGTTTCTTATATTTCTTCATACTTCAAACTCCCTTCCACTACTGTTTTAACTGCAATTTGCAAATCATAGATCTGCGATCTTCCATCGGATCTTTAGTGTCCGTACAGCTTTAATACCAGATTCTGCATCAGTACGACTGCTTCATACATAACCGCCGCTACTACAGCCAGAATAATGACGCTGGCCATGACAAGATCCAGCTGAAAAACCTGACCGCCATAAACGATCAAATACCCCAGCCCCGCCTTTGACACCAAAAATTCACCGGCAATAACACCCACTAAAGACAAACCAATATTAATCTTCAAAGAATTAAACAGGGTCAAGATGTTGCAGGGAAATACAATTTTCGTGAAAATCTGCATTTTACTTGCTCCAAAAGTGGTTGCCATTTTTATATATTCTTTATCTGTATGCTGAAATCCATTTAACATTTCCAGCACGGTAACAATCAAGGATATGGCCAGAGCCATAAAGATAATGGCCTCAGTTCCTGCCCCGACAATAATAATGATGACAGGACCTAACGCGATCTTTGGCAAGCTGTTCAATACGACCAAATAAGGTTCACTGATTTTCGCGATATAGCTGCTCCACCAGAGTATAATGGCGAGAATCGTTCCGGTAATGACCCCCAGAACGAAACCGACTAAAGTCTCATATACGGTGACACCAATGTGCATCAGCAGTCCGTTTTGTGCCATATTGATATACGTCTTTAAAATTCTTGAAGGCTGACTAAGTATAAAGCTGTCTATGAGCCCGACTCTGGCTGATATTTCCCAAAGAGCTATCAAAAATACTAAAATTCCGATCTGCCAAAAAAGAATCATCTGCTTCCGATGTTTTTGCTTTTTTAAAAACAGGGTTCTTTCCTTGGAAACAATCTGTTCATTCATTGCTGCTCAGCTCCTTCCAAATATGATCGAAATATTTTCCAAACTTTGGACTGTTTCTGCAATTTAAAGGATTCCTGTTTTCCATTTCAAAGTCTATAGCCAGAACCTCCTTCACCACAGCCGGCCTGGCACTCAACATGACAATCTTATCTCCCATACTGATTCCTTCCGGTATATCATGGGTAACCATAATAGTTGTTACCTGCTCCTGTTTTAATATGCCGTAGACATCATTGGTTACCGCCAGTCTGGTCTGATAGTCCAGCGCGGAAAAAGCTTCATCCAATAACAAAATATCTGGGTTAATGGCAAGGGTTCGGATCAAAGCGACCCTCTGCCGCATTCCTCCAGATAGTTGAGACGGGTACTTATCTTTAAATTCATAAAGTCCATAGGTCTTTAACAATTCTATCACTCTTGCCTCATTTTCATGAGTTACGTTCTTCTGTATTTCCAGCCCCAGCATGACATTCTTATAAATCGTTCTCCAATCCAGCAGGTTATCTTTCTGCAACATGTATCCAATATGAGTCGTTACCCCTTCAATTTTTTCTCCCTTTACATAAATCTCTCCTGCGGTCGGTTTTAGAAGCCCTGCAATAATAGAAAGCAGTGTTGATTTGCCGCACCCGCTGGGTCCGACTACACTGACAAATTCACCTTTTTCCACATGAAAACTTATATTTTCTAATGCGGTTATTTCTCCGTTTAATGCCTGATACTTTTCTTGGATGTTTTTTACTTCTAATACTGCCAAAAACACCACCTCATTATTTTTATAATATATACTTTCATTGTATGTGATTTTAAACAAAATGGTGAATAGGGAACCTTTGAAATAATTTCTGTGACCATTCATAAAATCCCTGTATTCTACGCAGAATACAAATGAAAAAGAAAGAAAAGGAGGTTCGATTATGAACGACCAAAAAAATACAATGGATGCAGCACTGGCACGCAATACTCTGGATCAAATACCTACTCCGTCCAGCGATGCCAAACGCATTACCGGTCTGGTCAAAAGCAGCGGGCGCGTGACAGGTTATCAACTGTCCGATAACAGCATTCTCTCCAAGGAAGAGTGTATTGAACTGGCTAAACGGGGAGGAATTATGGGCGTAGGCGTTTCTCATCGCGGCAATACGGAATATTTAAAATCTATTCCCGACGGCTCTGAAAACAATAATTTAAGCTCACTGCCTTCTATTCATTAGCTTCTGATTTTTTAATGCGCAGAGGATAAAGAAAGAACTCCTTGAATCACTATAATCCAAGGAGTTCTTTCTTTTTTATTATATATTTTTTACGGATTAACATGGTTGGACTGGTATATTACCGCAGCATTAGAAATCAATATCTTCTCCATAATAACAGGCCTTCAACAGCTTTTCCATTTCTTCCTGAGTAGGAATTCTTGGATTAGAACCGGTGCAGGCATCACCTATAGCCAGTTCTGCTATTTTTGAAAGCTTATCCATAAATTCCTTTTCATCGATAATACCGCCTTCATAGGTCTTAATGCAGCAAGGAATATCCAGAGAATCATTCATGGCTTTAATTTCTTTCACCAGTAAATCAATCAATTCCTCTTCGGTATCCCCTTTCAGTCCGATAAATCGAGCAATTTCAGCATATCTGCCGGCTGCTTCCGAATTTTTGGCATTAAACTGAATCACTCTAGGCAGATACATGGCATTGGCGCAGCCGTGGACGATGTGCCCGCCGCTGTAAGCAGCTCCCGTCTTATGCGCCATAGAATGTACGATTCCAAGCAGTGCATTTGAAAATGCCATGCCGGCCAGGCATTGTGCATTGTGCATCCTCTCTTTTGCTTCCTTATTCCCGTCATAAGATTTTTTTAGGAATTCATGCACCATTTTAATGGCATGAAGTGCAAGAGGATCCGTATAGTCACAGTGGAGAGTGGATACATAGGCTTCAATCGCATGCGTCATTGCATCCATCCCCGTATATGCCGTCAATTTCGGCGGCATTGTTTCTGCAAGCTCAGGGTCTACAATGGCAATGTCAGGCGTTATATTAAAATCCGCTAAAGGATACTTGATCCCTTTTTCATAATCTGTAATAACACTAAAAGCAGTGACTTCTGTGGCTGTTCCCGAAGTGGAAGGAATGGCACAGAATCTGGCTTTCGTCCTCAATTCCGGGAAACTGAAAGGAGTGATCAAATCTTCAAAAGTCGTATCCGGATATTCATAGAATGCCCACATCGCCTTTGCTGCATCTATTGGAGAACCGCCTCCCATGGAAACAATCCAGTCCGGCTGGAACTTCTTCATGGCTTCAGCGCCGCGCATAACAGTATCTACACTTGGATCTGGTTCCACGTTTTCAAACAATTCCACCTCCATTCCGGCTTCTTTCAGGAAGCCCTGTGCTTTATCCAGAAATCCAAAACGTTTCATAGAACCGCCGCCTACCACCAAAAATGCCCTCTTACCTTTTAAATTCTTTAATTCAGATAAGGAACCGCTTCCGTGATAAATATCTCTTGGTAATGTAAATCTTCCCATACTAACTTCCTCCTTCATGTTAAAACATTAACAATATCTTTATGTGGTTATTATACATTTTTCATCATTATATTGCAATAGATAATTTATATCCAAAATTCTTTTAAAGCATATAGCTTTAATCGTTATTTTTTAATAGACCGGAAGATCTTATCTCCTCGCCCATCCCTCGTAAGATTTCTTTTCATACCATGTCGGCGGCAAGATCTACCAGGCATCCATTTATTAAATTATTGTATAAAAAGTTCATATAATTGCTATTTTATTAACAAATCAATAGGAAATTTTTAATTAATTAAAATTCTTTACCAATTTTGGGATTTTATACGCATATAAAAGCAGTCTGGGTAGTATATCATTAAAACCATGCGTGGTTTTAACGTTGATATTTTGTTATGATTTGCTGGTCTGTGATTTCGTCAGAAATATTATTTATTATTTTTTCTCTGTCCAACTCAGGTAGATTGTTCTTCTCTAAATACTCACTTTATGTTATATTTTTCAATACCTGTTCGCTGAAATGTGGTTTTTGGGGGTTGAAATGTGGTCTTACAGAAAAAAGGCATATCAGCCGCTCAATGCTCATATGCCTTTTTAACCGCTTTACAGAGGTTTTTTATCTATTAATTTCTACTGTGCATGGAGCTGCACTTAACGGTCTGGATATTTCTTCGTAGGTCAGCCGAAGTCTTGGGCGCATGCCCGCCGTCTCGTATTGATCCGATGCATACATGAGCTGCCGCCCATTGGGTGCTCCGGTCAGAAACAGTCCTTTGTTTTCCATTCTTTCTTGACTCCACGCTGCCGCGATTGCTGTGATATCTATTTCAGTGTAGCTTATGCAAGCCTGATCCTCATAGTCTACTCTCAAACTATCATCAAATCTCGGAGGGATATACCAGCCGCTGTAGACACTGAAAAAATCCAGTAAGGGATAAACAGAATACTGATTGCTCCAAAATGCTGACGGAATCTCTATAACATTCATAGGCATTTTAAAGAGAATCAGCCTTGCCCTTTTCACAGGATTCAAAAAGACAGCAGGGGGAAGTTCAAAGAAAAGATAGGTCGTAAAATTACATCCAATTCGCAACGGATCGTTCTTCCATGCGGAGCACTTGGCGCCACTTATTAAACTGACAGCCTCCATGCAGGTCAAGTCCATAAAACTCATTTTAATATCACCACTATAATAATATGATAATTGGAATACTTAGGTTCTAATTTTACTCCTGACAGTCACACAAACTTTATTTCTGAATACATTACAAGTGGAAGTATTTCCTTTCAAATTTAATAGTAAGGAGAGAGTTTTTATGGCACAAGTTGCTATCACTGTGACAAGTGGTACTCCTTTCAATACTGACAGCAGTGATTCCGTATTGTCCATTGAAGTGACCAATACCGACGCAGTCCCTTGTAAGGCGGGAACAAATGCGTATTATTATGTCAGCTTGTCTGACGGCACAAATAGTGAAACGTACACTTTCGCAGTAGCAGAAACAGGCACAATCGCAGCAAGTCATGCAGAAACCTTTGTTGTAGAAAATACCACATTAGGAACAGTGACCACTTCCTCTGGTGTGATTTATTACACCGCAGCTTAAAAATGGCTTCTAATTTAGAATAGTATCACGCTCCCCGATGGGCAATCTATGCCGGCGGGGAGCGTTTTTAGATGCCGTTCTATTCCTTGGCCCACAAGCCATGCTGATTACAGTAAAAATAAATTTGTCCTTTTCTCATAACCGGAAAACGCACTTCTGCCGCCTGCTCCGGATACAACTTGACCAGCAACATCCTGTCATGAGCTGCACAGGCTACAAAGCTGATAAAATGTGTTTTACTCATTTCATGATCAATTGTAATGTAAAAGTCATCTTCTATTTGCTCCACGTTCAATCGATGTGTTTCATCCTCTATTTTCGGAACCAGTTCTGCCAATTTCCGTCCACAGCAGAAGACTTCGCCTTCACCGGTAGCAGTCAGTATGTTTCCGCAAGTGGGACACACATAAAACTTAATTTTTTTCATATTCCCTTTGTCTGCATCATTTGGCTCTAAATTTCCCAATAATATTTTCTCAATATTTACTTCCAATACCTTGGACAGTTCCCGAAGCAGGGATACATCCGGACATCCCTGACCCCGCTCCCACTTGGAGATTGTCTTGTCACTAATATTCATCCGATCAGCAAGCTGCTTCTGCGTCATTCCTTTTTCTTTACGTAAGCTTAATATCAGCTCTCCTACTTTGCTGCAATCCATGCTGCCACCTCCATATATAGAGTAAGCGCAGATTAAATCATTTTCAATCAACGCTCCGTAGATTTTTATTCACCTTAAGCTTATTATAACAAAAAACATCTTCTATAAAAACTTTTAAAATATTTTTTGAAATCTATTGACAAAATATAAAACAAGCGGTATTCTTTATTTAAAGTTAGCACTCACCAATTGAGAGTGCTAACAAAATTACATGATGTATAAACATATAAAAAGGAGGAGTCAATATGTTTGGATTAACACCTTTAAACAGAAATCAGCTTCAAAAGAGAGATGGACACGATTTTATAGACTTCTACAATATGTTAGATGACTTTTTCAATGACAGTCCATTTGGTTTCAGAGCCCCGGAAACAGGAGTCTTTAAAATGGATGTAAAGGATCAGGGAAATGCCTATCTAGTAGAAGCAGAAATGCCTGGTATCAAAAAAGAAGAAATTAAGCTGGACTATCAAAATGATTATCTGATCATTAAGGTAGAAAAAAATGAAGAAATAAATGAAGAAAAAGAAAGCTATCTTCACAAAGAACGCAGAAGCAGTTCCATGCAGCGTTCCGTATATCTGAAAGATATTGATGCGGCAAATGTGGACGCAAAGCTGGAGGATGGGGTTTTAAAGATTTCACTTCCGAAATCGGAACCGGCTGCCAGCAAGCTTCAAATTGAAATTAAATAATGCGAGTCCGTACAAAATGGGGAGCGACAAGCTCCCCATTTTGTTATTTAAGCAAGGGAAGCTGAACCGTGAAAACACTCCCTTTGCCCAATTCGCTCTTTACTTCAATCGTTCCCCCATGTGCGTCTACAATGGCTTTTACCACGGACAATCCGATACCGGAACCGCCTGTATTCCGATCCCGGGACTTATCCGTTCGGTATAAATGGTCAAAGATATTGGGAATGTCTTCTGCGGCTATCCCCAGCCCTGTATCCGACACGGTCAACCTTACCCAGTCTCCGTACTTACCGGCTGAAATTTCAATTTTTCCACCGTTATCTGTATATTTGATGGCGTTAGACAGCAGGTTCACAACCACCTGAATCATTTTATCTTTATCTGCGTAGACCTCACAAGGGGCAGGACCTACTTCCACTCTAATATTCCGGCTTTCCAGTTCCTGTTGGAAATTGGAAACAACCGGACGGATTACACTTAGTACGTCGAATCGGCTCTTGTGAACTTGCAGACTGTCGTTCTCTATTTGTACAATTTTATCAATATCCGCCAGCATTCTGGTGAGCCTCAAAATCTCTGTTCTGCATCCCTCCAGTCTTTCCGGCGTGTTCTCCAATACCCCGTCAATCATAGCCTCCAGCGTAGATTGCAGAGCGGCCAGCGGCGTTCGAAGCTCGTGAGCGTAGTCCTTCGCCATACGTTTTTGGGAGAGCTGCTGCCCTTCCAGCGAGCTTGCCAGTCTGTTCACGCTTTGAATCAGCTGATTGATCTCAATGGTTCCGGAATCAAAATCCAACCTTTCCGTATAATTTCCTCCCTCAATTTGTCTGGTCTTTTTGATGACTTTTTTAATAGGCAAAGACATTCTGTCCGCCATATACATCCCTAAAAATATGGCGATTATGAGAAAAATTAAGCCTATTCCAATAAATATCTTATTCAGTATTTCTATGAATTGGATGTCTTCATTATTATAAAAATAGGGTCCATAGTACCCCAAAGTAACCGTTGCCACTTTTTTATTCTTTTTTACAACGTCATAATCCTTTTCAACATATTTCCCGTCAAAATGGGGATACCGCCCTGCCATATTGGATCGCATGCTTTCCAGCATATTGTCACACACCCGGCTGTCCAGCGTACTCATGCAGAACAGCTGATTATCTTTTACGTCGGACACCATCAGAATCAACCCCTGGGTTACAGCCGTATTGCCAATACTTTTCAGGATTTCCATATCCGGAAATTCTCCGTTCTCTCCAAATTCCTCTGTCACCAGATGTACAATATCCTGATTTTTCTTTTCCTGTGTATGAACAATATACGTTTGAAACTTTTTTTCCAGCACATAGTTGGATACAAACAAAAAAGAACTGACCAAAATCAGAGCAAGCAGCACATAGGACAGGGTCAATTTAAATTTCAGACTAACATTCATGTGTTTCCTCTCTTCATCCATTACAGCTTTCCATCAAATTTATATCCAATGCCGCGAACAGTGATGATATACTTGGGATTTGCCGAATCCGCTTCGATCTTACTTCTTAAATTTTTAATGTGTGAATCAATGGTTCGGTCAAACCCATCATACTCTGTGCCCAGAACAAGGTTGATCAATTCTTCTCTCGTAAATGTTTTTCTCGGATATTTCATCATCGCACATAGCAGCTTAAATTCAATCGGCGTCAAGCTGACCTCTTTTTCTGACTTTTTCACCGTATACGTATTTAAATCTATTTTCAAGTCTCCATCATTCCAGTTCATGATGTGAAACAGCGGAGACACCCCTTCATCGGCACGTCTCAGCAGGCTGTTTATCCTTGCCATGAGTTCTCGGGGACTGAAAGGCTTTGTCACATAATCATCTGCTCCGATATTGAGCCCGATTATCTTTTCCTCTTCACTCACCTTAGCGGTCAGCATGATGATCGGAACCCGGGACATTCTCCGGATTTCCTTACAGACTTCTTCTCCTGAAAGCTTAGGCAGCATCAGGTCTAAGACTACCAGATCCGGGTGAATATTATGAAATAATACCAGTGCCTTTTCTCCGTCATAAGCTGCGAAGGGATCATATCCGTTTTTTTCAAGATAAGCCATGACCGCCTCTACGATTTTAGGCTCGTCATCCACGATCAGCACCTTTTTCTTTTCTCCCAGCATAACCTCTTCCTCCATACCAACAATATAACATACAATGCTCTTTCATTACAAATTATATTATATTGCGCAGCAGCTCATGGAACCTCCGGTGTTTGCGCCCGCTGATTCTCCCGCAGCCTTGGCCGCTTTAGCCGCATCCTCCCCCTTAATATCTTCAACGACAGTAATGCTGCTCCGCACCATTCCCATCCAACAGCTATATCCAAAGGTGCCAGTTTTAGTCGGCGTAAATTCGATGACATTTTCCCCCGGCTGTAATTCCTGCTGAATGTTGTATTCCGGAATAATCATCTCACGGTTGCATCCATTCAAATCCTCTGCCCCTGCTTCTATAGTCCACTTGACAGGAACCCCTGCCTGCACAGCAATCGGGGAATATCTCCCTCCGTCCAAGCTGGTAGTCACCTGCTGTTCCTCTCCGGCCACCGTGCTCATGATTGCACTGTTACCGGATTCCGCTGAAACAGACGGAAGAGTCATACCGGTAAAAGCCATTCCCCTGTTCAGCATAACAACACCTAATACAATCACCAGTGCGGCACTGCATTTAATCATGTTCTTGGCTGATTTAGAGCTGAGCATGGAACCGAATGCTCCAAATGCAAAAAGCAGCGGCACTGTCCCCAGACTGAATACGAACATGGACACGGCTCCTGACACGAAGCTTCCCGTTCCAAGTGCATACAGCTGCATGGCTTGAAGCGGTCCGCATGGCATCAGACCATTTAATAATCCCACGACAAAAGGGCCTTTGCTATTCTTGGCACTATGTATCTTATTGGCAAAGAGCTTAGGCATGTGGGGATTTAGTTTTCGGAGTGCAGGAAATACATTCAGCATGTTCAATCCCATAATTACCATAAAGGTTCCTGCAATTATGGTGATAAAGGCACTCCCCGCATTGGAAAGAGTAAACACAGAGCCCAATGCTCCCACGATCCCGCCTATCACCGTATAGGATAGGATTCGTCCTCCATTGTATAGAAAGCTTGGTAAGAATTTAGAGAACTTACTCTGTCCCTCCTGTTCAAATTTATAGGATACACAGAGGGATAGATTAATTCCCCCGCACATAGCGACACAATGAATAGAGGACAGCATCCCCACTAGGAACAGAATGCCGTAGCCCATATTGGGGGTTATCTGCGGTATGAAATTAAACCCTATAGTATTTTTTATGATAAGATATATGCCGGCTATAAGGATTCCCATGGTGATGAGCTGACTGTTGGAACCTTTTTCAGGCTCATGCTCGGATGCTGCACCTGATGCTTCGGCTGATACTTTATTCGATGCTCTCCCTGATACTTTCACCGGGGCATTCTTCTCCCGGCGTACTTTATAGCCAAGCTTTTCTACGGTTTTTATAATTTCTCCCAGGGATACTTCCTCCGGACTATAGGTAACCGTTAAACAGGAAGCCGTATAACTGGCCTCCGCCCCATAAACACCATCCATTTTGTTTATTTCATTTTCAATTCTGGTCTCACAGCCTATGCACGTCATCTTATCTACTTTAAGTTTCTTCTTGATTAATCTTTTTCCCACAAATAGTCCTCCCTAACAACTTCGTGTATCTCCATTCAGCATACATTTTGTTCTTTTCATAGTATCAAGCCTTTATGGAGATATTGTGGAGATTCTTAAAAATGGATTCCGAATCGTCCACCGAATTTTTGGTATATTCTGTCGGTAGTTTCTGTTTCCTACCTTGTGGTATAATGATTCCATTCATTAAAATACGGCTTCGCCGTAAAGAAGGAATCATTGAATCCTGCTGCGACATGCTTGCATAGTATAATGATTCTATTCAGCATAAATATAAGGAGCCTCTATGAACTTATTGAATCATATCAATATGATAACAGTTTTAGTAACAGGTATTTTTGCCATGCCTTTACTCATGGGCCTGCTACATCCAATTACGGGAAATCGAGTAGAAAACTCATTTTTATCCATACTGAACAGCTTTATATTCATTATTGGAATTATCTTTGCCTTTCATTTTGCCAGCGGTATTTTTTCTGGCAATCAGGAGGGTATTTTTGCGATTCTATACCAGCACTTTCCAACCGTGCAGAATTGGGTCAGCCGCTATAGATATGATGTTGTGGCATATGTAATCGCTCTGTTCGTTTTACTCTCGGTCATCATCTGGATTCTGGAGGTTGTATCCATTCCCATCTATCGATGGTTGATCCTTCCGCTGTCCGGCAGACTGACCTCGACCTTCAATGCCATGAGCAGCCGGATGAGACGAATGCTCAGCGTCATATGGCAGCTTCCCAAAGCCATATGTATGGTTCTTGTGTTCACGCTGCTGCTCAATTTCTATTCCAGCTATATTAACAATCCCAATGGGGAAGAGTATATCCATCAATCTTCTGTTTATCAGCTGATCAATAAAAATATACTCCATCCGATCTTAAATACAGACATCGTAAAAAAACTTCCTGTACTGTTCAATGATTCTTTTAAACGGGCAGAAGAGGATTTTGCAAAAAAAAATGCGGACAGTACGGATCCTAATTACTGGAAAGTACCTGTTATCAAATATTTTAACGGGGTTACGCTGGATCAAGCGATTCAATCCAACGATGAAATTGACAAAAAAGCGAAAGAAATTGTTGGAACGAAAACAAATGACCGGGAAAAGGCCTACCTGCTGTACAAATGGATCAGCCGAAATATCCAATACGACAGGGATAAGGCAGCTATCATCGTGCAAAACCCCTCTCATGTGGACTCAGGCTCTGTGGTGACCTATGAACAGCGGGAAGGAATCTGTTTTGACTATTCCTGCCTATACATTTCCATGTGCCGTGCGGTAGACTTAAAGGTGCGCTTTGTCACCGGACTTGCCTATAATGGCTCCGAATGGGGGGATCACGCATGGAATCAGATTTATGATGCGGAGGGAAAGAAATGGATCAATGTGGATACCACGTTTGGTCATTCCGGATATAACTATTTCGATAATGCTGATTTCTCCGCCAATCATAAATATGATGTCATTCAAGGGGAATGGTAGCTGTTACAGTAGTGAAAATCTGATAATTTTTTCTAAAACTGGCATACTAATGGCAGCAACTTTATTTAAAGACAAGCCAGGAGGTTAAAGATGTCAGAAACAATTTCTAAAAATAGCGCAGGACGAGTCAGTTATCATGATTCCGTAGAAGAAATGCTGATTCGAATAAAAGAAGATGGTCTTTCCAGCGTATTTTCCAGATGGGATCCCCAGGAAAAAATTCGCTGTAACTTCTGCCTTCAAGGCGTGAGCTGTCAGTTATGTACGCAGGGGCCTTGCAGAATCAGCGAAAAAGCCGGAGCCGATAAGGGAGTCTGCGGAATTGGTCCGGATGCAATGGCTATGAGAAATCTTCTCATGCGGAACATTATGGGCGCCGCGACGTATGCTCATCACGCCTACGAAGCCTTCCGAACCTTAAAAGCTACGGGAGAAGGAAAAACCACATTTGGTATCACCGACGAAAAGAAACTTCGCTGGATGTGCGAAAAAGTCTCCATTAACACGAATCAGGATGTTTATGCTATGGCGGTTCAATTAGCCGAATTTCTGGATAAGGAAATGAAATGTACCCCAGACGAGAAAAGTGTGATGGTTGAAGCTTTTGCCCCGCAAAAAAGAAAACCTGTTTGGGAAAAATTAAATATTTACCCTTCCGGAGTGGAGCATGAGGTAGAGCTTTCCATCGCCAGTTGTCTCACAAATGTAGACGGAGACTATGTTTCTCTGGCTAAAAAGGCTCTTCGATTAGGCCTTTCCACCATTTATACCGCTCAAATCGGCCTTGAAATGGTTCAGGATATTTTGTTCGGCACACCGATGCCCCACGAGGTAGACGTGGATCTGGGCATCATGGATCCGGATTATGTTAATATTGCGTTTAACGGACATCAGCCTTGGGTGGGTGCCGCTGCTCTGCAAAAGGCAAAGCTGCCTGAGTTCCAGGAACTGGCAAGAAAAGCCGGAGCAAAAGGAATTCACATCGTAGGCTCCATCGAAACGGGTCAGGAATTACTGCAGAGATTTGAAATAGATAACGTTTTTGTTGGGTTAATGGGCGATTGGCTATCCATTGAACCCTTCCTCGCAACAGGAACTGTAGACGCTCTGGTCATGGAAGAGAACTGCTCTCCTCCGGCAATAGATCAATATGCGGAAAAATATCAAGTCGCGCTGATCAGTGTCAGCACCATTATCGGGGTTCCGGGCACCGCTCACACTATGCCTTATTATCCGGCAAAAGCCGATCAAATGGCGGAACAATGCATACAAATAGCTATTGAGAACTTCAAAAGACGGCATAGCAGGATTAAACCGTTGGTGCCAAAGCATAAAACAAAAGCGATCGCCGGATTTTCCACGGAAGCTGTACTGGGTGCGATCGGCAATAATTTGGATACCCTTGTAGATGTCATTGCAAAAGGACAAATTAAGGGAATCGTAGCATTAGCAAGCTGTTCCACCCTGCGGAACGGACCTCAGGACTGGAATACAGTGAATATAACAAAAGAGTTAATTAAAGGGGATATATTGGTGGTTGCAGGCGGCTGCGGAAATCATGCCTTAGAGGTTGCCGGCCTATGTAATTTAGATGCCGTTGAATTGGCCGGAGAAGGACTGCAATCCGTATGCAGAGCATTAAACATTCCTCCGGTTTTAAGCTTTGGCACCTGTACGGATACCGGCCGAATCTCCATGCTGGTCACCGCCCTTGCGGATCACCTAAAGGTAGATATTCCGGATCTTCCAATCGCTGTTACCGCTCCGGAATGGATGGAGCAAAAGGCCACCATTGATGGTCTATTTGCAGTCGCTTATGGGGCTTACACCCATCTTTCCCCGACGCCATTCGTAACGGGAGCCCCCAACTTGGTGAAGCTGGTCACGCAAGATGTGGAAGGTTTAACAGGCGGAAAAATCGCCATAGGAGATGACCCGGTTCAGGCTGCAAAGGACATGAAAGCTCATATACTGAAAAAGAGGCAGCAGATGGGTTTAAAGTAATATTGTTTATGTAAACAAAAGGCGCCTCGAGATATCCGGGGATTTTCATATACCAAAGTAGCGTTTAATATGGGTTAAACGCTACTTTTTGTTGCAAAGCATTCTTTATCCCATAGCAAAATTATGATTTAGAAACTGAATTAGGACCCAAAAACGTACCTCTTTAATATACTGGTACTGTAAACATATTTCCTGCATAAAAAAATGAAAGGAGACTTTTTATGGTACGCTCCCTATCGGACAACAACTATTCCAATCATACCATGACCTTGACGGGTCAGGGATATGTTACCGCAGCCCCGGATACAGCCGTCATTCGCTTAGGTGTTCGAACCACCGGATATAATGTATCTCAAATACAGTCGGACAATGCACAAAGTATGAAAGAAGTCATTCAGGCTCTGAACCTGCTGGGAATAACGGAAATAAAAACGGTTCAATATCTAATAGATCAGCTCTATGAATATCAGGAGGGCAAACAAATCGACAAAGGGTATGAGGTAAAACATATAGTCCAGATTCAGACGGATAAGCTCAATGAAGTCGGAAAAATAATCGACACCGTAGTCAGTGCAGGCTCCAATTTGATAGAAGCTATTTCTTTTGAACTCTCTGAGCCGGCTCTCTTTTACCAGCAGGCCTTAAACAATGCTTTGAATAATGCTGTTGACAAAGCCAAATCTATTTCCGACACGCTACATACGAGACTAAATCCAGTACCGATACGTATACTCGAAAACAGTATTCCGCCTGTCCCGTTTCTTTTCACACCGCGAGGGGCGGCCACCACGCCGATCATTCCCGGCGGATTGTCCGTTGAAGCATTCGTTACAGTTGATTTTGCCTACACAGACTAACGCAACAAAAAAGGCGTCTCCAGGATGGATAATATGCTCCCTGCTAAATTGGGAGCATACCATGATTCAACCACGCTGAGACGTCCTTTTTCTTTCTTCTTCTATTACTCTCTGATTAGTAATCCGGTTTATCTATATCCAGCGGTAATTTTCTCTGAAATACCATTTTTCTGCATCTCTTTGCTTCTTTTATTAAACAGCTCACAGATTAAGTCATGATTTTTAACTCTTCCAAACCCCAGATAGGTCTTTACCGGATTTTCTAAAACAAAAGTATAAGGTTCTTTGCAAATCCATTGCTCCATTTTTAATTTTTTTAGATGATAATCTCCGGTCTCCATCTCCAGTACCACCACATCCAAAAGCCCTTTTATCAGCTTTTTGAACAAAATCTCTTCTTTATTGCTTTCTTCAAGCTTTATACCCAGCTTGTACAGCTCCGGAAAATACGTATATCCGGACATCACTCCGACCTTCTTCCCTTCCAGATCTGACAACTGATTTACCTCTATTTCCATGCTCCGGCTTGTATAGAATCCATACGGGCTTTCAAAGCGATAGCTCTCACTAAATTTTAAATACGTCTCTCTGTCCTGATCATAGGATATGGCCGGAAGAATATCTGACAGCCCATTTTTTACCATCTTAACGGAAGTATCCCAAGGAACGATTTTGAATTCGACCTGATATCCGGAATCTTTAAACGCCGCCTTGATTAAGTCATAGTCCATTCCGGATATTTTTCCTGTCTGTTCATCATAAATAATATAAGGCTCATACGGAGAAGTGGCCACTACAACGGTGGTGGGCTTTTTCAGACTTTCTTTCTTCATAAGCTGAAAATTCAGCTGTTCCAGTTCTTCAATCCGCTGTTTAATAGTATCCACGGAATGGGTCTCCTCCTGAATGGATTGGGAGAGCTCTTCTATTTTATTCGATGAGGTGTCAACTGAATCCGTTACCTTCCCAATCACCTCTTTGGCGGAATAAATGGATTCCTCCAACTCTTTTGAATTGTCGGCGATCCAGCTGCTCATTTCACTGGAGTCTCTTGACACATTTTCAATGAGAGCAAAATCCTCAATCGTATTTTCAATCTGCGTATTTTGAAAAACAATACTTTCCATGACCTGATGGACATTTTTTTTAGATTTTTCTACAGACACGGCAATATCGGTAATAATCCCACTGATCACCTTATTTACCTCACTGGTTTCACTGGCCAGATGCCGGACTTCCTCCGCTATGACTGAGAATCCACGGCCATGCTCCCCGGCTCTTGCCGCTTCCACAGAAGCATTTAAAGCCAGCAGATTCGTCTGTGAAGAAATATGCTCAATTTGTTCTACAAGCGATTTGGCTGTCCTCATTTTTTCTTCCAGTTCGGCAAAGGAATTTTTAGCGGAGCTTAAATGTTCACCATTTTCTCCCAGACTTTTGGTAATCTCCTCAAACCGCTTTCGCTTATCCACTATGTTTTCATATGTATGATTGGAAATTTCAGAAGCCTGCGAAGCTTTCTTTCTGCTTTCCTGCACGGTCGTATAAATAATATCAATGACATCATTCATAGAAATCATGCTGGATGCCTGCTCTTTTGCTTCCGACGTAAGCTCTTGGATTCTTACAAGAATCTCATTCATTTCGATATCCAGCTCATCGGCGGAAAAAGAAAATCCGCTGATTAATTCTAAATATTTGTCGGATAGTTCTTTCATGCTGTCTTTTGCCACAGTGCCATTACAGGCATTTACTTCTGACTTTTTAAAAAAATTCATACCCTTACGCCTCCACTTTATTTATACACTTTAAATGTATCATATTATTCCCAGCCTAATATGTCAATAAACCTGAAAATTCTGTTAAAATAGCGTTGTTTTTACTAAACAACGCCGGGAAAACGTCCCTTTATGAAATTTTTAAGACTCCTGCTGTACAAACTGTTTTCAACAGGAAAAAAGCATATCCGCCTATAGGGGGTTTGTTTTGACCCCTAATCGATTAATCTGCGTAGCCATATATCCGGCTCCGTATCCATTATCAATATTTACCACCGCAATTCCGTTGGCACAGGAATTAATCATGGTCAACAGGGCTGACAATCCGTTCATGGATGCACCATACCCCACAGAAGTGGGAACGCCGATGACAGGCTTGTCCACTAAACCAGCCATTACACTGGCCAAAGCACCCTCCATCCCTGCAACAGCTACAATACAATTTGCACTCTGAATGGTTTCAATCTGCGACAATAATCGATGAATACCGCACACGCCGATATCGTAAATCCGTTCTACATAGGTGCCAAAATACTCCGCAGTCTGGGCAGCCTCCTCCGCTACCGGAATATCGGCCGTTCCCGCTGTACAAACCGCAATTTTTCCTGCTCTTTTCTTCTCCGTTTTCTCTATTTTTATAATCCTGGAAACTTCATCGTATTGAGTTTCCGGATATTTCTGCCGAATCATCTCGTATTGCTGTTTGGACGCTCTGGTTCCGAAAACTTCTCCTTCTTCCTCATACAGCTTCCCAAATATACTCAGCAAATGCTCGTCTGTCTTTCCGCTGCAGAAGATCACCTCCGCAAAACCTGACCGTACTTTTCTATGGGTATCCAGCTTCGCATATCCCAGCTCTTCAAAAGGCTGCCTTCGAAAATACTGTTCTGCCTCCTCCAAAGAAAGCTCTCCGTTCTTTAATTTTTGTAATACTTCCCGTGTTTCCATTCCTTCCTCCAATTCGTCTGCTTTCCCTTATTTTTAGATTTATCTGCGTGATTACATCTCCTTTTACTTTCTGATTACAAGATAAAAAATGAAGCTGCTAAAATAATATAGGCCGCAATCAGCTGAACCCCTTCCAACCAGTTGGACTCCCCATCACTGGCCACCCGATTTGCAATCAATACGGAAAAGATCAGGGCAACCAGCTCAAAGGCATTAAATACAATGCTCATCGGTGAAAACATCAGGCTTAAAAAGATAAGAACCGGTGTGACGAACAGTATGATTTGCAGACTTGAACCTAACGCGATCTCAATGGCTACGCTCATCTTGTTTCTATGAGCCATTAAAACAGCCGTACTATGCTCCGCAGCATTTCCTATAATAGGAACCAGTATGATACCCACAAAAAACTCACTCAACCCCATGGCTTTCGTCATAGGCTCCACTGTTCCCACAAAGATTTCCGACTCTATACCAATAAATACAGTTGCAATTACCAAAACAAATACAGCGGCTTTCAAAGACCATTTTGGCTTCTCTTCTTCCGTGGCTTCTACCGCATATAAATCCTTATGTGTGAAAAAAGAAAAAACCATACTCAAAATATATATGGAAACCATAATAATGGCCACTGTAACGCTGAGGCCTTCATATCTTGTAGTAAGCAGTGCCGATGGAACCGTGTGCGTAAAAACGGCGGGAATGGTCAGCCCAATAACAGCAAATAGCAGCATGCTGGCGGTGACATTGATGACCTTCTGATCAAAATACTGCGTTTTATATTTCATACCGCCTACAAACATACTCAATCCAAGTACCAGCAAAATGTTTCCGATTACGGAACCTGCAATGGACGCCTTGACCACATCAAACAATCCGGCCTTCATAGCAAAGAAACCGATGATCAATTCTGTGGCATTTCCAAAGGTTGCATTGAGAAATCCTCCGACTCGGTTTCCTACATAATGAGAAATGGATTCTGTCGCTTCTCCCATGATTCCGGCTAACGGTACGATCGCCAGTGCCGAAAGAATAAAAATCAGGATCTGTGACGCATGCAGAAACTCTGCCGCCAGACTGACAGGAATAAAAATAAGCAAATATTTTAATATCTTCAATGTAAAATCTCCTTTATATAAAACACCTGCTGATTCCACTTTTCAAGTGGAGTCAGCAGATTTATTATAATCAAAGATTTTGCCCAAAACAAGCCTTTTCATTCAATTTATTTTGACTTACATGCGGTATAGATCCCCGCCAGAATGACGAACCACACTGGCGTAACAAACAGGGCGACACGGGTTTCAGCATTCAGTGCTAATACGATCAGTACAAAGGCAAGGAACGCTAAAATAATGTAATTGGAAAGCGGAAAAAGTGGCATTTTAAACTTACTCTTAGCGGCAAGCTTTGGATTGGTTCTGCGATATTTCAAATGGCAAAGCACCATCATAGCCCAGATAAAAATAAAACAGAAGGTGGAAATACTTGTAATCAGCACAAATACGCCCTCCGGCATGATGTAATTCAAAATAACTGAAATTAACAGGACGGCGGCAGAAAAGAATGTAGCATTAGAGGGCACCTTGTTGCGATTTAATTTCTTCAAGGAAGCCGGTGCATTATTTTCCTGGGCCAGAGAAAACGTCATACGTCCTGTGCTGAAAATGCCGCTGTTACAGGCCGATGCGGCAGAGGTCAAAACAACAAAGTTTACAATGCTTGCCGCCGACGCTATGCCCACGGAAGCAAACACCTGCACAAATGGGCTTTCAGCCGGATTAATGGCATTCCACGGATAAATGCTCATGATGACAAAAAGGGCGCCGATATAAAAGATAATAATTCTAATCGGAATATTATTGATGGCTTTTGGGATAACATGCTCCGGATTCTCTGTTTCACCGGCAGTCAATCCGACCAGCTCAATGCCCGTAAAAGCGAATACCACCATCTGGAAGGAAAGAATAAATCCGCTTACCCCATTGGGAAACCAGCCGCCATGCTGCCACAGGTTTGAAAAGCTGGAGGGGCCTGCATCCGTAGAAAATCCTTTCAGAATCATGAAGCAGCCAATTACGATCAGGGATACTATGGCGATAATTTTAATTAAAGCAAACCAGAATTCCATTTCGCCGAAATATTTTACTGCGGTCAGGTTCATAATCAATAAAAGGACTAAAGCCACCAGACTTGGAACCCATTGGGCAATATGGGGGAACCAGAATTGTATGTACAGTCCCACGGCAGTCAAATCCGCCATGGCCAAAGAAATCCAGCAGAACCAGTATGTCCAGCCGGTGATAAAGGCCGCTCCGTTTCCGAAGTAATCCTGAACAAAATCCACAAAGGAATGATGATTCAGGTTGGACAGCAAAACTTCTCCCAGTGCCCGCATGATAAAATAACAAATGATTCCTGTAATTAAATAAGCGAATAAAATAGAAGGTCCCGCCAGATGGATGGATCTGCCGGATCCAAGAAACAGACCCGTACCGATAGCTCCCCCAATGGCAAGTAATTGAACATGGCGATTTTTCAATCCCCTGGATAAATGTTGATTTTCTGACATAACTATTCCGCCTTTCTAAAAGTTCCTATTGTAAGTATATTCAAATTGGAGATTTTAATGGGGAATAGATAATAAAATCTAAAAGAAATAAATAGAAAGATATTACTTTTATAAGATATGTTACCTGTACCCTGTCCTTTTACCTGAGAGTTTCGTCATATGACTTTCCCCTTCGGTGCTCTTTAAGAGTCTCTCCAAGGTTTCATCCAATAGCGGTCATCTCTAATTCAATAGGTACCTGAAAGATTTACTTCTTCGGTGAACGGCTGCAGCCGTTGCTCTCCCGCTATCTTCATCTGAAAAATATTAAATTTACCGTTATATATTAATACAAATTGGATCAAGTTGCAACCATTTCTTCCGGTTATTTAGGAGGAATTTCTGTGAGCTCTTCCATTTTTTTCTTTTCCTCCGGAGATAATGCGTCTTCGAGATAATAGTGATTCTTGCTTTGCATTTCTTTGTATTCCTGCCGAATCCGTTCATTGGTCCTGTCGATTTCTTCTTTTAGCTCTCTGGCAGACAAGAGGGAGCATCCCGCTCCTCTTATAATAATTTGCTGCAATCCGTCGGAGGTGGCCACTGTAATATGGTATTTTTTCTGATTCGTATAGGCGAACCGTTCAATGTACTGATCAGCCGGCTGTGCTTCTCTCGTATATACCATGTGTATATTGTGGTAGTCGATCATTTCCTCCCGGTGCCCCTGTACGCGGTACGCATCAAACACAACAATGATCTGGCATTTTCGGATTCCCTGATAATTGCTGAGACAATCCATCAATTTCGTTCTGGCGCTGTCCATGTTTACTTCCGCAAGTTCTTTTAGATCTTCCCATGCAAAGATGACGTTATATCCGTCTACCAGCAGATATTCTTCTTTATTCTCTTTTGGAATACTGGTATATTGCATATCGACCGGTCCAAAAGAGTTTTCGCGAGCCGGTTTTTGTCTTTTCCATACAGATTTTCTCCCTTGATTTGCATAAAAGGTATGGTTCATAATCTGATCAATTTCCTCTTCACTGATCCACCGTTCCTCCTCCGGCAAAATTCGGTTTGGAAGAATTTCTTGTACCTTGGCATCCCGGCGAAGCCAACGCTCCACATGCATATGATCTTTCACCTGATCCCAGCTCACGATAACCCCCGCTCCATGCGTACAAAAAACAGAACCTGTTGGATTTTCTAAATCTCTTTCCGAGTCATAGCCGGCAGCCGTCAGTACTTCCTCTGTGTTGTGACACGGCTCGTAGCCCTTCAAGCTGCAAAAAAGCCGCCCACGTCCTTTGGTATAGGACGCCACCTCTTTCTGATAGTTCCGCATGGTGCTGACCGGAGCACTTCCTGTAAGAACCGCTGTTTCGCCGTCTGTCTGGGATATTTCACTGGTGCCATACATCTGCTCCACATCCGTCATAGCTCGTCCCACCATTTTTTCAGGTAATTCCAGCTGAAAAGTATAATAAGGCTCCAATAATACGGATTCTGCTTCTTTCAAGCCCTGCCGCACGGCTCGATAGACTGCTTCCCTGAAATCGCCGCCTTCCGTATGCTTCTTGTGGGCTCTGCCCGACACTAAAGTGATTTTCATATCGGTAATGGCTGAGCCGATCAGCACGCCCTTATGCGTTTTTTCCTCCAAGTGAGTCAATATGAGCCTCTGCCAGTTTTTCGCCAACACATCTTCGCTGCACACTGTATCAAACTGCAATCCGCTTCCCCGTGCTCCGGGCTCCAGCAGCAAATGAACCTCTGCATAATGCCGGAGGGGTTCAAAATGTCCTACTCCCTCTACTGTGTTTGAAATGGTTTCTTTATATACGATTTTTCCGCTGTCAAAAGCGACTTCCGCTCCATACCGGCTCTGTATCATGCTCTGCAAAATTTCAATCTGCACCTCGCCCATGAGCTGGACCTGGATTTCCTGCAGCTGTTCATCCCACACGAGATGGAGCTCCGGTTCTTCTTCTTCCAGCTGGCGCAGCTTGGGCAGAAGAGCCCTGGGTTCGCAATCCTCAGGAAGAACAAGCTGGTAAGACAATATGGGTTCTAACAAGGGCAATTCCGACATCTCTTCTATACCCAGGCCCTGTCCCGGACGGGTATAGCTGAGCCCTATTACAGCACATACGATCCCCGCTTCCGCTTCACGAACCACCTCAAATTTCTGGCCGGAATAAATGCGGATTTGATTCACCTTTTCCTCCCAGTCCCCATTTGTTAAGCTGTCTTTCACTTTAAGTGTTCCGCCCGTCAGCTTCATATGAGTCAACCGGTTGCCCTGTTCGTCTCTTTCGATTTTAAAGATCTTTGCACCGAAGGACTCTGGATAAGCAGGAAGTAACGAATACCTTGTTATTCCCCGCATCAGTTCATCAATCCCGTTCAGTTTTAATGCGGAACCAAAATAACAGGGAAATACCCTGCGTACCCGAACAGCCTTCCGAATCTGATCTGTCTCAATCTTCCCGGTTTGCAGATAGGCTTCCATCATGGGTTCACTGCACATGGCCAGCTGATCATAAAAAACATCCGTACAGGCTTCACCAAATTCAATACACCCATCACTCAGCTGATTTCTAATCTCCTGGAGCAGCTTCACCCGATCCGTACCCTTCTGATCCATCTTGTTTATGAATAAAAAAACAGGGATCTGATACAGATTCAGCAGATGCCACAGCGTTTTGGTATGCCCCTGTACCCCATCCGCACCATTTATTACTAAAATAGCATAGTCCAGCACTTGAAGCGTTCTCTCCATTTCAGCCGAAAAATCCACGTGACCCGGTGTATCCAGCAAGGTAATCCGGACATCTTCCGTCTCAAATACCGCCTGTTTAGCGAATATCGTGATGCCCCTCGCCTTTTCCAGTTCGTAGGTGTCCAGATAAGCATCCTTATTGTCCACCCTTCCCAACTTTCCGATTTTACCGCTCCGGTAGAGCAGACCTTCTGACAAAGTCGTTTTTCCGGCATCCACATGCGCCAATATTCCAATCACTAAATTCTTCATATATCTTTCAAATCCCTTACTTACTTCCTTCCGACAACACCGCTTTCAATTACTTCGTTTATTTTACCACACAAACTCAAAAACAAAAAGAAGCCATTTATATCCGATGGAGTGACCCTCGTTCATAAGTGGCTTCTCTCTTATCATTATGAAACAACTTTCCCACTAAATTGTGCATGATAAATCCTATTTTTCTATTCGGTGAGCTGCTTTTCCAGATTATTATACTTCTCGCTTAAAACAATGATGTCGATACGTCTGTTCTTTGCTCTTCCCTCTGCAGTAGAATTGTCGGCGACCGGCCTGTATTCCCCGTATCCAACGGATACCAGTTTTTCCGGCGGAACACTGTTATTAATAAATAGCTGTACGACACTGGCAGCTCGAGCTGACGATAATTCCCAGTTTGAAGGATAAATTTCCGAATGCATCGGTACATTATCCGTATGTCCTTCAATACGTATATAATTATTCAACGTATTGATCATAGTAGCCACCTCTACCAATGTCTGTTCATTTTCTTTTTTGATGTCTGCACTTCCGGATTCAAAGAAAACGGCATTGTTCAGGCTGACAACCAGACCTCTCATATCTATACTGGTGGTTACGGAAGTATCCATACCTTCTTTTACGATTTTAGCATCAATTTCAGCCTTTAGCTCTTTCAGCTTATCCAGCTCATACTCTCCCATATATTTTTCCAAATCAATTTCCGATATTCCTGATTGAGTAGCGGCATCCTTTCCGCTGCTGCTTTGCTTGGTCTGCTGCTGCTGGCTCATTTGAGCGGCAGCGCTTTTGGTCATCATAGATTCGCGAAATTCCTGAGATATTTGTGCTGCTTTTCCGGCATCTACCTTGCTTACCGCAAACAGAACAATAAAAACGGCTAACAGTAACGTCATCAAATCCGAATATGGCAATAACCATGCTTCCCCATTCTCTGCCTCATGACTTGCATGTTTCTTTTTTCTCGACATACCATTCCCTCCTTATTCTGACTTCATCTCCTCAATGATCTGTTCCTGTTGTGATGGCGGCAGAATAGCAAGCAATCTGTCTTTCAGCATAAATGGAGAATCCCCTCTCTGTATAGACAGCAGACCCTCAACGATCATGGTTTTCATGGTCACTTCATGCTGGCTTTTGACCTGTAATTTTTTTGCAAAAGGATTCCATAAAACATAACCGGTAAATATACCAAGAATCGTTGCTATGAAGGCAGCAGCAATAGCCTCAGACATGGCGTCCGTATCATCGATATGTCCCATGGCTGCAATCAGACCGAATACTGCTCCCAAAACACCTAAGGTCGGAGCATACGTTCCGGCAGATGAAAAGATCCCCGCATTGAGAGCATGCCGCTTCTCCATTTCGGAAATCTCATTGTCAAGAATATCTGCAATAACGTCCTCTTCTATTCCATCCACCACCATACGAATCCCTTTTTTGATGAACGGATCTTCAATTTCCTCCACTTTGCTCTCTAACGACAAAAGGCCTTCTTTTCTGGCTGAAGTAGATAGATTAACCATCAATTCAATGATTTCTGTTTCAGAAACATCCTTTTGCTTCGTAAAAAGAATTTTGAACAGGGATCCCAGACTTTTCAGATCTTCTCCCGGATACGAATTCAAAATAGTAGCAACTGTACCGACAATGATTACACAGAACGCTGCAGGATTTATAAAAACAGTAAAACTAATACCCTTAAAAATCATAGCTCCAACTATCGCTGAAATACCTACAATAATGCCCAAAAGTGTAGTAAGTTCCATATCTCCTCCTTATTTATTCGACATATATTTACTATTTCTTCCATGATACCATTTTTTATCAATTTACACAATTATTATTTCTGTCTAAATTGGCCGGAATACAAAAACCGGGGACAGATTTTCTCTGTCTCCGGCTGATGTATAAACTTTTTTGATATTTTGTTGTTTTTACGTTCTATTTGAATTCTTCCATTAATTCTTTAAACTTTGGCAGTGCACCCGTAATGGTTTCATAAGCCACACAATAGGCAATTCTCACATATCCGGGGCAGGCAAAGGAAGTTCCCGGGACAATCAGCAAATGGTACTTCTTTGCTCTGTTGCAAAATTCCACATCGTTTTCTATTGGGGACTTTACAAAGAGATAAAAAGCTCCGTCCGGACGGATACAGTCATACCCAGCTTCCGTCAAGCCATTGTACAGGGCTTTCCTGTTTTTGTCGTAGACACCGATATTGACCTCCGCGTCCAGACACCGTCCAACCGCCCTCTGCATCAAAGAAGGTGCGTTGACGTAACCTAAAATACGGTTCGCTACATTGGCAGCGGCAACCACATCTTGAAAATCATCCACTTCACTAGGAATCACCAGATACCCGATTCGTTCTCCCGGCAGGGAAAGGGATTTACTGTAAGAATATCCAATGACAGCATTTTTATAGTATTTGGTCACATAAGGCACCGAAACGCCGTCATAGACCAGTTCACGGTAAGGCTCATCGGTAATCAGATAAATACTAGTGCCGAATTCTTCTTGCTTGCTTCTCAGTATATTGGATAATGCAGTAATGTTTTTCTCTGTATACACCACTCCGGTAGGATTATTCGGTGAATTCACAATGACCGCTTTGGTTTTGGCGGTGACTTTTTTCTCAAATTCTTCAAGATTTGGCTGGAAATCCACCGTATTCGGTGAGACCTCCACTAATACACCATCAAAGTTTGATACATAGCTTCGGTATTCGCCGAAATAAGGTGCGAACACGATCACTTCATCACCCGGATCCAGCAAAGTCTTTAAAATAACATTCAGGCCGCCTGCTGCGCCTACCGTCATTAAA
The DNA here is from genome assembly GCF_004103735.1 of Aminipila luticellarii. Classification (NCBI taxonomy): domain Bacteria; kingdom Bacillati; phylum Bacillota; class Clostridia; order Peptostreptococcales; family Anaerovoracaceae; genus Aminipila; species Aminipila luticellarii. Next base: position 585,724 of record NZ_CP035281.1, on the reverse strand, counting down.
ATATTTTGAGTCTCAAAGTGAGTTCCGTGCTTCTGATTGATGTTTTCCGCCACTTTTTGCCGAATATCTTCATATCCGGAATTATTCATGTAGCCGTGAACAAAGGTAGGAGATTCTTCATGGAGCACATCAAGAATAGCCTGTTTTACCTCTTCCGGCGGAGCCAGATTTGGGTTTCCCAAACTAAAATCGTACACATTTTCAGCGCCGTACAAGGCGGACATTTTCTTTCCTTCTTCAAACATAGCTCGGATAGCCGAGCTGCCCTGCACATATCCAACCATTTTTTTTGAAATCATTTCACTACTCCTTTTTTCACTATTCCTCTTTTTTAATACTCTTGAGCCGTTTCCTCTCCTCTCAGTATCCTTAAGGCTCCCAGAGCAAGTGCTTCCATCTCATCCTCTCCCGGCATGATCTCCACCGGAGCAATAAATTCAACCCGCTCTTTGATCATATCCGTCATCATCTTTGAATAAGCCACGCCGCCGGTAAGAATAATATAATCCACCTTTCCGCTTACTACCGGAGCCAGTTCTCCGATTCCCTTCGCCACCTGGTAGGCCTGCGCTTCATAAAGCAGTTTAGCCCTTTCATCTCCGCTTTCGATCATTTTCTCAATTCTTCTGCAGTCAGCTGTTCCTAAATGAGCTTTCAGCCCGCCCATTCCGCGAATCCTTTTTATCATTTCCTTGCGGTTATATATGCCGGAATAGCACATATCCACGATGTAAAGCAGCGGAATGCTTCCGGAACGTTCCGGAGAAAACGGTCCCGCATCATCCCGGATGGCGTCAATGATCTTTCCTCCTTTATGGATGCCGATAGAAATGCCGCCTCCCAAATGAGCTACCAGCAGGGTCATGTCCTCATATCTTTTTCCATGTTTCTCAGCCACCTTGCGGGACATGGCTTTCATATTCAGCACATGGCACATGCTCTGCCTTTGCACATCGGGAAGCCCGGTGATCTTAGCGATTTCTTCAAATTCATCGGCCATGACCGCATCATAAATGTAAGACGGGATCCCAAGGGGCTCCGCTATTTCGTATGCCAGCAAGGCTCCCAGATTAGACGCATGAGGCGACGCCTGCCCACCCAGAAGCGCCTCTTTCATATGCGGATTTACCAAATATCCGCCTGCATGCAGATTAGGGAGAAGTCCGCCCCTTCCTACCACCGCAGCCAGGTCTGAAAGAACTACACCGTGTTTTTTCAGGATTGCTTGAATGGCTTCCGATCTAAATTCTAATTGATCAAGAACTTCCTCATACGGACTGAGTTCTTCGGCAGTATGTTCTATATTTTCGGAAAAGACCAAGGTTTCATTTTCATATAAAGCGACTTTCGTCGAAGTAGAGCCGGGATTAATAGAGAGAATTTTATAACTCATGTATGTGCCCCTTTCTATTTACTATTTTTTTGTCCTTTTCTTTTTGAAAATCCCAAAATAACGCCTAAGCAGATAGACAGCATGGCTGCCGCCAGAACCCGATATTCCGGATCCAGCATAAATGTAATCGTATGAGCCGGAATCCAGAAAATCGGAATGGTTTTGCAGACGACAAATGAAACAAACCCGTTCAGATCAGCCGCATCTAATACATCTGACAGTTTCTGCCCCCTCATTTCAGTCAGAGAGCCGTTGCTCATTTCTATCCATGTATCGGTGATTCGATGAAATCCCATGAAAGTGGGACCAAAGATCAGATTCATGAATGCACTGATCAAAAATGCAGTCCCCAGAGCGGAAGCCATACCGCCGCCGCTTAAGGAAGGCAGATATCCTTTAGCCATGGCACCGTGAACACCGGCATCAAACAGCACGATCATTAAGCTGATAGCCATTCCAAGGATACCCCATACAATCACACGCCACAGAAAGCCTTTTGGTTTTTTCCAGTCTCCCGATACGATTCGGATGGACAGCAATTCGCCCATGCTGGCCAAAATACCAAACTTTAAAAATGCCATTCCATACGGATGATCGGCAGAGGCAGATAAAAAGACCTGATGGGTGACAGGTACCAAAAGAAATGCGGCAGCACAGGCCAGTACCGCGCCCCATATAAAATCACCTTTTTTCATGCAGCGAACCTCCTAATTTGTTCTCTGTTTTCTGCGATTTCTTTTTATACCTGTTTCTCTGCGGATGCCGCTGACAGTACAAGGGATAAATACTTTTCTTCTGCCGACGCACCTCTTGAAACGATCACGATAGGCACTTCAGCACCCACAATAATTCCGGCCATTTTTCCGCCTGCGGAGAGCATCAGTCCTTTTGCCAAAAGATTTCCCGCCGTCATGTTCGGCACAACAGCAATATCCGTATCTCCTACAACAGGGCTTTTATACCCTTTGATAGCCGCAGATTCAGGGCTGATCATCAAATCATACGAAATAGGTCCCTCTACGATGCAGTTTTCCAGCTTTCCTTCCTGATTCATCTTTTTCAGCTGATCTGCGTCCACGGACTCGGGCATTTTAGGATTTACCACCTCAGTTGCGGATAACACCGCTACCTTTGGGATTTCATATCCCAGCGACTGTAACACCTGTACGGAGTTCTCAATGATCTTCGCTTTTTGGTTCAGATCCGGATACAGTACCATGCCCCCATCCGTTATGACGAGGAGCTTATGGTATCCCGGTATCTCAAACAAGCCAAAATGAGACATAATGCCGCCTTTTTGCAAGCCGTGCTCCTTATCCACCACTTCTTTTAAAAGATCCGCCGTTTGAAGCTTCCCCTTCATGATAAAATCGGCCTTTTTCTCGTGAATCATTTCAACAGCTTTCCGTGCCGCCTTGCGATCCTCTTTTTCCTCTATCATTTCAACGTTAGAGAGATGCAAGTTATGAGCTGTGATAATGTCCTTGATCTTCTCTACATCACCGATCAAGACAGGTTCTGCAATATTTTCCTGAAAGGCTTTATCTATGGCTTCCAGTGTATGTTCATCGTGAGCGGAAACCACCGCTACTCTTTTTTTCACATTTCCGCTTTTCACCTTTTCTATCAGTTCATCGAAATTATGTATCATATCCATCTCCTATCACACAGATCTTTTATCTTCTATAGAGGTTTTTGCGTTCAATTCCTTTCCTAGCAGACTGTGCTGCTTTCCATAACTGAAATAAATAATCAGTCCAAGAGCTACCCAGCAAACAAATGCAATCTTGGTAATGGAGGCTAATTGAAGAGCCAGAAAACCGCAAATGACTACAGCAAGAATAGGAACCACAGGAACCAGAGGTACTCTGAAGGATCTTTCTATTTCCGGATGGCTTTGACGAAGCTTTATCACCGTAATAGAAACCATGATGAAAGCAGCTATTGTTCCCATATTAACCAGTTCGGCTATAATTCCGATCGGCAGGAAACCGGTGATGAGACATCCCAGCAGCCAGATCAGGAACGTAGAGCTGGTCGGTGTACTTGCCTTTTCACTGATTTTAGAGAATTTGGTCGGGAGTAGACCATCTCTGCTTATGGCATAGATCAAACGAGTGCTGCTGTACATGGTGACCAGCACTCCGGAAGTCAGCCCGGTCACTGCGCCCACAGAGACCAGAGCAGAGCCCCAGTTCACTCCTACCTGAGCCAGAGCATAGGCAACAGGAGCAGCCACATCATGATATTTCAGATAAGGAAGCATACCTGTTAAAACCAGCGTAACGGCAATGTACAAAACCGTAACCACAATCAGAGAGCCAATAATTCCTTTTGGCAGATCCTTGGCGGGATCTTTTACCTCCTCTGCGGCATTGGCAATGGCGTCGAAGCCAAGATAAGCGAAAAATACAATAGCGGCTCCTGAAAATACGCCATCCCAGCCATAAGGCATAAACGGTGTAAAATTCGCAACATTTACGTGCCTTACACCAAGGACGATAAACAGAATAACGATACCTATTTTCACTATTACAAGGAAATTGTTTACATTGGCACTTTCTTTTGCCCCCAGAATCAGCAGACCGGCTATGGCTGAAACAATAATGATGGCCGGCAGATTGACCAGTCCTCCTGAGAAAGGCCCTGCTACCAGGAATGACGGTAAATGAATACCTACTACAGACAGTAAGTTCGTGATATAAGCAGACCAGCCTGTTGCGATGGCTGACATGGCAACGATGTACTCCAGCGTCAGGCACCAGCCTACGAACCAACCGAATACTTCACCCAATCCCACGTAGCAGAAGGTATACGAACTGCCTGATGCGGGTATCATGGAAGCCAGCTCCGCGTAGCACAGGGCTGCGCACGCACAGGCAAACCCTGCTATGATGAAGGAAATAGTCAGCGCGGGTCCTGCGTAATCGGCGGCAGCAACTCCCGTTATTACAAAGATACCGGTTCCTACGATTACACCGATTCCCAGCATAATGAGTTCGAAAGCTCCATATACCCTTTTCAGCTGCGGACCTTCCTTTCTCTCATTTAAAATGCGCTCTATCGGCATTTTTCTAAAAATATCTGACATACGATGTCCTCCTTTATTTATGAATTAACGTATTCAAATATATCATAGTTTATATCCTGCTTGAAAGGCTTTCACGTTAATTTCTGCGAATTCTGGTTTTACGTTCTTTTTTATTACCTGCTCCCATTCGATACCCGGCAAGTTCATTGCCTTTACCAGCGCACCGAACAGGACAATATTCATAGTCCTCATGTTTCCTACCTGGGCGGCAATATCTGCTGCCTTAAACACAAAGACATCGGCTTTGGAGGATAGCTCCTCCAGAATTCCTTCGGGATACTTGGCTTTTCCCTGTTGAATCGGTGCGGAAGGAATCTCAAAATCATTGACGACCATTTTGCCCCCTTCCTTTAAATATCCAATCCATCGGAGGGCTTCCATTTTTTCAAAGGCCACAATAACGTCCGCTTCTCCCTTTCCAATAATAGGCGAATAGACCTTCTCGCCAAATCGGATCTGTGTGCTTACATTTCCCCCTCTCTGGGACATGCCATGGATCTCGGACATCTTTACGTCATATCCTGCTTCCACCAGGCCTTCAGATAAAATTTTACTCGCAAGGATTGTTCCCTGTCCGCCTACTCCAACCAGTAAAATATTTTTTACACTATTCATCTCTTCACCTCTTTGATCGCACCAAATTTACATACCTGTCTGCAGACTCCGCATCCTGTACAGGATTGCGGGTCTATCTCAACCATTTCTCCCGAATTAATGGCCGGGCATCCGGTTCTCACGCACATTCTGCACTTTGTACATTTTTCCTGATCAATCTCACATTTTTTCGGACTCAAATCGAACTCTGCTTTATCCTGATCGGTAAACTTTTTCAAGATACAAGGCCATTTTGTAATGATAACAGTAGGCTCATCCGTTGCCAGAGCTTTATCCACAATTTCACCGGATTTATCCAGTTCCAACGGATTGATGATGAACAAATTTTCATCCTTAACGCCGATCGCCTTGCAAAGCATCGGGATGTCGACCTCTGTAGCCGGTTCTCCCATCAAGGTATATCCGGTTCCCGGATTTTGCTGATGCCCCGTCATGGCTGTGATTCGATTATCCAGAATAATGGTAACGCTGTTTCCCTTATTGTAGACTACATCTATCAAGCTGGTAATCCCGGAGTGGAAGAAAGTGGAGTCTCCGATCACTGCGGCTACCTTCAAATCTGAACCGGCTCTTTTTAATACAGTCGATGCACCGTGTCCCGTGCTGACGCTTCCTCCCATGCAGAAGCAGGTGTGCATAGCTGAAAGCGGCGGCGCGGATCCCAGCGTATAGCATCCGATGTCTCCTGTGACCATAAGATTTTTCTTCTTGCTCAGGGTATAAAAGATTCCTCGGTGAGGGCATCCCGCGCAGAGTGTAGGAGGTCTTACCACAGCTTCCATCTCTGAATCAAGGGTTTTCATCTCCGTGCCGAATACCGCTTGCCGAACGATGTCGGTATTCAGTTCATCCATCTCAGGAATCACCTCTTTGCCTATGCACGGGATTCCTGCCATTTTTAGATGATTTTCTATGTATGGATCCATTTCCTCAATGACATAAATCTTTTTTACCTTTGAAGCAAATTCTTTAATCTTCGCCATAGGCATCGGGAAAGTCATGCCAAGCTTTAGATAGGAAGCTTTGTCCCCGAAAACCTCTCGTGCGTACTGGTACGCTACACCGGAGCTGATCACGCCGATTTCAGTATCGTTATATTCTGCCCGGTTGATTTCAGTCGTATTAGAATAGGCTTCCATGTTCTTGAGCCGGTCAATGAGCTTTCTCCTTAAAACCTTGCCGTTTGCCGGAGTAGCCACATACTTTGCAATGTTATGCTCATACGGAATAATCTTTCTCGGTTCCCTGTCTTCTAAAGTGACCAGACTTTTACTATGACATACGCGGGTAGTCATACGAAGAAGAACAGGTGTATCAAACTTTTCACTGAGCTCCAGTCCAAGCTTCATAAAGTCCTTGGATTCCTGACTGTCTGACGGTTCCAGCATTAAAACTCTTGCCGCTGTCGCATAATTTCTGTTATCTTGTTCGTTCTGGGAGCTGTGCATGCCCGGATCATCCGCAGAAACCAGAACACAGCCTCCGGTTACTCCTGTATACGCAAAGGTGAACAGGGGATCCGCAGCAACGTTGACGCCCACATGCTTCATGGCTGCCATCGATCGTGCTCCTGCCACGGAAGCTCCAATGGCCGCTTCCAGAGCCACCTTTTCATTCGGTGCCCACTCACAGTAGATGACGTCCTTGTAATGGACTATGTTTTCCAGTATCTCTGTGCTTGGAGTCCCCGGATACGCCGAAGCAAATTCCAGCCCGGCTTCATATGCCCCTCTGGCTACTGCTTCATTTCCCGTCATTATTTTTCTCATGAATAACCTCCTAATAAAACATCCTGTAAAAAAAACTGTTGTTCAGATTTTCCTTACGGTTCTAATATATTAAGTTCGTAAAGATTTAAAAGCAAAACATATGCCAATTTTCCAAATTATCTGATTACTTTCCCTCCAGCTTCTTCATTTCAACCCTTCGCAATTTTTTCTTTCCGCTTATAAAAGTTTTAGTAAAATTAAAATATGGGTTTTTTGACGTTTTCGGTTTATACCAAAAAACCCAAATAACCCATAATTATTACTTCATCTTTGCAAGCACCTCTAATCCTTTTGGTGTAATGACCGTTCCCGCCTTGTTGGGGCGGATTTCTACCAATCCTCGCTTTTCAAGCTGACCGAGAATCTTACGAATTTCCTGTTCTCCTAAGAACAGCCCCTGCTTCCTTGCCGAATCACTGAGACTTCTCCGCCCCAGACGCCGTCCTTTTTCTAGTCCTTCTTTCAACATGCTCAGAATAAAAATATTTTTTTCATCTATTATCGCAGTTCCGGTCTCCGGGGTCTTCTCTGATTCAATAGATTTTGTCACCACCGGTACAGATTCAACGGTTCCCTGCAGAGGAATCACGTGAGAAAGCTCTTCCACACCTACTTTTATACTGGACAGGTTCGTAAAGTACTCCACGTAATTGCGCAATTCCCTTACATTTCCCGGCCATTTATACTGCTCCAGCGTATCCCAGGCCTCCTCCGTCAGCTCAAAGTTTCCTCCCAAATCTTGTTTGAAAAATTCTGCTAACAGCCGGACATCCCCTTTCCTTTCTCGGAGAGCAGGAATCACCAGCGGCAGAACACTAAGGCGGTAATACAAATCCTCTCTGAATTCTCCTCTTTTTGTCATAGCCTGTAGGTCTACGTTCGTGGCGGCAATAATCCGTACATCCACATGAATGACAGAATCGCCCCCCAGACGGACTACCTCTCTTTCCTGCAGCACCCTGAGCAGCCGTTTTTGCAGAAGAAGGGGCATTTCCGAGATTTCGTCCAAAAACAGCGTTCCCTTGTGTGCCAATTCGAACAGCCCCAGTTTTCCGCCCTTGCGGGCTCCGGTAAACGCCCCCTCTTCATACCCAAACAATTCGCTTTCCAGCAGACTCTCCGGAATGGCTCCGCAGTTTACGGCAACAAACTGATATTCCTTCCTTTCAGAAGCCTGATGAATGGCCTGAGCAAACATTTCCTTCCCCGTTCCGGTCTCGCCCGTAATCAGGATAGAAGAATTGGAAACCGCCATACGTCTGGCAATGCCCCGGCATTGCTTCATTACTGAGCTGCTTCCTACAATATCCTCAAATTTGTATTTTGCACGATGGCCTTTTCCAACGGATAAAGTCCTCAGCTTATGGTGGCGGCGTTCTTCGTCGTTAAACTTTTTAATCACGGCAATGGCTCCGTAATATTTTCCTGAATTGATGATAGGCTTTACGGTTACAATCATGGGCTCATCATTAATAGTGAGCAGAGACTCCACAATGGACTTGGATTCGCTGATAACTTTTTGAAAGGGAATCTGGGGGAAAAGAGTGATTCCATTTTTCCCCATGGCTTCTGATGCGCTGATGCCAAAGAAGGATTCGATCCGTTTGTTGCAGGCTCGAACCTTCCCGCTCTGTGTGACACTGATCACCGCACCGTCAATCACACTGAGCAAAATTTTTATAGAACTGTTAAAGGTATTGGAGTTTTCCAAACTCCAGATGATTCCGTGGTGCTGAGGTAAAAAAGGAATATAATCCTGCGTAATGTTTTTTCGTGTCAGCAGGTCTTTTCGGGGCAGCTTTAATCCCACATCTAAAATGGTAGGGAGATCCAGCATGGGAAGCTTTACACCCACGACCTGCCTTGCATCGGGTATTTCTTCCTGCGGAATCCCGGAAACCAAAACCACCTGATCTTTAAAAAGCTTCGGATCGGAAAGATCGGCCGGCTTCAGCTGAAACCGCTTCACACCAAATTGCAGCAGATTCTTTATTAACTCCAGTGCCAATTCCATGTTGTCTCCGGCTACCAGAACAACCCTTGTTTCCAAAAGCTTTCTCACTTGTTTCAGGCATTCTGTTTGAAGGGTGGATCGAATAAAGATGATATTTGCGCTGGAGGGGAGGCAGGGTTCAACAGATTGATAGACATCATAGGAAGGGATCAGAACAATACTCTCTTCTTTAATTTCCCGGAGCATTGGTTTTCCGATTTCAAGGAACTGAATCTGCAAATCATCTCCGAATAAACTTTTAAGTTGATTGGCATAATTCTCATTCACCTGTTTACGGTATCCCGCAATCACTATATTTTTCCCCATACTTTCCTCCTTGCAGCAACGCAGCTTCAATTACTGTAGTTATAGCAGCATCGAAGTGCGGCTCCATGATTCTTCCCTTACGGCAACGCCGATTTTAATCACTGCGTTCATTATATCATAGATTTTTGCCTCACAATATAATATTACCAGTAATTTCCTTCCCCTGCCAAACAAATTGTACGCAATATTTTACATCAAATTACAAAAACAGAAGGAGCAAAATAAAAATGCAGACTAAAATCCACCATTCGAACTTTAGTCTGCACACCAAGTCTAATCAATTTATCAAAATATACGGCTGTCAATATGCGGTCCAGCCTCCGTCAATAACCAGTGCGGCTCCGTTTACAAATTTTGAATCCTCGCCGGCAAGGAATAAAGCCAAATTGGCTATGTCCTCAGGTTCTCCCATTCCATTGGAGGTATCCAGACCCAGCTTTTGCATTTCATTGCCATACTGGCTGGAATGTTCAAAGCCTACGCCCTTTGTTACGATTTCAGAGCGAACACCGCCGGGGCATATGGCGTTTGCCCGGATTCCCTTGCGCCCGTAATAATACGCTATATTTTTTGTCATTCCGATCACGGCGTGTTTTGCTGTAACATAAGCGGTACCGGCAACTCCTCCGTGCAGTCCGCCAACCGAAGCCGTGGTAATAATATTTCCATACCCCTGGTCAAGCATAATTTGAACTGCTCTTCTCGTTCCCCAAAAAACGCCGTCCAGATTAATTCCCATTATTTTTTTCCAGAGTTCGTCCGTAACTTCTGCTATCGGATAATTTCCGTCTGCCAGACCGGCATTGAAGAAAGCAACATCAAGCTTTCCAAACTTTGCAACAGCAAAATCAATGACGCCCTCTGCCTGTTCCTCAATGGAAACATCTCCCTGATACGGTACAAAAACACCGCCTTTTGCTTCTATGTCCTTTTTCAGCGTATCCAGCATTTCCTTACGTCTTGCCATTCCAATAACCTTAGCTCCCTCTGCAGCAAATAATTCCGCAGTAGCACGTCCCATACCTGAACTTACTCCAGTGATTACAACAACCTTTCCGTCTAAACGCATAAAGATCCCTCCTCATATTTATTATACAGGAATTCGTATTACTTGACTGGCATTTACCTTCTGTCGTCATCATTTTACATTTTTATCAGAATAATGTCAATTGTATTGATATTAAAAACATTATTACTTTTCAGCCAGCTATTTAAGTCTTTGATCGTTGCGGAAAAAATCTTCCCATGGATCCAGGCTGCTCATCCTTGAAAGAGCTTCCGGCATATGGATGCCATCCGGAGCCACCGTATCCAGTTCGTCCCATGCAATAGGCATGGACACGCCGGCTCCTTTTCTGGCTCTTATGGAATAAGGTGCAACGCTTGTAGCACCTCTGCCATTGCGGATCCAGTCGATAAAAATCTTGCCGGAGCGCTTCGCTTTTCTGACGTTGCTGGTGTAACGGTCCGGCCACTTTTGCTCCATAACCTGAGCAACTCCCTTTGCAAAATCATGAAATGTATCCCAATCTGCCACCGGCTTTAAAGGAACAACCACATGATACCCTTTCCCGCCGCTGGTCTTAAGATAGGAATTTAAAGAAAGCTCACTGAGAATATTCCTCATATCCCGTACGCCCTGACGTATCCGGCTCAGTTCCATTCCTTCATCCGGATCCAGGTCAAACACCATCATGTCCGGTTTTTCAAGCTCATCAATGCGGCTTCCCCAAGTATGAAACTCCAGTGTCCCCATCTGTACTTCCGATATTAATCCGGCCGTATCCTCTATATAAAAATAGTCCTCTGTTTCTCCGTCGCTGTTCGTAATAGGTATGGTGATGACCCCTTTGCTTCCTGCTCCCGGATGTTTTTTAAAAAAGCACGCCTGAGATATTCCTTTGGGGCAGCGTACAATACTGAGGACTCTGCGATGTACATACGGCATCATGCGCTCGGAAATCTTTGCATAATACTGAATCACCTCTGCTTTTGTGATGACGGGATCGTTAAACAGCACCTTGTCCGGACTGCTGATCTTTATTCCCTCAATAATCATACTGTCTTGATTGGTTTCCATTGAAATTTCCCCCTCTGCGGCAGGCGATTGAAGCATTATCTCTTCGCTCGCCTTTTCCCTTTTAATCTCCTTCGGATCCTTATCTGTCCGTATTCCCTTAAAGCTTGCCTGCCTTAACAGGTCTTCTTCGGTCCATTCAGCAAATTTTATTTCTGCTGCCAACAACGGTTCAAGCCATATGATCTTTTCCTTTGCTCTGGGTTCCGGTGCAAGCTTGAAGGGAGCTTCTGTCCGCTGTAATCCTTGAAATTTTTCCTCTAACATCTTCCTGTCTGCCTCACCGATGCCTGTGCCTGCACGCCCCGCATATATCAATTCTTTTCCTTCATACACACCGAGGAGCAGAGAACTTATTCCGTTTACTCTTTTATCGGAAATTGTATATCCTCCTATGACGAATTCCTGCCTTTTATCGCATTTGAGCTTGATCCAATCCCCGTTTCTCGTCCCACTATAAATGGCGTCTGCTTTTTTCCCTACAACTCCTTCCATATGAGTCTGGCAAGCCGCATCAAAGCTTTCTTTTCCATGTCCTCTGACATAACGGCTGTAGTAGAGGTTTTTAGGAGCGTCCTTCATGAAAGTTTCAAGGGTTTGTTTCCTGTAGATTAAAGGTTCTTTCCGCAGGTCTTTACCGTCCAATGCGAGAATATCAAAAACGATATAGGTCAAATTTTTAGTTCTGGGATTTTTCATATAGTTCTGTAAGGCTTGAAAATCTGTCTTGCCTGATAAATCTGTGATGACCATTTCTCCGTCCAGCACCACCGCTCTTCCCGCGGAAAGATCGATAAGGGATGCCGCGATATCAGGAAACCGCCCTATATAATCCTTGCCGTTTCTTGTAAGCAGCCTTGCACTGTTGCCCTCCACAAATGCAAGGATTCTATACCCATCATATTTTAATTCATAGAGCCACTCTTCCCCGCCGGGTACCTTTTGCACTAATTTGGCAAGCTGCACATCCGCCTTACTAAAGGGATTTCTCTTTATTTTTTCATCTTCCCCTCTTTGGATTTCTTCCATGGTGCGCCCGGTTCTGATACTGGTAGTCCATTCTGATATGGCATCCTCCGTATTGGCGTACTCATCTTTTTCTTTCAGTAGAAGCCAGTTTTCCGATTTCTCATCGGATCTTGCTTTCCAGCGGATCAAGGCCCACTTTCCTTTCAAGCGTCTTCCCTTCAACACAAACTTCATCTCACCTTTGAGGAGTCCTTCCGATACATTTCCGTAAGGCTCCCAAAATCCTTCGTCCCAAAGCATGACCGTACCGCCGCCGTATTGCCCCTTGGGAATAGTCCCCTCAAAATTCCTGTATTCCAGCGGATGTTCCTCCACCCGAACGGCGAGCCGCTTTTCCTTCGTGTTATAAGTGGGTCCCTTGGGCACCGCCCAGCTCAAAAGAACCCCCATCCACTCTAGTCTCAAATCATAGTGATCCCGCCGTGCTCTGTGATGCTGTACCGCAAATTTCAGCTGTTCTTCGGAATCTTCTATTTTTCCTTCTGGTTCAAAGGTTTTTCCGAAGTCTCTTTTCTGGTTATATTCGCTTAGCTTTTTCTCCATAAGATCACGCCATTTCCTTGTCTTTCTTAGCTTTCTCCACACTGGCTTTCAAGGCATCCATCAGATCAATAACCTTGCCGGCACGATCCGGTTCTGCGGCAACGATCTCTTTTCCGGATATTTTGGTCTCAATGAGCGCGCGAAGCCTTTCCTGATATTCATCCTTATATTTTGAAGGGTCAAAAGGGGTATCCATGGAATCGATCAGTACCTTCGCCATATTCAATTCCTGATCAGAAACCTCCGGCTTTACGTACTGTTTTTGAAGCTCCTTAATGTCGTCGGCATAAAACATGGTCGAAATGAGAATACCATCCTCCCGAGGTATAATGGCCATCAGGGTATCCTTGGTTCCCATGACCGTTTTTCCTATGGCAATTTTCTGTTCGGTCATCAATGCAGAACGGAGAAGTTCAAAAGCCTTTTCCCCTCCTGTCTCCGGTACGGCTTGATACGTTTTTTCATAATACACCGGAGAAATCTGATTCAACTGGGCAAAGTGAAGAATCTGAATGGATTTCTCTTTTTCTGTCTTAACCTTTTCAATCTCTTCATCTGTGACCACTACATACTTGTCCTTGTCATACTCAAAACCTTTTACAATGTCTCCCGCAGTGATTTCCTTACCGCAGTGCGCACAAGTCTTCTTATAACGAATGCGGCTGTTATCCTCCTTGTGCAGCTGGTTGAAATGAATATCATGATCCTGTGTGGTGGTATGCATGGCAATGGGAATGGCAACCATGCCGAAAGTTATTACTGATTTACGTGATATCATAGTAGAAACACCTCCTGAAGGTATTGTTTCCAACTGCATGGTAAGTATTCACATGGACATCACCTGCCTTTACCGCGTCGGAGCAGGGCTTCCAAGAAATAATGTTCTAATCCCTCCGTGTCAAATATATATTATATTATTATGATTTTAGAGGTGATCAAAAATGAATCCATTTTATCCCTATTTAGGATATAAAGAAGAATGTAATCAGGTACCCATTCAATTTCCGCCTCAGCATCAGCCGGTACAACCCGGTCTGGAAACGCTGATGGTGCCAAAGCCCGTCTTTAACGATCCGGCCTACATTGGAACCGGAAAATTAAAAGGTAAGGTAGCATTGATAACCGGCGGAGACAGCGGTATCGGAAGAGCTGCTTCTGTAGCTTTTGCAAAAGAAGGAGCAGATGTCTGTATTGTTTATTATAATGAGCATGAAGATGCGCGAATAACTAAATCATACATTGAATCCCACGGCAGAAAGTGCCTTTTATTTGCGGGAGATATACGAGATGAAGATTTTTGCAGAAAGACGGTCTCCGATTGTGTTTCAGAATTGGGGCGCCTGGATGTGCTGGTAAACAATGCCGGTGTACAGTTCCCGCAAGACAGTATTGAGGACATTTCCATGGAGCAGATGGAAACCACCTTTAGAATCAACTTCTTCGGAATGTTTCTGATGACGAAGCTGGCACTGCCTCATTTAACCTGCGGCAGTGCCATCATCAATACCGCTTCCGTTACCGCTTATATCGGATATGATGATCTGATCGACTACTCCAGTACAAAAGGAGCCATTGTCAGCTTTACCCGAGCCATGGCGCGTTCTCTGGTCTCAAAAGGGATTCGAGTCAATGCCGTAGCTCCCGGGCCTATCTGGACGCCTCTGCAGCCGGCCAGCCGTTCTGCCGAGTACATTGAAACCTTCGGTTCAGATAACCCAATGAAAAGAGCCGGGCAGCCTGTAGAGCTTGCGCCGACCTATGTATACCTTGCCTGTGATGACTCCTCCTACGTGACGGGGCAAGTTCTTCACGTGGATGGCGGCCAGTCTATGCAATCATAAGCTTTAAAATAGGACCCTTCCATTCATAGCATTAATAATTCGTGCAGCATGCTGAAAAAGCCGACTTATTTCCAATAAATCGGCTTTTTCAGTGTTTTTATTTGTTATAGAATTTATACATACCCTTTCTGTTCTCGATGCAGGATTGAAATATTGAAAGAATCAAGGGTATTTACTTGACAGATACATATTCATTGTCTTTTATATAAAATCTCCAGGGATAATCTCTCGCTTCTTCAGCATAGTCAATATTTACACGTTTTGTGGTCACTATATTTGAGTTTCTGGTTTTTCCGTCCTCTACATATACTTCATCACCGCATAAATCCATACCGTTAAAGCTCCGGTCCAATGACAATGCACAGCATAGTTTTCCCGGTCCGTTGGTGAGACCTCGCCGCTGAAGCTTTGTTAACTGCTCATATGGCTTTTTAAATCTCTTCTGCGCCATCCATTCCACTCCTTCCAGTGGCTCAGCGGCTCTTATTAACACGGCCTGAGGCTTTTCTTTTTCATTCGTTACTATATTGAAACAACAGTGCATTCCATAAATCATAAATATATAAGAAAATCCGGAGCTTCCATACATCACTTCTACCCTGGGCGTCCTCTTACCGCCATAGGAATGGGCAGCCTTATCTTCAACGCCCATATAAGCTTCTGTTTCCACAATCTTGGCTGAAATTCTTTGACCGTTTGTTTCGTGTACAAGTATCTTCCCCAAAAGCTCTTTAGCAACTAAAACGGAATCCCGGTCATAGAATTCCCTGTCCAGTTTTTTCATTGCAGTCCTCCTGTTATTCATTATGTTCATACAAAATGATGCTCTCAATATAGTTTGTAAATCTTCTCAGTTCTTTTTCCTGCTCGCCATTTATTTCACCAGCTTCATACAGCCTGCGTATTTCAGAACGTTCAGCATCCAATACCTTAAACCGCAGTTCTTCCTTTTGCTCTTCCATTCTGTCATCATCCCGGTCGTTTGTACGTTTCACCCTCTGGAGCATTTTTTCATAATCAAAAACCACAGCATAAATATATTCGGGCTGCTCTTGTGTTTTAGCGTACTTTTCCAGGCCTTCCACAGCAGCTTCCATGGCTTTGATCTGAACATCTCTTATAAAATGCAGATGTTCTAATTCCACACCTGACTTCTTATATCGTTTTCCGCTTAAACGGCTGAACCCCCGCATCACACGTTTTAAGAAAAACACAGCGCCCGATCGGAAATTATAGTCTACATTTTCTTCTCTATAATCAAGGAACTTGGTCAGAAAGGCAAAAACAGTACTGTCTATCTCATCCTTTTCCAAAAGCTCGCTGATATATTTTCTCTGCATATTTAGAGCCAGCAAACGGATCTCATTGATCTTGCGGTTATAGCGTTCCGCGTGCTCTTCATCTGATTTATGTCCGTAAAGATTCTTCTGAAAGCTGACGGTATATTCATCTATCAGTTGTAACGCCGCAGACTCATTTTCTACAGTTGTTTCCTCTTTAATCTTTTTAATTGCCGACAGCAAAAGCTTGTTTTTAGCCCAGGTCAGGTCTGTACCCTCTTGTGCATTGCTTTCCGGGTTTTCCTTGCAGAGCAAAGGTAGAAGCACCGTAGCAAGAATCAGCAGCAGCAGAATCACTCCCGCTGCAATAAAAATAATCAGCGAACGTGCCGGAAATATTTCTCCATTTTCTAAAACAGCCGGCACCGTCAGAACGCCGGCCATCGTCACCGCACCGCGTACACCGGCTAAGGTCGTAATCAGAGCTGTCTTTATTTCAGGCTTTTCCGCATCCTTTCTTTTCCCCACATAATAACTATATGCCTTGCTCACCAGGGACCAGACGAAACGAATAGCAAGAATGACAAATCCGATAACGGCTACATACCCAAAGACCAGCCAGTTGCCCATATCCGGATTGGAAATCGTTTCAAACATAGCCGATGGAATATTCATTCCCAATAATAAGAAAACAAATCCATTTAAAACAAATAAAATAATCGACCATGTGTTTTCTGTGAGCAGCTGTTCTTCCGCCATATACGTCTCGGTGTGCTCCCTGACAATGGAATAAATGATTCCGGCCGCCACCACAGCAATAATTCCAGAAGCATGCAACAGATCCTCTGTAACGATATAGATGCCAAATGGAGTCAGGATTTGAAGCAGCGAATGGAACACCGGATCATTTATTCCATTTTTACGCAGGTTAAAGCGAGTGAACGTTATGACCAGCCCGAAGAGAACCCCGGAAATTACTGCAATCAGAAAGGTATAAGAAAAATCCAAAGCAGCTTCCTTTAGGGAGAAATATCCGGTAACAGCCGCTGCGATGGCATATTTAAATGCAATAAGGCCGGACGCATCATTGATCAGCGACTCTCCCCTTACAAGAACCATCACTTTTTCAGGCACATTTATTCTTTTAGCAATGCCATTGACAGCCACAGGATCTGTGGGAGACAGAATTGCCGCCAGCGCCAAAGCCGCAGCAATGGGAACACTGGGTATAAGCTGATTAATGACATAGCCGCAAATGACGGTAGTCAGTATAACAAGAACAAAAGCATTGCCAAATATTTGAGCCTTCATTCCCCACAGTTCTTCTCTTGAGAAATGCCGTCCATCATTATACAAAAGCGGTGCTACAAACAAAAGCAAGAACCATTCTGCTCCGATTTCGAACGTATAGTCCCCTATAATAAGTGCTATAATGACCCCAAATATAATTTGAGTCAATGCCATGGGGATAAACGGAACATAATGTCCGATTACATTAGATATCAAAAGAGCAAGCATCAGAAGTAAAATAATTGCTAATAAATCCACGGTACCACCTCCATTCTCATAGTCCGATTAACAATCCGACCATATGTACAATGAATGCTGCCAACCATGCAATGACGCACTGTCCTATCACAACAACCATGGTCCATTTGCCCCCCAGTTCACGTTTGATGGAGGCGACAGCGGCCACACAGGGCGTATACAGGAGGCAGAACACTAATAATCCTGCTGCGTTTAATGGGGTCAGCAAACTGAACAGTATCGTCTTGGAAGGTATAAGCACAGATAAAGTAGAAACAACGCTTTCCTTCGCTATGAAGCCGGTAATCAGTGCCGTGGAAATTCGCCAGTCGCCGAAGCCTAACGGTTTAAAGATCGGAGCGATAATGCCTGCTGCGGAAGCAAGTATACTGTCCTGAGAATTCGTTACAATTTCAAACCGCAGATCAAAAGTCTGTAAGACCCAGATAACAATGGTCGCTATAAAAATAATAGTAAAAGCTCTCTGCATAAAATCCTTGGCTTTTTCCCATAACAGCTGTGCTACATTTTTGCTTCCCGGCATACGATAATTCGGTAATTCCATGACAAATGGCACCGCTTCTCCTCTGAAAACGCTTCCTTTCAATAAAAAAGTCACAAGAATTCCCATGGCAATCCCGGTAAAATACAGGGCAATCATAACCAGTGCCCCATGCTTGGGAAAAAATGCTGCCGTAAAGAATACATAAATAGGAAGCTTTGCCGAGCAGCTCATGAAAGGAGTCAATAATATCGTCATCTTTCTGTCCCTCTCAGAGGAAAGTGTTCTGCTCGCCATGACTCCGGGTACGGTACAGCCAAATCCAATTAGCATCGGGACAATGCTCCGCCCTGAAAGGCCAATTTTTCTTAGGAGCTTGTCCATAACGAAAGCTACTCGTGCCATATACCCGCTGTCCTCCAACATGGACAGAAAAAAGAACAGCGTGACAATAATAGGCAGAAAGCTCAGTACACTTCCCACACCGTTAAAAACGCCGTCAATAATCAAGGAATGAAGAGCGGGATTCACATCCAATGCACCTAAAGCTGTATCAGTTATATTGGTAAGCCAGGTGATGCCCATATCAAGCAAATTAACAAAAAAAGCACCAATAACATTAAACGTCAGCCAAAAGACCAGACCCATAATCGCTATAAAAGCCGGAATAGC
Organism: Aminipila luticellarii; assembly: GCF_004103735.1. NCBI lineage: Bacteria > Bacillati > Bacillota > Clostridia > Peptostreptococcales > Anaerovoracaceae > Aminipila > Aminipila luticellarii. The sequence goes on along the minus strand of NZ_CP035281.1, from coordinate 567,065 downwards.
TGTGTATTTTCCAGTCAGGATTTGATCGATTTTTCGGCTCCTTGCATGCTCCTTGCTTTCCTTTGGCTTTATCACGGTTGCCGAACACAGTTTCTGAATAAAGCTAAATCTCATGTCTGCAATGGCTGCGGCACAATCCAGCCCGCGCTCTTTTTCCATCTGAAGGATAATATGCTCCAGTATGTCTTTTTCATTGTCATCCAGATTCAATTTCTCCAGAACCAGCTTGTCCCTTTCCGCTAATTTGGTAGCTGCAAACCGCTCGGGAATTCCTGCCTTTTTTGCGTGATCTTCAATAAGATGCATAATGCTGTGAATGCATCTGTGTACGGCACTTCCCTCTCCGTCCGTACTGCAAAAATCCATTCTTCCCGGCTTTTCCTGATATTTTGCCACATGAAGCGCATGTTCTATGGTTTCATCAATTCCTTCATTCTTCGCTGCTGAAATGGGCACCACCGGAACGCCAAGCAGCTGCTCCATTTCATTGATCAATATGGAACCACCATTTTCACGAACCTCATCCATCATATTCAGCGCTATGACCATAGGAACCTCCAGTTCCATCAGCTGCAACGTTAAATATAAATTTCTTTCAATATTGGATGCATCCACTATGTTTATAATGCCTTTGGGCTTTTCGTGTAATATAAACTCTCTGGTCACAATTTCCTCGCTGCTGTAAGGAGACATGGAATAAATACCCGGTAGATCGGTTACCAGAGTATTTTCATGCCCTTTTATCACTCCATCTTTTCTATCTACCGTCACTCCGGGAAAATTTCCAACGTGCTGGTTCGCACCGGTCAGCCGGTTAAAAAAAGTCGTTTTTCCTGAATTTTGATTTCCCGCAAGTGCAAAGGTCAGCTGTTCTCCATCTTTTAAAGGATGCTCATTTGCCTTTACATGGTATTTCCCTCCTTCTCCCAGACCCGGATGAGGAATCTGTTTTTTATTCCGATTGATTTCTTTTTCTTCAGCGGGGGTATCAATCGGTTTGATTTGTATCTTTTTAGCATCTGCTATTCTAATAGTCAATTCATATCCATGAATTTTTAACTGCATAGGATCGCCCATAGGCGCCAGCTTTACCATGGTAACTTCTGCTCCGGGAATCAGTCCCATATCAAGGAAATGCTGCCGTAAGGCACCTTCTCCCCCTACTGATAAAATAGAAGCTGATTTCCCGATTTCTAATTCTTGTAAAGTCATATTATTTCCTCATTTTTATAAAAAAATCCTCTGCGAGGCGCTTTTAGCTCGCATTCGCTCGCATTTTAGTGGTAGCTTTTTATGATACCCCGTCAATATCGCTTGCGATATTTCCTACGTAATAAAAAAATCCTCTGCGAGGCGCTTTTAGCTCGCATTCGCTCGCATTTAGTGGTAGCTCTTTATGATACTCCGTCAATATCGCTTGCGATATTTCCTACGTAATAAAATATTCTAATAGAAGCTATTGCGCAATAATATAGCAACTATTTTGCCTGTTCCTACTTAACAACTCTGATTTATAATGCCTTAACAACTAATTATAAAGCATTTTGTTTATATCTTCAAATTTTTTCGAGAATATTACAAATCAAAACCCTGCAAATATAGAAGGGCGGTAACATTAAAAGAGTCTTTCCATATTATAATTGGAACAGAATAATAAAGCCTAGTGCGTATTTTTTACTTGAGCTTAATCCCGCACTAAGTCTATAGGAGGATACTACTGCATGAAATATCATATATTATTATCCTGGAACCGCTTGGACTGGAATTTTCCAGATGCAAATATGAAGTCTGAATTTGAGATGAATCAATACTGGAAACACGCTATACCTACAGGAATAAAAGTCGATCAAAATGGTATCATCTATGCCGCCGTTCCCCGTTGGGCTGAGGGAATACCCGCAACCATGAATTACATTACGATTGAGAATGAAAAGCCGATTCTTCATGCATTTCCCAGTTGGGAATGGAACCAAGCCGGAAATATTCAGGTCCTACAATCTGTCATGGGATATGAAATCGATGAGCATAACCGGATGTGGATTTTAGATCAGGGAAAAATTGCCTACGCCCCTTCTGAACCCGGTTCTCAGAAATTAATTATATGGGATTTGAATTCCAATCAAATGATTGACTACATAACAATCCCAAATGAAATTGCCCCCTACCGCACATCTTTTTTAAATGATATTGTTGTAGACAATAAAAATGGCTTTGCCTATATTACCGATTCCGGAAGTGGGTGGCCCAATCATCCGGTCGTGGGCGGAATTATCATTTATGACATGAAAACCAAAGCCTTCCGGCGGGTACTGGATCAGCATTACAGCACACAAGATTTCCCCGGATTCATATTTGAAATTGACTATAGACCAGTATACAGTGATCGCCCTATGAAATTGGGTGCGGATGGCATCGCCTTGTCAGCAGATCGATCCACTCTTTATTACTGCCCGCTGACAGCCCGAAATTTGTACGCCGTCGACACAGCACTGCTTCGGGATTACAATATACCTTTAGAAGTAATTAGCAACGCTGTCCAATACCTTGGCAGCAAAGGCACCACAACAGATGGCATGTGTGCTGATAATAAAGAAAATGTTTTTTACACCATGCTGGAAGGAAAGGGTATTGGCTTCTATCATGCTGATACCGGTCAATTCCACAAACTTATTGCTGAAGATCGGATGGTGTGGGTAGATGGCGTAGCCTTTGACCAAAATGGCTCTATTCTCTTTAACAGCAATCGGCTCAACCAGATTTTTGAAAACCCTCAGACCCAAATTGACTGGGACTATCCATACAATTTCGTTCTCTGGAAAGCCTGTATTAATCAAAATATAAAATCCTACTTATATGGATAATAATGGATGGATAGGGGTATGCGGAAGGAACTTTTTAAAAGCTTTCCTTTCAAAATCCGGCAAAGCAAAAACCGCATCTACGATTACAGGTAGTGCGGTTTTTGTGCTTTTTATTAAAATATTCAGTCTGAAACCATTGATGTCATGCTTGTGCATTTTCCCCTAAAATGCGCAGATAATAGTTTGCTTCACGCAACACATGATCTGAAAGCAGAGGGTTAATAATGGATTGGATTTTACATGAAAGTATACCTTGTGCACCTTGCGACTTAAAATTTTCAATACCGTATGTAGCGTCCTTACTGTCGGCCGTGACCTGTGGTAAAATCTCCGGGTTCTCTTCTGCGTTTTCAGCCTGCTGAACAAGATTTGCAAATTGTTCAGCAAATACCGATGCCTGCTCCTTAAGTCCAGTTTCAGATGGATCAAGCAGGCCATCGATGAATTGGGCATGTTCTCTCATAATTTCATTCCAGAAGGCTTGTTCTCCGGCAAATTCCTGAGGGGTTATCTCCATATCCCCGGACAACAGCATTTTCAGCATGAATATATAATGCCGCACTTCACGGGCAAGGTGGTCGATCTGAGTTGGATAGAGGGTTGTAATAGCACGGCATGCATCAACATCCCCCAGTACTCTTTTCATAAATTGCAGCAACTGTTGTGATAAGGCTAAAGCATTCTGGTTGAGTGCATCCATGTATGGTTTCATAGAAGATGGAGGAATCATTGCACCGCCCATATCATACTCATCCATGGTAATCTGAATATCTATCGGTACTCCAGTGAAGCCTTCCATCTGCCGCTCGGCCTCTTCCGTATATTGTGTGAATAGTTCTCCCGAGGTCATGACTTCTTGCGAAATATATCCTTTAGAGAGTATCACGGCTTGCTTAAGTAATTGTGTCAGTCGCTCGCGAAGATCCACAGCCATGTTGGCCCATTCCTTGTCCCTCGGCATAAAAGAAAGCTGCATGAACAGCGCGTGCTCCTTGAGTATACGCAAAAAAAATAAATTGAGTTCCATTGAGTTTTGTAAATATGGCATATGAAAATCCTCCTATAACACCACTTTTTTGTAAAACTTCTTTATCATATGCAAGAACTCTGGTTTTGGTTCGGTATTGAATTTTAGGCAATATCCGTCCACAGGGCTAAGCGTCGCAACGACTATTCGCGTTTATTATGTCTTTCAAGGTAACATCAGGATTAAGCCAACGCTTGCCGCTTTTTTCATTTTTAAGGTGTATGGCATGCCTTATAAGCCTTTCTAAATTAAAATCTACTTAATTTTTCAACTGCCTGCTGTTCATCAGGTAAAAAGAATATATCTTTTCCATTATTACATTCGTAAATAAAATCCTTTAAGCTCTTACTCGTATAAATTGAAAAGTCTCCTATAATAGCTATTTTTTTATGATAGGTTATAAACTTTTGTAATATCTCACCAGCTATTTTTGTACTCAAATTAAAAAAGTCCTCACAGATTGCTGATTTGTTTACGATAAAACAGCTGCATCCGGTTTCATACTCTGTTGTACCCATAAAATCTATTGCAGATTGTACATCTGTTATCAAAAGCTCATTACTATTTACGATAGCTATTTCAACATTATTTTCTTTAATAATTCTTATTTCCATAGATCTAACTCCTTGTTTTCTCACTCTTTTTGATTCAAAGTTGGCCTTAATCGGCCATAGGCAGATTCATTTCTACTTAGTATAGCATCCTTATAGAAGCCTTGCAATTATTTGTACCAACCTTGCCGGGAGCTGCTTCAAATCAGTTATATCCAATGTATTTTCAGCTCCGTAAAGCTCACGGATAGCCTCTTTATCCTGCCCAATAGCAGCAGCAAGAAATTGAATACCCTTACGCCTAAATTCCTGTAAAGTATCTTTCATATCATGAGCTGCTTTTTCACCGGAATAATCAGGCATAGCCTTAGGCTGCCCGTCACTGATGCTGATTATTAATTTGGTTTTTTGAGGTGCATGAAGTAGCCTATCAGAAATAATACGTAAAGCCATACCATCTCGGTTGTTGCTGCGAGCCTGAATATTCATAAGAGTATATTTTTCATCCGCATCCCTACTTTCAAAGTCCACATATGCATAAATAGACATTTGTTCCAGCTTAGAGCGGTCTGCTGTATCACCATAAATCATTATCGGAATACCGCATCCCGTACAGAATTCATATAAAGCGACTGCAGCCTGTTTTGCTGCTTCTAAGCGTCCGAAAGCAGACATTGATGCGGATTCGTCAATCCGGAGAGCCACTGCGAGAGAGGGTTCTTCCTCGGGCGGACGCTTGCGGGCAAATACGCGGAAATCCAGAGCAGCAGCTTGATCTGCACAGAACTTTGTACCATAAAGCCGAGATTTAGCGAATTCAGAAGAAACCTCATGCTCTAAAAGTGGATTTGTTTTGCGAATTAATTCCCGAATGACTGGAAGTAAGTCAGCAGCCATGTTGTGATATTCCTCCCTGCTTTGGGAGGTGGCTTCCGGGCGATGGACAATAAGTCGGATTGCTTCATGACAGGTGCCCTGATTGCTTTGACGTGCTTCCCTGTTTAATTGTTTACGGAATTCCTTTTTTTGTAACTCCGTTGTAATAGATTGATTAAGCTCATGGTAAAATGGCGTACCGTTATCTCCATTATCATTGCTTGTGACATCAGTACTTTTATCACTGTTCGTATCCGAATGTCCTTCACTGTCTGTTGATTTTCTCAGTCGGATTGCATTTTTATCAGTTTGATCCAATTCCGCAGAGTATTCCCCATTTTCGGCAATATGAAGTTCCATTACTTCTGGATTTTCTCCATCTGGATGAGAATGGCATGCCCTATCTAATTCCTCAAGTTTAGCTGTCAAGCCATGACTTATCAATGCCTGTTCTAAAAGGGCAAGTTCCTGTGGATCCGTGGTAATTTTGTAAAGCACCTTGTAATATAAAGTGTTTTGCACGGAAGCACCGCTTGCAACGGCATCAACCCAAAAGATATAGGATCGCATCCCGGCCACACCTTTAATGGCATTAGCCTGAGCCGTTTTATCCAGCAAAATAATAGCTTCGGCTAAAAGAGAAAGAACCTTTTCAGAATGATAGCCGGTCTTAGCTTCGGCTCGCTCCATCATAACTGCTTTAGGGGGTAAGTCTAGTTTTTCAGCATGCTGTACTCGATCGCGCAAGGCTTCATTTAAAGGCCTGCATCCATTGTATCCACGGTTTGTTGTAATAACAGCAATAAAATCAGGATGCCGGTGTACAATACGAGTAGGTAAGTTTAGGCTGCCATCTGGTTCTAAGGCAGAATTTAACGCCATTAAAACAGCCGCATCCCGAATCACTGTGGGCTCCTGAATCTCTAAAAGCCATCCATTTTCATATGCACGGACAATTTCTGACGGATAATATTGATATTCGACAGTACCTGATTTATCATCTTTTTCAGACAGCACCGGAAGGATGGAGCCCAGCACATCGGATTTGTCCATATCTGCAAAACAAGTTACTTTAGTATAAGGTAGGTTGAAATCAGCAGAGAGTGCTTTCGCAAGTTGGGTTTTTCCCGAACCGGCATCACCCTCCAGTAGAATTGTACTGATTTTCATTTCACCGCGATTCCAATTTCTTACTACTTCTTGATATATACGTCTTTCTGCTTCACTTTCAATATGTGAAGACGGTTTTTGCCAAACAAGGGATTCTTCCTCTTCGGTCATCTGTCTGGCAGGGGATAGCCGATATGTTTGTTTCATATTAATAACACTCCAATTCCTCTAAAATGCGACCCAGTACTCGTTGTCGTTCTCCAATTAATTCCCCTAAATCATTCAGACTCTGTGCAAATGCTTTGATGTCTTCATTGATGTTTTGATTGTCAGTACAAACCTCTACGGGCAATACATCGCCTTGTACTCCAATACGTTCCACGGTGGGCTTTTCCGGGTCATATAAAAGCGGAAGTCTATAAGCCTCTTTAAAGTAAAGCAATGTCCTGGACAAAAATATCATCATGTCAAATACTTGATGAACAGGCAGTTCCTGAGCCACAATCAATTCATCCTCTTTATTCATTTTCCAAATTTGTACTGCAATCTGCATTTTTTTATTTTCTTCCAGCATAGGAGCACCTAACGTTAAACGTTTGATGTCCGATTGATAAGCATTTCTGCCATCTATACGATCATAACCATTTGATATAATAACAACTTTTTCATTCATTTCCATGTCCTCCTTGTGTTCGAATCAGTAATCATTTATTCGGATGCCGTTTTCTCTATATCGGTAAACTATAACGTCCTGTATTCATTGTGTTCACCTTGACTCTAGTATAAACTAATGTACTCCAAAAAATAATCCACGCTCCGTAGACCACCATATAAATTGCAAAAAAGTAAGCTATTCCATACCCTTAATGGATTGTAACGTGCAAAGGCCGTGAGAATCATTCATAGACTCTCACAGCCTTTACTTCATTTGCGGGCAGAACCTCAACATCTTAGCTCGGTCCTGGCATGGTTATCAAAATATGTCTCGTTGCTGTCTATGTAAATAAATAGCTTGTCATAGACAGAGACCCCATCATGCAACTGTTGTTATATACTAATATATTATCTTCTTTATCAACGGCACCAAGTATATATAAGATGGGGTTAAAATGATCCGGCGTAGGAACTGCTAATCTTGCTGTTTCTCCCATTCCTTGATAATGAATAACTTCATCGTGATTCCCATTTTCAATATTTTCTTTAATAAAATCATCAAACTGATAGGCCCAATTAAACCCCTTGTCTTTCATTTCCCAATCAACCAGTTGTAGATTGTGAACAATATTTCCGGTGCCCAGCAAAAGAACACCCTGTTGCCTTAAGGACTTTAATTCCATACCCATCTGGTAATGAACCTCCGGGGGAGCAGAAGCATCTATGCTGATCTGAAAAACAGGAATATCCCTTTCAGGATACATATGAACCAGAACAGACCAGGTTCCGTGGTCAATGCCCCAAGAATTATCGAACACACTTCGTCTGCTTATTAAGCTTTTTGCATTTCCGGCAAGGGGCGGATTGCCCGGAGCATTATATCGGATCTCATACAATTCTTTTGGAAATCCATACATATCATAAATAGTTTTTGGATTTTCCTCATTCATAATTTTCGTACCTTTTGTATACCAATGAGCTGAAATCGATATGATTGCCTCAGGTTTAGGTATTTTCTCCACCATTTTTCTCCAACCTCTGGTATAACGGTTATCTTCTATTGCATTCATAGGCGAACCATGGCCTACAAACATCATTGGCATTTTAGACATATTTCATCTCCTTGCTTTTGAACTTTTGACATTATGCGATAATGAATCAAAAATCATAATAGATTTCTTTTGCTTCATTGTATCACGTGAAGAAATGATTTCCAACCAATGAAGATAATTGCATCCAGATTGTAATACTTTACCGATTTTATCTGAGTTTTTCCTTCCATTGCACCGTGTTGAGTGGTATGTGCAATTTCTGCACATACCACCTTTTCATCAAGTTCCCCAGTTTCAAAAATATTTTTCAAATGACGGGAAATGGATGTTCTGTCCACATAAAGAGTGTTCAGTTCAGGAGCATCGAATCCCGTTAATAGTTGATCCCCCAAAACATTGCGGTCGGCAATGGCTTCACGAATGGTATAAGCAACTGGTGCAAGATCATCAATTATAAACAAATCACACCCCCAAGAACCCGGCCATACAACATAGAAGAATTGGCCCTTCAAAGCAGAATCTGCCATTGACATTTCTTTAAATCAACATGGGTTTCATCTTTTAAAGGGATGCCCTCATTACGAAGCAAGTTACCTTGTTCAATCCATCCTGGCACCAGTCTGCCTGCATGATTAACTACTCTATGACAAGGATATTCTCCATAATATTCTGCTCGGCTGAGAACTTTTCCAACAAGTCTTGCATTTTTATCTCTGCCTACTAACCTTGCAATTTGCCCGTATGTGGCGACACTGCCCTTGGGAATTTCCTCTACAACGGAAAGAATTTCATAAATTAAGTTTTCTTCTAAAACTTTCTTCATAGTTACCTCCATATCTTCCTTATATGCTTTTTTACGTCTCTTGAAAATATGTGTATTTTAAAAGTTCTTCGCAATTTACCAGATTCTTGATAAGTTTCTATAATCTTATTAATATTTTTATCCGTAAGGTTATCTTGATTCTTTTCTTTTTCAAATTCATTAGCGGCATCAATAAGCAAGAGGTCCTTCGTTTTACGATTTTCCTTGAACACTAAGCTTGTAATTGGGATGTATACCCCGAAAAACAAAAAAGTTGCCTACCCTGCTAAATAACGAACAACTTTTTACCCAGTATTACCAAAATAATTATCTACGATAATGCCCCTGTATTACCAACATAGCGCCTTAATTATTCTAAGCAAATGTGCCCGGAGAATGACCACTTTCGCAAGTTTGAGAGGCGATTTATATTAGGCCTTTTACACTATTATTGTAAGCTGTTCCTCTTATCGGATTATGTAAGCTAGTTTAACAACCACAGAATCCACTCGTCACTGGGTTATATGACCCCAAGAGAATATCGGCTTACTAACCTTAAAAAAGTTGTCTAAAAAAGTGTTGACAATCCACATTATAATTAAGGCTTTTTATATTGATAAAAATGATATTCCTATGCATTTAGGGTGATTTGCTTCATTTTAGAATTTATTTGAAGTGCTTTGTAAACAGGGGCTTACCTTTACATAAATAGGCTTATACTATATAATACATACTAAGGGTCGGTATGTTTAGTGAGGTGATATAGTATGGCTCGTAATAAGTATCCAGAAATAACAGTAAATCGTATCCTTGATACAGCAATGAAATTGTTTATGACAAAAGGGTATGAACATACAACAGTTCAAGATATTATCAATGAACTGGGAGATTTAAGCAAAGGTGCAATTTATCATCATTTCAAATCCAAAGAAGATATAATGGGCGCTGTAAATAACCGCATGTTAAAACAAGGCCTTGGAAGTATGCAAACAATCGCAGCAGATAATAGCTTGACCGGAATTGAAAAACTACACAAAGTCCTTTTGTTTTCTATATCTTCGGCTAAACAAGAAGCTATTGATAGTATCATGCCCTCATTTATGAAAAATCCACAGTTATTAGCTCTGCACATGCGTGATACTTTAGGCTCTGCATCTAATCTATTTGTTGGTATAATTGAAGACGGGCTAAGGGATTGTTCTATACATACGTCGCAACCGCGCGAATTATCCCAAATGATACTTTTATGTTTCAATGTTTGGATAAACCCTTGGATGTATTCATGGAAGCCGGAAGAAATAAAGAATATTGTGGTCTTTATCAAAAATACTTTTGAGCAAATTGATATTCCTATAATGACGCCGGAAATCATAAAAGCCTTAGAAGAACTTTATGCAATTACAGGCAACGAAAAATAGTCGTTCCTTATTTTGAAATGACTATTTTTTTACCCTAATACATACCAAACGTCGGTTTGATATAAGGAGGTAACTATTTTGAAAAATGCTTCATGGAAACAAAAGTTTTTTACTATTGCATTAGGGCAGACAATCTCACTGATTGGGAGTTCTGCTGTTCAGTTTTCATTGATATGGTGGATGGCAAGTAAAACGGAATCTCCAATGTTGCTTGCATTAGCGGGTTTATCTGCTTACGTACCGCAATTTTTTCTGGGGCCGTTTGTCGGCGTTTGGATTGATCGCTTAAAGAGAAAACAAGTAATCATTATCGCAGACTTATTTACAGGCATGATAGCTCTAATGTTTTCAGTATTCTTTTTTATCGGTGAGCCGCCGTATTGGTCTGTTTGCATAGTTCTTGGTGTTCGGGCAATAGGGAATATCTTTCAAACTCCTGCTATACAATCTGTCACACCAATGCTTGTTCCTCACAATGAGCTTGTTCGTGCAAATAGCTGGAACCAATTTATGCAATCTGGTTCGTTAATGTTAGGGCCAGTTGTGGGAGCGGCTATGTATGCTATTTTACCTATGCCAATCATTTTAATTTCTGATATGGCAGGAGCGATAATAGCAGCAACTACTGTTGCTATAACTAAAATACCCGAACTAAAGCCACAATTAAAAGACAGCTATAACTTTATTTCAGAATTGAAAGATGGCATTTCGGTTTTTTTACAAGATAAAAAACTCTGTATTGTAACTGTTGCAGCCGCAATATGTATGATTTTCTATATGCCCATTTCTTCGTTTTTCCCACTGATGTCAAGCAGCTACTTTCATGTTACAGTTTGGCACGCAAGCATTGTTCAATTCGGTTATGCCGGAGGGATGATGTTATGTTCTCTTTTGATTAGCCTATATGGAACGATTAGAAATAAGTTGAAAACCGTGCATTTGGGGCTATTGGGATTAAGTATCACTATCTTCTTATGCGGTATTCTTCCTCAAACTGAATTTGCCTTTTGGGGGTTCGCATTATTATGCACACTTATGGGCGCAAGCGGTAACTTTTATAATATTCCTTATATTGCTTATATGCAAGAAACAATACCAAAAGAGAAGCAAGGGCGGGCATTTTCTATAATGAACAGTTTAATGTCAGTAACAATGCCTTTAGGTCTTATAATTGCTGGCCCATTTGCGGAAGTACATGGAGTTTCATCTTGGTTTTTTATATCAGGAATTGTTTTTATTGTAATTACGGGAATGAGTTTTTTTCTAATACGAATGCAAGACAAGCGGTAACTTAGAAATATGAAAACCGCTTTTTGGAAAAGGTGTTTAACAGCAGAACTCTTTCCAATTGGCGGTTTTGAAATAACAATCAAATCCGCCGTTTTCTTTTTGAAAAAATTGGATAGCGGAGGGTGTATTAAAGTTACCCTTTTTTGAGGACATGGCGGTATAAGGAGGATACCGCCATGTCTACTTTTATTTACAGCAGACCCCCTAACCCCTATTTGTTAAAAAAATCCTATACCCACCAACGGGATATTCCGGCTACCAACATGAACACACACATCACCCTATAAGTTCCAATGATTCCCTTTTGCCCGATTGTGCTATACAGCCGGGCTTTTTTGCGTTTATAGAGCCCCACTGCCGCCCTCCACCGCTGTCCTTTCGATTTCAGCAAACCAAAAAAATCGAAAGGATGGTAAAACCATGAAAACAATTAATCTGAAAGAGTTGAGGCAACATATGAGAGAAAGAAATACCGCTATAAAGCTCACTACTCTCTTGATCGTGGCGATGGAATTGAGCATGACATCTTGTTTGTTTCTCTTTCACCCGATGAGATTTACGAACGTAAGCTCACAAGTCAGCAGCTCCACGCTGCCATTGCTTCTCTGCCGGAAAAGCAGGCAAAGCGGATCTATGCTCATTATTTTATGGGCATGAGTAAGACAGCTATTGCTAAATCAGAAGGTGTAAGTGAAAAAGCTGTCCGCATTGGTATAAAAAGAGGTTTACATACCATAGAAAAATATTTAAAAAGTTTTTTCTAAATCACGTTCCGTTTCCAGAGGAAAAAAGTCAGGGTATTAGAAAACATCTACACCCTACTGGCAAACTTTGATAAAGTGTATGACAAAATCATCGATGAAGAGAAAAAATCCCTAATTTCTTCGCTAATCAAAGAAATAGAGATTTTCCCATGTGACGAGGCTGAATTGCCTTTGAAGTCCATTTTATTCAATTTTCCGGTTTATAAAGATGGTGGAGATGTTTGTGGGTTTTTGTGGGATAAAAGTACGCACGTCTCAACGCACCTCGTCCACGGAAACATGTCCACCGGTGTTCCTTCCACGAACTTATACCCCAATTTCCCCAGTATTTTCACATCTCTTGCCAGTGTCGCCGGGTCGCAGGACACGTATATCACCTTATCCGGCGCTGCGGCTGCCGTTGCTTCTAACAGTTCCGGTGCGCATCCGGCCCTCGGCGGATCCAATATGATAAGATCCGGCTGGAACGGCGGGATTTCAAATCCTTCTTTATCCACGTATCCTGCCAGCACCTTCGGCAGCTCTTCTTCTGCCCTTCCGCAAAGAAATTGTGCATTGACCAGTCCGTTGATTACCGCATTGCGGTTTGCATCGAGAACAGCCCCTTTAACGGATTCAATCCCCAAAACCTGTCCCGTATTGCCTGTATCTGCATCCTTCCCGGCTTTCCGCATCGCTTCCGCACAAAACAATCCTATGGTGCCCACTCCGCAATACAAATCCAATATTCTCTCATGTCCTTTAAGCTGTGCATATTCCAGCACCTTATTGTAAAGCACTTCCATTTGAACCGGATTTACCTGATAAAAGGCCAGCGGCGATATTTCAAACTCCATATCTCCCACACGCTCTAAAATAGTTGGTTTTCCTGCAATAGTCAGACATTCCTTTCCCATAATTTCTGATGTTTTTCCCTTGTTAATATTGATGACAACACTTTCCAAACTATATTCGATACCATTTTCTTGAACCGGAAGGTTGCCGACCGCTTCATCCATCATTTCAATCAGTTTAGAGCTATTAGGAATGCCTTTGCCATTGATGACAAGAATAGCCATCACTTCGCCTGTTCCCATAGCAGTTTTAACCACCAAATGCCTCATCAGCCCTTTTTCCCATTTTGGATCATAGGCTGTTATATTATCACTTTTCATAAATTGCCTCAAAACTTCTGCAACAGCTGTCACCGGCGGAGCCTGCAGCAGACATTGAGTACAGTTCACCACATCATGACTCTTAGCTTTATAGAAGCCAATGGTACATTTCCCCAGATTTTCAATGATCCCGCCCTTTCGGGTAATAATTCCGCCTGTACTGATGGGCATCTGAGCTTTATTTCTATAGGCGTAAGGCTTGTCCATACCCACTATAGGATTCAGTTTCGGATGCTCCAGTCCGCCCAACCTTATAAGCTTTTCTCGCACCTGTCTTTCTTTCACTGCCAGTTGACCCTCGTAGTTCATTCCCGCATACGTACATCCGCCGCAGTCTCCTGCATATGGGCACTCCATTTCAATTCTATAAGGCGACGGTTCTATAATTTCCGTTGTCACAGCAAAAGCATAATTCTTTTTTACCTTGGTAATTTCAGCGATAACCGTATCACCGGGCATCGCTCCCTTGACAAATACAGCCATCCCCTCTGCTCGTCCAATTCCCTGCCCTTCATTGCTCATATCGTCAATTTGTAATTGACATTTTTGTCCTTTTTCCATTCATATTCCTCACAATTCGTTATATTGTATTTTCATCTTACAGTTTATATTGGTTTCCATACATCCATTGATTTTGCCTACTAATCGTAAATCTACATTGAACGATTACTTTCGACAAATACTATCGTTCCATCCACTCTCGCTTATTTATGCAATTCCTGTGCTTCTTCTTGCATTACTTTACACGTCCATATTACGGTCAACCGCCCAAATCTTCTGCCAGCCTGTCATATAATGTCGGATTAACTTTTTTCAGTCTCACTGGTTTTAATTCGGGTGAAGTAATTCCATGCTTTGTGGTACCGGTTACCAGCAACTCCCCAGTTTCCTTTCGGAAGATCTCGTAGCCCATAAGCACCGTCGCCGCTCTCAATTCCTTGACCCATGATTTAATCAGCAGGATGTCATCATACTTTCCCGGATGTTTATACTCACAGGTCACCGCGATGACAGGAAGCCAAATTCCCTCTTCTTCCAGTCTGGAATAAGGGTATCCTATTTGTCTCAGCAATTCGTTTCTCCCAGCTTCAAACCATTTGATATAATTTGTATGATAAACGATGCCCATGGCATCTGTATCCGCATAAATCACTCGTATCTCTGTTTCATATTTTTTCATATCTTCCCTCCTAAATAGAAGAAGCTTTCTATCGCGCAAGCTGCATCGCCGCATGATTCAATGATTCCTTCCCTGCGGCAACGCCGATTCCAATCAATGGAATCATTATACCATAAATCCAATCCCTCCGATATTTAATTATGCTGCTGTGCTCACAGGGAAGTAAAACATCTTGTATTATTGCATAGCTATGTGAAGTCTATAAATTAATTCTTTCCAGTTTATTTACATAACTTAAATTACGTAAACGCCTCTTTGAATCGATTGTTCCTTCATTACAATTTCCAGTATTTCAAGGCTTTTGCTCACTCTCTTCATTAAAAGAATTTTACGCAGATATCTGACCCCCTACTCGCCCTACTGGTTTAAAAGACGGACCTTCTGCTTATCCGAACTTAACCTCTTACCAAGCGGCTCTCAGCAATTTACGGTGAAAATTTCCAGGCAGCAGGACATTATTTTTCTTCAAGCTGTTATGTTTTCTCTATTTCTACCGACGTAATAAATAGATGGGTGTAAAAAATTAAGTAAAAGGGGGAACTAAAATGAAAATTGAATCCAGTACTATTGCCGTAAATTCGGCCAGAGAATACGAATCTGTTGAGTTTACTAAAGCTAAATCAAAAAACGAAATATGGGTGCCGGCAGACCCAGATAACAAAAAAGATCAAATAGAGGAAGAGGATAACTTATCTAAATTCCTAAATGCTACAAAAAAGCTTTTGGCAGATGACGGTTCGCCGATGCAGTCCGGCTCTGCTTCCTTTTTTTCATACAATAAGAAATCGGAAAAATCATCCTCAGGCTCCGTTCTATCCACGGGTAAATCAGAAGAAGGCTCCTTTTCCCTTATGGATATGGAGGATTACAAAATCATGCTCTTGCGAAAGATGATAGAACTCCTGACCAGAGACAGTAAAGGCGGTTTTTGTTACAAGGGACTGACAGAACGGTCGCAGCAGACCCTAAAGAGTTTATCTCTGAATTTTGAAGTACCTGCCGAATTGAGCGGAACTCAGGCAGCACCTGCTCCCGGTATGTGGGTCAGAAATGTCTACGCGGAGCACTTTTTATCGGAAGAAGAAAGTACGACCTTCTCTTCTGTGGGCATAGCAAAGACGCAAGACGGCCGTGAACTAAGTTTTGGGATTGATTTAGAAATGTCCAGAAGTTTCATGGAATATACTGGAATAAAATGGTCCGAACAGGTTGTTATGTCAGACCCACTG
The DNA here is from genome assembly GCF_004103735.1 of Aminipila luticellarii. Taxonomy (NCBI): domain Bacteria; kingdom Bacillati; phylum Bacillota; class Clostridia; order Peptostreptococcales; family Anaerovoracaceae; genus Aminipila; species Aminipila luticellarii. The sequence goes on along the minus strand of NZ_CP035281.1, from coordinate 551,097 downwards.
GTCATCAATCTCGACAATAATCCTGTCAGCCTGAGCGATCAGAAATTTTGCTTCGACATAGACAGCGACGGAAAAGATGATCAGATTTCCTATCTTTCCAAAGGCCGCGGCTATTTGGCATTAGACAAAAATGAGGATGGAAAGATCAACAATGGAAAGGAACTCTTTGGTGCAAAGACCGGAAACGGTTTTGCGGAGCTTTCTGCCTACGATACCGACAAAAATGGATGGATTGACGAAAGCGATGAAATCTATAATAAACTGAAAATCTGGATCAAAGCAGAAGATGGAACCGATCAGCTGCTTTCTTTAAAAGCTGCCGATATAGGAGCCATTTATCTTGACAGCGCCAAGACAGACTTTTTACTGAAATCAGCGGAAAGCGGGCAAGTCAACGGGCAGATTCGCCGTACCGGACTGTATCTGAAAGAAAGCACTGGAGAAGCTCAAACAGCTCAACAGATTGATGTATCCATATAGAAAAATTTATTGTAAAAACAAAGCAAAACCAATCGTTATCGGTTAGATTTTGGCTCTAAAATAAATGTTGGGGTAAGGAAATTATCCCAGCATCTTTTATCAAATAGGATGTTTGATTTAAAGAAATCGACCAATGATTTCGGCTAAAAAGCGGTGTCCTTCTCTGGTTGGATGGATGCCATCATAATATGCCGTCTGTACACCTACCTTTTCCACATATTCTGAAAAGGCATAATTCGTATCGATTACCTGAACGTAATTTTCCTTTCCATACAGAATCATCCGCTTTTTCAATTCCGTTATCTGTTCCTGAACAAGCTCATAATCCACATCATCACAGACCATCCATCGGGATTTGGCCATTACAGGATCCACGGGGAGCGGGGTCAAAAGCACCGGCTCTATATGCTGCTTCCTTGCAAGCTCTGCTAAATAAGCGATTTCTTTCATACACTGCTCTGGAAGAGCTTCCTTATAAATAAATTCATTGGTTCCGGTCAGTATGGCCACCTGATCCGGCTTATAAGCCAGAACATCTTGGGCAAACCGTCCTGCGACCCCACGAATGGTATCCCCGTTTATTCCCTTATTGATGACCTCATTTCCCGATGCCTGCCTGTACAAGCTTACAAATTCCTGATTCCGGTCGTACGGAAAGCCATTTATGATACTGTTTCCTATAAATACTATCTTTGACATGTCCTTTTTTATTTCTCCTCTGCTGCTTGATTCATTCCTTCGCTTAGCAGCAGCCCTTGTATGCCGTCTGCCTTGCTTTACTGAATATTAAAATCTCTGAAACTTTTTTCATGGGTAATATTCTGCCCTTCTTGATTCCCATAAACAATATAATTATATAATATTTGCTTCTTCTCTGCATCCTCTGTTTTCTTATATAAATCATACGCATACGGCACTGCGCCGTCTGACAGCGTGAACAGGGCATTATAGTCCATTTCCTCCAGTCTGCCGTTCTCATAGTTCTCAATATTATATTTGGCAATATTGCCGTCTGCATTGCCGTAAGAAAGCACCATAAATCCCAAGATTCCACCGATAATCATGATTCTGGCGGCATTAAAGACCTTTATCTGTCTTATAAACAGGATAATAAAGGCAAGCAGCAGCATGACCATGAACCACGAAGTGTATACTCTAAGCTGCGTTAATCCATAAAATTGAATATACATATACATTTTTCTCAAGGCGGTAATAATCAGGCTAATGGTCATGACCGACATAAACGCTGTTTGAAATCTGAGCATTTTAGGGCTTTTATACACTTCTTCCGACTTTTCTTTTTTTGTTACAAAAGCATGCGCTAAAAAAATAAGGAATGCGTTGACTCCCGATACCTTACACAATTCAAAAAATCCTCTCCTTGCATATTCGGCGTAAGTAAATGTATCCGGCAGAATATTTTGAAAAGCGGAAAGAAAATAAGCAGTCTGTGATACAAAAAACAAAAGATAAATCAAATTGAAAACAATCATCACTGTATAAACCGTTAATTTAGGTGCAAAACTAACGGTATCAGAAATCCGGCGAATTTCTTCACGGCTCATGCTATCCGTATTTCGTCCGGCCGTATTGCCGTAAATCAATCCAAATAAATAGCAGGCTACAGGGATTCCCATTATGAACTGGAAGGTATAGGTCAACACACTGTTCAGCGAAATCGACTGCAAAATTTTATCTAAAACCCCCTCAAACGCTGCATCTGCCAAAGAAAGCTGCTCTGTTACAAATACCATTAACGGCAAAAACACAATAGCCCCTGCCGCGATGTACACAACATTTCTCCCATACCTGCTTTTAGACAGCCCCTGTTTTAATCCAAAGAATTCACACGCTATATTAGAAAAAGGGACAATAAAGGTCTGGTTCAACAAATCCCATAAGGTATACCCGGATAATTTTATATCCAGACATCTTCCTGTGCTGACAGCAATCCAATAAATAAAGCATGCCGATGTGAAAAGCAGATTAAGGCATTTGACAGTATATCCATCGAACAGCAGGAACTGCACGGAAGACACCGCTGTCAGAGCCAGCCAAACCATACTTTTTCTGCTTTGAGTCACTCCCTTTGCTTTAAAATAGAGGTATACGGCACCACACAGGATGAAAGAAAATGCTGTAACCCCTGCTCCCATGTCTGTTGTCCAGATAAAATTCCAATATAAAAATCCACAGAATAAAAGTGCCGCAGCAAACCAAAAGTCTGCAAGTTCAAACTTCATTGGTTTCATGCCAATACCCTTTATATCATAACTCTTTTCATGTCCGTTCGGATTCACTTCCCCTGATTTTGTAAAATAATACTTCATTTCTACTCCCCCCGCTCTCTCCTTGCTCCTTTTATCCTTCGCTTTTTACCGTGAGCCTTGTCGCCCTAGTCCTCTACAAATTCTAGTATATCTCCCGGCTGGCAGTCCAAGGCCTTACAGATTTCCTCCAGCGTTGAGAACCGTATCGCCTTTGCTTTGTTATTTTTCAATATGGAAAGGTTCGCCGGTGTAATTCCGATCTTCTCTGATAATTCCCCGGCCGACATCTTTCTTTTTGCCATGATCACATCTAAATTCACTATTATTGCCATGCTGCCGCCTCCTATATGGTAAAATCATTTTCGGCTTTTATAATGACAGCCTGCTCAATGACATTTTTCACCACTCGAAGAATCAAACCGATGAAAGCTATAACAACGGCCACAAAATAGAAGAGAAAATAATAATATCCCGCCATCACCACAAGAACTGCTGCGCCAAAACAGCACCATGAGATTCTTCGTAGGCAGGTCACATTTTTATCCGTAAAGACCTCTTCTTTTTTAATATTTCTCAGCAGTCTGTCTAGGTTAAACAATGCCGCAAGTGCCGGAATACAACAGGCATATAAAATAACCATAAACGGTCCCATATCCATTTCACTTATATAATGTGGCCCTATAGACAAATAAATATCAATTAAGTACGGCAGAGCAGCCGCACACACCACTACTAAGACCATCACAAATCGGGTACATATACAGGATAGCTGCAAAGACTTATTGGAATTCCACATGTTAAGATTCTCCCTTGTTTTCTCTGAAATAAAGCTTTATTTTAGCTTTATTATATTTTTATTTTATTTGTTTGTCAATATATTTTTATTGTTTATCGATAAAAATATATTGTTTTACATCATTTTGCATCTTAGTTGGCTTAAATGGAACTTAAATGTAGAACGAGATGCCACTTTGTAAGTTGAGATGCCATCTTTGTAACTGACAACTGAATATTTGTAAACGAGATGCTACTTTTGTAATCGAAATGCATGTATTGTAAACGAAAAGCAACTTTTGTAACCAAAATGCAGTTTGATTTTTAGATTTTATTACAGTATGATAATAAAAACGGGCATGTCAAAGGGAGGTCGACTCCCTCTCGATTTCTAATTAGCCATTATCAAAAGTTACTATTACAAAAATGCCAGCTATCTGTTCAGATAATCTAAGATGGCAAGTGCATTCACCCGTTCTTTTAATTGCCCCCCATTGGTATGATACCTGATCAGACCTTCTTGATCTCTCGGCATACGCTTTAGCTGCCTTCTCAGTTGTTTATAGCCTCTTTCATCCGGAAGAATGATCGTATAAAGGAAGGTTCTTGGGGCTAACCGAACAAAAACAGTAAACGGGCACCCCTTTATTTTTTTTTCTTCATTTTCCTGTATTGTAAATTCCATTCGATATTTTTTATCTGAAGTAAAAGACATCGTCTTGGATTCGATCTCCTCCAGATTTCCCCTTGCCGCTACTTTTTTTAAGACAATTTCTTTTTCCGGCAAAAACCCCAGTCCAAAGAAAAAATTCCCTGTAGGCAGATCCACATCCATTTTATAGCGAGTACTTTTCCAATGATCTCGTATTTCAGCAATAAAGACTTCGCTGTCCGGTCCAAATGTCCAGACGCCCTTTTCGTCCTCCCAACCCGCTGTTTTAAGATTTTTAACAGCCAGACCGGCGTTTTCACTGGCTTTTAAAATGACTTCCGGATCTTGCAGAGATTTTATACATTCTCTGGAGCTATCAACCCAGTCCTTCCACTTCGTTTCTATTGAAAGGATTTCCTCTTCATTCAGCTTCTGCACCACAAAAGCCTCTGTATTTTTCCGCAAGCCCCTCGCGGTCAAATTGCCCGACCCCAATACCAGCATTCCTCCGGTCTCATATTTGAACCAACTGTATTTGGGGTGGAAGGTAGAGCCGGCCGTATGGTGTATAAATGCATCAGACCGCAAATTTGGGAATTTCCTTCCATATTCCTTTAATGCTGCCAGTGTTTTTATATTGGTGATTTCGTCCATGCCGATAATCAAATGATAGGTGCCTCTTGTTATAAATTTCTCAAAGGTTTGATTTTTCATGAGCAAATGAACACCATCCGCAGATACAAACGCATAGGTGCCTGCTCCGTAAACAGCATACTCACATGCCTCCAGCAGCGCTTCATTTAACAGACGGCTATTTTGATACCTTGGATCCTGTATGTTAAACATTTTATTTCCCCCCGATACTATAAACTTTTTATTCTCCATAAATAGTATGGAGCCTTCTGCAAAAAAATGAAAAAAGATGCAGTCATCCTACATCTTCATCTCTTGGTTGATTTCACCTAATCCCACGTATCCATTAAAGCTTTTATCGTTTTATTCAACTTGCGGTACTGATCTTCGTCGCAATCCTTTATCATTAAACTGTATTCCAGCTGATATGCATTACCAGAGTTCCGTAAACTGTCACACATCAGATCATTTAGCGAGACGTCCAGAAAATTCGCAATATCTGTCAAAGTGCCAAGGCTGACTTTTGTATGCGCCCTTTCAATATTTGAAATATGCTGTACAGTCTTTTCTATAGCCCCCGCAAGTTCTTCCTGAGTAACGCCTTTTTCTTTTCTCCATTTTCTTACTCTGTTTCCAAGTGCCTTATAATCAATTTGCTTTTTATCCATGCCTCTATCCCCCAGAACCTAATGGATTTATTATATATGTAATTTGTAGAAGCCGTAACAGTCCTTGGAAATAATATATTTACACAGTTTAATATATTGTAAAAAATTTTATTTATGCAGTTTAATTCTTCTCTGGATAGGTAAGAGGTTTTTCTCAGATGACATCCTTTTATGATATTTCGTTCCGTCATATTCTAAGCGATATTTTCTACATAAAAAAAATGCTTTAAAAAATAAAGCATTTCTTTTTTATTACGCACATATTTTATACGCTGAGTCTTTAAAACTCTTATATTCAGATTATTTTGCTCCTATGAGCTTATCTAAAATCTTTGATAAATCTTCTTTGTTCGTTTTTCTTGGATTTGTTTTTGTACAGATGTCATTCATAGCTGCTTCCAGTATATCGCCCCGTTCTTCCTGCACCAGATTTAAATCTGCACCCAATTCCTTCAAGGTTGCGGGAACCTTCAGCATTTTCTGCAGTTCAACAATCTTTCTGGTAAAACTGTTGACACCCACATAAACTGTATTTGCCGGTAAATCTAACAATTTAGCCAGTCTCTGATACTTTTTAGCAGCTACATCAAATTCTTTATTATATCCGCCCTTATCCAAATTTGCATTGTATTCGATGACACACGGTAAAAGCATCGCGTTGCTTCTACCATGAGAGATGTGAAGCTTTCCGCCCACTGCATGAGCTAAACTGTGATTGATTCCAAGACCTGCCGCATTAAACGCCATACCTGCCAGACAGGAAGCGTTGTGCATCTTTTCTCTTGCAAGCAGATCATTGCCGTTTTTAAAAGCTTCCGGTAAGAATCGGAATACCAGAGTAACTGCTTTTTCTGCCAATGCATCTGAGAAATCTGTAGCATCCGTAGAGACATAAGCTTCTATGGCATGTGTCAATACATCCATTCCCGTATCCGCTGTGATAAAATCCGGTACGGAAGTAACCAATTCCGGATCAAGGATGGCAACCATAGGAATAAGATCCTTGTTAGCCATCGGATACTTTATGCCTTCCTGGGCATTCGTTATAACGGAGAATTGTGTAACCTCCGAGCCGGTTCCGCTTGTAGTAGGAATTGCGTAGCATTCTTCCACGGTAACACCTATATCCGGCAGTCTTCTTGCAAAGTCTCTGATCGCTTTGGCCGCATCTATAGAAGAGCCGCCTCCCAGAGCGATCATAACATTGGCACCGCAATTCTTCAGTGCCATCATACCGGCTGCGATCACTTCTACCGGAGGATCCGGAACCACATCGCTGAATATGGCGACCTCACAATCCTTCAGTCGATCCTTTATTTGATCTACCATGCCCGATTTTACCATAAAGCTGTCGCATACGATCAATACCTTCTTATTTACAATCTGGTTAAGCCTGTCCAAGGAGCCTTCTCCAAAAAATACTTGTGTACTAATACTAAATTCCTTCATCTTCTTTTTCTCCCTATTTGTTTTTCCTCATCTCTGTGTTAGTTTAACTATCATCTTTAATTTTATCCTCAATCTTTGGAATCATTATACCACACAAGCTACGTCGACGTGTGATTCAATGATTCTTTCCTTGCGGCAAAGCCGACTCCAATCTTTGGAATCATTATACCACAAATACAGATGAATGCAAGCCTTTGAAACCCGCTTTGATATATTATTAACAATCAAAATTATCTGTCAAATTCAGCTGTATAATTCTAAAAATTCTGAGCTTATAAATCTATATGCAGGATCACCGGGCAATGGTCGCTTCCAAGGATATCGTTCCTCAGCTCTACCTCCCGAACCCTTTCCTTTATCCTGTCGGATACAAGAAAATAGTCAATTCTCCATCCCGCATTATTTGCTCTTGCATTGAACCGATACGACCACCACGTGTATGCGCCCGTCTGTTCCGGATATAAATGTCGGTACGTGTCCGTCAAGCCCAACCCCAACAGCTCGCCAAATGCATTTCTTTCTTCATCTGAGAATCCTGCATTTCCGCGATTCGTCTTGGGATTCTTTAAATCAATCTCCTGATGTGCCACATTTAAGTCTCCGCACAGGATCACCGGCTTTTTCAGATCCAGTTCTTTCACATACGCCCGTCTGGCAGCCTCCCATTCCAATCTGTAGTCGATCCTCGCCAGTTTATCCTTTGCATTGGGCGTATATTCTGTCATTAAGTAAAAATCCTTGTATTCCAAGGTAATAGCCCGTCCCTCTGTATCATGCCCTTCCGCATTGATATGATAATGGACGGACAGCGGCTCTTCCTTAGCAAAAATGGCCGTACCAGAATAACCCTTTTTTTCTGCACTGTTCCAAAATTGATGATACCCTTCGAGAGGGACTTCTGCCTGTCCCTGCTGCATTTTTGTTTCCTGCAAGCACACGAAATCTGCCTCTTCTTTTTTAACAAATTCCAGAAAACCCTTTCCCATGCATGCCCTAAGCCCGTTTACATTCCACGTTATCAGTTTCATAAAAGAATTCCTTTCCTATAATTGCTTGATTTTATCCTTTAGCTTTGTTAAATGTTCCCCATTTGCAATGGATTTTAGATTCGGAAATGCCTTTAACATTCTTTTCTGTCCAAAGAAATGTCTTTCAATCTCCTCTTCATACGCATTTCTTAATTCATTTCTGAAATCCCCGGCTCTCTTTTCAAGTGCTTCTGCCCTCTTTTCCAAGCCTTCAGCTTTTCTCTCCAATTCTTCCTTCAATTCCTCTGATCGTTCTTTGATAGCCTCGGATTTTTCTTTTATAGTGGTAACACTTTCATAGATATTCTCTCCCAAATCATCGGAAACCTCCCGGAGCTTTTCGCTGATTTCACTTAAGCGAGCCAGCTGTTTATTCAAATTATTTACCGTAACCACCGTGCTGATGGCATCTGCCAGCATAACGGCACAGATTGCGGACAATAAAATCCATCCGGCTGTCACCGGAAGCTTGCTGACTATAGTAAAAATAACCGGCTGTATCACATCCATAATAAGAACACACGCCAACCCCCACATGATAGAGAACTTCAAGCATATGTAGCCATTCAGATTAAAAGGCATTTCGGAATAATCCCACCATTTTCCATGAAAGATCTTCTCCAGAGCGAAGCCTGTGATCCATTCCAGTGCCGACGTCAACACGACTGCTCCCAGGAACAAAAATACTTTATTATACAAAAGAGGAGTCAAACAAGATATAACAATGATCATTCCAAAGCCATAAATCGGACAAACCGGCCCATTTAAAAATCCTCTGTTTACAAATCTTCCCGAATTAACTGCCGCATAAGCAACTTCCATGCACCAGCCTAAAAAGCTGTAAATTACAAAGTAGCACAAAAACTCATACATGTGCTGAGTCCTCCAATCCCATTCCTCTTTTTTCGTTTATGTCCACAAACCGTCAAATATACATAAAACCGCAGATATATATCTGCGGTTCTCTCTGCCTTATTTAATTATATACACCTTAAAATGAATTGTCAAACACACGAAATGACCTTTTCTCTCAAAGTTTTTGAGAGTTATCTCGTGCTTCTTCCGGAAGACCGTGCCTGCCCGTCAAATTCAGGATTGCAGGCATAGAAGTTCCTGCTGTCTAAATTGTCCTGCACGACTCTCAAAGCTTCCCCGAATCTCTGGAAATGAACAACCTCTCGTTCTCTTAAAAACTTGATCGGTTCAATAACGTCCGGATCGTCCGCCAATCTTAAGATGTTATCATAAGTTGTTCGGGCCTTCTGCTCTGCTGCGACCATATAAGAGCAGCTCTTCAAAAGCTCCAGTGAATTTCTATGGGGAGAATTCCTGTGATCTGATCTCTTTTTCCTATGGAAATAAAGTCTATTAACTCTTCCACCATCTGTCTATCCAATTTTTCCAAAGAACGGCACGGGTCTACTGCCTGTTCTTTGTGAGCTGTGTCGCTCAGCTTCTCGATCACCTCATCCAGCTCCTTTCTGGACACTTGTATAAGCCTTTCCATTTTCTTTTTATCTGCTTCAAAGCCTTGGGTAAACTCCAGGTACTGTTCTTCCGTCATCCAATTTTTAGCCTTATCCAGATACAGTTGTTTTAGAGCCCGGCTATACTCTTCCTTCCTATTTATATATGCCTGGATCCTGCTCTCCAGTTTTTTCTTTCGGGGGAGCAAAGGACTGTCCATATCCATATTCTTTTTAATGTATTCCTCATCCATATACTGAGCTATCAGGGCATTTATCTCTAAAAGCACCGTTTCTTCCAGTTTTTCTACCGAAATAAAGGCTCCCTCACAGGCTTTCTTGAGAACATATCGGGTGGGACATTTTAGGTAATATTTTTCATGACTTTTGCTGCTCCTCATGGTATACCCGCAATTTGCACACACCGCCTTTTTAGCAAATAATCCAAGCGTGCCGCCTTTAAAAGGCTTTGCATGATGTCCGATAATGGCCTGGACCTTATCCCATAATTCCCTCTCAATAATAGGTTCATGAGTCCCCTCCACCACATACCACTGCGCTCTTGGCCGGGGTCTGTTCTTTTTACTCTTATATGAAACACTTCCGTATTTTCCCTGCACCATGTTACCAATATAGATTTCATTGTTCAGCATATCCGCTATGGTGTAATATTTCCACAGGGTGCTGTTTTCATCCTTCGGCTGTCTATATCGCAGACCCTTTAGCCTTTTGTATTCTGTGGGATTGGGTATGCCTCTCTCATTTAAGCTTCTGGCTATGGCTGTTTTCCCATACCCTTTAGAAAAAAGGAGAAAAACTTCCCGGACGATTTCAGCCGCTTCTTCGTCAATAATCAAGTGCCCTTTTTGATTGGGATCCTTCTTATATCCATAAAGAGCAAAAGCGCCGATGTGCATCCCCTTTTTTCTTTTATCCGTCAATACACTTTTAATGTTATCCGACATATCCTCCAAATACCACTCGTTCACCAGCCCGTTTATCTGTCTGGATTTTTTATTTCCTTTATTTTCCGTATCGGCATTATCCACGATACTTATAAAGCGTACGCCCCATACAGGAAATAGCCCATGTATATATTTTTCCACCAGCTCCAGCTCTCTTGTAAACCTGGACTGTGTTTTGCAAAGAATGACATCAAATTTTCCACTCTCCGCATCAGCCAGCATTTTATTGAATTCCGGCCGGTTTCGGTCTGAGCCGGTATAATCATCGTCGCTATAAATGCGGTAGATGTCCCACTGCTTTTCAACTGCATACCGCACCAGCATGGATTTTTGATTTTGAATGCTTTCACTGTCATCCTTTTCCGTCCGTTTATTCCGATCTTCTTCTGACAGCCTGCAATAAAGGGCCGCTCTCATGGTTTTTTATCCTTTGAAGCTTTATCGGATAAAAAACGTTGTTTAAAGACTTCCAGTAATTTTTTATTAAATTCTGCTTTCAGCTGGTCTTCCTCTTTATTTTTAAAAACATTACAGCTGACAATTTTCGTTTTTCTTGCCATGCCCTATACCTCCTCACAGGAAATATATTTTAGCTTGCATGTACAATATGCCGGGTTTATTCCTCCTTATAAAAATCATTTACCCATTGTTCCGCACACTCCAAGAAACTAAGAGTTGCCGTAGATGCGGTCTCATATGAACGTATGGCAATGGCCAGCTCCCGGTATACCGGGCTCTCCAGCTCCTTCCTGACCATGGGAAAACAAGGGCTGAGCAAGCTCAGCTCCGGAAAAATACTAAATCCGAAGCCTTTGCTTACCAAGGCCATAACGGTATAATCATTTTCTGCCGTAATAAAAACATTTGGTTTTATGTCATGGCTGGTAAATACCTGCTCGGTCTCCGAATATAATTCCTCTTCCTTTAAACCGATATAAGGATATTCCGCTAAAGCTGCAATCGGAAAATAGGGTGCATCTGCTAAAGGGTGATTTTCCGGAAGTACGGCCATCAGATGCTCCTTTTTTAGGGGAATGGTAATCAGATCCTTGGGAGCCGGAAGAATCAAAAATCCACAGTCCACATCTCCTCGATAGATGAGCTGTTCCAGTTCGTTTGAATCATCCGACCAACGCAGATCAAATTCTACCTTTGGATGCTCCTGAAGAAACGCATGAATCATTCCCGGAAGCCAGTGAATGGAAATGCTGGTAAACGCCGCCACCCGGATTATACCGGATTCCACACTTTTCAGCTCGTTTAATCTGGCGTTCAGCCGGCGCTCACTATTGCACACATCCCGAATCCACGGCAGGATCTGCTCTCCCTCTGAGGTCAAACGAACCCCGCCGTAATCGCGAATAAACAGTATGACACCGAGCTCATCCTCCAGAGTATTGAGCATGTAGCTGATACCTGCCTGCGTATAGCCCAGGGACTCTGCCGCCTTTTTAAAGCTGCCCAGCTCTGCCGTTTTAATAAAAGCTTCATATTTTTGAGTACTCATTTTTTATCTCCACCTATCTCCACCTGTTAGATATAATATATTCTTTAAATTGCTAATGGAAAATCTCGTTTTACTTATATGCCATAATGTATTATAGTATAAAGTAGTTCTTGATGCAACGCCGACGCGTCAAGAATTTCCTTACCTTGAAGAAAAGCAGTGTAGCTTTTATGATTACACTGCGTTTCTTCAAACCCCATATAAGAATTATGGAAATAACTTATCCACCTTGAGATTTAGGAGAATATATGGAAAAGAAAAAGACAATTTTATACGGATCTTTGTTACTAATAGAATGCTTTCTTTGGGGTGTTGGAAATCCAATTATGAAAATAGGACTGGAGGTTATTCCTCCTTTATTTTGTTTATCCGTCCGTTACATATTGGCTTTTCTTATTTTTTTATTGTTTTTTGCAAAAAAAGTTTTTGCTCAGGTCACCGTGAAGCAATTACCTGCTTATATTATCATCGCAGCATGTACAGCAGCTTCCTTTATTACCTCTGCATTTTCCTTAATGTATACAACTGCCACAAATGCGGGTTTTCTAATGTCCCTGGCCGTTATTTTTACCCCTTTTTTATCGTATTTTGTACTGAAAGCAAAAATGAATAAAAAGCATATTTTTGCCGTGCTTATGGTTACGATCGGCTTATTTCTGCTGTGCAGCAGCGGAGGCAGCTTTCAATTTGGTCTGGGAGAGGCCATTGCTTTGTTGTGCTCTGTTTCGGGCTCCTGTATGCTGGTCTTCAGCTCCAAGTATATTCAAGATATGGATCCGCTGGTTACCTCCGTTATGCAAACAGGATTTACCGGTTTATTTTGCTTGATTTTCACCCTGATGTTTGAAGATATTCCAAGCCTGACCTCTATACCAATGGTGGGCTGGGGCGTCATCGTATATTTGGCCGTGGGCTGCACCTGCATCGCTTACATTTGCCAAAATATTGCATTGAGGCATGTATCTGCTACTTATGTGGCGCTTGCCTTCTGCTCCGAGCCAATCTTTACAGCCATTGCTTCTTACTTTTTATTGGGAGAAGTTCTCTCTGCAAGAGGGCTTTTGGGAGCAGTTTTAATAATGATCAGTATCGTTATTGCTTCCCTACTGCCGGAAGAAGTGCCAAATACTGTAGAGGAAAACCGGCTGGAAGTATCTGCTGAAGCTGAACTTTAAAAAAAATCAGTATGAACCATACTGACTTTTTATAACGCAGAAAATATCGTTTACAATACCAACGAACATCCGCCTGCCTTTTGAATAAAATGGCAGGTTTTTATTGTCTTTCAATCTAAGCTACCACAGATTAAAGTTCAAGGGAGCCTTGGAAGCTCTGGGCATCTGTGGGGTCTGAGTTGGTGCTTGAGCCGGTGTTTGCGGCGTCTGGCTCGGTGTTTGTGGTGTCTGGCTCGGTGTCTGCGGCGTCTGCGTCGGTGTTTGCGGCGTCTGAGTCGGCGTTTGCGGTGTCTGGGTCGGCGTTTGTGGGGTCTGAGTCGGCGTTTGCGGCGTCTGGGTCGGCGTTTGCGGTGTCTGGGTCGGCGTTTGCGGTGTCTGGCTCGGCGTTTGCGGTGTCTGCGTCGGTGTTTGCGGCGTCTGCGTCGGTGTTTGTGGTGTCTGGCTCGGTGTCTGCGGCGTCTGGCTCGGCGTTTGTGGGGTCTGAGTTGGCGTTTGCGGCGTCTGCGTCGGTGTTTGTGGTGTCTGGCTCGGCGTTTGCGGGGTCTGAGTTGGCGTTTGCGGGGTCTGAGAAATATTTTGCTGTGACAAATCTGTTTTTAAAACATCTAATTGATCAAAAAAAAGATTCGTATTATCAATTGCGGTCTGATAAATTCTACTGCTTATCGCTTCTCCCAGTCTGGTCATAATCCCTTCCAGTTCCTCGATGTCGCTGGCATATTCTTCATTAATGCTTGGTCTTAATCTTTCCCAAATTTTCTCAATCTCTGAATAATTTGCACTGGCTCCGCTCCAGTTCATATTTTCCACATTAAGTATAATTTGCCTGCCCAAATACTCTAATCTGTTTATATCTGTCGGCAGATCTGCATTAAAATAATCCAGCACATCGGCTATGTACATGGTAATCTGATTGGCATATGCTAAAGATTGATTTCTATTATTTTGTGCTACGTATTGATTCAGGTTATTGACTGCCACATTCATATTATTGATTAATCCGGCAGGAACTGTGGCCTGTTGCAACAGGGGAACTAACCCATTCATATTGGCTTTTATGATAGTCATATTACTCATGGCATCTTGCCAATTAGATGCATATATGTTGTCTATCATGTCTTCAGTATTTGTTTTCATTACACCTAATTGATTGGGAACTTCCGGTAATTGATTTGGGATCTCCTGTAATGGTCTGACTCTTATGAATTGTCCTATATAAACGGAATTGTGGCCTTCCCCCATTGAATTTGTTCTGATGAAATCCAAAGGAACTTTAAATTCATTCATAACATAAAACAACCCATCATTTGTTTTTATGTAATAATTTTCCATTTCAAACCTCCATTTTTTATTATGTAGGAATATCGCTGGCAGCGATATTGACGGAATAACAAAGAAAGCTGCCATTAAAACACCTACGAATGCATGCTAAGACTATTTTGCAGAGGCTTTTTTTATTATTCTATTTATACTATGTTCCTTGATATTTATTTGACACAGTATGATTTTATTTTTTCATAAATGAAAAATCCTGCCAGCCTTCATCTAAAAAGCTTTGCAGAAGCCTGTAATTTCACATTTCAAAGAATTAAACAGGTTCTGAAATGTAATAATTCGCTTTTTTTAATTTTAATAATTACAAAGATACTGTACATACTAATAAGGTGGAGGTGATTAAATATGGATAATTTAAAAAACACAAGAAACGCTGAAAACAGAACTCAAAATTCACGAAATAACGCTGAGAACAGAACCCAGAATTCGCGAAACAACGCTGAGAACAGAACTCAAGATTCACGAAATAACTCTCAGAATACTACAGGTTCAAACAGCACGGATTCAAGGAATTCTACAGGAGCTAGAAATGATTCTAAAGATTGCAGAAATAATACGCAGAATTCATACCGTGATGCTGCTAAGGATTCAAAGCAACGCTAAAGATTTGAAAAGCAGAATATGACATGAAAAAAATAAAAAGCTAATATTTATATTGGCTTTTTATTTTGCCTATATTTATATAAAATATACACCGCAATTAATTTATCCGTTAAAAAAAGCTTTTTGAAGGTAATACTTCCTATTGAGGAATTGGCAGCTAATCGCAGCTATTCAACAAATTGGTTGCTGATTTTTCAAATATAATAAAAAAGATTGTTGTTTTTATAAGAGCGCAGCATCTGCTGCCATATCCTCCATTAAATCCGTTATAGCATCCCCCTTCGATGCAAAGCAAGTTGCATCAAATGGTATTCCCGCCGCTGAAACCGTATAGATTCCAGTGGTATGATCTACAAAATAGTCTCCAAAGCCAGATTCCTTAATCTCATCAATGGTCAAATTTCTTGTAAGTTGATGTACAATAGTAGCGATCATTTCAAAATGTCCGATTTCTTCTGTTCCAACATCGTTTAATATACCTATGCATTGCTTAAATGGCATACTGTAACGTTGGGACAGGTATCGTAAAGATGCCCCCAGCTCACCGTCAGGTCCGCCATACTGCGAAATAATATACTTAGCCATGGCAGGATTCGGGTTCTTGATATTTACCGGAAACTGTAATTTTTTATCATAAATCCACATACCTAAACCTCCCTCTGCCAAGGCCACGGTTCATCAATCCATGACCAGCTGTTTGTATCATTCGTGCCTGCTATCGTTAAAGGACCGTAATTTTTTTCATATTCTTCCTTTGCACTCTGATATAACGTATTATATTTGTTAAAGAAATTTAATCCAGCCTTATCGGTGGGATGCGTATCCAGATAGAGACTTACATCTACTAGCACAAAGCTAAGCATCTGTACACGCCGCATCAAATCAATTCTGTTCATTTGCATGCACCTCCTACCCAAGGGAGATCCAGCTCAGGAAATATTGTACCGGACAAAAATCCCTTTTCCAGGTCATAAGTATCATTCCATTGCTGCCAAGGAACATAGGCCATTGCTATTGGGCAGTTACCCACGCAGTCGTCAGGCATCCTGCCTCTGCCGTCACCCATTTCCGGCATCCGTCCTCCGCCATTGCCTGTCTCTGGCGAAACCTTGCCGCCGTTACCTGTTCCCGGTGCCATATTTCCGCCATTGCATCGATCCTGCATCCAGTCTCTGTTATTGCATCGGTCTGACATCCAATCATCATCACGTCTGCTTGGCATTCGGCAGCCATCATTGCAGCCACCTTGCATCCAATCATCATCACGCCTATTTGGCATCCGTCCTCCGCCATTGCACATATCTGGCATCCAGCCGCCGTTATCTGGTGTCGGCGTTGGTGCTGGTGCTGGTGTTGGTGTTGGTCTTGGTGCTGGCGTCGGCGTCGGCGTTGGTGCTGGTGTCGGCGTTGGTGCTGGTGTCGGCGTCGGCGTTGGTGTTGGTGCCGGCGTTGGTGCCGGTGCTGGTGTTGGCGTTGGTGCCGGTGCTGGTGTTGGTGTCGGTCTTGGTGCTGGCGTTGGTGTTGGCGTCGGTGTTGGTGCTGGTGCTGGCGTCGGCGTTGGTGATACTTCATTCATATCTTCATCCGTATTTTCGGGCACAGGACATTCAAAGCTTCCATCTCCGCTAAAAAGGTCAAAGAAGGAATCATCTAAGTATATAGGCATACCTACATAAGGTTCGTTAGGTTCTCTGCGGGTTTCACCTTTTTTTTGCAAAACCGCGCCACCCCGTGCAGGCCCACTAATGTTGCTGTTCAAAACAAAATCCCCTTTCATAGTCAAATTTATATACGATATACTATGATTGGGGATTCATAAAGGTCACAAATTCTTAAATATATTCAGTTAAACTAACAGCTCCAACAGCCTCTCACAAGCAATTTTTTGAGCATAGCTAGAGATAGCTAATTCCAGAACCAATTCAGAGATATCCTGCTTTGTCATTTTTTCATCTATTTTTTCGGCCACGCCAGTGTATTCCTGATCCAGTTTTACACAATACTTTTCATAAAAACTCTTTATATCTGAATCAGCAAGCTGGCTCTTTAAAAGCTCTTTTGTAGAGTCTACGGATAAAATCTGTTTAAACAGGCAAATTGCCGTCAAATAAGCGATATGCTGCCGTTCATACCGCTTGCCTTTTGCTCGGGGCAAAAGTTCTTTCTTTATATAATTATTGACCATGGCAGACGTCAAGGTTTCACCGCTCTCCAGCCCAATATGCTGCCTGACCATATAATTTAAAACCTGATCCATATATAAATCAATATCCGGTATATCCTCCCAGTTATTCGGCCTCTGCTCCTGTAGGATTCTTTTTAACTCTTTCAGCTCTTCCATTTAAAATTTCTCCCAACTGTTCTTGCTTTTATGTACCTTGATTATATCATTAAGCACTCCCTGTCACAACAATGAGTTTGGCAATATATTCACTCCTTCATACAATTTAGCTCAAAATCTTATTTTTTATATTAAAAGGTTTTGACAATATTTATTTAATATTGTATAATTAATCACGTGTCAAAACACATGCGCCATTAGCTCAGCTGGATAGAGTAGCATACTACGAATATGAAGGTCGGGGGTTCGAATCCCTTATGGCGCACCAAAAAGACATAGCTTTCCGCCAAGGGAAGGTATGCCTTTTTTTATTTGAAAAAGCATGGTATTATAGATTCAAAGCTTATTAGATCAGGTTATAGCGCAAAGATAAATAAAAATTTCCTAGCCTGTATTGAACTGCGGATACTTATCTTTATCGGAGGTGACTCAAATGAAATATCAAGGCGTATGTGTAGCTGTGAAAGATGTAAACCTTTCCAAAAAGTTTTATCAGGATTTATTTGAGCTTGAGATATTTCAAGACTATGGCATAAACGTCTCCTTTGACGGATTGTCATTGCAGCAGGAATTTGATCGTCTGTTAAATATTCCGAAAGAACGCATATTGAAACAACCCCATAATATGGAATTATATTTCGAGGAAGACCAATTTGATGACTTTATTGTGAAATTAGGGCAACGCAATGACATTAGGTATTTGGAAGATGGCGTTCAAGAAGCAAGATGGGGTCAACGCTTCATACGTTTTTACGATTTGGACGGGCACATTATTGAAGTCGGCGAGAATATGAAGATGGTCGTAAAGCGTTTCCTTAATTCCGGGATGTCAATGGCGGAGACCTCCAAACGTATGGATGTATCTATAGCAGATTTAGAAACGCTTTTGCACAGTTAACCCCTGTACCGTACGAAAAATCTTTTTTCCATTATGATTACAAAGCCCGTTGCATAAGCATCGGGCTTTTATTTTTTCTCGAAATTTCAACAATTCTTCGTACTTAGTATTTTTGATGTTTTTTCTAATTTGGATTTTTCTGTAATAATTTTTGTGTCCTTCAATAACTCTTAGGGGAAAAATAGGGGAAATTTAAAATTACTCATTACAAACGTATCGGTATAGAGAATAAGAGATTCCACCCATACCGACACACTTTCTGTACCAATCTGTGCAAAAAAGGTGTACCCCTACAAACAGCTTACAAGCTCATGGGGCATAGCAGCATAAATGTGACAGCAAGATTCTAGGTAAATATTGATGATGAACAGAAGAGAGAAGCCATACAGAAAATAACAACTGAACTTTTTTAATAAATTATTGCACTCTTTGGCAAATATGGTTATACTATAATTGTACAATATATTGAACAATTATAAACAAAGGAGTGATCGAGATGTTAGCCGTAAACTACTCTACGATTCGCAATAACTTAAAAAATTATTGCGATTTAGTAACAGACAACTGTGAAACTGTAATAGTTACACGAAAAGATGAAAAAAACGTAGTGATGATTAGTCTTGATGAATACAACAATATGCTTGAAAACTTATTTATTATGAGTGATAAAGTGAATTATGCCAGGCTTTTAGAAAGCAAAGAACAATTTGACAAACACCAGGGCGTGACTAAAACTACAGAAGAGTTAGAGGCTCTAGCCAATGAATAAAATGTTTTCAGGAAATGCATGGGAGGACTACACCTTATGGTTGCAAGAAGATCACAAAGTCTTACGGCGTATAAATGATATTCTCAAAGACATTGAACGAAGCGGAAATGAAGGGATCAACAGACCTGAACCTTTAAAGCATTCTCTATCCGGTTACTGGAGCCGTAGGATTACCGAAAAATACCGTTTAGTATATAAAATTGCGGATGATACCATTTATATTTTAGGCTGTAAGGGTCACTATGATGATTAAGTATTCCGCATGATATTTTAGCTGTAATTAAAACGTCATATGGAAAAAATGAGGGAAATCGCTATTTTATTTTATCTATATTCCACGTTTTTCAATCCTTATTGCACTTATTCCCACCATTTTATCACCAAAGTTATACATGGCCATAAGATCTTATTCCCCAAAAACTAAAAAGCCGCCCAAGGATTTACCCTCAGACGGCCATGCAATATAATGATTTAATGCGGTTTTTCATAGGTGAGAGCCCTCGGGCTGTCACTTGTCCCGGCAGTGGTGGGATCCACCAGAATGCCAACCATACCGAGTATATTAATAATAACTCCCACTGCCTGGGTGACCTGATCCTGAGATATCGGAGCGGTAACTCCAAATATACCCAGAAGCTGATATACAAAAGCCACGATACAAGCTGCCAGTGCCGTAAACGTCGTTTTATTTTTCAGTCTTAATTTCCAATTAATATTCATATTCTTCTCCCTCCCCGTTATCAAATTAGTGTGTGTGATTAAGCGCGAGCCATTATTGGTACAATTTTCTTATTTTTTTCTCTGATTTCTTACTCTGGTTCCGCTTTCCCGTGGATACCGGGTATGACACCCAATTTGCCATTCATTGTACCCTAATATACATAGTATCGTATTGAGCACATACTTGTGCCCATTTTTATCTCTTGCGGCATCCGTGCAAACAAATTGTCTGCATGCCGGTAAGTCTTTATACTACATAATATATATGGTCTGAGCATCCAATCCATTGCACCTTATAATAATTATATGTATGCACCCTGTTACTTACCCCATTCAGCAGCGATTTTATGCTCCCTGCCTAAAACTGGCCTTAGCACCGGAGCAGTCACGCATGCTATTACTGCCTATAACAGCAGAAGCTTTAATTTTGTCAAAAAGAAAAACGCTGCGATCCGTATCGACTGCAACGTTTTTCAATCCATATCTGATTATACTTCCCGCAGGTAATCAGCGTTTTCAATATCAAATTTTATCTTGTGGAGCGGCCGAAAAACCTATCATTTCTTATTCTCCGTAATATTCGGCAAAAACCAATTTCACCTGAACCGGATTCTGGTCGGTTGCGCTGTCCATCTGAGTGGTCATAAATTCAAACGGAGTAATCTTCGAGTCTGTATTGGCTCGAAGCCCGCCTTTTCCATCCGGCATATAGCCATAATACTTTGTGCCTTTGTAATTCGGTAAAAGCGCCGCATCCGTCCAAAAATCATACTGCTTTACATTGTTAGCCGGATAAGCCGCCGTTCCATCTGAAATGTTGACAGCTACCATCTCATATAAAATGGAGCTTACTCTCAAATCAGTATGCTGAAGCTTGCTTCCCTTCGGATAATACTTGTAAAAAAACTTATTTTCCGAGTATACGCCCAGTCCTAAATCCGGTAAAAAATTTGTATAGATGTTGAAACTTTCCTTTGTAAATTTAAAAGTAAGCGGAAAATACGTTACATCCTTATAGCGTAGAAATGGATAGGGCTCCTTTACATTGTTAATCTTTACCCCATTGATCGTAATCGGCGTATTTACCACGGCTGCAATCATCTTAGGCGCATTGCGGCTGCTTGAAGTATACTCGTTCACCGTCGGAACGATACCGGCACTTTGGCGTGAAACCACCAGCCCGCCCTCCTTCGTCCAATTACTTTCCAATCCGAGAAGATGACAGTAGTCATACGTCATCGGCATATAGGTTATATCCTTATACACCAGCAGTGGATATTCCGCTGTTTTGCTGTTTACAGCAGTTCCGTTTATTTTAACGTTAAATTTGGGCAGGGCAGCCTGCACCTTTTTTTCTGCACCAAAGCACTCAGTAACAGTAACGCCTTGAAGCAATATCAATACAAAGAAAATAATAAATAGTGACTTCTTCATTTGTGTTCCCCCTTCTTCTTTTAAAACTGCACACCTAGCTAGGTATCAAAGCCTCCTCATTCCGTCTCCCGATCCATAAACACTCGGGAGCCCGTAGCACCCTTTTGACCTTGATACTTTCCCCGATAAGGATTTTTTGCAGGAGCATCCATCTGCGCAAATACAAGCTGCCCCACTCTCCTTCCGGACTGCAGTTCTATGGCACAGCGGTTTGCGTTAAACAGCTCCAACGTAATCTCCCCTTCAAATCCGGGATCTACCCACCCCGCATTTTGAATAAATAAACCCATCCTGCCAAGAGAGCTTCTTCCCTCCACAAATGCCGTCAGATTATCCGGAAGCGCAAAATATTCCAGAGTAGTAGCGAGGACAAATTGCCCCGGAAGCAAAAGATACCGATTCGTCCGAATGGTTTTATATGTAATCTCATGTTGCAGGGTAATAATTCCGCTGGAGGAATCCTCAACAATACTGAAAGTATCCCCAAGGCGGATGTCCACGCTTGCGGGCTGTATCTGGTCTTTCTCTATAGGCTCTATTCGTAATGTTTTTTGTCTTAACATTTCAAGGATCGTTTTATCAGATAGAATCATATCAGACCCCCTTCCTTTCATCGGTTTTTTCATATACGTGAAAAACCTCTTTATTCATAGAATACTATAGGCTTTATAAACTATCAATATGAAATTTTTAATGTACCGTATTTGAATAAATTTCACATGGTTACCCATAATAGGAAGGGAGCTTTTATTAAAAAGCTTCTATTCGAAATTCTATGGGGAATATAGTACGATACCGCTGTATTCCCCTACATATTTTTTGTTCCTGGCGGACAGCCATTTTTTAAAAATGGATTATCCGGATCATAGAAAAGCCGGCTGCACTATTTAATAGGGCCATGAGATGAATTGAACTGGTTGATCTGCTTTTGCATGGATTCTTCATTGCTGGCCATCTCCGGTACTTCTGCTAATTTATCGTGGACCTGCAGACTCTCCAGATTGGATTCAGTGACTTTGATTTCATCTGTTTGCATTGAATTTACCTCCTATCTTAATAAATGATTTGAT
Organism: Aminipila luticellarii; assembly: GCF_004103735.1. Taxonomy (NCBI): domain Bacteria; kingdom Bacillati; phylum Bacillota; class Clostridia; order Peptostreptococcales; family Anaerovoracaceae; genus Aminipila; species Aminipila luticellarii. The sequence goes on along the minus strand of NZ_CP035281.1, from coordinate 528,860 downwards.
AATAGTATTTCATAAGGAATAAAAAATACTCTTAAACAAAGTCCTCTCACATCAAGTTTTTGACCTTTTAATCTTTTTATTGTATACTCATATGAAAAAGCAGGAGGTGCTTAAATGGATTCACTAAAAAAAGCCGGCATTATAACCGGCGCTGCAATAGGTGGTGTTATCGGAGGTACCTTATCTGTTGTAGGGAAAGTAACAGATATAAAAATCATGGATACCATTGGTTCAAGCATTGTAGATTCCACCATATATACCGGCTCTATTGCCGGTGATATCGCCAGTGGCGCTACAGATGTAATAACTGGTAAAATAACTAAAAACTCGGATAAGGTCAGCGATGGAGTTCAAGATTTAAAAGAAGGCGGTGCCAAAACAGTTGAAAACTTTGTCGGCAGCGTTAAACTCGTAACCGATAACAGCGGAGAAATATGGAAAGGGGTCAAGGAAAAAGATACTAAAAAAATAAAGCATGGTATCAAGACCCTTGCTAAGGTAGCTGCCGTCGGCTTCATAACCGTAGGAGCTATCAAAATCGAAGAAGAGGAAGAAGATACAGAAGAGACCGGCAATAAATGACATATTGCCGGTTTATTTTTCTATTCTCCGGAAATTGACCTTGACGCCATGACTAATTAAAGGTATAATGAAGTTTCGTCTATAATCATTTAGTAACTAAGATAGGAGGAAAATATATGATAAAAAAGTTATGGGAATGCATCGGCCAATATAAAAAAGACTCGTTTCTCACACCCGTTTACGTTACATTAGAAGTTGTAATGGAAGTCATCATACCACTGTTAATGGCCAATCTGATCGACTACGGCATAGACGGGAAAAATATGCCCTATATCGTAAAAATGGGAACGGTCTTGCTGGTCTTGGCTCTCATCTCTCTGATATTCGGTGCTCTCGCGGGCAGAAGCGCCGCCATTGCCTCTTCAGGTTTTGCCAGAAATCTCCGCCGGGGCATGTACTATAATGTACAGAATTTTTCCTTTTCCAACATTGATAAATTCTCTGCTGCCAGCATTATAACAAGACTTACCACAGATGTGACCAATGTACAGAATGCGTATCAGATGATCATTCGTACAGCCATACGCTGTCCGGTCATGCTGATTTTTTCCTTAGTTGTAGCTTTTCACATCGACGCAGAGCTTTCCTGGATATTCCTAGGCTCTATTCCTATTTTAGGGATCGGCTTGTGGTTCATTATTTCTCATGCGCACCCAATCTTTGTTCGGGTATTCAAAACCTATGATAAGCTGAACAACATCGTACAGGAAAACCTTCACGGCATCCGCGTCGTAAAATCCTTTACCCGAGAACCTTTTGAAACAGAAAAGTTCGGTACTGTATCGCAGTCGATTTATAAAGACTTTTCAAAAGCGGAAAAGCTTTTAGCGTTTAATATGCCTTTAATGCAATTCTGCATGTACGCCTGTATGCTTTTGGTCTCCTGGTTCGGCGCACGAGCCATAGTGGCCTGCGGAGGAGATCCCGCCACAGGTCTAAGCACAGGAGAATTAATGGGTCTGATCAGCTATGCGACACAGATTTTAATCAGCCTTATGATGCTTTCCATGGTTTTTGTTATGATTACCATTTCAAGGGCCTCCGCAGAACGTATTGTGGAAATATTGACCGAGGAAAGCGATCTGAAAAACATAGAAAATCCGGTCACTGAGGTGAAAAACGGTGCCATTACCTTTGAAAACGTATCCTTTGCCTATGCCAAGCAATCCCACAAACCGGTTCTGGACAACATTGATCTGACCATTGATTCCGGTGATACCATTGGGATTTTGGGAGGAACAGGTTCATCAAAGACAAGCCTTGTGCAGTTGATTCCAAGGCTTTATGATGTTACCTCCGGCAGGATTACGGTAGGCGGCATTGATGTCAGAGAATACGATATTGACAGCTTGCGAAACCAAGTGGCTGTTGTTCTTCAAAAAAATATTTTATTTTCCGGAACGATTAAGGAAAACCTCAGATGGGGCAACGAGAATGCTTCTGACCAGGAACTGGTTCATGCCTGCGAGCTTGCTCAAGCGGATACCTTTATCAGGCAGTTTCCGGAGCAATATGATACGTACATCGAGCAAGGCGGTTCCAATGTTTCTGGCGGACAGAGGCAAAGGCTCTGTATCGCCCGTGCGCTGCTGAAAAAGCCTAAAATACTTATTTTGGATGATTCCACCAGCGCCGTAGATACGAAAACAGACTCTCTGTTTCGAAAAGCCTTAAGGGAAGAAATTCCGGATACCACAAAAATCATTATTGCACAGCGGGTCTCTTCCGTACAGGATGCAGGCAGGATTGTCGTTCTGGATGATGGAAAAATCAACGCAGTCGGCACACATGAGGAGCTTCTCAAAACCTGTGAGGTTTACAGGGAGGTCTACGAGTCTCAAATGAAAGGAGGGCTGAAAAATGAGTAAGGAAAAATCCCCATCCAAAAACACCATGCAAAAAAGAAGAAGGCAAAAACCCGATCCTCAGACGATCAAACGTTTATTATCCTATATGAGCGGCTATAAGCTGCAAGGCTTCTTCGTCATCGTCTGTATCATAATCAGTGCGGTTGCCAGTGCTCTTTCTGCCCTGTTTATTCAGAGATTGATCGACGATTATATTTCGCCCCTTCTTCTGTCGGCGGCTCCTGATTTCTCAGGATTGTTCAAGGTCATTATTATTATGGGCTGTATCTATCTCATGGGAATCCTTTCCGCCTTGTTTTACAATAGAACCATGGCAGTTATTGCCCAGGGTACACTGAAAAAGATTCGGGATAAAATGTTTTCTCATATGCAGACACTTCCCATTAAATATTTTGATACCCATACACACGGCGATATTATGAGCCACTATACCAATGATACGGATACGCTAAGACAAATGATCGCACAGGCTCTTCCTCAAATGCTTTCCTCGGTGATTACCATTGTATCTGTCTTTTGCTCCATGCTGTACCTGAGCTTCTGGCTGACGCTTCTGGTCCTGGTTTTCGTTTTTATTATTCTGAAAACCATCAAAAGCATTACAGGCAGAAGCGGAGCTTACTTTGCCGGACAACAGGCGTCGCTCGGCAAGGTCAACGGTTTCATTGAGGAAATGATCAACGGGCAAAAGGTCGTAAAGGTTTTCTGCCATGAAGAAAAAGCTAAGGAAGACTTCGACAAATTCAATGATGAGCTTTGTCATAATGCAACACAGGCAAATAAATACGCGAACATCCTGATGCCCGTCATGAGTAACATCGGTTATGCCATGTACGTTGTCCTCGCCATCGTAGGCGGAGCTATGGGGCTGGCAGGTGTGACCAATATGAACCTTATGGGAACAGGCGTCTTGACCTTGGGCATCATTGCTTCCTTCCTCCAGCTGTCCCGCAGCTTCGTCATGCCGATCGCCCAAGTCTCTCAACAGTTAAATGCGGTGATCATGGCTCTTGCCGGTGCTTCCCGAATCTTCCAGTTGATGGATGAAGAAAGTGAAATGGATGACGGCTATGTAACTCTTATAAATGCTAAATATGAAAATGGCGTATTAATGGAAACCGATCACCGAACGCATCTATGGGCTTGGAAACATCCCCACAGGGACGGTTCTGTCACCTACACAGAATTAAAGGGAGAGGTTCGGTTCTATGATGTGGATTTCGGATATGATGAAGATAAAATGGTTCTCCACAACGTCAGCCTTTACGCCAAGCCGGGCCAGAAAATCGCCTTTGTAGGGGCTACCGGTGCAGGAAAGACCACCATTACAAATCTGATCAACCGTTTCTATGATATTGCCGATGGAAAAATCCGCTATGACGGGATCAATATCAATAAAATCAAAAAAACAGATCTGAGAAAAAGCTTGGGTATTGTTTTGCAGGATGTTAACTTATTTACAGGAACCGTGATGGAAAATATTCGATACGGAAAACTGGATGCCACGGATGAAGAGTGTATGGAGGCCGCCAGACTGGCCAATGCGGACAGTTTCATACGCATGCTTCCGGACGGATATGATACCGTGTTATCCGGAGACGGAAGCGGTCTGTCACAAGGACAGAGACAGCTGCTTTCCATAGCCCGTGCAGCCGTTGCCGATCCGCCTGTCATGATTCTGGATGAAGCGACTTCCTCTATTGATACCCGAACCGAAGCCATCGTACAGCGAGGCATGGATTCTCTGATGCACGGCCGAACCGTCTTTGTCATCGCACACAGGCTCTCCACCGTGCAGAACTCTAACGCGATTCTGGTCTTAGAGCAAGGCAGGATCATCGAGCGCGGTGATCACGACGATTTGATTGCTGAAAAAGGAACCTATTATCAGCTCTATACCGGAGCCTTTGAATTAGAATAAAGAGAACTAAAAACAGGCTGGAAAAGATTTCCATCCTGTTTTTATATAAAATTTCAAAATTGTTAATTTCCAAACACTTCTTTAGCAATATCCACCGAGCGTTTTGCATCTTTCGCATAATAGTCCGCCTGAATGGTTTTTGAATACTCTTCCGTTAGAACCGCACCGCCGACCATGATCTTGCAATCCAGTCCGGCCTTGCGAATAGCTTCTATGGTATCTGCCATGCTTTTTAAAGTCGTCGTCATCAGGGCACTAAGTCCCACCACTTTAGCCTCATGCTTTTTCACGGCTTCTACCACAGTATCTATCGCCACATCTCTTCCCAGATCTATAATCTGGTATCCATAGTTCTGCAAAATAATCTTTACGATGTTTTTACCGATATCGTGAATATCACCCTTTACTGTTGCCAGCACGATTTTCCCGCGGTTCACCGTCTCGGTATCCTGAGCGGCCAGTCTCCTGTTTACGACCTCAAATCCTGCTTGTGCCGCCTGGGCTCCCTGTATGAGCTGCGGAAGGAAGATGTCGCCCTTCTCAAAGAGAGCACCCAGCACGTCTAATGCGGGAATCAGCTTTTGGTTGATGACGTCCATTTCTTTCATGCTTTCGAGCAGGTTTTCTGCCGCCGCCCTTGTCTCGTTTTTCAAGCCCTTCCTGACAGTATAAAATATGTCCGGCTGAGCTGTTTGATCTTGGCTGTTTGAATCCCTCTTCACAGGAGCAGTGCTTTGTCCGCCCGAAGACTTTCCTGCGGTTTCCCCTTGGGCAAAGGCCTCAATATACTGCTTCGCCCCTTCATCATGCCCGGACAGAACATTATACGCGTAAATGGATTCCTTCATGCCGTTATCCTTTGGATTCATAATGGGCATATCCAGACCTGCGTCCAACGCCAGTGTTAAGAAATTTCGGTTTATGACCTCTCTCTGAGGAAGTCCAAAGGAGATATTGGACACACCGAGCAAAATCTTCACACCCAGCTGTTCTTTTATCATGCGGATTGCTTTTGGCGTTTCAGAAGCTTCCTTTTGTTGAACAGAAGCAGCCAGAGTCAGACAGTCTATGATGAGATCCTCTTTGGGAATACCATAGGAAAGCCCCGTCTCCACGATGCGTTCTGCCAGTTGGAACCGTCTTTCTGCCGTTTCCGGTATGCCCCCTTCATCCAGAGTCAATCCTACGATTGCCGCACCGTACTTTTTGGCCAGAGGAAAAATTTGTTCCATTAATGCCGGATCTCCGTTGGTGGAATTAATCATGGGTTTTCCGTTGTAGATCCGAAGAGCTGCCTCTAACGCTTCCGGATTTTGTGAATCCAGCAGAAGAGGTGCGTCTATGACGGATTGAAGCAGTTTTACCACGCGGCGGAGCATTTCTGTTTCATCAATGCCCGGCAGTCCTGCGTTCACATCCAAAATTTCTGCTCCGCTTTCCACCTGATCGACCCCGCAGGCAAGAATGGTGTCCATATCCTCCTCCAAGTATGCCTGTTTAATGAATTTCCGACCCATGGGATTTATGGTCTCCCCTACAACCGCTACATGATCCACCCGCAAAGCTGTCGTCGGCGAGCAGGCTCTGAGCACCGGCACATAGTTTGCGATTCTTTCGGATGCCTTTGTCTGCACTCCGCCGAATTTTGAAACAAGCTGTCTGATATAGCCGGGCGCCGTTCCGCAGCATCCCCCAAGCATGGAAATCCCCAGCTCATGATAAGGGAGCATCTGTTCTGCAAATTGTTCTGCATCAATATCATACTCTCCGGTCTTTAAATTGGGAAGTCCGGCATTGGGTTTTACAAAAACAGGTAATCTGGTATTCTCACAAAGTTCCCTGGCAATAGGGAATATCTCTGTAGGACCTAAGGAGCAGTTGATTCCTATGGCATCCGCTCCAAGACCTTCCAGCGTCATGGCCATGGATTCCACTGTGCATCCCGAAAAAGTTCGATGGTTGCTCTCAAACGTCATGGATACCATGACCGGCAGATGGGAATGTTCCTTTGCCGCTAAAACGCCTGCCTTTACCTCATACAGATCCGTCATGGTTTCAAAGATGATGACATCTGCTCCGGCTTTCGTTCCGGCCTCCACCATTTCCCGAAACAGCTCATAGGCCGTTTCAAAGGATAAGGTCCCCGCCGGTTCCAGCAATTCGCCCAGTGGTCCAATGTCCAGAGCCACCAGAGTCTCCGTATCTCCGCAGGCTTCTCTTGCCACTTTGATTCCGGCTGTAATGACCTCCTCCACGGTATACCCAAATCCGGCCAGCTTATGTGCATTTGCGCCAAAGGTGTTGGCATAGATCACATCGGATCCGCTTTCCACGTACATCCTATGAACTGCTGTTATTTTCTCCGGATGGGTGATTGAGAGAAGCTCCGGCCGTTCACCCAATTCCAGGCCGCTGTTTTGAAGCATGGTACCCATCGCTCCATCCAGTATTACATACTCCTTTGTATTAAAAATATTTCTCAATTTACTTTCCTTCCATTCCTTTTTCCTATTAAAAGCTGCTTTCTGCACAAAACACCTTCCAGACATCCTGCAATTGTAACACTTTACCGCCTCCCGCAATAACCTCCGTTTATCCGAAAGAGGCAAGAGTCTCGTCTCTCACAAGTTTCGCAAGCTGTTTGGGCTTTCTCATTTTTTCTACCCGTACCGCCTTTTCTGCTGTCCCTCGCTTTTTCCTCCGGCAGGATTCCGATTACTGCCGTAACAGACTTACGAGGTATCAGCAGGTGCTCGCTGCTCTTTGTCAATCCGATTTTTCGCTCCATATTCAAAAGATTTGAAAACACATCCTGAGCCTCTAAGGGCAAATCGCCATACCCCGGACTGAACCTTGCGGTCAGCGCCATACCCTTCTTATGATAGGCTTCAGTCATCCGAAGCTGGAGCTGGTCGCACAAATCTTCAATCAGAGATGAGGCACACGCATCCAGGGCTACGGCCTTGGCCATATCCGTTACCTGTGCTCTTCGAATAAGCCTGTCCATCTGAACTCCCAGTGTGACTGCCATTAAGATACAGGATTCACAGCCGGCAAGGTGTTTCGCAACGGCGCTTCCTGCCAGCTTGTTCTTTGGATGGATCACATAAGCCTCGCCCAAGTCTTCCGTAAAACGGAGGGGAAATTCCTGACAGACAGCGTGGGGAACGGCTGTGTCCAGCACCAGTCTGGAACAGGTCTGTATCAGTTTCAGGCTGTCCGGATCCGGTTCCTTCTGCCCAAACCCCATGCAGGCATAAATAAAAGAAGGGCTTATCTCTTCGGGTATTGTTATTTTCATCTGATCCATCTCTCTGCTCTGTGCAGTCCTCTCTTTCACACATCTTTCCTGCCGGAAATAAATTATCAAATTAATTATATCACAAATCATTGATTTTATTTTTAATATAGTATAACATATCAAATATGTATGTATATACCAAAAAAATATTATTTTTTTGTGTCTAAACCAAATTATATTGAATAAAACTTTGCTTACATCTAAAAACAAATTAAAATTCCGCTTATTAGCGATACTTATCGGAGGTAAAAATATGAGTCATATGAATGAAATGAAAAATATGTCTTTTGAAACGAAGTGCGTCCACGGTGCATATAAAGCCGAAAGCGGTCAGCCTCAAGTACTGCCCATTGTGCAGAATACCACTTACAGATATTATGATTCCAAGGATGTTGCGGAATTATTTGATCTGGAAAGCCCCAATTTTATGTACACGAGGTTAGGAAGCCCTACCGTAAATGCGCTGGAGGAAAAGATGGCTCTTCTGGAAGGCGGAACGGCCGGTCTTGCCGCTTCTTCGGGCATGGCGGCCAGCTTTATCACCATCTGCAATATTTGTCAGTCCGGTGATCACGTCATCTCTGCCGCCAATATTTATGGCGGTACACATAATTTATTGGGAGTATCCCTCAAAAGATTGGGAATTGACGTCACTTTTATTGATCAGGATATTCCTTTGGAAGAAGTCCTAAAGGCTGTCAGGCCTGAAACGAAAGCCATCTTTGGTGAAACGATCGGAAATCCCGCTTTAAGCGTTTTAGACTTCGAGAAATTCTCCAAAGCGGCAAGAACCATAGGAGTTCCTTTCATTGTGGATAACACTTTAGCCTCACCGGCTCTTTGCAGACCCATTGAATACGGGGCTGACATCGTGATTCAGTCGACCACCAAATATGCGGACGGCCATGCCAGCTGTGTCGGTGGTGTGGTGGTGGAATCCGGCACCTTTGATTGGTCCGCTTCGGGGAAGTTTCCGGGGATGGTAGAACCGGACGAGAGCTATCACGGATTGTCCTTCTATCACAAGTTCAAAGATGCTGCCTTTTGTACGAGGCTTCGTGCCGTTATGCTCCGGGATTTCGGATGCACCATGGCACCTATGAACGCTTATTTAACACATCAAGGACTGCAGACACTTCACTTAAGAATGGAACGCCACTGTGCAAACGCTCTGGCTTTAGCCGAATTCTTAGAAAATCACGAAATGACGGATTGGGTCGTTTATCCGGGACTGGAGGGAGATAAATACTACGATTTGTCTCAAAAATATCTGCCAAAGGGTGCCGGCGGTGTCTTATGTTTTGGCGTAAAGGGAGGTAAAGCGGCAGGAGAAAAATTCCTTTCGAACTTAAAGCTTACAAGTATCGTCGTTCATGTAGGAGACATCCGAACCTCTGTGCTGCATCCTGCCAGCACGACACACAGACAGCTTTCAGAGGAAGAACAGATTGCCGGAGGTATCCGACCGGAATTGATCCGAGTCTCCGTAGGACTGGAATCCATTGAAGACATCAAGGCTGATTTCGATCAGGCACTGAGAGCAGTCCGTTTACTATAGAAAATGACAGGTCAGAGACTTCAAGGCTCTGGCATATATTAATCTGCCAGCTCATGCACAAGCATGAACTGGCGCCATATTAAAAAGGAGGAGGCAACATGCCTTTAATTATACCAAATGAATTACCTGCCTCTGACGCATTGCAAAAAGAAAATATCTTTATTATGCACAAGGGCAGAGCTGTAACACAGGACATCCGGCCATTAAAAATATTGATTGTCAATCTGATGCCCACTAAAATCGCCACGGAAACCCAGCTTGCCAGAGTTTTGGCCAACTCCCCTCTACAGGTGGAGTTGACGCTGGTATGCATGGATTCCCACGAATCCAAAAATACCTCACAGGAGCATATGACTTCTTTTTATAAAACGCTGGATGAAATAAAGGATCAGCGCTTTGACGGAATGATTATTACGGGAGCTCCGGTCGAAACGCTTCCATTTGAAGAAGTGGATTACTGGAAAGAGCTTTGCGAGATCTTTGAATTTTCAAAAACCAATGTATACAGCAGTATGCATATTTGCTGGGGAGCTCAAGCCGCACTGTACTATCACTTCGGTATCCCCAAGTATCCTACCGACGGAAAGGTCTTCGGCGTATTTGAGCATAAGGTGACAAGACCCTACACCCCCTTGGTAAGAGGGTTTGACGAGCTTTTCTATGCCCCACACTCCAGACATACGATGGTAAAAAAGGAAGATGTGCTGATGCACCCTCAAATCCGTATTTTAGCTGAATCAGAAGAGGTCGGCGTACACATTCTGGCCACCGATAACGGACGTCAAATTTTTATTCTGGGTCATCAGGAATACGATAAGGATACGCTGGCGGCCGAATATTTCAGAGATGTGAATAAAGGGCTGGACATCAGCGTTCCATGCAACTATTTTAAAAACGATGATCCCAAAGAGGAGATCCTTTTCCGGTGGCGTGGTCATGCCAGCCTGCTTTTCTCAAACTGGCTGAACTATTACGTATATCAGGAAACGCCTTATGATTTATCCACCTTAGTACGGTGAAGGTGGTGAAAAAGGAGCGAATGGATCAGGCAGCCTCAACAGGCCGCCGTTTCCATCCGCTCCTTTTATTATGAAGTCTTTTTATTTGGTTTCTTTAATCAGGCCGGACTTGTATGCCTTTACCAGGTTTTTCAGATCTTCTACCTGTAATTGCAGATCCTCCCCTATATCGGAGGTCTTTACCGTCAGTCTTACCGGCATATTCTCTACGATTTTAATAGTCGGCGTGTGGAATTCCTGACTGCCATCCTCCTTCATGGGACTGTATGTCTTGTGCTCCGCAAGAGCCATGAATCTGGAATTGAAAATAAAGGTATACCCGGCAATCCCCGTTTGCTTTTGATAGGCCTTTGAAATGCCTCCGTCGATGATAAACAGCTTGCCTCCTCCTCGGATCGGGCTTTCTCCATCCTTGATCTTGACCGGTACATGCCCGTTCAGGATATGAGCGGTAGCTGGATCCAATCCAAATTCCGTCAGAATTTTTTCACAGGTCGTGCGGTCATTTACCAGCTTATAATACGGCACCGTATATTCCTTATGGGATTTTTTATCCTCTATAAACGACCGTTCAAAAGTGGTCATCTGATCTTTTCCGAACAATGGAGATTTGCTTCCCAGCCATAAGTACCACATAATGTCTCCGGTAATGCCCGTTTCATCGGATGCCAGCGGATTAAAATAGGCTTTTCGCACCTCATCATCCAGATAATCCATAAACGCTTTTCCCTTATGAGTGGAACCGTTTAAGGTAACATCCTCAAATTCTCCGTCTTCCGTCATTGGAATGCACCCATGATAGAGCAGATTTCCATTTACACATTTGTACATCGCTCCATGGCTGTATAGGAAACGAATATGCTCCTGCAATTTTTCACTTTCCAGAAAAGAAGCTTCCAGCGTATTCATCAGCAAATTCTCTTCATCTGTAAGCTGATACGGATTCTCAGGATCAATGGTAGGAAAGTTCGTATCTCTCAGCTTCCATTCTATCCCTTTGATCTTTATGGTGTTCTTTTCAAAATCAATTTTATCCAAAAGCAGCCGGTGATCCATTTTATATTCCGGATGGGACATAATTCGCTGGCCTTCCACCTTATGCTGTATGATTGCAATGGCTTTATGCATTTTAGCCGCTAATTGTTCGTCCACCGGATCAAAGGTGTTTCGGTCCAGCATATGCGGAGCAAAGTGGGTACAAGGGTCATTGGCATATACCTTTGCTGCGAAAACTGCCAGCGGTCTTAAATTGATACCGTATCCGATTTCAAGCATATCAAAATTATTATAGCTGATGTTCATTCGTATGACATTCGTTATACACGCCCAATTTCCGGTGGCAGCACCCATCCAGACAATATCATGGTTTCCCCACTGAAAATCCACATCATGAAAGTTCATCAGGTATTCCATAATGTAATCGGGGTGTGCTCCCCTGTCAAAAATATCTCCTATAATATGTAATCGATCTACGGCCAGCCGGCTGATCGTATCGGACAGCTCTGCAATAAACTGCTCGGCCACTTGGCATTCTACGATAGAGTTAATGATCTCATTGTAATAATGCGCTCTGTTGGCTTCGTCATCCGCATGTAAAAGCTCATCTATAATGTACGCACTGTCTTTGGGCAGCCTTTTTCTCACCTTGGATCTGGTATATTTAGTAGAAACGGATTTACATACCTCAATCAGCCTGTAAATCGTGACTCTGCACCATTCATTAAAATCGGTTTCTTCCTTTTTTCTTCTCTCCAGCTCCGCTTCCGCATTATAAATCAGGGATGCCAGCTTATCCCGTTCTTTTTCCGGCAGGCGCTTTCCAAAGATTTCATCGATCTTAGAGCGGATGACTCCGGAAGCACTCTTCACCATATGAATAAAGGCTTCATGCTCTCCATGCAGATCGCTCAAAAAGTATTCAGTTCCCTTCGGCAGGCTTAAAATCGCCCTTAAATTTATAATTTCTGCTGACGCCTTTTCGATATTCGGATATTCCTTCGACAACAGCTTTAAATATTTTTCTTCAAACATTTCCTGCTTCCCTTCTGCACTCCCTGTTTTTTTGTATGCAGGAAATACCCTTCCCCCGCATTGCAAAAAAACATCACTATATAAAATAATACTAAAGCCTTTCCATAAAAGCAACAAAAACGTTTACAATATACTTCTTCATTCTTTTTAAAAATTCATATTCTTGGGAAAGTAAAGCTTAAAATTCACATACTGTCCGGTATCTTCCATAAATATATAAGCGGAATAGGTGGTATCTTTCTTTTCCGAATACAGATTGACAGCCTTAATCCTGCCTTTTTCCAAAAAAGCTTTTACCATAGGCCTCGTCAGCGGTTTTCGCTTGCTCAAGAAGAACTTATCTTCTTTCCAAATCGTAAATCCGCATTCCTTTCCGCCCTCGCAATAATAATTTTTCTTTCCTTCATAAATGTTTTTACCGCACCTTGGACATTTGCCGATAATTTCCCGTCCACGCTCATCAAACACGCAGCCTTCGGTATAGCTTTCTACCATTTCGTCAACAAAATCAATGATTCCGTCTATAAATTCTCTGCTCTCTATTTCTCCCTTATAAATCTGCTCCAGCTTTTGTTCCCATTCTGCTGTCAGGACCGCACTCTTTACTTTTTCCGGCACTAAATCCACCACTTCATAAGCCTTTGCAGTAGGAAGAAGGTTTTTCCCTTTTCGCTCTACAAATCCGGTTTTTATGATACGTTCTATAATGCCTGCCCGAGTAGCCGGAGTTCCTAATCCAGCGCCTGCCACCTCCTTTTTCAGTTCTTCATCCTCAAGGGTCTTCATGGCATTTTCCATGGCGGAGAGAAGGGTATCCTCCGTATAAGGCTTTGGAGGCTGAGTGCTCTTTTCCTTTGAAGTAACGTCTGCACGCTGAATGGTCTGCCCCTCTGTCAAAGCAGGGATGATCTCTTCTGCTTTTTCTTCTGTCTTTTTCTTAGGCTTTTTTCCTTTTCCTTTTCCGCTGCTTCCTTCCTCTGTTTTCGGACTGCTCTTTAAAAGCTCGGATAACTGAGCGGTGATTTCCTTAAATCCATTTTCAGTGATCTGTCTGCCTGTGGCCTTAAATTCTTCTCCCTCAATGTTTAAGAATAATTCGGTCTTTATGTATTCATGAGGCAGATAGGCTGAGGTCAGCAGCTTATATACAATCAGAAGCAGGATATGAAACTCGTTTTTCGGAAGCTTATCCGATGCCCTCCAGGCTTCTATCGTCGGTATGATCGCATGGTGATCCGTTACTTTTTTGTCATTGATGAGCCGCTCTATATTGATATGGTTTAAATCGTAATGGGAAGAGGTCTGTTTGTCCAGATAAGGTGCTTTTAACAGGCTCTTTACGATTTGCCCGGCGCTGTCTTTCATATCCGCTGTCAGATATCTGCTGTCCGTTCTCGGATACGTCACCAGCTTCTTCTCATATAGATTTTGAGTTGCATCCAGAGTCTGCTGTGCGGACAGTCCCAGCATTTTGTTAGCTTCCCTCTGTAATGTGGTCAGATCGTATAAGGCCGACGGGTTTTCCTTGACCGGCGCCTGAGTCATCGCCGCTACCTGAGCAGTCTTTCCATGGCACTTTTCTACAATCTGTTCACTTTCTTCCTTACTTTCTACCCGCTTGGTCGCTGTAAAATTCATGCCGTCATGGCTGCAGGCGGCTGTAAGAATATAAAAGGGTTTTGAGTCAAACTGGTCAATGGCTCTTTGCCTCTCCACAATTAAATTGACCGTAGGCGTCTGAACCCTTCCGATATTGATCTGCGCGTTGGCCATACAGGCAAACAACCTGGAAAAGTTGATGCCCACCAGCCAATCTGCCTGAAGCCTGCAAAGAGCTGCCTGATACAGCCTGTCGTATTCCCTTCCTTCTTTCAGCTTCGCAAAGCCGTCTCGGATGGCTTTCGTCTCCATCGAACTGATCCAGAGCCGTTTAAAACTTTTAGTGCATTCCGCCTGATTATATACCAGTCGGAATATCAGCTCTCCTTCTCGCCCCGCATCGGTCGCACATATGATTTCATCAATATCATCGCTCTCCATCAGCATTTTGACCACGCCAAACTGTGCCTGCACGCCTGCAGACACTTGATATTTCCATTCCTGCGGTATGATGGGAAGGTCCATGATATGCCACTTTTGATACTTTTTATCATAGACTTCCGGCATGACAGTCTCCACCAAATGTCCTACACACCAGGATACTACATATTCAGTTCCTTTAAAAAATCCGTTGCCCCGCTTGTCCGCACCCATGACTTTTGCAATTTCGGCGGCCACGCTGGGCTTTTCTGCTATTACTAATTTCATATCCTTAAGTATAACATAATCCGCCTAAAATGCCAACAGACCGCTGGATCCTATAGGAATCGGCGGTCTGTCTTTCGCGCTGTATTTCTTTGTATTTTTCGCTTTATCTCTCTGTTTTTTTACACCGGATAGGCCATAGCCTCTTCATCTACAAGACTCCAGTCCATACCGTATATTCTTGCCGCTCTTTTTTGGAAAAATTCTTCCGCATTTTTGGGGAACATGGCCTGAGTCAGCACATCTTCCTCCTGCTCCAGATATCTCGCACATTCTCTCTTCATATTTTCCAATTCCGGTTCAAGCAAATCTGCCGGCCTGCACGTGATCTGTTCCTCATCTCCGATAATTTTCTGCTTGATCTCCGGGCTGATGGGAACGGTAGTTTTTCCGTACATCCCCTTCACGATCATCTTTACCTCATTGGGAACCATTTTATAGCGTTCGCCGGTCAGGACGTTCAATACTGCTTGTGTTCCTATGATTTGACTGGTCGGTGTGACCAGCGGCGGGTAGCCTAAATCCCTTCTCACCTCCGGAACTTCTTTCAGCACCTCGTCAAACCGGTCTTCCGCATTGGACTGCTTTAACTGGGACAACAGATTGGACAGCATTCCGCCCGGAACCTGATATACCAGCGTGTTGACATCGACACCTGTCAATTTGATGTCAATGAGCCCTTCGGCGATATACTTTTCCCGAACCGGTTTAAAATGTTCGGCAATTTTATTTAACTGCCCTAAATCTAATCCCGTATCATGGGATGTACCCCTAAAAGCAACCACCATCGCCTCTGTGGAAGGCTGAGAGGTTCCCTCTGCAAACGGAGAAATAGCAGTATCTATGATGTCTATTCCGGCTTCTACTGCTTTCATATAGGTCAGGCTTCCCAAACCGCTGGTAGAGTGCGTGTGAAGCTCCAGCGGCACGGTAATCACCTGCTTGATGTCGGTAATCAGCTTCTGTGCATTATATGGGTCGAGAAGCCCCGCCATGTCTTTGATGCAAATGGACTTTGCTCCCATCTGCTCTAATTCTTTTGCCAGATTAATAAAAACCTGATTATCGTGAGCCGGACTTTTGGTGTATGAAATGGCTCCTTGAGCGTGGCCGCCGGCTTTATTGCAGGCTTCAATGGAACGCTGCAGATTTCTCGTGTCGTTCAATGCATCAAACACCCGGATAATGTCAATTCCGTTGGTAATTGCCCGGTCTACGAACTCATCCACCAGATCATCCGCATAATGTCTGTATCCCAGCAGATTTTGTCCCCTCAGCAACATCTGCAATTTTGTATTCTTTACCCTTTTTCTTATTTTTCTGAGCCGAACCCACGGATCTTCATCCAAAAAACGGATACAGGCATCATAAGTCGCCCCTCCCCACATCTCTATGGCGTGATAGCCCACATTGTCCATAACCTCTAAAATAGGCAGCATTTCCTCGGTTTTCATTCGGGTCGCCATCAGCGACTGCTGTCCGTCTCTGAGAACAGTCTCTGTTATTCCCACTTTTGCCATTGCATATTCCTCCCAATATTCGTTCCTTTAACACCCTGCCCCGTTTAGCGCGGCTGACAGAATTTGTACCGCAAATCACAAATTTTGATTTCTATCTTTTATTATATCCTATTAATTGTAATAATATTTTTAAATTCTAATATTTTTAATTTCTAACTATTTATCTTATACTATAATGAACTATTACAAAAAAGTCAACAGGACTATCCAGTTTATTTTTACCAGACAATCCTGTTGATATAAATATTTATTCATATTTTGAGGAACAGCTTGCTTAAAAGCTTTATTTAGAACAGTTTCGTTACCGAAAAGGCTCTTTTTATCGCATTTGCCAGATTGGGATCATAGCTCATAATATTCCAGATGCTGATACCCGCCAGCCCATATTCCCGGACTACATCCATTTTAGCCTTATAGCTTCTGGCATCTTCAAACCACACTTCGTGCTGCTGATATACGGTTTCTTCCGTCCCGTCCTCATTTGTGGTGACGGCTTCTTTCCAATAGACAAAATGTGGACTTTGTGCTTCTTCGTCAAACTGTATTTCTGCGCCAAACTCTTCCGCTCTCCTGACTGCCTCTTCATTCGTAATTTTTTCTGCCATGGATTCCTTCGGTACGAAAGGCAGAGTCCAATCATACCCATAATTCGGAATTCCCATCAGAATTTTTTCCGGAGGTATTTCGGTGACACCGTATTCAATCACCTGCCGTACTTTATTGATCGGAGCCACTGCCATCGGCGGTCCATAGGTATACCCCCACTCATACGTCATCAGAAGCACAAAATTAGCGGCTTTTCCCATGCCGGCATAATCGTGCCCCTGATATAAAAGCCCTTGCTGTCCTGCCGAGGTTTTAGGCGCAAGCGCAACAGTCACTAAAAATCCTTCCGGACTAAACATCTCGGTCGCTCTGGAAACAAGCTCCGTATACTGATCTCTGTTTTGTGCCGGTACATATTCAAAGTCAAAATCTACACCAAAAAGATTTTTTCTTCTCAATTCATATAGTATTTCCTGGAGCAATCTCTCCACCGCTTCCGGATTTTCAACCACATCGCTCACCAGCTGTTCTGAGAACTGTCCCTGTTCGTTCATCGGTGTCAATACCATCATGGAGCCTACTCCGGCATTATCAGCAGCTTCGATCAGCTCTTCATCATTTAAAGGGATCAAATATCCCTCCGGAGTCATGCCGTAGCTAAAGGTTGCAATCAGCGATAAATTTGGCAGCCATGCTTCCAGTACCTCCGGCTGAACACTTGGATAGACGTATCCGTTTACAATTATTTCATCCATATAAAAAGCACCCCCAGCTACAGTTTATGCTTCCGGGGATGTCTTTATTTTATATATCCGCAAATAGTATAAAAATATAACTTCTGCCGGCAAAACAGGCACTAGCATTGCCGGCAGAACTTTATAGGAGAGGACGTCAGCCCAAAGGAAATACAACAGTCATACGGAAACAGAGCAAGCCCTTTCCATTGCCAGCCTATAGATTTCTCTCGCCTTATACAAGTCCTCTATAAAAATGTATTCATTGGGCTGGTGTTCCGTGCATTCTCTGCCGGGAAAGGTCGGGCCAAAAGCCACGATATGCTCCATGGCTTTGGCATAAGTGCCGCCGCCCATAGTCATCGGTTCTGTAGAATCCCCTGTCACATCGCGATAGGCTTTCAACAGGCTCTGTATAAACTCGCTGTGTTTATCCATAAATACAGGCTTTTCTCCCCCAAGGATTTCTGCCGTAATTCCATAATTAGCTACTTTGCTTGTGATTCTGTTCACAATATCCTCTTGCGTATAGCTGACGGGATATCGGATGTCCAGCACCAATTTGATCCACTGTTCGTCACTGATGAGCATTCCGGGATTGATTGTAATTTCTCCGCTCTGTTCATCTTGAAGCTTGCAGTTCAGTAATGCGCCGTCCCAGGTCTGCCCGAAATTTTCATTATAGAATTCTGCAAATCGGCCTGGAAGCTCTTTCATGACAAGACCAATGGCATTGGCACCCAGCCACGGCATACTTCCATGGGCGGATTTGCCGTCCCTTACGATAGTGACCTCACGGCCATCCAAGCCGAGGGCAGTCACCTCGCAATGAGAGGCCACCATATTCGGTGCATCTCCCGCTTTTGCGTTTTGAATGCCGGATTCTTCCCTTTTCATTTTCAGCTGAAGGATCAGTATCCCCTTTTCCGCATAAATCAGCGGGAAATCCGCATCCGGAGTAAATCCGAAATCCGGTAATTCCTCATGCTGCTTATAGTATTCCATATCCGGCCAATCGCCGGTCTCTTCTGTACATCCGAAGAGCAGGCGTATACGCCTGGAAAGGGGCTTTCCGCTGTCCAGAAGCTCTTTCATGGCATATATAACGGCTACGGCAGGGCCCTTGTCATCAATAACGCCCCGGCCGTAAACTCTGTCCTCCTTGACCGTCACGTCAAAAGGTTCACAATCCCATCCGCTGCTTGCCGGTACCACGTCAAGATGGACAAGTATTCCCATGATCTCATCCCCTTGCCCAATTTCCGCATAGCCCATGTAGTTTTCACATTGCTTTGTCTGAAATCCAAACTTTTTGCACAATTCAAGGCAATATTGCAGGGCATCAAAGGATCCTTTGCCGAAAGGATATTTTCCTTCCGGCGGACCGCTTACGCTGTTTATGGAAACCAACTCTTTCAAATGGAGCAGCATATCGTCTTTTTTAATATAACTTTCCATATTATAATCCTCTTTTTATTTTTTTTCATTAAATGGTATATAGTCCACATCAAAACCAAAATGTCTTGGGCCGAAACACTCCAGACCTTCTTTTGTCTTCCATATATCGGGTGAAGGAAGAACTAAGACATTGATTTCCATGCCCTTTTGGAAATTCGGACTGGTGACAGGAATCCCGTCTGCACCGATCATGCAGATTAAGTCCGGAGCGGTTACATCAATCTGGTCGTTTCGATAGGCGATAATGTTCTCATTTTTAAACCAGATTTTATATTTCTCACCGGCATAAGTATCTGTTCCGGTGAGATAAATTTCTCCGATATTAAATCCTCCGGTCTGTTCCCACGGCGTTTTTTCCACGCTGCCCTTGAAGAGTACCTTACCCTCCACGGCATCTGCAATGGCTCCGGCAACTCCTTCTCCATCCTTCCCGCTTTCTCTGGCCTTTCTCAATTCCTCGCCGATTTTCATGGCATAACTGATGGCATTGGGAATAATGGACTCCTTATAGTCTTTTCCTTTCATGGGATGATCTGCAACGCCCACCATAGCACCGCTTACACAGGCAATAGATCGGGCGATCTCCTCTGCTCGGAAATCATCCACAACATCCTTTAGGATGACCACATCTCCATATTCCGTAGCCACTGTCATCGGGTTGATTGGTTTATTTTTTACAAAATAACTGGAATGCTGAAGCTCCGGTACCGATCTTCCGGCAGGATCGCCATCCATCAGAGGAATCCCCAGCTGGCAGGCGGTATGTAATGCTTCTGCTGTATTGGCTCCCCCAAGTTCTGTAGAGGAAACCGCAAAGAATTTCTCGCCGAAATACTCTTCCAGACTTCTGAACGCCAATATGGAAGCGGGGTAGCCAATATGAGGCAGCTCTTTGTACTTCTCATCTTCCTCCGCATCCAGCGCTGCCGGAGCTCCGCAGCAATACGGGGTGGCAATATAGGCCTCATCCGGCAATTCGTCCAAACTTGCCAGATACAGTTCCTTTCCTTCTTTAAAATCCTGTTCCATAACGGCGATTCCATCCTCAAGGTTTCCTCCGCCGCCTGTTCCAAGTACGGTGCATCCGTATAAAATATCAATAATATTTTCTTGTGTTAATTTTTTCATGCTACGCCTCTACTTTCTTTTCTGCTCCCCTTGATAAAGAAGGGACAAACCTTTCCAATATTAAATATATAACTAGACCAACCACAATTCCTAAATACTCAATCTTGCATAAATAAGCGATTACGGCTGCAAGAGCCCATGAAAGAACTCCTATTTTATTGAATCCCTCTACAGGGTGCCAGTTTTCAGCTTTTCCCTTACCCACAATCCAATAATCTGCCATCATAACGCCGCCGATTGGGCATACGAGGAAGGACAGAAAGCTTAAAAAGCCTTCCACATGATCCAAAATACCAAAGGCTCCCAGAACGATTCCGATGAGTCCGGCTACAACAGTCACTTCCCTTCTTCGGTTATCCGGAATTTTAAAGATCATGACAATGTCTAAGCCTGAGCTGTACGCATTGGTTGAGTTGGTCGTCCAGGTTGCCAGAATCAATGCAACGACTCCCGCTACAGGCAGCCCTACATCGATTAAGACCATACTGATGTCATAATTTCCGGCTATTTTTGTTAAGAGTACGCCTAAAACCAGCGTAATCACACCCATAGGAAAGACACCCCATACAACGGACTTGATCGTATCCTTTCTCGTCCTCTGAAATCTTGTAATATCTGCCGCAGTAATGGTTCCCACCGCATAAAAATTAAAAGATAATCCAACGCCGCCAAGAAAACTCATGGTCTGCGTTACCTCGCTTCCCATTCCCGTCAATCCATTCACCTTAATCGCCATGACCGTTCCCATGGTCATAATGATCATCAAAAGAGGAATCGATACATAGTCCAGCTTTTCCAGAGCACTGACACCATACACAGCTGTAAGCAGCATAATCAGTCCCCAAAGAACATTTGAAGCTACCAGCGGTATGCTGATTCCCACATATTCACTCATAAAATTCGTAAAAGCTTCTCCGCAAAGGCCATTTTGGATGCCAAACCATCCAATCAGGTTAATGGCAAATAAAACACTTACAATATACCGCCCGCCTTTGTCTCCAAAGGTAGCTCTGGTCAGGGTACAGGACGGTACACCCAGATCGCACCCCATCATTCCCAGAATGGACATGACCACAACCACGATAACATACCCCAGTGTCCCGGATATGATTGCCGGCCAGACAGGCATAGCCTCCGCCAGTATGGCTCCCTCCAGAAAGGATGGCACACACACGCAAATACCGGCTTGTACAAATGCCATTGCGATCCAACCTTTCCGCTCATCCGTGGGAACCGGAGTCAAGGCATTTACTTCTGCTTTACTTTTTTCTTTCTCCATTACAGCCTCCTTCATTTTTACTATTTGTTATAATCAGTCGTCATCCTATTTCAAATTTTCTGTATTTTAACATGAAACCATGCACTATGTCATTCATCACTCCATTAAAAATGGCTCTCCTTTTTTGTGCATGTGCACAAAGGTGTGTTGATTTATTTGTTTTATTATGGTAGGATTTAGCCAAGATTTCATATAAGGAGGAGTGTATGGACCGATTTCATACAAGAGCATTATGAGTATAACAGTCAAAGACTGCCTGCAGCTGCCTTCCCTGTTTCTTGGAAATGTCATTGCAGGACGTAAGGGTCTGTGTAATATTGTAAACACTGTATCGGTATCAGAGTTTGAATTCTATGATGATTGTTTCCAAACTGCAAATGAACTTCTGATAACAGCCTTTTATTCTATAAGAGATGATGTGGATGCACAGTGCAAAGCAATTGAAGAATATAAAAAATGCGGAGAAGCCGGCTTGATTTTATTTTACTCGAACATGATTTTAAAGCATGTGGACCAGAGGTTGATCGATACAGCCAATCGCCTGAACTTTCCTGTGATCCTGCTCCCCGGTGAAAACATGGGACTAAGGTATAGCGATGTAATAAGCGATATTATGGAGGCTGTTTTCATGGACCGCAAAAACAGTAATTTCTTTGTTAATAATACCATGGAAAGAATTTCTCAGCTTCCCGCCTCCGAAAGAAACATTGCAAATGTGCTCCGCTTCGCCTCCGACCACGCCAAGGCTGCTTTCTTTTTATGCGATCCGCATGAAAATATCATCGGTCATTCATACTGGCCGCAAACCAACGTTTTGCCTTTTAAGATGGTTCAATCTTCCTTTACGGATACCGGCAACGGTTTACAGCATAAAGACTCAACTTCCTACAATTTCTTTCAAACGCACTTCTCTGATCAGAAGGGTTCTCTGCTCACCCTGTATGGTGCTGCCATGAATGATGTACTGACCCCTGCCATGATGAATCAGGTGATTGAGATCATTCAGCTCTTTGCTGCGATTTGGAACTATAATCTTAACCTTTCTACCAAAGAATCGTTGATTCCTGCGCTGATCGAGGGAGACTGCGATTTAGCGTCTCACATTGCAAATGGATTAAATTTGAATCAGTCTCACTACAATTCCATGATGATCCTCAATATACGCCCAACCCATCAGAATACACTCGTGACTATATCCATTCTTGATGACATACGACATCTTTTCGAAAGTCATCATAAGCATTGCATTGCCGATTCTTTTGGCAGTCATATTATTATTTTAAGCAGTTATTCCGGAAACCGTACGTTAGATGACCTGCTCATAGAAGAGTTGAACCGCAAATTTTCCGGCGAGGGCAGCATCCAATGTTACAGTCTTTTTAATAATTTAGAATCAGCGAAAGACTTCCGCAGTGCCTATGTACTATATTGTGACAGTATTGATATTACATGCAAAATTTATCCGCTAAAAAAATTCTATACCGATCGGGAGATTCATTTTGCAAATCAGTGCTTATCCATTATAAATAACTCGTCTAAAAAGAAGGCCTATTTAAATCTGCTCCATCCCATTATTGAGGATTCGGAGGCGGATCTCGTCCTGACCCTGACGACCTATATGCTGGATGCGGATTCTGAGGTAAAAAAAACGGCGGAACTTTTGTTTGTCCACCGCAATACCATACAATACAGATTGTCAAAAATCCGCAATCTGATCCATATGGATTTTAATAAAATGCCTATGAATTTTGATGTCTATACGGCTGTCGCCCTGAACCGGATCCTGCCGCAATAAAAAGGGGAATGGCGGAGCTAAGTTTAACGAATATTGTTCTGATACGTTCCGGCATCCGTTATATCCAGCGGAATCAGCGGTTTCACCGGTGTTTCAAAGCTGTACGCCTTTCCGTCTGCTTTCATGATAATGGTTCCCGATTTAAAGGTTCCATACACGATGGCTCCTTCCTGGAACATCCGCTTTAAGGCCGATGCATGCGGATGGGTGTAATTCACGCCCTTTCCGGCGGAAATCACCACATATTGCGGCTTTATGGTGTCTAACAGAAGGCTGCTGTTGGCATTGTAGGATCCGTGATGCGCCCCCTTAAAAACATCCACCTTTCCGACCTTTTTTGCAATCACCGCTTCCTCATCTGTTTGACTGTCACCGGTAAAGAGTACGGAAACAGCCTGATATCGCAGAAGTGCCACCACACTGTTGTTATTTTCCAAGGTTTGTCCATCCAGTGCTTCTATAATGTCTAGGGTGACTCCATTAGGCAGCTGAATGGTTTCATCCGCATCCTCGCTGACGATGCAGTTGGGTTCCCTATCTAAGGCCTGTTTATAGGCCTGCCATTGGGGGGTGTTCACAGAGCTTCCGCTTCCGATGACCCGGTCTATCTGATAATCTTCAAAAATACGGGGCAGACCGCCCACATGATCCTGATGTGCATGGGTAGCGATCAGCAGATCAATACTGCCATCCACATAAGGTCTGATATACTCTGAAATCAGCGCTCCGCTGGTGGTCAGTCCTCCGTCGATCAGTACCTCATACGTCCCATCATCTATGAATATGGAATCTCCATGCCCCACATCCATGAAGTGAACCGATATCTGATTGCTTTGCGATTCAGGAGAAGTGACCATAACAGTCTTTGTGGCCTGATTCCACTGAACCTCTGCTCCGAAAGCTTCTGCCACAGCCCGTATAGGCAGATAGACTCTGCCATTGGACAGGCTCGCCTTTGTGTCTGTGAAAATTTCAAATTCTTCCCTCTTAATATAGTGTTGTCCCATGGGAACTTCAACTCGGATTCCATCCTTCTCCAGCACAGCAGTAGAGCTTGCCGCATCCCATGTTACGTCACACCCGTATGCTTCCATGGCCGCTCTGAGCGGTACTAGGGTTCTCCGGTTTTCATCCACATAAGGATATCCCGTTTCCGGCTGAAAAGCTACAAATTGCCCATTGACATCTACCTTTATAGGGGCATCCTTCTCCGCAGCCGCACTTACCGTTACAGCAAAAGTCAAATTCAGCACAATGGCTGAAACAATTAATACAAATCTTAAAGCTTTCATATTGATTCCTCTGATACAAAGCGGCGGCTTCACCACTTTCGCTGATACAAAAAATCTCTGAGATCAGGTCATCTGATTCCAGAGCTATTTTCTGTCTGCGGCTGCGGTTCCAGCAGCCTGCCTAAATCGGTGTCCATTCCCACAGAAAACCGATTCAAATAGTACAGATTTCCTTTGAGGTCACCTGCACCGTAGGTGGTTCCGAATCCGAACAATACACCATTTTTTTGAAGGATTTCCTTGCCCCATTCCTCATAGGTGCCGTAAGGGTAGGCAAAGCAGATTACATCGGTTCCCACATTTTTCTCGATGACATCGATGCTTTTTTCTATGTCTTCTTCTACCCGCAGGTCATACTGTGCCCGGCATTCGATCAGTCCTCTTTGTATGCCGTTGACTTGAAACTTCATATATTGTCCCTTTAAGTTCTGATTATGTAAATTGTATGAATGACTTTGTATATCAAATACCCCGCTTTCATACATTTCCTTCGCCTCGGCCCAATTCAGCTTCTTTATTTCAGATTTTTTAGGCTGTTCAATACTTCCGACGATAACGAATGCCGTTGCCTTCATGCCTGTTTTTTTCAGCACAGGATAAGCAATCGTATACGCCGATTCATATCCGTCATCCATCGTAATCATAACAGGCTTTTTCGGCAGCTTCTTTTTTCCTTCTTCTATCGCTTTTAAATCCTGCGGCAATAACGGCGTATAATTATTTTCGGCCAGATACGTCATATCCTCTTCCAACTTTTCTTTTGTAATGGTAGCATCCATTCTTCCGTTCAACGGCTTTTCTTCTACAAAATGATGATACATTAAAATCGGTATATATACATGGTCTGCTTTTGCTGCTCCCACAGCCGGCTCCTCGGCATAAGCAACACTGCTCCACGCCAGCACCATAACTAAACAAACAATTCCTGCAACTATTTTTCTACATTTCATTTCTGCGTATCTTCTTCCTATCCTTTAAATCGATAGCCTACTCCCCAGACAGTCTCAATATATTGAAGATTGTCCATGTCTGTTTCTATCTTCTCTCTCAGCCTTCGGATATGCACCGTTACCGTAGATACATCCCCGATAGCATCCAACCCCCAAATTCTATCAAAAATATGCTCTTTTGAAAAGACCCTATTGGGATTTTCTGCTAAAAACAATAGCAGATCGTATTCTTTGGCAGGCATGATCTTTTCCTCTCCGTTGATAAATACCCGTCTGCTGTCCTTATCAATTTCCAGCTCCCTTATCTTCAAGATTCTGTTCTGTCCCGCCTTATTGCTTCCGGTCAGTCTGTCATACCGGGCAATGTGGCTCTTCACTCTGGCCATCAATTCGTTGGGGCTGAAAGGTTTGGTCATATAATCATCCGCGCCCAGACCCAGGCCCCGAACTTTATCAATATCCTCTTTCCTGGCAGATAAAAGGATGACCGGCGTATCGCTCTGCTCCCTGAACCTCGCACAAAGCTCAAAGCCATCTATTCCGGGAAGCATGATGTCAAGAATAATTAAAGCATATTCCTTTTTCAGAGCCAGATCCAGCCCGCTTAATCCGTCCGATGCAATATCGCATTCATATCCGTTTATTTCAAGATAATCCCGTTCCAGTTCCGCTATACTCTTATCGTCCTCTATGACTAAAACTTTCATCTTCTCCTCCAGTCTAAGCTCAGTAGCTCCGCAGCGGCAAATAAATATATACCTCTGTACCTACATCCTCTTCACTTTTTATCCATATCTTTCCATGATGGCTTTCAATAATCTGTTTCGAGATGCCCAGTCCAAGACCGTTTCCTTTTATATTGCTTCTGGCCGCATCTCCCCTGTAAAATCCGTCGAAGACCTTGTTGATATCTTTCTCTTTGATTCCCTTTCCCGTGTCACTGATACAGATCAGCGCACCTTTTCTTTCCTTCCTCAGGCTCAAAGAAATGGTTCCGCCCTCCCGGTTATATTTCACCGCATTTGACATTAAATTATCAAATACCCTTTTCAGCTTGCTCTTGTCTCCTACAATAACCATTTTCTCCGGTATAATATGGTTTTCCATCTGAAATCCCTGCTCTTGAGCCTCTGTTTTATATCCCTCGGCAAGCTCCGTGAGCATTTCGGTCATATCTATGAACTCGAATGCATACTGCATTCTCCCCAATTCCAGTTCCGAGTATTCTGCCATGTTGTCTACCAGCTTCTGGAGCACAATAGTCTTGCTATAAATCGTATCCAAATATTTATCCAGCTTTTCCGGTGAATTGGCGACTCCGTCCTTTATGCCTTCCAAATAGCCTTTTATCGTTGTAATAGGAGTTCTCATATCGTGGGAAAGGTTCGCCATGAGCATATTCCTTTCCTCCTTGCTTCTGCGTTCCTGTTCCTCATTCGCTTTCAGCTTTTTTCTGATCTCATCAAAGGCATTGCATAGATCGTTCAGCTCCTGATCTCTGCAAGCCATTACTTCAAAGTTCAAATCACCGTCCTTGATCTTCTCCGCTGCCATTCTTAATTGCTTTAGAGCTTTCAGCATATCTCTGGACAATTTTGCACTTAAGAAGGTGCAAGTAATTAAAACCATGGCCACCGCAAGAACAGCCCATAAAACGGCATATCTCAAAAATGAATGTCCGTTGCTGTGGCTTTCTGCCGACATACTGCTGATTCCCATCCAAATACGCTGAAACCCGTACGGTTCACAAATAGAGTAAACAAACAACAACAGCAAGGTAACACAAACCACCAATGCTGTTGAAATAATTGCCATTAATATTGTTGTTTTTATGAAACGCTCTCTCAAAGATTTCATGCTGACCTACACTTCTTTTCTTTCAAATAAATAATAGCCTATGCATCCGAAAACCAGTCCATATCCCACAAGCAAACTAATCTTAGATAGCATGGAAACAAATGGAAGAGTGATTCCAAGCCATAGCTTATGCCATTCGGCATAGCCTGTAAATAAAAGTCCGCTGGCCTGCGGCACAAGAATTCCCATAATATACAGCCCTGCATATAGTATAACGCATATGATGATAGAAAGCGATGGGCTGCTTGAAAATTGGTTCAGCATGGCAGCAAATAAAATTAAAATGATCAGCGGAAATATATCCAGAAAATAAGCGGCAAAGCTGCCCACAAGTCCCATTGCCGCTGTACTTGCGGAGCCTCCTGCCCATCTCATGATCGTGGTCAATACAAATAGTACCCCTAAATATAGGACCGACATAATAGTAATAGCGGTAATCTTTGATGCGTACAATTTAAACCTGCTGACCGGTCTCATGAAAGAGGCCCGTATGGTTCCGTCCTGCACTTCCAATGCGAACAAGTCACAGGAAGCCATAAAGATCATCAGAGGTATATAAATCTGAATAAAAAAGGACAGCATATTCATCGGCATATTGGAAAGCATCAGCGATGTAGAAACAGCTCCTGCCGAAGCCTTGCCGATTAAATAGTTGACACCCCCGCATAAAATACAAATCAGGATCTCTATAATAAGTAAGACCAAAAACTTTTTTCTCGTAAAAATTTTCATGAGTTCATTTTTTAAACTTGCAATAAATGTTGTCACTAGACATTCCTCCCATATATCTCGTTCAGCTCTGCTGTGAAAGCCCTCAAATCAGTACGGATCCTCTTTTATCTTTTACTTTCGATAAAAAATAATCCTCTAAAGTAGGATTCAGCCGCAATGCCTCTTCCATGGTCTCAAAAGATAACAGTTCCCCATCGTGGACAATTGCCACCTTATTGCAGGTTTTTTCAATCTCAGGTGCAAGATGACTGGCAATTAAAAACGACGTTCCTTTTTCTGCCGACATCTTCTTAATAATTTCTCTTATTTCTACCGTTCCTTCTATATCCAGCCCATTCGTAGGCTCATCCAGTATGACGAGCTCCGGATCGGACAAAATCGCCAGTGCCAATCCCAGTCTCTGTTTCATTCCCAATGAAAATTTTCCGCACTTTTCTTTCTGGTATTGGCTGATTCGGGTTGCCTCCAGCACCTGTTGAATTCTTTCCTCATCCACATGCGGATAATACCTCGCCATCATTCTTAGGTTATCCTTAGCGGACAAATGCTCAAAAATAGCCGGCCGTTCAATTAATCCCCCTACCTTTTCCAATGTCTTTTCTACGTCTGTCTCCACATCGTTTCCAAATACGGTGACACTGCTCTCGCTTCCGTGAGTCAGACCCATGATCGTCTTCATGATCGTGGTCTTTCCGGAGCCATTTGGCCCCAGCAGTCCGACGATATCCCCTTTTTGAATTGAAAAACTGATATTTTTAACACCTCTTCCGTTCTTATATAATTTTGTAAGATTTTTTACCTCAAGTATCGTTTCCATATATAAAAGTCCCCTTCTACCATTTACAATCGTACATAAAGCAGGGCAGGTCTGAAATCTCATCCCTGCCTGAATAAAGTGGTCTCTTTAGTCGATCTTCTTTTTTCCTGTGGTATCAAATGCATCGACCTTTGTTTTTCCATAGTCGAAGATCTCACCTTTGATCTTCATGGTGATCGTATGTGTTTTACCGCTGCGGTCCTTCCCCGTCATAGAAGCTTTTAATTCATTGGAGATCAGCCTTCCCTCCTTATCGAGAGTGAAATCGCAGGAAGCATTGTCGATGTAAGGATCGTCTCCCAGCATCCGCATCATATCTGCCTCTTCTATACCATCCGCTTTGACATTTTTGTAATATTCATCATACGTCTTATAATAGTCATACGTACCGTCCGCTTTGACATAAAGTATGCCGCCGTCCTTACCATCTAAAATATCACTGTATTTAGCATAGAATTTATTATATAAGGCCTGGGTTTTATCATCCCACTTACCTGCCGCCATATCCTGTGTCATTTTTTCGCCGGTCTGCTGCTCATAATAAGACCCAAAGGCTTTGTCCGTATCTTCAAAGCGAAGGTCATACGGCGAATTTGTTTGATCATTAGCGGCGGTAAACAACAGAGATATTCCTGCATTGACTATTTCCGGAATTTGACTTCCCGAAACATTGACAGAATACGTTCGGTTATCTCCGTCTTTTGACTTCAAAACAAAATTATTTTTTAAATCTCCGACCATGGTATCTGCAAACAGTTCTGCAAATCGGATTCCCTTTTTCACGGTGGCGTCCTTCATATCCGGTCTGTACGTACTAACAGCTCCAACGCCCTTATCATAGACCCTGTACGTATTTGTTTCAGGGTAATAGAAGTAACTCTTGCCGTCTTTCGTCGTGCGCTCATCTTCCATTCCTTGATCCGCACTGTTCATATTATCGTGGCCTGCCATTTTCAGGTAGCCATCGTCTCCATCCATCTTAAATGTGGCTTTTACCGTTCCCAGCTCTTTGTCATCCATGAAAGCGGATATTTCTCCCTTTGCGGAAAAATTATCCTGATACAAAGCTAAATCCTTGACCGCCTCTTTATAATTCGTATAACCTCTGGCATCATCATAATTTGCGTAGACCGCCGAAGTCAGTACAAACATTCCTACAAGCAGGCAAGTTGCGGTTACTGCATGCTTTCGGCCTTTAAAATTAAACTTTTTCATCCAATACCTCCTATTTCTTCATTTTATCTAATCTCTAATCCCATCCGCAGGTGCGCTGTTTTAATTTCATACATGCCGCGCTCCTCTTGACATTTTTTATTGTAGCCTGCAATCTTTAATATTATATATCTTATTTCTTAACTGTTTATTAACAATTAAAGACAATTTATTACGCATTTAAATGGATATCTTTAAACAGTTTATTTCCAGTAGTTGAATTCTGTCATTCGAAGGATACTTTATTCATCAGCAGAAGGATCGTACGGCAAGTATCGTCGAAGCTGATATCTTTTGCATAATTGAATTCTCGCTGATACCGCCCCCAAAATCTGTGCATCTGTGGATTTTCCCGTATGCTCTCAATAATGCTTTCATATTGCCCTAAGGCAGCCCGACTACCCCGTTTGTTTGCCGTTTCATCAAGCGCCTGCCGCAACATGGGTATGTTGCACTCAGAACTGCGCAGTGCATATAAAATATGGATATCGTAAAAATCCCTCGGTCTTGTATTTGCTATATTTCGCGACAAAACGGTTTCCAGTTTCTCCGCAAGTATCGTTTCAAGGTTGTATGCCAGAACCGATAAGCTTCGGTCATCAAACATCAGCTTAAAAGAATATTCCACCTCACGGGGCGTGATTTTATCGCCTGTCGTCACATCCACAGTCAACGGTACTGCCAGCGGCGGATAATTCGCCATTAAGCTGACACGTAAGCCGGGATAATCGTCACCCTCTCGGATACCAATGATTCGGGTCGCAGAAAAGGTAACATCATCTTCCACTTTAATAGCACAGATCTCTCCAAATATTTTGCCAAGGGATTCATAAGTCAGAGGAAAGCCTTTTATAGTTGTATCCAGATCCATGGTCGCCCGGGTATCAAGCCCCACAATAGCAGCAATAAGGAAACCTCCCTTTAAGATGAAATTGTTTTTATAGCTTGAGAGCGATATTCGTTCAAGAAACCGCTCCATCATATAGTTCTGCATGACAAGCTGAGCGGAGATATTCTTTTCCTCCGCTCTTTTCTTGATAAACGCTTTCAGCTGCATCGGGTTTTTTGTAATCATAACAGAACCTCCATATATTTTAATATTTTAGGCTTCACACGCAGTTGCTCGGCGTAAGCCAACAACTTTGCCATGTCCCTTTCTTTACAGACCGCATAAGCTTTCATCGCCTGATTCACAAGCTGAATATCACAGGCGTTTCTGCCTTTTACAATGTCACACAATGTCCGCTCAACATCGTAGACACGGAGTAGATTTCCGCAAGGTGACAACTTCTCCATAATGCCCAAACTGTAGATCTCGGTTATTACAAATTTCGCTTTTACATTTTGTTCTTTCAGTCCCGCTGCATTATACCCATGTGGAAAGGTCAAGGTGTAGCTGATCGGTGTCCGATCAGAAAGCCCATGCAGATACAGGGCTGTTTCATTTGAAAAAATTCCTTTTGAAAAACGAGATTGCAGGAAATACATCTCGTCCTCCCACGTTTCCGGCAGGGCATAAAGGCCTCGTGCCACGCGATAAATGCGTTTCTCTACTATAAGTTCAGCAAGCACCCGACGCTGAATTCCTGCCGCCGTTACCTGCGCCGTGGTTATATAGCCTTTGTTTTCTTCCAGCAACCTTTGGATTTCTTTGTAATCATTCAATACGATCACCTCCCTTTGAACTTTTATACTTCAAATTATACTATATTGTAGTGTAAATGTTCAAGAGAGTTTTTTCACTGACCGCGGAGACTCGACAGTATAGAACCAAGGGTTGTTTGCTTGGAGCTATAAAACTGCAACAAGCTCCACGGAAACCTCTTTTCAGAGATTCCCGTGGAGCTTGCAATATTCTATTATTTCCTGATACACTGTTTTATACTCTTTGTTCTGCGACAAACAAATTTTCTTTATGTCTTCATACTCCGGATACAAATAAACTTGTTCCCGATGCCGGCATACCTTTACCGATACTTCTCCGTACGGAGTACTTACTTGTTTGATCTCCCGTTTCAGAACAGTCCGCTGGAATTTAGTCCTGCGGATTCCTACAGTGGTTGTGTGGGAAAAAATAAGATCCTGCATTTCCTCAATCTGTTCCTCCCTGCACAATACTTGAAGCGTATAAGCAGGCCTGTTCTTCTTCATATAAGCAGGCGTGTACCATGCATCTGCTGCCCCTGCGCTCAATAAGCACTCCAAGGTAAATCCCATGGCCTCTCCGCTGCAATCATCCATGTTGGTTTCCAGCTTCCACATTTCGTCCGATTGAGCATCTGTATCCTTCCATTCCTTATTTGGGCGGGCAGTCTCAATAATCATAGCCCTAAGAATATTGGCGTGAGGGAAATCCTTTTTCCCTGCTCCGATTCCGATTTTTTTAATGCAATATTCCGAAGGAAGTGATTTCCCGCTGTTCAAAGCGGCTGCGATAGCTGCTCCCGTAGGCGTCACCATCTCCCCCTGGTTTTCAGTCTGTTTTAATTTCAGTGCGTGTTTTGAAATAATATGAGCCGCAGCCGGCGTAGGCACCGGTATAATCCCGTGCTGGCATGTGACAAAGCCTTGACCCTCCCACAGAGTTGATACAATGACTTGATCAATCCCTAAATTGTCAATACAGATTGCCGTACTAAGAATGTCCACAATGGAATCAATAGCTCCCACCTCGTGAAAATGTACTTCCTCCACGGGAATTCCGTGGGCTGCTGATTCGGCTTCCGCCACAATGTTAAATATTTTTTTTGATAGAACCTTCACTTTATTGCCGGCGTCCATTCGATCTATGATGTGATGGATGTCCTCTATATTTCTATGGGTATGGGAATGATGTCCATGATGATGCAGGTGCTCATGGTGCTGATGTTCACCATGCTCACCATGTTCTTCTTCCTCTTCCAGAGAAACGTCAAAATCATATGCGTCAATTCCGCATTTTTTAGTCCGCCCAAAGTGCAGGGAATACCCCCCAACCTGTAAACTCCGAAGAGCTTTCTCCAGTACGTCCCGGTCTGCTCCCAGATCCAGCAGAGCACCGACTGTCATATCCCCGCTTATACCAGAATAACATTCCAGATATAATATTTTACTCATTATGCTGCTCCTATCCGTTTATATGTCCTCTATTCAAAACTTTCCGGTATCAATTCTATATAGATTTGATCGAAATGTTGTGTAAGTTCCTTCTTTATCTCAGCATGGGCCTGTTTCAGCTGGCTGATCCTTATGCAATCACTTTCCGCCTTAAGGTACACTCCGACCCATGCCTTTCTCCCCGTCTGGATCACATCTAGAAAGTTCACCGTATACGGATAGTTTTCCAGATGCTTATTGATCACATTTCGGATAGAATCCATAATCTCTTCCTCCGGAGCAAAAAGTACCAAATTTTTGATGCCGTTTATCACCATGCGAACCGGTTCAATGCTGAAAACAATGGCCATAACAATGGCAACGATGGGATCCACATAGGGAATCAGCCAGCTGAACCCCGTTCCGTCCATAGTGCTTTGTACGGTAAAGGTCAAACCCACACCCAGACTGTTAATGATGTCCATCCGCCACATATAAAGGTCTGCCTTGATGGAGGGAGAAGAAAACATGCGATTGTAATGGCGCAAAATAGCATAGATTAGGATGCATCCTGCGGACAATGCCATTTCAAAAGCTGCTATTACGCCGCCATTTACGTGATTTCCGCCTTTGAATATGATGTGAATGCTGTAAAACATCACCTGTGCCGTTATCAGCAGTAAAATGACGCACTTAATAATCACAAAAAGAGACTCCACTTGAGAATATCCATAGGGGTGCTTTTCTGTGACCGGTTTATACAATAGGGGAATCAACATCAGGAAAGGGCCTACCATGATTAAATCCGCCGTATCAAATATACAGTCCATTAAAATGGAGTTCGATCTGGTAATATAGGCCATCACACCCTCTGCCAGCATAAAAACGATACTTCCCACTATAGATATCTTTAAAATCCTTTTTTCCAAATGAAGCTTTTTGTTCACAATTTCACTTCCAATTTATTTTTATTTCTTCATTTTCTGTTTTTTATTTTAATCTTTTCATTTTCTTTTCCTTATGCTCCTGAACTCTGATTTTGGCTTCTTCATGCCGCTGTATTTCCTCTTCCGTCTCCGGTATATATTCGGGAACTGTCTGGGGTTTTCCATTTTTACCCATTGCTACCATGGTAAAGTATGCGGATAATGCCTTCTGGGGACCGTTATCGGATTCTAAATCTTCTACCTCCACATTTACAAATACCTCCATAGAGGTTCTTCCTACATATACCACGGTTGCGGTACAGGTTACCAGTGCTCCCACAAAGATAGGCAGATGAAATTCCAATTCATCCACTCTTGCTGTTACACAATTACTTTTGGAATATTTCATGGCTACAGCACCGGCCGTCGTATCCATAAACTTCATGATTTCGCCGCCGTGTACGTTTCCTGCCACATTTGCCTGGTTGGGAAGCATTACTTGGCTCATAATAATCTGTCTGTTTTTCATGTCTCTCTTATCCTCCTGAATATAAATCATTAAAACCGTTACCCGATTATTTTCTTTTTCTTTAGTCCTTAGTATAAACTACCAGCGCCATTACGTCAAAATATAATTATAGAAAAAGTGGCTATTTCCTGTTGGACAAAAAATGCCCCCGGAGAGATTTTTTATCATCTGCTCCGAGGGCAGCATATCAAGGGAGGGGGGTAGGGTTCCCCTTTTAATATGTCTTTTTTATCATGTTTTCATCCTATAGCGGACTGTACACACCCATTGCGATCAGAACGATTGCAAGAACCGCTAAGGCTGCCAGTATAATGGCAATGACCAAATTGATTGGATGGCCGAAAACTTCCTGATTCTTTTCTTTCTTACCCTTTATATACACCAGGATGCCCGGTGCATACAGGATAGACGTTACCAGTAAGCTCATTACGCCGCTGGAGTACAGCATCCAAAATCCATAAATGGTTCCCAATACAGAGAATACTCTTGCCGCAAGCATCTGAGAGCCGGTAGAATTCTCTAAACCGTCTTTTTTCAAAACGACTTTCAGGTAATACAACGCACTCAGCAAATATGGAATCATAATCATGCTGGCTGATAGGTTATAGAATACCTGATATGTAGAAGCCTGGAAAAAGATTACGATCAGGAACAACTGAATGATTCCGTTTGTCATAAACAGGGAGAATGAAGGAGATCCATGTTTATTCTCCTTGGCAAAGGCTTCTGTGAAAACACCAAGCTTTGCTGCCATGAAAGGAGTTTCAGCAGCTATGATGGTCCAGCCTAAAAGTGCACCTACAAGGGACAGAATAACGCCTAAATTGATTAATGCGCCGCCCCAAGGTCCAACTACAGATTCAAAGATCGCTGCCATTGGCGGATTTCCCAGTTCTGCCAGTTCTGCTCTGGTCATAATGCCCATGCTCAAAACGCAAGTCAATACATAAATGGCAAGTAAGCCCAAGAAACCAATCAGAGAAGCTTTTCCTACATCAGAAGATTTCTTCGCTCTGGCGGAAACAACAACCGCTCCTTCTACTCCGATAAAGGCCCATACCGTTGCTCCGGTAGTTGCTTTGATCTGCTCCAGGAAAGAAGGTCCGCCCGCTTCGCCCCAGAAGTTTGACATGAAGATAGCAGGATCAAAAGCTCTGATAACAATTACCGTTAGGATAAATACGAAAATCGGGATAATCTTCGCAATCGTCGTAACGATATTGATAGCGGAAGCTTCCTTTACACCTCTGAGAACCAGGAAATTTAAAATCCAGATCACTACAGATGCGCAAACAATCGAAAGTAAATTATTGCCTTCCTCGAAAATCGGGAAAAAATAGCCTATCGCTGCAAATAAAAGCGTGGTATAGGCCACATTGCAGAGCAGAGCACTGATCCAGTAGCCCCATGCGGAGTTGAAGCCTATAAAGTCTCCAAAACCTTCTCTTGCGTAACTATAAATGCCGTTTGTTAGTTCTGGTTTAATCTTGTTCAATCCGAAGAAACACATCATAAGACCAAACATACCTACGCCGCAGATAGCCCATCCAGCTAATACAGCCGCAGTGTTCGCGCCGCCTGCTGCCATATCGCCTGCCATACTGAATACGCCGCCACCAATGGTGGAACCAATGATGATACCAGTCAGCCTTATCAGGCCGAGCTGTTTTGTGCCTACATTACTACTGTCGTTATTCATTCCTATCCTCCTAAAACATATAAGTCCACGAAAGGGAAAATAATAATGATAATCATGCAAATTGTTTCTCCCTTCCACAAGCAATTTACATGTAATATAATACTGCAAGCCTTCTCTTAGATCGGATTGAATAGCCCTGCAGATCATATCCCAAAATGTTGAAGTATAGTTATGTAATTATTTAGTGTAATTGTAATTTAGCGCATTAAACCGATTTGTCGGATACATGAAAACCAACCCAAATAAAATAGGAGCAGAAGTCTTGATATAATCAACATTCCTGCTCCTATTAATCCGCCCGTTAGTTCTATTGCCCTGCTCTTCTAAGTCCAAATGCATC
Source organism: Aminipila luticellarii (assembly GCF_004103735.1). Taxonomy (NCBI): domain Bacteria; kingdom Bacillati; phylum Bacillota; class Clostridia; order Peptostreptococcales; family Anaerovoracaceae; genus Aminipila; species Aminipila luticellarii. The sequence goes on along the minus strand of NZ_CP035281.1, from coordinate 492,387 downwards.
ATAATGAATTCTTGATGTTGAAAATATGATATCTTACTTGATCGCTTTTATCTGATGTGATTTCGTTGGCAATTCTTTTTCGGCACCCCGGTGCCGCCGGATTCTTTATTGGGTCATCCTGTATATTGCATACAAAATAAACGGGTAAAAAAAAGAATCCAATCTGTTTTTATTTATTTTTTCACGTTTTGTATTTTGTATACATTGTATACTCAAAACGCATTTTTGTCAATCTTTTTTGCTCTGCTTCACTGCGAACTTTTTTGACTCTATCCGCAAAACTTTGTCCTTACTTGGAACATAAGCTTTAATTCATACAATGGCTAAAGCCTTGATTTTTCAAGCTATCATTCCTTATTAGAACTTTTTACGATTCCATATTATTCCGATAAATCAGATCTGTCAATGTGCGATTTGGATTCTATATAATGGGAAATGATTTATACCAAAAAAACGCAGAAAAATGTCCTTACCTAGAACTAATTTGAGTTCATACAATAATAAACTTGTTCTTTTTGGGTCCATTTCATCTGCCATGTGCATACGCAGGGTTGGCATAGCAGGTTCAATTGAAACCGACAAAAAATTTTTGAGCATTCATAAGATTGTTCAACGAACAAAATTATGATATTATGTGTCTAATATTACATTATTTTGGGATCTGCTGAATCATAAAAGCAGGAGGAATAAGGAGGAATAAAATGAACGAAAAAAAAGGTTTTATCACAGAATTTAAAGAGTTCATATCCCGCGGCAGCGTTATCGATCTGGCAGTAGGCGTTATTATTGGCAGTGCCTTCACCGCAATCGTTACATCTCTTGTGAACGATATCGTCATGCCCATCATCGGCTGTATCCTGAATGGTATCAACTTTACGGATTTAAAATATGTTATTACTCCGGCTGCAAAGGACACAGCAGAAGCCGCTATCTACTACGGAAACTTCATCCAAAGCGTGGTCAACTTTCTGCTGATTGCTCTGGTGATTTTTATGGTGATTAAGGGGATTAATACATTCCATAAGAAGGAGGAGGCGCAGGCAGAAGAACCAAAACCGGCAGAACCGTCGGAAGATGTAGTTCTGCTCCGGGAAATCCGAGATTTGCTTCAAGAAAAGAAACAGCTTTAAATAAAAAAAGAAATGGATCAAATGATCCATTTCTTTTTTTGGACGTGCTCACTGTCTCCTTAAGCCGTATAGCAGTCATCCCTATAACAGCCGAATATTATTGATGCTCAGTTCAAAGGACAGTCCTAAAAACTTAGCTGCATTTCGGCACATGATCATTCTGGTCAGGAAGATTTCAAAGTATTCCATTACCGCACTGATCTCCGTGTCGATTTCCAGCTCAAGCAGAATGGATTTTTGTTCCGTGTCCACGGTGAGGTGGGTGTGGTGAACTGCATAGTTTACCCGGTCATGTATATCCTCCGACAGTTTTTCTTCATTTCTGTTCTTATATCGCACCCTGCTCCTTCTGACGTCCGACTTATCCGCCAGAATCAATGCCGCAGAAATGGGGCTGAAGGCCTCACCTGTCCCTTCATCGTGATTTCCTACCGCTCCGATAATATCTGCCAGTTCTTCTGTGTCGAACTGCATGCGGTCTAAAATCCTAAAGGCCATAATCGCACCGCTTTGAGCATGGTCATTTCTGTTGATACAGTTTCCGATATCGTGTATATAGCCGGCTATCTTTGCAAGCTCTATGGTTCTTTCGTCATAATCCAGAGCCGTTAATATTTCTGCTGCTCTTTCCGCTACCTTTCCCGCATGGGCAAAGCCGTGCTCGGTGAAGCCTATTGCTCCCAGCAAGTCATTTCCTTTTTTTATATAAGTAGAAATCTCTACATTATTCTTAATCTCCTCATATGTTATCTGTTTCTTGTTCATCTTTTCCTCTTCTTTCTCCTTGCTGCCCCCACATCCGGCAGCAAACCTTTTTTTTATTTTGCATCTATATTTATATTTTATAATAACATCTAAATGTGTTCATCCTGTTAAGACAAGATTAAATTATTATTAAGTTTATACTATACCCCCATCCTGTGTTTCCAAACATGTCATTTTTGTAAACTTCTTACAATTTAGCCGTATTATTCGTTTTCGAATCAAAATGTGACCGACTTCCCCTTATTTCCCACATTTTTATGGGGATTTAAAGGAAGTTTCATTGCAGATTGCCTTTTTAAATGTTATACTCCATGATAGATTTGTATCAAAAGGACTTAGTTAAAATGGTAAAAAAAAGTATATTTATCCGAAATTTTCAGCAGATTTGTAAAGTAAACAATCATATACTCAGTCGATTATCCCTTACTATTGCACTGATATGGGGGGTTTTTTTCTTCTTTCTCAGTATCGCTGCTTCGGAGCGTTCTTTTCTGCCTTTTTTTGGCCTTTGTTTTTTGGTTTCCGGAAGTGTTTACCTCCTGTCCAAATTCATTGTATCCAAGCATGTTTATCTGGTTTTGCCGTTAATGTACGCCTATTTGATTTACTGCCTTTTAGCGGCTATATATTTTGGCGTTTTCACTCCGCCCCAATCTGTCAGCGTTACCTTTATCTGTCTTCTGGTGATGTCCCCTTCCCTCATAATAGATAAGAGATGGCGTATAAACAGTATCATGATATCATCGGCTATTCTCTTCGGTCTGACCTCCTTTTTTTATCAGGCCGCACTCATTGCTAAGATGAACATAATAAATTGTATTGTCTTCGGTATCTTAGGACTCGTCATGGGCCAGCTTATGTATCCGATCCAGATCAACTATATTGAGACGCAGCGTAAGCTGACAAAACAACGGGATACAGACATCCTTACTTCCCTTTTCAACCGGCGTAAGCTGTCAGATACGCTGGACAACTGGGACAGTAATTATAATCCGCACCCGCTGACTGTTGCCATCATGGTGGATATTGATCAATTTAAACAGTATAACGACCGCTACGGACACCAACGAGGAGATGTCTGCCTCAAGCAGATGGGAAGATGCTTTTCCTCTTTTTTCAAACCGTACGGATTGTCCATTTTTCGGTATGGGGGAGAAGAATTTGTGGCTTTAGGAAAAGAATATGAGTATGAAGAGCTTCGTTCAATATGCCAGAAGCTTTTAAAGACCGTAGAGGCCTTGCAGATTCCTTTTCCGGAATCGCCGGATGGTATTCTCACCATCAGCATCGGATTTGCGGAATACAACCTCTGTCATGCCTATGACTATAAAGATTTAATTGATATGGCGGATCAGGGCTTATACAAAGCAAAGGAAGCGGGCCGCAATCGGGCAGTAGGATATCTGGATTAAAAAAAAAGTGGCTTTGCCACTTTTTTTATTCAATCGGGATTATTCAGCCATTTCTTTCAGGTCTTCAGCAATGATCAGCTGGCATTCTGTAGCAGCCTGAATATCCTCCAGGGTGAAATCCGGGTGCAGTTCTGTTAAGACAATGCCCTCCGGGGTCACTTCCATAACACCCATCTCGGTAATAATCATATCCACTACATTTAATGCAGTAAAAGGAAGCGTACATTTTTCCAGTATTTTATGATTGCCCTTCTGGGTATGCTGCATAGCAACGATAACCTTTTTAGCGCCTACCACTAAATCCATAGCTCCGCCCATACCGGGTACCATTTTCCCGGGAACAATCCAGTTTGCCAGGTTTCCTTCCTTATCCACCTGCAGTGCTCCTAGGATGGTTGCATCTACATGACCGCCTCGGATGATGCCGAAGGACGTGGCGCTGTCAAAGTATTGTCCGCCATGATTAATGGTTACATACTGTGCTCCTGCATTGACCACATCCACATTTTCGTTTCCGTTTTCCGGTGCCGCTCCCATACCCATGATGCCGTTCTCCGATTGAAGTACGATTTCCACACCTTCCGGAAGATGATTTGCTACCATGGTAGGAAGTCCTATTCCAAGATTTACTACATCTCCGTCATTCAATTCCTTCGCAACTCTTTTGGCAATTCTTGTTTTTATATCTCCCATGACTTTTCCCCTCCTACTATAGAATCTACGAAAATACCTGAAGTGACCACATTATTCGGGTCAATTTCTCCTACCTCAACCACTTCACATGCTCCTACGATAACATGATCGGCAGCGGTTGCCATCATCGGATTAAAGGTTCTGGTCGTACCATTATATATGGTATTTCCAAACTTATCGGTAACGGAACCTCTGATCAGTGCAAATTCTGCTCTCAGCGGTTCCTCCAACAGGTAATCTCTGCCCTGCACATTGATCACTTGCTTTCCTTCAGCTACAATCGTACCCACTCCTGTAGGGGTCAAAAATCCTCCCAGTCCGGCTCCGCCTGCCCGGATTCTCTCAGCCAGCGTTCCCTGAGGGATTAAAATGCATTCCAGCTTATCTTCTTCCACATCCGTATTCATTCTTAGGGCTACTTCCGGATTCAATCCTACGTGAGACGCAATCAGCGTTTTAATCTGACCATTTGACAGAAGCTTTCCGACACCTCTGCCGGGAACGCCTGCATCATTACAAATAATCGTTAAATTCTTCACATCCTTTTTTACCAGAGCATCGATCAAAATCTCCGGTGTACCACAGGCCATAAATCCGCCTACCATGATCACAGCTCCATCATTGATGTCTTTTACTGCTTCATCTGCTGTTTTGATTTTGTTCTTCATAAACCTACCTTTTCCCTTGATAAAAAGCCATCACCTCATGTCATTATAACAAGAACGTGATGGCTTTTCTCTTTAGCTGATTATTAATACATTTATTTCTGTATTTATTATACTATCATAGCCCGGATAAAATAGTCAATATAATTGTGCTCCCGCTTCTTATTAAATTTCCATTTCCAGAAGTGCCATGCAAAGAGCCTTCCCGTGCTTATCCTGAGCAAGTGATCTGGTCACGCCTCCGCCTAAGGTTTTGTCCAGCACAAAATTCATGGCACAGATGCTGTCAATTTCATAGCGAACGACCTCTCCCCGGCATATTTCCGAAAAATACTCCTTTACCCTTTGTGCCGTAACCTTCTCCTTTAGCATCGGGTAGTCTTTTTCATCATAGGGTATTAAAGAAATATTTGAAATATCTCCCTTGTCGCCTGTTCTTGAATGTGCAATCTCTTTTAATTTCATTTTCTACACCTCCTGATAGGATACTTTTATATCAACAATTTCTCTTGGAACAAAAATGGAGCATATGGAGACGACCTCAGAAACCTTTTTCGTTGCTCCTGCACCGCCTGCCGGACCATTTGTATAAAGAGCTTCTACTTCATTTGCAATTAACGCCGCATTTGCCCGATCCTTTGTTCTGCCTGAGCATCTTACTCTGATTTCAGAGAAATGATCCGGAGCGAGCTTATCAGAAATTTGATTTTTGTAAAGGGAATTATATCCGATAAAGTCGGTTCTGTATTCCTCCATTTGAACGCCTATTAATTTTAAACGCTTTTCCACAATATCTGCCGCCAGCTTTGCACGGTTCATACAATTCGATCCGCCATAGCTGATTTCGCCTTCACCGATAAAGCAGTCCTTATAGCCGACACTGACCTTGAGTGTTTCAGGCCGTCCATGAGAAGCGGCATGCTCTGCCCGTACCACATCCTTGCCTGCCTGCGTAAACGTTACATGAGAGAAATCTGCAATCACGTCCGGTGTCATATATTTTTCCGGATTGTGTATTTCATAAATCATCTGCTCCTTGCAAGTGTCCGTTGTGACCATGCCGCCGGAGCCTTCTACCTTTGTTACAAGCAATTTACCCGTTTCGTCAATTTCTACGATTGGGAATCCCAAAATCTCCAGGTTAGGAACATCTTTATATCCGGGATCCGCATAGTATCCGCCGGTCACCTGTCCGCCGCATTCAAGCAAGTGTCCTACCAGAACAGCCTGCCCCATTTGATTCGGATTGTCATCAACATTCCAGCCGAATTCGTGAACCAGCGGTCCGATAGCCAGTGCCGGATCGGATACTCTCCCTGTAATAATAATATCCGCATTATTTTCCAAAGCTTCAATAATGCCATCCGCTCCGCAGTATACATTGGTGGACAGCACCGATTCCTTTATTTCTCCCAAAGGGCAGCCCAGCTCCAGAACATCGTTTCCGTAATATTTTGCAATATCCTTTGAGATATCATCCCCTGTTACAGCTGCGATTTTAAGTCCTGTGACCCCCAGCTCTTTTGCAATGGCAACGGTGACATCTGCTGCTGAAAGCGGGTTCGCTGCCCCCATATTGGTAATGACCTTAATTCCATTTTTCTTGGCAAGTGGCAGAATTTTTCTCATTCTGGCTTCCAATAACTGATTATAGCCTTTGGAAGGATCCTTCATCTTGTCTTGCTGACCGATTGCAATGGTTCTTTCAGCAAGGCACTCAAACATGATGTAATCCAGATTTCCCTTCTCCATTAGTTCAACTGCCGGTTCAATACGGTCGCCTGCATACCCGGCTCCGCTTCCGATTCTAATTTTTTTCAATATTCTCATCTCCTCTAATTTCTGATCTGAACCTATCGGTTCAAATCAATCTACTCTATTAAAAAGCTATAACACCCGTTATGGTTGCTGTAATGACAACAACGATAGAAGCCGCCCAAGCTAAAGGCAGCGTCTTCTTCTGATGCTCGGCCAAATCCACCCCGGCAAGTCCGATCAGCAAGAAGGTGGCTCCGGTCAGCGGGCTGATCGGAAAGCCCAACGTCATCTGTCCCGCTATAGAAGCTCTCGCAATAGCCAGCGGATCGCCTCCCATCATGTCTACCGCCTGAGATAACACCGGCAGTACACCGTAATAGTAGGAGTCCGGGTCGAAGACCAGGCTTAAAGGCACGCCTAAAACACCGACTAAAATCGGAATAAATCCGCCTAAAGAAATCGGGATAAAGTTCACAATAGCCTTTGCAATGGCGGTCAGCATGCCCGAACCCTGCATAATTCCGATAAATGAGCCTGCGGCAAACAGCATGGAGGCCATCATCAGAGCAGCCTTTGCATGGGAATCCACTCTTTCCTTCTGAACAGAGATATTCGGATAATTAATAATCAATGCCAGTGCCGTTCCAATCATAAATACAACGGCCGGGGGTAAAATAGACTTCAGCATGACAAAAACAGCCAATATAATTAAAATCAAATTTACAGGGAATAATTTAGGCCTTTTTAAAGCCTCTGCTTCCGGGTCTGCCTCTTCTTCCAATTCTTCCAGACAAATATCATTTAATGTATCACCCAGTCTTTTCTTTTCGGCTCTTCCCAAGAATACTGCAATCACCAATATGGAGATAAATCCTGCTGCCATTGGAATCAGCATGGGAATAAATACTCCATTAATATCTGATTTCATAGCAGTTATGGCTCTCAAGGTCGGTCCTCCCCACGGGAGCATGTTCATAATACCTGCACCCAAAGCCACTAAGGTCGCTAAAGTAGTATTCCTCATTCCCAATTTTTGATAAAGCGGCAATAGTGCAGGAATGGCGATCAGAAATGTAACCGCACCGGAACCGTCCAAATGTACAATGGCAGCCAGCAAAAAAGTTCCTATACAAATCTTTACCGGATCCTTTCCCACCACCTTCAAAATCCCTTTTACGATGGGATCAAAAGTACCCGCATCCGACATGACACCGAAGAATAAAATAGCAAAAATAAACATGACACCTGTAGGCGCAATATTTTGCAGGCCTTCTGTAATGAATTCGCCCAGCTTAGCTCCCTGTCCGGCGACCAGACAGCCTATAATAGGAACGAGAATCAATGCAAGAAGGGTCTGCAGCCTTTTAGTCATAATCAACGTTAACATGATAACAATCGTTAAAAATCCAATCAGTGCTAATGACATAAGTGTTCTCCTTTTCTTTTATTATTGTCACAGAAAATGGAATCATCCTGGCCAGCGATGTTCCATTTCTACTTACGCATTACATATATAGCAAATTGCATACCAACTTTATTTTTGCCCCAAAGGCTGGATTTTACATGATTGTCTTTTTATTCGGCCCCAAAGTTTCTAAAATTTTAGAATATGAATTACTATTTTTTATAAAAGGATAGGAAAAGACTATCCTTTTAGAGTTTTCTAAAAAGCTAGAAACGAGCAGAATACTTCTAAAAAATTAGAAACATCCTGCTCGTTTTCTCAGTTATTTAATTTATTATAAAGTGTAGCCAGTGAAATTCCCAATTTTTTTGCAATCATTTTTTTGCTTTCCACTGTATCTCCATACATTTCAACGGCCGTGCTTATCTGCTCCTTTTCAAAAGCGCGAACTGCCTCGGATAACCGTCTAAGCTTATAGTCTGTCTGCTCCGAATGAGGTAATACCGTTGGCGGTAAACTTGCAGTTCCGATCTCATCATCATGGCAGACCACGGTGCTATATTCCAGCACATTGTTCAGTTCCCGAACGTTGCCCGGCCAATCGTAGGCATAGAGAATCCGCTTGGCTTCCTCGCTGATGGACAGCTCCCGTTTCTGCTGGATGCCAAGCACCTTTAGGTGTTTTTCCATCAACGGAAGAATATCCTCCCGCCGTTCCCGAAGCGGGGGCAAGTGCAGCGGAAAAGCCGAAATCCTATAATACAGGTCTTTTCTGAACCTTTTTTCTTCGATATACCTTAACAGATCCACATTACATGCACAAATAATCCGAACATCTATGGGAATTTCCGATGTTCCGCCCACCCGCCTGATTTTTCTTTCTTGAAGAACCCGAAGCAGCTTGGCCTGTAAATTATAATTCATTTCAGATACCTCATCTAAAAAAACTGTTCCTTTTTCAGCAATCTCGAAAAGCCCAGGCTTTCCGTTCTTCTTCGCACCGGTAAAGGAACCTGCCTCGTACCCAAAGAGTTCACTTTCCAGCATATTTCCGGAAAGTGCAGCACAATTAATCGCCACAAAGGGGTAGTCCCTTCGTGTGCTCTCATTGTGGATCGACTGGGCATAAAGCTCTTTACCGCAGCCGCTTTCACCGTTTATGAGTACGGTAATATCTGATTTAGCAAGCTTTTTTGCATTTTCTACACATTGAACAGACACAGGGCTTTCACATACAATATCTTGAAAATCAAATTTTGTGCCATTCGTATGCCGCATCCTTTCTTCCAAATCGGATTGCTTTCTCTCCAGCTCCTTTAAGGTATCCACAATAAATTTTGCGTTTTTTAGGAATGTAACTGTTGAAACTCCGCCTTTCAGTTTTCCGTTATCAAAGATGGGATAGATATTTGTAAAATATTCTTCCCCCTTTTCTTCCCTGAAAACAACTTCCATCGGTTTTTTCATTTTTAAGACCTGCGGCATTTTAGCCCCCGGCCTGATGTCCGTCAAGCGTGCTCCTTTTACCTCTTCCAACGTATAGCCTATAAAGTTTCCATATGCATCATTAAAGTACACAATTTTATTATCTTTATTCACGATCAGTACGCCTTCATCCATAGCGTTTAAGACCATTTCTAATTCTATCATGTAAAACCCTCTTTTTGCTCTTTTTTACATCATAGCACTGTCCGTTGACAGGAGCAATTATTTATTTTTATTGACATATGCCGGAAAAGTGTTATGATGGATATAGTTAATGACATATGACGGAAACTGTTTTCAATAAAGGAGGAAAATCATGTCCAGACCACGTAAATTCAGACGCGTCTGCTGCATGCCGGTAACAGAGTGTTTTGGACCCATCTGCTCTGATAAGAATTCAACGGATGGGGCAGCCTACACCTTTCCGGAGGGCTGCCAGATCATACAGATGTCCGTAGATGAATATGAAGCTATACGCCTGATGGATCTGGAAGGCTGTACACAGGAAGAATGTGCCCGTCAAATGGGTATTTCCAGAACCACTGTTCAAGGCATATACAATGATGCCCGAAAAAAGCTTGCAGATGCTCTGGTTCACGGGAAACTCCTATCCATTACCGGCGGCGATTATACGCTCTGTGAAAATTTTGAAAAAGGCTGTAGGGACGGATGCAGGAAAAAATGCCGAAAAAAGTGCCATTCGTCTGTTAATCTTTAGATTCTTAAATATTTTTGAGATAAAAACATAAAACTATAACGTAAAGGAGATAGAAAAATGAGTGATTGTTCAAACGAATGTGGAAGCTGCGGTTCAGACTGTGAAAACAGAACAGCTCCCCAGAGCTTTCTGGAAGAAACAAATGAATTCAGCAGTGTTAAAAAAGTGATCGGCGTTGTCAGCGGAAAAGGCGGCGTCGGCAAATCTCTGGTCACCTCTCTTCTGGCGGTTACCATGAACAGGCGGAAGTATTCTACCGCAATACTCGATGCAGATATTACGGGTCCCTCCATCCCTAAGGCTTTTGGTCTGACTGAAAAAGCAGCCGGCACGGAAGCCGGTCTTTTAACGGTCGATACGAAAACAGGGATCCGTACCATGTCCGTCAATTCGCTTCTCGAAGAAGATACCGACCCTGTAGTCTGGAGAGGACCTATTATCGCCGGAACAGTAAAGCAATTCTGGACAGATGTTATCTGGGGAGATGTGGATTTTATGTTCATCGATATGCCTCCGGGTACTGGGGATGTACCGCTGACAGTATTTCAATCCCTGCCGGTGGACGGAATCATTATTGTCACCTCCCCTCAGGAATTAGTTTCCATGATTGTGGGCAAAGCGGTAAAAATGGCTCAGTTAATGAATGTTCCTATTTTAGGAATCGTAGAAAATATGTCTTATTTTGTATGCCCGGACTGTGGCAAAAAATATTCGATCTTTGGGGAAAGCCATATAGAAGAAGTGGCATCACAATTTAATATTAAAAATGTTTGCAGACTTCCTATTCACCCGGAACTTGCCTCAAAAATGGATAAGGGTACGATAGAATCCTTTGATGGAGCATGGCTGGATGAGCTTGCCGACTGCATTGAAGGTACCTTGAATATAAAGCTGGCTGTGCCTTATGAGAATGGTCAGATCTTTCAGCATTTCGGCCACTCTGAGCAGTTTGAAATATTTGAAATAAAACAGGGCAAGGTGCTGAATAAGGAAATCATTCCCTCGGATTGCGAAGGTCACGGTGCACTGGCCGGCTTCCTTGCGGGCAAAGGGGTCACCACTTTAATCTGCGGAGGTATCGGAGATGGTGCGATCAAAGGGTTAGCCGCTGCCGGTATTCAAGTCGTAGCCGGGGTATCCGGAAAGATTGAAGAACAGGTACAGTTCTATTTAAACGGTTCCCTTCAATCCACCGATAAAGCAACCTGTGACCATCATGAGCACAGCGAAGGCCACAGCTGTACCGGGAATGGTCACTGATACCTTTCTGGCGAAAAAATATTGAAACGCTAAAAATTCCGGCAGAGAGCAGACTCTGCCGGAATTTTAATTCTTTGCCGTATTAGGATAAATGACAGTTGAATAATCCGCATTCCTTGCAGTTTCCGCTGCAATGTGCTTCCAATGCTTTCTTTAAAGCGCAGGAACTGCTGCTGTGACACCGGATAATATCCGAATTACATCGTTCTGCCTCTTGAACCGCACTGTTTACTAATTTATGTGAAACAGTGTTGGTAAATAAAATGATCAAGTCCGGTGTTCCTATTTTTTTCTTAAAGTCTGTTGTCATTTTTGCGAAAATCTTCGCCTTATATCCAAATTCCTTGCAAATACCTTTATACTGGGCAACCATTCTCTCATTACCGCCTACTATTACCACACTCATATATCCTAACCTCTTCCTTTATTTTACCAGGTTTATCCCATAGTTCCTGCACTCTTCCAATCCTGCATCGTCCGGCATTTCGTTGAGGATCAAATACCCCTGGGGAAGCAATGCTCCCGTATCCAGTACGTCCTGCTCCCAATTTCTCATCCATTCTCCATCGCCCCATCCGTAGGATCCAAAGATTCCGACAGTCTTTCCGCTTAACCAGCTCTTACAAGCGTTATATACCGGCTCAAACTCATCCTCTTCCAGCACTTCCACTCCCATAGAAGGGCAGCCAAAGGCCAGTACATCAAAATTACCCGCATTTTTACTGTCAAACTCATTGACAGCAAACAGCTCTGCCTCTGCTCCCGCCGACTTGGCTCCCTGATGAACAGCTTCTGCCATTTTCTCCGTATTTCCTGTTCCGCTCCAGTAAATGACTGCCATTTTCTTCATATTTGTATACCTGTCCCTTTCTTTTTTCTTTAACATGCAACGGTCAGCTTATGAATGTCTGCACCCTGATTGCACATCATTTTATATACTGCTTTACACTTATCAAATTTTGCAAAGGTTCGCGCTGCATTTTCTTCTTCTTCATATACCTTCCAGTAACCGCAGCACTTGCAATTTTTGCCCCGATTCTCAATGAACCCTTTTACATCCTGAGCCGGGTAGCTTAAGAACAGCCCGATTTCATGAGGAAATTCATCCGTTGAATTTTCCCCGCCGATTCTCCTGTGCAGCTGCCGGATAGAAGCTTCCACATCATCTGACAGGTATCCTTGCTTTTTAAGGAGTTTTTTGGCAATCGGACATGACAGATCGCACGCCAGCCGATTCCTTCTATATACATAAAGCAGAAAGCTCTTTTCTCTCTCCGCAAGGATTTCTATACGAACCCCTTTTATATCCAATTTTTTGTTGAGCCATTCCACTTCTTTTTTTGCCTGCTCCGGGTCTTGAAATCTGTAATTTACAATTTCTCCTGTCTTTAAATTTGCCAGCGTCGGCGCACAATTTTCAATAATTAACTTTTCCAGCATATTCGTCTCCCCTTTTCATACACCATGAGCATTGGCAAAACAACGTTTTGTTTTATAGTTAGCTATAGCTAACCGCAGGCTTATTTTTTAGGGTGGCTTATAACGGCCACCCTTTTAGCTGAGTACTCCTGTTTTAAGTTTATTTCTCCTGTTCGTCATGCGGCTCTTCACTGCTGCAACAGCTGCAGCAGCCTCCTGCATTAGAACTGTCACATCCGCTGCAGCCGGTGCATTTACCGGCTTTTGCATTTTTAGCCACATGTCTTGCGGCCAGAATTATTAAAACAAGAAATATTACGCCTATTATGATTGTTGATAACATACCACATTACCTCTTTTCTTAGGCATTGGTCTTACCAGTAGGAATATCATGACTGCCAGCAGTGCGATTGCTACTACGGTTCCCGCCCCGAAGGTCGTTCCGCCGAATAATATACCTCCAAGCTGGTTGATTATTAATGCCACTACGTATGCCAGAACTGTCTGATATCCGATTGCAAACCAAGTCCATTTCGCATTATTCATTTCTCTCCTGATTGCACCGATAGCTGCAAAGCAAGGAGCGCAAAGTAAATTAAATACCAGGAAGGACAGGGCTGCCGCACTGTACGGGAACATAGAAGCTATGCTTGTTAGAAGTCCCGTATCGTCTTCCGCCACATCTCCTCCAAATCCAAAGAGTACGCCGAACGTACCTACCACGTTTTCCTTGGCAACTAAACCGGATATCGTGGCAACCGCCGCTTTCCAATTTCCGAAGCCAAGCGGAGCAAAAATTGGGGCAACAAAGGTTCCGATTACGGCCAGTATGCTGTCGTCCTCTGCTACCATGCCAAAGCCTCCGTTGGTGAACCCAAAGCTGGACAGGAACCAAATCGCTGCACAAGCCAGGAAAATAATCGTTCCGGCTTTTATAATAAAGGATTTTCCTCTTTCCCACATGTGAATCCAAACGCCTTTAGGGGCAGGCATGTGATATTGAGGCAGTTCCATTACAAACGGTGCGGCATCTCCCGCAAACATCTTTGTTTTCTTCAAGACAATTCCGGAGAAAATGACTGCGCCAATTCCCACGAAGTACATAACCGGAGCCAGCCAAGGAATGTTCGGGAACATAGCCCCTCCGATCAAAGCAATGACCGGCAGCTTAGCACCGCACGGAATGAATGTGGTGGTCATGATCGTCATACGTCGATCCTTTTCATTCTCAATCGTCTTTGTTGCCATAATCCCCGGTACGCCGCAGCCAGAGCTTACTAAAAGAGGGATAAAGCTTTTTCCCGAAAGTCCGAACCTTCTAAAGATTCGATCCATGATGAAAGCAACTCTTGCCATATATCCGCAGTCCTCCAGTATGGACAGGAAGAAGAACAAGATAAACATCTGCGGCACAAATCCGAGCACGGCTCCCACGCCGCCGATGATACCATCTACCACCAAGCTTTGAAGCCATTCTGCGGTTCCTGCATTTTCCATGAAGGTGGCCACTCCGCCCTGTATGTAATCGCCGAACAGCACATCGTTCGTCCAGTCTGTAGCAATGGCTCCTACCCACGAAATCGATACGTAATATACCACGAACATGATGGCTATAAAGATTGGCAATGCCAGTATTCTGTTGGTTACCACCCGGTCAATTTTATCGGAGGTCGTAAGGCCTCTTTGTTTCTTTTTCAGAACCTTTTGAACAACCTCACCGATAAAGATATACCGCTCATTTGCCACGATGCTCTCACTGTCATCATCCATTTGCTTTTCTATCTTTGAAATCACATTGTCCAGTTTAATACCGATATGCTCGCTCAGTTTCAGCTCTTTTAAGACCTCTTCGTCATGCTCAAAGAGCTTGGAAGCATACCATCGGATGTACTCCTGAGGTACCATCCCCTTGATCAACGTTTCAATCTCCTCGATGGCCTCTTCTACCTCTTTGGAAAATCGGTGCATTCTTACTTGGTTAGCTTTAGCTAACTCTACAGCACATTGAATCAATTCGTTGCAGCCCTCTCCCTTTAGGGCAGAAACCTCTCTTACCGGGCAGCCCATCTGTTCTGACAGCTTCTTTAAATCAATCTTATCTCCGTTCTTTCGGATCAAATCTGCCATATTCACGCCAATTACAACAGGAATGCCTATTTCGAGCAGCTGTGTTGTCAGATATAGATTTCTTTCCAGATTTGTACCGTCCACTAAGTTTATAATAACGTCCGGCGTTTCTTTAATCAAATAATTTCTTGTGATGACCTCTTCCAAGGTATACGGTGAAAGAGAATACACACCCGGAAGGTCCGTAATAATAATATTTTTGTTTCCTCTGAACTTTCCTTCCTTTTTTTCCACCGTAACGCCGGGCCAATTCCCCACATATTGGCTGGATCCCGTTAAGGCGTTAAAAATCGTGGTCTTACCACAATTTGGATTTCCCGCTAAGGCAATTGTAATTTTTTCCATTTTAATTCCTCCTGTTTCAATTAAATCAGCGTTTTTCTCTATGCAACGATGATATTTTCCGCTTCGCTTTTTCTAATTGAAAGCTCATATCCTCGGACCGTTATTTCTATCGGGTCACCCAAAGGTGCCACTTTTCGAACAAATATGGCTACCCCCTTTGTAATGCCCATATCCATAATTCTTTTTTTAAGTGCGCCTTCACCTTGAAGCTTTTCCACCGTCACGGTCTCTCCGCACTTCACGTCTTTTAAATTTCTCATGTTTCCTCCATTTTAGCGGGAGATGCTGCCTCCGCTTTGTTCTATATTTATCGATGCAAAGCACCTTAATGAATCAAGATTCGGGAAGCCATCGCTTTGCTTATGGCAACTCTGGCCTCTTTCACATTTACAATAACATTTCCTCCCAATTCAGAGATAACCATTACCTGCGTTCCTGTAACAAACCCCAGGGTTTCAAGAAAACGCTTTGTATCATCTTTGCCTTTAATAGTAGAAACAGTTACCTGAGTTCCCGGCGTGGTCATTGTTAACGGCATCATACTACCTCCTTCTTTTGGTTTGTTCCTCTCATTATTTGTGTATGAAAATCTACGAATCAGTCCCTCGTGATTTTCTAAAAATTAGAAGTAAGCTTTCGCTAACTTTAACATCTTAAAAATAGTTAGCTCTTGCTAACTTTTTTATCCTACACTGAGTTTACCATGGCTAACTGTTCTTGTCAATAGCTATTTTATTTTATTTTTGTCCGGCATACTTTGTCCTTCCGGTTAATATAATGAATTAAAATAGAGAGGATTTACTTATGAAAATAACAAAAAAAACGATACTGTACATTGTTATTGCAGAACTGTTTACGTTCATCCTGCTGCCTTCCCTTCTCTTGGGCGTACATGGCATTTTTAACAAGCTGCCGGCTCCTGCAGTACCAAAAATATTTGTGAATAAAGTTGAGATACCTAAAAACATACGAGTATATCGGCATACCTACGGTGTCACAGAAGTGGTTCCCTTTGAGGATTATGTCAAAGGCGTTGTAGCCGGAGAAATGCCGTCCAATTTTGAAACGGAAGCACTGAAAGCTCAAGCGGTAGCAGCCAGGACCTATTCCCTTTCCAAAATTATACGCTCCGGAGACGGAGGGAATCCACCGGCGCATCCGGATGCTCCCCTTTGCGACGACACACATTGTCAGGTATATCGCAGCGTGTACGACCTCACCGCATTGAAAGGCGACAATTGGATGCAGAAGAGCTGGCCAAAAATCTGTAAAGCTGTAGATTCAACGAAGGGCCAGTTGATGTATTACGACGGGCAGCTGGCGGAGCAGGCTCTTTTTCATTCCTCCAGCGGCGGGCGCACGGAAAATTCGGAAGATGTTTTTGCTTCAGCCGTGCCTTATTTAAGAAGTGTAGATAGTCCTTACGAAGAAGGGGCCACCCACCAGGAAGAGACCAAATACTTTTCCACGAAGGACTTCATCTATTTAATCAATTTAAAATATCCGGACAGAAAACTGTCCGCTCCCATCAGCAAGGTTGAAATCGTCTCAAAAAGTGACGGCGGCCGTGTCGAAGAGATAAAAGTAAATAATTCCTCTTATCAGGGCAGAGAACTGCGGGATGCACTGGGTCTTTCCTCGGCAAACTTCAAAATATCGTTGTCAAACGGTACCATAACCATCACCAGCACCGGATTCGGACACGGAGTCGGAATGAGCCAGTACGGAGCCAACGGCATGGCGCAAAGGGGTTCCAACTACAAAGAAATCCTAGCGCATTATTACACCGGCGTCAAGATTTATTAAAACAATGTTCTGTACATCATGGAAAGCAAAAATGGCCAGTCTTAAATCTTAAGACTGGCCTGCTTCTTTTCTTTCATCCTTGCGGCCTTATTCTTTCATTCTTCTACTCTTATGATCGTG
Source organism: Aminipila luticellarii (assembly GCF_004103735.1). Classification (NCBI taxonomy): domain Bacteria; kingdom Bacillati; phylum Bacillota; class Clostridia; order Peptostreptococcales; family Anaerovoracaceae; genus Aminipila; species Aminipila luticellarii. Next base: position 475,279 of record NZ_CP035281.1, on the reverse strand, counting down.
GCACCGATTCCTTTGAACTTCTCCACAAACTTTTCATACCCTCGCTCGATATGATAAATCTCTGAGATTTCGGTGGTTCCCTCTGCCGTCAATCCGGCCAGAACCAATGCCGCACCTGCTCTTAAATCCGTGGAAATGACCTGTGCGCCCTGCAAAAGCTTTTCTCCCTGGATCACAGCACTTCTGCCCTCTATCTTTATGTTCGCACCCATTCGGTTCAGTTCCCCCACATGCATGTATCGATTTTCAAAAACTGTTTCAATCACGATGCTCGATCCCTTTGTGGTCGCCAGAAGAGACATGAACTGAGACTGCATATCCGTCGGAAATCCCGGATATGGCAGCGTCTTTATGTCTGTCGCGACAAGGGGAGCTACATCTCCTCTTACGATCAATCCTTCATCTGTGACTTCCACAGCTGCACCGCATTCCTTGAGCTTCGCTATGATTGGCTTTACGTGATCGGGCACCACATTTTTAATCAGGACATTCCCTCTTGTAATCGCTGCGGCCACCATAAAAGTACCGGTCTCGATCCGATCCGGTATAACGGAATGCTTTGCGCCGTGCAGCGAGGAAACCCCTTCGATTTTAATGGTATCGGTTCCCGCACCTTTGATCTTGGCACCCATCCTGTTCAGGAAATTTGCCAGATCTACGATTTCAGGCTCTTCTGCCACGTTTTCCAGGATGGTAATTCCTTCGGCCAATACAGCCGCCATCATAATGTTCTCTGTGGCACCTACGCTGGGAAAATCTAAATATACATTGTTGCCTGTCAGCTTGTCGGCAACGGCCTCAACATATCCATGACCTTCCTCAATCTTTGCACCCAGAGCCTGAAATCCCTTCAAATGAAGATCAATAGGTCTTGCCCCTATAGCGCATCCTCCGGGCAATGCGATTCTGGCCTTTCCGGTTCGCGCCAAAAGCGGCCCCATCACCAGTATAGATGCTCTCATCTTCTTGACCAGCTCATAGGGCGCCTCACATGTCATAATCTCTTTCGTTTCTATTTCAAGCTTGTTATCACGATATTCTTCTTTTATTTTCGAGCCTAAACTTCCAAGCAGTCTGCACATTACGTCTACATCTCTAAGGGCCGGAACTTCTGTAAGCTCGCAAGCTTCATCGGTTAAAATGGCAGCCGCCATAATAGGAAGCACGGCATTTTTAGAGCCGCTTATAGTAACTTCTCCTCTAAGCGGTCCGCTTTTTTGAACTAAATATTTGGCCAACTTTCCCTCCAAAACAATCTGTTATTATCTATCTATCTCGTCGTTTACAATTTGCTGTAATCTCATACAATTCTTTCACTACATACCAAGACAGCATATCCAAATTTATCTATCTCAGCACACCTTAATTATTATAACATTATTATATTTTTTTACAAGAAAAATAATTTCATGCAGGCACTTTATCCGCAAACAAATTTTTCCATTTTATGCTATAATCGCAAACAAGTTACAAAAAATAAAGAAAGAAGCTGCTTTTTTATGCTAAAGGGGGACAAAACATACTATTGAATAGCCTCTTTCTTTATATGGTTAGTATGAACCATTTCACCGTTAAATAATCATTGTATTTATACTCTTTGCAGTCTCTTTTCAAAAAATTCTCGATTCGTACTGTAGGCCAGTGCAACCTCTTTTGTGATTTTTCCGTCCTTGTACAGCGTCAATAAGCTGTTGTCCATGGCAAGCATTCCTTCTTCCTGCCCTCCTGCAATAACAGAATCAATCTGGTGGTTCTTCCTTTCCCTTATCATATTTCGGATGGCACTGTTCAAAAACATAATCTCAAATGCCGGTATTGTTCCGCCCTCCACTGTAGGAAGCAGCTGCTGAGAAACAACGGCCTGGAGTACCATGGAAAGCTGGATTCTTATTTGGCTCTGCTGATTTTCCGGAAAAGCATCCACCACTCGGTCGATGGTATTGGCAGCACCGGTGGTGTGCAGCGTAGAAATCACCAGATGCCCTGTTTCTGCCGCAGTCATAGCCGTTCGAATGGTCTCATAGTCTCTGAGCTCTCCCAGCAGGATTACATCCGGAGCCTGTCTTAAGGCGGCTCTTAGTGCGGAAACATAGTCTTCCGTATCCGTAGAAATCTCTCTCTGAGTCACAAGGCTTTTCTGATGTTTATGTAAATATTCAATAGGATCTTCTAGGGTGATGACATGAACATTTCTGGTCTTGTTTATCTGATCTATGATGCATGCCAGCGTGGTGCTCTTGCCGTTTCCTGCTGCTCCCGTAACCAGAACCAGCCCCTTTTTCATATTGGCAATATCGATAACCGTTTTCGGAATATGAAGCTCCCTAAAATCTGGTAAATCAAAACGGACGACCCGTATGACCGCCGCCAAAGACCCCCGCTGCTTAAAAATACTTGCACGGAAACGGGACAAGCCCTGCACAGAAAAAGAAAAATCATCATCCCCGGTATTTTTTACTTTCTCCATGGATCGGTTCTGGGCCATCTCATAAATTTGAGAGATAATATCCGCCAAGTCACCCGGGAGCAAGCTTGTTCCCTCATAGGGGAAAATCTTTCCATTTATTTTTAAAGAAAAGCCTGCACCGGGAATTAAAAAAATATCAGATGCATTTTTTTCTACTGCTATATTTAATACTTTTAATGCCTTCATATCCTCTTCTCCATTCAATCTATATCTTCATTGCCGTTCCAAACAGGCATTTTACTGTCCACTTCATAATCTTCCTTATTCTGTATGCTCCATGAGAGTATTTTATAATTGGCCTTTCCCTCCTCCATTTCTTCATAGGGAAGCAGCTGAAATTGAATCCGCAGGAGCTGTCCCGAGCCGGTATCTACGGCATAGCTGATCTGATTACTGCTCTGGTCAAAGGCCTGTTTAAAGTTCTGCTGAACCAGATTTCTGAACACTTCTTCTGACGGTGCTTCTTTTGCCAGTTGAATTAGTTTCCGGTTCATGTCCCTTTTTAATTCTTCACCTCTGGCATCTGCGGCATAGTATGCTTTAACGCTTTGCTGAGTCTTAACAGCCAAGCGGTAATCTGCTCTGGCGCTCGCTAAAGACAACGTACTGAACACCACCAGGCAAAGCACTGTAAAAATCAGCAAAAGCGAGCTGGTGCCGATCTGAACTCCACGATTATTAAAACCCTTTTTCTTTTCCATCTCATACCTCACCCGGCAAATATTTATGAACCGAAATACTGCAAATTTCTTCAGGACTGTCCTTTGCTTCATAAATACTAATATCTGCTCGGAGCATATCTAAAAGAACTTGATCTTTTACCTTCACAATAAGCCTACTTCCAGCTTCCTTATTGATCTGATCCACTGCAGCGACTATCTTCTCATGGTCGGGAGCATCCATTGCCTTTATGGTTTCTGCCATGCTCTGTGCTAGAATCAACGATTCATTTAGTTCACTTCCCTGCCTGCTGATTCTGTCCGCCTTTACAAAAGCATTCAAGCACAGTGCGGCGCACAGTGCGAAAAAAAGCACAACACAAATGAACTCCATGAGAAACAGTTGGGATGAATTCCTTCTACTCATAGCCGCCCTCCCCGCTTCTTAAAGCTAACAGCAGATATTTTCCATGCTCCCCATAGGTCCGCACTTTCAACAGGTTCTTGCCTATCATTTCAAAAGACATTTCCGGAACGTCCATAATATCCATCCCATCTTCCAAAGCAAGCCCGCTGCCTTCATCGCAGAAGAGCTCCTTTAATTCTCCGTCCTTGCAATAAATCAGGGTATCATAAAGCTCCTGATCATGCTTTTCAACCAGCTTTAAAACCGGTATCCCATCCACCTGCTCCACGGAAACCATTTCGGCTTTATCATTCTGTTTCACCTTGTTTGAAATATAGGATAACGCCGTCACGCTGTTAAAATTTTCATTCATTCTTTCTTCAATATTCTTATAGACCTCCGCACCGAATAAAACCGTAAAGATGGCACTTATGGCAAGAAAAAACAACAGTACCATAGTAAACAAAAACTGTATGGGCTGTTCTGTGTTATTGTAAAATTCTCTACTCTTCATATGTTTCTCCTATAATGGATGAACCGTAATATCCGGCATGATGTTGGAGGCAAAGCCTTCATAAAATACAGCATATTTATCTCGATCGATCTGGATTCCATAGTTTTCCGTCAGGTATTCTACGGATGCAGGATACCTTCCTTCTATAGCGTAACACTGTACGGAGGCACGCTGAATGGCCTGCTGCAATGCTTCAGCTCCTTCTGCCTCAGACCGTTTTGATACGGCATTTATGGAATACAAAAAGACTGCTACCGTACATAAAAAAACAGCAATGGATAACATATAACGCTTCATGCCCATTCACCACCCTCACTGGCCTATGGATGCCATAATTCCAACCAGAGGCATCATAACAGATAACAAAATCAAACCGACAATCGCAGCTAAAACGATCACCATCGTAGGTTCAAATCTGGTTACCATATCGTCAATGGATGTATCCACTTCACTCTCATACTTTTTGGACAGCTCATCAAAAACCGCATCAGACTTGCCCGATCGGACACCGACTTTAATCATCTGCAAATCCATTCCTGTAAAGATGCCCGTATCTTTTAACGTATCGTACAAGGGGTTTCCGGCTTCCAACTGTTCCTTACAGATCCGAAGCTTTTCCTGAATTTTGTGCTGTGGTATTAATTGAACAGCCATCTCCATGCCGGCTTCCAGCTCCAGCCCACTCTTTATGGAGAGAGCCAGAACCGCAGCAATTCGGCGTTTTGTCAGTGCTATAGCAATTCGGCTCTTTTCCTTTACAGTTTTCAGTAATTGTTCTGCCCACATCTGCTGGTGTCCTCTTTGATCTGAAATCATGACTCCTACTGCCGCCAGAACGAGCAAAACAATAACGGCAATAGCGGCTCCGCTGAAAACGGTACCAATCCGCACTGCACTTTTTGTAATGGGAGACAACTGTGCTCCCAGCTGGCTATATACTTCTTCAAAAATAGGCATGACCTTGGTCAGCAATACAAACAGGACCACCATCAGCATGGATACCATGATCAGCGGATAAGTGACCGCACTCTTAATCGTCTGCGCCAGCATACTTTCTTTTTCATAATATTGAGCAAGAGATTTCATAACAATTTCAAGGTTGCCGGTTTCCTGCCCTACTCGGGTCATTTGCACCAGATACTTGGGGAATTGTTTTGTTTTTTCCATAGCGTTCGCCAGGGATGCTCCCATTTCTACATCTTCTGACATCTGCATCAGCATATTCTTTTGCTCCCGGTTCTCCTCATCTTCTGCCAACACGGAAAGCCCCGCATCAATAGAGATTCCTGCTCCCAGCAAAAAAGCGACTTGCATACAAAATGGCGATAATTCCTTTGCTTTCATCTTCACTCCTTAACCGATTACAAAAGGGCAAATATCACTATCTGCCCTCCACATATTTATTCACATCATTAATAAATGTACTTTGCCGTATAATTGTTCGAATCTCCGATATATTTCATCACAGACTCACTCTTTTTACTGGATGAGGCCAAGGTTGGATCCATAAGCTGCCACTTTTTCCCGTCAAAGAAAATCATTCCGTCGACCCAGCCTGTTTCCGGTGTATAAACATTGATCCACGCATGATAAAGACTTCCTGTATATCCTACTACCAGCTTGCACGGAATATTCTGTGAACGCAGCATCGTTGCCATCACAGAAGCATAATCAAAACAGATTCCCTTTTTAGACGCAAGAACTGCATCTACATCCGGCAGATACCCGGTCTGTACGCTGGCTGCTTTTGCTTTATCATAAGTCAAATGACCTACTGTATAATCATAAATAAGTTCTACCTTCTTTAAATCGTCACTGGTAGATTTCGTAATCTGGGCGCCAATTTTAACGGTATTGCTTCCCGCATTGAAATTGACGTACTGGTTTGGATATAAAAAGGGAAGATACGGATTGGCCAGCTTTACGCTGATGCTCTTACTGAAGGCTTGAGAATATTTTGTACCTGAAATATTCTCGAAAACCTTTATCGAATACGTTCCGTTCCCGTCGGTAAGCGGAAAAGTTTCATACGCATTTCTTGCATTTAAATTGTAGGTATATGTGGTTCCCGAGCTTTTTACAATCTGCACCTTAATTTTCTGATTCTGCCCGCTATATTTAATCATCACATATCCTTGATTTGTATTGGAAGCATCCATTGCAACATTTTTTTCCTGATAGACCGTTGTTCCCGGCGCTGAAGGCACTAACACCTTTGCAGGCGAATTGGCCAAAGGCACCGCTTCATCCGTAATGATCACTTCCTTTGAATTGGTGCTGCCCATATCCTTTGCAAAGAAAGTCCACCCACCCAGGGCAAGTGTTCCGCAAAGTATTCCTGTTAAAAACAAAAACTTCCTCTTTTTCATCATTTTTAAATCTCCTGTTCCAAAAATATTAACATATTAAATCAAATTTCATATAGTATAATATAGAGTTTTTGCTCTATAGGTTATTTCATTTAAAATATTTTAGGAGCGTTGTTCACATGCTTATTAATAACTATCCAAGTATAAATCCAAATAATTTTGCAGTTGGCTCCTGCTATCCGCCAAAGCCTTGTGATCCTTGCAGGCCTCCTTGCGATCCTTGCATCAAATGCCCTCCGGGGCCTCCGGGACCTATGGGTCCTGCCGGTCCGCAAGGTCCTCAGGGTCCTCAAGGTGCTGCCGGTCCTCAGGGTCCTATCGGTCCTACCGGACCTGAAGGGGCTACCGGACCTGCCGGTCCTGCTGGCCCTGCTGGTGCTCAGGGACCTGCCGGTGAAATAGGTCCTGCTGGTCCTCAGGGTGCTGCCGGTCCTGCCGGTGCTACTGGTGCTACTGGTGCTACCGGTGCTCAAGGTCCTGCCGGTGAAACCGGTCCTGCCGGTCCTCAAGGTCCTGCCGGTCCTGCCGGCGCTACTGGTGCCACAGGTGCTACCGGTGCTCAAGGTCCTGCCGGTGAAACTGGCCCTGCCGGTCCTCAAGGTGAAGCGGGTCCTGCCGGCGCTACTGGTGCCACGGGTGCTACCGGTGCTCAAGGCCCTGCCGGTGAAATAGGCCCTGCCGGCCCTGCCGGTGCTCAAGGTCCTGCCGGTCCTGCCGGTGCGGATGGTGCGGACGGATTGGGAGCGATTATCCCATTCTCCTCCGGGCTGCCTATTAATCTGACCTCCATTGCCGGAGGTCTGGCCGGAATTCCATCCTTCGTTGGTTTTGGAAGCTCCGCAGCAGGCTTGACCGTACTGGGATCCACTATTGACCTGACAAATGCCGCAGGAACACTGACGAACTTTGCCTTCTCTGTTCCTAGAGACGGTGTTATCACAGATTTAAGTGCTTTCTTCAGTACAACGTTAGCTTTAAGCTTAGTGGGTACTACAATTACCATCCAAGCACAGCTGTATGAATCGACTACACCGAACAATATCTTCTCGCCGGTGGCCGGTGCAAGCGTTACGTTAGCACCGCCCCTAACTGGACTCATCAGTATCGGTGACATCAGTTCCGGAACGACCTCGGGATTGTCTATACCGGTAACTGCCGGTACGCGGCTGCTTCTGGTGTTCTCCATGACAGCTTCGGGATTATCGCTGCTCAACACCGTAGCCGGATATGCAAGCGCAGGAATTGCCATCACCTAAACACTCCACGCCAGCATGAAAAGCGTTTATGACCGCCGGAAATCTTTCCGGCGGTTTTTTCTTAAAATTGTTTGGGATCTAACGGCTGCAATTTATAATGCATTGTGACCGTTCTGCCCACTTTATTTCTCTTATAGGCTCCTTCAATCCTTTTTCCTACCTTGCATCCGTTCTCATAGGAAAGATCCGGAAGCATGACAACAAATTGGGAATGACTGTACCGCGAAAATAGATCGCATTTGCGAAGAGATTTTCCTATGGAATTTTTCAGCGCATCCATTGCCTCCGCCAGATATTCCTTCGACGGGATTTCACCATTGGCATCTGTCAACGTACAGAGCATGATAAAAATGGATTCTCCGGTGCGGTTGACCCGCCGGGCAATAAAGCGGTATATATCTTTAAAGATTTGATACTCACAAAAATAACTGTACTCGGCACGTCCGCCTTCGTTTAAATCTTCCTTGATCGTTATCAAATCTGTCTCTACACTTTTTAATGTTTTAATAATATCCCTGTAAAGGTCTCTCAGCTCCTTGGACGGATTCACGCCCATTTCATCATACAATCGGTTGGTGATGGCTTCATAGGCTGAAAGAGCTTCCTTATGTCTTCCGGTTCTGGTCAGACAGTGAATATAAATTCTGTGAATGTCTTCATCGTAAGCATCAATATTGATCGCTTTTTCACACACGGGAAGCATCGTTTCATACGCTTCCTTTTTTTCTAAAAGTTCATATAAGGAAATAACACTGTCTATAAATAATCTGTGATAATATGTAGTGGAATTTACTGCCCATTCGTCATAGGCTGCATGAGGCAAGAATTTACCTTTATATAGAGAGATTGCTTTCAGGTAATATTCCTCAGCCTTCTCCGGATCATAACTTACTTTTTTTGCCTTGTTGTAGGCTTCCGTAAATTCTTCCGTGTCTATAGTACAGTCTAAACCATTATTCCAGCTGTATGTGCCGCCTGTCTGCAAAATATAATTTTCTTTAGGCAGTCCGCTGTCCGAAAGAACACATCTCAGTCGGTAGACCAGATTCTTTACGGCTTTCGACGGATCATTGCTCCTGTCATCGTGGCACAGCAGCTCCGGTAATTCCTGCATACCGAGCTTTCGGTTGTGATTAGCGATCAAATATCCCAGTAATGTCCATACTTTATGGATTCTTCCTTCGTCTTCAAGTATAACTTTTCCTTCATATTCAAGCGCAAATCTACCTAACATATAAATTTTCAGTTGCTTATTAATTGGGACTATTTTTTCCATCATAAAACTCTATACTTTCTTTCACGATGAAAATCTACGAATCAAAAATTCGTGATTTTCTGGCACAAATTCCGTCAGCAGTACAAAATATGCTGAACAGAATGTTATCAGAAAATAAAATCGTATAAATATTGGAATATTTATACGATTTCATTATATATCATTATTTTATAAAACACAATGAATTTGAATACTTTACAAGCTATTCATTCCAAGTCTTATCGCTTAAAATCTCCGTCCATTTTTCCATATCGCTTATATTTGCTCTGTCAGCATAATCATGATTGTTAGTCGCCTCAATTACTTGATAATAGTACCATTCATTGCTCTTATTATCCGGAAATACCTTATAACCATTGATCAATCCTTCTGCATCCACTCGTCTTTCAAGAACTCTGTTTATAAGAGTCATCGCTTCTGCTCTGGTGATATATTGATCTGGTCTGAAGGTCCCATCCTCATACCCGGTGATCCAGCCTTTCTTAGCTGCTGAATTAATATAGGATTTTGCCCAATGATTTGAAATATCGCTGAACTGGTTGTCAGTTGTCTGATCCAGTGTATCAAATCTGGAAGCAATTGCAGCAAATTCAGCCCTCGTAATCGGTCTGGATGCTCCAAAGGTTCCATTTTCATATCCGGTCAAAATCTTTCCGTTTGCCAGAGTAGCAATGGCATTTAAGGACCATCTATTGGATGCCACATCGCTGAAATCCTCATCTTGTGAGAAATACATATCTCTTGAGGTATCTGTTAATAATCTGTAAAAGATGGTTGCAACTTCTTCTCTGGTAATAGAATTCAGCGGTCGTACGTTTCCGTCTTCATAGCCCTTCACATAATTGAAATGATCCTTTTTGTTCAATTCAACAGTGCCGGCTAACGGAACATCTTCGTCGTTGATCTCTGTTGTATCATTTTTGTTACCATTATTATGGTGGTGGCCGCCTCCGCCTGAACTTGTCACAGTCAATACGCCGGCTTCTGTGTCCACCGCATAGTTTGAAGTCACATCCTGTCCCTCAGGGTCTTCGATTTTCACTGCTGAAATGGCACTTGCCGTTGATCCGACTGCGGTCTGACTGCCTGTAACCGTTACGGTGATGCTCTGTCCTGTCACAACAGCACCTGCTGAAATAGCATATCCGGTCGTCGTTAAGGCTGATCCATCATAGGTTTTGCTGGCACTTCCCGCAACGAGAGTGAGTTCTCTCTTTGTGATATTGACAACAGCACTTCCGGTTACATCCTTGTATCCGGTTTTCATTACAGTATATTCTACCGTATAAGTTCCGGCATCTACAAAAGAATTATCATCGTTGTGATGATCTCGGAACACGGTTTCGGATCCTTCCGGTACATCCAGCGTGATGCCATGCGTCATACCGTCATACACCCCTTCAAATCCAGTTGCCTTTACCTGATCGGTCATATCCAGAGCCTTGATTTCAAAATCTCCCGGTACTACAGTCACTTTGTAATTACTGTTTTCCTTATAGTTTGCTGTCAATACTCTCTCGTATACACCGACTTCGTCCATATCCCCATTGGTTCTGGTGTACGCTATTGTTCCCAGATCGCCTTCTGTAACTAAGCCTTTTACACTGCCTGTGAATTGCGGATCCGCTTCTCCAAAGTTCTTAGAAGCTTCGTTAACCGTTATTTCGACATCTTTCTGCTTAATAACAAGCTTTGAATCAGAATTGGTACTGATAATATACTTTCTTGTAACATCAACCTTATCGATGTCAACTATTTTTGCTGTTTCCAGTCCGGTGAATGTCACAGGGTATTCCTTTGCATCCGTTCCCTTTGCTCCGACAGTCAATCCTTCAATCCTACAGCCTTCAGGTGTTCCCGTGAACCCTTCGACGGATTGCTCCCTACCATTATAAACAACTTCGCTGCTATTAGCTGTTAAGGTTATTACTTCTTTAGCCGCAAAGATTGCTTCAATCCTATGGTCTGTCAAAACCTGTGTAAAAGTGTATACTCCACTGTTAATAATATCATTTAACGTATCTAAGCTTACACTGTTACCGTCAATTTTCACATCCTCCAGATAGGAATCCTCCGCCGGTGTAATCGCATAAACTGCAGCTTCACCTGCCTTCACTTTCACGGCACCTTCACTTGTAATGGTTCCGCTTCCGCTCTTGCTTGCTGTAATTGTAAACTGATCCATCTCCGTAGTAACTTCTACCTTGATCGGTCCTGCTACATTTATCTGCTCAGGATAGGTGTAGGATTTTCCTTCGTCAAAAGCGACGGAAGAACCGTTTACCGTAACAGATGCAATATGATAATGTTCTTTAGCATCAAATGTAATGGCCGGAGAAGTTGCTCCAAACAGTACACTGTTCTTTCCTAAAGTCGTTCCGTCTAAGAAACCTTCTACATCATATTTTTCTCTATCATAGTATACTTTCAGCACAGTCGATTGATTTAAGGATTCGTCACTTAAAGTGGATTTTTCTCTGTTCAAGTCAAATCCTGTGACATCATTATCTCCTGCTTCAATCTTTACAGGGGTTCCTGTCAGCGCTGATGCAGTAGTCGTGTCATACTTTTCGTAGCCCGTTCCGTCTGCTGTCTGTTTATACCATTCAATCGTATACTCTGTATCCACAGCTTTCCACTGTGCCGTATAGGCCACATTTCCTGTAACAGTTCCTTCAATAGCGGAAACGGTAGTCTGTGTGTCGCCCACTTTCCAGCCGTCAAATTCATATCCCGGATTATGGCTTAAGTCTCCGGTAAATGCCGGGATAACATCCCCATAAATCAGGTCATCGCTGCTCTGTTCTTTAAACAGACCTTGATCTCCCGGTAAATAGCTTACCATAAACTTTTTGGAAGTATCCGGAATGATCTTACAATCTACGTGAATGTCGCCATTGCCGCAGTCCACTAATCTGAACGGAACGATGGTAAGACCTTCCACTAACTGGACGCCCTGGTTGGTGTCATAGTTGTCTTGGTACAGTTTAACCAGCTCTCCTGCTGTCTTTCCAAACTGTAAATCCTCCAAAGCTACCAGTTCCTTTTGGGAAGTCGTGCAGTTCGTGAAGTTGAGTCCGCTTCCGCTTACCACCTCTACGCTTCCCTTCCAGCCGTCTGCTTTAGCTGTATACTTGGAAGTGTCGTGGCTGATATGATCCTTAGGGCTTATTTCGTCTTTATATACATAGTAGGTCACATCAAATCGAGTCTGCTCCCAAACCGCATATAAAGTGGTATCTCCTTCCGGAAGCTTATATGGGTCATCTTTCACATATTCGGCTTTTACCGCAGTTGAAGTGGTTGCCCAGCCTAAGAGCTTATATCCGTCCCTTGCCATATCCTTTCCCGAATCCGGAATAGCAACTTCCTCTTCCACTTCCTTTGTTATAGATCCCGGAGGAGTTCCTGTACCTCCATTGACATCAAACCTGACAGTAGCCGAATCCTTATGCCAAATGGCATATAAAGTCTCTGTTGCTGTAATCTTAAAAGTATCTCCTGCTTTAAAGATATTTTCCGAAGCTTTTTCAGCCGCATTTCTGGCCCATCCCACAAAATAATGGAGCCTGTTTGTCAGGCCGTCGCCGCCTGCAAGAGGTACTTCCTGATCCTTTATCCCCTTGACAGAAGTCGGAGGAGTTCCTGTACCTCCGTTGGCGTCATAGGTCACCGTATACTCTTTTTGTACCCAAATAGCGTATAGCGTTGTTGAATCTTGAACCGTAAAGTCTGCATTCTCAGCGTATGCCACCCCAGTTCCATCCGGTTTGGTATTCCATTCCTTGAAAGTATATTCATCCTTTACAAATTGGTTCTCCGCAGTTTTGATTTTACCTCCTGCGTAAGCGGATTCAGAATCTGCTACAGTTCCGCTATCTGCGCCGTTTCCGTCATACGTTACCGCAAACTTGGAATCCTCCGCCGTAGTAACTTCTACCCGGATCGGTCCGGCTACATTTGCCTGCTCAGGATAGGTATAAGACTTTCCTTCAGTAAAAGCTACAGGCAAACCGTTTACCTTAACAGACGCAATATGATAATGTTCTTTAGCATCAAATATAATGGCCGGAGAAGCCGCTCCAAACAGTACACTGTTCTTTCCTAAAGACGTTCCGTCTAAGAAACCTTCTACATCATATTTTTCTCTGTCATAGTATACTTTCAGTACAGTCGATTGATTTAAGGATTCGTCACTTAAAGTGGATTTTTCTCTGTTCAAGTCAAATCCTGTGACATCATTATCTCCTGCTTCAACCGTTACAGGCGTACCTATCAAAGCGGATGCAGTCGTTGTATGATACTTTTCATAGTCCTTTCCATCTGCTGTCTGCTTATACCATTCAACTCGATACTCCGCATTTAAAGCCTTCCACTGTGCCGTTAATATTGTATTTTGAGTGATCTTGCTTCCTACTTCTACTGTAGCGCCGCTTGCATCCTTCCACCCGTCGAAGATATAATTTGCCGGTGCTGTGAACCCATTATCCTTTACTGAGAGTTCACTTCCCACATAAGCAGTATCCGGGGTCATGGTTCCAGTTCCGCTTCCTGCATTATACGTTACTGTGAACTTATCTTTTTCTGTCCACGTTCCCGTAAAGGCAACCGATTTCTTCGGCATAGTGAATGTGCCGCCTGTCACCGTGACATCGTCAGTAGTCCATCCGCTAAAGGTATATCCCGCTAAACCAGGAGCTGCCGCCACAGCAACATTCTCTGTTCCAAGAGCAACCCTTTGAGTTGCCGGTGCTGCCGGTGCTCCTTCCGGTATGGTTCCCATATAGCTGTAGGTCACATTATATTGACCTCTTTCCCGGTTGATGACCGGTTTTTCTTTGCTCGGAGCCGTATTGCTCACCGCCAGATTTTCCACATCTCCGGTAGCGGATACATAAGTGGCTCCTGCACTTTCATTGGTGACAAAATCCTTGTACTGATTCATGTTATCTGAATTTAATTGAATCGTAATCTCAAGGGTATCTCCCTCCGGTCTGAAATTGTCTAACGTCCAGATGACCGTCTTTCCATCGGAAGATTTGCTTGCTTTACCGCTGGTCGGCTCGCCTACAGAAATAATATTGAACACTTCCTGATTGATGACATCTGTAACCGTAACCTTGGAATTGATCACCTTGGAAATATCCCCGAATACATCGGACAAGGTGCTTGGATCGGTAACATTGTTATGATAGCTTCCGCTGGTCGCATAGCCTTTCAGCTTATTGCTTGCACTGCTATCCAAAGATAGACCTACCGTGTAAACCGTGGCGTTCTTTTTCATTGTTGTACTTTCGCTGGTTCCGGCTGACCCACTGTCCGGTGCGCCATCAGATAAAAAGATGACGTAAACAGGCTTCTTATTCTTACTGCTCTTTTTAAAGCTGTCTACATATTGATTTGCCTTTTTTAAAGCAGCTTCATAGTTCGTTCCTTTTCCGTCACCTGCTTTTGGCTGTTCTAAATTGTTCACCAAGTTTAATATTGTGTCTTTATTCTTGGTGGAATCGACCGTGTAACCGTTTCTTACTTTGCTGTCAAAAGCCACAAATGCTACGTTATTATAACTGCTCGTGTTAGGAATAATGGTGTTCAAGGATACCCCTAACGCTTCCTTTGCCAGCTTCCAACGTGTTGTACCTAACGAGATCTTAGCGTTGCAGGTTCCCTGCCACTCAGGGTAGAGGATACCACTACCATAAGTAGCCCCGCATTTTGTACAATGATGAACTCCCCAAAAGTCTTTATCTGTAACAGTCGTATTACCGCAGATCTTTTCGGCATCATAACCCATGCTTCCCGAATAGTCCATGACTACTACAACATCCGCACCGTTATTGATTTCTATCGGATCACCTGCTGTTCGCAGAGTAATCTTTGCAGTTCCCTCGTCCTCGTTTATCCACTGGGCTGTTTTCGTCAATTCCCGACTGCTTCCCGCAAAAGCAACGGGGGATATGAGGGTCGTGCACATTACCGCAGAAAGCAATATGGCCAATTTCCTTTTAAACTTCATCTGTCAACCTCCATCGCTCAAGCGATCTAATCCTCCAATGAATCATTTGGTACCTCACCGGAAGAGGATTCTTCCTTCGCTATTTTGTATTCCAATACGACTGTTTTATTTTGTTCATCCATTTGAACGGTTCTTATATCGGATATACATTTTACTTCCTCTGTTTCTGCTATTAAAGAGGAAATATCATAATCGGAACCCAATTCAATTTCCTCAATAACCTGTGTATGCACTAATTCTCCCACATCCAGCTTCAAAATATGGGTTACGGTCAGGGTCGCGGTTTCCACTTCAATGGCGGGCTCCGTTACGACCTCCTCCATTTCGACAGCCGGTTCTGTTACGGCTGGTTCCATGATAACCGGCTCTGCTTCAACAGTCGGCTCTGTTACAACCGTTTCCGGTTCTGTCTGTTCGCCGTCGGCCGGTTCAGGTTCCGTTGCCGGTTCTGTTACGACCGGCTCCGTTTCAACAGCTGGTTCTGCTTCATCTGAATTCTCTGTGACAGGCTCTTTCGATGCCGGTTCTTCTGTGACTGACGAGCTGTCCTCCGATTGAATGGTTGATTCCGCCGGATTTTCTGTCTCCGGTTTTACCGCTTCCTTGTTTTGTTCCGCTGTTCCCGAAACTGCTGTCTGACTGCCGTCGGCTTCGCCGTTTTCAGTTCCGCTGTTCAAGGCTCCCTGGTTTACTGCTGCTTCCTGCTTTGTGCTGTCACTGCTGTCGCTCTTCTTCACTGCGTCGCCGGCAGCTCCGCCGTTTGCTTCGGTTATGCTGCTCCCGCCGGTGCCTGCATTGGTTTCTGCAGCAGCCGCATCACTTGCAAAAGCAAAAGATGGTATGCTGATTGCAACCACCAGAGCAACCAGTGCTGCACTAAATCGTTTTTTTCGCATTTCGTTAAACTCCTTTCTTAGATAATAGCTTGTTCAAATCCAATCACGTCTGCTTGGTACCCTTGTTCACACGCACTGTCAATGATCTTAATCAGCTCCAACGCACTTCTAAAATTGATCTCCTGCTTCTTTTCTACCCATTGGACTGTACCCTGCCAACTGGCATTCTGTCTAAATTTTATTTGCAATATGAAAGTTGCCTTTTGGCCTCTTTCACTGCCAGTATCAAATTGTCTCATTGCTTTTTTTGCCTCCCTTGTTTCAGTTCCACTGAGAGCAACGATTTCCTCGTCATTCCTGAATTGCCTTTTGTTAATGCTCGCTTCCGGACATCCGATCCTGTCCATTATTTTTTCTACAGTGAGGACCATTTCAGGTAAGTCTTTAAAGCGAATATCATGAAACGGCCTATACCCGGAATATATACGTCCTGCCAGAGCCCCCTCTTTTCGACGGTCTATGCAGACCAGATAACGTGGCAGAAATGGTATGAGTGTATCTAAATCTCCCATAATTTTCCCTTCTATTGATAAATCATTTCTTTTTTATTCAATGTATGTATTATGGCACCGGAAGGTCACAAACCGGTCACATTTTTCATTTTCTACGTGTTTTTTTTCCATTTTTTATTTTTGAGTCATATTCATTCTATTTTTCTATTTTTTGTTTCTTTTCCTGTGACTTTTAAGGTAAACTGAAAAAAGCCCTCAAGCTGATGTTTTTCACCAGCCTGAGGGCTTTTTATCGTGATTATTTCTTATGGATACTATTTCATTCGTGACTGTTTTTTCTGAGTACTATTTAAGGATGGTACATACGGAATTTGGTCCGCAGCCTGCTGCATTTCCTTCATCTGTGTCCAAATGTACTTCTCTCTCATGCTTGTCTCCCGCACGAACCAGTACGTTGTCAAAAATCAGGCCTCTTTCGCCGTCGATCTTAATGCTTACTACATCCTTATCCTTTACACCGGCTTCCTTTGCCTGTGCGTCTGACAAATGAACGTGTCTAAGTGCGATTATTACACCGTGATCCAGTTCTACTTCTCCGCACGGTCCGATCAGCTTACATCCCGGTGTTCCTTCCAGCTTTCCTGATTCTCTGATAGGAGCCTTAATGCCAATCGCTCTGGCATCGGTCATAGCCAGTTCGATCTGCGTTTCCGGTCTGGCAGGTCCAAGTACTCTGATTCCTTTCAGCGTTGCCTTCGGTCCTACTATGTCCACCTTTTCTTCACAGGCAAACTGTCCGGGCTGCACAAGATCCTTGGTCGGAGTCAGCTTGTGACCCGCTCCGAACAATACTTCAATATGCTCTTCACTTAAGTGTAAGTGCTTGTTTGATAATCCGATTTTTACTTCATAGCTCATTTTATGTTTCTCCTTTTATGTATAAATATAGTATACCATTCTGATAATCAAAATGGCACAAAGCTTAACAAAAACCTGTTTAATCCTCTAAGAAACTGATATAAGGCAAATTTCGATACCTCTGATCATAATCCAGACCGTAACCAATGATAAATTTATCCTCTACCGTAAATCCTACATAATCCGCATTCAGCTCGATCCGTCTGCCGCAAGGCTTGTCCAGCAAAGAACAGATCTTGATACATTTTGGTTTTCTTCCTTCCAAGTTCTGTTTTAAATACTTCAAGGTAATGCCGGAATCTACGATATCCTCCACAATAATCACATTTCTTCCTTCTATGGAGGTATCTAAATCTTTCAATATCCGAACCACTCCGGAAGTTTTCGTAGAGGCACCATAGCTGGAACAGGCCATAAAGTCAATCGCGCAATCCAGCTTGATGTTTTTCACCACATCCGCCATCCAAAGAACAGCACCCTTTAATATTCCCACCACAAGAACTTCCTGTCCTGCAAATTCTTCTGTGATCTGAGCCCCAATCTCTTCGGCTCTCTTTAGTATTTGTTCCTGTGTAATCATCACAGTCCCGATTTTATCCTGATAATTATTTTTCATCTTCTGACTCCTTGTCATCCTGAACATTTACTTCGTACTCTGCGTCCTCTATAATATCTTTTCCCTTGTAGTTCTTAGACAGGTCTTCCGCTTTGTCACCTACCCAGTACTTATCCAGTTCATCTTTTAAATGCAGCAGAATCCAGATCCACACCACCAAATCATCCATCCATGCGATAGGGAAAAGCACAGGAGGAATCAAATCTATAGGGGAGACTAAATAAATGATGCCCAAAATAATCAGCAGTTTCTTTCTTCGAGGAACTGACTTATCCATCATCATAGACTTTATCGCTTTAATTCTCTTTAAGAGAACATTGAAACCAATAAACTGATACATTTAGCCTCACCTCTGTTTCATATCATTCGGTTGCACTTGCAGAGGACTCTATAAGCTGTTCAAGCTCATCAAGCAACACTTCATAGCCGGTCTTTTTTAACGCTGAAACGGGAATTACCTTATCTTCTGCCGATAGCTTCAACGTTTTTCTGATAATGCTGATACACTTTTGCCTTTCATTTGAGGATACTTTATCTGCTTTGGTAGCCACCACGATGCCGTCTAATCCGTAGTGCCGCAGGTATTCGTACATCTGCACATCCTGTGCCGACGGAGCATGCCTGATGTCTACCAGCTGAACGACCTTCAACAGCGTTGACCGCCCTTCCAGATAGGCTTCTATCATTTCACCCCAGCCCTCTGTCTGCGATCTGGAAATCTTTGCGTATCCGTATCCGGGCAAATCGACAATTCTGAATTGGTCATTGATCCGATAGAAGTTGATGGTTCTGGTCTTTCCGGGGCTTCCGCTGGTTCTTGCCAGATTTCTTCTATTGGTCAACAGGTTCAAAAGAGAAGATTTGCCCACATTTGAACGTCCCGCAAAAGCGATCTCCGGTATATCCGCATTGGGATATTGATTTGGCTTTACAGCAATCGTTTCAATATCCGCCTTCTTTATAATCATATCACTTTTCCTTCATTCTTTCAATGTCCTTGATAATGGGTTTTTTATTTGACCAGTGCATGTTCAAGAGCATCATCTACTGTTTTAATTAATACGAACTCTATTTTTTTTCTGACATTTGCAGGAATATCATCAATATCCCTTTCATTGTCCGCCGGTAAAAGGATCTTGGTGATCCCCGCTCTGTAGGCTGCAAGTACCTTTTCCCGGATGCCGCCTACCGGAAGGACCTTTCCTCTCAGAGTAATCTCTCCGGTCATAGCCACATTCTTCCGAACTGGTTTGTTGGTCAGGGTGGATATAATGGCTGTACACATCGTCACTCCGGCAGAAGGTCCGTCCTTTGGAGTTGCCCCTTCCGGTATATGAATGTGCAGATCCTGTGTTTTATAGAAATCCTCCTGTATGCCCAGCTTATCCGCAATAGACCTGATATAACTGATGCCTGCCTTGGCCGATTCCTGCATGACTTCGCCCAGCTGACCGGTCAGTACCAGTCTTCCTGTTCCCGGAACGCATGTTGTCTCAATGAACAGGGTATCGCCGCCTACAATCGTCCAAGCAAGTCCGGTCGTAACACCAATTTCGTTTTCCCCTTCAATGATGTCATATCTATATCTCTTTTTGCCCAGATAATTTTCCAGATTCTTCGGCGTGATTCTATAGCTTCGCCCTTTATTCGTTACAATCTTTCTGGCCACTTTTCTGCAAAGGTTGGCAATTTCCCGCTCCAAATTTCTTACGCCGGATTCTCTGGTATAATAATTGATCAGATCCCGCACCGTCGCTTCCGATATACTGATGTCTGACGGTTTCAACCCGTGCTCCTTGACCTTCTTCGGAATCAGATACTTTTCAGCGATCTTGACCTTCTCTTCCTCTGTATAACCGGATACGTGAATGACCTCCATTCTGTCCATCAGCGGTCTTGGAATGGTGTCGATGGTATTGGCCGTCGTTATGAACATTACCTTGGAAAGATCAAACGGGATTTCCAGATAGTGATCCATAAAGTCTTTATTTTGTTCCGGATCTAAGACCTCCAGCAGAGCAGAAGCCGGATCTCCTTTAAAGTCCGCGCCGATTTTATCCACCTCATCAAACAGGAATACCGGATTGTTGGTTCCCGCATCCTTGATACTGGATATAACTCTGCCCGGTATGGCTCCAACGTACGTCCTTCTATGTCCGCGGATTTCCGCTTCATCCCGGACTCCGCCGAGAGACATTCTGACAAAATCCCGGTTGGTAGCTCGTGCTACGGATTTAGCGATAGACGTCTTGCCCACTCCCGGAGGGCCTACGAGACAAAGGATCGGTCCTTTGATGCTGTTGGAAAGATGCACCACCGCCAGATATTCCAAGACTCTTTCCTTGACCTGTTCCAGCCCGTAATGGTCTGCATTCAAAATCTTTTCCGCTTTTTTCAAATCAATATTTGATTTTGCAGACTTGTTCCACGGCAGCGCCAAAATGGTTTCCACATACGTCCGGATAATGCTGCTCTCTGCCGAAGAAGGCGGCAGCTTGCTGAAACGATTGATCTCCTTGCCTACCTTTTCCGCTGTTTTTGCAGGCAGCTTTAATTTTTTCAGCTGTTTGTTCCAGTTCTCTGCCTCATCCTCAACGTCCTCTGTCTGACCCAATTCATCCTGAATAACACGAAGCTGCTCCCTTAAGTAGTATTCCTTCTGATGCTGATTGATGGCTGTTTTCAGCTTAACATTGATATCCTTTTCGATATTCAGGATTTCAATCTCCCGAATCAGAATTTTATTGACCTTTTCCAGTCTTTCATCTATGTCATAGCATTCAAGAATTTCCTGCTTTTCTTCTGCCCGGACAGCCGTGTGTGACGTAATCAGATCGGCCAGCCTGCCCGGCTGACTAATGGACGAAATACTGGAGAATACATCTTTGGCATTTTTAGTGCTGAGGGATAAATATTCCTCAAAGCTTGAAAGCGCCGCTCTCATCAATGCCAGCGTCTTTGAAGAGACCTCCTCCGGTTCATGATCCGGAGCCGGGATGACACTGCACTTAAAATACGGAACTTCAAGCACTACTTCTTTTATCTCACCTCTGCTTACGCCCTCTACCAGAACTCTTATGGAATCGCCGGGAAGCTTGAGCATCTGCTTGATCTTGGCGATAGTTCCCACATGGTAAAAGTCGCTGGTGGTCGGCAGATCGGTGTTCTCATCTTTTTGCGTAGCCAAAAAAACCTGCTGATTCATGATCATGGCTTTTTCTAAAGCATTGATAGACTTTTCCCGTCCTATATCAAAATGGAGAACCATGCTCGGAAAAACGGAAAGCCCTCTGAGAGGAATCATCGGCAGCACCCGGCTTCCGTCTTCTCCTATTTCCTGCAGCTCTTCAGTATGTTCATCTTTTTCGTCGGAGGAACCATCCTCTTCTTCATAGTCTGCAAAATCTGAAAGCAGACGGTCGGATTCATCCAACGCTTTTTCTAATTCATCTTTTAGTTTATCTAATATATCTTTCTTTTTCTCATCAGTCATATATTACCCTCCTGCAACATGCCCTTCTAAACAAAATAAGGCGACATAATTGCCGCCCGCTCTTTCTGTTATGATGCAGATTCTGTATTTTTTTCTTTGCTCGAATCTACAAGCACCAATGTTGGCATTATGTCATTATCGATTGTGCCCTTTGTAATGATGCATTTGCGTACATCGCCTCTTGACGGAATTTCATACATAATGTCTGTCATAATGCGTTCCAGTATACTTCTGAGACCCCTTGCTCCGGTTTTTCTCTCAATAGCTTTCTCGGCGACGCGTTCAATGGCATCCTGTTCAATTTCAAGCTCCACGTCGTCCATAGAGAACAACTTTTTATACTGCTTCAGTAATGCATTCTTTGGTTCTGTAATAATGCGAACCAATGCATCCTTTGAAAGATCCTCTAAAGTTACAATGACCGGAAGTCTTCCGATAAATTCAGGAATCAATCCGTATTTCATCAGATCTTCCGGTTGAATCTTCTTTAGAATTTCCTTCACTTCAACCTCGTTGTCATTGATCTCGGAATTAAATCCAATGGTCTTTTCTCCGATACGTCTCTGAATCACCTTGTCAATTCCATCAAAGGCTCCTCCGCAGATAAACAGCACATTCGTGGTGTCGAACTGTATGAAATCCTGATGCGGATGCTTTCTTCCACCTTGCGGCGGAACGCTGGCAACCGTTCCCTCCAGAATTTTTAAAAGTGCCTGCTGCACCCCTTCTCCGCTCACGTCTCTTGTGATAGAAGGATTATCTGATTTTCTTGCGATTTTGTCTATTTCATCCACATAGATAATGCCCTTCTGAGCCTTTTCTATGTCGTAATCCGCCGCCTGAATGAGCTTCAATAAAATGTTCTCCACATCTTCGCCCACATAACCCGCTTCCGTCAAGGCCGTAGCATCTGCTATGGCAAACGGAACATTTAAAATCTTTGCTAATGTCTGCGCCATCAGGGTCTTACCTGAACCCGTCGAGCCGATCATAATGATGTTGCTCTTCTGAATCTCCACATCATCGTCTACTTTTTTATTTAAAGAATTAATTCTCTTATAGTGATTATATACAGCAACAGCCAGTGCTTTCTTTGCGTCGTCCTGTTCAATAACATAATCCGACAGAATCTGGGCAATTTCCATAGGCTTTAGTAACTTAAAGCCTTCGTCTATTTTTTTATTTTTATCCATAGACGCAAATTCTTCTGTTATGATATCCTGACAAAGCTCAATGCATTCATCGCAGATATATACCCCAGGTCCCGCAATCAATCTTCTGACCTGATCCTGAGGTTTTCCGCAAAAGGAGCACTTTAGTTGCTTGCTTTCGTCATATTTGGTCATAATTGTCCCCCTTAGTTATGGTCTAAATTCAATTACTTTATCGATTAAGCCGTATTCTGCGGCTTCTGCTGCGCTTAGGAAATTATCTCTGTCCGTGTCTTTTTCAATCCTGGCTAAATCCTGGCCCGTATTGCTGCTTAAAATTTTATTTAGCTTTTCTCTGGTCTTTAATATCCAGTCCGCATGAATTTTTATATCGGAAGCCTGACCGTTCACA
The DNA here is from genome assembly GCF_004103735.1 of Aminipila luticellarii. Taxonomy (NCBI): domain Bacteria; kingdom Bacillati; phylum Bacillota; class Clostridia; order Peptostreptococcales; family Anaerovoracaceae; genus Aminipila; species Aminipila luticellarii. The sequence goes on along the minus strand of NZ_CP035281.1, from coordinate 452,378 downwards.
CCGCCAAGCGGCTGATGAATCATGACCTCCGCGTTTGGAAGCGCATATCTTTTGCCCTTTGCCCCTGATGACAATAAAAACGCACCCATACTTGCTGCCATCCCAATACATATAGTCGATACATCCGGCTTAATATACTGCATCGTATCATAGATAGCCATCCCTGCTGTCACAGACCCCCCTGGGCTATTAATATAAATACAAATATCCTTCTTGGCATCTTCTGCCTCTAAGAATAAAAGCTGTGCGACAACTAAGCTTGCCACATGCTCATCAATGGCTTCGCCAAGAAATATGATTCTGTCTTTTAACAGTCTTGAATAGATGTCATAAGAACGTTCACCTTTTCCAGTATTTTCGATAACATAAGGTATCATTGGCATGTACCATACCCCCTTCTTCTTTGCATTTTCACAGCAGGCTTCTCTAATAGAAAAGTCCTGCTAAAAGTTTGTTTACATAGATTTCTTTTTTACATACTTAGATATTATGTGCAGTTGATTCCTGTTTTAACCAACTGCACATAAAATTATTTTCTTATTTAATTACTGCATTGTCATATGCAAAGTCTACAGCCTTTCGCATCTTGATATCTTTTTCAAGAAGAGCAAAGTTATCAGAACCGAGCATAGATTTGATTTGTTCTACTTCCATCTTATACTGAGCAGCCATCAATTCAAACTCCTTGTCTATGTCTTCCTGCGGAGCTTCCAGCTTTTCAGCATCGGCAATAGCGGAAATCAGCATTCTTGTCTTGGTCTTCTTTGTGGCATCTTCCCTCAGCTCTTCTCTGAAATCCTTCGGTTCTTTGCCCAGGTACTGGAAGTACTGATCCAGGCTCATTCCCTGATATCGAAGCTGCTGATCAAATTCCTGTATCATGCCGTCTATTTCATCTTCGATCATGACCTGCGGAATCTCAATGTCGTTTGCCTCATAAATCTTTTCTAAGACAGCATTTTTCATTTCATTTACCGCTCTCTCCTGAGCCGATTTTTCTAATTTCTCTTTTTTGTCCTTCTTTAATTCTTCAAGGGTATCAAATTCACTGACATCTTTAGCAAATTCGTCATTCAGCTCCGGCAGTTCTTCTTCCTTCACTTCGTGAATCTTGCACTTGAATACGGCTTCCTTACCCGATAGATCCTCTGAGTGGTATTCCTCTGGGAAAGTGACCTTAACATCCTTTTCCTCTCCGGCACTGCAGCCGATCAGCTGCTCTTCAAAGCCCGGAATAAAGGTATTTGAACCAAGCTTCAGCGGCTGTCTTTCAGCCGTGCCGCCTTCAAACTGTTCTTCTCCTACAAAGCCTGCATAATCAATGAGAACGGTATCCCCTTCTTTAGCAGCTCTTTCTGCAAGAACCATTCTTGCATTTCTCTTTTGTAATGCTTCCAGTTCTTTATCTACATCTTCATCTGTAACGGCATTTTCAACCTTTGCAATCTCAACGCCTTTATAATCCTTTACTTCAAATTCAGGATATGCAGTAACGGTAATTGTAACGGTAAATCCTTCGCCCTTCTTGATTTCACTGAAGTCAGCATTTGGTCTGTCTACAACATTGATGTTCAGTTCATCCAAAGCATTGAAGTAGTTCTGTGAAAACAAATCATTGATGGCATCTTCAAAGAAAACATCTTCTCCGTAATGTCTTTCGATCAATGTCCTCGGTGCTTTACCTTTTCTGAATCCGTCCACAGAAAACTTTCCTTTGTTGGCCTGATAAGCTTTTATAACAGCCTTTTCAAATTCTTCTGCGGAAAACTCCAGGGTAAACTTTACATCGTTGTGTTCTCTTGAAATAAATGTTGATTTCATTCTATATTTTCCTCCTAAATATCCAACCCAGCGGGTCATGTATTATATATACCTCTTTCTCTCCCGGGTAATCATTTCTTCTATATTTTATATGCGCTGTAAAGCTCAACACATAATGCACATTATTATACCGCGTAAACGGCTGAAAGTAAAGAATTATAGCAAAAATACCTTGTAAAAAACTTAGAAAAGTCCTCTTAACAGCCAAAAAGCTCCGGAAAAACTAAAAAATGGCCCTTTACACAGCCATTTTATTAGTTTATTCCTATTTTTAATAAAAATCAAAACTATTCGTTCTCTTTTACTCCTCTGTTAAAGCCTAAGAGTGAAAGTCCTCTGACATATTTGCTTTTCGTCTCCGGCTGCAAGCCGTATTTTTCAGCAATGGTTTTGGTCACATCCTCCAGCGCTTCCTGTTCTCCCGAAAACAGCTCAATCTCAATTTCACAAATAGGAGCTGTTCCCTTGGTGGTGATAATCTCTCCATCATCTAAAGAAACTTCCATGATGCCATTGCCTGTATCAATTCTAAATCGATTCCTCATAAAATTCGTTTCCATAATGCTGTGAAGCTTTTTAAATCCGATCAAAGCAATCACTTCCTGACCGATTTCACTTTCCTTAAAAATCTGAAGATCGGGCACGTTAAAATAGGACTCATCATTTACAGGTACATTGATCTCTTCCCTGATATGAAGCCCTCCTTCATTCTTTCCCCGCCATTTTAGAGTTGCAACGGTTCTGGTTCCCTCCATGCGCACTCTCAGCGCAATGTCGTTCTTTGAAAGAACAAAGTCTTCCGTATCAAAATATGCCGCCTTCATCAAAACCTTTTCTCTGGTGTCAGACTCTTCAATACTTAAAAGATACTCGTCATCCCAAATGTTAGCGGCAGTCTCTTTGTCCCCAATGCCGTATTTCATTTCAATTTCCATCTTTGTACCTTTACCCTTTAATGTAATCCATTCAATATATGTCGTCATATGCGCTTTTTTAAGCCTATACAAATCACGTAAAGGTAATGATACCACTTTTTACAAAAAAAATCAAGTGCTTTGGTTCTTCCCGGAAGACCCCTTCCCTGCTATTTTACACCTACCGGCGATACGATTTGATCCATTACCACTTGCGTATCCGGCGGCAGACGGAGTTCTCCGGGATAAAGCTTTTTATTTAGAGGGTTATAATTAAACCCCTTTACTTCTTTATCTCTGGCATTATAAAACGTTATTTTAAAGCTCTCTTTCTTATCTGCTTTCAATGCTCCCAGACCCATGGAAGGAAATACCTGCATATGGAACTGCCGGTTTACCTTCTCAATAATATCCCGGGAGGTGATGCTGATTTCCCTTTGAGAGGTCTGCACAACGATCCGTTCTACTTTCTGATTGGCTTTTAAATGATAAAATGAATTGACGAACAGATTACACATCAGAAGATAAGCGACCAAAAAACACAGTATAAATCGTATAAATTTATGAGATCTGATATTTTCTAACAAGTTCATTCTCTTTCTCCTATTTTTCCCTTGTGTTTCCCCTATTTTTTCTTATTCTTCTTCCATTTTTGCCGCTTTATAATGGGCGTGGTGAAGGATGAGACTGTCGATAAAGGCAATCTTCAGACCCAGCGGATATAATACAAAGCTTAATACGATCGTGCTTTTGGTCATATAAGACACCGCCAGCAGAGCTGTGCTAAATAGAATGTAAAAGCCGTTGAACAGGTTATCCAGCCTTATCCGTTCCTCCTCTTCTTCGCTCTCCTCCCCATTGTTTTCATACTCCTCATTGATGTCCTTCAGTAAGTATAGAATGTAAGCAAATGCCTGTACCAGCGGATAAAGAGCATACAAATTATCCAGATCCTTTACGTTTAAAATCGCCATGAGGGGACAGCTCATCAGATAAAATAACGATAGATATAAAGATAAATACGCCAAAAGACTCACCTTCTTTCCATGTACAAATCCTATATATATGAAGCGGCTGTTTTCATTATGTTCTTTTTTTCATCATACCTGCCCAGAGATTTTTTTCAACCCTTTTTACATAAGATGTTGTCTGAGCGACATGAAATGTGATTTTTGCACATTTTATGTCGCTCAGACAACATCTTATGCAGAACCCCTTGATTTTTTTGTGAAAAGAAATATGATTATGTCAAAAGCACATATCGAAAGGGTAATGATATAAAAAGGATAGAACCATATGAAAAGTATTTCTGAAGCTTATATTTCAAAACTGAAAGAAAGTAACGTTACAGATGAACTGGGGATTATTAAGATAAGATATGCTCTGGCGATCTTAAAAAATGAACTGGTCAAAACATTTTTATTAATTTGTATCTTCGCTCTGATTGGACAGCTCCAAGCCTTTTTGATCGTTATGCTGTTCATGATGCCCATCCGGCTCAGTACAGGCGGCATACATTTTAACACCAATGTTCCGTGCTTTTTGTTCAGCTTGGGATACTTTTTACTGGCAGTATGCGTACTGTCGCTGCTTCCGATTAAAATGCCGGCTTACTATTTCATTTTAGGGCTCAGCATTTTAATCGTCTGTCTCTGTCCGCTGGCACCTTCTGCCAAACGGCCTATAAAGAGCAGAAAAAAGTATCTGCAGAACAAATACTTTTCACTGATCTATCTCCCTATATTTACGTTCCTGCTGCTGTTTTTTATAAAAGATCAGCAGATCATCGCCATGAGTATATGGGGCTTGTTTTTACATGCTATTGAGTTGTTATTTGTAAGATTGCACAAAAGAAAGGATGGTAATTTCAATGTTTAAGAAACTTCAAACCGTATTAATGAGTACAACTGCACTATTTCTGATCGGAGTTGCAACCTCTGCTATTTCTGTTGCATCAATCAACTTTCACGGTGAACCGGACTGTCCGGAGGAACTGCTAAAATAAGACTTCCACTATAAATTCGTTATCTTCTTGGAAAATATTGAATTTTCCGTGATACTTCTGGGTGACAGCTCTTACATTTTGTAATCCATACCCTCGTCGTTCACCCGATTTCGTACTATAGTTCTTATCTTGAGAAATACTTATCTCTTTGCCCTTCTTTCGCTGATAAGTATTTCTCACTTCAATTTTCTTTTTATTTTCCCATTCACTGATGGACAGCATAACACTTCGCTGCTCCCGTTCCAACCCTTCCACATATTCAAACGCATTGTCCAACAGGTTTCCAAGGATCTGAACCAGTTCATACTGCTCGCAGGGAAAATCCGGAAAAACACCGCTGGGAACATAGTATAACTGTATCTGCCTTTTTTCCGCTTCTCTGGTCTTGGAATACAATAGGGCATTCACAACACCGTTTCCAGTGTTAGCCGACACGCTACTTTTCCTTTTATTTTGTTCCTTCGTTTTTAATTCCTCAATATACAGCTCGATTTCCCGAACCGCCTTGGAAGGCTCTTCAAATTGGCACAGGCTCTGGATAGCCTGCAAATGCTTATTAAAATCGTGTTTATCGCTATACAATCCGTTCAGCAGATTTTCTGTCGTTTCCATATACTGCTCATGCAGTCGAATATTTTCTTTCTGTTTCTTATTTTCTATCAACTTTCTTAATAAATACAAACAAAACAGAAACCATATTGTAGTATAAGCTGAAATTATTGTAGATTCACTGAAAACGACTTCATTGTCACTCTTCCAAAAAAACATTTCAATCATACTAAAGCAAAATAATGTTACAGAAATCAAGTAAAATTCTTCTTGATATTCTTCATAAAATAGCCTTATCTTTAGCCTCAATTTATAATTTAAGCCTATGATACTACATATTATAGATGTAATTAAGAGTTGAGCACACCTATTAATAAATTCTAATGACTCCATCCCCTCTATTCTATAAAACACGATTAGTAGCACATGTTCAATTAAGATAATCATTGCTGTTGCAAAAATGAATTCAAATAATATATTGAATATGTCTCTTTTAACTGCTACCTTCAAAGTTATAAATATTATTAGATAAATCAGTAAGGACGTAAATGGTAATTCTGTTAAATCTATTAACCCCACTATTATCGATATAATAAGCATAGACACTATCAACTTAAACTTATTTTTAAAATAGTCCGGACTAAACAGACTCATTAAAATCACAGTATTCAAAAATTCAATAGCAGATCCGAATATATCTTGTGTAAAGCTCATTTTTTACCCTTTCTCGTCTACAACGCCTACTCTGATTTGTTCATCAATTGCATCATAAAACTTGCTGCTCACAAATAGCTGGTTTTCCGAATCCCGCAGTACAATTTTCCAAAGCCTGTAATTGACCCGTTCTATTGTCTTTATTTTGTTGACATTGACCGCATAGGATTTATTGCATTGAAGAAAGTAAGGCTCGTCCACCTCTGCTATAAGTTCTTTCAATATGATTGTATTGCTCTCGAAAGGTTCCTCCTGCAAATCCGTATGGAGAAAGCAGCGTCTGTGCACGACCTCTGCATAAGTAATCTGATCTACCGGAATCAGGACCTCACTGTTTATATCGGGATATAAAATCACCTTAATCCGCTGTTTGGTCTGTTTTTCCACATTCACGTTCTTGATCAGCGTGACGATCTTTTTGCGAAACTCTCTGGAATTAAACGGCTTTATAATGTAGTCATAACAATGAAACCGCTTAAAGGCCTCCAGCTGATTTTGTGTATAGCCTGTGATGAACATGATCAGCGTCAGGACGTATTCCGGCATAGCCCTTAGCTTTCCTGCCAGTTGAAGTCCGCTGATACCGGGCAGTTCTATATCCAATACAAAGATATCAAAATGTTCCCGCTGGGCGATCCCCAAAGCTTCTTCACCAGATAAAGCATAATAAACTTCAACGCCCTGTATCTTATTTAAAACATTTTTATAAAGTAACGCATCTTTTTCAGAATCTTCTACAACCATAATCTTTATCATTGCTATCCTCTATCTACTTCAAAAAAACTGCTTATTTTCCTTATGAGGTAAATTATACCATAAACTATTCCTGCGTAAAACCCTAAGAACAAGCGGAATACACTAAAAAAACAGAAACTTGAGCGCCATTCCGCTCCTTGTTCCTGTTTTTTCATACATTTCATATCTATTTAGTATCTATACGGTTCATTTATGTTATGAATTCGCTGTACGGACAGCTCCGCAATTCGGGTAATGGCCACGTAAATGTTTGAAATCCGATACCATGTAGCGAAGTCCACCACACCGGATACAGGCATATTGAATATCCGTTGGAAAGCGGATACGGCATCTGCTGTTTCCTGACCGTATGCACCGTCCACCCGAACCTTGTTTATAGCCGAATATGTATCTGAGATGGTGTTGAGCTGAGTCTGAATGGTTCGCACCGCCGGACCGGAGGAGCCTAAAACGAGGGTTTCTCCCGGGAAGGATACCGGAACCCCTTCCACTTTCTCCGCCTGCTGCAGGAAAATATCATACCCGTAAAAGTTCCGGAGAATGCTCAAATGATCGTAGCCCTGATCGCCCAAATCTTTGGAGCCCCATTGGGGCATTCCCTTTGTACACACAGTTCTCACACCGTCACAAAATTGGGTGAACAAAGGCTGACGAATACCCGGCCTTGTTATATAGGTAGTAAAGATATCATCTACCACATCTGATATTTCCTGAAAAATGTTTCTTCCGTAAAAAAATGCCTGATCATAAGCGGTTGAATTGGTAATCGTGAAATTAAAACCTTTTCCCCGATACCATTCCGTGTAGACCCGGTTCAGCACAAAGGACAGGATTGCCAGAACATTAGCTATGATGGTTTCCCTCGGCCACGTGGAATAAATCTCGGAGCTGGCTACATTTTTTATATAGTCCTTAAACGGAATCCACACATTTTGAGCTGTCGTATCTTCCGGAACCCCCAAATGAACCACCACAAATTCCGGAATGACCGGCTCCGGCAGTACAATGAAGCCGCCTGCATCCGGCAGGGGTTTTACTTCATCCTCCGGTATTTTCGGCGGAAAAACGCCCCAAAGTGTATGTTGGTCTATCAGGATAGTCTCCGTGGTAGTCTCCGTCTGCTCCGTCCGCCTTAACTGGATGTTCTGAAAGGATTTAGTATGAGGCAGAATTTGTACACCTTCTATGTCTATGGGTTCAAATCCATCGACGCTTACGGATAAATCGTACTCACTGTAAGGTTTGCCGCTCTCTGGAGTCAACGAGTATTCCAGCGGAGGCGCGCCTAAATCCACGGTATCCGTCTGACCCGAGCTATTCGTATACAATTCCTCTACTACAGTAGAATCCACCTTTCTCACCACTTGTACTCTAACGTTATCTACAGGCCTCGCCTGATTTTCCTCTCTTACGTTTACTTGAAGCTGTCCTTGATCTATGATCTGGTTTTTGAAATAATTAAAATTTCTCATATTTCACACCCTCCTCAAATATAATATGTATATGCTTTAGGAAAGAAGGTAATGTCTATGATCCACTCACCATTTATTCCAATTGATCAGCTTACGCGATTTGAATCAGATGTATCCAGTGATGAGGACCTTATGGAGGTTATTGTAAAATACAGCGGAGACGTAATGGCTGTAGGAGCGGCACTGGGGGCTTTTGTGGAAATACTGGATCCCAACTACGCTATTTTGACCATTACTCTGGGCAACCTGGAAAGACTTTACACCTATGATGAAATAGAATATGTAGAATTGCCTAAAAACCTGACCTATTTTTTACGGGAAGAATTGAACAATTCCTGTATTTCTCCGGTTCAGCGCCCCACCTCTTTTGGGCTCACCGGGAACGGTGTCGCCATCGGAATCATTGATTCAGGAATCGATTACACCCATGCCGATTTTCAAAATCCGGATGGAACGACCCGGATTTTGTTTCTGTGGGATCAGACAGTGGACGGAAATCCGCCGGAAGGCTTCAGAAATGGTTCTGAGTTTACAAAAGCTCAAATTGATGAAGCACTGGCCAGCGATTCACCCTACGAATATGTCCCCAGCATAGATATGGCCGGCCACGGCACAGCGGTTGCCGGCGTTGCCGCAGGAAACGGCAGGTCTTCTGATGCGGTAGAAAAGGGAGTGGCTCCCAATGCTTCTCTGATTATCGTGAAGCTGGGCCACACCGGCAGCAATACGTCTTTCACCAGAACAACAGAAATCATGCGGGCTGTCAAATATATTTCCGACAAAGCTCAGCAGGTGAATATGCCGGTTGTGATGAATATCAGCTACGGCACCAATAATGGCTCCCACGATGGAAATTCTTTATTTGAAAGTTATATCGACAGTGTATCGGATCGATGGAGATCTTGTATTTGCGTTGCTTCCGGCAACGAAGGCACAGCCGGCCACCACTACAGTAATTTTTTGCTCCAAGGTGCGGTAGATACGGTGGAATTTTCTATTTCCGATAACATTCCCCGGCTTTATATGACCATCTGGAAGGATTTCGTAGACACTATGACCTTTGAAATCATTTCGCCCAGCGGACGATCCACAGGAGAAATTTCTCCTCTTCAACGGGTCACCCGCTTTACTTTAGATGATGTACTGGTTGCTGTTTTGTACGGTCAGCCTACTCATTACAACAGCTTACAGGAAATCTATATTTTATTCAGGGGTGTCAGCAAGCCCATATCGGCTGGCTTGTGGAGCCTCGTGGTGAGAGGGAACGACATCACCGGTGGATTATTTGATATCTGGCTCCCCACCTTGGAGGAAGTCACCCAGTATACGAGCTTCCTGCGTCCGATTATATTAAACACCATTACCATCCCCGCCACCGCCAACCGGGTTATTTCTGTGGGCGGTTACAATTCCTCCCTGAACAGTATCGCGGATTTTTCCGGGCAGGGTACTTTGAGAAATCTGAACTTTATGAAACCGGATTTAGTCGCACCTGCCGTAAATATTCTGACCACCAGAGCCGGAGGCGGATATGACCGGTTTACCGGCACCAGTGTAGCGGCGCCTTTTGTGACCGGTTCTGCGGCTCTGATGATGGAATGGGGACTTATACAGGGCAATGACCCTCTCCTTTACGGTCAGCGAATCAAGGCCTTTTTATGGAAAGGAGCCGAAAGGCCTCCTCTTCTCACGTTCCGAAATCCGGTGTGGGGCTACGGTGCATTGAACCTGTGCGACACCATGGATCTGCTTGTAGACTATAATCAGACAGGAGGTGCCTTTTCGTGAATGAGGACGCCTTATATTCGCCGGACGTGGTGGATTTTACCATCCGAACCGGTTCTTACTATGAAAGCTATGTCTTAAATCATCCCGGTCTCATCACCAGTTATCGGGTGGATGATACCTATCTGATCTGTTATACCACATTGGCGGCATTTGGGGAAATTGCCGGTTTCATAGGCGTGGATGCCCGAAACAGCATTCCGAACATCGTTGGGCTTACCGATCAGCAAAGTCTGGAAACCGCCGGCATCACACAGGTTCAGCAGCAGCCTTATTTAAATCTGAACGGACAGGGTGTTTTGCTGGGATTTTTGGATACAGGCATTGATTATACTCAGCCGGTCTTCCGGTATGAAGACGGAACGAGCAAAATTATATACTTGTACGACCAGACCCAGCCGGGAGCGCCTCCCGCCGGATTTCCCATCGGCACGGAGTACACCAATGACCAGATCAATGCTGCTCTGGCTTCCGATACCCCTTATGATATCGTCCCGCAACGGGATACAGTCGGTCACGGTACGTTTCTGGCTTCTATTGCTGCCGGACGTCCGGTAGATGATTTTATCGGTGCTGCTCCGGATTCGGACATTATCATGGTCAAACTCCGAAAAGCCTATCCTTTTTATCTGGAACAGTACTGCGTTCCTCCGGATCAGGAAAATGCTTTTGCTTCTACGGACCTGATGCTCGGCGTTCAATACATCCTGAAAAGGGCCAGAGAATTAAACCGGCCGGTGGTTCTCTGCTTAGGGCTTGGTTCAAACTATGACAGTCACGACGGATACAGCATCTTTGAGGAATATCTCTTTGACATTTCCAATATTCCCGGCGTATGCTCCTGTGTTTCAGTGGGCAATGAGAGTCAGTCCCGGCATCACTTTTCCTATAAAATGGAAGCCTTAGGGACTCCGGCTAATATAGATATCCGGGTGGGAGAAAATGCGGGAGACATTTATGTGGCCGTAGCCAACCGAGTCAGTGATCGAGTCTCCTTATCCGTCCGGTCTCCTTCGGGAGAACTGGTAAACCGGGTGCCGTCCAAGGCGGGATATACTTTTGAGGCGTCTTTGGTGCTGGAGCGTTCCAGAGTTACCGTTTCATACTATTTTCCTCTGGAGGGCAGCGGGGATCAGCTCAGTATCGTGCGAATCTTAGATGCCACGCCGGGGGTGTGGACGATTACGGTCTATGGGGACATCATCATTGACGGCCGGATTAACGCATGGCTGCCGCTGACCGGTTTCATCTCTCCTTCCGTGGAATTTCTGACTTATGATCCCTATACGACGATTACCTATCCCGCTACTTCACTAAGCTCCATCCGGTGCGGTGCGTACAACGGCTTCCGAGACAGCCTGTTTCCGCGCTCTTCCTGGGGGCCTACCAGATTGTCCGCCTATGTGCCGGATTTAGTGGCTCCGGGCTATCAAGTAGGCGGATACTATCCGACGGGCTACGGCACCATGGACGGAACCAGTGTGGCTGCCGCTATTACTGCCGGAGCATGTGCATTGCTGATGCAGTGGGGAATCGTGGAAGGAAATGATTTAGGGCTTTCTACTCCTGCGATTCGGGCCTATCTGGTTCGTGGCTGTACCCGCAGCGACGTGATTCAGTACCCGAATCTCCAGTGGGGTTATGGCGTCCTGAATTTAATGCAGACCTTCGTTTATATGCGGGAGATATAAAAACGTTACATTCCATTTGAAAATATGAGGGAGCAGGAGGTGCGCAACCTTGGATCAGGACACTTTATATTCGCCGAATATCGTGGATTTCATCATCCGGAGAGGTTCCTCTTTCGATTCTCTGATCTTAAATCATCCGGGCCTTATCACATCCCATGATATCGGTATATATACCATTTGCTATACAACAGCGGAGGCTTATGCAGAAATGATTCCGTATCTGGGTGTAGATTACATCAACAGCGTTCCCAAGGTGCTGGGGCTTTTGGATCGGGAAAGTCTGGAGGCCTCCGGCATCATACAGGTTCAGCAGCAGCCTTATTTAAATCTCAACGGACAGGGTGTTCTTATCGGTTTTGTCGACACCGGCATTGATTATACCAAGGACATCTTTCGGTATGAGGATGGAACCAGTAAAATCCAGTATATTTATGACCAGAGCATCCCCGGAACTCCCCCAAATGGATTTCCGTTCGGAACAGAATATACCAGAGAGCAGATCAATGCTGCCTTAGCTTCGGATACGCCTTACGAAACCGTTCCTCATCTGGATACGGTAGGTCACGGTACTTTTTTAGCTTCTGTGGCAGCAGGCCGTGCGAAAAATGATTTTATAGGCGCTGCGCCCAATTCCGAAATCATCATGGTAAAGCTGAAAAAGGCTTATCCTTATAGCTTAGAACGTTTTTTTGTCCCGCCAGAACAGGAAAATGCTTTTGAATCTTCTTCTGCCATGCTGGGTGTCCAATATATCCTGCAAAAAGCAAAAGAACTGAACCGTCCGGTGGTTATCTGCCTCGGTCTTGGCTCCAATTTTGACAGTCATGACGGATTCGGCATTATGGAGGAATATCTTTTCAATATTTCCAATATTCCCAGTGTCTGTTTATGCATTGCTGTAGGCAATGAAAGTCAGGCCCGGCATCATTACTCTCAGCCATTCACCGACGATATGCCGCAAAGTATAGACATTCAGGTAGGTGACAATGCCGGAGATATTTTTATAGCCATTACCAATACCATCAGCGACCGGATCTCCGTATCGGTTCGATCCCCCACAGGGGAACTGGTCAGCCGGGTGCCTGCTAAAGCCAATACCACGTTTTCAACACAGCTGGTTCTGGAACGTTCGGAAGTGAGTATTTCCTATTACTTTCCCATAGGCGGAAGCGGGGATCAGGTTACCATCGTGCGGATCAGAAATGCGACGCCGGGCATATGGACGATTTCTGCCTATGGGGATATCGTATTAGAGGGGAGTATCAACGCCTGGCTGCCTTTGACCGGATTTGTTTCCCCTTCGGTTGAATTTCTTTCCTCCAGTCCGTACAACACGGTTACTTCTCCGGCCAATGCACCGGGAGGCATACGCTGCGGAGCTTATAACAGTGTTCGCAACAGCCTCTATCCGAACTCTTCCTGGGGGCCGATCAGGCTGGCTCTGGATATTCCCGATTTGGTGGCTCCCGGTTACCAGATCGGCGGATACTTCCCTTGGGGATACGGAACCATGAGCGGCACCAGCGTGGCTGCATCCATCACTGCCGGAGCTTGTGCGTTGATGTTGCAGTGGGGATTTGTAGAAGGCAATAATGTGGGACTCAATACGTCAGTCATACGGGCTTTTCTGATTCGAGGCTGCAGGCGCAGTGACGCTATGAATTATCCCAGTCCGCAATGGGGCTTTGGAAGCTTGAATCTGATGCAGACCTTTTTCTATATGCGCGAATTGTGATGCACCCACGCCGGGCGCACCGCAAAACAGGCAGGGGCATACCTATGGGCATGCCCCTGCCTGTTCCTTTTATTCAGATCCTCAAAAGAGAACTTCTTCTATGTCGTACAGTCCGGCGGCAGCTTTTTTCTCCATGCTGCCGGCCCGAAGGCTTTCGCCGATAAATTCGGCTGCCTTCAACGCTCCCAGAGCAAAAATCTTTTTAGAATCCGCCGTATGCCTGATTTCCAGGAGCTCATCTTCTCCTGCAAAAAGAACAGCATGCTCTCCCGCTATGGTTCCTCCCCGAACCGCATGTATTCCTATTTCCTTTCCTCTTTTCCCGTCCCCTTTTCGTCCGAATACCTCCAGAAATTCTCCGTCAGGGTTCATGGTTTCCAGCAGCATTTTTGCCGTACCGCTGGGAGAATCCAGTTTTTGATTGTGGTGCTTTTCTATGATTTCCATATCAAAGCTATCCTTTAAAATCGGGGTAATTTGTGCCAGAATACGTTTCATCACAGCAATGCCCAAGGAAAAATTGGCCGCTTTTACTACGGGAACGACTTTAGACAGCTCCAGGATCTGCTGCCGCTGTTTTTCACTGAACCCTGTGGTAGCAATAACCACCCCGCAGGACTCCTCCCTTGCGAACTCTTCGATCATATTTAAATTGGCCGGATTACTAAAGTCCATGATGACATCTATTTTTTCTTTTATATGGCTGAGCTTTTCCCCTCTCAGCGGTTCTACCATACCGACGCACCTCAGCCCGTCCCTTTTGTCCACAAGCTCTTTTAAAACCTTTCCCATGGCGCCTGTTCCTACGATGGCTATATTCATAAAATTGCCTCCTCATTTATAACTCCCCATTTTATATCCATAAAACAGGTCTTATCAATAAGCTATTTTTTATATTTACAGAATATGACCACAAATATTTCTTGAATAAAAAAATCCTCAATATGAGGATTTAAATGCGTCCGTAGAACCTTCTATAATAATAGTTTATAACACCTGTCAAAATAATATCGTACACCAGAAAAAACAATTCACCTATTAGCAGCAGAATCACCGGGGATATATCTTTTAGCGTAATAACACTAAAAAACAGCTTATAAAAGAAATGGTATGCCACCACTACAATCCCTGTAAAGACGATAAATTTCAGAACCAGCTGCAGGCTGGGACTCTTTATTTTTTCGATATAAAATTTGAGCAGCCCATATATTCCAAAGAAAAAAATATACGGAAAAGCCGCCAGCTTATTGGGCAGCAGGAGCAACGCCATGACAGAACAGGCTATATATAAAACCCAGCCGCCTTTTCCTTTGCTTTCAATCATCATGATCGGTATAAATACCGAGCTGACCGTGTAAAGGGTTATTTCAAATCCGGGAACAAAAGACGCTCCATACAGGCATAACAAGGATAAGGCCAACAGCACACCGCCCAAAGCCGTCACTTTTCCGCTCTTATTTTTTATACCGGTCTCTTTCATCATAGCTTCACCTAAAAGCAGTCACACAAGCAATCTGCACACATATAAGCCTGACACAGCTTACACATCATATCATCATTTCCATAGCCTCTGCCGTAGGAATTATTCTGATACATTCTTCCTGAATTCATTATATTGTTCAGGGCGGTCTGATATTCAAAATTATTCGGATTCATGCTGGCTGCTGTGCGAACCTTGGTCACAGCATCATCATACCAGCCCTTTTTATACGAAATCATGCCGGACAGGAAAAACCACTCTGCATCACGGTTTCGCATCTGCGCCAGCTTCTGCTCCGCATATCCCAGATTGCCGGAGTCAATGATGCTTCGAATGTCGTTATATTCGGGGGTGGTCTGGTTCTGATAGCTGTTCTGAGCGCCGCCGTACGAATTGCCGTAGGCTCCGTTTCCTCCGCCGTTTTTCATCAAAGCGTCATATGCTTCATTTACTTCCTGAAGCTTTTCTTCTGCCAAGTCTGACAGCGGATTATTCTGATATTTATCCGGATGATATTTCTTTACGAGTTCTCTGTAAGCTGTTTTTATTTCCTCTTCGCTTGCATTTTGTCTTACGCCCAATACTTCATATGGATTGTTCATATATTATTTCTCCTTGTATTCTTCGAATTTTCATAAATCACTTGATATTGCTTATTCTTCCGTTTTTTTACCTGAAAGGATCTGTTCCGTGCGTCCCCGCAATCCGAAATATACGACATTTTCAATGATCCCTTTATTTTTCTTTATATCTAAAAGCTCTGCGGCGTTGCTTATCTCTGCCAGATAATGCATCAGGTTAAATTCTACCGCGGATTTTATTCGCATTTTAAATTCCGGTATGGATTCTTTTTCCCCGTCATATTCAAATCGATATAGGAGCGGATTGTAGGTATTTTTTGTAATATTCTCTTCAATATCCTCATAAGCATCCATCAGATAGATCCATTTTCCCAAATGGTATCCAATATGGCTGAACAGCTTTATATTTTTTTCCTCCGCCGGTCCTGTCGACATTTTTTCTACGCCGGACTTGAAGATTTCCAGCATAATTTGTGCAAAAGGCTCTTCCACTCGATCCAGCTCAGAACACTTGTCCTTTTCAAGCTTGGACAGAAAGTTCAGATTTTCTTCCGTCAGCCTGCACAATTCTCCTTTATCCGACTGTATTTTGCGAATCGTAGGCAGCAAGCCCACAGCGGCAAGCTTTGCCTTATAGCTGTGATCGTCATGATAATCATCCATCAGCTTATAATAAGCCATGATCAGCATGACATCCCCCGCATAGGCAACTGCCTCGCTCTCTTCCACTATAGGTTTCCTTTTTATATGATGAATGATACAATGTTCTTTTTCGATATGATCCGCTTCTTTCTCAAGCGCTGTCAATAATACAGCAAGAAAAACAAAATCATAGCTCAGGGTAAAACGGGGCAGCTGACCGTACCGCCTGCCGATACTTTTGCACATCCCGCAATAGTAAGAGCTGTATACTTCATATTCTCGCATTTTCAGCTCTCCCTTATCAGGAACCACATAGCCCAGCATATTAAAAACTCCCCATTCGTCTAATTTATATCAATGATACGGCAACGCCGCTTCAAATCATTCGGTTCATTATACCACACAAGCCTCGTCGCCGTGCGATTCAATGAACGCTTCCCTGCGGCAACGCCGCTTCAAATCATTCGGTTCATTATACCACACAAGCCTCGTCGCCGTGTGATTCAATGAACGCTTCCCTGCGGCAACGCCGCTTCAAATCATTCGGTTCATTATACCACACAAGCCTCGTCGCCGTGTGATTCAATGAACGCTTCCCTGCGGCAACGCCGCCTCAAATCACTGCGTTCATTATAACATAGCTTTGTGAAGTTTTTATGTTGCAATAATATTACAAAATACAAATATTATTGATTTTATTTGACATAAGAACATAAAAGTTGTATCATAATTGATAATTTGTGTATGGCACTTATCCGGCCATCAATAATTTTAGGAGATACAAGATAATGGCTGTTGAATTTGACGATCATAACATGCTCAATACTTTGATTCAGCACCACCGTTCACTTCACAAAATTCCGGAAATCGGCGATCAATTATTTGAAACCAGAGAATATATTATGAACATAATGGGCGGCATGAGCTGTGAATTTACGACAGTAGTAAACACAGGGATTTGTGCCTTTTTTAATAAAGGAAAAGAATCCACGATTGCCTATAGAAGTGATATGGATGGGCTGACTATTCCCGAAACCAATACGCACGGTTTTGTTTCGGAGCATCCCGGCAAAATGCACGGCTGCGGTCACGATGCCCACATGTCCATGCTGCTTGGTTTTGCAGAATATGTAAATCATACGGACCCTTTGCCCTATAACATATTGCTTATATTTCAACCGGCAGAGGAAACCACCGGAGGGGCAAGACCCATTGCGGAATCTGGTATTTTTGAAAAATATCACGTGATCAGAACCTTCGGACTGCATTTGTGGCCAAACATTCCAAAAGGACAAGTCTCAACAAAGGGCGGTCCTCTTATGCCAAAATCCTCCGAAGTAAACATCGAAATAAAAGGAAAAAGCACTCATGCTGCCACATCCCAAAAAGGGATTGACGCACTTTATGTTGCCACACAGTATATATCGGATGTATACACCATGCAGCAGACTGAAACGCCTGCGGATGAACGGACGCTGTTAAAAATATGCCGATTGAACAGCGGCTCCGCGCGGAATGTCATTGCCGGAAAGGCTTCCCTTTTGGGTACGATGCGGGCATTTAAATTGAAGACCTTTGATTTTATGGAAGCTCGCCTGCATGAAATTGCTAATGAATATGAAACGCAATACGGTTGTCAGATCAGGGTGGATTGTTCGGACGGTTACCTTCCGGTCATAAACGATATGGAGCTTTACCAATCCATCAAGCCTTATTTGGAAAAACTCAGCTATTATAAAGAGCTTCCCGAAGCCGTCATGATTTCGGAAGATTTTTCCTACTACGGAACAAAAGCTCCTGCGGTTTTCGCCCTATTGGGAACCGGAACTAAAATTCCTCTTCACAGCAATAACTTTGACTTTGACGAAGAAATTTTACTGTCAGGCTACGAATATTACAAAATGCTTGCACATATTAATTAGCCTTAATCATATAATATATATAACTCAACTTAAAGGAAAAGTTGTTCGCTGTCAGACCTTCTGATTTGGGACAGCTTTTTCTTTTTGCTTATTCCTCTTTACCCCGTTATTCTGTCTTTACAGTTGTATATTGACCGAAATATAAATGGATGGTATGATACTTCATATGAGATTTATCCGCATGAAGGCGGAAAGGGAGGTAACCAGATGAATGCAGCTAAACGAAGAGAACGAATTATATCCTATTTAAAATCCAGCTCTATGCCCACCAGTGCTTCCCATTTAGCTTCTTTACTTGAAGTCAGCAGACAGATCATCGTCAGCGATATCGCTTTGCTTCGCGCCGGTGGTGTAAACATTTCCGCAACGCCTAGGGGATATATTCTCTCCGAGGATGGCAGTGCAAAGAGCGGCCATGATTTTGAAGGAATCCTTGCTTGCAGGCACACATCCGATCAGCTTCGCGAGGAACTGTACACCATTGTAGATTTTGGGGCCGAAGTACTGGACGTGACGATCGAGCATTCTCTGTATGGGCAGCTGTCCGGAAAACTGAACCTGTCTTCCCGATACGATGTGGATTTATTTCTCAACAAAATTCAGAATAACTCCGATCTGCCCTTGAGCTGTCTCACTGAGGGGATTCACCTTCATAAAGTGGGCTGCCGGGATGAAAAAACCTTTCAGCTCATAAAAAAGGCACTGGAATCAAAAAATATGTTAATTAAATAAAATACTCCTTGGATTTATCCTGTGACCCCAATAAGTTAAACTTTATTGGGATACTTTTAATTGTTCTATATTAACCTTCACTCAGTTCCTTAAATAAATCATTCAGCTCTTTCTGAACCTCTACACCATAGATTTCAGCAACCTTCATAGTGCCGAACATAAATTCCTTCATTTCTCCCCAGCTCATCTGCACATCTTCCATGCTCCCACTCCTGAGCCAGTTCTCAAAGGCATTGATATCCTTCGCTGCTTCTTGTCCAAAAGTTTCTCGGAATACTTGCCTTTGTAAATGGGCTATGCTGCTATGAAATGCCATAACCGTTATATCGCTAATAAGACCCATACCAGCTAAACGGTCTCTTATTTCTATTTTATTTTCCAAACTTCCATCATCTGGGATTTCCTCCTTTACCTTCTGAATGATTTCAGAGTTGGATAAGCCTTGATAGCCAAAGTATTCTTTAGCACGATTATAAGACGCTTCTCCTCTTAACTGTACGAAGTTTGGATTTTTAATGGCCTCTCGCAAATTAGCCATATTTTGTATCCCTATGTCTTGATACTTTGGCGTATTTAACTCCATTTTAGCCCCCCTGTGAGGAAATGCCTGCTCATACCTGTCATTGATCAGTTTATAGATCTCCATATCCGTCATCCCACTATAATCGGTTTCCTCGTGCAGCTTCTGCAGCTCCGCCAATCTCTGGGGTACGTTGGCATACCCCGAAATGTTCAGCGTGTCTTTGGTTCTGTCCGTTGCTCCGACCTCTTGACTCTTTTTTGTTTCCAGCAAATCCCTAAATCCCACAGCCAGATTTCCGTCTACCGTGGTGGTTTTTTTCTGCTGATTTTTGCTTCCGGCATTGCTTCCTATGTTACTTATACCTATTCCATTCATACTTCTCTTTCTCCCTCTCTTACTAGATTTTGAAAAAATTTTTTTCTACTACATCTTACCTTTCCGGAAAAAATTGTCAATACTGTTTGCATAAGATGTTGTCTCAGCTACATGAAATGTGCAATTATTTTAAAATGATATAAAAATTTACAAAAACTCTCCATTTTTTTAGTCTACATTCCCAATTCATAAAAAATGACTTTATTTCATTCCCCATAAAATCTTATACGATATGCATAATTAAAAAAGCCCATTTAGACTGCTCCTTGCGAAGCGCCTAAACAGGCTTTCCAATAACTTTTTAATGCTATTAATTCAAGATATACTATTTTCCCGCATCTTCAAATGCTGACTGCTCTGTCTGATCTTCCTTTGTCACTGCAGAACCTAAATTCAAAGACATCTTCTCCAGTTCCAATACCATGTTATTGATTTCGGCCACTCTCTCCGGCGGAAGTTCTTCATCCATTGCCAGCTGAGTGTGGTATAAAATGCTCTCCAAATCATCATGAATATTGGAAATACGCTTCTTAATTTTAAAGAGCTCTTCCTGATTTACGGCCTCTCTTAAAGCCTCCTCCATATTTATGATCTTATGGTTTTCAAGAGCAAATTCAGACATTCCCTCTACCACAACAGCCTCATAGCCCAGTTCTTTTTTTATGGTCTCTGCAAAATCATGTTTCGCTTCGGATTCTCCATGTACCAGAAATATTTCGCTTGGTTCTTCCCTAAAGCCTGCCAGCCAAGAAAGCAGACCATCTCTGTCTGCGTGACCGGAGAAGCCTTCCAGATTGTAGATCTCTGCATTTACATGAACCTCTTCACCAAATAGAGTCACATCCTTTATTCCGTCTACCAGCAGTCTTCCTAACGTTCCTTCCGCCTGATATCCTACGAATATAATGCTGGATTTCGGATTCCAAAGATTGTGCTTTAAGTGATGTCGGATTCTTCCGGCTTCACACATCCCGCTGGCAGAAATGATGACCTTCGGATGCTTGTCCAGGTTCAGTTGGATGGAATCTTCCGTACTTCTGGTGAATCGTAGGTTTTTGAAGTCCAGCGGATTGTCTCCTCTTAAGATGTATTCTTTCGTTTCTTCATCAAACACTTGAGCATTTTTTCTGAAAACCTCTGTGGCTGTGGTAGCCATAGGGCTGTCCACATAAATCATCAGATTTTCCAGCTGCTTTTTGTATTCTGAATTATCCTGATAAAAACGGTTGAACATATAAATCAATTCTTGAGTCCTGCCCACTGCAAACGATGGTATAACAACAGTTCCTCCCCGTTTAATGGTCTTTAGCACAATCTTGATGATCTCATCCACGCTCAGAGAATTTTCCGGATGAAGACGGTTGCCGTATGTACTTTCCATAATGACATAATCGGCCTTTTTAATAATAGTAGGATCCCGTAAGATTGGACGGTTCTTTACGCCCAGATCGCCGGAGAAAACGAGCTTAGACACCTTTCCTTCTTCTTCTACCCAAAGCTCTATGATGGCAGAACCCAAAATATGCCCTGCATCATTAAATACAACCTTCATTTCCTCATTTAATTCAACCAGCTGATCATATAAGACCGGTTTTAAATATTTGATGGAATCCAGCGCATCATTGTAAGTATACAGGGGTTCCACCAGAGCTTTTCCCGCTCTTTCCGCCTTACGGTTTTTCCATTCGGCTTCCTTTTCATGTATGTATCCGCTGTCCTTGAGCATGACCTCCACCAGATCGGCGGTAGCATCCGTACAATAAATATCACCTTTAAAGCCTCTTTTGATGAGCAGGGGAATCCTGCCGCAGTGGTCAATATGTGCATGACTTAATATCACATAATCTATTTCTGCCGGATTAAAAGGGAAGGGTTCATAGTTCATGGCTTCCATAGCCTTTCCTCCCTGAAATTGCCCACAGTCCAAAAGAATCTTGTGCTTTTCTGTTGTAATTAAATGACAGGAGCCCGTGACCCCCGATGCTGCCCCGCAAAATTGAATCTTCAT
This sequence comes from Aminipila luticellarii, assembly GCF_004103735.1. Classification (NCBI taxonomy): domain Bacteria; kingdom Bacillati; phylum Bacillota; class Clostridia; order Peptostreptococcales; family Anaerovoracaceae; genus Aminipila; species Aminipila luticellarii. The sequence continues at coordinate 430,673 of NZ_CP035281.1, read as the reverse complement.
TCTTTGAACCTCCTAATACCAAATATTATCAGAATGTATTGACAATTTAATTATACCCTTTTTTTAGCTAAAAAACATCTAATTCTTTCGCATTCTTTTCAAAGGGACAAAAACCCCTATCATTTTATTACTAAATGATGGGGGTTTTAAATTTCTAAAGAAGGTATGGCTTAGTTTGCCTCCAGATATTGGTCAATACTGTCTGCGGCATTTTTTCCTGCTCCCATGGCAAGAATGACTGTTGCCGCTCCGGTCACTGCGTCGCCGCCGGCAAAAATGCCTTTGTGGCTTGTGGCTCCGGTCTTTTCATCCGCACCGATTCCGCCTTTCTTATTTGGCTCTAAGTCTTCGGTCGTCTCCAGGATCAATTTATTCAGCCTTGTTCCGATTGCCATGATGACGGCATCCACATCCAGAATAAAATTGGAGCCTTTCTTTTCTACCGGCCTTCTTCTTCCTGAAGCATCCGGTTCTCCCAGTTCCATTTCCACACACTCCAATCCGCAGACATAAGCTTCCTCCGTTCCTTTAATGGCCACCGGATTAGTCAGTAACCGGAAGATGATTCCTTCCTCTATAGCATGATGGATTTCTTCCTTGCGGGCAGGAATTTCATCCATGGAACGGCGATATACGATATACACTTCTTCTGCACCCATTCTTTTCGCACAGCGAGCCGCATCCATAGCAACGTTACCGCCGCCGATTACGGCCACCCGCTTTGCGATTTGAATCGGCGTATCGTATTCCGGCTTGTATGCCTTCATCAGATTGATACGGGTCAAATATTCATTAGCCGAATAAACCCCCAGCAGATTTTCTCCGGGAATATTCATGAACTGGGGCAGACCAGCTCCGGTCCCCACAAATACGGCTTCATATCCGTCCTCAAACAATTCGTCTACCGTCATGGACATCCCAATGACCGCATTGTTTACGAATTCCACCCCTTTCTCCTGTAGAGCGGAAACCTCTGCGGACACGATGGCTTTCGGCAGACGAAATTCCGGAATGCCATAGGCCAGCACACCGCCTTCCTTGTGCAAGCTTTCAAATACAGTGACATCATAGCCTTTTGCGATTAAATCACCTGCGCAGGCAAGACCCGCCGGACCGGAGCCTACCACCGCCACCTTATGCCCATTGCCTTCTGCTCTTTCCACTGATTCATCTGTGCCATGCTCCCGGTGCCAATCCGCAGCGAAGCGCTCCAGCCGTCCAATGGCTACAGGCTCGCCCTTTGTTCCTTGAGAGCACCTGCCTTCGCACTGATTCTCCTGCGGGCAGACACGTCCGCAGATAGCCGGAAGGGAACTGGTCGTACTGATGATCTGATACGCTTCCTCAAATTCACCTTCTGCAATCTTTGCGATAAATTCAGGAATACGCACTCGAACCGGACAGCCTGTGGTACATGGTTTCTTTCGGCATTGCAGACATCGCATCGCTTCATTGACCGCCATGTCTTCCGTATAACCGGTAGAGACTTCTTTAAAATTTTTATTACGAACCATAGGATCCTGTTCAGGCATAGGATTTTTTTCTTTCGCCAGATTAAGCATAGTAACGAACACCTCCTGTCAAACGGCATACATGTGTGATGTCTTCCTTTTCCTGCTCTTTATAGAAGGAATTACGCTGAATAAGCTCATCCCAGTCCACAAGCTGACCGTCAAACTCCGGGCCGTCCACGCAGGCAAATTTATTTTCGCCCCCTATGACCACACGGCAGCCGCCGCACATGCCGGTTCCATCCACCATATAGGCTGTAAGGGAGACTACCGTTTTAATTCCATATTTTTTTGTAAGCTGACAGACAAACTTCATCATGACAGGCGGCCCTACGGCAACGACTTCATCATACGGATTGCCTGCTTCAATCAATGCTTTCAGCTTATCCGTCGTGAAGCCTTTTTCGCCGTATGACCCGTCATCTGTTGTAATATAAAGGTTGGTGGTTCCCGCTCTGAATTCCTCTTCTAAAATCACCACATCCTTTGTCTGAAAGCCGGCAATCATGTCGACTTCAATACCCGCATCGTGCATGCCCTTTGCTATAGGATAGGCCAGCGCATTTCCCGTACCGCCGCCTACCACAGCAACCCGTTTTAATCCTTCCATTTCGGTGGGTTTTCCCAAAGGCCCCACCACGTCTGCCAGAGCATCTCCCACTTCAAATTGATCCAGAAGCAGGGTGGTCTTGCCTACTGCCTGATAAATGATATCAATCGTGCCTTTTTCTGCATTATGTCCGGCCATCGTAAGCGGAATTCTCTCGCCGTATTCATCCGTGCGCAATATGATGAACTGTCCCGGTCTTGCCTTTCTTGCCACTAAAGGTGCTTCGATTTCAAGCCATGTAATCGTTGAGTTCAAACGTCGCTTTCCTACGATCTTATACATACTACTGTTCCCCTCCTTCTTGCGGTTCCAAGCTCTTTTTCTGCCTGATCAGTGCATTATACCGGTTCATCGCTATGTCTTCTGCTTCAGCAAACAACCTCTTTGCCCGATCCGGGAATTTTAAGGTCAGCGAGTTATATCGAACCTCTCCCATGATAAATTCATTGTAGCTTTCGGTAGGAACCGGGCTGTCAACAGAAAGAGGATTCTTTCCTGCTGCCGCAAGTTCAGGATTGTACCGGAGCAGATTCCAATATCCGGCTCGTACAGCCCTTTTCATTTCAAACATGGACTTATTCATTCCCGCTTTGATTCCGTGGCTGATACAAGGAGCGTATGCGATAATCAAGGAAGGTCCGTCATAGCTCTCTGCTTCTCGGATGGCTTTAAGTGCCTGATCCGGATTGGCGCCCATGGCAATCTGTGCTACGTAAACGTATTCATAGGACATGGCGATCTGTGCCAGATTCTTTTTCCGAACGGCTTTACCATTGGCGGAGAACTGTGCCACAGCACCTACCGGCGTTGCTTTGGACGCCTGACCGCCTGTATTGGAATAGACCTCCGTATCAAATACCAAAATATTTACGTTTTCTCCGGATGCGATCACGTGATCCAGCCCGCCGTATCCGATGTCATACGCCCATCCGTCACCGCCGAACATCCAGATGGATGGTTTCGGAAGCATATCACGGTTTTCGGCTACATATTTTGCATCTTCGTTCTCCGGTTCGGTTCGGCAAAGCTCCAAGAGCATGTTTCCTGCTTCTTCCGATTCTTCTACTTCGTCCATTCCCTTGATCCATGCCCATGCAGCCTCTTTAAATTTCGGTTCTTCTGCCAGTCTGGTAACAGCTGACTTCATCTCCTGACGGCGTGTTTTCATAGATATGGCTAACCCTAAACCGAATTCAGCATTATCCTCGAACAGCGAATTGGCCCAAGCCGGACCTCTTCCCTGCTTGTTGACCGTATACGGTGTGCTCGGAGCACTGCATCCCCATATGGAGGAGCAGCCTGTGGCATTGGCGATGAACATTCTGTCTCCGTACAGCTGCGTGATTAATTTTGCATAGGGAGACTCCCCACATCCCGGACAAGCTCCGGAGAATTCAAGCAGCGGCTTCTTGAACTGGGATCCTTTTACCGTATCTTCTTTAAACGGAATGACCTTATCTGTCACATGCTTCACCGCATAATCAAAGACCTTCTGGGATTCTTCCGTTCCCTCTTCGGCAGGAATCATTTCCAAGGCTTTATTTCTTGCCGGACAGACACTGGCGCAGGATCCGCAGCCCGTACAATCCAGTGCTGAAACAGCGATAGAGAACAGCTTGTCATCACAGCCCTTCATCTTTACCGTTTTTGCTCCGGATTCTTCTGCTTCTTTCTCGTCCATAACAAAAGGCCGAATGACACCGTGCGGACAGGAATAGGAGCACCAGTTGCACTGCATACAGTTTTCCGGCAGCCATTTTGGAATTTCCACCGCAATACCGCGCTTTTCAAACGCCGCAGTTCCCGAAGGAATAAATCCCGATACCGAATCCATAAATTTTGAGACCGGAATGGAATCCCCGCGCATGGCGTTGGTCGGAATTAAAATCTCCTTTATGTAATCCGTATGAAGCTTATCGCGTCCGTCGATGACCTTTTCTTCCTGCAAATCTTCTGCATCCGCCCAGTTCTTAGGGATTTCCACTTTATGAATATGCTTTGCTCCGGCATCCACGGCCTGAAGATTCATATTTACGATTTTATCGCCCTTAGCGCCATAGGTTTTTTTGATAGCATCCTTCATATACCCTACCGCCTCATCGATCGGAATGATGTTGGCCAGCTTAAAAAACGCTGCTTGAAGAACGGTATTAGTCCTCCTTGCACCAAGACCGATGTTCATGGCAATGCTCACGGCATCGCAGGTATAGAATTGTATATTATTTTTAGCGATATACCTCTTTGCTGCCGCCGGAAGGTGTTCCTCCAGTTCTTCATCTGTCCAAGGACAGTTCAGCAGGAAGAAACCGCCGGGTTTGACATCCTGAACGATGTCATATTTCTTCATATAGGACGGGTGATGACAGGCAACAAAATCAGCCTGCTTTACGTAATAGGTGGATTTAATCTGCTGATCTCCGAATCGAAGGTGGCTGATGGTGATGCCGCCTGATTTTTTCGAGTCATACTGGAAATAAGCCTGCACCTTTTTGTTTGTATGGTCCCCGATAATTTTAATGCTGTTTTTATTGGCGCCTACCGTACCGTCTGCACCCAGGCCCCAGAACTTGCAGGATACGGTTCCCGCTGCCGTGGTATCCGGATTGCTCGAAACGGGCAGAGACAGCCCCGTCACATCATCTTCAATGGAAATGGTAAACTGTTTTTTTGGTTCTGCCATCCAAAGATTCTCATATACAGAAACAAGGTCTCCCGGCTGAACGTCCTTTGATCCCAACCCATAACGGCCTCCGACCACAGTGGCAGTTTCAAAGGCAGTTTCTCTTAAAGCTGCTACCACATCCAGATACAGTGGTTCGCCGATAGCACCGGGTTCCTTGGTTCGATCCAGTACAGCTATGCTCTTTACAGTCTCCGGTATGACTTCCAGAAGATACTTTGTAGAGAAAGGGCGATACAGATGAACCTTCACCATCCCTGTCTTTTTACCCTTTGCATTCAAGTAGTCGATAACTTCTTCTGCCGCATCACAAACTGAACCGATGGCTATGATGATCTCTGTTGCATCCGGTGCGCCGTAGTAATTAAACGGCTTGTAATCCGTACCCAGCTTTTCATTGACCTTATTCATATATTTCACGACCACCTCTGCGGTTTCCTCATACCGTTTATTGCTGGCCTCTCTGTGTTGGAAAAAGGTCTCCGGCTGCTCCGCTGAGCCTTGGCTGTGCGGATGCATCGGATGATTGGCGTTACGTCTGAATTCGGCCACAGCCTCCCAGTCCACCATGGATTTTAACTCATCGTAATCCCAGACTTCTATTTTCTGCTGTTCATGGCTGGTTCTGAATCCGTCGAAGAAATGGAGCATGGGAACCTTTCCAGCGATTGCCGAAAGATGCGCCACAGAAGCCAGATCCATGACCTCCTGCGGATTATTGGAAGCCAGCATGGCAAATCCGGTGGAACGACATCCCATTACATCCGAATGATCTCCGAAAATAGACAAAGCATGAGAAGCCAATGCCCTTGCCGCTACATGCAGCACGGCCGGTGTTTCTTCCCCCGCCAGCTTATACATGTTAGGAATCATCAGAAGCAGTCCTTGAGAGGCCGTAAAAGTACTGGTATAAGCTCCTGCTGCCAGAGAACCGTGCACCGCTCCTGCTGCTCCTCCCTCTGATTGCATTTCCAAGACCTTTACCTGTTCTCCAAATATATTTTTTCTGCCTTCGGAAGCCCATTCATCTATATTTTCAGCCATTACCGAAGAAGGTGTAATCGGATAAATAGCCGCAACTTCTGAAAATGCATAAGCCACATGAGCTGCCGCCGTGTTACCGTCCATTGTTTTCAACATTCGCATCAAATCACTTCCTTTCATCTATATCCCCATCGCTTTTCTTTGCAGATAATTGGCTTCCGGAACCACCAGCTCTACAAGCGCCGTTCGGGAGCACATATAAGAACATACGGAACAATTCTCACACAGCTCGCCGTTTACCACCGCGTGTAGATCCTTTATGGTAATGGCGCCGTTCGGACAGTTGGAAGCGCAGTCTCCGCAGCCGATACAGCCCTCTCCGCAAACTCTGAGCTTTTCGTCACAGTCATATGTAGACGCACAGGCGACCAATTTACCGCCTGCATACGGGACTTCAACAATTAAATCATTCGGACAGGCGGTGACGCAATCCAGACAGCCGACGCACTTTTCCGGATCAATCTTTGCTGTGCCGTCGGCTATGGTAATCGCATCATAACGACAGACTTTTGTGCAGTCCCCCAGGCCAATACATCCAACCTGACATAAATCCATAGCTTCGTTTCTGATCTTTGAGGCATCCGCACAGGTTTCCACACCCAAGGCCTTAAATTTAGCATTTGCCTTCTTTCCGCCTCTGCATCGAACAAAAGCGATATTTTCTTTCAGCTTGGTCAGGTCATGAAGCTCGTCAACAATGATTTTCTTACGGCACTTTACCGCACATGCTATGCATCCGACACATTTGTCATAATCGATGACCGCACAATTATCTATTATAGCGATTGCATTCTCCGGACAGACTTCCTCACAGTCCCCGCAGCCGATACAACCGCTTCCGCATATTTTTCTGGTGGTTTCTTCATCATTTTGAGAGGCACAAGGAATAAAATTGGTAGCTTCCCTTGGAACCATGACGATGATTTCCTGCGGGCACATTCCCAAACAGGCTTGGCAGCCGTTACATTTTTCTTTATCGATCTTTACAGTACCGTCTACCAGCGACATGGCATCAAATTTACACCGTTCTATGCAAGAACCAAGTCCTATGCAGCCAAAGCTGCACTCTCCCTTTAAGAAGCCCTTCTTTTTAGCCTCTTCACAATCCGAGCAGCCTTCCAGTCTCTTTTTTCCTGCTGCGTCCCCTGCACAGCGAATAAAGGCCACTTTTTCCTGTATGGTTACAGGCTCTGCGCCCATCAATTCAGCAAGGGCAGAAACCTTTTCCTGAGAGCAGGCCGGACACAAAGCAATGGATGCTCCCTGTGCGATGGCTATGGCACAGGCTTGACAGCTTTCACATTGACATCCTCCATATCCGCCGCAGTCCCCTCCCGGCAGTATTTTTAAAATTTCTTTTGTTCTTTCATCAACATTTTTGTTGTTTGGCACTGAGGTACAATTATTTTCCCGAACGTTACCCATTTACCTTTCCTCCTACAATAGATTTTTGTGCTTTGCATAATATATTATGGATACTGTATACATAATAAAGTACACTCCATATTTTTACATAACCAGAATAGCATAGAAGCACCAAAAATCAACTAGACTTTTTCAATTCATTTCTCTTTTTCCCTTCCTTTTTTAACGAAAACATTTGAAATATAACAAGTTTAACAAATTGTTTTTACAAAAAAAATAGAATTTGTTCTCAGACAAAAGCTTTCTTTGCTATAAATTAGACTCTTTTAAATACTATTATGCGGTATGAGATTTTAGAAGGTTATACAAAAAGAACCAGATTTTCATGAGCTTTCTCCTGTCCATCGGATCAGAAACCGTTCATTCAATCTGGTTCTTTATTGACTTTTTTATCTCCAATTTTTATTTGTTCTTATTTCCCGTCAAAGTCCTTTTTCATGGCTTCTAACTTTTCTGGATCTGTAAAAATTTTCAGTATTTGCAGGATTAAAATCCTTGCCCCATTCATCATGCCCTCATAAGCTCGATCAGATTTGACGGCCTCCGCAAACTCTCTGGTATGAATCGCCACGGTAGGCTCCACAATTTGAACTAAAGGGTGAAAGGTCGGACACACCATACTTACATTTCCCGCATCGGAGGAACCAAAGATTTTTTCTGTATCGCCTATTTCAAGCCCCAGTTCCGCATACGTCTCTGCCAGTACGGCATTGCCGGTTCGATTTCCTTTCAGATTGTCATAGGACTCTGCGGTAGCCACTCTTTCAAAAGTGGTCTGAGTGGCAATCGCCGCTCCCTTTGCGCAGTCATCCGCTTTTTTAACCAATTCATTTAAATCGCCCCGATCCATGGATCTAAAATAAAATTCTGCGGAAGCGGACTCGGGAACGATGTTGGGTGCAAGACCGCCCTCTCGAACTACGCCATGTATTCTCACATCCGGTTTCACATGCTGTCTCAGCATATCGAGGGCATGAAACATGAGCTGCACCCCATTTAGGGCATTGTTTCCTTCCCAAGGAGCTGCCGAAGCATGGGCGGATTTTCCGTGAAAGGTATAAAGATAGGAATCCAGCGCCTGAAGCTTAGGGGCTAACAGATTTTCACCATATAAATGAACCATCAGCGCCATATCATACGAATCAAAAACGCCGTCTCGTGCCATGGTACATTTTGCTCCGTCTGTTTCCTCAATGGGCGTACCGATAATATCTATGTCTGCATCCAGTTCATCCTGCATGTCCTTGACGCTCAATCCGGTAAGTAGGCTGATCGCCGCACTGGTACAATGTCCGCAGGCATGTCCGATACCGGGCAAAGCATCGTATTCTGTCAAGATCGCAATTTTTCGGGTATGTTTTTTATTTCCGTATGTGGCTTTAAAAGCTGTTTCATATCCGTCAAAGGGCTTCTCCACTTTATAGCCCTGCTCTTTCAGAATATCTGCAATTTTCTGGGATGATTGAAATTCTTCACCCGAAATCTCAGGGTTATCTGCAAGAAAATCATTTAATTCTTTACACAGACTTTTATAGTTCTCCATGTTTAAATATGCTTTTTCTTTTAACTGCTCATAAATACTCATGTCATTTCCTCTCATAAACTGCTCTTATACAGAATTACTTTATTCTAATCTGCTGTTAAAATGGGCCGTATCCCATGGAATTTGCAATGACTACAACCACGATAGCAACCAGATATTCCCCTAGAACAAAAGGCCACATCTTCTTTGCCCACTGTCCCCATGAAAGTCCTGCTACTGCAAGGGCTGCCATGAAGTAACCGGAGGTAGGGAGAATGGTGTTTCCAATTCCATCTGCCAATGTAAAGATCAGGCAGGCTGTCTGACGGGTCACGTGCAGTAAATCTGCCAGCGGCACCATAATCGGCATGGTCAGCATAGCCTGACCGCTTCCGGAAGGAACCAGCAGATGAAGGATAGCCTGAACGACGAACATTCCGGCAGCACATATGGACGTAGAGGTCTGCTCTAGCACAGTGGCCGCACCGTTCAAAATGGTATCAATAATATTTCCGTTGGTCAGCACAACGACGATGCCTCTGGCAAAGCCGCAGATCAGTGCACCGGATAAGATTCCCTGCGCTCCCTCCATAAAGCTGTCGATGTATTCGTGGGATGACATCTTTCCGAGGATGGCAAAGATAATGGATACGATAATAAATACACCGGAATATTCAGCCATATAGAAACCGTACTTGATAACGCCAACGACCAGACATAGGATAGCACCGACAAAGGCCACTAAAATCAATTTATGACGGATAGTGAACTCTGCATTTTCGATAGTTGCCACACCTTCATATCTCCTGTCGCCCCAAATCCCCGCAGATGGGTCTTTTGCAACCTTTTTTGCGTGATTGTACACAAAGGCTACCGCTGCTATATATACGACAATATATAATCCCAGTCTTAAATGAAGCCCTGAGAAAATCGGCAATTCTGCAATGCCCTGAGCAATACCGATCGTAAACGGATTCATGACAGCGGTTGTAAATCCGATGGACATGCCCAGAAGAACAATAGCACAGCCGGTAAAGGTATCAAATCCCAAAGCCAGTGCAAAAGGAATGATAATAGGAAGGTACATCAAGCTTTCCTCCGCCATACCGATGAAGCTTCCGCCCAGTGAAAATAAAAGCATTAAGATTGCGATGAAGGCCAGCCTTCTATGGGATAGTTTTTCCGCTGTGGTGGAAAGCAGTCCGTTGAGTGCCCCCGTGGAATTCATGACGTTGATCATGCCACCGATGATAATTACATAAAAAACGATAGGAGCCGCTTCTACAAGCCCTTCATGAATAGCTGTAAATAGGTGGAAAATATCTACTGGTGTTCTGTCTACCTGATGATAGGTTCCCTGTACGACTACATTCCTTCCGTCTACCTCTTGTCGGTCATATTGGCCGGCAGGAAGGATGTAGGTCAAAATAGTCATGGCGACCAGAACGGAGAAGAGCAGGACAAAGGTGTTTATGCCCCTTTTCTTTTCTTTGGGCTCTTCTTGAATGATTTCTTTTTTTTGTTCCTTTTCCATATTGAGTTTCCTTTCTTTTACATATTACAGAAAATCCCGAAGCTTTCCTCTGCAGATTTTCAGCTTAATATGATATATATCTATATTGAACCCTCCGGCATCATTTCATACGAAATGAACCTGCCGGCCCGGTTATTTTTTATCTGGTTGTGATCCACTGCAATTTTTCCATTTACAATAACATAGTCGATTCCCTCCGGGGGAAGATCGGATTCTGAAAAGTCTGCTCCGTCCTTTACGTTTTCCGGGTCAAAGATGGTAAGATCTGCGTCACAGCCTTCAAAAATACAGCCTTTTTTATTGAGGTTCAGCCTTTTTGCCGGTTCCAGCGTCATTTTTCTCAAAGCGTCTATTAAAGGCAGAACCTTATCTTCCCGCACATATTTACCTAATACTCTCGGAAAGGTTCCGGCAGCTCTGGGATGTCCTTTTCCATGATTGATAATCCCGTCACTGGCTATCATTCCATACGGATTTGCAATGGCTTGAGCTATTTCCTCTTCATTCATTACAAATGCTACTACCAGCATCTCCGGATGCTCCTTCCGCACCTTTTCAAACAGCTCTTTATCACAATACCGGTTCCTGTATTCTCCGTCTGTCAGCAGAATGCTGTCATAGGATTTTCCCCAGATGTCAAAACAGCCGTCATCAAAGACCGCAGAGCCGATTTCTGTTGAAAAAGCGCAATAAGGATAGGTATCGTAATTTAATTTTGGGTTTTTATCCATCTCCTGATTTATCAAGTTCAACGCTTCAGTCATCCATCCCATAGCCGTACAGCTGCTTAAATGTGAAATCTGGAATTTCATCTGAGACTGATCGGCAATGCGCACCATTTCCTTGATGGCCTCTATTGATTTAGCCGCATCTGATCTGTAATGAACCGAAACAAATAGATTTTTATCTTCAAAACTTTTCAGCACATTCATGATTTCGTCTATATCCATGCCGGGATCATATTCAATACCAAAGGAAAATCCATAAGCACCCTGCTTTAACTGCTGTTTCATCTTATCCAACAGTATTTTCTGCTGTTCTGCGTCCGCTTTTGTATAGGGGCCTGCTCCAACTTTCTTTCGGTAGGCGTTATATCCCACCAGCATGAGGTAATTGACAGGAGAACCCCCCAGTCTGTTGATGGTATCCTTAAAAACCTCCAAGTCCTGATGCTGCACACCGCAATTTCCGCCCAAGCAGGTAGTCACTCCCATTTTCAGCATCATATCTGCTATGACGAACTGTTCTCCCTCTTGAAGAAAGTCCTCTTCATGCATATGAATATCTATAAAGCCGGGAGACACGATTTTCCCCGCAGCATGGATCCTCCTTTGTGCCGGAGTCTTTATATTTCCAATCTCCACCACTTTTCCGTCCTTTATTCCAAGATCTCCAGCTGCGAAGGTTCCTTTGCCATAATCGGGGTAGCTGCCGCCTTCAATGATAATATCTAACATATTCTTCTTCCTACCTTTTTCCTAATATTTTTTGTAGAAATCATTTAATTTATTAAGTCCATATCACGGAATCTGTTTTGCAATATGGACTGTTGTATTTTTTATCTAAGTGTAGCACCTTTTTTTGTTTTGGTCAACAATTTTTAGAAAATTTTGATAGGTGTGAAGTATTTATTATATTCCTTTAACAGGTCTTAAATACAAAAAAATACTGTAATTTTGCCTGTTGTAAAACTACAGTATTCCTTCTATAAAACGTAATATAGTTACTTACCAGATAACATTTTTTAGTTGGCCGGCTCCTTTAAACAATTCTTTTAGATATTGCTCCCGCAGCTTGCAGAATCGGTCTGATTTAATGGCGCCAAGCGAGATGCAGCCGGCCAGGCTTCCGTTCTGCTTGAACACCGGAACGCCCAGCCCCACCGTGCCGTCCAGATATTCGTCCGCACTTTCTCCGTATCCACTTTTTCGGATGTTCCGATATTCCTCCAACAGCTCTTGAGGATCCATGATGGCTCCGCGGGATACCTGCTTCAATTCCAATTTGGGAACGATTTCACAAAGCTCCTCTTCGGTATGGGAAAACGCCATCAGCACTTTTCCATAGCAGCCGCTGTTAATCGGATAGACAGCCCCGGCTACATACCGTATTCGGGAATCCTGCATTTGGGATTCATAGATGCTTAAGGCGTCCGTACCCTCCAAAACAGCATATCCCACTTGTTCTCCCGTGGAACCGGCTATATTTTCTATGACCTTTCGGATTTCCATATAGAGATCTGTGTTATTGGCATATATCATGCCCACTTGATAGGCCTTATATCCTATGGTATATTTGCCGTCAAAGCTGCGCCTTACGTAATTCTCCTTCTCCAATGCATTTAGAATTCTATGAACAGTCGGTTTTGTAAACCCCAGCTTCTCACTCAATTCCTTTGCTGAATAGGTATATGGGCTGGCTGTAAAAGCGTTCAGCAATTCCAGCATTTTTTCTATCGCTCCAAATTTTTTTAACAGGTTCTCCTCATGACCTTCCATCATACAGATTCCTCCCTAACAATCTAAATACTGGATATAGCATAACACACTTAAAATCTTATTCCAATTTAATTTAAAAAAATAAATCCTTTAGAAATAAACTCCTAAAGGATTTAATCGTACTAAACAATATTTATTGATACACTGCTTTTTCATCCTGCCTGCCTTCATCAGGATTCGGATTCTGGTTGCACTCCATGATTTGGGACCTGACAGAAACACCCAGATGCTTTATTTCCTCTCTTGAAAGAGAAGCGGGATCAATGGGCGGCAATACCGTTATCCGGACATCTGCCGGATGGATCCACATGCCGTTTGCTTCCATTGCCCGGTAGGATCCGTCGATTGCTACGGGAACGATAGGGACTCCTGTTTTTAAAGCAATTTTAAAAGCACCCTCTTTAAACTCTCCCGCTTCATCCTTTCTGCTTCTGGTTCCCTCCGGAAAGATGATAACCGATCTGCCTTGGCGGATGAGGTTTTCTGCTTCTCCAAAGACCCGTACAGATTGTCTGGCATTTTCCCTGTCAAGAAACAGGCAGTCAAATAGCTTCATCCAATTTGATATAAAGGGGATTTTCTCTATGCTGTTTTTGGCCACCAGCGGATTGGTCTTATCCAGCCGGGTAATCATCAGAGGAATGTCAAAATAGCCTTGATGATTGCTGGTAAAAAGTACCGGCTGATCCTTCGGTATATTTTCCAGTCCCTTTACCGTACAGGTCACCCCTGCCATCCTTAACAATCGGGCTGCCCAATCCTGGACAACCTGATTAATCCCTTCAAGATCATTGAACCCTGCCTTTTTCCGTTTTTCAAAATAACGCTGTTTCGGATAAATCATGATCAAATACAGCCAAAAATATATAAACCATATAATCGTTCGCATGTTTTCGTTCCTATTCCATGGCTGCTAAAATCTTTGCAGGCAGCTCTCTGCATTCTTTTTCAGTTATAGAAGCTATCGATACCCGGAGTCCCTTTTTCAGCGGAATAAGGAAGATGCCTTCTTTCTGAAGCTTCTTGTTGATTTCATCGGAATTTTCACAAGGAATGGAAGCAAAGAATCCGGCATCAAACGGAACAATCCTTAAACCTACCTTGTCCGCTTCTTCTGCGAAAGCTCTGCCTCTTTTCAGCAGAAGGTCACAGTAAAAGCTTCGCTCCTGATCCACCTTTGCAAGCAATGTGCTGTCTTCATATATTTTAGAAAGGACCACCATAGACGCTCTCGTACAGTTAGACCAGGAAGCTCTGGAGGAGAATTGGCAGACCCGCACAAACTCTTCCGCAATTTCCTTGACCGGCGTCATGCAGATCATAGCGGCACACCGCATGCCATACATAGTAAAGGTCTTTGAAGCACTGTAGGCAATTATCGGAAGGATATTTGAAGGAAGATTTTCCAGCTTAGGAAGAAACTCTCTGTATTCATCCGGATCTCCCGCAAAATCGATATAGGCCACATCTACTACCAGCGTAACCTTTTTGTCCGGCGTTGCGGTGCCCTTTACGGCCTTGAGCAGGTTGTCCCAATCTTCAAGTGTAAGAGAATATCCGGTGGGATTATGCGCTGGCGTGTTGATAATAATCACCAAGCTTTCCTGCTTTGCCAAGAGTTCTTCTGCTCTTTCTTTCAATCCTGCAATGTTGAACTGATCCTCTCCGTCAAAAAGATTATACGTTACTACACTTCTTCCCATTTCATTTGCAACGGAATCGTAGTTCGCCCAGTGCCAGTCAGACGTTAACACCTGATCTCCGATCTTTGAATAATTATCGATAGCGTTCCGGATGGCTCCTGTTCCTCCGGGTGTTGCAACTGCTTCTGTAAAGCAGTTCGGCTTGTATTTTCCAAACGCTGCTTTTTTGATAGCTGTTCTAAACTCCGGAGTACCGCCGATTGGTGCGTATTCGGCATAGTCCGCAGGCTCCAGGTTTTTCAAAACCTCTACAACGGAAGAAAGTACCACTAAATCTTTACTATCGGAAAGCAAAGCGCCGATAGTCGCATTCATTACTGCTTCTTTTCCTTTTTCAGCAATCATTTCCTTTGCCAAACGATTAATTCCAAAAACTTTATCTTCTAACGGAATATTTCTTCCGTTTTGCTGTGCCATTATAAACTCACTCATCTATCTACCTCGCCTTTATAAAATTATAAAACATTATACTACAAAGTATGAAAAACCGCAATAAGGCAATAATACAATAAGGAGGTGTAAATTATGCGACATAATATAAAAGAGAAAAAGCCAATGGATAAAGCTGCTGTAGCTATGATACTTTGTTTCAGCGTTGTTGCCCTTGCATCAGTTTTTACGGTAAAATCAAGCTTGGATAAAATTAATTTATCAGATAACACGGACATTTCGGTTCCTCAAAACGATGAATCCAAAGACAGAAGTGTGACCAAACGGGTTCCCACTGTAGACAGCCAAGACAATTCTCAGTCAAACGTTCAGAAAGAAAACACTGGTAATCCTTCCGGTTCTTCTGCTTGGACTGCCCCTGTAGATGGTCTTATAACATTAGAGTATTCCACAGAATTACCAATTTATTCGAAAACCTTAAATCAATACATGGTTCATAATGGGGTGGATATTGCGGCACCGCTTGACGCAAGAGTTCAGGCAGCAGCAGCAGGAACGGTAGTGGAGACCGGCAAGGACGATCGCCTTGGATATACGGTGAAGATCAATCACGGAAATGGATTTATTACGACCTATTCCAATCTGTCCGATAAAATTCTGGTGGAATCCGGTGATGTGGTCAAGAAAGGAGACATTATAGGCGGAATAGGGAATACCAGTCTATTTGAGTCTTCCGAGGATTCACATTTACATTTTGAAATGCAAAAGGACGGTAACCTGGTAAATCCTGCGGATTATATTAAATTCTAAGTACTTTAACATTTATTGTAATATCCTCAAGCTGAAAAAAGTGATAAACCTAAACGGTATTATCACTTTTTTCCATTCACAGGATAACTTTCACGAAATTTATATTTTTATCCAGTGCGTTGAACTTATCTTCATACTCTGTCGTCACATGCCTTGAAAGAAATTCAGAATTGTGGAGGTCCCTACTGTATTCTATGATCTCATAATCATTTGCCTTTATTTCTTGAATGGTAAATTCAAACAGCGAATCGTTATCTGTTTTAAATTCCAGGATGCCGCCATCTTTAACGACCCTTGCATAACCCTTCAAAAAATTGGAATGGGTCAGCCTCCTTTTTGCATGCCTTTCTTTAGGCCAGGGATCGCTGAAATTTAAATAAATGCCCGAAAGCTCGCCCTCTTCAAAATATTCGGTCACATCCCGCATAAAAGCTGAAAGAAACCTTATATTCGGAATGTTTGCTGCCGCTGCTTTTTCTAAAGCTTGAAGCACAACACTTTCCTGCCCTTCTACTGCTATGTAGTTCCTGTCCGGATGAAGCTCTGCCTGCTTTAAGACAAATTGTCCCTTGCCGCATCCCAGTTCCATGTAGATATCATTTTCGTTCTGAAACACACTCTTCCACGAGCCTTTCATCTTTTGTCCGTCTGCTATGGAATACGCTGAACAGGCTGCCAATCGTTCTTCCATATTTTTTGCTTTTCTCTGTCTCATGATTTTTTCCTGTCCCTCTGATTAAATTACAATGACGATGGTTTTTCCGTGCTCATACCAATCGTATATAAATTTGGCATGAGACGTATAATTTCTCACACATTTATGGGAAAGCGGCACGGTTCCTATACTGTTTGAAAATTCATGGATACCCGGATCTATTTTCGTTCCGCTTTCCGTATATTTGTAACTTGTTGCCACTCCGTGAATGTACGCACCTGCCGTAAAGCGCACAGCGTACGGGGCATAGCCTTCTATTTTATCTGTTCCATCTTTTACATAAAAAAATTTAGGCTTCTTCTCTATGGCATAATAATACCCCAAAGGTGTCGGCTGATGATAATCTCCCACTTTTCCTGTAGTTGCCATGCTATAGGATGTAATATTCCAATTATCCTTCTCCTTTTCAAAGGTGGCTATATTTTGATTGGTCCGGTCTACCACAATAGCCTTTTTCAGGCCTTTTAAAGCATCCTTCGAAGCGACGTACCGACTTGGAACAGAATATTCCTGCTCTGTCCCCACAAGACCTATCAGAGTGTATTCCTGATCCTCCTCCAGTATCTCTACCAGCGTCCCATCTGCCAGGTATACAAATTCATCTAATTGATCTATACTGGCATAGGCAGGGGCTGACGCACCTCTGCTGTTTCCCAGGGAATCCTCTTCTCCACCTTTATACTTAGGGGCCATTCCATTTCTGTTTTTATAATTATCGATATAAGTCAACCGATACTTGCCTGCGGCTTTTTCGGCCGTATCTATTTTCTCCCGCATAACATTAAATTGAAAATACCGCTTTTGCCCATTTACCATATATGTATAAGGCTTTCCGACCAGGTATTTCGTATATTTTAAATCAAACCCGTATTGGAGAGGCTCTTTTTCGTATGCAGACTGCTCCTCCGTACCTAAAGCTTCCGGAGATGCATTCTCCTTTGCATCGCCCTGAGACGCTGCATTTGTTTTGACTGCCGGCTCTTTGTCCTTATGAAGCAGAGCGCTCTCTGTATCAGGCCCCACTATAAGGATAAATACGAAAACTACTGATAACGATAAAGCTATCAGCAAAAGATGTAAATGTCTCACTTAATCAACCCTTTGTATCTATATTTTCTATATTATACGCGACTCAAAAATAATTAATGCCAAAAACAAAGCAAGTATTGTCAATGCACCGAGATCACGGCCTGCCATCTTCATTTCATGCAGACGGGTTCGATGCTTTCCCCCTCTGTAGCATCTGGCTTCCATAGCCATAGCCAGATCCTGCGCGATACGAAAAGCGCTTATGAACAACGGCACCAGTAACGGAACAAGGCTTTTAGCTCGTTTCATCAGATTTCCGCTTTCAAAGTCTGCTCCTCTGGCCATCTGTGCTTTCATGATTTTATCGGTTTCCTCCAGAAGAGTGGGAATGAACCGGAGGGCAATCGTCATCATCATAGCCAGTTCATGCGCCGGAACGCCTACCTTTTTAAGCGGCTTTAAAAGATATTCAATACCATCCGTCAGGCTGATGGGCTTCGTGGTCAACGTCAATACAGAGGAACCGAATATCAACAGGATCAATCTGATGCCCATAAAGCAGGCATTATAAAGACCTTCTTCCGTCAGCCTTAAAAATCCAATTTGAACCAGTGTTTTTCCGCCAGTCATAAACATATTGATCAGAAAGGTAAACGCAATAATTAAAAATACCGGCTTTAAGCCTTTGGCAATGAAACTGAACGGAACCTTTGAAATGCCTATGACCATAGCAAGGGCAAGCGCCGCTATAGCAAAGCCTATAAAGTCACTTACTACAAATAGCGCAATGATATATAGGAAGGTTCCCGTGATCTTTACTCTCGAATCCAGCTTGTGAATGAGCGAGCTGCCGGGGTAATACTGTCCTAATGTGATGTCTCTAATCATAATTTCTTCATTAATTCCTCCACAGCTTCCTCTATCGTTAAAACATTGGGATTGACTTCCATGCCCTTATCCCGGAGCCTGTACAAAATCTCCGCTGCCGGCGGCACACTGAGTCCTATTTCGTTCAATTCTTCTCTTCTGGCAAATACCTCTCTGGGCGTTCCCCACATGGAGAGCTTCCCCTTATCCAGTACCAGAACCTTATCAGCCAGCCTTGCAATATCCCGCATGTTATGGGATACCAAAATTAAAATGCTTCCCTGTTCTTTATGAATGGTTTGGATGACCTCCAGCAGTTCCTTGTGCGCTTTCGGATCCAGTCCTGCCGTCGGTTCATCCAAAATAAGTACTTCAGGCTTCATAGCTATGACGCCGGCTATAGCTACCCTGCGTTTTTGGCCGCCGGACAGGTCAAAGGGCGACCTCTCCGCAATTTCTGAGTAGTCCAGCCCCATCAGCTCTATGGCTTCTCTGGTACGAAGGTCTGCTTCCTCCTGACTCAGACCCAAATTCAACGGGCCAAAAGCGACATCTTGCTTTACGGTTTCCTCGAACAACTGATATTCGGGATATTGAAAAACCAGACCGATCTTTCTTCTTATGTCTCTCATGGAAACACCCGGAGCGGTAATGTCCACGCCGCTGATTACAATATTCCCTGATTTGGGTTTCAGCAAACCGTTCAAATGCTGCAGCAAAGTGGATTTGCCCGAACCGGTATGCCCGATAATGCCCACGAACTCGCCGTCATTTATTTCAAAACTCACGTCATCCAAAGCTATCGATTCAAATGGCATGTTTTCACTGTATACGTATTTCAAATTCTTTACTTGTATTGACATAAATACTCTACCATTTCTTCCGTACGAATAATATTTTTAGGAATCCTTATTCCCTTTTTTCTTAATCGATCTGCCAAATCGACCACTACCGGAACATCCAGCCCCAGATCTCGGATTTTCTCCGCTTCCGAAAATATTTCTACAGGAGTTCCGTTTAAAAGGATTTCTCCTTTATCCATGATGATAACACGGTCTGCATCTGCTGCTTCTTCCATGAAATGTGTTATCAAAATAACAGTGATACCATCCTTATGCAGATTTCTTATAATAGACATCACCTCGTCCCTTCCCTTGGGATCCAGCATAGCTGTAGGTTCGTCAAAAATAATGCAGTCCGGCATCATGGCCACGACTCCCGCAATGGCGATCCGTTGCTTCTGGCCTCCCGAAAGCAGATGCGGAGCCTTTTTTCGATGTTCATACATGTTCACCGCTTTTAGGGCATTATCTACCCGCCGGCGGATTTCCTCCGGGGGAATGCCCATATTTTCAGGGCCAAATGCCACATCATCCTCCACGATGGAGGATACCAGCTGGTTGTCCGGATTTTGAAAGACCATGCCCGCCGTTTGGCGAATCTCCCAGAGATGCTCGTCGTCTCTTGTATCAAAGCCCTTTACATATACCGCTCCGCCGGTGGGAAGCAGCAGGGCATTTATATTTTTTGCCAGCGTTGATTTTCCGGAGCCGTTTCTGCCGATTATCGCAACAAAGCTTCCCTTCTCCACCTCTAAAGAAACATCTTTTACGGCTTCTACGGAAATCTGGTCGGCTTCTCTGACATAACAAAATTTTAAGTTTTCTATTTGAATGATCTCTTTCATCTATTTATTCCATCAAGCACTGCTTGTTATATTCAATATTAAAAAATGGGTGCGCAAATTAACTGCGCACCCTCAGTTCTTTCTTATACAAGCTCTAAGAATACTACTTCTGCGCAGTCTCCCTGTCTTGGTCCTAATTTTAAGATTCTTGTGTAACCACCGTTTCTTTCACTGTACTTTGGAGCTATTTCATCAAATAGCTTTGTAACAACGTCTTCGTCGTATACATACGCAAGAACCTGTCTTCTGGCATGAAGATCACCGCGTTTAGCAAGTGTGATCAACTTCTCAGCTTCTCTTCTGGCTTCTTTTGCTCTGCAGTCAGTTGTAGAAATACGTCCTTCTCTGAAAAGGTCAGTAACAATATTTCTAAGCATTGCTTTTCTATGAGCAGTAGGTCTGCCTAGTTTTCTGTATCCTGGCATAACTATTCTCCTTTCCTGGCTTGTCTTTTTTGCCTGCTGCTTTATCAGCCAGTTTGCTCCGGTACTCACATACCCTATGTATGTTCCGCTCCTCGCAATCTGGCTTTCTTGCATTAGACAAAAAATCCTTCGCCACCGATTATCGCTTATTCGTTATTGCTTATTCGTCGCTTGGTCGTAATCCAAGGCCTAATTCTTCAAGTTTGTGTTTTACTTCGTCTAAGGATTTCTTACCCAGATTTCTAACCTTCATCATATCCTCTTCGGACTTATGAGTAAGCTCCTCTACTGTATTTATTGCAGCTCGCTTTAAGCAGTTGAAGGAACGTACTGACAGCTCCAGCTCTTCAATCGTCATTTCCAGAGCCTTTTCTTTCTGGTCTTCTTCTTTCTCTACCATGATCTCCATAGAATCTGTCGCGTCCGTAAGCTCAATGAACAAGTTCAGATGTTCCTGCATGATCTTGGCTCCAATGGACACACCTTCTTCCGGAGCTATGGAACCGTCTGTCCAGATTTCCAGAATAAGCTTATCGTAGTCTGTCACCTGACCGACTCTCGTGTTTTCAACCGTAAAGTTCACTTTTCTAACTGGTGTATATATTGAATCCACAGGAATCACTGCGATTGGTGTGTTTTCAGTCTTGTTCTGTTCAGCAGGGACATAGCCTCTGCCTCTTGCCAAGTTTATTTCCATAACCAGTGTTGCATTTTCTTCTAGTGTTGCTATATGCAAATCGGGATTGAAGATTTCCATTTCCATATCGCCGATAATATCTGCAGCAGTTACTTCTTTTGGTCCTACAGCATTAATAATAACTCTCTTGGTGTTTTCACCGTTCAGTCTGACAGCCAATTTCTTGAGATTTAATATTATTTCCGTAACATCTTCCTTTACGCCGGGGATCGTTGAAAATTCATGAAGAATACCATCGATCTTAACAGATGTTACAGCCGCACCCGGAAGGGAGCTAAGAAGGATTCTTCTTAAGCTGTTTCCGAGTGTAGTACCATATCCTCTTTCAAGGGGCTCTACTACAAATTTACCATAATTCGCATCTTCTTCTGAGAATATACACTCTATTGTTGGTTTTTCGATTTCTATCACTAAAAAACCCTCCCTTTTCTTCCAAAATATCCCATATCCTTAAGATATTATTTGGAATATAATTCGACGATTAGATGCTCTGCAATCGGAGTATCGATCTCTTCTCTTCTTGGAATAGCAACAACCTTTCCTTCAAGCTTTTCGACATCAACTGTAATCCATGACGGTACGCTGATTGCCATTTCTTTCACTTCCTTGAATTTAGGTGAATTCTGACTCTTTTCCTTGACTTTGATCACATCTCCTGCTTTTACTTCCAGTGAAGGAATATCTACCTTCTTACCGTTTAAAGTAAAGTGTCCGTGTGTTACCAGCTGCCTTGCTTCTTTTCTTGATGATGCAAATCCCATTCTGAATACTACATTGTCAAGTCTTGTTTCCAGCATAATTAAAAGGTTTTCACCAGTGATTCCCTTTTTCTTTGCAGCTTTTTCAAATAAATTTCTAAACTGAGTTTCTAACAAGCCGTAGAATCTCTTAGCCTTTTGCTTTTCTCTTAACTGAAGTCCATATTCAGACATTTTCTTTCTTGCCTGACCATGTTGTCCAGGAGCGTAACTTCTTCTATCAATAGCGCACTTTGAGCTATAACATCTTTCGCCCTTTAAGAAAAGCTTCTGACCTTCTCTTCTGCATAACCTGCAGTTAGCACCTGTATATCTTGCCATTTCTAAATTACTCCTCCCTTCAATTAAACTCTTCTTCTCTTTGGCGGTCTGCAACCGTTATGAGGAATTGGTGTAATATCCTTAATCATATTGATTTCAAGACCAGCAGCCTGTAATGCTCTGATAGCAGCTTCACGTCCGGAACCTGGTCCCTTTACGTATACTTCTACTGTCTTTAAACCATGTTCCATTGCAGCTTTAGCCGCTTCTTCTGCAGCCATCTGAGCTGCGAAAGGAGTTGACTTTCTGGATCCTTTGAATCCAAGAGCTCCTGCACTGGACCATGACAGTGCGTTACCGTTTAAATCTGTAAGAGTAACAAGAGTATTGTTAAAGGTGGATTGGATATGTGCCTGGCCTTTTTCAATGTTCTTACGTTCTCTTCTCTTTTTCCTAACTGTTTTCTTTACAGTCTTAGCCATGATTTCCTACCTCCTTACTTTTTCTTCTTTCTACCTACAGTCTTCTTCGGACCTTTTCTGGTTCTGGCGTTTGTCTTTGTCTTCTGTCCTCTGACAGGCAGACCTCTTCTATGTCTGATACCTCTGTAGCAGCCAATTTCCATCAGTCTCTTTATATTTAAAGAAACCTCTCTTCTTAAATCACCCTCTACAAGGTATTCCTGTTCGATGATTTTTCTAATTTTACCGGCTTCATCCTCAGTTAAATCTTTAACTCTTGTGTCAGGATTGATGCCAGCCTTTTCAAGAATAGCGTTGGATGACTTTCTTCCGATACCGAAAATGTACGTAAGTCCAATTTCTACTCTTTTTTCTCTAGGTAAATCTACTCCGGCTATACGAGCCATAAATTCCTCCTTCTCCCATCTTCCGTCACGCAAACCCTGCGGCAGCGTAATATAAACGGGGTAATCCATTTTAACTTTTCTAACTTAAATGATAATTATATCAACCTTGCTTCTGCTTGTGCTTTGGGTTTTCACAGATAACCATTACTTTTCCGT
The DNA here is from genome assembly GCF_004103735.1 of Aminipila luticellarii. Taxonomy (NCBI): domain Bacteria; kingdom Bacillati; phylum Bacillota; class Clostridia; order Peptostreptococcales; family Anaerovoracaceae; genus Aminipila; species Aminipila luticellarii. The sequence continues at coordinate 407,483 of NZ_CP035281.1, read as the reverse complement.
TTCTCTTGATTATCTTGCACTTTTCGCAGATTGGTTTAACTGATGCTCTAACTTTCATCTTAAACCTCCTCTTATTTATCTCTCCATGTGATTCTTCCACGGGTCAGATCATAAGGTGAAAGCTCCACCTTTACCCTGTCTCCGGGAAGAATTCTGATGAAATTCATTCTGATTTTTCCTGAAATGTGTGCAAGTACTTCGTATCCATTTTCGAGCTTCACCACAAACATGGCGTTTGGCTGTGCATCTACAACGGTACCCAATACTTCGATGACGTCTTTTTTCGCCATAATATAATTTACACCTTCCTTATTTATAAGGTAAGCAACTCGGGCTCACCATCCGTAATAACAACAGTATTTTCATAATGTGCTGCCAGTTTGCCATCCTGAGTAACTACTGTCCAGTTATCCTGAAGGGTATCCACCTCATAGGTTCCCTGAGTAATCATCGGCTCGATGGCAAATACCATACCCGCTGCTAACCTCGGTCCTCTTCCCGGTCTGCCATAGTTGGGAATCTGCGGATCTTCATGCATATTCTTTCCAACACCATGACCTACAAAATCTCTTATTACAGAGCAGCCTTCTCCTTCTGCCTTTTCCTGAATGGCATGAGATATATCTGACAGTCTGTATCCTACCTTGCAGAATTTCAGACCCTCAAAGAAACTTTCTCTGGTAACTCGTATCAATTTCGCAGCATCTTCGCTGATTTTTCCTACGGCATAAGTCCTTGCGGCATCGCTTACATATCCTCTGTAGGTCGATCCTACATCTACGCTGACGATGTCTCCCTCTTGAAGAATTCTCTTTTTGGAAGGAATTCCATGAACGACTTCTTCGTTTACAGATACGCATGCAGCGGCAGGATAATCATAATACCCCTTGAAAGTAGGAATCATATGATTTTTAAGAATTGTCTGCTCTACAAAGTGGTTTACATCCATGGTGGACATACCCGGCTTTATAAAGTTCTCTAATTCTCTGAGGATATAACCTGTAACCTTACCGGATTCGCGCATTATGTCAATCTCTTGTTCTGATTTGATGATGATCATTGCTTATTCTCCTAACACGTTTACAATGGCAGTAAATACGTTGTCAAGGCCGGCTGCTCCATCAATATGGGCGATATTTCCCTTTTCTGTGTAGTAGTCAACTAACGGCATCGTCTGTGAGTTGTACACTTCAATTCTATTCGCTACAGTTTCCTCCGTATCATCACTTCTCTGATACAGTTCGCCGCCGCAAACATCACAGATGCCTTCTTTTGCAGGAGGCATGTTCACAATATGATATGTTGCACCACAAGCCTTGCAAACTCTTCTGCCAATCAACCGAGTCATTAATTCTTCTTTTTCCACGGCGATGTCTAAAACCTTATCAATTTTTTTACCATGCGCTTCTAAAAATTCGTCTAACTTTTCGGCTTGATAAACAGTTCTCGGAAAACCGTCCAAAAGGAAACCCTCTTTACAGTCCTCCTCAAGCAATCTGGTGGTCGCTATTTCTATTACTAAATCATCAGGAACAAGCTCGCCCTTGTTCATATATTCTTGAGCTTTTTTCCCAAGGGCTGTTCCTTCTTTTATATTTTTTCTGAATATATCGCCAGTAGATATATGCGGAATGCCATATTTTTCTATTATTCTGGTCGCCTGTGTGCCTTTGCCTGCACCCGGAGGGCCTAATAAAATTAAATTCATTTCGTGTTCCTCCACTTATAGGATGTGCTATTTCAAGAAGCCCTTATAGTTACGCATAACCATTTGGTTCTCAAGTGCCTTCATCGTATCCAGTCCAACGCCGGTCGCAATCAGCAAAGACGTTCCGCCGAATCTGGCATCAATGGCAGTAAAGCTGCTGAGCAGTGTCGGCAGTGTAGCGATAACAGCAAGGAATATAGCACCTACAAAAGTAATTCTTGTCATTACTTTATTTAAATATTCAACGGTCGGTTTTCCCGGTCTGATACCGGGGATAAATCCGCCGTTCGCTTTCATATTGTCTGCCACTTCAAGCGGGTTAAAGGTAACCGCCGTATAGAAGTAGGTAAAGAATACGATTAGCAGAACATTCAATATCGCGTAAATCCATACGCCCGGATCACCGTGCGGTGACAGCCACTTTGTAACAAAGGCCGTAAAGCCTGCGTTTGGAGCAAAGTATGTTATAGTCAACGGGAACTGCAACAGGGAAAGGGAGAAGATTACCGGAATAACACCGGCCTGGTTTACTTTGAGCGGAATATGGGTTGATTGTCCGCCGTACATCTTTCTTCCTACTACTCTTTTTGCATACTGTACAGGAATCCTTCTCTGACCCTGTTGGATCTCAATGATTCCTACTATAACAACGGCTGCGAAAACAAAGAACAATATTACTGTAATAGCTTTTAATTCACCTGCAGTAAATTTGATCCAATTTGTATGAATCGCGGTCGGTATTCTGGCAACGATTCCTCCGAAAATAATCAAGGAGATACCATTTCCGATACCGTTTTCGTTGATTTGTTCGCCCAGCCACATCAAGAATGCTGTACCTGCTGAAAGGGTGAGCACAATAACTGCTACTGAAAAGAAATCTGTGCTGATCAATGCCTTTCTAAACAAACCAACGGACAGGCCGATAGCCTGGATAAATGCAAGCACGACCGTCAAATATCTGGTGTACTGTGCAATTTTTTTCTTACCTTCTGTTCCTTCTTTAGCCAGTCTTTCTAAGGAAGGAATTGCAATAGTTAATAATTGTAAAATAATCGAAGCAGTGATGTAAGGAGTAATACTTAAAGCAAATATGGTAAAGTTACTGAAAGATCCTCCCGAGAATAGGTCAAACAAACCAAATAATCCTGTGCCGCTACTGAACATCTGAGACAGTACGTCTCGGTTGATGCCGGGAACCGGAATATTGGAGCCCACTCTGAAAATTACCAGCATTAAAAGGGTAAAAATAATTTTCCTTCTAATATCCGGAACTTTCCATGCATGAGCAATTGTTCCAAACATACTCATCTTAGATCACCTCTGCCTTTCCTCCGGCAGACTCAATTTTTTCTATTGCAGTTTTGCTAAATTTGTGAGCCTTCACAGTGACTCCTTTTTCCAGAGTCCCCTCACCCAGAATCTTAATTCCGTCTTTAACCTGCTTTACCATTCCTGTTTCTTCTAAAAGTTCAGGGGTGATAACGGTACCCGCTTCAAATCTGTTTAAGTCATCAACGTTTAGAATTGTATATTCTGTTCTCCAAATATTAGTAAAACCTCTTTTTGGAATTCTTCTGTATAATGGCATCTGACCGCCTTCAAAGCCAAGTCTGACACCGCCGCCGCTTCTGGACTTCTGACCGTTCATACCTCTGCCGCCAGTTTTACCCTGACCTGTAGCAGTACCACGGCCTCTTCTCTTTCGGTTCTTAGTTGAACCCTCGGCTGCTCTTAATTCATGCAGTTTCATATTTCCCGCACCTCCAATCCTACAGTTCTTCTACAGTCACAAGATGCTCAACCTTTTTGATAGCACCGCGGGCTTGCGGGCAATCAGGCATTTCGTTTGAACTGTGCATCTTCTTTAAACCTAAAGCTTCAACAATTTTCTTATGTTGAGGAAGAGCTCCAATTGTACTTTTAGTTAAAGTTACTTTAATCATTTTAGCCATTTGTTTCTTCCTCCTATCCTAAAACTTCTTCTTTAGTCTTTCCTCTTAATCTGCTGATCTGTTCAACAGTCTTTAAGCCTCTGAGACCTTCCAGTGTAGCGTAAGCCATATTTACGGTATTACTTGAACCGATGGACTTCGCTCTAACGTCTTTCAATCCTGCAGCTTCCAGTACCATACGTACGGATGAACCTGCAATAACTCCGGTACCCGGAGCAGCCGGCATGATCAATACATTGCCTGCGCCGAATGTTCCTAAAATTCTGTGTGGAATTGTTGTCCCCACTGTCGGAACATATACTAAATTTTTCTTTGCATCTTCGATAGCTTTTCTTACGGCCTCAGGAATTTCCTGAGCCTTTCCAAGACCTACACCAACATAACCTTCGCCATTACCAACAACTACGGATACGCTGAATCTCATATTTCTACCACCCTTAACAGTCTTAGCAACACGTCTGATGTTAACGATAGTTTCTTTTAAGTCTAGCTTGGATGCATCAATCATATTTTGTCGCATTCCTTTTTCCTCCTGTTAGAATTTCAATCCTGCTTCACGTGCAGCTTCTGCTAATTCCTGTACTCTTCCGTGATATAAATATCCGCCTCTGTCGAAGCATACAGTTTCGATTCCCTTAGCCTTTGCTTTCTCAGCAATAGCCGTTCCAACTAATTTAGCAGCTTCCTTGTTACCACCATAAGCACACTTAGCCTTTAATTCCTTATCAGCTGTTGATGCTGCAGCAAGTGTTACACCGTTTACATCATCAACGATCTGTACAGAGATATTCTTAAGGCTTCTGTAAACGCAAAGTCTTGGTCTTTCAGGAGTTCCATGTAAGTTCTTTCTTACTCTTTCATGTCTAGCTACTCGTCTATCATTCTTACTTTCTTTTGCCATTTGATTTCACTCCTTCCTTATTTTTTACCAGTCTTTCCTTCTTTACGACGGATAATTTCGCCTTCGTAACGAATACCCTTTGCCTTATATGGTTCAGGACGTCTCCACTTTCTGATGTTGGCAGTATAGTTTCCAACTGCAGCCTTGTCGATGCCCTTTATCAGTACTTCTGTAGGAGAAGGTACTTCGGTAGTGATTCCTTCCGGATCTTCCATCTCAACCGGATGGGAGTATCCCAGATTCATCACAAGCTTCTTGCCTTTTTTCTCAGCCTTGTAACCAACGCCGACCAGCTGAAGCTTCTTTTCATAGCCATTTGTAACTCCTGTAACCATGTTGTTAATAAGAGTTCTGGCAAGTCCGTGCTGTTCTCTTGAGCTTTTGTTATCGTTATCTCTGGTTACTGTCAGAACGCCGTCTGCGATTTCAACCTTTACAAGCTTGCTCACAGTCTCTGAAAGCTGACCCTTAGGTCCCTTTACAGTAACCACATTGTTGCTGTCAACCTTTACCTCTACGCCTGCAGGAAGGTTAACAGGTAATTTACCTATTCTTGACATTTTCTATTCCTCCTACCAAACGTAACAGATTACTTCTCCGCCGATTCCAAGCTTTCTTGCTTCTTTATCGCTGATTACTCCGTTTGAAGTTGAAATAATAGCGATACCCAGACCTCCTAGTACTCTTGGCACTTCGTCAGCCTTTGCATAAACCTTTAAACCTGGCTTTGAAATCTTCTTGATTCCACTAATAACTTTTTCTTTATCCGCACCATACTTCATCTGAACTCTGATAGTGCCCTGCTTGTCGTCTTCAATAACGTCATAGCCTTTAATATATCCTTCTTCAGTTAAAATGCCTGCAATGGACTTTTTCATCTTTGATGCAGGAATATCAACTGTTGCGTGTCCTACAGTATTGGCATTTCTGATTCTTGTTAGCATATCTGCTATTGGATCTGTCATTGTCATTCTGAATGTTCTCCTTTCCTTGCGAGGTTCCCCGAAAGGCCTCCGCAATCAATTTTAAAAATTACCAGCTCGCTTTTTTAACGCCTGGGATTTCTCCCTTGTAAGCAAGTTCTCTGAAACAGATTCGGCAGATACCATATTTTCTTAATACTGAATGTGGTCTTCCGCAAATCTTGCATCTTGTATATGCACGAGTAGAAAACTTCGGTTTTCTAGCCTGTTTTACTTTGAGAGATGTCTTTGCCATCTTAACCTCCTACTATAATTTCCGAGCGAAGTCGAGGAAATTATATAAAAACTTCCTTGCGGCAACGCCGTCTCACTCTTAATTTTTCTATTTCTCAAACGGCAGTCCAAGTAACTGCAATAATGAAGCAGCTTCTTCATCTGTCTTAGCCGTTGTAGTAAATACAATGTTCATGCCCTTGATCTTATCAATCTTATCGTACTCTATTTCAGGGAAGATCAACTGTTCCTTGATACCCATGGAATAGTTTCCTCTTCCGTCAAAAGAGTTTTTGCTTACTCCCTTGAAGTCTCTTACTCTTGGAAGAGCGATGTTAAATAGCTTGTCAGCAAACTCAAACATGTTATCTCCTCTCAGAGTAACTTTTGCTCCAACAGGCATACCCTGTCTAACCTTGAAGTTTGCGATAGATTTCTTTGATTTTGTGATGACTGGTCTCTGACCACTGATGATTGCTAATTCTTCAACAGCAGTTTCCATAATTTTAGCGTTTTCTTTTGCTTCGCCAAGACCCATGTTAAGGGTGATCTTTTCAAGTACAGGAACTTCCATCACATTCTTATAACCATGCTTATCCATCATAGCCTTAAATATTTCGTTTTTATAAGTTTCTTTTAGTCTAGCTGTCAAAATCGTCTCCTCCTTTCTTAATCGATTACTGCTCCAGTTTTCTTGGATACTCTGACCTTTTTACCGTTCTCTTCTTTGTATCCAATTCTGGTAGGAGCTTTTGCTTTAGTATCGTAGAACATCACGTTTGAAACGTGGATCGGTCCTTCAACGTGCTTAATTTCAGATTTTGCAGTTCTCGTCTGCTTCTGATGCTTTGTCTGAACGTTGACTCCCTCTACGACAACTCTATCTTCTTTAGGCATTGCTTTCAGCACTTTGCCTTTTTTTCCTTTATCTTTACCAGTGATAACTAACACTGTATCGCCTTTTTTAATTTGCATCTTATAACACCTCCTATAGTACTTCTGGTGCCAATGACACGATCTTCATAAAGCTCTTATCTCTAAGTTCTCTGGCTACTGGTCCGAAGATACGAGTTCCTACCGGATTCTTATCTTCTTTAATAATTACAGCGGCATTCTGATCGAACTTTACATAGCTACCGTCACTTCTTCTGGCGCCAGTCTTTGTTCTTACTATTACAGCCTTTACAACGTCGCCTTTTTTTACAACGCCGCCGGGTGTTGCTTCTTTAACAGCGCAAACAATTACATCTCCAATATTCGCACACTTTCGGCTCGTACCGCCAAGAATACGGATACATAAAAGTTCTTTCGCACCTGAATTGTCAGCAACCTTTAATCTAGTTTCTGTCTGAATCATAATCTGGTGCCTCCTTACTTAACTTTCTCAATAATGTTCACAAGTCTCCATCTCTTATCCTTGGATAGAGGTCTTGTTTCCATGATTCTTACTTTATCTCCTATATTGCATTCGTTGTTCTCATCGTGCGCTTTGACTTTCTTAGTTCTCTTTACGGCTTTTCCATAAAGGGAATGTCTTACGAAGTCTTCCATAGCAACAGTGATAGTCTTATCCATCTTGTCACTTACCACAACACCGACCTTAGTCTTTCTTCTGTTTCTCTCAACTGTCATATTACATCCTCCTTTCTATTAGCCCTGAACCTTTTCAAGTTCTTTTTCTCTGATAATGGTTTTAACTCTTGCAATCTGCTTTTTCGTATCTCTTAATTTAATAGGGTTTTCTAACTGCCCTGTTACATGCTGAAATCTTAAATTAAATAATTCGTTCTTCATCTTCTTTAACTCAGCAGTAAGTTCAGTCTCAGTCATTTCTCTCATTTTCTTTAATTCCATTATGCTTCACCACCCTCTGCTAATTCCTGACCTTTGATGGCAAACTTGCACTTTACCGGTAGCTTGTGCATAGCAAGTCGCATTGCTTCTCTGGCCTTTTCCTCTGAAACCCCTTGGATCTCAAACATGACTCTACCAGGTTTAACTACTGCTACCCAATATTCAGGAGCACCTTTACCGGAACCCATACGTACTTCAGCTGGTTTCTTTGTAACCGGCTTGTGTGGGAAAATATCGATATATACTTTACCACCTCTCTTGATAGATCTTGTCATGGCTATTCTGGCAGCCTCGATCTGATTTGAGGTGATCCAACCACATTCTTCTGAAATTAATCCGTATTCACCATAAGCAATTTTGTTACCCTTAGTTGCAACGCCTTTCATTCTTCCTCTGTGGACTCTTCTGCGTTTAACGCGCTTTGGCATTAACATCGCTGTCTTCCTCCTTTCTCAATGCCGCAAGTACAATTTATACAATCTTCGTATAAAATTTTGTACCCGGCTTCTTCTATCTATTATTCAGTCACTTCTACGTTTTCTTCAGCGGGAGCTGCAGCAGCTTCGCTTACAGGGGCAGCTTCTACTTTTGGAGACTTTCTGACTCTTGGGTTTACTGCTTTTGGACCTTCAGGCTTAGCGTCTCTGTCTCTTCTAGGTCTTCTGTCTCCGTCGTTTCTGTCTCTTCTGCCTCTTCTGTCCCCGTCACGTCTGTCTCTTCTGCCTTCTTTTTCTTCAGGAACAGCGCTCTTTAATCCTTTATCAAGGATTTCACCGTGATTGATCCAAACCTTTACACCGATCTTACCGTACGTAGTATCCGCTTCAGCGAAACCATAATCGATATCAGCTCTTAAGGTGTGTAGAGGAACATTTCCTTCACTGTATTTTTCGTTTCTGGCAATTTCAGCTCCGCCAAGTCTTCCCGAACAAAGAACTTTAATACCCTTTGCACCGGATTTCATCGTTCTTCCGATTGCCTGCTTCATGGCTCTTCGGAAAGAAATTCTTCTCTCCAGTGCCTGTGCAATGCTTTCAGCAGTAAGCTGAGCATCCATTTCGACCTTTCTGATCTCTACGATGCTGATTTCTACCTCTTTGCCAGTCATCTTAACGATGTCTTTCTTAAGAGCGTCAATACCGTCTCCGGCTCTTCCGATTACCATACCCGGCTTACCAGTCAGCACGATAACTTTAATCTTACCGGCTGCTGCTCTTTCGATTAAAACTCTTGAAACGCCTGCAACATATAACTTCTTCTTTACATATTCTCGAACCTTCTGGTCTTCTACAAGAAAATCAGCGAAATTGTTCTTGTCTGCATACCATTTGGAATCCCAGTCTTTTATAATGCCCACTCTTAAACCATGTGGACTTACTTTCTGACCCATTCAATGAACCTCCTATCTTAGTTTCTTTCCTTAAGAGTAACACCAACGTGGCTGCTTCTCTTAAGAATTACTGATGCTCTACCTTGTGCTCCCGCTCTCCATCTCTTCATAGTTGGTCCTTGATGAGCATAAACCTCAGCAACATATAGATTATCCGGATTCATGTCGAAGTTGTTTTCAGCGTTTGCAGCAGCAGACTTAACAACCTTTTCAACTATTTCAGAACCCTTACCAGGCGTGAATTTTAAAATGGTAAGTGCCTCATTTAAATCTTTTCCTCTTACTAAATCAGTAATCGGCTTTAGTTTTATAGGAGACATTCTTACATATTTTGCAATTGCTTTTGCTTCCATCTTCTTACATCTCCTTTACTTATTTTTTCTTAGTCGTTTTATCAGCAGCGTGACCTCTGTAGGTTCTTGTCGGAGCAAATTCTCCCAGTCTGTGTCCTACCATATCCTCAGTGATATATACAGGAACGTGTTTTCTGCCGTCATGCACTGCAATTGTGTGCCCCACCATCTGTGGGAATATTGTAGATGGTCTTGACCATGTCTTGATTACTTTCTTTTCGTTAGCTTCATTCATTGCTATGATAGCTTTCAAAAGCTTAGCGTTCACGAAAGGGCCCTTTTTAAGTGATCTACCCATTATTTATGCTCCTTCCTATTTTTCATTTCTTCTCTTTACGATATACTGATTAGAAGCCTTCTTCTTCTTTCTAGTCTTAAGACCAAGAGCAGGCTTACCCCAAGGAGTAACCGGACTTACTCGACCGATTCCAGCCTTACCTTCACCACCGCCGTGTGGGTGATCGTTCGGGTTCATAACGGAACCTCTTACAGTAGGTCTCCAGCCCATGTGTCTCTTTCTTCCTGCTTTACCGATCTGAATGTTAGAATGTTCGCCATTTCCAACTTCTCCGATGGTCGCTCTGCATTCCATTCTGATCTTTCGAACTTCTCCGGAAGGAAGTCTTACCTGAGCGTAATCGCCTTCTTTAGCCATCAGCTGTGCACCGTTACCGGCTGATCGAACCAGCTGTGCACCTTTTCCGCTCTTCATCTCAATGTTGTGGATGATAGTACCTACCGGAATGTTTGCAAGCGGAAGAGCATTTCCTACTTTAATATCTGCATCAGCTCCGGAAACAATAACATCTCCAACATGTAACTTGTTAGGAGCAATAATATATCTCTTGTCACCGTCTGCATAAACGATCAATGCAATGTTTGCACTTCTGTTCGGATCATATTCGATCGTAGTTACCTTACCCGGAATACCGTCCTTACGTCTCTTAAAGTCGATAATTCTGTATTTCGGTCTGTATCCGCCGCCTCTGTGTCTTACTGTAATCTTACCTCTCACATTTCTTCCGGAATGCTTCTTAAGAGTTACTGTAAGAGACTTTTCAGGTGTGCTCGTTGTAATTTCTTCAAATGTTGAAACCGTCATTCCTCTTAATCCAGGAGTGGTCGGATTATACTTTTTGATTCCCATATTTTTCGTCCCTCCTTATAGACCCTGGAAGAATTCGATTTCCTTACTGCCATCAGTAAGAGTAACAATCGCCTTCTTTGAAGCCGCAGTTCTACCTACGTTTCTTCCCATTCTCTTAACTTTACCTTGAACATTCATGATGTTTACTTTTTCTACTTCTACACCAAAGATTTCTTCAACAGCTAATTTTACTTCTGTTTTATTAGCGTCTCTAGCAACTTTGAAAGTGTATTTCTTTTCCTGTGCGTTATCCATACTTGTTTCGGAGATAACCGGCTTAATAATTACGTCGTAAGCAGTTCTCATTATGAATACACCTCCTCAATCTTATTGATCGCTTCCTTCGTTACGATGAAGCTTGTGTAATTGATGATCTCATACACGTTCATTGTCCCGACTAAAGCGGTTCTTACTCCCGGAATGTTAGCAGCTGAACGGATAACGTTCTCATCCTTTTCAGCCATAACGATCAATGCTTTCTTAGCAGCCTTTACATTTCCTAACACTTTGATCATTTCCTTTGTCTTAGGAGCTTCAAAGTTCAGTGTATCAAGTACGATAATTTCCTTTTCTGCAACCTTTGAGGAAAGAGCAGACTTCATTGCAAGTCTTCTCAGTTTCTTAGGAACTGTATATCTGTAATCTCTCGGCTTTGGTGCGAATACTACGCCGCCGCCGATCTGTGATGGGTCTGTTGAACTACCCTGTCTGTGACGACCAGTACCTTTCTGTCTGAAAGGCTTTCTTCCGCCGCCTCTGACTTCGCCTCTATTTTTAGCTGACTGCGTACCCTGTCTTTGGTTAGCCAGATAATTTTTTACTACTGCATGAACAGCGTTCTGATTCGGTTCAATACCGAATATTGCATCGTTTAAATCAATACTTCCAACTTCTGCTCCTGCCATGTTTAGCATAGTTACTTTTGCCATTTTCTACTTCCTCCTTTCTGAAGTCTTTATCTATTTGTCCTGACCTTTTACTGCATACTGGATGCGTAGAATGCCGCCCTTAGGACCCGGCACAGCACCTCTTACCAGCATCAGGTTTCTGTCATCAATAACCTTTACTAATACAACGTTCTGTACTGTCACTGTATCGCGACCCATTCTACCAGGACCCTTATTTCCTTTAAATACTCTTGAAGGATAAGTACCTGCTGCCAATGCGCCAGCAAGTCTCTTATGCTTTGAACCGTGACTTGTAGGACCTCTGTGATGTCCGTGTCTCTTGATGTTACCCTGAGTGCCTTTACCTTTTGAAGTTCCGGTTATATCCAGTTTTTTACCGATTTCAAAATCAGCAGCCGTGATAGTCTGTCCAATCTCATAAGCTTCGCCGTCTTCCAGTCTGAATTCAGCCAAATGCTTCTTCAGTCCAAGACCATTCTTGTTGAAGTGGCCCGTCATCGGCTTGTTTACTCTATGAGCCTTCTGATCTTCAAATCCGATCTGAACCGCTTCATAGCCGTCTGTTGCTGCTGTTTTTACCTGAGTTACTACTACAGGACCAGCTTCAATAACTGTTACAGGAATAACTTCTCCTGCTTCTGAGAAAATCTGAGTCATTCCGATTTTCTTTCCTAAGATAGTTTTCATATTCTTCTCCTTTTCTACTTACAGCGGATTGCCCTGGTTTTAAATCCTCAGTTTCTTTCCGCAACACAGGATGCAGATTTACACTGAAATTTACTCTCATGCAATCTTTCTAAGGGGAGTACCCTTATCTATTAAAGTTTGATTTCAATGTCCACTCCAGCCGGTAAGTCAAGCTTCATCAAAGCATCAACTGTCTTTGGAGTAGTGTTCGTGATATCAATCAATCTTTTGTGAGTTCTCTGTTCGAACTGCTCTCTGCTGTCCTTATACTTGTGAACTGCTCTCAAGATTGTTACCACTTCTTTTTCTGTTGGAAGCGGAATCGGGCCTGAAACATCAGCACCTGTCTTCTTAGCTGTCTCAACAATTTTAGCTGCGGACACATCTAATGATTTGTGATCATATGCCTTAAGCTTGATTCTGATTTTTTGTTGTTCGCTCATTTTTTCTTTCCTCCTATTTTTTGTACGTTTCGCTATGCCTGTACAAGGGGTTCTAAGTCCCGCTTTTTCAACGCATGCATTCAATCGCTTACTTTGCACACGCGTCCGTGTGTTTCATTTTATTGGCACAGACAAAAAGCTGGCGAATCCCTCCGCCCTCATCTGGTGAGGACAATTCTCAGTAGAAATTACCTGATAGCTCAGCAACTTCCTACTTCATCGCCTTAAGCAAGCCTTTATAATATATAACAATTTTTAACCAAATGCAATACTTTTTTTAAAAATAATTGAAGGGTTTTTTAACTTTTTTATAATCTACTCTTCGCTTATTTCAATGCTTATAAAAGTTACGCTCTGCACACGTTTCCTTGTGTTTCATAATTGTTATTTTTAACAAGCCTGCTTTTTTTATTCTTTTTTTAATAAATTTAGAAAAATTTAGGGGAATTTTTTGTTAATGCATAGAAAGGGCTAAGAATTTCAATGGTTTCACAGGAGAGAATATTTTCTGAAAAATAGAAATGAATGCAAAAACCACTCACCGGATTGAACCCCTATGAGTGGTTTATTGCAAGCAGCCAAAAGAATAAAAAAGCCTTATAAGCATACTTAATCCAGCTGATATATCCAGTGCTTTTTCTCTTCTATATTTTTGATGCTCATATTTGGATTTACCGCTGTTTTAGATTCCATGGCAACTCCCGAGGCCGCCATCCCATATAACGCAGTTTCCTTTATATCCCGTCCTTTTACAAAGCTATCCAGTATGGCTGCTGAAAAAGCATCTCCTGCTCCGGTAGCGCTTACGATTTTAGTTTTCCCCGGCCTTATAATGCCTTCTTCCGCTTCATCCTTATAATATACTCCCCTTGCATTTAAGGTAATAAACACTCGCTTGACCCCTTTTGAAATAAAATATTTTCCGGCTTCCGATAAATCCTTTTCATCTGCAATTTCTATGTCGGATAATACTTGTGCTTCGCCAATGTTCGGCTTAATCGTGTGAAACCTGCCAATATATTTTTTGGATCGTTCCGCTTTCGGAGCAGAAACAGGGTCTAAAAAGAGAGGAACTTCTTGAAGCTTGTCCATAATATATGTCTGCACCTCTTCTATCAGATTCGCATCAATTCCCACGATCTTTGAACGTTTAAGAAGCGGCAGAGCCTTGTTTATGATCTCAACTGAAATACGTTCCAGAACATCCATATTGCAAAGAGCCATTTCCATATCTCCGATACTGTTTAAAATGGACAAATACATAGCGGTATTTTCACCTTCAATTAAATGTACGTTTTCCACTCCCACGCCCAGAGCAGCCAGCTCCTGTACGGCCATCCTGCCTACAAAATCATTTCCCGCAGCCGATACAAAAGAAATACTTGCCCCCATTCTGGCTAAATTCTCCGTAATATTTCTTCCAACGCCTCCATAAGAAATAGAAATTTTTCCGGGATTCGACTCTCCCGGCTTCAATACATCATAAGGATGTCCCTCAATGTCTGCCGCAATTCCGCCAATAACAGTTATATCGCTCATACTAAAATACTTCCTCCAATAAATTCTCGCAATATTGAATTGTTCGCAATAATGGAATCATCTTCAATCACTTCAAAAAAATCTAAAATCTTTAACAAACGCTGTGCTTCGCTATATACCGGCTCTTCCTGCTGAATCTCCTTGAGAAGCGGTTCCGCATATTTTTTAAGCACAGAAATTTCGTATAAATGCACGGAATTAAAAAAGGCATCCGCTTCGTTGCTAAAAGGGAAGATGTTTTTATCCTCTCCGGCTCTGACCTTTGGCCAGGAATTAATCGTATTTTTAGCAGAATGACCTCTGAAATTATAATCCCTCACCATTCTCCTAAGCATACGTGCGTCGGTGGTCGGAATTCGATTGTTTTCATCTATGTTTAGCTGAGTCAACGGACTTATATAAATTTTAAATTTCTCGGTGTCGGGTATTAATGCAGTCAGTTCCCGATTCAGGGCATGAATCCCTTCAATGATGATCGGCTGTCCGGACGTGATCTTTGTCAGCCGTTTTCCAAACTTCTTATGGCCGTCCATAAAGTCAAAGGTCGGCAGGTCTACTTCCTCACCGGCCAGCAGAGAATTCATGTTTGCATTGAAAAGCTCAATATCGATTGCTTCTAAGTCCTCAAAATTAGGCTCACCGTTTTCGTCAAGGGGGGTGTTCTCCCTTTCTACGAAATAGTCATCCGTTCCCATATATAACGGCTTTAGCCCGTTGACCTTTAACTGGATCAGCAGCCGTTTGGCAAACGTAGTCTTTCCCGACGAAGAGGGCCCTGCTATTAAAACAATTCGTTTCTTTTCCTTTTTTATAATATCTGCCAGTTCCGCTACCTTCTTCTCGTGCAAGGCTTCTGAAAGCTGTATAAGCTCTTCATATTCGCCGTTTCTTACCTTTGCATTCAAATCCCTTGCATACGAAACCTCCATCAGTTTTCCCCAGTTGGTGGCCTCTCCAAAAGCGCCGTACAGCTTCACCTCATCCACATAGTCCGGGATTACATTGGGGTTCTTAGGATGCGGAAACCTTAGCAGAACGCCTCTTCTGTATTTCCTGATTTCAAAAAGCTTTATATATCCGGTAGAAGGCACCATCAGCCCGAAAAAGAACTTTTTAAAGCCTTCCAGAGAATAACACGAGTCTTCTTTTACATACGGAATATCTAAATCTACTAATTCACGCATTCGTTTATATATGCCGTCAACCTCGGCCTGCGTTACAGGCATTTTCCTCCGAATCATGGTATAAAGGCCTTTATTAATGGAATTTTGTATTTCTACTACAATATCGCCCAACACATCGTATACGGCCTTCATATATATGAGAGATAAGCTGTTTTGATAAATCAAATTGGCTGATTGGTTTCTCATATCCAGCAGTTCAATTTTGCACGGTTTATCTATTTTGTGCGTCAGTTCAACAATCTTGTTATCTACATGGGCCGCCAAAATAGCATATGGTAATTTGCTCTGAAGCTCTTTCACAATAGCTTCTATAGTACAGATATCCTTTACTTCTATTTTACAATCCGGCTCTCTTGGCCCGTTTTTTAATATAACTTCCATAAGTTTCATATTCCCCTTTAGCAATCCTTGCAGCAACGCTGATTCAATCGATGGAGTTCATTATACCATAAATTTCATTTAACATTTTTGCCCGTAAACCTGCTATGGTAATTTATGGTGAAATAACCTAAGCCCGTTTGAAGGCTCGTTGAAGGTTATTATAACATATTTTCTGCGTAAGTGGGTAAAATACTCTCCGGAAAGGAGTGATAGCTTTGAAAAAAATCGTTCTTGCACTGATTATTATTGGTTCTATAAATTGGGGACTGATCGGATTTTTCCGATACGACCTGATTTCTAACATTTTTGGAAGCAATCTCGAATTCGTAAGCAGAATTATTTTTGCACTGGTTGGCCTCTCCGGACTTTATGCAATCACATTCTTTAAAGGCCAGCGTTCGTATTGAACTGAAAATTTTTGATGCTGACAGCTGGTGGGATTATCAACAAAAGGACAGCACTCCTGCCGAGAGGCAGGAGTGCTGTCCTTTTTTATTTACGGTTACTTAATTTCTTAGCAATTTCCGCAAGATGTATCACCACATCCAAATACGTTAGGCATACAGAACATTAAAACCAGAATTAAGAAAAAGAAAAGTAAACTGGAGTCTATTCCTCTCTCATGATCATATCCACATCTTCCCATTTTGTTACCTCCTTTATGATGCATGATCAGTAGAATCTACAAATCAAATTTGAGATTCTCTTTCTTAATACTATATGCATCTACCCCTCATAACGTTCTACACCGCCTGCTCCCCAGTTTCAGGTTCCGCCAAATTCTCTTTTAACAATCCATATAGCACCTGCATCTCTTCCTCTCGAAGAGTAATCCCTCTGGACATATGCTGATGCTGTTCATCCCAATCCCGAATGTCAAACTTAGGCTTGCTCCCATTCCATGCAATTTTGTTCACTTCCTTTGTCCAGTGATTGCTATACTGTGCAATCACACCAATACGTTCTGTAATCTCAAAAGTGATTTCTTCCTTTTTCTTGTCCATTCCCGTCATCATTAATCTCCTCTCTTTACATAGATCTTATTTTCTATATTTTAATATATATGTAAATATTTGTCAATTAAATTGTTAAAGATTTTTTGCTCCTTAATTGAAAAAGTACATTCCGCTTTTGTCCCATAACAGACGAGGTTTCTTATTGTACAAAAAAAGACGGGATATACCGTCTATTTTTCAAAGTCAGGGCCGTGATAATCCGATCCCTCCGTGATATGCAAATGATATTTCTCCGCCAGCCCCACCAAATACAAACTTTCTTCTTTTGTATGAGCCGGATGAAAACATTCTATTCCTTTCAGCCCCATTTTTTTCATTTCTCGTGTCAGAGCATCCAACTTTTCATAAAATTCTTGGCTTCCCCGCGTTCCAAGTTCCTTGATTTTCATGGGATGAGCCAATACAGCAATTCCACCCGCACCTTTGATAAGCGCTATGGCTCTTTCAGCCGAAATTTTTTCCTTTTTTACAGCCTTTGCGGCAGGCGCTTCTAAAAGTCTTCCCGGTTCAAAGGCTTCTTTTACATGATCAATATAACCGCGTTTCACCATTGCTCTGGCAATCAGCGGTTTTCCAATGTACTCCCGATCGTCCTCTGTAGGAAAATCTTCTTCTGACAGTTCATATCCCATTTCTTTCAGAACCGCCAACAGCTTTTCATTCCTGATCTTACGCTTTTCTTTTATTTTTTCCAGTTCGGCATTTAACTCTTTATTTTTTATATCCATTCGATATCCAAGGATGTGTACAGGAACTGCTTCCTTGAATTTCTCTGTCTTAAGCTCAGCAGCCAGCTCGATTCCGGAAAGAACATTGACTTCCAATGCATCCCCTGCAATCTGAGCTTCTCTGACGCCATCGATCCCATCGTGATCCGTTATGGCAATTTCTGTATATTCTAAATCCTTTGCCCTCTTTACCATTTCAGTCGGGGACATGGAGCCATCCGAATAATACGTGTGCAAATGATAATCTACCTTATTTTTCATACATCACCAAGTCCTTTTCCAGCAATTCTGCAACGTTTTGTCCTTTTAATACACCTACTATGGCAACAGCAAACTCCATCGCGGTGCCCGGTCCTTTTGAAGTGATCAGGTTTCCGTCGATTACCACTCTGTCCCGTACTGCTTCCGCACCAGTCAAATGGTTTTCCATCCCCGGAAATATCGTGGCTTTTCTGCCCTTCAAAAGGCCTTCACGACCTAAGATCATCGGAGCTGCACAAATAGCAGCGATCCATTTATTCTTTTGATCAAATTCTCTGATTTTCTGTACCAGGCCTTTATGCTCTCCCAAGTTCTTCGCCCCCGGCATTCCTCCCGGCAGCACGATCATTTCACAAGCTTCGTAATCCGCTTCTTCAAACAGCAGATCAGCTTCTATCCCTATGCCTCTGACACTTTTTACGGATTTCTCCCCTGTCATGCTCACGGTGACAGCTTCCATGCCGGCTCTTCTCATTAAGTCCACGCACGCGATTGCTTCGATTTCTTCAAAGCCCTCAGCCAAATGTACATATACCATTCTTTCCCCTCCTATAGACACTGAACCGATTGATCTCTATCAATAATAGTTCCTGGAAAAAATCCTTTTCGGCTCCGTAATTTTATATATAATGTAGCCAAATATACCCATGATGACCGCAGACACCACAGCAGAGGAATACAGCAAGCCTCTTTGCAGCTCCCCTGTAATAATCTGCGGCAGCAGATCATCCTCATGGGGTTTATATCCCAGCATGTCCCCCAGGGAATGTCCGGTCTTGGCCGCTATAAGGAATCCGGCTATATAAACTGCTATCAGGCATACATAAATAACAGCTCCCAATTTAAATCTTTTACGTATTTCCTTGTCGAAATCATACTTCTTAAGCATGACAAAGGATGTCACCATAAGAATAAGAGCAAGTATTCCTATGGCAGCAACAATATTTATATCTTTACGAGCCGTAGCAGCGGCCATCATTTCATTTTCATTGAAGCTCCGCTGAGTCCGATCCTCATCCTCCGTAATAATCTGCCATTCGGCAGTCTTTCCAATCATAAAATCAGAAATAAATTTGCCCATCTGATCATTATCTTTTTCCAAATCCAGATTATGCAGTACATCCGCGGCCTTAAATTCATACTGATATACATCCGGCATCCTGGTAGCAATGTTAATCCCTAAACACAATGATGTAATTGGTATGGTTACTGCTAATGCAATAGAAAGTGTTTTCATCAAAATTCTCATAGTTCCGTTCCCCTAATTATTATCCCCGTATACAATTTTACATATACTTTTATTATATCTGCAACACCCGCGTAAAACAAGCCCCAATAATACGGTAATTCTGTCAACCGCGTTAAAGCGTTAGACAAAAGAATAAACGAGACTCGTTAATATATTTATATGGAAATTTTCATATAATATTAATCCGTCTCGCTTTTTATGATCTGTTCTATTCCGTTATCAACGTTCTTCTCTGAAATAATTGTTGCCCAAATCGGCAGGCGGCTGATTTTCCTTCTTTTTTTTATGAGAACTGATGATCACGATGACCACCGTCGCCACATAAGGAATCATATCCACCAAATACTGAGAAACCGCAACCCCCATGGCTTGAAGCCTCAGCCCCAATATGCTCAGCCCGCCGAAGAAGATAGCACCCAGCAAAGCTTTTACCGGATTCCATGATGCGAATATGACCAGAGCTACCGCAATCCAGCCTCTGCCTGTAACAACATCCGACTGCCAGATCGGAACGCGGATAAGAGCCAGATAAGCTCCGCCCAGCCCGCAGAGTGCACCTCCTACAAGAATATGCACATATTTATACAGCGTAACATTAATGCCCGATGCATCAGCAGCTGCGGCATTTTCCCCTACCGCCCGCATATTTAGACCCAAGCGGGTTTTATACATGTATACACAAGACAAAATTACGATCACATAAGAAAAGTAAACAAAAATGTCCTGCTTGAAAAATATAGGCCCCAATACCGGAATTTTTCCAAGAATCGGTATAGATGTCTTATTGAAAAACGCCCCTACGGAACCCGGAACGGAAAATCCGATCATCGGCTGACCCACAAAGCTGGCAAAGCCTGTCCCGAAAATAGTCAGCGTCAGCCCTGTAACAGTCTGATTTGCCCGGAGCGTGACCGTTACCAACGCGAAGATCAGTGCGCCTCCTGCTCCCGCAAGTCCGGCACAAAGAACCGCCAATATGGGATTACCGGTATTATAGGCCGCCATAAATCCCATAACAGCACCCATCAGCATCAGGCCCTCCACCCCTAAATTGAGGCTGCCCGATTTTTCTGTTATAAGCTCACCCACAGTGGCCAGTACCAATGGAGTCCCCGCTACAACACATGCGGCTAAAAAAGCTTCCATAACTATGCCACCTCCTTTTTGGAGCGTCTGTCCGTTTTTCCGGCAAGATTCACCCTATATTGAAGGAAAAATTCGCTTCCAAGCACAAAGAATAAAATCGTTCCTTCCACAACGCTTGCCACAGCACTCGGCACATTCATAGCAAGCTGAATATAAGCGCCGCCCTGAATAAGCATGGCAAAGGCCAAACAGGCAAAAAGAGTTGCCACTGCATTCAATCTGGCCAGCCAGGCTGTGATGATGGCTGTAAAGCCATACCCGCAGGAAATGCCTGACACCAGTGTCTTTTCAATAGCCGAAGCCTGAATCATACCCACCAGACCGCAAAGACCGCCTGAAATCATCATGGCCACGATAATGATCTTATTGATATTCATTCCTGCATATCGAGCCGTTTCAAAGCTTTCTCCGACTACCGTTATCTCATAGCCCAGTTTTGTGTACTTCATCAGGAAATAAATCAAAACAGTGCACAATATGGCTAAAATCCAGCCTGCGTGAACGCCCAGCACAGACGGCAGTATCGCATTCTCCGGAAAAGGAGCAATCTTTGGAAAACCGTTTGCATTGGGATCCATCCACGGTCCGTATTGAAGATAAGTAACAAATTTAATTGCAATATAGTTCATCATTAACGTAAAGATCGTTTCATTGGTCCCCATTTTTGCTTTGAAAACAGCGGGAATAAATGCCCAGAATCCACCGGCAAGCATGGCGGCTATCATCATGAAAAGCAGCATCAAAGGTTTGGGCAGATCCCCAAAATGGAGAGCTACAAAAGCCGCAGCCAAAGCGCCCATCACGATCTGTCCTTCGCCTCCAATATTCCAGAATTTCATTTTAAAAGCCACTAAAATTCCAAGCGAAGTAATAACCAGCGGCACCGCTTTAATAATCGTCTGCTGTATCCGAAGCTCCGTCCCCAAAGACCCGTCTATAATCGCCTGAAAGATGTTGACGGGATTCAGTCCGAAAATCAGCAGAATCAGCCCGGAGCAAACAATGGAAAGGCAGATGGCAAGTGCTCGGATAAGCATTTCCTGATTTTTATTAAGGTTGTCTCTTTTGGTAATTTTAAGCAAGTTCATTAAATCCAACCTCCTCTTCCTCCAATAATGTTCCCGTCATCAGCAGTCCCAATTCCTCCTTGGTCACCTGATCTGCATTTACAATGCCGGTGATCTGACCGCCGCACATCACCATAATTCGATCGCAGAGCTCAAGGAGAACATCCAAGTCTTCCCCTATAAACAGTACACCGACTCCCTTTTTCTTCTGCTCATTTAACAAATCGTAGATTTTATAAGAAGCGCCGATATCCAGTCCTCTGACCGGATACGCAGTGATCAGTACTTTAGGGTCTAAATCGATTTCTCTGCCCAACAGCACTTTTTGAATATTTCCTCCGGACATCTTTTTAACAGGCGCATAGATGCTGGTAGTCTGAATATCCAGTTCCTCTACAATCTGCTTTGCCTTCTCCACACAAGGACCTCTTTTCAGAAGAAATCCCGGACGGTTCTGATAATCCTTTAAAATCAGATTGTGAACAATGTCCATGCTTCCCACTAAGCCCATGCCCAGCCTATCCTCCGGAATAAATCCCATGCTGATGCCCAGCTTTATAATATCTCTGGGGGTTTTCCCTGTGAGGCTTTCCCCTTCAAAATAAATTTTCCCTTTTTCGGTTGCGGCCAGACCTGCGATTGCTTCGCACAGCTCCTTTTGCCCGCTTCCGGCTACGCCTGCCACGCCTAAGATCTCTCCGCCCCGCAAATCAAAAGTCGCGTCGGACAATGCCGGCTTTTTCTCCCGATCCAGCACCGTAACGTCTGAAAGCTCCAGCAGTACTTTCTTCTCTGCAACAATATCTCGTTCCAGAGAAAGATCCATTTTCTTTCCGACCATCATTTCAATCAGACTTGACACCTCCACTTCATCGGTTTTTACCGTTTCTACGGAATGCCCTTTTCTCAGAACCGTGATCCGGTCACTGATTTCCATGACCTCGTTTAATTTATGCGTGATGATGACCACCGCACAGCCTTGTGCCTTCATGTTGCGGATAATATTGAAAAGCTTCTCTATTTCCTGCGGAGTCAGTACAGCTGTAGGTTCGTCCAAAATCAGAATCTTTGCCCCACGAAACAGCACCTTTATAATTTCCAGGGTCTGCTTTTCTCCAACCGACATATCATAGACCTTTTTATCCGGGTTGATATCCAGCCCGTATTGATCGGAAATTTCTCTGACCTTTTTCGCCAGAACCTTTCCCTTTGTAAAAAATCCGGTTTTTTGCCCCAGTATAATGTTGTCCTTTGCCGACAGAACATCGATTAACTTAAAATGCTGATGAATCATGCCGATTCCCATTTTAATGGAATCCTTCGGAGATGCGAAATGTACCTCTTCCCCATAAATCTGAATACTGCCTTCATCCGGGGTATAAATACCGGACAGCATATTCATCAAGGTACT
This sequence comes from Aminipila luticellarii, assembly GCF_004103735.1. NCBI lineage: Bacteria > Bacillati > Bacillota > Clostridia > Peptostreptococcales > Anaerovoracaceae > Aminipila > Aminipila luticellarii. The sequence continues at coordinate 384,962 of NZ_CP035281.1, read as the reverse complement.
CTTACCCGCGCCGTTCTCTCCGAGAAGTGCATGCACTTCCCCTTCGTAAACAGTCAGATTCACATCTTCATTTGCTTTCAGCGCACCAAAAGTTTTCGTAATGCCGCTCATTTGTATAGCTATTCGCCTTTCGTCCATGAAATCCTCCGCTACTGTGATGATTAAAATTCAATAAACAATACCATTTAGTATAGCATGTCTTATATGGAAAAGAAAGGGGGTATGTCGAGTCTGACATACCCCTTCAGATGATTTTTATCGTACGATCTAAATCAATGATCTTGATTGTTTGGATTATTTCGTTCCGTTAGCACCCTTGACTAATCCGTTTATGCTCCAGATCGCAGCTCGATCTAAGGTTTGTCCGGCTTCGCAAAGAACTTTTCCGTCGTTGTAATAGATCTCTCCTGAGAATGGACTGAATTCCCCGGATATCATCTTCGCTTTTACTTCATTGACCCTAGCCTGTACATCCGCAGGAACTAAGTCTGTCATAGGAGCAATGTCTACATATCCGTCTGCTAAAGTACCGTAATATGATTCAGGAGTCCATGTACCTGCCATAATTTTTTCAATAGTAGGAATCAGGAACTTTTCGTGATGCCAAATAGGTGAAGTCAAATAGGAGGCTTTTACAGCGTCTACCTTTCCGTTGTCTACATTGTAACCGATTGCAAATTTACCGGCTTCAGCCGCAGCTACCTGAGGTCCTGTGGTATCGCAGTGCTGTGTGATCACGTCACATCCCTGAGCCAGCAGCTCATCCGCCGCACTTCTTTCCTTTTCAGGATCATACCAGCTGTTGATGTAAACGACCTTCACTTCTACGTTTGGATTTACAGACTGAGCACCAAGAGTAAATGCATTGATTCCGATCTGTACCTCTGTATAAGGATAAGCACCTACATAACCCAGCTTATTTGATTTTGTCATCATGCCTGCAATCATTCCTGTTAAATATCGCGGCTGCTCCATGGCACCGAAATAGTTGCCGAAGTTCTTATCATTCATTTTATTCCCTGAGAAATGAAGGAATTTAATGTCTTTATATTGATCTGAATTAGCTAATTCATCAAGCGCATCCATGAAGCCGTAGCTTGTTCCGACAATAACCGTACAGCCCTGATCGATCAAGTTCGTTGCGGCAGTCATGGCAGCAGATTTATCCTGATCGCTTACATTTTCTTGATAAAGTGCTTTGACCTTACCCTTAAAATACTTTTCCATAGCAATCGTACCCTGATGCTGTGCCTGAGTATATCCGCCGTCATTGATGCTTCCAATATAGATAAAACCTACTTTTAGTGCATCATCAGCTGCTTTGTCTTCCGTCGTATCTGTCTTACCGCATGCGGCAATGCCAAATACCATCACGAATGCCAATAAAATAGCTAAAAACTTTTTCATTACTTTTCTCCTTCTCTTTTCTTTCTATTCAGCACCTTATCCCTGCTGACAGATCGTTCTCGCAATATCCATTTGCGTTTGTATATTTATTATAATAACCCAAATTAGTATAGTAAAGTCATTTTGATTAAATTTACGTAAAGAAAATAATAAAAAAAGACTAAAGTTCGTGTCCGCATGAACCTTAGTCTGTCTTATTCATTTTATAGTTCGTGTTTTAATCATATCGCTATTCATCACTCAAATAGGATGCTGCCGTTTTCAAACTTCTTTATGACAGCCAGAGACTCCACTCTGCATCCCATATCGCGAAGCTTAGCACTTCCTCCCTGAAATTGCTTTTCTATGACGGTACCGACTCCGACCACTTCGGCTCCGGCTTTTCTGACCATTTTGGCAAGAGCGATCGAAGCTTCTCCGGAAGCAAGAAAGTCATCTACGATCAATACTTTATCTCCAGGCTGCAAAAATCGTTTTGCCACTCGGAGATTAGAAACTGTTCCCTTTGTAAAAGATCTGGCTTCCGCACTATAGCAGCCTTCTGCCATGGTGTTGGGCGTAGCCTTTTTAGCAAAAACTACAGGAACATAGTCAAAAAACTTAGCGGCTTCGCAGGCAATGGCAATGCCGCTGGATTCCACGGTCAAAATCCGGGTCACCTCCGCATCAGCAAAGCGTTTCCTGAACTCCTTCCCGATCTCCTCCATAAACTTCACATCAATCTGATGATTTAAAAATCCGTCGACCTTTAAGATATCCTCTCCCAAGACCTGACCTTCTGCTAGTATTTTCTGCTTTAAACTTTCCATGTTCTCTCCTCGGTATCCGTGATTACAGTTATCCTCTCACATGTAGTCGGTGAGCTTGACTCTGTCCTTTTATCTTTTGATTGATCTCGTTATCCAGCTTAATAATCTTTGATAACAATACCGCGATTCTTTTGTTCGTATCATAAATATTGGTCTCCAACGGGTTGTCCAAAGTCATAGAGTCCCCCGCCTGTCCCTTTTCAGGCAGAATAATCGCAGAAAACTTTTCTCTGAGAGAATCGGGCAGATGGCTGATGATTTCTCGGTTCTCCTGATTCAACTCATCCACTGTGATCATGATGTCGCCCCTCATATCGAGAATCGACCCAAAAGATGCGGAATCATCTGCCATCATAGCTCTTTCCATGTCCTTTGTCAAGTTCATAATGTTGTCCATATACCTGTATTTTAGTTTCAGGTTTTCCAGTATTTTATTTGTTGCTGTAAAACTGTCCAAATCCTCTGCCTCCATCAACCTACGCCCAGAGTCACACTACTGGTCGTCGTTCCGATACCGGCGCCGACACTTGGGTCTTTCTTACTGAGCCTGTCTGCTTCCTTAAAGCTCTCTCTGAGATCCTTGATCAAAGGAGTAATATCATCGATCAGCTCTAAATTTCTGCCGGTTTTGACTCTGGTCAATTCATAAGTAATAAAATCATATAGTCTATATAAATCATTACTTATGGGATACTTTCTGTCAAGGCTTTTTTCAAGATAATTTACAATATCAATAGCTCGCTGGATGTCTGCTTCAAACAGCGCAATATCCTCTTTCTCAAAATATGCCCTTGCCCGCAGAAGCCGCTTATTGATTTCATCATATAGAAGGATAAGCATTTCGCCCTTTGTCATGGTCTCTACGGCCTGTGTTTTATATTGCTGATAACCATAATTCATCATAAAAGTATTAACATCCTTTCTTTCAAGTAGTCTGCAGCGTTCACTTTTTCATACCGGCATAATGCCCTGCGTCTATATTTTATGACATAGAGGAAGAAAGCCATGAGCTCTGTGCGTTCATTTGGGATATATATTGTTCCAATTTTGTGAACTGGCTTTGATATCGGTCCTGTCTGGTAGCCAGCAGAGTCTGAAGGGTTTCCAGCTTATTATCTAATATTTTCTGTTGTCTTGCAATATAGTTATTGCTTGTAGTGGTATTATTCTGGAGGCCTGCCAATTGAACCAGCTTTCCTTTATAGGAGCCGGTACTCTTTGCATAGGACTCGAACAGGTTCTGCATTCGAACCGCAAATCCGCCCGACAAATTGGACATGGCAGAATTTGGCGCATCCTCTGCAGAGGAAACAAACATTTCCTTCACTTTTTCCGGATTGTTCGTCAGCGCTTCCCGCAGCTTATCCTCATCTATGGACAGCTTTCCGTTGCCGGAATAAGAAGAAGCGGTGGTTATACCGATGTCCTTTCCAAATCCCAAGTCACCGACTTTGGAAGAAAAGGCAAACCGTAAGCTGGAAGCCAACTGGGTCAGTGTACTGTCTCCAAACAAAATTCCTGCCTTTGCTTTCGTTTCCCACGCTTCGATTTCCTCACTGGTCATGTCTTTTTTCTGTGCGTCCGTAAGCGGTTCATATACGTTCTGACCGTTCTTGGTGCTTTCCCTGCTCTTGGTGGTGACCAGTTCGTTTACGGAATCAATGATCTTGTTATAATCCTCCACCATCTGTTTGATTACGCTGACTGCATTGTCTGTATCCGAAGTATTCTTGAAGGTGACCGCTTCTGCCGTGGTATCTCTTACTTCTGAACCTTCTGCTCCAGTCCATCCAAAGGTTCCCTCCACATTAAAGCTGATGCCGTCTACCGTTACCGAATTGGAACTTCTCGTAAGGGTGGTCTCACTGGCATCTCCGTCATACTTAATGGTCATCACCAGATCCGTACCTTTTACAGTTCCTGCACTGATTGCAGCCGTATCACCAAATAAGGCCGCAGCCAGGTTTCCGCCGCCTGTGCTGTCCTGTATATCAATTTTGCCTGTGGAACCGGATTGGTCTGCCGCAATGGAGAACTTATTGGTAGTGCTCAAATACGTAATGTTGATTCCTGCAGTTTCGTCGTTGTTTATTTTATTCAAAACGGTGGAGATTTCATCGTCCCCCTTGAATTCAAATTCTTTGCCGTTCACCGTGATCTTGTAGGCATAGAGACTCGTATTATCTGGATCGGAAGCATCCTTGCTGGTCGGTGTAAATCCCAGCTCTGCCAACGTCTTGTGGGTGTTCAACCGGTTGGTAATGCCGCTTTCCATGCCAAAGATACTGCCGCTTCCTATGGTGTCTGAGCTGGTAGAAGAAATCTTAAGAATGGAAGTGGAATCCGTCACCGTAAAGCCGATTTTTGTACCATCTGTCACGTCAGCCACAATTTTATTTGCACCAAAAGCAGCCGCCAGCTTAGAATTGATGGTTTCTGCCAGTTTTTGCAGCTTAGCCGCATCATCTCCGGCACCCGTAATGGCAGCGGAATCACTGGCATCAAAGCTTATGGTCTTGCTCAAGCCATCCAGATCAAAGGTCAGCTTTTTGCCTTCCAAAGAAAACGCCTTCGTCTGCACCACATCTACAGCACTTGTTCCCTCAATCGCGCTGGCCGCACTCCCGCTCTGCCCTGCTGAAAATCCCAAAGCAGCCAAGGCTTCTGAATCCCCTCCGCTGATACTGAAAGTATTGGTACTTCCGCTGTACAGGGATTTAAGAGACAGAGTATCCCCGCTTAAATCAAAGCCGATCTTTTCTGCCAGTGTTCCGGAACCGTCCTCAAGAGTGACGGACCGCAGAGCTTCATTGAGAGCTGACTGCATGGATAACGCCTGAAAATCAGAATCTGTCGTACCGTTCTCCGGTATGGTAACGCTATACCGCACATTGTTATAGGTGATTTCCATCTCCTTACCCGAGGCTACATTGACGGTTCTGTCTCCAAAATCAATACTACCGGTAGAAATCTCATTGCTGCCCAATCCACAGGCTCCGGTATATCGGGCCTTTGTGGCCAAAGACTTCACACTGGATACCTGATATGCCGCATTGTTTGAATTGCTCGTACTGGTTACAGAAATTTTACTGGCATTTGCCCCCTGTGACGTCTTTTTGCTGCAATTATATATAGCAGAGCTCAATAAATTCGTAGACGGTGATGAATACGATAAATACTTATCCTGAAAATTGATAAGAGACGCGATCACCGTTCTGTAAGCATCCTGCTTCCAGGTGTTCTTCTGCTGCTCCTGCTTTACCTTATCAATTTTTGCCTGTATATCCGCTGTCATGCTTTCTACGACCGATTCCGTATCCATACCGCTGACAAGACCGGAAAAACCCTTTGCCGTATATGTAGATGTTGTGCTTGCTGTTGACGCAATACTGTTTATAGCTGTCATAATTTATCCTCCCTAAAAATTTTTATCCTGGCATCCCTGCCCTTTTCGTGTGTATATCAATCATCAAAATGCTAAAATTTGTATACTTATATATCGTCCTGTGCTAAAATAAATTAAGCAAAAATAAAGAAAACATAAACAAAATCTTAAAGGAGAAGAAAAATTGGCGAAGATTATAGCAGTCACAAATCAGAAGGGCGGCGTTGCAAAAACAACCACCTGCAATGCCCTTATAAGCGGACTTTCCAGAATGGGATATAAAGTCCTCGGAATTGATTTGGATCCGCAGGGAAGTTTGGGGTTCAGCTTAGGGATTAACATTGAAGAAGGAATCACTCTTTACGATGTATTCAAAGGAAAAGCCACGATCACCGACGCCATCAGACCCATTGACTGTGGTCATTTCATTCCTTCAAATATTTTACTGAGTACGGCAGAACTGGAATTTAATCACTCAGGCAGGGAATTCTTATTAACGGAGGCTATTAAAGACATTAAAAATATCTATGATTATATCGTGATAGATACTCCGCCTGCGCTGAATATTTTGACCGTCAATGCGTATGTCTGTGCCGACCATTTGATTATTCCCATGATACCGGAGATTTTAAGCCTTTTAGGCATCTCGCAGATCAAGGATACCATTGAAAATGTCAAAAGATATTATAATCCTAAGCTGGATTTAACTTGTATATTGCTTACAAAATACAACAAAAGAGCCTCCTTGACAAAAGAGGTCTGCGATATGACGGAGGCGATCGCCTCCCAATTAGGCACGAGGGTGGCTGATACGGTCATACGAAACAGTGTGGCTGTGGCCGAAGCTCCGGCCCATGGCCTTGGGCTTCTGGACTATGCGCCTAAATCCAATGCATGCGTGGATTATTATAATTTCATAAAAGAATTAATTCAGGGAGGATTATAGCATCATGCCAAAGAAAAGTAACAAAACAGCCCATGTTTTAAGTCTTCTGACCAATGGAGCGGCAGATCTTTTAGATGAGGACTCTTCCGTACCCGCATCAACACATGAAAGGAAAACGCATTCGGACGCTCCAAAAAAAGAGGTGGTCGTAGAATTGCCGCAAGCTTCGGATGCCGACCCGATTTCAGATTTAGTGAAATCAGATCTGCAAAAAGAGCTGGACAAGCAGCTGCACAATAAAACAGCTCCCGTCTCTCCCAAGACTCCTGACCATAAGGAAGAAACCGATGCGGATGAACGCCTCCCCTACTCTACTGCTTTCATGGAAAAATTTGGTCTGCAATCCTCACAGAACAGACACCTGCATCAGGAAGCCCTGGAACGGGAAATACAGGAAAGAATCGTTGCGGAAGAAGCAGAAGCATGCGCTCCCACTCCCTCCGACCAGATAAAAAGCGAGCTTTATGTATTGGAGGATTTTAATGATGAAGAAGACACTATAGTTTCAGAAATGAAGAATACCGTATTTCACCAGGAGAAGGATACTTCGGCAGGCACGCTTCCGCTGTCTGAAAGGAATAGAAGCTTTCTTCACAATTTTGCAGAAGATATTATGATAGCTGAGGCTCCAAAGGTCATGAAAAGCTTTAACATGTGTACCTGTCAGGACTGTATTTATGAGGTCGTGACTGCCGCCTTAAACGATGCAAAGCCGCTGTATGCCATGACAACTCAGCAACAGCTTGCACAGGAGCTGAGCCACTATGAACAGCAGTATGGGGCAGAGTTGACCTCAGAGCTTACAAAAGCCTGTATAAAGGTCAAGATCAATCCCCATCGTCCGGCACACCGTGTTTCCCCTAACAAATAAATGAAATACGATCTGCAATCAAGATAAAATATGGTTTGATATTGTTTTAACGGGCAGTGCTAAGGCACTGGACAAAATATCGGAAGGAGCTGATAAGGTATGGATATGAACAAAAAGATACTTATTGCAGACGCCTCAAGTTTTGACCGTTCCGTTATGCTGAACGCTCTGAAAAATACCTACCCTGTTTTAGAGTCGAATAATGGATTGAAAGCGCTGGAGCTTTTCACAGAGGAAGCCGAGCATATCAAACTGGCGGTTATCGACATTACACTGCCTTATCTGGATGGGTTTCAGCTGCTAAAGCAAATCAAGCGAATGGAGAATACGGAAACGATTCCTATTATTTTGACCAGTGCGGAAGCCGTAAAGCAGGACATATTAGACGCCTTCCGGTATGGTGCCGCGGATTTTGTGGTAAAACCCTTTGAGGCTGACTTTTTCCGTCAAAGAGTCTTGTCTCTTCTTGGCACTTCTTCCAGTCTGCCCGGTCAGGCCCTCAGCCGTCTGGTTTCGGATAATGCGGTCAGTCTGGACGACATCATTGAGTACGATAAGTCTTTAAACAGAACCTTCCGAAACCTGTTCAGTTATCGCCGGATTGAGACTCCTTATCACATCAAGCGTGTTTCTCTTTTTACCGGAGTACTCCTCAGAGCTTTATCTGAACACACTTCCAGCGGAATTCATCTAAACGAGCCCCAAATTCAGCTGATCATACGAGCGGCTGCATATCACGATATCGGCAAGATTGCCATTCCAGATCTTATCTTAAAAAACAGGGATCGCCTGACCGAAGAGCAGCGGCTTATTTACCATGCGCATACCACAAAGGGCGCAGAGCTGTTACAAATCAACAACAATCCTGCCCTGCACAGTTTTGTGCAGCTTGCCGTAAATATTGCCCAAAACCATCACGAGAAATGGGATGGTTCCGGGTATCCCGGAGGATTAAGAGGAAACCGGATTCCCCTTTCGGCTCAAGTGGTCGGATTTGCTGCAGATTTTGACAAGTATTCCCGCAAATTGTACGGCTTTACCGACTCACCATTTGAAGAATCCATCAAAAAAATGCTGCAATTCCAGCACACATATAACCCGATGCTGATACGCGCTTTAGCTTATTCCGAATGGTCTATTAACGAGATCATCGATAAATATCCGGAGAAAAAATCAAAAAAATAAGAGCCTTAACTGGCTCTGTTTTTTACCATGTACTGATACCTTTTGAAAAGGCTTTAATGGTCACCATTCCGTCCTCTGCACTGAAGCTCATCGTCCTCGCATAATCAAATCCCACATCCTGCCCGATAATGGGGATGCGAAGCTCTGCCAGCGTTTTCTTTACGGCTTCTATGTTTCGGTCCCCAATGTTTCCGACTACCGAATCGCCGGGTATATCGAACATTTTAGCACCTCCGGCAATTTTAGCCGTCATATTTCTGCGTACTGCACCCAGGCTTTCCATTTTCTTAATCAAAGCCGGAATACCCGAATCGGCATATCGGCATATGGCTTTACCGCTGCCGTCTGCTGGAGCCGCCGGCAGCATGATGTGCACCATGCCCGCAATTTTTAAATTTTTATCGTGGATGCAGACACCGATACAGGAACCTAAAGCATAGGTGATCAATTGATCCTCCCCTTTTACTACTCCCATCTCAGCAATACCCACCGTGGCCATACTACTCATTATATACTCCTAATCTTGTTAGAACTTTTGTCAGGGATTCTACATCCGGTATCAAAAGCAAGCTATGCTTGTGCATGATTCCGTCGAAAGAGAATTTTCCCTCAATCATCATAATCTTTTCTGCTTCGTAGCAGTAAGTAGCCATCGGAACGGTTATCAGTGCTCCTATCATATTGATGGATATAGCCGGAACAGAAATATTGACAGGCATTCCCGTCATATCCGAAATGGCATTCACATAAGAACCCATTAGGATATTTGCGATTTCACATACGGCTGATATATGCATTTCGTCCATTTCTTCATAGCTGTTTACCGTCGTTCCAAGCAGACTTTCCAGCATCAGATTGATTACATCCAAAGTTTGAATGCTCATCATGGCTCCGTGGATACCTTCCTCCAGCTTGACCAGTATCCCCGCAACAACTTGTTCCGCACCGCCTAAAGCTTCTACTGCTTCATTGATGTCCAAAATTTTTACGGTAGGAACATCTATGTTAACGGGTTTTCCTATGGTCAGTGATAAGGCAGTTGCAGCATTGCCTGCTCCGATATTTCCAATTTCTCTTAATGCATCCAGCTGCATGCTGTCTAAATCTTCATAGCTTTTTATCCCCATGTTTTTTCTCCTTTAAAATTCTCCGGTTTTTATACGGAACCCGGCGTGATGCTGTGGGTTTCAATCAGCCCGTTTTCCTCAACAAAGGTTTGATGTTTAATGGTATCATGAATCCAAAGCATAGCATTTCCGATGGTAATCCGAGCACCTGCATGAGCCATTTTTCTGGCGATGACCATACACCCCTCGCAGGAAGCCATTCGGTTGACACTCTCTTTTTTTTCTTCGATCTCTGTCATCTGCTGTCGGATTTTTGATTTCTGATCCATCAGATGCACCACCTTCTTATGCTTCGCCTCTATATCCTCCGGTGCGTCCATGCTGTTCCTTCTGGAAGCTCTGGAAATCTCCGAATCCAAGCTGTCATACTTATGTTTTAAGTCCGAATACTCTTTTTCCCACTGGCATACCAGTTCCTTATTTTCCTTAATCCTGTCCTCCGGCTTTAATTTAAAATTCTTAACCTCCTGCCAGTCCGGTACGATCTGCACTTCCATAGGAATATTCAGATCACTTCCGATAATATTCACATCGATGGTTGTCCCGGCTATATAATTTCCGCCCAGCAAAGAGCCTCTCTTTCCCTTTCCAATGATGGACGCTCCCACTTTCACATCACAGTTGATGCAATAATCAAAATGGAAATCTCCTCCGGCTACAATTCTGGCCATTTCAGCAAATCGAACAGTTACATCCCCGTCTGCCTTAAGCAGCCCCTTTTTCATACCGCTGATACCATTCTTTATGACAATATTGCCGGCAGCATTTAAAATACTGGATTCCACATATCCGTTGACAATGATATCCCCTTTGGCATAGATGGCATAATCAGAAAGAACACTTCCTTTCACCATTACTGTACCGTTGAACCGGATATTTCCGGTGGCAGGACCTACATCTCCGTTAATGGTGTAGATCTCTTTTACCTCCACAGTACCGCCGTTCAGCTCCACCATACCGCTTTCTATGGCAATATATTCAAGTCCGTCCTCCGAAGCCTGTACGCCCTTTCCGTAGTTCACGGAAACAGGCCTGCCCGGTGCAGGTTTTACCGCTTTTCCTAAGACATCTACACCCTCCAGGCCTTCCGTAGGCGGTGTAATTCTGCACAAAACATCTCCGGCTTCTACATTGCGCACCATTCCCAGCTCTTTATAATCCACCGTGCCGTCATCCTTCTCTTCCGGGGCATATTTTACATCCAGTGAAAATAAATATTCTACTCGTCCGTCTTCTCCGGCTTTGGGTCTTGCACCTGTTGCCACCTGAAAATCCTTATAAAATTTTCTTCCTTGACAATAGTCCTCTATTCCGGATTGATCCATTCCATAAACAACCCCTTTTTCCTTTAGCAGATCGTATATAACACTTGTAGGAATTCGGTTGTCCGCATCTTTTCCATGTTGGTAATCCTGAGCTCTGATATAAGCCGCCATTTTATCGGCAGAAAGAAATAAAGTAAAAGTAATGGTTTTTTTATTGCGGTTCATCACTTCTTCTGCACTTAGCGTTGCTTCTTTTTGAGTCAATAAGTCTTTCTCCGCTTTAAAGGCTTCTTCCTCCGGCGGCGCATAAGCTTTTACAGGCTCTTCCACTTTCATCGATTTCTCCGCCGGTTGTTTCTCTTGATCCTGCCCGGCAGTCTCTGTCTCATGTTGCTCTTGCCCGGAAGCCGAAACAGCATTTTCAGTCTCTGTTATTCCTTCCTCTGCACGTTCATCTTCACTCCCACGATTGAACATGCCTACTGCTTTTTGATAAAACTTATCGAACTTTCGTTCCGTCCCCTTTTTTTGCTCTTTAGTTGTGTATGATATTTTATCCATCTCAGCAACTCCTAATTTTCAAAAAAATAATTGACTCAAGCAATAACCAATCACTATCTGAGGCTATTGATAACCTCTTCGATCTCATTTGAAGTCTGCACCATCTTTAAGGACATAGAGTAAGCCCTCTGTGCCTCTATAAGCTTTACCATCTGATCGGACACCTCCACGTTAGAAAGCTCCAGACATGCATTCTGCAGCTTTGCATCCTCCTGTAATACAGGCTGACCGTTTTTGGCAACAGGCTGATATAAATTATCTCCCTTAAGAAGCATGCCATCTTTTATCTTAAAGTCAAAAATGCCCGGCTCAGCCATACTTTCCATCCTGTCTTTACCGTCCGTATTCTCTTTATCTTCCGCATCCTCTTTGCCCGTTTTTATTTGTTCAAAATTCTTATCCAGAACCAGTTCTCCGTTTGCCGTCGTTAAATAGAATTCACCGTCGTTCCGCAGAGAACGCTGAAAGCTTCCGTCCCTTGTGTAATACACTTCATTAGTGGCCGGATCCTGAACCGCAAAAAAACCGGAGCCGATTATAGCATAATCTGTAGGATTATCAGTAGCTTGCACTCCGCTTCCCTCAAAATTAATGTCTGTTTTCTCCACGCGGGTTCCGCTTCCCACCTTAAGGGAAGTATTGGTTCCCGCCGTGTCTCTGATATTACTGTATAGCAGATCTACAAATCCCGCATTTTGAGCCTTATAAGCCGTTGTATTCACATTGGCTATATTATTTCCGATAACGTCCAGCTTGGATTGATGTGCTTTCGCACCTACTCCAGCCGTATAAAATGAAATGTCCATTTACGCCTCCTCTATTATAACGCAGCCAAGTCAACCGCTTTACCCATTAACTGATCGTATGCCTTAGCAATCTGGCTTGCGCTTTGAAAAGCTCTCTGACTGGACATCATGGCCAGCATCTCATCCATGGCCTGAACATTGGAGCGTTCCAGAGCGCCCTGCATGACTGTACCGTCTGCCGCAACCGGATTTACAGGATTCGCCGTTCCAAACATGCCTTCTCCCAGCTTTTGAAGCTGGGTATAGTCTGTAAAATTGACCAGACGCATTTTTCCAAGGGCTTCTCCCGTCTGAGAATCGGTTATACTTCCGTCTGAGCTCACACTGATTTGATCTGTTCCCAGTTGGATCGGTCCGTTTTCACCGACTACCCGTCCTATATGCTGCAAGCACAAATATCCGTCACTATCTATATTGAAGGAACCGTTCCTCGTATATCTGTTCTGTCCATCCGGTGTCTGAACTTGAAAAAAGCCATTGCCCGATACGGCAAAATCCAACTTTCTTCCTGTAAAATCAGGCGCTCCCTGGGAATAGTTCGTCACCAGCTCATCCGCTGTCTTTATCATGGAAGAATGATTCAGCGGGGTATATACACTTTTGTCCTTATTTCCCGTCCTGTTGATCAGAACATCTCCAAAGGTCGTGGTCGCCAGCGTATCGCTCTTATAGCCCGGCGTGGATACGTTGGACATATTGTTACTGATCGTATTCAGTACTCTCGATTGAGTAAGCATGCCTGATGCAGCCATATAAAAGCCTTTAAACATTATTTTCTCCTCCTAAGCGGTATAATAGCTTTCCAGATGGGCTCTAAGCTTCTTTAATGCGGCCGAATGCAGTTGGGATACTCTCGGTTCACTTATTCCCATCACTTTAGCGATTTCTTTCATGTTCAATTCTTCTTTATAATATAAGGAAACAACCATTTGTTCATTTTCTCTCAGGTTTTCCACCGAATTTTTTAGAATCAGCTGCAGTTCCTTCTGTTCCAGACGTTGGGACGGCATCGTGTCCGAGTTGTGATCCTTTAGATATTTTTCATTCTGTCCTTCTTCCTGAAAACCGTCCACAATGGCATCCAGCGATAAAATATTGAACAGATTGGTCTCACTCAGTGCTTTATAATACTTTTCTTCCGAGATTTCTAAGGCTTTGGCTACTTCCTGATCGGTGGGATACCTGCCGAGTTCAAAGTATAATTCTGAAAATGTCCGGTCAATTGCTTTTCCCAATTTTCTCACATTACGAGGCACCCAGTCCTGCTTTCTTGCCAAATCCACGATTGCCCCTCTGATACGAAGGGAGGCGTAGCTTTCAAATTTTACATTCTTTTCAGGATCAAACTTGTCCACCGCCTGCATAAGCGTAATAATGCCTTCATTAATGATGTCATCCATATCCGTAAAGCTGACGTATACGCCCCGAAGCTGAATCGCAATGGTTTTCACGATTCCGCTGTAGTGCATAACAATTTCCTGCTTGATATGGCTGTCACCGGTTTCGCGATAAAGCTCGAATAATTCCTCCGGCGATTTAGATTTTAGCAAGTTATCATCCATCATGACCCAATCCCTTTTGCTTCAAATAAATTACATACTGATGTTTCCCAATGCCTGAATCTGTATGTTGTTTGCGATTTCATTAAAGGCCAGAACATAGACATTCGGATAGAATTGTTCTATAAGCCTGTAAAAATATACTCGTATTACGTTACTGGTCAATATGATAGGAACGGTATTTAAATCTTTAAATTTTCCCAGATGTTCTCCCAGCTGTGTTACGATTTTCTGAATCAGATCCGGACTCAGCGCAAGATAAATCCCCTGCTCACTTCTGGTCAGACTGGACAGAACAGCTTTTTCCACTTCACTATCCAACGTAATGACTTTCAGCTGCCCGTTCTCGCAGAATCGTCTGGTTATGGTACGTTTCAGAGCCGTGCGCACATTCTCTGTCATAATATCGATATCGTTCGTGCCCTGTGCAGTGTCGATCAGACTTTCCAAAATAGTCACCATATCTTTTATAGGAATTCCTTCTTTTAAAAGATTATATAATACCTTTTGCAAGGTGCCGTAGGCTATGACATTAGGAATCGCTTCTTCCACCAGCTCCGGTGAAATTTTCTTGGTATTTTCAACGATTTGCAGTACTTCTGCCCGATTGAGAAGTTCGTGTACATGACGTCTTATGGTTTCCGACAAATGCGTCAGCATAACAGACAATGGATCGATAACGGTATATCCGTAGACTTCCGCCATATCTCTTTTTTCCGGTGTGATCCATTTGCTGGGAATGCCATAAGCAGGTTCAATGGTTTCAATCCCATCGATGTCCCCTGCCGGATTAGGCGGTTCAAGAGCCAGATAATAGTCTACCAACAGCTCTCCCTTTGCGATTTCTTCTCCCTTAAGCTTGATCACATACTGATTGGCATTTAAGGCCGCACTGTCCCGCAATCTCACAGAAGGAACGACAAAGCCCATTTCCTGAGCAAACTGCCTTCTGAATATGACGATTCGATTGATCAGATTTCCTCCGCTGTTCTCATCCACCAGAGGAATCAAGCTGTATCCGAATTCCATTTCAATAGGTTCTACATTAATAAGCGAATAAATATTATTTATATCTTTAAAGTATGCATTTTCATCAAACTGTTCTTCCGAATAAGTGTCTGCTTCTGCCTCCGCCGTACTGATCTGTTGTGCTTCTTCGGCTCTGGTTCTCACCAGCCGGATCCCTAAGAATATGAGAAATATTCCCAGAACGGTAGGCTGAGGATGCGGAGCTCCCGGAATCAGATTCAAAAGAAGTATAATTCCGCCCGCCACCACCAGCACTTTAGGCTGGGAAGTAAACTGTTTGATTACGTCCTCATTTAAGGTTCCCTCAGCTACCGATCGGGTTACGATCATACCCGTAGCTGTAGAAATCAAAAGAGCCGGAACCTGCGCTACCAATCCGTCTCCGATGGTTGCAATGGAGTAGATGTTCAGCACTTCCGAGAAAGGAAGCCCGCTTTGTACCACACCAATGATAGTGCCGGCTATAAAGTTGATCAATGTAATGATGATGGACATAATCGCATCACCCTTTACAATTTTCGTAGCTCCGTCCATGGCGCCGTAAAAGTCGGATTCTCTCTGAATCTTACTTCTTCTTGTTCTGGCTTCCTGTTCATCAATAAGCCCTGAGCTTAAATCTGCGTCTATGGCCATTTGCTTGCCCGGCATCGCATCCAGCGTAAATCTTGCGGCAACCTCAGCTACACGTTCAGCACCTTTCGTGATTACTATGAACTGAACTAAAACCAGAATTAAGAATATAATAACGCCGACAACAATATTTCCCTGCAGTACAAAAGTACCAAAAGTCTTGATAACCTGCCCTGCTTCCCCCTGATGTGTTAAAATCAGTCTGGTGGAAGAAATGTTAAGGGCCAATCTAAATAAAGTGGTTATCAGTAAAAGGGAGGGGAATATGGAGAACTCCAGAGCCTCTTTTATGTACATGGTAGTCAGCAGGATTATCAGGGCAACTGTAATGTTGATGATGAACATCATGTCCAGCAAAAATGGAGGCAGCGGTACGATCAACAGGATAACAACCATCAGAACGAATAACGCTACCACATGATTTAACAGTTGTTTCATTTAAAATCCTCTTTATTTTTGTCTATAAATTTTACCAATTTTCTTCTCTCTTACTTTTTCTTATGTAAGCCATGGGCTTCTGTTTATTTGCCAATAGCTGTTCTTATTCTGGTAAACTGATCATTGATCTGATATACCTGATACATATATTGGAGCTGTGCTCTGTTCAGTTCCACTTCCTCCACATCCAGATTCACATTGTTGCCATCCAGTCTGTTGCTTTCTTCCTTACTGACATCCACCCGAATCTTGGAATCCAAAATAGCGTCTCGCACGTCTTCCTTGGTGGTATCCTTCCGATTTGAAAATTTATCTAAGTTCGCGTTGAGTTCATCCTCAAAAGAAATTGTTTTTGCTTTGTACCCCGGCGTTTCATTATTAGCAATATTTTCAGAAATAATCCTCTGTTTTTCCCACAAATAATCCAGACTTTTCTGAGATAAAAGTATATTATTATTACTATCCAGCCAGCTCATATTTCTTTCCTTTCATTTCTTTGGTATTTTCTTATGTCTGTAATTTTTATTATGTCTATTTTTTTATATTACAACTTTTATCATTATACTATTTTTTTCCTGCTTTCACAACGTTATTTGACAAAAAAAGTCACAAGCCTCTAAATGTCTTAGAAAACTTGTGACTTTATCCTGTTTTGTTTCGGAAATTGCCTTAATTATTCACCCGTACTGGTAGAACTGTCTTTTTTCTCGCCTGTGACAAATTCCACTTCAAAATGCGATTTTTTACGGTCTGCTTCATTTTCCACGAAGGTCATGACAAACTGTCCGGCGCGCCATCCGCCCCTGTCGTAGATTTCAGCATTAAGACCAATGGTACTTCCATCCTGGATTCCTGTAAAGGTGAAATCAATTCCTGTAATCGGATACTTACCATTGTCTCCATCACTTGTGGAATATACCTTGGCCGCTACTGTAACGCCAGTACTGTCAAAGGTAATTAATCCGTCTTCCTTTGCGGAACCACCGTTGGTATTGACAAGATCTGTCATCGTCAACGGATACATTTCATCTCCTGCCAGCGAATTCTTGTAATACAATGGTTCGCTGAACCGAACGGTTACCGTTCCCTTGTATTTGGTAATATTCGTGTTAGAGTTTGTACTGTAACTCTTGATTGTCGTTGCAGTCGATACGATGTACGGCGGCGTTGCATCCTTGGACCGAACATTTTTATAAAAGTATACCTGCGGAGATATTTTATTGGAATATTCACTTTGAAGAGCTACGAAAACATCATAGGTCTTTGTCGGCTCCATATTCTTACAAGTAAATGCAAATTGTAAACCATCTTTCAGTTCATTCAAGTCGTTCGCCGTAGTTACGGAGAAGTTTCCGGAATCTACCACGGTACCGTCCGTGTTGCTCAGCTGAATGACCTGCTCCGGTGTCAGACTCGTCGTTCCGGAGGAATTGGTATAAGCACCTCCCGTGTACATGACCCAATATACCTTTGTCGGCGTATTAGCTGTTCCCAGCATTTCAACCGAGATTGTATTGGAGGTTCCGCTCGGCACAGGTCCCTCTGTCAATATTGGGGTCAATTCTTCCGTAGTGGTGAAATCAGCTGTAAATTTACCGTCGGCATCCACTTCCGCATTTTTTACCGTCAATTTATCGGCTGCCTGACCTTTTAAAACATAAAAGAATTTATACGCTGTTTCGGGAGTTAGTCCCTCCAGCAGCTGCTGGTATTCCACCTGGCCATCCAGAATATTGATCTGACCGTGCTGGCTGTTCAAGTAGGACGGCTGTCCTGCCAATATCTGATCTACTGTAGGCGCTGCCTTTCCATCTACATTGACTTTTGGCGTAACCACATAATATAAAGTTGCCGCTTTATCTGTCATAAACACAACATTTGCAGCCGTATCATAGGTGGTGTATGTAATGTCTCCAATCAGCTGCGGCTCTTCTGAATCTGCATATACCCGCTTCACACCGAACACTTCCGGATTGCTGACAATGACTGTATCCGCATTATTCTTCACAATGTCAATCGGATTTTTCTTGTTCAGAATATCTGTTCCCAGATTAGTCAGACTGTACGGCTCGCCTATCACGGCCATGGCCTGAATGTTTAACGTTCCGTCCCATGAATTCTGTCTGGATTCGTCGATTGCCTTAAAGTTTCGAATGGCCAATCTGTAATGGGTATTCTTTACATCCATAAATGGTTGATAGCTGCTGGAAGACAGCATGGAAGCTACGCTTCTGGCCTGTCCGGCTTCTAGCCTGATACCGGTGGCTGCCGGAGTCGCTGCGGCTCCCCCGTTTGATTCGTCGTCAATATATAAATCAAAGGTGATCAGCTGATCGGTCTGTATGATGACGTCAAAGTATTTATCGCTGTTCACGCCATCTGCCTTTTTTAAACTGAATCCGATTTCATTGTTGGCTAATGTTGCCGATCCGTTATAACGGGTCATATATACCTGAGGTGCCACGATTTTAAAGGATTTTAGCAAAGTAGCCTGACTCATGGCATTTCCGTCGGAATCCACCACGTTATTCAGTTCAAATTGATAAATCCCGCCGCTGTTCAGTCCGGTCCCGCCTCCAAAGGCCTCCTGCGGGAAGGTTACTACGGTCTTTCCGTCCTTTTCTCCAATGACCACCTTATCATAATCAATGTCCGCCAGGTAGTCCGGCTTGGAAGGGGACAGCAAATCGTGCACGGAAAACATGCTCTTTAAAACATCTGCCTTTTGATCTGCCGGAACCTGAGTCAATCTGACATCTTTTTCCGCTCCGTCATAGTAGACGATTTCATCAAACGTTACGCTGATGTTGGAACTGACCAACGGATTTCCTTCTAATACCTTATCGAAGTCCATGGATGCCACCGGAGCAGTCTTATCCAAAGTCTTTACCCCTTTTAATGCTTTAGGCTCCGAATAGTTTCCTGCCTTATCCATCAGAACAAAGTAAAGATCATAAGGAGTCTGCTTAGCAAGTCCCCCAATATTCAATGTAGCATCCTTTTTTTCCGTTACGGTCACTTTCCCGTTTTTGACTGCCTTCTGTCCTGTGGTAATAGCTCTGATCTGCAGCTCTTTTTTGATTGCCGAATCCGTTATGGAATCGTAATCCTCCACCGGAGGGAATGAAAAGTCAAAAGGATATACCGCCCAGTACAAGGTACCGGCTTCATTTGACATGTGCCTTATATTTAAAGCAGTAGCGGCACCCGGCTCATTCCAAGGGTATCCTTCTATGAACTCCGGATTGGTCTGGTCTAAGGTAATGCCTGTGACCTTTGCCAGTCTGGACAAATTATCGCTGTCATCCTCCATGACCATGTAGATGTCATAGGTCACACTTTCCGCCAGCTGCTTTTCGCCAGCTCCCCTCATGAGGATTTCCTTCGGATCATTCATTGCACAGTTTGCCTCACTGCCTAAAGCAAGAGCGCCCGAAACCTTTAAGTCTGACAGGGATTCCACTGTCGGCGGAACTGCCTTGTTCGGCAGTACGGCCCAGTACATGGTGACCTTCTTGGACGGCATGGCCACCATCGTAAAGGAATCCTTTGTGGAGCTTACGATTCTAGGCGTACCGTTTAAGAACTGAGGTGCCACCACATCCACGGTCATAAAATCTTCATCCTCCACGTCGGTGGTTTCTTCTTTAAAGTCCTCAAAGACCATATAATATTCATATCTGGTGCCGCTCTTAAGACCGCCCACATTAATCGTGATCTCTTTTTCACCGACTACGCTGACGGTTCCGGATTTCACCACATAACGCTTATCCGGATTCATGACCTCGTCCTCATCCATGCCGGAAGCCACCAAGTCAATATTCTTTACAGCCCAGTACACCTTGCCCGGTTTGTTGGTCTTTGCCAGCAGCTTCACGCTGGTGGAGGTCAGATCTTCATATTTTGGATAGTCGTCCATAAATTCCGGATCCGCATTGTTCGCTTCTGCATCCAAGCTGGTCATGGTCTGTCCGTTGACGATGGCCGTGACCCCCGGACGGATGTAAATGTGTTCCGGCAGCATGGAGATGTTGCACCCGTTTGCATTAATGGAGATCTCATCGATGTCTCCCGTTCCGGTCACAACGGTAGCCGTATCGCAATACAGTACATTGACCGAAGCATCCTTTTGTATAAATACGGACCCTTTTACAGCATCTTCATCTACCGTCAGGGAATCCACCGTTCCCTGATCTACGCTGATCTTATTGTTCGGTGCTTTCACGGATACATTGTCAAAGTCTCCTGAAAGGTTCAAAGTAGTTCCGCTGGGTCCCTTTAAGATAACGTCTTTAAAGGCGGTTCCTCTCGAATCGTCTTCTTCCAGATAGGCGTTGCTCTTTACAGTTGTCGTCTCTATAACACTGCCGCCTTCGGCACGAACACTCATGGTGTTGGTATCGCCCGAGTCAATGACCAGATTGTGAATATCACAGTCGGTCAGTATAACGCTCACCTGCCCGCTTTCAGCATTTCCTGTTCCGCTGATAATCAGATCCCCGCCTACGGTCAAGTTGTCCAATTCCGTATAGCCGGTCCCCATTCCCGCCGTAATATATAAATCTCCCGGGACAATGGTATTTCTTAAGCTTGCTCCGGTCTGTACCACGGAAACATTTCCGTTGGCATATCCTATATAGTTAGAGCCTTTTTCCTTTACGATCTCTCCTGCTACATCAGACAGAACCTTTGCCATTTCCCCGCGCTTCATATAGTCCGCAGGTTTGAAGGTCTGATCCGGATAGCCGGTCAGAAAATGCTTTTCTACTGCCGCATTAATATAGTCTTTGCTCCAGCTGCTAAAAGTCCTGCTGTCCGAAAACTGGAGAGAGTCACTTTGAACTCCTTCTATTTTCAGCGCACGGCAAAGCATCGTGACAGCCTCCTCACGTTTCAGCGGTTTATCCGGGCCTGCTGTATCCGGATAAATGCCCGTAAAGTATCCCTGTTTCTTTGCTATGCCAATATCGTCATAATACCAAGCTTCCTCCGGCACATCATTAAACGATACGCTTCCCTTCTGACTATAGCCAAACGCTCTGTTCATCATAGCAACGAACTCCGCTCTCGTTATCGAATTGTCAGGATAGAGATTTCCTTCGTCATCTCCCCGCATGATCTGCTGGGAGACCAGATTGTTCAGATATTGATCTGCCCAGTGTGCCGCATAACTTGGACTCGTAGTAACATAAGCTCCGACGCATACAAATACTCCGCACAGTAATATCGTACATATTCTTCTCATATATTGCGTCCCCTTTCCTTGTAGTGATAAAAATCTGCGAATCAAATCCTCAATTTTCTAATGCAAATTCTGTGTGTCCTGCTTATCGCATCACAGAACATTAAGAACAATATTTTCAATTAATATTTCGACATAAAAATCCCTTTCTTTAATCTTTTCGTAATATTTTTATTAAATTATCGCGTTCATTATACCGTATCCCATTTGTATGTTCAATAATCTGTCGGATTAAATTCTACATTTCTCCATTTTTTACTCATTTTTACCTGTTTTTTAATCCTTTTTTATCCATTTTTCTTTCAAATTCTGACAAATTTCTATTTATAAATTACAAATACTATGCTAATATATAGTGTATATAAGTTTATGCAAAATTCGCATCAATTGTAAGGTGGTGTTCATGTTATGGATAATGGTTTAGACAATATGTTAGATATGTATTTGTTCGAAACAAATACTCTTTTGGAACAGTTGGACGAGCTCCTGCTGGAAGCAGAGGCGGCCGATTACTTCTCGCCGGATCAGATCAATGAAATTTTCAGAATCATGCATACGATAAAGGGTTCTTCTGCTATGATGCAGTTCAATTCTTTAATGACAGTTGCACATAGAATAGAAGATATGTTTTTTCTCATCCGTGAAAATGGTTCGGTTGAAGAAATGTACAGTCAGAAGCTTTTCAATCTGATGTTTAAAGCCAGTGACTTTTTAAAAGCACAGGTTGCCCGTATTGAAGGCGGCGATTCCGAAGAAGAAAGTGCTGATGAAATCGTTGCTGAAATCGAAAGCTTACTGGCCGTGATGAAGGGAGAAGCTGCGGATAGTTCCGCAGGAAAAAATCAACCGGCTCAGTCCGCCCCAGAAGAATCAAATAATGCGCAGCCCGTTTCGCTTGCTCATCAAAACTCCGGACTTTCAGTCCAGTTATATTTTGATCAGGGCAGCGGCATGGAAAGTTTAAGAGCCATTATGCTCCTGAAAAACATTGCAGAGGTGTGCATCGACGATATTGCCACCATTCCTGCCAGTATTGAAGCGACTACCGAAATCACGCAGATACTCATTGAGCAGGGCCTGACCATCACCTTTGGCTGTGATGAAGACTTTATAAACGGACTTGAAATTATAAAACAGGATATATATGTAGATAATTATGAACTTCTGGTGACCGGCAGCGGAACGGCTGAAGGTTCTGTTCCGGCAGAAGCAATGAAAGCAGAGGTCACAGAAGAAAAAGCTCCGAGCACAGGCAAACCGGACAACAGCGACGCAGCGAAAAAGCCGGCTCCGGCTGCCGCCGAAAAAGACACAAAGAAAGAAGAAAAACACGATCTTGCAAAGCACAACAAGACCAATTTGATCAATGTGAACCTGTCCAAGCTGGATTCCCTAATGGCGCTTGTAGGCGAACTGGTCATTACCCAGTCCATGGTTACTTCTTCTTCAGACTTAAAGGATCTGAAGCTTGACAACTTCACAAAATCTGCCAGACAGCTCAGAAAGCTCACCACAGAGCTTCAGGACATTGTTATGTCCGTTAGAATGGTTCCGGTAGCAGGCGTATTCCAGAAAATGAACCGAATCGTCCGGGATATGGGTCAAAAGCTCGGCAAGGATGTACAGCTTGTCACCATCGGCAATGATACGGAAATCGACAAAACGATTGTGGACAGCATTCAGGATCCGCTGATGCACATTGTACGAAATTCCATGGATCACGGAATTGAACCGGATGTAAACGACCGTATTGCACTGGATAAGCCGGCACAGGGTACGATTACATTAAAAGCGGAGCATACCGGCAGTGAAGTCATCATCACCATTTCCGATGACGGGCGCGGCATGGATCCCGACAAGATTCTGGCCTCCGCCAAAGAAAAAGGCCTGCTGATCAAGCCTGAAAACGAATATACCAAGAAAGAAATTCTCCAGCTCACGCTGCTTCCGGGCTTTTCAACTAAAGAACAAGTTACCGAATTCTCCGGCAGAGGCGTCGGCATGGATGTGGTAACGAAAAACATCGAAAAGGTCGGCGGAAATGTATATATTTCGTCTGAGGTGGGAGAAGGCACTGTCACCACCTTTAAAATCCCTCTGACCCTTGCTATTATTGATGGGATGGAATGCAGAGTCAACGACTATCAATTTACGATTCCGATTGCCAATATCAGACAATCCTTTAAAGCGACGAAGGAGGATATCATTCACGATGCGGCTCGAGGAGAAATGATTCAGCGGGGAGAGGAGTTCATCACACTGATCAGGCTGAACGAGCTTTACAAGATCGACGGCGGTATCAGTGAAATCGAAGAAGGCATTATTATGTGGGTGGAATTCGCCGGATTCTCTTACTGCTTAATGGTCGATGAACTGATCGGTCAGCATCAGGTAGTTGTGAAGCCGCTTCCTCTGTATTTCGGTGCATATAATCTTCGGGATGTGGGCATCACCGGCTGCACGATTCTTGGGGACGGCAATATCAGCATTATTCTGGATGTGCCGAATATCTTCAACTTTGCAACAGGCAAGCTTGAGAATCGAAAAAATGCGGCGAAGGATGCAGGCCTTGAAGAAGCAGACGCGATTAATGATTACATATCCGAAGATAAAATTGATGCTGCTATGCTGAAACTGCTCACCTTCACGGTAGGCGAAAAAGCGTTCGCTATGAACACGGACTATGTCATGGAAATTATTAATGTTTTTTCCATCACGCAGTTCCCATTGCTTCCGGACTATATCAAGGGCGTTATCAATCTGAGGGGTCAGATCATTCCGGTTTTAGATATGAGGCTAAAGCTGGGAAACGAACAGGGCGTCGATACGGACAGCATCAAATCATGCATTATCATACTGGAAGTGAACTCTACCACCTTAGGCATTCTTGTGGACGAAGTATTCCTTGTTGCCGATGTGGATAAATCAGCCGTTGCTCCGCCTCCGGCAAACAATAAACACGATTTGATCACAGGTATCGTTGAAATTGAAGAAATGGTTCATCTGATTTTCGATTTGTCAGCGCTTACCAAAGTGGCTTAAATAGATCTGCTAGAAGGAGTCTTGTTATGCTTTCTATTTCGGAAAACGATTTTATCCGACTAACGGATTTTGTCATTAAAAATTACGGTATCAACTTAAAGTCGAAAAAGGTCCTGATCGAAGGCAGGCTGTCCAATTACCTCTCCGCAGAGGGATACCAATCATTTAGGGACTATGTGGATTATATTACGTCTACAAAGAACAGCGGTGATATCGAAATCATGCTGAACAAATTGACCACGAACCATACCTTTTTTATGCGAGAGGAAAAACATTTTGCCTTTTTTAATGACACCATTTTGCCCTATTTAGAGAAAACCAATAAAAATCACAGCATCAGCATCTGGAGCGCAGGCTGTTCCTCTGGGGAAGAGCCTTACACCCTTTCTATCATTATGAAAGAGTTCTTTAAATCTTATTCCATGCGCTGGGATACCAGACTGCTGGCAACAGACATTTCGCAAAACGCTCTGGGCAAGGCCGCGAAAGGATTCTATACGGAAGACTCTTTAAAAGCGCTTCCCGATGTATGGAAGCGGGCTTATTTTACAAAAAAAGAGGACGGTTATCAGGTAACGGAGGAATTGAGAAAAAATGTAATATTCCGAACCTTTAATCTGATGGAACCGATCCAATTTAAAACAAAATTTGACGTTATTTTTTGCCGGAACGTGATGATTTATTTTGATAAACCTACAAAATCTGCTCTGATACGGAGATTTTATGATGCTTTAAATCCGGGCGGCTATTTATTAATCGGGCATTCGGAAACGGTGGACAGAGAGGAATCTGATTTTCAATATATTATGCCCGCGACTTACAGGAAACCGCTTTAAGGAGGTAGTCTTATGACCATTCAGGGTGCAACTATACGCGTATTAGTAGCTGACGACTCAGCGGTATACAGAACATTAATTGCTACGAATTTATCCAGCAAATCCGGCGTTGAAGTTATCGGAATTGCCAGTAATGCTTATGACGCTCAGGAAAAGATCCGAGAACTGCAGCCTGATGTATTGATTCTGGATGTTGAAATGCCTAAAATGACCGGCATTGAATTGACAAAAAAATTAATGGCTTCAACACCATTGCCTATTATATTGATCAGTTCGGCCAATATTAACGTATTTGATGCCTTGCAGGCGGGTGCTGTAGATTTTGTGAAAAAACCGGACTCTACCCACCCTGTTTCCCCCGGAGATTTCGTGGAGGAATTAGCCGGAAAAATTAAGATTGCTTCTGTGGCAAAGGTTTCAATGCATCTTTCGGCAAGGCCTGCCGATCCAAAAAACACTGCCGCACCGTCCAACGCTGCAATATCCCCTTCCCTTCACGCTGTCTCTTCCGTAAGCGACATATTGGGCAATGCATTCAAGGATTGTTCTGATGCAGTCTGCAATTCAACCATTATTGCTCTCGGTGCTTCCACCGGAGGTACGGAAGCGACCTATGAGGTTCTTCGAAAGCTTCCGGCAAAGATTCCGCCGATTTTGATCGTTCAGCACATGCCCATTGTTTTTACTAAGCTTTATGCAGAACGGTTAGACAGACTTTGCGCCATGAATGTAAAGGAGGCCCAGGATAACGACGTGGTCGTTCCCGGTCAGGTCTATATCGCACCGGGAGACCGTCAGATGCGGCTGGTCCATATAGGCGGTGTATACCGGCTGCAATGCCGCGGCACCGAGAAAGTCAGCGGTCACTGCCCTTCAGTAGATGCCCTGTTTGAATCGGTGGCAAAAGAATCCTCCAAGAAGAATGTTGGCATCATTATGACTGGAATGGGCAAGGACGGTGCTTCCGGACTCCTTGAAATGAGGAATAAGGGAGCTTATACGATCGGTGAAAGTCAAGAGTCCTGTGTTGTTTACGGCATGCCTATGGTCGCACAAAATATTGGTGCCGTTATGGTGCAGGCAACGAATAAAGAAATCCCAAGCATACTGATGAAGCACCTCAACACACTGGGATAGCAAAGGAGTTAACAGTCTGACATGGATGACAGAAAAATTGTTTTTGCACTGGATATCGGCACACGCTCTGTGGTAGGTATCGTCGGTGCATTAAAAGATGGTTGTTTTAATGTTCTGGATTATGAGCAGGAATTTCACGAAAAACGTGCTATGCGAGACGGCCAGATCGAAGATATCGACTTAGTTGCACAAGTCGCCACTCAAGTTAAAACCAAGTTGGAGCAGCGCTGCGGACAGACCTTCACAAAGGTTTCCATCGCTGCTGCCGGCCGTGCCTTACGCACAGCAGCGGCTTCCTTTTCTTTTGATTTGATTCCAAGCGAACCAATTACCAAAAAGATTGTTCAATACATGGAATATTCCGCCATAGAAAAAGCTCAGGAAGCCTTTCTATCGGAAACAGCTCATCAGGATGCTGGCATTAAGGACTATTACTGTGTGGGATACAGCGTCACGGAGTACTCGCTGGATAACTATAAAATTAAAAATCTGGAAGGCCAAAAAGGAACAAAGGCTTCCGTGGATATTATTGCCGCGTTCCTGCCTGCCAGTGTACTGGTCAGCCTCTATGCTGTCACCGCGCGCTGCGGTCTTGAAGTAGACAATCTGACACTGGAGCCGATTGCCGCCATTCATGCGGTGGTTCCCGATGATGTACGATTTTTAAACATTGCACTGGTGGATATTGGGGGCGGCACGTCTGATATTGCTATTTCCCGGGACGGCAGCATCACAGCCTACGACATGGTCACCATTGCAGGAGATGAGATCACAGAAGCTCTCATGCAGCATTATCTCACAAATTTTGCTACAGCTGAGCAAATCAAGCTGATGCTGAGCGGAGAAGAAACCATTTCATTCAAGGATATTCTGGGAAATCAAGCGGAGGTAACTCCAGACGAAGCATTTGAAGCGGTAAAAGAACCGATTGATTCTTTAGCAGAGGCCATCAGCCAGCGGATTCTGCTTATAAACGGTTCTGCCCCTGCCGCTGTCTTTTTGGTGGGCGGCGGAAGTCAGATACGGGATCTTTGCAAAATAGTTGCAAAGAAGCTGGGAATGCCTGAAAACCGGGTGGCAATCGGTGTTGTAAATACAGACAATAATTTGTCTTTGTTCAGCGAGAACTTATACAGCCCCACATTTGTCACACCCATCGGTATCGGTATTGTTTCTTCCCTCTACAGAGGCTGCGATTTCTTTGCGATTACAGTAAACGGAAAGCGAATCATGCTTTTTAACCATCAGGTCATCAAGGTCATCGACGCGCTGATGTTCTCCGGAATAAAGCCTGCCGGTCTGATCGGCCTTACGCCGCCCAGTCTGGTATATACCATAAATGGAGTCAGAAGAACACGAAAAGGTTCTCCCGGAGTTCCCGGAGAATTACTGGTGAACGGTTCCCCTGCTACTGTGGAGACAGAAATCCGACAAGGTGACGAAATCACTGTGACGCTGGCTCAAAACGGCCAGCCGCCTTCATTGACCCTTTTGGAAGCTTTAGATTTAGAAGGTTTCGATTTAGCTCATATCGTCTTTCTTACAGTGAATGAGGTGAAGATAGATGCCTACGACGTAAATGCTTTAAAAATGCGTCCGATCGGTTATATGGATCAAATTATGGTGGCTCTGTCAGAAAGGGCAGTAAATGAAACGGCTTTTTTAGGAATAAAGTCCGTAAAGGAGTCCCCTTCCCTGGAGACGAAGCCAACAAAGGAGTCCCCTTCCCTGGAGCTTGCCAGAGACAGCGTGGAAATTAACAAGATTTATTCTCGTGATTTGAACAAGTCCAGCGTTTCCCTTCTGCTTGCAGAGGACGAGCCAACGGCTTCTCCAGTGCCGACAGATTCGCAGCCGAAAAGCAAATTAACCTTTGCGGCGGAGGAGATAGAAACCGAACCCGAAGCAACAACGAACCCCGATTCCATGAAATCCACCGACCGGGTAGAATCCTCAGAGCCTGCAGAACAGGCTGAAAAAGCATCCGAATCTAAAACAGCTTCCAGCTTTTTAACCTTTGAGGGAAACGAGCCTTTAAACGGAATGGAGCTGACGGTAACGCTAAACGGTTCGCCCGTACACTTAGTACAGGAAACGGAAGAGCCTCTGATACTCATGCACCTTCTAAAATATGCAGATCTGGATGTTTCAAAACCTCGCGGTGAACTTGTCTTAAAACTGAACGGAATAGATGCAAACTATGCCGATTCCCTTCACGACCACGACGTGGCAGTTATTAAGTGGAGCGAAGAACTGTAAGGGATAGGTGAAAATGATTAAACTTTTACTAATTTTAAAGTTGCTATTTTAGAAATTTCAATAAAGACATAAAAAGAGGGCTAGCGTAAGCGATTTTTAATTTTTTAATCACTTGTATTCAGTCCTCTTTTGTTTAAAGGCGATGATTTATGTAGCTCTGTTTCATAATGGTGTATAATCCTTTCACGGCGTTTAGCACTGCTTCCTTTTCATCGGATTAATCTAATTTTTCCGTTAAGGGGTCGGATTACGATTTCGACAAAAAAGCCCTCTGCGAGGTGCTTTTAGTTCGCATTCGCTCGCATTTTATCGGTAGCTTTTTATGATACTCCGTCAATATCGCAATCGATATTTCCTACGCAATAAAAATGCCGCTCAAGCTGAATCCAAGAGCGGCAAAGCTCAAAAGAGCTAACCCATTTGGTTAAGCCGTAAGGCTTCCCCTGTTGGCATTATTATATCGCTGCTATAAGCTGAAAACAATAATAAAAAGAAAAATCAACTAGCAGCAATGTAAAACGATAATATGCCGAACAAAAAAGCAGGCTCGTACGGTGCCTGCTTTTTTTCTATGCTCTCTAAGAGCGGTTTTTTAGTTATACTTAAAACTTGAAGCTTTAGCTTACTGTAAAAGCTGCAGTACGCCCTGAGGTAACTGGTTAGCCTGAGCAAGCATAGCCTGTGATGCCTGTACTAAGATGTTGTTCTTCGTGTAAGCCATCATTTCCTTAGCCATATCTGTATCTCTGATTCGGGATTCAGCTGAAGTCATGTTTTCTTCAGTTACGCCTAAGTTGTTGATTGTGTGTTCAAGTCTGTTCTGTACAGCACCTAAATCACCTCTTGTGGAAGATACGCTGTTGATTGCTTTGTTGATCTTATCAATAGCATTCTTAGCGCCATCCTGTGTACCGATATCAATATCAGCAATTCCCAGAGAAGATGCACTCATGTCACCAACCTTAACAGATACCTTGTTGAAGGACTGAGCTGTATCACCAACCTGAAGGTCTAATGATCCGCCGTAACCAGCAGCACCAGTTCCATCCGTTTTAGTAATGCCTCCTACTGCTGTTGATGTTTTTGCCAAGTCATCGCCTGTATATCTTACCGTAGCTCCGGCATCTTCCAGCATTCTGTTAATTTCGTCACTTGTATAACCTTTATGGGTTAGATCCAAAGATAGAGTTATAGCTCCGGTATTGGCAACATTAACCCCTTCTCCAGTTGTGTTAATACTTAATGTGGCAGCACCAGCACCGGCAACTGTTGATTCAAAGGTCATGCCTAATGTTGCTTCCTTATAAGTTGCCTTCTTAGCAGCAGCAGCCGCAGCACCACTTCCAGTAACAGTCATACCACCGGAACTTACTGTAATATCGCCCTTTGTGCTGGTGTTGAACTTAATACCGGCGTCGGAGAAAATCTTATCCAGGTCATCCTGCGTATAAGTTTTTCCTTCCTGCAGATTAATCGAATACTTATAAGTACCCTTATCAGCATCCAGAACTTCTTTTGTTACGCTGGCAGCGCTCCCTGATGAAGCAAAATCGACAGTATCCCCTGTCTGAATACCGGAAACAGAAACTTTAATATTTGCACCAGCTTCATCCGTTAAGTCTGTGACTGTTCCGAATGTTACACCAGTTGCTCCTGCTCCGCCCATGGAACCATCTAACAGCTTGATTCCGTTGAAGTTTGTTCCCTGTGAAATTCTGTCGATTTCATTCTTCAGGGAAGTAACTTCCTTCTGCAGGTTCTTTCTGTCCAGTTCATCATCAAATGTTCCGTTGGAGGACTGGTCAGCCAGTTCAACCATTCTGTTCAGCATGCTATGTACTTCTGTTAAAGCACCTTCAGCAGTCTGTACTAAAGAGATGCCGTCGTTTGCATTGTCCTGAGCCTTTTTTAGACCAGTGATCTGGGATCTCATTTTTTCGGAAATGGCTAATCCGGCAGCGTCGTCTCCGGCTCTGTTGATTTTATAACCGGATGATAACTTTTCTAAGTTCTTGCTTAAAGCATTGTTGTTTCCGCCTAACTGTCTGTAAGAGTTCTGCGCAGCTATATTATGTTGTATTCTCATTTTATTTCCTCCTTGAAATATCTTTTTACGAGCAATCCTTTGCTCTTAAAAATGAAAATTTATTTAGAACCGCCTTGCAATCCGTACGTTTTGCAGCTTGGTATCTTTATGTGTAATATATCGTATATTTATGACGAAACTTAAGATATTTTCTATTTTTTTTCTTTAAATTTTTCAGCCAGGTTTGCCAGATTGGAAAGAGCCGCCGCAGAGCCTGCAGAGGTAGCCGCTTCCTTATTGGATTCACCTGCTTCTTTCAATTCCTTACGCAAAATTTTCACATCTTTCGGTGCATCAATAGCGATCCGCACCCGATCGCCGCTGATTTCCGTGATGGAAATCTCGATCTCTTCCCCTAAAAGGAACGCTTCTCCCTGCTTTCTTGTCAATATCAGCATGAATCAATCCTCCCTTTCAGCAACAGGATGACGCATGGAATAGTCAGAATCCTCCAAAATGAACTGCTTCGCCTGTCGGTTCTCCAGATTGATGATAATCGGACATTTTAAATTGATAGTGGAATCCTCAAAACGATCCCGGACAACTGCTATGCAGTATACCGTATGCTTGGTCTGCTGTCCCAGATGTATTTCAGATAAAAATTTTTCATCCATCTGATAAGGATTGTAATCCGCGCATATAAAGTACGGATTCATCACGATAAAAGCTAAGTCCGGATCCTCTGTGGATTGAAGGCACATGAACAAGTCTTCACTGCTTTCTCCCGATTCATCCAAAAAGCTCAATAACATATATTTCGTCTTATCTTCAAAGCCAAATATTCCAGAATCAAATGTTATAATTTCTTTCTCATCTACTGGTACGTCACCAAAATATCTTGTGTTCATTCTTCATCCTTCTTTTATTCCTGTATTCTGTTATTCCTCGTCCACATATCCCGGTTCAGCACTCGGCGGAACATAGAGCGGGCCTCCGATATAGGTTATCACCACATCCGGTTTCTGAGTCACTGTAAATTCAATATCGCCCGGTATAAATTTAAGAGGTCTCGTCTGCTGCTTAAAATCAAAATTGATTTTATCCATCTGATATTTTATGGTCATTTCTCCCGGCTGCCACTGAATGTCGGGAGGAACATCCGGTATCCACCTGATATTTGGTGTCTGATGTTCGTTGTTTCCTAAACGCAGGTCTGCAATCTGTTGAAATGCTTCCTCATTCGGCTCCACATCCATTAGGATATTGCCTTCCTGCCCATAGCGTGCGGTCGCCTGATAGGCGGCTTTTCTTCCTTCGGCAGCATATTTTTTCACACTGTCAAAGACGTCTCCATTTCCCGCACTTTTTTTGGTTTCAAAGGTATCGATATTCACCCTTATCGGTCTGCTTTTAATTTGAAGGCCGCCCTTATCCGTGCTCATTTCCAGTTCGGCCGTGGCCTTTTCAAGTCTTAGTTGGGGTGCCCTCGTTTTAAACTCGATACAAATAGGAACTGTCTTTATATCTAATAATGGTTCCATATTCATTCCTCCTTTATTATAATGATAACACCTCGCTTCCCTGCGAAGCACCATTTATATCATCACACTTTTTCTTATAGCATTTTAGAATCAGGTCATAAAATCTATAAATGAGTTGGACAGAATCTTTTGGCTGGTCTTTAACAGAGCCTGATACATGTAGTCTACCGTATTCAGATTCATAATAGCTTCTTCTGAGTCAATATATTCCGTATCACTGATTTTATTGGCTATGTTATCCTGCATATCTTCCAGCCTGGTCTGTGTATATTCCAGGAACATACTGTCACTGCCCAGCTTTGTGGTCTCGTTCAGAACATTTTGCTTCTGTTCTGTAAATTTTGCCATGTAGTTATTCAATGCGGAGGAGTCGCTGTTATTCTCCAGTTCGCCTGCCATCTGTCCCAACAGAAGTACGATATTGTTGGAGTAGCCTGCAGGGCTTGTCCCGTATCCCAGCACATTGATGCCCGGAAGAGCCGTACTAAAAGCACTGCTTTCTACCACGTTTCCATTTTCAAAAGACAATCCGAAGCCTAAATCGGTATAAAGCTTATCCCCCGACAAATCCTTAAGCAGATTCAGCACATCATCCGATCCATTGTCGGTTCCCTGCACCACTTGGCCTGCTTTGGGATGGCCGGCAGGATATACATAATCCTTTTTTCCGCTGACATCCACACCGAGGTATGTGAGCGTACCATCGTCCGCAAGCTCAAAAGGTGCATCGGTCATATTGCTTCCGCCGAACAGAAATTTATCGCCGTATTTGGTATTCATGTCCTTCACGATGGTTTCCTGAATGCTTCGGAACTGCTTTGCAGCTACCGCTCTGTTTTCTGCATTATCCTGAGAGCCGTTGACGATTCCCAGCAGAGTGTCAAACGCATCCTCCAGAGATTTACTGACCTGCATCAGGGTGCTGTCCTTCGTAGTCAGGTTTTCCTGTGCATCCTTTACGTTGGCCACATAATCATCACACTGGGCGGATTGTCTTCTTAAATAGTACGCCTTTGCCGCAGCTCCCGGGTTCTCCGAAACCTTAAAGAACTTTCTTCCGGTTCCTACCTGTTTATTTACATAGGCATAATCATTGATAACAGAGCTGACACGCCTTGTGTACTGCTTTGCCATCATTGTTTGAGTAATCCTCATAATACATTCACCTCATTTTATATCTATATTATCTTCCGGCCGTGCCCATCTGACTAATAATTCGTTCCACCATTTCATCCAGTGAAGTCATCAGCCTTGCCGCGGCATTATAGGCTTTCTGATACTGCATGATATTGACGCCTTCTTCATCCAGAGAAACACTGGAGATGGCGTCTCTTGCATCTACTATGTCATCCAAAATCGCTTCATGATTTGCTGCAAGGTTGTTGGTGGAGCTGACATCATTTCCGATTACCGTGCTGAGATTGGATAAGAACTCACTAAAGGAGCCGGTAAATAAAAAGCTTCCTTCCCGATGATCCAAATTGCTCTGGGTTCCATCCAAAATGTAGTTCCCGTCTGAATCTTTTTGAGGCTGTCCGGCGGCATCTGTTTTATATAAAATGCCATTGGAATTCGCTACCAAGGTCACAGTTTTGACTCCTGTAGCGGCATCTGTCGTCGTCATGGTGTAATTTCCTTCGTTGTCCTTGCCATTTGCCACAAGGGTTCCGGAAGAGTCCAAATAAGTTCCCGGATTAGCAGCATCCTCGGTGACGGTATTTGCATCCAGCTTGTATGTACCGGTGACACTGTCGTATACATAATCAATCATGTCCTCGTTGGCAACCGGCACGCCGTTTAACGTATAATTTCCATCCGCATCTCTGCCGTTGGCTGCTATGGTGGTCACTCCGCCGGCATCGGTCTTTAAATAATTTCCGTTAATGTCTTTGTTTCCGATCGACCCGGTCGTGTAGTTCAGCTTAGACGTTATCGTTGAGATCATCAGAAGAATATTGTCGCTCTGTCCGGTTCCGTCTCCGCTTCCTGCGGAAGCATTCTGAGTTTGGGTTATCCCGTATTTGCCGTTCAGCCAGTCATCGGAAAGTCTCAGGTTCTTTGCGGTAAAGGTGCTGGAGCCATCCGAGGTCTGGAAAAGATATTCTTTATCTGTCGTACTTGTTTTATCATTTAACTGGTTCAAGACAGTGGCAAATTTCTCGGCAAGGGAATCCAGCATGCTTTCATAGTAGCCGATTCCGCGAACCTGAGTGGAATTGTAATCAAAGACTCCTTTGTTGTTGAGCATTTCCAGCTCGCCCTTTAAGGCCCCCGGAGAGGCAAAGGTTTCCGCATCAAAGTGATCCTCAAAGGTCATGCCGATCTTGGTCAGATCGTCTCTGGTCACTGTTGTACAAGAGCTTCCTACCTTCCAAACGATTTCATTTCCATCTGAATCCAAAACCGGATTTCCCGACGAATCTGTGAAATTGTAGTAGCCAGTCGTATAATCTCCCGCCGTTCCGTACACCAGATTAGCCGTTACGCCTTTTGCCGCCAGCTGTGCTTTCAACGCCGTATCACACACTGAAACATTGTTTGCGGCAGTGGTCGCTATAGAATTATATTTGGAAAGCAGGGTCTTGCTTTCCAGCGCAGTGTTTCTTTGCTTAACCAGTGTGGACTGGGAAGTAACTGCATCTGTTACAGCTTGGCGCAGCACCGTTATCTCTGCTTCTGTGGCTGTAGAATCCGCCAGCTTCGCCTTTAACGCAGCCCGGGCATCACTTACCGCTGTATTGGCAGCTGTAATCTGTTCATTCAACCCGCCTGTACTTTCAATGGAATCCGTAAGCTCCGTTATCTTCGCTGGTAAACCCTCATAGGTAAGCGGCGGGATCGGCGGAACCTGGGTAGAATCTCCCGGATAAAGCTTTGCCAGTTCCTTATTGATGGATTGAAGGCTGTTATTTCCTCTGAAAATCGTATTCAATAAATTATTGATGGAGCGCTGGGCTGCTACTGCGGGAATGGCAGAATTATCAATAGTCACGACGGCCTTATCTGTACCGTCATCTCCCGGCGTCTGCACATTAAAGGTAGCTGCCGTATCATTATAAATCAAAGGCTGTTTGCTGCCGTCTGCTCCTACCATATTGATTGAAACATCATCCACAACAATTCCGCCTGCAAGTTCTTTCGGAGAATATTGTACATCCAGCTTCACATAGCTGGAAAGCTGATCCAGCAGCAGATTTCTTTCATCTTTCAGCTCCAGTGCCGGTCCTCCTGTACTCTGAACCTTTCGGATACTGTCGTTAATATCTGCGATACCCGACAACAAGTCGTTAATCGCACTGCAAGTAACATCTTTCAGATTATATTCCTTTTCTTCCCGGATATTAGAAAGCTGTGTCGCATATTGGTTGAACTGTTTTACCAGAGCGGAAGCAGAATTTCTGGCGATGCTGTCAAATTCCGAACTGTTCGCGTTCCCTGCCAGTGAATTCAGTTTTGAAATAAAATCGGTAAAGCTCGTCATAAGCGCACTTTTTTCAATTTCATCAAAAACCAAAGAAATATCATCCATCGAGTTTAATTTTGCCTGTTCTTCACCCAACGTAGCACTTTCCCGTCTGAATCTCACATCCAGAAATTGATCCCTGCACTGAGAAATGCTCCCTATGACGGAGCCTTGTCCCACGAGAGTGGACGGCCTGGAACCGTACTTATCTCCGTAACCTGCCGGAGCCGCTGAATAAACATCGGCCCGCTGTCTGGTATATCCGGTAGTTCCCACATTGGAAATGTTATTGCCGGTTATATCCAGTTGTTTCTGTGCTGTATTTAAGCCTCTTAAAGCAGTTGTAAATGAGTAGAATGTTGATCGTAACATGTATTTTCCTCCGTGTTTTTAAGCCTTTGTAAATTTTATAGGGCGATTTGCTGCTTTTTCGGAATTTCTGGCTATCCTGTCATAAATACCGGTTTGGTCGGTCTGCATGGATTCGTTTCCAAACTGCTTCATGACCTCATCAATCGTATGAAGCCGTATGCCGATATATGTTTTAAGGGTGCTTAACAGTTCATTGAACTGCTTTGTTTTTTCGGATAGGATGTTATAAGAGTTCTCCATTTCAATCCGTGTATCCCCTTCCGTTCTCTCAATAATCTGTCTGTATGTCAGGCCTTCTGCTCCAAGCTGCTTTTGCAGCTTTTCCCGTTTTTGATCCAAGCCTCTCAGCTTTAGCAGATATGCCTGTTCTTCTTTCAAAAAGGCATCCAGCTTTTTAAGATCTTTTACTTTAACGGCCTGCAGCTTCTCCTGTTCAAAATCAATAAGCTTATCCATCAATGTGATATATTCGTCTATGATTCCTCTGATTTCCGCATAATCTTCCATACTTCAGCGCCTCCGTGGTTATACCAAAAGCTTGCTAAACGTTTTCTATAAATCCGTTTAGCACTCGGTTTCAGTCAATAATATTTTCTTTGCGATTTCGTTCGCATTCAGTTCATATTCACCTTTTGCAATTTGTTCTTTCAGGCTTTCCAGTTTTTCGTCCGAAACACCAGCCTTAACTTCAGCAGAAATCCTGCTTCTTAACGTATCTACGAACTGAGCTTCCGCCACTTGTTCTTTTGAAGCACTAATCGTTATGGAATCTCTGTTTCTGAGATTCTCACTAAAGGATACTTTTCCGGTGCCTGTCTGGTTCGGTATATTCTTTTTATTAATAGGGGAATTGAAATAATTGCCCGTAATTTTCATAATAAACACCTCTTTATTTTACTTAAGTTCATAAAACCTTAGTGTATATATCGGATAAAAGGTTAAAAGCTTTAATAACTTTTTCAAAAAATCACAAAGAGCAAATCCAAATTTTGGAACTGCTCTCTTAAATTTATTTTATTAAACGATTTCTTGTAACACCTTTTCCCCTGATTAATTGTCAATCCTTAGAAGCAAACGCAATTCAGCAATTCCCTCTTCATCTTTCGGATTAATTTTTTTATAGGCATCCAGCAGCTTTATGGCTTCATCCCGCAGCCTTTCTTCTTTAGCTATTTCTTTAATCTTCCTTTTTACACTTTCAGCGTAAAAATCAAATTCCGATTTATTTGATGGCTCTTTCTCAAACTTTTCTTCCATGGTGTTCACAAGTGAATCCACTACGCCCCCCATAATCGGGTACACCGCCACAGCCTTTTTTAACTGCTTGACATAGTCATGCCTGTTTCCTTCTACAACAGCCTTTTTTGCCTCATACATGTAATAGATAAATCGGTACGATCTCGGTAATAAATAGATTTGTTCCTCACAAAGCACTGCATGATTATATAGCTGCGTCATGTATTCATGGGCTTTTTCAACATAAATATCGGTCAGCTCACTCTTTGTACTTTTTTCAACCTTGGCATTACTTAATAAAATAATTTCCATAAAGCAAATAATCCAGTAATTAAATCTTCTGCTCCCAGTCATCCGGAGTCCATTCCAGCCTGAGAATAAGTAGATAAACAATTCATGTAAATTACTGTATAAAGATACCACCTTATGCGTATATAAATGCAGATCCTCCAGATCAATCTTGTCCAGCACCAAATCTCTATAGGTGGGATTTGCCAAAGCAAACAGCACAAACTCAGCAAAAACCGGTTCAACCCTAGCCCCTTTGTTTTTTTCTAAAAACCGATCCGCTATACTTTTGGACTCATTATCAGAAAGCACCATGCTCCAACGTAATTTCTGCAAAAGCACATAGTTATCCTCTGGGAAATCCTTCCGGAGATTTTCATTACAAGCAAATTCTTTTGCTAAAGCTTCATATGCCGACAAATATTCAACGATCTTCTTTTCTAATAATTCAACAAACAACTGACTCTTTCCCTGCTGTCCCGTTTGTAAGAGACGGCTGTATATGTCCGGAAGAAGCATCCATTGACTTCTGGTAAAAACCATATGGAAAAGTAAATGCAAGCTGATGTTCAAATCCTCTAAAATCATAATATTCCAATCCAGATGCTGAATAATATTCATCGCTTGCTCATATTCTTCCAGCTTTATATACGATTTAAGCATCACATTATATAAGGTTATCGTGCTCTCTTCATTTACAAAAGTGGGCTGAGTGGTTATGCCTGAGATTCCGGTCGGCACGTCTCCTTTTTGAAAAGCAGAGAACAATTTAAAATACTCTTTGGCATACTTGATCGCCGCCTTAAATTTGCCGGCTGAAAAGCATGTGTCTGACAGAGCCGCTAAAATATCTAAGTCCCAGACTTCCGCTTCCTTCCGGTTCTTTTTATACTTCTTTAAAATTTCTGCTCCTTGCTCTGGATTACCTTCCTCCTTACAAATCAATGCAGTCTGATAAGTAAAGTACGGCAGATACTCATTCTCCCAATCTTCCTGATGCTTTTCATAAAACTCTCTTATTAAATTTCTGTAACTTTTCTTATCTTTTCCTGCCGCATACTGTTTAGCAAGAAGGTAGGCCAGTCTGCAATTGTCCGGATCCTTCTGGTATTCTTTTATTAACAGGCTCAAATTCCTCTGATGCTTGATTTGTTTGTGCTCCTTGGAATTGTCCGTAGAATATCCATAATGATTTGCGTAGGAATGCAATTCTTTTATGGGAAGTTCCAAACTGATGTATTCATGAATGCTTCCCTGAAATGCCATGCCCTTTCTGATTTTATACAATCTGCCTAAATGTTGATCCTCGTAATTACTTTTATCCTTTTTGTTTACATAATTTCGAACGATATAGGTAGCATTCTTATACTCCTTGTATTCCCCAGATTGGAAGAAATCAATTAAATCCTGACAATCCTCGAACCATTCATCTCCATCGATAAACATGAACCACTGCCCTTTGGCCTTCTTCAGACCGGCATTTCTGGCAGCTGCAAAATCATCACACCATTCAAATTCATACACTTCGTCCGTATACCGTTTGGCTATTTCCACCGTACTGTCCGCAGAGCCGGTATCCGTTATGATCAGCTGGCAGGGGATGGTCTCCATAAGAGGCTTTAACGAATCAAGGCAGCGGGCTAAATTTTCTTCTTCGTTTTTTACAATTAAACCGATCGATAATACTATATCATTTTTTCTGGTCATATCCATTCTCCTCCTGAAACAGCATCGCATTAAGACTCGTTATATTGCGGTTTGCTCGTCCCTCTATTATTTGTTTTTGATTTGTTAAAGTTCTTTTAATCTCCTCTTCTTCATGGCAAAGAAGCTTAAATCTGTCTAATAACGAAAAAGAATTTGATATATTGTTTACAGGCAGTACATATTCTTCCATATTTAAATCTTTAGCAATACCCTGTGCTTTAACAGAATACCCAATAGCAACAGCCGGTATGCCAGTTGAATATGCAGCAATACTTGCATGGGTCCTGGCAAAAATGCCATATCTGCACTGTGATATGATGTACTTTAGCTGCCGCACATTATAATCTGTTCCTACTAAGCTGATCCGGGCTTTGTCCTGAATCCCCCCATAAATATCTTCCAAATATGCGAAATCATTATCCATTGGCATCGTTACATGGGGAATAAGAGCTATTGCCATATCCGTATGGTTTAATATGAAATGGATTAAATTCCATACACCTTTCTTCAATATATCTTTTGAAGCTTCTTTCCTTGCAGTCAAGGGGCTCACATTAATTGCCACCGTATTACCCCTTATAAAATTCTTTGGTAACGTAACTTCCTCGGGTTCCAATAAAAAGGCTATGTCGGATACGAGGACTGCATTATTTAAGCCTCTGCTCTTTAATGCTTCGTAGGTCAAGCTTTCTCTGGCTGTTATAAGGTGATGGGACTCCAAAGTTTTAAGCATATCCTGATTTATCTGATCCGGTTCTATGGAACAGCTCCACAAGACAGATTTAGCTCCGGCTTCTAAAGCTCTTTCATGAATCACTTTCCATTTATGCCAATTGGGATAACAGTAATTATCCCCGCCGACCGACAAAGCAACGGTCTCTTTATTGATTGCGGCTAAAGTTTCTTCATAAACCTCAGCAGTATAAAGCCCTTGATTTCCACTTTTCTTTTCTTTTTCCAGAGAAACTGGATTCCGTTCTAAAAACTGGTCTACAGGAAGGTTGAATTCTTTATCCTGATTTTTAAAATGCGTTGATAAGCTAATTTCACAGTTTTTATTCTGCTTCCTAAGCATGTCCACTGTCGTACGTACAATCGCCTCTGCTCCGTGGTTGTAGGATCCACCGTGACCATATAATAAAAATTTTTTCATTGAAATTAATAGTACCCCATTCTCTATATTGTTACAGTACTTGACTGTGCTCGAATCTTTAAGTTATCTAATCTGGCGGTAAGGTTCAAAATATCTTCGTCTTTGGGGAGCAGCGTCCTCATTTCACCTAATTGATGCTCCGCCTCTGTTATGTCGTTTCTATCAAGCAAATAATTTATCTTAATCTTGTTGAAGGAAATCCACCCTTCTTGGAAATGAAGAAATGCAGTAAGAAGCTCACCAATCATGCAGTATTTTTCAATTTGATCATCGTCCACTTCTTCTAAAGATAAAATCCACCTTAAAATCTCAGAAAAGAAAGCTTCCCGTTGTTTAAAAAAGTCGCCAGAGGTCTCAAAAATCATTAATTGCTTTGTATAATCGCAAGAAAAAATCTCATATAGCGCATCTATCTTTATGTGCGCCGATGCAACTGAATGAAACAGCACATCACAGGTGTCTTTAAGGGCATTCAAATAAACATGAGATAAGAACTCTTCATTTTCTTTGCTAATTTTCCCATAGGGCTTTAAGTATTCAAGTGCTGCCTCATGTAATAATTGATCCGCTTTCACTCTTAAGGAATTCCATATATAAGAACTAGATTTCAAGCTTACATAATATACATGTAATGGCTTTGCATACAAACCTACTCTCTCTGCACTGTTGAATGATTGCATGGCATTATAGGTATCTCCCCCATATCCAACCGGACATTTAGAATCCGGCTTGCTTGGATCCTGCACCGTATTTTTTAAGGTAAAACCTTTATATAGCTTGCCCCATGTGGTACGCATAAAAACATGATAATACCGAAAGTATTCTTCAAATAAAGTTCCCTCAAGAAGTAAATTTTGATTTACGATTCGACGCCCTATTAATTGGGTATTCTCAGCGGTGCTCAAGAAATTACTACCGCAAACACCAATGTCAAGATTATTTTCATTCATGAATGCAAGCATTTCTTCAATAAAGGTCGGCAGATATTCATCATCGGCATCTAAAATACAGTAATAATCATCGGATTTTATGTTATATGGCATGAGCAGGCATTCCGGTGCTTCCGAATAATTTCGATTTTTATTCTGATAAAAAGGCTTTATACGGCTGTCCCGTTCTGCATAGCTTTGAATGATCGCACGGGTGCCATCTGTTGACCCATTATCGCAAAGATAGTAAATAAAATCGGAATACGTTTGATTAAGTATACTTTCAATCGCACGTGCCAATGTTTTTTCTGCATTATATGCATAGGTTCGGATATATACTTTATTCATTTTCAGCCCTCTTTAATTTATCCTTTTGTTTGTAGATCTTCTACTCCAAAATATCTCATCTTTAGCAACTTTCGCTAAAGATGTTCCACTAACCAAGACTCCTTTAGGAACATCTTTTCTAATTAAGGTCTGTGAACTAATTAAGCTTCCTTCACCAATGCAAGTTCCCTTCAATACGGTTATATTGGAAGTCAACCAAACATGATTTTCAATTATTATCTCTTGTGGAGGGTTTGTCATTTGTTGCTTTTTATTTAAAACTTGATGAAAATCACTGTCGTAAATGATTATATTTCTTCCTAACATCACATCTTCTCCAAATGTAATCTTTTTGGATGCAATAATAACACTACCACCATTTATAGAGAAATATCCCGTATCCAAAACAGCGTTTTCTTTAACTTCAATAACAGTATTATAAAAAATATCGGCACCATTCCTAGCGTTCCATAATGAATCGTTTTCCATTCTTAATTGTGTTTCTGCTTTAGATCCAGATAATTTGTTATACCCAAGTTCAATTTTTCGACCTCTTAATATAATTTTTGCGTTTTTATGAATATCCAATATTGCATTTTTATGGATTATTAAATAACAGCCTTCTTCTCTTTGGACTTGTTTTGCAAAGAAGTTCCAATATATGCACTTTATTACATCTAAATCACGCAATATCCTAAGCTTACTTATAAAACCCATTTCGTTCTGTACCTCTTTAATAAATTTGTTTATACACATAAAATTACTTAAAATTTTCAAAACATTTTTTAACTGCTTCTGAAAATACCATTTCATTTATAAGTTTAAAAAAGTCACTACGATTTTTCCCTTCTGTCGCTGAATGAAGTATGCAAGGATTTCCCTTAACCGCAAGACTTAGAGCTTTCTTCTCTAATACTACCTCACTCTCTATATGCTTTAATAAATTTAAACCTTTAAAAGAATTGCACATTATTAAAGATATACCTTTAAATTTATCCTCTTCGGAAGCTTTATCGATTCCCCAAAAATCACCTATAGTTATATCAGAAAATCTAGGTAAAGTCTTAAACTCACAATGATGGCACGATTGTCTCATATATAAATTACCCTTTATGAATCCCTTTATCCACCAATCTTGCTCTCTATCTTTGTGATACTCTTGACCATTTTTAAGCTTTATATAAGTAGCTAAACTTTCCCAACCAGTTTTTTTATTTTTTAAATTAACAAACTGAATATCCGAATGATATTTCCCCTCGATTTCCTCCATATAAGCCTTAAAAGCTTTTGGTGAATTAACGCCTCTACATATAAAATCTACGACAGTAAGATTTTCTTTATAATTTTCTGCATATTTTTGCATTGCTACACACTGACAAGGAGTACCACAAAAAAGAACCTTTTTCCCGTGATCTAATATTTCCTTCGTCAGTTTAAAAATGTTCTCTGTATC
Organism: Aminipila luticellarii; assembly: GCF_004103735.1. NCBI lineage: Bacteria > Bacillati > Bacillota > Clostridia > Peptostreptococcales > Anaerovoracaceae > Aminipila > Aminipila luticellarii. The sequence goes on along the minus strand of NZ_CP035281.1, from coordinate 341,933 downwards.
GCTCTGAAAATATTTTGAGCCCATTATTGCTACTAACCCTCTTTCGTCATTAGCAACAACATGTTTTGCACTTTTATAGCCTGAACAATATGCACAACCAACTATATAATTCTCTGACTTTACAAAAGCCTCTGCTAATGCGTAGTAAATTCCACCTGAGGTGCTTTTTATTCTTATCTCATTATTTTTAATCCATCCTGCGTAAACGATTGGCATACATTTCGTTGTTACTAAAGGGCTCTCTATGGGGCACATATCTAAGCATTGCCTACACATGGTACATTTTTCATAATCTACTATAGGATACCAAAACCCGTCTTCATTCTCACTAAAAGAAACCGCAGATGCATGGCATACATCTGCACACAACTTACATCCAGTACATCTTTCTTTTACTTTATCTATCATAAAATCAATTCTTTCCTTTATTTATAACCTGTCAAAATCACAATTATCTGGATCATATCTTAATCTGGAATTAACATTCAAACTTGATATAAGTTTCACATCTTCAGCAGATAATTCAAAATCAAAAATATTCATATTGTCAATTAAATGTTCTAAGCTAGTTGTATTTACAATTGGAATATTATTAATTTGGATATGCCATCTCAAAATAATCTGAGCTAAAGATTTATTATATTTACTAGAAATTATCTCTAGTTTTTTACTTCGTTTCAATCTGAAATCCATACGCCCTGTCGGGGTATACGCCATAACTTGTATTCCATTTATATGACAATATTCTCTTAATTTTTCTTGTGTAAATAGTGGATGGCACTCAAATTGATTGACCATAGGATTTATTAAGGCGCCTTTTTTAATTGCCTCCAGATGATGTATGTTGCAATTGCAAACCCCTATTGCCTTACACAGCCCTTTAGCGTATACCTCTTCCATTCCCTTCCATGACTTTATATAGGTTTCAGTCTGTGGCCAATGTATTAAATACAAGTCTACATAGTCTAAGGCTAATTCATCCAAACTAATTCTTAAAGCTTCCTCAACCGTCCTTTCTCTTTGGTCAAAATTGCTTAATTTAGTGACAATATAATAGGAGTCCCTAGAAAAGTTCTTCTTTAGCTCTCGCCCTAATACATACTCACTTCCTCCATATGCTCGTGCTGTATCAAAAAGATTACAATTGCACTGAGGTGCATTCCTTATAATTCTTGGTAAGGTTTTATCAATTTTTATGCTTCTTTTATCACTATTTTTTATACTTTTCGCATATTGTTTGATAAACATATATGTTTTAGTAGGGAAAGAATTGGCCGACCTCCATGTTTTTGCTATATCTGTACCATATCCAATCGGTGGAATCTTATTACCATTCGATAAAACCCTATAATTTAATTCTCTTGTTCCCTTATATCGTTGCATTTATTTGAACCTCTTGTTGTCTTGACAATCCACCTATTTTATCACTTTCACAGCCTTAATTTTCATAATAAAATCTTTATGTACTTATCCATAAACGATTTTTCAAAATCGTGGATATATATTGAGTAATAAAACTCATTAAAATACTTTATTAGCTCCGTTTCAATAACACATAATGAACTAGCACAGTTATTTAATTCATTAACATGAATCTTATTACAGATAGAAATCATATAAGACCACTCGCTATATTGCACATACCCTGCTATTTGTGGAAGCTTTTTACTCAAATATTTGGTTCTCTCCTTAAAAGCTCTTAAATATTCGTTGATTTGCCTTGGATTTAATAATCTGTCATTCGTAGTACAAGCGGAATTGTTTCCTTGATGTCTTGAAAAACAATATTTAGGAATGCCTTGAGCTGCAATCCTATCCGCTTCAGCAAACAATTTGTATATTACGGTAATGTCATCATATTTCCCGGTATTTAAAAATCGTATTGTATTGAACAATTTTCTTCTCCATAGTTTTGTTGGGGATGCGGCATTGTACTTTTTTCTCCGTAATAACTCTACCACAGCAGTTTTCGCATCCATAAGAACAAATTCCGAAAACACGCAGTTGGGTACTATTTTATTTCTCTCCTCCTTATAAGACCCACATAAGGATACATCTGCATCATTTTTTTCTGCTAGCTCGTATAAAAATTCCAGCATATCTTCATAGGCAATATCATCATCGTCTATAAACGTCACATATTTTCCCCGTGCCAGGTCTAATCCTGCATTTCTTCCTGAGCCGATATTTCCTTTATCCTTATGCACCACTCTGATTCTATTATCTTTTAAAGCGTATTCATCTGCAATTTTACCACTGTTATCATCGGAGCCATTATCTACAATAATATATTCAAAATCCTTAAAGCTCTGGTTTAAAATGGATTCAATAGCTCTGCTGACCAAATTTTCTCGATTATAGGTCAGCATAATCACACTAATTTCAGGCATATTTATCTCCTACAGGTATATTTTCTATTTCTATAACTGATTCCATCTATTTTCATCCCAAAGTTTCCACGGGGCTTTACCCGATTCCCAAAGAGCTGTAAGCATCCCTTTATCTCTCTGTGTATCCATACACTGCCAGAAGCCCACGTGTTTATAGGCACAGGTTTTTCCCTCAGCTGTCATTTTCCTCATGGGTTCTTTCTCCAGCACACATTTATCTCCCTCTAAATAGTTAAATATTTCTGGCTCCATAACCATAAAGCCACCGTTTATCCAGCCTCCATCTTCTTTGGCTTTTTCTACGAACCCATTTAGCTCCTGTGTTTCGTCATCAATATCCAGTACGCCGAAACGGCCACCCGGCTGTACTGCCGTCAATGTAACTGCTTTTTTATTTTTTTTATGGAATTCCAGAAGCTTTTGTAAATTCACATTGCTTACTCCATCTCCATAAGTCAACATAAATCGTTCATTGCCTATATACTTTTTAATTCTTGTCAGCCTTCCGCCGGTCTGCGTATTTAATCCGGTATCAACCAGCGTAACCTTCCACGGCTCGGCTACATTTTGATGAATTTCCATTTTATTTTCGGCAGTAAAGTCAAAGGTCACATCAGACATGTGCAGATAATAATCTGCAAAGAATTCTTTTATCATGTGCCCCTTATATCCCAGGCAAATGATAAATTCATTAAATCCATAATAGGAATAGTGCTTCATGATATGCCAGAGAATGGGTTTATCCCCTATTTCAATCATTGGTTTGGGACGCAAATGGCTCTCTTCCGATATGCGTGTACCAAGCCCACCTGCTAAAATTACTACTTTCATCTGTACGCTCCAACTCCTTTGGTGGCCATTCAATTTTTTATATATTTTAAATTCTAAATTTAAGAAACCTTAAAATCCAACATTTGCTATATCGACATTTTACCACAAAACTTTACAAATTTATACACTCCCCGCTTATAAATTTGATGCTAGTTTATTTCTGCTAATTTCCAAGGTAAGTCCCATAGTAGGGAGAAAACAGGCATTTAAAACCTATAAAAGAGCGACCTTAATTCTAAAGTCGCTCTTTCTATAGGCATCGGTAATATTTTATCTCAGTCGATATCTTCTATCCCGCTTAGCCCCAATTGTTTCTATCTTTTCACTTTCAGTTAAGCCTTTCAAGATGGTCTTTGTGCGGCTCTCTTTTAATTGAAGAAGGTCACAAAAATCTTGCATTCTATATTCCTTATTCTTTTCCATATAGTTTAAAATCAAATTATATTGTTGCTGAGTTTTATTGGTAATTTTTTTATCGCCGCTTTTTATCGCCGCTTTTTTATCGCCGCTTTTTATCGCCGCTTTTTGAGAATAGTTCAAATTTTTAAGTATGAGTAAAAATGAATCATTATCAGATTTAAATTCTGGTTTCATATTTTCTGTATACTGTGGCTGTATTTTATAGTCCCCAAGAATCTTCTTAAATCCACTTCCTCTGCGATCCATATATTTTAAACGGTTAAAAATGTCTGCAATCACTGGATTTCTACGCCTTGAAGGTATTTGCATCAAATCTCTTTCCTGAATCTTAATCCCATCATACATTCCACCTGGAGAATAAATCTCGATTCTATCATCAAACATATCTATATGCACTTCACTGCCTACCTCTAAGTAGTTACGATGAATTAGTGCATTTACAATACCCTCCAACACTGCACGTTCTGGATAATCTGGCATTTCCATTCTTCCGTCTGTGATTTTCTTCCAAGCCCTTTTAGAGTTATTCGTGACAAAATCCATTCCATTCTGTAAAAGATTTATTAATCCACCAGAATATTCTTTATCGTCAATGGCATCTATTATTCCTGGCGCTTTATCTGTTCCATTCCAGCGGGTGCAAAATAATCGTGAATGCCTGATTGGTGATTCGTCTGCCAATAATGCTCCCGCATTTGTCAGAATTCCCTCTTCCTCCACAATACCAAATGATTCATAATCCGAATCTTCAAACTGAATGCCGGTTCGCTGCTTGTAAGTAGATTTTAATTTAGTAAACGCCATGTTGTCAAAATTGTACTTAGATTTTAAGCTGTCATAAGAAGTTGCACTTCCCCTGAGGACTAGCTCTTTTAGTTTTGCAGGTGATACAGGAATGCTCTGATTTCCTACCCGATGAAACGCTGTTAACGACCCATCTGCATCATAATAATAAGGTGTCTGCTCTCCTGCATATATATCAAGAATAATTAACCTTTTTTCATCTTCTGTATTATAAAAACGTAGCTTAAAATTAGGAATTGGGTTGAGCCTAGTCTTGATTTGTTCACTGATAATCTCAGCATCATGTTCTGCATCGGTAAGCCCTACAATCTCATCATCATCGGAAATTCCAAATATTAATATTCCACCCGCCCCATTAGCAAAGGCACTGACACTTTTGCACCAACTCTTGGGCTTCTTTACTTCCAGTGCTTGCTTCTTGTCATATTCCGTTGTTTCACCTATTAAATCCGCAATACTCAATCCACTGCCTCCCTCATCCCTTTGATTTCTTAATTCCCCACTCTCGTCTTGCTCTTATTATACTCAACTTCTGCCATTTTTACAATGAAATGAATGGTTTCTAGTTTTTTAAGTCACATGTAGAGCCTCTGATGCCTTTCATGAGCTGAAAGTTTGTAATATGGACAAAAAAATCTGGAAACACTTTATCTCTAAAGTTTCCCAGATTCACATTGCTATTTGATCTTACTTCTTCGCATCAAAATTCAAGAAATAAATATAAATCTCTACCACGGCTCGATACACTTCCTCCGGGATTTGTGCTCCCAGCTCCAGCTGAGACAGAACGGTTGCCAGCGAAGTATCCTCGTAAACCGGTACGTCCTGCTGATTGGCCATCTCTACGATCTTTTCTGCCATATATCCGAGTCCGGAAGCCACGATAACCGGCGCGGCGCCTTTCTCTTCATCATATTTCAGAGCCACTGCTCTTTTGGAACCATTATACTGTGACATTGACCATATTCCTCCCTTCAAAGAGCTTATGAAACACATCTGAAACCGGTGCAGGCTGAGCACACTTTTCTGCCATATAGGATCTAAATTTTAAATCATTTCTCTCCACTATAGTAAATATGCCATCTTTAATCTGGCTTTTCATGGGTTCCAGCTGTTCGGGATAAAATAACTGCATATCTACTTTACTGTTCTGAACCAGCATAATCATTTCAAAGAAGCCCAGATCCTTAATATCGAATTTCACCAGCAGCTTTACGGCGCTTCCGCCTTCTTTTTCGCTTCTCTCGTCGCTGTCCGGGTCTACCCATATCTCTGAAAACATCTGTCTTCCATTGTAATCCACCGGCAGCATCATATGAAGCAGAGGCATGTACACGCTTTCATTCAGCAAAGCAGACTGCAAGATATTTTGAAATACCTGCGTGTTCTGATATCCTGCCTGTCCTTCCAGTCCCTTTGTTAAAACAGTGACCAGTTGGCTCTGGAGCATCTTGGCCTGATCGCTGTGCATATCAGAAAAAATACCGTCCACCAACTGCGCCACCATGCTGTTGGACACCTTTGAAGACACCTCCGGTACGCCCAGCAGTGAATTGAGGGCGTCCGAAAATCCTTCCTTGCTGCCCATCTCATACCGGGTAAAGTTCAAAATAAACAGACTGATATTATCCCTCACACTGCCAAAATCCTTGGTCTGTGATATGTAAGCGGACAGAAACGGAATAATACTTTCTCTCATTCGGGCGAGATTTTCCGTTACGCTTCCGTTCCCGGCTTTGGTATCCAGCGAGGCAATCATTTCTTTCAGCTGTTCCGCTGAATTTCGCATCATCCTGTCCGCAATGTTATTCAGGTTCGATATCATATTTTTCAGGGTGTGAGTATTAGCTGTAATAGCGTCATATCTTCTGAGAAATTCCAAAATCATGGATTTTGCATCCGGAGAAAGATTTTTGTTTCCCACCAGACCTCGGAGAATATCGAAGAAATCTCCTGTAAATTTTATGGCTGAGCCCTGCATCCCTTTCAGCAGATTCAAAAGCTCGGCGTCACTGACTTTCATCATCTGAAGGTATTTGCTCATCTCAAGAGCCATGCCTTCTCCCAGTCCTGAGCTGACGATACTTCCATATCGGGTAAAAAATAACTTAGCCGTTTCTGCGGACATACCCGGCATACTGGCCAGCTTATGCAAAAAAGAATCAAAGTTCGACTTTAGGTTCGGAGAAAATTTATTGGTCTCCTGATCATTGTATAGTCCCTTGGACTCGTTTTTGGGTACTCGGTTAGGATTGATCACATTATTGATGTTTGTCGTGGGATCCTGAACGTTGGGTCTTACCTTCGTGGCCGGATCCTGTCCGGTCAGCGGCGTTGTTACTCGAAGTATATCTGCCATACACTAATTCCTCTTCTTACCTTTATCATTTTTTCTTATACTGTAAACCAATGCGAAAATTTCTGCAATAGCCGTATAGTACGCATACGGGATTTCCATTTTGATTTCTGCCGTGGCATAGATCGCCCTTGCCAGCGGCCTGTCCTCTATGATATACACCCCTGCTTTTTCTGCTACGGCTACGATTCGAAGGGCCAGTTCATCCTGCCCTTTAGCAACCACGACAGGGGCTCTGTCCTGTTCCGAGTCATATTTGAGTGCCACCGCAAAATGGGTCGGGTTTCTGATGACCACATCGGCAGTAGGTACTGCCTGCATCATTCTGGAGGTCGCCATCTCACGCTGCTTCTGCTTGATCTTTCCCTTGATCTGCGGATCTCCCTCCATCTGTTTGAATTCTTCTTTGATCTCCTGTTTGCTCATCTTGATCTTACGCTCATATTCCCATCTCTGATACAAATAATCCAGCCCGGCAACAAAAACAAAAATCATACTCACCATATACACCATTTTAACAACAGCACCCAGCACATAAATGGAAGACTGCATGGGTTCGATAAACAACATTTTCGCCATTTCTACGAACCGAGCATAGATGAATTTATATAAAATAATCAAAATAATAGCAATTTTCATCAAGTTTTTTATCAGTTCCACACCGCTGCGCAGGGAAAAAATTCTTGTAATCCCATTGATGGGGTTAAATTTGCTTAGCTTTGGCTGCAAGGCTTCCGACGAAAACATGAACCGGGTCTGAGCACCGGTCGAAAGGATAGATATAGCCGCGCTGATCAGAAGCAGCGGAACGGTACAAATAATGATTACTTTAATGGTTTGTCCCGTTACCTCGCTCATACTGTCTCCGGTAAACGCATCAAGAGAAAGCATCTTCCCCATGATAAAAGCGATAAAGGTTTCCATACTGTCATACAGATAGGGAAACATTTTTTTTAATACGGAAAAAATAACAACTAAGGATATGACACTTGTAACATCCCTGCTCTGCGGCACATTTCCTTTTTTTCGCTCGTCTTGCCGTTTTTTCGGCGTGGCTTTTTCGGTTTTAGATTGTGACAAGCCTCATCACCCCATTAATTTTGCTATCTGGATGATAGCATTGAATAATTGATCGATGGCATTCTCTACAAAAGACATCGTCGGTGTAAAAATAATAATTAAAAATATAAAACCAATAAAAATCTTTGCCTGAATATTTATCATAATCACATTAATCTGTGGAATATTCCTCATCAACACGCCAAAGGCCATTTCAATAAAAAATTGAAGTGCAATAATCGGCATAGCCAGCTTGACGCCCAAAATAGTACATTGGCAAAACACGGAAATCATACCGGTCGCCAATTCTTTTCCAAACAAAACGTGGCCATAGGGAATCACCTTTGCCAGTTCTAAAAACAGCTTGAATAAAGTCAAATGTCCATTGATTGAAAAAAACATGAACATAAATAAAACCGTGTAAAACGTCGCGTTCAACGACATGGCGACATTGCTTCCCGGGTCGTAGACCTTGGACATGGAAAGACCCATCTGCATATCGATTACTTCTCCGCCCAGTATGATAATGTACATAAAGAGACTCACAACAAAGCCTATGGCAAAGCCCACCAGGAGTTCTTTTGCGCTGAGCACAATATATTCCACCGTAGACTGAACGGCTGGAACAGAAGAAATATCCGTGTAATAATAAATAAGGATTGCAAGCATTAAAGAGATGCCAGCTTTCATCATGACCGGAACATTTCTTCTACCTAAAATAGGATTAAATGCTATGCAACCCAACATTCTCATCAAAATCAGTCCAAAGACCGTTAAATTGTCGATTTCTAAAAATTGCTGCATGTTTTATAACTCCAGCATCGTAGCAAAAACGGCTTTTGTAAAGTCAACCATTGTGGCCATGATCCAGGATCCGGTCATCACCAAAATAAGACCGATGATAAACAGCTTCGGTACAAAGGTAATGGTCTGCTCCTGAATAGACGTAGCCGCCTGAAAAATAGCGATAATCAGTCCAACTGCCATACTGATCAAAAGAACCGGTGAAGCGACTTTGGCAGCCACCATAACGGCCGTATGTAAGATATCAAAAACCGGTGTATAATAGTCCATTTCTGCCCTCACTTAAATAATAACGAATCAGTTAAAGCTGCTCACCAGCGTACTGAAAAGAAGCTCCCATCCGTTTACGACCACAAATAATAACAGTTTGAACGGCATAGAGATCATGGACGGCGGTAGCATGACCATACCCATGGACATGAGCACGCTGGCTACAACGATATCTATTACCAAAAACGGTATATAAAGCAAAAATCCCATCAAAAAGGCTCTGCTCAGTTCACTGGTCATAAAAGCAGGAACCACTACATGCATGGGAACCTTCATCAAATCTGCTGGTCTTTTCATATCCGCAAATTTTAAAAATACATTTAAAGACTCTATTTTTGTTTGTTTGAGCATAAATTGCTTCAAGGGAACAGACGCCTGCTCTATCGCCTGCTCCTGTGTTATCTGATCTGCCTTATAAGGCTGATATGCATTCTGATCAATATCGGATATGACCGGCTGCATGATAAACAGTGATAAAAATAAGGCAATGCCTATGATAACAGTATTTGGCGGTGTTTGCTGGAGCCCCAGCGCATTTCGCAAAAGCGAAAGGACTATGACGATTCTGGTAAAAGAAGTCATCATAATCAATATGGACGGCAGCAAGGCAATCAGTGTAAGGAGCACCAATATCTCCAGCGTCTGCATACCGGTTCCGTTTATTGAGACTATTGAATCAGTCATGTAACTATTTCCTTATCCCTTCAATGATTATTTCGATTCATGATCTTTCTTTTCCAAGTGCTTTTGCAGCGCATTCTTAAAAGTCATGACCTGCTGAAAGGCGGCAGACGAAGCAGGAGCCTCCATTTCAATAAGCTCCTCCTCTGCAAGTTCTTTTATGATCTGAACACTCTGTGATGCCACGCCGGCCAGATAATACTTCTCGCCAATTTGGACAATGATCATCATTTTGTCCTGTCCCAGAACCAGTCTGTCAACCACACGCATATATTTTGTGCCACTCATCTTACTGGCACCCAGGGCAATATATTTGCTGAATATATAACTTAGATATATAACGGCAACCACTGCAAAAAGCGCCAGTACCAATGGTATAATCGTACTTAAAATTCCAATCACCTCTTAATGAACTAAGCCTGTGGCAGAACCGCAGATACAGTCTTCAAAATTCTGTCCGGTTTAAACGGTTTCACAATAAAGTCTTTTGCTCCCAGCTTGATTGCCTCTATGACCATGGCTTCCTGACCCATGGCAGAACACATAACGACTTTTGCGTCCGCATGCTTTGCTGTAATAGCCTTTAATGCTTCCAAACCATCCATGTTCGGCATGGTAATATCCATGATTACTAGATCGGGGTTGATTTCTTCATATTTTTCAACAGCCTGTGCCCCATCTCCTGCTTCATATAAATCTGTGTAGCCATTCTTGGACAAGGTATCCTTAATCATCATACGCATAAATGCCGCATCATCCACTAACAAAATTTTTGCCATCTTTTTACCTCTTTCTTTAAAAGCATTTTAAAAATAATAGAACTTTTAATTTGTTTTTAATTTAAATCTACAGACTGTTAATGAGATCAGTCTTTTTTATTACTTCGGTGATTCGCACACCAAAGTTATCATCCACTACTACGACATCCCCTTTTGCAATGCATTGACCATTTACATATACATCGACCTGATCGCCCGCCAGCTTATCCAATACGACTAAGGAACCCTGTCCCAATTCCAGTATTTCTTTTACCAGCTTCTTGGTTCTGCCGATTTCAACGGAAATCTGCAAAGGAACCTTCATGATCAGATCCAGATTGGTGCCTGCTTCCGCCGGAGTCACCTCGTAGTTGTGATAAGTCGGCTGCACATTGATCAATCGCGGATCCATCGTGTACTGCGGCTGTGCATACATTTGCGCCGGGTATCCCTGCATCATTCCCTGCGGCGGTATCTGCGGCTGCGTCATTTGCGGCTGCTGCTGCATTTGCGGCGTCACAGAAGGGTTCACTGCCCCTTCGTTCACAGGATTTGCGATTGGCGCGGCCTGCGGCTTTTCCGCCACAGACTTCTCTGCTTCTTCCGTATGAGTCTTGGTATTATCCATGAACCCAAAAGAAGAAACCAACTTTTTGCACAAATCAACCGAAAGCATGGTAATGAATTTACTAGAAAATGTATCTTCAATGTCAATATTGAAATATACCTCTACCATCGGTTCATCGGATTTAAAATATTTCTGCTTAAAAGCCTCTGCATTTTCTACTTCAAATGCCACAGGAGTGGAAATGTTTACTGTAGTTCCGATGATATCGGCCATGGCCGTTGCCGAAGCTCCCATCATCTGATTCATCAATTCACAAACAGCACTCAGGGAAAGCTCATCCAGTTCAAAATTTTCTTCGTCAATTTCGGTATACATCAAAATTTCAAGAATTTTTCTGACGTCGTCTCTCCTGAGCAGCAACAAATTATTTCCGCTAAGTCCTGTCACATATGTAATCTCTACTCCCACAGCAGGCTCTACTTCACTTATTTCAAATTCATCGTAGCTTCTGACCCTTACGTTGGGAGTGGTTATAGTCACCTTTCTGCCAAGCATATCCGACATGGCAGTCGCTGAAGATCCTAAACTTATATTTAGTATTTCACCAATGCCATCGATCTCCATGGGGGTAAAATAATTATTATTATCGCTCATATATCACCTCTGCTACTACCGGGTTATCGTGGTCCCGGTTATTTTAACTGCAACATTGCCTTTCTTCTCTCCCAGACGTCCCTTATACCATGGTTTATCCTCCACGTATATGGCGACCTCGGAGTCCTTGGGCTTTCTCAAATTTATGACATCTCCGGGTTTCAGCGAATATACATCCTCCAAAAGGATATTCGCTTCTCCTAAGAATGCTCGCACATCCAGCTGGGAATCTCTCAGGCTTTCCAGAATCTCTTCTCTGGCGACCTCGTCCTGGTGCTCTCTTTTTCTTCCCAGTATATTGGACTGATCTGCCATTTTAAACACATCTTCCATGATTCCGCCCGGAATGCAGATATTGAAAGTACCCGTCGTATCTTTTATTTCTATATTCAGGACGACAATGACTACAACTTCATCTGCCTGAATACTTTGAATCAATCTCGGGTTTGTCTCTATCTTGTCAAATTTAAACGCTACATCAAAATAATTCTGCCACGATTCTTCCATGATAGGCAGCAAATGAACCATTACATTCTCGAAAAGAGAGATTTCTATATCTGTAAAACTATCGTCCGGATCAACACCATCCGCATCTCCCGACCCTCCTATCATTCTGTCAATCAAGGAATAGATAACAGAATTGCTCATTTGAATCATCAAGGTCTCCGAATCGCCTTTTCCATTGTTTACGGACCCGTCCACCATGGCTACGATATCATTTTCTGATAACGCATTGTTAAATTCAAAATATTTCTGTTCCTCTATGTCCACCATCTCAACCTGACAGGAAAGACGCATCATGCTCGTTAAATATGATGACATGACTCTTGCAAAATTCTCATACACACTAAACACCAGCTTAAGCCGATCTCTTGTGAATTTTTTAGGAGTCTTAAAGTCATATTTTTTTATTTTCTTATGTTCCTCTTCCTCAATCAGTTTTTCTTCCTCGGCAGCTGCCGAGTCGGAGTTCAGAGAATTGAGTAAGGCGTCAATTTGACTTTGTGATAATACGTCAGCCATCTAAGTCTCCTACATTCATTTTTAATTTTTTCGCCCCTGTATGTTGAAATCCAATATTTTTATTTTTCTCTTTTCCTTTTCCCCATGCTTTTGTTCTCTGCCCGCCCCTGCTGCATAATATATAAATCCTAATACATTTCGGCAAATTCAGCTTTATTCACTTTATCTGCTTTTTAAAAAATAGGAAATTGATTTCTTTTTAATAAATTGGGGGGCTCTCCTTCGCATAAATTTTCAGTTATTGCTTTAGATGTACCCTTTGTTTTCAGTTATTTCTTTTACACTTCTTTTCATTTTCAAATAGCTTTCTTTATCTGCTATTCGAGCATTAAATTCTATAATTCGATCAATAATTTCCTCAAATGATTCCCTGACAATATAATAGTCTTTATTGCTTAAGACGACCTTAGATTCCGGTATGGAATCAATCATTTGAATTTGAGCGTCATTCAGCAAGAATTCCACTCCGTTCAGCTTGGTAAGTTTTATCATGTTATCCCACTCATTCATCACAGTATGGAGGAACGGATTGCGCTCCTCCATACCATATTTGATTATCTCTTCATATTTACTAAATCCTGAAGCATTTCGTCTGTTACAGTGATGATTCTTGTATTTGCCTGAAAGCCTCTTTCCGTCGTGATCAGGTCTGTAAATTCTTTAGACAGATCCACGTTGGACATTTCCAGATATCCCGCTTCCATCGTTCCCGTAGAATTCTGTCCCGATGGATTTACGGTAATTGTTCCGGTATTACCTTTTGCTGTATAATAAGAGTTTTCACCTCTTTCCAGGGCATTCGGATTCGGAACATTTGCCAAAGCGATTTTACCGATCAGAATGCTTTCTCCTGCATCATTGGTTCCCGTAATGGTTCCATCCTTACCAATGGCAATTCCGCTCAACGACATCGGTTCATATTCATCCTTGTCAGTTCCCGTACCCGTGCTGTCTTTCTTGTTAGCGTTTGGCAGCCGGATTGCAGTAAGCTGATCTGTTTGAATCGAATATCCGCTCTTGGTGGTATCGGAAGCATCTTCTTTGTATTCACTTGGGAAGCCATAGACCATTCTTCCGTTGGAATCTACCAGATTTCCATCGCCGTCAAAGTTAAAGATACCAACTCTCGTCAGGTTAAGAGCAGATACTTCTGTTGGATCCACTTTTCCGGCCGTTTCGTCCTCTGCAGCAGATCCGTCGTCCTGCAGTCCATCTTCCACTGCAATGGTGTCGTATTCTCCGGCGGTTTCCTCCGGCTTTCGCCCCACAAGGAAGAATCCGTTTCCGACGATCATGCAGTCCATCGGATTATCCGTGGCTGCTGCTCCGCCGCCGGTCATCAGAGAATCAACGGAACCCAGCTTTGAGCCATAGCCCAACTGTATGGGGTTTGTACCTCCGTATACGGTTCCCGGGTTACCTGCCCCCGAAGTGGTGGCATAGAAAACATCCCGGAAGGTCGCCCTTGCAGCCTTATATCCGTATGTATTAACATTGGCGATGTTATTGCCGATAACGTCCATCTTGGATTGATGGGCGCGAAGTCCTGCTACTGCAGCAAACATTGATTTAACCATCTATTTTCTCCTTTCAGAGCCGTGCCAAGATATATCAGTCCACATATCTCATAACCTCCATAAATGGTCCAGTTATTTATCCACGGCCTATCCAATTGTTTATTTGCGATTTACAGTATTACCGCACCGTCTATATTGGTGAATACGTTGTCCCGCATTTCGTTTCCGGACATGGTCGTGACCACTGTTTTGTTCGGAACATTTACGATAAATGCGTTCATAGAATCAAAGATCACCACGTCCTTTGCTCCTTTTGCATCTGCTTTTTTAACAGCTGAATTCAGGTCTTCCATCAACTCCGGAGTCAGGTCGATTCCTCTCTGAGCTACTCGTTCCTGTGCATGCTTGGAAAATTGCAATCCCTGATTTTTATCAGCGCCGCTGTTCTTGTCGAGCTGCTCTTTTAAAAGGGTTCCAAAATCTGCTCCTATGGTGGTAATGCCGGCCGGATTGCGGTTCAGGTTATTCATGTTGTTTACACTTCTGCCGCCCGCTGGTCCGTTTAAATTCTGATAGTTATTTCCTACCTTTATGTCAGCCATTTTCAACACCTCCTTTTCTCATCAGATTTTCTTCCTATGCCTCAATCTCCATCATCCGTTGGTGGGGTTTCCTCTTTATCTGTGCTGCCGCCTCCGGAATTTTCATCATCTGAATCCGGTGGGGTTACGTCGGTCGCCACATCTCCTACAATCATGATCTGATTCAAAGAAAACGGCTTTCCGTCAATATATATTTTGGGTTCGCCCTCAAATAAAGTCACGCCGGTAACGGTTCCCTTGGTGGTAACCAGTGTATCCGTTGTGCCCGTCGTTGTGGTCGTCGTTTGGATGGATGCCGTTGTTACCTCTTTTCCAAGTAAGGACGCCGCATAAGAAGTCGTGTTCATCGCATAGATATCTTCCTGTTTGGAAACCATTTCCTGCATGGATTGGATTTGGGAATACTGTGCCATTTGGCTCATCATTTCCGTATTGTCCGTCTGATTATACATGTCTTGATTTTTCAGCTGTGCTACCAGAAGGGACAACCAGTCCGTTGTCTGTAGATCCAGATTGGCTTTTATGGAAGTACTTTTGCTTTTGTCGGTTGTAAGGGCTTTTAATGAGCTTAAAATTTTGTCATTAATCGTCGTATCTGCCAAGCTTCTTTCCTCCTCTCTACACAGCTTCTTCCCAGTCGTTTACCAATCCCAGTCTCAGCCGATCCGCAAACGAGATTTCTGATGTAGTTTTTCTCTCCTGCTGATGATTTTGCTGGTTCTGTTGACTGTCCTTCTGCTGTTGGAAATTGTCTCTGTCAAATTGTCCGTCAGTTGTCTCTGTCTGCCTTATGTTGACGGTGCTGTCCGCGCCTGTGTTTGCCTCCAATATAGCTCTCAGCGTATCTGCCTGTGCAGAAAGCAGCTGATGTGCCTTTGCGTTGGATGTGCTCATGATCAGTTCGGCGCTTCCATTTTGGAATATCATTTTGATATTGACTTTTCCAAGGTCTCTCGGATTCAGTTCCAAATCAAATTCCTGTTTTCCTGCATTCAGCTTGTACAGGATCTTATCCGCAAGCTGCTGTGCTGCATCCGCCTGATTCATATCAACAGGGGCATCTGCCACCTTGATATTTACTTTGGACAAATCCAGCATATTGTTTTTCATCGGAACATTTTCCTGAACCAGATCCGGTAGCTCTGAAACCGACTCTTCTTTCGCAGCTGTCACATGCTGCATGCCAAGGCTCTCACCGGAAGCATTGGATTTCTCCTGTGCTTGCTTTCCCGCAAGCAGACTTCCTTTTGTCTGATTTTCCGCAAAGTCCGGGGTCTGATTTTCTTGACCGCCGCTTTGCTTTGGCTGAATCATAGACGATTTCACCAAATCTGCGCTGTTTTGAAACGGTAGTTTGATTTCGCCTTCTTCGGTTCCTGCCGCAGTTTGCATGTTCTCGGTTGAATGAAGCGGCATTTCTGCCAGGTTAGCCGCAATCGGCGCAGTAGTCACCGCTTGAGCCTGTGTCTGCTGTAGTGCATTGGCGATACCGTTCAGGTCGTTTGCTGCCAGCAGAACCGGCTGCTGTATCTGAGCTGCGGCCAGTGCCTGTTCCTCTGGGGTAACATCGGTACACGAATCCTTCTTTTCGGCGTTTACGCCGCTGTCCGGTACGTTCTCCGGCTCTTCTTTCTGCTGTACCTTACCGGATGTTCTGCTGTCCTTAGTGATACTGCTTTTCTCCGAATCATTGGATCGGCTCTGCTTTCTTTCAAAAATCTGATCCATTTCCTTTTTAAACGATCCGGTTGAACTGCCGTCTGCACGAAGCATCTGAGCGTTTCCCCTTTTTACAGCGGAATTGCTGTTCATCGTTTGAAAAAACACTTCTGTATTCATTCAAGCTCCTCCTTTCCTATTAAGTTTTTATATCAAACCGCTAGGTGCGGCTGGATAACTGATTCGATAGGAATTCCTCCGTAGCCAGTCCTTCTTTTTTGCTTTCTTCTTTTCTATATTCCTCAAATCTTTTTTCGCGAAGCTTCTCTATGGACATGACATCGGTCTTTGCCGCAATCATCTCACTTCTTCGCCGGTATTCGATCTTCCTTAGTCCTTTTAATTTTTCTTCTTCATTTTTAATGTTGCTTTCCAATATCTTGATATAACTCTTGTATCCTTTATGTTCAAGAATACTAATGCCCTGACTGTTTTTATAGTTCAGCTCCTCGTTTACGGCAATCAGCTCACTCTCTATCTTTAAAATAAGCTCTTCCTGCCTGCTGACATCGGAGGCTGCTTTGGCAAACCTTGCCTTGGCACCATCTAACATAATATTTCTATATTTCTCTACGGATTTTAAAGAAAATCTAAATTTCGCCATAATAATCTATTTTATACCTTTTTCCCCAAATTTTCAACGATTATTCCAAAATTCTGGTCATTCCCTCCAAGACTTCCTCGTAGTCAAAGAACTCTGTAGTCGACTGTTTCAGGAATCTGTTAATAGCATCAATTCTTGCCACTGCGTTGTCCAGTCTGGCATTCGCTCCGGCTTTATACGCACCAATGGATATCAGGTCTGCGTTTTCCTCATATAAAGCTAATATATCTCTTATCTTGGAAGCCATAGCCTTGTGATTTTCATCTACTATGGCGGTCATTAATCTGGAAATACTTCCGCCGATTTCAATGGCCGGAAAATGATTTTTGGCCGCAAGCTTTCTCGAAAGAATAATATGCCCGTCCAAAATACCCCGGACGGTATCAGCAATGGGTTCGTTGGTATCGTCGCCTTCCACCAGAACGGTGTAGATGCCTGTAATAGACCCATTCTCAAAGTTTCCGCTTCTTTCCAGAAGCTTTGGCATTTCTGCATAAATAGAGGGGGTATATCCTCTGGCAACCGGCGGTTCACCCACGGCCAGACCGATTTCTCTCTGTGCCATGGCAAATCGGGTCAGCGAGTCCATCATCAGCAGTACATCTTTTCCCTGATCTTTAAAATATTCTGCAATGGCGGTGGCCACCACCGGGCATTTTGCTCTCTGCACCGCCGGCTGATCCGAGGTGGCGACCACCAGCACAGATCGTGCCATGCCCGCAGGCCCCAAGTCCCGTTCGATGAATTCCTTGACTTCTCTTCCTCGTTCTCCTACCAGTGCAATGACATTGATATCTGCTGACGCCTGTTTGGCGATCATTCCAAGCAGTGTACTTTTACCCACGCCGCTTCCGGCAAAGATACCGATTCTCTGACCTTTTCCTACCGTGAGGAAGCCGTCTATTGCTTTAATACCAAAATGAATTCGCTCCGTAATAGGCGGCCGGCTCAGCGGATTGATATAGTTATTTTCCACACTGCACAGCACAGAGTGGTCTACGGAACCCATCCCGTCTATGGGCTCTCCCATCGCATTGATAGTTCTGCCGCACAGAAACTCTCCTACCGGAATCCGAAGCCGATTCTTGGTACTCCTGACAAAATCTCCAGAGCCCATTCCTTCAATAAAGTCATAGGGCATCAATATGGTCTTATCACCCTTAAAGCCGACCACTTCGGACATTACCTTCCGCTTGCCGTCTTTTGAGGTAATTACGTTAATATCTCCAATGCTTGCCTTAATACCGGAAGCCTCAATACTCATACCAACAATATTTTCAATTTTACCGATATGTTCGAATGTTTCCGAATTTTTTATTAGCTCCGATAAGTCCTTCAAGTACAAGCCCGGCTCCTCCTACGTTCTATTATCACTGACGATCTGCCTGATATTATCAAGCTGTGTCCCTACACTGGCATCCACGATCTGATCCGGGGATTCTATGATGCAGGTTCCGGAAGGCTCGTCCTCCATAACGACCACCTTCACATTTGATGAAATCTGATTCAGCGCGTCAATCAGTTCTTTTTCCAAGTTCATGGCAAGCGCTTTTTCATCCTGAGAAATGTATACCTTAGCCCATTGCTTGTCCCGACAGTCTTCAGCGGCTGCCACGATCATTTTAGCCACTACATCCTTACTGGATCTCAAGCTGATTTTAATGACCTTTTCAGCGATATTAACAGCTAAATCTGTCAAATCATTTAAGCTGTTTCCCAGAATCTCTTCTTTTCTTTCCTCGAATTCTTTTAAAGAAGCTTCCAGCTCCTCTCTAAAAGCAGCCGCTTCCTGTATCATTCCCTCGTTTACAGCGTTTTCCGCTGCCATATAGCCTTCGTTCTGTCCTTTTTTATATCCTTCGGCAAAGCCCTTGTCTGAGGCCTCTTCCGTAGCTTTTTGAACAGTCTCCTCTATGAGCTTCTGGGCCTGCTGTTTGGCTTCCTCTATAAGCTTTTCTGATTCAGCCGAGGCATCTGCCAACATTTCTTGTGCCTGTTTTCTCGCTTCTTCCAAAATTGCTGCTTTGGCCGCTTCCAGTTCTTCCCGATTGATTTCAGGCGGCTCTTCCGAACTCTCCGCCTCTTCCTGATCTCCTTCTTCGTTCTGAGCTTCCGCCTCCTGTTCACCGGATTCAGGCGGAAGGTCTTCTGAAAGGTGATCCGGCGGAATGACCTCTCCTAAAACCAGGGCTTCATTGATATCATACGGCTCAATCTTCTCTTCCTCTTCCTCATCAAAGGAATGAAGGAAGAAGTTCGTCGGCATGATATCATCGGCCTCATATTCGTAGGACTCATCCTCAAAGACATTTTTTTCATTAAAGCACTTCATTTCATAGTCTTCGCTCTCGTTTAGAATATGTTTCTCCTTGGGCTGATCGTCCGTTTTGTTTAAATCCCTGTTAAACTCAGCAATTCGAACCAGGGAATCATATCCATCATGAAATTCTTCGTTGAGCAGATCCTGTTTCAGCAGCTCTTCCCGCCGCAGGGCTTCTTCATTTTCATGTTCCTGCAAGGCTTCTTCACCCAAAAGCCTCGTCAGTATGCCCTTTTTTTCTTCGTCTATGTCGCCTATATCGCGGTCTATTTTACTGGGACTTGAAAATTCAGGTGCATATCCGTAAAGTGGTTTAATTCCGCTGTTTTCCTTTAAGCCTTCCTTTTGCTGTTCCTCCAGCACCGCCTTCTTGAACGCGGACATGGCTTCTTCTACAGCTTTCTGAGCCTCACTGTCTTGGGGATCCGGATATTTGCTTTCCATTTTTACACGTTCTATAGCTTCTTCCAGACTTTTTTCCGCCTTCTCAAGAGAAGACTGAACCTGAAAACGCTCATAGGTTGTCTCATGGGCTTTAGACTTCGACTTACGCAATTATCTCATCCTTTCCCCCCTTATTGATCATCAGCCGTCCTTCTTCTTCCAAACGCCTTATGATACCAACAATTCTCTGCTGAGCTTCTTCTACATCCTTTAAGCGGACATTATAGGTAAACTCTAATTCGCTCTTGACCGTTTCTGTCATACGGCTGGACATATTCTGGAAGATCATATTGGCAACCTCCTGAGTGGAGCCCTTTAATGCATATACGATATCCTGTGTATCCACCTCTCGCAGAAATTCCTGTATGCTTCTGTCATCAAGAAGCGTAATGTCTTCAAATACGAACATTTTATTTCGGATGTCATCGGCAAGCTTGATGTCTTTCTTGCTCAATTCATCAAATATGTATTTTTCATTGCTTCTGTCTATGCTGTTCATAACTTCGGCAATGTAGTCTACACCGCCAACCTGTGCAAAATCCAATGAAAGAACCGAAGCGAACTTTTTCTCCAAGATATTTTCGATGATCTTAATGGTTTCCGGAGACGCACTATCCATTTTGGCAATGCACTCTACTACCCGTACCTGTTTTTCTTTTGGTAATTCGGTAATGATCTCCGAGGCCTGTTCCGGTTTGGCATAAGATAAAATCAATGCGATGGTCTGAGGCCTCTCATGCTGAATAATCGCAAAAAGATTCTTGCTGTCAGTCTTTCTGATAAATTCAAAGGCTCTGGTCTTTAGGTTTCTGGTGACTCTTTCCAGCAGTGCCGTAGCCGTTTGAGGGCCAAAAGCTTTTTCCAGTACCGTTTTGGCATAATCTACACCGCCTTCGGTAATGACCTTCTGAGTCAGGCAAAGCTTATAGAAATCATCCATAGCCGACTCGGTCTGCGTAGGTGTAACATGATTCAGTTTTGCAATCTCCAGGGTGAGGGTTTCCAGATCTTCCTCCCCAAGGAATTTATAGATCTTGGAGGCCCTTTCGGCTCCAAGGGAAATCACAACAGCCGCCGCCTTCTGCTGCGCTGTCAAGCCGCTGGCATCTCTACTCATTTTCCTCTTCTCCTCTTAGCCAAGTCTTAAGCAGCTGAGCTGAAATCTCCGGATTGATGTCCGTAAAGTCCTGAATTTGGCCTTTCAGTTCTTCTTCTCTGGTCTTTCCAAGCTCGTCCAGACGTACCAGCTCTTCTGTTTCTGGTATGATTTCCGGAAGCTCTTCCTCTACCTCTTCTTCTGCTTTCTTCTTTAATCTGATCTTTCTAATGACCACAATCGTAACCACGATCAAGGCAATAATCAGCGCCAGCACAGCCGGAATAATAACCTTCAATGCCGGGTTTTTCTCCAGTACAGCTCCAAATCCGGAAGCCTGTTGTGTTTCCGGCTCATAGAACTGCGCGTTAAAAATCGCAATTTTTGTGTCCGCCAGCGAGGGGTCAACACCCACAGCAACGGCAATCGCCTGTCTCAGTTCTCCGGCCTTTGCAGGCGTCAGGCTCGCACTGTCCACTGCTACGGATACCGTAGTGTCGGTCAGGTCTGCTGCATCGCTCTGAACCTGTTCCTTCACCTGGCTGACCAGGTATTCAAAAGAACGATCGTCTTTGAAATAAATATCTTTTCCGTCCGTGGAAACCCCAGGATATACCGGAACATCCGCGTTGGTCTCCGTACCTGGTACGCCTTCCGTGACCTTACCTTCTCCCTGGACCTCGTAATTAGAAGTGGATTTTGACAAAACCCCCTTGTTGTCCTCAGAAGGAATATATTCGATAATTTCTTTAATTTTCTTGTCTAAATCTACGGAGCAAGTCACACTTACCCGGATATTATCTTCTCCAAATACCGGTTGGAATAAGTGCAAAACTTTTTCCTTGATGCTGTCCTCGATTTGTTTTTCAACTTTAAGCTTTAATGCTGCTGCGCCTTCCTGAGCGTCGGCTTCATCGTCGGGCTGTACCTCTTCCCCATTGCCGTTGAGGACTGCCACATTTTCAATTTTCATGCCCGGAACACCTTTGGCAACCAGCCTCTGGATACCCTTCACCTGCGCTGCACTGGGGGAGCCGCCTTCTTCCATGGTCACTGTAACGGAAGCGGAGGATTCCTGTTTGTCCTCCTCCAGGGCGTATTTCTGTTCATCCGCCATGGCAATGGCAACCGTTGCGTTCTTCACGCCGTCAAACTGCTTAATGGTTTCCGCCATACGGTTCTCCAGCTCAAACTGCGCATATTTATATTTTTCAAAGTCCGTGGACATTAAGCTGACATTGTCTTTAAAAATGTCGTATGTAAAACCGCTCTTCGGATAGCCTTCCGATGCCAGAGCCACCTTGACCTTGTCAACCGTCTCTTCGGGTACATAGATCGTATTGTCCTGATGCTTATATTTAATGCCCTGATTTTCTAATATACCGATTACTTCCGTAGCCTCCGGATCCTCCAGCCCCGTATACAGCACCGCATACTCGGTAGAGTTCAGGGAAAGAGCAATCGCAAAAGAAGCTGCAATAACCAATATCGCAACCACCGCAATAATAATCTTAGCTTTCTTACTGAGCTTACTGTTTATGGGACCCAGTTTGTCTGCTATATTTGTCTTTATCTGTTTAAATCGTTCTATCAACCGTTCTCGCAATGTCCTGCCACCTTATCCTAACCTTACACACTCATACGCATGATTTCATTGTATGAATCAAGAGCCTTATTCCTCAATTCAGCCAAAAGGTTAATCGACAGCTGAGCTTTTGCGATGTCGATACTATATTGATGCAAGTTGTCGCTTTTTCCAGTTGCCAGCGCTTGAGCATCCACATTTACCTGCTGATCGGTGTTAATGACATCCTGAATGGCTTCTTCATACACGGTCTTGAATGGAATCTGCGCACCCTGCGCTGATCCGGCATCAGTGATATCATTTGTGCTGTTTACAAGCTTGTCGCTGCCGTCCGCTTTGTTTAACCGGCTTATATCCGCAATGCTGTTCAGTGTCTGTATAGGATCTATAAACATACTTTTACTACCTCCAATTACTTTTGCACACGAATCGGTTATTTACCAATCTCCAGTGCCTTCTGTGCCATCATTTTTACGGCGTTCAAAACCGTAACATTCGCCTGATAGGATCTCGTAGCGGCCATGCTGTCAATGGTTTCTTCCAGCATATTTACGTTGGGAAGTCTTACATATCCGTTTGCATCCGCATCGGGGTGTTCTGGATTATATTCGGTCTTAAAATCGCTCTGATCTTCAATAATGCCGCTGACCCGTACTCCCGGCGAATAGTCCCGCCGGATCATTTTTCCATCTTCATCCTTTTCAAGGATGGCCTGATTGAGAGAATCTTTAAAGGAAACGTCTCCGGCCTTATCTTCAAACACTACCATTTTTCGTCGATAGGGTCCCCCGGCTTCCGTCCGCGTTGTGTCGATGTTCGCCACATTCTCAGAAATAATATCCAGCCTCTGCCTCTGTGCAGTCAATGCGGAGGCGCTTATATTCATAGAATTTAAGAACGACAATATACATACCACCTTTCTGGCTTCGTGAATAAGATCATTCACGCATTTATCATAAATAAAATGTATTCGTAATAAATCAAGTTCGTTTATTTTTACATTTTTTCTAAAAAATGGATATACCCTTATCCACTTTTTTATTCTTCCTAAATTATATATTATTCAACATTTTTTGCAACTATTTTGCTTTATAAAATGTTGAATGTTGTAGAAAAATGTTCATTATTTTTTAATTTTCAGCAAACTTCAGGCGGCATCTTCTATAAAATACCCGCTGCCAGGTTCTGACTCACATCAGTTATATCCGTTTCTACGATATTCATCGTGACGCGTTCCGGATTGCATATTAATTTTCCCTTGCAAAGCAGGCATTTATATCCCCCATCCTTGCACCTGACCTTTATATCAAAATTCAGTGTATTTTTTTGATACTTCAATGCCTCCTCAATTAATATGTTCATCTGGATTCTGCTTTCTGCATCCAGCAGCTCCCATACATTATTCTGATACGCAGCCTTCAACTCCTCCGGCTGATATTTTCTGGTCACATAATAATTCTGATTCGCATACAACAATTTGTGCACATTTGATGCGGTTATATCCACTACCGCAATTCCTATATTACTCATGCTTCTCTGCTCCTTTTGACTTATATGTACCCTTTGTTAACCTTTACATGCGATTTACTACTTGATATGATTTATTACACGAAAAAAACTCCTATTGCACAATTTAGGAGTTCTAATATATGCAACTGGCTGCCATCTCACTTGAGTTCAGGCCCTATAGCTTTGCGTCACAGGCTTTCGGCTGCTTTGCTAAATCTTCAGTTTTAACCATTCATATCCCACAAATTAAACCGGATTAAAACATTTTCACATATTACATCTTATTTATGGAAACAGTGCAATTTTTTAATATTATAGCATATATTTTATATTTATCAATATAAATTCTTGATAATTCTACCAAATCTACCCTTATTTTTACTTTAACTTGTCTAATTTTGTAGATTTTTGTCGAAAAAATAAAAAGCAAGGTATGTTTGATGTAATTTACCTTGCTTTTCCTTCTAAAGTGACTTATTTTGAATATTTTTCTGCTAAAATTCGACCCAGGTGAACGCCGCTGGCTGAAGCCTGCGAGAGCGAGTGGGTCACACCGGAGCCATCTCCCAAGGCATACAGGCCCTTTATCTTCGTCTCAAGATTTTCATTGACCTCTACCCGTGAATTGTAAAATTTTACTTCCACGCCATAAAGAAGGGTATCTTCATTGGCCGTTCCCGGGGCAATCTTGTCCAGCGCATAAATCATTTCAATGATATTGTCCAGCTGTCTCTTAGGCAGCACCAGACTAAGGTCTCCCGGCGTTGCCTTCAAGGTCGGTCTTGTAAAGCATTTTTCCATACGCCTTTCACTGCTTCTTCTTCCCTTCACCAGATCCCCGAATCGCTGCATCAGGACTCCGCCGCCCAGCATATTGGACAGTCGGGCTATGGATTCCCCGTATTCGTTGCTGTCTTTAAAAGGAGCTGTCAGCTTATTGGAGACCAAAAGGGCGAAGTTCGTATTCTCTGTTCGAAGAGACGGGTCTGCATAGCTGTGTCCGTTTACGGTCACAATTCCGTTGGTGTTTTCCGCCACGACCTCTCCATAAGGGTTCATACAGAAGGTCCGCACCATATCGTTATACTTATCCGTCTTATAAACAATCTTACTCTCGTATACTTCGTCTGTAATGTGCTTGAAAATTTCAGCGGGCAGCTCCACTCGAACGCCTATATCCACGCGGTTCTGCTCCAGCCCGATATGCATCTGATCACAGATGCCTGAAATCCATTTGGAGCCGGAACGCCCAGTTGCCAAAACCAGATCGTCGCACTGATATTCTTCTCCTTTATTGGTCTTAACGCTAAAGGTCCCATCCGGATTTTGGGCGACCTCCGTAACGGTTGCATAAAATTCCATTTCGACCCGTTCTTTCGTGTAGTTACAGATTCTCTCCAGAATCTGAACATTTCGGTCTGTTCCCAGATGTCTTACCTTTGCATCCAGCAGATTCAAATTATTCCTCAAGGCCGTCGTCTTTAAATCGGAATTTCCCGTGGAATAAAGCTTGGCGTCCGCCCCTCCGAAGCTGCAAAGGACCTCGTCCACATACTCCATAAGCTCCATGGCTTTTTCCTGACCTATGTACGTATGCAGGTCTCCGCCGAACTTGGTCGTAATGTTGTATTTTCCATCCGATAAGGTTCCCGCTCCGCCATATCCGTTCATAATGTGACAGGGTTCACATTTAATGCAATTATCTGTTTTTCCAAGCTTAATAGGGCATATTCTTTTCTCAAGAGGCGCCCCTTTATCTAACATTAAAATCTTTGCTTTATTATCAAGCTTTGTAAGCTCATAGGACAAGAATACTCCGCTTGCACCGGCTCCGGCAATTATAATATCATATTTGTTCATACTATCTATATCCTCCAACTGCTCGGTCTTTTTTTGACCACACATAGTTACTATATCCGAAACCGTATTACAATTCAACTATTAAATAAATTTATCTGTTATTTCATATGCATAAACATGTATCTCTGTATGCAATAGCAAAATTACAGATAAAAATTTCAATTTTATTCCTCAAATTACAGCAAATTTGTGTTCTGTTGAAAATTTCCTGTAACCTATTATAAAACTGCCTATTGACATTGTTTTTTAATAGGTATATGCTTAAAAAAATTAAGGGAATTGGTCAGGTTTTATCCCCATAGAGTCTGATTATTCTTCATAGTCTGCTCCGATTATTGCAAAATCATCGAAAGACAGGCTTGTGCAAACGTTTTTTTAAATCGGCGATTTGACAAAACGGATTGCTTGGGTTCCCCTAAATAAATAAAAAATCAGCAAATCAAAAAACAGAGAGTGTACACTCTCTGTTTTTTGTTGTTTCTATTTTTGAAAGGCAGGAAACAAACCCAACTGATCTAATTTTTAAGATGATGAAATTTCATATCTTTATAAAAGAATCGGCTATTCTTCTTCAGCTGTCAGCTTGTCAAATTCAGCTACAACTCGCTCAAATTCCGCGTCATCATCGATATCGACTAATTCGAATTCTTCTTCGCCCACTTCCTTATATCCATAGATGTATACATCATCTGTTCCATCGTCAGGAATAAGCGCGATATATTCTTTTCCTTCGAAATCAAATACACCCATAATTTCGCATTCTACTTCTACGCCATCATCAAATTCCAACGTTAGAAAGTCTGATTCATCGTGATCATGTTCTTCGCAGCCGCAGTCACAACCGCCGGCGCATTTTTCTTTATCTGACATATTAAAGTCCTCCATGTAAAAATCGTTTTGGTAACTCCCTTAGTATATGTGAATTTTCATATACTATTATCATTACTATACCACCTTCATTTATCTTTATCAATCAAAATATTCTTTGATATTTTTTGCTACCTGTTCCGTAATGCCGGGCACCATGCACAATTCTTCCAGTGTGGCCTTTTTAATCTTGTCAAGGCTTCCGAAATACCCTAAAAGGGCATTACGTCTCTGCGGGCCCACACCGTCTACTTCATCCAGTGCGGAGCCCTGGATTCGTTTTCCCCTCAGTCCCCTATGATAATCGATTGCAAACCGGTGAACCTCTTCCTGAACGGCTCCTGTATATTTGAACAGCAGGGGATGCTCTTTCAGAAGCAGCTCCGCATATTCCTCCGATCCATACGGCTTATATACCAGGGCTCTGGTCCGATGCTTATCATCCTTGGCCATGCCCGCCACCGCTATGGACAGCTTCATGGCGTCCAGAATCTGCTGTACAGCCGTTACCTGCCCTTTTCCGCCGTCAATGAACAAGATCTGCGGCAGTGTACTAAAAGCAGGATCTCCGTCAAGCGCTCGCTTGAACCTTCTATACAGAACCTCCTGCATGCTTCCGTAATCATTTGGGCCTTCAATCGTTCGGATCTTGAACCGTCTGTATTCTTTTTTGTTGGGCTTTAGTCCCTCAAATACCACCATAGCACCCACGGAATCCACCCCGTTGGTGTTGGAAATATCGTAGGCTTCTACCCGATAGTCTCCAGACTCTGTTGATGGAGGCTCTCCGGTAATCTCTGTAATCAGATTACCGATTTCCTTTGATAAAGCCTCTCTTCGTGCTCTGTGGTTGTTTTCCCGCTCATCAATAGTCTTTAACATTTCTATGGAATCTTTTTGCGCCAGCTGCAGCAGATCTCTTTTATCCCCTCGTTTAGGCACCGTGATCCTTACCTGTCTGCCCGCCATTTCACCCAAAAATCCTTCTATTAATTCGGTTTCTTCCAAAGGCTGTTCTACCAGAATCTCATACGGAATGTTTGGATTTTCACTGTAATGCTGCTTGATAAATTCACTGACCAGTTCATGCTTTTCCTGCGTTCCTTCCATAGCAAAGCTTTCCCGGCCTGTCAGCTTGCCGTTTCGCACAAAGAATAAGACTACGTAAGATTTTTGACTGCTGGAAATAGCCAGAGCAATGTCCAGATCCTTGATGCCGAGCAGGACCACCCGCTGTTTTTCAGAAAGAATCTTGACTGCTTCAATATAGTCCCTCAGCTCAGCCGCTTTTTCAAAGTGGAGCAGCTCTGACTCTTCCTGCATTTTCTCTGCAAGCATATCCGTCAGAGGCTTGGTTTTACCGTTCAAGAACTCGATGACCTGCTCCACGTCCTGCATATAAGATTCTCTGCTCACCTTCCCCGTGCAGATACCTCTGCACTGATTAATATGGTAATTCAAGCAAGGCTTTATGATTTCCGGAAATTTTCTTGTGGCACACCTTTTGAGAGCAAATATGTTATTTAAAAGATCAATGGTCTGATTCACCGCTCCTGCATCACTGTACGGTCCAAAATACTTGCCGTCATCCTTTTCAATCCTTCTGGTCTTGACCAGTCTTGGATACGGCTCATTCATGGTCAGCTTGATATAGGGATAGGTTTTGTCATCCCTCAATAATACATTGTATTTCGGCATGTACCGTTTAATCAGCGTACACTCCAAAATCAGAGCTTCCATCTCTGTCGCAGTAGTAATATATTCAAATTCTTCAATATGGCTCACCATAGCCCGCACCTTTGCCGGCATGTTCTTAGGCGACTG
This sequence comes from Aminipila luticellarii, assembly GCF_004103735.1. Taxonomy (NCBI): domain Bacteria; kingdom Bacillati; phylum Bacillota; class Clostridia; order Peptostreptococcales; family Anaerovoracaceae; genus Aminipila; species Aminipila luticellarii. Next base: position 313,368 of record NZ_CP035281.1, on the reverse strand, counting down.
AAAATACTGGCGCACCCGGTTTTTCAAAGAAATGGCCTTTCCTACATAAATAACCTGCCCCAGTTTATCCTTATGAATATAAACTCCCGGGCTATCCGGGAGTTTTTTTAAATTTTCTTTAATATCAAACATTTCTACCTGTTCATATAGTTTTCTCTATTGTAATACAATTTATCCTTTTCCCTGTCCATGGCAATTCTCAGAGCACGCTGCTGTCTTCTGAGCTTTCTGCGCTTTATATTTTGATATCTCATATAAAGCAATATTCCCACAGCCGCAGCAGCTATTGCCACAGCGGTTCCAATGCCTGCTGCAATTTTAACTGCGCCCTTGTCCAGTCCGCTAAAGGCAGAAAAAATACCGCCCTTTTCGACCGTCTCTCCTGAAACGACAGGGACAGATCCCAAAAGCTCTCCATTTCGGAAAAAGTCAACACTTCCGAACTTTTGTCCCGCCTGAACGGGAGCCTTGACTTTCTCCGCCGTTTTTACGACCTTCTGAATCTGCCTTGCGGTCTGATTGACAGGAAGCGTCACATATCCGTTTTGCTTCGCCACCAGCGGAGCCTGCCTTTGGGCACCGCGGCTTACCTTTATGATACCCGCAGCTGCGCCTTTATTAACAAGCTTGACCGTATGATAGTTTTCAAAACCCCAGTCCAAAAGGGCTATAGAGTCCCCGAACCGCCCGGAATCAGTAGATTTCATGACCACAGCGATCAGCTCTGTTCCGTTTCTCTCCGCTCCGGCGACCAGACAACCTCCTGCCTGCCCGGTATATCCGGTCTTTATTCCGACTACACCGTCATATTTGGCCGGGCGAAGTACACCGTTCACGGAAACCTTTGTCTTATTGTCATAAAGCAGCCGGTTAGTATTGTATAAATATCTCGGTTCCTCCTGTTTGTTGGTAGGCTGGATGGTATATTTATAGGTGCTCACATATTGCCTGAAAACAGGATTTTCCATAGCTGTTTTTGCAATCACGGCCAGATCGCGGGCAGTTGTCACATGTCCTTCCAGATGCAGTCCATTCGGATTGCGGAAATTCGTATTTTCAGCTCCTAATTCCTTGGCTTTTTGGTTCATCATCACCGCAAAGTTATCCACACTTCCCGCCATTTCCACAGCTAAAGCGACTGCCGCATCATTAGCAGATTCCAAAAATAAGGCATACAGCAAATCCCTCACTGTAATTTTTTCACCTTCCATCAGGTATATTCTGCTTCCCTCTGTAAAAGGAGTTTCAGCATCAATAGTTACCACCTTATCCAGCGGCAGCTTCTCTATTGCTAAAAGGCCTGTGATGATCTTCGTCGTACTTGCAGGCTCTTCTTGTATATCCATTCCCTTATTGTACAAAACGGTGCCCGTCCTTGCATCGATTAAAACCCCTGTTTCTGCCACGATAGACGGTGCTGCTGTGATTGCCGGTGTTTTCGCACCGTCTGTCTCTGCAAAGACAGCAGCAGTATTGGCTCCCAGATTTGCAATCAAGGAAAATAACACAATCATTACTGTAATCGTTTTCTTCATTGCTTCCCCAAATCTAAATCTCTTTCTCAAAATTTTTCAAAAAAATAATCGGCTAATTCATATCCGCTTCCAAAGCTTTTTCCCATCCTGCCGGAATCCTCATTAAAAGCTCTGGCTCTATCCTGCTTCTGCTCCCCTGTGCTGTCATAGAGCACAAAGGGTACCGGGTCAGAGGAATGAGTCCGAAGGCAAAGCGGAGTTCTGTGATCGGGAACCACCAGCACTCTGAATGCTTCTCCCGCATCCCTTAAATAATCTATCACCGGCTTTGCAATTTTTTCATCGATCAGCTCCATACACTTTATTTTTCCCGGCTGATCTCCCTGATGAGAGCATTCGTCCGGTCCCTCCAAGTGCATGTAGACAAAGTCCTTCCCGTTTTTAAATTCCTGTATGGCTGCCTGTGCTTTTCCGTCATAGTTGGTATGTATCGTACCGGTAGCACCTTCCACATCCACAGAATCCAAGCCCGCACAGATAGCGATTCCCTTGATCAGATCCACGGCAGAAATGGCCGTTCCCGTGATCTTATATTTATCATAGAAGGAAGATAAGCTTGGTTTCTTTCCCTGGCCCCAGATCCACGCGGTGTTGGCAGGATTCAGTCCTCTGGCCTTTCTCGCCTGATTCACAGGATGCTTCCGTAGGATTTCATAGCTTTTTTTCATTAATTCTGTAATAAATTCGGCGTCCTGTGCCGCCGCACCTTCCACCAGTCCTTCCCCTTTAGGAAGATGAGCTCCCACTGGCTTTCCCAGTACATCGTGTGGAGGCGTCAGCTGATAGTCTGTCGATCCTTCCTTTGCGATCATGCAGTGGCGATAACTCACTCCTGTATAGAATCGAAGCTTTTCGCTTCCCAATTCCTGCTGGATGGCTTTGATCAACGCATCCGCTTCTTCTGTAGTAATATCTCCAGAACTGTGATCCGTAATAATTAAGTCTTCATAAGCGGTCGTAGTGGTTTCATCGGCGGGCTTACCCGTTTCAGGATCCACCAATGTAATAATGTTCGTTCTGAAAGCCACATCCGTATCCGACATATCAATGCCGATGCTGGCTGCTTCCAGCGGAGATCTTCCGGTCAGATAGACCGCCGGATCATACCCCATAACAGACAGGTTCGCCGCATCGCTTCCCGGTGCGACTCCTTCCGGTATGGTCTGCACCATACCGACCTCACCCTTTGCCGCCAGCCCGTTGATCACAGGCATGTTTGCGGTCTCAAGCGGCGTTTTTCCGCCCAGGCTTTCAATTTTTTCGTCCCCCGCTCCATCGGGGACTATAATAAAATACTTCATGATACTTCCTCATTTTACTTCGTTTGATTAAAAATTAAAAGTGATAAAAACTTTGCATTTTTACCACTTTTTATTCTATCATATTTCTGCGTTCTAATATATGAAATTTTTATGGTTTTTTATTCCACCCATTTATTTTGCGTTTTCCTCTTCAAACTTCTTCATGAAAGCGATGAGTGTATCCACGCCTTCCATTGGCATGGCGTTGTAAATACTTGCTCTCATTCCTCCAATAGAGCGATGTCCGCCAAGGTTTACCAGTCCCTTTTCCTTTGCTTCTGCGATAAACTTCTTATCCAGTTCCCCATCGCCCGTTACAAATACCACATTCATGAGAGAACGGCTGTCCGCCTGAACCGGGCACTTATACATCTTACTTTCATCGATATACTTATAAAGCTTTCCTGCCTTTTCAACGTCCAACTGGTGAAGCGGAGGAATCCCGCCGTTCTTTAAAATATGCTTGAACACTTCTCCTGCCACATAAATCGTAAAGCACGGAGGGGTGTTATACATGGAACCGTTTTCCGCATGCACCTTATAATCCAAATAGGTAGGAGTCTCTGCCGGAGCAAATCCGATCAGGTCTTCCCGAATGATGACGAGGGTCACACCGGCCGGTGCAATGTTCTTCTGCGCCCCTGCATAAATCAGTCCAAACTTGGTCACATCGATTTCTTCTGAAAGGATGCAGGAGGACATATCTGCCACCAGCGGGATATCGCCTGTATCTGGGATATAACCGTAGTGCGTTCCATAAATCGTATTATTAAAAGTAATATGTACATAATCCGCATCTGCCCGAAAATCTTCCTTCTTTACTTTAGGAATATAGGAGAAGGTCGTATCCTCTGAGGATGCCACGATTTTAATATCTCCGAACTTTTTAGCCTCTGCCGCGGCTTTTTTAGCCCATGTACCGGTTACAATATAGTCCGCTTTCTTGGACTTTCTCAGAAGGTTCATAGCCACCATGGAAAATTGCAGGGTTCCTCCCCCTTGAAGGAATAGCACCTTATAGTTCTCCGGAATCTTCATGAGAGTCCTCAAGTTTGCTTCTGCTTCATCAATAATCGCCTGAAATTCTTTGGAACGGTGGCTCATCTCCATAACGGACTGTCCGCATCCCATATAATTTGTTAGCTGTGCCGCTACATTTTCCATCACCTCTAAAGGCAGCATAGATGGTCCAGCTGAAAAGTTATATACTCTGCCGTTGTTTTTGTTCATCAAAAATTCACCTCTTTCATATAATTTATTGTTACTAAAAAACAATATTTTGGGTTTTCTAATGTTAATTAAATGTCATTATAGCACTTTACTCATGGCTAGTAAAGTGGTATAATGTGCTCCAAGATAAATTTTTTCATGTGTTTATCACAAAATTTCTATTAAAATTTGTTATGAGGTGACAAAAATGTATAATATCGCAACACTAAATAAAATATCTCCTGTAGGCCTCGGCCGTCTTACAGACCAATATACAATTACTGAAGACATAAATTCAGCAAACGGTGTTCTGGTAAGAAGCCAAGATATGCTTTCCATGGAATTCTCCGAAAATCTGCTGGCTATTGCAAGAGCCGGGGCGGGAGTCAACAACATTCCGGTCAGCCGGTGCGCGGAAGAAGGAATCGTGGTCTTTAACACACCGGGTGCCAATGCAAACGCTGTAAAGGAACTGGTACTGGCTGGTCTGTTCCTTGGATCCAGAAACATTCCGGATGCCATTACATGGTCCTACGGGCTGGTGGGAAACGAAGATGCCGCAAAGGCTGTAGAAAAAGGGAAAAGCCAGTTTGCCGGCAATGAAATAAAAGGCAAGACGTTAGGCGTCATCGGTCTTGGAGCTATCGGGGTTTCAGTTGCTAATGCGGCTGAGAAGCTGGGGATGAAGGTCATCGGTAACGACCCCTATATGACCCTGCATGCCGCCCATAATCTCTCCAACACGATTCCTGTTGTACATAGCCTGGAAGAGCTGCTTCCAAATTGTGATTATATATCCATCCACGTTCCGGCTATGGATAAAACAAAAGGAATGATCAATAAAGATACCATTACCCTGATGAAAGACGGCATGATCTTCCTGAACTTTTCCAGAGATAAGCTGGTAAATGACGAAGATATGCTGGTGGCACTGGCCTCCGGCAAAATAAAAAAATACATTACGGACTTCCCAAATAACAAACTGGTGGGAAAAGAAGGAGTGATCTGCATTCCTCATCTGGGTGCTTCCACAGAAGAAGCCGAGGATAACTGTGCGGTCATGGCTACCGAAGAGCTGATGGATTATATCGAAAGCGGAAATATTACAAACTCTGTAAATTATCCGGACTGCAGCTTAGGTTCTGTGACCGGAACAAGAATCTGCGTCTTGAACAAGAACATTCCGGCCATGCTGAGTGCGGTGACCAGTGCTGTATCCGATCTGAACTTGAATATCAACAACCTCTTAAATAAGAGTAAAGGCGATTACGCCTGCACCCTTCTGGATATTGACGGTACGGTAACAGAAGCGGAAGTTGCGTCTAAGCTGAACGTTCCGGGTATTATCAAAATCCGAATCATTACAAAATAGTAAGGCTTTTACCAAACAATAACCCCGCATAGTCGAAAGTTTTTATAGAGCAAAAATGAATTCCCCACGGGAATCTACGGATTTCAATGGGGAATTGTTGTATCTGCCCATACCTTGTTGCACAGGATTCCTAAGACCAGCGCCCATGCCAAAAAGTAGAACCACATCATAACAGCTACCAGTGCCGCCATGGAACCGTACAGAATATCATAATTGGAAATATACTCGGTATAAATCTTATATACGGATGTCACGACCAACATGCCCACAGAAGCAAAGATGCTCCCCGGCATGATCTGTCTGAATTTCAGCCTATGAGAAGGCAGGATATAATAGGTGTAGCTGACCATCAGAAAATAAAGAGCCATGGTGATCGGCCACCGGATTACCAGCCAGAACAGATCCACCTCATAATTGAGTCCAATATTACGCATCAATGCCGCTGCCACGATCTTGAGGATCAATTCACCATAGACCAGTATGACCAATCCAAAAGCCAGCGTAAAAAGAGTGACTATCATGGTCTTAATCGCTCTTATTCTTTCACGCCAATACCCTTTTCCGGTGCTTCGCCCTCCGGTCAGCGTATAGTTAGCGATCCGCATCAGCGCAAATTCAGCACGGGATGCCGCCCACAGGGTGATTCCGATAAAGGCAATATTCATACCGCTGGTGGACTGACTGGATATTAATTTCAGCACAATATCCGCCGCATCGCTGGCCACATACTTCTGAATCAAAACACTGAGTGCGTCCAGAGATATGGAAAAAAAACCCAAAAGCTGTGAAAGCACAATCAAGGTAGGAACAATAGACATCAGAAAATAAAAGCCCACTTGGGCGGCAAAGCCTTGATAATATGGATCCCGCATCTGCTTCACGCCCAATACGATCATTTGAAAAATTCTTTTTTTATTCATAGTCCACCTTTTAAATAATGGAATTGTTCCAATTGTTTTTGCAACTCTGCCAGTGCCTTTGCCCGGTGGCTGATTTTATTTTTTTCCTCCGGCGGAATCTCCCCGAAGCTCACTTCATAGCCTAACGGCCTGAACAGAGGATCATATCCGAAGCCGTTGCTTCCGGAAGCTTCGAATAGAATATGTCCCTCGCATTCCCCCCTTGCCACGACCTTACTTCCGTTGGGATAGACCATGGTGATAACAGAAACAAACCGAGCGGTTCTCTTTTCCATAGGAACGTCTTTCAAAAGCTCCAGCAATTTCTGATTGTTTTTCTGATCGTTTCCTTCCTCTCCGGCAAATCTCGCCGAATATACGCCTGGTGCTCCGTCCAGAGCATCGACCATTAGCCCCGAATCATCCGCAATGGTGATCTGATTGCACATCATGCAGATTTCTCTGGCTTTTTTCAGGGAATTGGCTTCAAAGGTCTCTCCATCCTCATCAATCTTTACCTTTGGCAGCCCAAACTCATCCCTGCCTACGATAGTCATACCAAATTTCTCTGTAATAGCTTCCATTTCCTTGATTTTATGCTGATTCTGCGAAGCCGCAACTACGATCATTGTCATTTCTTTGTCCTCCATTTGTCTTTTGTTGACTTTATTTTTCATCTTTTAGATAAATCTTTCCTGTTGATTGGTTCTATCTTTCCCATCATTTTGTAATAATCGCTTTTACACCGATGATGACCAGAATAATACCGCCCAGAATTTCAGCTTGACTGCCCAGGATGTCCCCAAACTTACGCCCTATTTCAATGGCGGCAGTTGTCATGATCACGGTAACAACGGCAATGACGGCAACAGCCGGAAGAATATTTACCTGCATGGCACTGAACCCAACACCTACAGCGAAGGCATCCAGGCTTGTTGCAACGGCCTGGCACAGGAGAATACCCGAACCCAGTTCTTTGCACCCACAGACCCTTTCAGAAGGATTCGTGTGCTCTACCCCTTCTTTTATCATGTTTCCGCCGATAATGCCCAAGATCAAAAGAATCACAATGCCTGCATACTTTGAAATAAATTCATCGAATAAACTGCCGGCAAAATTTCCGATCAAAGGCATGAAGCCCTGAAAGGCTCCAAAAAACAAGGGCATGGCGATATACTCTCTGGCTTTTAGGTTTCTGTACACCATCCCATTCGTCATAGATACGGCTACAGCATCCATTGCCAGACCTATACCAATTAGAATGATTTCTGTCAATGTCATCTCTTCTATTATTTTCCTTTTTGCTTAAATTATGTTTATGGTTCAATTTGCGTTTATTATACCGCACAAACTACGTCGACGCATGATTCAATGATTCCTTTTTTACGGTGAAGCTGTATTTTTTATGGAATCATTATACCATGAATTGGTAGACCTTCAAAGAATAATGATGTAATATAAACCTATATTACAATTTATTAATTTGGAAAATAAAAAATAACTGTTTCTGTCAAAGGAGTGTGATAAATATGAAAATAGTTATATTGGACGGAGCCACAGTGGATCCGGGACTTTCCTGGGACGGCCTTCGGGCTCTGGGAGAGCTGACAGTGTACCCCCGTACCCCAGAAGAACTGGTGCGGGAGCGGATCGGTGATGCCGAGGCTCTTTTCATCAACAAAATATCTCTTAACAAAGAGCTTTTGACCCGATACCCAAAGCTTAAATTTATAGGAGTGATGGCAACAGGATACAATAACGTAGATATAGATGCCTGCCGGGAACTGGGAATCGCCGTGTGCAACATTCCTTCTTATTCTACCGATTCCGTGGCTCAGCATACCTTTGCACTCATTCTGGAAATCTGCAATCAGGTGGCACTGCACAATCAGTCGGTCAAAGAGGGCGAATGGTTCCGTTCCGAAGATTTTTGCTACTGGAAAGCTCCTATTCTGCTTTTAAAGGGAAAAAGTCTCGGCATCGTCGGATATGGTCATATCGGAAAAAGAGTTGCAGAAATTGCTTCCGCTTTTGGGATGACGGTTCATATATACAGCCGAGATCAGGAACAGACCATAAAATCAGATATTCTGTCCCTTCACTGTCCGGCAACCGAAAGCAACAAGGGATTTATTAATAAGGACTTTATCGACCGGATGAAGGACGGAGCCATTTTGATCAATACAGCTCGCGGCGTGCTTCTCAATGAGGCGGATGTGGCAGAGGCGCTTAAGACCGGCAAATTAGCGGCAGCGGGAGTAGATGTCCTGGCCAGTGAGCCTGCTGATCCGGCTAATCCGCTGGTCGCTCTGCCTAACTGTTTTATTACCCCGCATATGTGCTGGACGCCTAAAGAAATGCGTCAGATCATTATAGACGGCTGCATTTCCAATTTAAAATCCTTTCTGTCCGGGGAATCCCTAAACCGGGTAGATCTGTGAATTTTGTTGAAAACTCTTTACTTCATTATTTAGATATTATAAAATAATCACGACGAAAATCTACGAACCAAGGATTTATGGCTTTTAAAGACTTGTCGCACCAGATTATTTGTAATCAATCGTAGGGAGAATAAAAATGATTTCACAGTTAAATATATTGGATACGGTAGAGATTTGTGTCACGGACAAAAATATGCAAAAGCATTATTACAAAACAAAGATTCAGGATATCGATTCAGAGGATACCTTTTCTACCATGCTTCCAACCTCTGAAACAGGACGGCCTGTATTATTTTTTAAAGATCAGCCGTATGAGCTTTATGCCAAAACCCAGGGCGGGATTGTGTTATGGGTCATCCGCTATATTTGTACGGAGAGAATCGACAATCTGCGCTCCTGTAAATTCCAAGTGCTCTCAGGACCGCAGTGCACTCAGAGACGCGAATTTTTCAGACAGCCCGTAAACGTAGCCTCCACATTTCATCTGATAAAAGACGGAGCAAATATGGATCAGGTTCAGCATGAGGGAAAAATTTTAGATCTCAGCGGCGGAGGCTGCTCCTTTATGTGCGACGATTCGCTGACTCTTCATGCCCTTCTGTTCTTCCAGTTCACTTTCCGTGAAACGGTGTTTGAATTTCATTGTGAAATTCTTGACAGAATAGATTACACGGAGTCCAGAGCGGCCTGGAACTATAAATACCGGGTAAAGTGGATACAGCCTGATCCCAAAGAAGTAGAAAATCTTATTAAGCTTGTATTTGCCCAACAGAGGGAAATGATCCTGAGCAATTAGGCTCGGAAATTGGAGAAATGAATTATGAAAAAAATCTTGCTGCTTTTTTTAATATGCACTGTACTTTTAAGTATGAGTGCCTGCGGAAAGGATGCGGAAGAGACCTCAGACCAAGCCTATCCGGCCAGTACGGAAGCTTCCTCTGATAAAAACGACACGACTGCTTTGGATACCGGGAGCTCCGGCAGTATAGATTTATCAACGGCCCGTTCTTCAGAACAAGGAATTGAAAACACAGCCAAACGCCTTATAAATGCTCTTGACGGAGTGCAGATCGATACCTTGACCGTCATGGGAGCGGCTAATGCATCTGAACCCGGTCAGTATAAGATCTATGCCATCATTACATGGGATAGAAAGCATAATTCGGCTGACAGCCAGAAAATCCTTCAGGACTATTCAGACAGCATTGCCAATTCTGCCGATGTGGAGTTGGGCAATATCCAAGATCTTTCTCTGGTCTGGCTTGTTCCAAGTTTACAGGGAAGAGCCTCTATAACGTATGAAAAAACAGAAGGCATGCTGGCTTTAAAAGAAGAAGCGTATGACAAAGGCTTTGGAAATTTATCCGGAGAAACCAGCGGTTCTGCTTTGCAGGCCAATCCGGATACCGCTGCATCAAACGCTGCAACAGGATCCGCAGTGACCAATTAAATTATTTCCTTCTTATCTGGAAAAAGTCAGATATTGAAGCAAACCGGTAGAATAGTAATCTCCGATTAGTGAAGTTAAATTTAAGATCGAATCAAATACCTCTACATTTTGTCTGAATTGCCCGTTTTGAAATGTGGTGGATTGACTGATTGTTTTCTGATCGAATTGATATAAGAGGTTTTTCCATTCACTTTCTACCCAATATGGATTGATTTCTGCCAAAAAAGCGGCTCTCCGATCTGTATTTTCATACAACTGCCTTGTATATTCCGCTACCGCATCTTCATCCCCTCTGATCTGAGCGTCCACTAAGGCATCAAAAATATTCAGGGCATTAGATAAAAGAATAACGTATTGATCTGCCAAATATTCTCCGAAAATCAAGCTGAATGTACTGGTAAATCTTATCAGCAAATCGTTTAACTTTCCCCTTATGGCGTCTATATCGCCCAACCCGCCATGCTTACTTGCCAAATAAGCTCTCATCCAGGTAGCTAAATCCCTCCAGGCTGTTCTCGACTGAAAGATCAAGTTCAGCTGGCTTTCCGGAATGCAAGAAGTCTGCATCATACGGATCAACGTCATTCCAACCCCTCCTTTTTTCCCAAACGATACAGTATATTATTTCAAACCGTTGTTTATTACCCTCACAAAATTTTAAATACAGACTGCTTGATTCATTCCAACAGGCCATATTTCTCCTTTAAAGATAAAATACGCAATACACTTTCATCCATTCGTTTTTCACTGATCGTCCCGTTTTTTACAGCATCATAAATTCCATTATAAGCTTCCTCAAATTGTTCCGGCATTAAGATCATATCAGCTCCCCCTGCAATAGCTTTAACCGCAGCAGTATCCGAGGTATATTCCTGGGTAATGGCCCCCATTGCCATCGAATCCGTGATAACCACACCATTATAATCCAGCTCGTTTCTCAGCTTTCCTTCAATCATTTCATGGGAGAGAGAGGATGGGAGCCCATCAGAGGTTATGTTGGGTGCTGTAATATGAGCAATCATGATCATATCCGTATTTTTAAACGCACTAATAAATGGAATGAGTTCGCATTGCTTTAGTTCCTCCCACGTTTTTTCCGTGGATACAAATCCCTTATGCGTGTCCCCTTTTGTATCACCATGTCCGGGGAAATGCTTTACGCAGGTCATAATGCCCGCTTCATGAAATCCCTCTATCTCTGCCGATACCATTTTTGCCACCAGTTGGGGGTCACTTCCGAAGGAACGATTTCCGATCACAATATTTTCTGGATTTGTGTTCACATCTGCTACCGGAGCAAAATCTAAATTAAATCCATATCTTTTTAGGTAGGAACCTATCGTAAGCCCCACGTCTTGTGCATTTTTACGGTCCGAAGTCCGTCCCACCGCTTCCATACTTTCATATTTTTTTACATCAAACCCCGTTGAGTTGGCAATTCTGGACACAGAACCACCTTCCTCATCAACGCCTACAAATAATGGGATTTCACTTTGTTCTTGCAGGGCGTCAATAAAACCGGTCAACTGTTCAGGAGATAAAATATTTTTTTGAAAGATCGCAATACCGCCAATGTGATATTGTTTCAAAGATTCAATCATTTGATCACTCAATTCCGTCACACCGTATTTTGTTGAGTTGCTGATCTGCTCCGGAGTAAGATTCGGATCAAGAGAGTCCGGGCGGATAATAAAAAGCTGCCCGATCTTTTCCTCCAGGGTCATACCTTGCAGGACTTGCTCTGCATTTGACAAGGGTTCATCCGCCGGTGCTTTATTGATCGAATCCGGCTTTTCTTCACTGGGTGCACTGCATGAAGTGAGAATTAGCAGGAGGATAAGGGTTACTATATTAAAAATTGTCTTTTTCATTTTTGCTCTCCATACGAATAAATAATTGTTTCTATGCTCGTAAACATACCCCTTAAAATGAGCGTTTCTAGTTTCAGGGGGCATCTTAAAGGAAAAGTACATTGGTGAACCCCTTAAATCAGCACCACCCGTTGAACGGATGGTGCTGATTTTTATAGCCTTAGAGAAATGTCAGTAATTATTATGTAAGATGCATAGGTGTTGCTGATGTAAATTGGGCCAACTTTTCCTTTTCTTCGGTTCTGATCCGTTCTGCAAATTCAGTTATTTTATTGCAAATCCACATATAAGCGGTTGTTCCCTCTGAATAGTCTGCCTCTGCAAACATGTTTATTCTGCCATCTTTGCGCATTTGTTCAACCTGTTTCATAGCCTTCATATCACCTCGTGGAAATATCGCAAATGTTGCACCATTATGCTTATTTACAACGGAAAAAGCGGGAATATCGCTAGGTCCATCAGCCACATATACCATATTAATAAAGTGCACCCTTCGGTGATCTTCTGGGATAGATGTATTAACTTCAACACCTTCTCTTAAGTGTACTCCTTTATTAATTTCAAACAGTGCACGAGTTTTACTTGTATTATCAATAGTATATCCTACTTCGCTGATAATATTTTGCCCATCTTCATCTGGGGCTTCTATTAGTTCGCATCCCCAAACATGTTCTACATGTGGCATAACAGAAGAGCCCTTTATTACCCTACTCATGCCTGTACTTACAATATAATGTTCCACTTTTATATCATATTCTTCATAAATAGGATCTTCTTCAATGAGTTGTTTTGTATGTTCAAATATCTCGGGAACCCCTTGATAGAACTTAAGTTTCTTGCCAAATTCCTCTAACTTTTTATTATTTAATCCCTTAAATTTTCCTTCCTTAGCATATTTAATAAATTGATTTAAATAAATTGTGTCAGGATTCACCTTAACGCCTTGTTCCTTCCAATATTTTTCAGGAAGTTCATTGACTTCCTTCCAAAACTCTTGAGGATTAACCCCATATTCTTCAAATATCGGGTCTTGCATATATCCATCCACTAAGGTTTTATCAAAATCCCATACTAATGCAATTATATTCGCCATTATGTTCCTCCTGTTTTCTTATTTTGATAGTAATATCTTACCAAACTCTATATAGGAAATCAAGAAATAAGGAGGCCAAAGGCCTATGCTAATCTGTAATGCTACCTAAATCCTACATCTAACGGAAGCCTCAACATTGTATTATACCAGTCTAATGTTTTGTCATGTTCATTTTTTAAAACAAGTCATTCAAATTCCAATATTTTCATGCATATTTAAGCAATGAGCTCATCAATTTGGACCTTGCTCCATACGATCTAGGGGTATTTCTTCGTTGTTGCTTGCCCTTATAACGTAAATGAAACCTCATTTACGAAGGTTCCCATCCGGATTATCTCTGGTCTTTCCCGGCTGTCAACTGACTTACGGCAAATGTACGAAATAAGAATGACAAAAATAAAGAAAATGCTTTTTGGAAATTGAAATACGGTATAAGCATTCCTGAGGGTATGAAAAAATGCATACAATCTACATTCAACCTTAATAATTACTGTTTCAGAGTATTTTCCAATTTATGCTGAAACAGTAACTTATACTTTTAATCTACGAACCTAAAAAGGAGCTATTTATCTTACGAACCACTCCTTTTTATAAAAACGACTGTATTCTCTTTCTATTTTAAATAAGCCAATTGACCGTACTGAATATATTTATCGTGTTGTAAACGAGCAACAACAATCCCCGGTAAAACTATTTGACTTTTTGCAAATTCACGTATACTTTTTTCAGTAAAATTTGATTTTGAAACAAACTTTCTGAAATCTTCTGGATTAATAAAAAAGTCGCGCGCAAAGGTATTTGCAGTAATTTCCTTTTCATTTTCATTTTCGTCATTTTTCAATTGTTCGAAGGAGACTATTGTATTTTTTTTGTCATAATCATATAGCAAGTGTGCTATTTCATGAATAAAAGCAAACCAAATATTATCATGAGTTTTAAATCTCCCACTTAAAAAGATTGCAGGATGCCCATTGTAACTACTTAAAGCCCCTCGTACTTTACTATTTGTTATTGCTTCGCAAATAACTAAATAAATACCTAATTTATTACATAATTTTCTACAACTATTCATGGAAAGCTTTATATCACTGTTGGTTGCTATTAGTTTAAATTTATCTAATGCCTTCTTTAGTTCATTGCAATCATACTTGACATCCGTTAAATCTAAATTTTGAATTTCTATTTCTGATTCACATAAATTCAGCCATATTGCGATTGGCTCAATTTTGCCTCCATCTTCCATAAAATTAACTTCTAAATTCGAATAAGTTGCATCAAAATTATTAAAGTCGCTAATTTTAAGCAATTTCAACATTTCTTTAGCTTGTTCGTATAAAGTTAATTCTAAATTTGCAAAGACTTCTTTAAAACAAAATCTTTTAGATATTTCTTCTAAGTTAATTTTTCTTAATTCCAATTCCTTTTCTTCCCTAGCCAAGCACTCTCGATACTTTGCCTCATAGTTCAACCAATATGAAGCGGGAACTTTCGGTAAAACTAGCTCTAAATTAATTGCAAATTCTTCTGTAATCCGAGTTTTGCCATTAAGAAGATTTGAAATATGTCTCTCACTCATCCCTAGTTTTGCACACAATTCTTTCTGACTTATATTATTTTCTTCTAAATATTCTTTTATTATCTTTCCGGTGGGAACGATAAATTCTTTATTCATGATATCACACCCTTCCTTTAATGATAATCTTCTAATGCGATAATAAGTACTTCTGAAATAGTTGCTATGTCACTAATATCATATTCACCAATGGGTTGCAAAATAATACGATAATTTTTAGAATAATCTATACCCCAACAATCCCTATATTGACCATTTAATTTATGCCTTCTAGGAGGTGGCAGTTCTGAAATATCACTTAGATTATTTGCAAATCTTAGTTCAGAAAGACGATTTCTTAATTTAATATGAGCTGTACCATAATATTTCTTTAGTAGTCTTACATCTGTAAGAATTTTTTCTTGCTTAGCTGACGAATAATGTATTTCCATTGTTTTCTCCCCTAGATATCAATAACTGCACTATATCACAATTGACCTATGGGGTCAATTATTTTCCTCTATTATTTTATATATATATCTGTTATAATGAGCATTTAGAAAGGAGTTTTTATTATGTCTAAAGAAGTTAACAGAGAACAGTTGTCACTAGATTGCAAGTTTAAATTAGCCCAATCATTGTACTCTGCTTATTCCACTCTTCAATCAACTTCGGAATTAGAACATATGTTATCTGAAATTCCTAATACTGATTCAACTTTTAATTATAAAAATCCTAGAGCTTTAATTAATTCTATTATATTACAAAATTATCCTAATGAAATTTCTGTTAAATCCAACTTTATTAACGAAGTTCTTTTTAAATCCAATAATCAAGTTACTATATTTGAATTGATTTTGGGAAAAAGCCGTGCTGATTTATGTAAAGTTAATGGTGCAAGTGTTGCTTATGAAATTAAAACAGATTTAGATAATTTATTGAGACTTGAAAAACAGTTAACTGATTATTTAAATGTTTTTGAGAATGTTTTTGTAATTTGCTCCGTTAATAAGTTACCTGAAATCGAAAAAACTATTCTAGAAGAATGTGGAATTTATATTTATTCTATTTCTCAAACAGGAAAATATAAATTTAAAAAATATCGACCAGCTCTATCATCAAAAACATTAAATTCAGAGAAGCAATTAAAAATTCTTAGAAAGAAAGAGTTGTATGATTATTTTAAGCTAAATACATATTGTTCTAGAGAATCTATGGAGCAATATATATTACAACATTATTCTAACAAAAAAATAAATTTAATATTTAAAACCATCATGAAAGATAGATATCGAGAACAGTGGGAATTTCTTAGAAATAATAAAGACAATATTTACGAAATAGACTATCAATGGTTTTTTAAAAATGCAATAAATCCAAGCTTAATTTATGGTTAAAAGGCTCTTTGAATTCAAAGAGCCTTTTTATTACTTGAAATTTGAATAAATTTGATAAATATATCTAGTTAAAATTATATTAGTCCACACAGGCCAGTTTCCTGAACTCTTCCTTTCATATAAATCATTAATTTTAAGATAAGCCGGACACTTTCCACTTTTATTCAGGTCTGCTTCTAACTCTAACATACTAGGTATAATAGTTAAATATCCCCTTACTCCTAAATGAGTATTTGGATTAACAAATGAATAAAACTCATTTGTATTATAATCAAATAATAATGCTAAAGCAGCTCCCGTTCCATTTGAACCGCCATTTGAGGGTAATACATCTTTAAGTCCCCCATAATCTCCAAATCCATTAAAACTATATTTTTCATACTCAGTTAAGGCATCATTACATATTAGTGCAGTAATGCTATTTTGTTCATAGCCTCCATTTTTATTGCTTGCTTTACGTGGGGAATTTAATAGTATAATTTGTGTATTTAAATTTAGTTCAGCTAACTGCTCTAATTCCATAATTTTGGATTTAACATTCTGTTCCCCTATATCAAACAGAAAATAGTCACCACCTCGTAGTTCATTTTCTAATATATCTTTATAATCATCTAAGAATTCTTCTGTAATTCTTAAAGCAATACTCTCATTATACTCTTGTAATTCCTTTATAAATTGGCTCAATTCATTGGAAGGCATAGAAAATCCTGGCTTTATTGATATTACTGGAATTAGATTTTCATATTCAGATATTTCCATTACTCTTCTTTTATATAATTCACTATCATTACGAAATCGCAATGATAAAGTTACTTGCTTAGGGTCAAAATCTTCTCCATATTTTTCTGTAGTAAAACGGAAAAAATCTATAAAAGCCAATTTGCTGTCAGTAACTTCCGAAATATTTTCTAATGTTATAATGTCATTCGCTGTAGGTGGTAATAAAATACGTTTTCTCCTGTTATTCGTCATTTCATAAACAAATTTGCCTTTTTCATCAGTTTGGTATTTTTTTTCATACTTATCTGCTAAAATTTCAAATAATGGAATAATATTCTCAGAGAAGCAATTGCAAAGACTGTGAGCAACACGCAATTCTTGTTGTCGAGCTTTTAACAACGGTACATATATCATCTATTTTCCCCCTTTTTTACACACTTTTACCTTATATGTATAATATTACCTCCCTTTATTTACATATGCAAGGGGTTTTTATTATGTCTAACCAAAAAAAGCTACCAACTCAACTGGTAACTTCTGTTTTACATAACTTATGTGGAAACTTTTATTTTTAACTATCCTCTTCAAAAAACAAAATAACAACCCTTAAATTTAAGAGTTGTCATTTGGGTACATTTGGCGGAGGACATGGGACTCGAACCCACGGGGCTGTTACACCTTACCTGATTTCCAATCAGGCTCCTTAGCCACTCGGTCAATCCTCCAAAATGTGTTTCTGTTCTCAGACACATTTGCTATTATACTATACTTTGTGATACGTTTCAACATATTTATTTCTTTTTTATAAATATATTATCACAGGTAAATTTCAACAATAAATTGTATAAAAGATATAAAATCTACATTTTCTTACAAAAACTACCCGTTAGAGTAGGGACTGTTGCACTACGAACGAATATACTAAAGATGTACCCTTAATATATGACCTCTGCTTTACAGTTAATGCATCGGTAGAATCCCACCTCCGGCGCAATAAATTTAAAGCAGTTGTCATATGCCATGTTTATTTTGAAAAATCTTTTATTCGATCTTCAAGAACTTTGTTATAATCTAACACCTCGTGTTCGTACTCGTTGTTCATATATTGTGAAGATATCAGAAAATCAGCAGTTGCTCGATTATTTGCTACGGGTATATCATAAACAACCGCTATACGGAGCAATGCTTTGACATCCGGATCATGCGGCTGTGCTTCTAAAGGATCCCAGAAAAATATAAGCATATCGATTTCGCCCTGCGCAATTCTTGCTCCGATCTGTTGATCTCCGCCAAGAGGACCGCTTTTAAACCCTTTTACAGGCAAGCCTGTGGCCTCGGCTATGAGCTTCGCAGTCGTTCCGGTACCCAACAGAAAATGCCTCTTCAATGTATGCTTATTTTCATCGCACCATTCCACCAGAGCTTCTTTCCTATTATCATGAGCCACCAATGCAATCCTTTTATGTTCATCCATGATCTGCGCTGTTCCTTCACGTGCCATATTCATATCTCCATTCTTCTATTCTATAAACCCAATAAATCGAACTGTCACAGGCTTCCATACACTTTACCCCGCACAATGCTGAGCTTAGTCCACTGGCTTCGTTATGCCAGAGATGCTTTTACGGATTCTTTCATCTGTTCAAGGTCAAGAACGCCCGTATGTCTGATCGGTTTACTTTCCAGAGCCTTCAGACCGGCCGGAATCCGCACGCCTGTTTTCTCATGAAGTGCTTTCACATAAGCAAATCCGTCTTTTTCTTCCTCCAGTCCAATGGACCTTGCCACACTGTCTGCAAACTTATAGGCACTGGCCGTAGAGGCGATAATAGCAGGAGTATGATCTCCTGTTTCAGCCACATAATCCTTATAAACCTTATATGCAACGGCTGTATGCGTATCCATCAGATATCCATTTTTTTCATACATTGCACCAATCGCCCTATTGGTTTCCTCTACTGTGGCAAATCCCGCATAAAAGTCTTTTAATCCGTCCTTGATTTTGCCGCTGACTTCATAGACCTTTTCTGTATCCAGACTTTCCATGAGAGCCTTGACCTCTGCCGCATTTCCGCCGGATAAATGATACAGCAGCCTTTCCAGGTTACTGGAAATCAAAATATCCATGGATGGAGAATTGGTCAAATAAAAGTCTCTTCTGATGTCATATATCCCTGTATTGATAAAATCGGTCAAGACCTTGTTCTCGTTAGAAGCACAAATTAATTTGCCCACAGGAATACCCATCTGTTTCGCATAATAAGCCGCAAGAATATTCCCGAAATTTCCGGTGGGGACAACGATATTCATTTTCTCACCCGCTTGAAGACTACCTTTTTCCATCATCTTTGCATAAGAATGCACATAATAAGCCACCTGGGGAACCAATCTTCCTATGTTAATGGAATTGGCGGAGGACAGCTTACAGTTCATTTTACCCAGTTCTTCCGCAAATACCGCATCGTTAAAAATCCGCTTTACACCGGTCTGAGCGTCATCAAAGTTTCCGTTGATGGCAAACACATGAGTATTTTCCCCTTCTTGTGTTACCATTTGCCTTTCCTGTACCTGACTGACTCCCTGATTGGGATAAAAAACGATAATCTCCGTTCCCGGTACATCTGCAAATCCCTCCAGTGCAGCTTTCCCTGTATCTCCAGATGTGGCTGTCAGTATGCAGATCCGCTTTTCTTCCTTCTCTTTTTTCATGGCCGTTGTTAAAAGGTACGGAAGAATGGAAAGTGCCATATCTTTAAATGCCGCCGTCTTTCCATGGTACAGTTCAAGAAAATACGCGTCTCCCCCCTGAACAAGAGGGGCAATTTCTTTTTCTTCAAACTTGTTGTCATAAGCTCCATTTACGCAAGCTTTCATCTCTTCTTCCGTATAATCCGTGAAAAAGGCAGATATCACTTTTAAGGCGATCTCCTGATAGGTCTTTCCCGGTAATTCTTCCAGCCGGAACGGCAGAACCGGCAAGTTCACAGGCACATAGAGCCCCTTGTCTTCCGCAATTCCCTGAATGACAGCCTGAGCTGCTGTTTTGGTATTTATACTTCCGCGTGTGCTTACGTAATTTATCATAACCGTTCTCCTTTGCTTCACTATTGGTAACCATTTTACCAAAGTATTGGGTAAATTTCAAGGAATTCTAAAAGGTTAAGGGGATAATATTTTTGCACTGCTGTTCCAAAATTTTTGACTTTTTTGTGGTAGGGAAGATTCCATTTATGGTATACTAGACCTATACAAATTAGCTGATTTAAAGGAAGGTATCTAAATGTATTTTGGCAGTATTCGTTTTTATAAGCATGTTATACTAATCGTTCTGACTCTCGTGGTCGCTTGTTCTGTTGCTTCCTGTGTGCTCATGGGAATTTCCAACCGGCACCTTAAGAAGATCCTTCAGGAAAACGGGCTGGCTGTGAGTGCCGAATCCCCTTCTTTTAACTCGGATTCGGAAAATCAATCGGACGAATTGCGTTCACATTACCCGGCTTCCTTTGACTATCAAAAGCTATACCCCAATTTAGCAATAGATAACGATTTTATCTACAAGGAGGATTTACCCAAATCCGTTTATCTGACCTTTGATGACGGGCCTTCCAGCCTGACACCGCAAATTTTGGACATCTTAAAAGAATACAACATTAAAGCGACCTTTTTTATTGTCTATAATGACAGTATGGAATCTCAGGCACTATATAAAAGAATGATATCGGAAGGTCACACCATCGGAGTCCACAGCACTTGTCACCAATATCATACGATTTACCAATCACCCGACGCATTTTTAGATGATTTTGCACAGACAGCATTGATGCTGGAGCAGGTAACCGGTGTAAAACCTGAAATTCTAAGATTTCCGGGAGGCAGTATTAATTCTTACAATAAGGCGGTCTACCCGCAGATCATTGGTGAAATGCTCCGAAGAGGCTATACTTATTATGACTGGAATGTCTCTGCGGATGATGCCACGAGCACTGTTACTGAAAAACAAATTTACAGCAATGTGATAAACGGAGTCAAACGATATAACAAATCTATCGTTCTGATGCACGATTTAAGCAATAAATCCGATACGGTATCCGCACTGCCGGATATCATCAGCGAACTGAAATCCGAAGGGTATACTTTCTACCCACTTACAAAAGACGTTAGACCCGTAGCGTTTGATTACGTTGACTAAATTATAAATGGAGGAAAATATGGATTACAATAAATTAGCGGAGCTGTTGTTTCCGCACATCACCAAGTCACCTGAGGATTACGAAGAAATCTTCCCGAAGCGGCAGCTTCCGGAAGGGGCAAAAGTCACCAGATTGGGGCCGAGTCCCACAGGGTTTATTCATCTGGGAAACCTTTATGGGGCTTTCGTGGATGAACGGCTGGCGCATCAGAGCGGCGGCACCTTTTATCTCCGTATTGAGGATACCGACGATAAACGCTATGTGGAAGGAGCCGTAGAAGTCATCATTAATTCCCTTAAGTTTTTTGATATCAATTTTGACGAAGGGGCGACTATAGACGGACACATTGGAGATTACGGTCCTTATTACCAAAGCCAGCGGGGCGAAATCTATCAGTGCTTTGCCAAAGAGCTTGTAAAAAAGGGACAGGCTTATCCCTGCTTCCTGACCTCTGAGGAACTGGAAGAAATCCATACGAAGCAGGAGGCCGGCAAAGAAAACTTTGGTATATACGGAAAATGGGCTATAAACCGCAATCTATCCATAGAAGAAATTGAAGCGTGTATCAATGCCGGTACATCCTACGTTATCCGCTTAAAATCTGACGGAGATCATGAACTTCCTGCGGAAGACATAAAAACCATATCGGTGGAGGATGGCATCCGCGGTACACTGACCATGCCCGAAAACAATCAAGATGTGGTCCTATTAAAGGCAAACGGCATTCCTACCTATCACTTTGCTCATGTAATCGACGATCACTTTATGCGAACCACTCATGTGGTAAGAGGGGCTGAATGGCTGCCTTCTCTTCCAATCCACGTGGAACTGTTTGAAAAGCTTGGTTTTGAAATGCCGATTTTCTGTCATACCGCCCAGTTGATGAAGTTGGACGAGGAGGGCAACAAGCGAAAGCTTTCCAAACGAAAAGACCCGGAATTATCCTTGGATTATTACAGGAACGAAGGGTATCACCCCGCCGCTGTAAGAGAATATTTAATGACGATCTTAAATTCAAATTTTGAAGAATGGCGCATCGCTAATCCGGACGCTTCCATTGATTCCTTTGAATTCACTGTTGAAAAAATGAGCAACTCGGGTGCTCTATTCGATCTGAATAAATTAAATGATATATGCAAGGATGTGCTTGTTAAGATTTCTGCCTCTGAGCTTTGTACGTTCATGAAGAACTGGTCCAAAGAATTTAAGCCGGAGATCCTGCCGCTGCTTGAAGGGCATGAGGAATATATTGAAAAAATTCTGGATCTGGGCAGAACCGGGGCAAAGCCTAGAAAAGACCTGATTTATGCAAAACAGATCTTTGAATTTATCCGCTATTTCTTTGATGATTATTTCAGAATTGAAGATACAGAACCTGAAAATGTAAGCAGGGAAGATGTGAAATCAATCCTGACAGCCTATCTGGATACGTACGATCACGGAGACGATCAATCCGTATGGTTCGATAAGATCAGAAATATTGCTGCAGAGCTGGGATACGCCGCAAAGCCGAAGGACTACAAAAAAAATCCGGATCAGTACAAAGGTCACGTGGGAGATGTCAGTACCGTCATTCGTATTGCCGTCATGGGGCGTTCTCAGTCTCCGGATATCTGGGAGATCCAGCAGATTCTTGGAGAAGAGCGAACCCGCAGAAGAATAAAGGAAAGATTGGAAAATGTACACATACAATGATCGCATAAAAATCAGTGAAACCGATAAGCGCCGCAACTGGACTCTTCCCGCAATCGTAGATGCCATGCAGAATTGTGTTATGTTTCAGCTGGAAGACTTAGGCGTCGGTCTCGATTTTTTCGACGAACAAAATAAAGTGTTGGTGGTCGCAGGCTGGCAGGTAAAGATTTTTAAACTGCCTAAGCTCTTTGACAAAATTACGGTAGGCACACAGGTATACGGTTACAAGGCGGCTACCGGGCTTCGCCACTGCATGATATGGAACGATGCGGGGGAATTGGTCATCGCCTCCCATTCGATAGGAGTTTTTGTAGATCCCCAGACCGGACGTCCCATTAAGACCTCTCCGGAGGAATGGCAAAAGTATGATGTCAATCCGGATACGCCGTGCAGCTCCATCCTGTTTCAGGATCGGCGGATTTCGCTTCCGCAGCATTTTGAAATAGCAGAGGAATTTGATGTCAACATTCATCATCTGGATGTCAATAACCATATGAATAACGGACAATACGTAAGGATTGCCTACAATTATCTGCCGGAGGATTTTGCGGTTTCAGAATTTAGAGTAGAATATAAAAGGCAGGCCACTTTAGGGGATCGGATCCTCGTAAAATTGTCCAGGCAGGAGCACATTTTCTGCGTCGTACTGTGCGATCCGGAAAATATTCCTTTTGCCGTAGTGGAATTCAGTAACTGAACCGAAAACAAAAGCTCTGAGACAACTTATTCGCAGAAGTCCCAGAGCTTTTTTAGTTAAAGGTGCCTAGCAGAAGCAGCACAGCCACTTTTTTTACTGCGTATAGGATACCTTATTTCTTCCTGATTTTTTGGAATGGTACAAATTTTGATCTGCCAGATTATATAAATCATCTGCCTGCCCCGAAAAGGCTACTCCGGCACTGATTGTCACCCTTCTGCCTTCTTCCCAGTCCATCTTTTGAACATTCAATCTGAACCTTTCAGCCAGACTGACCGCCTTTTCTAATTTCTCACATTTATACAGAATGCAGAACTCCTCTCCGCCCATTCGAAAAAGCTTCATGTCTCTTTCTTTTTTATCGTTAAAATTTTTGCACAAACGCGCCAGTACCTCATCACCGAAATCATGTCCAAAGCTGTCATTCACATCCTTAAAGCAATCCACATCGATCATAATGACCGCGAAGGGTATGTTTTTCCGAATGTATTTATGATATACACTGTCAAAATGCCTTCGGTTATAGGTATTTGTCAGAACATCTGTAATACTCTGCTTCCTGCTTTGCAGGAATAAAAGAAGCAGTATCAGCATGAACATAAAAATGATAGAAACCATCATAATCAACCGGGTTCTATCGGCTTCATCCCGAATTTTTACATATTTACTTCCATAAATAGTAAAGATGTAATCTGCGCTTAACTGGCTTTCCTGCTTCATGACCACCGCATACATGTCCAAAGCCTGCACATTATATTTACTGTAGGCCGCCGGATCCCGTGCTTCATATAAGGGGGCAATCTCCTTTAAAAAGGTCAGACATTCCGCGCTATATCCCCTTTCCTGTTGCATTTTGACTACTTCATCGCACATTTGCCGGCTTTTCTCAAGATTTCCGTTTACGATTTCCAGTTTTGCCTTCATCTCTTTTAACGGAATGGTAACATTTGCAATAATAAGTTCGTCTTCTGCCTTCGGCTCTTTAATATCCTTCAGTATCCTTTCAGCCGATTGATATTCCCCGTCATTCCAAAAATTTCTTGCCCGGATGATCTTTCTTTTGGACAGCATTTCCTCATAATCATAGGCGTCCTTTACCACATAGTTCATGGATAATTTCAAATATTTGTTTGACTCCGATGTACGTCCTATTTTAGATTTCAAATCTGCCAGATAAATATAGGCGGTCTCTCGAATCCACCTCTGATCCTTGGGATCCTTAAGGTCATAGGATAAGGCTTTGTCAATGAGTTCTTCTGCCATATCATAATCATAGAGCATCATGAAAGTATCCGATAGATTTATGTAATTCCAAGCAGAATAATCATATTCTTCTTTTTTATCCGCCATATAAATAGCGGTGACCGCATTCTCTATCATTTTTGAATATTGCTGATTCAGCGAATAAATAATAGAAAGATTCGTATAAACCTGGATTTTATTTTCTGGCGTGACCCATTTCAGCTTAAGAACCTTCTCTAACTGTTCAATTTGCTCCTCATGGGTATAGTCCCCGTCAAAAGCTTTCATCAGCGTGTTATGAGCACGCTCATTGTTTGCTTCATAAACCTTCCAGATACCAGCAGCGGAACAGCCCAAGATAATCAAAACTGAGATTATTACTACAACCATTCTTGTCTTTTTTTTGGGACTCATAAGATATCTTCCTCCCTAGTGTCTCTCTTTTCCCCGCTTTTCTTCATTGTATCACATCAGGAAAACACCTGCATTAAAAACATCTGCTATATTTTATCTAAAGCACTGTATCTGAAAAGAATAGGGCGCCTTAAACAAGGCGCCCCTTTTCTGACTTTTTATATGGGTTGATGTACTGCTAATTTAGCTGTAGCAATTACAGAAAATAATCACCAATAGTAAGAAGAAAAACAGTAAACTAGTATCAACGCCTTCGCCATTAAATAAACCACAACCGTTTGACATTTATAATCACCTGCTCCTTTAAAAATTATTGTTTGTATGATATGATATGTCTTTTCTTCAAAATATGTTACTACTTTCTGAATGAATAAATTGTTTTGAATTTATCGTTTATACCCTCCAACTGTTCAGATATTTTTCCTGTTCGGGGGTCAGCTTATCAATTTCAATTCCCCACGCTGCCAGTTTTCTGGTGGAAACCACATCATCAATCTCAGCGGATACGTCGACCACGCCATTTTTCAGATTTTTATGGTTTTCCTTTATATAGAGTGCAGATAAAGTCTGTACGGCAAAGCTCATATCCATGATTTCAGCAGGATGTCCGTCAGCCGCCGCAATGTTCACCAGTCTGCCCTCCGCTATGACATTGACCATCTTTCCATTGCTGAGCTTATATCCCATGATGTTCTTTCTGGTCTCCATCTTTTCTACTGCCGCAGCTTCCAGCCCCGCCATATCGATTTCGCAGTCAAAATGGCCTGCATTGGTCAAAATGGCTCTATCTTTCATAGTCAGCATATGCTCTACCGTGATCGTATGGTTACAACCTGTGGCTGAAACAAAAATATCTCCTAAAGGAGCGGCCTTCGCCATGGTCATAACGCTGTATCCATCCATGCGGGCTTCAATAGCCTTCACCGGATTGATTTCTGTAACGATTACATTGGCTCCCATAGCGGCAGCCCTCATGGCAATCCCTCTGGAACACCATCCGTAACCGGCCACTACAACTGTCTTTCCCGCTACGATCAAATTGGTATTTGCCATAATGCTGGTCCAGACAGACTGACCGGTTCCGTATCGGTTATCAAATAAATGCTTGCACTGGGCATCGTTTACAGCTACCATCGGGAATTGAAGTATTCCTTCCCGTTCCATAGCCTTTAACCGAATAACGCCGGTAGTGGTTTCTTCACAGCCGCCCCAGACTTCTTCTGCAAGATCCGGTCTCTTTCCGTGAACCATGCCTACCAGATCCCCGCCGTCATCAATAATGATATTTGGTTTGTGCTCCAGACACATTTCAATATGTCTTTCGTATTCTTCCGCAGTCGCACCATGATATGCATATACCATGAGGCCGTCCTCCACGAGGGCTGCGGCAATGTCATCCTGGGTGGAGAGGATATTGCTGCCTGTTACGGACATTTGTGCTCCGCCTGCAGCCAATACCTTGCAGAGGTAGGCTGTTTTTGCTTCCAAATGCACGGACAAAGATATTTTAATGCCCTCAAAAGGCTTGGTCTTTACAAATTCCTCTTCAAAGCCTCTGAGCAACGGCATGTTATTTTTGACCCACTCAATTTTCTGATGCCCCGATGGTGCCAGAGCAATGTCCCTAATTTCATATTTCTTCATTTTCATCCTCCTCTTCCTATATTATTCTTCCTCAAGTTCTGGTTGAAACAAGCTTCCCTTTATAGGCTCTGTCGTATCGCAATGGCCCATAAGCGTCTCCGCTTTTTTACCATCCACCAGGAATTGTACCTGCTTTATTTCATCAAAGCTATTGATAAGAGTTTCCGCAATCTGACTTATAAAAACAGATTCCTGCAGCGAGCCGCCCCCGCCTTCCAGATCCTTTCCGATCAAATCCACATAAGCGGTTCCGTCCTTGCAGGTGATGCCGTGCATGCCAAATTTCTCGGTGACTAACGTATCGGCATTTTTCAAATTCTCCGGTACCTCCCAAAGGTGGGTGATGGCCTGTGTGTAAGCATAAGAAGCCGCTTCCTCATCCGTCATGCCCTTTGGCGTCGTTTCCGGCAGATAAATTGAAATGCCGTCATATTCGACTAAAGCCCCTTTACTTTCGTCACCTGTCTCAATAAAATCACTGTTGGCATAATAAAGCTTTAGCGGTTTATTGAGCTGTTTTTCATCTTTTGCAGCACCACATCCCGATAGCCCTATCACGGAAGTTATGATCAAAACAGCTCCCAGTGTGAAGCAGAACATATTCCGCATGAATTTATCAAAGTTTCTCTTTTGTTTTTCTCCCATTTCTGGTTCCCCCTAGTCCTTAATATGTTTCATATCTATTATACTATAAAAGAGGGCTCTCTTGTTAAGAAATTTTCCTACTCTTCATACTCTCCGCTATCCAGATTGTACGGATAAGTGGCCACAATAATGCTGCCCTTTTTCAGGAGGCTCTCCCGGATAAACAGACCCGTATGGTTGTGCAGCAATCCGCCCCAAGGCTCATGAGTCATAAATTGAGGCACAATGACGGTTATTTTCTCATCCTCGCCGGATTCATCTGCTATTTTATAAATATAGTCCAGCAATGGAGTTACCACGGCTCTATAGGGGGAATATCGGGAGATCAGATTCATACCTGTATTCAAATTTAATTCATTCCATTTATGCTTTAGCTTTTCCATAGCTTCCTTATCCGTTGAAATATTCAGGGCAATCACTTTCCCTCCCAGGCTTTGGGCATATTGCAGCGCACCTATAGCCGCCTTGTTCAAGGAAGCAATCGGCACGATTATAATATGGTCGTACTTTATTCTGAAATTGACCTGATTCAGCTTGAGATTGCTGACACTCAAGCCAGCTGCGATCTTGTCGTAGTGTGCTTTGATCTTTAACTGTCCTATAATGAATATCGGTATAATGATAATAACAACAAAGGCTCCCTCCGTAAATTTTTCTGCTAAAATAATCAGAGTGGTCAGAAGGGTGACCACAGAACCGATGCTGTTTATAACAATACCTGTTTTCCAGTTTTTCTGTTTGGTCTTGATCCAATGGGTCACCATGCCGAATTGTCCAA
Source organism: Aminipila luticellarii (assembly GCF_004103735.1). Classification (NCBI taxonomy): domain Bacteria; kingdom Bacillati; phylum Bacillota; class Clostridia; order Peptostreptococcales; family Anaerovoracaceae; genus Aminipila; species Aminipila luticellarii. The sequence goes on along the minus strand of NZ_CP035281.1, from coordinate 285,223 downwards.
GGGTAAAGGAAATAAATACTCCGATTGCATACAGCGGGATGATCCGGTGGGTATCCGCCTGAAATATAATGACCAGAATGCACGCAATAAAAGATAATGCTATGATTCCCACTGAAAAGCCAAGACGTTTCCCTCGAATCGTGAATTGTTTCGGTGCATAACCATCCTTGCCTACGATGTACATCAGCATCGGAAAGCCTGTAAAAGCTGTATTGCATGCCATCAGTAAAATGACAGCCGTGCTGAACTGGATGACGTAGTACATAAACCCTTTATGGAACACGGCAAATGCTATTTGAGATATTACCGTCGGTCCATTGGTAATCGGTACAGCTGTATAAAATATCGCCAGTATGGACGTGCCGCCAAATATGCAAAATATAAGAAGCCCTAACAAGACCATAACGATTTTAGCATTCCTGGCGCTGGGTTCTCTAAAATTAGGAACTGAATTGCTCACCGCTTCCACCCCGGTCAAGGCCGAACATCCGGAGGAAAAAGCTTTTAAAATCAGAACCAGTGAGATTCCTGAAACCGTTCTGTCCGGAACAGCATACATGGGTTCCGGGTGGATGCCCAGTACAAAATATTTAAACAAACCATACACAATCATAAAAAGCATACTGAAAATAAAAATATAGGTGGGCAGTGCAAAAATTTTAGAAGACTGGCTGATCCCCCTTAAGTTCAGTATGGTTAAAAGTACAATCAAAACTACAACGATCTGCACTTTATACGGCTGTAAATTTTCAAACGCCGATAAAATGGCGTCCGCTCCGGCACTGGCACTAACTGCCACGGTAAGAATGTAGCTGATGATCAGTCCGGCACTGGCACACAATCCGGCCTTCGCCCCCAGATTTTCTTTGGCTACTTTATAAGCACCGCCTCCCTGCGGGTAGGCATTAATGATCTGTATATATGAAATGGTCAATATGGCAAGCAGACCTATGATCATGAAGGAAGTCCATGTCAGCCATTGATACGCATATGCACCGAGAACAATCAGCACAAAAAGTATTTCCTGAGCGCCGTAAGCTACCGAGGAAATCGCATCACTGGCCATAATAGCCAATCCAAGTGGGATGTTATATTTTTCTCTGCTTCCCTTTTCATTTGCCAGAGGTCTTCCAATTAAAACATCTAAAAACTTATTTATCATGTTTTCTCCTTTTTCCTATGTCCTGATAACAACAGAAGGAATCGCCCGACTCCCTGCTGTATAGTATAGAATAACACTCTTGCTGTGAGAATTGTGTGAGAATTTCATTCAAAAGAAAATTTTTAATAAAATCTACCATTTTTATACCGGGTATATTTGATATTGTTCCCTTCCTTGCCTCTATCCAATCATTTCTTACATAAAAAACTACCCCCGCACAACGCGAGGTTTTCTTTATACAAAAAGACCGAAACAATGATCAGCTGTTCATCGCTTCGGTCTTTATAAAATTCTTTACTGTTTAAGTTTGTATTCTACTTTAATAATTCAAGGGCGGACTGCACATATACTGCTACGCCGTTTGACAGGGCATCCTCATCAATTTTAAAGTGATTGGAATGGATCGGATAAACGCAATCCTTTTCTTTGTTACCGGTGCCAAGGAGTACCATCATACCCGGAGCGAACTGCTGGTATTCGGAGAAATCTTCTGACCCCATCACCATCTCAGTTCTGATCACATTCTCTTCCCCGAGAACAGCAGCGGCAGCCAGTTTTACCTTCTCCGCCACAGACTTATCGTTGTCTACAGCAGGGCAAAGGAAATGATAATCCAGCTTTCCCGTGCATTCATAGGCCGCACAGATACCATTTATAATATTTTCCATCCAAGCGGGGACTTTCCTTCTGACTTCTTCGCTGAAGGTTCGCGTGGTGCCGGTCATAACCGCTTTGCCGGAGGTAACGTTAAAGCGTTCCCCAGCTTCGATCGTACCAACATTTAAAACCAACGGCACACGCACATCGTTCTTTCTGCTGACGATGGTCTGCAAGGCTTGTATCACAGCTACCGCGCACATGTTGGCATCATTGCCCTGCCAAGGAGCCGAGCCATGACAGGAATTTCCCAGGATTTCAAGCTCAAAAGAGTCACAGCTGGCCATAAACGGACCTTCCTGCACTACAACCGTTCCAACGGGATAATCCGAAAAAATATGCATGCCAACGATGGCATCCACCTTTGGATTATCCATTACGCCGCTTTCAATAGCGGCCTTAGCACCCACGGCCATCTCTTCGGCCGCCTGAAAAATCAGCTTGACAGTTCCGTTGAACTCCTCTCTCATTTCAGACAGGATTCGTGCTGCTCCAAGCATCATAGAGGTATGTGCATCATGTCCGCAGGCATGCATCACACCCGGATTGGAGGAAGTAAAGGAAAATCCGGTGTCCTCCGTTACCGGCAATGCATCCATGTCACCTCGAAGTGCCACCACCTTGCCTTCTCCTTTTCCGCGAATGATTCCCATCACGCCGGTCTCCCCAAGATCTACGGCCTCAATGCCCATTTTTTTCAGTTCTTCCTTGATGATTCCGGTGGTCCTGAACTCTTGAAGGGACAATTCCGGATGCAGATGAAAATCCCTCCTGTGTTCAATCACCCATCCTTCTATATCTTTTACTTTCTTTGTAATTGCTGTATCTTTCATAATCAAAACCTCTTTTCGTCTTACAATTACGTAATAAGTCTTATTTCAGCAACGCCAGCGCAGACTGTGCATAGATTGCCGCCCCGATCGGCAGCACATTCTCATCCACCTTGAAGTGATTGGAATGAATCGGATAGACGCAGCCCTTCTCTTCATTCCTTGTTCCCAGAAACAACATAGCTCCCGGCGCTTCTGTCTGGTAGGCAGAAAAATCTTCTGAACCCATGGCCAGCGGAATCTTTTTCAGCACATTCTCCGTGCCGACAATCTCTCCAAGGGCAGGCTGTAAACACCGTATAATCGGAATATCGTTGTGCACCGATGCACAAACGTATTGATAATGAAGCTCGCCGGTGCATCCGTATGCATCACAGATTCCCTTGAGTACCTGCTCCATCCAAACCGGCACCTGACGTCTGATCTTCTCATCAAAGGTCCGTACCGTTCCGGTGAGAACCGCCTTCCCCGAAGTCACGTTGAACCGCTCGCCTGCTTGAATCGTTCCTACGTTCAATACCAGCGGTACACGCACATCGTTCTTTCTGCTGACAATAGTCTGAAATGCCTGAATCACAGCCGTTGCACACATATTGGCATCCTTTCCCTGCCAAGGAGCCGAGCCGTGGCAGGAATTGCCGAGAATCTCCAAATCGAACTGGTCTCCGCTGGCCATCAAAGGTCCTTCCTGCGCCACCACCGTACCTGACGGATAATCCGCCATAATGTGCATTCCCACGATAGCCTCTACGGCAGGATCTCTCAGGACGCCCAGCTCAGTCAGCTCCCGCGCTCCGCTGCCCATTTCCTCCGCAGGCTGAAAAATCAGCTTGATCGTACCGTCAAACGTATCTTTCCTTTCTGACAGAATCTTAGCGGCTCCCAGCAGCATGGACGTATGCGTATCATGGCCGCAGGCATGCATAACACCTGTATTAGCAGAAGCAAATTCCACACCGGATTTCTCTTCGATTGGCAATGCATCAATATCGCCTCTCAAAGCTACGGTCTTGCCGCCATTCTTTCCATGCAGGATTCCCATGATGCCGGTCTCGCCCACAGCTGCTGTTTCCATTCCCATCTTTTGAAGCTCTTCCTTAATGATGCCCGTCGTGCGAACCTCGTGATAAGACAGCTCCGGATGCAAGTGGAAGTCTCTTCTGCGGTCGATAATCCAATCTGCTAGCTCATATGCCCGCTTTAAAATTGTATTTTCCATATTTCATCCTTCTTTTGACTCTCGTTTCTTGGTCTTGTATTTCCCGAATGTATAAATGCACCCTCAGGTTTTATACCAGGTTTACAAATACCGTTGCAATGATCACCGAAGCGATGGAAACGGTGGCAAATCCACCGACCAGCATTCTCGGCACAAGGACATCGGCAACATACTCTTTTTCTTCTTTCGTTTGACTGATGGAATTGCAGACCTCGTTTGTAATAATATAGTCTGCCGGGAAGCCAAACAATGCAGTCAAAGCACATGCAAAGCTCATCTCCTTAGACAGTCCCACCATTCTTCCCGAAACAGCGGAAGTAAGGAACATGCCGGTAATACCGATAACGATCAAAACGATGATCGGAATGATAATCTCTAAGAACAATGCCGGTGTCAGCTCACTCAGCTTGGACATAACGTATGCCAAAAGACCCATCATCAACCAGTCGAATACGCCGGCCTTTGATAAAGCGCTCTCCTCTAGGAATCCAAGCTCACAAAATACCACGCCTAAAATCAAGCAGATGATGTATTCATTGACCATACCTTTTGTCAAAACAGAAAGCTGGTGAGCGATAATGCCCACAATTATAAGCTTTACGAGAATAAGTGTACTGGTCAAGTAGTTTTCCGGCACCTGCGGAAACAACTTCTTTTTCGCCGTATGTACTACAGCGGCACTTTCAGATGCCGCCCCGCCCGTACCATTTAGCCTGTACTCAGCCAGCACCCTTTTACCTTCCCGTTTCAAGCACCACGAAGTCAGAGGGTATCCGATAAAGCTGTGAACAATAAACATAGCCACCGGGAAAGCCGCCATTGCCACTAATCCCTTTTCTGTCAATGCATTGGACATCAGTACGGCAGCAACAATACCGCCTGTAAGCGGAGGAGTCAAAGCAACCACAAACTGATACCCGAAGAGCATCCTGCCGATTGTCATAGCCAAAAGCACTGTACCTGCAACACCCACAACAGCCACTACAACAGCTTTCCACTGCTCAATTAATTTTTTGATGTCCATCATGGTTCCCATATGAACCAAAAGCAGACTCATGCAGACCGATACAAATTGCGGTCCGAAGGAAGCTGTATCGACCAAATCCTTCGGTGTAATTGTCCAGTAGCCGATTAAAAAAAGTACTCCGGTCACGAAAACCGATGGTACATATGCCTTTGTTCTTGTGGAAATAGCTTCACCTATTGCTAAAAATACCGCCACGAACAAGAAGGCAATAATTGGGGAAAAATTCATTAGATATCACCTCTTTATAAAATTTAAGTAAGAATATTACATGTAGAGGTGAAGGGCACCTTCTACTGCACAAATATGTAATCTACGTGCTATGTTTTTGTGCAATATAATAAACTTTTTCTTTTATATTATATCTGTAAACAAATAAAGTCAATAGTTTTTGTTTAAAAAACCAAAAACTATTGACTTTATTTGTTACGTATTCCGTTTGATGATTTTTTATATTTATTTGTTTTTTTATCAAAAAAGTATATCCTTTGTCAAACCTATTGCAAAATCAGCTTAAACTAATGTATAGTTAGTGCGAAAGCTTTCAAACTAACAACAAATTATAAAGTTTTTACAGGATCTGTTCCCGATGTGGGATCGTTGATAGCTTGGGGGGTCAATCTTAATATTATTGGAAATTATAGTACATCAACTTCTAACTATACTCTAAATACCATTTCTGCCAATGCTTATATTGATCCAAAACAGCCCCCTACTACAGGCGATGGAAAACTGGAAGCATCAATTTCCGAGACTATAGATTATGGAAATAAAGTAACTAGACAAATTTCGCCTGCACCATCTTCCTTTTGGTATTCAGTTTCTGAAGTCTGGAGCAAATCTGCATATGTTTATTTTAGTAAATATGGTGATCCTAAAAAAACCTTTTACTATTCTGCTGAAGAAGTAGGAAATTATACATTTTCGCATCCTTCAGGCATTATTCATAATCCGAATTGTTCTTTAACCTTATCAATAAGCGGCCCTAAATAGAAGTTTGAATTACGGAGGATGTATAAATGAGCAAAAAAGCAAAAATATTAATAATTGTTGCCATTCTTGTTTTAACCTGTGTTACCGCAGTGGCAGCACAAAATAATTTTCCTGGGGAAGAGTCTGCAAAGCAAATGGGTTTTGCATTAAAAGATTCTGCTAAAACCTTAATAAACAAAGATTCTAATTTATCAAAGAATTATGGACAAGATCAAGATAATACTGTTGCAATTATTATGGGGGAAGAGGTTTCTAAGGAGTATTTCATGTATCGAATGAGTCTATATGAAGCTTGCCATGCAGAAAATCCTGCTCAAGACACTTGGAATCTAGTTAAAAAGCAGGCCTTTGAGCGAAACTTTGCCGATTCCCACCAGCTGCTTCCATCGGAAGCAGACATCATAGCCGCTACAAATCAACAGCGGAAATTAGCGGAATCCACAAAAGAAAGCCATGAAATTGCAAAAACATTAATTAACTCCATGGGGCTCAGCGAAGACGAGTACTGGAATACCTTTAAGCCCAAATATGAGACAGAGCCGTTGTTGATAAGTGAAAACGTTGCAGCATATTGTTCCGAAAATAATGTATCGGAAGCAGACCTAGGCGACATAGAATATGAGGTTACAAATACAGCTTTCTTTGATGAACTTAACGTTAAATATTAAAAACCCTCTTAACCTGCTTTTACTTGTAGTTTTTTAATATTCTTCTAAACAATAAAAAGGACGAGAAGTTACTAGCTTTTGAGCTGAGGCTTTTTCGTCCTTTTTCTTTTTACGCTCTACCGCAGTTTATTTTATTCAACCGTTACACTTTTCGCTAGGTTTTTCGGCTTGTCGATGTCACAGCCTCTTTCCTTGGCGATATAGTAAGCCAATATCTGAAGGGGCACTACGGAAAGGAATGGGGAGACCTCATCCATGCAATCCGGGATATAAATCACCCGGTCTGCCTGTTTCTCAATCTCCTTGTTGCCCTCCTTGGCAACGCCGATTACATAAGCCCCTCTTGCTTTTACCTCCTGTATATTGGACAGCATTTTTTCATAAAGCTTATCCTGAGTAGCAAGGGCTATGACCAGCGTATCCTTCTCAATCAAAGCAATCGTACCATGCTTTAGCTCGCCTGCTGCGATAGCAAAGGAATTAATATAAGAAATTTCTTTCAGCTTCAAAGAGCCCTCATAAGAAACCCCTACATCTGCCCCTCTTCCGATAAAGAAGACCTGCTCTCTTTTGTACAGTTCTTTAGCCAAATCGTGTATTGCCGATTCACCTTCTAATAGGTTTGCCAGCTTATCCGGGATTTGTTTCAGTTCAGACATATACTGTGCATACTTCTCATCGGAAACCACTCCTTTTTTACGCCCCATATACAATCCGATCAAATACATGCACATCAGCTGAGTCGTATAGGCCTTCGTGGAAGCCACTGCGATTTCAGGCCCTGCCCAGGTGTAGAACACATCATCCGATTCACGAGCCACGGAGCTTCCTACTACGTTTACAACAGAGAGAATTCTAGCTCCCTTTCGCTTTGCTTCTCTAAGCGCGGCCAGCGTATCCAGCGTTTCTCCTGATTGGCTGATGGCAATGAACAAGGTCTTGTCATCCACAAACGGATCCCGGTATCTGAATTCAGATGCCACGTCAATTTCAACCGGAATCTTAGCCAGATTTTCCAGGATAAATTTTCCTACCAGCCCTGCGTGGTACGCCGTACCGCAGGCGACGATAAATACCTTATTGAAATTTTCAATGTCTTCTTTGGTCAAATGGATTCCATCCAGCTTGATGCTTCCGTCCTTTTCAATACGCCTGTTCAGCGTTTCATAAAGACCCTTCGGCTGCTCGTGGATCTCTTTCAGCATAAAGTGATCGTAGCCTTCCTTTTCGGCAGCTTCTGCATCCCAAGTCACATGGAATACTTCCCGCTTCACCTGTTTGCGGGCTTCATTGTAAATCTTTACGTCATCGGCAGTCACCACCACGGTCTCATTATTTTCAATCAGGTAGATCTCTCTTACATGCTTTAAGAGTGCCGGAATATCCGACGCAATAAAATTGCAGCCTTCCCCAAGTCCGGCAATAAGCGGGGCGTCCTTTCGCACGGCAACGATCTTATCCGGTTCTGCCGCCGCCACCACGCCGATAGCATAGGCACCCCTCATCTTGGTTACCGCTTTAAAAACGGCGTCCTCCAGATCTCCGTCGTAATAAATTCCAATCAGATGAGCGATGACTTCCGTATCGGTCTCGGATTTAAATTGAACGCCGTATTCCTTGGTCAGCCACTCCTTGATTTCCACATAATTCTCAATGATTCCATTATGTACGACCGCAATGGAGCCGTCCGCATTACAATGGGGATGTGCATTTAAATCAGAGGGCGCCCCGTGAGTGGCCCACCTTGTATGTCCGATACCAATATGGCTGTTTAAGGTTTCCCCCTTTATGAGCTTTTCAAGATTTTCGATTCTTCCCACATGTTTCCTGATCTCCAGCCTATCTCCTGTATTCAGTGCGATTCCAGCTGAGTCATATCCTCTGTATTCCAATTTTTTTAATCCGTCAATGATAATGTCCTTTGCATCCGTTACCTGATGCTTACCCACATATCCTACGATTCCACACATATTCGTGTCCTCCTATCCCAACCTTTTCGTTATCAGAAGTGCCAACTCCTGAGCCAATTCTGTAATGACCTCTATATCCCGGCCCTCGATCATGACCCGAACCAGAGGCTCTGTCCCGGACGGCCTGATCAGGACTCTTCCCTCTCCGTCCATCAGCTTCTCTACCCGCGCGATTTCATCACGGACCTCAGGGTCTTCCATATAGGTCTTTTTGTTTTCATTTTTAATACTTGCATTCTTTAGGACCTGCGGATAGATGATAATCTGATCCGACAGCTCAGACGGCTTTTTCCCACTGGCTCGAACAGCCTTGACCAACTGCAGAGCGGATAGAATTCCGTCTCCGGTCGTTGTATAATTTAAGAAAATAATATGGCCGGACTGTTCGCCGCCTATGATGCCGCCTGTTTTTAACATGCTTTCCAGTACATACCGGTCTCCCACCTGCGTCACTTCCACATTACAGCCCATTTCCTCCACCGCCTTATGAAAGCCCAGATTGCTCATGACCGTGGCTGTTACCTTATCCTTTACTAACAGGCCTTTATCTTTCAGCATCTTTGCACACATAACAATGGTCTTATCCCCATCAATAATGCGGCCTCGCTCGTCTACAGCGATCAGCCGGTCTGCATCGCCGTCAAACGCGAGCCCCAGATCAGCTTTGCTTTCCAGTACACATTTCTGTAATCCTTCCGGATGCGTAGAGCCGCAATTCTCATTGATATTGGTTCCGCTTGGATTGTTTGCTATCACAGTGACCTCTGCGCCCAAATCTCTGAATACCCTTTCTGCGGCTTTGTAGGATGCGCCGTTGGCGCAGTCTAAAACAAGCTTCATGCCTTCCAATCGAATATCTATGGTACTTTTAAGAAACTGAACATATAGATCCAGTGCATCCTCTTCTGCTTCCAGACATCTGCCTAATCTATCCCCTGTAATGTGACTGTTTATATCCGTGCCTCTGAGAATGATGTCCTCAATCTGTTCCTCCAGTTCATCATCCAGCTTAAACCCTTCTCCGTTAAAAAACTTGATTCCATTATACTCAAACGTGTTATGTGATGCAGATATGACCACACCTGCTGTTGCTTTGTAATACTTTACAAGATATGCCACTGCGGGAGTCGGTAATACTCCTACCTTTATGACATTTCCTCCCATAGCCAGAATTCCTGCACTCAGAGCATCTTCCAAAAGATCCCCCGATATTCTTGTATCTTTGCCAATCAGAACAACCGGCCTCTGCTCTTCCTTGCTGAGCACATAAGCACCCGCTTTACCAAGATTAAATGCCAGCTCCGGAGTAAGTTCCGAATTTGCTACGCCTCTCACTCCATCCGTTCCAAACAATCTACCCATTCAATAATTCCTCCTACCTATGTATTTAAACACACGAAAAACGAGGTTATACAGCCTCGTTAATCGTTATATGAATTTCCTCAGGGGTTACCGAGATATCTGAAATTCCATTCTCCTTCTCAACTTTTAAAGGAACCGTATAGATTCCCGCCTCTAGGCCTGTCAAATCAATGGAAAGATTCACATCAGCCTCCGTCAGCTTTGCAACGTCTGCTTCCTTTCCCGAAACCTTGACATTGACAGTCTGTGTATTGATCACCAGTGAAAGCTTGTCACCCAGTCCGTTTGCAGTAATACTGCTGCTCGGTATCTCAAATTCCTTTACACTGATGCCCTTTATCGCTATGCTGACCGCTGTCTTTTTAGACTCCTGTGCCAGCATGACCCCGCGAGGCAATTTTATCGTAAGCGGGATATCCGTCGTAGCCGTGACCTTGCTTATGTCCACCGGTTCTGCCGTTACTTTGCTGATATCCTGCAAATCCTCTTTTAAGCCTTTAATCTTGACCTTTTGCGGTACATCCATACTGGTGACCTGATAGGCCTTGTTCACTTCTCCGGTTACATCTACTTCCAGCGGCACTTCTTTGGTTTGATAGATTTCCGCCTCAATGTCGGCAGTATCTGAGGACAATTTAATATTTTTGACACTCTGCCCTCTAAAATCCACCGCAGTCAGCTCTGTTGTAAAAGACTTCGGAGTAGTGGTAAGCTCTGAAATATCAAGATATGCATTGACTGATTTGATAGATGCCACTTTGGACTTGGCACCTTTTACTTCTACTTCCTTCGGTGTAATGCTGGAAACCGTCGCTTCCTGTTTTGAGTCGGCCGCTCCGTTGAAAACAACATTCACCGGCTTGTATACCGATACCATTTCTTCGATAGTCACCGTCAATCTGTTATTTTTTTGATTGGCTACGCTTACAGAATCCGGTACGGTAATGGTGACCGGAATATCATTCTGCCCCACTCCATATCCGAAAACATCTGCTTTCGCCTCAATATCATCAGCTGAAATCTTCAGCACATCGGAACGGGCTCCTTCCACGATTACATCCATGAAGTAGTCCTCTTCTGAACTGATGGCCAACCCCCTTTGGTTTAAACTGTCCACATTGACCAGCTTAATCGGCACATTCGGCACCTTAACTTTTGTCGGCGGATTTTCAACAGCTACCACATATACCCACAAGAAAATCGCCAAAAGGATGGATAGAAAGATTGTAAATTTCTTATTTTGCAGCATCATTTTTTCTCCCCAACATATTGAAAATTGCAGCCAAACTCTTTACCGCTACATTTTTCTCATCCCCCGTCGCATTTAAGAACAGGTTGAGCAGTGTTTTTTCAACTGTCTTAATATCCAGAAATCTGGATAGCTTCCCGTCCACAGCGATGGATATAATCCCCGTTTCCTCCGAAACAATAAGAGTAATGGCATCTGAATTCTCTGTAATGCCAATCCCCGCTCTATGCCTCGTTCCAAGTTCCTTCGACAAATTTTTATTCTGCGTCAAGGGCAGCACACATCCGGCCGCATAAATCTTGTCGCCCCGAACGATGACTGCACCGTCGTGAAGGGGTGCACCTTCATAAAAGATGTTTCCCAGCAGTTCTGTTGAAATTTCTGCATTTAGAATCGTACCCGTTTCAGCGATATCCGTTAAAGAGGTCTCTCTTTCCAATATGATGAGAGCGCCTACCTTATTAGCCGAAAAATCATCTACCGCCCTTATGAACTGAGCCGTAATATTCTTGGCTTTTTCTTTATCGAACTGACCGAAGGGTGCTTTTACCAGCTTGCTCCTTCCCACATATTCCAACCCTCTTCTGAGTTCCGGCTGAAATACGATAACTAAAGCCAAAACGCCCAAGGTCATCGTCCCTTTTAAAATCCAGTTTAACGTGTACAGATGAAATTGTTCGGAAATTAATGTTGCGAACACTAAAACAAGCAGACCCTTAACCAACTGCTCTGCTCTTGATTCTCTGATAAATCCCAGTACCTTATATATTATAAATGCCACGATACAAACATCGATCGCATCCGTAATGCTGATACCGGAAACAATATTGCTAATATAACTCTGCATATACATTCCCCTATTCTCTCCCTCATGTTTACCCTTTTTCCATTGTACAAAAAAACAGCGGTATTTTCAATAGTTAAAGTACAGCTAAAAGTAAAAATGGCAGGGATTTTTATCCCCGCCATAGCCTTTTTATATGATTTAATATACGGTTTCTATCAGGCCATAGTCCCCATTCTTTCTTTTATAGACCACATTGACAGACTCCGTATCCATATTCATAAATACAAAGAAGGAATGTCCGATCAGTTCCATCTGTAGAATGGCTTCTTCGATATTCATCGGAATAATTTCCATCTTTTTCCTTTTTACAACGGTCATCTCTTCCGGCTCATTGGTGTAATCCGGAATCTCCGCAAATCTAAGACCCTTGTTGTCTTTGTTCCTCTTTTGCAGCTTTGTTTTAAATCGAGACATCTGTGACGACAGTTTATCAACAACTCCGTCGATTGCATCATAAGCAACATCCGCAGTATTTTCTGCTCTGAAAATAGTTCCCCCTGCATTTATAGTCGCTTCTATTTTCTGCTTATCCTTTTCAGCTGAAACCATTACATTAGCCACAATATCATTTGAAAAATATTTGCTCAATTTTTGCAGCTTCTTTTCAATGGTGTCCCTTAGATAGTCACTTGAACTCAGGTTCTTACTCGTAATTTCAATCTTCATATAGATGCCCTCCCTTTTTGTAGTTAGTTTCTGCAAATCATAGATTTTAAAAAACTCTTGCACCAGCCTGACTTCCAATTTATTACAACTGGGACAAGCTGTGGATTGAGTTGTTGCTTTTATTATAACACCTTATTTCGACAGTTTCCACAATTTTCAGAAAAAATAAATGGGAATATTGGGATAAGGCGGCTGCTCAGCTGACCTGATCTTTGCCCCCACACCTGCCTTTACCTGACTTTGTCAGAGGACTTACTTCTAAGCTACGCCATGATCACTGCCGCCTTGCGGATCAGCTTACGTGGGTCCCTTTGCCCGTAACTGGCCTGGACTTTCAATCACAGACCTGAACAGCCGCCTTATCTCAATATATGTAGCATGGAATTCAATTATCCTTTGCTTTTCCGCTGCCTCAATCAGCACCTGCCGCCAAAGTCAGCACATAAACGTTTTCTGCTCCCGCTTCCTTTAAAAGCCGGCTGCATTCGTCCGCAGTGCTCCCCGTAGTATATATATCGTCTATCAGCAATATACTTTGATTCTGAAAACAACCGAATTTGGGATGAATCCCATAGGAATTTTTTACATTGGAAGCCCTTTGCTCCGCATCCAGCTTGTTCATGGGCGCTTTGTATTGTTTTCGGATAAGCACCTGATCATTATAGACTACTCCAAGACCTTTCGCAACTACTTTTGCCATAAGGGCAGATTGATTATACCCCCGTTTCAACTGATTCTTGGAGTGCATGGGTACTGCTGTGACCACATCCACCGACAAATTCTCCAGCAGAATTTTATCCAGCAGAATGTTTCCCAGCTTATCCCCCATATAGGCACAGCCGTTGAACTTAAATCGGTGTATCATTTCTTTCTCCATGGAACCGTATTGCATACAGGTAAATCCACGGTCAAAATAGTGGGTATTGTGACGGCAGTCCGCACACAGGTGCTGTCCTTCTCCCAGTTCGTCCAACAGCCGCCTGCGCTCCGTGTCTGCCAGTATTTTCCCGCATTTTATACAGGTTCTGTCATTCGCCCAGTGTATCGTCCCCAGACATTGGTCGCAAAGGGCATAGGTTCGGCTCTTGTCGATCAGATTTCCGCAGCAGATACAGTAAATATTGGACGGGAACAACCAGTCCAGCAACATTTCCCTTACATTCAATCTCCCTTTTCCCCCATTATAAAAATCTACAGCAAGCTTTTTAATCGAGCCTTTAAACCCGTATACCGGTCTGTAATTCTGTTATTTTCCACCATGGCGTACATTTTGTTCACGGAGCCCACCAGCACAACAGCCTGTTTTCCCCTTGTAACAGCTGTATAGAGCAGATTTCTGGTGGCCAGGACCGGCGGGAACCAGCTTATAGGCATGATCACAATGGGGAATTCACTTCCCTGACTTTTATGCACAGTCACTGCGTATGCCAGTTCCAGTTCATCCAGCTGTGTCACGTCATAAGTCACATATTTATTGTCATCAAAGACCACCACGATTTCATTGAATTCCTTGTCAATGTGGCTTATAAAGCCTACATCTCCGTTAAAGATTCCCTGGCCCTCTGTGAAATCGTCCAGACGCTTCCACGCCATCTGATAGTTGTTTTTTATCTGCATGACTTTATCCTGAACCCGAAAAACCTTTTCTCCGTATTTCTGCTCGGCTAACTCCGGATTCGGCGGATTCAGTACTGCCTGCAATTCTTTGTTCAGATTGATACTTCCAAGCAGCCCCTTCCTGACCGGAGTAAGAATCTGCATATCTTTCATGGCATCACAATCTGTGAAATAGGACGGCAGCCGCCGGCAGCACAGATCCTTGATAGTATCCAGCATGTCCTTTTCGCCACTTTTTCGAAGAAAGAAAAAGTCCTTATCCTTTCCGTTGCATTCCGGATACTCCCCCTTGTTGATTTTATGAGCATTCACCACGATTAAGCTTTCCTTGGCCTGCCTGAAGATTTCCGTCAGCTTCACCGAATAGATGACCTCGCTGTCAATCATATCCCGGAGCACATTACCTGCGCCCACGGACGGAAGCTGATCCGAGTCGCCCACAAAAATCAGCCTCGTTCCCGGTACCACCGCATTCATCAGCCCATTCATCAATAATATGTCGATCATAGAGGCTTCATCTACGATGACCACCTCATAATCCAGCGGATTTTCCTGGGTCTTTCCGAACCGCATGGTATCTTCGCTTTCCGAATAATAGTATTCCAAAAGGCGGTGAATGGTGGAGGCATAATAGCCCGACGTTTCTGTAATACGCTTTGCGGCTCTCCCCGTAGGTGCCGCTATAGCGGTTTTCAGACCGCTGTGCTCCAAAATGTTCATAATCGCATTGATGATGGTAGTCTTTCCGGTGCCGGGGCCGCCGGTTATAACGGAAACGCCGTTCTCCAGCGAGCTTTTTACGGCAAACTTCTGATTTTCTGACAGCTCCAGCCCCTTCTCATTTTCCGTAATGCGTATGAGGGTATCTAAATCCGCATGAATTGCCTTAAGGGAGGCACTGTTCACGGCTGCCAGTCTTTTGCATACATTTTGTTCCGCCATGAAATACGGCATTAGAAAAACAACGTTCTGTCCTTCCAGATTTTCAATCTGAATATCTCCTTCAAAGGCCATTCCGACCAAATTCTCATAGACCGTTTCCGTGGAGACCTCCATAAGCTGTCCGGCTCTTTCACACAAAAGCTTTTGGGGCACATATGTATGACCTTCCCCCACATAATAGTTCAGCGTAAACCGGACACCGCTCTGAATGCGGTATTCATCATTTCGGTCTATGCCCATTTTCTCCGCAATGGCATCTGCCTTTTTAAAGCCGATTCCATAAACATCATTGACCAGCTGGTACGGGTTCTGTGACACAATATCTACGGCAGCTTCACCATATTCCTTATATAAACGAATGGCACAGCCTGCGGATATATCAAACTTTTGAAGGAACAGGGTGACTTCTGCCACCGCTCTTTTTTCTTTGAACGCTTCGCCAATAGCCGCCGCCTTTTTCAGGCCGATTCCTTCAACCTCTGACAGCCTGTCGGGTTCCTCTTCCATGATCCGCAGCGTATCCATCCCAAATTTTTTAACGATCAACGCCGCTGTTTTCTTCCCAATCCCTTTTACGGCACCGGAGGCCAGAAAATTTTCCATTCCCTTGGTCGAAACCGGCAGCTGCTCCTTTGCTTCCGACACGTCGAACTGCTCCCCGTAGACCGGATGCGTCTTCCAGGTGCCAGTAAGCTCATAGCTCCGTCCCGCATCCGCAAAAGGCAGATACCCTACGGCGGTGAACTGCTCCTCTTCATTTTCAAATACGGCTATGGTATATCCATTTTCCTTGTTTCTGAAAATAATATCTTCAATTATTCCGTTTTTTACCTCAGTGCATGCCATTTTTATTATTCTCCCAGCGGTTTGTAAATCTTCCTGTTATCCAAAGTCCAGACCCGGTCTGAGAATTCGCCCGGCTGAACGCCCTGAAGGGCATCTGTCATATCGAACATTCTGGCATCAATAATATCCAGATAGTGCAAAATCTCCGCTTCCGGGAACATAGGCTTCTTCGGACTTCCGAATTCCGGTTCATAGTGATGAGTCAGGATCATATGCTCCAGCATGATTGCCTTTTCCCTGGGCATTCCAATCTCTTCCGAAATTTTTTCTATGGTCTTGATTCCTTGAACCAAATGCCCCAGCATTTGCCCTTCAAAAGAATAGCCCGTAGAAATGCCAAGCTCATTGGAATCGATCTCATTCAACTTTTCCATATCGTGCAAAATGACTCCTGCCGCAACCAAGTCTGCATTTAGATTGGTATAGACCTCACACATTCGTTCCCCGTTCATCAGCATTCGCTTGACGTGATACAAAAGACCCGCCAGCTCCGCATGATGATTCTTCTGCGCTGCCGGATAATACATCAGTCTTTCCTTGTTTTCCGTTAACAGCCGCACGCATATGGTCTTGAGATCCTCATCCTTCATGGCTTCGGCCCGGTTATATATGTATTCATACATATCCTCTGCCCGTTCCGGAGCGGCTTTTATCAAGTCGACCATCTCCACCGGATCATTTTCGACTTTTTTTCGTATCTTCATGACCCGAAGCTGCTTCAATCCGTTCCACTGGGTTACATGAGCCTTTATCTTCACGATGTCTCCATCTTTTATTTCATTAATGGACGGCAATTCCGCATCCGCCACATCCCATTTCTTAGCAGTCACCTCTCCTGTGGCATCTGCCAGCAGGAGATCTAAATACTGCTTTTTATTGGAGCCTAATTTTACTGCTATGGTCTTTATAATAAAAAAGTCTGTTATCTCTTCATCTGTTCTTAAATCTGCAATATAAAATTCCTTCATATGTCTACCCTACGGCAAGTCCTGCCGCCCTTTCTTCGCCCTTCTGATTGTCTTTGGGCACTTATAAGTATATACTACATTCTTTGCCCCGTGCAATAAATTCCAAAAACTTTGGCAGAATCAAATAATAATTTTTCTGGAAAATAGTCTCCTAACAGATTTACAACATCTCGATCGTACTGTATTTTTTTTACATTTATATTATAATATGTAATTTTCCTATCGTCAATGATTTTCTGCACTCCACTTTTCATTTAATAAGAAACAATATTTCCTATTGAATGAAAAACGGCTGGCACATTTACAGCACCAACCGCACTTCTATATCGTTCCGCCGTCCAAAGCTTCTGCTTTTAAACTGGTTATTATAGAGCAGATTATTCCAATTCCGCCAGCCACATGGCTGCATCCGCATCACTGGGCATTCTCCAGTCCCCTCGAGGAGACAGGCTGACAGAGCCTACTTTCGGACCGTCAGGCACACAGCTCCTCTTGAACTGCTGTCCAAAAAACCTTCTGTAAAAGGTGATCAGCCACTTCTTGATGAATTCCTCGTCGTACTCGTCTGCAAATGCCTGTTTTGCCACATAAAGCAGCTTTTCAGGCGGCATACCGTGCCGCAGCGTATAGAAAATAAAGAAGTCATGCAGGATATACGGACCCACACTGTCCTCCGTTTTCTGCGCTATATTTCCGTTTTCATCCGGAGGCAGAAGCTCCGGAGAAATAGGAGTATCTAAAATATCCTGAAGGGTCTTTTTCAACAGCGGATTATCCCGGCTGAACGCCCTATCCTCCGAATCTCCGCTGAGCAGGTTCTCCATGACCCATTGCACTACGAATCGCACCAGGGTTTTTGGGATTCCTGCATTGACTCCATACATAGACATATGATCCCCATTATAGGTACACCATCCCAAGGCCAGTTCCGACAGATCGCCGGTTCCCACCACCAGCCCGCCTTCTTTGTTTGCAATATCCATCAGGATTTGAGTCCTTTCCCGCGCCTGACAATTTTCATAAGTCAGATCGTGGACCTCCTTATCCTGCCCGATATCTTCAAAATGCTTTAAGACTGCTTCTCCAATAGGAATTTCCCGAACCTCTGCCCCCAGCAGCTTCATAATGGTAAGCGCATTATTATAAGTCTTTCCGGTGGTTCCAAACCCCGGCATGGTGACCGCCACAATATCGGATGCGGGTCTGCCCAATAACCGGTGAGTCTTGGCTGTAACCAGCAAAGCGAGAGTGGAATCCAAGCCTCCTGAGATTCCCACCACACTTTTTTTCGCGTGAGAATGTTCCATTCGTTTGGCCAGACCGGCCGTCTGAATGTTAAAAATTTCACGGCAGCTTTCATGAACCACCGCCGGATCGGAAGGAACGAACGGATTTTTTTCATAGGTTCTCCGGATCTGCATCCCAGGTTCCACCAGCTGTACCGGTTCCAGTTCCACTGTTACATAAGCATTTCTGTCTGCATACGCAGCGGCACTGTTGCTGAAAGTCTGCCCATGGCTTCTTTCGAAATGAATCCGCTGAAAATCCAGATCTCCCGTCAGCATGTTTCCTTCCCGCTGGAATCGATCGCCTTCCGCCACCATGGTTCCGTTTTCGGCGATCATGGTGTGTCCGCTGAACACCAAATCGGTCGTAGACTCGTTCACGCCTGCTGACGCGTACACATATCCGCAATTATTTTTCGCGCTTTCCGAAAGCACCAGACTTTTTCGGTATTGCGATTTTCCGACCGTTTCATTACTGGCGGACGCATTAAAAATGATATCTGCTCCATTCAGAGCCAGATGCGTCCCCGGGGTGACAGGCATCCACAAGTCTTCGCAGATTTCTATCCCCACACCGAACCCGGCCTTTTCATCTCGAAAAATCAAATTTCCAAAAGGAACCTCTTCCTCAAAAATTCTTACCGATTTTAAATCCTTCACAATCTGAGAACCCGGTGCAAACCACCTGGCTTCATAAAATTCCTTATAATCCGGAATGAACATCTTCGGAACGATTCCTCTGATCCTGCCGTTCTGAATCAACGCCGCACAGTTGTATAAGTTCCCGTACACCCTGTAATAAAATCCGACAATAATCACCAGACTCAAACCCTTAGAAGCTTTAACAATTCTCTCAAGCCCTTTTAAATTTTCCTCATAT
The DNA here is from genome assembly GCF_004103735.1 of Aminipila luticellarii. Taxonomy (NCBI): domain Bacteria; kingdom Bacillati; phylum Bacillota; class Clostridia; order Peptostreptococcales; family Anaerovoracaceae; genus Aminipila; species Aminipila luticellarii. The sequence continues at coordinate 266,037 of NZ_CP035281.1, read as the reverse complement.
AAATGCGGCTGATAAAATAAATCCGCACAAGTATATCCCGTAACACATAGTTCCGGAAATAAAACAAAGCCGGCTTTTATTTTTTCATCGGCCGCCTGTCCTATATAGCGGAGGATCTGATCTACATTGTACTGTGTGTTGGCCACTTTGATTTTGGGTGATACGGAAGCCACCCGGACGAAACCCATGTTTGTCATGTTGTTTTCCTTTCCATTTATCGTTCTTAAGCTATCCTATGTTCTCAATACAAACCGAATTTTTCTTTTATTTTTCAATTATATGCAATCCACATCATATATACTAACCTCAAGCTATATATGCGTCAACAATATTATAGATAAATTTATCTATAATATTCGTTCCCCTAGATAAAAATATAACACCACAACAAAAGGGAACGCACACTACTTTTCCCGTTTGTGAGTTCCCTTTTGATTTTTACTGATTTTTTTCTTTTTTATTTTCCGGCTCTTCGTCTTTTTTATCCTCCGGATATTTACTCAGCATGACCTGTGCCTTGAACAAATCCCCGTCGATCACCACGTCAAGCCAGCCATTCTGCAATTTCACCAAATCCTTTGCGATAGCCAAGCCTAAGCCGCTGCCTTCAGTGGTTCGAGACTCATCTCCGCGCTTGAACCGTTCCATCAGTTCGTCTGCACTGATATTCAGCGGATTCTTTGAAATGTTTTTCATCTCCAGAGTCACAATGCTTGCCGGCTTTTCGCTGCCGCCTCTATCCTTTATATCAATATAGACCCGACTGTTTTCCAGCGCATATTTCAGGACATTGCCCAGAAGATTTTCCACCACCCGCCAAAGCAGCTGCCCGTCTGCGAGGACATAGTACTTGTCGCGTTCTGCATGGACGATAAAATCCAGCCCGGAATCCTGAATCCGCTGATCCATCTCCCCCAGCCCCTGGTTGATCAGGGAAAGCAGCTCCACCTTTTCTAAATGGACGGGCATAGCGCCGCTGGAAGCCTTAGCCGCCTCAAACAGATCTTCGGTCAAGTGTCGAAGCCGTTCTGTTTTTTCATCCAATATTCTTACGTATTCCGGCGCATTCTCACTGTCCAGCCCCTCACTTTTGAGAAGATCGATATACGTCACCATGGAAGTAAGAGGTGTTTTCAAATCATGAGATACATTGGAAATCAAATCTGTTTTCATTCTCTGATTCTTCAATTCGTTTTGAACAGCCACGTTGGAAGCTTCCGAGATCTCATTGATACTTCTGGCCAGCCTGTCTAACTCGCCGTTCCCTTCCGCAGGAATTTTATACGTGAGGTTTCCGCTCTTGACTTCTTCAATGCCTTCCTTGATTCCTTCAAATTTCTTCACCCATTTTGGGGCAAAGGCAATGATTACCAGAAAGACCACCGGTGCTAAAAAAATCGTGGCAGAAAGGACACATCCCACTAGAGCACCAATCACAATCTTTTTCATCAGACTGCTTCCCGTATAGACTGCTTTAACACCTTCCCATACCTTACCCCACCATTTGAGAATAATCAGGTTCCACAGCTTATAGATCAGTGAATTTTTTATAAATTGATGCGCTTTAAGCAGTCTGATACAGGATAGGATGAACCATAATCCGGCTCCGGCCAGAAGGACACAAATCCCGGACACAACGGCTATTTCCATCGAAGGCGCTGCCCCGGACCAGACCCAATTATAAAAAGCCGTTCCGCTGACCCAGATTCCCAGGCCTACTGCGGTACAGATTCCTATCAGCTGAAGCTCCGTCCATATTCTGTCCAGTGTATAGAGCTTTCTTCTTCCACTGGTATCCCTTCTTCCGGTAGTCACTGCAAGGTATATGAATAAAATCAGGCAGCCTGTGCCGCATCCCGCTATCAGCGGAATCAAATGAAGCACATCGGACGTGTTCTGATATACCGCCTGCTTTTCAGCAATGTAGTCCTTATTAAACGCCACATATACTTTTAGACCATCATTGTATAAGGTAAAGAAAGAATCTTCGATCTCCGCATCCGTCCCTCTTACAGACGGAGCCGAGCTCACCGTCGACTTGGGATTCTTTGTCAGATTACCGTCCTTATAGATCATATAGGCCGGATTTTTCTTGAATTCTGCTATGTCCGGAGCAGTTACATTTCCCTCAGCCGCTGCCGCTTGTTTCAGATTGGTAAAAGTACTCGATCCATCCGTAACGAAATACAGCATGCCTTTCTGAGAGTTCAGTTCACGCTTCAGTTCATTGAAGCTTCTCAACTGATACTTAATCAGTATCGCCTTTATTTCCTCAATCTGAGTTTTATTGGCTTCCATAAAAGCCTTTTTAACATAAGAATTATTGTCTATGTCTGCTTCACTTGTAACATATCCCTGCGCATACTGCAAAGCCTCTTCCCGATCCGCACCGCTGTAGGAAATATACGCTTCGCTGCTTTCTATAGGATAGGAGGTACCGTTGATGAGCATCACCGGCTTATAAGTACCATTCGCCTCTGTCACATCGTATGAGATATGCAGCGGAGATGCACTGATCTTTTTATTTCCGTAATAATAATACCCTTCATAATAAAGCCCTGCAATGGCATCCCCCAGGGTTCCGCTGTTTTCATTCAGAAGCTTTCCGGCTTTAATGTTCGCTTCGTTTTTATAAAATCCGATCAACTGAGCAAGATCTTGAGCTTCCGATTTAAATTCCTGCTGCAAGTCGTTACTGTCTAAATACTCCTTCGTACCGAAAATCTCTTCCAGAGTAAAGCTCCTACCTGTTTTTTCAATACCTACGATTGTGGCTAGGCTTCCTATGAGCGTAGCTGAAAACAGCATCGCACACATGAGGAAAGCCAGTACCCGAACCACCTGATTATCATTAAAATTTTTCAACTTTGTATCCAATTCCCCACACCACCTTTAAATATCTCGGATCCTTCGGATTAATTTCAATTTTCTCCCGAATCCTTCTCACATGCACTGCTACGGTATTTTCCGGATTATATGCCGGTTCGTTCCAAACCGCTTCATAAATCTGTTCCATCGAAAAGACCCGCCCTGCATTTTCTGTCAATAGCTTTAAGATTCCGTACTCAATAGGCGTTACAATGACCTGTTCTCCATCCAGAGTGACGGTCTTTTGTTCATCGTCTATTTCTAATCCCCCTGTTTTAAAAACCCCATTCTTCTTTTCCAGACTGCCGAGGGTTACATACCTTCTCAGTTGAGATTTGACTCTAGCAATTAATTCCAGAGGATTAAAAGGCTTTGTGACATAATCATCCGCCCCCACGTTTAATCCCGTGATCTTATCATAATCCTCTGACTTGGCGGAGAGCATGATGATGGGAATATTTTTTCCTTCTCTGATTCTCATAGTTGTACGCATACCATCCAGCTTCGGCATCATAATATCCATCAAAATCAGATGAATCTGGTTCTTTTCAAGGATATCCAGCGCCTGAAACCCGTCATAGGCTTTAAAAATCTCATATCCCTCATTTTTTAAATAAACCTCTATGGCATTCACAATCTCTTTATCATCATCGCATACTAAAATGTTCATTTTCAACCCTCCGCTTTCAGAAAAGCTGCTCCTGACTGCGCATCTGGCCAGTTTGCCTCTTTTCTGATTCTATTTCAATCATAAAATCCAATTCTTACAAAAAAACCGTTGAAACTCTTACGAATTTCTTAAGATTACTGTTCTCTTCCTATTATACAAAAAAGACCGCAGCAAAACAAATCGCGGCAGTCTTCTGACTTTTCCATAAGGCTATTCATTTTTTAAGCTTTCCAGTGCGCTCAAATTCATAGCACGCTTCGCCGGATAATATCCGGCCATCAGGCCAATGGCTGTAGCAAAGGCAACAGACGCCGCCGCAAGCCAGAGCGGAATTTTTGAAATAGAGGAACCGTATCCTCCCCCAATGCTTCCAAGGGCAAGACTGATAATGTCTTTCAGAACGGTATTCATGAGCAGGGAAACGATCAAACTGAATAGCAGTCCCACCATACCGCCTATAAACCCGATCATTCCAGCTTCAAGCAAAAACATTTTTCGAATATCCCGAAGATTTGCACCAATGACCTTCATAACACCGATTTCCTTGGTTCGCTCATAAATGGACATGATCATGGTATTGGTAATGCCCAGAGCTGCTACCAGCAGGGAAATTCCGCCTATTCCCCCCAGAATTCCCTGAATCATCTTGGCCGTCTCTTTCATGGACTCCAGCCAGTCGCTGGGACTTGAAGTCTGAAACCCCTGCTCCCGAAGCTGTTTGCTTATATCCGCAGAATCGTTGATATCCGATACGTATACCAAGGCTTGTTCATAGGTTTTCGTTCCGCTAGAAACAGTATTTTCCTTTCGAGCCTTTTTAATTTCCTTCGATATATCCTCCAGTGCGGTAATGTTCATATAGGCGCAGTATGCCGAATCGTCGTCTGGATTTTCCAGTACGCCCACCGCTCGGGTCTCATACTCCTTATATACGACCTTATCTGAATCGTCCTTTTCGCTTTCCCCGTTCTGCTTTTTCTGGCCATATGTGTCATCCCCCGTAATAATCATTTTCTTGGCTGACATAACGTCCAGCGGCTCGCCGCTCCATTCATCGCTTCCGGGGTCCTGAAACCAGGTGGGAACCTGATTGCCAAACAGGATCTCATACTTATCCGAAGGCTGAAGCAGCCGTCCGCCCTCCAGCACCTTATAATTGAACTTTTCCAATACCTCCGGGCGAATCCCCAGCACCTCGGTCTGGGCAATTTTTTTACCGACTCCAATGACAAGATATTCGCTTACCACCGGTGTAACCGCCCCGACCCCTTCCATTTTTTCCATTTGCACAAGAGCCTTATCGTTGATGACTCCTTTTGCATCTTTCATCTGCTGCATCATCTGACCATCTCCATTACTCATGACCGTAATCATATGAAGATTTCCATAGCTTTCAATTTGTTCCTGATAGCTGTCCGTCAGACCAAAGCCTATGGACATCATGACAACAATAGCACAGGTGCCCACCACCACGCCGACTACCGCCAGCAAAGTCCTCGTGCGCCGTCTCAGCAGATTGCGAACACACAGGCCGATCAAATCTCTGTTATTCATACCTCTGCTCCTTATTTGCCCTCTGGTCTTTCACTGCTGTCCGCCGGTTCTTTTATCTCAAAATCAAAATCATCCTCTATTTCAAGAGCCGCATGAAGCTTTTTCTTCCGGTGCCTTTTAAACAGTATGCCGCCCACAATACCGGCAGCGATCACCCCTACGGCTATAATAAGTGCCCAGGGAGCCTTTTTTTCTGCTTCCGGTTCCTCCATGTTCAACCCATCGTCTTCGGGAGCTTCCATGGCCTGAAAGGTAAAGGGGACTTCCAAAAATTGCGGATCACCGTTCCCATCCTCAAAGGTAAAGGTGATGGTCCCCTCCATGGGTCCCACCTCTCTGGGAATAAAATTAAACCGGTAGCTGTCGCTCTTCCCGCTTTCCATGTTTCCCGCATAGTAACTATTGGACTCCATCACATCAAAATTTCCCTCGCAGTTGACCCGCAGATTATTTAAAGGAGTTTTCCCCATGTTGTAGAAATCCAGCTCGCAGGATCCCTGCTGGCCCACATAAAGCTCCATGGGCGGCACGATGTCATCCACAGCAAGCCGGGTCTTCTGAGTCACCGGAACTGCTATGACATCCTCGGATTCCAGCGGGTCTCCGGAACCGGCTTCATACGACATTTTTACAGTGATAGGCGTGGTCTTCTGTTCAGCCTGCGGCTTTGTATTCATCTTGATGCTCTTTGTATAATGTCCCTTGGCTTTTAGGCTGTCAATAAAAAAGGAATTACTCCCGCCCACCGGCACGAAAACCCCGTCCTCATTACTTAAAGAGACCTTAACATTGGTAAGGGTCTTTCCCGAAGTATTAAAAAGACCCAAATTCAGATAAAAGGCTGTTCCGGCCTGAACGACACTTCCACCATAGGAATAGTTGTCCACCATTAACTGTGGTTTTTTAGAGGTGCTTCCGTCTGACAGGATCGTAACCGTAGCATACTCCGTCACACCGGGCACCGTATCCTTCTCAGCGCTGCTGTTCGTAGGCGATGCCGTTATCTTTATGGGATAGCTTTTTTCGTCTGCTCCGTCAAAGGAATACAGCTTTACAGAATATTGCTTGCTGCTTCCTTTGGGAAAGTTGTCAATAAAAATATTTCTGGATTTATTGATAATTCCTTCTGCCGGCTCTACGGCTATTTTTATATTTTTAATCGCAGCGGATCCGGTATTTTGAACGGAAAACGCCAAGCTAAACGGCTGTCCCGCCTGAACCTCTTCCGGGCTGCTCACATTTGTAATCGCAATGTTGTTGGTATCCACGCTGCCGTCGCCTTGCACCGGTATGTAAAAGGTTTTCTTTGCTACTACCTCTCCGTTCATGTAGTTGAGTCCCCAGACCTGAACCTCTATGGGATAATTTTTACTCTCCACTCCATCCTTTACTGTAATAGGAAATTCTATGCTTTTTCGGCTTCCCACAGAAACATAACCCAGCTCAGCCTGATTGCTGCCGTTATAAATGGACAAGCCTTCGGGAAGCGTCAGCGAAACGACTGCGTTTTTAATGGTGGTATTTCCAAAGTTGTACACTTCCAGTCTTAATTTATTTCCGTCTCCCTGAACAAAACCACCGGCCGGTTCTATAGAATGAGAAATATCTGCACCTGCCACTGTTTTGGAATCCACTCCATCTGTAGCCATTTTCTCATAGACCGTAAAAGAGGTATGCTCCTCTAAGGCCTTCTGGTTGGCCAGGTCGGCTCCGCTTTCATCCTTCAGGCTTGCCTGGAAACTACAGTTCCGCTCTCCGGTATCCGCATGCTTGGCGATCTTTACGGAAAAGCTTACCATCTGCTTTCCGCCGGAAGGGATCAGTACGCTTCCCGTATTATCGGCTACCGTGATACCGGAACCATCGATGCTCAGCTTCATATTTTGTACGATAACATTCTCTCCTCTGTTATTTTCTATCTGAAACCCAATCGAGGCATTGTCGTCTCCCTGCATACCTCCCGGAGATCCTATGGTTTCAATAAAAACGCCCCCATTGCCGGCGGCTGCATAAGCAAAAGCTCCCGGCAACTGCTGGGGCAGATAGACCGGCATCAAGGAATATAATAAAACCATGGCAACGGTCATTGCCAGACTCCCTCTGCGTTTTGTGCTGCTTCTTCTACTGTTCATCTCTTTTTTCTCCCTTTTCTTCTTTCTCCACACAATCTCTTACAGTAACACTTAATATATTTCCATCCTGAATGGTCACGATCTTATCCGCATAGTCTGCAATACTCCTGTCATGGGTGACCAGAATCAAGGTCTGTTTATGTTTTCTTACCTGTCCGACAATCAGATTCATAACTTCTTTTGTGGTATTGGTATCCAGATTTCCTGTAGGCTCATCCGCAAATATTATTTTCGGAGTTCCCACTAAAGCTCTTGCAATCCCCACTCTTTGCTGCTGTCCTCCGCTCATCTGGGCGGGTCTGCGGTTCCCGTACCCCTTTAATCCCACCGCACTCAGTATCTCTTCGGCAATCCGGTTTCTTTTTTTCTTATCGACCCCCCGAAAAATCAGCGGTAAGCTAACGTTTTCTAAGGCTGTCAGCATAGGGAGCAGATGATACGCCTGAAAGATAAAGCCTATATTTTTCTGTCGGAACAGGGTCACCTTCTCCTCGTTCAATTTATGTATGGGGATCCCACCAATATAGATTTCGCCTCTGGTGGGCTTTTCCAAACCAGCCACCATATTGAGAAAGGTCGATTTCCCTGATCCTGATGTTCCCAGGAAACATACAATTTCTCCTCTGTATATTTCCAGATTCACATGGTTCAGGGCTACGACCTTTTCATCTCCCATCCGGTAAATCTTCCGGACATTTTTTACTTGTATTAATGGTTCCATCCGTTTCCCTCTGTTTTCCCCTTACTTTTAAAAAGCGAACTCCACCCCTAGAGTTCGCATTTTAAATGTATTTCTGTTTTTCTGTATGTATACCGATATCCCCTGTTTTTTACAGTACACCTACTGCACAATACACCTTCTGTTCTTTTAGTGTACTACCTGTAATAGTACACTGTCAATCCCCTATTTTTTTATCTTTTTCAACAAGTATGCTCCCCTATAATCTCCAGTCCCAATAATCCTATATTATATAAGACGCAGCTAATCGCTAAAACGTTTCATTTTTTTACAAAAAAGTAGAAAAAAATTTTTTAAGCTTCATTTTGCGGCTGCTTCCTTAATGTAATCTACCATTCTTAAAGCAGCCTTAATATAATCTTAAATAATATTAAGATTTGCCCTTTATCGTATTCTTCCGACAAAAAACAAAAATGGTGCTCCGAAAACGGAGCACCGCAACTTATTAAATTTCTACCTTGTGGAAGGTCTTTTTTCCTTTTTTTATGATGAGGATTCCATCCTTGAACAGCTCTTTTGTTACCATCATTTTCGGGTTGGTGACCTTTTCATCGTTTATCAAAAGACCGCCTCCTTCAATGGTTCGGAAGCCCTCTCCATTGCTCGGCACTAATTTCAGGGTTTTGATCAGAGTGACCACGCCCATGCCTTCTCCTTCAAAATCAGAAGCCGACATTCGGGTCGTCGGAATGTTGCTTAAATCCCCTCCGCCGCTGAATGCTGCTCTGGCCGCTTCTTGAGCTTTTACCGCCTCTTCTTCCCCGTGAACCATCTTCGTCACCTCAAAGGCCAGCACTTCTTTCGCCTTATTGATTTCCTGATCTTTCAGGGAGGACAACTGCTCTACCTCCTCCATAGGAAGGAAGGTCAACATGCGCAGACACTTGTTTACATCCGGGTCCGCCACATTTCTCCAATACTGATAGAACTCATACGGAGAAGTCTTCCCGGCTTCCAGCCATAAAGCGCCCTTCTGGGTCTTGCCCATCTTAATGCCTTCACTGGTGGTCAAAAGGGAGAAGGTCATTCCGTAGACCTGCTTGTCCAATTCGCGGCGGCAAAGGTCTACGCCCCCAAGAATATTGGACCACTGGTCATTTCCGCCGAACTGCATTTTACAATCGATGTCCCTTGCCATAACCATAAAGTCATAGGACTGCATCAGCATGTAGTTAAATTCAAGGAAGGAAAGTCCTTTTTCCAACCTCTGCTTGAAGCATTCTGCACGCAGCATATTGTTCACGGAAAAATGCCTGCCAATGTCCCGAATGAACTCCACATAATTCAGATTCATCAGCCACGATGCATTGTTGAGGCAGATCGCCTTTCCCGGATCCGGCTCTTTATTGGCGGAAGCCTTTCCAAAGGTCCTGCCGTCTCCTCCGGTATAGACCCATTCCTCATCGAAATCCAGGAATTTGTCAAAAAGCTTTTTAAATGCATTGCAGTTTTCCTGCACAGTCTCCGGAGTCATCATCTGACGCATATCCGACCTGCCGGACGGATCGCCTACCATTCCCGTACCTCCGCCGATCAGAACAATGGGAGTATGTCCATATTTCTGCATGTACATCATAATGATCACCTGCATAAAATGACCGACATGCAGGCAATCCGCAGTGGGATCAAAGCCGATATAAAACTTGATCTTTTCTTTCCCTAAAAGTTCTCGGACTTCCTCTTCATTGGTGCACTGCTCTATAAAGCCTCTTTCCTTCAGTACGTCATACACGTTGTCGTACTTGCTCACGTTATCGGGTATAAAATTCATATGTTCCTCCAATCAGCCACTTTTCAGCAGCTTCATGCTGCCAGAAAATTTTTACTTATTTCGTACCGTATAAACGGTCCCCTGCATCGCCCAATCCAGGAATAATATAAGCATTTTCATTCAGCTTTTCATCCTTTGCCGCGATAAAAATGTCTACGTCCGGATGTGCTTTCTGTAATGCCTCAATTCCTTCCGGTGAAGCAATCAGGCACATAAAGATAATGTCTTTTGCGCCCTTGGCCTTAATAAAATCAATCGCCGCAATGGCACTTCCGCCTGTAGCAAGCATCGGATCCACTACGAATACCTGCCTTTTGGCAATATCTGTCGGCAGCTTACAGTAATATTCAACAGGGATATGGGTTTCCGGGTCTCTGTACAGTCCCACATGTCCTACCTTTGCATTCGGAACAAGGGCCAGCATTCCATCTACCATGCCAAGACCTGCTCTCAGGATCGGAACAATTGCAATATCTTCTCCCTGAAGCATTTTCATCGTGGTCTTGCACATCGGTGTTTCGATTTCAACTTCTTCCAGCGGAAGATTTCTGGTAGCTTCATATCCCATCAGCATGGAAATTTCTCTCACCATTTCTCTGAAATCCTTTACACTTGTGTCTGCCTTTCGAATCATTGCTGTCTTGTGCTGAATTAACGGATGATCAAATACATATACTTTACCCATTTATTATTTCCTCCCTTGCTTTGCCTGCGTTTGTTTTATTATTAAATTTTGTATTTTACATGTTGTCCAACATATCTACACGGCGCTGATGCCTGCCGCCCTCGAACGCTGTCTCCAGCCACACCTTTGTAATGGCTCTGGCTGTTTCGGTGTCCGTGGTTCTTCCGCCCAAAGCGAGAAGATTGGCGTCATTATGCTTTCTCGCCATTTCTGCCATGCTAACGTCGGTACACAGGGCACACCGTACCCCTTTTACCTTATTTGCCGCAATGGAAATGCCGATACCTGTACCGCAGAAAACGATACCCCTGTCCGCTTTTCCTGAAACCACCGCTTCACCGCAGATTTTTCCATAATTCGGATAGTCTACGGATTCCGTCGTGTGCGTTCCCAGATCGAGAACTTCCACTCCCAGCTCTTCCAAATACTTTTTAATCGTTTCTTTTAGTTCGAAGCCACCATGATCGCTGGCCAGTGCTATTTTCATATTTTTTCCCTTTCTTTTACAAATCCATACATCTTTTATACATTTATTATATGATAGCCTGCTGATTTCAGCATTCTATTCATGACTGCAAAGCCTACCCCATCATTGGGATCCAAGGCACCCGCTAAAATAAGATCCGCCTTCTGTTCATCAAATTCACGAAGCCTGGCAAAAAAGTCGTGGGCCGCTTCCCGGGATTGATCCTTTTCAAATAAAATCACGCCTACTTTTTTACCTTTTGCTTCATTCTCCGATTTCAGCCTGTCTATTTCTGTCTTAACCTTAGCTATTTCCCCGGAAATGATCAACATCTCAGCTTTTGGGGCGTAATGCTTATATTTCATGCCGGGAGCCTTTGGTTTAAAATCTGGTTCAGAAACGTCTCTGGGCCTGTTTACCAGCAGGGCGGGATCCAATTCCACTTTCTTCCCGATTTTTACTACTGCATTCTCAAGCTCTCCCCTTGTAATAATCCCCGGTCTCAGAATCATGGGGTTCTCACCGGTCACATCCACCACGGTAGACTCTATGCCAACTTGACATTCGTCTCCCATCAAAATGGCATCAATTTTTCCGGCCAGATCCGTCACTACATGCTGAGCCGTAGTAGGGCTGGGTCTTCCCGATATATTGGCACTGGGCGCGGCAATCGGACATCCGGATTGACGAATAAGCGCTCTGGCTGTTTCGTCGGAAGGCATTCGGATGCCCACCGTATCCAGCCCCCCCGTAGTGGCATCCGGGATACCCGGCAGCTTATTCACAATCATCGTCAGCGGTCCCGGCCAGAAAGCTTCCATCAATGCTTTCATGACCTCCGTTACCACCGGTGTCAAACGGGCTAAATCCTTTTTGTCTGCAATGTGAACAATCATCGGGTTGTCGCTGGGCCTTCCCTTCGCGGCATACACCTTTCCCACTGCTTCGCCGTTCATGGCATCCGCTCCCAGACCATATACGGTCTCCGTGGGAAAAGCAACCAGCTTTCCGTCTGCGATCATCCTCGCCGCCTGCTCCATATTTTCAGTTGTGATTTCTAAAAGTTTGGTTTCCATTCGTTCTATCTCTTCTATGATTCGTGTATTTGTGTTTTATCCTTTATCGATTCCCGCAAGCCCGACCGCTCTTTAGAAGTTTTTCATCTTCTCCGCCTGGTCGCTGGTGATCAATCCGTCAATAATTTCATCTAAATCTCCATCCAGAAAATAATCCAGTTTATAAATGGTCATATTGATTCGGTGATCGGATACCCTTCCCTGTGGAAAGTTATAGGTTCGGATTCTTTCACTGCGGTCGCCGCTTCCGACCTGACTCTTTCTCTGATCTGCAATCTCTTTATTTTGTTCCTGCTGCATCAGGTCATATAATCTGGAACGCAGAACTTTAAACGCTTTTTCTTTATTTTTTATCTGGGATTTTTCATCCTGACAAGTCACCACCAAGCCGGTAGGAATGTGGGTCAGTCTTACGGCTGAATCGGTAGTATTTACACACTGTCCGCCGTTTCCTGATGCCCGGTACACATCTACGCGAACATCGTTGGGATTGATTTCAACCTCTACGTCATCCACTTCCGGAAGCACGGCAACGGTGGCAGCCGAGGTGTGAATTCGCCCGGAGGATTCGGTTTCCGGCACACGCTGAACCCGGTGCGCACCGCTTTCATATTTCAATCGGCTGTAAGCTCCCTTTCCTTTGACCAGCATGACCGCTTCCTTAACGCCGCCGATACCCGTATCGTTCAGCTCCAGAAGCTCGGTTTTCCAACCTCTCCGCTCTGCATATCTCGTATACATTCTTAAAAGATCCGCACCGAACAACGCGGCTTCGTCTCCGCCGGTTCCGGCTCTCACTTCCAAAATGACGTTTCTGTCATCATTGGGATCTTTCGGAAGGAGCAGGATCTTCAGCTCCTCTGAAATGCTTTCAATGGCAGATTCCAGTTCACTGATCTCCATTTTAGCCATTTCCCGGAGTTCCTCATCGTTTTCCTCCAGCATTTCTTTAGCATCCTGCAGATCTTCTTTTGCTTTTTTATATTCCCTATACTTATTTACAATGGGTTCCATCTCACCCATTTCCTTGATGTGTTTCTGCCACACCGGCTGGTTATTAATGACCTCCGGGTCTGAAACCTTCAAAGAAAGCTCTTCATACTTTTCTAATATGAAATCCAATTTATCAAACATCTATCGTTCTCCTTAATTTTTGGTTATATCTCTCCATGCCGATCGGAACTGTTTTGGCAAAATGCCCAGTTCCCTCCATACTAACTATTTAGTATAACATAATTTATAGTAAAAAAAAACTGGAAATTGATATTTCCAGTTAATTTAAAGCTACTTCTTGAATTAGTCGATGTGATACTTTGTCTTGAACTTTTCAACACGACCGCCACGGTTAATGAACTTCTGCTGTCCTGTAAAGAACGGATGACAAGCTGAACAAACTTCAACTCGGATCTCTTCTTTATTTGACTTTGTCATGAACGTGTTGCCGCATGCGCAAGTAACTTTACATTCCTTATAATCTGGATGGATTCCTTCCTTCATGCTATGCACCTCTCCTTTGCTCTTGGCCCCGCGGCCTCCGCATTATTGCTGTAACTACAGCCTTTACATTATATCAAATGCCTGACCCATTAGCAAGATATTTTTACAAAAAACTACATTTAAAAAGATCCCCCAAAATTTGGTTAAAGCCGGATTGAACCAAGGGCGCCTTAAATCTGCCGATCCTGACCTGCTATATATGCCGCAATCAAGTCAAATATCATGATAAAAACAGCCAGAAGAACGGGAAAATTCCAATCTCCCCACAGGTCATAAACCGCCCCCGCCAAGGCAGGGCCTACCGCCGCCATCACATAGCCCGCACTCTGAGCAAAACCGGACAGCCGAGCCGCCTGTACCCCGTCGGAAGTCCTCATGCCAAATAAGACAAGGCTTAAGCTAAAGGTTCCTCCCAGACTCAAAGCCACAACAGCCGCACTGACAAACAGCACGGCCAGCGATTTAGCCAGCAGGATTCCCAGCAAGCCTATTACGCCCAGACCGGCTATGCCTGCCGCCAGCCTGCTTTGATTTTTGCAGCGGCCCGCCAGTAAAGGGATTCCAAAATTGGCAGGAATGGCAGATACGGAAAAAACCGTTGCAAGGACCCCTGCGGCCATGGCAGAAATCCCCCGGTCTGTGGCTATAGTCGGCAGCCAGGTGACCATCATATAAAAGACACAGGACTGTCCGCCGAACATTCCCGCGATCCACCAGACCAGCGGGATCTTATACAGCGGTGTCTGCTCTTTCCTTTTAACAGCCTCTTCCCCTGTGCGGGAAGGGGTATCCTTCATTCTTCTCATCTGCATGAGGGATACCAGGATGGCCGCCAGTGCGGCAACCGCCCAAATGCAGAAGGTCAGCCGCCAGCCCCAGCCCCATGTTACGGCCAGCGGAACACTGATGCCTGCTCCGATTCCCGAACAAATGGACATGGTCGTGGTGAACATCCCCGTCATCGTCCCGATCTTGTCCGGGAAAAAGCTTTTTATGATAGCCGGAATTAACACATTTCCGAAGGCGATACCGGCACCAACCAGAGCTGTTCCAACGATCAGGCCTATGATGCCGCCAAAGGACCGGAGAAGGATTCCTGTCAGCAGGATACCCATTCCAAGCAGCAAGGACTGATTGACGCCGGTTCGTTCACTGATCTTGCTGACACAGGGCGACAAAAGTGCGATGACGATCAGCGGGATCGTCGTGATAGAACCGGCGACCGTGCTTGACAGTTTCAGATCCTCCACGATGCAATATAAAATAGAGCCCACCGAGGTTATGGGAGCTCTAAGACAAACAGCTGTAGTAATAATTACCACAGCCATGAGAACTCTGTTTTGTTTTATCGCATTCATTCCATTAACTTTCTGCTACTTCACCTGTGTTTTACAGATGACAACTCTGTCAAATTCATTATAATCTTTTCGAACTTCTATATCGGTATACTGTCCCATATGGGCAAGCTTATCTGCTAAGATGTTTCCCTGATTGTGACCGACTTCCAAAAAGAGCATGCCGCCTTTGTTTAAATACTTTGGGGCCTCCTTCAGAATCTGCCTGTAAAACTCCATTCCGTCTTTTCCGCCATCCAGAGCCAGATGCGGTTCGTGCAGCCGCACCTCTTCCTCTAAGGTGGAGATGACTTCTGTTTCTATATAGGGTGGATTGGAGACGATGATGTCAAATTTTGTATTGCCTAATCGTCCCTTAAAGGGTTCGAACAAATCTCCTTTTTTAACGGTAATATTCGCCTTTAAGGCTTTTGCATTTTCCTTTGTGAGCCGCACAGCGTCTTCGCTGATATCGCTGCAGACAATTTTCATATTTTTGCACAGTTTGGACAGACTTATGCCTATGGCTCCGCTTCCGCAGCAGAGATCGAGAAGCATAATTTTCCCCTTAAAATATTCCGCGTATTCCATGACCGCTTCTGCCAAAAGCTCTGTATCGAGCCGGGGAATCAGCACATTCTTGTCGATCTTGAAATCATAGCCCATAAATTGCTGTACCCCGGTTATGTGCTGCAGAGGCAGTCTGGTGGCTCTGGCATCAATCAGCTCAAAGTAGCGGCTGCACTGGCCGTCCTCCATCCTCTTGGACCAAATCATAAAAAGTTCGCCTCTTTCTAGGCTGAGCATATGACAAAGCAAACGTTCCGCATCTACCTTGGCGTCATAAATTCCTGCACCCTCCAGAGTCTTCTGCCCCATTTCAAGCATTTCTTTTACAATCATCGCCATTTATATATTCCCCCTTGATCAGGTTATTTACCTAGCAAAACCTCTTGCGTATATGCTTCATAGGAAGGCATATACAAGTCTAATTCTTCTGTCTCTGCCGGAACCATGACCGCCTTCATCGCCACGATAGCCACTTCCAGCTGTTTCTCATCAGGTTCCTTCGTGGTGAGCTTCTGTAAATACAATCCCGGCAGGCTCAAAATCCGAACCACAATGTTATCACTGCGTCCCGCCCATTTGAGCAGCTCATAGGAAAGCCCTGCTATCACCGGTATCAGCAATATTCTGGAGGTCACCCGCAAAAGCAGGTTCGGCCAGCCTAAAAGTGAGAACAGGATTAAGCTGATCACCATAATGAACATCAGAAAGCTGGTTCCGCATCTGGGATGTAAAGTATAGAACGGTTTGCAGTTTGCCGGCGTAAGTTCCAGACCGTTTTCAAAGCAATGGATGCATTTGTGCTCCGCCCCGTGGAACTGAAATACCCTTTTAATATCCTCCATCTTTGAAATAAGCATGATATAACCTACAAACAATACGATACGCAATATGCCTTCAATCAGATTGAGAAGAATTTCATTCTGGATCAGCCGGCCGCACCAGTTGACTGCGATGGTAGGCACCACGATAAAAATTCCTACGGTAAAAAGAAGGGCAAGCACAACAGAAGCATAAATCATCATGTTCCACGCTGCTTTTTCTCCAAAATGCTTTTCAGTCCATAGGGTAAATTTATCTTTTTCGTAATACTCCGGCCCTTTAATACTTCCGTCCTCTGTTCCCGCAGCTCTCTGTTCTTCACGAATTTTTGCCAACTCTTCTGCGTGTTCGTTTTCATAGTTTTCCAAAGCTTCCGCAGAATACATCAACGTTTTCGTTCCGGTCACAAGGGAAGAGCCAAAAGATACCACACCGCGAAGGAGGGGAATCTTCCACACCTTTCCTTTGGGTTTTAACTTTTCTGTTTTCAAATGGATGACACCGTCCGGCATACGCACCGCTATGGCTGTGCGTTCTTGTCCCCGCATCATGATGCCTTCCATGACGGCCTGGCCTCCCACACTGGTAGGGCAGGCTTCTTTTAAAAATATTTTACTTAAATCCATATTTTGCTCCTGCTTAAGTTGTGTACAATCTCAACTTCTACTTTTGCTCTGCAAGCTTGCTCTTTTTTATGACCTGAATAAAGTCTGCATTGTTTCTGGTGTGAGCAAGATTATCAATAATTGTTTCTGTTACTTCCTGAGTCCCCAGATTAGCCATGGCTCTTCTCATCATCCACACAGCCTCTACTTCTTCCGGAGTCATCAGCAGATCCTCTCGTCTGGTTCCCGATTTATTTAAATTAATAGCAGGGAATATTCTCTTTTCGGACAGCTTTCTGTCCAGATGAAGTTCCATGTTACCGGTTCCTTTAAATTCCTCAAAAATCACATCGTCCATACGGCTTCCGGTCTCTACAAGGGCTGTGGCCAATATGGTGATGCTTCCTCCTTCTTCCAGCTTTCGCGCCGCACCGAAAAATTTCTTTGGCTTATGCAGGGCTCCCGGATCCAATCCTCCCGACAGCGTTCTGCCCGAAGCCGGTACTACTAAATTGTAGGCGCGGGCTAATCTTGTAATGCTGTCCAAAAGGATCACCACATCCTTGCCGTGCTCAGCCAGTCTCTGAGCTCTGGCCAAAACCATTTCCGCAACCTTTACGTGGTGCTGCGGCATTTCATCAAAGGTGGAATAAATGACTTCTCCGCTGGTCAGCGACCGCTTCATGTCGGTTACTTCCTCCGGTCTTTCATCTACCAGAAGAACGATCATTTCAATCTCCGGATATTTTGTTTCAATGGTGTTGGCAATTTTTTTGAGAAGAATGGTTTTACCGGCTTTAGGAGGTGCGACAATAATACCTCTCTGCCCTTTTCCTATAGGTGCTACCAGATCGATAAGCCTCATGGCCGTATCATTTCTGATGCCTGTCTCTAAAGATAACCTCTCCTTGGGAAAGATTGGTGTCAGATCATCAAAATCAGGCCGCCTCATGGCAACGCCCGGTTCATCTCCATTTACGGTAAGTACATAAAGCAATGCGCCAAAGCGTTCTCCCTCATTTGGTTTTCTGGAGATGCCCTTTATTTTATCTCCCGTCTTTAAATTGAACCTTCTGATTTGCGACGGGGAGACATAGATGTCTTTATCGCTGGTCAAAAAATTGGAGAATCTCAGGAATCCGAAGCCTCCGTCCGCCAGCTCGAGGATGCCCTCTACTTCCGGTCTTTCTTCTTTGTGCTGTCTTTCCTCCGGGGACGGCACCTGAGAAGTTTCTTTCTGCGCCTCTGCCTTTCTTCCGGTATTGGAATCGGACGTGCCGGAAGGACTCTCCTCCTGCGGTTTGGTTTCCTGTGCCTCAAGCGCAGTCAGAAGCTCCGCTTTTTTCATTTTTTCATAGCCTTCAATAGAAAAACTTTTCGCCATTTCCCTAAGCTCTGAAACTTTTTTATTTTTTAAAACATTTTGTTCCATAAAAACTCCCCTTCAAAAATATTATATAACCCCCAGACCCGGGGGTATATAATACATTTCTAAATTATTTCGACAAACTTCACTCCATCACCGGAAATTGTGACATTTTAGTCGGTGGTCACAGCACTTTCCGTGGTGGATTCCGTTTGAACCGAATAGATTTCTTTAATCATTTCTTCTGTTTTTTCACGATCTGGGTATACATAGAATGGCGGATCGGGATCCAGAGTGTTGGGAAGAGTATAGGTCTTGATGCTTTCCCCGGAAATTCCCACAGCTTTCGTAGATAATTTTAAAGCGGTGCCCAGTGTTATATCTGAGTCCACATTTTGAAAAACAGTTTTGGCCACAGCGGGCAGATTCAAACCAATACATTGCCGGAACGCACTTTTCATAAATTCCTGCTGAGCATTTACTCTCCCTAGGTCTCCCGCTGCATATCCGTGCCGGAATCTTAAGAACTGCACCGCCTGCTTCCCGTTCAGTGTCTGCGGCCCTGCTTTCAGAGCAATCTTCAGAGGCGGTTTATCATAGGGATCTGTATAATACATCCCACCCTTATTGTTGATATTCGGGACATCCATAGGAACGCCTCCCATGGAATCCACAATTTTCTCTACGCCGTCATACTTAATGACCGCATAATAATTAATCGGCATCCCGCACAAAAGCTTACTTACTGCTTTTGCCGTGTTCACCGGATTGCCCCGGTATGCCGCATTTAATTTTTTGTCAGCTAATCCGTTATACCCTCTTCTCTGATAATATGTATCTCTTGGCACGGAGATCACATCTACCTGCTTATTGTCCATATCAAAGCTGACCAGCATGATCGTGTCTGTCAAACCGCCGTTTACGCCAAGCAGTAAGATGTTTGCCCTTTTAGAATCCTTAAAGGATTGAAAGAATGGACTGTTTTCATCTACCAGTGACTCCAGCTGCAGTTCTTCCTCAAATACCGGCGTATATTCTTTTCCTGCATCAAAGGGATTAAAATTTGATACTTTATTGATTGCGGAGGTAATCCCCAGACTACCGGCCGTTAAAACCACAAATGCAATGAAAAAGGTTTTTAAAAAAATCTTTCCACTGCTGCTTTTTTTCTTGCTCTTCCCTTGGGGTTGTGCCTGAATAGCCTGTACCTCTCTATACTTGTCGCGGCTGCTTGCTTCCTCTGTCACCCGCTGCCGCGCTCTTTCTTCTCTTTCGCGTGCCCTCTGCTTCTTCTCAGCTCTGCTCATTTGTTCGTTTATAACCTCTCTTGTTACCGTTTCCCTCTTCTATTATTCCTGAACTTATATTTTATACTATTTACACCTAAAAATAAATAGGCTAAATTTTTATTCTGCGTCCTCTGTATTTTTTGAGGCATCCTCTGTAACCGGCTTGTATATCTGTTCTACCATTTCACCGGTTTTTTCCGTATCCACGAACCAGTAAGAAGCCTTATTCACCGTCTTCGGGCCGCCCGGTGCCAGATAGGTCGATATGTTCTGAGGATCCAAGCCAATGGCTTTTGTGGCAATCTTCGTGGCTGTGCCAAGTGTGATATCAGACTCAATTTCTTCCAGCCCCAGCTTTACCACACCCGGAAGCTCCGGTCCGATGGCCTGCTTCATGGCAGATTTAATAAATTCCTGCTGCGCCTTGACCCTGCCGATATCTCCTTCCGGATAACCGTGCCTGTACCTCAGAAATTGAACTGCTTTTTTTCCATCCAGCGTCTGCTGTCCCTTCTCAATATAAATATGGAGAGGCGGCTTGTCATACGGATCGTTATACTTCATAGTAAATGGAATGTCCATCGGCACGCCGCCGATTTTATTCACGATTTTTTCCACGTCACTGAATTCAATGACGGCATAGTAATTGATAGGCATGCCTAATAAGGTGTCGCTGACAGCTTTGGCTGTTCCGATCACCCCTTCGCTTCCATAAATTGCATTTATTTTCTGGGCGGCAGCCCCCTTGTACCCTTTTCTTAAATAGTACGTATCGCGGGGAACTGAAATGATGTCCAGCCTCTGGTTCTTCAAGTCATAGCTGGCCAGCATAATGGTATCTGTCAGTCCGTCGTTATCGCCCAATACCAAGATGTTCACCCGGTCGCTCTTTGAAAACAAATCGTAATACGGTCCGCTCTTGTCCACAATATAGTCCATTTGATCCATGATCGACTCGTTTCCCCCAAATATACGAGTCTCCCCGACTTTCCCAAGTGTAAACCGCACCGGCATAAGGGCTATTGTGAATATTACAAACGCTATCAGAAAAAATGTTGCAAATTGTTTTTTATTACTCATTTCCTTGTCCCCTTTTATAATCATCACTTCAATATATAACAATTTGTAGATTTTTGCAAGAAAAAAAGGTCATCCTATAAATAAGATGACCCAAAATAATTATTTCATGTACCTATATTTTATTTGCTGTAGTCAAAGAAACCAACGCCGGTTTTTCTGCCCAGCTTATTTGCTCTTACCATTTTTACCAGTAATGGGTGAGGTCTGTATTTTGTATCACCGAACTCCTTGTAAAGAGTTTCCATAATGGCCAGACAAACATCCAGTCCGATTAGATCTCCTAATGCCAGCGGTCCCATCGGGTGGTTGGCACCAAGCTTCATCGCTTCATCGATACCCTCCGCATTGGCTACGCCGTCTGCCAGAATACCAACTGCTTCGTTGATCATCGGAATCAGGATTCTGTTTACAACAAATCCCGGAGCTTCCGCAACATCTACAGGAGTCTTTCCTAAATTCTTTGCCAGTTCAACAATGGTAGTTCTCGTTTCCTCGGAAGTAGTAAGTCCCTTAACAATCTCTACCAGCTTCATAGCCGGAACCGGATTAAAGAAATGCATACCGATGACCTTATCCGGCCTGTTTGTTGCCGCAGCAATCTCGGTAATGGAAAGGGCTGATGTATTTGTAGCAATGATTGTCTCCGGTTTGCAAAGTTCGTCTAACTCTTTAAACAGTGCCTTTTTTGCGTCCATGTCCTCTACGGCGGCTTCCATGATCAGATCTGCATCCTTGACGATAGCAATATCTGTTGATCCATGAATTCTGCCCATGATCTCTTCTTTGGCTTCTGCTGTAATCTTCTCTTTAGCAACCAATCGATCCAAGTTCTTGCTTACCGTTGCAAGCCCCTTTTCGATAGAAGCTTCTCTTCTTGCCCGAATGGCCACCTCATATCCATTCTGAGCAAGAACCTGAATAATTCCGGCACCCATCGTGCCTGTTCCTAATACACCAATTTTCTTCATCTTCATTATCCTCCTTGGTTTATGTTTAATCCTTCATATCGCATGATTCATGCTATCTGTATTATAACATATTCAGGAACCTTGTGTTGTTTTTTTTTAACAATATTTTTTATTTTATTCCAGCTCGTTCAGCTTTTTTCGCATTTCTGCCTTATACTGCTCCACCCCCGGCTGGTCAAACGGATTGACTCCCATTAAATAGGACGTGACCGCACAAGTCGTTTCAAAAAAGTAAAGCATTTGTCCAAAGTAAAAAGCGTTTAATTCAGGTATGTCAATCTTAATAATGGGAATTCCCGCTGCGCTGTGTGCCGATATGACGCCCTCCATAGCCGCTCTGTTGATCTGATTCAGACTTTTTCCTCCTAAAAGCTCCCCTGCACTGGCCGGAAGAATGATATTTCTGGATGGTTTTTCTATGTTCAGAACCGTTTCAAAGAAAATTTGACGTCCTTCCTGTAAAAACTGCCCCATGCTGTGCAAGTCAGAACTGAACCGAAGGGAATCTGGATATAGCCCCTTTCCGTCCTTTCCCTCGCTTTCTCCAAACAGCTGTTTCAGCCACTCTGAAAAAAATTCCAGCTGCGGCTCATAATATTCAAAGATTTCCACAGATTTACCTGCCTGCAAGAGCGCATAACGCACTGCCGCATAATCGGCGGCATCAAAGTCCCAAGCCGGCGATGTGGCCATCGCCTCCGCACCGGCCAGCATGGCTTTGATGTCAATTCCTGCTGCCGCCATTGGCAGAAGGCCTACCGGTGTCAGAACCGAATACCGCCCTCCGATATCGTCCGGAACGGCAAAGCTTACATAGCCTTCCCGTTCCGCTTCCTCACGAAGCACCCCTTTTTTTGCATCGGTCACTGCGTATATCCTTTTGGACGCTTCTTCCCGGCCGTACTTTTTGATCATGGCTTCCTTCAGCACCGCAAAGGCTATACTCGGCTCAATCGTCGTTCCCGATTTAGAAATGACACATAAGCAGACTTCTTTTGTCCGGATGTCTTCCTGAAGCTTCTGCAAGTACACAGCACTCATGGTATTCCCCGCAAATTTTATGGAAGGATATCGGTCGGAAGGAATCCCCGTATCATACACTTCATCAAAGCCTACCAGCGCATTTACAGCCGCACGAGTACCCAAATAAGAGCCGCCGATTCCAATCACGATCAATTCCCGGCACTGCTCCTGAATGACGATGGCCGCGTTTAAAATACGCTCCAGTTCCTCCGAATCGGTCTGCATCGGCAGCTTCACCCAGCCGGTCATCGGCTCCTTTCCGGACCACAGTCTGTCCATGGCTTTTTCGATCTCCTTTGAATATATCCCGATTTCTTCTTTTGAAATTCCGGATTTTGTCCTATCAATTTTTAAGTCCATTCACCGTTCCCCTTTACAGATATATCGTCTATCAGCGATACACACTTTATTTGTATGGATTTCTCTTTTTCATCCCTGCTTATTTCTGAGGCGTATAGTTCGGAACAATATCATGAAGCCATTCCTTCACTTCTGCTTCGCTCATATCCGATACCTTCTTTACTTCTCCTTCGATGGAGTCCTGCCTGTCCTCCGAGTCCAGCATGGCTTTCAGTGCCGGATTAGCCGGAAGCGGATGCCCCACATAGATTTTATTGTGGGCTGTCTTTTCTATGCCCTCTTCATCGAGAAGCAGCTCTTCGTACAGCTTTTCTCCCGGCCTCAGCCCGGTGATCTCAATGTCAATATCCACATATGGAATATACCCGGACAGCCGAATGACATTTTCAGCCAGATCCAGAATTTTAACAGGCTCACCCATATCCAGAATAAAAATTTCTCCTCCTTGGGCCATGGCACCTGTCTGTATGACCAGTTCCACCGCTTCCGGTATGGTCATAAAGTATCTGGTGATGTCCTTGTGGGTTACCGTCACCGGACCGCCCTTTTCGATCTGCTTTCTGAAGATCGGAATCACAGAGCCATTACTGCCCAATACATTTCCAAAACGCACGGCGGCAAAGGTCGTACGGGAATGCTGGCTCTTCTCCTGAAGAATCATTTCTCCCACACGCTTAGTAGCTCCCATTACATTGGTGGGATTCACAGCCTTGTCCGTGGATATCATGACAAATTTTTCCGTGGCGAACTCTTCTGCCAGATCGATCATATTTTTAGTTCCCAAAATGTTGTTCACAACGGCTTCCTTTGGGTTTTTTTCCATCAAAGGCACGTGCTTGTGGGCTGCCGCATGAAATATGACATGGGGTTTGTATTTGTCAAATACCTCCCGCATCCGCTGCTTGTCCCGGATGGAAGCGATAACAATTTCAAATTCCAGATTTTTATAGGTTTCCCGAAGCTCGTTGGAAAGCTCAAAAACACAGTTTTCATAAATGTCGACTGCAATCAGCCTGCGGGGCCTGAATCGGGCGATCTGACGGCAAAGCTCCGAACCAATGGAGCCTCCTCCCCCTGTGATCATGACAATCTTTCCTTCTATATAACTGCTTATTTCACGCAAATTTACATGTACGGGATCCCGCCCGAGAAAATCCTCAATGTCCACGTCTCTAAGCTTGCTGACGCTTACTTTATCATTGATCAGCTCGATCAGGCTAGGCAGAATCTTAATTTTACAACGGGTACGCTTACATTCCTCCATAATGGCCTGAATAGCCTTTTTCTTGGCAGAAGGTATCGCGATGATGATTTCATCCACCCCGTACTTTCTGGCTGCATGTCTGATCTCACTGCGTCCTCCGTACACCTTGACCCCGCAGATTCGATGCTTCTGCTTAGCTGTGTCATCATCTATGGCAACCACCACTTTCTTTCCGTATTCGTGATGATTCCTGATTTCATTGATCATGGAGGCTCCCGCTTCACCGGCACCTACGATCATAACCTTTGTCACATTTCCGCCGATAATGTCCCTCCTGCCGATACGCAGTACAAAACTGTTAAAAGTCCCGGGTGTTCTCAGATTTCGGATAAACCGGTAGGAAATCCTGAAGGCCGACAATAAAAAGACCATAAACAAAAAAGCAATGACATAAATTCCCCTCGGCATGGACAGAACGGAAAAGGTCACATAAAACATGACGAGGAGCTGTGCCAGCCCGGAGGCTGCTACTATTTTTATCAGCTCGTCCGTACCGGCATACCGCCACATACTGGTGTATAGCCCGCAGATGCTGAATGCAAGAATGCATGCAACGGTGATGGGCAGCAGGTTGTTGGCATAAATAGCGAACCATGCGTCAAACACCGGGTCATTCACATTAAATCCAAATCTCAGCAAGAATGCCGTAATGTATGAAAAGGTCACAATGCAGGCATCTATAAATAAAAGTATGACAATCCTTGAAAATTTAACCATTTTATTTCTCCCATATTTTTATAATCCCAATCCTCTCACAAATGGGCTTTCTCTTTTTCTATACATATTATACATGCAATCACGCCATTCGTGAAATGGAAATCCTACCCTGCTTTCCTTACCTCACAGAACTTCGCAGAGTCTCAAAAATAGGGCGGATTTCAAACCCGCCCCTTTTCTGGCTATTCTAAACAACCTTTTATGATATACCTATAGTGCGTTTATAAGCTTCCGTGCGATGTTCATTTTAGACTGGGAATCCAGTGCAAAATTTACAAACGTATCCGACAGCATGGAATAATCTTTTCCGGAAGAAGATAAATACGCGATATTTTCCAGAACCAGCAAATAATTCTCAGAGATTTGAGCCAAATCATATAAAGCCTTCTGCGCCGCCTGCTCGTTTTCTGTCATTTTGCTTCTCTTCATACTGTTTATGGTGATGGTCTGCTGCTCAGCGGTTCGTACATCGGCACTGATAGAGTCTGCCAGCATCACCTTCATAGCAGAATCGGTGCTCTTCTGTAAATTAACGATCTTCGCATTGGCCTGATCGTAAAGCTCAATAGCGTCCTCCAATTCAGTCTTAAGCCGCTTGGTATAAATGGTTTCCTCTTTCTGACTCTCAGAGGTTTCCTTTTCCTGGCCAATCACCACTGTCTTATTCAAGTCATCCCACTGAATTTCTTCATTCATCAGCTCGGATACGGAACGGATCGGTAAATACGTACTGCCTTCATATACGAGAGGATAGATTCGGTTCCCGCTTATGTCCTTAAACTTCTGTATCTCAAAATCATACATAATGGTTATATCCGGCCGGATCTGAACCGTTGCCTGAGCAGATTTCCACGTCGGCTTTAAATAATCGGATGGTTCAACGCTTTGTGCCGCTCCTTTATTTTCATCGTTTTTCTTCACTTTTGATTTGTTGGGATTATTCAAGGTCTTCCCAATATAAACGGTCTTACTGTAATTGTCCCATTGTACGTCCTCATCCATCATGGCAGAAATGGCCCGAACAGGCAAATAGGTGTTTCCATTATAAACAATAGGGTACACCCGCTGCCCCTTTACATCCTTAAAAATCTGCAGCTTTTGGTTCAGCTGTACAGCGAACTCCGGTTTTACATAAGCAATGACCTTCGTCGGCAACGCCTTTACCGATGAACCTGCTCCTGCTTCTGATGCAAAGGCTGCATTTGACGTTCCCACTACCAAAGACAGCATTAGTAAAATCCCTATAATCCTCTTCTTCTTTTTCATGCTTCGTTCTCCCCAATGAACCTTACCCGTTAGTAAAAAGTGCTACGTAAAAAACTATATTATTATATAGTATACCATTTTATGGTTAAAAATCAAAATAAAATTTTAAAATTCTGTTTTACAATTATGCTGCAATCTGCCTCCCCGTTCAACAGATAGATTTTTGTCGTATAATATCTTATTTGAGTACCCAATCCATCTTTTAATATGATATAATTAATATCTATGCTTATGATTCTTTTCATACCATTAGAAACGGGAGAACTTACGAATGATTAAAGAAAATCAAAAGATATTAAATCAGTTCAACATATTTACCGATGGAGTGGTTATTCTTCTGTCCATGGTGTTAGCATATGCCGTCCGTTTTCTGGTGTTTCAGGGAGAAGCCGGGCATATCACTTTAAAAGGATATATCAGCTTAGGCGTTGTGGTGATTCCGCTATACCTGTTAATATATGCAGGCTTCGGAATGTACGAATCCTTTCGGCGAAAGGACTTTTCCAAAGAACTGGGGCTGATTATAAAAGGAAACCTTCTGGGAATCATTATTCTGCTCACCTGTTTGTTCGTGTTCAAGAAAATCGATCTGTCCCGATGGACTCTGATCATTTTCCTCGTCCTGAACATATTGGGCACCACCTTGAAGCGTTATATCATGAGAGACATTTTAAAGAACTACCGGAGAAAAGGATATAATATAAAGCACATCATCCTGATCGGCGATGGTCCGCTGGCAAGAGATTATCTCCATACGATTTCCAAACATAAATCTCTGGGCTTTTCGATCATGGGCTATATAGCTGCCGGCAGGAGGTTCAAGGAGCTTCGATATTTAGGAGATTTCAGCAATGTATACGAAACCATTGATTTGTTCAACCCGGATGAGGTGGTCGTTGCATTGGAAGCGGAAGAATTTCACCTGCTTCCTGACATCATCAGCGGATGCGAAAAATCCGGAACCAAGCTGTGCGTGATTCCCTTTTATTCCAAATACATGCCTGCCAAGCCGTACATGGACGAAATTGATGGAATCCCCCTGATCAATATGAGGCGCATTCCCTTGGACAACCTGCTCAATGCTCTGGCGAAAAGATCGATGGATATCTTGGGTTCCATCCTTTTAATCGCAATTACGTCCCCGGTGATGCTGGCAGCGTCTATCGGCATTAAGCTGTCCTCGCCGGGGCCTGTGATTTTTAAACAGGAACGCATCGGCCTGAACAAAAAACCGTTCACCATGTATAAATTTCGCTCTATGCGGGTAAATCCAATAGAACGGACGGGTTGGACGACTTTGGATGATCCCAGAAAAACCAAGTTCGGCTCCTTTATACGGAAATGTTCCATCGATGAACTGCCGCAGTTCTTCAATGTACTGAAAGGAGACATGAGTCTGGTAGGTCCAAGGCCTGAACTACCTTTTTTTGTAGAACAGTTCAAAGAAAAGATTCCTTTATATATGGTCAAGCATCAAGTTCGTCCGGGCATTACCGGCTGGGCACAGATCAACGGACTGCGAGGGGATACGTCCATAGAAAAACGGATTCAGTACGATATTTATTACATAGAAAACTGGAACATTCTTTTTGATATACGCATACTATTCCTGACGCTGTTCAAAGGGGTAGTCAATGGGGAAAAATTATAGATTAATAAAAATACGGAGGAAAAAACAATATGACTAAGAAATTAACGTATCTGCCTGCAGTGCTCGCGGTGCTTCTGGCGCTGGCCACTGCAATGATGGGGTCCTTTGACCTGATGACCCAAAAGTGGGCTGCATGGATCGGATTGATCGCCATCCTCGTTTTAACGATTATGCCAAGGTTTAAAAATACTTTTAAAGCCTACACGGCTCCTTTATTTATAGTTGTCATAGGGTATGTCATCTGGAATGGCGTTTCGATCTTTTATGCAGACGTTCCTAAAGCAGCTTTATTTGAATTTACCAAATTAGTAGGGGCTGCCGCAGTCTTTTTAGCGGTGCTTGCCCTTACCTCACCGACAAAAAAGGGGGTCAAGACCATTTGGTTCATTCTCTCTGCTGTAACCGCTTTCTTCGGAATCCTCTCTATCGATGCGGCTTCAAACGGCCCATTAGCCTCTGCTTTTAAGGCGTTCATGGGTCTGTTCACAAACAGCCTGGAATACTGGGGTGTTTTTGAAAATGGAATTCGTATTACCGGTATCTTTGGTAATGCCAACACCTTTGCAGGATTCATGGTTCTTGGCGTTCTTCTTTCTCTGGCACTTGTTATCCACAGTGAATCGAAAAAGGAAAAGACCGGAGCGTTAGTCCTTCTGGCTGTTAATGCCTTATCCTACATCTTGCTGTTCAGTATGGGTTCCCTGTTCATGTTCTTCCTTGCCTGCATCCTGATGATTGCCGCAAGCCAAAAGGGGGAACGGCTTTCCCTGTTCATATTGATGGCAGAAACTGCTGTGATTACGCTGATTTTCACCGGCGTTTCACTGATCAGTCTGGGAACCTCCCCGTGGATTCCTTTGCTTGCACTGGTGCTTTCCTCGGCAGTGCTCTGGGCTGCGGATAACTTTATCAGACAGCCTGCCGCCGATCGTTTGGCTTCTCATACAAAAACCGGTATGATAACAGGAATCGTTCTGATTGTTTTGTTGCTCGGCTACACACTGGCCGCTCTAAATATTACCGGACCTCTGACCCTGTCTCAAAATGAGACCATCATGCGTGCTTCCTATCTTGAAGCAGGATCATACAAATTGAGTGCGGCCGCTCACTCCGGCGGAACGGATTCCGGATCAGTTCCTACCGTCAGAATCGTTGCACAGAATCATACAGATCTTAAGGTACACTCTTCTACAGAGCTTTTTAACGGCCCTTTGAGCGACGCCGCATTTACTGTACCGAAGGATTCGGAAATTGTTAAACTATATTTTACAGGCGGCACGGAAGGAAGCACCATTGAAAAAGTGACCTACGGTCCCGGTGATGGAGCAACTGCAGGAACAGAAACCGGTTCTGTAAAGCTGGATTATAAGCTTCTGCCTGCCATAATAGCCAACCGTATTCAGGACCTTGGCGCCAATGAGAACTCCGTACAGCGTATGGTGTTCTTTGAAGACGGTTTAAAGCTGTTCAAGCAAAGCCCTATCATCGGCCATGGCTTAAGCGGTTATGAAGAAGGGGTCGCTTCCGTACAAAACTTCTTCTACGAGACCAGATATGTTCACAATCATTACATTCAGGCACTTTGCGATTTGGGTATCATCGGCTTTGCCCTGTTTATATCCATGCTCGTTCTGTCTGTAATGTCCCTTATAAAAATGTTTAGGGCCAGCAGACTTGCTGAATACAAAAACAGCAATGCGTTTGCCCTTCCTGTTATGGCTGCCTGTATTTTTCAAATGTTCGGACAGGCTGTCACAGACCTTACCTGGTCTGCAGGGCCGTTCCTTTTAATCGCTTTTGCTATCATGGCTCTGCTGATCGTAGTGGATTCTGAAAGCTTTAAAAGAGCTGCTTCCGCCGATTTGGACGGTTCATCCGGTCTTATGGGCGGTACAGTCGGTGCACAAGAGGCGGCCGCTGTTTCCGGCGGCAGACCGGCTTTTACCGGTGACAAGATTTCAAGAGCCGGCATCATTGCCGTAACGCTTGTTATGACCATCCTGCTGAGCCTGAACTTATACGCCCATTACAAGGCTTCTACCGGCAACTGCACCATGGATCAAATAGCCGGTCTTACCAAGATCGATAAATTTGAAAGTGATGATTACAAAGTAACCTATATCGTTACGGCCAGCACGTACGGTCTGCAGCAGAACTTTGATCAGGCAAATAAATATGCCAAAGAATTGACAAATAACCCAGACGCCATATTGAATTATCTTCTCCCTTATTATTTTAATACGGGACAGGATGAGCTGCTGTTTCAAACGGCTTCCATTGCCGTGAAGGAAGGCAAGGCTAATCCAGCTATGTGGAACCAATTGTTCCATGTCTTTGATGAAGCCATCGATATGAATCGGGAAGATCCTGTGCCGGTCATTCTGCACTTATTTAAGGACAAGGAATATTATATCGAAGGTCTGATCGGATATTATAAAGACCTGCAAAAAAGGAATGCCGCTTATCTGGACGATGCCACTCTGGATGCTAGAAATATCACGTTTATCGGCAAGCTTCTAGGCATAGAACCTCTGGGTAATAAGGACTTGATGCAGGCCATCGACGTATTTTCAAAGACCCTCTTCGACTCTGCTTATTCGGTGGACGCCAATAACGATCAGATACCGGACAACATTTCGGTTTTATCCGGCAGCACCGTATGGGGGCAGACTGCAACAGGCGAAGCTTCCTCAGCCAAAGGAAAGAAAGCGCCTCTCGGCAGTGGTTTTGACGGAAGTATGACAGCCGCTGCAGGTACTTCCATGGAGCTACAGGCTTATTGCGTAAAGGGCGGTGAATACACCGTAAGGCTGGCCGGTATGACCGGACTAGACGGTTCTGCTGCTCCAAGAAATCTTACTGCATTTGTAGACGGACAGCCGGCAGCCGTTCAATATGACGGGGAAGGTGCTTTTGTCAAAGTGAATTTAAAGGGTGCAACAGCAGAAGATAAGGCGAAGAACGTGGAAGCTGTGCCTGCCAGCACCGAGAAAATTCAAATAAACTTCCCGACAGGAGCTCAGATGGGGAAAGTGACACTGAAAAAATAAGAAATTCCACAGAGGTTATGCTCCCTTTGATAATCCGATGAATAGATTTGAATAATGAATAAAGAACCGTGGGTATCCGCCTGCGGTTCTTTTAGGAGGAAATAAATTATATGAACGACATTATTATAGATAAAGCAATTTTACACATATTAGATACAAGTATTGAAGCCCCGGTTCTTGCAGATCGGTTGATGTCTTTCTCTCCGCAGGCAGACGAATTTCTCAAAATGCATATCCTGAGAGCCATGGAGGACGGGGATATTAAAAAAGGAGGATTTAAAGGCAGAAGATCCCACAATGAAGAGCCTCTTCCTATATCGGAACCAGAATCGACAGAAGCTGGACTGGCAGAAACCGAAACCGGATCGACTGCTGGTGAATTTGATACAGAAGGACTGAAATCCGCTATCAGTAACTTAGAGCCAGCCAACTTTATCACCGTCTCCCAGCAACTAGCGCAAAAGATATTTGACCTTGCTGTTGCAAATCCGGATATTCCCGCGGCAGATTTACTGATGTGCCACTTTCAATATGATAACGGCATCTATTTCGGTGTGCTGAAATTTAACTACAAGCAATCCTACATACATCACTTTGCCATGATAGACAACGAAAAAGAAACCGGCATCATTCAGCAGAATGCTACCATTGCCAATGAAAATCAAAAATTAGATGAATTTGCATTTATTCGTCTGGATGATTTCAGCGTACTGATTAAAGAAAAGAAATATGAAATAAATGGAGCGAAAGAATTTTATCTCTCCAACCGAATTCTGCACGTCACCACAGACCTTTCCCCCAAAACGAAAGTTAAAATTGTAGAAAAGGCCGCTGAAAAAGTGATAAAAGAATATTACGGCGAAGATCCGTTGAAAGTTTCCCAGCTCAAAACAGAACTGAAAACTTGCGTAGATGAGAGCAGCATCGTGGAAATAGACCGAATAACCAACGCCGTTTTCGACGGGAACTTTTCCGCCCAGCAACGATACAAAGAGGAAGTCGCGCAGAAGGGCATTTCGGGGCGAGCCTTTGAAGTCACCTCAGAAATCGAGAAAACAGTTGCCAGAAAGCAGAAAATAACAACAGATACCGGAATCGAAATCAGCCTGCCCGTCAACTATCTGGAAAACCAGAAAAATATCGAATTCATCATGAATGAGGACGGGACCATGTCCATCTTAATTAAATCCGTGAACATTCGTTAGAAACGAAAATAGAGCCTTTAGGCTCTATTTTATTGTGGCAATAGCTTTTTAAAACTATTTTCTATCCCTATTTCCCCTTATTTGCTGTAAATTTTGCTTAAAATTATTCTGAGATATCCTTTTCATGATAACTAAACCCTTATAAAGTCTCGAAGTAAGGCATCACAATTTATGCAAACTTCTCATTAATTTCCACCTACAAAAACATATGCAATGATCACGACCATCACCGCACCTGCCAAAATACCTGCCGCCTTCTTAATCTTACTTCCTTTGGGAAAGCTCTTCTGCTTGGAATAGGACAATCCGCTTCCCGGAATGCCGACACTCCCCCGCACTCCATCCTTGTTGACAGATATTCTAGCACCCTTTTTACCAATACTTAGGCTCGGCCCATTTTTACTGACTGTAATCCGTACATTTTTCGATAATGCTTTGCTCTTTCTAAAATTAATTCCCATGTAACCTCCTGAACCTTTTATATTTTAATCCATTTAGCTCATTTTTTTAATTCCCCTGCAAGCCTTCACATCATGCCGCATCTCCAAAGATTTCTCCGTCCTCTGGTTCAATCTCTGGATTTACATAAATATTATTTTCCTTTACTTTTACCAAAATTTCTTTTTTCAGCTTTTTCAACTCAGGATATCCGTCAAAGAAATCAAATTTAGCCTGCATAGCAGGTGTGGCTGCTGATTTTAAGAACACATAAGCGCAAAAACTCTCCGCCAAATCTTCCGCACATTCTGTAGACGCATATCCGGTTACGAACTCCGACTTGTGACGATCATAGAAATATGGATTATCTGGATTGGTAGCCCAATCGTTTATCATGCTCTTCCAAAACTTTTCATAAAAGCTCTGCAGATATGAATTTTCTTTTGCTACGCATTCCCAGTCACTGTATCTGTCTGCTGGATAAGCCGTTACATTATCGCTGTAATAGTCCACTTGTTTCTCATTTAACGTCAAGTAATGGCACATTTCGTGAACCACTGTATATGGAAATAGTCCATCATCTTTTATGTCGGCAGGATCCACCGTCATACACCAGACTTTCCCTTGATCGTCTACAGGTATGACATATGCATATGTACCCAGTTCTCCATCGCCTCCGACCTTAAAATATTTGAAGTGGACAAACAGGTCTTTCGGTATAATATCTGTAACCGCTTCCCAGCTTTCTTGAAGTTTTTTACGTTCTTTCCAAGAAAGAGAATTCAGACCATTCTTCGATCCATCCTGATAAACAGCCCTGAAATCCGATGTAATGGTAAACATTCCAATATTTTTCTGATTCTTATCATCCAGCAGATTCAAGGCCACTGCATCTGCATCCAGCCTCTTATACTTGCCTATTATACTTTTAATCTCCTTGTTTATATCTACATCATACTCTTCATCCTCATTCTCCACGGATTTGAAGTATTCTTCTCGGAGACTGTTCAGCTTGTTCCAATCTCTTCCGGAAAGTGTTTTCTTGAGATTGGACATGGTTTGTTTGCCATAATCTAAGTTTGGATCAGGCTTGTCCTCCTGATAGTTGTCTTCTCCAAACTGCCGGATGGTTTCTTCATCCAGCAGCTTTGTGATATTCCTCCAGATTTCCGTTTCTTCCTCCGGCATTTCGTAGTTCGCCTGGGCTTCACGTTCCTTCATTAAACTATCCGCCTGGTGTAATAATGTGCCCACATCATTTCGAACCTGCTCCGGAGCATCTTCATTTAGGTCCCCAAGCAAGGCTGACAGCTGCACACCTTCCTCTTCTGATAAGATCGGTTTGCCGCCGTTGGCACCCACACTGGTGGAAGTGAGAAAGGTTATACTGATCAACACCAAAATAAATAATTTTCCGATTTCTCTCCTTCTCATATTCTCCCCCTTTTTCCCATTTGCTTTTATTCGTATGCCAACGCTGCAGGTTATCCTTGCTTTTATCTGTACTGCATGCCTACCCAAAGAGCGGCCCCTCTTTTCAACTTGCTGCCATTTGTAAAGCTCTTCTGTTTAAATAAGGATTTGGGTTTTCAAAGGCTGCTTGACATATGTCCTCCAGTTTACTCCATATCATATTCTCTAAACAACTACAAGAACTTAATGCTACCTCACTATAGATTTAGTTTTTTTATTGCGTTTAAAATCTCACAAGGATTCTTACAAAAAATCATATTTGTAGATGTTTCAGAACCCGTAAATCCAAATCCATATGTTACGCCAATGAAAGAAACACCACATTCCTCCGAACCATTAAGGTCATGGATACTATCTCCAATTAAAACTGTTTCATTTACAGAGACTTCCATTGTATCCATGCATGTCCGAATTAATCCCGACTTAGTTCGCGTATCTGCTTCATCCATTCCACATACTATATCGAAATAGGAATATATCTCCATGTTTTGAAGCATCAACTTTGCAAAGTTCTCGGATTTCAAAGTAGCAACACCCAAAAACAATCCATCTTGCTTCAACTTAATCAAAAGCTCTTTAATTCCTGGATAAAGTTCAGCCTCATAGATACCTTTTTCTGCATAATGGTGTCGGTAAAATTCCACTGCCCTTCTAGCCTCTTTTTCTGGAAACCGGAATTGGGATTGATAAGTTCCTAGAAGTGGTCCCCCAATTACTCCATTCAAGTCATCAGCAGTTGGCTCTTTACGTCCCATCATTGCATGTGCGAAACGATGAGAGTTCAAAATACCAGGAGAAGTGTCTGCTAATGTTCCGTCCATATCAAAAACCGCTAATCGAATCATTGTAAGCCGTACCTCGTTGGAGTAACTAGCTGATATGGAATCCCATTCAGTGCTAGTCTTAATTGCCGTGTGATATCTTCATTTTTTTGCTCTGCTGTCTTACGCTCAATCACACTTTTAAAAGAATTAATATAATAATTGTTGGTGGAATCCA
This sequence comes from Aminipila luticellarii, assembly GCF_004103735.1. Lineage (NCBI taxonomy): Bacteria > Bacillati > Bacillota > Clostridia > Peptostreptococcales > Anaerovoracaceae > Aminipila > Aminipila luticellarii. The sequence continues at coordinate 231,102 of NZ_CP035281.1, read as the reverse complement.
CATCAAAGCCATCAAAACCAGCCAGTGCAATTTTCACTACTCCGGCCTTATTCAAAATACGAATCAGCATTGCACCTGCATTATCAGCAGCTTGTCCTTCCCCTAAATAGCTAGAATAATTCATAAATTTCACACTACTAGGAAGCTCTTCTAACAAGTTAGATGTCGCCATGATATAAGGCTGCAGCGCAATTTCTTTCTGCATCGCATTCAGGCGTTTTCTATTGCTGACAAAAAGGATATCCGATTCAAATTCTCTGGAAATAAAATTGGTCGAAATAATCAATGGATCTTCTCGCTCAACAAAAGTCTGTATCTCCCCCTTATGTGTGTCCAGCGTAATGCCGGGCGCCAAGAGCAAAACAGTTTTACCTGATATAGACTTTTTTAAGTATTCAATACTTGTCTCATCGTCAATCTCACAATTTTGCAAGTCTAAATATAGCTTATCTACCATCTCTGGGTGATAGATATCTTTTTTATCAGCGGGTAGCAGGCTCAGGATTTTAAAAATTGACTCTATCGTTAATGTTTCTTTTTTCAACAGATGTGCTGCATAATTGGGATGGCACTGCTCCACCGCAGACAGGAAATATGGCAATGCATATCCCCAACGCTGTTCAGAAAAAATGCTCGATAGATATTGATCCGCTATTGTTAGCAGCGGCGTAATATGATACCGTGGTTCAATGTTCACATTAATATATTCTGCCAGCAGCTCTGTAGCTAAATTCCCAACGCCTCTCCCCATTCCGTAAACAGATGCGTCCAGAATCAACTCACGTTTTGAATGCAACCGCAACAGTTCCTGAGCATTAGCAAAAGATAGCTGTAAATTATTATGAGAATGGAATCCAATTTTGATTTGAGGATCTAAATTATGGTCTATTAAATAAAATAATCTTAACAAATCATGCCGATAGAGAATTCCCAATGTATCTACCAAATAGAAAGCATACGGTTGCAACCCATTAACTTCTTTAATTAATCCGAGCAATTCCTCATCAGAATAAGATGTAGTCCCAACAGGTTGTACAAATACTTGATAGCCTTTTTCTTTTAGGATGGCGGCTGTGCTTTTGGCCTCAGCCCACTCATGTTTATGAAAAGTTAAACGAATTCCACCAATAGAAGTACCGTCATATGGCAGGATTTTTTCTGGATTAATATCCCCTAGTGCAATCATCGCCACATATAATGCCTTTTCTTTTTTAGATGCTATGAATGGAGTGATTTGAGAAACACAAGAAAAAACAGCTACGTCCTCTTGATAAGGCACATCTCGTAAAAACCCGCATTCTATAATCTCAATGCCAGATACGGTTAGATTAGATATTATTTCTTGAATGGTATCTCTGCCAAAATTCCAATGATTGATATATCCCCCATCACGCAATGTACAATCAAGTATTCTTATTTTATTCATTAACTATTTCCTCTAGTTTCATTGTTTTTGTAATAATATCACGCACAACCTCCAAATCTTTCGGAGTGTCTACCGATAGGGTATCTGCATCAACCTCAATCATTTTTATTCTCTTCCCATGTTCAATAAATCGCAGTTCATTGATATCCTCTATCAATTCATTTTTACCCTTTGGGGTCTCTGAAAAAAAGCGAAGAGCTTCTAACGTATATATCAGTACACCTATATGCTTATAATAAACATAATCCAATGAGGATTTCGGATAAGGGATGGGACTGCGCGACATAAAAAGTGCACTGTTCTCCTCATCAGTTACTACCTTGATATTGGTAAAGTCAATAACTTCCGCAGGATACTTTATTTCTGTCATTAAATTGCTTACATAAAAACTACCATCGGGCACATCAGAAGGTATAATTTGTTCTATAGTGTTGGGGGTAATTAAGGGTTCATCACCATTAATGCATATGTATAGGTTTGCTGGGATTTTTTGCGCCACTTCGTATAAGCGTTCCGTACTCGTTTTGTGTTTTGATAATGTCATGACATAATTCAAATTATAATCGCTACATACTTTGGCAATCCTTTCATCATCAGTTGCCACATAGACCTCATCAATATTTTGCGTTTTCTTTACTTGGTGATAAACCCACCAAATCATTGGCCTTCCGCAAATATCTGCTAGCGGTTTACCTGGAAATCTTGTTGAAGAATATCTAGCAGGAATTACACCTATTATTTTCATCTTGACCACCTCTTTATTTCCTTTTAAAAAGCTCTTTGCATAGAGCTTAAAGTATGTAATCTATTAATCAAAACAACTTAGACTGGTGTAGAATATTCAGCTAGGATTGTTGCATGGCCTTTTGTATACTCCTCATAAGAATCACATATTCCTTTTACATCTCCAAAAGCAATTTGTTTCCCATGATCTAACCAAAGGACCTTATTGCACAACTTACGGATTTGAGATAAAGAGTGAGACACTAAAATGGTAATAGCACCACCATCTATAATTTCCATCATTTTTTTCGCACTTTTAGCTTGAAATGCTCCGTCTCCTACTGATAACACTTCGTCTAAAATCAAAATCTCTGGCTGAACCAATGATGCAATTGAAAATGCCAAACGAGATTGCATACCTGTAGAAAGCTGCTTAAATGGACGTTCTGTAAAGTCCTGTAATTCGGCAAAAGATATAATTTGCTCAAAGGTCTTATTCATAAACTGGCGTGTATATCCTAGCATCGCACCCCTTAAATATGCATTCTCCTTTACTGTAAGATCGCCGTCAAACCCTGAACCTAATTCTAATAGTGCCGAAATGTTACCACTACTAGTTATATGCCCTTCGCTTGGTTCCATGATTCCGGCCACAGCTTTTAATAGTGTAGACTTTCCAGCTCCATTAGAGCCAATAATACCTAATAAATCACCTTGCCTTAATTCAAAGGATATCTTATCTACAGCCATAAATTGTTCCACATGAAAATTATGAGTCACATGGCGCATGACCCATTCTTTAAGTCCAATGTCCTTAAAATCACCTAACTTATAACTTATTGATACATTTTCAATCTTTAAAAAGCTCTCCATTGTCTCCTCACTTACACATAATAAAGAAATTCATGATTGTATTTTTTATACATCCAGCATCCTACGCCAAAAGCAATTAGTGCATAAGCTGCAGCCAGCAAATGAAATTGTGGAGTAGGTATGTCAGAATCAATGACTATTTTTCTAAAATATCGGATGTATAAGTATACTGGATTAAGCAGAAATGCACATTGAACCGTATAACTATAATTATCAATTGTATAAAAAATAGCTGACATCCACATAATAAGCTGAGTTAATATTCCCCATAAATATTGCATGTCTCGAAAAAACACCTGCATTGCTGAAAGAATTAAGCCTAATCCCGTATTAAATATAACTAGACAAACAATCGGGTAAAATAGAAGCAGAAACTTCCATGTAAATGGTAATCCCTCCGCAGCAACAAAAATAAAGAAGATTACAAGAGTCAACCCAAAGTTAATAAGTGAAGATATATTCTGTGAAAACAAAAATAAATACTTTGGTATATTTATTTTTGTAAATATGGCAGAGTTGCCCAGTAAAGAGTTCATCCCCATACTAGTAGCATCCCCAAAATAAGAAAACACTAGTTGCCCTGCAAACAGATAAATCACATAGTGATTAACATTATTACCAAAAAATGTATTAAAAACCATCCACATAATTAAAAGGTTTAAAAGTGGACTTAAAATACTCCACGCCATACCCAAAACTGTGCGTTTATACTTCTTTGTAAAATCCCTCTTAACTAGCTCTTCAAAAAGAAATTGATGCTTTTTCAGTTTTTGAAACATTAAATTTATCCCATCCTTTCTATTCGTCATTTCTCAAGTTCTTGAATTACACCGTTCCTCATCGTTTTTCAAATAAATATAATCTGCCTGATTTTAACTTCTTCAATTGTATCTGCAAACCAGACCAATCTGTCGAGTCATCATCACATACAGAAACCCTCTTCTCAGGTTGCAGCCTATACTTTTCAGCAATTTAGTTAAACACGTTGACCTGCCTTCAATTCGCCAAATCCTGAATTTCCTACAATATCTGCCAGTCGTTGAAAATACAAAGATTCGTAATGCATCAGAATAACACTAATGGTTTTCTTTTGAATTATGTACAGTTTCCGGGTGATCCTTGAGGTAGCACTCTGTATATTCATCTCTAAATAATCCTTTTAAAGCCACAGGGTTTACAGAGATAAATTCTGTATCAGGGTAATACGCCTTGGCAAAATCATAAAACTTTATCCAAAATCCCCAAATGTAATCATGCGACCAGTACTTAATTTTATCATCGTCTTCATGCTCAATCTGTTCCCGCGTACTATTAAGATTGGTGAAATAACCAGTTGGGGCAAAATCATTTCCAACAAGATATACCTTTGCCGGATTAGTATACAAGACAAACTGTAAGGCAGGAAATGCAATAGAGAAAAAATTTCCTAGTGGATAGGTTGCAATATCATAGGCTAGCTCTGAATGAGTAAGATTATTATTAATCCCAAACAAATCTGTATTAAACCTAATTGCTCTACATTGCTCCGCATATGTTACTGGGATTTCTTTCCCATTCCAGCCGTTTTGTGTGCCAAAAAACTTTACACAATTATTTCCCTTATATTGTTTAAGCTCTTCTGTCACATGCGCAATTCCTTCAAAATCCTGTACAAATATATAATCAAAATTAACTTTATCATATAAAAAGGCTCTGTTAAGTGCTACATGTACGGCTCCCTCTATAGGATCATAATAATTTAGAGAATGAGCAGCACCGCAAAGCACTACAGTTTTTCCTGCATATTTATTCTTATATTGCAAAAAGCTCTCCCGATGTAATGTAGCCGTTGACATGCACCATTGCATACCACGTATAAGTTGCTCATAGTTTATAGTTGATAGAGCAGATTCCATTCGATCTAAACTTTTCTGACTTCTTTCTAGTGATGGTGACAACTCTAAAATTTGTTGTTCTAACTTCGTTTGTATTTCCGAATGTATTTCCGAAATTTGCTGAGCGGACTTTGACTGTATCCCAGAAAGTAGTTGCACTATCTGTAGATAAAGCTCTGATATTTGTTGTGTCAGTTTCAACTGCGTATCTGAAATTTCTCCTAACCTTAATTGTAGTTTCTCTAAATCTCGACCGTTTTTCTCAAATATCTGACGCTTTTCCTCGTTCACTTGCCGTTCTTCCACAAACCACCGCTGAATTTCTGCTAATTGCCCATCAAGATTGTTCATTCTTCCATGAAATGATCGAGATGATGCTGGAAGATATGATTTTAACATGATTAACATTTGAGAGCATCCTTTCCTCGACATTAATACTGCATTTTTAATACTACGTAGAAAACGATAGAGATTACCCATAGCCACAAGTAATCTTGGTTTTCCGGCATAGACACTTTTCACTCTGTGCTTTAAGGTTGCACGATCATTTTTTAACAAGCTCAAACAAGTTTTAATTTTTTCTAATTTGCCTAATCGGACTGGATACTGCATTTTCAATTCATCATTATACCAAAGCGGAATTACATTTCTATACAAGGAGTGCCCTGGATCATATGCATGATAAACTGATCGAAAGGCATCCACATCCTCCCTGGAAGGATTCTCTAAAAAGGAGTTAATCCAGTCAGCAAGATTACTACTGTCTAGTTTTAACAAATCAGTAGCAGGATTGCTCAAAATATCATCTACAAATTTTAGCGCACTTGGTGCAAGGCTACTAAAAATTTCTATTCTTTTTTTATCACGATCATCTGCTTCTTTATATACCGGTGTATTATTTCTAACGGTAACAATAGGTAGTTCTGGAGCCGTCATAATCAATTCCATAAGATCCCAGTTTTTAATGTCATGCCATTCTACAGTTGAAAAAGAATCTGCAAGATAATTTGGGAAGTTAACCCTAGCTTTGTGTAACTTTATCCACCAGAATCCCTGTGTCCTACGGTTAAGGACAGCATCTAACAATCGCTGTGAGGAATAAGCCTCCGTAGCAGTATCCACAACCGCAATGTGAGGTTCAGTTGTTTTTATTAGTGTTTTTAAGTATTTTTGGTAATTGTCTTTTTCCCGTTTACAAAATTTCTCCAGCAACTCCTTTTTGCTTTCTATAATATTATCCGTTAAAACTGTTCCTCGGTCTAAATTCAGTTCATCACGATAATAATTCATCAAGATAGCCCAATCTTCAGGGGTTTTATCTTCTTTTAATCCACATATTAGAAAAAGAAGCCTTGGCGCATAGACATAATGAGTGGAGATGTCGTGATTTACAGTAATTTTTTCAAAAGCTTTTTTTAGCAAATAACCATCTCGTGCAACAAAGAAAATATCAGTAATATCATTATGTTCAGTAGTAAGTCTTTCTTCTAACCATTTCATATATGCCCAGATTACCGGCCCACCATACTCATAACCAAAACGTTCCCAATATGAAGTATAGCCCTGAGCAAATCGTTTAGCAAGCTGCATAACAACAGCTGAAAATGAAATATCTCCAATATGTTCATTTAATAAAATTTCCATCTGAGAATTTTGATTGAAATACCGATCAATAAGTTTTGGATAATAGCATGATTTCATACCTAATTGTCGAGGCATTAAAAAGTCTGACTCATAATTATCCCCAATATGAACAACTGAACCTGCCAAAATTTTTTGGTCTTCAAGCATATATTGATAGAGATTGCCAGTACTTTTAGTCAAACCTACAGTGCAGGATAAATAAAGCTTATCGTAATTATTATAACCATTTTTCTTTAGCATTTGACAGATAGTGGGTTCTGGCAGGTACATGTCTGAAATTAAAACTATACGTTTGTTTTTTTCCTGTGCATATAAATATATTTTCAGTAACTCAGCATTCGGCAATGACAATTTTAATTCGGTCCCTAACTCACAATCAGCCAACTCCCTATATTTTGGAATCCTATCATAGATACGCTCAAACGTTATCTCTTCCTTTTCATGTAATTCAATACGACAAAGGTGCTCCTGCTCAATACGTTCTTTTGCAAATCCAGAGATATCAAAAAACTTTTCCATATACCAAAAAAGATCAGTTGGTCGAGCGAAAGGCCGAATCAATAGTGTATCAAAAATATCAAAAGAAACCAGTTCTGCTGCATCTATGGCTTTATAGATGTCCTTCGTATTATATTCTACCATTATTCATCCTCTTAAGCCTTTTAGTTATCTTTTCCTTAAGTCTATTCGAATCAAAAATCAACATTACAATAATTCTTTTCCATCGGGGAAAGGTATCATAATGAAAAGTTCGGGTATGGGGGTAGTCGCCTGTTTTTAAGTATTTAATAATTATATCAATTTTCTCATTAATGTTCTCATCGGTATAATACCCTGAGGGGTATAGCCAAGTCATTAATTCACGATGAGTTCTTAGCCATTGCATATAGCCCTGATGACCCGAAATAACGGTACCATTATTTTCGTGAATACGATATCTGAGCAATATCTCTTGAAGATTATGGATTTTGGTATAACGCATAACCCTACACCATAAATTTTGATCTTCACATGCACCTATAAAAGACTCATCATATTTTAGCCCATAATGTTGGAAAAGTCCACGACGAAACATCACAGTAGGATGACAGACAACCGTATCAATTAGTTGGTGCATCAACCCCGGAGATTCTATCCAGCTATCTTTTCGCTCCCTTAAAATAACATCACCAAACAAGCCAAGATCCCCTTCAGCATTAAAAGCCATTGCCAATGAACCACAAAGCCCAATCTCTGGATGTTCGTCCAGATAACCCACCTGTCTTTCTAAGCGTTGTGGCAGCGCAATATCATCTGCATCCATTCGAGCAATATACTCTCCTTCTGCTAATTCAATTCCATAATTCAGCGCCGGTACAATTCCTTTTCGCGGAGCTTGCACAACTCTCATTCTATTATCATGAATATTCTCCAATATTTGTAGTGTATTATCAGGTGAAGCTTCATAGACAATTATTAACTCCAGATCGTCCAATGTCTGAAAAAGGATGCTATCAACGGCTTCCTTGATAAATAATGCTGAATTGTAGCATGGTAAGATTACTGATACCTTATAATTGCCTTTTTTTTTCGTCATCTAGCTACACCCCCTTTTTAATTAAGTGATAAATCTTTCGAAAAAAACTGTATAAGCATTTACAAAAAAACAAAACTGTTGGTCGTTGTGTAAGATGCTTCTTCACTTCTTTTTTTAAACTATCTCTATCAAATAAAGACATTGCTATAATACGTTTCCAACGTGGATACATAGAGAAATCATACCTATCAATATAAAATGAACTTAACTCCTGGGATTCAGCGACAGCAATCATTTTTTCTGCCATTACTTCAAGTGTACCATCACAAGGATAATCTATTCCAGGAAATAACCAGTCAAGGATATCTTTATGAACTCGGCAGAGATTGTCCCATCCCCCTTTATCTGATTTTGCGATCGATGCACCTTGAGGATGAACACGATATCTAAGTAACACTTCCTGTATATTATAAAACTCTATGTAGCGCATTGCCCGTGCCCACAATTCTTGATCCTCTGTGGTAGTCCAATCTTGATTATACCTCAGACCATAAAATTCAAATAATTCCCGGCGAAACATTACTGAAGGATGACAAACGACACAGCGTGATAATAAATCAAACAAACCCGGATGTTCTACACTTCGACCTGCCCACAATCCTATATCGCCTTCATCGCAAAACTGCATGGCCAAAGATCCACATAGACCCACTTCGGGTTTTTCTTCCAATAATCTGACCTGTCTTTCAAATCGTTCTGGAAAGGAAATATCATCTGCATCCATTCGTGCTATATACTCGCCCTTAGCCAAATCTAGCCCTGTGTTCAATGCAGCAGCAATACCACAACAAGGACCAGTTACAACTTGAATCCGTTCATCACTATATGATTCAAGTATCTCAAGAGTTTTATCGCTAGATTTGTCATCTATAACTAAAAATTCAAAATCAGAAAAGGTCTGATCTAAAATACTTTTTACCGCTTCACGTAGGTACTTTTCTGCATTGTATGTAGGCATCACAACTGATATTTTAGGCATAAATCACATATCTCCCCTATTCCTTAACATTTATTAGTACTAACAACACTTAACTCAATCATAACATCCAGCTGTATATGGTAAAATTCTATAACTTTATCACTTTCAGCATTTACAAATTCATATACAACGAAAATCGTACCCTAAAGTGTTTTTCAAAAAGGTAACTTTTTATGGTACTAAGCTAAATAGTTCTATAGTTCCATAGTTTTTTATCTTTCTAGATATCTCCTTTAGCCCCTTAATTAAAATCATTTTCTGGGTTTTCCCAATTCATCTCAATAATATCACCATAAAAAATAAAGCTTCCCCACTCGTTATAATGGTCTACATATTTTATAACATCTTCTGGGAACAAACGTTTTACTCTTCGAAAATCCAAATCGCCCCAACAGTTAAGCTCTGAAGAGACATCAATACTATGCTTTTCCAACACAACGCTTAGGTTATATCCATAAGCTTTGATTCGAATATCTCGACAATTGAAACCGGCCAATAATAAATGATGTATCAACCGCCCTGCATCCCAATATGACACATGACCTGGACAAATTGTAGTCTCAGCATGAGGTACCGTAATCGCTAGAACTCCGTTTTCTTTAAGGGCTGAAAAGATTTTATCTAAAAAATGACCTGGATTCCGCTGATGTTCTAAGCAGTGGGAACACCAAATACAATCAAATTGCTCTGAAAAGGTATGGTTATTAAAATCGTCAATAATAGCGTCTATTCTCGTCTCTTTATGAAAATAGTCGTTATCTAAGTTATTGATAGCTGTTACCTTTTTTCCATGTGATAAAAAATAATCACTTTGTAAACCCTCACCACATCCAATATCAAGAACTGATTCAAATTGATACTCCTGTAATAGTAATTTTATTGCTTCATATCCTAGGAAAGGGGCTTCCTCTATGACTTGTTGTGGTGGATCTAACGGTTCTATTTTTAATTCCGATTCCGAAAAACTAATTTTCTCGTCATTAGCTAATTGTATTATAACAGGCAACTGATCTTTTATTTCACTAACACTATTCCTTATTAGTTCATCTAATTGGGTTATACTTGAATTGGATAATTGATTTTGTGCCTCCAATTCATCCATTCTCGTATGAAATGATTTTGAGGATGGAGGAAGTAGCCTCATTTTCAGGGATTTAAATGACATTCTATAGTACCTCTTTCTAAAAAACAAATTTAATTTCGACCTTTAACTCAAATGTTCTCTTCCACATAAATATTTATAAAATACGCTCATCATCAAATGGTCAAAAATCATATGTACATCTTCTGTTATCTGCATGCTGTCGATTGGAACATGCAGATAACAGTCGCTCATTTCCTTTAATCTTCCACCATTATACCCAGTAACACCAATGACCTTATTCCCACAGGACTTGGCGTATTCCACAGCCTTTATCACGTTTTTTGAATTACCGCTTCCTGAGATAGCCATTATCAAGTCTCCCGGCTCAAGTTGCCCGTCCAACTGAAAACGGAATATATCATCGTATCCAATATCATTGGCGATGGCCATCATTGTCGCAACATTATCATTCAAGCAATGAAATCGAAACTTCGTTTCGATCCATTCAGATACACCCTTGTTGAAATCATTCTGCATGTGGGAAGCTGTGGCCGCACTGCCTCCATTGCCAAATACATAAATTCGTTTCTTATTTCGTCTCGTCTTCTCCAACAGATTAAGTACCGTATTTATTGCATCAACATCTATTTTTTGAAGAACTTCAATTTCACACGCAATATAATCTTTAATATCTTGTTTAAAATCCATTTCGCTATTGTTCCTCCCTTATTCTCCGAACTGCATCCAAAAGGTCAGTGCAAGTCATATCTGGAAGAGTATTTTCGTATTTCCCATCTTTTCCCGCCTCACCAGTTTGCACCAATACAGTTCTCATTCCTGCATTTTTTCCAGTTTGTATGTCTGTAGTTGTATCTCCTACAAACCAAGATTGCGACAAGTCTATATTATATTTCTCTACGCACTCTTGAATCATCCCAATATTAGGTTTCCGACAAGAACAAGGAACCTTATAGATTGGATTTTCCTCTGGGTATCCCTTATCTGGATGGTGTGGGCAAAATTTAATATCATCTAAGAACGCTCCTTCTTTTCCCAGCAAAGTCTCCAACTTTTTGTGAATGTTCTCTACATCTTGCAGCTGGCACAGACCTCGTGCTACTACAGGCTGGTTGGTAATTACAATGGCTAGATAACCCGAACGATTAATTTTTCTTATAGCTTCTATAGTGAAATGGTATAATTCAAAGTCATCTTGTTTCCAAATAAGTCCCTTATATTTATTAATCGTCCCATCCCGATCAAGAAAAATGGCTTTTTGCTCGTTTTTTAGATTGCGAGCTGCCGCAAATCCGTTATTAATTTCTTTTTCGGCAATCCCAATACGTTCTGGTGTTCCTACATCCTTAACGTATTCCGGCGAACAATATGCGACAAGAGCTTCCTTTTTCTGTGCCATGAAAAAAAGTAAGTCCTTTTCTAAGTCTGTTTTGACGGGTTTTTTTATACGTTCACAAAAAGATCGTTCCAGCAAATAGACACCTGCATTTACAAGATTATCATACCAGTATCCAATACGATCATTATTCTTTGAATCGAATTCAATCACCTTGTCATTCGTATCTGTCACAATGAGATCTGAATCAAAAGGGTGGGAATTAGGATGCGCAAATAACGTAACTACTGCCTTTTTATCCTGATGAAACCGTAGCATTCGTGCCATATCGATATCAAAAATTATATCACCAAAAATCAGAAAAAAGGCTCCTTCCTCCAATAAACTCCGTACATAATATAAAGCTCCTGCACTTCCTAGAGGGGTGGTTTCATGAAAATATCTCAGATTAACACCAAATTTGCTGCCATCCCCAAAATACTTCTTAATTTTCTCCCCCAGATGGCCGATAACTAAAATGATATCTGTAATGCCATTATTCTTTAACTGCTCAATCTGCCACTCCAGTATGGGTCGTTTCGCGATCTGCGCCATGGGCTTCGGGACTTGATCTTTCGTTAAGGCTACAAGACGCGTACCCTTGCCTCCAGCCATAATCACAGCTTGCATGAAAGTACCTGCTCAACAGTTCTCATTACCGCTTCATCAGAAGTCATGCTAGCCTTCCATCCTGCTAAATGAATTTTTAAAAGATTATATTGAAATTGAGGTACGTCACCTTTCCATCCACCTCGTCCGCCAGTATACTCAAAGGGGATTCCTGCCAGTCCCATTTTTTGGGTTACAATTTCCGCAATACGTGTAACGGAGGTAGCCGTATCAACACCTACATTGTATAGAGTCACACCTTTTGGCACATTCATGAAGCGTATAATTGCTTCTACCAAATCATGAACGTGCAGGTACGGTTTTGTTTGATTTCCATCACCAAGAATTCGAAGATGGCTTGGTTCAGCCCTTAACCGATTGATAAAGTCAAATATTACCCCATGTGTTAGTCTAGGTCCTATAACGTTAGGAAAACGAAAAACCAGTGCTTCCATATCATTCATATAAGCAAATGCCGAAATCATTGCTTCACTCCCAAGCTTTGCACCGCCATAATACGAAATAGGGGTTAATCTCGCATCTTCTTCGCTTGCATTTCCTTCCACCTCACCGTATACAGCTGATGTAGACGAAAAAAATAGTTTTTTTGCTCCTGTCCTTCTCATGCATTCCAACACGTTAAAAGTGGTTGAATACGTATTTTTATACTCCACAAGAGGCTCTAGTGCACTTGCTTGAATGTCTGAATTAGCTGCCAGATGAAAAACATAATCTGGCTTTTCTCGTTCAAAAACTTTACGTAAGGATTCTAGTTCATTGGCATCAACTTCGTAGAATTTAAAAGCTGGATGATCCCTTAAATGTGCAATATTTTCTTTTGTCCCAATATAAAAATTGTCTACACATACAACTAATTCCCCTTTTGCCAGTAATGCGTCACATAGATGACTTCCAATAAAACCTGCTCCGCCTAAAATAAGTGATTTCATTTTATTCCCAATCCTTTTCTCCAACATATATAACTTTAGTGCCACCGCTCTCGGTAGCAAAAGGAAGCTCAACCAATTTATGAAGCGCTGACCGCAGTCGCTTTTGCTTATTATGCTCACAATATAAAAGTAAAAATCCGCCACCGCCAGCACCCAGCAATTTACCTCCTAATGCCCCATTTTCACGAGCCAATTTATAATACTGATCAATTTCAGGGCTTGTGATGCCCCCTGCCAGTTGTCGTTTTAGTTCCCATCCTTCGTGTAAAATCTCACCAAACCTCTTCAAGTTTCCTTTTGTCAGTGCTTCCCTAATCTCATATGCCTGCTCTGTCATTTTTACTAAACAATCAAATTTTTTCCTATCAGTAACAACATTTTTATTCTGCTCTTTTAAAATATTTCCTGCCGAATGTGTTACTCCAGTATAAAATAACAGAAGCTCATCGTTAAGCTGATTTTTTATATTTCCATCAACCATTACTGGTTCAACATCAACCGAGCCATCGGTGAGAAAACGAATAAATTTAATGCCTCCAATTGCCGTGCCATATTGATCCTGCTTTCCTATAGGTTCACCTAACTCCTCTATTTCTACTTCACAAGCCCGACGTGCAATCTTTTCTTGTGAATAATATTTACCAGAAAAAGCATTCAAGGCATTTATAAGACCGACAGTATAGGCACTGGATGAAGAAAGACCTGTTCCTGCCGGAATATCTGCCGTGCTTGTGACTTCAACACCAGAGATATCATAATTCATCAATAGTTGCCTCGCTATTGGATGTTGAATGTATCGAACATCATGCACAGTTTCAGTTAAAGAATATTTAATACTTGTTTCCATCCGATTAAACGAGGGATGAATGGTTACATACATATATTTATTTATAGAAGTTGAAAGTACACATCCTTCATGTCTTGTATAAAAAGATGGCAGATCACTTCCTCCTCCTGCAAAACTTACCCGAAAAGGTGTCCTAGTGATTATCATCTAAATACTCTCCCCTCTGTTTTTTCCCAGATCCTCTTTTTATGAATCTCCTAAAAAGCTTTAATCGATGAAGTATTTCAGCAAACATTGAAAGAGGTACTATATGAAGAATCCTTTTTACAAGGTGAGCGGTTAAATCTGAGCCAACAAGAAGAATTTCCAAGGTTTCTTTATATAATAACCGCGCTTTTCTTATTTCTTCTTTCGGAACCTCTTTAATAATTGCAATGTTAAGAATATATTCAAACTGATATTGACCTATCAAAATTTGCGAATACATAAACGAAGATTTTTCCAGCATACGGATACTATTGCACAGAAACTCCAAAGTATCTCGCAATTGTTTATAAGAAGGACAATCCATAAGAGAATCCCCTTTTCCTATGCTATAGTAATAAAACGGGCAGTGCACAAATACCATTTTGGGGCGTGCTATAAGAACCTTCGTTGTATAATCAATATCTTCACTGAATTTACCTTCGACAAATCGAATATTATTTTGCTGCAAAAATTCCCTGCTGTAAATGTACCTCCATACATTCCAAAAACAATGCTTTTTTTGAAGCATTGTTGATAGATATCCTATACCGTATTGGGGTTCCGTGTTCCGACCAATTTGATAAACATTTTCTATTTTATCACTTTTACCACTACTTACTGCAATACGTCTAAAGTCTGTGGCAATTAAATCCATATCATTCCATGTTGCCCTTAAAGTTTCTAACAGTTTCCTGAAAAGCTCACTATCTACATAGTCGTCACCGTCTATGTAGACAATATATTTCCCCATTGCTACATCCAATGCACAATTTCGAGCATTAGAAAGCCCCTTTCCATTTTGCCCCACAAGTTTGATATTCGAAAAAGTAGATTGATATTCATCACAAATTTCATTGCTTTTATCAACAGAAGCACCTGTAACTAAGATGATTTCACAGTCATCAAAACATGCTTCCAGTACACTGTCCAGGCACCTTTTGATATATTTCTCGATATTTAAAACTGGTATAATGATGCTGAGAAACATGCTAAACCTTTCTATTGTCGACAATATGGGCTACTACAATCAAAAATAAACTAGGATTAGTATATCACACAAAATGAGATATCGTCTATCATTAATTGATCTTAGTCCCTTTTTCTACGTTCTTCTTCAACATTTTTCTTATTCTTTTCGCAACTTTTCTGCTGATTATTTCCTTTTTCCTGATTCTCTTCTTCAACCTCTATCCCAAGTAATTTCCATATTTGAGAATCAGGATTTCCTATTACATTAGTTCCCATTTTTAGCCTCCGTATTTTTTACCTAATATTATAATAGTTTACCTTCTCCAAAAATAATACCGTTAAACACCCGATTTAGATATTCTGTCCAGGCATTCAGGCGATTTTGACCCGGTGATGCATCTAACAGACCGTCCACTTCAAAGTATTTTAATATCATCAGCGCTGTTATACGCTCCAATATATCAAGCTTGTTGTTTTCATAAGAGAATTGTGGGGTTTGACCTGCATGAACAAAGTTGTTGCGATCCTTATATAATTCATCTATTATCGTTGCTAATTCAAATGCGGCAATGCCATCTACGCTTACAAGCTTTGGAATAACCGCAGCAAGCCGAAGTCTCTTTTCTTGCTGTCCCTCTGTAATTAGTGATTCTAAAGCGGTAATAAAAAGTAGTAAGGCAAGTGAATCGTCATGCCGTATCCGGCGTTGAACAATCCCTCGAGAATACAATACAAACAAATTCATAAATTTATAGGATAGATCATCCTTATCATTATTTAATGCAAAAGCATTGAACAGATTATCAAAGATCTTCTGATACTTTTCTTCTCCCATAAAATCTAAATCTAACTTACATTGCAGATGAGCATTCCATTGATAGCTATGCCCACATCTCCAGCCATCCTTTGATAATATGGCTACATGCTTGTTTTCCTCTTCCCATATATCTGCTGTCCTAAAAATACTTGATTTCATACCAAATGCAGAATGAATTAAAAAAAGAAAATGAACGGAGTGCTGAGCTAATTGATATGCTGACAGCCTAATATTTTCAGTTTGATTTTCAGCCTCAATAATCATGATATTCGATTTTAAAAAGTCTTTAGAACGGCTCTTTTTCGTATGTTCTAAGAAACTTGCAGCTTCTGTCTCATCTATAGATGTAATATCAGATATTTGTTTAATCATATCCGCTTCACTTTTTTCTGTAAGCATATGAAATCTTGAAAAGGAAATATCGCTCTTTAGCCCCGACCCCTGTAATGGAAATATTAGGTAGTGCATTTCCTTATTAATATCAAAATTCTTACTAATATGTTCAATAATATCATCAAGCTGTTTCTCCGTTATGTCACTGGGCAATCCACTTAAACCTTCTAAATGCCAAACAATGGAGGATACAAAAATATCATTACAATAGAACTTATGCCCTTTTAATATTGGATATAGTAGTTCAAGGAAGTTTACAAATGGTTTATCCTCAAAGTCCGGTTCCTTCCTTCCCGTCCTGAAATAAAATTGCAGCAGCTCTTTATACCTTGCAATAATTCTCTTTTTTTGTTGAGCATCCATCTATATTCACCTCAAATCTGTTGTGCATCATCCTTTAAAATCATTTTATTCCAACACTGATTTGACGCATTCTAACACATCAAATCAAGTGTTAAATCAGTGTTAGAAAACATTAAATATCCTGGGTAACAGAGTCGGCATATACTCTGTTTTCTTTTTCGCCCCAATATATTTACAACCCATCATATACAGCCAACACCTCATCCATTACCTTTTTCAGCCCATATTTTTCTGCCTTTGAGATATTATTTTGCGACATTAAAATAGAATCCTTCTGCTCCATATGAATGATCTTCATTATTGCATTAACGAATCCCTGCTGATCATTAAATTCATATAGATAACCGTTTATCCCCTTTTCCACCAGGTCCTGATGCCCTTTTACATCTGTCGCCACAACCGGCAGCCCCATGGCCATCGCTTCCATAATATTAAATGGTAGGCCCTCACTCCTGCTGGCGGATACACATATGTCGGACAGGTAGTAAAAATATTCCAGCTTTTTTACATGCCCCAGGAACAATACTCTGGAATCCGTCTCAGTGATTCCCTCATCTGACAAGGTTTCAGATTGCCATAAGGTTTCCGCCAATTGCTTGCATTCTTCCAGCATCTCGCCTTTCCCCGCTAAAATCAATTTCACATTGGATGGCAGTTTTGCCATGGCTTCTATCAGCATTTTTTGATTCTTTCGTTTGGAAAACTCTGCGGCGTAAATGAGCAGGATGTCCTCTGTTTTAATACCCAGTTTGTCTCGTTCGTGCTGTATCCTTTGTTTCATTTGCTCCCCATTTCCCTGCTTCCGGCACACCTTTTCTTCAACGGCGGCCCTGGAAAAATGGTCTATATCAATACCGAATCCGGGGATTTGAACTAACTTGTCCTTATATAAATGGTATTTCTCCGCAATTTGATAATCTTGATCATTCATAACTGCCACTATATTTGTAACCGGTTTTGTAAGCTTTTCTGCCCACAAAAGAAGGCTTCGCTTAAGGCGCGGTGTACGTTCATCAAATAAATATCCGTGCACCGTGTTTATGACGGTCGGTTTTGGGCCGTGTGTAAGCATTACCGCAACTCTTACAAAAAAGGCGGCTAAGGAAGTATGCACGCTTATGACGTCATACCGCTCTTCCTTTATTAACTTCATCAGCTGAAAGGTACAGCTTATATTTTTAATAGAAAACATACTTTTTTCAAAGGGAATGTTAATCTTTTTAGTGTCCCTTGGCTCTGTACCGTCGGAAGCTCCCGCACCTGCCGCATGTACTTCAAACCCCATTTGCTGCAGCCTTTTTATATATGGTATATGAAAACTAAGTATGTGCCCATAACTGGAAGCAACATAAAGTAATTTTTTCATGCTTTTGTCCTTTTTCTCAAATCTGATTGTTTAATCAACAGTTTTATTATCTGCTCTTCATTGTATTATGTTTTAATGCATTCATCAAGCTTGTTATACAAACTTTGCATGTAAAATAGAGGGCAAACTAATTCTTAATAAAGATTTAATATCTAATTCCACATCTTCTGCTATAATGTGTATTGACACGATTGTGCAAAGGGGCGTAGAATGAATCTCAGCCAATGGGCTGATTCGATTGAATGAAGTCAAAAATCAGACTAAACTTGCAATATTTTGCTCATTTTATCCATATAAAATGAAGCGAATACATATCAATCAAATGATAAGGAGGAAAATAAAAAAATGAAAAAGCAATTATTTACAGCTTTACTCGCTTCTGCATTGATAGTTACTTCTATTCCAGTAGCATCTATTGCAGCAGCGACTACGGCAAATACAGGGACTACGGTAGCCAACAGCCAAACGGCTGCAAGTAGTACCATTACCACTACAGGATCAGGGATTTCAACTACAGGTTCGGCAATAACAACGACTAACAGTGCTGTAACTACTACCGGTGCGGCTGTGACCACCAACGCAGCAGTAACGACCACAAATGCGGCTGTTTCCACTACCGACTCTGCGATTACAACAAATTCTGCTATTAATGCAGAAGCACAGTCCCCTACCGTTACAGCTCCAATTAGCCTTTCTTTGGATGGCGCTTATAAAAAGATGCTGGCAGACAGTCCACAGGCGACCTTTGCACAGTATACACAAGAAGATCAACTTTCAAAAGCGAAGGGCTACAGTGAAAAAATATCTCAAATCAACAAGCTTGATTTAGACACGGCCAGCAAACCGCTGTTGCAGGAGAGTAAAAAATTTATAAATGAACAGGCTCCTCGAAATTATGAGGCGGCTATCAATAAGCTAAAGTCTCAGACCTATGAAATGTATTATACGTATAAATATACCGAAGCTCAGGTTCAGGTTGCTAAAGATAATTTGACCAGAGCTCAGGCCATTTACAGCAGCACCATGCTGAAATACAAGCTGGGTACCGTATCAAAGCTTGATACTTTAAATGCAGAAACCTCTTTAAATACAGCAAAAGACAATTATACTTTAGCAGTCAATGGCTTTGAACAGATAAAAATGAACTTTAACTTATTTATGGGTTATAATATTCACCAAAAAGTAACCTTGACTGATAGTCTAACTGCTCTGGCTTTCCCGACAAAATCAGTGGATGATGCCATTAAAGAGGCTCTGGTCAACAGAAATGAAATACACGGAGCGAATTACAGTGCTACGATGGCGGCTTACCTGTTAAACGATGTAAAGGCTTACCCAAGCACTTCAGCAACGTATCGTTCCGCCAGAACTGCGCTTCTGACCGCGCAGGAATCTGCTGAACTGGCTCCCGGTCAAGTGGAAGTTGATGTGCGCACAAAATATATGGATATGAAGCAAAAGTATGAAGCGGTAACATCTGGAAAGGTCTCTTATGAAAATTCAAAAGAAGCCTCCAGATTAGGTCAGCTC
Organism: Aminipila luticellarii; assembly: GCF_004103735.1. Classification (NCBI taxonomy): domain Bacteria; kingdom Bacillati; phylum Bacillota; class Clostridia; order Peptostreptococcales; family Anaerovoracaceae; genus Aminipila; species Aminipila luticellarii. The sequence goes on along the minus strand of NZ_CP035281.1, from coordinate 211,500 downwards.
CAATATGACAGCGGTGTGATCACAGTAACAGATCTATCCGGAATTAATCTCAACACATTTAATGTACAGCAAGCATATTACAAAGCAATTTTAGATTATAATATCGCTGTTAATGCGTATAACCTTGCTTCTGGTATCGGGATTGAAGGTATATCCATTCAATAGTCCGACTTGAAGCAATAAAAAGTTCATCATACTTAACGCCAGACTGAAAATCTGGCGTTTTTATGTGCAAAGGTAAATTTGCAATTTACCAATTTCTGATGTACAATATAGTGGCTTATAAGTTAAAAAATTATATATTTGGGGGATTTATAAATGGCAAATAAAAATAAACAGGGGAGTAAGGCTGCTGAATCAAAACACGCTACTAAACCGCAACTCTCTAAGAAAACGGATGCCACAGGCAGAAAATCGGATTACCTGTTTTCTATGAGTATGGCACCAAGAATTGATGAGGAAATGCATTGGTTCCAAACGTTACCTGCTGCATTTTTCACAGCTTTCGTTATTATGCTTGTGAGAATGCATCAATATCATCGTCCAATGAACCAGTTTTTCTGGACAAACTCCGGTAACAACTTAACCGAATTCTTTAGCTATTATAAAATGGTAGCCATCGTGATTTGTGCCGTATTGGCGCTGGTATTTATACTGTATAGGGTTTTTACACAATCATTTTTTATAAAACGCACGCTGTATTATATTCCTATGCTGGTATATTCCATATTTGTGCTGATTTCATACGTAATGTCTGACTATAAGGAATTTGCTCTGTGGGGTTGGAATGATCGGTTTGAAGGCACGGTAACATTACTGGCCTATATGGTCATGCTGTTTTTTATCATGAATACAATCAATAATGAAAAGAATATTAAATGGATTGTATATCCCGCAGCTGTATCCAGCCTGTTACTGAGCCTCTTAGGTCTTTCGCAGGCTCTTGGCCATGACTTTTTTCAAACGACCTTCGGTAAAAAATTGATTACCTCCAGCCAGTTCTGGGATCAGCTGGACTCGTTAACCTTTACATTCACTCATAGAGAAATTTACCAAACAGTTTATAATATAAATTATGTTTCCTTTTATTTAACCTTATTAATTCCACTTTTTGGCTTGTTATTTATTCATTCTGTCGTAAAGGAAAAAGAGGAGCCACTCTGGAAGAAGATATTATGGGGTGTACTATTTGGGTTAAATATGTACAATTTGATCGGATCGAAATCCTCCGGAGGATTCCTGGGAATGGCCGTGGTTGTTTTGGTCGCACTTATTTTACTAAACAAAACTATTATTAAATGGTGGAAGCCTCTTGCCATTCTTCTGGTCATAACAGTTCTCGTGGGAGGCGTTACTTATGAACGTTGGGTTCCGGAGCTTACCGGAGCCGCTCGAAGCGTACTCGGCATAAATAATAGTAAAACTCAAGAAGTACCAGGTAAGCCGGACAGTACTGATACTGCTCAAACAGAATCCGCTTCAAAGGGACATATTGATTATCTGGAAACAAAAGGTAATAAGATTATGATGAGCTACAACGGAAATCCGATTACTTTTACAACTTATCCTGAAAATCCGCTTGCAGTAAAGCTTACGGACAAAGATGGAAAAGCCCTTGATATTGCTCCACTTGAAGGAACAAATTTTTATACGATTGCCGATGACAGATATCGTTCATTTGCAATCGGGCCCGCACAAGATACTGCAGGAATCAACTACTTTATCGTCAAGGTGGATGGATCCGAATGGGACTTCGCTATGCTGAGAGGACAAGATATACAGTATAGAAATACTTTAGGTAAGTTTGTTCCACTTAAGAAAGTAGAAAGCTTTGGCTGGGAAAAGAATCAAGGTTTCGGATCGGGACGTGGTTATATCTGGTCCAGGACACTGCCTATGATGAAAAGCACCGCACTCATTGGTCACGGTGCAGACACGTACTGCATTTATTTCCCTAATGACGACTACATCGGCAAATATAATGCGAACTGGGATAATATAAACCTTATCGTGGATAAACCTCATAACATGTATATGGGTGCATGGATTGGCACCGGCGGCATTTCTGTATTAGCTCTGCTTGCTTTGTGGATTATATACATTCTCCAAAGCATTAAGGTTTTCTGGAAGAGAAATTTAAACAGCTTTACCGAATATACCGGCGTGGGAATTTTCCTTGGTATCTGTGGTTTCCTCGTATCCGCCCTTGTGGATGATTCCACAGTATCGGTTATGCCGATGTTCTACGGATTGCTCGGAACAGGTATTGCTATTAACATCATGCTGCAAAGACAAAATACTGAGCATAAGGCTCATTAACAATAAGCAATCAAATAAAATAGCGCATTTAAAAACCGAAAAGTTTATTATTAAAATTGACTTTTCGGTTTTTTTATGTTGCAAATATTCCTTATAAGTAATATCATGTATATATATTATTACTTATAGCTATAATAATAGGAGAAAATAATGTGAATGTACTTTCGGGTCCAAAGGAATGGAATACTTTAAAACGACCTAATATCTATTTTCATGACGAAGCATACAAAGAATTAAATGAATTAATGATGCAAAGCAGCTGCAGTAAAAAGATCTATGCCCTATTAGAAACAAGAATTGAGCAGCTTGAACAACTTAAAGCAAATGTTTTTATGATCAAAGAATTTGAAAAATTAAAAAATGCCAATGGATTATGTGCTATGCACATTAAGGTTAAAGATGCTAATATCCGGGTATTATTTTCAATGACTAAAAATAATGACTATATGCTGCATGCTTTTTATAAGAAATCAGGTAAGAAAGCGACAGATTATGCAAAGCATATCTCTATTGCGCTGGCTAGACAAAATGAAATGGAGGAATGAAAAATGGAAAAGAAAACATGGAATGCTAATGAGGTATTAGATGCTTTGTCTTCTAATCTCACAAAGGCGGAAGTTATAGCCGCAAGGTTAATCGCTAAAATTTCAGTCTCAATAACTAGAAAAAGGATTGAATTAGGTATGAATCAAAAACAATTTGCGGAATATATGAAAGTTACTCAAGGAATGATATCAAAATGGGAAAATGGCAATTGCAATTTTACGATTGAAAAATTAGCAGAAATTTGTGAACAGCTGGATTTGGAATTAGATATAAAGATTCAAGATGTAAAAAAGCAGTATTTAGATACTTTCCAAGATATCGAAAATACTAACGAAATCAAATGTGTTAAATATAAAAATTTTGGAGAGAAATTATGGGGAGACATTGCATAACATGGAAACAAATAAATTAAAGGCAGATTTTCAATTATTGGGAACTACTATTATTTTCCTTCAAGTTAGCAATAATTTTGTACACATTGAAAATCTACAAGAATTAGAAAAAAAGTTCAATGTTGAATATGAAATACTAAACATTACAACAGATGCAGATAATCATTTTGCCAAAATTCAAATTCACATTAATGTGCAAATTGATAGTGCCGAGTCAGAAACCATGGAAGTCGAATTGATTCTTGAAGGGGCTTTCATCGCAACATCTGAAATGCCAGTTGAAGTATTTAAAGAATTTGTTAATTTAAATGGATGTGCTACTCTATATTCAATAGCAAGATCCATCATCATCAGCATTACAAGTCAAACTTGTTCGGGCGGTCAAATCATACTTCCAATGATAAACTTATCCAAATTAGAAGAAAAAAATCCAGATGACAATGACAGTAAAAACTAATTGTCATAAGCAAGCAACATTCTCCAGTAAGTGTTAATGGGTTCACTTATTTAACGCTTACTGGAATATCATCTATTCTTAATCCTATCACACACATACTTCACGTCTTCAACGCTCAAACTCGTTGAGCAAGGCACATTCAGTATATGGTCAGCGTAATCTACTGCTTTTTCAATTTCATAGCTCTGAGAGCCTATATATGGGTCTAACGTACATATTAGTTTCCAGACAGGCCTGCATTGAATCCCGTTTTCAAGCAATCTATACATAAGTTCATCTCGGCCCTCACCAAATCGTTCATTGTCGATATACAAAGAATAGAACCAATGGTTTGATCGAATGTCTTGCTTAAATGGCAGAAGTTGAATTCCCTCTGCATTTTTTAATTCTTCCTTATATTTGTTATGATTCATCACCTTAGTTTCAATAAATTGCTCTAATTTGTCCATCTGGCTGACTCCTAAAGCCGCTTGCAGATTTAACATTCTATAATTGTATCCTACTTCTCCATGAATAAAAAACAAGGCTTCTTCCGGACTCGTCCCTTTAGCTGTTATGGTCAGGTACCTCGCCTGATCCAAATATTGCTGATTTTGGGATACAATCATACCGCCGCCGCCGGTAGTGATTATCTTATTGGCATTAAACGAATATACACCCATATCGGCAATCGTCCCAGAAAACTTTCCTTTATATCTGCCCTCTTTAAAATAGCTCCCTAAGGCTTCTGTGGCATCTTCCAACACCTTTAATCCGAACTGATGGGCTACATCCATGATTTTTTCCATATTTGCCAGATTTCCAAATATGTGTACTACTACCACTGCCTTAACGGCTCTTCCGGTTTTCTTATTGATGAGCTTTGTCCCATCAAAGCTGCATTCCTCTTGGCAAAACCTTTCAAGCTTATCCGCATCCATGCACAGGGAGTCATCACAGTCCATAAAAACAGGTTCTGCCCCAAGATATTTCACAGGGTTTACTGCTGCTATAAAGGTCAAAGCAGGTACAATAACCTCATCACCGGATTTTACACCCAGAATTCTTAGAGCGACATGCAGTCCGGCAGTGCCGCTCTGAGCCGAAACGGCATCATCAATCCCCACATATTTAGCTACCTTTTGCTCAAATTCAGCTATAAATCTTCCCCCGGTGGATACCCATCCGGTTTCAATGCATTCCCGCAAATTGTCTACGATTTCTATATCTAAATTAGGTACACTTAATGGTATTTGCTTCTCCATAATTATCTATTCTTCCTTTTTACAATTTTAGCCGGTACCCCTACCGCAGTGCAATCAGATGGCATATCAGATATTACAGCTGCTCCGGCACCAATTTTTGAAAAGTCTCCAATCTTAACACTCGGGCATATGGAAGCATGACTGCCTAAAAAGACACCCTTGCCAAGTTCTGCAAACCCTGTGATATCACAAAACGGACTAATCGTACAATAAGATGAAATTTTCGAATCGTGTCCACAGTTGGAATGGCAATTCACAAAAATAAAATCCTCTAAACAAACATCCGTTGTTAAACACGCATTAGGGCAAATCACATTGCCCACACCTAATTTGCATCTTCTACCCACTCGAGCCAACGGATGAATGATATTGATAAAAAGCGCCCCACGATCCATAAAATCCTTGCAAATTGCACTTTTTATGTTTGGATCACCAATCGCACAAATATATACATTTTCATTCGATATGATATGATCTTTAATGTTCTCTATAACCTCAAATTCCTGATTATATTGCTGCAAACACGCTAAATTATCATCTATAAAACCTTTTACTTCCCAGTCTATTTGAGGATTAGCCTCTTTCATATCTAACGCATACTCCAAAACTTCTCGGCCAAATCCGCCCGCACCAATTATAATAAGCTTTTTCACATATTCACCCTCTTTGGTTATTTCTTGGTTCCCATAAATTCTTGCATAGTCGCTTCTCCAGTCGAATTTATTCCTTCATGTTTAAAAACCTTTAAAAATGTTAAGACAAAAATCTTTAAATCCAACCAAAGATTCCAGTGATCCACATACCAGACATCCAGTTTAAATTTTTCCTCCCAGTTGATAGCATTTCTGCCATTTACTTGAGCCCATCCAGTCAAACCGGGTTTTACTTCATGCCTTCTGGCCTGCTCCTCGGTATATCGATCTAAATAACGCACCAAAAGCGGTCTTGGTCCGACAAAACTCATATCCCCTTTTAAAATATTAAATAGCTCCGGCAATTCATCCAGGCTAGTCTTTCTAAGTAATTTTCCAAAAGAAGTCAATCGTATCTCATCTGAAAGCAATTGACCAGCTTCATCGCGTTCTTCTGTCATACTTCTGAACTTATACATTGTAAAAACCTTCCCATGTATTCCCGGTCTTGCCTGTTTAAAAATCGCAGGTGATCCCAATTTTAACTTGCATAGTAAAAATAACAGAAAGAAAACTGGAGATAATATAATGAGTAAAACCAAAGAACAACATATATCTAATATTCGCTTAGCAACACTTTTCATCTCTATTTCCCCTGCTGGCTTAACATATTTTGAATTACATTTATATAGCTTGTGACAACTAATTTCCTATCAAACTCCTTAATCATTTTTTCTCTACCTGCATCTCCCATCTTTTTTCTGGATTCAGGTGCCAATAGTAGAAAACTTTTAATAGATTCAATTAAGCTCTGTGCATCTCTGGGTTCACATAAAAAACCAGTCACTCCCTCGTCAACAGCCTCCTTACAACCGTGAATATTCGAAGTTATTAAAGGCAATCCAAAAGCGGCACCTTCTAAAAGTACATTAGACATACCCTCATGATATGATGGCAACACTATGCAATCCGCCTCTTCCATCTCAATTCGAGTATCCAAAGAAACTCCAAGATAGCTAACACTTCCTTCGCTTACGAGGTCATTGATTTGATTTTTTAATATCTCTTCATCATAAAAACCAAGTATTTGAAAGTTTACAAAATTATAAGTTGGTTTCAAGACCCGAGCAGCCTCAAGATATTCTCTGATGCCCTTATCCTTCATAATTCGTGAAATATATAATATATTTATCCCATCATGTTTACACCTTTTAGGGCGAAACTTCTCCGTATTTACCCCTGAACCATTTACTCTTAAAGCCTTCCCTGCCTCTATTAATTTATTATTAATAAAAAAATTTTTGTTTTCTTCATTTTGAAAGAAGATATAACTAGCGCCTTTCAGACCATATTTATATAATATTTTAATAAAGTTCGTTTTTTTCCCTTGACCTTGCATCGAAGTTCCTAAACCCGTAATTGTTGCAATACACGGAATCCTTAGAACTTTAGCTACTAAACCGGCGTAGATATTCGGTTTTATTGTGTATGTAAGAATTACCTGAGGTTTCACCATCTTAAACAATTTTCTATAGTTACACATTAATATAAAGTCTTCTTTTATATTCATTCCTCTGCGGTTCATATCTATTTGGTGATAAATAGCACCACAGTCTATTAAAAGTGGTACCTTTTCTCCATAAGGAACGGTAAAATGAACCTCATACCCCAGAGAAATTAATTCTTCTATCAATTCTATTCTAAATAAATATAAACCACCATCGTTATTTCCTATTAATAATATTCGTTTCATTATTTATAATATTCCTTATACCAATCTATAAATTTAGAAATTCCTTCTTCCACGCTGGTTTCTGGTTTAAATCCTACGTCTCTCATCAAATCATCTACCTGAGCATAAGTTGCCGGAACATCTCCTGCTTGTAATGGGAGATATTCTTTTATAGCTTTTCGACCCAAACATTTTTCTATGACTTCAATATAATGTTCAAGTTCTACTGGATTATTGTTACCGATATTGTAAATTTTATATGGTGCTACAGTACTACTTCCAGTATCTCCTCTTTCGTCTGCATCTAGCATTTTCTTCGGAATATGTTTCATTACCCGGAAAACTCCCTCAACAATGTCGTCAATATAAGTAAAATCTCTTATCATTTTTCCATAATTAAACACCTTAATAGGCTGATTTTGATCAATAGCTTTTGTAAACAAAAATAATGCCATATCTGGTCTTCCCCAAGGGCCATAGACCGTAAAGAATCGCAATCCTGTACACGGAATGTCAAATAAATGACTATAAGTATGAGCCATTAACTCATTTGATTTTTTAGTGGCTGCATATAAGCTTATTGGATGATCAACATTATCAGAGGTAGAAAAAGGTAAACTTTTATTTCCTCCATAAACAGAACTTGATGAAGCAAAAACTAAATGCTTAACTGTAAAATTCCTGCAACATTCTAGAATATTTAAAAATCCAACTATATTCGAATCTATATATGCTCTAGGATTGTCCAAGCTGTATCGAACACCTGCCTGTGCTGCCAGATTGACAACATAATCTGGTTTTTCCTGTTGAAATATATATTCTAATAATTCTTTATTTTCCAGTGTGCCTCTTACAAAAACAAATTTGTCCTTTTGCTCTAAAACTTTCAATCTATCTTTTTTTAAATTTACATCATAATAATCATTTAAGTTGTCATACCCTATTACATCATATCCTTCTGAAATAAGCCTTAAAGATAAATTAAATCCAATAAATCCTGCTGCACCGCTTACAAATACTTTCATATTACAATCTCCAATATATAAAATCTTTTTCTATTTGTTTTTTATTCAAAACGCCTTTTACATCAATTAAAACATTTTTCCCTTGCCCTTTTATATATAAGCTTTGCAACTCGTCCAAACTCATTTGCAAGTACTTGGTATGAGCTACTGCTATAATGACTGCATTGGCTTTAATATTAGCTAAATCCTTCTCCATAACCATTTTAACTTTATATTCCTTATATACATCTTTCGGGTCAGCCCAATCATCTGTCGGAATCACTTCAATCCCGAACTCCTCTAATTCCTTGATTATATCAAATACTTTAGAATTTCTCACGTCTGGACAATTTTCCTTGAAAGTCAGCCCTAGAATTGCTACTTTTGCATGTTTTATTGGTATATCAGCTTCTATTAATTTTTTAACAGTCTTTTCTGCAATCAATTTTCCCATATTATCATTAATTTTTCTACCAGATAAAATCACCTCGGGAAAATATCCCAGTCTCTGAGCTTTATATGTCAAATAATATGGATCTACCCCAATGCAATGTCCTCCAACCAGCCCCGGTGTAAAGTTCAAAAAATTCCATTTAGTTCCGGCTGCTTCGAGAACTTCCTTTGTGTCAATGCCCATTTTATCAAAAATAAGAGCTAGTTCATTCATAAAAGCTATATTAATATCTCTCTGAGAGTTCTCTATTACCTTAGCTGATTCAGCTACTTTAATACTGGAAGCTTTATACACTCCGGCTTCCACCACGATGCTATAAGTATCAGCTATAATTTCCAACGTCTCTTCATCCATACCTGATACTATTTTTATAATATTTTTTAATCGATGTTTTTTGTCACCAGGGTTTATTCTTTCCGGCGAATATCCAACCTTAAAGTCTTTTCCGCAAATTAATCCGGACTCTTTTTCCAATATTGGAACACAAATTTCTTCCGTCACTCCGGGATAAACAGTCGACTCATAAACAACTATGCTGCCTGATTTCAAATGTTGTCCCAATATTTTACTGGCATCTTCAACGGGTTGCAAATTAGGTGTATGGTCATCATTAACTGGAGTAGGTACCGCAACAATATGAAATCTACTAGTCTCTAGCGCTACCGGATCACTTGTAAAAATTATATTTTGAGTATTTCTTATTTGTTCATTTCCCACTTCTTTTGTGGGATCCATTCCTCTTTTATATAGACTCACCTTTTCCCTATTAATGTCAAAAGCAATGGTCTGCACCTCTTTCTGTGCAAAGGCCACAGCAATAGGTAGACCTACATAACCCAGCCCAATTAAAGATATTTTATTTACTCTTGTAAAACTTTTTTGCATCTTAATGTCCTCATAAAATAATTAGTTTAAAAATAATTCCAGTTATTATACATAAAACAACCAAGCCAGTTAAATATAATTTAAAATACTTTTTACTATTTCTTGCCATATGCATAAATCTGATAAAATTGTACCATAAAAATCTTACTTTTTTCCTTATACTCTGCTCATATGGGTCATACAGAAAATCTACATTGTTCTGCCTTAGTAAATCATCAAAAGTTAAATCTTCTAACTTGCCAAATTCATACTCCATATTTTCAAGTTCCTTGATCCAATCATTTAATTTATCAATATTTTTATGATCTGGTCGAATTTTATTACTAAAAAAATACCTTTTAAACAAATCCCAAACATGCATAGTTATCACAATATTCTTATTATCTAAGTGCTCTATAACATCGAACAATTCTTGTTTACAGGTTTGTGCCACATCCAAACCTAAAATTTTTTTAAATTTACCTAGGTGGAAACCAACATAAGAAGTATTGGGCAACAACAGATGTCCTTTGTAGCACATGATATTATTGGTGGGAAACTCTTTATCTTGTAATTTACACATTTTAGAGTTTCCATATGTATAAGATAAATCTATTACTTTGATTTTTTCTTCATTCAGGATATCATAAAAGGTATTATCTACCCCATATCTTCCCATGCGAAATACTAAAGTATCGTCTTTATTCATGCCCATCAAATTCAAATATTGGCTATATACTTCTTTAAAAATCTCTCGCTGTTCTTTTTTATCATATTGCCAAAAATAGCTCTTTGTCTCATCTCCACTGATATAGTTTGGATGTAAATGTAAATATACAGGTTGATTATATTCTTTTATTTTATTAATTATGTCATCTATATATTCTTTTCCATAACGATTCATTTCTGGTACATCAACAAAAAAATTAATAGGTATTTGTAACTTTTCGGCAACTTCTAAGATCTTCGCCAACCCATATTCTTCTTTCTTATATTTTCCCGTTATCCATCTATTTATATGTTCTATGTCATGGCATTCAACGTCCACTGTTAAAAATACTTTTTTCATCATTCCATCCCATTTGTTTTTTTACAAAAGTTTGTAGCGTATTTTTAAAAGACAACTCCTGTAATAATAAATCTATATTTCCCTTTCTGGATTCTATAGGCTCCATATTTTCAATGGCCGTAATTATATCGCTATCTAATTTTCCATTGGTTGTAAAACCTACTCCATATTTATCCGTAAGTGCCGCCTGGTCATAAATAAACTTACTGCAAATTATATACATCCCGCTCAGTAGGTATTCATAAAACTTATTTGGGAATGCCAGATTATTAGTTACAGTATTGTTTCTTAAGAGCATAGCAATATCTCCGGCACATAGTATATGCTGTACCTGTTCTGCTGTGAAACTTCTAATAATAATATCCTGCTCCCTGCTCTCATATTTTTTTATTGTATGAATATCTCCTGACATAATGAGTAACTTGCATTTTCTGCATATATTCCCCTTAATCTCTATATATAGCTGAATCATTTCATCTATAGATTGCCATGGCGATATTCCACCTGAATAAATAAACAAAATTTCTTCATCCGCTATATTTAACTCTTCTCTCCAAAACAAGCGATGTTTTTGAACTTCTTCCAGATCAATTTTCTCCTTGTTCCCACCACAGGGTATCACATAAATTAAGTTGGAGTCAATACTATACTTAGCAGCATACCGTTCCTTTAAAGCTTTGGAAACAACTAATACTCCTTTAGCAAACACAAGTATTTCTTTTTCTGAATTAGAAAAAATCGTATATCGTATATAATTTTTTAATTTAGAAAAGCATGTATCAGAAACATATTCTTTCAATTCCTCCAATGTTCCATGGATATCTAATATCGTTTTAACTCGTAATTTTTTTATATTTTGTATCAAATATCGAGGCATGTATCCCGATATTATAATTATATCCTCGTCGCTTATTTCTTTTGTTATCTCTCTAATTACTCTCTTTGTTTGTTTCTTTAATCCCCAGTAACTTTTAAAATAAAAGGCATGAAGCTTACTTCCATCTCCTAGACTTTCTTTAGGTCTATCCTTCCTCTTTATTGGTGACAACGAAAAATAATAAGTCTCCACCCCAAAGGTATTAAACAAGGCCTGACCCCTGTTCTTTATTAATCTTAACTCACCTGATGTATTAATAATATTTCTGGTTGTTATAAAAATTATTTTTTTCATTTCATTCACTAAACCTCTATTTTAGATATTCAATGCTCCAATATAAATGCAATTCCTATATTCAGGTAAATTCTCCTTTATACAATTTTTTTAATTAAATTTATTTCTTCTATTTTAAAAATTTTCAATAATATTCCATATATCAAGATAGCAAACAGAACCACCAGAGCCAGCCTTATCAATTCTGCATGAATACTCTCTAAAATCGACTTATATAATACATATGATAAAGATACGGATATTCCTGCTGAACCGAAAATCATACCTAGCTTTCCCTTTGAAGGGAATATTATAATATCACTGTATTTATATTTCATATAAAAAAATAACAGGCACATATTAAATCCAGAAGCTACACTGGAAGCCAAGGCTAATCCTTCGTGTTGCATAGGCCCTATCAATATTAAGTTTAATACAATATTAAATCCTACACTAACCATGCCCAAAATCATTGGAACTTTCATATTGTGCATGGAATAATATACCTTGGTTAAAAACTGATTCATGGCAACAAAGAGCAGTCCCATAGAATAGAAAAAAAAGGCCCCTACCGTCATAGCGGTAGCTCCGCTACCAAAAGCCCCTCGCTCGTAGACAATCTGAATAATTTGCCGACTATACAGCATTGCTCCCAACGAACAAGGAATCGCTATCATTACAACCAAATTGCATCCTACGCTGACCAACTTATTAAATCCCGTGTTATCATGAACGGCATAAGCTTGTGTCAATTTAGGATAAATCAAGGTAGAAATCACTGTAATTGTAACAATTATAATCATGTTGTCGATTAAATTGGCATAATTTAAAGCCGCAATGCTTCCTTCTCGTAAATGAGAAGCCAGTGTGCGGTCTATGAACTTACTGATAGAATCTACAGAGCTTCCTAAAAAAATTGGTAAAGCCAAGGAGAGCACCCCGCTTGCTTCCCCTTTTAATGAAAGGGTAGCTCTATGTCGGTATCCATTTTTTTTGGCTACGGCAGAGACACATAGAAAGCGCAGAACATTACCAATCAACATACCATAAGCAATGTAATAGTAAGAAGTATATGCGCTGATAACAATCACTATAGCACTGGAAAAACTTATAAAATATCCGCTGATAATCTGGGGGATAAAAATACCACGATACTGCAAATAAGGTTCAAAAATACCAGTTATTGAGGAAAAAATAATATAGGAAAAAATAACCTTTATATAATAGCTAGCTAATCTAGCCGTTTCACCGGTAAAACCCCCAGCGCACACCGCAATAATCTGATCTGAAAACACAATTCCAATGAGAGATAGGATAAGGGTCACACATAACAGAAGATTAATTGCTTGTGAAGTTAAAATTTCACCTTCTTCAGAACCTCTCTGTGCCACTACTTTGGAATATAAAGGCATATACGCCGATGTAATCGCCACAATCAATCCCCCAAACAACAGGTTCAGAATCGTATTAGACATCGCAAAGGCATCTACAATATAGCTGGTTCCAAAGTAATTCGCCATCACTAATTCTCTAATAAATCCAAGGAATTGTGAACCCAGTGTTAGTATTGACATCAAAATCGCTGTTCTTATTATATTTTCTTTCATTAAAGACCCCTTTTCTTTAATGCTACTTTGTTCTTTGTTTTTTATCAACTTTTAATATTATAACCTTATTTAGCAAAGGATACAAGTTAAACGCCTTTTTTGAGAAAACAAAAGACGAGCCAAAAGCTCGTCTTTTGAAATATTATAAAGTTATAATATTTTAGAGGTTAGATGGTCTAGCCATGATTACTACATCATAACCGTCTTCATCATCGTCAGTTTCATATAGTCTTACAAAATCACCAGACTTCAAGTTACCAGTAAATAACTTGTATTCATTATCCTTGGTTACCTGATATACAACAACCTTGTCAGATAAAGCATATCTCTTATTGTTGTTATCTTTATTTGTAACGGAAGATCTGCTATCAGCACTACCAACAGTAAATCCGCCATTTGTTCCGCCTACATAATGAACTTTTTTAGTTGTATCAGTTGAATCAACCAGTTTACCGGAAGTAACAACACCACTTGCGTCAACCTTTACTTCATATAAAGCGATGCCCTTAACAAATCCAGAACCCACTTTATAAACTGGAGCTACATAACTGCCCTTGAAATCGTCTTTGTCATCAGTCAAAGCGTCTAGTTTTGCACCATCTTTATATCCGATTACATGCCATACGTCATCGCTGTCATCGTTGGAGTCTGCATTCTTTTCATTCAAAACTGCATAAGACTTGTCTCCGCCGTTAGCCATTGTATCCGGAATCAACATAGCAACAACTGTGTAGTCATCATCAACGGATTTATCATTGTTTTCATCGAACAGAAGTACAGCACCTGAAATCACGTCATCTACTTCAACCTTATCAATAGTAGTTACATCATAGTCACTACCATCGTAAGTGAATACTACGCAATCAGAATCAATCTTAACTCCGTCTGCAATGTCAGCAAGAACTCCGCCTCTAGCAGCAAACTGAGATTCACCCATTACGCTTGCACCATTAACTTCGGAAACTACAGACTTACTTGAAAGTTTAATGGAAGTAGTCGTTACAAACAACTGGTTTGCTTCAGTAATCTGACCGGAAGAATCCAATCCATATCCGATTACAGATACAGCACCTAAAGTTGGACCGCCATCTTCTGCGTCAATATCATAAGATAAAGTCTTTTCAGTTCCGTCTGAAAGCATTACCTTAACCTGATCGTCGATTCCAGTAGTTCCAATTTTTTCAACTACTGCATAGTTATCGGCCTTTGTTGTATTTTCGAAGTCATATACATAACCTCTAGCATCCAAGAAAGCAGTTACGTTATCAGATACATCGCCTTCTGAGATTGCAGTTCCGCCATCAGCTTCACCGTTTAAAACATCAGCAGCGTTCTTATAAGTGTTTGCACCGATTGCGAACTTAGTTGCAACATCTTCTTTTGCATCCTTAAAGTTCTTTACAACTCCTTCGGCCTTCTGAGTACCAACTTCAATCTTTACGATTTCTTTGTCGCTATCCTGATATACGTAAATTACGTTATCAGCCTTGATATCGCTTAAGCTGTTTACTCCAACTAAGTTAAACTGAGTGTAGTCAATGTTGTCTTCGTCATCAAGAGTAAAGTCTGTGGACAGTAAGCTCTGATCGTCTTTGATATCAGAAATATCAGCAGCATCAATTGTATCTGCAGAAGATACATTCCAATCTGTTACGCCATAGATTTCCTTAATAGTGGAACCGCTTAAATCTACACTAAGTGTAAATTCTGGGTTAGCAACAGAATCCAGAGATAAATCTTCCTTATCGCCATTGCCAAAATCAATAGCAGCAATAGTTATGCTGTTTCCGCCACCTACGTTGTCACCGTTTAATAACAGGGCAGCAATCGTTGTGTCTTTTGAATTAGTAATTGTATATTCTTTTTCTGCATCAGTAGTCTTGAACTTAACAGCACTACCATCTACAAAGAATCTACCAGTTAATAAGTCCCCATTGTCAATGAAAGCTACTACTTCATCATCGGAATTTCTATAAATAGAACCATATTTGCCGATGTGTTTAGCCATATTGATTAAAGAATCATCGCAGTCAGATCTGTCTACTACAGCATCTCCATCTGTTGTGCAATTTAAGCCAGATGAAAGAAGAGTTGTAGGAACACCATCGATGTCCTTCGTAGCGTTTGGTTCCTTATCCCATAGCTTCTTTGTTTCGCCATCGGAGTTTACAGCAACCTTCTGAACACCTAACAGATTGTAGATAATCTGAGCAGCATTTGCTTTGTCAACACCGCTAGCATCCTTAGCTACATCATCATAAAGGTCTAATTCCTGAGCCTTTGTTACGTAGTTTGAAGGCCAAACGCCAACTAACTCAGCACTGTTTGCAGTGTATCCGATAGCTCTTAAAGCCATAGTTACTGCTTCATTTACAGTGATTGTCTTACCAGGCATAGCATTTCCTGCTCCATCGCCAAGCATGATGCCCTTTGAGTTGCAGAATGCAAGGTAAGGAACAGCCCAAGTATATCCTGCTGCATCCTTGAAGCTTGTTGTTGAATAAGCAGCAAGGGCACTGTCAGGAATAGCCAAAGCTCTTGTAAGCATAGCAGCGAATTCTGCTCTTGTTACAGCTTTAGTCGGCTGGAATGTGCCGTCTGGATTACCAGTGATGATACCCAGATCATAGTTTACTTCAATAGCTTCTTCGTTAAAGTTTCCAGCAATATCGCTTAATGATTTAAGCTCAGTGGATGAACCTGCGAAAGCCATTGAGAAACTGGATAGTACTAGTGCTAATACAAGCACGTATGAAAGTACTTTCTTCATTTCTAATATTCCTCCTTTAGAATTGTTCTTCGAAGGGGTTCCGTTGTTTTACTGTGAGCAAATCACCTTCCCCTTCTGAAGATAATTTGACATGATGAATAGATTATGAACACAGGAAACCCCTGTACACATATCCTATCACAGTGCATTATACCCTTTAAGAAATGCTCCAGTCAACCCGTAGCAGGAAATGTAACATAACTGTAATACACCTTTATGCTGCTTTCTCTGCGGATTTGCAGAGCATTCTTGGTATACTGACATTATACCAAACTATTTGAATAAGTCCATTACAAGAGTATTACAAGACTGTTAACGTTTAAATTTTATAACAATAAAGGCGCCAGCTTATTAGCCCGACGCCTTTACTCCTGTTTTTTCATTTAATTCGTTTAAAATAAAGCGTTTTCCTTATTCTTTCACAATAACCACATCAGCTTCTGTCACATCATCATCTGAGCAGTCATATGCTCTTACTTCTCTGTCCTTCTTAATGCCGGACAAGGTTCCTGATTTATACTCACCTTTTTTGTCATCCCATACATATATGGAAGCATTTTGTTTTACTGAAATCAGTCCATTGGCTGTGGTGATAACGTTATCGCTATAATTAGTAACAGCCGTCCAAGACTTGTCTGTTGTCAATTCCTTGAAAACTTTTCCTTTTGCTCCTTCTGTGGTTGCTACATTCTTCACTTCACCATCTGAGGTCTTTAATTCATAGAGCTGTCCGTCACCCTCCGTAAAGTTCGGCACAGTTAAGCTTTTCTTACCGAACCATGTAACGGTCTTTGTAGCTGTTAGGGTTTCAAATCCGGTTACTGCTTCTTCATTTACATTGGATTCGGTAACAGTGCCATTGATCACACAATATACATTTCCAGTAAATCCAGTATCTCTAGGTAAAATCATTTTAGTTATTTTACCGTCTTCTACCAGATACCACGCAGGTGTCTTTGCATATTTGAACTTATATAAAGTATCCTCTCTATAAGCGTCGGCTTTATCGGAGAACTTCATATCGTCCTTGTATTCCGTTTTGGTTCCATAGGTATAAATTTTAACACCCTTTGAAACACTTTTCCCTGCAAAGGTTGTTAAATTGCCATCAAAGCTTCCTGTTGCAAAGGTCATACCTGTTGCGGACGGAATAGCGTCCGGCTTATCTTCTGCCGTTCCCTGCGGGTCATCTGTCGCAGCCGGAGCCATTGCTTTCAGTTCTTTCATCTGATTGAAAGCCATCTGTGCGGCCATGGCCTTTGTTGCATTTTTCGGATAGTCCTCGTCGATATTATTTAGTACGCCGGCCTCCTTTGCCGTTGAAATGTAATCTTCCGGCCAGTTGGCACCGATCTTGTCTTCCGTGTAGCCTGCTGCTCTAAGAACCATAGTCAGCATTTCATCCGTACTTACGTTCGTACCCGGCTTAAAGGTTCCGTCCGGATACCCCTTCACGATGCCATGCTCTACTGCATATCCAATATATCCGGCAGCCCAGCTGTATCCTGCCATATCTTTAAATCCGTTTTTTGAAGCAGACTGCGTTGCTGTGCCGTTTACCAGTGAAGCAAGCGGATCAATCGTTTTAACAATAATAATGCAGGCCTGCGCTCTTGTTAAGTTATCCTCCGGGTGGAATTGTCCGTCCGTATCCCCGGTTATGGCTCCTGCTTCTACCAGCGTTTTAACGGCTTCTTCATTTTTTGTTCCCGCAATGTCTGTTGGAGCCGTTGCTGCAAACGCAGTGGATGTTGCCAGCATCATGACAACTAACATCATGGAAATGGTTTGTATTGTTTTTTTCATTTTTTCGTTTTACCCCCTCATTTTTATCTACACTTAGAGTCAATATTTATTTCTAATTCTTCGGCATGCTTCGATACAGCATGGTTGCCACGTCACCCTTTGTTGCCGGAGCTGACCAGTCTGAAATGTTACGGTCTGAAATCATGCTGTTCATGTTCATTTGCGCATATAAAATATAGTTGTCCGGCCATGTTCCTGTGGTTACGGCAGATGGGTTTTTACTCCTGATGATAATCGTAATCACCTCCGCATAAGAGACGTTTTTACCCGGAGCGAACTTTTCATTTCCCACGCCCTGTATCAGGCTGGCTTTTGCGCAGGCGTTGATATAGCCTTTTGCCCAATCGTATCCTGCCAAGTCATTGTAATAGTTCTGCTTTGCCACGATATCCAGTTCATTTGTATTGTTTGTGGCTTTTGCCATCATTGTCGCAAATTCTGCCCGGGTAATGCTCTTTTCCGGATGGAATAACCCGTCCTGATCACCTGTAACAACCTTCTTATCTATTAAAAATTTTACCGGTGTCAGCAGCTTCGTGTTTAGTACATCCGACGGATAGACATTTCCCGAATCCCAGCTGGTGGTGTCCGCAAACGCCATAATACCGCTGCTCAAGACTAGCACGGCGGATAAGGCCACTGCTGCTAATTTTTTTCCAATCATATGATTTCCCTCCTGAATTACAATTCTTTTCATTATTTTCTTCCATTAATTATATCAAAATATAAAATTAAATCCATTACACAGATATTACAGTT
This sequence comes from Aminipila luticellarii, assembly GCF_004103735.1. NCBI lineage: Bacteria > Bacillati > Bacillota > Clostridia > Peptostreptococcales > Anaerovoracaceae > Aminipila > Aminipila luticellarii. The sequence goes on along the minus strand of NZ_CP035281.1, from coordinate 192,695 downwards.
TTATTGTTTAAGCTGAATCAGTTCCGGATACAGGTACGCAGACCGTAAATCCGATGCGGTGATCACATTTCCTTTTTCTTCTGCTGTGGAAATGGAAATAGGCGGAACAATCCCGCCGCCGTCAGAAATAATGTCGGAACTGTCACTGTCAGCTGACTGCTCGGTACTATAAGTATACGTCCACACCTCTGAGCCGGCCTTGTTGTTTAAATAGCTGGTCAGCAGCTGAAATCCGTTATCCAGCTTTACTTTTAGCTGTCCCGAAAGCTGCTCTTTGGAGAGCACCATGACGATGCTTTTTTCAGAACCGGAATCCTCATAGCCAATCCCCGCATTTGCTGTGCCCAGAAGCCAGAAGCAGTTTATCAGCTTTGCCCGGTTCCTCCCGATCAATGCTCCTATGCCACTGTCACCGTCAACATCGCCTACGTTGTAGGATCGTTGAACAAGTGCATAGTTCAGGCCTACCAACCCGCCTGCTGTATTCGTTGCTTTAATATCTCCGGTGTTATAGGCATTGAAGATCTTGTCCTTGCTCAGCCCGGCAATTCCTCCCGCATTGGAATTGGAGGTGACATTTCCCACATTATAACATTCATGAATGCGTCCGCCCCCGGTATTTTGGTACGCCACAATACCTCCTGCTTCGGAATCGGCTATAATCTTTCCTTTATTGTAGCATTGTTGGATATCGCCTTCATTGCTGCCGGCAATTCCTCCGGAATATTTCCCGTTTATCTCACCGGTATTGGAACAATCGCTTATTTTCGTCCGGTCTCCTTTAGCATAGCCTATAATGCCGCCGTTCGTACCTTCTCCTGAAACTTCGCCTGTATTATAACAGCTTTCAAGATATATGCCATATGAGGAGCCGTCCACCTGTCCGGCAACACCGCCGGCATAATCAGCTGTGCTGCTCACTTTTCCGGCATTATTGCACTCTTTGACCTGAACAGTGGCTGTAGAAGCCGGTATATATCCTGCAATCCCGCCGGTTCTGGACTTTCCTTTTACAACACCTTTGTTTACACAGCCGGACAAGGCATCGCCTTCCGTATTTACTGTCCCCACTATTCCGCCTGTATTTGAACTGGTTCCTTCTACGGTGCCTTTATTAATATTACTTTTCATCAGCTGCTCTGAGCAGCCGGCAATGCCGCCCGTATTGCTTTGCCCCTTGACCGTACTGTCTGCACCGAGGACACAATTAGTAATGCTGCCCTTACTGTATCCGGCAACACCGCCTACATAAGCGGAACCCTTAATGGCGGAATCTTCTATGGTTACTCCGTCAATGGAGCTTTTAGAATCCACATATCCGAAAAGTCCGGCATAACCAGCCGCATTTCCGCCGTCCTTTCCTTTAACTGTTCCCGTTATATCCAGTCCGCTGATGCTATGTCCGTCTCCGTCGAAGTTCCCCACAAAGGGGTTTTCTTCTGTACCAATCGGCTCAAAGTTTCCTTCGCTCCAGTTTGGAGCACCGGAGGATGCACTTGGCACTGTCGCAGCAAAGTCAGAGTTCACTTTTATATCCTTGGTCAATATGTAATACCCACCTTCATTCAAGTGTACTCGGATGTGGTTGAGCTGTGCTTCTGTGGAGATTTCATAGGGATCCTTTGCTGTTCCCGTTCCCACGGTAAATGCTCCCCCCATAACTGCGTGGATTTTCTGGCATCCGGCATCTCCTGTTGGGGTGGTCACATCAGGTGTAGGAGATACGGCCGTAGTTCCCGGGCCTTTTATCACCGTTTCTTTCTTTTTGACATTTAGAAGCAAGGTTGCGGCCTCTGCTCTTGTCAACGCCATAGTGGGTCTGAAGTTTCCTTGATCATCGCCCTGCATATAGCCTTTTTGAAACATGATATTGACATAAGGAAGCGCCCAATCACCGATCAGTGCCGCATCCTTTACCGCAGATGCATTTTTCGACGTATCCAGATTGTCCGCAGGGATAACAGAAGCTACCACTTTAGCCGCCTCCTGCCTTGAAATCATCTGGCCGATTCCGAAGTTTCCGTCTTCATATCCCTTGGTTATTCCTGCCGCCACCGCAGTTTTAATGGTAGGAACATACCATTCAATCGGATCTACATCCTTAAAGGTGACCACCGTACTGGACGTATCCGGAACCACCGTCAGAACATTTGTGATGAGCTTATAAAATTCTTCCCTCTTCATCAGGTTGTCCGGCAGAAAGTATCCCTCAGGATACCCTCCTACAATACCCAGTCCGGCAGCTTCATTAATAATAGACTGCCCCCAGTGTCCATTCAGATCTGTAAATTTATCGGCACCTGCTGATGCAAAGCTGACATTCATCGTACATACCATTACTGCTGAAAGCATGATTGCCAGCACTCTTTTTTTCTTCATTTTATCCCTCCTCTCTTTTTTTACCATTATATCTCCCTCCGGCAAGGCTGTCCACCATTAAAAAGTCTAGCCTTATATTACATATTTATGTTAAATTCCGTATAGATATTGCCCCCGCGTCTGTTGGACAGTATAATAATACCAGATATTGGTTTATAAACCACATGAAGCAGGGGGCATGGATGGAAGCGAAGCATTTATCTGAAAGATTAATTCATTATGACATATTGCGCATATTGGCAGCATACCTCATCGTTATGCTGCATCTTTCCGTACAATATATTAATAAGGCACCGGCTTCGGTAGAAGAATATTTACAGTGGCAGCAGGCGGTTAAGCTGGGAACGGCGGCCAGAGTAGGTGTTCCTATTTTTGTTATGCTCAGCGGTGCGTTTTTACTCCATCCGGATAAGCAAATCCCGCTGTCTGCCATTTTTAAAAAATATCTGCCAAAGCTGGCTGTTCTCTTTGTTTTTTGGTCATTCTTCTATGCACTGACAGAGCAGAACTTTTTTGAGCATATAGGCAGGATAGGTCTTTCCCATAGCTGGCAGGAGATTAACTGGAGTAAGTTTTGGCCTTATTTTGCGCAGGGACATTATCATATGTGGTATCTTTACATGCTGGCAGGATTATATCTCCTGACGCCTTTGCTAAAGCATATCACAGCACAGGCCTCCAAAGCGCAAATGACATATTTTGTTATCCTATGCGTTTTAATGACCTCTGTAACGAAGTTGAATACTGATCTTTGGCATCTTTCTGTACTTGGTGCAATTCTGGATAAGCTGTCACTTTCGTTCTTCTTAGGGTATATAGGATACTTCGCAGCAGGTTTTCTTTTAAGCTTCTATACGCCGGGCTGGCGTGCATCTCTGGTTGTTTTTGCATTGGGTCTTTTATCCTTCCGATTTACCTATGAGGAAACCTGGAAACTGAATCCCATGTTCGGTTTTGACACACCCAATCTGCTCTATTTCAGCAATTATTCGCCCACCGTATTTTTGATGAGCTTTGCTCTCTTTCTATTGTTTGCCAAGCTGGGCTTCATCAAGCTGTGGAAACCCCTTCAGATGCTGCTCCTTCCACTGCCCAAATATATGCTGGCTGTATATTTAGTTCATCCGTTTCTTATTGATTTGTGCCGTGACACCTCTGTTTTATTGCCTGCTCAGTCTGCCTGGTCTTTGCCCGGCAATGCGTTTATCATTTTTATTCTTAGTTTCGTGGTAAGCATGGTTTTAATGCAGGTCTACTGGCTTCTTCTTCGAGGGATTCGACTTGTTTTTCGCACTGCAAAGTGTTAAAATACTAATAATTGACAAATAAATACAAGGAATAATTTGTTTCATTGGTGTATCCATCAAAAAGGGGGAAATTTTATGAACAGTACTTTAACTAATTTTATAAAAAGGATAGTGGCGTGTTTCTTGGCAGTTCTGCTTGCTATTCCTTTTATTTCGGTTCCAATGGAGTCTCATGCCGCTTCCTTTGGCGACATACGAGGACATTGGGCAGAATCCTATATTAACAAAGCCGTATCCTCGGGATTTGTAAAGGGATATCCCGACGGTACCTTTCGTCCGGACAATGCCGTGACTCGAGCCGAATTTACCAGCATGGTGAACAAGGCGTTAGGGAACACCGGAAGCGTCAACGTGACCTTTTACGATGTGCCGCGCAATGAATGGTTCTACAACGACGTGGCCAAGGGGATGTCTGCGTCCTTCGTGGGTGGTTATGATGATAGTACCTTCAGGCCAAACAATGCCGTGACCAGAGAGGAAGCCGCTGCTATGATTTCCAGATTTGTACCGACCTATGGAACGTCCGGAAATATTTCTTCTTTCAAGGACAAAGGTTCCATTTCCAGCTGGGCATCGGATGCTGTGGCAAGAGTCAACGGAAAAGGCTATATGGGTGTATATGATGACGGAAAGTACCATCCGCAGGATTCCCTTACAAGAGCTATGACTGCAAAGATTCTTTGCGGCATTCTGGATAAGGAAAACATTGTTTCCTCCAGTGTCTCCGTAAAGACCAAAGGAACAACTCTCTCCAACCGCATCTATTCCAACAGTGTCACCATGGCTTCGGATTTGGGGGATGGGGAAGCAGAATTATCCAACTGCGTCGTTCTCGGAACGTTATATGTATATGGCGGTGGGGATGATACCATTACCGTATCCAACTCCAGAGTGGCAAATGCCTATGTAGAGCGAAGCTCCTCCTCCGTACGGCTTCTTGCCAAAGGGCAGACTACCATCAACAAGGCAACTGCCGGAAATACTGCTATTCTCGAAACCTCAGGTTTATCCGGGGGACTATATGGCACCGGTTTTAATGATGTGGATATAAAAGGTTCTGCCAATACGACCTTAAAAGGCAGCTTTGTCAAAGTGAACATAACCGGTTCTTCCGCAGATGTGGACGTAAAATCGGGTTCTATTACAACTCTTAACGTGAACAGCTCCGGCAGAAGCAGTGAAATTAATCTGGACAGCAGATCCAGCATCGGAACTGCCAATGTCAATGCCAGCACTGCTTTCCGAGGCTCAGGCAGTATTAATACCATGAATGCCAATTCCAGCGGAATCACCTATGAGACAAAACCAAAATACATTAAACAAGGCTCCGGTACTTCTTCTTCCTCTGTCTCCAATTCAAAGGATGACGATGGTGATAATTCCGATTTAGACATTGAAGTACGTCCGAAAAATGGAGCAACTAATGTAGATCTTGATACAGAAATTACGATTACTTTTGACACTGCCGTAAAAAAGTATAACGGCTCTACCATCAAGAATTCAGATATAGAAGATATGGTCTACCTGCGACGAGGCTCTTCCTCCGGCAGCAAGATTTCCTTCTCCGGCAGCATAAACAGCAGCAAAAAGGTTATTACCTTGACACCGGACGAAGATCTGGATGAAGACACAAAATATTATATTGTCATTCCTAAAAATGAATTTCTGGACACTCATGATGATGGGAATTCCTCTCAGACCACTTATTTCAGGACAGGAGACGATTCGGACAGTGACGTTACCTTCCGTCCTAAAAAAGGAGAGTCCGACGTAAAGATTACGATTAATCCGACCATTGCATTTGATGAAACCATAGAGACCTATTCGGGAAAATCTATCACGGATTCTTATGTGGAGAGCTGCATTATCTTTAGAGAAGGAAGCTCCAGCGGTACAAAGGTTTCCTTTGATGCCAGCATTTCGTCCAAGAAAAAGATTACCATAGAGCCTAAAAAGGATTTAAAAGAGGGACAGAAATACTATTTAGCCATTCCGAGCAAGAAGTTCCGAACCATTTCGGACAAAACCAATATTGACGCCTCCAGCGTAACCTGGACGACGGCAAAGAATACCCCTAGCGTAGACACCAGTTCTATTGATAAGGCTGTCACGGATGCGCGCTCCGCACAATCCGGAGTAAAGGTCAGTGCGGACGGCAAAGATGTTTATACGGATGTTCACTGGGTCACTCAGGCACAAATGAATACATTGAATAACGCCATTTCAACGGCTACGAATGCAAAATACTCCGTTACGACTGTTGCACAGGCCCAGGACGCTGCCAATGTATTGAGAAACGCTATAACCGCTTTTAATAGTCAAAAGGATAAGCAGATCGGAACAAAAATCCGAATAGATATTTCCGCTATGACTCTGGCGATTTCCGATGCGCAAGCGGCAAAGAAAAATGTGACGGTCAGTGTGGATGGATTTGATATTTCACCGGGCAGCAATTGGGTCACCAAAGAAGATATGGCAGCCTTGGACGATACTATTTCTAAGGCGCAAGCGGCAAAAGACAGCGTGGATACTTCTGCTCAGGTGATAAGCTATGCGAAGTCCCTGAACAATGCCATCGATGTGTTCAACGGTAAGATTCAGGACGGCAAACGGGCGGATAAGAGTGAATTGAATTCAGCCATCAAGTCCGCAAACGGCAGAGTCAACGGAGTGCGTGTCAACGACAAAGCGGAGGATGTGCCGACTGGTACCACATGGGTAACGGAAAAAGAATATAAGGATTTCACCGATGCCATCAGTGCTGCCACAGCCGTTTATGAAAAAAGAAATGCACTTCAATCCGAAGTAAATGCTGCTATTACAGCGTTACAATCGGCGGCAAATGCCTTTACCCCGAAGCCGGGTACAAAGACAGAATAGGCTTAGCCTGCATCCGCAATTACCACTTGCATCTTTTTCAGCTTGTAGTATAATAAACATATAAAAGTGCTACCGGTAAACGGTTAGCCCAGAATTTATAGTTTGATTAAAATAATCGCCTAGTTTTCCGGACCGAGGCGATTATTTCTTTTTTGTGATATTATATGTAACTAATACAATTTGAACAAGTAAAGCCAATAAGGCTATTGTTTCCATTGTAGACATAATCACCATCCCCTCGTAAGGGCATAACCGCCTACCGTGTCTCAGGTAGCACTCTTTTATTGTACAATAATTATACTTATTTGTAAATATTTTACTTATTTTTAAATGATAAATTTTAGCTTTCCCTATTTTAATATTGTAATCCAAATTTACTATATTTATGTTCGGCTTGAAAGTTCTCTTAAAATCCGATCCAGCAGTTGTTCATAGACCGGTTTTGCCTTCAATATATCTGCAACAGTATATGCCGCCAAAGAAACCAGCGACAGAGCCAGCAAATGAGATAAGGTTCCTGTCATTTCACTGATAAGAATAATTCCGGTTATCGGTGCCCGCACAATAGCGGCAAAAGCCCCCGCCATACCCACGATAACAAACGTTTCCAAATAAGTGCTTCCAAATCCGAGAGAAGTTCCTGCCAGCTGTCCAAATATACTTCCCAAGATTGCCCCAAATACCAATAAGGGCATAAAGATTCCACCCGGTGCGCCAGATCCGAAACAAATCATGAAAAACAAAAATCTGATAATAAAGAGGACGCACAGGCTTCCGATTAAAAGCCTGCCTGTGCTTGCGATTTCTGCCAGATGGCTTCCCGAGCCAATCGCTTCCGGATAAAACAATCCTAAAACAAATACAAATGCAAAGGGAAGAACCATTTTTAAGGAAGTCCTGAACGACTTTTTATACAAATTTTGAAACATATCCAGACACTTATTAAATAGCGCACCAAAAACTCCCAGGAGAACACCCAAAAGAAGAAACAACCAATAATATCGAAGCGGTACGGTCTGACCGACCTTTAATATAAAAATAGGTTTTAATCCAAAAACATAACTGGCCACAAAATCTGCTGTAATCGTCGACGCCATGGCTGTAATCAGCGTTTTTTCAGAAAAGCTTCGGTTCATTTCTTCCAAACAGAATATGGCTCCGGCAATTGGAGCGTTAAAGGCCGCTGTCAATCCCGCACCTGCACCGCAAGTCATTAAAAATCGCTCTTCTGCTTTTATTCTTTTTGTTATGCGGCAGAATCCCTTTCCCACCATACTTCCCAGCAGAACGCTGGGACCTTCTCGCCCTAAGCTCAGTCCACTGCCTAAAGCCAGCAGACAGCCCATAAATTTGCAGAGCAGAACCTTCCACCATTTTAAAGATAAATCTCCTCCTAATTCGGCTTTTACCTGAGGAATCCCACTTCCGGATATCATCGGTTCTGCTTTAAGCAAAAAGGAAATAAACAGGGATATAAAAAATAAAATAAACAGCCATACAACAATAAAAAAAGCACTGTGGTGTGCATATTGCATGATCTGCTGACTGATTCCCCACAGCTTATCTACACCCAGGCGAAATAGAACAATCACCATTCCCGTTATGGCTCCTACCGCCGCCCCTTTCGCCATTAAGGTATATTTAAAAATCTTAAATCGCCCGATTGCCTTAATCGTTTTATGCGTTATATACATGTCAATATCTCACCTCCAGCCCTCAAAACGGATACCAGAACCCCGCATAGTGGCTTGATTTTATCAGGATGCCCGCCAGCAGAGCCGCAACAGACAAGGCGGCAAAGACGAAATCAAGAGAGGATAAAGGTTCCCGGTGATACCAGGTTCTTTTCTTGCTTTTCCCAAAGCCTCTCAAATCCATGGCGTTGGATACGGCCTCAATCCGGCTGAGGGAAGACATCAACAGCGGTACCATGACGCTTCCGTAATTCTTAAGCCGTACAAATATACTGGCATCACCCTTTTTAAACGCCACTCCCCTTGCCTCCTGTGCATTTACAATGTGATCGACCTCAGCTTTGACATCCGGCATATAACGAAGGGCGATGCTTACCGCATAAGCCACTTTATATGAAACACCGAGCCGATTAATACTCCCCGCAAAGCTGCTGGGATGGGTGGTAAAAATAAACAAGATGGTGACGGGCAAAATCGAAATATATTTTAGCGTCAGCGTCAGACAATAAAATATGGTTTCATAGGTTACCCGATATACTCCGAACAGCGTGAACAGAACCGTATACGTCCCCGTGAGCTTGGAGCCGTATGCCGGCGTAACTGCCACCAGAAAAGCCGAGTTAAAAAGGGTGAAAACAATAATAAATGCAAAAAACGGCCAAATTGCCCTCCACGGCAGATTAGAAGCCTTCAGCATGAGAAGCCCCAGAAACAAAATCCCTGCAAATATGCGAATATCCATAAAGGCAAACACAAAGAAGGTCCAGCCGATCAACATTAACAGCTTTATACTTCCATCCATTCGGTGAAATACAGAATCCCTTTCAATATATAAGGAACCACTTTTAGTCATGTATGCCACCTCCTGTAACCCTGCGGGTAAAATAAGCGATAAATCCGCTTAAATCCGATACACCATAGAGCCTGCCCATGCTCTCAATGGACGTGTGCTTCAAATTGGCACGCTCCACTAAGGAACTGTCCGACAGCACTTTATCCATGGTATCCTGAGCAATGACCGTACCGCCGGATAGAACCACCGCCCTGTCCGCATATTCTAAGGCCAGATGCATGTCGTGGGTGATCAGAATGATTGCTGTTCCACTCTCCCTGATTCTTGACAGATAGTTCATAAATTCACGGTAGCTGGTGTAATCCTGACCGGCTGTAGGCTCGTCCAAAATAATCACCTTCGGCCCCATCGCCAAAATGGAAGCAATGGTCAGCCTTTTTTTCTGTCCGTAACTGAGAGCTGACGCCGGCCAGTTCCTGAAAGCGTAAAGGCCACAGGTCTTCAGCGCATTTTCTGCTCTTGTTTTTACTTCCTCTGCCGGTATTCCAAAGTTTCTCGGTCCAAAGGCTACCTCATCAAAAATAATATTTTTCGTAATCATGTGATTGGGATTCTGCATGACAAAACCAATGGCAGACGCACGTTTCCCCGCCGACCACTTGTCAATACATTCTCCCATGTAATACATGGATCCCTCCTGATATTTGGCAATCCCGGAAATGGTTTTCAGCAGAGTGGATTTGCCTGCCCCGTTGTTTCCTACAATGGCAAGCATTTCACCCTTTTTTACATCAAAAGTTATATCTTTAATGGTATAGGGATCTTCTTTGTAATAGGTATAGCAAATCCCTTTCAATTCCAGTAGTTTTTCCTGAGACCCTGCTTTCTTTTCAAACGTATCCGACAAGTATTTGCTCATTACCAGTTCTTTAAACTTTATGGTATTCTCCAAATCGGATATGTTGTCCTCCGGTTTCAGTTCTGCACCGCACAAGTTTAACATTTCCACATACAGCGGCTGCCTTAACCCCATCTGCGGCAGCTGGCCCCCCGCGAGGATCTCATCCGGCGTTCCGTCAAAGACAATCCGCCCCCCTTCGATGACGATGACCCGATCGAAGTGATGCTCAAGCACCTCCTCGATGCGGTGCTCTATAACAAGAATCGTTTTTCCTTCTTTTTGAAGCCGGTCGATGGTTTCCATGGCTTTTTGCCCGCTGGCGGGATCCAGATTTGCAAGAGGTTCATCAAACAGCAGGATAGGAGCTTTCATAGCCAAAATTCCTGCAATAGCTACCTTTTGTTTCTGCCCTCCGGAAAGGTTCTGCGGTGTAATATCTTTCTGCTCCAGCATATCCACCTGCTCCAGTGCTTCATCCACCAGCTTCCGCATCTGCTCCGTAGGGATGCAGTCGTTTTCAAAGCCAAAGGCCACATCCTCCCCGGCAGATAGACCCACGAACTGACAGTCCTGGTCTTGCAGGATGGTTCCCACATGACCGCCCATCTCAAACAGGGAATGCTCTGAAGGAATCGCTCCATCCACAAGAATTTCACCCGACAGCTCTCCCTTGTAATTAAACGGAATCAGTCCATTCATACAATGCGCTATGGTAGACTTTCCGCTTCCGCTCTTCCCGGTGATCAGGACCTTTTCGCCCTGCCGGATTTCAAAGCTTATGTCTGTCAAGGTATATTCGTTCAAATTACTATATTTAAATGAAAAGTTCTTAAAAGAAATCATGCTCATGCTGTCAGTCTTCCTTTACCAGTCCCTTGCTCTTGGATCTGCTCTTTGCGATCAGACCGATTGCCGGAATTCCTATAACAAATATAACAACAAGATTGGAAATATTGGCAAGTGTGACCTGAATAAACAACTTTTCCGCAGGCTCTCCGTACAGATACACGTCTCCGAAATACGCCATCAGGCTTCCGGCAGCCATACCTACCGCCGACCATATGTACATGCTCAGCATATGAACCTTAGTGCAAACGCCGTTCAGCGGATCAAACCTTCTGTCCAGACGAACGAACCCGCCGAAGAAGCCCAGCATAGCTGACATGAATACCCAGCTCCACCATACGTTTCCTCCCAAAAAGGCATCGTTCAGCGCATGTCCGATAAATCCAACGAGAAAACCCGCTGTAGGGCCAAAGAATGCTCCAAAAATAGGCAGCAGTATAATGGCTAGACGAAACGTCGTGTTCGGACCGATGGGAATGGAAAGAGCCGAAAGTGCCGCATAAAGAGCCGCACCAATTCCGATTGCCACAACCGTCTTGGTACTCATAGGCTTTCCAAACTTTTTACCAAAGAACAATACAACGGCACAAAGCACCACTGCAATTACCACTGCAACGATGCCCTGCGTGGTTGCGATCGAACTAAAAAATCCTTTAATTCCTTTCATATTCATTCCTCCTAAAAGCTGTTATTCTCTCCAAACCCAAACCCAGACCTGAACCGGATATCTCCCCCTGATTTTTCCAATATAATTTGACATAAGTATACCATTAGTGTCCTTGAAGTTCCAGCCTTTTTCGCTTCCCTCCGACTCTTTTCCGCAGCGTTCTGCTCCCCTACTGAATTCTTCTAAATAAATACGCTCACGAGCTGCACAGCCAGCGGCACGGTCGCTGCCGACAATACAGTGCTTAAAAACAGAATCTCACTGCCAAGTCGCGCATCCTGCTGCTCCTGTTCGGCCAGCATCGGCACGGTCGCCGCTGTAGGAAAACAGGCTCCCAGTACACAGGTCATCTTAATCAGATTGCTGACCGGCAGAAACACGACCAGACCATAGGTCAGAAGCGGCAGCCCAATTAATTTCATCAGACTGCATTCCACGATCTGCTTATTTTTGATGATCCCTATAAAGTCGCTTTTTGCCAAAGAGGTTCCAATATAAATCATGGCCATGGGCGTAGACACATTTCCGATATACAGAAAATAATCCTTCAAGGGTACTGGGAGTTTGACGCCTGTGCCGCACAGGATCAATCCAGCCGTAAGAGCCAGAATATTTGGGTTCATGATCAATTCCGCCGCTGCTTTAAAAAGCCTTCTTCCCGTAATCGGCGGTTTACCTGTTTGATTCCTTTTCATCATGCAAATGCCTAACGTAAAAAAGTACAGATTCAAAGCCGCATTGTGGGCCAGCATGAACAAAAGTCCCATATCTCCGAAAAATAGCAGGGCTACAGGAAAGCCCATGAAGCCATCATTGGGACTGGCCATGGCAAATTCTGCTACGTTGGCATTTTCCCTCGGAAATTTCCGTATCCTGCCATATACGTAAGAGGCTCCGTAGCCAATATAGAACAGCAAGGTAGAGAGTACCAACGTCAAAATAAAATTGAGAAAGGTCTCTTGATTCATTTCCAGTGCACTGATCTTTTCTACGATCAGGCAGGGATAAGCGAAATAGACGATAAAACGGTTTATGGCATGGGTAGAATGACTGTCAAAGATATTCTTTTTTGCCAGAATATATCCGGTTATCATTAAAGCGAATAAAACTAAAAAACGCCCATACATACGGTCTGTTTCCTCCTTTCTGAGGCTGTCACGGTAAAAGGCTGTCTCAACGGACAGCCTTCTTATGCTTTTCTTTTAATATATCAGATTTTAGCCAAAATACAAGTTCGTTGTTACATATTCCGGATCGCAAGTCACATCAAGACCCAAAGAATTTAATAGCTGTTCGTCCTTATCACTTAAAATGGCTGTACAGTGCGCCTTGCACCCCTTCAGCAGAAGCAGCTTTTCCGCAGCAATCTCAGCCGGCGGGTTGGTCGTAGCTGAAATCGTCAAAGCACTTAAAATCTCTTCGCAGTTCAAGCTGGATCGATCCTGATTCAAGATGTCTTTTCTGAGGTGCTGGATCGCTTCCAGTGCAGTATGGGAAATGAGCGGCATATCATCCGCAATACCCGCCAGATATTTGATGGCGTTCAGCACAGCAGCGGCCGCCGCAACCATTCTTCGGGAGCTTCTGCCGGTTATGAACTTACCGTCCGACATCTCGATAGCCATGACCACCACATTTTCATACCTTGGATCACAATTCCTCTTGCCTTCGGCATAGTCTCTGGCAGGCTGAACCACGGCTCTGTCCAGTGGCTTAAGACCCAGGTCGTCCATTAAAAGCTTACATCTTTCCAATGCGCCCCCGTCGATCTTCCCCTTCTTATAGTTACATTCGGCAATAAAATACCGACGGATGATCTCTTGTCTGGCGGCCTCTTTACAGACCTCGTCATCGATGATCCCAAAACCGGCCCGGTTTACGCCCATATCCGTAGGGGACTGATATTCGGACTCTTCTCCGGTTATCTTCTCAATGATTCGTTTCACCACTGGGAAAACCTCCAGATCTCTGTTGTAGTTTACGGCTTTTTCTCCGTATGCTTCCAGATGGAAGGAATCGATCATATTAACGTCCTTCAGATCTGCCGTGGCTGCTTCATATGCCACATTGACAGGATGCTTTAAAGGCAGATTCCAAATGGGAAAGGTTTCAAATTTAGCATATCGGACTTTTGCTCCGCGCCTGTTGTCGTGATAGAGCTGAGAAAGACAGGTCGCAAGCTTTCCGCTTCCGCCGCCCGGACCTGTGACCACCACCAGAGGCTTTGTCACCTCGATATATGGGTTTGCTCCGTATCCCTCTTCACTCACGATAACCTCTACATCCGTGGGATAGCCTTTCGTAAATTTGTGTTTATAAGTTCGGATTCCTCTGCGGTTCAATTTGTTAATAAACATATCTACCGCCGGCTGTTCTTCATATCGGGTCACGACTACACTGTTAATGGACAGATCATATTTTCTGAATGTATCAATTAAACGGAGGACTTCTAAATCATATGTAATACCAAAGTCCTGACGTGTTTTATTCGTTGTAATATCACCCGCATAAATACAGATGATGATTTCTGCATGGTCTTTCATTTTTTCCAATAATTTTACTTTTGCATTTTCGTCAAATCCGGGCAGAACTCTCATGGCATGCTTGTCGTGAACCAGCTTGCCGCCAAATTCCAGATACAGCCGTTCACACTTCTCCGCATTAATTCTTTCCAAAATGTGCTGTGACTGTTCCTCAATATATTTCTCTGCACTAAACCCTACTTTATTCATGGTCCTCACCTCTTCCTAAGCTTCTTTTTTTAAACAACAGCCACTATTATACCATGCACCATTGTAATTTAAAAGTAATAATCTATTGTTTTTTTGGAGGGATTTCATGCTGTAGTACTATTTCACAGCTTGTCTGAATACTCTTAATCTGGAGGTGAATTTATATGTTGTTAAACTCAGGCAATGTAACATTGGATTCTCTTGTGGGACTAACGGAAGAAGAAACCGCCTTATCCAGAGACAAGCATGGAAGCAATCAATTAGGCCAGCGGAAGAAAAATCAATTTATGAAACAGTTTATCCAGAATTTTAATGATCCCATCATTAAAATTCTGTTAATAGCCTTAGCCGTTAATGTGGTTCTGCTCTTACATAACTTTAATTGGTATGAGTCGGCGGGAATTGCTATCGCCATTTTCCTGGCTACCTTCGTATCCACTTTATCTGAATATGGAAGTGAATCCGCTTTTGAAAAACTGCAAGAAGAAGCGGATGCGACTTTTTGCAGAGTAAAACGAGCTGCCGGACTGCTGGAATTGCCGGTGAATGATGTGGTGACCGGCGATTATGTCCTGCTGCAGGCCGGTGAAAAAATTCCGGCTGACGGATTGATCCTATCTGGAGAGCTGTACGTGGATCAGTCTGCTCTGAACGGAGAAGCTAAAGAAGTGCTGAAAATTCCGCAGGGAAGCAGCTCATCCGCTTCAAATCAATCCGCCGTAGATTTCATGCAGCCAAACAAGCTTTTCAGGGGCAGCGTCGTCTGCTCCGGAGAAGGTATCATGCAGATTACAAGTGTAGGTCTGCATACCTTTTACGGCCATATCGCCCATGAAGTGCAGGATGAGACTAGAGACAGCCCGCTTAAACACCGACTGAAAAATCTGGCGGAGCTGATCAGTACCTTCGGATATGCGGCGGCGGCAGTGGTGGCTATAGCAGATCTGTTCAATTCCCTAATTCTGGATCAGGGATATAATATGAGCAGAACTCTGGAAGTCATTCAGACGCCTTCTGCCATCGTTCCCGCTCTTCTTCATGCGCTGACGCTGGCTATTACAGTAATCGTAGTAGCCGTGCCGGAAGGGCTTCCCATGATGATTACGGTAGTCTTATCCTCTAACATGAAAAAAATGTTAAAGGACAACGTTTTAGTCCGAAAATTAGTAGGAATTGAAACCTCCGGCAGCTTAAATATCCTGTTTTCAGACAAGACCGGAACCATTACCAAGGGCAAGCTTCAAGTCGTTTCTTTTATCAGCGGAAAGAATACCGAATACAATCCGTCACAAATTGTAAACAAAAGAGAACTTTACAGTCTGCTGGAGCTTTCCTCTGTTTATAATACAACAGCGGCTCTCTCCTTAAAAAAGGGTCACAAAACTGTCATTGGCGGGAACTCCACAGAACGTGCCTTACTGGAATTCAGCATGGAGCATTCCGTCATCGACCCGAGAAATATCAAGGTGCTCTCAAAGCTTCCTTTCAACAGCACCAACAAATATTCTGCTGTTACTATAGCAAATAAGGGGGTTCCCCTTACCCTTATAAAAGGCGCACCGGAAAAAATTCTGCCCAAATGCACCAAATATTATGATGAATACGGCCATACGCAGCATTCCGTCAATCTATCCGCCTTAAATCAGACCCTAAGCCAGTTATCCTCTAAGGCGATCCGTCTGCTGGCGGTTGCTGCAAGCGATTCTCCGGAAAACAGCGGGGATGGATTCCACGATCTGACGTTAATCGGTATCTTTGGCATACGGGATGAAATCCGGCCGGAGGCAGTCAGTGCCATCCGTCAGGTGACCAAAGCCGGCATACAGGTAGTCATGATAACCGGGGATAATAAAGATACGGCTTCCGCCATAGCCAGAGAAGCACATCTGATTCGGGAAGGGGAGCCCTCGGCAGTGATGACGAGCAGCGAGCTATCCCTTATGAGCGATGATATGCTTAAACGTGCTCTGCCGCAGCTGCGAGTTGTGGCCCGTGCTCTGCCCTCGGACAAAAGCCGCCTAATCAAGGTTTCTCAGGAAATGGGACTGGTTGCCGGGATGACGGGAGACGGAGTAAATGACGCACCTGCTTTAAAAAAAGCAGATGTAGGTTTTTCCATGGGAAGCGGTACGGAAATCGCAAAAGAAGCCAGTGATATTGTGATTCTGGACGATAACTTTCAGTCCATTGCCAAAGCGATTTTATATGGGCGGACTATTTTTAAAAGTATCCGAAAGTTTATTGTTTTTCAGCTTACGGTAAACTTATGTGCGGTCATTGTGTCTATCGTAGGGCCTTTCCTCGGAGTCGACACACCGGTCACTGTGATTCAGATGCTTTGGATCAACATGGTTATGGATACGCTGGCGGGACTGGCCTTTTCCGGGGAAATTCCTCTGGAGGAATACATGAAAGAACCGCCGAAGCGGAGAGATGAGGTCATCATTAACAAATATATGTGGAATCAAATTCTTTTTACGGGAACCTATACGTCTGTTTTATGCCTGTTGTTTTTAAAGCTTCCCGTATTTCACCGATTGTTCCGCGGATATGAAGGAATGAGCTATTTTATGACGGCTTTTTTCAGCCTGTTCATCTTTGCCAGTATATTCAACAGCTTTAACGCCCGCACTTACAGGCTGAATCTGCTGGCCCATTTAAAGGGAAATAAAGCATTCATTGCCATTATTTCTCTGATCTGTGTGGTTCAGCTCCTGCTGATTTACTTTGGCGGCTCTGTTTTCCGTACCGCCGGTCTAACTTTTTGGGAATTACAGATGGTGCTTTTACTGGCCTTCTCCGTAGTTCCTGTAGACATGATTCGAAAGGTTATTATCCGGATGAACGGAAGAAAAGGATACCTTTAACATGTGAAGGTATCCTTTCCGCCTATTTCTTTATTTCTTTAACAATTCAACAGCTTTTGCCAACTGCATATCATCGCCCTTTTTCGTATTTCCGTAAGCCAGACCGTATGCACCGATTTCCAGCTTGCTCTTCGTAGAGTTATCAATGACCGGATAGGCAAACAAGCCTTCATCCTTCTGGAACTTCTTTACAGCCGCAGCGGTATCTTCGTCCATCGTCCCGGTGATCTTGCCGGTATAATAGCCAAGCAGAGCCAATCTTTGCTGAGCCCCATAAACATTCAGTCCGGTATCGCCCAAGGTTGGTTTGTCTTTTTCACTCATAGGGGCAAAGGTAATATATTTTGCTTTTGCCTCTTCACTTCCTATGGCGCCGTTTCTGACCACATAATCCGGCGTAATGCCTACATGATCTATATCCTTTTTATTTGGTGTCACAAAATAAAACACGGAGACCTTGGCTTTATCCCCGGCAGATAAGGTAACCATCTGCTGTGCAACACCCTTTCCAAAAGTAGTGGTGCCCACAAGCGTGGCCGCTTTGTTATCCTGCAGGGCACCGGCTAAAAGCTCAGAGGCACTGGCACTTTCTTCATTTACCAGAAGCACGGTCGGCATCTTAGGACCTGCAATTCCGGTGGCTTTTTCACTTTCAATAACCTTTCCTTTATTTACAAAGTGCGAAATATACCCGCTGGGAATGATCTCATTGGCGATCTCCATGGCTCCGTTTATGTATCCACCTGGATTATTGCGCACATCAAGGATTAAAGCTTCTGCGCCTTTATTCACCAGAGCCGCTTTAGCCATTCTAAATTCAGTGGCTACGTCTGCATCGAACCCGGAGATCAGCATGTACCCGATTTTATCCTCCAGCATTTCATAAGAAACACATGCTGTGGTCACAATCTCTCTGGTAATGGAAATTTCCTTCTGCTGTCCTGCCCTTTCTACGGTCAATACGACCTTGGTTCCCGTTTCGCCTCTCATAAGAAGCACCAGCTGATCCAGGCTTAGGGCGGTGGTGTCTTTTCCGTCTATTTTAATAATCCTGTCACCGACCTCAACGCCTGCTTTGATAGCCGGACCCGCCGCATTTACCGAAATCACCTGGTGTTTTCCGTCCACATCCTGCATGGTAACCCCAATGCCCGCATATTCACCGGATACAGCTTCTTCAAATTTTTCACTGTCCGCATCTGTTGTATAGAATACGCTGTACGGATCCCCCAGTGCTTCGGTAGCACCTTTCATAGCCGCATCCATCAGTTTGTCGTAATCTACGCTGTCTTTATAATATTTGTTCAGAAATTCCATGTAATTCTGCATTTCCACTAAACGATCCATTAAGTATTCCGTAGAAGCCGTATCTTCTTTTTCCGTATCTGCGAATGCGGAGGGCAGAAATACAACAAAAGAAAATGATGTGATAATCATCGCCAGTGCAATGACAAAGGCGATTACTTTTACAATTTTTTTATCCATAGTGTCCCCTTTAATTCCCTTTAACCTTCTATCCGGTGCTTTCGCACTGCTGACAGATTTCATTGTATTAAATAATTTGTATATTCAACTTGCTTCTGCCTTCCGACAGACCCTTCAAACTGACGTGATAGTCGATATCAATCGAACCTTTCCCCTCCGGTGTAAGATTATTGACCAGATCATTGGTCAGGACTTCCATTTCAATAGCTCCAAAAGGCGTATCATAAAATCCCTCATACCGCCTGCCCTTCTGAAATTCAATCACCGTATCCAGCCCGACACTGTCTCCAAAACGCTTCATTTTAATCGTATCGCCTTTCAGCTTCAAGCTGGTCTTGCATCCGGGCATTCCGGATACTTCACTCTCTTCATATATTAAATAGGTTGTCTGATCCTTTTTATAGATTTTGCCCTCTGTAACAAACTCGATCTGATCTTCATTGTCCGAATCTATTGAGACCTGCCTACCTACTATTTTTAGCATGATATCTTTCATAACCAAAATCCACAATCCTTTCAATCAATTGGGAATACGGAACGCCAGCTTCTTCCCACAGTTTAGAGAACATGCTGAATTTCGTAAATCCCGGTATGGTATTTATCTCATTTATATAAACCCTGCCCGTCTTTTTCTCCAAGAAGAAGTCCACTCTGGAAAATCCTGCACAGTCCAGTGCCATATAGGCTCTTACGGCAATATCCCGCACTTCTTCTTTTATTTTCTCCGGTATATCTGCCGGCACACAGACCTTGGACTGGCCTCCGTCAAAATATTTAGCTCTGTAATCGTAAAATTCTGAGGACGGTAATATCTCGCCCACTGCGGCGGCCTCCGGATGATGATTCCCGATCACGCCGGTTTCAAGCTCTCTGCAATCCAGCCCTTCTTCGATCACAATTCTTCGGTCGTATTTGGCCGCTTCAATCAGTGCCTTGCACAAGCCGTCCCGATCCTTTGCCTTAGTGATTCCCACACTGGAACCCATATTGGCCGGTTTTACAAACATAGGATAAGGCACTTTTGCTTCAATTTTTTCTGCTTCCTTTTTCAGCCGCTTTTCGTCTGCTTTACCCTTATCTAATGTGAAATCCTCCGCATAGGAAAGGGCATGCTTACAGATCGGCAGACCCGCCTTTGCAAAGATATCCTTCGCCACAGCCTTATCCATCGCCACTGCCGACGCTAAAACACCGCAGCCCGCATACGGAATATCCAACATTTCAAACATTCCCTGAATGGTTCCATCCTCACCGTACGGTCCGTGCAGGATGGGCAACACAAAATCCACCAGCTCCTTCAAGCGGCCCGGGTTAAATTCTGTGGCTGTTTTCTCCCATTGCCCGCTTTCAATTTCCGCAGCGGTTCCTTCAAAGTGCTTCCATCTGCCTTCCTTGGTAATACCAAAAAAAAACGGTTTGAACTTCGTTTTATCCAGCGCGTTTATGACAGATGCGGCCGACATAAGCGATATCTCATGCTCACCGGATCTGCCGCCAAAAATGACGCCTAATTTAATCATTATTATGCCCCCTACATCCTTGAAAGTATTTCTTCCAAGTGTTTCTTGTCAAAAAAATATTTTTTCTCACAGAATTGACAGACCAGTTCTGCCTGACCATCCTCTTCAAGGATTTCGGTCAAATCTTTTCTGCCAATAGTCATCAGCGCCTGTTCCAGACGCTCTTCACTGCAATCGCAGTTCCATTTGATTTCTCTGAATTCTAACGTCTCAGGCCTATATTTCTCCGGCATATCTTTAAAAATATATGCCATCAAAGCTTCTAACAGGCCTTCTTCCGTTTTCCCCGCAGCTTGTAACAGGACTTCTTCAATCAAAGTGGTCAGCGGTTTCATTTTATCCAGCATTTCCTCCAGCGCATCTACAGCTTCCTCTTCAAATCCGGGCAGCATCTGGATGATCATTCCTCCCGAACAGAGTACGGATAAATCTCTTGCGACTTTTACTCCCAAGGCAACAGAAGAATTCTGCTGTTCTGAAATAAAAAAGTACGCCGTCAGATCATCTGCAATTTCACCGGAAACAAGAGCAATACTGCCCATATACGGTTCTTTTAATCCCAGATCCTTGATGACCTTTAAATCTCCGACTCCCAGAGATCCGCCAACGTCCAGCTTTCCGGCTTCCGTAAGAGGAAGGTCTACATCGGGATTTGCGATATATCCTTTTACGTTACCCGCAGCATCCGCTGTGGCCAGAATCTGTCTCGCAGGACCGTCTCCGGTAAAGCTCAAGGTCAGTTTATCTCTCTGCCCTTTAAGCATAAGACCCATCAGGCCTGCTCCCGTCAGAACACGACCCAGCCCCGCAGTTGCCAGAGGCGTCGTATTGTGAATTTTTCTTGCCTCTTCTACCATGTCTGTGCTAATGGTCAGATAGACTCTATACATTTTACTTTTATCTATAGCAATTAATGCTTTTCCCATTTATAAAATTTCTCCTTTTAAACATATCGTTTATTTACGATGAACTATCTTTGTTAATTCTTCTGTCAGATCGACGATAACCTTTTCAGATTCTTGAGCTGTATTGCCCTTTGCCGATAAATAGATTTTAATTTTAGGCTCCGTTCCGGAAGGTCTCACCGTAAAGGAGCTTCCTCCTTCCAGCACCACTTCTATTACGTCTGACTTGGGAAGATTGATACAGACCGAACCGGACGGCTGTCCGTCTTCATTCAGAAAATACCGTTCCTGCTTCTGATAGTCTGCTACTTCCAGAATCGGTCTGCCGATCAACCGGCTTGGCAGTTCTTCTCTGAATCTCTGCATGAGCTGATTCATGATTTCCATGCCCTTTGAGCCTTCAAAAGTAAAATCGATCAGATGATTCTTAAAGTATCCGTATTCTTGATACAGTTCCTCCAGCCGATCAGCAAGCGTCAGTCCTTTTTCTTTGTAATACGCCGCCATTTCGCAGATGAGCATGGAACCGTTCACCGCATCCTTATCTCTTACATAGGTTCCCGACAGATACCCATAGCTTTCTTCAAATCCAAACAGGAACTCCGCTTCTCTGTTCTCATTTTCCAGAAATGCAATTTGTTCTCCGATAAACTTAAAGCCGGTCAGCGTCAAAATCATCCGAACTCCATGCTTCGCCGCAATAGCAGCCGTCATCCGAGTGGATACAATGGTGGTTATCACACACGGATTCTTTTTTAATCCGGTTTCTGCCTTCTTTTTAATCAAAAAATCGAATAGAAGGACACCCACCTCGTTGCCGGATAGAAGCCGGTAGACCGGCCGGCTCTCCTTCGCCTTACCATTTCTGCCTTCTTCTCCCCTGCCGCTGCTTTCGCAAACAGCAAGACCCACTCTGTCACAGTCCGGATCCGTCGCCAGAAGAATATCCGGAATATCTGCGGTCTGCCCGGAAGCGGCGGCTTCTCGGGCAAGCCTGCCGCAAAGTTCAAGCCCCAGTTCAAGAGCTTCTCTTTTTTCAGGATTGGGATAGGGGCAGGTGGGGAAATGGCCGTCCGGCAGTTCCTGTTCCTTCACCACAGCAATTTTTGTGACGCCGATCCGCTCCAAAATAGCCCGTACCGGTTTGTTCCCTGTGCCGTTCAGCGGGGTATACACTACGGACAGCCTGCTTAAAGCCTTTCTTTCTTCCTCAGAAGATAAGGTGCTCTCAGCCTGCACCGCATCCAAATAGTTTTTGACCGTTTCATCCCCCAGCATATTCAGTATACCATCTCCGCCACTATATTTAACATCTGTAAAAATATCCAGCCGTTCTATATATCTGAAAATTTTCTCCGCAGCGGTCAAGGTGACCTGACATCCGGAATCGTCGTAAACCTTATATCCGTTATATTTAGCCGGGTTATGACTGGCCGTGATCATAATGCCCATAGAACAGTCCATCTGCCTTACAGCAAAAGAAAGAGCCGGTGTGGGCATCAATTCCTCATATAAATATACATCGATATCGTTGGCAGTCAATACCTGCGCAGCTATTTTAGCAAAAACCTCAGAATAAATGCGGCTGTCATAGGAAATGGCAACGGAAGTCCCTGCCTGATTCTTTTTCTGCCTTAGCGGAGAATCCATCCGGTACTCCCCTGCTCGAATATAATCTGCTATTCCCTGAGTCGCCTTCGCCACCGTGTATATATTTAATCGGTTCGTACCCGCTCCTAAAATTCCTCTCAACCCGCCGGTGCCAAACTCTATATCTTTATAGAACCGCTCATAGATTTCCTCTCCGGCATTTTCCAGAGCCGCACATTCTTCCAGATCTTGAAGTAATTGCCGGTTTATATTTTTGATCTCTTCATTACTATTATGTAAATGAATCTGTTCTGTTAAAAATTCTTTCCAGATCTCATATGTTTTCATTCTGCAATCTCCCGTGTACCCGTGAATATTCGCCTGTAAAGGTCATTCTATACTATTAACAATATATTTTACCACATAAACATCTTTTTTTCACAAAAAAATCACAATACCGAGTTAATATATCAATATACATTAATTATTGTACCAATCAGGAACCTGAGTACAATAAAAATTTAATATATTAGGAGGGGATTTGTAATATGGATCATTTTAAGAACTATTATCCGGGGGAAAATCAACAGGAACCGATACAAGATGTAAACTTCGTCATCGTGGACGAACCATCATCTTCGTCTGATTCGAATGCAAATCACGGGTCAAGACCGAAACACAGGTTTCACTTTAAATCTACTAAGGGAAGTATCGCACTCCTGGTTGTCTTATGTCTCCTTGCTTCGACCATTTTCGGATTCGGCGGCGCCATGTTCGCCAACCATATGATCACCGGAAGTGACAGCTTCGGCAAACGTTCCGAAGCAGACGGCAAGTTAAGTATATCCAATACCGGGACTACCATAGAGCAGTCCACGGACGGAAATTTGACCATCAAAGAGATTGCGGCTCTGAATGCCAACTCTGTGGTGGAAATAAAGACCGAAGCTATGGTAACAGATTCCTGGATGCAGCAATATGTTACGGAGGGTGCCGGAAGCGGAGTGGTCATTTCTGCTGACGGGTACATCGTAACCAACAACCACGTGATTGAGAATTCCAATAAAATTACCGTTACCTTAAAAAGCGGCAAATCGTATTCGGCAAAATTAATCGGCCGGGATGATGAAACGGACATTGCCGTTTTAAAAATTGATGCCTCAGGGCTTACTCCGGTGGTCTATGGGGACAGCAGCGCACTGGAGGTCGGCGATTTATCTGTCGTAATCGGAAATCCTCTGGGAAGTCTGGGCGGAACCGTTACTGCCGGAATCGTAAGTGCTCTGGATCGCTCCATTACCATTGACGGCAAGAGCATGACGCTGCTTCAAACAGATGCTTCCATTAATCCGGGCAATTCCGGCGGCGGCATGTTCAATCAGAATGGAGAGCTGGTGGGAATCATTGTTGCCAAATCCTCCGGTTCCGATGTCGAGGGGCTGGGCTTTGCCATTCCGGTCAACAAAGTGAAAAAAATCGCTCAGGAGCTGGCGGATTACGGATATGTACGAGGAAGAATCGATACCGGCATGACCTTCGTAGATCTAACTTCCATGCGGAACGCCGTTTATTACGGGGTGACCAGCCTGGGGATCTACGTCAAGAGCGTGGACAGCGATTTTGCCAAGGCAGCCGGTTTTAAGAGCGGTGATATGATCTATTATGTAGGCGATAAAAAAATCAATTCCGCATCGGATCTGACCAGTGCCTTTGACGGATATAAGGTGGGGGACAAGGTGCAGATTACAGTGGTCCGCAACAATGATAATGAAATGAAAAAGCTGAATCTGACGCTGGGAGAAAAGACCAGCAATTAGTCCGGAGAAAATTCAATCACTCTACACGGTGTGATTTTCTCATATACAAAGAGGGTGTGTCCTGATTTTATTCCATCAGGACGCACCCTCCTTTTGCTTTTCGATTAAATTTTAATTTTATGACAGGATTACTCTTAATAACTTTTTCCACGTTCGCTGGGTCAAGAGGAATTGATTGTAATGCCTCTTAACATTTTTAGCGTACCTTTCAAATTCGGTCATCATCGTAAAAAAACGATCGTCGTGAAAATGCGCTGCCATTTTAGGCAAGGTCTCAGCCAGTGCACTTTTCAGGAAGTGCATTCTTTGTTCATATTCTTCCGGATCCGTAATGTAGACCAGAAGCGGCTTATACCGTACCCATCCGATGCAAGCATTTAAAAATCTTGTATTGATAGTCGAGGAGTTTGCTGTTATTTCTGAAAGATGGATTGGTAGCACGCCTTCCAGCAAATATTGATAAATGGAAAAGCCGTCATGAAAGGTATAGCACGGAATTCTGCGGACGACTCGATCTTGCAGCATAGTAGATAAAAATGTATCCTCTCCTCTGGCTCCCGGAGGGTTGAAAAATGGAAGTGACTTATCCGGCTTATTCAGATTGATGCACAGATTCGCTCCTGAAATAAATTTACATCCCCCTATCAGAGGTACATCCGATGCGTCGTTTTGGGTCAGCACATCAGTCGAAGCGTATGTAACGCCGCCGGACTCCATGAGATTTTTAATATTGGGCCAGCTTATAATGTCGTTGCTGATGGCTTCAATAAATAATCTAAAATCCTGTTCGCTCAGCATATCGTTGAATTTTACCTGCGGAATCGGAGAAATATATCCGCAATGGAATCCATTCGTATAATCCGCATTTTCAATTTCTTTTATATGAGAGAGAAAAACCTGCTGGCCGCTCCAAAGGCAATATTGTGGTTATTCGTCACAGCCAGGGGGTATTCATCGTCATCCAGGAATAGCAGGGCGTTCATTTGATTCTCAATGGCCGCATACAATACGGCATTTCTCTTTCCGGCATATCCTGCCCCAAAAACACTTGTTAATTCGGCCTGAGTAAATTCTCCGCTCCGCCGAAGCTTCTCAACACTTCTTAATGCGTTTTTGCTCCGACAAAAGTAATGCTGTCAAAAGTGTCCACAATTTCCTGACTCAGATTCGTATAATCGGTAGACTTCGTGTGATGATATTCCACGTCATATGCGACAAAGAGATGCAGGCTAAGCTTTACATCTTTCTGAAGGCTGGCTTTTGAAGCGTTCCAAGTATTGATGTAAGTCGCCAGAACTTTTCTGAAGTTTCTCCTGCCGGTAGTAAAACCAATTCCCATACGAATTTCTTTCATTTACACGCCTTCTTTCCTTTTCCTGTTTTTTGTATTACTTTCTTATTCCACTTGACTGGGTATTACATATATACTATCAAATGCTTATACCCCTGTCAAATCGGCAGGGGTTGCAAAACAAGAAGCAGATTGGCGCCAGAAAAAATTTTTAATGATTTTCCAACAATTCCAGTGTTTTAAATTTAAGCTTAATCGCGGTCTGCGTTGAAAGCTTTTCTTTATTGGACTCCCGCAGTTTCAACAAATCTTCTGTCATGCCTACGGCCGCATAGGTGGTCGTCTCAAAGGTTTTCAGCTGATTGGGATCATCCGATCCATCGATCAGGCATAGCGGCGGGAATAATACGCACCACCAATTATTTCCTTCCCCATTTCCAATGGTAATGTTCAACGCTTCATAATTCCCTGCCGGAAAAGTCATGTCTCCATAAGTCTTTTCGGGAATCCATCGTACTCCCAGTTCGGCATTAACCTTATAATCATAGCCATTTTCTTTTATTATCTTTTCTGCGACCTTTTCGATTAAATCTAAGTGGGATAATAAATAGGCCCTCGATTCTTCCGCATCCAATGAAACCTGTGCGGTCGTCCTGCTGTCCACTACGGCCATGGTTTCTTTCGCGGGCTCTTCTTCCCCTTTGTTTCCGGTCTCCTCCTGGCTCTGCGGGGCTGCTTCCACGGAATCATACTTTTCCATGGTCTCTTTTATCAGCTTTTGATTGACCGCCTCAAGCACTCCGTCCCGTACCTTCAATTTCAGCTGTTGGTCTTCCGGCGAATTGCTGTTCGCCACCACGTGAAAACGGATAATTCCGGAATGAACATCGCCCTTCTTATCGTTTTGGGTATACCACCCTGTATATAAAATCATGCATATTAAAATAAATAACATGGCCTGCATCTGCCGTTTATCAAATCTCATAAAAAAACCTCCTGTAAGGTTACTTCCTTATTTGGGAGTATTGCCAACAGAAGGCTTTTTATTCATGATTCTATTATTTTACGATTAAAAGCTTCAGACCTGGCTGCAAGGTCTGGTCTGCAGCCAATTCATTGATCTCTGTTATCATTTCCATGGTGGTCCTGTATTTTTTGGCAATATTCCAAAGTGTGTCTCCATTCTTTGTAATATATACCACCATTCCCGGTTTCCTGCCTGCTTCATCCTTAGCCTCTACAAAGCAAACATTTTGAATGACCTCATATTTATCCTGACCATATACGGAGGAGGAAATAAATAGGTTGGCGTTGACTTCAATTTGTTTTGCGTTAATTCGGTCAAACCACAATTCTTTGATGGCAATCTCGCTGTTTGCTTTCGTATCGCCCCGTCCCATTGGAATTTCCATGGCTCCCCTGAAAGGAACTTCCTTATTCAATCTGAACGCTGCCTTCTTTTCATCCTCCGGAAGACACAGCAAGGTAATATCAATGGTTCCTTCCACAATGTTTTTATTCTGCTCCAAAAAGCTTTTACTGTTTTTAATATTCCCGTATATGTAAATAACTCTCTTCACTTCGCCATATTTTTCAGGCACATTGATAATTTCTCTTACGGCGGCCTCTGTCACACCGCTGCCGCCTAGGGACATGGCTTCCAGTTCTACTTTGTCACAGATAACATCCTTCGACCTATGGTAGATATCCGTCACGATCTCCCGCTCCAGATTTTTGTAAATTTCAATGGTGGTTTCCACATTTCCTTCCAGCGCAAAAGCGTTTTCGGAGGATTCTTCCGGATCCGGCTCTTTAATATGCACCGTCAAGTCGTTGTAGTTAAAATCAATCTTGCTTCCCTCTGCCGGATTTGCAATCGGTATAAACTGTGTAAATTCAGTTTTCCCTTGGAACAGCTGAGGCGAAAGCTTCGGTGCTCCGCTCTCTTCTAGGCTCATGGCTTCTACATCATTGGTGTTTCCCAGATAGAGCACGTTGCAATAAATGGTTGCATTTACTACCGCCTTATCCTCTGTAATCTGTTTATGATTCTCTACGATGTCCACATCATATTTTAAGATCCGTTCAGGCTTTGGCTGAGAATCTTTTAAAGCCAGTGTTTCATTGATTTCCATTACATCTGATTTTCGTTCGGATACATGGGTCATTTGGATCTTTTCTTTTAAAAGCTGTAACTTTTCACCCTTTATGCCCTGAAATACCTGCATTTCAACGTTGGCATATTCACGCATGGCCAGCCTCACGGTCAGCTTTGCCCTGAATTTTCGTTCATTTATTACGGTATAATCAATACTTTCAATAGTCGGCTTGATGACCAGCCTGGACTGAGGTTCTGCGGATACATTCCATTCGGTCTTAAACGGCAGTCTGGATTGAATGCTGATGATATGGTGTTCTCCGATATAGTTCTCCGGAATATATAAGGTGTGCAGTTCAATCTCTCCAGTTACCTTTACGGAATCCTGACTAAGCTGCCCCACACGGATTTCCGAATCAGCCAGACTTGCTTTGCCGGTCATGGAAAGAATAGAAGCTAAGTCTTCTTTTGTATCCGGCACTAAAATATCTTCCTCTATATATACTTTGGTTTCCGGTTTTTCCCGGATATCGGTCATTTTTAATTCATTGGTCACCAGTGCTCCCGCTGTAGGAACAATCACTGCAGCTTCACTGTTCGGCGCCGCTGCCTGCGGAGCAGCCATGGCGGGCTTTGCCGGTTCGGTGGGTTCGATCGGTTCGGCTTTCGTTTCCAATTCTTTTTCGAGCTCCAGGTCATATTCAGGTCTGCTGATGACCTGAATTGTTTCCGGTTCCGGTTCTGGCTCCGGCTCTGCTGCCACTTCGGTTATCTCTTCCGGTCCTTCAACGTTTGCGGCCTCTGCTGTCTCAGTGCTTTCAGCTTCTGCTTGGGAGTTTTCAAGGTTTACCGTTTCTGCTTCCTCATACAGCATATCCGGCTTCGCTTCTGGCTTTTCCTCATAAGCCGTGTCTGCTTTCTCTATTTCTATCGGTTCCGGTCTTTGCTCTCCCATAATCATTTCTTCCGGTATCTCTATTTTTTCTGACTTTCTTCCGATGTCCTCTACCCCTGAGAAGGAAGGAAAAACATAATCCCGAACAGTATGGTGCTGTAAATCCGGATCCGGTTCTTCTGTCTGCTCCTGACTGTGCAAATTTAATAGTCGGTCATATGGTGACGGATCAAACTCCTCTGTTTCCTCCGATTCCTTGGCTGGCTGAAGTGCAAAATCAGGTATATTCTTATCATAGGTCATGATATTATCCCCCTTATACGTTAGATTTGGAACTTTAATTCTGCGGCATTGTCCGCCTTGCATACATTAAACACAATACATTTTATTCCGCGTCCTTTGTTTGTATTACTACTTGTTTCATATAAATATAATCCGAATGAAACGAATTGAATAATGGGGGCATTTGTGATAATCTTAAAAGGTAAATTTCTTCAATTTATATGCAGTTTAAGATGCAAGGAGATTAATATGGATGTAACAAAAAAAGAGATAGATGCAATAGGTGAGCTTTTCAATATTGGCATTGGTTCTTCCGCTACTGCCTTATCCACTATACTGAGCAGAAAGGTTGGTATTTCTATTCCAACGGTAGAAATCGTAACTTCCAGAGAGTTGGATATCACCTATCTGGAACCTGCTTATGGTATCAGCGTTGATTATGTTAAGGGGTTGAAGGGTACGAATTCCTTGCTTCTAAAGCGTGAAGATATTTTAAAGATGGTCTGTCAGATGACCTGTATGGAGATCACGGAGATAGACGAGATTTCAAAAAGTGCAATCTGTGAACTGATGAATCAAATGATGGGTTCTTCCTCCACCGCCCTGGCAAAATTCTTAAATAAAGAAATTGATATTTCTACACCAAAGCTTGAAGAAGTTCAAGATACAAATTCCTATAAAGACTTTATGTACGGAAAGTATGAATCGGTTATGACAGTAACGTTCACACTGGAAATAGAAGATTTTTTAACCACTAATTTTGTAACGGTCATGAGCGATGATATTTGTCAGGCCATATTGAATGAAATGAGGAAAATGCATCCGCTTACCTGAACGTAGCTTTTTATGATATTCCGTCAATATCGCAAGCGGTATTTCCTACGTAATAAAAAAGGCCTGTTTTTAAAGGGAACTTTCCTCTAAAAACAAGCTTTTTTGTGAGTGCTTACACAACACCCTCCGTCCTTACTAATTCTTTTAATTTTTTAATATGGGTATCGGCGGCCTCTTTCGCAGCCTCTGCATTCCCCTGTGCAATGGCATCTATAATGACCTGATGCTCGTGAGGCATGTTCTCGGCTCTTTTGAAATCATCATAATAAAGGTATCGGAATCTCAGTGCCATTTCCTGCAGCGGCTCAATAAGCTGCAGCAGCGTTTTATTATTGCTGGCTTCCACAATTAATTTATGAAACTTGGAATCGTAATAGATCATATCAGCCGTATTCCCATCCTCAACGGCCTTATTATAGGCTTCCTCTGCCTGCTCAATATTCTTCAGCTGCTCAGGTTTCATCCGCTCTGCTGCAATATAGGCGGCAAGGCCTTCCATGTTCTGCCGTACCTCCAGAATCTCAACCATATCCTCAGTAGAAATCTGAGAAGCATAGGCTCCTCTGCGCGGCTCTATGGTTACAAGTCCTTCTTTCTCCAGCTTTCGGATGGCTTCCCGAATAGGGGTACGACTTACGCCCATATCTTCGGCCAGCTCCACTTCCATCATTCGCGTACCGGGAACAATTTTTCCCGTCAAAATTTGCAGTTTTAATTCTTCATAGACGATCTCTCTAAGGGGCCTATGATTCTGAATATCAAAATTTAACATCTTTCACCTCATCTTTATTATTTTACTAATGTCCTAGTAACATACGTTTCTTCGTTCATCTCACACAGGAGCTTATAATCCCCATCAGGTTCTGAGCCGTCAAAATATATGGCAAATACAGTGGGGCCGCTTCCGCTCATCAGGACTTTGGCAGCACTGCCCTGCCGAATAATCTTGTCTTTTGTATACATAATGATAGGATACCTCTTTGCACTGAATAATTCAAGTACATTTAACATGTTCTCCGCTATTTTTTCGCAATTTTTTGAATTTAATCCATCTATGAGTTCTTCTGTCCTCAAATGACGCTGAACCTTTCCGGCAGCCTCTCCATTTGCAGGCTTTCCGAGTCCCAGCTCTGCATCTATTCCTTTATAAACCTCGGCTGTTGAAATTCCTATAGGCGGTTTGCTGAGCAGCACTTCACAGCAAAGCGGCGTGACAGGGGTAAGCTTTTCCCCGATTCCCTCCGCAAGGGCGCAGGTGCATGCCAACGAATCCTCACTTATTTTGGAACCAAGCTGAACATTTCCTTTCGCCTGACCCATGATGCAAAAAGGCACATCTGCTCCCAATTTAAGTCCTGTCTCACAAAGCTCTCTCACCGACAGCCCGGTATCCCAAAGATAATTTAAAGCATGCAGCACTGCTGCTGCATTTCCGCTTCCTCCGGCCAGGCCTGCTGCCACCGGTATGTTTTTCTCTATATG
Source organism: Aminipila luticellarii (assembly GCF_004103735.1). Taxonomy (NCBI): domain Bacteria; kingdom Bacillati; phylum Bacillota; class Clostridia; order Peptostreptococcales; family Anaerovoracaceae; genus Aminipila; species Aminipila luticellarii. Next base: position 161,430 of record NZ_CP035281.1, on the reverse strand, counting down.
GATTTCTATTTTTCCCGTTTTATGTAAACTGCTGCACATTATCTCGGCAGCCTTATACGCAAGATTTTCACGATTCAACGGAATACTGCTCTTGTTTGCCGTTAAAAGAATGGTTTCCTGGTCCTGTTCCCTGGTTTCTGTCCATTTGACGGTCACCAGATCATGAAGCTCAAGCTGCTGCATGATCATTTCCACTTGATGGTATCCATTGGGAAGAACCCCCAGGACATCTAATGACAAGTTTATCTTTGCATAAGATTTTATCGTGATTTCTTTCATCCGCAGTACCTTTCCGAAATTTGGTCTCTCCGTAAACAAAACAGCTCACCTTATCCTATATCATAAAGTGAGCTGATCTTTATTGATTATCTTTTTCTTTCCTTTATTCTTAGGTCTTGTGGTTCCCGCCAGAGCTTTTTTTCTGGCGGCTTCTTCTGCCGCCGCTTTTCTTCCTGTAATGTAGGTGCCTCCGCCTGCCGAAATTGGCCGCGGTCCTTTTACCCGTTTATTGTCATTTTCAATGATTTCGTCGTCTTCTTCGTCTTCATCCGCCTCTCTTGCAAGTTTCCTCTCCATCTTTCTTCGATGCTTTTCTTTTTCCTTCTGATCCTTTGCAACGATTTCTTCTACGGATTTTCCGGTTTCCTTTGCCACTTTATACGGATTTACTGGTTCTTCTGCTCCCGCTTCTTCTTTCTCCTTTTCTACCTGCTTCTTAGCGGCTTTACTGGAAGCCCAGATAACACCCACCATCATGATGCCCATCATGACCATATTCGCTTTCATGGAGGAGCTGGTATCTATTGTATTAAAATGAATCACCTGATTTTTTCCAAGACTGTCTCCCGAGGCTGCCGTTACATTCTTTGAAATAAAAAGCTTATACGAACTGTCGGACGCCAGAGTCTGCTTATTCACAAGAACAAGAACCAGTCCTTCTTCCTTCGGACTGTAAACCACCCGAATCGGCAGAGCCTTTCCTTTTGCATCCGTAAGCTTAAAGCTTTTTAAATTTTCTTTCACGTTCTCTTTATTGATCATATTTTGGTTGAAGTACAGCTTTACACCTGAGTTCTCGACCTGCATTCCCTTTTCATTGTCCCTCGGATAAGAATCCTCCAGCTTCAAGGTTCCTGCAAAACAAAGAGATGTTGTCATCATTACCAGTAATAACGCCAGTGCAGCCACTGCACTTATCGATTTTTTCATTTAAGTTCCTCCACTTTCTATTTTGTAAGCCCTGAGTTCTTTTGCTTATCCCATCTCGAACCCCGCCGCCGTAAATTTTTAAAAAAATCTTTTAACAGGCTTGAGCATTCTGTTTCCATGACACCTGTTTCCATTTCAACAAAATGGTTCAGCTTTTCTTCCTGAATAATATTAAACACTGAGCCGCAAGCTCCGCCCTTGGGATCCATCGCCCCAATAAAAACTTTTTTCATTCTGGACCAGACAATAGCCCCGGCACACATGGCGCACGGCTCGCAGGTTACATATAGATTGCAGCCGAGCAGCCTCCATCCTCCTAAAGCTTTGGCCGCTTCCCGTATGGCAATCAATTCTGCATGTGCTGTCGGGTCTTGTAAAGTTTCTGTTAAATTATACCCTCTGCCAACGATTGTCCCATCTTTTTCAACAATAGCTCCAATGGGAATCTCACCGCAGGCATAGGCTTTTTTGGCTTCAGCCAGTGCATCTATCATATAATTTCTCATATACCTTACAATGTTACCACAGTTATCTGTGATTTTCAAGAAAAAAACGACCCCGTTCCCCACGGTGTAATAGGGACATTCTCCAAGCCGTGGTGAAGTGGGGCGGTATGTATATCGGCAGGCAGTGGGTTTCCGCTGTCTGCCGATTGCCGTTTTATGCGACCTCTGGTGAATCACTCTGTGTTTTTTGCTCTGTTTGCTGTTCAGTTACGCTGTCCATTAAGCCAATGTCCCGGTAGTAGATATTGATTTCCTGCGGGGCGGTGTGAGACCATTTTGCTTCTCGTTCACCGATCTCCACCCGCTCAATAAAGAGGTGCAGGATTCAGCGGTGAGCTCGTTATCTCGAGGATGAAAAGAAGGCAGCGTTCAGATTGAATAAGGAAGTTCCTTTCAGGGGAGCCATGGAAATTCCAATGGGACGGGGCGATACGAAAGCAAACAGCGAGATTGCCATCAAAGAATTGTGGTTTGACCGAATTAACGCAAAACAAATTGAAGTCAACGCCAACCTATTTATTTCCTCCTCCGTATATGGTCAGGATAAATATGAGGTCATTCAAAATGTTTGCTTTGTAGAGGCTAAGGATGAAGCAGGCAGGAAACCGGGAATGGTGGTATATATTACAAAGAATGGAGACACACTTTGGAATATTGCCAAAAAATACAGGACCACCATGGAAATGATAACAGAGATCAATGAATTGGCTGCAGACCAGACCTTGCAGCCAGGTCTGAAGCTTTTAATCGTAAAATAATAGAATCATGAATAAAAAGCCTTCTGTTGGCAATACTCCCAAATAAGGAAGTAACCTTACAGGAGGTTTTTTTATGAGATTGATAAACGGCAGATGCAGGCCATGTTATTTATTTTAATATGCATGATTTTATATACAGGGTGGTATACCCAAAACGATAAGAAGGGCGATGTTCATTCCGGAATTATCCGTTTTCACGTGGTGGCGAACAGCAATTCGCCGGAAGACCAACAGCTGAAATTGAAGGTACGGGACGGAGTGCTTGAGGCGGTCAATCAAAAGCTGATAAAAGAGACCATGGAAAAGTATGATTCCGTGGAAGCAGCCCCGCAGAGCCAGGAGGAGACCGGAAACAAAGGGAAGAAGAGCCCGCGAAAGAAACCATGGCCGTAGTGGACAGCAGGACGACCGCACAGGTTTCATTGGATGCGGAAGAATCGAGGGCCTATTTATTATCCCACTTAGATTTAATCGAAAAGGTCGCAGAAAAGATAATAAAAGAAAATGGCTATGATTATAAGGTTAATGCCGAACTGGGAGTACGATGGATTCCCGAAAAGACTTATGGAGACATGACTTTTCCGGCAGGGAATTATGAAGCGTTGAACATTACCATTGGAAATGGGGAAGGAAATAATTGGTGGTGCGTATTATTCCCGCCGCTATGCCTGATCGATGGATCGGATGATCCCAATCAGCTGAAAACCTTTGAGACGACCACCTATGCGGCCGTAGGCATGACAGAAGATTTGTTGAAACTGCGGGAGTCCAATAAAGAAAAGCTTTCAACGCAGACCGCGATTAAGCTTAAATTTAAAACACTGGAATTGTTGGAAAATCATTAAAAATTTTTTCTGGCGCCAATCTGCTTCTTGTTTTGCAACCCCTGCCGATTTGACAGGGGTATAAGCATTTGATAGTATATATGTAATACCCAGTCAAGTGGAATAAGAAAGTAATACAAAAAACAGGAAAAGGAAAGAAGGCGTGTAAATGAAAGAAATTCGTATGGGAATTGGTTTTACTACCGGCAGGAGAAACTTCAGAAAAGTTCTGGCGACTTACATCAATACTTGGAACGCTTCAAAAGCCAGCCTTCAGAAAGATGTAAAGCTTAGCCTGCATCTCTTTGTCGCATATGACGTGGAATATCATCACACGAAGTCTACCGATTATACGAATCTGAGTCAGGAAATTGTGGACACTTTTGACAGCATTACTTTTGTCGGAGCAAAAAACGCATTAAGAAGTGTTGAGAAGCTTCGGCGGAGCGGAGAATTTACTCAGGCCGAATTAACAAGTGTTTTTGGGGCAGGATATGCCGGAAAGAGAAATGCCGTATTGTATGCGGCCATTGAGAATCAAATGAACGCCCTGCTATTCCTGGATGACGATGAATACCCCCTGGCTGTGACGAATAACCACAATATTTGCCTTTGGAGCGGCCAGCAGGTTTTTCTCTCTCATATAAAAGAAATTGAAAATGCGGATTATACGAATGGATTCCATTGCGGATATATTTCTCCGATTCCGCAGGTAAAATTCAACGATATGCTGAGCGAACAGGATTTTAGATTATTTATTGAAGCCATCAGCAACGACATTATAAGCTGGCCCAATATTAAAAATCTCATGGAGTCCGGCGGCGTTACATACGCTTCGACTGATGTGCTGACCCAAAACGACGCATCGGATGTACCTCTGATAGGGGGATGTAAATTTATTTCAGGAGCGAATCTGTGCATCAATCTGAATAAGCCGGATAAGTCACTTCCATTTTTCAACCCTCCGGGAGCCAGAGGAGAGGATACATTTTTATCTACTATGCTGCAAGATCGAGTCGTCCGCAGAATTCCGTGCTATACCTTTCATGACGGCTTTTCCATTTATCAATATTTGCTGGAAGGCGTGCTACCAATCCATCTTTCAGAAATAACAGCAAACTCCTCGACTATCAATACAAGATTTTTAAATGCTTGCATCGGATGGGTACGGTATAAGCCGCTTCTGGTCTACATTACGGATCCGGAAGAATATGAACAAAGAATGCACTTCCTGAAAAGTGCACTGGCTGAGACCTTGCCTAAAATGGCAGCGCATTTTCACGACGATCGTTTTTTTACGATGATGACCGAATTTGAAAGGTACGCTAAAAATGTTAAGAGGCATTACAATCAATTCCTCTTGACCCAGCGAACGTGGAAAAAGTTATTAAGAGTAATCCTGTCATAAAATTAAAATTTAATCGAAAAGCAAAAGGAGGGTGCGTCCTGATGGAATAAAATCAGGACACACCCTCTTTGTATATGAGAAAATCACACCGTGTAGAGTGATTGAATTTTCTCCGGACTAATTGCTGGTCTTTTCTCCCAGCGTCAGATTCAGCTTTTTCATTTCATTATCATTGTTGCGGACCACTGTAATCTGCACCTTGTCCCCCACCTTATATCCGTCAAAGGCACTGGTCAGATCCGATGCGGAATTGATTTTTTTTATCGCCTACATAATAGATCATATCACCGCTCTTAAAACCGGCTGCCTTGGCAAAATCGCTGTCCACGCTCTTGACGTAGATCCCCAGGCTGGTCACCCCGTAATAAACGGCGTTCCGCATGGAAGTTAGATCTACGAAGGTCATGCCGGTATCGATTCTTCCTCGTACATATCCGTAATCCGCCAGCTCCTGAGCGATTTTTTTCACTTTGTTGACCGGAATGGCAAAGCCCAGCCCCTCGACATCGGAACCGGAGGATTTGGCAACAATGATTCCCACCAGCTCTCCATTCTGATTGAACATGCCGCCGCCGGAATTGCCCGGATTAATGGAAGCATCTGTTTGAAGCAGCGTCATGCTCTTGCCGTCAATGGTAATGGAGCGATCCAGAGCACTTACGATTCCGGCAGTAACGGTTCCGCCCAGACTTCCCAGAGGATTTCCGATTACGACAGATAAATCGCCGACCTCCAGTGCGCTGCTGTCCCCATAGACCACCGGAGTAAGCCCTGAGGCATCAATTTTTAAAACGGCAATGTCCGTTTCATCATCCCGGCCGATTAATTTTGCCGAATACGATTTGCCGCTTTTTAAGGTAACGGTAATTTTATTGGAATTCTCAATCACGTGGTTGTTGGTTACGATGTACCCGTCAGCAGAAATGACCACTCCGCTTCCGGCACCCTCCGTAACATATTGCTGCATCCAGGAATCTGTTACCATAGCTTCGGTCTTTATTTCCACCACAGAGTTGGCATTCAGAGCCGCAATCTCTTTGATGGTCAAATTTCCGTCCGTGGACTGCTCTATGGTAGTCCCGGTATTGGATATACTTAACTTGCCGTCTGCTTCGGAACGTTTGCCGAAGCTGTCACTTCCGGTGATCATATGGTTGGCGAACATGGCGCCGCCGAATCCGAAAATGGTCGAAGCAAGGAGACATAAGACAACCAGGAGTGCGATACTTCCCTTAGTAGATTTAAAGTGAAACCTGTGTTTCGGTCTTGACCCGTGATTTGCATTCGAATCAGACGAAGATGATGGTTCGTCCACGATGACGAAGTTTACATGTATCGGTTCCTGATTTTCCCCCGGATAATAGTTTCTTAAAATGATCCATATTACAAATCCCTCCTAATATATTAAATTTTTATTGTACTCAGGTTCCTGATTGGTACAATAATTAATGTATATTGATATTAACTCGGTATTGTGATTTTTTTGTGAAAAAAAGATGTTTATGTGGTAAAAATATATTGTTAATAGTATAGAATGACCTTTACAGGCGAATATTCACGGGTACACGGGAGATTGCAGAATGAAAACATATGAGATCTGGAAAGAATTTTTAACAGAACAGATTCATTTACATAATAGTAATGAAGAGATCAAAAATATAAACCGGCAATTACTTCAAGATCTGGAAGAATGTGCGGCTCTGGAAAATGCCGGAGAGGAAATCTATGAGCGGTTCTATAAAGATATAGAGTTTGGCACCGGCGGGTTGAGAGGAATTTTAGGAGCGGGTACGAACCGATTAAATATATACACGGTGGCGAAGGCGACTCAGGGAATAGCAGATTATATTCGAGCAGGGGAGTACCGGATGGATTCTCCGCTAAGGCAGAAAAAGAATCAGGCAGGGACTTCCGTTGCCATTTCCTATGACAGCCGCATTTATTCTGAGGTTTTTGCTAAAATAGCTGCGCAGGTATTGACTGCCAACGATATCGATGTATATTATATGAGGAATTGATGCCCACACCGGCTCTTTCTTTTGCTGTAAGGCAGATGGACTGTTCTATGGGCATTATGATCACGGCCAGTCATAACCCGGCTAAATATAACGGATATAAGGTTTACGACGATTCCGGATGTCAGGTCACCTTGACCGCTGCGGAGAAAATTTTCAGATATATAGAACGGCTGGATATTTTTACAGATGTTAAATATAGTGGCGGAGATGGTATACTGAATATGCTGGGGGATGAAACGGTCAAAAACTATTTGGATGCGGTGCAGGCTGAGAGCACCTTATCTTCTGAGGAAGAAAGAAAGGCTTTAAGCAGGCTGTCCGTAGTGTATACCCCGCTGAACGGCACAGGGAACAAACCGGTACGGGCTATTTTGGAGCGGATCGGCGTCACAAAATTGCTGTGGTGAAGGAACAGGAACTGCCGGACGGCCATTTCCCCACCTGCCCCTATCCCAATCCTGAAAAAGAGAAGCTCTTGAACTGGGGCTTGAACTTTGCGGCAGGCTTGCCCGAGAAGCCGCCGCTTCCGGGCAGACCGCAGATATTCCGGTATTCTTCTGGCGACGGATCCGGACTGTGACAGAGTGGTCTTGCTGTTTGCGAAAGCAGCGGCAGGGGAGAAGAAGGCAGAAATGGTAAGGCGAAGGAGAGCCGGCCGGTCTACCGGCTTCTATCCGGCAACGAGGTGGGTGTCCTTCATTCGATTTTTTGATTAAAAAGAAGGCAGAAACCGGATTAAAAAAGAATCCGTGTGTGATAACCACCATTGTATCCACTCGGATGACGGCTGCTATTGCGGCGAAGCATGGAGTTCGGATGATTTTGACGCTGACCGGCTTTAAGTTTATCGGAGAACAAATTGCATTTCTGGAAAATGAGAACAGAGAAGCGGAGTTCCTGTTTGGATTTGAAGAAAGCTATGGGTATCTGTCGGGAACCTATGTAAGAGATAAGGATGCGGTGAACGGTTCCATGCTCATCTGCGAAATGGCGGCGTATTACAAAGAAAAAGGACTGACGCTTGCTGATCGGCTGGAGGAACTGTATCAAGAATACGGATACTTTAAGAATCATCTGATCGATTTTACTTTTGAAGGCTCAAAGGGCATGGAAATCATGAATCAGCTCATGCAGAGATTCAGAGAAGAACTGCCAAGCCGGTTGATCGGCAGACCGATTCTGGAAGTAGCAGACTATCAGAAGCAGGAACGGTATTTTCTGAATGAAGACGGACAGCCGTCCGGTTCGGTCTGTATCAATCTTCCCAAGTCAGACGTAATAGAAGTGGTGCTGGAAGGAGGAAGCTCCTTTACGGTGAGACCTTCCGGAACGGAGCCTAAAATTAAAATCTATTTATCGGCAAAGGGCCAATACAGCTCAAGAATCTGAAAAGGTTATCGTCGATCTGACAGAAGAATTAACAAAGATAGTTCATCGTAAATAAACGATATGTTTAAAAGGAGAAATTTTATAAATGGGAAAAGCATAATTGCTATAGATAAAAGTAAAATGTATAGAGTCTATCTGACCATTAGCACAGACATGGTAGAAGAGGCAAGAAAAATTCACAATACGACGCCTCTGGCAACTGCGGGGCTGGGTCGTGTTCTGACGGGAGCAGGCCTGATGGGTCTTATGCTTAAAGGGCAGAGAGATAACATCGCCGTGACAACGGCGTGTAACGCTCTCTCCCGTGCGGGTTTTGAGAACGGTGTGGCTCCGGTGGGTTCAACAAATCGATAAAAGGACTCGTGGTAGGCTCTGAATCGCTCGTAATGAGAACGGTCACGGCTTTTTGTCGCATCATACTGCACAAAAGCGACTCCGGGATATGAACGACCGACACGACTGGATGCCTGAATGTATTCGCTGGTCAGCTTCGGCTGTCCGACGAGAAGCATAACATTCAATCGCGCAACATCAATACCGACGGAAATCATATTTGTGGCAAGCAGAACGTTGGAAGCATAACGTTTATTGTTCATATTGATTCGTGAGTATTCCAGTTTTTCAAGTTTATCCAGCGTTTCATTTAATTCGGTAGTGGTGACACGGCTGGTAAGCTCATCCGCACTGACAATCAAACGACGCGATGTGAACAGCCTGTTTGCGGTTCGGATGATAAAGTCTTTAACGTCATCTTCCACAAGTGTGGAAGCTTTGCCCAAATCTTTCAAGCTATTAAAATATGCGGTCAGTGTCCATAGCTTGTCTTTGACTTCATCGGGCAATTTCATCATGTGAATCCTTTGTAATAAAGCCGCCATTGCACGAATTTCCATCATTGCCTTAGTCTTGCCGGAAGGCATAAGCCCGACATATTTTCGTCCGAAGACTCCGTTTTCATAAGATATTTCCGCTTCACGAGCAAAGAACGAGTTGCCTGAATCCAATCCCGGTGCCGGGAATTGAACAACATCGCGATTATATAAAACCGAGCATTGTTCCTTGGCTCTTTGATTGTAGCCGTAGAAGCGATAATTTTCGGACGCACCCCTTTTTGACTGCAAATAGCATCTACGGCTGTTTCATACAGACCCACTATAGTTCCGAGGGCTCCCGATATAAGATGAAGCTCGTCTTGAATAATTAGTTCGGGAGCACGGTTGTCGCTATTCACGGCAAAGAAAGAACCGATGCGACCGTCCCAAGGCAACATGGCGAATTTATCAACTGTACCAAACAGAAGTGTCGGAGGATTGTTGTAGAGTTCCTCATCGATTATTTGAATCGGCAGTTTCGCCGTAAAATCACAATCTTCATGTGTGCAAGACATATAAAAGTGCTTTCCGTCCCGCATTTTATATCCCCAAGAACCGACGAGCTTTTTGTCTTTATCATCCTTAACAAGTTTTGTGCCGCACCACGGGCATTTCAAAACTTGAAACTTGTTGTGACGATCTTTCTCATTCCTCACATAGAAATGATCTTTAACGGCAAGTAGCTTCTTAAGATGGAAATTGGCATCATCATTTTTGTTCGGAATGTGACTTCCTCCGATCCAAAGACCAATCGTTATCGGTTCTTTGCCAAGAGGATATGCCGGATAAACGCGCTTTCTGGCTTCGCAGTCTTGGCGGATATACTCACAGGCGCAGATGAGCGTTGCCGCTCTGGTAAACTGTTGAGCCGCAAGCAAGCGCAAAGTATAGCGCATAATAACCGCCGTGCCGCCTGACTCGGTAAGATGTGTCAGTCTGCGATAGAAGATCGTAAAAGCAGTTAATCCAAGGTAAGCCTCAGTTTTACCACCGCCTGTGGGAAACCAAATCAAATCAACGATATCCCGTTCAGGTGATTCGTCGTTTATGATAGAATTAATGTCCATCAATAGAAACGCAATCTGGAACGGACGCCATCGGCAGTCCTTATCATCCTGCTGACGATAATCCATATCTTGAAGAAGTTCTGCAATTTTTTCATCACCGGGATAACAGTCAGTATCCGAAGTCTGTTGTTGCATCCGAAGGTGTACCCTTTGCATGAACATGGCTCTGTTCGCGAGGACAAAAGCGGAGTATGCTTTCTCATCACTTTCTAGTGCGGCAAGCCCAGAATACATTCGTTTATAAGCTCGCTTGCATTCGGCGATGTTTTTGGCAGCAGCGGATTTGTATCTCGATCAAGCGTTGAAGTGATGCCTTCCAGTTCAACAACCCATGTTTTGTATAAGTCCACGAGACTTTGTAAGGCACCAAGTTTCGTAGATTTGTCCGTTTTGTCCAAATCGGAAAGATACTTCATGGATAACTGCTCAACCGATATTTTATCGTTTGACGGCAGGTCAAAACTCATCGGCGGCACTTCGGAAATCGGGAAATAATCGCTCCAGATACTGCCGTCACCGTTTTTGTCAATACTCCAATCCACGGACACGCCAAGCCCGGTTCCAAAAATTTTCTTGTCTCTGTATAGCAAGTCAAGTGACTGCTCTTCATCGTCCATGTTGTCAATATCGGCTTCAGCACTGCTTTCAATAAAAACAAAATCGTTATCCGCAGAAGAGATTTCCAAAACGGGCTGATAAATACAATGATATGCCTTCGCAGGCACTTCAGATAATCCGTTAACGAGCATTATGCTAAGTGACCATATGCCTTCGGAAATTTTTGTTCTGAGTGCCGTAACCTTTGCCGTCGTTCCGTCAATATCCCTGTTTGCATCAATATAATCACTTCCGGAAAAATCAAGGACGAATTCGATATCATTGTGCGGCTCGCGAACATAAGCTGAACGACAAAGCTCCGCCAAACGATAAGCAGGCTGTTTCAAAATATCGTGATCGGTTTCCGAAATTGTGTCTCGCTCGAAAATATCCCTAATTTCTTTCTTCTGAACCGACCTTAACAGACGGAAAACTTTTTCCTCTTTGTCATAATTCATAATGTGCGAAAACTCCGACGGCACAACATAGTCATCCGCTCCGTTGGCAGGAGTATAAGGCACCACACAATCGGGAATTTTGGCGTTTCTGTAGGTAGCAAGAGAAACCTTCCCGCGAACGATATCCGCCGAGCCTTTGACGATGAATGTTATCCCCATCGAAGAAGGCATATATTGCGCCGAAAGTTCAATTTCCTCATCAAGGTTCTCATCGGCGGTTTCGTCAAATTCATAGCTGCGGTTGCCTTTGCTTTCAGTCAATACCAACTCTGACGGTTCCGTTTCTCCAATCGCAGATTCATCTTCAAAAACGCTTTCTTTCGTTTCGGTTATAGGCACGGTTTCGTCATTATCTTGGTTCACCTGATTCCCTTGCGGATACAGAATTCCTACGGAATAGCGGCTCATCGGACTGCTGGAGATTAATTCATGTTCAATGTCAGGAACGCTAAACTCCGAGCCCGGTCCGAGAAGTTCGGATTTTATCAAGTTGATGTATTCATCTCGGGCATTAATAAGATGGTTCCGAATTTCGTTGCTTGTCATGATATAACCTCCATATCTGTAATAGGTTTGTTAATAAGGTTAATCGGAACCGAAACGCCCTCATCCAATAGAGTTATGACTTCCAATTCCAATATCTCCGACAGGTTTTCGACATTGTTGTAAACGATTTCAAGCACGCTATCATGAGGTGGCTGATTTCTGCTCAGTTTATCTTCAATCGCTTTTGCGATAAGTTCTAGAATCTTTTTGCGTTGCCGTCGAACGGTTCTACAAGCGTTGAAATAACCTGACACATCACCAAGTAAATCGGGATCTTGTGTCATTTCCGCAATTTGCCGCAAGGTGGATTCTTCTCTCGGACCCACAATGTGGCTGTCGGAAACGAGCCACTGTCGTATGCCTTGTTCTTGAACGGTACAGCCGAACCCATTTAGTTGTTTCGCAAGCTGTCTGTAGGACAGATTTCTTGATTTCTGATAATCACGAAGAATTTCTTTCCACCAAAATGCTTTATCTGCGGCGTCGCATACATCCTTGCTTAATTTCCGCGAAGCTTGCAAAGCGTCAAAAACGGAATCAACAATGTTTCTGGTGAAATTGTCACGCTTTGTAAACACGAGTCTGTCACCAGCATTTAGTTTATCGACATCAGTTTCTGATATCGTTTCTTTGCTGTATGCTGGATTATATACAACCGCTTTGTAAAACCTGGAGAACATTATCTGCTCGCCGCTTGTAAAGCGACCTATAGCCGTAACTTCCGACATCTGTGCATTTTCACCGGTAGCAGCGACTCCAGCGACAAACTTGCGAATGTCAAAGATGCTTATTGTATCTACATATTCATTCAAATCTAAAGACTCGCCTTCGAAACGCTCTACAGTTTCGTCATCCTCGTCGAATTCGTCAATAGCACTCTCGTCTAAATTGTTATATAGACCGCTGATTAAATTAAGCTTCTTTTCGAATTTTAAAGCTTTGCGCTTTCTGCGCTTGAACCAGTGGGTCTCGCATTCATAAAGAAGCACGATAATATCGGCGGTAGCTCTGCATTTCAGAGCGTCAAACCGTTTCCCAGAAAAGTCTCCGACAACAATCACTTTATCATAGCTTTGGCTTGTGTCAAAACGGTTTGCGGTCATTATGTAAATCCGTTTGTCGGAGAAAAGAGGTTCCTTTTTCAAAATATCAGCATAATACGCTTTAGGAATAATGATAGCTATTTTTTCACCAAATGAGTTTTTTACCAATTCACGAAGAGCCTGATATTTGGGGGAATCCTTCAAAATAGACTTATACAAATCATCCAGAGCATCGGCAACAAAAATGCACTGCAATTCAAAAGAGCCGGAGCTTTCTGCCGCCTTCCAAAGTTCGTTTATTTTGGCGCAAGGGGAAGCGACACCGAGTTGAAGTTCACCGTTTGCAACCGATGATTCCATTGCTTCCATCGGAAATACAGCGGTGGTAAATAAGTTAAGTAATGAATGCGCCGGAACGATAAAGTTCTTTTTTCTCTCCTCATCCCAGTTCGATTGCCTGATAATAAACAGTGTATTTCTAATGTCTCTGTAGACATCCCAAGAGCAACCTCCATCGATTACATCAATCCTCACTTCGTTATTGACGATATTATTTACTTGTTTATCAAGCTCGTTAGTAAACGGATTATAAACTACAGTTGGTTTTAAATGCTGAAGCAAAAAATCTTTTGTGCAAGCAAAAACCGCAGATATTTCCTTTTTGTCGACATACTTTTCGACATTTTCAGAATCAATGCTCATGGAAATATGCGTAAATTTTAAAGACTTTCTTTCGAGCAAGTCCTCAAGTTCCGAGGCACCTTTCGATGTGGGTTCAGAACCAATAACCATAAGTCCAACAGCCCTGTTTCCGTGCTTGTCCAGCACAAGGTCACGGGCTACTGACACTCTTCCGGCAATTTTCAGTACCGGTTCTGCCTTTGAAGGATTGTTTCCAAATTGATACGGTTCTTCGCCGTCTGTGTAATACGATGCCGGAACGATATCAAGAAGAGTAATACTTTTTTCGTCGTATTCTATACGAACACCTTTTTGAATACGGTCAAACACTGCTCTGTCTGCCACAATGACAGCCGAAACGCCGGTTGTGGCGGGAATTTCTGACAACGGTTTCCCAGTAATATACGAAATAAAATCAGAACGGTTGGATTTCTTTCTTCGTATGCCTCTGCCGTCAGTTGTAACAGCGGTACCGTTATATGGCTTGATTTTATGTTTATTCCGCTCGACAGGTAACCAAGAAGTTGTATTGCCATAGTTCTTCTTGCCGTCTTGCTCCAGTTTCATATACTGCATTTCGTTTCTTGTATCAAAACCGAGCCAACGATGACGTACATTGTTATACAGCACCAAATCGCCAATATTTAAAGAAGCGATAATTTCATCAGCATCGGTTTCATCCATCGAAACACAAGCAAGAGCCGCCATGATAAAGGCAACAATATCAAAACACACTGACCCAGTGTGTAACGCCACGCTTGATGAGTGCCCTTTAGAAAAAATTGATTTCACAAAAAAATCAACGTATTTTTGGATAATAAGCTCTTTGGATATTAGTGAATTTTCGAAAAAGATGTCACAGTTTTCAGTAAGTCGACACAGGATTTGTTGGTCAGTCATATCCGAGTCCTCCTATTACATCTTACGGCAGAGTATCTCAAAGCACTCCGCAATAAACTTAGCCATCTCTTCTATTGCCGGAATGGTAACAGAATTTCCGAACTGTTTATATTTTTGGGCGTCAGGGATGCCGTCCGGGAAAGAAAAGACTTCTTGCCCGTTCTCGTCCAAAAACGCATAATTTATAAAACCCTGTAATTTCCCCCATTCGGTGGGAGTCATTACACGGATGCCTTCATCGTTCAGCGGTGTCTTTTTGCCCTTAATTTCCGTACCGCCGATTCCTTCTCGCGGATCATATATCAGATTACGTTCCTTGCCGGAACCTCCGGTTGCCAATAAAGTGTTTGCCACGGGGGAAGCAATTCCTTCCTCGTTGACCACACGGTATCCAAAGCCGTAACCTCTGCCTTCCTGCCTTTCGCGATGGCGTTTGAGGGTTTCAAGGTAGCCGGAAGCCATGTAATATTTTGCTTCCACATTCTGTTCCAACAAATCGTTCAAATCGGTGTATATTCTTTCCTCTCGCTCTTTCGGGATTTCCGTGGGCAACACTTCCAAAAGCTCTGTCGGAAATCGTTCGCTGTCAAATCCGATGATGTATGTTCTCGGACGATTTTGAGGAACTCCGAAATTTCGTGAGTTGCGAATAAAATCCTTGCCTGTATAAACGGGTTTGCCGTCGTTGTTTAGTGAAACACCGATGACTTTATATTTAAGCCTTAAGGTCAGTTCTTCAATAATAAACTTGAATGTAGCGCCTTTATCGTGCGTCACCAAATGATCAACATTTTCAAGAAGGAAAGCACACGGACGCGTACGCTCAATAATTTCAACTATATGGTGAAATATCTTCCCTTTTTCTTCGTTCTCAAAGCCTTCTTCCAACCCAACTCTACTGAAAGTCTGACACGGAAAACCTGCGAGCAACACATCGTAGGGCGTCCGATCAACGAGTAGTTTAAATTCTTCGGAAGTCACGTCATTCTTAGGATCTTCGCCGAAAATGTGCTTATACGTTTTACAAGCCCATGCATCTTTTTCTGCTGATAAAACATTTTTGAAAAATCCGGTCAATTCAAAACCGCGCCTTATTCCTCCGATTCCCGCACAAAGATCAATCGTTCTGTACGGTATCTGCGGCATTGGTGTTCTGAGTGCTGTTATAATTTCATCGATGCATTCGTTCAACGATTTTTTTATTCTGTGTTCCCAAAAACGCAGCACAGTCCAACCCTCGGCTTTCAGCCTATCAGTAACTTCTTTATCACGTTTAATATTTCTTTCAATCTTTGGAATCCAAAATTCACGGTTAGACTTGATAGCTTTTCTTGCGTTTTCCCAGTCATATCCGTGCCAAAATTCGCTGTCACAAAAAACAGCAATTTTACGAGCCTTAAAGACAAAATCAGGCTTTCCAAAAACAGAGCGATCGTTTTTCGAATATGTAGTGATGCCACGACGCTTTAATTCATTGACGAATGCTCGTTCAAGAGCCGAATCGGTGCTATGCACTTGGCTCATATTATAGCTTATCTGCTCTTTTGTTTTTTGAGCCATATGTACACCCCTCCTTCACTCTGTTGTATGCCTTGATATATGAAAAATCTCACATACTGGTAATATTATTTTGCTTTACGCCTTGCCTCCGGCCTGTTAGCGGTCTCTGGAATAATCCAAATACGGCTGTACATCTGAGCGCCCGGAATTTTATTTTCTTTGCACCAGAGTTGAACTTGACGTGACGTAACACACCACTTTTTTGCGGCTTCCTGAACCGTCATGTACCCATTCATCACAGTAGCCTCCAATTAGCTCAGCATATTTATTTTATTATGCTTCGTCTAAACGAAAAAATCAATAGAACTCTGGAATTTCAGTAAATAAAATAACGAAATACCTATAACAGCTTGTGTACGGACAACATTTTTAATGTTTTCTTTGTCATATGAATATGGAAACGGGCAGTTTGTACCCAACCACACAGTTTCTTGTGAGAACCTGCCACACATACCGTTGCAACATACGCGGATGCTTCGACGTTGACAATGCTAACAAAATAGTAGTAACAGCTGTTCAATACGGGCATTATGATAGATGGCAGCAACCGCCAAGGCCAGTGGATCAGCTACAAGGATGGCAAGTCCCTTACCAGTATGCGAACGATTGACAGCGTGAAGTATTTCTTCAACACCGTTGGAACACTGAAAATTGGCTGGGAGAAAGACGGCCACAACCATCGGTACTATTCTGGCCATCGGATGTTGATCGGCTGGTAGGTTATCGGCGGAGCCAACGCTTAAAAAGACCAGTTGCTTTACCAAGGACGGTTGGATAATATCCGGCAATTTGTACTACTTTTACGCCGATGGTTCACTCGACAGGAGCGTCAAGGTTGACGCTTACGAAACATGTAAGGACGGTGTGAGAAAAGCAAATAGCAACTATGTACGAAAAACGAGGGCAGGAACCGATTAATGCTGGTTCCTACCCTCGTTTTTCGTATTCGGTTTGCTTTCCATAAATTGTCCCTATAATACCGTGGACTTGGAGTCGTTTTCTCTTTTCTATTTTGTTCTTATATTTTTATCTTAAACAAACAGGTTTACGTTAGACTGCTCCGCATCTCCCAGATACGATGCAACACCTGCAAACTCAACACCTTCTATTAATTCTTCTTTGGTGATTCCCATCACATCCATGGACATGGTACAGGCTACCAGCTTGACGCCGTTTTCCATAGCCCTTTTCATTAAATCCTCTAAGGATTCCACATTTTTATCATTCATGACTTTTTTCATCATTCTGGTTCCCAAACCGCCCATATTCATGTTGGAGAGCCTTAATTTAGAGGTACCTCTCGGCATCATCCTGCCAAACATTCCATCAATAAAAGGCTTTTTTACTGGCTGCTTTTCCGCTTTTCTTAAGGCATTGAGTCCCCAGAAGGTAAAAAACATAGTGACCGGTCTGCCCATAGCTGCTGCGCCGTTTGCGATAATAAAGGAAGCCAGGACCTTATCCAGATCGCCGCTGAATACAATCAGTGTCTTTCCCTGAGGCAGCTCCGCTACTTCCTGGGCGCCCTTCCCGACACCGCCTTTATCCTTCTGACGGTTTCCTTTTTGGATGTACACAACATGCTGCCGACCCTCTTTACAAGTCTTTACCAACGTATTGCCTGTTCTCCTGCACCAGGAATCTATATCTGCAACAAAACCCATGTCTGTAGCCGATACCTTGATGATCTGACCATCCTCCATCTGGTTGATTGAATTGAATACGCGCATGATAGGCCCCGGGCACTGCAGACCGCTGCAATCCAGCGTTTCTGTTATAACCACGTTGTTTAAATCTATTTCATCTCCCTGCTGTGCACAGCCCCTTCTATCACCGTCTTCTTTCTGCGGTTCAATGGGCTGCTCAGTCAAACAGCCTTGCAAAGCTCCGCCGCTCTTGTCGTGAAGCACCGATTTATAAAAGCCCGCTCCACCCGGATAAACCGCCACATGCGGGAATCCGGCGTTCGTCAGAATTCTTGCTGCATTATAAGCACGGACGCCTATGGCACAAAAGGTGACGATTAGATGCTCCCTATTCAGTTCATTGATCCTGCCTCGAAGCTGTCCAAGGGGTATGTGTACGGAATCTTCTACTTCAAATGCCATTCTTTCAACACGTTCTCTCACATCCAATACCGTAACCCCGGATACTCCCGTTTTTTGAGCAAGCTCTTCTCTCTTTTCAAGTCCGTCCCAAGGAACAAATCGGACAAGCCCATTCAGAAGATTGTCACTGACGAAGCCCAGCATGTTTACCGGATCTTTAGCGGAAGAATACGGAGGTGCATAAGCCAGCTCCAGTTTTTTCAAATCTGTAACCTTTGCCCCCAATCCAATGGCTGTGGCTATTACATCAATTCGTTTATCCACACCATCTGCCCCAACAATCTGTGCTCCAAAAATTTGACCCGTTGGCGAAAACAGCAGCTTTAATGTAATGGGCACTGCTTCCGGATAATATCCTGCGTGAGATTTTTGGCTGATAATTGTTACAAAATAATCCTCCTCCGCTTTCTTTCCCATTCGGATAAGTGTCTTTTCATTTAATCCGGTTGCAGCCACTGTTAAATCGAATACTTTGGCTACGGAGGTTCCCTGGGTACCGCCATACGTTCCTGCTGTCGTTTCTTTATGAGAAGCCCCTATGCCCTGATCCGGCTCTCTAAGTTCAGCGGCAATGTTTCCCGCACAGATACGCGCCTGCTTATTTGCCGGACCTGCTAACGGAATCATTGTTTTTCCTTTTTCAATAAATTCGGTCACCTCAATGACATCGCCCACGGCATAAATATTCGGATCGGAAGTTTTCAAGCTGCCATCCACCACAATTCCGCCCCGCTGGTTTAATTCTAATCCGGCTTCCCTGGCAAGCCCACTGTTGGGTTTAATGCCTATGGACAAGATGACCAGATCCGCATCCACCGTTTTCCCGCTGGCCAGTGTGATTCGAGTCTTTTCGGTACTTAAGTCCGGAAGCTTCTCAAAGGTTTTTACACCATCTGACAGAATAAGCTCCACCCCATTCATCCTAATATTTTCATGCACCAGCTGTGCCATTTCAAAGTCTACGGGAGTCATGACCTGATCCTGCATCTCTATAATAGACACGGTACAGCCTGCCTCTTTAAGATTTTCTGCCATTTCAAGCCCTATAAATCCCCCTCCGATAACAGCTGCCGTCTTTGGTTTTTTTTCAATAAGGTACTGCTTTATTTTATCTGTATCCGGAATATTCCAAAGGGTAAAAATGCCGTCTCCATCCACTCCGTCTATTGGCGGAATGATTGGCGCGGAACCTGTTGCGATTACCAGCGTATCATAGCTTTCTTTATAATCTTTGCCGTCTGCCGCTTTCCTTACCGTTACATTCTTTTCCTCTCGGTTTATGGAAAGCACCTCATTCCCTGTCCGTACTTCTATATTAAAACGTTCTTTCATCGCTTCCGGCGTTTGGAGAAGCAGGCTTTCCCGCTCCTTTATGACATCCCCTATGTAATAAGGAAGCCCGCAGTTGGCATAAGAAATATAATCGCCTTTTTCCAGAATAATGATTTCTGCATTTTCATCCAGTCTTCGAAGCCTAGCCGCAGTAGTAGCTCCCCCTGCAACTCCGCCTATTATAACAACCTTTTTCTTATCCATCGATTTATCCTCCCATCAAAATGTACATTCATTTTAGCAGGCTTTCTAAAATGTTTCAGTGATAAAGTCACATTGTATGGTATAATGATTCTATTGATTGAAGTCGGCTTTGCCGCAGGGAAAGAATCATTGCATCACACGGCGACGTAGCTTGTGTGGTATAATGATTCTAAGCATAAAACTAAAATCAGGTTTAGAGGTGATATGTATGGTTGACAAAAACCTTCTTTCTGAGTTATATCCTTTTTGGAAGGAGCTTACACCGCCCCAAGAAGCAGAAATTGCCGCAAATACGGTTATCCGTACTTTTAAGCCCGGAGAGGTTGTCCACGGCGGAGGGCAGGAATGTACCGGAGTTTTAGGGGTTATCCGCGGAAGGCTTCGTACCTTTATGCTCTCTGATGAAGGAAAGGAGATTACTCTTTTTCGCCTTGTTGACGGGGATACCTGCATGCTGTCCGCTTCCTGCATGATCAGGAATATCTCTTTCGATGTTCATGTATCTGCTGAAATCAAAACAGAAGTAGCAATCATAAATGCGGCTGTTTACGATAAAGTTGCCAAAAGAAATCCCCACGTGGAAAGCTTCATGAATGAAATCATTTCTATGCGGTTTTCCGAAGTCATGTGGGTAGTGGAGCAGGTGTTATTTATGAAAATGGATAAACGCCTGTCCATTTTCCTCTTAGAGCAATCTGCTTTAGATCAAAGCGATACGATTGTGATGACCCACGAACAGATTGCCAGTCATTTGGGAACCGCCAGAGAGGTCGTCTCCCGGGTACTGAAATATCTGTCCAATGAAGGACACATAGCCGTATCAAGAAAGGGTATAAAGATTTTAAATCGAAACGGTCTATTAAAAATGACAGGGTAACCCCCTGTCATTTTTTAGATTTCGCCAATTACTTCTGCATCGGATCAATAATATCACCAGTTTCTCTATCTATAGCCGTAATCCAGTAGCCATAAGCAATCATTCTGTTCTCCAGAGAACACTCTGCTTTTGTGGCTTCCAAATTCTCCGCACCCACAATGGGCTGCCATAAAACGAAACCGGATTTTCCCCCTTCGGGCTGCTCTTCATTTAAAAATCTTCCCGGTATGCCTACATAATACAGCTTCTGGTCTTCTCCGAATATATAATGTCTGTACTTGGAGGCTCCCCACATGGCTCCCGGTGAAACCAGCGGCAAATTTTTAATATTTGCAATCCGCTTCCACTTTGCTCCTGTCCGGTCTCTGCTGAAAGGCAGAATCAAATCATAAAGCTCTGCTGCTTTAGCAGTCTTTTCACAAAGATCTTTCACATACTGATTATAAAAATAATTATAGGTTGTTCGCTGCTTCTTCGCAAAATCCTGCACATCGTAAGGATTAGTCTCCAAAGCTTCATCAAATAAATTGCGCTCTTCTTTCGTCTCCTGTTCTTCTGTTTCTTCCTTGTTGTTAAGCTTCTCTGCCGTAGCTGCGATTACATTGCTCCCTGAAAAGGCCAATTTGCCCTTTAATACAGGATGCAGCGGTTCCTTATTATCCCGCATGGATACTGCGGCCACAATGGCTACCGAATAATCTGAAAGCTGTCCTCCTCTTCCGTCCACATTGCCGGGATCAAACCGAAAATAATTCTCACCCGTGCCAAATCGGTTTAGAATCAGTGAGCCCATGACGGCATGAATTGTCCGCTCTTTTTTTTCGCCAAACAAGATCAGCTTGTAGATATAACGGTTCCGCTCAAAAAACCGTAGATTTTGGACGCTTAAGGAAATGGCACCCTTGCTATTGCCGGTTTCGATTCTTAAGTTTCCATATATCGCCTGATCTGATTTTGCAGCAAAATCTCGATTTTCCTCAGAAAGAAGCACCATCGCCTTGTTATATTTTGAGTATTCCATATTGCCCTCCCCTGTCATTTTTAGTACTATATACATATATATGGGGAAGGAGATTAATTTATGATACTTGATATGTTCATTGCAGCCGTGGTGATCGGTACTATGGTGCGGGGCTACAGACATGGGCTGCTCCGAAGCTTCATTCACACCATCGGGTGGTTCGCTGCCCTTGGCGCTGCATTTATATGGTCACCCCAATTTAATACCTTTATTTTAGATCACACCGGTCTGTATCCCGCGATTTACGGAAATATAAACGAAAAAGTCAGCACGACCATTTCTCCTGCTGAAATGCAGGGAAGTATGCCGACTATTATTCAGACACCTCTGACCAATATGATTCACTCTTTATCCGATTCTGTTTCAACAGGTTTATCCAATCTGTTCTTTACCATCGTCTGTTTTCTGGCGGTGGTATTTGCTGTACAAGCATTCCTTCATGTCCTGATTTCCCTTCTCTCGAAAGAGCACAACGACGGCATTACCGGTTTTTTTGACGGATGTATGGGAATGCTTTTCGGTTTTATCAAGGGAATTGTGTATACCTTTATTCTATTAGCCTTGATGCTTCCCGCAGCTACTTTGATCCATCCGAATGTCTTACCTCTTTTAATAGAGAACCTGGGCCGTTCCCATTTTGCGCTGGAGCTTTATAATAATAATTTAATCCTGCTGATCGTGAAGGATCTTTTATAACGAACTTTTTTCATTATACTGGAAAGAATGCGCCTTTTCTAAGATTTCCCGTCCCAAATCCCTTTTCAGGTTGCCCATCTCCCCGCGGGGTTTCTCTGTCCTTTCCTCCGGCAGGAGCAGCTGCCTGCTGATCGGCCGTTTCATTCACCGGCATGGAAATGCCAGTACCCGTGTTATCCTCCGGCGGATCCGGTCTTGTTCCTTCATAGTCCATAAATTTCTGCCCGTCACGAACCATCTTATTTAATCGTTCAAATTCTTCTTTTAAAATGTTCTGTCCTTTTTCAGATAACTTGTAAATTTTTCTTCGGTTTTCTTCTGCTACTTGAATAATGATTTTTTCTTTTTCAAATCTGCCAAGCAACGTATATAAAGTTCCCGCGCCTACCGTAACTCTTCCTTCCGTAAGCTGGCTGATCCTCTGCATGATTCCATATCCATGATTTTCTCTAATCAGTGAAAGCAAAATATAATACATAGGTTCTGTTAAAGTCTTTAATTGTTCTCTTGCCATTTTTAACCTCCGTCCACATTTATTCTGTACCTCGGCCTTTTAAAGGATATAAGTTAGAAAAGACCATAATGCTGCAAAATACATAAAAATCCCAATAAAGTCTAATACTTTCCACCGATCCTTGTCCGGATACATTGCCACCAGATAGGTCGTCACGGATGTGATCAATATAGAAGCCATACACAGCAAAAGCTGTATAAGCTCCAGTTCCATTCCGGCAGCGCCCTTTATAACAAATTCTTTTTCCCACATATGATAAAAAAATCTTATTAGACAAACGACAGGTAAAAATAAAAAAAAGAGGATTTGGCATACTTTATTTATTTCTCTTAAAGCTCGTTGGATTTGCTCTTCTGCATGCGTATCCCGTGCCTTCCAGCCTTTCAATGCATATATCAATTTTATTGCCACTTTCAACGCATAATATCCCATGATCAAGCTGAAAAATATCTTAAAACCATATACCGTTAAATCATTTCTGTTTTCTTTTCCTCCCATGAAACTGCTGGAAATAATCAGCATGCAAATGAATTGAGAAATATGATTGGATAATTCTCCGTTATTTATGACCGCTTTTTTCAGCATGCTTCTTTCTGAAAGCTTATCCGTATAAAACTTCACAGTATTATTTTTTTGTGCAGAAAAAATATACATGCTGCTATGAAAACAATCTACTTTTTCCCAGCCTAAATCTTTATAAAATCTGTAATAGCTTTCTTTTTCCTCTTCTTTTCTTTTAGCCACATCTATAGCATATTTCCTTTCCTTGGCTCTTTCATTTTTTTCAAAAATGGCTATATTGCGAATCCATCCTTTTCCTGTACCTTTAAATTCATAGCCCCTTTCCGCCATGTCATTTAAGAATCTCTCGGCGGCTCTATAGTCCAGTGTGTCAAAGCTAAAGTATCTAAAAATATGCCTCATGTAATCACTCCCCTAATGTTTATGTCTATTCCCTGTACTCTTTTATGATATAGCATCCCTGTTTTGCTGTCATTTATATCGTAATTAGATATATCAATTATCAATATATATGTTTACCTGATGTTTGTCAACAAAAAGTGGTCTCGATATTTTTTACATAAAAAAATAATCCCAGTACAACATATCTGAGATTATTTTATACTACAGGAACTTCTTTGTCCTATAGGCAATAGCGCTTCTTCTTATTTTGTATCCAACCTTCTAATTTAAAGCCCTGTTCATTAATATTCGGAGTTTTACGGCAATGGCGAGGGTCTCGTTAAATTTAATATTATCATTCTCCATATTCAGTGCATACTTCACCTTGTTCACCCGGTATCGGATGGTGTTTTCATGCTGGCTCATGACTTTTGCCGTAACTTTATAATCCCCTGCATTCGCTACATAAGTCTCCATAGTCAACAGAACCTCTCTCAAATTCTCTGCGGATACTTTATCCTTTACTGCATTCACATAGGCATCATAAAAATCGTGAGCCTCCTGCGTGTCCTTTAAAGGAACCAGCAGCTGCATAACAGACAGCGGATTATATTCTTTAAACTCCATATTCATCGTTTTAGCGGTTTCCAGCGAACGCTTCCCCTCTTCAAGAGCTTTGCTTATATCCTTCTTATGATAGATCCTGCTGAACCCCACTCTTGGGTTCTCTATAAATTCTCTTATCTGGGCTGCCACATCATCCGAATGATGTTTCAGCTCTTTTAATTTATCCGCACTCAGAATAAAAATCTTATATTCATTATTTCTGACATAAACGTCCTTTGCATTGTTCAAATAGGTCGAATAATTCTTCAGTTCCTCCATTTCAGAATTAAATTCTCCGTCTACATAAACTGTGCGCAGATATTGCCTGACATCCGGTTTGATACTGTATAGAATGTCCATCTTTTCATCTTCCGAAATGCTTCCATACATAATCTTGTCCAATTTTAAATTATGAATCAGATTTAAATTTTCAATGGAAATATATTGGTTCACTGTGTCCATGATCACAGCATAGGGTAAATCGTCTTTAATAAAAATTAATGGAAATTCCTGATCATTACAGATTTTTTTAATGTCCTCTGTAATAATGTCAATATGCTCATCTGTCACGATCAGCAGCCACTGCTTTTTGTTGCGATCAGAGCGTTTATGTAATCATAAATCCCATCCCGGTCCTCCCGGAACTGCTCCAGGCACGTAATAAATAAATCCCCGCTGGCCAGGGTCTTTCTGTTCAAGATTTCATTATTACAGGGATAATCAAATACTAAGATTCTTTTTACTTCTCTGCCAATTCCATTTTGTCCCGCCAATACAACTGCGCTGTTAAATATATTGTTTTTTAAGATTTCATTTAATGATATATTCATTTGCTTACCTCTTATCCGGGAAAATTTACCCCATGCTTATTTATACCATATTTTTTGAAGTTTACAAAATTATTTTTAATAATTGGACCCAAAAATTCATTCTTTTTTACAAGTTTGCTCTATTATTTACTTTAACATTGCATTTCGCAATATATTATAATTAAAATGTAATATATATTTGACATTTACTTTGATGTATCCTATAATGAACCTGTAGGAGGCGCGCTGATGAAGAATAAAAAGATGAAAATAGCTCGAATCGAATGCGATTTATCTCAGGAAAAGCTGGCAGATCAAGTAGGCGTTACCCGTCAAACTATCGGAATGATAGAAGCAGGGAATTACAATCCTACCCTGAATTTGTGCATAGCAATTTGTAAAGCACTAAACAAAACACTGGATGATTTATTTTGGGAGGTGAACCACGATGTCCATGAAAAGTAAAAAAATACTGGATGAAAGACAAGAATTACAAAGTTTAAAAAATACGAGGATATGCTGGACTATAGCCATATTTCTGCTGGCCTTTAGTGCCATCTTACAAATGGTCATGCTGGATGCTCCGATGTATTATATGCCGGAGCTGGTGATCCTTTTTGCCGTCTGCATTTTAAATTTGATCCTGAACGCAGTACAAGGCAACCTATATACGAAAGAGATGCAGAACTATACGTTTAATATGTTCTTATATATCATGTCCGCACTGACCATGAGCCTAATAATCGGCGTTGGGAACTATATCAAATATGACCTGCCGCCTATCGCCGTTTTGTTTATCACCATTCCGTTGTTTTTATTTACATTTGCACTGATGCTTCTGTGTGATTATATTTATCGAAAAGTAACCCTGAGAAGATTAAGGAAATTTGACAAGAAGCTGGAAAAAGAAGAAAAGAAAGGAGCACTTCTATAAAGAAGGGCTCCCTTTTATCTCCGCCATAAAATCGAATCATAAATTCTCGCTTGGTTCTTCTTCTATCCCCAAAATGTCTTTTGTCACCTTGATAAAGGATTCCATCTGTTCGAACGTCCCTATGGTGATTCGGACATAGTCTTTTATTTTAAAGTTCGTGTAATGCTTCACCAATATATTTTTGTTTCGCAAAGCCTCGCAGTATTCTTCCCCTGTCAGGGAATTATTTTTGACTAAAACAAAATTTGCTTTAGAATCTAAGACCGTGAAACCCAAGGCCTTCATTTCTTTGGAGAAGTTTTCTCTTGTTTTCTTCACATCATTAACACCCTTTTTAAAATAATCCTTATCCTTCATTGCGGCGGTTCCTGCAATGAGCGATAATGTATTGATACTATACGGATCAAAGGAATGCTTGATTCTGTTCAGATCAGAAATAATTTCAGCATTTGCAATAGCAAAGCCTACTCTGGCACCCGCTAAATTCCTTGA
Source organism: Aminipila luticellarii (assembly GCF_004103735.1). Classification (NCBI taxonomy): domain Bacteria; kingdom Bacillati; phylum Bacillota; class Clostridia; order Peptostreptococcales; family Anaerovoracaceae; genus Aminipila; species Aminipila luticellarii. The sequence goes on along the minus strand of NZ_CP035281.1, from coordinate 135,098 downwards.
TTTTGAAAGGGTCTGTACAACCATTAAATTATCGAAGCGTTCCACTAGCGGAATGCAGCTCTCAGCCCCGAAATCTACATAGGCCTCATCAATAATTACCAGATTGTTGGGATTTGTTGAGAGAATTTTTTCAATCTCACAGGTCGCCAGCGCCATGCCTGTTGGTATATTCGGATTAGTAAGCACAATAGTCCCATCCAGATCAAAATAATCCTCCGGATTTATACTTAGTTCCTCCGATAGCGGTATCTCTACTTTATTTACTTGGAAAGCATCCGAATATATGGCATAAAACTCATTGCTCATTTCAGGAAAGTAAAACTTTCTGCCCTCGTTTTGAAATACCATAAATGCCAAAGCCAAGATTTCATTTGAGCCGTTTCCGACAGCTATCTGGTTTTCATTTATCCCAAAGTGCTCTGCAATTACCTTTATCAGCTTACCCATATGCGAATCCGAATACATTCTTAAATTATCTATTTCAAACTGATCAATCGACCGGTAAACAAATGGGCTGGCCGGATATGGGCTTTCTGTTCGATTTAAAACGATAGTCTTTTTTTGCTGTATAGCTTCTTCAGGGGTGTACGGTTTCAATCTATCATACTTCTTACTAAAAAAACGGCCCATTCAGTTTTCTCCTCCCGTCAATTCGTGATTTATGGTTCAATAACCTGAACTCGTTTGAAAGCTCATCAAGGACTATTATACCATTTTCATCCTTAAAAATGTCCCATAAATTACAAGATTAATTTTTGTTTATTTTTGAAAACAATCATGTATTTTATTATATACTGTTATAGACAGCATTGCTGCTTAAAATAAAATTATATAAGGAAGTTACTATGTACATAAATCTGCTCTCGTTTTTTAAAACCTATAAATACCCGCTGCTTTATGCTGCTTGCGGGCCGGTCATATGCGCGGCTCTGATTTTTATTGCACGCACATGCCCTGATTTGGCACAGTTATACGCCTCCTATATCTTCCCTATCTTTCCTAACACGCTCGGCAGGCTTTTGTCGTTCTTCCCCTTTTCGGTTTTTGAGGTCAGCCTATATCTGTTGTCTCTCGGCGTGTTGTTCACATTATTTGCGGCTTTGATCAGTCTCCTTCATAAAAGCGGAAGGCACTGGTTATTATTGCGTACTCCAAAAATCATGGTTACGGCACTGTGTCTCTGCACCACAATTCTTTTAATGATTACGTTGACATGCAGTATAAATTATTCCCGGGATGGGATTGCCAAAGATATGGGAATCGTAACGGGTCCTGCTTCTCATGACAACTTGGTCAGTTTATGTTTATTGCTTATAGACGATGTTAACTCGCTGACACCCGAAGGGGATATGAGTATGACTGCATTACATAAAAAAACGAAAAAATCCATGGAAGCTTTAGGGAAAAAATATCCATCTCTTAATGGTTATTATCCTAACCCGAAGCCTGTGATTATGTCCTCCTGGATGTCCGATATCGGTCTGACCGGAATTTTTTCTCCTTACACCATTGAAGCCAATTATAATAAGGATGTGCCCGATTACATAAAGCCTTATACGATCTGTCATGAGCTTTCGCATCTGCAAGGTTATATTGGGGAGGATGACGCGGGATTTATCGCATATCTGGCATGTGCCAATTCCGAATCGGAGGAACTTCGTTACAGCGGCGCAATAAATGCCCTCAGTTTTGTGCTGAATGCTCTGTACGAGGACAGTACGGAAGAAGAATATCAGCGTATTTTGAGCAAAATACCGGAAAGAGCTACCGCGGACCTTAAAAGGAATCAACAGTACTGGCAAAAGCACCAAGGCACAGCTTCCCGCATTTCAACAGCTGTCAACGATACTTATCTCAAAGCAAATGCTCAGTCTGACGGTATACAAAGCTACGGCCGCATGGTAGACCTGCTTTTGGCCTATTATGGACTGAACAGCCACGCCATATAAGCAGCCTCACTCCGCCGGGAATCACATGGCACCCACCAGCTGCATTTCATCAGGACTTTTATAAAGCCGCTTTTAAAACAAATACCCTGAGCATACTGAACTGACTCCAATAAAGTCTAACGTATTGGGTCAATTCATATTCGATTCAGGGTATTTCTTTGATTCATATTCACATAATTTTTATTTATATAAAAGCTTATAACTCATTTCCCAAGGCCCTGGCTTTATGTAATGCCGTTGTCTTAACCACATCGCCCACATGCTGGACGGCTGGTACAGCAAGACATCCTCTGTCTGTCCACTGTAAAAAGTCCACGATATGATCATACGTAGCTTTCACGCCGTCGAAAACCGACATATCGTCCATCTCAGCGCAGGTCAATAACACCGATTCCTTTATTTTTAAAGGTTTTTGTCCCATATAAAAAGAATACATCTTATCAATCGCGGCCTTTATTTTGGAAGGATAGCTGAACCAGTAAACAGGTGTTGCCAGCACCAGCACATCCGCCTTGGCTAAAAGAGGTGCCAATTCATTAAAGTCATCATCATAGCTGCATGCCTTCCCCGTGCTGAAACAAGTCTCACAGGCATGACATCCGTCAATATTTTTTTCGGCAGCTTTCCATTTCGTTACCGTATGCCCGGCAGACTGTGCCCCTTCAATAAAAGCATCTGCAAGTAAATCGCTGTTCCCTCCGTTTCTTGGACTCCCAGTTATCACAAGTACATTCTTTGTCATTTTTCCTCCGTCCTTTCCGCTTCATCATCTTATGTTATGCGTATATCATAGCACTCCCAAGGGGGACTTTCAAGTAACCTCTTGAAAGTCTCAGATAAATATGCTACTATAGACTATAATGAAAATTTTGTTATGTCTCCGTAGGTAAATGGATATACCAAAGCTCTCCTAAAGCTTAATTGTGGGTTCGATTCCCACCGGGGATACCAATTGGGGAACCGCTAGAAATAGCGGTTCTTTTTCTATGCGTTGGGATTGCCAGGTTTGATTGGTTACATCATTTTCTCTGGCAGTTACTCTTCTGATTAGACAGAGCGGGCATTGCCTATTTATATAGGTGACGATGGCATGAAAAAATGTTATTATGATTACACAGGGTAAAGTAAAAATTGTACAAAAGGGTGCAGTATATCCAGGTATCACTTTCCACATAATAAAAGGAGAAAGAGGTGTATTCAAACATGAGCGAGTATAAACCACCGTTCCATATGACGGATAGAATAATAAATCTGGTTGCCGCAATCTGTGAACAGATCGGTCGTATCACCGTGCTTTCTCATGGAAGCTTGAATCCGCACCTAAGGCGTGAAAATAGAATAAAGACGATTCATTCTTCTCTTGCTATTGAGCACAATTCCCTGTCACTGGAACAGGTGACTGCGATTCTTGATGGGAAACGTATTTTGGGCAATCCAAATGAGATCAGGGAGGTTCAGAACGCATACGAGACTTATGAGATGATGCTTACGCTAAATCCTGCGTCTGTAAGGGCTCTGTTGAAGGCTCACAAAATGATGATGAATAGTTTGATATTGGAAAACGGAAAATTTCGCTCTGGTGGAGTGGGCGTGTTTGACGGAGATGTGGTTGTCCATATGGCACCTCCGGCAGCATTCGTGCCAGAACAGATTCAAGACCTGTTTGACTGGTATAAGGCATCCGAAATGCATCCCCTAATCAAGAGTGCTGTTTTTCATTATGAATTTGAGTTTATTCATCCTTTCGCCGATGGGAATGGCCGCATGGGAAGAATGTGGCATAGTATGCTTCTTGGCAAATGGAATGAACTTTTCTACTGGCTTCCGATAGAAGAGCTGATCCGGACAAGACAGCAGGAATATTACGATGCTCTCGGTAAATCTGATAAACAAGCAGACAGCTGTACTTTTGTGGAGCTTATGCTTAAAATAATTTTGGATACACTGAGTGGAACATCAGTTGTTGGAAGTGCAGCCAATACAAATACGGATAAGATTTCTGTTTCGGTTAGAAAACTTTTGAATGCGCTGGGTGATGAAGAACTTTCAACTGTGGAACTCATGGAGCGGCTTAGACTTTCACACAAACCGACATTCAGGAAGAACTATCTGAATCCAGCACTGGAACAGGAACTTATTGAGATGGCAATACCTGACAAGCCGAACAGCCGGAATCAAAAGTACAGAAAAAAACAACTTAGTCGCTTTCCGATCAAGAAAAGCGACTAAGTTACCGACCAAGTCAACCCTTTTAAGGAAGGTTGAGGGGATCTTCAAGGTTGTAGGCCTTGTAGAACAACTTGGTTCTGGTATGAGCCGAATACTCAAAGTCTATGACAAAGATATTTTCCGTATTACAGACCATTTTATTAAGGCAATATTTCCGTTTTCTGACGAAATGACTTTGGAGAATACCGCCAGTAGCAATAAAAGTGGCGGTATAAATGGCGGTATTCTATCGGATGAAGACAAGCTGGTAAAACTGATGCAGTATGTTCCGTCTATTACTGTGAATGAGCTGAGTAACCAAACTGGATTAAGTACCAGAAAAATCAGTCGTATTAGCAAGGAACTCCGTGAAACTGGAAAAATCACACGAATTGGCTCAACACGAAAAGGTGCGTGGCAAATTAATGATTAGGATGTGAGATCGTGACAAGTTATGATAAGCAGTAATGAAATACCAGAAAAGTTGAAGCAATGGCATTCTTAGGTGCAATTCCCACCGGGGATACCAATTGGGGAACCGCTAGAAATAGCGGTTCTTTTTATGATAAAGCAAAAGAGCCTGCACAGCATTTAGCGTACAAGCCCCTTGCTATAAAATTTCTTATTCTGTTATATCGGAAAGGATCTCCTCTGTTTCTGCGTAAACTGGCGCATTGTTTGACTTTATACTTCCTGTGTTTTTTATCTTATTGTAAATGTAGAATGGTATGCCCGCCATAATGAGCAGGAATCCCCACATAACCGATTCGGCGCCCGTTCCGTAGCTTGCATATATGATATACGCCAGTGCCAGCAGCGGTAAAATCGATTTTTTAATATAACTGCCCACCGTAATATCTCCATCCTGATTTTTCAGTAATGCAATCTCAGCAGCTGCTGTTGCTGCATACGCAATCATATAGGCCATTGTTGTAAGCAAGGCTGCGAAAATATAGGCTTTATTTAGTCCCTTTGTGTAGTTTGATATGAGCAATAGATTCCCAATAATGCCGAATACGATAAGGGATGTATCCGGTGTATGATAGCGAGGATTTACTCTTGCTAAAAACTTAGGGAAAACATTATCCATAGCAATTGCATAAGAGATTCTAGCTCCGGTCAGCGTAATTCCATTGGCGCATCCCACACATGAAATGACGATAAAAATCGCTATAAAAATACTGCCTAAATGGCCGCCTGTCATCATCTCAATCATTTCTGCCACAGGCGCATTAGAGTTTGCAAGCTCCTTTTGCGGCATAATTCCAACGGCCAAAATCGTAATGATAATATAAAGAAGGATGACAAACAATGTTCCGTAAATCGTGCTCCTTTTAATGTTCTTTTCCGGATCTTTAATTTCTCCGGCGGTAATGGTGGAGCTTTCAATCCCTACAAATAGCCACATGGTAATCGCGATAGTTGCCGGCAGTTGAGAGGATACTCCTCCTTCCAGCTCCGGATTTACGCTATGAGCAATAGAAGGATCAAAATGAGCAGCCCCCAAAATTATAAATAATGCAATAGGGATTAATTTTAAAATAACTGTAATAATTTGAAATGCACTGGCTTCTTTTACTCCTTTAATATTTAGGACTACCAATATCCATAAAATCAAGCTTGAAGTAATCAATGCTGCAAGGTTACTGGTTCCCAGTATTGGGAACAAATAGCTGAGATACCTGACGGCAGCGGTTATGATGGCCGCAACACCACAAGGCTGGCAAAGCCAAAAGACCCATCCCACAATAAAAGCTGCAAAGTCCCCAAAGGCCTCATGCGTATACACAACGCAGCTTCCGGATTTAGGGAATGCACACGCCATGTTTGAAAGACTGATAGCAATTAATACTGCTCCGGCAGCGGTTAAAATAAATCCTGCAATCGAAATGGCCGGTGTAGAAATAGCCGCCAAATTTTGAGGCAGCAGAAAAATTCCAGAGCCAATTGTATTTCCGATAACCAGTGCAATGGCGGCCCAAAATCCCATCTCACGCTTAAGCCCAATTTCTCCGTTATTATTTTTATCCATTGATAATTCCTCCTTATCAAACAGAAAAGCTTTAACGAATAGTCTCTAATCCATTGCAGAAAGGCCTAACTCTACATAGCGAATTGAATAATTCATCGCATCATATACCATGTTCCTCACCCGCAAAATCTGTGTTTCCCACAAATAGTATTCGTGAGAACCTAAAGGGGCTTCATTATATTTTTTTATGGCCTTATCCAATGCCGGAATAGGGTTTTCCGTTTGTAAGGCACAGCATCCATCCTGGCCGTAACGACCGGAATAGCCTCTGAACATAGCCGTTTGCCGTTCACATAGTATGACTAGCTTGTTATATAGAGCTGCCTTAGTCTCATCATTTCCCAGAGAAATCTTAACCAGATCCAGCTTTTCAAGCATGGCAACATATTGATCTACTATGGGCGTCGTATCCAAAATCATTTCTGTGGCTCTGCCTGCTTCCGTCAAAATAGCCTCCCATTGGTATTTGACATCCTGCGCAAGAGCTTTCATATCATACAATACAAGCGGTGCGTTTACTAATTTCTCTGTTATATACGCAAAAAACTCACTATGCTTTTTCAGCAGTTCTCTATCCAGCTTATCAATCGTATCGGAGTCGCTGTGCAGCCATGGACTGTAAAATGCATAGTTCAATTCTTTCAGTTTCTCCTCTGTATATTCGGTTGCGAAGGATATGTACGGAACACCCACACCAAAGAACGAAGAATCTCCGCCGCCCTTATAGGCCTGATGCCACACGCCTTCTGTATCCCATATGGTTTTGATGGCTTCCATAAGCATCTGCTTCATTTCTGGCTGCCCTTCTACTCCGGGTATTGTGGTTCCCTTAATAGCCAGATTATCCACATTAATATACGCTACACAGCCTTCATTCATTTCAGCCCAGTGGCTGTCACAGTACCAGGTTGAGCCGCCTCCTTCAGCAATCTCATGTCCATCCCAGAAGACAAATACAACATCCCGCTTCAGCTCAGCACAATGTTTTTGAAATACTCTTGCCAATTCCAAATTCAAGGAATCTCCCGAAGCATTACAAATGGCTGACTTTCCCCATGCATCTACATGGCTGCCCACTAACACATACTGACCCTTGCTCTGTTTTCCCCTGACAATTCCTACAGGCTGATCTGCCGTTATCCATTCTCTTGAAGCATTTGCCTTTAACCAAACCGTTGTTTTTCCTTTTTGGCAAAGGGCTTCCAAATATTCCCCGTCACGTCTGGAAATACTTATGACCGGCAGCTCAACAATATCTTTTTCCGTATCCGGTGTTGGATTTCCCCATTGTGTTTTTACGGCGCCCATTTGAATCAGATCCTCTTCTGCTCTTCCCCAATTCATAATAATCAGTGCTTTTGCACCAAGCTCCCAGGCAATTCTTGCTTTCTCAGGTCTCCCCGGACTCCAGTTCATGTCGGTAAGAATAATCTTTCCTTTTGCATCCTTTCCTTCATAATCTTTATAACTGCCGGATCCCACATACATTAATTCCCCTTCAATCCCCTCTTCTGCGGTGGATTGAATGTGACACACCGGTCTGGCCTTTATTTCTTTAGTACAAGGCTCCATAACCTTTAAGGCCGCCTCGCCCGGATAGCTCTGATACATGGGGAAGTGGTCAATATGAGCATCCACTCCGTACTCTGTTAATTTTGAACAGATATACGCTGTTGCTTTTCTCATTTCTTCTGTTCCGGAAAGTCTTTCGCCAACCTCCTCCACTAAATAGGACATATTTTCATATAGTTCATCCAATGAAATTTCTTCCTTTAACCTTTCATACAAGCTCATTTCTGATCCTCCTTCACAAGGCTTTAACCACGTTTTAAAAATCCGGTGCAACAATGGATGGAGCCGTAACCCTTAAGCACTTCATCAAATTCCACCGGAATAACCTCAATGCCATTCTTTTCAAGTAATTCCTGAGATCTGGGATTTCCTGCGGCCATAACGATTTGCCCCGGTTTTATGGCTACAAAATTAATAGCCAGCCCTTCCTTAGCCTCCACGCGAGACGGACACTCCAGTAACTTAATACCCTTCCTTTTCAAGGCGTTACAAACATCATACGGAACCTGTGAGGCATGAATCATGGCCACGTCTTCACTGACCATATTTAGCAGCCCGTCAATATGTGCGTGGCCATAAGGAATCTGCATGTGGAGAATATCCGTCACACCCATTCGCTTTAATTCAGATTCCACCATTTCATATCCCTCTCGGTTGGTTCGTACCCCCGAGGCTAAAACAACCGTATGTCTGTCGATCCACAGCCCCATTGCTCCTTCAAAGGTAGCCCCCCCGCATACGGTCCGGATAATGGGAACTCCTATGTCTGCCAGCTTTTTAGCAACATATCGCTCTTCCCCTCTTCTGGCTTCCATAGCGGGTCTTGTCACGATGGCGCCTTCCGGAGTCATGAAGATCAAATCTCTGCAGAAAATAGCATTTGGTCTGTCCTCTCTGGCCTCTTCAACATAATACACTTCCACACCGTGGGCTCTGTAAATATCAGCCAAAGCATCATGCTGTGCTCTGATTTTTTCTGGGGAAACAGATGCCTTAAATCTGGCTGCCGCCCAATCAAAATTTTCGATTTCCTTTCCGGGTCTGCGCATCAATGCCGCCTTAAGGGGTTCCACTTCTGAGCATACTCCCCAATCTCCCCAAAGGCTTTTCATATCCTCTATCAGGGTCGTCTCTTTCGGAAACCATCGCTCGCCAGGAAGCGCATCAATGTCTTTTACTTTATCTTCGCTCATTCTTTCTCCTCCTTAATCCTGAAAATGATTTATTAGTAAAATGTTTTATTATTAAGTATTGCAATAATAATGCCAAATAATTTTTGATGAAATCCGGTTAAACGGAATCTAAAAAAGGAAAAGTGGTAAAAAAATATTTACTAAGTAAAAAGAACTTCACCCCAATGGTAAAGTTCTTTTTACTAGCTATTTTTAATATTATATTTTTTAATTTTGTAATTCAGAGCCTGCTTTGTAATCCCCAATTTTTTTGAAGCTTCCACCAAACTGTTTGAGGAATTTATCGCCGCGATTATAATTCTTTTTTCATATTGTGCCATGGCTTTCTCCAGAGAATAATCCTCCTCTATTAAAGGAAATTCCTCCAAAGCTGTTGATAAAGCAGGGGTTCCTCCCGAGCGGGCATTTAGGTATTCCGGTAAATCCTTTCGCTGAATAAACCGGGAGGAAGCAACATTGAACGCTCCTTCAATGATATTTTTAAGTTCTCGGACGTTGCCCGGCCACGAATATTTCCTAAATATAGCCTCCACTTGTTCATCAATTCCAAGAATATCACGATGCATGAGCTGATTATATTGTCCGATAAAATGCGATGTCATAAAAAATAAATCTTCTCTTCTTTCCCTTAGAGGAGGAATATTTATTTGTACTACGCTCAACCGGTAAAATAAATCCTCTCGAAGCCTGTTTTCTTCCAGGCATTTTTGCGGACTTTCATTAATCGCTGAAATAATCTTAATATCTGTCTTAATGGGTTCAAACCCACCTAAACGAGTAACTTGTTTCTCTTCTATGGCCTTAAGCAATTTCGGTTGAACGCTCAATTCCATGGAGTTGATTTCATCCAGGAATAAGGTTCCTCCGTTGGCTATTTCAAACAATCCCGGCTTGTTTTCGGCTCCTGTATAACTGCCCTTGGTCGTACCAAATAATATGCTTTCCAGCAGATTGCCGGGGATGGCGGCACAATTCTGTGAAATGAACTTTTTATTGCTTCGCCGGCTGCAGGTATGAATTGATTGGGCAACCAGTTCCTTTCCGGTGCCGGTCTCTCCATAGATCAGTACCGAAGAATCCGTACCGGCAACCATGGGAATCCGCTTTTTTATCTGCATCATGTTGTGCGAATTGGTGATTATATCGTCCGTAACATATAGGTTTTTAGCTATTACATTATCTTTTATCGATATGGATATATCCTGCCTTTCATAGGGGAGATCAATGTATCTGGATACATCTACCGCCCCTATGATTTTATTGTCTTCTTTTATAGGCAGCGTAACGTTTACTGCACGAATACTCTGCCCCTTGTAGGTCACCAGATCCTGATATTCATTGGCTATGGGTTTTCCGGTTTTAAGGACGCGCATGATACTGCTGCTCTCCTCGGTTAAAGCCGGGTATACTTCTAAGACATGTTTATGCAGAACATCTTTTTCTTTCAGATGATTTACATCAGGCCTAAAATTAGAATAATACTCAATATATCCATTCCGATCTGTAACCATGATGCCGTCTATGTAATTATATACACTCAATATCTGTTCAACATATCTTCTAAGCATTTCTTTCCTCTCTGAAATATCCATATCCATATCAGAATCAACGAATTGCTGTTATACAAGCATTTTTCAAGGTTATCCCCTTTTAAGATATGCCGTGATACAATGCAGAGCCCCTTTCCCTTTCATGATCTCTGAAATATTTACCGTAGTAACCCGGATCCCATTCCTTTCCAGCAGTTCCTGTGTTCTCGGATTGCCTTCCGGCATGACAATATTGCCCGGCTCCAGTGCTACAAAATTACACCCGAAGGTTTCTCGTACTTCCGTTTGAGATGGGGCTTCCAAAATCTTGTATCCTTTGCGTTTCAGCATATCCAATATGTCGTACGGAACTTGTGAAGCATGTACTAATACCATATCATTACTTGCCGGATTCATCAAGCCATCAATATGGATATTGCTATAGGGCTGCTGCATGGGATATACTTCTACGCCCATTCGCTTTAACTCATAGGACACCTGTTCAAATCCGTTTTTATTGCACCTGCTGCCTGTGGAAAGCACACAGGTATGCCTGTCAACCCACATGGCATTGGCACCTTCAAAAAATCCATCCCCTGCAATGGTCCTTAAAATCGGTACGCCAATTTTACTCAACGCCCCCGCCACATATCGTTCTTCTCCTCTTCTGGCTTCCATGCCGGGTCTTGAAAGAATGGCTCCCTCCGGAGTCATGAATACTAAATCTCTGCAAAAAATAGAGTTTGGCCGATCTTCCCGCTGATTCTCCACATAGTACACCTTAACACCAAAGTCCGTGTAAATCTTAGCTACTTCATCGTGCTGTTTTCTCATGAGTTCTACGTTCAGCGGTTCATCCGAGAATCTAACGGCATGGGCATTAAAACTTTCAACCTCTTTTCCCGGCCTTCGCATCAGTACGGCTTTTAATGTTTCAACCTCAGAGCTCACGCCCCAGTCTCCCCAATATTCATTCATATCCTCTTCAAAAGTCGTTTCTTTGGGAAACCACCGTTCTCCGGATATTGCATCAATATCGTCATACTTTTTATCTTGCATACTTTACCTCCTATTAGTTTTTAATAATAGAGAATGCAAAAAGAGTGCCAACAATTTACGGCTAATGGGTGTATAGATATGCTGAAATCAAATATAAGACTGCAATGTGGGCCGGATAAAAGAAATAAAAGAAGTATTTCATACCATGCCCTTTCTCACCATTATAAAACCAGACCGGCAGGATGGCAAAGACCATGATCCATTGAGTCGCACCTAAGATGCCATATAAAACGGCGGTTACTGCGATCAAAAAGCATTGAAGCTTACGGTTGTCTTTAAAAATATATAAAAGCGGGATCAAGAGTACCATGAAATTATTTTCGGCAAACAAGATTCCCGGGGTTATACTCATAACGGATATAAGCAAAACCCTATTTGCAGCCCAATGATTTGCTACCAGAACTAAAGCCATACTGGAAACAAATGGAACCGAAAAAATTAAAAGGCCCAAACAAAAATTTTTCGCCTTATGGTTCTGCATTCCGATCCTCAATTGATCCACTCCAAACATGAAGATGACTCCAACCAACAGATCTCGGAAAATGTTATTCATCAGAACAACCTGCTCATATTTCACAATGCTTTCTAAAGCCAGCATTCCCAGTGACATTAAGATCATAGCAATATATAAACGTATTAGGTATTGTTTTTTACTGTGGGTATGACTAAAGCCAACAACACTGGTAAAAAAGAAAAGGGTCGCTACAGGACGACCGAACCAATCCAGCCAGCCCGGCGCACCAAAGGGCAAGAACATCTGATGAATGTGATCAATAACCATTAAAACGATTCCGATAATCTTAATATCAAAGGTTGACAGCCCTTTTGATTTTACTTCTATATTCATGTTTTTCTCCTATCTCCTTTATCACATAATGCCAGTTGAAAAGCTTATTTTTATATCATATAATTATAATGCTTCGTTGAAAAGAGGGTTTTTAAAGTTGGGTTCCCTTTTTTTCTTTTTATCAACCCACTTTGGAATGGAGAGAGCTTATGAAAATAAAAAAAAGCAGCTGGGATATTCCTATGCAGTTGATTTGCTTGCTGTTGTTAGGAGCTATGACCGCCTACTTGATTATAAATTGGAAGGGACTCCCTGACACCATACCTGGGCACTATAATGCCAGGGACGTCGTAGACAGATGGGGCGATAAAAGTGAACTGCTAATCCTTGCTATGCTCGGGTGGGGACTGTACCTAGGAATGGCCGTTATAGAGAAATTCCCATCCATTTGGAATACAGGGGTTGCGGTCACCGAGAAAAATAAAGAAGCGGTATATGGTATTCTCAAGAATATGCTCAGCACGTTGAAATTAGTAACCGTAACAATCTTTGTCTTTTTAACCATGAATTCTGCCTTATCCAATCACCTGCCGGTTTGGTTTCTGCCCCTTGTTCTGATTTCAACCTTTGGTCCCATAATTTTCTTTAGCATACAACTAAGGAAGGTAAAATAAGTTCCAATGCGGCTTTTACGCATGAATGGTATATGTACCCACCTGTGCGTCCAGCCCCAGTCCTTACACACAGGCGGCCTCCAAGGATCAGCGATCAGAATCAGCGTTTTCTTGTTCCAATTCTTCTCGGGTGCCTACTGGATACACATCTAATGGCATGGGATTATAAATATCGCCGTCTTTGCTGGGTGGGATTTTTACATTCATTTTTATCACCTCGTTTCAGCATTAGGATAACCAGAAAAAAAGAAATTCATATACAAAATTTAAAAAAATAGGACTCGACACTCCCATTATTTTATAGTACAATATCAAAGGTAAGGCTGGTTTATATAAATCAGTTCTGAAAGAAGGCTATGAATATGAGCACAACGGTATCTATTCGCATGGCGGAAGCAACCGATGCAGGGGAATTGTTAAAAATTTATGCACCTTATGTTACAAATACGGCCATTACCTTTGAATACGATGTACCCTCTGTTGAAGAATTTTCAAAGAGGATTCAGAATACTTTAAAAAGGTATCCCTATATCGTTGCTGTAGAAAAAGAGCAGATTATCGGTTACGCCTATGCGTCGGCTTTTAACCCGCGCGCCGCATACGACTGGGCGGTTGAAACGACCATATATCTCAAACAGGAATGCCGAGGCAAGGGTTTGGGCAAAAGACTATATTTAAAATTAGAGGAACTGCTCAAGCGTCAGAACATTATTAACTTGAATGCCTGCATTGCATATACTTTCAATGAAGATACTCATCTGAATAATGCAAGTGAGGCTTTTCATCAACACTTGGGTTATACAAAAACAGCCCATTTTACCAAGTGCGGCTATAAATTTGGAACTTGGTATGATATAATCTGGATGGAAAAGATGATGGGAGAACATTTAGATAATCCTAAGGCATTTATTCCAGTGACACAACTGTAACTTCATATTTTGAGGGGCGTTAGCGCAGCTGGGAGCGCACCACACTGGCAGTGTGGGGGTCAGGAGTTCGAGCCTCCTACGCTCCACCAAAACAAAAAATAGCAGACTATTTCTGCTATTTTTTATTTAGATTCAATTATACATTCTTTTGCTTAAGGTACTCGCCTACTTTGTCTAAATCTAGCGTATAAACTTTTTTATTGCGTTCTTCCGTCTTTTCATAAATTGGTGCGCCACTTTTTATTAAAGCGTTAAGAGTTCCCTTAATGGTAGGGTAACTGCGTTCTAACATAACCGCAAGTTCATTTCTGCCCAGTGCATCATTACTAAAAAGAGAATTTTGAATTAAGCAAAATAAAATATCCCGCATCAGATTTTCTTTTGAATTCGTAAAGGCCTGATTTATAAGCTCAAGATAAAATTTTAATTTTTCAAATCCATCATTAATTTTATTTGATAAATTATCAATAGCTCTATCAATCATTTCAAGAAACATGATAACAAAAGGAGTAATATCCCCTTTGTTTTTTTTATCGTTGCAAAAATCAAATGCTTTATAATAGTCTTCCTTTTTTTCTTTAATAGCAAATGATAATCGATAAGCAACTAATGGACTCAGCTCCTGAGAAAGGGTATAACTGCTGATAAATCTGCTCGTACGTCCATTGCCATCGTAGAAGGGGTGTATATAGCCGAAGAGATAATGAAATATGGCAATACGGATAAGCGGTGTGATTCCTTCACTATTTAATATGGAAAGAGCCTGATTCATGGCATTTATAATTTTAGACTCAGGAAAAAGTCCGACATGCTTTACTTTTTGTGTTCCTGAAATCACTTCGGCTATTTCGGTACGGAAAAGCTCCCCATCCGGAATATTTTCTTTTGACTCTGATTTAACTTCATCTAACACAATTTCATCATATAAAGAACGAATATCTTCGCAAGTCTTTAAAGGAATATTGATATGCTGCTCCAGTAAAAGTAAATATTTTTTTACAAGTCCATTAAATCGTTTACTTCTGTCTTCTCGAGACGCATCAATCACATCTTTAATTTCTCTTCTTGTGCTGTGTATCCCTTCAATGTCATTTGTCAGCATGATTTCATCAACGAGACAGCTTTTTTGATAGCTATCTAATGCAATATACGGAAGCTCTAGTATTTTTTTATTAAGCTCTGAATTTTTCTTGTAAATTTTTGCTATCAAATTAATTAGTTCTATGGTAGAAACAATAAATATCGGATCAGAACCAAGTTTAAAGTCAAATATTGTACAACCAAAGCTGTTTATTCTTTTGTTATATTCATCTAAATAAATATCGTTTCCTTTATAATAATATTTACTTAACAGCTCATACTTCATAAAAATTTCACCCCCTATTTTAAATGATAGCTTCATTATAATAACCTAGTTTGAAAAAATCAATATATATTTTCAAACTGAATCCATCTTATTTTAATATAGTATAAATATAACCTGATTTTTTACAAATTATTTATTTGAAAACATTATAATAATGCTTTGGTTTTTCTATCATAATAAGATGTAATTTTCTCCATTTCAAAAATTTTATTGACTTTTAATTTTTATTATTTTATAATGATTTCATAATAATTTTGCACAATTAAATTGTGATAAATGTAAGTAGGAGGTAAATATATGTCTATTTATGATTACGAATACACATCCATTGAGAACAAACCGGTACAAATGTCTGACTACAAGGGTAAAGTGCTGCTCATTGTCAACACGGCCAGCAAGTGTGGTTTCACTCCTCAGTATAAGGGGTTAGAGGAACTCTATCAAAAGTATAAAAACCAGGATTTTACAATTATTGGCTTTCCGTGCAACCAGTTTATGGAGCAGGAGCCTGGGAGCGAACAGGATATTGCTGAATTTTGTTCTGTACGCTATGGTGTTACTTTCCCATTATCCCAAAAGGTTGAGGTGCGGGATGAAAATGCTATACCGCTTTATCAGTATCTGACTGCTCAAAAAGGATTTGAAGGCATGGGAAAGGGTGTAAAAGCTAAGACCTTTGAATTGATGCTTAAAGGCAGATACAAGGATACTTTTTCTGATAGCCAGATTAAATGGAATTTCACCAAATTTCTGATTGACCGAAATGGAAATGTCATTTCCCGTTATGAACCAACCGTTGAACCGGAAGATATCGCTGATGACATTGAAAAATTGCTGTAAAAGGAAAGGCGCCTGATGAATGACGAAATTCTTAAGCTGGAAAATCAACTTTGTTTTCCGCTCTATGCCGCATCAAAGGAAATCGTAAATCGATATAAGCCCTTTCTCGATAAAATTGATCTGACCTATACGCAGTACATCGTCATGATGGTGCTGTGGGAGCATAAAAGCATCAGTGTAAAAGAACTCGGCAAACATCTGTACCTGGATTCCGGTACTCTGACACCCGTTTTAAAGCGTCTTGAATCCAAAGGATTTGTTGAGCGCATACGTTCGCTTGAAGATGAACGAAATGTCAATGTCACTCTCACTGAAACTGGAGAAGGATTAAAAGAAAAAGCCGTAAGCATTCCCTCAGAAATGGGAAAGTGCCTACCGCTTTCTCCGGAAGAAGCGAAAACCCTGTATACGCTTTTATACAAGCTTTTAGATCAAATGGGTTGAAGCGGCCCCTGCGCGGCACAATAAAAAGTCCGAAACTTGTTAATTTTTAACGAGTTTCGGACTTTTTCCATACCTTCTTCTTATGCAGAACTAATTTTTCCGCCTATCATCTGCATAAAATCCCCATTCCTGCCACTGCCACACCGTAGTTCGGGCAGAGCCTTCCGGATCTACTATATATCGGTTTCCTGTCAGTTTCTTGTATTGTCCTTCCTGTACAATCAATTCATTTAATCCGTCTCCGTCCACATCCCGAATATCAATAGAAAGAATCGGGTGAGCCAAATTGGAAGAGCACCAGACCGGTTTCAAGGTTTTGTCTTGAAGCTTATAAACAAACAAATGATTTTTATACTCGTCATTTTGACCTGTATACCAGAAAGGCCGCATTTTTCCAAAACTGCCCTTTTTCCAAAGGCTGACCACCACATTGTCCGTGCCGTCATTATCTGGATCTGCCAATACAACACGATCTATGCCATACCCCTGCGGCGACTTCCAGAGCACCTTTGTTCCCTCCGTCACGGTAAGAGCCTGGCTGTTCCATACATATTTTTCTATTACCCCGTCCCCATCCAGATCACCTTGTGTTTGAAGCTCAACCTCTGGGTTCCCTGTTTTTGAGAAGGACAAAAGGAAAATCAGCAGCAACAGCAGAAAAATACCTGCGCCCAAAGCTGCCTTTCTTACCACTGAGACGCTCCCTCCGGTGCCGTATACATTTTAGTCCAAGATGGTGCAGCCGGATTTTGTTTGTCTTCAAGCATTTCCTTCCACTTTTCATCTGTCAGCCGATCGTTGGACGGCCATGCAAACTCATAATAAGAATAAACGGCACCTTTTGCTATACGTAATGTTCCGTCAACAGGTACAACCGCATAAATGTCATTGACATATCCGGTTCCTTCCTCTAAGACCCTTCCGTTCGGGTCGGTGGCAATATCCGTAATCAAAGCGGATGGGTTCGCTCCGGCAGCTGACGGACCATCCACTCCTTCATCTTGCAATGCTTCCAGCCAGAAATGTTCCAGCTGTCCGCCAAAGCTCCGGATTAAATCATATTCGGACGTACTGAGCGGCTTTTGCGCCAATTCTTTTTCGGAAATGGTTTTTAGCTGCAGGGCCAATTCTTCCAACTGTGCAAGCGATTCACGCGTTTGTTTTTTTAGCAGCTTTCTGCTCTCTAGCCCGTCCGCAGTCATTTTTGTAAGGGCGGCAATTCTTCCATAAACCGCCGCATTCGGCTCTACATAGCCCCTGTCGTCTTGCTCTTCACCGCCGCCGCCCATTTCGGCATAGGATTGCTTTACGTATAAAACAGTATCATGCTTGAGTTCGGTAAAACTGCCCATATAGGTTTCCAACTGTTTGCGGGTCCAAGCTTGATTCTGCATGAACGAAGGGTAGCCTTCTCCTTTTGCTTCTAACAGGGGTGAAAGGGTATAAAGCCATGCTCCGTACAGATTTCGGGTCTGGCTGACCGTATCCATAGCTTTCACCTTTTTCTGCATCTTTTCCATATTTTCAGGATAGTTCTTATACGCCGTCTCTCCCATACCTTTCAGAATATCATACGCTTCCGGAGAGCCCATTGCAGCCGGCATATCCAGCCCCTTTGGGAGCATACGAAAATCCTTCTGGTTGTTCTCTTTCACCTGACGGTATATTAAATTCTGAAAAATCGAAGCATCCAGTGTAAATCGCTGTCCCATAAAGCGGAATCCTTTTATAGCCTTTTCCTGATCCGGCTGGATAGCTTCGTTAAATATCGGTATAGAGTTGATGGCAGGCGGATCGAGCTTTTTGATTTGAGCAACCAGAGTCTTCCACTTTTCGGAATCGCTTGTTAATTCTTTTACGGAAGGATTTTTACCGTACACCTTCTGTAACAGGGCGCTGTATTGATTTATGCCCAGATCATCACTCTTTCCTACGAAGAAGTTTGTCGGTTCATAAATATTGTTCCAATGGTCATAATCTTCTTGGTTGAAAAGCGAGGTAATTAAAACAGCCGATTTTGTTTCCTCTGCATTAAAGGCTCGAAAATTCATGCGGCCATACCACATCATGGTTTGAAAATAGGTTTTTAATGCATTGGACTTTGCGTAATGCCCCCGAGGAATATATTGTGTGTAATCCTCCTTCAATGCGTCAACCGAGCTGACCTTAGCATTCCCAATATTCATCACCGGAGAAGGATAAAAATTTTCCTGATGATTGGCAATCAGCTGTAATTCCTGTTCTACTTCTTTGCTTACAAAAGAAGGAACGTCCAAATCCGGATGAAGTATTTTCGCTGCTACGGCAAAGAATGCCACATTGCGTTTGGCAGCCGTTTCCCATTCGGTATTTTTCAGGGATTTATATCGCTTCTCACTTTTGGACAGCATGGATTCCGTCAGCACCTCCAGTTCATTTCGAAGCGTGTCCTTCTCAATCGTCCTCAAAAGATAGCTGAAATACAAATGGTAATTGTGCAGCATAGCGTCTGTTGTGATGAAATTCGGGGTATCACCATATCGATTCAACTCATATGTAATGAAAAATTCCCGTGCAGGATAAGGTATGACGACAAAACCATTTTGAACCAGAAGCTTCTGTGCCTCATCAGAAAAAGCGAAAGCATCCCGATTCGTAATATTGTCAAGGCCTGGAGAGACCTTATAGTTCTGCATGGCCGGATTTATATCTACCGGCACATCTTTATAGGCTGCGAACCCACTGTCTGCAATGACCGGCTGGCTCTCGGCTGTCTCTCCCTTCGAGAACATTTGACAACCGCTGAAGCTGGTCGCTAACAGAAGCGTCACCAGCACCATACTGATTTGAGTTTTCCTTCTTTTATTCATATCCTTCTTAACCTCCCCCATTTTATACTATTTTTATCTTTACCTTATTTTGCTTCAGCAAAAAAGTCAAGGCTTTCTTTCCTCTGTTGCATTCATGCAACAGGATTTGAACTGTACAACAAAATATTGTTTTCAAGGAAAAATAGGAGGAAAGATCATGGACAGAGCAAAGCTCTCTCAGGCGTATGCCCATAATTTAAATGGCAGCATAGGTCCTGTATATGCCTGCAATCCGGCCGAAAAACATAAAGGCGTCCACCAATACAAAAACTGTACTGAACCGGCTGGCCCGGGCACGAGGCCACCTGGATGCTGTAAAAAGAATGGTGGAAAATGAATCTGACTGCAGAGGTATTGATTCAGCTATCGGCGGTTACAGCGGCACTTAATAACACTGGCAAAATAATTTTAAAGGATCATATGAAACACTGCATTGTGGATGCCTTGAAATCAGGTGATGATACCGCCGTTAAAAACCTGACTGAATCGATAGGGAGAAAATAAAGCGTTAACTGAAATGGTGGATCGTTCTACTCTGTCAGGGAAAGCGATTATTATTGCAGACAGAGGATACGAGGCGTATAACAACATGGCTCATATTCAAGAAAAGGGATGGAAATCATTACCGCAAAATTGCGCATAACAAGAATTTTGATTATCTTCCTTCAAACAGTAAAAAGTCGGACTTGGCCGTAATATATGCATTGCCATTTCGAGTTGTTCGTTTTCCGATTACGGAGAATACTTTTGAAGTTGTTGTAACAAATCTAGATAAAGATGAATGTCCACCGGATGTTTTAAAACAGTTATATGGGATGCGTTGGAGAATTGAAACATCATTTCGAGATTTAAAATATACAATAGGGTTACTTCATTTTCATTCAAAAAAAGTGGAATACATTCTCCAAGAAATTTTTGCACGGCTGATCATGTATAACTTTTCCGAATTGATTACCTGGCACGTAGTCATAGAAAAGAAAGACAGAAAGTATGTATATAAAGCCAACTTTTCTGTCGCAGTACATATATGCCGTGAATTTCTATTAGGAAAAGGCCTTCCACCTGATATTGAAGCATTGATTGCAAGATATATAACCCCCATTCGCCCTGGACGCTCAAGACCACGAGATATGAAGGTCAAGCAAACAATAAGCTTCATGTATAGAGTAGCATAATTTTTTCGAAAAAAACATCTTTTTTGACAAGAATCCCATCTTGTCTATTTGTCATGTCACGAAAAAGATCATTTACTTTTTTATATAAAAAGAAAAGAGAACCTAACGTCATAGATGACGAAAACTTCTCTTTCTTCTTAACTTAATGCCATTGGTACAATACCCCGTGGCTTTTTTACATTCCGTTCCTTTTGGTCCTTCAAGCGTTCTTATTTTATTGATATATGATCACTCTGATCTGCCCGCCTTTAACTGTCCCTTTATCGTAGCAGTAAGTCATCATTTTTCCGGATTTATATGCTTCGAGTGCATCACTGACAGAACCCTCGTAACTGTAGGTACCTGTCGATGTCTTATATTCATATACGGCTACATCTGCCGCCAGCTTAAAGGATGTGCCATCAGCGAAGGTTACAGAAGAGCCGTCAAAAGATTGAACTTTTGAGCTTGCCCTAGTAATATTTTTCATTTTCTCAATGCTGTCCCCATCCCCGTAAAACATGGCAGGTCCTGCAGATACATTAAAATTCGTATCGCTGCTGTTCAAGGAATAGCTTGTTCCCTTTATATCATATATATAACTTCCGCTTGTGCCTGAACTATTTTTGCCTGAAGACTTTGCAGAAGTTATAACGCCATACTGAAGTGAATCCCCTGTAACATTGTTGAGAATCAGGCTGGTAACCGATCCGTTCCTGGCTTCATAGTACAGAACGTCATCACTGTCAAGGGTCAATCCGTCCAATCTGCTGATGGAGGTGGCAGTATATGCGCCCTCATAGGTATCCAGTATGGTTGCTGTGCCGGCGATCCTAGTATTGCCAATATTCATGAGATCTGAATCGACTGTTCCGGATATCATTCCTCCTCCTGAAACAGAAGAAATCTGCATGTTTCCACCGGAATCAAACGTGATCTTAATCACATCTCCCGGTTCCACCGTAGTATTTTTATCTACAGTATATGCAACTTTGCTTCCTGTCGGCGTCACCCCTTCTATGGCAGTTTTATCAGCCGTTGTCACATAAAGGATGGTTTCCTGTTTTAAGACTGTACTGGAGACCGCGTCCGCCACGTTCCCGGTCCTTCCAAGAAGTAAAGTGATTGCATCTCCTATCTTGAGATTCCCGGTGGAAGACAAGGCTGAAAAGGCTTTTGTGGATTCCAGCGTGTAAGTTTTTCCTGACAGGGTAATGCTGGTGACAGCGTCCTGACTCGGTTCCGCCTTATCATAAATTCCGGTTACCCGGTCGTTGTAAGCCCATACGGTACTTTTTGAATTGGAATAATAAACAATATCATAGTTTTCCACATCGGCAAGACTGATCTTGTTTCCATTCTTATACACGGCAGCTCCTGAATTGATTCCCAGTTTGGTGTACCAGTCAGAAGCTGTGACTGTATACGGTCCATTCATATTGTCCGTTACTACACCTGCATAATCCACCTCACCGTTATCATTTACGGAATATCCGAGAGATTCTGCATAACTCTTGCTTCCGTCTTTTAGGTCAGTCTTCAGTGCGTTATAGATCAGCTGTACCGCATCCCCCTTTGTCATAAGCGTGCCTATTCCCCCTACGATACCCGAAGAAAGTCCCAGGGAAGAGTACAGATTCATCTGCGCATAAGGAAAAGCCCCTGTAAAATCGGATGATGTATATCCCAGTAAGAGCAATGCGCTGTTTACACCCTGCTCCAAAGTCACCATGCTGTCAGGGTTGAAGGTTCCGTTACTGTAACCTGACAGCAAATTATTGGATGCTGCCAGCTTAATATATGGCGCTGCCCAGTTTCCGGCACTTACATCTCTGAATAAAGAAGAATAAGAGGAAGCCGCCACCTGATCCTTATATTTTGATGCCATGACCAGCATCTTGGCATATTGTGCCCTTGTGACATTAGCTCCTAAATTATAATTTCCCGAACTGTCCGGAGAGATAACGCCCATGGCTTCCAGCATCATGGTAGCACTGGATGAATCATCCGTATCCGCCCGTGCCTCTTCCGGCTGAACTGCCATCAATACAATGAGAAGAAAGGCCAGAGCAATAGCGACTTTTCGATATACAGGCCTGCCTCCATATGCAAAATAATTGGTTTTCATAAATTTCCTCCTCTTTTTACTTTGTCAAACTGCTGATAAATCTTAATCATATCTCAGTGCATCGATAGGGTTCATTTTTGCTGCTTTATTGGCAGGAAAATATCCAAAGATAATACCTATTCCTACAGATACAGAAAAGGCCAGTAATATGGCATTCAGTGAAACAATTACAGTCATATCCATGATTTTTCCGGCTGCGGCAGAGACAGCAATACCCAAAAGGATTCCTATAACTCCTCCCAAAGCACTGGTCGTCGCTGCTTCAATTATAAATTGCTCCATAATGTTTTTACGTTTAGCCCCCAGGGCTTTTCTTACGCCGATTTCTCTGGTTCTCTCTGTCACAGAGACCAACATGATATTCATGATTCCTATCCCCCCTACAACCAGTGATATACCGGCTATACCCACGAGTACCGCTGCCATTGAACTGGTCATCTCATTCACCTGCTCGATCATCGAGGTCATACTCGTCACACGGTAGGCGTCTGCACTGCCATAGATTTTATACAGCGCATTTTCAATCAAGGCAACTGTTATATCGATATTTTCTGTATTTATTGCTGTTATGTAGTAGCTGCTGATATTTCCGTTGTAGGAGAGTCTGGTTGCCGTTGTATAAGGGATATAAATTACATCATCGTCCGAACTTTCCTCGGAATCTGCAGTTTCTGTCAGCAATCCCACTATGGTATATTCTGAACCGTTTATTTTTACAGTCTGTCCGATAGGATTTGTTGTTCCGAATAATTCACTTACCACATAACTCCCTGCCACGCAGACTTTCTGCCTTCGGGTCGTATCGATATACTGAATAAATCTTCCCTGGTCCAGTTCGATATGCTGCATTTCCTGATAATTTTCATTAACTCCTTTAACTGTGGTCGTATCGATGGATTCTGTCCCATTTTTTACGGTGACCGATGCGGTCACCATAGGGCTGTACTGGTCTAAATAAGCGGGATTTTCCTTTACAAGCTCTTCGATATCTTCGACCTTTGCTGCCCGGTTTCCGCCTCTTCCCACGAGATTGACGGTAATCGTATTTGTTCCCATACTCTCAAACTGGGAGGTCATGTCAGAGGATAAGCCGTTCATGAGGCTGATCAGCACGATCACCGAGGCAACTCCTATGATAATGCCCAGCATCGTCAGAAAGGCCCTCATTTTGCTACTTTTTAAGCTTTTCAGTGCAAGAGTAAAAGACTGTTTAAAGTTCACTGAGCTTCACCTCCTGCAAAAATAACCTGCTCTGGGGGTACCATCCGCTTTTCTGTGGCGCTTTCCGTAACAGAGTGCCCGCTGTCCTCTATGATCTTTCCATCTGAGACCCGGATAATCCGTTTTGCCTTTTCTGCCACACCCATATCATGAGTGATCAGGACCACCGTATTTCCTTCGGCATTTAACTGCTGCAAAAATTCCAGCACCTCACGCCCAGTTTTGCTGTCTAAAGCTCCGGTGGGCTCATCCGCTAAAATGATGGAAGGTTCTCCTGCCAGCGCCCTGGCGATGGAAACCCGCTGCTGCTGACCTCCTGAAAGCTGGGAAGGCATATTGGTTGTCTTTGTATCCAGCCCGACTCTTTTTAAAGAGATTATGGCTCTTTCTTTTCTCTCTGCTTCGGGTAATCCCTTATAAATTAAAGGGAGCTCCACATTTTCAATAACATTCAGCTTTGGAATCAGATTATACTGCTGAAATATAAATCCCAGGGTCCTGTTCCTGATTTCTGCCTGCTGGTCGTCGTTCAGCGTGCTTACATCCACCCCGTCTAAATAGTATTTTCCCCTTGTCGGCACATCGAGACAGCCTATAATGTTCATGCAAGTGGATTTTCCGGATCCGGACTGTCCGATGATGGCTGCCATTTCCCGCTCTCTAATTTCCAGAGAAATTCCGTCCAGAGCGTGGACCTCACTGTCTCCCATTACGTAGATCTTATAAATGTCCTCTAGCTTTATCATGGCTATCACCTACATTCTGCCGGGAGCACCGCCGCCGCTGCCTCCTCCGGATGAGCCGCTGCCTTTACCGGACCAGTTGCCTCCCGAAGCACCATTTCCTCCGCCAGACATACTGCCGCCGCTTTGACCGCCTCCCATGCCTGGGCCTCTCATCATGTTCTGAGTATTAGAGGATTCTTTTGCCTGCACCTTTACCAGGAGTACATCTCCTTCCTTCAAGCCGCTTTTTACCTCCACATTGTTATCATCACTCAGCCCTATCGTTACCTTTTTTTGAGTTCCGTCCTTCATCGTCACGGTATTCCCCCTGGCTACAGCGTCTACGGGAACTACCAGAACATTTCTGGCAGAATCGATGACGATATTTCCTGTTACATTCATGCCTGGCCACAGGCCATCTGGCTCATTGATAACGATCGTAACAGGATAGGAGGTCACACCTTCCGTAGATGTTCCTAAAAGCCCTATTTTCTCCACATACCCGGTAAAGGCTTTATCCGGAAGTGCATCTGCTGTAATATCCACCGTCTGCCCTACGCTCATGCTGGCTATATCCAGTTCGTCTACGCTGATTTCAAAGGTGATCTTTGACATGTCGGCGATTACAGCCATGGTGGTAGCATTTTCGTCCAATTTATCTCCCGCTTTCACCGATTTTGAGATAACGGTGCCTGAAATCGGAGAGGTAATGGTATAGTTATCCAATTGTTTCTGTGTATTATTATAGGATATCTGAGATTCCCGCAAAGAAAGTTGGCCGTTTTTTAATTCATCCTCCGCATCGTCGCTGTCCAGTGTAGCTATGGCACCGCCATTTTTTAAGTAAGCGCCTTCTACGTTAATTGAATTCACTGTTCCTGCGGCTTCTGCCAGCACAATTTTTTCTGAAGAAGCTTCGAGGGGGGCTGAGGAATAACAGGCTTTGCCTCCCGCCGTTACCGAAACATATGTACCGGTCTTCAAATAACCCGGATTGGTCAGTTCCACCTCCACATCAGTAACGGTTATATAGCCGTCCAGGACTCTTTTGGAATTATATAATTTACTTATTTTTCCTGTTAATTGCTCGAAAGTATTTTCCACCGTGACGGTAACCGTCTCCCCCGTATAAAGGCCTTCTGCATCGATTTCGCTGAAAGGCACCCTTGCTGTCATGGTGTCATTATCGAC
This sequence comes from Aminipila luticellarii, assembly GCF_004103735.1. NCBI lineage: Bacteria > Bacillati > Bacillota > Clostridia > Peptostreptococcales > Anaerovoracaceae > Aminipila > Aminipila luticellarii. The sequence continues at coordinate 109,248 of NZ_CP035281.1, read as the reverse complement.
AACTTTTGCTATTTTGGTGCCTTTTTGTACCGAATCTCCTTTGGCTACATAGAGCTCATCAATCATCCCTTTAATCGGTGAGGTGACCTTGAGCCCGGCATACGCCTTCACGCTGTCGTTATAACTTATTTGCTGCTTCTCTAATGCAATGTCTGCTTTCTCCAGCGAATTTTCCATTTCCTCAGAATCTATCACATAAAGGACATCTCCCTTTTTTACGGTATCTCCCTCTTTAAAAGTATCCTGGAGCACATCCCCCTCCACCAGTGCAGAGATGTTATACTGCTCTACAGGAGTTACCGTTCCGGACCCGCTGACAGCTACTTCTACATTTCCTTTCTTTGCCGTGTATTCCGCAAATTCGGAAGCCGTTTCTTTTCCTAATGCCATACTGCTTATTACATAAGCTGCCGGCAGGATCACTGCCAATGCCATCGCCGTGTATGCCATTTTTTTCTTTCCTGACGTCAGCCTTGTAATTTTTTTCAGAACAGGGATTTTGCTGAACAGGATTTCGATTTTCGCCCCTGTCTTCATTCCGCCCGTTCTGACCGCCGTAAGGATTTTACTCAGACCTGCCTTTGCTTTATTCCTGCTAGTTCCAATGTCCACTGATTATTTACCTCACTTTACTTTGAATCTTGTCATATAAATATTAATGGAAAAACATGGAGCAGCTTTGACTTCAACGTGTACATTGTGTGAAGATATTGTGTATTTTACAAGAAAACTGACCTTAAAGATATTAAATATCTTTAAGGCCAGTTTTCATCTTACCGTTTCGTATTGGGTCCCAGTCCCTCTTTTTTCGAGTTATGGCCCAAATTCTGATGCTGAACGCTTCCCGGCGGAACATTGCCGTTCTTCACCAGTTGTTCAGCATATTTTTCATTTCCAAACCAGAGATCTTCTCCCTCCGGTTTAAAGTCCTTTGAGTTTTCCATATTGGAAGTTTCCCATAAATTATCCAGATCTTTCAAAGAATTCACCTTCCCTTCAAGGCTTATTCTTTCCTGGCATCGGGAAATTTATTATTTTCTCAGGATAATATCGTCACGTCCCGGTCCATTGGAAACCATCGTGATCGGTACACCTATTTCCTTTTCGATTTCTTTTACATAATTCTGGCATTCAGCCGGAAGCTTGTCGAATTCCTTAATGCCTCTGATATCACACTTCCAGCCTGGTAACTTCTTTAATACCGGCTTTGCTTTATAAAGCTGTGTCGTATTAGGGAAATCTGTGGTCACTTCACCATCGATCTCATAACCTACACAAATAGGAATTTCATCTAAATATCCAAGAGGATCCAATACCGTAAGTGCGACTTCTGTAGCTCCCTGTATGCGGCATCCGTACTTGGTAGCCACCGCATCAAACCAGCCTACGCGCCTTGGTCTTCCCGTAGTAGCTCCATATTCGCCGCCGTCTCCTCCTCGTTTTCTCAGGCTTTCTGCTTCATCTCCAAACAGCTCACTGACAAATGCTCCGGCACCGACCGCGCTGGAATAAGCCTTTACCACCGTGATGATTTCCCTGATTTCATAAGGTGCGATACCGGCTCCGATCGCTCCGTACGCAGCTAAGGTAGAGGAGGAAGTAACCATCGGATAAATGCCGTGGTCCGTGTCCTTCAGTGCGCCCAGCTGACCCTCCAGCAGGATGTTCTTTCCTTCTTTAATGGCATTGTACAGATATGCGGATACATTACATACATACGGTCTGACCATTTCCCTGTATTCTACCATGGTCTTATATAGCTCTTCCTTGTCAATCGGCGGCTTATGGTATAAATGCTTCAATATGATATTTTTCTGCTCGCATACATTCTCGATTTTTTCTTTTAATGTATCTTCATCGAAAAGTTCGTTTACCTGAAAGCCAATCTTGGCATATTTGTCTGAATAACACGGTGCAATTCCGGATTTGGTCGAGCCGAAAGATTTGCCTCCCAGTCTTTCTTCTTCATATTCATCAAATAAAATATGGTAAGGCATTAAGATCTGCGCTCTGTCTGAAACCAAGACCTTCGGCTTCGGAACGCCCTGTTCCACCAAGGAGTTGATCTCTTTTACAAGATATGGAATGTTTAAGGCTACGCCGTTTCCGATAACGCTTGTGGTATGATTATAAAATACGCCGGAGGGCAGCAGATGTAACGCAAACTTGCCATAGTCATTTACAATGGTGTGGCCTGCATTGCTTCCGCCTTGAAATCTAACGATTATGTCACATTCCTTCGCAAGCATATCCGTAATCTTACCTTTTCCTTCATCGCCCCAATTAGCGCCTACGATTGCTTTTACCATAAAAAACACCTTCTTCTTTCTTTTATCATCAAGTATATTCATTAAAAAAGCCGATTTAATCGGGAAAAATATTTTCACCAGATTAAACCGACCTCTGGCATGTCATCAGCAATTCAATACCTGAACATTAAACAGTTACTTCCCCTGTAATGCCTAATACATTCTTATTTTTATCCAAAATAGGCTGAACTATTTCTTCAATAAATTCGCTCGTCTGCTGAACGGCTCTTCCTACAAAATTTGCAGGATCCATAATGCTCTGCAGCTGCTCTATCGTCATATTAAATGCAGGGTCTTTCGCTATTCGTTCTAATAAGTCGTTTTCTTTGCCTTCCACCTTAACCATTTTTCCGGCCTCCATGGAATGTTCCCGAATTCTTTCGTGAAGCTCTTGCCTGTCTCCGCCGGCCTTAACCGCGTCCATCAAAATATTTTCGGTAGCCATAAACGGTAATTCCTGCATCAGTCTGGCATGAATGACCTTCGGATACACCACAAGTCCGTCCGTAATGTTTAGGTAAAGCTCCAGTATTCCGTCTACCGCTAAAAAGCTTTCGGGTATACTTATTCTCTTATTGGCGGAATCATCCAGTGTTCTTTCAAACCACTGGGTGGCCGCTGTAATGGCAGGATTGTTTGCATCTGCAATTACATAGTTCGCCAAGGAAGCGATTCTTTCACTCCTCATGGGATTTCTTTTATATGCCATAGCAGAGGAACCGATCTGACTTTTTTCAAACGGTTCTTCCACTTCCTTCAAATGCTGTAATAATCTTATATCATTGGAAAACTTATGTGCGCTCTGCGCTATGCCGCTGAGCACGTTCAGCACCCGGCTGTCCACCTTGCGGCTATAAGTCTGCCCTGAAACAGGATAGCAGGATTTAAAGCCCATTTTTTCTGCTATCATGCCATCTATTTTCTTAACCTTTTCGTGATCTCCGTCAAACAGTTCCAAGAAGCTTGCCTGCGTTCCGGTGGTTCCCTTTGAACCGAGCAGCTTCATGGACTCTATCACATGCTCCAGATCCTCCAGATCCAATAACAGATCCTGCGTCCAAAGCGTCGCACGTTTTCCCACAGTTGTCGGCTGCGCGGCCTGAAAATGGGTAAATCCCAGCGTCGGCATGTCCTTATACTGATCTGCGAACTTTGCCAGTTCAGCAATCACATTGATCAATTTCTTTTTTATAAGTTTCAGCCCTTCTGTCATAAGGATCAAGTCTGTGTTATCACCTACATAACAGGATGTGGCTCCAAGATGTATAATACCTTTTGCTTTAGGGCATTGCCTGCCATAAGCATAAACGTGTGCCATAACATCGTGCCTTACAACGGCCTCTCTTTCTTCTGCTACGTCATAGTTTATATCAAGGGCGTGTTCTTTTAGTTCATCAATCTGTTCCTGCGTAATCGGAAGGCCCAGCTCTTTTTCTGTTTCGGCAAGAGCAATCCAAAGACGGCGCCATGTGCGGAACTTCATCTCCGGTGAAAAGATATATTTCATTTCCTTGCTTGGATAACGCTGCGATAAAGGGCTCGTATAGTTTGTTTTCATATATCATAATCCTTTCTTTACGCCATGATCATATAAATTCCTTTTTGAACCCATATATTTTACCATCATCTCTTTTCAATTACAAGGGGATTCCCTTTCCAAAAATTTAAATGTGTTCCATCCCGCAGCATTCACATCCGTCAAGGCCGTGTTTGACTCTGTCTCGTTCTTCTGCAGCTTTGGCGTTATTCCAATGATCCATGGTCCCTACCAAATAACCCGTAATCCTTCGGATTCGATCAAAGTTCACATGTTCAAATTCGTAGTTTAAATCCACAAATTCTCCGTCTGCTTTTACATCTAAGCTTTCCAGCTTCCTGTTATATTTGTTCTGTAAATACTCCACATATACCTGTGCTTCTTTTTCATCTACGTTTCCGGTGATCTTAATGCTCATAATAATTCCCTCCTATTTATTTTAAATCATATTTAACATCATCTAGTAATTATATTATACCCCTTACCTATATATTGTATAGGAGCTAAACAAAAAAACATCAAAAAAACAAGGATACTTCTCATATAATACCCTCGTTTTCTTTCCTTAAACCTGTATCCTTCAGCAGGCCTTTAAATCGGTTCTTATACGGTTTCCTTCACCGAAGCTTCACAGGCTTTCATCGCTTCAAGGGTTTCCGAAATCAGCTGATCCAGTTCCCAGCCCAGCATACCGGCTCCCTGTTCGATTACGTCACGGGAACATCCCGCCGCAAATCTTTTATCTTTAAATTTCTTTTTAACTGATTTAGGTTCCATATCCTGAACACTTTTGGAAGGTCTTAGGATAACGCCGGCACCGATCAATCCCGTCAGTTCATCTACAGCAAACAAGACCTTTTCCATTTCATGCTCTGGCTTTACATCACAGCAAAGACCGTATCCGTGACTGGCAACCGCATGTATCAAATCCTCGTCCAGACCCTTTTCCTTCAAAATTTCCTGAGCCTTCACACAGTGCTCCTCCGGGTACATTTCAAAGTCTATATCGTGGAGCAAGCCTGCCACTTCCCAAAAATCAGCATCCTCACCATATCCCAGTTTTTCGGCGAAATACCGCATGCAGCCGCCCACAGTCAATCCATGAGTGATATGAAATTCTTCCTTATTATATTCCTTTAGCAGTTCCAACGCATCTTCTTTATTTATTGTTTTCAAAAAACCCGCCTCCTATTATTGTGATTTCCAACAAAAATTCTAATATTTTTTAGTTGATTTCATTAATATATATTATCTCTTCTTTTCCGTTTAATTTCAAGCTATAAATGTTAAAATATCCGAAACTTTATTAAAATACATGATTCCCTGGAAATCGGAAAAAATATAAATGCAGGGACAGGAATTGTACAAAATACTACAAATTGCTATAAAAACTTATTAATTTCCACAAAATGCATTACAAAATATTACAAATTTCTCTTGCCCCTCTCATTAGAAAATGCTATAATCTCTTTTGGTCTAATGAAAGGAGGCTTTTTTTATGGAAAGAAAAATTATTCAAGTGGAGGATAAGGTTCCGTTTTCCTTAATGGCACCGCTCAGTTTGCAGCACATGTTTGCCATGTTCGGTGCCTCGGTTTTAGTTCCCTTCCTGTTTGGAATAAACCCGGCGGTCGTTCTCTTAATGAACGGTATCGGTACATTATTATTTATACTCATTACAAAAGGCAAAGCACCGGCTTACTTAGGCTCCAGCTTTGCTTTTATTGCGCCCGTCATTACTTTAATCGAGAAATATGGGCAGGATCTGGGTTATTCCTACGCTCTGGGCGGTTTCGTAGCCGTAGGGCTGTTCGGAATCTTACTTTCTCTTATCATATATAAATTTGGCGCAGACTGGATCAACGTGGTTCTGCCTCCGGCCGCTATGGGTCCTGTCGTTGCTCTTATAGGACTTGAACTGGCAGGAACAGCAGCGAATACCGCCGGTCTTTTTCAGAACGTTTCCTATACGCTTATAAAAGGAACGCATACGTACCAACAGGTCGTGACACCTATTGATCCGAGAAATGTTATTGTATTTGCCATTACCTTGGGCACCGCTGTTTTCGGGAATGTGCTTTTTAAAAAATTTCTCGCTGTGGTTCCCATTCTTATCGCTATTATTGCCGGTTATATCTCTGCCATTTGCGTGGGCATCGTAAGCTTTGAAAAGGTCATAGCGGCACCGCTCTTCTCTATTCCGAACTTTTCCACGCCTAAGTTCAGTGCAGAGGCCATTCTCATGATCCTTCCTGTTCTGCTCGTTATCACATCAGAACATATTGGACATCAGATTGTTACCAGTGAAATCATCGGAAAAGATTTAATCAAAGATCCGGGACTCCATAGAAGCTTATTTGCAGATTATTTCTCCACCACCCTGTCCGGTCTGATCGGCTCCGTACCCACCACCACTTACGGTGAAAATATTGGCGTCATGGCCGTCACAAAGGTGTACAGCGTCCGGGTCATTGGAGGAGCTGCTGTTCTTTCCATCATATGCTCTTTCGTCGGAAAGCTCTCGGAGTTGATCAGCACCATTCCGGGGCCTGTTATTGGCGGCATCTCCTTTCTATTATATGGAATGATCGGTGCCTCCGGCATTCGAATCATGGTAGATGCCAGATTAAACTACGGCAAATCCAGAAACCTTACCCTTACTTCCGTGGTATTTGTAACCGGTCTGTCCGGAGTTGCCGTTCATTTCGGAGGAATCGAGCTTAAGGGAATGGTACTGGCCTGTGTTGCCGGTATGCTGTTAAGCCTCCTGTTCTATATCTTTGACAGAATGGGCATCACCAACGATCGGGAGGAGCCCGATCAGGTATTATAAATTTAGACTAAAATAGTTAGACAGAAATAAAGAGGTAAAAAATGAACCAAAAATTGAGCTTTACTAAACTTCTTTCGTTATCCTTAATGTTATTTGCCATGTTCTTCGGAGCGGGCAACATGATCTTTCCCCCTATGCTGGGACAACTGTCCGGCGGTAATTTTCTCCAAAGCGTAGCGGGTTTTGTAGCCACCGATGCGGGGCTGTCTATACTGGGCATCGCCGCAGTTGTTACCGTGGGTACCAAGCTGGACGACCTGGTCGGATTGGTCGGTCCAAAGTTTTCTGTATTTATGGGTGTTTTAATTTATCTATTGATAGGCCCTTTATTTGCACTTCCAAGAACCGGAACGGTTTCCTTTGAAATGGCCGCTGTTCCCTTTATCCCAGCGAACGCACCGACATTTCTGATTTCGGTTTTCTTTACGGCAATCTTCTTCGGTGTTACCTACATCCTCAGCATAAATCCTTCTAAATTAGTGGATATTGTAGGAAAAGTACTGACACCGATTCTGCTGCTTTCTATCGCCGTCATTTTTATCGCTTGTGTGATTCACCCTGTGGGAGAAATCGGTACTGCCACCGGCGACTATACTACCATTCCGTTTTTCCGCGGAATGATCGAAGGTTATCTGGCACTGGACGGCCTGGCTGCGTTAGCCTTTGCCATCGTTGTCATAAACGCTGTAAAGGATTTTGGTATCACAGAATCTAAATCCATTGTGAAATATACGCTACTGGCCGGCGTATTTGCCGGAGTCGGCCTCGGTGTTGTATACCTTGCTCTGGGCTTCATAGGTGCTCAGACTTCAATGGCTCCATTATTTGAAAATGGCAGTCAGCTGCTGTCCTCTGTTGTTTTTCAGCTGCTGGGAAGGGGCGGTAATATCATTTTAGGTCTCGCCGTTTTAATGGCTTGCCTGACTACTTCCATTGGTCTGGCAACCTCCTTTGCGGATTATTTCCATACGATTTTACCGAAGTACTCCTATAAAAGTATTTTAACAGTGGTTTGTATTTTCAGTTTTGCCATATCTAATGTGGGATTGACCACCATGATCCGCATAACACTTCCTGCGTTGGTCATGATTTATCCGCCTGCAATCGCACTGATTGTATTATCCTTTTTCAATCGATGGATCAAGAACAAATCCGAAGCGTATGCGCTTGCCCTGTTGTTTGCTTTTATTATCAGCGTATTTGACGGCCTCCGAACCGCCGGGATTTCTCTGGGCGGCTTGAGCGGATTGCTGTCAAGACTTCCTTTATTTGATTTAGGATTAGGCTGGATTCTTCCGGCTATCGTCGGTTGTCTGATCGGGCTGCTGCCTTGTGTGAACTTCCTATCCAAGAAAGCAATTCAGAATGGTAGCTATTACAGTAAGGATATAGAGGAATAGAATATTAAGGAAAATAAATATATTATTCAAAAAAAGAAAAACCTCCCAGCTAACCGGGAGGTTTTTCTTTAGTGTGTGTGTATCTAATAAAAGAAGGAAACCTGCATTTTTTCAAATGCATATTTCAGGGTCCCAATAATCCCCTACGACCTTTATTATAGACAAAGATTGTGATGATTATGTGTAGATTCCATGTGAAATTTATTTATTTCCTTAAAAATTTCTTAACATTAAAGCTGTATGCCGCTCATCAGATTATACCATTCCTGCATATTTTCCTCTTCCGCATCGTATACCACCTGTCCTGCTATCACGGTCATGTCTGCTAAAAGCCTTTTAAACAGCATTGGGTTTACAAGCCCAAAAGGATTTTTTTCAAATACCGCGAAGTCTGCCAGCTTCCCAATTTCAATAGAGCCCAGCTTATTCTCTATTCCAAGAGATTCCGCTGCATCTACTGTAAAGCAGTCCAGGACCTCTTCTATGCTTTTCGCTTCTTCAACAGCCGCATACTCATTTGCCGGTTCCCATCTGGTGGAGGGCTGAAAAAATACATTTTCCATACTCATATCATTCAGATTAAAACCTTCGCTTTTTTTCCGAAATTCCTTGTCACAGGCTATTATAAAGTTATTTTTTCGATATCCCGCATTTCGAATTGCTGTAATATACTCCATACTTGCTATAAATGCTTCATGATCCAGTGCATCCACATGCACGTCAAATCCCCGCTCAGAAGCTTCCATTAATAAAGTTTGCAGCCTCTCTGCTATTGGCTCCTCACAAACGTCCTCCTGACCAAGGGTCAGTTTTAAAATATTGCAATGAATAAAGTCATCCAGCTCTGTCGTATGGGTTCTTTTCTGTATCAGCTTCTTCATGGCTTCCTGTAACCGGCCGACCTTATTTCCGGCCAGCTCAAGGCTGCCAAAATACCGCTGTTTCATAGTCTCCTGCTGATACATGGTCAGAAGGATCTCTTGATAGACATTATTCATAAATTCAGGTGCTCCCACGTTAAAAATACTGGTAAAGCCTTTTGAACTATATTCAGAAGCCAGTTCCTTCACTCTGTTTTGAAGGTCTTCCTCGTTAAAAGGTGCCACTGCCTGCATAAAATAGGATACGGACATCTTCAAAATCCCATCTTGCTGAGCGGCAGCTCTGGCCTGCTCCAAGGCGCAGTTATTGACCCAAAGCACATCTTCCCCGCTGTTCAGAAGCAAAATCGGCTTTTCCGTGCTCACTGCATCCAGCTTTTCGCTGGCCTCCTTCTGAGTCATTTCTTTCACAATATCCTCTTCAAATCCGTATCCAAAATAAGCTTCCTGCTCCGGATTATCAAAGATATAGTCCGACATCACGCCCAGCACACCTTCCAGATCTTCTGTTTGAGAAACAGGGATATACATGCCCTCAAAAATTCGAAGTGCCGCATGGTTGTGCGTATTTATAAGTCCCGGCAATACATATTTCCCTGACAGATCCACCGTATATGTATCCGGCCCAATGTACCGTTCCACCTCTTGACTGTTTCCCACATAGATAAACTTTCCGTCCCGGCAGGCGACAGCTTCTGCCCAAGGCAATTCCCTATTCTGAGTATATATATTTCCATTGGTGAAAACCGTATCTGCTGTCCGATCTTTCTTAAATAATCCAAAACCCATCTGCTGTTTACCTCTTTTATCTCCCCTATTTTGTTCTATCTCACATAAATTTTTGGCAGACGCTGCCCAAAAGCACATACAATTTCATAGTTAATCGTCCCTGTAGCATTTGCTATATCATCTGCTAGAATTGTGTTCTTTCCGTCCGTACCCATGATGATCACTTCATCTCCGAGCTTTACGCCCGGTACATCCGTCACGTCGATCATGCACTGATCCATGCAGATATTTCCGGCGATTGGAGCTACCACACCATTTACAAGAACTTTTGCATGAGCGGAATAAGGTCTTGGATAGCCGTCTGCATAACCTAAAGCTATAGTCGCTATCAGGCTTTCCCTCTCTGATATGAATTTCCTTCCATATCCTACAGAAAAGCCTTTTCCCACCTTCTTTAAGTGGACAATATTTGCTTTAACGGACATGACCGGCTTAATATCAAGCTGCTTTTTATCCACTTCATCCGAGGGATAGCAGCCGTATAAAATGATTCCCGGTCTGACTGCGTCATAATGAACCGACGGAATTTCCATAATGGACGCGCTGTTTGCAAGGGTTCTGAAAGGTACGTCAATTCCTGCTTTTTTCAGCTTTTCATAAAAGCCTATGTATCGTTCTTCCTGCAGCTTTGAGAAGGCTTTATCAAAAGCATCAGCTGTAGCCATATGGGAGAACATTCCCTTGATCTTAAAGTTGGAAAGTGATGCAATTTTCTTGATATCCTCTACCGCAGTCTCGTCATCCGGAAGGTATCCAATCCTTCCCATGCCGGTATCTACGGCAATAAGACCTTTCACAGTCTTTCCCTCTGCTTCAGCGGCCACAGAAATAGCTTTTGCATTTTCAGAGCTGCATACTACGGGTGTAATGTTATATTTAACAATTGTATCAGCATACATATCGGGAGTTAATCCCAACATGATGATTTCTCCTTGGATTCCTGCCTCTCTAAGAGTAATCGCTTCCTGTAATGTGGCAATTGCAAAGGTCTTCACACCATTTTCCATGAGAACCTTGGCAACCGGAACGGATCCATGTCCGTATGCGTCTGCTTTGATTACTCCGATGATTTCCTTATTCTTTCCTGCTTTAGCTATAATATTTTTAATATTATAGTCTAAATTTGATAAATTAATTTCTGCCCACACTGGTCTAATTGCTTCTTTTAACATTTTTTCAATCCTTTCTTTTTTGGTCATGCGCCATACAGAGAGATTCTCGAAGGGATCGGCCTCGAGAATCTCCGTTTTCATATATTAAATTTTTTATGAGCTAACGCCTCACATATTTTTTCATAGGTCTCATTGGTCAAATCATGCTCAATCCTGCAAGCGTCTTTTAGGGCATTCTCTTCACTGACACCCAGGAATTCTATGAAAAATTTGGAAATATTGTTATGTCTTGCATAAATATTTTCTGCCGTATTCAGACCTTTTTCGGTGAGTGTTATGTGACCCTTTTCATCCATGTGAATATAGCCGTCCTTTTTCAATATACTCATGGCTCTGCTGACACTGGGTTTTGAAAAACCAAGTTCTGCTGCCACATCGATGGAACGCACGATATCATTTCTTTGATGGAGCACTAAAATTGTCTCCAAATAATCTTCTCCGGACTCATAAATCGCCATTTTCTCACCTCCGACAAATCCTATTTATTCATTCTTTCATTCTAACATATCTTGTCCAATTTTCGCAAGTCCGACACATTTTTCTTTATCAGCGGAGGCTTCTTTAAAAGCTAAAGCAAATGGTTCTCTATGACCTGTACGGAGGAATCAAAATCTTCAATTTGAAGATAATATTCTGCCGCATCAAATAGGGCATTCATTGGACAAAGTCCAACAATCTCCGTTCCGATCACGTGTACGCCATATCTGGCCGCTTCCGCTTTGGTAAGTTCAACCACCCTGTAAAGCGGTGTTCTGGTAAAATCCGTCATATTAATGGAAACCTGTGCCGTGTTTCTCTCTTCCAGTAAAACCCCCATCGCTTTTACACAGTCAAATCCGCCGTTTGACCTTCTGATAATCTTAGCGATCTTGCTGGCGATTTCCACATCGGAAGTGCTCAAATTAATATTGAAAGCAATTAGCGGCGGTCTGGCACCTACTGCCACAACACCTCCCGTTGGATGAATTCTCTGACCTCCAAAATCGGGAATCCAAAGGGAATCTTTCACCTTTTCTGCCATGCCTTCAAACTGACCCTTACGAATTGCTGCCAGATTTTCTCTATGAGGAGCACTTGCGGACTGCTCGTAAAGGAAAACCGGAAGATCTGCTTCTTCGGCGATTCTCCTTCCCACTTTTTTAGATAATTCAATGCAATCCTCTGTGCCGGCATCCTTAATCGGAATAAAAGGCATTACGTCCACACAGCCCATTCTAGGGTGCTCGCCTGTATGTTTTGTTAAATCAATTAACTCGACCGCCTTCTTCGCAAGCTTTACGCTGGCTTCCTCACAGGCTTCAGGGCTGCCCATATATGTAATGACCGTTCTGTTATGGCTTGCATCTGAGGAGTAATCCAGCAAGGTGCAGCCTGCTGTCGTCCGAATCTGATCCACACATGCTTCAATTACATCCTGATTTCTGCCCTCACTGATATTGGGCACGCTTTCTATTATTTTAGCCATATTGATTTTTCCTCCCATATTTTAATCTTTTATAAACACCTCACAGAGGCTCTGTTATTTATAATAATTCTAAGACTCTGCCATACAATTCTTTTTCTAAAGCTTCGGCTTCTAAAATGATTTTTTCACCCTTTTCTTGAAATCCTTTTGCCGCGGCTTCATCTTTTACGCCGGGCAAATTAATTTTAACATTGAGCCACGCGCCTTTGATGCAGGACATCAAGTTCAGAACGGCTACTCCCAGATCGCTGACCGCATTCGGATTAGACTTTCCCACAAGTTTTTGTACGATCAAAAGACCCTCATATGCCAGCTCCATTGATTTAAAAGGAACTTCTGTTGCTGCCAGCGTACCCTCTGCAATGGCCTTACTCCTGACCTTTTTTTCCTCTTCCGTTGCCTTTGGCAGCTTAAATGCGGAAGAAACGAGATTGAAGGCCTCCGTATCCTTATCTATCGCTTCTGTCAACTCTTTATAAAGCTTTTCTCCGTCTGCTTTTGCCTGTGCGCAGATTTCCTGATACTCTGCAAACTTTTCTTTTCCAATGGTCAAATCGCACACCATCTCAAACAGAGCTATCCCCTGGGCACCGGCAAGCGCGCTCGCTGAGCCGCCTCCGGGTGCCGGAGCATCAGACTTTAAAAGGTTCAGGTATTCGTTCACTTTCATTTCGTTGATTTTCATAAAGTACTCCCATATTTTATATCATCCGATTATGTCTTGCCGTTGTGCCGCAAAATCAATCAGAAGGTTAAACCAATATTCCTTTTTTAATGACCTGCATGGCCAGATTCGAGCCGAATCGATAGCAGAGCATTTCCATATCCGGTGCATCCCAAATGACTGCATCCGCCTGCTTGCCGACTTCCAGTGTTCCCACACGATCGCCTCTTCCGATGGCACAGGCCGGATTAATAGTTACTGCCGTCAAAACCTCTTCCGGCGTCATCTTGTATTTTAGATAGCCCAGATTCATAACAAACTGCAGATTTAAGGATGGACAGGAGCCCGGATTAAAGTCCGAAGCCGTCGCCACCGGAATGCCCAGCTCTATCATTCTCCTGGCCGGAGCAAAGTCCTTCCCAAGATAGAAGGAAGTCGCCGGAAGGAGCATAGCGGTCGTCCCCGCTTTCGCCATGGACGCCATACCTCTCTCTCCTATGGCAATTAAATGCTCTGCCGAAATAGCTCCGATTTCACCGGCCAGCTGGGAGCCGCCGATCTCTTCAATCTCATCTGCGTGAATTTTAAGACCAAAACCGCAGTCTTTCGCACATTCCAAATATTTCCTGCTCTGCGATACATCAAATACAGAATCCTCGCAGAATACATCCGCAAATTCTGCCAGCCCTTGCTTTTGGACTTCTGGAAGAACCTCCCTGCACAGCAGTTCAATATAATCGTCCGCCCTGTCTTTATATTCCTCCGGAACAGCGTGAGCACCCATAAAGGTAGCCACCATATCCATAGGATGATTTTCATCCAACGCTTTTACGACCTGGAGCATCTTCATCTCGTTTTTCATATCGAGCCCATATCCGCTTTTTGCTTCACAGGTCGTCACGCCAAGTGCCATCATCTCGTCCAGAAAATCAAAGGATTTATCATAAAGCTCCTCAAAGGTTGCCTGTCTGGTATGTCTTACCGTATCCAGGATTCCGCCTCCCGCATTCAGGATGTCCAGATAACCGGCTCCTTTCAGCTTCATGGGGATTTCATTCTGCCTGTATCCGCCAAATACCAAATGCGTATGCCCTTCTACCAAGCCGGGGGTGACCAGCTTTCCTTCTGCGTCAATGATGGTTTCTGCTTTTTCTGCATCCGCAGGAAGCTTGCCGTTTTCGCAGATTTCTTTTATGATACCGCTTTCAATAAAGAGAGCGGCATCTTTCATTTTCACATTTTCACCCTGCTTTTCTCCCTTGTGGCTGAAACTGCCCACAGGGGTCTGCAAGATTCCGATATTTTTTATCAGCAGTGTATTTGCCATACTGTCACCTACTTCATATATTTTGCAACAATACCGTCTACCAGTTCATCGCTTGCCACATAAGGGATCGTAATATGACCCTTGCCCGCATAGTTTTTATTGTATGCGACCGACGTTTCAAGGGCGTTCTCATTTCTCGCCCAGCTTCTTCTGGCCACGCCGCCCATTACATCCCACATCATAGCAGATCGGATGATCTTATCGATTCTTTCGCTTCCGTCCAGCACAAGTCCGAACCCGCCGTTAATGGCTTTGCCGATTCCCACGCCGCCGCCGTTATGAAGAGCGCATAAGCTCATTCCTCTGGCCGCATTTCCGGCAAAGCATTGAACAGCCATGTCGGCCATGACATTGCTTCCGTCTTTAATGTTGGAGGTTTCTCTGAACGGCGAATCGGTTCCGCTCACATCGTGATGATCTCGTCCGATCATGACCGGTCCGATCTTGCCTTCCCGAACCAATTCATTAAACTTAAGGGCAATGTCTCTTCTGCCCTCTGCATCCTGATACAGGATTCTGGCCTGTGTGCCTACCACCAGCTTGTTTTCTTTTGCATCCCGAATCCATACCCAGTTATCTCTGTCCTGGAATCTTCGGTTCGGGTCGATACAATCCATAGCGGCCTTATCTGTTCTGTCCAGATCCTCTGGCTTTCCTGACAGACAAACCCACCTGAACGGCCCGTATCCATAGTCGAACAGCATAGGCCCCATAATATCTTCTACATAGGAAGGCCAAATGAACCCGTCCTTTTCATCGATACCGTTCTTGGATATTTCCTTAATCCCCGCATCATACATGGCCTTCATAAAGGAATTTCCATAGTCAAAGAAATAGGTTCCTTCCGCCGTCAGCTTTTTAATCGCCTGAAAATGCCTATGAAGTGATTGGTCTACCTTTTTACAAAATTCTTCTCGGTCCTTATGCAGCAGTTCCGTTCTTTCCTCGAAAGTCAGTCCAACCGGGCAGTATCCGCCATTATACACATTATGACAAGAGGTCTGGTCGGACAGCAGATCCATTTTAAAGCCTACTTCCGCCGCTCTTTCAAGCAAGTCCACGATATTGCCGTGATAGGCAATAGAAATGGATTCCTTCGCTTTCAGTTTCTCTTCAGCCAGCTTAAATACTTCATCTAAATCCTCAAGAATGACATCTACCCATCCCTGATCGTATCTCGTCTGTATTCTGGACAAATCCACTTCCGCAAAAATGCCCACTGCCTTTGCAATATTCGCCGCCTTAGGCTGTGCTCCGCTCATCCCGCCAAGGCCGGAGGATACAAAGGTATGCCCTGTCAGATCGCCCTGCTCCGGCACGCCCAGATATTTTCTTCCGGCGTTCAATATGGTGTTGAAGGTTCCGTGGACAATTCCCTGAGGCCCGATATACATCCAGCCGCCTGCCGTCATCTGTCCATAGTTTGCTACACCCATTTCCTCGGCGATTTCCCAGTCTTCCAGATTGTCAAACATACCGATCATCATGGAGTTTGTAATAATTACACGGGGCGCATTGGGCTTTGATGGGAACAGTCCCAGCGGATGACCCGATTCGAGCACTAAGGTCTGATGATCCGTCAATTCCTCCAAGTACTTCTTGATTAATCGATATTGAAGCCAATTCTGACAAGGCTGGCCCGTTTCTCCGTACGTAACCAGCTCATAAGGATAAAGGGCTATTTCAAAGTCCAGATTATTGTCGATCATGACCTGAAAGGCTTTTCCTTCTATGCAGTTCCCTTTATATTCGTCGATAGGCTTTCCGTAAATTCTTCCTGCCGGTCTGTATCTGTACGCATAAATTCTTCCGTAATTTTTCAGCTCCTCCATAAATTCTGGAGCCAGTGTTTCATGCAGCTCCTCAGGTACATATCTGAGTGCATTTTTAAGAGCCAGCTTGGTCTGCGCCGGAGTCAGCCGGAATCCTCTGTCCGGAGCCCGTCTCTTTCCCTCTTCAAAGGCCGGATATTCCGGCAATACGGCATCCAGCTTCACGGTCATAGCTTCCGCTATTTTCTTGTTATCTAACATTTCGTTCCCCCCTCGTACAAGGTCTTTTAGATACATAAATGTACCTTTATACCTATTCTTATATTAATTTAACAACCTTTTCAACCGCTTCCACGATGGAGTGGTCTTTGATCATTTCATCAAATTTTTTCAATTCATAGTGCATGATGACATCCTGCTCTACCGGCTCCACAGTCTGTCTGATAAAATCATACGCCGCCTGTGTTCCTTTTGCCAGTCCGGTCTCACCTCTCAGCCAGATTCCCTGAGATGCGGCAAACAATTCAATACCGAGAACCTTTTGTGCATTATCCAGAATCATCGCCGCAGTCCTTGCTGCCGTTGTTCCCATACTTACGTGATCCTCCTGATTTCCGGAAGACGGAATGGAATCCACGCAGGCCGGATGTGCATAAATTTTATTTTCTGAAACCATGGAAGCTGCTGCATACTGAGCGATCATGAACCCTGAGCAGACTCCGCCATGCTTTGTCAAAAATGCAGGCAGTCCTTCCGAAAGCTGCGGATTAACAAGACGTTCCGTTCTCCTTTCCGAAACATCTGCCAGTTCTGCAATCGCCATCTTTAAGAAATCGAATGCCAGAGCCATAGGCTGTCCGTGGAAATTTCCGCCGGAAATAACTTCGTCCTCATCCGGAAAAATAAGCGGATTATCCGTTACGGCATTAATTTCTCTGGTTACAGCATCATATACGTATTGAACGGCATCTCTGGAAGCTCCGTGGATCTGAGGAATACATCTCAGTGAATATGGATCCTGAACCTTATTCGGATTTACATCTTGAGCATTATCACTTTCTTTAAGCAAGGTCAGCAGATTTTCTGCCACATCTTTTTGTCCCTGATGTCCTCTTACGTCGTGTACTTTATGGTCATACGCCTTTTTAATGCCGTTTAAAGCTTCTGCTGTCATAGCTGTGGCAATGTCCGCCACCTTTAAAAGATCCAGGGCATCCCAAAGGACATTTACACCGATGGCTGTCATAATCTGGGTTCCATTGATCAAAGCAAGCCCTTCCTTCGCTGCCAGCTGAACCACAGGGATTCCTGCCTTCTTCATCGCTTCTGCTCCCGGCATGATCTCACCCTTATATTCTGCATCCCCTTCACCGATCATGGTCAATACCATATGGGACAGCGGCGCCAAATCTCCGGACGCGCCCAAAGAGCCTTTCTCCGGAATGACCGGATGAACCCCTTTATTTAACATATCCACTAATGTATTTAAAGTAGCGGGTCGAATCCCTGAGTTTCCCCGTGAAAGTGCATTGCATCTCAGCAGCATTGCGGCTCTGACAACCTCTCTGGGCAGTCCGTTGCCTAATGCACAGGTGTGGCTTATAATCAAATTTCTTTGTAAATCCGCCGTTTCGTCGCTGGATATGAAGGTATCCGCAAACTTACCAAAGCCTGTTGTCAGGCCATAAATTACAGCACCTTCCGCCAGTTTTTTATCCACGTAGTCTCTGGCCTTTTTCACAGCCGCCTGTGCTTCCGGTGTAATAGTAACTTCTTCATCATATCGGGCTACACGGATAACCTCTTCAACCGTTAAATGTGTACCATTAATTGTAATGCTCATCTTTTTCCCTCTCGTTCTTTTATTATAATTATTCATATATTTTGTATATTTATTCATCGTTCTTTTTTGTAAAACGCCGTTTATATTATATCAAATTTGTTAATAAATTTACAATACTTTATTTTAAATTTTCTCAAAACTTAGAAGAGAATTGTATTTTTAAACGGTTTTGCATACAATCTTATTTGTACCAGATGAGACATCAAAACAACAACATTGTACTTTTTTTACAAATCTTTTAGCCTAGTAACGCATTATTTATTTAGTGCTTTAATTTTGAATAATTATGCTTTTGAGACGAAAAAAACCTGCTTAAAAAGCAGGTTAGAAAATATGTGTTTAGAAAATATTCTTTATTGCGGCTTTTCTCCCACAAGCTGCATACCGGCTTTGACCAGCTCCTGCTTTATCTGCGCTGCCTGCTCCCGATCCCGGGTTTCTATGACTACCCGCAGGAAACAGCTGTTAATGGCCATATTCGGATCGCTCCTGTCGTGATATACCGTCACCACATTTCCTCCGCAGCGGCTTATGATTTCACTCACGGAAAGAAGCTGCCCCGGCCTGTCAGCTAATTCCACGGTTATGGTGGTTCTCCTTCCGCTCATGATCAGTCCTCTGGTCACGACTCTGTTCAGGAAGCTTACGTCTATGTTGCCTCCGCTGACAAGGCAGACCACCTTCTTTCCGTGCAGGTCGAACTTATTAAACATGGCTGCTGCCACAGAAACGGCTCCCGCACCTTCGGAAATCAGCTTTTGTTTCTCCATTAAAGCAAGGATAGCCGCTGCGATTTCATCCTCAGAGACCACCGTTATATCATCTACATATTGGCTGACCATTTCATAAGTAATATCCCCCGGCTGCTTGACCGCTATACCATCCGCGAACGTATTGACCGAATCCAGCGTAATCATGCTCTGCTCTTTTATGGCTTTATACATACTGGGCGCACCTGCCGCCTGTACTCCGTAAACCTTGCAATCGGGATTTAAGCTTTTGATAGCAAAAGCCACTCCGCTGATCAGACCGCCGCCGCCCACAGGTACGATAACAGCATCCGCGCAGGAGAGCTGCTCCAGGATTTCCAGTCCGATGGTACCCTGCCCTGCTATAACATCCTCATCATTAAAGGGATGGATCATGGTCCTTCCTTCTTCTCTTTGAATTTCCAACGCCTTTGCATGGGCATCATCATAGGTATCCTTTACCAGGCAAACCTCCGCGCCATATTTTCTGGTAGCCTCCACCTTGCTTATGGGTGCTCCGTCCGGCATGCAGATCAGACAAGGAATATTATTTTTTTGGGAAGCCAGCGCCACTCCCTGTGCATGGTTCCCGGCACTGCAGGCAATAATCCCATGTGCTTTCTCTTCTTCGCTGAGCTGGCTTATTTTATAATAAGCTCCCCTCAGTTTAAAGCTTCCTGTTACCTGCAGATTTTCTGTTTTGAGATATATGGTGTTTTCCCGGCTCAACTCCGGTGCTAAGATTAAATCTGTTTTTCTGGCCACTTCCCGCAGAACGTATGCCGCATGATATATCTTATCTAATGTAAGCATGAGCTTCTACCTCCCGAATATTTTATATTATAGTTCTTAATTTTATTTAAAATTGCATCACACAGCGACGTAGCTTGTGTGGTATAATGAATGATATAATTAGTATTTAAATAATACCATTTTTCAATGGGTTTATCAATAAAACTTATCTATCGACCTAAGGAGTATTTTTATGAATAAATTACATGATCTGTCTACGGAATTAAATACTTTGTCAATCTTCCGAAGTATTTTAAAGGATGACGCAATAAAAAATTTTCAGGAACTGGCGGTTTCCACTTATTCTTTGGAATCAAAAGATCTCGTTCTCCACATTTATGGAGATTTTGTTTCGAAGCTTTTTAATAAAACCAGTTCTTTATCCCGGTACATTACCGAACTGGTTCTAAACGATGAAAACTTTTATATTATTGGGAAAGGTGCGGGGAAAGCCTTTGATCCGGTCATCGAAGCCGCTTTAAAAAATGAATTGGATGTACTGACCCGTCTTGCCTCACTGACACCGGAAGATGCACGATCCATTATCAACTATAAAGGTTTTCTGCCGGTATGGACCAACGAGCCGGTAGACCTGACTTCTTTATACATGGAGCGTATAGCAAAGCTTCCCGTGAGCGGATACGGCATCTATGCCAAATATTACGCCTTTGTTCTGTCTTCCGACGGAATTATGCCTGTGGCGCACCCGGATCCGCAAAGGCTGTCCGAGCTTCCCGGCTATGAAAGAGAGCGAAGCCTTATTATCCAGAATACACTGGCATTGATTGAAGGTACGGGAGCCAACAATGTTCTTTTATATGGGGATGCGGGAACAGGAAAAAGTTCGACGGTAAAAGCTATTCTAAACGAATATAAGAATAAGGGTTTACGGCTTATTGAGATAAAAAAAGATCAGTTATTAGAACTGCCAAGTCTGTTGGAAATGCTATCCATTAATCCGCTTAAGTTCATATTGTTTATTGACGATTTAAGTTTTAGCGGGAATGATGACAGTTTTTCTGCGTTAAAAGCAGTCCTGGAAGGAAGTATTGCTTCCAGAAGCAAAAACGTTGCCATCTATGCGACCAGCAACCGAAAGCATCTGGTTAAAGAAAATATGGCAGAAAGAAGCGGCGATGACCTGCACGTGAACGATACCCTTCAGGAAACGCTCAGCTTATCCGCCAGATTTGGCCTTACCGTTACATTCCAAGCCCCCGATCAGGAAAATTATCTGGATATTGTAAGACATTTGGCAAAGGAATACAAACTGACTCTTCCTGAAAAAGAGCTTTGCACAAAAGCCGAAGCTTTTGCTATCCGGAACGGCGGAAGAAGTCCCAGAACAGCAAAGCATTTTGTTCAGCTTCAAGCTGTGATGCAATTAGAAGGAGAGGACAGGGATGATACGGAAAATTAAATGGCTTCTTACTATATCGACTGTGGTTCTTTTTGCTTTTATTTCTGCTAACTCCGGTATTGCCTTTGCATCAAACAACAGGGAGCTTCTTTTTGAACAGCCGTCCACTCAGTTCAGCTTGGACTTGGCAAAGCTTTCGCTGGCTTTAAGTTCAGCTGCTTACGGCGACACCAGTGCAACGATTGAAAAGCTGCTGACTTCTTACGGCTTTACGAATGATTCGATCTATGACAAAGACTCTTATCAGAAATCCTCTGCTCGGGATACGGATTTGGCGGGCTATTCCTTTGCCCATAAGACCATTCAATGCGGGGACAGGGATTTTACGCTGATTGCCGTAGTGGTCAGAGGAACCAGCGGGGAAAGTGAGTGGATCAGCAATTTTAATATAAATAATTCGGGCAGCAGCCCCGACGTGCATGAAGGTTTTCAAAAGGCAGAAAAAGCACTGTTATCCGACTTAAATGCATATGTACAGGCACTGCATTGTTCCCCATCAAGTACTAAATTCTTAATTACAGGCCATAGCCGAGGTGCGGCCGTCGCCAACCTGCTGGCAGCCGAATTGTCCGAAGGCGAAACATTAGCCCCTCGAACAAACATCTATGGATATACCTTTGCAACCCCTAACGTGGCAAAAATAGATCCGGAGCGTTACGACTTAAATATTTTTAATGCGGTCAATCCGGCAGATATTGT
This sequence comes from Aminipila luticellarii, assembly GCF_004103735.1. NCBI lineage: Bacteria > Bacillati > Bacillota > Clostridia > Peptostreptococcales > Anaerovoracaceae > Aminipila > Aminipila luticellarii. Next base: position 87,596 of record NZ_CP035281.1, on the reverse strand, counting down.
GACAGAAATTCCTTTGGAAACATGGGGATATGGCAAGTACGGCGTGACATACTCCCTCCCTGAAAAAGGTCAGATAGATGCGGCTGATTTGGCTTCCAATCAAAAGGTTCTGATTCAATTTGCATCTATGGCTCCAACGGTGGAAGATTTTAATAAGATAAAACCTTCCTTCCTGTCCGAGCGAGCAGCTTTAATACCAACAGGGGACAGCAGTACACACGCACCGGAGGTATATATGCATCAGCTGGACCAAATAAATCCGGAACAACTTTCCAAGAAGATCTTTGACCTGCAATTGGAGCTTCTGCCAGACACGAATTATGCTTAACCTAAAGGGGAGATATGCAATGAAAATTATTTTAAAAAATATCATGGAATCCATTGTTCTTCAAAAACTGGACGAAACAATCGATAAGCTTGGGTGCTGCACATGCGATGAATGCAGGCTGGATATTGCTTCCTATGCTCTAAACCTTCTGCCGCCCAAATACGTGGTCACCTATGAAGGTGAAATGTATTCAAAACTCGATACGCTTTCTCTTCAATATGAGGCGGATCTGTTAAGTGCACTTTCCCAGGCGGCACAGGTGGTTTCCCAAAATTGCCGCCATAAGACCCCTTATGCTTCGTTTAAAATGGAGGATATATATGAAAAGTATTAAACCGGGCCGAGGGCCTTCTATGATGAGCGGATTGAGTTCTGTCTTCGTTGGAATATTCGGTGTTATCTGGACAATCGGTGCAGCCGGCATGGGTGCTCCTGCATTTTTTTCCTTGTTCGGAATTGTCTTTGTCGGAATAGCCATCGTCCAGGCTGTTTATAATTTCAATAATGCAACGAGTAAAGACCGTTTTTCTGAGTTTGATATTGTTGATGAAACAGAAGAAAGCGACCCTTTGCAGGAATTAGTTCATAAAAAAACCGATACAGGCTCTATGCCGGAAAAAGAGACTTCTTTGGATTTCGAAGTTTCCGCTTTCTGTCCATACTGCGGTGCAAAACTCGGAGAAGGGTTTCAGTTCTGCAGTAAATGCGGCAAGAAGATGCCGGAGTAAAATAAAATGATACAGTTGGGAAAATTTTCTCTAGCAAAAAGAAACTGGGAACTGGCAGTTCTATAACCACCGGTTCCCAGTTTCTTTTTGATTACTTATATATTTTAGGAAAATAATCTTGCGTATTTATAATCGTATTGTTATGAAAGTTTACGATTAGAACTCCTGCTTCATAACTGCACCTTTTGCCGCCGAATCCACGATCTTGGCATATCTGCCCAGCCATCCGGTCTTAATGTTTGGTTCCGGTGCAACGTAATGCTCTTTTCTCTTTGCGAACTCTTCCTCAGAGACTTTTGCATGGATGGAGTATTCCGGAATATTAATTTCTATAATGTCCCCTTCTTCCAAGAGTCCGATATTTCCGCCGTTTGCCGCCTCCGGACATACATGTCCGATCGATGCGCCCCGGCTTGCTCCGCTGAATCTTCCGTCTGTGATAAGTGCTACGGTCTTATCCAGCTTCATCCCTGCAAGGGCACTGGTTGGATTTAACATTTCTCGCATGCCCGGGCCGCCTTTCGGTCCTTCGTAACGAATAACGACTACGTCGCCGCCGACAATTTTACCCTTGTAAATGGCATCGATAGCCTCTTCTTCAGAGTTGAATATTCTGGCCGGTCCGGAATGCGTCAGCATTTCAGGCGCTACAGCACTCCTCTTCACTACGCAGCCTTCTGTTGCGATGTTTCCGAACAGGACAGCGATACCGCCCGTCTCGCTATAAGGCTTTTCGATTGGCCGGATGGTATCCGGCTTCTTGTTTTTGGCATTCTTTATATTTTCGCCCAATGTCTGGCCGGTAGCGGTGATGACATCCAAATCCAGCATTCCCTTTTTAGCCAGCTCGCTCTGAACTGCCGGAATTCCTCCTGCCAGATTTAAGTCCTGCATATGGGTCTCCCCCGCAGGAGCCAGATGACACAAGTTCGGCGTTTTTTCGCTTTCTTTGTTGAACCTCTTTAAGTCCAGCGGTACACCTGCTTCATTTGCGATAGCGAGCAGATGCAACACGCTGTTTGAAGAGCATCCCAGCGCCATATCACATCGGAGCGCATTGGTGATGGACCTTTCGTTGACAATATCTCTGGCTTTGATGTCTTTTTCTACCAAATTCATGATTGCCATGCCTGCGTGCTTTGCCAGACGCATTCTACCATTGTGAACAGCCGGAATCGTGCCATTCCCCGGCAGAGCGATCCCCAGTGCTTCACATAAGCAATTCATACTGTTGGCCGTATACATACCGGCACAGGATCCGCATCCCGGACAGCAGCCCTGTTCAAACTCCTCTAATTTTTCATCATCGATCAGGTTTGCTTTTCTGGCGCCAACCGCTTCAAAGATTTTGGACAAGCTTATATCCTCATCATCTACCAGCCCAGACAGCATAGGCCCTCCGGAGCATACAACTGTCGGAAGATTGATTCGAACTGCTCCCATAACCATACCGGGAACGATTTTATCGCAGTTCGGAACCAGTACCAATCCATCCAACGCATGTGCCAGTGCCATGGTCTCTACACTGTCAGCGATCAGCTCTCTGCTTGCAAGGCTGTATTTCATGCCGATATGCCCCATAGCGATTCCGTCGCAAACACCGATAGACGGGATCATAATCGGTGTTCCGCCTGCCATTCGAACGCCGGCTTTTACAGCATCCGCTATTTTATCTAAGTGATAGTGCCCCGGCACGATTTCGCTGTGTGCTGAAACCACACCGATCAAGGGTCTATCTAATTCTTCCTTCGTATAACCCATCGCATAAAAAAGGCTTCTCATCGGAGCCTTTTCTATCCCTTGAGTCACGCTTGCACTTCTTCGTGTCATACGCAATCTCCTCTTCATCATCATAAATTTATTTCAGCTTGATACATCCAAAAGAGCTTATTTCTTTAACCAGCTCATCATCTTTCTCAGCTCACCGCCAACCTTTACCAGAAGATGCTCCGTTTCCTTTCTCCTTGTAGCTAAGAACTTAGCCTGACCGCCTGCATTGAATTCCTGAATGAATTCGCTGGCAAAAGTACCGTCCTGAATTTCAGAAAGAACCTTCTTCATTTCCTTACGAGTCTCTTCTGTAATCAATCGCTTTCCTGTTCTGTAATCTCCATATTCAGCTGTATTGGAGATGGAGTATCTCATCATTTCAAAGCCGCCGCTGTTAATCAGGTCAACAATCAGCTTCATTTCATGAATACATTCAAAGTATGCCATTTCTGGCTGATATCCGGCTTCTACCAGCGTATCGAAACCAGCCTTCATTAATTCAGTAACGCCGCCGCAAAGTACAGCTTGTTCTCCGAATAAGTCTGTTTCTGTTTCTTCCTTAAAGGTTGTTTCAAGGATACCGGCTCTTCCTGCTCCGATTCCGGAAGCATAGGCCAACGCGATTTCCTTTGCCTTTCCCGTAGCATCCTGATGCACAGCAATCAAAGACGGAACGCCTTTTCCTTCTGTATATTGACTTCTTACCGTATGACCCGGTCCTTTAGGCGCGATCATGATGACGTCAATATCTGCTTCCGGCTTAACCTGATTATAATGGATATTAAATCCATGTGCAAATGCCAATGCATTGCCCGGCTTCATATGCTTTGCTACCTGTGTCTTGTAAATGGATGCGGCAAGTTCATCCGGAACTAACATCATAACTATATCACCGGCTTCTGCTGCTTCTTCTACTTCCACGACCTTAAGGCCGGCAGCTTCTGCTTTTGCTGTGTGGGCGGAGCCTTTTCTAAGACCTACAACCACATTTACTCCGCTTTCTTTCAAGTTTTCAGCGTGGGCGTGACCCTGGCTCCCAAATCCGATTATTGCAACGGTCTTCCCGTCTAACATTCCTAAGTTACAATCTGCATCATAATACTTTTTTATCATTTTCCTATCTCCTTTATATTCTTAGCTATTAAATATTAAACCTTTTATTAATCGTTGATCAGAAACTCTATTCTAAAGTTCTGCATCTTCCTGACAGCAGGAAGGCGTAGCAAGCCCTCTTTTAATTCCGGTTACGCCGGTTCTGCACATCTCTATGATTTCATAGCAGCTGACCATATTCATAAATCCATCGATCTTATCCGGAGCGCCCGTCATTTCAATGACTACACTTTCCTTTGAAAGGTCAATGATCTTTCCTCTGAAAATATCTACGATTTCTCGAAGAGCCGACCGATTTGTTTTATCCGCCTTTATCTTCACGAGCAAAAGTTCTCGATATACACTATCCTCTTTTCCAAGAGGAAATATTTCCTTTACTACTTCCAGCTTTTCTGTCTGTGTAATAATCTGATTTAAGGCTTGATCGGTTCCTGTAAAGACAACCGTTATTCTTGAGATCTCTGGGTTATTGGTAGCCGATACGGTCAAAGAATCGATATTGAAGCCTCTCCTCCCAAACAGACTGACAACTCTGCTGAGAACATTTGCCTGATTATCAACAAAAATACTGATTACTTCTTTTCTCATTGTCATCGCATGCTCTCCTTTCCTATCCTACAATCATATCGTTTACAGTTCCGCCATTTGGAATCATTGGAAGAACCCGTTCTTCCCTTGAGATGATGCAGTCTATCCAAACCGGCCCCTCGGCTTTAAGCGCCTCTTTAAACGCTGCTTCGAATTCCTCCGGGTTGGTAGCTCTGTAGCCTTTTCCGCCAAAGCCCTCGATTACTTTAACAAAGTCCGTCTTTCGTTCTGGGGTGGTGGAGGAGTATCTCTTACCGTAAAAAGCCGTCTGCCACTGATAAACCATTCCCAAAACACTGTTATTCATGATAATGGTGATGATCGGAAGGTTATTGCTGACAGCTGTACAAGCTTCTGCTAAATTCATATGGAAAGAACCGTCACCTGTGAAATGAATGACTCTTTTCTGCGGACATCCAATCTGCGCTCCAATGGCAGCTCCGTAACCGAATCCCATGGTGCCAAGACCTCCGCTGGTCAAAAAGCTTCTGGTGTTTTTATGCTTTAAATATTGAGCCGCCCACATTTGATGCTGCCCTACATCGGTAACATATATGGTTTCTTTATCGGTCAGGTCACAGGCAGACGTAACAATTTCTACCGGGTGAAGCTTCGCTGCTCCCTCTTTTTTATCCCCTCTAACCTTTTTCCATTCTCGAAGCTTATCGATCCATTCCGTTCTTTCTACTTTTTCAACTAATGGAATCAATTTTTCCAAAGCGTCCTTTACATCACTTACAATACTCAAATCTACTAGAACATTTTTATTAATTTCACTCTTATCAATATCGATCTGAACAATCGTAGCATCCTTGGCGAACTTTTGCATGTTCAAAGCAACCCGGTCACTGAATCTCGTGCCAAGAGCCAGAACCAGATCGGCTTTGTCGATCGCTTTATTGGAAGCAACACTTCCGTGCATTCCGATCAAGCCCAGATTCTTCTTATCGTCATAACTCAATACGCCTGCGGCCATCATAGTATATGTACCCGGCATATCTGCCTTCTGTAACAATTCCGCCAACTGATGGGATGCACAGGAAGACGCTACGCCGCCTCCGAAGTACACGATAGGCCGCCGGGCTTTATTAATTAAATCCGCAACCTCCTGAATCTCCTCCGGATTGGCTTTCGGCATTTCCAGAACCGGCAAAGGCTTCTTTTTTTCATAGTCAAATACCGCTGCGGTCACGTCCTTGGTAATATCTACTAAAACCGGACCTTTTCTTCCGCTCTGAGCGATCCTGAACGCATTTCTAAGAGCATCTGCCAAATCTTCAATTCGGTTAACAAAGTAGTTGTGCTTTGTAATAGGCATCGTTACTCCTGTGATGCAAATCTCCTGAAAAGCATCTCTTCCGATCAGAGAATCCGGTACGTTGCAAGTAATAGCTACCATTGGAATACTATCCATAAAGGCGGTTGCGATTCCTGTTACCAGATTCGTCGCTCCCGGGCCACTTGTTGCGAATACTACACCTGTTTTTCCAGTGGCTCTTGCATAACCGTCAGCTGCATGGGCAGCATGCTGTTCATGAGAAGCAAGAATGTGCTTAATTTTGTCCTGATAATTGTAGAGGGTGTCATAAATGTTGAGGATGGTGCCTCCGGGATACCCAAAAACGGTATCGACTTTTTGCTCTAGCAATACTTCTGCAACAATTTCAGATCCTGTTAATTTCATTTTGTTTACTTCCCTTCTTTCTTAAAATTTGCACATATTTTTTTCTTGGAATGTGCGCTCCAGAGCCACTACGATTTGTGGTGTTTAATACCTATTATATAGGCACGAAGAAAAAAGTCAACGATTTTTTGTTAAAATTCACAAATTATTTTACCATTTGTTATTGACAAAACACAAAACCTCTATTAGTATGTAAAATCATGAATAGATAATGAATTATGAAAAATATTTGCTTACGAGGCAAAACAAGGAGGAATTTAAAATGAAAAATTATGAAAAGTATAACGTCGGTTATTTTATGCCGCCGGTCAACGAATTTAAGTGGGTCAAGAAGGATCACATCACAGAACCGCCAGCTTGGTGCAGTGTAGACCTTCGCGATGGCAATCAAGCGCTGATCGTTCCCATGAGCCTAGATGAAAAGATTGAATTTTTCCAGTTCCTCGTAAGCCTCGGATTCAAAGAGATAGAGGTCGGCTTTCCCGCCGCCTCTAAAACAGAATATATTTTTTTAAGAACGCTGATTGAAAAGGATCTCATTCCTGATGATGTGACGATTCAGGTGCTTACTCAATCCAGAGAGCACATTATAAAAAGGACTTTTGAATCCTTGAAGGGTGTAAAAAAAGCGATTGTACATCTTTACAACTCCACGTCTTTCGCACAAAGGCAGCAGGTCTTTAAAAAAACACCGGATGAAATCGTAGAAATCGCCACAAGTGGAGCAAGGCTTTTGAATAAATACAGGCAGACTATGCCGGAAAGTCAAATATCTTTTGAATATTCACCGGAAAGCTTTACCGGTACAGAGATGGAATTTGCTCTGAGAATCTGCAATGAGGTCATAGACATCTGGCAGCCATCCCCTGCAAACAAGGTCATTATCAATCTGCCGGCCACGGTATCCATGTCCATGCCGCACGTTTATGCCAGTCAGATTGAATATATGAGCGACCACCTTCACGGCAGGGAGCACGTTATTCTTTCTCTTCATCCACACAACGACAGAGGAACTGCCGTTGCGGATGCGGAACTGGGCCTTCTCGCCGGCGGTGACCGGGTGGAAGGAACGCTGTTCGGAAACGGGGAACGTACAGGAAATGTGGATATCATAACCGTCGCTATGAACATGTTCGCCCATGGAGTCGATCCGGGTCTGGACTTCTCCGATATGCCTTCTATTGTAGAAAAATATGAAAAATTTACGGATTTGGCCGTCCATCCAAGACAGCCTTACGGCGGTCAGTTGGTATTTGCAGCATTTTCCGGTTCTCATCAGGACGCTATTGCCAAAGGCATGGCCTTTCATGAGGAACATCAAACAGACAAATGGACGGTTCCTTATCTGCCTATTGATCCCCACGACGTGGGACGTAAATACGATGCGGACGTAATCCGTATTAACAGTCAGTCCGGTAAGGGCGGCATTGCTTATATCCTTGAACAAAATTATGGATACGCTATTCCTCAAAAAATGCGGGAAGAAGTAGGATACCTGATCAAAGGAATCTCCGACAATGCACACAAGGAGTTGACTGCGGATGAAATCTATGAAATATTTGACGGGGAATACATCAATATCTTTTCTCCGGTAGATATTACCGACGCAACGTTTAAAAAGGTTTCCACTTATAAGAGCGATGACGGCATGCTGGTAGATATCAAGGTGACGATCGACGGCAATGAGTTTGAGGTTTCCGCTGCTGGAAACGGGCGTCTGGATGCCGTGAGCAATGCACTTAAAAAGACGCCTTATACCTTTGATTATACCTTTGTCACCTATTCAGAACATGCCCTTGAGGCGGATTCCAATTCCAGAGCCTGCGCTTATGTCGCATTGACGGATAAGAGCGGCAAGCTTTATTGGGGCATCGGTATTCACGACGATATTATTCTGGCTTCTATCAACGCGTTGGTTTCCGCCCTTAACAGGCAGGAAAAAATTCGTCCGTTAGCGGATTAAACAACGACTGCGTATGTTATAAATAAGAATGTGAGCAAAAAATAACTGCAAGTACTCATAAGACGATACTTGCTCTAAGAGGAGAAGAAGTATGAACTATAAAATTGCATTAATACCAGGGGATGGAATCGGACCGGAAGTGGTTGCCGAGACCGTCAAGGTTTTAGATAAAATCGGAGAAAAATACGGTCACAAATTTGAATATACGAAGGTTTTGGCAGGAGGCTGCGCGATTGACGAAACGGGCGGCTGTCTTCCGCAGGAAACTATTGATATCTGCAAAGCCAGCGGTGCCGTACTTTTAGGTGCGGTAGGGGGCTGGCAGTGGGATACGCTGCCGGGAGACCAAAGACCGGAAAGAGCTTTACTCGGCTTAAGAAAAGAACTGGGTCTGTTTGCCAACCTGCGGCCGGCTCTGCTCTTTGACGAGCTGGCAGACGCCTGCCCGCTCAAACCTGAAATCGTTGAAGGCGGGCTTGATCTGGTGGTCGTTCGAGAACTCACCGGAGGTATTTACTTTGGGGAAAAAGGCTTTAAGGACACGGATTTAGGCCCTGCCGCTTACGATATTGAGCAGTACGCCGAAGAAGAGGTGCGAAGAATTGCTATCGTCGCATTTGACATGGCTATGAAAAGAAATAAGAAAGTAACCAGTGTGGATAAAGCCAATGTGCTGGAAAGCTCCAGACTTTGGAGAAGAATCGTAGCGGAAGTCTCTGTGGATTATCCGGAAGTCACATTAGATAATCTGTATATTGACAACGCCACCATGCAGATGGTCCGCAATCCCAAGCAGTTTGATGTGATCGTGACCAGCAACATTTTCGGAGACATTCTTTCCGACGAAGCCAGCATGATCACAGGCTCTATTGGTATGCTCCCGTCGGCCAGCCTTGCGAAAGGCAACTTCGGCATGTACGAACCGGTACACGGTTCTGCTCCGGATATTGCCGGGCAGAATAAAGCAAACCCCATGGCAACGATTCTTTCTGCCGCTATGATGCTCCGATATACCTTCGGACTTTCTGCCGAAGCAGATGACATCGAAACGGCGGTCAAAAAGGTTCTTGCAGATGGCTATAGAACACCCGATCTTTATACGGAAGGAACAAAAGCCGTCGGTACAAAAGAAGCCGGCGATTTAGTGACTGCTGTGATAAAATAGTCGGAATCAGCCGGTATTTAACAAAAAGGAGGGATTGCCTTATGGGTGCTATCTTTAAATTTCACAATGATTTGGATACGGATCAGATCATTGCTTCACAATATTTATTATTACCTTCTATCGATGAAATGAAGGCACATGCCTTTGAATCGCTTGACGCAGACTTTTCAAAAAAAGTTCAGCCCGGCGACTTCGTAGTAGGCGGTGAAAATTTTGGCTGCGGCTCTTCCAGAGAGCAGGCACCCGGCGTTTTAAAAGCGCTGGGGGTAAAAGGCGTTGTAGCGAAATCCTTTGCTCGTATTTTTTACAGAAATTCTATTAACATCGGACTTCCTGTCATTATTTGCAAGGACTTACCCGATCAGGTTTCTACCGGTGATACCATGGAATTGTTTTTATCGGAAGGAATCATCAAGACCGGCGGCAGGGAGTATTCGTGTACCAAACTGCCCCCCTACATGCAGGCAATTCTCGATAAGGGCGGTTTGATTGCTTCCCTGAACGAAGCAGAAACAGCTTCTCCTGCCGTTTCAAAAGATGGAGGTAAACAGTAATATGGGAATGACTATTGCAGAAAAAATAATTGCTTCCGCAGCAGGTGTGGAAACCGTAAAGCCGGGAGACATCCATACGGTTACTCTTGACCGTATGATGAGCAATGACGGAACCACGCATTTGACCATTGATATGTATCATCAGCAGATTAAGAACCCTTCTATTGCGGATCCGAAAAAACTCATTTTTATCGTAGACCATAATGTCCCTGCGGATAATCCGAAAACCGCCGCTTCCCAGAAGAAAATGCGGGATTTTGCCAAAGAGCATCACATTGACTTTTGGGAGGGAAAAGGTGTCTGCCATCAAATCATGATGGAGCACTATGTCTGTCCGGGAGAACTAATCTTCGGAGCAGACAGCCATACCTGCACCTATGGTGCTCTCGGTGCTTTTGGAACCGGCGTTGGCTGTACGGATTTCTTATATGGAATGGTCACGGGCACTTCTTGGCTTCTCGTTCCTGAAACCGTAAAATTTAATTTGACAGGACGCTTGAGAAAAGGCGTTTATCCCAGAGATTTAATGCTCCACATTATTGGTCAGATCGGTGCCAACGGCGTGAATTATCAGGTGATGGAATTTACCGGGGATGGTGCTAAGGCTCTCAGTGTGAACGACCGAATGGTCTTATGCAATCTGGCTGTAGAAGCCGGTGCAAAATCTGCGGTCTTTGAGGCCGACGAAACAGCTCTTGCTTGGCTAAAAGAACGCGGCCGCGAACCGAAGCATGTCTTTAGGAGTGATCCGGATGCACATTATTTCAAGGAATATACCTTTGATTTAGATAAAATAGAACCAATTGTTGCAAGACCTGACTTTGTAGATGATGTCATCCCTGCAAGAGAGGCTTGCGGCATTAAAATTGATGAAGCCTTTTTAGGTTCTTGTAATAACGGACGGATTGATGAAATGCGGGTTGCAGCGAGACTGCTGAAGGGGCGCAGGGTGGCTGACACCGTTCGCTTCCTCATCGTTCCCGCCAGCAACGAGGTCTATATACAGTCCCTCGAAGAAGGATTAATTGAGATCTTTATGGAAGCAGGAGCTATTGTCATGAATGCCAACTGCAGTGTATGCTGGGGCAGCTGTCAGGGCGTTATCGGCGAAAATGAAGTGCTGATCAGCACAGGAACCAGAAACTTCAAAGGCCGGGCCGGACATCCTTCCTCTAAGGTATATCTTGGTTCGGCAGCCACTGTAACCGCTTCCGCGATTAAAGGAGTCATTGCCACAGAAAATGAACTGGAATAACAGTATCAGTTTCTAATTGCAATAAACGATAAATAAAAATCTTAAGACTTTAAAGGAGTGGTCAGTATGGAAACGTTTAAAAGCAGAGTATGGGTTTTAGGAGACGATATTGATACGGATATTATTATTCCTACGGATTATCTGGCACTGAAAACCATTGATGATATGAAACAATACGCCTTTTCCCCCCTACGCCCGGAGCTTGCCGGACAAATTAAAGAAGGTGACGTTATCGTAGCCGGAAAAAATTTTGGCTGCGGCTCTTCCCGGGAGCAGGCTCCGGAGATTATAAAGGCTCTGCATATAAAATGTGTCATCGCAAAGTCCTTTGCCCGCATTTTTTTCAGAAATGCGATTAACAACGGACTGTTGCTGATTGAAAACCCTTTTATTCACGACGCAGTGACAGAAGGGCAGGAAATCGAGGTATGCGTAAATCATTATATAAAATGTAACGGCAAGGAATATCCGATTGCTTCCTTGCCGCAGAATTTACTGGATATCCTGCAGGCGGGGGGACTGGTAGCGGCCATGCGAAAACGCAATGGTTTGGAACCGCTTGAGTAAGGAGGAACACTGTGGGACAGACATTTATAGAAAAATTAGTAAGCCGTAATATTTCTGCACCGGTTCAGGCGGGAGATATTGTCACGGTTCAAGTAGATCGTGTTATGATTCATGATATATTTATTCCCTTTGTGGCTGAGAAGTTTGAAGAAATGGGCTTTTCAAAGCTTTGGAATCCGGATAGAGTCGTATTGATCTATGACCATCTGGTTCCTGCCAGTCAGCAGGATGATGTGAGACACTTTAAGATCGGAGATGCGTTTGCGAAGAAATATGGTATGACGCATGTGCACCGTTCGGACGGAATCTGTCATCAGCTTATGACCGAGGCCGGTTATGTGAAACCGGGTGACGTAGTGTTCGGAACGGACAGCCATACTACTACTTATGGCTGTGTAGGTGCCTTTTCTTCCGGAATCGGCTATACAGAAATGGCCAGTATTTTAGGAACCGGAACTATGTGGATCAAGGTTCCGGAAACCATTCAGGTAAACATAGAGGGAACTCTTCCCGAAAATGTGACTTCTAAAGATATTATTTTAACCCTGATCGGCGATTTAGGGGCGGACGGAGCCACTTACAAGGCCTTGGAATTTACCGGCAGTGCCGTTGAAGAGATGACAGTTGCCAGCCGCATGACCATGTCCAATATGGCTGTTGAAGCCGGTGCAAAATGTGCTTTGTTCACACCGGATGAAAAAACGGCAGAGTATTGTCAGATCAAGCTGACTGAGCAGGAAACCTCACTGAAAGGGGATGGAGACGCCGTCTATTATAAAACTATAAACTACAGGGCGGAAGATTTTGTTCCGGTCATGGCCTGCCCTTCGCAGGTGGATCATATCAAGCCTGTGGCTCAGCTTGCGGGAATCCAAATTGATCAAGTCTTTATCGGTTCCTGTACCAACGGCCGTTTGGAAGATCTGGAAGCTGCCGCCAAAATTCTCGAAGGGAAGACTATCTCACCTTTCGTGAAATTAATTGTTACGCCCGCCAGCCGCAAGGTTTTTATGGAAGCCACACGAGCCGGCATCCTAGAAACTCTGGCTGCGGCCGGAGCAATTATTACACACCCGGGCTGCGGGCTTTGCTGCGGCCGTACAGGGGGTATTCTGTCCGACGGAGAACGGGTCGTGGCAACAAACAACCGCAATTTCCTCGGCAGGATGGGAACATCAAAAGTAGAAATCTACTTAGCGTCTCCCATATCCGCGGCACTGGCGGCTCTGCATGGGGAAATAACCAGTCCTCCGCAGGGGTGAAGGCGAAGTATTCTAATCTCCTAATCGAAAAACTGCTTTCTGTATTCGGCAGACAGCAGTTTTTTTGTCGCTTTTACCTTTATAAGTTTATAATAGATTTTACTTTTCCTGTTATCTACAGTATAATATACATAAATTTTATATACGGCGGGGGGCACTATGAACGATACTTTTTTTGACAAATATATAAATGAAGAAATAACCTATGACGAATTTACCAAACAAGTTTCTCTTATATATGAAAGTGAAACCTCTGTCGATTACAATTTGCTTGGTCTTAGTGTTTCAGAATTTGAATTATATAAACGTTTAGGCAAAGATGCCCTTGAGAATATTATTTCTGCACGCAAACATAAAGCGGAAATAATTCAAAAATGGAAGAAATTCTTTCGTGAAGAAATTGCAGAGAACCATCGCAAAAATACTTTAAAGCTTGAGCATTTAAAAGAATTTAATCTGAATCCTTTTTTAGACAATTACAAAGCTAACTTTCTTTTAGGGGATAGTTCTGCTAAAAGCAAGGCGACCGCACTGATTTATGCAAGAACACTGGGCTCATCCATTAATACGACCTTTGGAACAAATCTTCAAAAATTCTGCAGTGATATTTTGTCAGGATATGCGTCTACCACCTCAGGTATCGACATTGAATTTGAAGACTTTATTGATGGAAGAAGAAAGTACTGCCAGATCAAAGCAGGCCCCAATACCATTAATAAAGATGATGTGAAGACCATTTCAGACCATTTCATTGGTGTAAAGAATCTGGCAAGGACAAATAACCTGAATATAGGTTTTAATGATTTAATTGTTGGCGTTTTTTATGGGGAAGAGAAAGATCTAAGTGGTCATTATAAAAAGATCAAGAAAGATTATCCTGTATACATCGGTCAAGATTTTTGGTATCGATTGACTGGAGACAGTAGCTTTTATAAAGAATTGACCGCTGCCATTGATGAGGTTGCTTCCGAATATGACGGTCGTGAATTACTGAATACGGTTATTAATAAACTGGCAGATGAAATCGAAAAAGCAGAGATTTAACTCTCTGCTTTATTTAATACATCTATTATGGATAATCCCACGGCCTTTGCAAACTCCACCGGGACTGCATTTCCAATCTGCTTATACTGTTGTCCCATGGATCCGGAAAAACTCCATTCGTCTGGAAAGCTTTGAATTCTGGCGTATTCCCGGACATTAAACGGTCGGGTTTCTTCCGGATGACATCTTTCTGTTTGTTTTTGTGCAGGGCTGCAAGTGAGAGTCAAGCTTGGTTCATCCCATGAAATCCTTCTTGCCATACCGGTTCTTCCTCCACCGGAATAATAACTTTTTCCCATATACTCTTTTGCTATATCTTCCGGTAAATCTCTCCAGTAACCACCCGCAGGGACTAGCTCCAAAACCTTACGTTTTTTCTCAGGATATTTTTCTCCTATTGATTCGGGCACATTTTGTAATACATCCCGCAGAACTGGTTTATAATCATATTCTTTTGGTAAACGATACGGAATATCAATATCATTGCGGATGCCTATGATGACTACCCTTTCTCGCTTTTGAGCAACACCGTAATTATTTGCCTTTAAAATATTCCAGGTTACATGGTAATTCATGCTCTCATAAATACCTAGCATCGTTTGCAGTGTTTTTCCATTATCGTGTGTCGTCAACCCCTTCACGTTTTCCGCTAAGAACACCTTTGGATTTAAATCTTTAATTATTTTTGCAAAATAGAAGAACATGGTTCCTCGCACATCATCTAATCCTAATTTATGCCCTGCATAACTAAATGCCTGACAAGGATACCCTCCGGAAACAAAATCAATTTCACAGTTCTTTGGTAAATAATTCCTAATCCCGCTTTCTGATACCTTAATAATATCATCCTCAATGACATTCCATTCCGGACGATTTTGTCTTAATGTCTGTGCCGCATACTTATCGATTTCTACCAAGCCTTCTGCCTGAAATCCTGCCATTTCTAAGCCTAAAGCTAAGCCTCCGGCTCCGGCGAAAAGCTCCACTGAATGATAAGGCCTTTTCCCCTTGATATATCTGACATCCACATCGTCTAATTGACTCTCTGATACTACTTTATCTTTTTGAGCCTTGTCAAGTTTCGCTTTGGGTATAATAATATCCATTGGCTCTACCTCAAGAACATCACATAATTTCTGATAATTACTCTTCAAAGGGTTACTTTTTTCCGATAAAATGACGGATAATTGATTCTTTGTTATACCCAGACGCTCTGCTAAATTTGATTGTGTCCTGATATTTCTCTTTTCCATGATGGCGTGTACTTGACTTTTATCGATTACATATTCCATAAATACCCTCCAAATAAGTTATGAAAATATATTAACATCTTACTCCCTTTAAGTCAAGCAGAATGCAAACAAATGTTCTGTTTTCAAGTAAACTTTGCCCTTTACCCAATCTGGCTGGCATCATAAATCACATATCTGCACTTTCCGCATTTTTTTGCCTCGTACATGGCTTCATCCGCATATTTATAGAGCAGATCATAATTTACATAGCCGTTCGGCACAATGGCTATTCCGGCGGAGCAAGTGGTGACCAGGCTATCCTTTTCAAAGACCAGACTGTTACAAATTTGTTTTGCCTTTTTCTCCACGTTTTCAAAGGAGCCGGCATTTTTCATGAAGATAATAAATTCATCTCCGCCCAGCCTCCCTACAAGATCTTCTGTCCGGAACAGCTTTGTCAGCTTCAAAGCAATACTTTTCAGGACTTCGTCTCCATAGAAATGGCCGTGGGTATCATTCGCTCTTTTAAAATCATCTGTATCCAATATAATCAGCGCACTGATGGACTCCTTTTGATATTCTTTTTGTAAAAAGTCTTGCACATAGGCCTGAAAAGAGGTTCTGTTTAAAAGATTGGTTAATGCGTCTCTTGATGCCTTATCTTTTAATCTCAGTTCTTCATTGATTTTGTCTGTTACATCTTCGGCTAATCCTACTGCGCGGATAGCTTTTCCGTCCTCATCAAAAAGATTGGTCATTTTAATTTCTTCCCAGATATACTGGCCTGCCCATCCTCCGTCCCTTTCCCTTTTCTTCAGCTTAAATAAGCCGGACGCCACTTTTGCGCCTGCCAAGATATCCTGAAACATTTTCACGAACGCATCGGCAGAATCAGGATGAACATATCCGGATTCGATCAGGCTCTGAGGAACATTGTCCATTTTATCCTTCATACCTATCCAGCTTTTCGTTCCTTTTGTCCGGACGATACATTTATTGACCAGATCAAATTCCCATACGATCATATTTGTCTGAGCTAAAGCAATATGAATTTTTTCATCATTTAACTGCAATTCCTTTTTTACTGTTCGTTCCAGTTTTCTGTTGCGATAAATCACCAGAAGTATGCCCATCCATAGCAAACAAATCACAGCCAGAGTAAATATCGGATATTTATAAACGTAATCAAAATATCCGTCCTGACTTCCGTCAAATAAAATATTATCAAAGACTATTTTATCAATTTCATTCTGCGGTATGTTATTGATCGCTTTATTGATGATCTGATATAATCGGATATCCTTGTCATCCGGCACGGCAAAACAGACCTTATAATTAAAATCCGGTACGGCATATGTTCTTATTCGGGTATATCTTGCATGAGAGCCGAAATAATCCGCACTGTACGTAGGAATATATGTAATATCTGCGGTCCCCTTATTGACGGCCGCCACGCAGTCTTTTAAGCTATTGCAATAGACCAAATGGTCATACTTCATAGTCTTGTGAATTTTGTCCGTTAAAAAATAGCCTTTTACTACCGCCACCTTGAGATTTGGAAGGGTGTAATCCTTTATGTAATACTGTGAGACCACGCTGACCGGTATATTTAAATAGGCCGAGGTCAGCCGCACATGATGTGCCGAAGCCCACTGATAATCGGCGCCAAAGGTAGAAATAAGCTGAACCTTATCTTTGTCAGTCTCCTTCCAGATGTCCCGGTATCTGTCATACGGTATACTGTTAAAGGTCAGACCTGTCACAGCCGTTATATGGTCCAGGACATCTCCTGCGATACCGGAAGCCTTACGCTCGTCTTTATCATAATACTCGATGGGAATAAAAGCTGCATCGATTCCGACATCGATGACCGGATTCTGTTTCATATATTCCCATTCTTCCGGTGTCCATACAATAGGTTCTTCTTTTAAACAGCTGTAATATTTCTTGTATAGCTCCGCCGCGAACTGCGGATGTTTCCCGGTTATTTCTTCTAAGGCCCCATCCAGCTGATCGCACAGCTCTTGCTTCTGCTTATTTGTAACCGCATAAAAAGAACCGGGCTTCAATCGGAGAAGCGTCCGTTCTCCTTCCTGACACCGGATATTATTTGTATAAATGGCATCCACTGTTTTTGTTTCGGCCAATGCTTTTTTTATTTCCTCTGCGGTAGAGAAAGCCACCAGCTTAAAAGGAATGTGATTGGCCGTTAGATAGGTCTTGATTTCCTCGTTTCGAGTACTGCCAGACCATACGCCAATCGTGATTCCATCCAAGGTGTGCAGATTTTTTCGGCTGTATTTTACATCCTCTCGCCTTACAGAGAGAACCCCGTAATCCTCTTCAAGAGAGAATGCCGGAAAGAGAAAAGCACGTTCCGTCTGTTCTGTTTTTTCCACATTGCAAACGATATCTACCTGACCTTCTTCCAGCATCTTAAGGGCTTCTTCGTAAGTCATCCTGTGCTCATCACCCGTAGCGGGATCCCTCACCTTATATACAAAATCATAATCCCACCCTGTATATTTGGCGATTTCCATTAAGTATTCGTACCCATATCCACTGAAATGCCCATCTCGGGAAACATCATTAAACCCCTCCAGCTGGAAATATCCAACTTTAATTATATCCGCCTGTTTTTTCCCTTCTGCATAGGAGGTATATGGTATAAAGCTGCTGAAAATAATTATCGAAATAATTATGACAGCCACATATGTATGCCTTTTTTTATATGACATCACTTTGTTACCTTTCAAACTAAATATACCTTTTCATCCCTTATTTTAGATTATATATTTTATGCCTTGGAATCGTCAATAAACAAAAAAAGATAAAATCTAAAAATATCTTTACAACCTGTTACTTCTGTTGTATAATCAGACATATTATCACAGTTTTTTAGTGAATATGAACAAAAATGAAAGGGTAAGTCCATGAAAAATGTTATTAATTGGGCAGTTGAATATTTATACTTTAGCTTTACTTATTTTAAAAGTAAGGCTTATTTGAATTTCTCTGCAAATATGGACACTCTGATTTAGCGGCATAACAAGCTGTTAAACAAATAAACACAGGAATTAGAGTCCGCAGATGAAATTCATCTGCGGACTTTTTAGTTTACAGAAGATTGTTGGAGGATAGCAATATGGTAATTATTTTAAAAAGCAACCCGAATCAGAAACAATTGGATAATCTCTTATCCTGGCTCAAAAGCATGAATCTTGGTATTCATATGAGCGAGGGTGCCAATACGACCCTTATCGGACTAATAGGAGATACCTCCGGAGTCGATATGGAGCTGATCAACGCACTGGATATCGTAGAAACAGTAAAAAGGATACAGGAGCCTTATAAAAATGCCAATCGAAAATTCCATCCGGACCCTACTGTGGTAGATGTGGCCGGAGTAAAAATCGGAGGAGGAAATTTTCAAATGATAGCCGGTCCCTGCTCGGTGGAATCCAAGGAGCAGATCTGCCAAGTGGCGCTGTCTGTAAAAGAATCCGGCGCCGCCTTATATCGGGGAGGCGCATTTAAGCCGAGGACGTCCCCTTATGCGTTTCAAGGCATGAGAGAAGAAGGCATTCATCTTCTTCTGGAAGCAAAAAAGGTGTCGGGGCTTCCTATTGTAACCGAAGTCATGGATATTTCACATCTTCCGCTGTTTGAGGACGTGGATGTGATACAGGTCGGTGCCAGAAATATGCAGAACTTTGAGCTTTTAAAAGAACTGGGTACTTTGAGGAAACCGATTCTTTTAAAAAGAGGGCTTTCCAGCACTTTACAGGAATTTCTCATGAGTGCGGAATACATCATGGCCGGCGGAAACGAAAATGTCATCCTCTGTGAAAGAGGAATCCGTACCTTTGAGACTGCCACAAGAAATACGCTGGATCTGGCCAGCATTCCCCTTTTAAAATCCATGACGCATCTGCCTATTATCGTAGATCCCAGCCATGCCACAGGCATTGCAAAATTAGTAAAGCCTATGGCACTTGCCGCCGCCGCCTGCGGCGCGGACGGGTTAATGATAGAAGTTCACAACGACCCGGAGCATGCACTTTGTGACGGAGCCCAGTCGCTGACACCGGAAGCATTTAAAGATGTTGCCGATGCAGTACGGGCGATCCTGCCATACAGTTTTAAGGGGGAACAATAGATGAATATTGGAATTATCGGCCTGGGCCTGATCGGCGGTTCTATGGCAAAGGCAATCAAACAAAATACACCGCATACGGTTTTCGGCCATGACCTTCAAGATACAATCATTAAAAAAGCCATTTTAATAGGAGCGGTTGACGAACCCCTTACCGAAGAACTTATCCCATCCTGCGACTTGTTAATCGTGGCTCTTTATCCGCAGGATACCATAGACTTTGTAAAAGCACACGCGGACAGCATAAAAAAAGGCTCCATTGTACTTGACTGCTGCGGCGTCAAGCAGGTCATCTGCCAGGCTCTTGAACCTGTGGCAAAAGAAAATGGTTTTATCTTTATGGGCGGTCACCCTATGGCAGGTGTTGCCCATGCAGGATTTACCCACGCAAAAAAAGCCTTGTTCAATAATGCTTCCATGATCCTGACTCCTGCAAAGGGAACGCGAATTGAAGATGTTCAGAAAATAAAGGTTCTTTCCGAAAGTATTGGCTTTACCAATACCCAAATATCTACTCCCGAAGAGCACGACCGGGTAATCGCCTTTACTTCCCAGCTGGCTCATGTGGTTTCCAATGCTTATATCAAGAGCCCTTCTGCTCTGGAACATAAAGGCTTTTCTGCCGGCAGCTATAAGGATCTGACCCGGGTAGCCAAATTGAACGAAAACATGTGGTCAGAGCTTTTTCTGGACAACAACTTATTCTTAGCAGAAGAAATTGATGGTATTATCCAGCGGCTTCAGCAATACAGCACTGCTATAAAGGAAAAAAATGCAGCTGCCCTTTGCACACTTTTAAAGGAAGGTAAAGAACGCAAAATGATAATAGACGGAGAGAAATTCTAATGGAAAAGATTCAGGTAAAGGCTTCAAGAACATATGACATCTATATCGGAAGAAATTTGTTAAAAGATGCGGGAATGTATATTTCGGAAATCCTCCCCACTTGTAAGCTCTGTATCATAACAGACGATGTGGTTTCCGAGCTTTACAAGGACACGGTCTCTCAGGCTCTTTCTGATGCCGGCTTTGACGTCCATACATTTGTTTTTAAGGCAGGCGAGAACTCCAAGAACATGGAGACCGTTCACAATATTTTAGAATATATGGCTGAAAATGAATTTACCCGAAGCGATGGGATCGTCGCTTTGGGCGGCGGGATTACGGGAGACATCGCCGGATTTGCCGCCGCCATTTTCCTGCGGGGAATCCAGTTCATACAGATTCCCACGACCTTCTTAGCTGCGGTGGACTCTTCCGTAGGCGGAAAGACCGGGGTCAATCTTCATGCGGGGAAAAATCTGACGGGAGCCTTTTGGCAGCCATCTCTGGTCTTATGCGACTGCGACACCTTCTCCACTCTGTCCTACGAAATTTTTCTGGACGGCGTTGCGGAAGCTGTGAAATATGGTGTTATTATCAGCCTGGAACTATTTGAACTGCTCCTGCTGCACAATCAACGGCTCTTTTCCGAACCTTTGGTGAATGAGAAACCCGATCATTCGGATGCGGTTATTGAGGTCGTAAAACAATGCGTCCAAATCAAACGGGATCTTGTCATGGAAGATGAACAGGATACCGGGATTCGCCAGCTGCTCAATTTTGGGCATACCGTGGGTCATGCGATTGAAAAGTGCAGCGGTTATACGGTTACCCACGGCCATGCGGTCGCCATGGGGATGCTCATCATCTCCAAAGCAGCCCATACCTTTGGGCTCTGCAAAACAGATTGCTTTTCTGCCATCGAGGAAATATTAAAGACATTTAATTTTCCCGTTACCTGCCCTTATACGGCAGAGGAGTTGACCCGTGCCGCACTGAAAGATAAGAAGCGCGCCGGAAAGAGCATCACATTAGTTCTGCCCGAATATATAGGACATTGTTATTTAAAGAAAACAGATATTTCCAATTTAGAAGCTTTTATAAAAGCAGGCTTATAAACCTATTTCTTTTTTATTTTGGCAACCGGAGAAAAAAACATGAATATACAAATTACACCAAAGCCTTTGAAAGGCCGCATCCCTTCCATAAGCTCCAAGTCTCACGCTCACCGGCTGATGATCGCAGCTTCTCTGTGTGAAGAGCCTTGTCAGGTTCACATTTCTGATATGAATCAGGATTTGGAAGCCACGCAAAATTGTTTAATGCAATTAAGCGATGAATCGCCTGTACTGGACTGTCACGAAAGCGGTTCTACTTTGCGGTTCTTGCTG
Organism: Aminipila luticellarii; assembly: GCF_004103735.1. Lineage (NCBI taxonomy): Bacteria > Bacillati > Bacillota > Clostridia > Peptostreptococcales > Anaerovoracaceae > Aminipila > Aminipila luticellarii. Next base: position 65,974 of record NZ_CP035281.1, on the reverse strand, counting down.
CCCATAGCTATGGCCTTAAAAAATCAAGCTTCTTTTTTCGGTTCCGGAAGACTTCCCGAAAGACCGCTTTCTCCTCTCAAGGAAGAACTGGAAGCACACGGATGCACCTTTACTACAGAAACAGATATTTCTTTTCCTCCTTTCGACGGATCTACACTCATCTATACGGGGACGGGCAGATTAAAAGGCGGTGCCTTTCAGCTTCCGGGGAATGTGAGTTCCCAATATATTACCGGTCTGCTGTTTGCCCTGCCTTTACTGAAAGAGGACAGCAGCATTACCCTTACTTCCAAGCTGGAATCATCGGGATATGTACGGCTCACGCTAGAGGTTTTAGAATGTTTCGGCATTCGCATCCGGCAGGAATTTTCTAAGAATCCCAAGAGGGAACAAGAAACCCTTTATTCCTTTGTTATCAAAGGGAATCAGAAATACAAGTCCCCGGGCGAGGTGACGGCCGAAGGAGACTGGTCCAACGGAGCGTTCTGGATTGTGGCAGATGCGCTGTCCTCTTTCTCACAAAGGACTTCCGAACCTTCTGTTTCCTGCCTGAATTTAAACAAAAACTCAGCTCAAGGGGATAAGGCGATCCTTTCCTTTGTGCGAGCTGTTCGTCAAACAAAAAAGAGCAAAGAAAAGCTTGTCTTTGATGCTTCCGAAGTTCCGGATCTGGTTCCCATATTGGCAGTTCTGGCCGCTTCCCGGGAGGGCATCACAGAAATCACCCATGCGGGCAGGCTTCGAATAAAGGAAAGTGACCGACTGGCCACCGTGCACGAGCTGATCGGCTCATTAGGAGGGGATATTACAGAACTTCCGGAAGGGCTTGTCATAAACGGTACCGGAAAGTTAAGGGGGGGTACGGTAAACGGACATAACGACCACCGGATTGTCATGTCCGCTGCCATCGCTTCCATTCTATGCACAGAACCGGTCATCATACTGGGGGCAGAAGCGGCCGATAAATCCTATCCAAAGTTCTTTGAGGACTTTACCCGTTTAGGAGGTGAATTCCATGTTCTCTGATACAAGCAAAACAAAAAAAACATATAAGACAGTTTCTTCTTCCTTCGGAAAGAACTTGAAGGTTACGATTTTCGGCGGTTCACACGAACCGCACATTGGCGTAACGATGAGCGGGCTTCCTGACGGCATTCCCATCGATCTGGATCAAATCAGACGGTTCCTGGCCCGAAGGGCACCTGGAAACAGCATTTTTACCACCCCTCGAAAGGAACCGGATGAGCCGGAGGTCTTGTCCGGTCTTTTGGATGGCAAAACCACTTCGGAGCCTTTGACTTTCCTCATACGAAATACAAATACCCGATCTGGCGATTATGCCGCCCATCAGGACATTCCCAGGCCTGCTCATGCAGACTATACCGCCGCAGTAAAATACGGCGGTACGATAAATATGGCCGGCGGCGGCCCTTTTTCGGCGAGAATGACCGCCCCGCTCTGCATTGCGGGAGCTATCGCTCTTCAGCTTCTGGAAGACCGGGGCATCTCCATCGGCGCACACCTTTATTCCATAGAAAAGGTGCAGGATACTCCTTTTGATCCGGTGCAGGTTCAGACAAATGATTTTGCTGTTGTTCGGAGCCATTCCTTACCTGTGCTGAACGAAAGCAAGGGACATGCTATGGAGGAAGCAATCCGAGCCGCTATGTCCGAAGGGGATTCGGTAGGAGGTATGGTGGAATGCTGTGCGCTGGGACTTCCTCCCGGTGTCGGCGGTCCCATGTACGACGGCTTAGAAGGGCATCTTTCTCAGATTTTTTTTGGCATTCCGGCGGTAAAAGGTGTTGAATTCGGCAACGGATTTGACTGTGCTTCTTTGAGAGGTTCTCAAAATAATGATGCGTTCACGATGGACGGAGACCGGGTAAAAACCATTACAAACCACCATGGAGGCATTCTGGGCGGGATTTCATCAGGAATGCCGCTTATCTGCAGACTTGCCTTTAAACCTACGCCTTCCATTGCAAAAGAACAGCATTCCGTAAGCCTTTGCAATAAGACCAACGAGACGATGCACATTACGGGCAGACACGATCCCTGTGTTGCCATACGAGCCGTTCCTGTAGTAGAGGCTGCTATGGCAGTAGGCCTCTTAGATCTTTTACTGGAATGTGATAAATTTTTATATTGAAATTACTGCAACGCTTATATATTATAAAGGAAGAGGGAACGACATGACTTTAGAAAATTTAAGAGATGAGATAGACCAGATTGATACGGAGCTTGCAGATTTGTTTGTAAAGCGCATGAATATTGCTGAAAAAGTAGCCAAAGAAAAAAAGGCTTCCGGCACGGCTTTATTAAATACAAAGCGGGAAAAGGAGATTCTGACCAGAGTTTCCGATCAGGCAGGCGAAACCCTGGAACGATATATGCGCATTCTGTATAACACGTTATTCGATGTCAGCCGTTCTTATCAAACGCGCTTTCTGTATGCGGAAGCTCCTTTAAAGCGGCAGATCGAAACCGCTATGACCAACACTCCGGCTCTTTTCCCAAAGAGAGCCGTGGTTGCATGTCAGGGAATTGAGGGTTCTTACTCCCAGCTTGCTGCGGAAAAGATTTTCGAATTTCCCTCTGTTATGTATTTTAATAATTGGGACAGTGTTTTTAATGCGGTGAATAAAGGTCTGTGCCAGTATGGGGTTCTGCCTATTGAAAACAGCTCCTATGGATCCGTAGGTCCCGTGTATGACCTGATGAAAAATCATCACTTCTATATTGCCAAGGCTCTTAAACTGCGGATATCCCATAAGCTGCTGGCAAAACCCGGTGTGGAGATAAAAGACGTCAAAGAGATCATCTCCCACGATCAGGCTTTAGGTCAATGCTCCCAATTCATTGAGAGCCTTAAAAATGTTAAAATAACCACCTGTTCTAACACTGCCATGGCGGCGGAATGGGTGGCTAAAAGCGGCCGCACAGATATTGCCGCCATTTCCTCCGGAGAATGTGCCGGAATCTATGGGCTTCACATTCTTTCAGACGATATTCAGCTCAGTGATAACAATTACACCCGCTTCATCTGTATCTCTAAAAATCTTGAAATATACCCCGGTGCCAATAAGCTGAGCTTGATGCTGTCAGTCCCGCATCGTCCATCGTCTTTATACAATATGATAGCCAAATTTTCAAGCTTGGGCTTGAATTTAACAAAATTAGAGTCCAGACCTATACCGGGAAGTGATTTTGAATTTATGTTCTACTTTGATATGGAGGCTTCCTTATGTTCTCCTGAAGTAGTCAGCCTGCTCTGTGAACTGTCCTCTCAGCCGGAGGTTTTTGTCTTCCTTGGAAATTATATTGAAAATTAATTTTAAATATTAAATATTGGAGGGATTGCCATGTACGGATTAATCGGAGAAAAACTTGGGCACAGCTATTCAAAAATAATACACGAAAAGCTGGGAGCCTATTCCTATGATCTAATTCCCCTTACACGGGAAGAATTAGATGTACTTCTAAAAAAGAGAGATTTTGACGGGCTCAGCGTTACCATACCATACAAGCAGACCGTTATTCCTTATTGTGACTTTATATCCCCTCTGGCACAGAAAATAGGTGCGGTCAATACACTTTACTTTGATAACGCCGGACGGCTTTGGGGAACAAATACGGATTACACAGGCTTTCTCTATGCAGTGGAACAGGCCGGAATACCAATCCGAGATAAAAAAATATTGATTCTGGGAGACGGTGCAACTTGTAAGACCATCCGAAGAGCTGTTTGGGATCAAGGAGCCAAAGAGATTCTTATCGCCTCCAGAAAGGTCGACGCTCCAATCGTTGAGACACTCCACGCCGAATCAGAGGCTGCCCCTTATGCTTCCATCCACTGCACCACATTGAATTACAAAGATCTGGCTGCTCAGTCCGATGTAGAAATCATCATAAACGCTACCCCTGTAGGTATGTGGCCGAACACAGAGGCTCGCCCAATCGATTTAAGAGAATTTCCAAACTGCTGCGGTGTTTTTGACGTAATATATAATCCATATTACACAAAGCTTCTCCGTCAGGCAGAAGAATTAAATATTCCTTACGCCAGCGGTCTGGCTATGCTGGTAGCCCAAGCTACCGCTGCCGCCGTATATTTTACAGGCCGGGACGGATTTGACTCACAAAATCAACGTATCATTAATGAACTGAAAGAACTGTTTTCATAAGCTAACTGGTAATTTTTTTGAAAGCAGCAGCCTACTGTACCAACTGTTAAAGGAGCAGATCTTAACTATGAAAACAATTCAAATCCGAAATCTGATTATCGGCGAGGGCAGGCCCAAGCTTTGTGTGCCTATCGTAGACAAGACAGAAGAGGAAATCCTTGCGAATGCAGATATGCTTCGGACTCTTCCCATTGACCTGATCGAATGGCGAGCAGACTTTTTCCAAGAGGTCATGGATCCTGAACGAGTTACGGATACACTTTTTAAGCTTCGAAAGCTACTAAAAAATATGCCGATCCTTTTTACCTTTAGAACTGCAAAAGAAGGCGGGGAAAGACAGCTGGAACCGAAATCCTATGCTGAGTTAAACAAAACAGCCGAAGAAACAGGCTGCATCGACTTAATTGACATAGAAGCCTTTCTCTGTACTGCTTTTACTCCGTCCATGATTTCAGAAGCACATAGGAATCAGGTGAAAGTCATCGCTTCCAATCACGATTTCACGGGCACTCCGCCCAAAAGTGAGATGCTGTCACGGCTCTGTCAGATGCAGGAGCAGGGAGCCGATATGGTTAAACTTGCGGTCATGCCTAAAACGACCCGCGACCTTCTGACGCTCCTTGATACCACGCTGGAAATGAATGAAAAACACGCAAAAGTGCCTGTCGTTACCATGTCCATGTCTGAACTGGGCAGTCTCAGCAGAATATGCGGAGAATACTTTGGCTCCGCCATCACCTTCGGCTCTGTACAAAAAGCTTCTGCCCCCGGGCAAATAGAGGCCGGAGAGCTGGCGCAAATATTAAATATAGTCCACCGCAATCTGCAAAAAACGTAAAAGCAGAAGCCAATTTTATGGCTTCTGCCCTCTTCTGCCCTTATGTATATCGCATCATTTCATTTCACATTGAGCCATTTAGTCATGCCTGGACCCATGTTGTCATTCGGCCGGGCTGATAGTCCAAATTGTTCGTAAAAAGTTTCTTTGCCCTGCAGAGACATCAGATTGATCATCATAATGTCATCACCCTTGATGGACGACTCCAGCGTATTCATGATATTATTTATGATATAAGATCCGATTTTCATCTTTTGATAATCCGGATGAACGATTACATCTACAATTAACGCCATGTAAGCGCCGTCTCCCACGACTCGGGCCATGCCCACAGCCTTTTCGTCATCATAGGCCACCAGCATGTAAACGGAACCTGCCAGTGCTTTTTCCGCCTGCTCCCTGGGAACCTTCTTCCATTCTACTGCGTCACGCAGCCGTAAGTAATCATCCACTGCAATATCATTCCTATATGTTATCATTCAGTACCCTCCAAAATTTCAAGCTTTGTAATTATTTCGCTGCAAATTTCTGCCATGTTTTTATGATCGGTTTCGATTATAATATCGGCCGCTTCATGATATGCCGCCTGTCTTTTTCCCATTAATTCGTTTATGTACTCCGCATTCAGGTTCCCTTTAAGCAGCGGTCTTTGCTCATCATTTTTAACTCTCTGATAAATCGTTTCTGCACTTGCAGTCAAGAGAATGATCTTCCCCGCTTTCTTCATGATCTCAATATTTTCGGCTTTTAAGACAACCCCTCCGCCACAGGAAATAACATGCCTTTTAGTCTTCGATATTTTTTGAAGTATTTCAGTCTCCTGTGTCCTGAAATAATCCTGTCCTTTTCTTTCAAAAATCTCCGGAATACTCATCCCAGTACTGTTTACGATCAAAGCATCTGTATCCAACACTTCCAGCGCCATCATTTCTCCTAATTGACTTGAAATGGCAGACTTCCCAGTACCCATAAAACCTATCAAAAATATATCTCTGTTAAAATTTTTCATGTTCGTTTTCCTATTATCTTTTTTACTGTAGCGAATTAACAATCTATTTTAGCATATGCATTATTGGAATGCTAGTAATTTTTTTGCATATTTATTCATCTGTATTAATAATTACATATTTATCGGACTTGAATAGCTTGAAATAAAGTTTTATAATGGAAGTAGTAAATTATAGAAAAAATTTTATCTATTCTAAGGAGGATTTAACATGCGTAAAGTAGTGGCAACATCAGCAGCTCCCGCTGCTATCGGACCCTATTCACAGGGTAACATTTTCGGTAATCTGGTATTCACTTCCGGACAGGTTCCTTTAAATCCGGAGACTGGTGAAATCATCGGAACTACCATTGAGGAGCAGACGGAGCAGGTATTTAAAAATATCAAAGCCATTTTAGAAGAGGCCGGAAGCTCTTTAGATAAGGTTTTAAAGACCACTGTGTTCATCAAAGATATGAACGATTTTGGCAAAATCAATGAGGTCTATGCAACATTTTTCACGGAGGGTTCCTATCCGTCCCGATCCGCAGTGGAAGTTGCACGCCTTCCGAAGGATGTTCTCGTTGAAATAGAGACCATTGCATATTTATAATCATTACATTTTTATTACTGAAAAACTATAAAATATTCCATTTAAAAAGAATGTCTCCGAGAGACATTCTTTTTTATTGAAATCAATAGAATTATTATACACACAAGCTACGTCGCCGTGTGATGCAATGATTCTTTCCCTGCGGCAACGCCGACTTCAATCAATAGAATCATTATACCACAATCAAATCGGCCAATTCAGCACCGGTTACAGATACCAGATCCGGAACAGCAAGCTCCATTTGAAGCCCAACCTTTCCGGCACTTACAACGATCTGCTCCAAATCCTTTGCATGGCTGTCAATAGCGGTCTTAAATTGCTTTTTCATCCCGATAGGAGAACAACCGCCTTTGATATACCCGGTTACATTGGTTATTTCCTTTGCCGGAATCATTTCAATTTTTTTCTCACCGAAATGCTTGGCGGCCTTTTTTAAATCCAGTTCCTCTGCCACCGGTATGACACACACGTAGTGTTCCTTACTGGAGCCTTGAGTTACCAAAGTTTTATACACCTTAGTAACGTCCATTCCCGTTGCCTTCGCAACAGATACGCCATCCAAAAATCCTTCCGGCGCCTCATATTCATATACATTGTGACGGATTTTTTCAGCATCCAAATGTCTCAATGCATTGGTTTTAATCTTTGATGTCTTAGCCAATGATCTCTCTCCTTTAGCTTGCAATCATCTGAGTCCTGTACTTTTCTGCGGCCCATATTTCTTCTACGGCTACAGAATGCTCCAGCTTGATCCTCTTTAATACGACCTCTATATTGAACTTTTCTCCGCTTTCCTTTTTCTGACATACAATATAATACGTTCTTTCTCCGGGACCGTCTTTGAAAAGGCCGGTTTCCAGAATCGCAGCCATTGGAAGCTCCTTTGCAATAAAGGAATTAAATACCTTATCCGGATCCAAATCAGATTTATGCTGCCCTACGTAAATTTCTCTGGCATATCGTTCCGACAGCTTATCGGAATAATCATACACCTGCCATTTTACATCCTCGTCCACATAACCGAAGGACTTCTTGAAAGGCCGCTCGTCAAAGGCGTCGGTTATCCAGATTTCAGTGACCTTTTCGTCTGCCACAAAGAATGCTATGTATCGCTTAGTATTATCATTGGGAATAAAACCAAAGCAGTCTCCTGCTCCCTTGAAGTCCTCTTCATAGGCTAGATCTCCACGGTATTTTTCCTTTAATTCCTGCAAGGTACTCCCCACATGGATTCCCCGATGAGTCTCTGCCACTGGATTTGTACTTTTGATCCAATAAATCAGCTCTCTCTTCTTTTCAAACTGTATCCATGTGTTGACTTTAATGCCCTGACCCTCCCAAGTATCCGTATATTGCGCGGTATAGCTGAGGAAATCCCGGGTGCGCTCTCTGGTCTGCACAGCATATGGAAACGGGGCTTCTCCCTCCAGATTCTCCCACAGTGTAATGATGTGGTCATCCACCTTTAACGAATATTCTTCATCGAGAGACCAATCCTTCAGATTGCTGTACCGATAGTTTATATATCCTTTATACCCTTTTTGAGCAATATCCCGGTCATCCGGGAAGGATATTTCAGAGACCTCATCCTCCCCCTTTCTAAAGAACAGCAGCAGTGGATTTCCCTTTACGCCCGCTTTTGATAACAGCTCTCTGGAATTTAAAATAATTCCGTTGCTGTCAATTACCGCTTTCTCCGGCGTAATGCTGTAATCAAAGCTGTAATATTCAAACTTTCCGTCTTCAAAGGGAACCTCGGCAAGTAACTTGAACTGAGAAAGCTCTACTTCCTTTATTTTTAGCTTTAATTGTGTCAGCAATAATTCACAGTATTGCAGAAAAGCTGGTTCCAGCCCTTCCGGCATGCTCTTTTTTTCTTCTGGTTTTTTTACCTTCATGCTCAAATATGCTGCAATTATAAGAATTATACAGATAATTAAAAAAATCAATACAATAAGCATGTCTATCTCCCTCTTTTCTGAACTCCTATGAAATCCTATCTTTCGATTATCATTTTATAAGATAAATATTTATAAACTGAAACTTCCTTGAACTGGTTATCCCCATCATCTTAAATCCCATGCTTTGATAAAACGGAACCTCTTTGGGTTCACTGGTAATTAATACAATGGGCAGTTCTTTCTTCTCTCCATACTCCACAAGCCGGTTCATCAGCATACGCCCATTTCCCTGACCCTGATATTCAGGTCTCACTCCCAGATAACTGATATAGAGGTATTTCGGCGGAAACTTTATCTCCGTCTCCATCTGGGATATCTCCGCAAACAGTTCTGTCCGGATGCGGTGTTCTTCTTCCGTCATCCTGGATACGGCACGCTTATATTGGGAGGAATAGCTCCCGGCAAAAAAGTATTTTAACGCAGATCCTTTTCTTTTCTGGGAAGGAAGGAGGATCGCCACACCCTGACACGCAGGATCTAAAGCATAAGCACCTCCGTATCGCATACCGAAGGCGGCGTAGAACCGCAGGGCAGCTTCCATGACGATAAGCCGTCTACTTTTATCCGGAAACGCCTGGGCTAATTGCGGATAATCTGAGAACGCACTCATCAGAGTCCTTATCACCTTTTCCCTATCGCGTATTTCAATCAGCCCTTTTATCTCTGCTGCCATGACCTCACCTTAAGGCTTCCCATTCTGATTTCAGCAAAGAAAAGCATCGGGAGTCCCGCAGGCTCCCATCATAAATTTTATAACAGGACCGTTCCGTGCCTTCATATTTAAATCCGCATTTTCGGATGACTCCGGCAGACCTTTCGTTGGTCAGGCTCGTGCAGATCGCCACAACGTCCAGCTTCATTTCTTCAAAAGCATATCGAATGGCCTCTTTGGCAGCCTCTGTCATGATGCCTTTTCCCCAGCACTCTTCCGCCAGCGAATAGCCAAGCTCCCTACTTGCAATATCCGGCCTGCGTTTATCCGTTTCCAGCCCAATGCTTCCGATTAACTTGCCGCTTTGCTTTTCGATAACAGCCCAGAAGCGATCTGTCAAAAAAAGCTCACAAATAATTCTCCTGGATTCCTCTACATCCGCATGAGGCTTCCAACCGGCTCGAGGTCCTACGTTAGGATTGCTTGCATAAGCAAACAGCCCCTCTGCATCGTCCGTTGTAAATGGTCTCAATATCAATCGTTCCGTTTCCAATGATGGCAGCATACTTTTCACCTTCTATTCTGTTGTACTTAAAATTTCTTTGTTTTTCTCTACCTGGCTGACTTTCATTCTGTTTACGGCATTCAAATCCACATCTTCCTGAAGCCCCAGGATAGAAGAACCTAAAAATATTGTTTTTAAAATTTTTCCGTCTAAAGAGATTTTACTGTATTCGGTAAAGTTTTCACCCTTTATATATAACTTATCGCCGATTCGTACAATATTTGTTATTTTTATTGGCTTTACACCCATCTTCATATCCACTTTTTTATACGGATTTTCTCCATTAAAGATATACTTTTTCCCATAAAGCATATCATACTCCAGCTTCCTCATATCTGCCTTATACGTCTGACTGTCCATATGATCCTGATGATATTTGTTCATCACGCCCATATGAAGCCCCAGCCGGTCGAGGACATCAGCCCCCACTTGGTAAGAATACATATCTTTATCCACTTTTTGCATCGGGAAGTTGCTCCAAATAACATACTGGGTCTTGAACAGCGAGCCGGTCTTCATTTCATCTTCGGTCATTTCTAAAGCCGGGAGATGATCTCCGTAAATCACCAGAACCACCTTTTCATCATATTTTTTAAGCCGTTCTGTCAGCTCTCCGATGAATTGATCCATTTCATGGATCTGATTGGCATAGTATTCATACTGCCATTTCAGTTCCGTGGTAGGTGCCTTGGTAACAACGATTTCAGGGTCCTTGATTACCTGCTCCGTTGGATATTTACCGTGTCCCTGAACGGAACAAGTATAAATGAAATCCTCCTGCTTGGTAGATTGCAATGCGTCCATGACCTGATCTGTCAGCACAAAATCCTTCTCCCAGTTCTTAGGGGTTCTAACTACGTGATTCATATATTCTACACTTGTGAACGTGTCAAAGCCTAAGTTTGCAAAGACTTTATTTCTGCCGTAAAAGACCGCCCTGTGATTATGAACAGCGTGCGTACCGTATCCGATCGATTTTAAATCGTATGGAATACTTTCGCAGGTCGCCTCCGTAAGAATAGATTTATACGGATATTCTCCCGGCCCGAAGAACTTGACGCTCATGCCTGTAAGCATTTCAAATTCTGTATTGGCCGTTCCTGCTCCTACAACGGGAACCGTCAGATACCCCGTAGAATAGTTCTTTTCCAATGCTCTGAAATTTGGAATCGGATCCTTCGAATATGTAATATCCTTCAGTAATGTGGGATCAATAAACGATTCCATCTGGAGAAATATTACATTAGGATGCTCTTTGCCATCATCCTTTTCACTAAAAGTGGCATAATCATTACTTCCAAGCTCTCCCTTATCAAATATCGACCGAATAGCCTCTTCAGAATAGCCCGCAGGCTGACGAATTCCGGTATTCAGCCAAGTATTTATAAAACAGTACGGCATACCATAGTCTCTGTAGGCATACGCCAGATTTCCGAAAAAGGTATCCACTACCTTATTTTTTATGGCCAGATCGGTTGCTCCGACTAAACTCAGTACGATTGCCAGCAGCAGCACCACATTTTTCTTATAATTAATTTGAGTTTTCTTCTTTGGTGCAAATTTAAACAGCAGCGCTATAAGAATGATCGCAATTACCACGCCCACGCAGGCCAAAATAATTTCTACTGTAGACAGATAGTTGGTTACAATGGAAAGACCATCTTCCAGCACCTCAAAATCCTTTGTCGTAAACGGCGTCATACGGTTAGCCAGTATTACACCATTGGTAATTCCAAGCCCCAGCCATACGACTGAAATAATCACATAAGAAAATACCCTTCTTTTAATGACTAATGCCAGCGACAAGGTGGCAAATATGATAAAAACATTATACAAGAATACTAGCGGTGAATCCAAAAAAAACTGAAATCCATTCATCAGTGACTGTCTTGCAAATGATTCTATTATCAAATTTAAAGCAAACGCCAACACTATAGAAATAGCAACGGCATTATGCAAATACTTCATAAAAAACTGTTTACACTTTTCCATATCCTATACTTCCTTTTCCCTTTCCCCTTGTGTGTAAAATTTGTGCCGGTTTTTAAATTACAGCTGCAGCCTGACCATGTCATAAACCGCATTTGCCAACATAGCAAATTCTTCTATATTCATGGTTTCTGCTCGTCTTTGGGAATCCACACCAATGGATTCCAACACTTGTCCCACTTGTTCTTTAGATAGTCCACACACTCCTGTAAGAGAATTCGACATGGTCTTTCTTCTCTGTCCAAATCCGGCTTTTACGCATTGGAAGAAAATCTTTTCATCCTTCAGCGCTACCGGTTTCTCGGTTCGTATGTCCAGCCTGATAACTGTAGAATCCACCTTCGGCTGTGGTACGAACACTTCTTTCGGAACATTTGCCACGTGATTTACCGTGCAATAATATTGAACGGCAACAGACAAAGCTCCATATGCTTTTTTCCCTGCTTGAGCCTTAATCCGGTCCGCCACCTCTTTTTGCATCATGATCGTAATGCTGTCGGCCTTCGTCCCGTCTTCTAAAATTTTCATAATAATAGGGGTTGTAATGTAATAAGGCAGATTTCCAATGATCCGCACCGAATTTACCGGGCCGCCGTTTATAATGGGATTTTGCTCGATAATTTCGTTTAGATCTGTCTTCAAAATATCTCTGTTTAAAATTTCAACGTTGTCATATCCTTCCAGAGTTTCTTGTAAGATCGGAATCAAATTCTTATCGATCTCCACGGCGATGATTTTTCCTCCCTGCTCCGCTGCTTCTGAGGTAAGGACACCGATTCCCGGTCCAATTTCAATAACCAGATCATGCTCACCAATAAAGGATTCCTCTATAATCTTATCAATAATATTTTTGTCGGTAAGAAAATTTTGACCGAGGCTCTTTGAAAGCCTAAAGCCGTACTTGTCCTTTATCTGCCTAATGGTGGATGGTGCGTATAATTTCATTCAAGTTTTCCTGCTTCCTCTTCAAATTCATGTCTGGCAATCCCGTATTGGTTCAGCTTGTTCAAAAAAGCTGCGGAATTTCCATATCCGATGCCTAAGGCCTTGCCCAGCTTTCCTCTTTTATCGGAAGCTCCGGGTCCGCCTGCAAGTCCATGCTTCATCAGATCCTGCATGGAAAATTCTTTACTCGGCGTTGCTTTTGTACAGTGCGCCTTTTCCAATGCTTCTAAAATCGCTGCAGGCTTTGCATTTTCTATGCCTATATCGCCTGCCGCCGTCGCATCCTCTCTGGATAAGTAGGCATGCTTGGCATTGGGGAACTTCTCCCTAAGCCTTCTTCGTATCTCCTCTCCCGCAAAATCCGGGTCGGTAAAGATAATGATCCCTTTGGTATCATATGCCTGCTCTATTAATTCCCATGTGGATTTTCTGATTCCGTATCCATGGGTCGCAATCGTCAAGGTATCAATGGCCCGCTTTACAGCGGCCTGATCATCCCTGCCCTCTACGATTATCACTTCTGCTATACTTTCCATTTTCATCCCTTTCTAATCAGAGGCTTCTCCCGCAGGCATCAGATCTGTATGTCTTTTAGGAACGATAGCGGCTCCCGTTACCCCCTTCTGCGGTAAAACATACAGAACCTCGCCCGGCTTGACCATCTTTAGCTGCTGCCGTGCCTGCTGTTCTATATATTCCGGATTATTCACATTTCCAAGTTCTTCGGTAAGATCTTGTCGTTGTTCCTTTAAAGCCTTGTTTTGGGCGGCAATATTCTTGTATTCTCTTTGCAAAGAAAAGACATGAAAAATAGACACACCTATGACCAGCATAATACCCAATATTACACATAGATAGATAAGCCTCTTTCTATTCCTTTTATTTACTTTTCTCTCTGACAATTCTTCTGAAGCAGCCTTCCTGCCCTTATTCTGTCTCTTGTTGGCGGCTTGTTTCCTTCTTGCCCGCCTCTCGGTCCGCGCCTGCTCCAGATCAATTATTTTATCGGAGTTCTTAAACTCTCTGCTTCTTTTTTTCTTTTGTTTGAACATTTGCCGTCACCCACTGATATTGTAGCATAAAACAATAAATTCCACAAGAAAACTCCGCATACAAATGCACATATTACATGAATACTGATTGCACCATAGGAACAGTAATACAAAAATTGGCACGTAACTATCCCGGCAAAGACCCAAAACAAAACCTCATAAACCGCTGCAAGGAACCCCTTTTTTATAAATACTTTAATATGTCTGGTAAAGAGCCCATATAAAAGAGCGACCACCATACCGCAGCCAAGCATGACTAAACTCTCGAAAATTTGTGTTTTTATTAGATCGGTAAGAATTAGATTTATTTTAAAGCTATGTAAAATGGCCGCGCCTGAAGACACAACCATTATTCAAAAATCCTCCTGACTAAACTTTTTTCACTTTTATTCTTTTTCTCCGTATATACCGCAGAATTTATTTCTCCTGTAATGATGGCTTTTCCTTCCGCAAGATCCAGTTTTTGAATATGTAATTTCTGTCCCTTAATGACCAGTCCTCCGCTTTTTAAAGTGATCAATATCGTTTCTTCGTTAAAGCTGTCCACATCGGCTACTTCCGTTACAGTCAGCCGTTCCCGGTTATCAATATTTAAAACATGGTTCTCCATATAGACTCCCCCTTCGTATTTCATATATATGCCAAAAACTAAAAAATAGCACCTCAAATTTAAAGTGCTAGTTTTTAGTTTTTTTATAAAAATTTATACACACATTTTTTATCATAGCTATTTTCCCCCCAATATTTCAAAAAGATTGTTAAATTCTTCTTTCTTCTCCTCCCCATAGAGCTTTTTTACATCTATGTTCTCAAACAGATTCTTTTTTAATTCTTCCCAGTCAACCTTTAAATTTTCCATTCCTCCATTTTTAATCCAATTTCTATAGTGATCGGATTGTTCATCCAGATTGAACACATTAAAAGTCTTTCTATATTCTTGTCTTTCTAAATATCCTAAACTTGCCGTAAATATTCCATAAGTTTCTCCGTCTATTACCCCCAATCCCCATAATTCTCTCATAATCTGGGCTTTTTCTGTAAGGGATCCTTCTTTTAAATATCTTTCGTTTGTTTTCTCAATTAGCTCTTCCTTTGATAATCCTTGGTATCCTCTGACTGTTTTTAGAAATTCGGTATAATTTTCTCCGTCATATTTCGATAAATATGAATATCCCGGTATTGCCTGATCCAACTCTTTAACTATTTGTTCTGCTACCGGTTTATACTTATCATAATTTGTTTCCAGTTTGCCACCCATGCATGGAAAAACCTCTTCATACCGATCTGTAATCAACCGATACCTTTCCACATCCGTCATGCCGCTATAATCCGTCCGTTCGTGGATTTCCCTAAGTTCGTTCATTTTTTGTGCTATCGTCACATTTTGAGATATGGTCAAAGTATCTCCATCCTTACTTTCTACTTTTTTTACAGCTGATTTTTGGGCCTTAAATACCTCTCTAAACTCACTCTTTACTTCTGCTTCTTTGCTTGCAGTCAGTCTTTTTGCTGTGGGGTCTTGTGATACATTGCTTCTTATTCTGCCCCATAAATTTACACTCATTTTTTAATCTCCTTCTTTTGTAAAAATTCCCACCTATTTTATTCTACCTATAAAAATTTACCAATTCAACCCCCTTTAGCTGAAATGTGGTATTTAGGGGTTGAAATGTGTAAACTTAACAAAATTTACGTAATTACAAAAAAAATAGCACCTTATTTTAAAGTGCTATTTTTAAACTTTGCGTTTTGTACTATTATTCTATATTCCTTATTCCCTTTTTAAGCGAAAGCGGAAGAGTGATCATAACCTTTGTTCCCCTTCCTTCTCGGCTTTCCAGCTGAATCGTCCCCTGATGGCCTTCCACGATCTGTTTTGAGATGGCGAGCCCCAGTCCGGTTCCGCCCATGGCTCTGGAGCGAGCCTTGTCCACACGGAAGAATCGTTCAAAGATTCTGCTTTTTTCAGATTCCGGAATTCCTATTCCGTTATCCGTTACCGTTATCACAGCAGTCTTATCCCTCTTCAATGCGTCAATATCAATTCGCCCGCCCTCCGGGGTATATTTTATAGCATTACTTATAACGTTTAATATGACCTGCTCAATCCGATCTTTATCCATATCCACAGGAATACGCTCTTCCGGATTAAATAAGCAGTTCAAATGCTGATCCTTATTCTTCGCAGTCAACTCTATTTTTTTAACTGCCGCCTTCAAAAGACTGATCAGATTTCCTTCCTTTCGGTTCAAAATCTCCTGATTGTTGTCCAGCCTGGAAAGCTGCAACAGATCCTTGACCAGCCGGTTCATGCGGTCTGCCTCGTTGTCTATGATTTCAAGAAACTCACTCCTTATCTCCGGATCGTCCACACCGCCGTCCAAAAGTGTTTCCGTGTAGCTTTTAATCGTAGTCAGTGGTGTCTTTAGTTCATGAGACACATTGGCTACAAAATCCATTTGCATATTTTCAAGCTTCTGTCTTTGTGTAATATCCTCAATAAGAATAATAATTCCTACATCATTGCCGTCTTCGTCTTTAAACCAATCGTATCTGGTAGAATACGTACTTCCGGATTTTTCAAATACATCCGAAAGTTCTCCCGACTTACACTTCGCCATGAGCTGTTCCAAGCCCAGTTCCTCATTGAGCGGCTTTATAAGTGTATTGTAGCTTTCATTTTGTATGTCCTCCGGAGTTACCTTCAATATTTGAGCAGCCGCAGGATTGGCATGTATGATCTGACCGTCCAGATTAACAGCAATCAGGCCATCCGCCATATGTTTCAGGATAGTCTCCATTTTATTTTTTTCGCTGGACATCTCAAATAATGTGGCATCCAACTGCGTTCTCAGCAGATTGAACATGTCCGCCAGCCGTCCGATTTCATCCTTCGACTTTACACTTACTTCCTGTGAAAAGTCACCTTGAGCCATTTTCTCTGCTTTTTCTGTCACATCGTTAATAGGCGTTGTAATACTTCTTGCAATAAGCGTTCCTAAAATAACCGTAATGACCAGTCCCACGATCATCGCCTGTATAAATATCTGCTTCGATTGGTTTATGGTATTATAAATACTGGTCATATCCACTCGAAGATATATAACACCGGAATTGTTCTTACCTTCCCCTATGGGAAAAGCCATATTCATCACCGGTATGGTCGTATTCTTGCTAATAATGCTGCCATAGGACTGGGAGGCTTCTCCTTTTGCCAAGGTAGTCATAATGAGAGGAGTATCCAGCATACCAACCGCACTTTTCCCCTGATTTGCATTATTTGAAGCAATAATCATAAAATTATCATCAATAACAAAAATCTCTTCCTGAATGGTCTTGCTCCACGCCTCTATATTCGATTGTATTTCTTCCTGATGGTCGCTCAGCTTGTCATACGTTTTAAGTGAAGAGATGAGCGTCCCTCCCTGCAGCGTATCTGTCAAATTCTTTTTTGTTGAATCAATGTAATAGGCTTCAAGCCTGCTCATGATGAGCACCCCGATAATGGTCGTCGCTATGAATACTAATAAGCAGTAAATCAACACAAGCTTCCATCTCATGCTGTGACTAAATTTTTTTATATTCATACCTTATGGTCTCCTAAAGTAATACCCTATACCTCTCTTGGTCATAATGTATTTAGGCGTACTGGAATCGTCCTCCAGCTTTTCTCTCAGCCTTCTGACCGTAACGTCAACCGTCCTGATATCACCATAATATTCATATCCCCAGACCTCTTCCAAGAGCTGCTCTCTTGAAAAAACCTTATTTTCCCGCTCTGCCAAATATTTTAATAATTCAAATTCTCTTAGCGTTAATTCCAATACCTGATCGCTTTTTCTGACCTCATATCTGTTCATATCGATTTCAAGGTTTCCAAAATTCAAAATATTTGATGGATCGTTTGCCGCTCCTGAAACCAATTCTATTCTTCTCAGGTTTGCCTTTATCCTGGCGATTAGCTCTCTCATTCCAAAAGGCTTCGTTATGTAGTCATCCGCCCCCAGCTCAAGCCCAAGGACCTTATCTACCTCTTCTTCCTTAGCCGTAAGCATGATAATCGGAACAGTGCTCCCCTCCCGTACGCGCTTGCATACCTGAAAACCATCCATTGACGGCAGCATCACATCCAGCAAAATTAAATCCGGCTGGGTGTTCAATGCCTTTCCAAGACCCTCCTGCCCGTCATAGGCGAAATCTACTTCAAATCCTTCTTTTTTTAAGTTAAATTTTATAATGTCTGAGATTGCTTTCTCATCCTCGATTATTAGTACTTTTTTTGAGTCCATATAATGCGACCTCCCTGATCCCCTGCTGTTAATAGTTTTATAATCCTTTGTATTATACCAAATAAAACGCTTTTGGGCAAACGTATTATGGCTAGAAGGTTTTGCTAAATGCAGAATGTCACAGAACTTGTCCCTTGCATATTATGATATAAACTTAGAATTGCACCTTATAAGGAGGGCTTGAAAATGAAGAATAATAAGGGCACAATGCCTGTCATTATATATTCTAAAAAAAATATGAATCAGACCCGACAATGTATTTTAGACAATTATGGAAAAATTAAATATGAACTGCCTTTTATTAACGCACTATGCGTTGAAGTACCTATAAAAAAACTCAGTAAAATAAAATGCAATGCAAATATTTCACTCATTTCAATGGATGCAGAAGTTTCTAAACTACCTATTGAAACAACTTCTGTACTTAACGACCCTTTTTCACTTATAGGAAAAAAAAATGCAAAAAACAAAAAGCTCCGAAAAAGTGTGTTTTCAGGTTCCCTTTGCGGGGAAGGCGTTACGATCGCTATCATAGACACAGGAATATCTCCGCACTATGACATCATTAAACCGGCCAACAGAATTGTAGCTTTTAAAGACTTTATAAATAACAGCATCGTCCCCTACGATGATGACGGACACGGAACCCACGTTGCCGGCCTGGCAGCCGGAAATGGCTACATGTTCGGCGGTAATACCATTGTAGAAACGGTCCGGGATATGTTCCCTGACAAAGCGACTTCCATTATTTGCATGGGTACCGCTCCAAAAGCCAATATCGCCGCTCTTAAAGCGTTAGATTTTGAGGGAAATGGAAATACTTCAGATATTTTAGCCGCCATGCAGTGGGTGGCCGACAATCATCAGAAATATAATATCCGGGTCTTAAATTTATCTTTGGGAATCGATGCGGCAAGCTTTGATATTGACGGAGACGGCTTTGATGATATTGCCGATCCGCTGGTGCTGGGCACCAATGCATTGGTAAACATGGGCATTACCATCGTAGTGGCCGCCGGTAACAGCGGCCCGAAGGCCGGGAGCATTACTTCCCCGGGAACCAGTCCGTATGTTATAACGGTCGGCTCTATTAACTCGGATGGGGAGGTCCCCGATTTTTCCAGCCGGGGTCCGACAGCGACCGGAGCCATTAAGCCGGATATACTGGCTCCCGGTATGAATGTGCTCTCTCTGGATGCTGTTACAAATAAGCGGTATATCCGGCAATCCGGCACCTCCATGTCCGCGCCTTTTGTATCCGGAGCAGCCGCTTGCCTTCATGCCGCGAATCCACATCTGACGCCCGCCCAAGTTAAGGAATACCTGATGCGGACAGCCATCCCGCAGACAAAGGCGGATCGGAACTGCCAGGGTTCGGGACTTCTGAACATCTAAACAAAAAAGCCTGAGCAATGTCTCAGGCTTTTTTGTTTATCTTTTTATTTTAAAAGTTAATAGTTCACTTTTCTTACTTCGAAATAGCTCTGTGGGTGAGCACATACAGGACATACCTTCGGAGCTTCTTTTCCATAATAAAGATGCCCGCAGTTTCGGCATTCCCAAACGTTTTCTTCTTTCTTTACGAAAACGCAGTCATTTTCTACGTTATTTAACAACGCTCTATATCTTTCTTCATGATGCTTTTCTACCTCAGCAACTGCTCGGAACTGTGCAGCTAATGCTGTAAAGCCCTCTGCTTCCGCATCTTCGGCAAAGCCTTTATACATATCTGTCCATTCATAATTTTCCCCCTCTGCTGCTGACAGAAGGTTTGCCTTTGTATCCCCTAATCCGCTAAGAGCCTTGAACCAAAGCTTTGCATGCTCTTTCTCGTTGTCTGCCGTACGCTGAAAGATTGCTGCAATCTGTTCGTAGCCTTCCTTCTTTGCTGCTGAAGCAAAATAAGTATATTTATTTCTTGCTTCGGACTCTCCTGAAAAAGCTGTCCTTAAATTTTTTTCTGTCTTACTTCCCTTAAGTTCCATTCTTCTCTCTCCTTTTCTTAAACTGTTATTCTTTCAAAATCAGCTGCCCCATGCTTACAAATCGGGCAGATGTAATCAGCCGGCAACGGATCACCCTCATATACATATCCACAGATCTTACATCTCCAGCCGGATTTCTCTGCCGGTTTCGGTGCTGGCTTTACGTGCTTGTGATAATCGCTGTATGTGAGTGTATCTTGATTTGAGAGGCTCTCAGCATTTGAAACTTCTGCCTTAAATAATGTATGGGTTCCGAAGTCAATGGCTTCTAAGACCTTTCCTGAAATATACGCATTTGTATTTTCTGTAACATATAAAAGACCATTCTCTGATCTCTTTACAGCCTTAAAATCTGCAAACTTGTCCGCATCTCTTCCCGACTGGAATCCAAAATTCTGGAAAATCGAAAATTTGGAGTTTACATCCAACACGGATACATTGAATTCTTTCGTTTTCATAATCATATCATGAGTATAATTTCGTTTATTTACACCCAGAGCAATAACAAGCGGTGAATCGGTAACCTGCATTACTGTATTTACAATACAGCCGTTGTCTTTGCTGCCGTCCTTTGCTGTTAAAACATAAAGGCCATAGCCGATTTTGAATAGTGCACTATTATCCAATTTTTAACCCTCCTTACTTCTCCTGCAAGTACTATTTGACTCTTAGCATATTGCTACCATCCATCTTCAATAGTTACTTTTTCCAATATCTTGATAATTATTATATACCTTTAACTTATTCTATTAAACATTATTTGTCAATAACTTTAGCAGGTTCACACTTATCTTTTTATCTTTTACTGCTCGTTCAGCAAGGCATGTATCCTCTGGTTCAGCATCTGTAATGCCACCGTATTGAATCCGCCCTCCGGTATGATAATATCCGCATATCTCTTACTTGGTTCCACGAACTGTTCATGCATGGGTTTTACCGTGGTGAGATATTGTGTAATAACCGATTCCAGGCTTCTGCCGCGCTCTTTAACATCCCGCAGGATACGGCGGATGATTCTCACATCCGCATCCGTATCCACAAAAACCTTGATATCCAATAAATTCAACAATTCTTTATTTTCAAAGATCAAAATTCCCTCTGCAACTACAACCTTTGTAGGCTTTAACAGAATCTTTTCATCCAATCGGTCATAAACCGTAAAATCATATACGGGACACCAAACCTCTCTCCAAGCCTTTAACATTTTAATATGTTCGATCATTAAATCCGTATCAAAGGCTTCCGGGTGATCATAATTGAGAGCAGACCGCTCTTCAAAGGGCATATTGCTGTTCTTTTTATAGTAGCTGTCGTGTGAAATTACTGTAATGTCATCATTAAATTCTTCTTTTATTTTATTGATCAACGTACTTTTTCCGCTTCCCGTACCACCGGCAATACCAATGACAATGACTTCCTTTTTCCCCATCCTGTGCTTGCCTCCTACAAATAATTCAGCGGATTCTTCGGTACGCCGTTTATTTCCACCTGGAAATGGCAATGCGGACCGGTACTTCTTCCGGTATTTCCTGAAAGTGCAATTTGCTGTCCCTGATATACCTTATCTCCTTTTTTTACCAGAAGCTTGCTGCAATGAGCGTATAGCGTGACCATACCGTTTCCGTGGTTTATCTTGACTACATAGCCATAAGAGCCGCTATAGCCTGAAAAAATTACCGTACCGCCATCCGACGCATTGACTTTGGTTCCTACCGGGCAGGCTAAATCCAGACCATAATGCATTCTGCCCCATCTCGGTCCGAATTTTGAACTTAACCGGAAATTAGATACAGGATATCTCAAGTTTCCTGTCCCCACTGTCGCCGGCCGTACCTTCGTTCCTCTTAATACCACTTCTGTGGTCGGATTTGAAAGCGTTTCAGAGGATAAGACCACAGCTGCTATCTGCGTACCGTTTTCTCTGGTAATTCGCGCGGTAACGGAACGGGTTCCCTCTACGCCGGAAACCTCCGTACTGGTTTCTCCTTTATAAAGAGTATCCGTATCCTTATATTCCGTCTCATACGGAATCGCCTCCGGATACGTTGCCACTTCTACCGTGCGAACTGTGACCATCGGCGCCGGTTTTGTCAGAATAATCTGCTGACCAATGCTCAGCTTTTCCGGATTTATAGTCGGATTCGCTTCCCTCAGTTCGCTTGTGGACATATCGTACATCCCCGCTATGCCGGACAGGGTGTCGCCCGGTACAACCGTGTGCACCTGCTGGGATACCGCACCGGTCAACAACTTCTGCATGACGGCATCTATATTTTGAATTCGTCCTAATTTTGTATCAATTTGCTTAATCCGAATTTTTTGTTTAAATCCGACATGCTCATATTCTACCTCTCCTGCTGTAGTAAGATAATCAGACTGTATGGTCTTTAATATATCCTTAGCAGTCTTTTCACTGTCTACAATGGCGACCCTTATATCATCCACATAAATTCCATAGGCCTTTGCATTCATATTTCTCATGTAGGTCAGCCTTTTCAGGACTTCCTCTGTGTCGTCGATCTGTTTATCCGCAGTAATAATTCGCTTAAATGCAATGTCCTGATCTTTATCAATGGAAATTTCTGCATTGTGCTCCTTGGAAAGCTGCTCGCTTACGATATCGACGATCTTCAGCACATCCTCCTGCTTTTTTACAACCCCAAGAGTCCTGCCATTATAGGAATATTCATATGCGGTATAGTGATTAAACACCGCCACACCGCAAATGGCAATTATTACAACCATACTAAAATGGGTCAAAAGCTTGCGCTTATTGATTTCGGCCCACTCTCTGGCAAGATTGAACCTCCGGTTTCCCTTCTTTACCAACCCTGTGGTCTTATTGGCCAGCTGCTCATTCTTTCGATCCATATGGTTGATCAGACGAACCATTTTAGCGGAAGCCGTTTTTTCTTTTTCAGCCAGACTATGCTTCGTCTGAATGAACTGTCTCATCCGTTTACGCTTCTGTCGGTGTCTTTTCTGCCCTTTATCTGGATTTTCACTGTAATAATCATTTATTTTATTTTTTAAAGTCCTTTGCGCCGCATAGATACCTTCCTCTACAGACCGGGCAGAATCCACAATTTCACATTCCATGCAATAAAACAAGTGTCTTATTGCCTCACCAAATGCTATGAAAAATCTGCCTGTGCCGTGTTCTGCATAAGCGATCCAGTCTGCTATTTTATCTAGAAATGTCGTTCTTCTTGTCTCAAGCTTTTCTTTCGTCGTTTTAACTTGTCCGCTCTGCAGTTTTTCTGCGGCCTGTACCGCCTTTGAACTTTTCTTTTTCTGCGATTCTTTTACATCTTCTTCGAAGAATTTTGCCATATTTCTGCTTCGCTAAGCCGCTCATTAAAACAGCTGCAACGTTCCCCCATATCATTCGTTCCCGTGTCCTTACATTGTTCACATTTATATCGAACTTCCATGTAATCCACCGAAAAGTTATTTTCAGTAAGCTTAAAGGCTTTCTCTTCGCCTAAAGCATCAATCTTAACCCGAAACCTTTCAAGCTGTTCCTTGGCATTATCCGCTCCTGAAACCATGATTCTTGAAAGCTTCATCCCTAGCTCTCTTACTTCCTCGTCTATTTGTTTTATCTCAGGGAGCATCTTATACACCTGCTGCCGTCTTTCCGCAGCCTCGGCTTCCTCTTTTTCCCGGATCATATCATAATATCTGAGCACCGTGCCTGTGTTGACAGACTTGCTTCCGCCCGCTTTTTCGGAAGAATTTCCGCCTGACGAGCCGTGTCCGCTTTCCTCACGCCAGTTTTTAAGAATCTTATGTACATAATTAATATTTGGATTTGAAATTCCGCTGGTTTTGCTGCAGGCTTCCAAAACCTTTTCCAGCGTATATTCCATCTCTCCAAACCAGGAGTCCATCAGGTGCTTTTCCTGCTCTGTAGCATTTCTGTTAAATCCAAGTGCCTTCATGACACGCTTATACAGATAATGCCTGTTATCAATTTCCTGAAGATGTGCTTCTATTTCTTCCTTTGTCCGAAGATTTTTTTGAGCCCATTCCTTGACAACCGTTCCCACATAATTGGCCGAATCCCTTTTTCGCATATTTTTGCAGTAGGAATACGCATACACAATCATCTCCGGCTCTGCACCAAAATCCTCGATCCAGGAAAGAATAGCCATGGGTTCTTTGCCTCCCAGAAGCCTCCCCGTTATCTTTTCAATGGAATGATACATTTCTTTTATGTCCACATCGATCAATTTATTGTTTATATCCTTACCGGATTTTTTTTCTTTGCTTTTTTTCGTCTGCTTTCCATATAAAAGCTCTTTTAAATTTATAAATTCCACGCCATAATGAAACCTGTCCTTCGGATCGTCAAAATGTTTTTCAATCACGCCGAGAGCTTCCCAATACGACCAAGCCTTCAATATATCTTCATCTGCCATAGCAAGCTGTTTCGCTATGGTTTCATTGTCCATATAATGCCCTGCTCCCGCATACATCAGTGCAAAAAGATACACCTTTACATAATCGGAGGGAGCCCCCGCCATATATTCGCTTATAAAGACATTTTCCACATTGGTATCCAAAAGGTAGAGTTCACTGGCTTTCTTTTTAATAAAATTATCCCTCATGTTACCTTTCCCATTTCACTGTTCCTTATCTGATATTGCTCTTATCCACAAATCTTGTGTATTTTCCAAGCCACGTCAGTTCCACTGTTCCCGTAGGTCCGCTTCTCTGCTTTGCAATAATGACTTCGCAGACTCCCGGCTTGTCCGTTTCCGGATTGTAATAATCATCCCGGTATAAGAAAAGAACGATATCCGCATCCTGCTCAATAGAACCGGATTCTCTAAGGTCAGAAAGTATCGGCCTGTGATCTGTTCTCTGTTCCGGAGCACGGGAAAGCTGAGAAAGCAAAATAACAGGGCAATCCATTTCTCTTGCAAGAAGCTTCAAATATCTTGAAAGAGCGGAAATTTCCTGTTGTCTGCTTTCGTTTCTCCCCTCATAGTTCATTAATTGAAGATAATCGACCACGATCATATCCAGACCTTTTTCAGCCTTCAATCTTCTGCACTTATTTTTCATTTCCATAATGGAAATACCGGGGGTATCGTCTATAAAAATATTTGCTCTCGACAGAGCATCCAATCCCAGGTTAATATCCTCCCAATCCTTGCGTTCCAACTGACCGGTCTTAAGCTTCTGCATTTCTATGCGGGATTCCATGGATAAAAGCCGCTGTCCCAGTTCTTCCTTCGCCATCTCTAAGCTGAAGATCAAAACGGTGGCATTGCCTTTTATCGCCGCTTGAAGTGCCACATTTAAGGCAAAAGCAGTTTTTCCCATAGCCGGCCGTGCCGCGAGAATGATTAAATTTGACCGTTGAAACCCTGCGGTTTTGGCATCCAGATCCATAAACCCCGTGGGAATCCCGGTCACATTGCCTTCCATTTTGGAAATTTCATCTATCATTTCCATATTGGACAGCAGGACATCCTGCAATGCTGCATAATCCTTATTTTGTCTTTTTTGTGCGATTTCAAAAATGCCCCGTTCAGCATGATCCAGAACCGCCTCTGATTCGCTCTTTTCCTGATAGCTTTCTTCCACAATATCGCTGGCAGCCTTTATAAGATTTCTCAAAACTGCTTTTTCCGCAACAATTTTTGCATACTGCACCGCATTGGCTGTGGAAGGAACACCGCTTGCCAAAGAGAGAACGTAGGCACGTCCGCCCACCATTTCAAGGGCTTTCCTTCTTTTCAGTTCCTCCGCTACAGTAAGGGCATCTACCGGTTCATTTTTCCTGCACAATTCAACGATTGCCTGAAATATTTCCTTGTGTATTTCACTATAAAAATCCTCTGCTTTTACTGCTTCGATGACATCAAAAAGAGCATCCTTATCCAGCATGGCCGCGCCCAATACGGATTTTTCTGCATCATCATTATGAGGAGGTATTCTATCTGTCATCTAAATCACCTAAACTGAAACATTTACTTTTATAGTCCCTGTCACTTCGGGATAAAGCTTTACTTCCACTGAGAATGCTCCCGTCGTTTTTATAGGGCTTTCAAGAACAAATTTTTTCTTATCAATATCAATTTTATGCTGCTTATTTAATGCTTCCGATATGTCCTTGGAGGTGATGGAGCCAAACAGCCGTCCGCCTTCTCCGCCCTTCGTCACAATCGACACGGTTACCTCTTTCAGCTTATCGGCCAGCTTTTGTGCCGCCGCCTTTTCTTCTGCTTTCTTTTCTGCCAAAATAGCCTTTTGTTTCTCCAAATTTCTGACATTTCCATCGGTAGCCTCTTTGGCCAGACCTTTAGGTATCAGCATATTTCTTGCATAGCCGTCGCTTACCTTTACGACCTCTCCGGCTTTTCCGGAACCTTTTACATCTTTTAATAATATAACAATCATCTTACTTTTCCTCCTTGTTTTTTACAGGTTTGCCTTCCAAAGAATCTACGATTTCCTGTATTTTTTGCAAGGCTTCTTCAGGTGTGCAGCTCACTTGGGCGCCGGCTGTGGTCAGATGCCCGCCGCCTCCCAGTTTCTCCATGATCGTCTGCATATTCATTGCTCCGAGAGACCTTGCGCTGATTACAGTGGTTCCCTTTTCATCTATGCCTGCAACAAAGCTGGCTCGAACATTTTTAACGGACAGCAACTCATCCGCCGCCTGCGCGTTGATGACCTGAATGTCCGGATGATGGCCATGACTTACAGAGTAAGCAAGTCCATTGTCCTTTATCTCAGCATCCGCGATACATCTTGCCTTGATTTTAAAGGCTTCAGCATCGGTCTGAAAAAATCGTTTTACAGCCGTTGTATCCGCACCGGAACGTCTCAGCCAAGAGGCCGCCTCAAAGGTTCGGACTCCGGTTTTCACGGCGAACCGATTGGTGTCCATGGATATTCCCGCAAGAAGTCCTTCCACCTCCAGCTTGGCAATATTTTTCTTATCCCCTGAATACTGGAGAATCTCCGTCACCAATTCTGCTGTGGAAGACGCATACGGCTCCATATAGTACAGGGTGGCATTTTCAATATATTCTTCTGCCTTTCGGTGATGGTCGATCACCACAATCTTCTCTGTCAATTCCAGCAGTTCCCTGCACTCAGTCAGACTTGGCCTGTGGGTATCCAGAACAATCAGAAGCGTATCCTTATCCATCATGGAAATCGCTTTCTCACTGTTTATAAAATTGTAGACCTCTGTGTCTTTTGCCTGATTGTAAATCTCTGCAAGCGTCTCGAAATAGCTATTGATTACGATATAAGCGTCTTTATTCCTGTTTGCAACAATCCTAAAAATCCCAAGGGCGGAGCCGAAGGAATCCATATCCGGATTACGGTGCCCCATAATAATTACCTTGGAGGATTGGTCTACCAGCTGTTTTATCGCATGAGCGATAATTCTTGACTTTCCTTTGTTGCCCTTTTCGACTGTCTGCATTTTTCCGCCGAAATACTCAATCTTGGAACCCTTTTTTACAACTGCCTGATCTCCGCCGCGCCCCAATGCCAGATCCAGTGCCGCCGCAGCGTACTGATCGGTCTGAGCCGGATGTTTTCCTCCTGCTCCGATACCAATGCTCAGGGTTACCGGAAAATCTGCTTCCGTTTCAATTTCTCGAATATCGTCCAAAATCGCAAATTTATTTTCAACAATTTTTTCCAAATATGTATTTTCAAAGACCATGAAATACATATTTTCTTTATATCTGATGATAAAAGCGTTTCCTCTGGCAGCCCACTGCCTCACCGCCTTGTCGATGTCCGTACTCAGGGCCAGGCGTTTTTCTTCGGAGGTACTGGAGGTCAGCTCATCATAATTATCTACGTTGATAGTCGCCATGCAGATATGTTCATCATTGTACATAGTTTTCAGCGTTTCATAATTGGTAATATCATAAAAATAAACGATGGCTCGTTTTTCATCGCCATTTCCTATATAGCCTACCTGAATTTTAAAAACCTTATCATTTCTGGAAAGGGTCAAGGCCTTTTCATTGATCCCCTCCGAAAAGAATTCTCCGTGTTTGATTCCGGTAAGTGCAAAGATATCCGCACCTTTTATGCCATCATACTTAAATACTTCGTCAATTTTATCGCTGGCTCTGGTCACCTTTCCCTGCACATTTACAATGCACATGGGAAGCGGTACATACGCAGAAAGCAATTTTTCTATTCTTTTCTCCGCAATAGCTTTTCCTTTGCTTTTTCCTTCCATTTGATTTCCTCTCTTCACACATCCTTCTAACTGAAAAATTTCTAGCCGTTATCGTCTGGTTATTATTTTTCGCAATCCGAATCCTAAATCAAAGAATCCTATCAAGCACAGCAGCATTTGTCCGATGGCCGTCGGAAAGAAAAGCAGGCAAAATACAACAGCAACGGCTCTCGGCCACTTCCTCAAGTCACAAAAATAAAATATTACAGCGATTCCCTGTATTTGAAAAGCAAACTGGAACAATACCTGTATGTTTATTTGCAACACATCGCTGTGCTTAAACCCGAAAACGGAAACAAGGAAGGTCATCACATAAATTAGGATCCATCCCCATAAGGCTTTTTTCGGCATAGTAAAGTCTTTCAGCTTAGCCAATTCCGGAAACGGGTATTTTGATTTACTGCTTATTTTGCTGATTATAATATATTCAAAATATGCAATAATAGTAGACCAGACTAATATGGTCGCCGGCAAAGCATTTATTGCATAGGTGTATACCTTGGTGAGTGTACTGATCCTTTCGTTCATAGAAATATTTTCCATCCCCAGCATGGTAACAAATTGATCGTTTTGAGCCGCAGCTTCGCAAAAGGACTGCAAATCCGAGGAGATAGCCTGTCCCACCGGATTTCCTGTAACCGAGGCGATGATAAACATCAGCATCATTGCCGTGGCCACGCCTAAAATGCTTTCAAATACAGCGTAAAACCCATTCTTTGTTTTTCTGGCTGCAGAAGCCATCAAGGGTAATGGTAAAAAAACCAATACCGAAAAAATAATTAATATATACATCCACTTCTCCCCACTATTTTAACCCGTTCATTATATCATAAAGCAATTCATATTTCAAACATTACAAAAAAGCGGCTTCTCCGCTGTATAAAAAAAACCGGGCTTTATAAAACCCAGTTTTTATTTCAATGATATATTAGTCTGCTACGTAAGGCAGTAATGCAACGATTCTTGCCCTCTTGATAGCTTTTGTCACTTCTCTCTGATGTATAGCACAAGTACCTGTGATTCTCTTTGGAAGGATCTTGCCTCTTTCGGTAACATACTTCTTTAGCTTATCTACGTCCTTGTAGTCTATTGCTTCTGTTTTATCTGCACAGAACTGGCATACTTTTTTTCTTCTCATGCCGCCGCGTCTTTTATCCATCATAGCGATTCCGCTCCTTTCATTAAGGTCTGTTTAAAATGGAATATCGTCATCATCCAGTGATGAAAAGCCTTCCGGAATAGACGGTTCGTCCATCTGCTGGAAACCAGTAGGTGCTGATGATCCCGTTCTGGCTCCATCTCCGCCTCTGTCTCCCCATTCCAGAAATTCCACATTATTTGCCACAACATCTGTGGTGTAAACAGTTACACCCTCCTTATTCTTGTAGCTTCCTGTTTGAATCCTTCCCTGAACGCCCACAAGTCTGCCCTTTGTAAGAAATCTCTCACAATTCTCAGCCTGCTTTCCAAATACGGTTATCCTTGGGAAGTCTGTCTGTTTTTCTTTTCCCTGACCAGTTGGTCTGTCGATTGCTAACGAAAAAGTAGCCACAGCCATCTGTGTACTAGGAGTATATCTAACTTCAGGGTCTCTAGTAAGTCTTCCGATAAGAACTACACTATTCATTTGTTACCCCCTATTTCTCATCCTTATTTACGATAAGATGTCTCATTACTGCGTCTGAAATTCTAAGTCTTCTGTCTAATTCCTTTGGCAGATCAGGACTTGCTTTAAATTCTACTACAACATAGTATCCTTCATTCTTCTTCTGAATCGGATAAGCAAGCTTTCTCATGCCCCATACGTCAACCTTACCAACTTCACCGTCAGCTGCAATAATTTCCTGTACGGTTGCTACAACAGCATCCTTTCTTGCATCTTCTACAGTTGGGTCGATAATGAACATAACTTCATAATTTATCATTTCTTTTTCACCTCCCTATGGACTAAATGGTGCAGACCTCATGTCTGCACAGAGAGCAATCTTTTGTCAATTGGACTTTCATTTAAGTCGTCCTACAAATTTCATGCCTTTTAATTATACTATATTTTCTTGAAAATGCAAGGAAAATAAATTATTTTTTTAAAATCAGCTTGCAGGAATCCACTTGCTCCGGAAGGGGAATGGAATTGGATGCCCCCTTTACGGACACTGCCAGTGCTGCTGCTTTGGACGCTCTTTCAAGCGCTCTGCTGATTTCCATCTTCTCTGCCAAAGCCGAAATAAAATATCCGGTAAACGTATCACCTGCACTGGTGGTATCCACGACCTCTACCTCATAGCTTCCACAGGCAAGCCGTACCGCCCCTTCCGCATATCTGGACCCTTTGTCCCCCAACGTTAAAATAACCTTGCTGTGCGGATATTGCTTTATCATACTATCCAGAATTTCTTCCGGATTTTTATTTCCTGTAATAGCTTCTCCCTCGATCTCGTTCATGATAAAATAGGTGATCTTTTCTAAATCAAGCGCCAAAACTTTTTCATTCATGGGACTGGGGTTTAAAACAATCTGCATTCCTCTTTCATAAGCCATATCCACGATTTCATTCAGGGCGCTTATTTCATTCTGGAGAACCAGAATATCTCCTCTTTCAAAGTTTTTGATCACTTCTTCTGCATAGTCCTTTGTAATCTCCTGATTTGCTCCGCCAAAAAGAATGATACAATTTTGCCCGGTTTTATCTACCTGAATAAAAGCGTTTCCTGTGGGTACCTCCAGTTCTTTGACAAAGCGTGCATCCACATGGCTTTCTTCAAGACGTTCTTTCAGAAAAACTCCATCGCTTCCAATCCCGCCGGCATGGAACACAGAGGCTCCCGCTTTAGATAAGGCCACCGACTGGTTCAGACCTTTACCGCCGCAGAATCGCTCAACAGATATAGCGGAAAGGGTTTCTCCCGGTTTTACAAAGTGATCCACGTTATAAACCCAGTCGATATTTAAAGAACCAAAATTTAATATTTTCATGACGGATCTCCTTTCACATACACGTTTTCTATTGCACCATAAAGTTACACAATCCCAAATTTCACCTTTATTTCATGAACCTGCTGCTCGGTAATGCTCTTTATCTGTCCTTTAAGCAGGTTTGCATTCATCACGGCCTCTGCGCTGAATTCAACCACTTCAAGACGATCAAAGGCATTAAAAAGATTTTCTCCGGTACAAATATAGCAGTCATTTTTGACAATAGCTACCGGAGACTTTCTCTTAAAATAATCGGCCAATTCCTCCTGTTTTTCTATGGTTGATCCGAAAGGAAATTTTGCTATGTCCTCTCTCAAAACGATATAGCATTCCGGAATGGTCTTTAAATCGTATTCCCGATCTGTCACGGCGAATACCATGGCATTTTCCGGAGCAGCCATTATAATAGCATGTATATCCGGGTTCGTCTCATATATCCTTTTATGAAGCAACACGCTTTTAGACGGAGTTTTGCCCTCTTCTGCTGTCGATCCGCACACCTTGACGATTTCCGAAGCAGTCAGCTCGGCATTATCTGAGTCACTCTCTGTAATCAGAAAATTCTCCCCTTCCAGACGGGCAGATATTACGCCGATGTTCTGAGTAAACAGCTTTCTTTGATACGCTCGGCTGCAAAAATCACACATAAGCGCTCTCAGCTCCCGCTCCTTCTCTGAGATTTCTCCCTGTTTGAAGGTCCCCAACGCAGGTCTTAAAGCCCGGTTGTACCGCTCCAGCTGTTCTTTTGAGATAAGATTCGGACCTTTGCCCCAAAAGCTGTGGGCCTTTGCCTGAACCCGGATGCTGAAATCTAAATCCTTAAAAATACCAAAGGCATGGGACAGTCCTTTTTCGCTGGCAACAAAAGCTCCGTGGTTTTCAAGAATTGCCGTATTGGTCGTCGGATTGTCTTTAAACTCCTTTGCTACATTTGCCCGAAGCTCTTCACTGCCCGGACAGCCGTAAGCTGCCAATCTCACATTCCTGACCTCATTCGCGACCTGAGGAAATAGCATGGTCTCCGGCAGCTGCCTTAAGAGGCTGATGGCTACCAATCCGGAAGGATGAGCGTGAACCACGCCTTTAAATTCAGGGCGATCCGCTAAAATAGACCGATGAATCCCAGTCTCCACAGAAGGCTTTCTGGTTCCCTGTATTTTTCCGTCCCGTCCTATTTTTAACATGTCCTCCGGCTGATATCTTCCTTTATCCCCGCCGGAAGGAGTGACCCAGATATTATCATACTCATCTTTTAATGAAAGATTTCCTCCCGAAACCGTCGTAAGTCCGGAATCATAAATTCTGGACATAACTTTACACAGCTGCTCGGATGGTTTCAGCTTTTCTACCTTCATAGATTTATCTCCAAAGCTTTTCCGGATAAAGCCCCTTGTCCTTAAATGCCTGCAGTGCATCTACCACCTGCTCTTTATCCTCTTTGTACGTGACGCCATACCATTTATCCGCCGATTTTAGAACCTTTACCGTTGCCGCACCTTCCTTCACCAGGGCATCCACAGCCAGCGGCAGAAAATATTCACCCTTCAATGGATTTTCTATCAACGCTTTATCTAAAAACTGCGGGAATCTTGCTGCCATTTCATCGATTATGCTTCTGCTGAACCCCCAGAAATTCATGGATACCGGTGTTCCCTTCGGAACCCTTTGCCACGTCTTTCCCTCGTCTTCCGTAAAGCCGATACTGCCGTCCTCCATCCATTTGATTTTTGTTCGTTCGGTGATTTCATTTAAGAACCCTTCCCCTGATGTCTGGCAGACACCCCTGGCAACTGTTCCATTTTCCGTCAATGTATTTTCCACCTGATACCCAATCATGCAGTATCTGTATTTGCTGTCATCCTTCGTATGAAAAAGAAAATCATACATACTCTGAAACGCACCGGGGCCATAGTAATCATCTGCATTGATTACCGCAAAAGGTCCGTCGATCATGTCCCGGCAGCTCAAAACTGCATGACAGGTTCCCCAGGGCTTCTCCCTGCCCGTCGGAACAGAATACCCTTCGGGAAGGTCATTCAAGTCCTGAAAAGCGTAACGAATATGAAGGTATCTTGCCGCTCTTCCTTCCATGAGTTCTTTAAAGTCTTCTTCCATTTCCTTTTTTATGACACAGATGACCTCCTTAAATCCGGCTAAATACGCGTCATATAAAGAAAAATCTATAATCAATTCTCCGGCTGATCCCACCGGGTCCATTTGCTTCAATCCGCCATACCGGCTGCCCATACCAGCTGCCATAATCACCAAAACTGGCTCTTTCATTTTTTCACGACCTTTCAAATTTTTATTTTAATAAAAAAATATAAATCAATATTATTCATAAGTCTTTATATTGTATACCAAATTTAATCCAATTACAATCCCTTCAAACGTTGCTTGCATGGTATAATGATTCTATTGATTGAAGTCGGCGTTGCCGCAGGGAAAGAATCATTGCATCACACGGCGACGTTGCCTGTGTGGTATAATGGTCTTAAACAGATAAACAGAAATATGAGGAGGGTTTGATATGAAATGTACCAGTACTGATGCGGAAAAGAGAGCGGCTTTTGCGGTTGCCGATTTAATGGCTGCTGCTGCGAGAACGGCTCCAAAAGGCTGCGGCGTCGATAACATCGAAGTCGTGATCTTAGATGGAAAAGAAAAAGAAAAGCTGTCCGCTGACATGAGAAGAATCGCGAAGGAAACCGATACAGAATTTTTTAATCGGGATGCCGACAATGTGGATAACAGCCACTGCATCATTTTAATCGGTGTAAGGGATAATCCGCTGGGGCTTGAGCAGTGCGGAAGCTGCGGTTTTGAGAACTGCGGCTACGCTAAGCAGGCCGGGGCAAACTGTGCCTTTAATATTACGGATTTAGGAATTGCGATAGGTTCTGCGGTATCTATTGCCGCTGACAATCGAATCGATAACCGTGTTTTTTACTCTGCCGGAAAAACGGCCGTCATGACCGAAGTTTTTCCTAAGGATGTAAAAGTAGCTTACGGCATTCCTCTTTCTACCTCAGCAAAGAGCATTTTCTTTGATCGGGAGCCGGGCTGCGTACTGGTTTAATGGCAAACACCAAATAAAATAATAGGTTAAAAGCCGAAAAGCGATTTTTAAATATCATCCTTTCGGCTTTATTTTTTGTTTTGATTTTTATATTTTGTTTCGAAAGTATTTTCTCCCTATATTCCTATGTTCATGCTTCCCATCCTGTATCCCTTTAAATCCAGCGTCACATAATCGAATCCAAGTTCCTTGAATTTTTCATAAACAGCCTGCCTTCTCTCGGCTTTCATAAAACTGTCCATATCTGCTTCTTCCAGCTCGATGCGGGCCAAGTCACCGTGAGTTCTTACCCTAAGCTGTTTATAACCTAAGTCAAGCAAATATTCTTCCGCCAGCTCAACTCGTTTCAGGCCTTCTTCTGTAAGCTTTTCTCCATATACAAAGCGAGAAGCCAGACAGGCACGTGACGGCTTGTCCCAAGTTGGCAAGCCTAATTCTTTAGAAATTTCCCGAATTTCCTTTTTATACAGTGTTACTGCATACAGGGGGCTTTCTACGGAAAGCTCCGCTATGGCTTTTCGCCCCGGTCTGTAATCTTTCGTATCATCCATATTAGAACCTTCCGCTACCGTTTTCATTTTCATTTCTCTGGCTTTTTCCAATATTCCGGAAAAAATAGCTTTTTTGCACAAGTAGCACCGATTTTCCGGATTGTCTTCAATACCCTCCACCGACAAAACATCCATATTCAGGACCTCATATTTTATATGGTGTTTTTCTGCAAACTCCACCGCCTCCGAGTATTCCGAATCGGGAACAAATACAGACTTGCCTATAATGGCCATGGCGTTATCGCCCAGTGCCTCCTTGGCGGCATACAAAAGCAAGGTGGAATCTACACCGCCGGAAAAGGCTACAGCTACGCTTTCCAATCCCTTTAAATACTTCTTCAAATCCTCATATTTTTTCATGGGTTCTTCTTTCATCTTTTTCTTTTGTCTCCTTATCTTTTATCACCTATAAATGTTAATGTCCCTTTATCCTAGTATTTTTGTAGGTTTCTTTATTATAACATCTTTATTCTTATATACCAATGTAAAAATTACGGCTTTTTTGAAACTCCATCAATATCATAAAGATATTTCCATATTATAAAAGACAATAATAACCACATATAAAAATGCGGTTATTATTGTCGCCTATATATTGATATTATGTGTAAAAGGATTTTTTCTGATTTATTCCTATAGGGATTCTCCGATGATGATTCTAACAGCCCCGAAGAGCCCAGTTTCCTTTTTCCCCATACCGTATCCTACTTTTTCGACAGTGAAACCTTCCTTTACGATCCCAATTTCATCAACAAGGCTCTTAATGATTCCACATCCGGTAGGCGTGACCAATTCCGTATCAACATTTTCATTGATCACCGGAATATTGCTGCCCTCCAGCATAGCGGTCACAGCAGGAACAGGAACTGGTATGATCCCGTGCCTGCACGTAATAGACCCATGACCGTCATGCAATGGTGAAGAAATAATTTTATCCGGTTTTATATAATCAATTAATACGGCAGTACCCACTATATCCACTATGGAATCTACCGCTCCTACTTCGTGAAAATGAATTTGTTCAATGGACTTTCCATGAACCCTGGCCTCTGCCTCCGCAATCTCTTTAAAAATCTTCTTGCTTATTTCCTTTGCATTCTGTGTGACATCGCTGTCATCAATTAACTGGCAGATTTCCAGAAGGTTTCTCTCTTCTTCTTCCCTTTCATCTGCTGTAATTTTAACATCAATGTCTGTCATCATAATGCAATTTCTGCTTTTTTTTTCTATAATTAATTCGTAGCCTGGAAGGTTTAGTTTTTTTAGTTCTCCAATCAGATATTCTTTTTGCTGACAGGCATCCACCAATGCCGCTAATGTCATATCGCCACTGATGCCGGAGGAACAGTCGATATAAAGTATTTTCATATTATTTCCCTCTTTAATTCATATGCTCTTTCGTACATTTGCTTCCATGTTTCAAAAGAAGTTTTTCCTCTGACGCAGCAATCAAATGCCTTTCTGTCTTCCACAATAAAATCGGCTTTCCAGTTGACAAAAACTGCTCCCGAAAAGGTAAATTCCTCGAAACTATTAAAATTGGTATATTGTTTCATAAATTCGTCGTTAAATAATTCCTGTAGCTCTTCCTTTGTCTCATATAAAGCTACCATTCTGGTTTCATTTGCTGATTCTGAAAGTATTTGACACACAAAATTTACCTCTTTTCCGGATAATATCCAAATTTTATAGTATCGCAGGGCAGAGGAGACTCGTGTCCTGCTTTTCAGTTAAAGCCGATCCAAAGCTTTCGCAACTTTGATTAATCCTTCTGTGAGATTTTTCTGGGTCTGTTCAATCTTGTCAGAGCTCCATTCCTGCAATCCCTTACCGGTTTTAAATCCCAGTTCGCCTTTGTTCATCTTATCAGTCAGATATTTTAATGGTTCATGAGAATCTTCAAGATGCGGGAACAGGTATTGGTGAATGGAATAAGTTAAATCTAATCCCCCCATATCCATCACCTCCATAGGTGCTGACACACCCAGGCGCATTCCAAATCCATACTTGATGGCATCATCTACGTCGCTGGGATCTGCTATACCATTTTCTACTATGGAAAGTGCTTCTCTGAATAGTGCATGCTGCATCCTGTTGGCTAGGAACCCTGGTACGTCCTTTTTAACGACAACAGGTTTTTTCCCGGCATCTTCAAGCAGCTTACAGGTTGCCTTTACGGTCTCATCCGAGACATACTTTGTCTTTATTACCTCTACCAAAGGGATTAAATATGCGGGATTCCAGTAGTGTGTACCTATAATTCTTTCCTTATGCACCGCTTTCTCTGCGATCTCTGTAATACTGATGGCAGACGTATTGGAAGCTAAAATTGTATTTTCAGGGCAAAGCTTATCCAATGTTGCAAAGTAATCCTGCTTTACTTTAAGGTCTTCCAAAATGCACTCAAAGATAATATCAGCTGATTTGGCAGCCTCTTCCATATCTTCTGTAAACGTTATTCTACCAAGTATATCACTAATATCCTGTTCCTTTATAACATTATTTTCACACAAAACACTTAAATTTGTTTTCAAAATATCTAAAGCATTTCCACGTTTTTTATCATCAAAAACATAAATGACTTTTACAGGGTAGCCTTTGCTGGCAAAAAGCTGTGTAATCCCAAGGCCCATTTTACCTGCACCTAAGACAGCTATATTCTTATTCTGATTCATGCTATTAATAAACTCCCCACTTATATTCCCTCGGTGCTACACCTGGCACTAAATCGTCTTCGTCAATAAACGCTACCATTCTGACAATCGATCCGTCTCCTTTATACCATCTCAAAGGGAATGCTGATATGGTACATCTTTTTCCTGTAACCATTTCAATATCTCCGCCGACATTTTCAATGCCCATAACATTGTTCCTCAAAAGAATATCATGTACAGGTTCCCATTCAGGGAAATCTTCAATTGGCGGGTGTCCAAATTCTGCGGTATATTCTTCAATTAACCTTGGAACATATGGACCCGGGCCATGATCAATCATATAGGTATAGCATGGGTGATCCAGTGCCTGCATGTCAACACCCAGTGCTTTAATTTTTTTCTCAACCAGCCATTTTGCTCCTTCTATTGAAAGTCCCGGACTGTACATAAAATAGTTGTCGTTTTCACCCCAGTACTTATGACTTCCTGTATTGATGATAACGATATCTCCTTCTCTGATCTCCGGTTTTGCGTTTTCAAGATCTGCAACCGTAATCAGTTCCCACTTTTTCTTGGGAATGCTGACGATAACTGCATCGCCATAATAGTTTTCCAGCGGAAGTTCATGCGTATATGCTCCTTCCGGAATAACGTGTGAAGGTGAATCTGCATGCGTACTGTTGTGCATATGAAAATCATTAAAAGTCTGTAA
Source organism: Aminipila luticellarii (assembly GCF_004103735.1). Lineage (NCBI taxonomy): Bacteria > Bacillati > Bacillota > Clostridia > Peptostreptococcales > Anaerovoracaceae > Aminipila > Aminipila luticellarii. The sequence goes on along the minus strand of NZ_CP035281.1, from coordinate 27,714 downwards.
AAGCCTGTAATGCATTGGCATATGCTGAACACGGTCAATATGAAAATCTCCGTTTGATGGCCAAAGCGGATTTCCCTGTCCAAAAGGATGTGATAAGTCAACTAATTTTAATTTTCCCATTTGTTTTGTCTCCTTTTCCTTTGATTTCTATACTATTTTTTTGTAATGTAGCATTGTTTCAATATTATATATAGCAAGTAATGTGCCAAAATTGACTTAAGCTATTTTCGCAGTTATTGCGTCCTTCATTGCAGAAATCATTGCAATTACACAATTTTGTTGCGGTATTGCAACAATTATTGCTGGATTCTCTGTTGACCTTTTCTTTGCCATGCTTTTCTGCTATAATATTTAGTAAGATTTAAAGTTATAATAACCTTGAAATAAAAAACATGGAGGCATTTTATGGATCAAGTATTAGCTATTTGTAAGATCAGGGAAAAAGTCAAAAATCTGGAATTGCAGCTGAAAAATCATCCTGCTGATACTCTGGTACAGGAAATTTTTAATGACCTTGGTGTTTTTTTAGATAAAGGCATAGATTTTAAAGAGGTTGTTGACAATTTGGATGACAGTATCTTTATTACAGATGAAAATGGTGTCGTTCTATATGTAAATCCTGCCCATTTTCAAAATACCGGTATAACGCCGGAAGAAGTTCTGAACAGACGAACTGCTGACCTGATAAAAGAAAAAGTGTTTACAGGGGGTGCCACCCTTGACGTTATAAAACATAAGGAAAAAATTTTCAGATTATCTACCACTTACCGTACCAGGCCTCCGCGAGTTGGTTATGCGGTGGGCGTTCCTATCTTTGATGAAAATAAAAAGCTGCATCAGGTTGTCGTGAGCAGCAGACCTATTTTGTCTCTTCACGCACTCCACAACGACTATGGCAGATTTTTAACAGAATTGAAATCTGTAGATTCTAAATCTACGATTCGAATTGTGGACAATGCCTTACCGGATGAACCGGCTCGTCTGGTCGGTGCATCTATTTCTCTAAAAAAAGTATGGAATATTATAGACAAAGTTGCAGATACAGATGCTACCGTTCTCATTACAGGAGAATCCGGCGTAGGGAAAGAAATTGTAGCAGATGAACTCTACAAGAAAAGCAGCAGAAAGGATAAACCTTTTATCAAAGTAAATTGTGCCTCTATTCCTGCCACCCTTTTGGAATCAGAGCTTTTTGGATACGAAAAGGGCGCTTTCTCCGGTGCCAGCGCTTCCGGCAAGCAGGGTCTTTTTGAGTTGTCCAATAACGGTACTCTTATGCTCGATGAAATTGGAGATATGCCGATGGATTTGCAGGTAAAGCTCCTGCGGGCAATTCAAAACAAAGAAATTACCAGAATTGGCGGTACTAAAACCATTCCTTTAGATATCAGATTTATAGCCTTGACAAACAGCAATCTAAAAGAAAAAATTAAGAACGGACAATTCAGAAGTGACCTGTACTATCGATTAAATGTCATTCCGATTCACATTCCGCCTCTCCGGGAACGCATTGCTGATATAAAACCCTTATGCGATTTCTTCGTTAAAATGTATACGGAAAAGCATCATAAATATATTTCCCTTAATCCTGCGCAGATCATATTTTTTGAGCATTATAACTGGCCTGGAAATATCAGGGAGCTGGAGAACGTCATCGAGTATCTGACGATATGCAGTTCCGGTATCGGAGAAGTAGATGATGATTTGATAAAAGGTCTTTTAGACATATCCAATAGTGCACTGGCTCCTGAAGAGCCCGTGGGAACCCTGAATGATTCCGTTGAATTACACGAAAAAGCACTTATTGAAGAAGCTTTAAGAAAAACAAAAAATCTTCGTGAGGCAGGTGCTTTACTTCATGTTAACGCATCGACAGTCTCCCGGAAGATCAAGCAGTATAACATTAACTACAATGAAATAAAAGCGCATCGTTAAAAAGACATAATTTATTATACAAATAATGCACATCAACATGATTTCATCTTATTGGTGTGCATTTCTTATTTTTGCCTGTTTATAATTGCCGCCAGATATCCTGCTCCAAAGCCATTATCTATGTTTACAACACCTACACCGTTTGCACAGCTGTTAAGCATAGAGAGCAGCGCGGATAATCCTCCCAGATTAGATCCATACCCGATACTTGTAGGAACTGCCACAACAGGCCTGTCCACCATTCCGCCCACAACGCTTGCCAATGCTCCCTCCATACCTGCTACCACAATAACCACATTTGCACTCCTTATGAGATCTAATTTGGCAAAAAGCCGATGTATACCAGCCACACCCACATCATAGACGCGCTCCACTGTATTCCCCAGAATCTCAGCAGTCAAAGCCGCTTCTTCAGCGACCGGAATATCCGCTGTGCCCGCAGAAACTACCGCAATATATCCTTTTTCCTTGATTCGCGGATTTCTGCTGAATAAAATGATTCTTGCCTCCTTGAAATAAACAGCATCAGGAAGCACTTCCTTTACTGCCTCATACTGCTGTTTATCTGCTCTTGTTCCCATAACATTATTATTATCTTTTGAAAGCTTCAGCATAATTTCTGCTACCTGTTCACAAGTTTTGCCCTGACAAAAGATCACCTCAGGATACCCGGATCTGATATTTCTGTGATTATCAATGCTGGCAAATCCTATATCTTCAAAAGGCAGCGTTTCCAGCTTACTGACAGCATCTTTTACTTTTAATTTACCAGCGGCTACATTTTCTAAAAGTTGTTCTATGTGTTTTCTTTCCATTGTATCAGTCCTTTTTAACCATACCTCTGAGGAAAAATCCTCAGAGGTATGGTCTCTCATTACTTTATTTTTAAGATTTCTTTTGCTTCTTCCGGAGTGGCTATTGTTTTATTCATTTCATGAGCCAGACGCTTAACTCGCTCTACAAAATCTACATTGGATTTTGCCAGCTGGCCATAATGATAATACACGTTGTCTTCTAACCCTACCCGGATATTCCCGCCCAGAGCCAAAGCTGCCATAGTGATTTCCATTGCGCCTTTTCCGATTCCAAAGGTACTCCAGGTACAGTCTTCAGGCAGGTGGTTTACCAGATACAGCAGGCTTTCTGCGGTGGCCTGCATTCCTCCCGGTGCTCCCAGGCATAATTGAAAGTGAGCCGGTTCTTTTATGATTCCTTTTTTTATGTAATAAAGGGCATTGTTCAACATTCCCATATCAAAGACCTCTATTTCAGGTTTTACGTTTACTTTCTGCATTTCAGTTCCCAGAACTTCCAAAAACTTAGGCTCATTCATGAAAACATCACTGTTAAGCCAATTCATGGTTCCTGCATCAAAAGAAGCAAGATCTGGTTTCAATTCTCTGAACGGTTTAATTCTGTCTTCATACGTCTGATTCTGCGCACCTGAAGTCGTTAAATTGAGAAGGATCGGGCATTTTGCAGCTCTTATCAATTCAACTGTTTCTTTAAATTTTTCAAAGCACATGCTGGATTTATCATCATCGTCTCTTACGTGTATATGCACCACGCTTGCCCCTGCTTCGTAACATTCAATTGCAGCCTTGGCTATTTCCTCAGGCTGTGTAGGCAAATTGGCATGATCCTTTTTGGTAGGAATTGCTCCTGTCAATGCAACGGTTAAAATGACTTTATTTTTATGATTTGATCTTCTGGTTTCTAACATCTTGTCTCCTTATTTGTTTAATATTTCGTCTTCTTTCATATAATCCTTATTGTATTTTCTTGTATCAATAAGACTGATCAGAATAATATTTACAATTAATAAACCGATAAATACCATATAGGCACCTCTTAAACTCCCGGTTACTCTGATGGCTTGCGCATTTATAACATAATTACTCATAAGAATTGCATTCATGATAGGGAAATATACTGCGTATACTTTTGAAAAACCATGCCGACCGAAAACAGATGCGGGCAGGGAAATCATAAAGTTAGCAGAAGCTCCTATAGCCACTCCAATCATAGCAACTGATATATATACTCCTATTGTTGTATCTGTAATATTGATGAAAAGAGCAATACAATACCATACAAGAAAAAGTAATACAGCTTTTTTAACTCCAAGCTTTTGGTCGATCCATCCAAATAAATAACTTCCGCATACTCCAACGCATGCGCAGACAGTCATTAATCCTACGGCTTTTGCAGGTGCAAAGCCCAATCCAATATTTCTTACAACCATTTGGCTCATTACGCCAGTAGTTACAAGCTGATTAACACCAATTACAATTGCTACTAACCAAAGCTCTTTTGTTTTTAATAATTTTACTATTGTCCAAGTGCTGCATTCTTCTTCATCACTGCTTTGAAAATATTCTTTTTCATAAACTTCTTTTGTCACATTATCTGGATATAAACCTCGTTCTTGAGGCAAGTTACGAACAAATAAAATGCCTAATATACCTACTATTATTGCGATTACACCAGTACATGTCATTCCTTTTGCCATGCCATATACACCGATTAAAAAGCTGATAAGAGGAACATAAAAAGCAGATCCCATATTATGTCCCATAGTAGTGATTCCATTTACCAGCCCCTTTTTCTTAGGAAACCACTGTGTAACCAATGAGCCTCCAGCAATGTAAGCTGCGCCATTTATAAAGCTAGTAACTAAAGTCAGTCCTATACCATACTGCAATATATTTTCAGCGTGTCCCCAAAAAATATATGATGCGCCTGCACCAATCATACAAATACCAGACGTAATCCTTGACCCTATAGAATCATTAATCTTTCCAACTATGACATAAGCAAAAAGCCCAATAAGTCCTGCATATGTCGATAAACCCAGTACATCAGCATACTCAATTCCACTTTTTTTGGCAAAAGCAGGTGCTACTATATTTAAACCGTCAATTGAAAAACCTATAAGGAAAAAAAACATAATCATACAGTATATGATAATTCCCCATCCCTTAGAAAAGTTTAAACTTGTATTTTCACTCGCCAATTGATTCTTATTTTCAACAGACATATTGTACCTCCATAAAAGTTAAATAAACAAATACTATTTTGTGTCCTTTTCTCTATTGGCTTCTTCTGCAACTCTCTTCTCTGCCACGATCTTATCGATGTATGCATTCCAAATTGGTTCTTCTGCCGCCATTCTTTCTCGGAAACCAGGTCCGATCTCAGTCTGATCTTTTCTGTCTATGATGGCCCAGGCGATATGAGGCTCTGACGGCGGACAGCCGTGAACAGCTACACCTCTTCCCCTGTATTTTGCCGTACAATTACCACACAGGATTAAACTCTCAGGAGGTATGTCTTCAGGAATAGACTTTTTAGCTCCCAGTACGATAACTGCATCTTTATTTTTATCATATTCACCCAGGGCTTTCAATTTTTCCATAGTGAAAGCAACCAAGGACTGACAGCTTGAACATGAATTTTCATGCATAATGTTATATTCTGGCCAAGTATCAAACTTTTCAAGATATGGAAGCCACATTTTCTTATATACTTCTTTAATCGTTTTTCCCTTTACAATTATATTTTTTTCATCACTTGTTCCAAGCCCTCTTTGTCTGGCGGCTTCAAAATAATCTACCAACCCAATGTCAAGTCCGACCATTCGGCAGGCTGTTGCATCTAGTGCAACCGGATCTTTACTGGCCACTACACAGCCAAAGTCAAGAGGTACTGCTGAATGAGGTCCAAAGCCCTCTGCGGGATAAATCAAGTCTGCAATTGTCAAATCTGCCCTTACCACAGACCAGATATCCATCATGGCCATGGCAAGATTCGTTTTATGCATTTCATAGTGCACTTTATCTTGGACTACTCCCTTAATGTTTTTTAAAGCACAGCTGAATACCATACTGGCATGTGACTTGAACACCGGTAAATTAATGATGTGTTCTGCTTCCAGCAGAAGTTTAGGCAGCATTACATAGGTAATGTCAGAATGAGCATCCCGAATCTGTACTTTTACTAAGTCTTTGTCTGACTTGATGTCGTAAAGCTCTACCCCTTCATCTCTTGCAACCTGCGCATGGCCTGCAGACTCAAAGCATGCCATTGTATCACATCCGATAGCGGCTGCTTCACCTACGACAACTCTTTTGGCACCTGCTTTTTTCACGGCTTTAATGACAGATCTCAGCAGTTCATGATTCGTATTGATACTGGTTCCCGGTGCACCTAAATGTCCTGCATTTGGTTTGATGATTACCGTTGAGTTTTTTTTAATAAGTTTTTCTGCCCCGCCAAGTTCTTTCAATACCTGGTCTACCATTACGTCTATGCTTGGATCCTTTGCTATTGCTACTATTGATTTTGCCATAACTTTTTAGTTGTCAAATTACTGTTGACAACTCCCCTCCCATCTTAAATAATTCTAAATGATTCTAATCACAGCTACATTACACTGATTATTAATTGCAATTTGTATGCCAAACCATATGCTAAAAATAAGTCCGTTAAAATCTCAGGATCTCCTGTTTTTCATTTAGTAAGTTTAAATTTTGCAAATATTTGTTGCAAATCTTAAATTTCATTGCAGTTATGCAACAGTTTCATTCGCTATTTTATAAATTTCTGCGGCTGCCCTTTTATCTATTTCTTCGATTCCGCCTCCCAGCGTCAAAGCATCTCCTTCACAGGCCAATGAAGCCAGTCTATTGATATCTGCATTTTTAATCCCTGCCAGTTTAAAATCAGATGCCAGCCCCAATTTCTGTATAAACTGTATAAAAGCTTGTATCGCTTTCTCTCCGCTGTCTACATTCCATACATTCCTTCCGAAGGTCTGAAACTTTTTCTCATGTCTGCCTATGATATATCTGCACCACGCAGGCATTATAACAGCCAGAGCGGCTCCGTGCGGGAGCCCATATTCGGCAGTCAGAACATGAGCCAGTCCGTGAGATGCGAAATCTCCTCCCGGTCCAAGCATATTATTATGAGCTACACTGGCGGCCCACATCATTTCACTTCTAAGTTCGTAGTCTTGAGGCTTTTTCATGATTTCAGGTGCAATCTGAATTACCGCTTTCATAACAGATTCACACATGGAGTCCCAAAGAAAGCTGTCTCTTCTTAAATCAAAGTACCGCTCAAAAGCATGGGAAAAAATATCAATTGCTGTGACTGCGGTGTTATACGCTGACAGACTCACCGTATATTCGGGATTTAATACAGCAAATTTAGGTAACGTTTTTCTACAGTAAAAGGCTTTCTTTTCGTGGGTACCGTAATTGGATAAAACCGACATGGCGTTAGATTCACTGGCAGAAGCCGGTATTGTCACTACTGCCCCTATGGGCAATGCCTCTTGAACCTTAAGAGAATTTTTATAAATATCCCATATCAATTGCTCTGTACAAGACCCTACGGCGATGGCTTTTGCCGAATCGATTACGCTTCCTCCGCCAATAGCCAGGATCATATCAATTTTTTCCTCTTTACAGATTTTTGCTCCTTGTTGAGCCAGTTCCACATCGGGATTTGATTTAACACCGCCAAATTTCCGATACTTAATCCCCTGACCTTTTAAAATGGAGATTAATTGTTCCAAAACGCCATTTTTTTCTATTCGATCACTTCCATAGTGCAATAAAACTTTTTTCCCATATGGATTCACTAATTGCCCTACTTTCAGCTGAGCTCCTCTTCCAAAAATAATTTGTGTACTCATACTGAATTCAAAGTTTATCATAAATTTTCTCCTTTCTTCTTTGACAAATAAATTTTTATATCAGCTATAAGCCTTATTTATCAAAATCAGCCGCAGTTTGTTGCAAATTTGCAACAAACTGCGGCTGACCTGTTAAACCTTTTATTCTACCAGCTTACTTCATTTCGATTATAACTGCTGTTCCCATACCTCCCCCTGCGCAAAGAGTCGCCAGACCATATTTCTTATCTCTTTTTTTAAGTTCATTCATAAGAGTGACCACTAGTCGGGACCCTGTCGCACCTACCGGATGTCCCAAAGAGATTCCGCCGCCGTTTACATTTAATTTTTCCCGATCTATTCCAAGTTCCTTTTCACAGGCCAGACACTGAGCGGCAAAGGCCTCATTTATTTCAAACAAATCTATATCCCCAATTTTCAGACCTGCTCTGCTTAAGGCTTTCTCTGAAGAACTGATTGGGCCAATTCCCATTACTTCCGGGTCTACACCTGTTGTTGCCACAGCTAAAACCTTTGCTATAACAGGAATTCCAAGTTCTTTCGCCTTTTCTTCGCTCATCAGAATTACACCTGACGCTGCATCGTTCATCCCTGAAGCATTGCCAGCTGTAACCGTTCCATTCTCTTTAAAAGTAGTCTTCAATTTCTTTAATCCCTCTATACTGGCATCTCTCTTAGGATATTCATCCGTATCATACACCGTCTCGCCTTTTCTGTTTTTTACTGCTACAGGGATGATCTCCTCTTTGAACTTTCCGCTGTCTATGGCTTGTACCGCTCTTTTTTGTGATAACAGTGCATACTCATCCTGCATTTCTCTTGTAATTCCATATCTTTCTGCTACGTTCTCTGCGGTTATTCCCATGGCAGGACCCACACCTAAATTCGTTAAAGAATCCCACATGGAATCTCTCAGCTCCATATGCCCGAATTTTTTACCAAATCTTGCGCCGAACACCATATGAGGCGCTGCACTCATGCTGTCTGCGCCTCCCGCCATGATACAGTCTGCCTCCCCTGCTTTTATCTGATAATACCCCATCTGTATAGATGACATGGAAGAGGTACAGTTTCTATGTATGGTGACACCGGGGACTGAGGTTGGCAATCCTGCCTTTACCAAAGCTACCCTTGCCAGATTGTTTTCAAGATAGGTCCTCTGATAATTACATCCCCAGATGACATCTTCAATAATAGCGGGATCTATGCCTGCTCTTTTCACCAGATTCTGCATCACTGGAATAGAGAGATCCAGAGATGTTATATCTTTAAATTGTCCTCCTATGGTTCCAATGGGTGTTCTGCACCCCGCTACAATTACTACATCGTGCATTTCATACCTCCTAAAAATTGTATCTGTCTTTATTTACCTGTTTTCGTTTATTTAATTCCTGCAATAGTTTTAGCCAGCTCTTTTTTAGCATTGATATTACCCTGACGGGAGATCATGATCCTCTGCGCCTGCGGTGATCCCGCTCCATGCATGGATTCTGTCCGGTAGCCTACTGCGGCTGATCCCAGACAGATGTTCTCTAGGAATCTCAAGATCCTCATTCTCTCTTCCGTGGTATATTCCGGCGATCCGGCAAAATACTTATTACAGATATCTCCTATGGTCTCTCCATTCTTTCCTACTACAGTCTCCGACTTAAAGTCCTTCTCCGACGGCATGGTCACCATCAGCCCCCCTGCAATATCTTCTGCCAGCCTTACGATCTCATATGGAAATCTGGTGATGTTCTGCTTGCATACATTGGCTAAGAGCAGATCGATCTGATAGTTTCCTGCTGCCGTCGGATATCCTTCTGAGGAACAGGCGATTCCGCAGCAATACAGGGTCTCATTCAAATGGGTCATCTCTATTAGCTTATCCTTTATATGGGACGCCTTCTGGGCTCCATTATAGTCTGCTGCCAGTGCGGCCGCCCCGATCACCACATCTCCTACTCCTACCTTACATCCGCCGTAGGATTGCCTGTGATATCCTGCGAATCGCTCTACCATCATGCCTGCAAAATCATATTCGCCGCATAAGAAGATCCGGTCTTTGGGAATGAACACATTATCAAAGACCACTAACGCTTCCTGTCCGCCGTATTCCTTGTTCCCAAGGTCTATATCTGCCCCTTCTTCCAGCTTTCTGGTATCACAGGACTGTCTGCCGTAGATCATATACAGGCCTTCTGCATCGGACGGACATGCGAAGGATACGGCATAGTCCTTATCTGCTTCTGTCATGGCGATGGTCGGCATGATCAAATGCTCATGAGAATTAATGGACCCGGTCTGGTGGGTCTTGGCTCCTCTTACAACGATCCCGTCTTCCCTTCTTTCAACGATCCGTAAGAAAAGATCGGCATCTTTCTGCCCGGCTGGAGACGCTCCTCTGTTTCCCTTGGGATCTGTCATGGCTCCGTCTACGATCAGGTCCTTCTCCTGGATGTATTTCAGATACTCTATAAAGTTTTTGTGATACTCAGTTCCATACTTCTGATCGATCTCGTATGTAGTTGAGAATACCGCATTAAATGCATCCATTCCCACACATCTCTGGAAGCAGGAAGCTGTTTTCTGGCCGCACAGCCTCTGCATCTTTACTTTTTTCTTCAGATCATCCGTGCTCTGATGCAGGTGAGCGAACCGGTTGATGGTCTTCCCGGTCAGACTTGATTTTGTTGTCATTAAATCTGCATACTGAGGGTCCTGAGCCAGATCATAGGTCATCGCCACACAGTTGATGGAAGGCCGGATTATGGGGTGATCCACCCAATTTTCTATCTTCTCACCGAACATATAGACTCTTGTATTTAATTTTCTTAAACTCTCAATATACTGAGCTCCTGTCATTAACATAAATGAATCCTCCTTAACTAACAATGAATTACTTTCACTCTTAATTGTTTGCAATTTATATGCCAAAACAGTTTTATTTTCTTAATCCACTTTAAATCTACCTACTAATGTATCCAGCTTTTCAACTTGCGCTGCTAATTCTTCGCTGTTGGCTGCGGATTCCTGTGATGAACCGGCGTTTTGTTGAACTACGGTAGAGATTTGCTCTATTCCTAATTTTACCTGGCTCACGGATTGTGCTCCGTCCTGAGACATCTGTGCTATCTCAGAAATCAATGCACTTGCCTGATTCGTGGAATTTACTATTTCCGATAAAGTTTTACCGGTGTCATTTGCCAATACGGTTCCCTTATCAATGGCAGCTATAGAATTTTCTATCAGCTCAGTAGTCTGCTTGGCCGCTTCTGCCGACTTTCCTGCAAGATTTCTCACTTCGTCTGCTACAACAGCAAACCCTTTCCCGGCCGAGCCGGCACGGGCAGCTTCAACAGCAGCATTCAAAGCCAATATGTTGGTCTGAAAGGCTATATCATCAATTACTTTGATAATATTTTCGATTTGTTTTGAAGACGCACTGATTTCATTCATGGCAATCAACAAATCTTTCATTTTTTCATTTCCATTTTTTACCTCGCCTGCTGCCTTCTCTGACTTTTCACCAGCTTCGTTAGCCTTACCTGCAGTATGATTCATGGCAGTATGTATTTCATTTATTTCTGCAGACAGCTCCTCAACAGCACTGGCCTGTTCAGTGGCACCCTGAGATATGACCGCGGCACCCGATGCCATCTGCTCAGCATGGCTGTTAATCAGATTTGAAGACTCTTTGATTTCTCCAAGCACCTGTTTCTGCATATTGCTTACATTCACAAGCGCATTTTTTAATTTTTTGAATTCTCCCGTATAATCATTTACAAGCTTTACTCTAAAATCACCCCTTGCATACTGATTTAAAATATCGGAGCTTTCTTCTATGTAGTCTATATATTTTTTTAGTCTATCGGTCAGACTGCTTATCGATTTAGCTAAACTGCCAACTTCATCATTTGAAGAAATATCAATGTTTACATTGAGATCTCCACTTGCCAGCCTGTCCGCTCCGTTCTGAATTTTTTTAATAGGCTTTATAATTTTTCTAGACAAGATACTTGTAATAATTACACATATAAAAATTGAAATAACCATTACCAGAATCATTCCGTGCTGAAGCTTATTAACATCTTTTGTAAATTGCGTCACCGGCATGTAATTTAAAACATACATATCAAATTGCTGCACTTTATCATAGGATGCAATATTCTCCACTCCATTCAATGTAAAATAGCCAATTCCTGAACTATTTTTTATTACCTGCCTATAAAAATCCTGCACGTCGCCTTTTTCTTCACTAAAGTTCAGCTTTAAGATTTTTGATTTGTCTTCTGCTCCTAAAACTTGTCCCGAAGAATCGATTAAAAGCGTTTTACTTTTATCTATTGAATTCGTCTTGACCAAAGTTTTTGTAACTTTGTTAAGATCCGTAGCAACCGCAAAAGCTGCCAGTATCTGATTTGAATCTGGCTCAATTACAGGATACGCTAAAATAATATTAGGAATATCAGAAACCGGAGAAGGCTGAGGATTACCTATATAAGCCTCGGGATCACCCATCACTGTTTTATACCACGGTTCTTGTTCATCGTCGTACACGTGTCCAACAGATGTTCCCCCAAGCCCATCAATTAAAGTCATTCCTTCATATCCAAAAAAAATATTTTCATACAGCCCGTCTGCACTGTCAAATAATCCTTTTATGTAATTTGCCATAATTTGTGTCTTTGAATCATCTACTTGCTTATTTCTGTTCAGCTCTTTAAAATATTCAATAACATATGGCTGGGTGGCAATTGCCTGAGTGGTTTTAGAAATATCCTCAAAGGCCAGAGAAATTTGATTGGATTTTTCTAATGCCGAATTTGCCAGAGAGTTTTTAATCTTTTCTTCCAGTGAATTTGTAGCAGAAAAACTAATATAGAACATGTTTACGACCAAGGGGATAATCATGCATATGATGGATACTGTAAAAATCTTAAAAAATAAACTATTTAATTTTTTCATTCTTAATTTCTCCTAATTAAATAAATCATCTATAATAGCGAATTAATTTTTTCTGCAGCTTTTACTTTGTTTGGCTGCAAAAGATATTGATCTTTTTAACATAAAACAAAACCTCCTTCATTAATGGCAAAACTGCCTGCTTACTTCCAAATATTCGCAATTTATGTGCCAAAAAAAGGAGCTGGTCTCAAAATGATTAAAAAATCATAAAGAGACAGCTCCTTTGCGTAACTGTTTTATTTAAACGTTCCTTATTTACTTATATTTTTTTCTTCCAACTTTCAAATACTCCATAACTCTGGGTGCAGCTATAACAAACCAGGGGGCAAATTTCTGCGGTTCTTCCGCCATCTCTTTTTCCAATTCAGAAAAGGTAATCCAACGCATAGCCTCCACTTCCGCCGGATTGGGCTGAAAGTCTCCGTCAAAATCTCCCACCATTACATGATCATACTCATGTTCATATAAAGCTTCATCAAATTGATGCTCATATTCAAAGCAGAAAATTTCTTTTACGCTGCACTGGATGCCGGTTTCATCAAACAACCGTTGTTCCGCATCCTTGGTTATTTCCAACTCGTCTCCGGGGTGTGAGCAGCAGGTATTTGCCCATAATCCCCCGGAATGGTACTTATCAAAAGCCCTCTGCTGAATTAACAGCCTGTCCTCATGATACAAAAATACAGAAAATGCCCGGTGGAGCAGTGGTTTCCTATGTGCTTCTGTTTTTGAAGCTTTTCCTACGGGCTTATCCTCAGTATCCACTAAAATAACTTCATTTCGTACTATCTTATTTTTCTTTATCATAAAAATGTCATTCCTTTTTTATACTATTGCTCTTTAGATATTTTCCTTCTGTTTCTCAGCCTTTCCAGAATCTCAATGGTCACCATTAATATGGACAGTCCCAATGCCCATCCTGCCAAAACATCCGTAGGATAATGTACGCCCACATATATTCTGCTGATTCCGATGGCTATAAACAGTATTATAAACAATGTTCCCATTACTTTATGCACAGTTTTATCCACAGCATTGTGGAAAATCAGATATGCAAACAGTCCATAAAATACAAGGCCTGAGCAGGAATGTCCACTTGGGAAACTAAATCCACCTTGTGAAATCAGGAAGTTTTCCACAGGAGGTCTGGGCCTGTGCACCATTATTTTCACAAACGTATGTATCGCAGAAGAACAGGAGGCGGCAATGGCCAGCGGCATTCCATATTCTATCCTTGTTCTTTTAAAGAAAAGCAATATTACACAGAAAAAAATAATAGTCTTTGAATTGCCTAAATAAGTTATTCCCGTTAAAATCTCGTTCAAAAATTCATTTCTAAATCCAATAATGGCACTGCTGACAATCGTATCAAAAATTAACGGTTTTCCCTCTGCCATAGAACGGCTGACGTAAAACCATATAAAAGCGAAAATCACTATCGCTCCGCTAAAAATAAAAATTCTTTTTTTGTTCATACCTTCTCCTTGCGACAACGCCGCATTCCAATCATTGCGTTCATTATACTATGTATTTATGAAAATTAGTCATTAATATTTTGTTAATTATATGGTATTATAAAAAGACACAGTCTGTTGTTCGGAATAAATTCAAACTTTAATTTTGGTCAGAATGGAGAAAATATGAAAATTATACGAAATATACCGATGGCTGTTGAATTTATGTCAGCATTGCCGGAGCTTAAAAAACATAAAAAAAATATATATAAATACAGGGAACTTGGGGACGTTGAAAAAGAAAGAGAATATATTCTCAAGGCCACCTCTACGTGGGGGAAACGCCTTGTGCGGGATTTAAATATTCACTTAAACGTTCTGGGAAAAGAAAATCTTCCGGAAAAAGGGCCGGTCGTATTTGTGGCTAACCATCAGGGATACGGAGATATTCCCATTTGCTGTGCGGTCTTAGACGCATTTCAGACCGGATTTATCGCCAAAAAAAGTTTAAGCAAGCTTCCCTTCTATGGGGAGTGGATTAAAAATATTCGAAGTGTTATGATTGACCGGGATGACCCGAGAGGGTCCCTTCGCTCTATAGAGACCGCTGTTGAATTTATAAAGCAGGGCTTTTCAATGGTTGTTTTTCCCGAAGGACACCGAAGTAAAGGTGGGGAAATATCTGAATTTAAAAAAGGAAGCTTACGGCTTGCTACCAAGCCCGGCGTTCCTATCGTTCCGATTTCCATAAATGGGACTTACAAGCTTTTTGAAGAAAAGGGCTACATGCAGGGCAACTTTACCGTTGATTTTCTCATACACCCTATGATTGAAACCGCCGGACTCTCCCGGACGGAAGCCTCTAATCTGGCTGCTGAAGTGGAACAAATCGTCCGTAAAGGACTGAATAAATTAAAAAGTAAGTAAAAAAAGTGAAGGACAGAGGTTTAGCAATCAATCCTCTGTCCTTTTTCTTTTTATATTTTTTACATCGGAGTTCTGAAACCCTTCCCCAATATATTGCTTGAATTGGTTATAATTACGAAGGCCTGAGGATCATCCCGCCGGATATAATCTCTTAACTGTTTCGCCTGTGCCCGATTCATAACAGACATGATCACAAACCGCTCTTTATTGTCATATGTACCAATACATTTATATTTCGTAGCACCGCGCCGCAGCTGGGAATGGATAAATTCACTGACCTCTTCCGGTCTATCTGTAATAATGGTGAAATACTTTGAAACATTAATTCCTTCCATTACGTTATCCACAACCACAGCTTTTGCTAAAAGCCCCAGTACAGAAAATAAACCGGTAGTTACTCCAAACATGATACCGCTGGTCACAGCAATGATCGCATCGGTACAAAACAGTGCTTTTCCTATGTCTAAGGCTGTATATTTTTTTAAGATCATAGCGATAATATCTGTGCCTCCGCTGCTGGCTGAATAGTTAAATAAAATGGCTGATCCGACGGCAGGAAGTATCACTGCAAAAACAAGTTCCAGTAAAGGCTGATCCGTCATAGGTCTGTCCAACGGGATCAGATGCTCAAAAAACTTTACAAAAAAGGATAATACGACTGAACCATACAGTGTTCTTATCCCGAAGGAAGTTCCTAAAAATATAAAGCCAACACCCAGAAGCAGCATGTTTATGACGGCCATCAGGGTTGCCTTTGACATAGGCACAACGGCAGAAAGCAGGATAGATATACCGCTGACGCCCCCTGTAGAAAAGTTGTTCGGCATTTTAAAAAAGTACACACCTGCTGCTACTAAAAACAATCCTAATGTAATCAGTGTATAATCGATTAAAGATCTCTTCCAGTTGAATTCTTTTTTCATCTCGTTCATTTTATTTTCCAATCCCTAAGCCAAATCTTTCTTTTACTCTCGCCATGGTTTTTTCAGAAATATCATTGGCTTTCTCCGCGCCATCCTTTAATATTCTGATTAACTCGTCCGAATTTCTAATCTCTTCATATCTTTCTTTTATTGGCTTAAGAGCCTCAAAGGTCACCTGAACCAAATCCTTTTTAAAGTCTCCGTATCCGCAGCCGTCATATTTCTTCTCAATATCTGCTATAGACAGGCCTGAAAAGGAGCTGTAAATATTCATCAGGTTGCTGATGCCCGGCTTCTGTTCCACATCAAAACGAATGGTTCCCTCTGAATCTGTTGTAGAGCGCATGATGGCTTTCTTAATTTTTGACTCGTCGTCCAACAGTGAGATCCTGCTGAGCGGATTTTCCGCACTTTTGCTCATCTTGCTGGTCGGATCATCCAGAGCCATGATTCTGGCCCCTTCCTTTAAAAATCGTCCGTCCGGAACGACAAAGGTTTCTCCGTACTTATTGTTTATTCGAATCGCCAGATCTCTGCACAGCTCAATATGCTGTTTCTGGTCATTTCCCACGGGGACAAGATCTGTATCGTACAAAAGAATATCCGCCGCCATTAAAATAGGATATGAAAAAAGCCCCGTCGGTGCGGATTCCTTTCCCTTGCTCTTATCTTTAAACTGAGTCATTCTGGAAAGCTCTCCCGTATAAGAAGAGCAGGTAAGCACCCAAGATAATTCAGCATGTCCGGGAACATCGGATTGTACAAATACAATGGCCTTGCTCGGGTCAACACCTATAGCCATATATAAAGCAGCCACGTCCAACGTATGCTTTCTCAGTTCCTTTGGATCCTGCGGCACGGTAATAGAGTGCATGTCCACTATGCAGTAGATGCATTCATTATCGTTTTGAAGCTCAACAAATTGTCGCAGCGCTCCCAGATAATTTCCTATGTGTATATTTCCTGTGGGCTGTACGCCCGAAAAGACTCTCTTCATCTGATTTTCCTCCGTTTAACGGTTCAGTTCTTCGTGAAATTTTTTTCTTATATTTTTTTCTGCTCTGGATATGGTCATCTGCGATACCCCTAAATTTTCTGCAATTTCTGCCTGCGTTTTATTTTCCAGATAGCGAAGCTTAAAGATTTTTTTCTCTTTATCCGCCAGCATTTTAAAAACGGACTTGATTACTTCAAAATCTTCTATACTTTTGTATCCCTTTTCTTCTATAGACGCAAACTTGTCAAACGTCAGAACCTCTTCGGGGTCAGAAGCCTGGTTCAAGGAATACGTAGCGTACGCTTTTCCGCTTTCCATTGCTTCGATGACCTCGTCGCTGGATAGATTTAAATGTTCAGCCAGCTCATCAACCGTTGGCAGTCTTCCCAGCTTTTCTGTAAGCTCTTCCTTTGCCGCCGGAATTTTAAGGCTTATCTCCTTGGTTCTCCTCGGAACCTTTACGCTCCATTCCTTATCTCTGAAATATTTTTTTATTTCTCCCAGAATCGTAGGCGTGGCAAAACTGGAAAACTCGAAGCCCTTATCCGGATCAAATCGGTCAACCGCAGAAACAAGCGCCATAGCACCCACTTGATAAAGATCATCGTAGTCTACACCCTTATTCATATATTTTCTTATGAGAATTTCTACCATGTACAAATAAGCCTCTACGATTTGATTTCTTATATCAATGCTTTTGCTTTTCCTGTACTGTAAGAATGCTTCTTGGTTCATCATTTATTCTTCACCATTACTATACTTTTTTGTTCATTGTATATTGCTTTAATTTCTGCCTGATCCATTAAGGTTTTTATAACAACCATGGCCAGATCTCCGTCCTGCGGGCAGTTCTTACACGGCCTGTATTCCTTTTTCAGATCTCTTCCATTACCTGTGTCGGTAATAACAATCATCATTTTATCCTCATGAAGCTCACAAGTAACCTCGTACATGTTCGTCCATGAATTGAAGCCGTGGCATGTAATGGCCTTACAGGCCTCATCTACAGCAAGCTTTATGTCATCCACAGCTTCCACGTCAAAACCGGCATTACTTGCAAGTGCAGCAATACCCATCCTAACAACTTTAATATATTCCGGTTTTCCCGTAACTGTAAATTTAATGCAATCCGCCATTTTTCGTATGTCTCCTTGATTACGATAAAAATCTGCTATTCTGTTTTTATTTCAATCTGCGGTGATTCTTTCTCTTCGCTTTCCTCTGAGTCCTCATCCACATCTTCTTTGATGACCTTAGCCATTGCGATAATATTGGCATCCTCTTCCACTCTCATGATCTTTACTCCCTGAGTAGCTCTGCCAAGCCTTGAAACCTCACCGGCCCGGATTCGGATTATGATACCGTCGGAGTTGATCAGCATGATTTCATCGTCTTCATTTACCACCATCGCCCCGATCAATTCACCTGTTTTCTTAAATTTAGCCTTATCATAAGTTAAAAGACCTTTGCCGCCTCTGACCTGAACCTTATAATCCTCTACAGGCGTCCTCTTGCCATATCCGTTTTTCGTCACTACCAGAAGTTCTTCGTTAGATTCTACCAATTCCATGGAAACCACTTCGTCATCGGATTCGAGCTTTATGGCTCTCACCCCTCCGGCAATTCTGCCCATGCTCCTGACATCCTCTTCCGAGAAGCAAATGCATTTACCCTGCTTGGTCACTATGATGACCCTGTTCGTGCCGGTAGTCTGCTTGATGCCGATCAGTTCATCTCCATCCTTCAGATTAATCGCAATCAATCCGGCTTTTCTGTTCGTGTCGAACTGAGACAGCGGCGTTTTCTTGATGGTGCCGTGCTTTGTGACAGCAATCAGGAACTTATCATCTGAGAATTCCTTGATTGGAATCACCGCTGTAATACGTTCTCTCTGCATTAAATTCAGGAAGTTTACAGCCGGCATTCCTTTGGCAGTCCTTCCCGCCTCAGGGATTTCATAAGCCTTAAGCTTATGCGCCTTACCGGTATTGGTAAAGAACATCAGCGTATCGTGGGTAGAAGTCATGATCATATTCTTCACAAAATCATTTTCCCGGGTGGTAAGTCCGGTTATTCCTTTGCCCCCTCGTTTCTGCGTCTTATAATTGTCCACCGATACCCGCTTGATATATCCCAAATGTGTCAGCGTAATGGCAACGTTTTCTTCTTCAATTAAATCTTCTTCATCCAGCTCGGAAACGTCAGCAACAATTTTTGTTCTTCTGTCATCTCCCCACTTATCTTTGATTTCAAGAAGCTCGTCCTTCACGACGCCCATCAGCATTTTTTCATCTGCCAGCAGCTGATTATAATAAGCAATCTTTTTCATCAGCTCTTCATATTCATTTTCAATTTTTTCTCGTTCCAGACCCTGCAATCTGGCAAGTCTCATATCTAAGATTGCCTGAGCCTGAATCTCTGAGAGTCCAAATCGCTCTATTAATTTTTCTTTTGCATCATTATAACTGGAACGAATGATCTTAATGATCTCATCAATATTGTCCAGAGCAATTCTTAACCCTTCTAAAATATGAGCTCTGGCTTCCGCTTTTTTCTTATCGAAAATAGTTCTTCGCGTTACAACTTCTTTCTGATGCTTCAGATATTCATCTAAAATTTGGTAAAGCGTTAAAATCTTAGGCTGACCTTCTACAAGCGCAATCATGATCATACTATAGCTTTCTTGAAGCTGAGTATGTTTAAAAAGCCTATTTAAAGTGATTTGAGGATTCGCATCCCGTTTCAGCTCTATGACAATTCGCATGCCCTGCCTGTTGGATTCATCTCGAATATCTGAAATGCCTTCCAGTTTCTTTTCCTTAACAAGATCTGCAATTCGTTCGATCAATCGGGCTTTATTGACCTGATAAGGGATCTCCGTTACAATAATTTGCTGCTTTCCCTTACTGGTTTCTTCAAATTCTGTGGTCGCACGGACGAGAACCTTGCCCTGGCCTGTTCGATAGGCTTCCTTTGCACTGTTCTTTCCCATAATGGTTGCACCTGTGGGGAAGTCAGGCCCTTTGACGATTTTGACCAGATCTTCAATATCGGCGTTATCGTTATCAATCATATATACTGCCGCATCAATGACCTCTCTCAAGTTATGAGGCGGAATAGATGTGGCCATACCAACGGCGATACCATTGGAACCGTTTACCAGCAGATTTGGAAATCTGGAGGGCAGTACGACCGGTTCCTGTTCTTCTCCGTCAAAGTTTGGCATGAAATCAACGGTTTCCTTATCAATATCCCGGAGCATCTGAAGCGCAAACGGCGTCATTCTCGCTTCTGTATAACGCATGGCTGCCGCACCGTCTCCGTCCACAGAACCAAAGTTGCCGTGCCCGTCTACCAATAAATATCGAGTTGAAAAATCTTGTGCCAATCGAACCATGGCATCATAAATGGAACTGTCACCATGAGGGTGATATTTACCCATTACTTCACCGACGATACGTGCCGATTTTTTATGAGGCTTATCCGGCGTTACGCCCAGCTCACTCATTCCGTAAAGGATTCTCCTGTGTACAGGCTTCAGCCCGTCACGAACGTCAGGAAGTGCTCTTCCTACAATAACGCTCATGGAATAGTCGATATAGGAGTTTTTCATTTCGTCATGAATCTCATGCTGTATCAGCTTTGAATCTTCTAATAAATTCATAATCCTGTTTTCCTCCTAATTTCTAAATATCTAAGTTTGCATATTTTGCATTTTCTTCTATAAATCTTCTTCTCGGCGGAACCTTGTCTCCCATCAGAGTCGTAAAGATCTCATCCGCCGCTGCGGAATCCTCCAGAGTTATCTGAATCAAGGTTCTATGGTTATAGTCCATTGTCGTTTCCCACAGCTGATTGAAGTCCATTTCTCCAAGACCCTTATATCTTTGAATATCCGCTTTTCCCGGCTTGTCCGAAAGATTTGCCATCAACCGTTCCTGCTCTTTTTCCCCATAAGTATAATACACTTCTTTTCCTTTTTTGGTCTGGAAAAGAGGAGGCTGAGCGGCATATACGTATCCGCCTTCAATAAGAGGCGTCATGTATCTGTAAAAGAACGTTAGCAGAAGTGTTCTGATATGAGCACCGTCCACGTCGGCATCCGTCATGATAATGATTTTATGGTATCTCAATTTATCAATGTTAAAATCCTGCCCGATTCCGCATCCGAATGCGGTAATCATATTTTTAATTTCTTCTGAATTTAAAATTTTGTCCAGTCTTGCTTTCTCAACGTTTAAGATCTTACCTCGAAGAGGTAGTACGGCCTGTCTTTTTCTGTCTCTTCCCTGTTTTGCACTGCCTCCGGCAGAGTCTCCTTCGACTAAGAATATTTCTGATAAAGCCGGGTCCTTTTCGGAACAGTCGGCCAGCTTGCCCGGAAGGGATATGCCGTCCAACACGCCTTTTCTTCTGGTCAGGTCTCTTGCCTTTCGTGCCGCTTCTCTGGCTCTGGAGGCACGAAGACACTTATCAATAATAATTCTGGCCTCGTTTGGATGCTCTTCCAAAAATGCGGTTAGGTTTTCATTTGTTGAGGTTTCAACGAAGCCTCTCATTTCACTGTTTCCAAGCTTTGTTTTTGTCTGACCTTCAAATTGAGGCTCTGTAAGCTTCACCGAAATAATAGCGGTCAGACCTTCTCTGACATCTTCTCCCGAAAGGCTTTCCTCATTATCCTTTATCAGCTTATTTTTTCTTGCATAATCGTTGATTACTCTGGTAATGGCTGATTTAAAGCCTACCATATGAGTTCCGCCCTCAGTGGTATTGATGTTATTTGCATAGGAAAGAATCAATTCACTGTAGCTGTCCGTATACTGCATAGCCACTTCTACTTCTAAGTTATTTTTTATAAGCTCAAAATAAATAATTTCATTGTGAATTGGCTCTTTATTTTGATTCTGATGTTTTACAAACTCTTTGATTCCGCCTTCGTAATGGAATACCTGCTCTTTTTCCTTGCCTTCTCTTTCATCTTTCAGCGTAATTTTAATTCCTTTATTTAAGAAAGCCATTTCCCGAAGCCGATGTTCCAGAGTGGCATAATCAAAATTGATATCCTCAAAGATTTCCGGATCCGGCCAAAAAGTCGTCTTAGAGCCTGTATGTCTGGATTCTCCTATAACCGTAAGAGGCATGGTGGTTTTTCCTCTGCCATACGTCTGCTTATAGATTTTACCATTTCTCTTTATTTCTACTTCCATCTCGGTGGAAAGTGCATTAACTACAGAAGCGCCTACACCGTGAAGTCCGCCGGATACTTTATATCCTCCGCCTCCGAACTTACCTCCGGCATGAAGTACTGTATGAATAACTTCAACCGCAGGAATTCCAAGCTTGGGATGCTTATCCACAGGCATTCCTCTGCCGTCATCTTCCACCGTAACAGAATTATCTGCATTAATCGTAATACTTATGGTTTTGCAGAAACCTGCTAAAGCTTCATCTACACTGTTATCTACTACTTCGTAAACAAGGTGGTGAAGCCCTCTAGGGCCAGTCGTACCTATATACATTCCCGGCCTTTTTCTTACAGCTTCAAGACCCTCCAGAACTTGTATCTGGGCAGCATCATACTGTTGATTCTTTACTTCTGTACTCAATTTAACTTCTCCTGTTCTATAGACATAAGCATTCGCTTTTTTAATGCATCTCTTGAAAACAGCATCAAAATACTGGTCAAAATGCTAAAACGTCTACTCTGACTTTAAAATTTTTACTATATTCTTCCTATATAAAGATATTGTTACCAAATTTTAGATACAATATAACCAATCTAGTATACCTTAAAATCTCCGTTTTTACAATATTTTTTATAATTTTGGACTTTCTTTTTAAAAAATATATTTTAAAAGCCTTAAATCGTAAATTTAAGGCTTTCATTTTCATATTACACTCTTTATATATTCAAACTTTCTTTTTTATAATATCAGTTTTTGCATGAGATGATTTGAATCTGTAATTGAAGCATCAAAACCATTATAATTTTCCGTAAAGGAAAGCAAATACTTGATGAATCTATTATAATCTGAATCCTTTTCACAATAATATTCAAATAACGTTTTATCCAGTTTAAATTCAATTTTAGGATTCACTTCTGGCTTATACTCAATCATTGATTCTGCAATATACAAAAGAAAATCTTTCATTTCTTCATCTTCCAATAGACTTTTTTTAAAAACAAAGACTGTAGCTTTAATCAAATTTCTAAAATCGTCCCATTCTTTCTCTGACTGATAAAAGTTAGGATACAAAAATGAAAAATCCTCTAATAGATTCCCACTCCTTCGAGTATCTTCATAAAGTATAATTGCAGTTTCATGTGGTTCTATTTCAATAACAAACACCATTATATCTTGTATATTTAATTCTAATTTAATTTTATAATCCATTATACTTCCTATTTTTATTTTTATTATTGTACTTCATATGTTCTTAAGGCTTTCATTTTCATATTACTTGTAATAAATTTTCATATAGATTTTTGTCTTTTCCAAATGTACTATATTCTTTTATTTTATTACCATCATCAAGTAAAATCTTGTCGTTTTCATCAACACTGATTTTAACTATTACATCTTTGTATGTAACATATATTTCAATTTGATTATTACCTAACGTCACATTGGAAGATTTCATATAATCATATTTTGAAAGCTGTTCATAAACATTGTTCCATAATGACTCATGATCCTTACTGGAAATTTCCTTAAGCTTATATGGATTTTGTCCTGATATAATCTCTATTTGAGAAGCATATACATATGTCGGCATTTCATTTAGAATAATTTTTTCAAAGCCTATAGGTTTCATATATAAAAATACCCCTAACAAAATAGACATTACGATGAGGAACCACAATTTTCTTTTCATAAATTACTTCCTATTCTTGTTTTCTCTATTATATTTTTGTCTATATCCCTATGCTTAAACTCTTTATTTTTCTTTCACTTGTCCATTTTCTACATAAAAAGTTTTTCCCTCCGGCAGTGTACTTTGTACTTTTTTCGAAATCTCTGCTGATGTGATAAAAAGCTGTACGTTTGAAAGAGAATTAATCAAATAGTTCTGCCGTTCTTCATCTAATTCTGATAATACATCGTCCAATAACAATATACAATCTTCCTGAGTTTCTTCTTTGATGAGCATGATTTCTGCTAATTTTAAGGACAGTGCTGCTGTCCTCTGCTGACCCTGTGATCCGTACTTTCGAATGTCTATTCCATTAATGGTTATTTTTAGATCATCACGGTGAGGCCCTACACTTGTATTTCTTTTTAACATATCCTTTTCAATATTCAAATGGATTTTTTCTAAAAACAAAGATTTTTGTTCTTCTAAATCTTTCATGAACGGAACATTTGATTCATACTGAATGCGGAGCTTTTCTTTTCCATTCGTAATATTTTTGTGAATCTCGCTGCTTATTTTATCAATTTTTTTAACAAACTCGGCTCGCTGCATGATAATCTTTGAACCATATTCACATAATTCCTGATTCCATACCTCAAGTAAAGAAACTTTGGGAGTATTTTCTTTTAGCATGGTATTTCTTTGGAGCAACACCTTTTTATATCGGGATAAATTATTAAAGTAGACCGGCCTGATCTGACAAAGCTCTCTATCTATAAACTTCCGTCTTTTTTCAGGTTCTTCTTTGACAATTTTTAAATCCTCAGGAGAAAATACAACGATATAAATACTTTCAAGAAGCTCTGATATTTTTTTTATTTTATGACCATTTAATTTAACAGCCTTGCTTTCTTTGCTTACAGCCATTTCAACACAAATATCTTCATTATTTTTTTCTGCTTCAATTTTAATTCTAAAAAATTTCTTTCCGAACCGAATCATCTCAAAGTCATTTGATGTACGAAAAGATTTTCCCAGCGAAGACAAGTAAATGGCTTCTACAAGATTTGTTTTTCCCTGAGCATTTTTGCCCAGTATTAAATTAACATTCGGATGAAATTCTATATTCAGCGATTCATAATTTCTGAAATCCTGCAGCTCCACTTGTGTTATGTACATTTTTTCTTCTCCATAAAGTTTGCTCTTGTAAATTGAAACAGGTTAATAGCTACATAAGACCTGTAAATAAAAGCTGCCATAAATGACAGCTAAAAATAATAAGTTCATTAATTTCCTGACAGTCTGACAGGAAGTATTAAATAAACGAACTGATTTCCTTCTATAGGTTTAACCAAACAAGGACTTACACCAGTATTTAATTCCAGTTTTATTTCATCCTCTTCGATTACTTTGAGCACATCTATCAGATATTTTGAATTGAATCCAATATCAAGCCCTTCTCCATCTGTGGAAATCATTACATTTTCTTTTACGTTACCCTCTTCTGATCTGGAAGTAATCGTCATATCATTTCCGGAAATAGAAAGCTTCACCAGATTATTCTTGCCTTCCTTTGCGAAAAGTGAAGCCCTTTCGATACTTTCAAGAAAATCCCCTTTATTTAGGGTCACTGTTGTTTTGCATTCTTTTGGAAGAATGTCTTTATATTTTATAAATTCGCCTTCTAAAAGACGGAGTACAATTCTCGTTCCCTCTAATATGACAACGGCTTTTTTATTGTCCAATATAATTCCAACATTTTCATCTTCTACCTCTGAAATAATTTTACTTATTTCAGATAATATTTTAGATGCAATAATAATTTTCTTTTCTTCAGAATTTTTCATGTCTTCTTTAACAACAGCCATTCTGAAGCCGTCCAAAGCGATCATATTTAAACTGTTTTCTTCCAGTTCTATTAATACACCCACAATAACACCCTTGGATTCATCAAGGCTTGCGGCAAAAGAAGTCTTTCGGATCATTTCTTTAAATAGTTCTCTGTTTAAGACCAGTTTACTTTTTTCTTCTATTTCCCCTATGTTAGGAAATTCATCTGCGGGGAAACATACAATATTAAACTGTGATGAAGAACATTCGATAGTCAGGTTGTTATCTTCTTTTAATTCTACAGTGATTTCTTCGTTTGGAAGTTTTCTTATAATTTCACTGAATAGTCTGGATAGAACTACGGTTTCTCCTTCTTCAGAAACGTGTGTTTCTATAATTTTTTCTATGCTTAAGTCCAGGTCTGACGCTGTTAAGGTTAAGGTGTTATCTTTTGCTCTTAGTAAAATACCCTTAAGAATAGGAATAGTAGTTCTGTTTGTTACAGCTTTGGAAACTGTGTTTATAGCTTTAGATAAAATTTGCTGATTGCAGGTAAATTTCATGTGCCGACTCCTTTATTCTTTTTAATTTATTTTAGTAGTATTAGTAGTAGGGGCTGTGGATTTGTTGATAACTATCTTAAAGCCTTGAAACTGCTAATCTTTTGCCTGTTGATACTTTGTTGATAACTTGTACTTTTTTTGATATGGAACTGTGAATTTTTGTGCATAAGTTTTTATATTTATAACTCCCATATAAAGTTTAAATTCTGCATTCATTGATATTTCTTTGAATGGCTTCTACCACTTCTTTTACAGATTCATTCATTTTCATCTCAGACGAAATCTTTTCACATCCGTGCATGACCGTAGTATGATCTCTTTTTCCGAAAGCCTCACCGATTTTTGGAAGGGAAAGATCGGTCATTTCTCTGCAAAGATACATGGCGATTTGCCTTGGAAAGGCTAAGGCTCTTGTTCTCTTTGAGGATTCAATGTCTGCAATTTTAATATCGAAGTGCTTGCAGACATATTTTTTGATGACTTCCGGATTAATGATGACATCTGTGTTAGAAATAATATCTTTTAATACTTCTTTTGCGAGAGAAATATTAATTTCTTTATTCATTAGGTTGGAAAAGGTAATGACTCTTGAAAAAGCGCCCTCCAGTTCTCGGATATTTGATTTTATTTTTCCGGCGATCAGGGCGATGACCTCCATTAAGTTATCATCAATCGTAATATTTTCCAGTTCAGCTTTCTTCATTAAGATAGCAACTCGGTTCTCATAATCGGCCGGCTGTATGTCGGCAATCATATTCCATTGGAATCTGGATCTTAATCTTTCTTCTATGTTCAAAAGCTTTGCGGGAGGTCTGTCACTTGAAATAATAATCTGTTTATTGGCTTCGTACAGTGTGTTGAAGGTGTGGAAAAATTCTTCCTGTGTACTGTCTTTTCCTTCAATAAATTGTATATCGTCTATTAACAGTACATCAATATTTCTGTACTTATTTCTAAATTCCAGTGTTTTTCGATCTCCAATGGCTTTAATCAGCTCATTTGTAAACATTTCTGAAGATACGTAGAGTACTTTCAGTTTTGGATAATTGATTAATATGTATTGGCCGATGGCATGCATCAGATGCGTTTTACCAAGACCGGATCCTCCGTATAAAAATAGAGGATTGTAGGAATCGGAAGGGTTAGCGGCTACACAGGACGGTGATTCCGCTACGGCAAGAGACGCAGCATGTGCATATCTGTTATTGTTACCCACAACGAAAGCGTTGAAATTATATCTTGGATTGAAATAATATTCATCAGGAAAACGTTTTACAAAAGAATCATCATATTCATTTTTATAGTTTATGGGTTCTTCCTCCATATCATCCAGCGTCAGTTCTATGTCATACTTCTTTGAAAATGCAATGGCTACGGCATTTTCAAGAATGGACATGTATCTGCTCTTCATGATGTTCAGGTTCATATCGTTTAAAAGCTTTAGATATAATTTATTATTTTCTTCGTCTATTTTTAAAGGTACTATAGGTAAAAACCAAGTATTATAGCTTACTTCTGTCAATTCCGGAGCAAGTAATTCTAGGGTCTTTTTCCAATTTTCGTTCATATTGCTCAT